>CAVRMW010000007.1:0-199691 GCA_963722505.1 uncultured Cytophagales bacterium
ATTCGAACCCCCGGTAGGTTACCCTACAACGGTTTTCAAGACCGCCGCATTCGACCACTCTGCCATCTCTCTGTGTGTTTCGGCGTATCCGAAACGTGGTGCAAAGGTAAACAGATTTATTTCACCTGCAATAGCTCAGTAAAAATATTATTTCAAATTATTTTTCAAAATTATCGACAGAATTAAATAACTACTTCTTTTTTAAGCCATTGAAAGAATAATGTTCAGCAAAAAAAATTAATCAATTATGGATTTTTTTATTCTGTTGTTATCAAATGGATTTAATTAGCCTCCTTCTCTCATTTCAACCTCAATAATTTCCTGAGTTATTTCCGTGACTTTATATTTTTCATCCGTTCGTAAGCCAATTACCCACAGAATATCTCCGTTTCCGTTACATAAAATTTTTACTTTTTGCTTTTGATTAATGTTTAATTTCAGGTCAATTAGTAGATCACTGATTTTTTTACTTTTCCCTTTCATCCCAAACGGACAAAAAGTATCTCCCCTAACCCAGTTTCGGACTGTAATTGGAAAAATTAGTTTGCTGGCATCAAGACAAACTGAACTTTTCTTTTATCACTATTTGAAATTCATCTGCTTTTATGAATTTATTTATTTCAAAAATCTAATCTGCCAGTTTTAAAAACTCCTTCTGGTCTATCAATTATTAAATCATCATCATCCTCAGGCTTTTCAATTTTTGAAACAATATATGCATCTCTGTCTTTCAAAATCTGATGCGAAACAGAAAAAAAGACTTTCCCGGATATTCCTCGGCTGCCGAAAATATTTCCTGAGCCTGATAATAACTAAAACCAAAATCCTGTAAAATGAACCAAAGCCGGTACATCGGTTCGGGGAATTTAAAATTGCATGGATGGAAATATGTAAATTTCCTTCAATATTTTTTGCTACTTCTTTTTGCCAGTCCTTTAAAAAATTATTTAGTAACTTTCCGCCGATCTGAGCCGTTGAGACGTAATTTCAAATGTCTTTTCCAAAGACGGGTTCATTTTTTTCAATACCGGTACAACTTCATGCCTTATCAGATTACGCTTGTAGATTGTTACTAAAATTGGAGCTATCTTCTCTATAATCCAGTCGATTTTCATCAATATATTTTAAATATCTGATCTTTTGAAGCAAATATTAAAGGGCGAATCAGGTTTTGATTAATAACCGAAATGCCGTGCAGACCTGCAAGTCCGGTACCTCGTGTTAAGTTAAGTAGCACCGTTTCAAAAGCATCATTTGCATGATGAGCAGTGGCAATGAAATCTATATTTTGAGCTATTCTTAATTCTTCAAACCATTGATAACGCAAATCTCTGGCCGCCATCTGAGTGGAAATCCCTTGTTCAGCTCGCAAATTTTTTCGTCTCGAATTTGGTAGCAAAAAATGGAAAACTCGTATTGTTCAGCCAGTTGTTTTACAAATAATTCGTCATCGTCCGACTCTTTATCTCTAAGTCCAAAGTTACAGTGGGCAATAGAAGCTGAGAAACCGGCCTTATAAAATAAATGAGCCATTACTACGGAATCCGCTCCCCCGCTCACCGTTAAAAGGGTCGATTTCTTAGAGATATCCAACTTTTGTTGGTTAATAAAAGTTAAAAAAGACTCCAACATGATCTGAAGAGATGTATTTGGTGTAATTTTGGCAAAATATCAACAGATATCTTTTACCGCAAGCACGATGAATCAGGTACAATTACCTGTTTCAAAGGTAAAAGAAACCATAGCAACATGAAGAAAAAATTATTTATAAAAATTTGCAACCCTTTTAAACTTTTGCGCGTCATATCTATCAAAGACAAGTATATTAAGACTGACGTTCTTTACTTTATTGTTTTCTTCGCCTTATGTTATGGCACAGCAGGTTACAGTCTCCGTCGCAAACGGGTCAACAGTCTGATATTGTGGAGCTTTTGAAATCTGATGAGCTGGAATTGATCAGTGAAAACGGAGTCGATAGCCGACGTGTGACCAACGGAGTTTTCAAACATAAAGGTGCGCTGATGTATAGCGATCTGGCGATCCAGAATGTCAGCACAAATATTATTGAAGCCTATGGAAATGTTAGAATTGTACAGGGAGATACGATCACGGTCACGGGTGATACGCTTCATTATTTCGGCAATACAAGGTATGCCATTGTTAGTGGCCGAAAAGCGGTTTTAAAAGATAGAAAAAGTACGCTGACTACCCGTAAAATTGAGTATGACATGGCCAATGGCATTGCATACTATAAAGTTCCCGGCCGGACTGTTGATGTAGAAAATGTCCTTACAAGCAATGAAGGGACTTATAATACGAACACAAAGGAATTCAGATATTACAAAAAGGTAAAACTGGTTAATAAAAAATATACACTCACTACCGATACTTTGCTTTATAATTCCGTCACAAAATGGTCATATTTTAATGGACCGAGTAAAATTGTAAATAAAGACGGAACGCTGTTGAGTAAAAAAGGTCAATATAATACAGTAACCGGCGAATCTGTATTTCAAACCAGAACCACGGTTGACAATGACACTTACACACTAACGGCTGATTCGCTTTTTGTTGAAGGGCAAAAAAATAATGGCCAGGGCAAGGGAAATGTGGTTATGGTTGCCAAAAAAGATAACACAATTTTGAATGGTGATCATGGTTTTTACCGGAAAGCAGAAGGCTTTTCGAAAATATATGGTCATGCGTATGTACGGAATGTCGTTTCAAAAAGATACACTGTACATAAGAGCTGATACTTTGTATTCTTTTGAAAATAAAAGGGACAGCACACGGCGGCTCGTAGGTGAAAAAAATGTTTATATCTATAAATCGGATTTTCAGGGAAAATGTGATTCAATAAGTTATAACACAGCCGATTCCACCATTTTGTTTTTTAAAAAACCAATTCTGTGGAGCAATCAGCATTATCAAATGGAAGGCGATACGATTAGTGCATTTCTGGTCAACAATGCCATAAACCGAATGCTTTTGAGGAGTAAAGCTTTTGTAATTACCGAAGATACGCTTGTGTCAGCAGTTTAACCAGGTAAAAGGACGAACGATCAATGCATATTTCGCAGCTGAAAGTAAATTAAAACAGGTTTTGGTAGATGGAAATGGGGAAAGTGCTTATTATGCGATTGATGACAAAGAAAAAATGATTGGTCTGAATCGTGTAGAGTGTGGAAAAATGAACCTGCTTTTTGTGGATAATCGTGTAAATCGCATCGCATTTATCACTAAACCGGATGGGAAACTTATTCCACCCAGGCAAATCAAGCCCGCAGAAAGGCAACTAGACGGATTTAACTGGCGAATTACTGACAAACCAACCAAATCGCAAACGACTTGGCTTGAATAATTTAGAAATTAAGTGATTAGGTCAATTTCAGGCATGATTATTTTATATTAAAAAATAAAAGTGCTCGTTCACACAATATATTTTGAAGTTCCAATTTTTTCTCTATATTTTTGTAATGTACTTTTTAATGAGCGTGAAAGAAGTTATTAAAAGTATTCTGTTTTACAGCTATGAAAAGAACTATACTCTGTTTTATTATATGCATCTTATTTGCCTGGACGGGAATCCAAGCCCAGTCTACCGATAATGGTAGCCGGCTTAATCTGTCTCCGAAAAAGAAATCCTTAACAACCGGACAATATGAAATTTTCTCATGTTCCGGAAGTGCTTAATTATAAACCGCTTTCTGTTCAAAAGCCAATGGCACTGAACAATTTTTACAGGACACTTTTATTTTCAAACACAGCATCTGTTGAAAGTACCGCTGTATCAACAACTGAAGTAGTTGAGAAAAACGTAGAGAAACGTACACCAGGAATTGAATCCGCACCACGTGCAGAAGAACAATTATATACAAGTGACAAAATAACGGTATCCAATATATATCCCAATCCGGCCAGTGAATATGCAGAAATTGATTACACAATTTCACCCGATTTAAGAGACGCAAAACTAATTGTTTACAATGTTCTGGGTTCACAAATGGCGGAATATCCATTGGTAAAAAATGACAGCAAGCTTCGTATAAATACCCGGGAAATGTCCACAGGCTTATATTTTTATCAGCTGGCACTGGAAGGAAAAAAGGTAGCAACTAAAAAAATGCTCGTTCGCCATCAGCAATAGAAATTAACAATACTATAATCAGCTACACATTCGTTAAGGATGTTGTAGCTTTTTTATTATCTTTGCAGCTATTATGCTAAAAAACAATTTTGCAAGTTACTTCTTGCTTATTTTTGCCGTACTTTTCATTACTTCTTGTAGTAAATTTTCAAGATTACAGAAGACTGGTACGGACCAGCAGAAGTATGACGCCGCCATGACTTATTATAAGAAGGGCGACTTTTATCGTGCGGGGCTTCTATTTGAAGAGCTTATTCCTTTGCTTAAAGGAAGTAACGAATCTGAATTAGCGCAGTTTTATTATGCCTATACTCAGTATCAGCAGGGTCAGTATAATACCAGCCAGTTCCTGTTCAAGAAGTTTTACGATACGTATGCAAGAAGTGATTACGCTCAGGAAGCATTATATATGCATGCGTTTTCCTTGTATAAGGATTCTGCTCCGGCTAATCTGGATCAGGCAAGTACATTTACTGCTATTTCGGCGATGCAGGATTTTGTCAATGCTTATCCTGCAGAGCACGTTCCGTGATGAATGTACGCGTTATATCCTCGAACTTCGTCAGAAACTGGAATTGAAAGCATACGACAAGGCGAAATTGTATTATAAGATCAGTGAGTTCAATATGATGTCGCTGAAATCTGCGGTTATTTCAATCGATAACTTCCGTAAGGATTTTCCTGATTCACAATATAATGAAGAACTTGCGTTCCTGAAAGTTGAATCTCAATACAATCTGGCATCGAACAGTCTTTACTTAAAGCAAAAAGACAGATATCACGGATGTTGTTAAATTTTACAAAGAATTAGTCGATAAATATCCAACCGGTAAATACCTTCGTGATGCTGAAAAAATGTATGATAACAGTCAGAAGGAAATGGAAATCATTGCAGCAGCAGAAAAAGAACGCCAGAAATTACTGGAAACTCAGCCAGATTCAGGTTCGAAGCCAACGAAAGTTACAGCTTCAACGGCTCCTGAACCAAAACAGAACTAGACAACCGGTTTTCCGGTTTTATATAAAGATTTTTAAACTATATCATCAAAGTAAGCATGGCAACGAATCCATCCATCATTACCCGCGATACGGACAAAATAGCTGACGTAACAGGGAATTTATATGAGTCGGTATCGGTAATCTCTAAAAGAGCCCGTCAGATATCAAGCAAAATGAAAGAGGAACTCAATAACAAGCTTGCTGAGTTTGCATCCGGCGTTGATAATCTGGAAGAGGTTTTTGAAAACCGTGAGCAAATTGAAATCTCTAAATTCTACGAACGTATGCCGAAAGCTGGCAGCATGTCAATCGATGAATTTATTGAAGGAAAAACGTATCACAGTTACAGAGATACTACCGAAGAATAAGATCATTTTTCTGATAATAAAACCAGCCGTAAACATTAATTTTGTTCATACGGCTGGTTTTTGCTTTTGTAAAAAACTGCTCCCCTACTCATGAACGTAAACGTGCTTGTGCATTTAAAAGGTTGGATCTAAAAGGCAAAAAAATATTGCTTGGTGTTTCTGGCAGTATTGCTGCTTATAAATCAGCATTGCTGGTAAGATTACTTGTTAAGGAAGGTGCAGAAGTTCAGGTGGTCATGACGGAATCTGCACATCAATTTATTACTCCACTTACATTAGGCACACTTTCAAAACGTCCGGTTTTTACTACATTTACTCAATCGGAAAACGGTACCTGGAATAATCATGTTGAGCTGGGCTTATGGGCTGATCTCATGATTATTGCACCTGCAACGGCACGAACACTAGCCAAATGTGCAACCGGGAATTGTGATGATTTATTGACAGCAGTATATCTTTCTGCCCGCTGTCCGGTATTTTTTGCGCCTGCTATGGATGTTGATATGTATCGCCATCCGTCGACACAGAAAAATATTGAGACTCTTTTGAGCTATGGAAATAAATTAATTGAAGCAGAATTTGGCGAACTGGCCAGCGGCCTGGTTGGCGAAGGAAGATTGGCTGAACCGGAAAATATTGTTTCCCGCCTTGTCAGTTATTTTGCAGAAGTTCCCGTTGCTAAAACTAAAAATGTACTTATTACAGCCGGCCCGACTGCTGAACCCATAGATCCGGTTCGTTATATCAGCAATAGATCTTCCGGGAAAATGGGCTATGCAATTGCAAAAGCTTTTGCTGATGCCGGTGCAAATGTGAGATTGATTAGCGGCCCGACGAACTTGCCGATTCCAGATGGGGTTTCTGTCACAAAGGTTGAAACGGCGAAGCAAATGTTTGAAGCTACGCAGGAATATTTTCCCCAGTTTGATCTTATCATTTTTTCCGCAGCTGTGGCCGATTATACGCCATCACATGTTGCGGGTCAAAAGATAAAAAAGCAGGGAGAGGAAATGAAACTGGAATTGGTTAAAACCACCGATATTGCCGGAACACTTGGAAAGGAGAAAAGAGATGGACAACTTCTCGTTGGATTTGCTCTCGAAACAGAACATGAAATGGATTATGCCCTGGACAAATTACACCGCAAAAATTTTGACTATATCATCCTGAATTCCTTAAATGATGCAGGATCCGGATTTGCACACGATACTAATAAAATTACCGTTATTGATAAATCGGAAAACGTTTATAGTTTTCCATTGAAATCAAAACAGGAAGTAGCACAAGATATTTTAAATATTATTCTGACAAAATGGAGCGAAGTATGAAAAGGTTAGTATTTCTTTTTTGTTTTATAACATGCGTTTTTTCAGAAAATGTTAATGCCCAGGAACTTCAATTTACCGTGAGCCTTAATTATGATCAGCTTGTAGCGCAGCAAAAAACTGATCCTGCTTCCATGACGAAGCTACAAAGTTATATCAGCGATTTTTTAAACAATACCAGCTGGACGCGGGAGACGTTTACAAAAGATGAAAAAATTAAATGTAAACTGAATATCAATCTGACCCGCTCGGTTACTCAGGGCGCTTATGAAGGAACCGCACAATTAGTCATAGCTCGTCCGGTTTTTAATTCAAGTTATGAGACGGTGCTTTTCAATTATGTGGACAGAAGTTTTACTTTTAACTACCTACCCACCGCCCAATTATATTTTAACGAAAACAGTTATACGGATGAATTACCATTCATTCTGGCCTTTTACGCTTACACAGCATTGATTTTCGATTATGATTCTTTCAGCAAATTGGGAGGTTCTCCATATATGCAAAAAGCATTTCAATTTGGCCAATTTAGCTTCAAATGCATCATCACCCGGAAGAGGTTGGGATACGCGTAAAAGCGCTGATTCAAGAAACAGATACTGGCTGATTGAAAATCTGATGAGCCAGCAATTTATTCCATTTCGGGAAGGATTGTATGCATATTACCGCCAGGGACTTGATGTTGCAACGGAAAATCCTGCTCAGACACGAACAAAAACTATGGATTTGTTAACATCAATCAAAACGGTTGCTCAACTTCGACCAGGAAGTGTCGTAGTAAACTCATTTTTCGATTCTAAATCGGATGAAATATATAGCATCTTAAAAGAAGCAAATCCGGAGGAACGCAAAGCGGCACAAACTATTTTAGTAAGTTTGGATCCCTCCAAAACTCAGCTTTATCAAAAATTGTCGCAGTAAAGTGGGAATTTGGTACGTCGAAAAATCACCACCAAACCGATTAGTATGAGTAAACGCCTGATTCGTATCGCTTCAAAGAACATAACATCAGAATTGTCAGATCTCCCGGGACTTGAACTTAATGCGATATTACGAAGTGGAAATACATATTTTGGAAAACTGATTTCAATTACAAATGAGTATTTGACTTTGTTAGATACCCGTGAGCATATCCATAAACTGGCCATTCAAGATTTATTTGAAGTGGTGTATGATTTAAAAGAAAAGAGGTAAAGGATTCTTCATGGACTTAAAACCACTTTATCCGTCAGCTAATATTAAAAAAACGTTTCCGAACGACTTCCGTTTCCTATTTGTTCATAACATAGCTATATTCGTGTCAAAGACGAACCTTTCTGATTCTATTCTGACTTGTTCTCACCAACTTTGACAATCTGCTTACAAAGGCATGCTCTCAAATTTACTTATTAAAAATTACGCCCTGATCAAGCAACTGGAAATGTCGCCGGATCCGGGATTAAATATTATTACAGGAGAAACGGGCGCTGGTAAATCCATTATGCTCGGCGCAATTGGTCTTTTACTTGGTAATCGTGCTGACGTAAAATCACTCTACGATCCTGCTGAAAAGTGTGTCATTGAAGGTAGCTTTGATCTTTCAGGGTATGACCTTGCTCCTAATTTCGAAGAAGAAAATCTTGATTTTGCTCAGGAATGCATTGTGCGGAGAGAAATTTCCGTAGCAGGTAAATCACGCGCTTTTATCAATGATACGCCGGTTAATCTGGATACTTTGAAAAGAATAAGCAGCCAGCTTCTGGATATTCATTCCCAGCATGATTCGATTTTACTGGGAAGCAATGAATTTCAGTTGCAGGTGGTTGATACGTACGCTGAAAATTATGGTTTGCTTCATGCTTATCGTAAACATTTCCTTGCTTACAGAGATGCAGCCAAGGCTTATGACACCTTGCAGAGAGAGGCAATACAGATGAGAAAAGCATTTGATTATGATCAGTTTCTGTATCAGGAATTGGCCAATGCTGACTTACGAAGCGATGAGCAGACTCAGCTGGAACAAGAATTAACCATACTGGAAAACGCTGTTGAGATCAGAGAGAAACTTCAGTTAGCCTACTCTTATTTAGATAATCCGGACAGCTCGATTCTCGACTATCTCAAAAATACTGTTACTGCGATTTCCCAGGCAAGCCGTCTTGTTCCCGCATATGAATCTTTGCGTGAAAGAGCGCAAAGCTGTCTGATTGAACTTCGTGATTTAGCGGATGAAATTGATGGTGTGAGCACTTCCGTGGAAATTGATGCGGGCCGGAGCCAGCTCGTTCACGAACGTCTGGATTTAATTTACACATTACAGAAAAAGCATCACACCACGACTGTCGATGAACTTCTGAAAATTCAACAAGAACTTGAAAACAAAGTTGGTACTGTTTTAAATCTTGATGAAGCTTTATTAAAGGCAAAACAAAAGGCAGAAAAAACTGAGGAGGTCATGCTGAAAAGCGCGGCTAATTTATCCAAAGAACGTCAGAAGGTTCTTAAAACGATTGAGAATTTAATTATTGAACGACTGATCGAACTTGGAATTCCCAATGCCGCTTTGTCGATTAAGATTACCGAAATTCAGCCGACAAATGATGGTATCGATTCCATCGCTTTTCTTTTTAGCGGGAATAAAGGAACTCCTTTACAAGAATTAAGACAGGTTGCTTCGGGTGGGGAATTTTCTCGTCTGATGATGGTGATCAAATATATTCTGGCCGACAGGAGAAAACTTCCGACCATTATTTTTGACGAAATCGATACAGGCGTTTCGGGAGAAATTGCAAAAAAGATGGGGAAAATGATGATCAAAATGTCTGATAATCATCAGATTATTGCCATCACACATTTACACCAGATAGCAAGCAGCGGCAAGGCACACTATTTTGTTTACAAAGATCACTCGTCTGCAAAAACGGTCAGTAAAATAAAAAAATTATCTGTGGACGAACGTGTGATGGAAATTGCACAAATGATTGGCGGACATAACCCGACAGAATCGGTAATAAATAATGCGCGTGAAATGATTTTAAAAGATTAATAATTATCAGATAACCCTCATAAACTCTACCTCATGAAGCAATATGTAATAGCGCTCGGAATTATATTCTCTCTTTCATCATGTAATAAAAATGCAGATAAGGTGCTGGAACTCGAAGGAGAAGTGATGACAATTCACGACGAGGTAATGCCTCAGATGGATGATATCATGACGCTTAAATCCAAACTTTCCAAAAAAATTATACATATGGATAGTTTGCAAAACGAAGGAATTGCAGGCAACAATATCGCAGAACAACGCATTAAAGCGACAGAAGTCAATCAGAAATTGAACGAATCAGATAAGTTGATGATGGATTGGATGCATGAATACCGTGGGGATTCGGCGAAAAAACTTAAATCAGAAGAGGCAATTCTCTATTTTGAAGCCCAAAAGAAAAAAATTATTGACGTAAAAGAAATTACTTCCAAAAACATTCAGGAAGCAAAAACATTTTTAGAATAAAGTATATGAGTAGTTTAAAAAATATTGGTTACCACAAATTAATTGCCCTTTTGGTGGTTTTAGGAATGATTTCGGGTTGTGAAAGTGGCAGTAAGAAGTTACCAATATTAGGGGAACGGGATTGGGTGACCAAAAAAGTGGATGGAAAGGAAATTACAGATACTATTTATAATGTAATTCCTCCTTTTTCTTTTACTAATCAATATGGTGAGACGGTTACGGAAAAAATCGTACAAGGTAAAATTTACGTCACTGATTTCTTTTTTACTTCCTGTCCTACTATTTGTCCGGTTATGAAACGACAAATGGTAAAAGTTTATAAAGAATTTAAGGATAATCCGGATGTGATGATTCTTTCACATACCATTGATCCGGAACATGATACGCCACAGGTCCTGAATAAATTTGCAAAAGATTTGGGTGTTGAAGGTAAGAAATGGCAATTTTTGACGGGTCCAAAAGAAAAGATATATGAGATTGGCCAAAAAAGTTATTTGTCAGCAGCTCAGGAAGACAAAACTGCCGAAGGAGGATTTTTACATAGCGGAGCTTTTATCTTAATTGATAAGGACAAACATATTCGTGGCATGTATGATGGTACAACGGAGGAAGGAACTCAGAAGTTGATTCAGGGAATAAAATCGTTATTGGAAGAATATAAAAAATAGAGTGCTCTGCGACACAGTAAATCGATGATAAAAAAATTAATATTTGCCCTATCCGCCTTCACCATTTTTTCATGCCAAAGTGAACAGGAGCTGAAAACTGAACAGTATTTTGCAGAGGGTTACCAAATCTACACAATGAATTGCGCCAACTGCCACCAGGCGGACGGAAAAGGAATGGCAAATTTGTATCCGCCTTTGGTTGGCTCCAAAATCACAAAGGACAAAGCAGCAATGGCCTGCATTATGCGATATGGGATGAAAGGGACAATTATGGTCAATGGAAAACCATTTAACCGGCCAATGCCTGCTAATCCAAAGTTGCAGGAACTGGAAATTGCAGAAGTAATAACGTATGTCAACATGAAGTGGGGAAAAGACAGTACGTTAACTCCAATTGCGACAGTTACAAAAGCGTTAATCGCTTGTGGGGAACGTTAAATGTCGTTGAACTTCATTTTGAAGGTACCTTTCCTGAACTTTATATGTGAGAAATCCTGATCAGCATCCATACCATTTCCATTTATTATATCCTTGGTGACGGTATTTTTCACTGAAACGAATTTATCAGTAAACACCTTTTTAGTATCAGGACTCCATGTTAATTCGGTTGTAGTTAACAATTCTTTTGTAAGAGATTTCACAACTCTCACATTTCCCTTGACAATATAAACGTTTTTTCGTTGGTCAAACCGGCCGGAATCTGCTCGTAAACGTGTAACGACCGTAACACCCAAAGGGTCGTAAAAATTAATATTGATCGTGTCAGGAAAAACTTTATCCTCATTCTGATAGCGAAGCTGCTTCGGAGTTTTCAGCAAAACTTTCATTAACCCTTGCTCGCTATATTTTAGCTCAACAGCATTGGTTATTTCAATAGGGCCGGTGTACGGTTTTCCTTTTTTCTTATCATTGGGTTCACAAGCAATAAAAAATAATCCAGCAAGCACCAGAATACAAAAAGGAGATATGAATCTATCTCCTTTTTGAAAATACTTTACAATTATATCAATACCCAACATGCGTATAGGCTTATTGTTAATCCAATTTCTGTTTTTCAAACCATCTTTCTCTTAGTGTAAGACCAAGTACAACGCGTCCATAACGTTCACGAACCATTCCCGTTCCCAACACACCGCGCTGGCCTCCGACAAAAGAAAGTGTAACAAAATTCTGGTACCCGCGCCCCATTGGTAAAGTAAAACCAAGGCTAAGATTTGTATCTTTTATGTTTTTCTCAACAACTGTATAAGGCGTGTTACCATGGCTGAAACCGACGCGATATCTAACATTATCCAGGTAATTCAGAGAACCAAATTTAGGAGTATATTCAACGCCCAAATGAACACGGTTTACATCTTTCAATCCGTCATTACCAAGCGATCTGTCGTAATTTCTATATCCTGTCCATCCTTCATGACTGAAATCAGCCGCAAGAGTAAGTTTGTAAGGCCATTCAAAACTAAATCCTACCTGATAGGTTGCAGGAAGCGTTATGGTTCCCTTTCTATTTTTCACAAGTGTATCAGGAGCGATTACTGGAAATGAACTTTGTAATAATTCAAATGCAGTGGTTCTTTCCGCATTCAATTTTGTTCCAACCCCATAAACCCCACCAAGATTCAGATTGAGCTTATTGTTCTTTTTAAGCGGTAACCTTAAAGCTGCCCCACCACGGAAAGCGATATCTTTATAAACTGTCCGATCACTGACACTTACCAGATAGCCAGATCCATCACCAATACTTGCCTCAGATGCTGTCCTTACATTACCAAAAAAGAAGGAGGCTTCTAATCCAACGCTTAAATATTTTCCTATTTGAACAGCATTGGTAAAAGAGGCTTTATTTACACCGCCCTTTCCACTTGTTGTATAATCGGCAGAATACGGAGTACCTACAACAGCTCTTACATCCTTATTTTGAAAATCAACAAAACTGTAAGGTTTAACACTGATACCCAAAGTCCAGCGTGGTGCTACCGGAAAAGCCAAAGCTACGTAAGCAAGGTTACCACCTGCATTACGCTGGTCGTTAGAACCTGAAACAATCTTTTTATATTGTCCAATTCCACCAAAATCAAGGGTTGTATATTTGTTTCTAACCCATAAGGCCGGGTTAAGATTGTTAATTTCAAAGCTGCTGGCAGAACTTACGTTAGCTTGTCCCATACCGGAAGATGCCGCAAATCCATCATTGTAAAGTTCGCCCATACCAAGAGATGAATATGGCGAGTTTCCTAATCCCTGTGCACTAACTTTTGATATTAAGGCCGAACAATTGCATCCAAGTGTAATTGCTATCGTGAGTAATCCTATTCTATTGTAGAGAGACATTATATATTAAAATTCTGTTCAGTCCTATTAATACCAGTTCCGGCACTGCAAATATGGGCGGTTTCAGGCTACTTTCAAAAAAAGGTACATCTCCGCCACATATTACTACGCATAAAGATGGTATTTCGTGTCGGTACCTGTCAATTATTCCTTCAATCTCTGCCAGAGTACCATTCATAACGCCACTTTGAATAGCATTTTTTGTACTTTTTCCTATGAACTCGGGATCTTTTTCCGGATCAAACAATGGAAGTCTTTTTGTAAACGTATGAAGTGCATTAAATCGCATCCTGACACCAGGAGAAATTAATCCTCCTCTAAAGATTCCTTCCCGATCAATCAGATCATAAGTGATACTGGTACCCATGTCAATGACCAGCACATCTTTTCCCGGAAACATCCAATTGGCACCACAGGCTGCTGCCACCCTGTCGGCTCCCAATGTATGTGGTGTTTCATAATCTTTTCTGATTGGTACCGGTAGTATTCCATTCAGATTTAAAACTGGCAAATCCCGGCCCAATGCTTCCAGAAAGACTTCTAACGGCCTGTTTACGGACGAATACATGATACGTTCAGGTAAGTCCGCACGTATCAGTTCGATAAGTTCTGTAAAATCGAGATGTGTTTCATAACGGATTAAATTATCCCCTGAAAACCATCCAATCTTGGAATAAGTGTTACCAGAATCGACTACCACATTCATATTCCCACAAAAGTCCTCTTTTCTTCGCAGAAATACTAACATTCTCTAAAAGACAGACCACTGATTATAGAAAATTTAACATAGATTAAGGGTTTTCACCATTTAGCGGTATAAAGTATTTGGATTTAATAAAAACACTTTGTACCTTCGTTTTAAGTAAAAAAACACCCCTGTATTATTCCGTTATGTCTGGCTTCGTTAGCTCTCAAATCTAGCGAGAAGAATACTCTAAGAAATTATTACACACTACATTTTCTATTAAATTGCAAAATTTCCTGGTTGATCCATCTTAAGTTTATCCTGTTTGGCACGTCTTTTATTAGACCTGACAAATAAATATATTAACGCATCAATGACCATCACGTGACCCGAGACCTGCGTTCTCCTATCAATTTTCCATCTATATTCACTATCCCATTAATCATCTGGTAAAGTTTATCTTTACTGTATATTTTCTGTATGCTTACAATTGATGAATTGAACCTTAAGCTTTTATCTGAGCTAAAAGAAATAGCGGGACAAAGCGGCATTCAAGATTATGCCAAACTTCCCAAAAAAGAACTAGTGTCAAGAATTATTGCACAGCAAAATGTTGCCCCAGAGCCTGAAAAAGCAAGGGAAACAGAAGTTGCTGACGACTCTGCTTCTGAGGACGAGCCTAAGAAAAAAAGAGCCGAGACGTGTTGAAGCCCCTGTTTCTGCCAAAGCAATTAACGTTCGTACCAATAAGCCAAGAAAAGAAAACAGTCCCGTATCCGCCCCTCTTTTTGACACCACACCAAAAATTACTGAACAGCCAGTTGTAACTGAGCCAACAGTGGCAGAAGAAACTCCTGCACCTGTTGCTGAGCCTGTTAAGAGATATGAAGCGCCTGCCCGGAAATTTGATAATTCCAGAAAACAAGACGTTTCTAAAAATAAGGATTCCGGACGCGAACTTGATTCTGTTGAAGATACACTGGATGATCTTGGCCGTGAAGAGAAGGCACCGGTAGCTGAAAGTACTTCACAAAACGAGAACTCTTCTCAGGCTGATAATACTGAAACGGCTCAAAGTACTCCGGTAAATACTACTTCAACAGAAGAACGGCCAACGCAGCAAGCCGGAGAAAATAACGAAAGACAACCACAACAAAATTCTTCTCCAAGAGAAGATCCTTCCAATAAAATCAAACGCAATTATAACAATTATGTCCGTGAATTTGACGGTCTGATTATTAATGAAGGCGTTCTGGAAATTATGCAGGATGGCGGATATGGTTTCCTGCGATCAGCTGATTACAACTATCTGGCCAGTCCGGATGATATATATGTTTCGCCTTCGCAGATTAAATTATTTGGTCTTAAAAACCGGTGATACTGTAAAAGGTCAGATTCGTCCACCAAAAGAAGGTGAAAAATATTTTGCTTTACTTCGTGTTGAAACGGTTAATGGTAAAACAACCGAAGAAATCAGAGACCGTATTCCATTTGAATACCTTACGCCTCTTTTCCCGGAAGAATGTTTAAGATTAAGCAGCCGTCCTGATCAATATTCTACCCGTATTCTTGATCTTTTTGCTCCAATCGGAAAAGGACAACGTGGAATGATTGTTGCCCAGCCAAAAACGGGTAAAACTGTTCTTGTTGAAAGAAATTGCCAACGCCATTACGCGAAATCACCCGGAAGTATTTTTACTTATACTTTTGATTGATGAACGTCCGGAAGAGGTTACAGATATGCAGCGCAGTGTACGTGCGGAAGTTATTGCTTCTACTTTTGATGAGCAGGCTGACCGTCACGTTAAAGTTGCGAGTATCGTGCTTGAAAAAGCAAAACGAATGGTAGAATGCGGCCATGATGTGGTTATTCTTCTGGATTCGATTACGCGTCTGGCCCGTGCATATAATACAGTTGTTCCTTCATCCGGTAAAGATTCTTTCCGGTGGTGTGGATGCAAATGCGCTTCACAAACCAAAACGTTTCTTTGGAGCAGCCCGAAATGTTGAAAATGGCGGATCGCTTACGATTATCGCAACAGCATTGATCGATACAGGTTCTAAAATGGATGAAGTTATCTTTGAAGAATTCAAAGGAACGGGTAACATGGAATTGCAGCTGGATCGTAAACTTTCTAACAAACGTGTATTCCCTGCTATTGACGTTATGGCATCAGGAACACGTCGTGAAGATTTACTTACTAGACAAAGAAACACTTAAAAAGGTCTGGATTTTACGAAAACATATGTCAGACATGAACGCCATGGAATCCATGGATTTCCTGCTCGATCATATGAAGGGAACCAGAAACAATGAAGAGTTCTTGATATCGATGAACAGATAATAAATGGCCCGGATGCACTTGTATCCGGGCCATTTATTTATTTAATCGTTTGTTGCATACAGTTGCAGAGGAATTATATTGTGACCGAATAGATTTTTTCAGTCAAAAAGTAAATTAATCCCTACAACACATATGTCAAATAACAAAACAATCTGGTGGTTATTACTTATTGGCTGGATGGCTGGCTCGGCTTACTGGCACGTTTGTAAAATTAAGCTCCTTTGCGATGCACCACTTACAAGCTCAACTGTTACTTCACCAACAGCACCCGCGATTTCACCATTAACGATCGTTGACGGAACCGAGCTAAATCTAACATCTTCCGGAAATTTCGGGTTTGCAAAATCTGGCGCAGATGCCAATTTTAGCGCCGTACAAGCCGAAATTGATTCCCTTGCATTATTTGCAGCAGCAAATCCTGGTAAAATTATTACAATAACCGGCTCTTATTCTTCTCAGGAAACCAATGCAACGTCTTTTCCAAATCTTGGAATTGCCCGTGCATCTGCCATTAAAAGCTATCTTATAGGTAAAGGTTTGCCTGATTCCGTTTTTGTTTTGAATGGTCAATTGAACGACGGAATTGTATTTAGTCCGGATTCTCTTCATGGTGGTATTGATTTTACTTTTACCAAAAGAATTGCGGTTACTGAAAACGACCTGGCTAATGAACAGAAATATGAAAGTATTTTTAAACCGCTGGATCTGTATTTCCCAACAGCAAGTGCAGAATATATTAAAACAGGAGAAAACCAGAAATTCCTGATTGAGGCAAAAAAGTTTTTATCTGAAAATAAAGATAAAAAATTACTTTTGACCGGCTATACAGATAGCGACGACAGTGCCGAATGGAATTTGAAACTTTCTAAAAAGAGAGCAGAAATCGTTAAGTCGAAATTTGTTTCACTAGGCGTTCCTGCTGACAGGATTTCTACCGACGGCAAAGGAGAAGCTGATCCAAAAGCTTCCAACGACACACCGGAAGGTAAACGCGCCAATCGCCGTGTAACCATTGTTGTTCAATAGCTATTTTATTACTCAAAACACATTATAACATGTTTGAATTAAATCCTCTTGCAAATCCTGACGCTTTGTGGCAGCATATATTGATGCTCGTTGTCGCGGCAATTCTCGGATATATTATTGGTTATATAACAGGAAATTCTGTTATCACGCAACTTGAAGATGAACTTGGCCGACTGGACAACGATCTGGAATATTGCAGAATTCAGAAAAAAGTACAGAAAAACGGCTTCCAATACAACCCGCGAAGGTTTTTCCGGAATAGCTGCTGTAACTGAAAAAGTGCAGCACGATGACTTAAAGATTATCGAAGGCATAGGGCCAAAAATTGAAAGTGTTTTGAATACTGCGGGTATTTATTCATTTTACCAGTTAAGCCAGAAAACACCTGAACAGATTTCAGCAATTCTTTCAAATTCGGATTCTCGTTTTCAGGTGCATGATCCTGCAACGTGGCCCCGTCAGGCTGAACTGGCTTCAAAAGGAAACTGGGATGAACTTAAAGCATGGCAGGAGCTACTTAATGGCGGCCGCGAAGAATAGTTTAATTGATCAATCTTTTAAGATAATAATATTAAAAATCATGATGCTTTTACAACTCAATCCTTTCAGTAAGCCTGTTGCTATATCTGAAATATTAATCCTGCTAGCCATTGCAGCTTTTGTCGGCTGGCTTATTGCACGACTGATCACAAACGGACGTATACGAGTACTCCGTGAATCAATTTCTGAAAGAAAACTTGAACTTGCCGATTGCCGTGCACAGCAACGAGAATTTAAATCTGTTGAACAACCACTAATAGGCAAAGCTTCTAAAACAGTGTATCCAACTGCAATACAGGCAGATCCAGCAAAAGCAGATGACTTCAAAATAATTGAAGGAATCGGACCTAAAATCGAGGAACTTATCAATAAGGAAGGTATTTACACCTACGAACAACTATCTAATACGAATCCGATCAGAATATCCAATATCCTCAAAAATGCAGGCCCACGTTTTCAAATGCATGATCCAAGCAGCTGGCCTCAACAAGCAAAACTGGCCAATGAAAAAAGATGGCAGGAACTTCAAATCCTGAAAGATAAATTAATTGCAGGAAGACAATAATAAACGTTTTGCTCCAAAACAGAAAAATCCGCTCTCATATTGAAAGCGGATTTTTTTGTATAAATATTTCAACTATAATCCAACCACGGTACGTTGGATGAATTGTGTTAAATCACTTCCTATCAAAAGTCCTTGTGATAGAAGTGCAAGATCATAAACCTGTTTTGCCAGCGTTTTTTGTTCTTCTTCATTTTCAGTATTCAAAATACGTCCGATTATCGGATGATTTGCATTTACTGAAATTGTATACATCAAAGGCATATCACCAAACATCGAAGGCTGGCCCGAAGACGCCTGCATATCCGTCATACGACGCATAAATTCAGGAAAAGTAATCACAACAGGCAATTCATCAACCGGCATTGCTTCAATCTGAACATTACCCGCTTTGCTATCTTACGACTTCTTCAAAAACTTTTTTGGCTTTATCTGATTCTTCGGTCGAAAGAATGCTTTCCAAAGTCACATCTTTTTCGATCAGCTTGTCAAGTGTATCTGCATCCACGCGTTTCACCTGGATTTTTTCAACCTTTTGCTCCAACGCATTGATAAAATGCGAATCAATTACACTTGTCAATAAAAGGACATCGTAGCTGCGTTTCTTGGCGGACTGTATGAAGGCATCCTGTTTCTTTTCATCCGTTGTATACAACCAAACCTGCATATCGTTTTTGTCAGTCTGATTTTCCTTAACGGCTTCTTTGTATTCTTCAAAAGTGAAATATTTGCCGTCAACATTTTTCAACAAACAGAAATCCTTCGCTTTTTCATAGAATTTCTCATCGCTGATAATTCCGTATTTCACGAACAATCCGATGTCATCAAATTTTCCTTCAAATCCGTCACGGTCATTTTTGAAAATCTCCGATAATTTATCAGCTACTTTACGCGTGATGTATCCGTTGATTTTCTTCACATTCCCGTCAGCCTGAAGATAACTTCTTGACACGTTCAAAGGAATATCCGGAGAGTCAATCACACCATGCAACAATTGAAGGAAATCAGGAACGATATCTTTTACCTCGTCGGTAATAAATACCTGACGGCTGTAAAGCTGGATTTTTTCGCGTTGTCCCTGGAAATCATTTTTCAGTTTCGGGAAATACAAAACACCGGTCAGATTGAAAGGATAATCCACATTCAAATGAATCCAGAATAACGGATCTTCGCTAAATGGATAAAGTTCTTTATAGAAGGCGATGTAATCTTCATCTTTCAAATCAGACGGATTTTTTGTCCAGATCGGGCTTGGATTATTGATGATCTTATCTTCAAATTCAATCTGAATCGGCAGGAATTTACCATATTTTTCAAGAATTCCTCTCAGGCGATCTTCTTCCAGAAACTCTTCTGAATCAGCAGCGATATGAAGAATAATATCTGATCCGCGATCCGCCTTTTCGGCTGATGTCAATTCATATTCGGTCGATCCGTCACATATCCAGCGAACGGCTTCTGAACCATCTTTGTAGGATTTGGTAATGATTTCAACATTTTCTGCCACCATATATGCAGAATAAAACCCAAGTCCAAAGTGACCGATAATTCCTTTGTCACCTTTTCCGTCCTCACCTTTGTCTTTATATTTTTCAACAAATTCAGTGGCTCCTGAAAAAGCGATCTGGTTGATATACTTTTTGATTTCATCGGCAGTCATACCGATACCATTGTCGCTGATTGTGATGGTTTTAGCTTCTTTATCAAGCTTAACCACTACTTTCAAATCTCCCAGTTCGCCATTAAATTCACCGTAAGAAGCAAGTTTTTTGATTTTCTGACTTGCATCAACTGCATTTGAAACTAATTCGCGCAAAAATATTTCGTGGTCCGAGTAAAGGAATTTTTTAATTATCGGAAATATGTTTTCGGTATGAATGCTAAGATTTCCTTTTTCCTGAATCACTGATTCCATAATTTTTTATGTTTATTGAATATATATTTTAGAATTATTTTCTGATTTGCAATACCACATAAAAATTTGCGTTCCAATAGGAATTATGACGAAACCAGTCTGACAGATTGTCAGCACAGAAACGCTTATATTGATATTAATTTGAAGTTGGTTACTGCATGGCTTTTTAGTAATATTGCGTTCTCTACATTTTATAAAAAGAAAACATTTTGACAATCAGTTATTACTGAAACAAGAATTAAAAACCATGAATCTAATTAAAAAACTATTTGTCGGACTGGCACTTATCACAGCAGTATCGGGCTGCACCACCACGAATTCAATTCCATTTACAAACTATACTGTTTTTACTGAAGACCTGCGCCGGGATCTGGAAAATGCTGGAATACCATTGAGTAAAGTTCAGTTTTTCAATGATAAGGCAATTACACATCCGCAGGGAAGTGAGTGACCCAAATGACATCAAAGTTAATCCCGAAGGAAAAATCAGCATTAATAATGGAAAAAGTATCCAGACTATCAATGTGCGTCTTTTCACACCTGGTGTAGCACTTGGATCAAGCAGTGGAGCTATTTCTGTTTCCTGGGATGATACGCAGACTGATAAAAAAGGTATGAAATTCAATTTGAGCGGTCAGAATTATTTTCTGGATATTCTGCCTAGCAATAAATTCAACTACAAAGATCGTACGTTTGATATTCAGTCTGGAAATGGCGCTCGTCTTATTTGTGAGCAAAGATTTATTGAAACAGGTAAGCAATCAACGCGAGACTTTGAAAGGCCGTAAAGTAGGTCAATAAGAAACTTATAATTATAAAAAACGAGGAATATTGATGTTAGAGCGTCAGTATGCCTCGTTTTTGTTTGTAATATTAATTCAAATGAAAGTTTTGACCTTTTGTTTTCAAAACCTCGCGGTTATTAATCATCCGGGAATTTTTAATCAAAACCAAAACTGCCAACCCCAGAGTTACCGCAAGTCCGATTTGCAAAAATGATACTATTGCAAAACCTGCAAAATCAGTTTTAGATTTCAGCATTAACTTATTTCCGACATCCGACTGAATCCTGGCGAGTTCGTTTAGATGAATCAGAGAATTTTGAAAAGTTACGGCTCCGGCTCCTTCAAATATTTCTTTCGCTAAAACAGTATTGCCAGATCTATGCTGATCCACAATTTGCTTTTCTAACAAACTATAAGAATTTATTCTATTCTGAAAATCAGCAAGTATTCTGGCTTCCTCTTCAACAAGATATGTTTTTTCAAAAGCTTTGGTCAATGAATCCAGATTTTCATTAAACTGATTTAACTGCAACACTATCTCGGTATCTTCCATGCGTTTATCCGCGAAAAGATATTTTTCCAGCAAAAGTCGTTTGTTATATAAATTTTCTGTGAGATAGATGATGGTTGTAGCCGGAATCAATCTATCCTGATAAATGGAAGAAAAGGACTTATCAATGCCTTCAACATTATTTCTGGACAAAACGGAACTCAGAATTATAGTAATCATAATTCCGCCGAGAAGTAAACTTGCTTTAAGTTTCTGCTGAATAATAAATGACCATTTCATGGCTGAGAAATTCAGATGATTAATAACTTATTTACATAAACCTACGAAATTATTAACGCACGGTAAGGTTTAAACTATTATATTAAATAAAGAAAAATCATAAACAAAAAAAGACCAACCCGGAAGTTGGTCTTTGACAAATCGCCTACCGAAATCCTAGTTATTTTCTCCTCCTCCTTTTACGTCTGAATTGGAAACAGAACGGGTTTTACGCTTTGGTGCGTCGAAACTCATTTTACCAATTGTATAGTTGAAGGTTATTTTGAAATTCCGATTGTATAACTGCGTTTGACTGGTCTGTGCAAAAATCGGTGATTGAAGATCAGAAGTAAATCTTACACCTTTCGTCATGAAGTTTTCAGCGCCAAATCCTATGCTTCCTTTTTTGTTATTAAAGTCCCTTTTGAAACCCAGCGAATACATATAAAATCCGGTTCTTGAACCTTGCAACTGCACTTCCTTACCTCTGTAAAAAGCGAAAGCCTGTAATCCCCATCCTTTTTTCAGAGAAATTTGAGACATTATTCTACCGCCGTAATTAAATCCTGAGTTACTGATTGCTTCGGAAACACCTTCCGCATTGGTTGTTTGTCCTTCCAGGTGAGATTGCAACAAATCGATACTTCCGTTGACGGTCCATTTTGAAGTCAGATACACATTGGCAAAAACGTTGGCTCCATAAGCACGCTGCTTTCCAATATTTTCATAAGTCGTAACAATCGCACCGGCAAGTGTATCAATTGTAGTCCGTACCTGTGTGATAGAATTATTTGTATTACGGGCAAATACTGAAAAGTTCAGATAGGTCTTCTTGATATTGGTACTCAAACCCGCTTCAAAATTATTGGTAAGCTCAGGACTAAGAGATGGATTTCCCATGCTAATGCTTTGCGGATTGGCAATATTCACATTTGGATTTAACTGCTGAATACCCGGACGCTGCAATCTTCTGTTATAAGCAACCTTGATGGTAGTTGCGTCAGTGATATTTTTTGAAAGATTAATACTTGGAACCAGATTTCCATAACTTGGAATAGAAATCTTCCCTTTATCGCCTGCATCAGCACTGATACCTGTGTATTCATAGCGTGTTCCCGCCTTGATTGTATATTTATTTTTTGTAGTCAAAGAGTAGGAAACATAACCTGCTGCAACATTCTGATTGTAATTCAATGTACCGGAAGGATTGTTGGGATTGATAGTAAAGTCCCCGGTTTCACCAGCCATCAGATATTTATAATCACTGTTTACTTTACGGAAAATACCTTTTGCACCAAATTCCAGTAACTGGTTTTTTCTAATCGGCGTCTGATAATCTGTTTGCAGCGTAAATTCATTGTTTGTATTGCCATTAACATTTTTCAATCTGCTACCCACATTTCCACCCATGGCCAAAATATCTGTATCAAAATTGTTCGTCAGATTGGTACGACTGTAAAGTGTAGAAAAGCTCCATTCCTGCTGCGGTTTGAAGGTGCGTACATAGTCCACGTTCATATCAATGGTACCCGAAAGATCTTTGCGGTCAACTTTGCGTTCCGAATTTGCGGTAGCCACTGAGTTCGTAAACTGATCTATAAACAGATTTTGTTTCTGAATAAAGTTACGTGTACCGTAACGCACCCCGGCAGAAAGTGCCTGATTTTTTCCCAGATCATAATCAAACCCTAAGGAATACTGTCCGAATAAACCTCTGTCCTTCGCGTTGGAATTTTGTTTAGTTGAAAAAACATCACTCCCCGATTTTGTATCCTGATCTAGAACTGATGTAGCTTTATTGTAAAATGCACGTCCAAATCCACCCAATGTAAAACCCATTTTCCCTTTGCGGTAACTTCCGTTAAGTACCAAGGTTGGTACCACGGTTTCCAACGCCTGAATCAACATTCAGCGTTAGTCCCTGTAAATTATTTTTCTTGGTAATAATATTGATAATACCGCCAGAACCTTCTGCATCATATTTTGCAGAAGGTGAAGTGATCACTTCCACGGATTTAATCATATCCGCCGGAATCTGTTTCAATGCATCCGCCACATTGCTCGCGATAATCGTAGAAGGCTTATTATTGATCAAAACCCGAATATTTGAACTTCCTCGCAATGAAACATTTCCGTCCAGATCGACCGACAGCATCGGTACTTTTCTCAAAAGATCGGAAGCGTCTCCGCCTTTTGAAGTAATATCTTTTTCTGCATTGTAAACCAGTCTGTCTACTTTTTCTTCTACCATTGATTTTTCACCAGTGATGGTTACCTCATCCAAGTGTTTTGGTATTGGCAGACATTTTGATCGTTCCAAGATCTACATTCTTACCATTTTCCACTACTACATTTACCGATTTGTCTTTAAATCCGATAAATGAAAACAACAATTTGTATTTTCCCGCGGCAACGCCGGTAATTTCAAATTTACCTTTTTCGTCACCTACCGCTCCATCCAATACTTTGTTATCTGAAAAGTTAACCAAAGCCACACTTACAAATTCAACCGGTTTTGCAGCGACTGAATCGGATACTATTCCTGAAATTTTGGAATTTCCTTTTGGTGTAACCGAAGCTGGTGAATTATTTGAAGGCGCCAACGGACCTTGTGCCTACTTAAATGTGCCTGTAAAAATAAAATAACGGCAAGAGTTGCTACTTTAAAACTCATTAAAAAAAATCTTCTCATGGTTGAATAATTAATTGTCAGGAGGGTCAGTCTAATTTTTAAACACATTTCCCTATACAAAGAAATAGCATGTTATTCACTTCCATTCAGGAAATAGACCAGCAACTCGATTTTATCTACCAGTAGTACTTTTAGCCGGACTAATTTTAATACTCCAAAAAGCAGATGATCAGAATTGTCTGCAAATATGATTTTACCAGTACTGGCACAATATTAATAAAGAGAGGTTTATGCCTATGAATGTTGCAGACAAGAGACACATTTGTTCTTACTTTTGATAAAATAAATTTCAACCCTGGTCCTATTTACTCCTATTAAGACTTTCTTTCAATGAATGAGGTTACCATAGATTTCAGCAAAGTTCATCAGATCAAACTGTTTGGGATTACCATTCTGGAACCTTCGACTGTTATTTCCAGTCTGATGATGGCCATCGTATGCTTTTACGCGTTTGTTCATTTGGGCAGACTCGCACGAGCGCACAGGATGTATAGCCAGATCCGGTATTTCTTTCTTTTTATGGGAATTGCCACCGTTATCGGCGGTGTATTGGGACATGGCTTTTTATATCTGACAGGGCAGCGGGGTAAAATCCCCGGATGGTTTGCCAGTATGATCGCGGTAGCATTATTTGAAAGGGCTGCGATCTGGCATATTAAACCGCTTTTAAAACCAAAATTTGGTTCCTGGCTTGGATATCTTAATTATTTGGAATTGACGCTGTTTTTTGTTTTGACATTAGTAACTCTGAATTTCGTAGTGGTAGAAATTCATGCATTTTACGGATTATTTCTTATGCTATTTATGATCGAGATTTATGTTTACAAACACAAAAAAGATCCGGGAAGCGTTAATATTTTTATAGCTACGGGACTGGGCGCAGTTGCGGCCGGTTTCCATGCATTGAAATTCAGTTTCGGGCCGTGGTTTAATTATAACGATATCAGCCACATTCCGATGGCAGCTTCAATCTGGTATTATTACCAGGGCGCCAGACATATGACTTTTTACGGTTTCCCGGTCATTGAACCAGAGGAAATTGTAAAAGTCGGAAGTAGAAAACTAGAAATATTAACAATATAAAAAGTCCTCAACTTTATCCGGGCAGGAAAAAGTTGAGGACTTTTTTTATTGACAACCTAAAAATTACTTGTTAGGCTGAGGCGTATAACGCAAGGTAAGGTTTCACAATTCTCAAACCCTTTGTAAATTTCTTTTCTGCATCTTCCGTACTTACAGCAGGAACCACGATTACATCTTCACCATCTTTCCAGTCTGCCGGCGTAGCTACAGAATAGTTTGCCGTCAATTGAAGCGAATCGACCACACGAAGAATTTCGTTGAAATTACGTCCTGTTGAAGCCGGATAAGTAAGTGTAAGTTTCACTTTTTTATCCGGACCTATAATAAATACCGAACGAACTGTTGCTTTTTCACTTGCATTCGGGTGAATCATATCATACAATTCAGCTACTTTTCTGCCTTCGTCAGCGATGATGGGGAAATTAACTTCTGTATCATTTACTTCATTAATATCCGGAATCCAGCGGTTGTGAGAATCTATATCGTCAACACTCACTGCAAGTACCTTTACGTTACGTTTTTCAAATTCACCGCTCAAAAGTGCAGTTTTACCAAGTTCTGTTGTACAAACCGGCGTAAAATCGGCTGGATGAGAAAACAGCAAGCCCCAGCTCGTTCCCAACCATTCATGAAATTTTATTGGTCCTTGTGTAGTATTTGCCTCGAAATCCGGGGCAATATCTCCTAATCGAAGTGACATAACTGAATCGGGTTTAAAATTGAACAGATAATCTACTAATATTATAGAGTTAAACACAAAAGTAGATAATAAGTTTCAATTTAAATAGATATTCTTAGCATACATGTATCGGACTTTTTAACTAAAATTCTATTCTGAAAATTGCATAAATCCTTAAAAGATCCAATTTTAACGCTATTTTAAGCTAGGTTTAATTGTGTTTTAATTGAATTAAGCCTCCTTTGATATGGAAATACAAAATGATGGTAAGGAGAAAATTTCTGATCAGAAAATCTGCTTTGGAGAGATTTAAATAGTAAATAATTAGCGGCATTGGTTATATCAAAAGTGGTTGATCGAGAAATTATGAATAAGTATCCCAACGAGATTCAGAATTTCCTGATTATTTAACCTATGCTAATTTGTCAATATTAAAATGCAACAAGTTGTAATTAAAAACGGCCACTACTTAGTGGCCGTTTTTTTGTCTTATCAAAATCAAATCAGTGAATATTGTATTCTTCCAATTTTCGATAGAGTGTAGCAATTCCAATTTCCAGTAATCTGGCTGTTTCTGCTTTGTTTCCTTTGGCATAATTCAGGACTTTCTGAATATGCAGTTTTTCAATACTTTCCATTGAAAATGCAGAAAGCTGGCCATTTTTAGCAGCTGGTTCGGATTGCTGGATTTCGAATGGAAGACTTTCTATATCAAGCTGATCATCACTCAAAATTACTGCACGCTCAATTACATTTTTTAATTCTCGGATATTACCAACCCATTTATACGTTTCCAGTTTTTTCAGAAACTCGTCTGAATAAGTCAGCGTTTTTTTATTCATTTTTGCCGAAAACTGGTTGACAAAAAATTGAAGCAAAGGCTCAATATCTTTAACCCGTTCCCGAAGTGGCGGAAGTTGAATTTGAAAAACATTTAACCTGAAATACAAGATCCGACCGAAAACGTTTTTCTTCACTTTCTATTTTCAAATCCCGATTTGTAGCAGCAATTAAGCCTGAAAATTGGATTTTGATGTTTTGGTATCACCCAAGTTTGATAAATTCATTCGTTTCCAAAACACGAAGTAATTTGGCCTGCAATTCAAGTGGCATTTCACCAATTTCATCCAGAAATAATGTTCCGTTATTGGCTTCTTCAATCAACCCTTTTTTATCTTTATTGGCACCGGTAAAAGCGCCTTGCTTGTAACCAAACAATTCACTTTCAAGAATATCTTTACCAAAAGCACCACAATTCAGAGCCACAAAAGTTTTCCCGGCCCGCTGACTTGCCTGATGAATTCCCTGTGCAAAAACTTCCTTTCCGGTTCCGGTTTCTCCGGTTAATAACACATTGGTATCATTTGGAGCTACTTTTTGTGCCAACTCAATTGCTTGCTGAATTGATTTTGATTTTCCAATGACAGCCTGAAAAGAAAATTTATCTTCAACCCGTTTTTCCAGTTCTTTAACCCGTTTCTGCAATTGTACTTTTTCAATGGCCCGATGCAGCAATGGAATGATTTTATCGTTATCATCACCTTTTACAATATAATCAAAAGCACCATTTTTCATGGCCTGAACGCCATCTGTAATATTTCCATAGGCAGTCAGCAGAATAACTTCGATCTGGGATTTTTTCTGTTTTATTTTGGAAACCATATCCACACCGCTTCCGTCAGGCAATTTTACATCACATAAAACAACATCGATATCATTTATGTTCAACACTTTTCAAGCCTGATTTACAATCTCCGGCTTCAAGCACATCAAAACCTTCTGATTTCAAGTATTCTTGCCAAAAGCGCACGAAGTTTTTCTTCGTCGTCGATAATTAATACAGTTTTCAAGGCGTTTTGCGGGATTGAGTAATGGCTCAAATGTAAGACGAATTTAGGATTGAGCCTACTAATTTTCAGGATTGATAATCAGGAGTTTATCAATCTTTTAAACAAAAAAAGGAAAGACATCTCTAAAGCAGTGCCTCCCCTTTCTATATTTCTATTGATAACTTATTTTTTCAAATCAGCTGCAGCAGCTTCGTCAATAAACCAGATGCAACTCGCCTTTTGTCGGATTTGATAACCTGCGAAGGATAGGTATCCAGGTTCGAATTCTCCTTCCAGTACATGCTTTAACGTTTCTGCTTTTCCAGTTCCAACTGCCAAAAACACAACACGCAGCTGAGTGATTAACAACCGGAGCTGTAAGCGTGATGCGGTACATATCCTGAGCTGGCAAAAAGAAAGAAGTTACCCATTTATCATTTTCATGAATCACCGACGTTCCGGGAAATAATGACAAAGTATGGCCATCATCCCCCATTCCAAGCAATACAAAATCAAAGGTCGTTTCTTCTCCATCAAAATACTGCTTCAACATTTTTTCATATTCCGCAGCAGATTCTTCTGCTCCGATATCGGTACGCATCACATGGATATTTTCAGCTTTTACACCTACTTTATCCAGAAGTTCGTCATACGCCATTTTAGCATTATTACGCGAATCTTCAAAAGGAACGGCTCTTTCATCACCCCAGAAAAAATGAATCTTTTCCCATGGAATGCTTTCATTATACGGTTTGGCAGCAAGCAAAGTATAAAGAAGCTTAGGCGTACTACCACCAGATAGTACAAAAGTAAAACGATCCTTTTTCGTCAATACTTCCTTAATGTAATTACTGATCCATTCAGCCAGTTCTGTGCTTAGCTGTACGGCATCCTTTGCAATATGAAGTTGTCCCATAGTTTTATAATTTTAAGCTGATGGTATATTAATCCATGCATGCCCTTCGCGGGCAATCAATTGATCGGCCTCATCCGGTCCCCATGAATCAGGCGCATAATTTGGAAAATCAGCTGGTTTATTACTTTCCCAGGTTTCCAGAATCGGCATAATCACTTTCCATGCCGCTTCAACCTGATCGCCACGCATAAACAATGTTGCATCACCTTCCATGACATCCAAAAGCAAAGTTTCATAAGCTTCCGGTGCATGATCTCTTGATGCGTCATCATAATTGAAAGTCATATCAACCGGATCCAGCGTCATGGTCTGACCCGGACGTTTTACCTGGAAACTGAGTGCTGATATCCATTTCAGGCTGAATGCTGATCGTCAGTTTATTGGAACGCCAGATGTCCTCGGCTTCTGATGGAAACGCATTATGCGGTGCAGATTTAAACTGCAAGGTAATATGCGTCGCTTTCTGATTCAGATATTTTCCGGTACGAACATAGATCGGAACGCCCTGCCAGCGCCAGTTATCAATATAAAATTTGGCAGCAGCAAAAGTATCAATTGCAGATTCAGGATTAACGCCTTTTTCCTCACGATATCCAACCACTTGCTTCCCCTTTTTCCAGTACCACTTGAATATTGTCCACGTACGGCATGTTCATGTACTTTATCCGGTGCAATACGGCGAATTGCATTGAAGCACATCTACTTTTTTATTTCTGATTTCATTGGCGTCAAAAGAAACCGGAGCTTCCATCGCAACCATACAAAGTATCTGCAAGAATGTGATTTTGAACCATATCTCGCAAAGCACCCGAATTTTCAAAATAGCCTCCACGACCTTCCAAACCAACACTTTCAGCAGCTGTGATCTGAATATGATCAATATAATTACGGTTCCAAAGCGGTTCAAACAAGGCATTTGCAAAACGTAAAGCCAGGATATTTTGAACCGTTTCTTTTCCTAAATAATGGTCAATTCGGAAAATCTGCTCTTCCGTGAACATGCTGGAAAGCAACTCATTCAATTCATGTGCGCTTTTCAGATCATGTCCGAAAGGTTTTTCAACCACAATTCTGGTGCAATGAATATCACTGCAAAGATTTAAGCGCGCCAAGTTTTGTTGCAATAGAAGGAACAAGCTGCGGAGCAACGGCCAGGTAAAAAATCACATTCGGATGCTACGCCCCATTCTGCTTCTTTTTCCTTTACAAGATCCGTGATCTTGTGATAGGCAGCCGCATCATCACCATCCATTTGAAGATAGGAAACATGCTGACTGAAATCACTCCAATGCCCATTCTGCTCTCCTTTTCTTCTGGAAAACTTTGTAATTCCATCCAGCAAATGACCGTGATATTCTTCATTGCTATAAGCACTTCTCCCGATACCTGCAATTGCAAATTTTTCGGGCATCCATTCGTCAAGGAAAAGATTATAAAGTGCCGGTGTTAATTTTCTATAATTTAAATCACCGCTGCCTCCAAAAATAAATAATATGGAAGCCGGCGGTCTTTTACTTGTTTTCATAAAAGTTACTTTTTAATGATTCCATTCCGTATGGAATGTAGCCTGAAATATCAGTACGCTGATAGGTGTGTGCTCCGAAATAATCACGTTGCGCCTGAATCAGATTTGTCGCCATTCTTTCGGTGCGATATGCATCAAAATAAGCAAGTGACGACATAAATGCCGCAGCAGGAATACCACTCAAAGCTGCCTGTGCAACCACTGCACGTGTATTACTTTCAGCCGATTTAACAAGTGAAGCTACACCTGCGTCCAGTAAAATATTGGACAAATCAGGTGATTGTTTGTAAGCCTGTGTGAAAGTTTCCAACAAGGTAGAACGGATGATACAGCCACCACGCCATACACTCACAACTTCCGGCAAAGGAATATCCATGCGCAAGTTCTTTCGATGCCTGATAAAGCATAGCCAAACCTTGCGCGTAACTTAATATAGTTGCAAAATACAACGCGTCATGAACCTGCTTAATCCATTCCTCAGTGGAAACGTTAAGCGCTGCACCTGATTCATTATATAGCGCAGAAGCCTTTACTCTTTCATCTTTATAACCTGAAATCGTACGCATTGCAACGGCCGTATCAATCACCGGAACTGCAACAGGCAATTCCATGGAATCCTGTGAAGTCCATTTTCCGGTTCCTTTCGAACCTGCTTTATCAGAAATTACATCCAATAAACGGGCACTGGTTTTATCGTCGTTTTGAAGGAAAATATCTGCGGTAATTTCTACCAGGAATGATTGAAGTGCACCTTCATTCCAGTTTTTGAATGTTTCATGAAGTTCGTCATTACTTAGTCCGGCGTGTTTCAGTAAAGTATAAGACTTCACTGATCAACTGCATAATGGCATATTCAATACCATTATGAACCATTTTCACATAATGTCCGGCACCTTCTTTTCCAAGATATGCCACACAAGGTTCGCCATTTACTTTGGCTGCAATTGCTTCAAGCAACGGTTTCACATGACCCATAGCTTCAACATCTCCGCCAGGCATAATACTCGGGCCCGTACGCGCACCCTGCTCACCACCGGAAACACCCACACCCATGAAATGAATGCCTTTTTCACGCAGATATTTAACCCGGCGTAAAGTATCAGTATAATGCGAATTTCCGCCGTCAATGATTACATCGCCTTTTTCAACCAAAGGCAACAAAGATTCTATTACATCGTCAACCGGCTTTCCGGCTGGCACAAGCATCATAAGCTTACGCGGACGTTTGTAATTGCTGCACCATATGTGCAAGATCCGGAACTCCTTTAACGGTAGTACCTTCTGTTGCTGCTGCTTCCAGCGCAGCAGTTTTGGTTTCGTCTTTATCAAAACCAATAACAGAAAAACCGTGATCAGCTGTGTTGAGCAAGAGGTTTCTACCCATTACTCCCAACCCAATCATTCCAAAATCGAAGAGGTTATTTGACATAAATTAAGATCTATTGAAACAAGAAGCCGTAAAAATAGGCTTTTTTCATACTGGTTTTACGATTTTGGAGCTTCTTTGGTTCATGAATGGGGAAAAGGTTTGTCTCAGAAGCTGGCGATTGAAGATTATTTTTCAAAATCAGTATCAAAATCAAACGAAAAATTTTATGTAAAATATTGATATACAAATATTTGTATATCAATAATGCATCTATACTAATTTGGGTAAAAATGGGCTAGCTGGAATTTCATTTATTTCAATTGAGAGGTTAAATGAATATCCGTCTTGCGTATGACGCCCTTTCCGGGCTTAGACCTAATTTATTCCGCCTTACTACAATAATGTCATCCCTTCGGGATTTTTGCTTCAATAATTAGATTGTTGATTTCTCTTTCGGTATGATCAAATTTTTAAATCCTCCATAATCCCGACGGGATGATATTATTATAGAAAAGTTATAACACTCCTGGATCAACCCCCTATGGGGTGACATATTAATTCCAATAGGCATTTGATCACATACTGTCAAAAACAAAAAAGCGGAAATCAGGTACTACCCAATTTCCGCTTTTCAAATTATTTCAAACAAAAACTATTTCTCTTTCAGAAATTCTTTTTGTTTCAATATTCTTTCAAAAACCTTAATATCGTGTTCAGAAGTAAAAATTGAGAACGGAAGCTGTACAAACTGACCTCTTGAAATGATCATGATGTAAGCATCCTCATCTTTATAAACTTCCTGAATTTGTTCCCATTTCATGATGCTGCCTTCTTTTGCATTCATTTTCATCAAAATCTGACGGTTGTCAATTTCGTATGAAAACTTCTCAAACATCGGTTTGTATTGGGCAAGCTGTGTAATTCCCGTAAACTGGACAACCCAGAACAAGACGTAAAGGATAACAGCAACAAAGATTACAACGTAAATCCAGTAGTTTGGATATACGCCTGTAAGACTTACAATCGCATTGATAAGAAGCAAAGCAACAGGTAATAACACCCATTTAATCTGCGACTTAAAAAAATGTTTCATGGCAATCGTAATGTATTTCTTCGTTGGCAACGCATACCTTTTTGTGCGAACCGCTGCCGGATTCGTAGGCATTTGATAAACAGGCTGGTGTTTGTTCACCGATACTTTGGCCATAATTCCTTTAAAAATTAATCAATTTCTTTATTTACAAAAGATTGCCAAACGCCGTGGCGATTTAGCAACCACTAAATGAACTACAAAGTTAGAAAAAAGCAGTCGACTTATCAGAAAGCGAACGAAATAAATAGCTTTAAGAGCTTTTAGGTATTGGCGATTAGCTTTTGGCTGTGGCAAGAAGTAATAAAAAGCAAAAGTTTATCATCCGATATTTGAAAAATTTACGTTCTTTAAGATATCGAATTCCTAAGAGCCTAAAAACTGACAGCCGATTGCCGAAAGCCGACTGCTAAATAAACATTCAATCCTAAATGAGTTTTCTTTTTCCGTCATTCTTGTGGGGTTTACTGGCCATATCGGTTCCGATAGCCATTCATATATTTAATTTCCGTCGTACCAAACGTGTTTATTTTACCAATGTCGCTTTTTTGAAAGCGGTAGAAACACAAACGCGCTCCATCCGAAAAATAAAACACTGGCTCATTCTGGCGGCTCGTATCACTGGCCATTATTTGTTTGGTATTTGCATTTGCACAACCATTTTTACCAGGTAAAAATGATGCTTCTGTTGACAGAAAAGGCATTACCAGTTTGTATCTGGACAATTCGTTCAGTATGCAAAATGAGTCGAATAGCAAACGCTATCTTGATATTGCGACGACAAGACTGAATGATTTGCTGGGATTATTTAAAAATGCTATCTTCACTGCAACTCGTTACAAACGATTTTTCTTCTCAGGAACAAGGACTTTATCCGGCTGAAAAAATCCGTGACAGGTTTACCACCATCGGACTTTCACATACGCCACGAACCTTGGAACAGGTTTACAAACGTCAGGAAAATCTGGTAACAAAACATCAGAGCGCGGCTAAAAACCAGTTTTTCTGGTTTTCTGATTTTCAGAAAAGTACTGCCGGAGATTTGTCAAAATTAAAAACTGATACTGTTAACCAACTTTTTCTGGTACCTGTTCAGGCCGTTGCCGAGAAAAATGTTTTTGTAGATTCAGTTTGGCTGAATACGCCATTTATTCGTGAATTGCAGAACAATATTCTTTTTGTCAAAGTCAGCAATTCCGGTAGCGAGGAAGCTAAAAAAGATTGTTTTGAAATTAAGTCTTGACAATACACAGTCTTCTACGGCATCGGTGAATGTGCCTGCAAACGGAAGTGCGACTGCTAAATTCAATTTCAATCTGAAAGGAAAAGGCTATAAAAAAGGAAGAATCACATTTGACGACTTTCCCGGTAACTTTTGACAACGATTATTATTTCGTTCTGAATGCTTCTCCGCTGATTCGTATTCTGCATATATACGGACAAAAACAGGATGGAAATTATATTGATAATGTTTATGCCAACGACAGTTTGTTCTCACTGCAAAGTTATTGCTGCTCAAAATGTTGATCCGGGTCTGATTAAAAATTCAGATATGGTTGTGCTGGAAGGTGTTGAACAGCCTGTCTGGCACTCTGGCGCAGGAAATTCAGGATTTTGTCCGAAAAGGTGGAAGTCTGACCGTAATTCCACCTTCGCAGCCTAATGCCGACAAGTTATAACTTCGTTGCTTGCAAAGTTTTGGAATCAATGGTTTAATTTCGGAAAAGAATACTTCCAGCGCGATTTGATTGCCATCGCAGCACCAGACCGGAATAATCCATTTTTCAGTGATGTTTTTGAAGAATCAGTCCGGCAGGAAATAAATTTAAATCTACCTTCTGCGTCACCGACCTGGAACTGGACCAATGCCGGACAAGCGCTTTTGTCTTTACGAAGTGGTCAGCCTTATCTGAACCAGATTTCTGGTGGAAAAGGAAAAATATATTTGTTTGCAGCGCCTTTAAATCCTGAATTCGGATCCATGGCGCAACATGCGATTTTTGTTCCGATCATGTATAAAATGGCAGCTCTAGCGTGAGAGCGCAGCGCACGGCTTTTACATTTGACGAAAATCCGATTGCATTAACGATTACGAATGAAAGCCAGAATACGGTTTATAAATTGAGACGAAATAAAACGGAATTGATTCCGTCGCAGAAAATTGTCGGCAACCAGCTTTTGCTTGAAATTCCACAGGGCGACCAGCTTGGAAATGGATTGGATGCAGGTTATTTTGAGTTGATAAAGGATAATAAAGTGGAACAGCTTATCGCCTTAAATCATAATAATGCAGAATCCAGACTGGATTATTACTCACCGGCCGAGCTTGAGGAATATCTTTTTCAGGACAAAAAAATGTTCAGGTTTTTGATAAAATCGATGATGATGCATTTGCCAAAGAATTTCAGCAGCAGAACTTTGGAACCAGTCTTTGGAAATACTTTTTATATGCCGCGCTTTTCTTTTTGCTAGTCGAAATCGGCTTAATCAGGTTTATGAAATGATTTAATATAAGCTAAGTAGCTAATCCAATCGCGATTATTGGTAGAAACAGTTTTAAGTTCGCAGTTTTTCCACCAATTTTGCACAAATACAATCGAACTACTAAATGCTTTCATCCCGAATAGGTATTCTTGGCGGTGGTCAATTAGGACTTATGCTTTTGCAGGCCGCCATAGACTGGAACCTTGACATTCACATTTTAGATCCTGACGCAGAAGCGCCCTGCCGCAAAATTGCCCCGAAATTTACACAAGGTTCTTTGCAGGATTATGATACGGTTTACCAGTTTGGTAAAGATCTTGATGTAATCACCATTGAAATTGAAAAGGTAAACGTTGAAGCGCTGGAAGCTTTGGAAAAAGAAGGAAAACGGATTTATCCTCAGCCTTCTGTGATCCGGAAAATCCAGGATAAAAGAATCCAGAAACAGTTTTACCTTGAAAAAGGACTTCCGACAGCAGAATTTATCTTGACCGAAAACCGTGAAGACGTAAGAAATTTTATCGATTTTCTTCCTGCTTTTCATAAACTTGGACGCGACGGATATGACGGTCGCGGTGTACAGCGTGTTACCTCCGAAGCTGATATCGAAAAAGCTTTTGACCAGCCGGGATTATTGGAAAAAGCAGTTCCGTTTGAAAAAGAACTGGCTGTTATTGTTGCCAGAAATCCATCCGGAGAAATTAAATGTTTTCCTACGGTTGAAATGGTTTTTCATCCTGAATTAAATCTGGTTGAATATCTTTTTGCACCTGCTGAAATCAGTAGCGAAATTGATCAAAAAGCGCAGGAAATTGCTAAAAAAACAGCAGAATCTTTTGGAATCGTCGGTTTACTGGCCGTTGAATTATTCCTGACAGCTGATGGGGAAGTACTAATAAATGAAGTGGCTCCCCGTCCGCATAATAGCGGTCACCACACGATAAGAGCCAATGCAACTTCGCAATACGAGCAACATTGGCGGGCCATTCTGGATCTGCCTCTGGGAAGTACTGAAGCGTATGCGCCTTCTGCGATGGTAAATTTATTGGGCGAAGATGGTTTTGAAGGACCGGCGGTATACGAAGGAATGGAAAAACTTTTGGCCACCGGATCAGGTTTTTCCGTTTTTATATTGGAAAGCAATCACAAAACCTTTCCGAAAAATGGGCCATATTACCATTATGGATCAGATATTGGCTTCATTAAAAGAAAAGGTTGATTTTGTAAAAAAGAATATCAGAGTAATAAGCAGTTCAAAATCTGGAAAATAACAATTGCCATGTTTTCGAATTTGGTCAATGATAAAACATAAAATAAAATGGTAGGAATAATCATGGGAAGCCTGTCGGACAGCAAGGTAATGCAGGAAGCAGCAGATGCACTAAATGAGCTTGGAATAACGTTTGAAATGGAAATCGTTTCAGCGCACCGTACACCAGAAAGAATGCTGGAATATGCATCCAGTGCACGTAAGCGTGGATTGCAGGTCATTATTGCAGGCGCAGGCGGAGCAGCACATTTGCCGGGAATGGTAGCTTCATTGACTTCTTTGCCCGTTATTGGCGTTCCGGTTTTGTCGAGTAATTCTATTGACGGCTGGGATTCTGTTCTTTCAATTTTGCAAATGCCGTCGGGAGTTCCGGTTGCAACAGTTGCCTTGAACGGTGCCAGAAATGCAGGAATTCTTGCTGCACAAATTATTGGAGCGAGCGATAGTGATGTTGCTAACCGACTGGATATCTTCAAAGAAGGATTGAAAGACAAAGTGGCAACGATGAATAAGGAATTAAAAAATGAAGTTGTAAAGTAACGTTGGTTTATTATTTTCGTATCAAAGTAAAGTCACCAGTAATTGAATCATCACTAAGCTATGGAAGACGAAAGCCCGAAAAAACGAAATATACGTCCTACTGAAAAATCCAACCTGCCCGATTATTACTTTGTTTGTGTTGGTTCTTTTGGTTTTGGCAATGCTTTACGTCGGCTATGAATATGTTTCGGATGATTCTACAAATTCGGAAGAACTAACTTCAACCGTTAGAGGATACCACTGAAGAGAAAACTGTTACGGAAGAACCTGTTACAGAAGAAGCTGAATCCGAAGATCCGGTAATTAAGGAAAAACCAAAAACTTCGGAAGAAAAGAAAAGAAAAACCGGAAAAGGAAAAAGAGAAAAAAGAAGAGCCGAAGAAAACAGAAGATGCCAAAGTTGTAGCTTCCAGAATTGGTGGCAAGGAAATTACCCGTACTGTAAAGGGCGGAGAGACTTTTTCTTCTATTGCAAGTCGATATAATCTTACAACGGAAACTCTGAAAGTCTTTAAATCCTTCAATTATCCGAATTGAAATCCGGTGATAAAATCAAAATTCGGGTAAAAGCAGTTCATACCGTCGGACCTGGTGATATTTTGAAAGTGGTTTCCGGAAAATATGATGTTAGTAAAGAAGCGATTATGAAAGCTAATGGAAAAACAAAAGATCTGGCCAGCCGTGGTGAAGAGCTTGTAATTCCTTTTCCTACAAGAAGTAAGATACAATACAAATAGAAAACCCCGATTGTATCGATATTATTCGTCGGGTCATTTCTTTGCACTAAGCACGATAGGATTGCAAATCAGTAAACTTTCAGGTAAACCTCCACCGCCTGGTCCTGCTGCCACCACCGCCTCCACCGCCAGGAAATCCTCCGCCCGTTCCGTCAAAATCACGACGTCTTTCTGAATTATTACTGGCTGGTGCTTTACCAAAATTTCTCAATGTGTAAGTGAACGTAAGCATTGCATATTGTGTCAAAACCCGGCTTGTAACATCTTGCACATAGGTTTCTGTTACATTACGGGCAATACTGTTGTTTTGTTTCAGAATATCAAAAACCGTCAGTTTCAATTCTCCTGCATTATTTTTCAGGAATTTCTTACCAAAACTGGCATTCCATAAAGTGAAAGTTCTGATTATATCCTGCACCCAAACCGCGGTATGACTGGTTGTTAACATCGCATTGTAAACAGAAATCCTTTTCCAAAAATCCAGTTGACCCGGCCTGTAATACTTGATGTAAAATAGTTATTGTTCAGCGTCGGCTGAATCGAATTACGAACTACATTATAGTTACCTGAATATGAAGCCGTAAAATCCAGTTTCTCACTGATATTGCTGCTCAAAACCAGTCCCTGACTGTATGCATAGGTATTTGAGAAATTTGAAACATTGTTGATCATACCCGGAGCACGCACATAATTGAAACCGGAAGTAAGGTTAACATTCAGTTTAATTTTGGAAATCGGTTTTCCGTAAGCGATCAAAGTTCTTGCATTCCAGCTTCCGTCCATGTTGATTGGCGCAGTAAGTTTTGCTCCTTGTTCCAAAACAATTCCGCTTGGCAAAGTAGTAGGTTGCTGAGCAATGAAGGTTGAATTTACTATCGCATTATTGGTTTGTGTTACAAAAATCATCGCATTCAAACTGTACGGACGGTTCGCACCTGCAATCGAATAGCGCATATTCAAAGTATTTCGGTATTCCTGTTTCAGATTCGGATTACCAGCAGTTAATGAAAGTGGATTACTATTGTCAACTACATTTTGCAATTGAGAAATCGATGGCTGATTGGTTGAGCTACGGAAAAAAGTACGGAATTGCGTACCGGATTTTGACCGGTAAGTAAGCATCAGAGTTGGGCAGAAAATTGGTAAAAGTGTGATCCACTTTTTCATTGATCGGCGACAATTGCTTGACTGTATAACCCGGTGTTTTGAAAGTCAACACCTACATTTCCAGACCAGTTATTTTTTCTGTAACGGTAACCAATTCCCGCACGGTTTGTTGTGTAACGGTTATCAAAACTATTTGACAACAAGGAATCAAGCTGTGTGTAAGAACTTCCATCAGGCAAAACATTATTGTAAGTTTCCTTATCTGAATTGCTGTTGCTTACCGTCAATCCATAATTAAATTGTAATTGTCCGGTGCTGCTGATCGGTTCGGTATAAACCAGATTTCCACCCAGACTTACAGCATTTGAAGATGTATAATTCTTCTGATCAATCGTATCGCCCGGCATTTCCAGATTTGTAAAATACTGGTTTTTGGAATACAATTGACCCATTCCGCTCTTATCATTTATCTGCGTGTTGAAGTTAAACGATAGCGTTCTGCCTTTTTTGTCAAATGCGTGACGGAACAAAAGATCATTGGTGAAATTATATCCATGATTTTTATTTGATTGATCCGTAGCTGTACTATTAACCGCCGAACCATCACTTAGTGAAGTAAATCCATCTTTTACAGTTCCCGATTGATTATTTTGGAAACTTAACCGCGGCGTAAAAATCAACATATTCTTTTTGTCAATGGTATACTCCACTCTGAAATTCAGACGGTGATTAATATTGGTCTGAACCGGAACTGTTTGATTCTTTATAAAGCTGTTTTCCGTAATAATCCTGATTCGTGTTCTGAAAATTATTATTGCTCGTTCGGTTGAAAAAATAGCTTCCGGAAACATCTACTTTGTTACCAAATTTATTGGCATAATTTAATCCAAAAGAATTTGTACCAGTTAATCCGCTTTGGTTTCCTACCAAGAAAGTTACTGGAAGCACCACCTCCACCGCCGGCTCCACCTCTTCCCACCGCCGCCGCCACTACTTCCGGATACACCTAGCAGATCCTGATTTGAAAAGTTTTGTACGTTAATGTTATTAGTAAGACCAATGATCGAGATACGTTGGTTTTTATTAAAAAAACTCATATTTCCACCAGCCTGATAACGATCATCCAAACCATATCCTGCATAAACTTTTCCAAACTGTCCAACTCTGCGATTTGCTTTGGTAACAATATTGATCGTTTTCTGACCAGTTCCATCATCAAAACCCGTGAATGCAGACTGATCGCTTAATTTGTCAAAAACTTCAATTTTATCAACAATTTCTGCAGGTAGAGATTTTAAAGTCAGCGCGGCATCGTCTCCGAAGAATGGTTTTCCATCAACCAAAACTTTGTTAACCGTTTCGCCATGAGCAGTAACAGTACCATTTGTTACCGTAATACCAGGCATTTTTTGAATTAAATCTTCGGTGGTTGCATCAGGATTGGTTTTGTATGCAGCAGCATTAAATTGTGTGGTATCACCTTTTTGCTCCAGTAGCCGCAACCTGACCAACTACTTTTACTTCTTTCAAGTTTGATACGGCTTCTGAAAGCAAAAATGTACCGGTATTTTGAACATCATCCGACAATGTTAATCGATTCTTTCAGAATCTTTGTAGCTCAGGTAAGAAATTTTGACACGATAGGATTCTTTGCTAAGTCCGGATACCAGAAATTTCCCATTTACATCCGTAGTCACATATTCCGGTTTCGCATCCGGCGTATTTCGGCTCACAGCAACATAGGCTCCAACAACCGGAGAGCGGCTCGTACTGTCAAGAACAGTTCCAGTAATTTGAGCAGTTTGTGCCTGAACCAAGCCTGGCAGTGCCATGCAAAGTATCAGATAATATGGAGGAAAATATTGTTTTCATGATTTCTAGTAAAGGTTTCGGAAGGTTAGAGCTACGTTTAGTTAAATGGTTTAACGTCCGGCAAGACAAACCAGAGGCAATCTGCTAAAAGGTCGATTTTGACCGATGATCAGGACGATTTTATCGACGGAATCATTTCAGTAATTTAGTTCCGAGGCTATTAAATTCTTTATAATCAAGGCGGGTTGAATATTTTATTTATAATTTTGAGATGGCAAAAGAAGCAAGAAGTTTTTTCCTTTATAAAAGTTCTCAAATCCCAAATGATCAAAATTCACCGTCCGAAATTAGCTGATACGCCTCCCTGGTATCCCTACTTTTTAATCTGGCTAAACGGAGATGATTTAATTTGATGCTTTGGAAGAAAAATAAAAAAGAGCGTAATCGGATTGATCAATTCCATTCCGTGCTGAAGCGTGAGGAATTCAAATATGCCGAAGATAAATGGACAGTCAGGCAGGTTTTCATTCATCTGGCGGACGACGAACGATATTATGCTTATAAAGCATTTTCTTATTCACGGCAGGTCAGATGTATTTCTGGAAGTTCCCAAGGAGCCAGGCATTACAACAAAGATTTCAACGCAACAGGTCGTACTTTAAAGGATATATTGTGAAGAACTGGTAAGCGTGACGAAATGCCAGCAATCACGCTTTTCAGTCATATGACAGATGAAATGCTGGACTTTAAATTTCCGAATCAGACAGAAAACTATACTGCCCGAAGTCTAGGCTGGATGACGGTTGGACATACTATTCATCACTGCAATCTTGTGCGCGAAAAATATTTGATATAAAAATGCACATTCCTGAATTTTGGAATTAAAGTAACAGTACAGCAACCCGTACGTTCAACCAGGAAGCCAAGGAACGTGCACAAAATGCTATAACGTTTTATTTCAGCCAGTCTTTTAGCAAAGCTTCATAGCTATCCAAAAATCTGCGATAGGCCTTTTGCAAATTGCGGCAACGCTTCTGCCAGCGTGCTGGTATCATCGGATTTCAAACGCCATTCGGCATCTCTCGCTATTTCTGCAACCTGAGAAACGCCAACAGTTCCGGCACTTCCTTTTAATGTATGCAAATTACTTTTTACCGTTGGAATATCTCCGGTGGCAAAAGCCGTTACTGCTCCTTCAACCAGTTCATTGGATTCCATTACAAAATCTTCAAAAACTGAAAAAACCAGATCTGCTCCGCCTATCCCTTTTAGCTGATCAATGATTTCTTTATCCAGAATTGGCAAAGAAATTTCCTGTGCAATTTCCTTTTGTTTCGTTTCCAGTTTCCGGCCTTCCACATTGCCCAGCAATTCTTTTACCTTCCAGATCAAATGCTGGGCACGGATCGGTTTGGCAATGTAATCGTCCATTCCCTGACTCATAAAACGGTCGCGGTCTTCTTTCATCGAATAGGCCGTCATGGCAACAATCGGGGCAGTCAGTTTTGGAAAACGTTTTTTCAGTTCCTGCGTAGTTTCAACACCATCCATATCCGGCATTTGAATATCCATAAAAATGATGTCATAACTCTTCACCGGAAAGTGCCAGTTTATTTTCAACCTTTTCAATCGCCTTGAAACCACTTTCGGCCAGATCGACGATACAGCCTGATTTTTTCAAAATTTCATTGGCAACTTTCCGGTTTACTGCATTATCATCTACCAGTAAGATTACCGGATGAAAATCGGCAAAAACATTTTCAATCGGCACTTCTTCCATTTGTGCACCGGAACTTACCTGCGCAATGGAAGTCTTTTTGTTTCAAAAGTAAACCAGAACGTACTACCCTCTCCTACCGTGGATTCCACACCGATTTCTCCATTCATCAGCTCGCAAAGCTGTTTGGAAATGGCCAGTCCAAGACCGGTTCCACCAAATGATTTGCGGGAAGAATTGTCAAGCTGCGTGAACGAAGTAAACAAAATTTGCTTATCCATGGCGCTGATACCAATCCCGGAATCCTGCACCTCCACTTTGATTTTATGAAATCTTACCTTCATTTTTCACCAGATGAAAGCAACATTTTCACCGCTCCTTTTTCTGTGAATTTAATGCATTGGAAGTCAGGTTGGACAGAATTTGTAAAAGCCTGGTCTGATCTGCAATGATGAACTTGCGGAAGATCTGGCGGCAATGTGATAGGTAAGTGTATTTCCTTTACTTTTCGCTGTTTGTCCAAATAAGTGAAACCAGTTTCACCATCAATTCTTCCAAAGCAATCGGTGCTTCGTGCAGCTCCATTTTTCCCGCTTCAATTTTGGACAGATCCAGAATATCGTTCAGAATGTCCAGCAACGTTTCGGAAGAACGTTTGATCGTCAGCACATAATCCTTTTGTTCAAGATTCAGAGGCGTTTCTCCAAGCAGATCGATCATACCGATCACACCATTCATCGGCGTCCGGATTTCATGGCTCATATTGGCCAGGAAGCCTTCTTTTACTTTTAATGAACGCTCTGCGTGTTCTTTTGCTTTCAGCAATTCCAGCTCATTGCGTTTCAATTCCGTAATATCTCTTGCCAGAACTGCCACTTCGGTCGGCTTTGCCTTTGTCATTCGTAAACATCAGCATATTGATCATAAACTGACGTTCGGTTCCATCTTTCCGGTTAATAGCGTGATTTCAAAGTTTCGCAGACTTTTGGTTTTCCGAAGTCGGATCAGCGCTGAATGAATTCGTTTTTCGATCCTGTAAAGAATTCAGTGATTTCATGTCCGATCACTTCATCAGGCAAATAACCCAGTCGTTTGAAAACAGACTGGCTGATCATCGTAATCTCGTCCCTGACGGTTGATACGGCAATAAATATCCTGCAAGTTTTCAAAAATCCCGCGGAACAAGTTCTTCACTGTGCCGAAGTGATAATTCCGCTTCTTTCCGCCGCGTAATATCACGCGCAATACCTGAAACTTCCTCAATAACGCCGTCGGCATAATGGATCGGGTTCAGATAAAATTCCAGCCACATTTCCCCGCCATCTTTCCGGTCAATTTTAAATTCAAAATACTGAGGTTCGCCGCGAAGTGCCTGACGGTATTTGGTTTCAAGCGTTCTCCGGTTTTGTTGACCAACCATCCGCCAGCCAAATTTTTCCGCATTGTATTGCAGCGAAGGCCTGACACCCAACTGATTCTGAATCAGATCCGCATAATTTCGGTTGAAAGAAGTAAGCTGCAAACGATTTATTAACAGACCAGATCAAATGCGAACTGCTGTCAAAAATGGCATTCAACCGCGCCAGCATATTTGCTCAATTCCTCTTCGCTTTGCTTTCTGTGCAATCGCCAAGCGCAACCTGTCCGGAAATAAATTCCAGCAATTCCAGATCACGGGCATCAAACATATTGGGATCGTCATAGGATTTCACACCAATGATCCCCGTAACTCTGTCGCCGATCCGCAAGCGGTACGCACAAGAAGCAGTTTCGGTGTTACTCCATATAGATGAAGACTGTTTGTTTTCGCCAAGTTTTCAATATCCGTACTCAGAAAGAAAAAGCGGTTTGTTGGACGCAATGGCATATTCCGTAACACCGTTTCCCAGCCTCCGCTTGGTAAAACGTACATTTCCCTTGAAATACTGATCTACATAATATGGAAAATAGATGATAGCTTTTACTTGGATCGTAAAGCGCAATGAAGAAGTTTTGAACATCAATGATCTTTCCCAAGTTCCTCGATGAATGCTATGGTAAAAATCATCCAGGTTCTGCGTATTGACCGTCCAGTTGGCAATGCTGTAATAAAGACTTTGCGCTTTTTCAGCCCTTATTTTTTCAGTATAATCATTTAATATACAACGGAATGCAGTTGGTTTTCCATTATCAAAACGACAATTTACACTTCCTCCAACAAAAACTTTTTTTCCTTCTTTACTTAAAAAAACGGTTTCAAAATTGGGATTGGCATTTCCTTGCTCGATCAGATTCAAGCTGCGCAATTGCCTGCATCCTTATGCTGCGGATGCAGAATATCCTCCATGCGCATGGAAGCAATTTCATCCAGCCGATAACCCAATACTTCACGCCACGCTTTATTGACAAAAATGAATTTTCCGTCAATCGCCACCAGCTGGATCAGATCACTGGTGTTGTCAACCAGATCCTGAAGCTGCGAATTGGATTTGGCGATGGAAGATTCCATCCGCCGCGGCGGGTAATATCGTCACCGACCAGCGTGATGCACAAAATCTTCGTCATCCTCGTTCTGGATCAATACCGAATTGATCGAAAAAGTACGCAGCGTTCCCTTTTGCGCCAGAAACGGAATTTCCCGTTGTTCCAGTTTTCGTTTTCCCTGAATCCCCTCTTCCAGCATCTGCCTGATCTCATCTTCTTCGTCTTTCGGAATCAGTTTATCAAAAATACTTTCCCCGACCAGATCCGATTCCAGCCAGCCCGTTTTCATGTAGAGCATGCGCACTGATATTCCGGATAATAAAATCCGGCGAAAAAGTTATTCCGATCAGATTCAGATGTTGAAGTGTGGCGTGTATTGTCTGCCAGTCGGTATGGGACGATATCATTTCCATAGTTTGCCGGATAATCGTATTTTTAAGATTCCTTCCTATTCTTTATTCGATAAATCTACGAATTAAGCCGTAATTTTGACTCGTGAAAATAAATTATAAAAATCGGAATGATTCGAAAGTTCGTGCCAAAAAACATTTGGGCCAGCACTTTCTGAAAGACATGAATATTGCCAACAAGATTGTTGACGGTTTGACAGGACATGGAGGATTATAACAAGGTTTTGGAAATAGGTCCCGGGATGGGCGTACTGACGCAGTTTTTGCTGCAAAAAACTGCATATTCAGTACTTATGTCATTGAAATTGATACAGAATCGGTCGCCTATTTGAAAAAACATTACGAGGAACTTACTCCCAGGATTATTGAAGGCGATTTTCTGAAATATCAATACTCGGAGAATTTTTCCCGAGCCTTTTGCGATCATTGGAAATTTCCCTTACAATATTTCTTCGCAGATATTTTTCAGGGCATTACAGAATCCGTGATCAGATTCCGGAAATCGTTTGTATGCTTCAAAAGGAAGTTGCGCAGCGCATTGCTTCACCTCCGGGAAATAAGGATTATGGCATTTTGAGCGTTTTGTTGCAGGCATTTTATGATATTGACTTACCTGGTTTCGGTTCCTCCCGGCGCATTTGATCCGCCTCCGAAAGTACAATCCGGCGTGATCCGTCTGCGCCAGAAATGCGTACCAAGTCACTTGATTGTGATGAGAAATTATTTTTCAGGGTTGTAAAAACGGCTTTTAATCAAAGAAGAAAAACCTTGCGAAATGCGTTGAAACCGATCGGTGAATTTCCGGATCATCCCTTGCTTACCAAACGTGCGGAACAGTTGAGTGTTGCTGAGTTTGTAGAACTGACCCAGCTTGCAGAAAGCTGTAACACCAGGAAATCTGAAAATACTTCAGAATATCGAGTATTATATACATCTTCAAGCTCAGAAAGCTATCTATTGCTAATCGCCAAAAGCCAGTAAACATTATGACGTTTGAATTAACCAAAGAATACGTAGAACACATTCAGGAACTGATTGACAAAGAAGATTCCGAAGCCATTCGGACGCGAAATGGAGAGTCTTTTTCCGGCGGATATTACCGGTCTTGTTGTATGAACTGGAAACTCGAAAGTGCCAAATATCCTGATCAATCAGCTGGATACGAAACCGGTGCGGAAATTCTGGCTGACATGGATCCCAACGAACGACGGGAATTTCTGAAAGCTTTTACTTCCGAAGAAATTTCCCGGTTTGTCAATCTTTTTGATTCGGATGATGCAGTGGATTTGCTGAATGAGCAGCCGATCCGCGTTCGTGAAGAAGTTATTGCATTGCTCGAAGACCGTGAACAGGCGCGTTTTATTCTGGATCTGCTGCATTATGATGAAGATGTAGCGGGTGGTTTGATGCAGAAAGAGTTGGTAAAAGCCAATGTCAACTGGAACTGTAAATCAGTGTATTGAGGAACTAAGAAAACAGGCAGAAGATGTTGAAAAAGTATATGCCGTTTATGTGATTGACGATAATGGAAAATTGCTTGGCATACTTTCTCTGAAAAAAATCGTACTGGCACATAAGAATACCAAAATTGAAAGTCTGTATGATAAGGATGTCATTTTTGTAGAAACATACCGTCCGGCCGAGGAAGTTGCCGAACTGATGCAGCGTTATGACCTTGACGCACTGCCTGTTGTAAATGTACAGGGAAAACTTCTGGGACGAATTACGATTGATGACGTGATTGACGTGATTACAGAACAGGCAAATTCTGATACGCTGGCTATGGCCGGTATCACCGGTGATGTAGAAGAAGATGATACGATTTGGCAGCAAACCAAGTGCGCGTTTACCCTGGCTTTTGGTTGGTATGATGGGAGGAATTCTGGCAGCGAAATTTATCAGTTTTTTTGAAGGAGATCTTAAAATTATTCCTGCCATGGCTGCTTTTATTCCCATTATTGGTTCAACGGGCGGCAATGTTGGAATTCAGACTTCTTCTATTATTCTTCAAAGTATTGCAGATAAAACGGGTCTTGATATCAGCGTTTGGCAGCAGATTGATCCGGATGTTTGCGGTGGCTTCATCAACGGATTGATTATCAGCGGAATTGTTTTTGGATTTAATTTACTGATTGGCAATGAATTACAACTTGCATTAGTTGTTTCATCTGCACTTTTATCTGTTGTTTTCCTGGCATCTTTTACCGGAACAGTTACACCGATTGTTTTGGATAGAATTGGCATAAATCCTGCCGTTGCTTCCGGACCTTTTATTACAACAGCCAATGATTTGATTGGTTACGGCGTATATTTCGGACTGGCGCATTTGTTATTGCATTTATAAATTATCAGATATCAGCATTCACTCAAACTGATCGGAATATTTATCGCCAAGCCCACCTTCCGAAGTTTCCTTGTAGCGAAAATTCATATCCAAGGCTGTTTCCCACATTGTTTTTACAACATTGTCCAAGCGAAACTTTTGCATTTTCAGGATTGCTTTGCATCGCAAGCTGCGAAGCCGTAATCGCTTTGATAGCGCCCATTGTATTTCGTTCAATACAAGGAATTTGTACCAATCCACCAACAGGATCACAGGTCATACCCAAATGATGCTCCATCGCAATTTCTGCTGCCATCATACATTGCTCGACCGTCCCACCAGAAACTTCGGTTAAGTCCGGCCGCAGCCATAGCAGACGAAACGCCAATTTCAGCCTGACAACCGCCCATTGCGGCCGAAATCGTAGCACCTTTTTTGAAAATACAACCAATTTCACTCGCAGTTAGCAGAAACCGGATAATGTCTTCATCTGTTCCGCTGCAAAAAATAAGATAGTATTGTAAAACCGCCGGAATTACACCCGCCGAACCGTTGGTTGGTGCTGTAACAACACGACTGAATGATGCATTTTCTTCATTAACCGCCAACGCAAAACAACTTACCCAATCCAGTGTATATTTGAATCCATTACCACTCGAACGAATCGCATTGATCCATTCGTCATAACCGGAATATTCTTTTCCATTTAAAAGTTTCTTACTTAAAGAAGCAGCCCGACGTTTGACAAACAATCCGCCCGACAAAATCCCTTCATTATGACAACCTGCATAAATACTTTCCTTCATCACCTGCCAGATATTCAGCAGTTCAGATTTTATTTCTTCTTCGCTTCTCCACACCTTTTCATTTTCATAAATTATATCAGAAATTGACATTTCGGTCTGCTGATGCCAGTTTAAAAGATCAGAAGCATGATCAACCGGATATGGTAATTTCACGCATGGTGCAGTTTCTTCCTGATTTTCTTCTTTAATAACAAAACCGCCACCGACAGAATAATAGGTCTCACTTAATTGTTCCGTTATCTTTTGTCTGCGCTGAAAATGTCAGTGCATTGGGATGAAAAGGAAGTGATTCCTGCATTTGAAATACGATATCTTTTTTAGGATCAAAATCAATTTCGTTACTGCCATTCAGAATAAGTTTTTTGTTATCGGCTATTTGGGATTTTATGTTGTCAATTTGCTTCGTATCCATCGTAACAGGATCATAGCCGCATAAACCAAGCTGAACAGCAAGGTCTGTCCCGTGGCCTTTTCCTGTTTTTGCAATGAACCGTAAAGATTTACTTTGATCGAAATAACCTGGTCCAGACTCGTTATGCCTTCCAATAACTTCACAAATAATTGACCAGCCCGCCACGGTCCGAGCGTATGAGAACTGGACGGTCCGACGCCGATTTTGAAAATATCAAAAACTGATATTCGCTCTTCTTTCACGATTGATTTTCCAGCGTTTGACTTATCAGTTACAATCATTTGACACTTATTTATTTCAGTTCAGATACTACCTTTCTACAAGATACAACCCTTAATACGGTGTTTCAAGATGTTCCGTATTATTTCCTGCTAATTTTGATATTGAAATAAAATTTGCTGAAATGTATTCCTGTTTTATTTATTGTTATTTTGCCAACTCTAAGATTTTGTTTGTCAAAAGGAAAATTTCGGATTGACATTTCATTTAATAATTCACTTATGATTGCAGTAATTCAACGTGTAAGCGAAGCATCCGTAACAATTGAAGGTAAAGTTGAAGGCAAAATTGATGCCGGATTTTTAATTTTACTTGGCATAACACATGAAGATACACAAAGAAGATATCGAATGGCTTGGGAAGAAAATAATTGGAATGCGAATTTTTGGTGATGAAGAAGGAAAGATGAATCTGGATTTAAAATCTGTAAACGGGAATATTCTTCTGATCAGCCAGTTTACATTACACGCCAGTACAAAAAAAGGAAACAGACCTTCATTTATTGAAGCTGCACGACCGGAAGTTGCTATTCCCTTGTATGAGCAAATGATTGATTTTTTGAATAAAGAACTTGGAAATCCAATTCAAACCGGGATTTTTGGAGCAGATATGAAAGTTGCATTACTCAATGACGGGCCGGTTACCATTATAATTGATTCTAAAAACAGAATTTAAAATCATTAAAAATATGACCCTTGACAGAAGCACAACAACAAGTTGATAACTGGATAAAAACTTACGGAGTCCGGTATTTTTCGGAGCTTACCAACATGACGATTCTGACTGAGGAAGTCGGAGAAGTGGCCCGGATTATGGCCAGAACTTATGGAGACCAGTCTTTCAAAAAGTCTGATCTGGATAAAGATCTGGGAGATGAAATGGCGGATGTACTTTGGGTTTTAATTTGTCTGGCTAATCAAACCGGAATTAATTTGACGGAAGCATTTGAAAAAAATATGGCTAAGAAAACTGATCGCGATAAAGATCGGCATAAGGAAAATCCCAAGTTGAGCTGATCATTTTACTGATTACACCAAAACAAAAGAGACTTCGAAGATATACTCTTCGAAGTCTTTTTTGTTAAATCTATTCAGGATTACATATCCAGTAACAATCTCATTGGATCTTCAAGTAATTGTTTTACCCGAACAAGGAAGCTTACTGAATCTTTTCCATCAATCGTACGGTGATCATAAGAAAGTGCAAGGTACATGATCGGACGAATAACGATTTCACCGTTTACTACTACAGCACGTTCAACGATATTATGCATTCCCAGAATCGCAGATTGTGGTGCGTTGATGATCGGTGTAGAAAGCATTGAACCGAAAGTTCCGCCATTTGTAATCGTGAAAGTTCCGCCGGACATTTCATCCAAACCTAACTTTCCGTCACGTGCACGAACTGCAAGACGAACGATTTCTTTTTCAATCGCTGAGAAAGAAAGATCTTCTGCATTTCTGATAACCGGAACAACCAAACCACGAGGAGTAGAAACTGCGATCGAAATATCAGCGTAATCATTGTAAACCAATTCTTCGCCGTCGATATATGCATTCACAACCGGGAAATCTTTCAAAGCAACCGTAACCGCTTTTACAAAGAATGACATAAAGCCAAGACCAACTTCATGTTTTTCCTTGAACTTATCTTTGAATTTGTTACGAAGATCCATTACCGGCTTCATATCAACTTCATTGAAAGTTGTAAGCATCGCGGTTTCGTTTTTCACAGCCACAAGACGTCTTGCGATTGTTTTACGAAGCGATGACATTTTTTCACGACGCTGTCCACGTTCGCCAGGAACTGCTGCTTTCGCAGGAGCAGATGGAGCCGCAGGTTTTGCTGCTGCCGGGGCAGGAGCTGCCGCAGGTTTAGCACCCGCTTTCAATGCGTCGTCTTTCATTATTCTTCCACCTGAACCAGAACCGTTCACATCCTTAGGATCGATTCCTTTTTCTGCCAGAATTTTGGCTGCAACAGGAGAAGTATGTTTTTCTGTATAACCTTTGTCAGCCTCAGCGCCATTGCTTGCAGGAGCCGCTGGTGCAGCTGCCGGAGCAGCACGCAGAACTTCCGGCTCCTACTTCGATCGTACAGATTACTGCACCGATTGCCAAAGTATCACCTTCTTTTCCAACAATTCTTAAAGTACCAACTGCTTCTGATGGCAATTCAAAAGTTGCTTTATCAGATTCCAGTTCGCAAAGGATTTCGTCCATTTCTACATGGTCTCCATCTTTTTTGCTCCATGAAGCGATCGTAACTTCTGTGATAGACTCTCCTACCGCAGGAACTTTCATTTCATAAATTTTTGCCGCAGCTGCCGGCTCAGCTGGTGCCGCAGCAACAGGAGCTTCTGCCTTTTCAGGAGCTGGTGCAGCTGCCGGAGCCGCTGCTGCAACAGGAGCCGACGCCGCAGGAGCGGATGCTGCCGGAGCAGAACCATTTCCCGAAGGATCGATCGTTGCGATCAAGTCACCAATATTCAATGTGTCGCCTTCCTGTGCTTTGATATGCAAAACACCTTCTGATTCCGCAGTAAGTTCAAACGTTGCTTTATCTGAATCCAGTCCGCAAATGACCTCATCCAATTTCACAAAATCACCATCATTTTTGAACCAGTTTCCTATCGTAACCTCAGTAATTGACTCGCCAACCGGCGGTACTTTTATTTCAATTTCAGCCATTTTATCAGCAATATGATGAACGAATTATGTCTTTTATAACGAGTTGAATACCTATTCAAATGCTCTGCGAATAATCTCAGCCTGTTCCTGGGCATGGATTTTCGAGAATCCTGTTGATGGCGACGCACTTGAACGACGAGCAATTACTTCTAATGGTTTAGCACCGTTATACATGCGAAGCATGAAAGTCCATCCACCCATGTTAAAAGGCTCTTCCTGTACCCAAAATACTTTCGCATTTTCATAAAGTGCAAGATGTTCGTCGATTTGTTTTTGCGGGAACGGATGCATTTGTTCCAAACGAATGATAGCAACATCATCACGCTTGTCTTTTTGCTGTCTTTCGTACAATTCATAATACAATTTCCCAGTACACAACAACACTTTTGTTACCTTTTTAGGATCAACAAAAGTATCACCGATCGTTTCCTGGAATGATCCTTTCGTAAGATCTTCAAGCGGAGAAACACAAAGCGGATGTCTCAACATCGACTTTGGTGACATCACGATCAAAGGCTTACGGAACGGGAATTTCAACTGACGGCGCATCATGTGGAAGAAGTTAGCCGGCGTGGTAACGTTCGCTACAATCATGTTGTAATCTGCTGACAAGTTGCAGGTAACGTTCCGGACGTGCATTCGAATGCTCTGGTCCCTGACCTTCATATCCGTGCGGAAGAAGCATTACAAGTCCAGTCCAGCGATCCCATTTGGTTTCACTTGAAGAAACAAACTGGTCAATAATCACCTGAGCACCATTGGCAAAATCACCAAATTGTGCTTCCCAGATAACCAGTGCATTAGGATTTGCCATCGAATAACCGAATTCAAAACCTAAAACAGCATATTCAGAAAGCAGAGAGTTGTAGATCATGAAAGGCCCCTGATCTTCCTGAATATGTTCCAGATTGCTGTAAGAATCATTCGTTTCTACATCATGCAAAACGGCATGACGGTGAGAGAAAGTACCACGCTGAACATCCTGTCCACTTAAACGAACAATATTTCCTTCAGCCAGAATAGAACCGTAAGCAAGCAATTCAGCCGTAGCCCAGTTTACTTCCTTCTTCTCAAAGATCATTTGTTCACGATCTTTCAGCAAGTTTATCGATTTGTTTCAGACGCTGGAAACCTTCCGGTGTGTTGATCAATCGCTTTTCCTATTTTTTCAAGTACTTCGAGAGGAACACCTGTTTCCGGTGATTTTTCAAAATCCGCTGGAGTCGATTTTCTCAAACTATGCCATTCCTGTTCAAGTTTTGGCAATACATAAGGCAATGCTTTTTGTTTCACCATATCAAGACGTTCCTGAAGCAAGTGTCTTGAATTCCTTATCCATATTAGCCGCCAACTGTGCATCCACATCACCACGATCCGCCAAAGTCTTCTGATAGATTTCGCGTGGATTCTGATGATTTTCAATGGATTTGTAAAGTATTGGCTGCGTAAATTTAGGCTCATCTGCTTCGTTATGGCCATGACGACGGTAGCAAACCATATCAATAAAAATATCTTTATTGAATTTCTGACGATATTCAACAGCCAGTCGCATACAGAATACAACTGCCTCAGGATCATCACCATTTACGTGAAGAACCGGTGCATCAACAATTTTGGCAACATCCGTACAGTAAATACTTGATACGTGCATCAACAAAATCAGTTGTAAAACCAACCTGGTTATTAATCACAAAGTGAATTGTTCCACCTGTGTAATAGCCGTTAAGGCCAGACATCTGTGTAACTTCATAAACAATTCCCTGACCGGCAACCGCAGCATCTCCGTGAATCAATTACAGGAAGTACGCGGTCATAATCACTTCGTACATGCCATCAGCTCTTGCACGGATATATCCTTCAACTACCGGATTAACCGCTTCAAGGTGTGATGGGTTTGGAGCTAAGTTTCAAATGAACCTTTCTTCCATTTTCAGCAGTGATCTGGCTCGCATAACCCATGTGGTATTTCACGTCGCCATCTCCCCAAACCTGATCCGGCAAATTACCTTCAAACTCGTTGAAGATCTGTCCGTAGGTTTTCTGCATTACGTTGGCAAGCACGTTCAAACGACCTCGGTGCGCCATACCGATCATCACTTCAACAACACCCATTTCTGCCGCTTTGTTGATCATCGCGTCAAGAGCAGGAATTGTTGTTTCTCCACCTTCCAGTGAAAAACGTTTTTGACCAAGATATTTTGTGTGAAGGAAATTTTCAAAAACTACTGCCTCATTCAGCTTGGAAAGAATATGTTTTTTCTCATCAATTGAAAAAGACATATTCAATGCTTCTTTTTCAATTTTCTTACGCAACCAGTTTTTTTGTTCACGGTCACGAATGTAGAGATACTCAAATCCGATATTTCCTGATATAAATCGTTTTCAGCGAATCGACAATTTCACGCAGGGTTGCAGGACGTCCGAAAACTTCGACTCCTGCTTCAAAAACTGAATCAAGATCCTCTGGTCCAAGATTAAAATCGCTAATATCCAAGTTGTGGCTGACGATCTTTTCTCTTCTGGATCGGGTTAGTAGTGGCCAATAAATGACCTCTTGAACGATAACCACGGATCAGATGAACCACCTCCATTTCCTTTCGGATCTGAGTTGCATCTACCTTTCCGGGCGTTGCTACTTCTTTTCCATTGGTGGCACCATTGGCATGTCCATTACCGTTGGCAGGGATACTTCTGAGAGAAATCGAACCCTTCAAAAAACTTTTGCCAACCTTCGTCTACGGAGGTTGAATCTTGCTTATAGGAATTGTATAATTCCTCTATGTAAGCGGCGTCGGAATTTGCTATATATGTGTATTTATCCATCACAAATGTGATTATTTCATTTACCGCACAAAGTTACGAGACTTATGTAAACAAAACGCAAAAAATCTCCTTTTTACTAAACATGTTCGGAGATATTCACCGTAAGTTTACTTCAATACTTCTGGAAGCCATTCGGGTTAGGAACAAACTTCAGCATTAGCTCGTGAATTCCTTTGGGCGCATTGGAAACTATATTAAATCTGTTCTATTTGTCGCGTACTATAAAAATATCCCAGTCTTATATTCTTGCCAACCTGGACTTCGGCTGATAATTGTAAATAATTAATATTTTCGCCTCCATAAGATATAACCACCGCCGGCATGGTAAGTAGCCCCGATACCTACTTTCTCATTAAACCAGACGCGTGCCGCCAAAATCTACCCTGAGTTTGTAATCCTTTTCCTGCACCACAAGTAAATTCGGCAACAACTTCACATCTTCCGCCAGATGCGTAACTTCCACCCAACATAATATAAAGCGGACGGCGATAAAAAGATGCGATTTGCTGCTGACCAAATTTCTGGGATAAGATTTCTGGTTTTGAAACGCCCAGATAAAAATCATCCGAATGCAGCCAGGCACCTAATCCAAAACTACCCAATGCTCTGTTGGTACTACTAAGGGATGATTGTGTGTCAAAAACAGGTAAAACATTTATGCCACCTTGTCCACCCAAAGCCAGTTTCCAATTATCGATATATCCCAAGATGATAGGCGAAACGAGGCAGAAAAAGCGGTTGTTGTAAAATAACTGGTTTGATCATTCAGTGCCTGAAAACCGATACCAAATTTGCCGTTTGCAAATAGTACCGTCTGCGGCAAAAGTCTGGCTGGAAGGCGAATTGGGAATTGTAAACCATTTTCTCCGAAACATCGCCGTCATATTAAATGTCTCTCTGACGCCGGTAAATCCCGGATTAATGGCCATCGGATTTTGCAGATACTGCTCATATAATACTTCCCGTTGGGCAAAAACTTTTTGATCACTCAAAAAAAGAAAAGAAACAATCAGAAGGCCTGAAAAAATACTGTTTCGTAAAACTTGTTATCATTTTTGATACTTAATAAAAGGTTCGGGTTTTGTAAAAAAAATGGCACGAGAATCAATCTCCTGCCATTTCAATATCTTTCAAATTATATATATACTTATCAAAATTTAAAAATCATATCCCAATGTAACATAAGGAATCGCTTTGTTTGTATAGCCGTTATCAACTACCCCAGGCATAATCAAATTTGACATAAATACCGAAAACCGTAGTTCTCGCACCAATACCATAACCCATTAAATATGGATTTTTATAAGTTGGTAACCGTAGCCCTGAAAGGATCTTCAACACTTCCGATTATCTTCTGTGTTCAAACTATTATTTTCGCTGAATGGCCCTTTTCCGGTCCAGGCAGTACCGATATCACCAAAACCAACAATCTGGAAGTTTCGCAGCGAAGCTTGAAGTGATCGCTCCACGATATAGATATTTGATCAAAGGAATTCTCAATTCAGCATTTAGCAAGCATATAACTGGTTCCTGACAAACGGTTCAGATTAAAACCCCTCAGGTTTGTCGCGAAATCTGTGAAGAAAATATCACGGTTATCTTTCTGAAAATCCAGCGGATTAACACCTGTTGTACGAGTTTCTTTCTTATTTCCAATCCAGTTTTCCATACCACCCAGAACACTTTGTTTGGCTGCTTTTCCACCTGAATGACTGGCGGCAACTCTGACTGCAAGAATCAGATCACGATGAATTTTTTGATAATGTCTGAAATCAAGACTTACACGATTAAAACTTTCATTGCTGTTTGATAAACCCATGATAAGTATCATAACGAACTTTAAAACGGGTTCCCTGCATCATATTCAAGCCGTTTGTACGCGTATTGTCAAATACGTATTCCATTCTCAAGCCTCCGTAATTCGATTTCAAATCAGGATTGGTCAGAATATAGATCAATCATTTCTTGTGGACGCAAACATCGGAGCAAGTGTAATACGACTTGTTGTTGAAAATGGATAAGATGCTGAAAGCGTCACTTTATTAAAACGATATTTTTGTGGCGCCACTTCTGAATCAATATACAAGGCTTGTCTGTCGATTCTTATTCCAAAATCGATCCGGTGCGCATTGTAGTTATATTCTGCAAAAAGATCGCTGTTACGGAAATTGGAAGAAATGAACAGACCCGCTTTGATCACGTGATTTTCAAGCAGATCGTTCATTGAAATGGATTGTGCATAACCAAATCCACGAATCGGATCGATGCGCCAGTCAGAACTTGCATCATTTGTGATAAACAATCCTTTGTAATTATAAGGACCTTTGATCGCGATATTTTCACGTGTTGCCTTTGTTCTTGTCAGTGCCGGAGTCGTAGGGAAAGTTCCTCTTTTTTGACGCGATTCAAATGTTTTCAGAATTTCTTCATCAAATTCATAATTATCAGTATCTACTTCTCCTTCTTTCAAAGCCAGTTTTGCAGGCTCTTCTTTGACAGGGGCTGTTATAGAATCCGGTTTTGCCGCAGCTGAAATAACAGGTTTTGTTTCAGTTCCACCTACTACATCTCCTTTAATCAGTGAAGGTGTCGATAGCGATGCGTTTGAATCAAATCCATTTTTGAAGGCAGCTGTATAATATCCGTCATTCAGATAAGTGTAAGCAATTGCTCCACCCGACTTTAAGGAAACGTCTGCACTTCTGATATTGTAGATGTAATTGGTTAGCTGCGAGCTTGCGTTAGATGCCTGATTGTATTTGAATACATTGTTTACGCCTTTGACATTTGACAAATAATAAACGTCATTTTCATCAGCATAAATCGGCGCGACTTTCACTTTTGGATCCAGAGCCGTTAATCTGGTTATCAACTTCTGACTCTCGGCGTTCCATCATGTTCAAAAAGCGCACAGACCTGAGGACATGGTTTTGAACATTTCCTTTGTCAGTTCCCAACGAATCAGTCGGGCGATTTGAAGCGAATACTACCCTTCTTGATGAACCCTGTACAAATCTTGGTGAAAGATCATCATATAAATCGTTGGTAAGTCGGCAATAGATGCACGGGAAACACTTACCAGGAATAAATCATTTTGTCCGTTTTTATCTGCGCTGACAGCAAGCATCGTTCCGTCATTTGAGACATCCATATCACTCATCTGATCCAGACCGCGAATGATTCCGTTTCAGTTTTATTCTAATCTTTTTCGTATCCAGATTTTCATATTGATAAAAATTCTTGATGTCCGTTTTCAGAAGCAAGAATAGACAACGTATTATTTCTCGACCATCCCAGAAGTGGTGGCTGTGTTTTCAGTCTTCCTCCGATAATATCAAGTTTTCCCTGACGTATTATTTTTTTAGATCCTGATTCACTATCAAATAAATAAACCCGGTAACGGCCGTTTTTCATTTCACTTACAGCAGTCCATTTTTTATCCGGAGAAACTTTGATTACCGCATTGGCATCCGACTTGCTGTAATTCATTCAGTTTATATTTCCAGACAGGTGCAGGATCTGTATAAAATTGTTCCGCTTTTTTATTGATATTCAAGTAGTAAGCGCGCCAGTCTCTCAGAAAACGATTGTAAGACGGAACCCCAAGTGTACTGGTAATACTGGTTTGCTCGGTGCGGATGATGCGGGTAAGGTTCAGAATATCAGAAATTTTATCCTTTCCATATCGTTCAGCAATGTAATTCCAGATCGAATGTCCGATCAGCGTTGCATCATTTCCGGTCATTAATGTCGGTTTTCTAACGTTACGGTTTTTGAAGAAATCACGCATGTAATCATTCAGTTCCGGCGACCATCCTTCTGAAATGTAGGCGGCAGCACCAGTCATAAACCATTCAGGCAGTGTAAGAAGAAGAGAACTTTGCAGCGCTTCCTTCATATTTCCGCCATAAAGCATGTCGTAAACAAAAAGAAGACTGATATCTTTCACCAGTTTTTTCTTGAAACCAATCTGGTCTCCGGTATAGGCAACTTCCACACGCGACTGCGCAAGATCCAGTTTTTGCTCATCAAGATTATCGAGTGTTGACAATCCCATGTTACTTTGTTCGAGTTCCTGCGGAGAATTGTACAGGAAAATTTTGACACGGCTATAAGGCGTCCAGCCCAGAACATCAGTAATTTTATCAAATTCACTTTCAGCATATTGAGCCGTAAGTTTGGCCAATGCAGTACCACCCTGGTAGTGATATATTTCAAAGTTTGTAGTCCTGAAAATCTTCCAGTTAAAGGTTTTGTACTGCACGCGGTTTTTCCCGAATAGTTTCCTGAGAGGGATAACGTTGTGCAATACTTTCGGCACTTAACCATAAGTAACGCGAAAATAGAACGCCGATAAAGCTAGCTTGTATATAAATTTTTATGCTCATTTTTCTCCTGCTTACTTCAACGGAAATATAACGAAAAATACCTCTTAATATTCACTGCCTCATTCAATTCTTTACCATTATCCAGATATTCTGCTAACTCATTCGCGAAAAACGGAGCCAGCGTGACACCTTTTGTACCCAACCCATTGAAATATTCCAAGTCTTGGCTGATCTGGATGAATACCTAACATGGGTCTTCTGTCATGTGAAGAAGGCCGGATTCCGGCAGTCTGTCCGCGTAATTTTATACGGCACTTTTATAATCGGTTTCAATTTTTCTTCCAGCTCTTCGCGGGCACTTTCTGTGATTTCCCAATTCAGGGTTTCCCATGAATATGTCGCTCCTACCCTGCATGTTGCGCCAGAAACCGGAAGAATAAAAATGCCCTGATTTACAATTTGACTGCCTGCAATTTTTTCAATTTCAACTTCCAGAATCTGACCTTTAACCGGTGTAAAAGGAAGCCAGTTGAAATAGTTATTATCCTTGGCAAAATATCCCTGACAAAGAATTACTTTATCAAACGTTTTATCTTTCCAAATTACATGTTCTTCTGAAAAAATTAATTCTTTCGCGTCGAACTGATGATTCTATTAATTGATTTCTTTCCGAAAAATATTCCCTGCTTTTTTCCAGCAAAACAGGTAAATCAACCCAACCCGATTGAATCACTTCCATTCCACCATAAGGCGTATGCACATGTTCAGGAACATTTCAAGTTTGGATATCCTGTATGTAAGCAGCAATTCCAGGATCTGCCGTCCGGGCATAGATACGAATTCTGCTCTTCAATGGATCTGAAAGGACGGAAAATAGAAGCCTGATGGAGAATTTTAGTATCCAGCTTTTCTTCAAGCTCCGAATAAAATTTTTGGGCATACGGAAAAAGATCATCCGCAAGCCAGGTTTTCACCAGCTTTTTCCCTGTAAGCGGATTAAAAATACCGGCAGCAACTTTTGAAGAAGATGGCAATGAAGAATCATTGACCAATAATACTTTTTTTCCTGAATTATGCAGATGCCAGGCCAGTGAAGTTCCTGCAATTCCTTGTCCTACAATTAGATAATCATAGAAATTGTCTGATTGTTCTGTCATGAATTATTTTGTTTCACGACCACGAAGTACCAAACCTATTTGCTCATCAGCCAGCCGAACAACCATTTCGACTTGTTCATCCAGTGTCATTAGTGAGTTATCAATATAAATTGCATCATCTGCTTGTCTTAACGGACTTTCTGTACGTGTTGTATCGATATGATCACGCATTTTCAGATTTTCAGCAATTTCCTGCAAGCCTATCAATTCACCTTTTTCCAGTAATTCCAGTCTGACGGCGTTGTGCGCGGATCATCGGATCGGCCGTCATGAAAATTTTCAGTTCTGCTTGCGGAAATACGACCGTTCCGATGTCACGACCATCCATGACAATACCTTTGGTTTTCCCCATTCGTTGCTGTTGGGCAACCAGAGCGTGACGCACTTCTGCAATGGCACTGACCGTACTTACCTGCTCGGAAACGTACATTTTCCGGATTTCATTCTCAACATTTAATCCGTTAAGATATGTATCGTTGGTACCCTTTATTTTATCTCTGCGAAAAGTAATGTGGATATCGCTCAGCGCTTTTTGTACTTCTTTCGGATTTGAAGCAGAAATATGATTCTGGATAAAAAACAATGTTACGGCACGGTACATCGCTCCCGTGTCTATGTAGGCATAGTTCAGTTGCTTTGCAACCTGCTTGGCGGTCGTGCTTTTGCCGCAGCTTGAATAGCCGTCAATCGCAACAATTATTTTTGGCATACTTTTCAAAGTTTATTATCTGGCAAGATTACGCAGCCAAAGTCAAAATGCAACTGGTAATATCTGCAAAAATATAAGAAAGTAAGCGGGAGACGAACTTTTTTACAGACTAACTTGAAAACTATCCTGGATATAATTGGTAACTAATTCTCCACTAAAAAGATAACCATACTCCTTGCACCATGCGCGCCTATTACCAGAGATTGCTCAATGTCGGCAGTTTTGGAAGGACCGGCAATAAAACATCCCCAGCCGGTTGTATCGGTTAATCTTTTATAAGCGTCGTGCATGTTATTCACGAGCGCATTTCTTGGAATTACAAAGGCCAGATTTTGCGTAATAAAAGGTAAGTGCACGATGCTGCAAATGATTATCAGAAATCCAGACAGCTCCATTTTCTGCTACGCCAAATTCTGCTTGCAGGATCGCTACTTCAATCATTTCCAATTCGTGCGGATCAGACATTTGTAAACTAAAATCTGCCCAATCTGCAAGTTCAGGAATTGTTGTTGCCTTATTGACAACGCCGGCGTACATTTCATCAACTTTTATTTTCAAATCAGCAATAGAATTCACGACAATAACTTCCGTGTAAATCGCCTCTAATATTTCCTTAAACTTTGCTTCGGTATTTTCATAACCGCTTTCATAAGTATAATCAAGCGGAAGTATTGTTCCGGAAGGTTTGTTCAGCTTGATCTGCTGAAGAATTTTTTCGCGTGAGCTCATGATCTTATAATGCTTAATTTATTCGCGGTTACGCACATACCAGTCTCTGAAACTTTCCTTCGGCGGCTCCGGCATTTCTCTTTGTTTAAACCACGGGTTCAAAGAATTATTTACCATAAAAGGCAAAGTCCGCATCACTGAACGCCCTAACCTGCCCGACCATTGATAAAATCTCGGCTGGGACAAAACCATGGACATAGCTTTCACGCCAATTTCTTTTGCCTGCGGAACATGGCCGCCCTGAACCAAAACCTGTCTCCATTTATAAAGCTGGTCATGAATGTCAATTTTCACCGGACAAACATTGGAACAACTTCCGCATAATGTACTTGCAAAAGGAAGATCCGCATTTTTGGTCATATCCAGATTTGGCGCCAGAATAGAACCAATCGGACCGGCAACCGCATTATGATAACTATGACCGCCACTTCTTCTGTAAACCGGACAAGTATTCATACATGCACCGCAACGAATACATTTCAGAGAATTCCGAAAATCTGCACGGCCAAGCTGCGCGCTTCTTCCATTATCGACAATGACCAGATGCATTTCCTGGCCTTCTCGCGGTTTTTTGAAATGACTGCTATATGTGGTGACTGGCTGTCCGGTAGCACTTCTTGCCAAAAGTCTAAGAAAAACGCCCAAATGCGCCTGCAACGGAATCAGTTTTTCAAAACCCATACAGGCAATATGAACATCCGCCAAATGCGCGCCCATATCCGCATTTCCTTCATTGGTACAAACTACAAATGCCACCTGTTTCTGCAACTGCGAAATTAACTCCGGTTAGCGCAGCCTTACGGGTTAGAAATTTATCACGTAAATGTTGTCTGGCTGCTTCGGTTAGATATTGCGGATCGGTCGCACCTGCATCTGTTCCCAGATGTTCATGGAAAAGATCGCCGATATCTTTTTTCTTTAAATGTATCGCGGGCAAAACAATATGACTTGGCGGCTCATTGTCGAAGCTGTACAATCCGCTCACCCAAATCGGTATCAATCACTTCGATTCCATTTTTGCGTCAGGAACTCATTCATATGACATTCCTCCGTCAGCATGGATTTACTTTTGATCATTCTGTCAACATTGTGTTGTTTCAGAATGCCAAGCACAATTTCGTTATGCTCAGCCGCATCTGCCGCCCAATGTACATGAACGCCATTTGCTTTTGCATTTTTTTCAAATGTTTCGAGCAAATCGTCCATGTGGGACAGCACGTAGTTCTTTATCTGGGAAGCAGTTTCCCGCAAATTCTCCCATTCAGGCAATAATTTCGAAGATTTATCACGTTTTGTCCGGACAAACCAAAGGGTTTCGTCATGCCAGTCGACATACGATTCATCCTTATTAAAGGTCTCCGCCGCGTCGGCATGTTCAATTACAGCTTTTGACATGGTTTTCTTAACAATTAGATAATAGTATTTTCTAAAGAATAACAATTGTACTTTTCACATTCATTGTATTATTTCAAGTTTGCAAATTGTTTAATAAACAACTTTTACAAAATCATAAAAAAGCTATTTTATTGTATTGCAATATGTTATACTTTTGAATCACAAAGTTTTTTGATCGGGGCAACAGAGTCTGATCAAAGTTTTATTTAACTTTTTTTAGACACAATTTAATTTTCACTCCTTATGAAAACCAAAAACACTCTCTTTTCAGCAGCCTTGATTGGTATGCTTATATCAGGTTCAGCATTTACAGCTAATGCACAAACCGCCATCGCAACTTCGGATAAAACTGAATCAGCTTCAAACAAACTGACAGTTCTGCAAGTTAAACCAATGCAATTCCGAGTAGCTTATATAAATCCGGTATCAAATCTTGTTAGTGTTCGCATTCTTGATACTGATAAAAATGTTCTTTTTTCAGAAAGCAACCGTCCTGAAGCAAGCTATGTGAAATATTTCGACCTTTCGACCCTTTTGGATGGTACTTATACATTCGAAGTTACGGACGGAAAAGAGAAAGCTTCACAAACGTTTGATATCCTGACTAAAACGAGCCGCGTCGTTTCTTCAATCAACTAAAAACGACTGACGCTTCTCAGATTCTGATTTCCGTAAAACTTTGTAAAATGCCGGTGCTCAATGATTGGGTACCGGTATTTGTTTTTTTACAGTACTATTCAAAATCTCCGCAATGTGTTTTACCTGAACTGTGGAATTGTTTCTTTTCAAAATTCCTTCCAGATGTAAAAGGCAGCTCATATCCGATCCGGTGATATATTCTGCATGATGACGAATATGGTCCGAAACACGATCCTTACCCATTTTCACAGAAACTGCCTCTTCGCTCACACAGAAAGTTCCGCCAAATCCGCAGCATTCATCTTTTCTGTCCAGATCAACCAGTTCCAAACCATTCACTTTTTTCAAAAGTGTTTCCGGTTTGTTATAAGGTGCAGCATTCAATTCCGACATTTGCGAAAGATGCAAACCGCGCTGTCCGTGACAACCCTGATGCAAACCTACCCGATGTGGAAATTCAGCTTCGATCTCATCAATTTTAAGTACGTCGGTTATAAATTCGACCAATTCATAAACCTTTTTGCGCATCACTTTCGAATCAGCTTCGCGGTTTTCAACCTTCAAATGTTCTTTAATATGCAGCACGCAGCTTCCTGATGGCGCAACGACATAATCAAAAGGAGCAAAAGAATCATAAAACAAACTGTTGCAATCTTTGGTCAAGATGCTCAAATCCTGAGTTTGCCATCGGTTGTCCGCAGCAAGTCTGATTTAAAGGAAAACCAACTTTACAACCTAATTTTTCAAGTAATTCCAACGTTGCAATTCCAACCTGCGGATAAAACTGATCCACGTAACAAGGAATAAATAATCCGATTTTCAAATGAGAATAATCCATGTGTTTTACCAAAATTCAATGGTGGCCATTATTGGATAGTGATCCGAAACTTCGGGATGATTTTTAATCACCTTATATCTTTTCACCCTTACCTTATTATTCATTAATACAAAAATATAATCCATCCGGTCGCCGGGTAAGCCTTCATTCCAGGTTTCCATCTGTGATCCGCGCGCTGCATCCTGCCATTTTTTCCGGAAAGAAAAGTACGGCTGCTCATTCGGCCTTGCTCCCATATCCATTCCAATAACAACGGGCTGAATACTGCCTTGCAACATTTGATTCACAAAAGCTGCCTGCAAGGCTCTGTCCATCAACCGACGCATATTCCAGACGCGCATTACAAAAACGGAAAGTCAGATTTTTGGTCGGATGAATCAGTCCGCATTGCAAAACCCTCGCATCCGATCCTTTTGTCATAGGCAAATTGAATTTCTGCGTTTTTTCAAAAGGCCATTTTGACAATAAACCCACTCCCTGAGAACCATGTTCGGTACTATCTGCTACGCCATAGGCATAATACATGCCCGTTTGAATAGCAAGCTGACGCAACTGAAACTGTACTTTCCCGTTATTTTTTAAACTATCCACTGCCTGTAAGGCAATGAGCTGAGGCGAGTTTTCTTTTATTACTTTCAAAATCCCCATCAAATTTGACTCGTCGTTCAAATCCAGACCATGGCGGACATTGAAACTCATTACTTTTATCTCAAACGGCCGACGAGGCTGTGAGGATAATAAAGTGATGGTAAAACTTATTAAGCTGATAATCAGTACTAACTTTTTCAATCTATCAAATAGCTAAGTAAAAGGACTCCTGTCAAATCATAATTTAAAACCATTGGGCTAAAAATTGTAATCTGTCTTTGGTTTTTTTCCAGGAAGTTTTTCCTAACTGTTGTTGAGTATTGCTGGTTTTGCTAGTTTTAAAAGTTACTTTTCAATCGGCTAATTCTATTCTTTCAAGCTTTTTATTTACACCAAAGCAAAAATCTGATCCATAATCATCCACTTTTCACCCTCTTTTGCTGAGGGCAAGTGCCTGCTGATATTTCCAGACAAACTGCTCCCATTCCTGTACTTTTGGATTGGCCGCATCCATGGCGTCTTTCTTTTCAAAACTAAAATCGTCTGCCGTTTCCATGATCATGAAAAGACGATTTTCAATCCGGAAAATCTCCATCTGCGTAATCCCCGAATCCAGAATACTCTTTGCAATTTCCGGACGGATTGCTTTGTGAAGCGCTTCATATTCAGCGATCATTTCCGCATCATTAACCAAATCCAGCGCCAGACAATATCTTTTCATTATCGTTATATTTCTTTAATCAAGAGAATAAAATTTCACTGCATTTTCGCCCCAGATTTTCTTCTGTTCTTCTTTTGACAATTTTGCTAAGTAAGAAGAAAGAATATCCTTCATCGCTCCATATTCCGCAGCAACCAGACAAACCGGCCAGTCGGATCCGAAAAGAATACGATTTGTTCCAAAAGCTTCAAAAACAATATCCAGATACGGCGTAAAATCTTCGTTTTTCCAATTATACCAATCGGCTTCCGTTACCATTCCGGAAACTTTGCAGGAGACATTAGGCAGCTCGGCAAGTTTCTTAATATCTTTTGCCCAGCCTTCGATTTCACCTTTTTTGATATAAGGTTTGGCAATGTGATCCAGCACAAAACGTACATTCGGCAGCTGTTTTGCGAAAGTATAACTGGCTTCGAGCTGCGTTGGATATACCAGAATATCGTAAGTAAAATTGAAGGCAGTCAATTGCCTTACACCTTTAATAAAATCCGGCTGTTCCAGAAATCCATCCGGTTCGCCCTGAACGACATGCCTGAAACCTTTCAATTTTTCAAACTGCGAACAAACTTCCAGCCGGTCATATAAATTATCAGCACGCAAATCGATCCAACCTACAACTCCTTTTATAAAATCATTTGATTCTGCGAGTTGAAGCAAAAACTCAGTTTCCTGATTAGACTGATCCGCCTGAACCGCCACACAGCCATCTACGCCATTTGCTTTCAAAACCGGTTCCAAATCTGCCGGAAGGAAATTTTTACGTATTTTCTCCATTTCCGGCGTGATCCAGGAATCTCGTTCTTCGATCAAAAACCCAAAAATGCTGGTGCGAATCGATTACCATTTTTTATATTTTGATGATAGGTTTTGAGAATGAAGTTTTGATCAAAACTTCATTCTCAAAATTCTAAATTATAATGCTTTCCAGGCAATTGCTTCTTGTCTTTGTTCTCCCAAACCTTCAATGCCAAGTTCTACAACATCACCTGGTTTCAGGTAAAATGGCGGTTTCATACCCAAACCAACACCGGCAGGTGTTCCTGTTGAAATTACATCACCCGGAAGCAAAGTCATAAACTGGCTCAGATAACTTACCAAAAACGGCACATGAAAAATCATATCCGATGTAGTGCTATCCTGAATTTTCTTACCATTTAATGATAACCAAAGGTTAAGATCATTAGCATTTGGCACTTCCGAAGCCGGAACAAAGTATGGCCCGATCGGAGCAAAAGTGTCGTTACTTTTTCCTTTAACCCATTGTCCGCCACGTTCCAATTGAAATTCACGTTCTGAATAATCGTTGTGAACGGCATATCCGGCTACATAATTTAAGGCATCTGCTTCTTCAACATAACTTGTTTTTTTACCGATAATCACAGCAAGTTCAACTTCCCAGTCCGTTTTCACAGAATTACGGGGAATAATCACCTGATCATTTGGCCCAACCAAAGCAGAAGTAGATTTAAAAAATACGATCGGCTCTTTTGGAAGTTCGGTTGCACCGGATTCATATGCGTGTTTTGCATAATTCATTCCAATACAAACTATTTTGGAAGGACGAGCGATACAAGAACCAAAACGAAAACCTTTTTCAACGCGAGGCGCTGATTCTGAATTTGTAGTCAGCCAGTCCGCATAGACGATTCAAGTCCGTCAGTAGCAAAAAATTTCTCGTTATAATCTTCACCAAAAGCAGAAACATCAAGCAATTCGCCATTTGTCAATTCTACACCAGGTTTTTCTTGTTCGTATGCTCCAAAGCGGAAAAGTTTCATATTGTGTTTTTTATTGTTACACAGAGGAAATAAGCAGTTGTAAAGGAGGACCACAGAGTTTTTCTTAAAATATTATTTTCTTAAATAACTCTGTGTACCTCTTTTTCGCTCTGTGGTTCTCTGTGTAACCTATAATAAATTAGTTATTTAATTTTTCGAATCCTCCGTCGATCAGGTAATCACAGCCTGTGATGAAGGACGCTTCGTCTGAGCATAGGTATAATGCCAATGCTCCGATTTCCGCCGGTTTTGCCATACGCCCGATTGGTTGGGTTTTTGACAGTTTTTCAAACATTTCAGCTTCCTGTCCCGGATAATTTTTTGAAATAAAACCATCCACAAAAGGTGTATGAACACGGGCAGGCGAAACGCTGTTACAACGAATTCCATCTGCCAGATAATCACGCGCTACGGATAATGTCATGGAAAAAACAGCTCCTTTTGCAGTAGAATAAGCAAAACGATCAGGAATACCAACGGTTGCCGCAATCGATGCCATATTCAAAATCACGCCGCCACCTGCTTTTTTCAAATGTGGAATCGTCGCGAAAAGGCAGTTGTAAACGCCTTTTACATTCACATTGATCACGCGGTCAAAATCTGTTTCGGCCGTATTATCAGCTTTTCCAACGTGTGCAATTCCGGCATTGTTCACCAGAATATTAATCGTCGCTTTTTCCGCAATTCCGTCAATAACATTTACAACATCAGCCTGTTTTGAAATATCAATGGCATGTGCTTCTGCACTTCCGCCTTCACTTTTAATATCAGCTACAACCTGATTAGCAAGATCAATATTAAGTTCAAGAATATGGACATGTGCGCCCTGTTTTGCAAAGGTTTTGGATATTGCCAACCCGATTCCGCTTGCGCCGCCGGTTACCAATGCTACTTTACCAGTTAAATCAAACATGTATTTTACAATTTAATATAAGATCAAGAGTCTGTTTGAAAAGACTTTTGATGAATAACTTTACTCGAATCAAAACCTAACAGCTCGGGATAAATCCCGGGAAATTGGTCGCTCTATCAAACTTCCCAGGATAAATCCTGGGGTTAATATAAAATTTCACTCCGGGATAAATCCCGATTCGGCGAAGGATATATTCCTGCCCAAGGATGAATCCTTGGGTTAATTTTTAGCCAATGGATTTTAAAATCAACTCCAAAAATTAAAGACGAAACCCCTCTTTTCCATGGAATAAAATCATCCTGACCTAATTGCTGCGCTTTTGTAAGTTCTCCACTTGCTACTTTTATCACATATTCCAGCAAATGGTCCGCATTTTCTTCCAAAGATTGCGATCCGTCCACAACAGGTCCACAGTCAAAATCAATCACATCCGGCATGCGATTTGCCAAAATTGTATTTGTCGCAACTTTCGCAACCGGACAGATCGGGTTACCTGTTGGTGTTCCCAATCCGGTTGTAAATAAAATGATATTCGCTCCCGCAGCAGTTTGTCCCGTTGTTGCTTCCACGTCATTTCCGGGTGTACAAACAAGCGCCAGACCTGGAACTGTTGCTCTTTCTGTATAATTTAAAACATCCGAAATGTAAGCGTTTCCACCTTTTTTCGCAGCTCCGGCAGATTTGATCGCATCAGTGATCAAACCGTCTTTAATATTTCCTGGCGATGGATTGAAGGCAAAAGCGGAACCTACTGCTTCTGCTTTTCCTGCATATTCGCGCATTAATTTTTCAAATTTCGCCGCTTTTTCTTCTGTTACGCAACGATTAAGCAATTCCTGCTCAACACCATTCAGTTCAGGAAATTCAGCCAAAAGTGTTTGTCCGCCTAAACCAACAATAATATCTGATAAATGGCCCAAAACCGGATTTGCTGAAATTCCAGAAAAACCATCCGAACCTCCGCATTTCAATCCAACTGACAGTTTCGACAAAGGAGCATCTTCACGTGTTTGTTTGTTCATTTCGGTCAAACCTAAAAAAGTAGATTTGATTGCACCGGAAACAAGCGAATATTCCGTTCCTTTTTGGTGCTCAAATGCGTAAAACGGTTTATTGAAATTCGGATCACGTTTTTTGATTTCGTCTTCCAAAGTCTGCAACTCTGAATTCTGACATCCCAAACTTAAAACCGTAATTCCGGCAACATTTGGATGAACTGCATAAGCTGCAAAAAGTGCACAAAGCGTATTTGCATCCGTACGTGTTCCGCCACAGCCGCCTTCATGTGTCAGAAATTTAATTCCGTCCACATTCGGAAAAGGACGATTTTTAGTTTGCTGTTCTCTGGTTGGCTCAGAAAAACCACCAAGATTTTGCATTTTCGACATATCACCCGATTGATATGCTTTCAAAAATTCTGCAACCTGTCCGCGGTACATATCTGTTTGCGCATAACCAAGCTCACGCTCGAAAGCATCTTTCATGATCAGCACATTCCTGTTTTCACAAAAAACAAGCGGAAGAACAAGCCAGTAATTGTAGGTTCCCACACGACCATCTGCGCGGTGATATCCTTTAAAAGTCCGGCCTTCCCAGCGGCTTACATCCGGCTGGGTATATAAATATGGCTGACGATTGGCCGTGCTGTAATCCTGAGAATCGTGTTTTAAATTAAAAGTTGTGATCGGTTCGCCACGTTTGATCGGCTGCTTCGCGCGGCCTACCAAAACGCCGTACATAATAATTGCACCACCGGTTTCTATATCTTCTGTCACAAATTTATGTTTGGAAGAAACGCCATAAGGCAGCTGATAACTTACCCCGTTCCACTCCGCTTCTGCCCCGGTCGGCAAATCCCTCAACGCTACAATAACATTATCAGAAGGGTGAATTTTTAAAAGATTGGACGCCATAGTACTCTCAAGAGAAAATATGTATTAATAAAGTTCATGATTGGTGAATTTGAAATAACTTCTGTAAAAGGATTATTTCATACTGCAATTACACAGACGAAATAATCAGCTTTTACCCGGTTTACCAAAAGCAGCGATCATTATTATATACTGCAAAAGGACCGAAATAGTACATCAAGTTAACCAAAATAAAAATACCAATATTTTCTATTGAATTTTTATACAAATGAATAGAAATATTAAAAGGTCATGTTTCACTATTATAGCATATTTTTCAATAATTTTGGCATAAAGTAAATGATAAATTCATAAATCATGACATTATAACTGTGAAACCGCAATTACTGAAAGTCCCCAAAGGTTTGCAGCAATCTTTTAGTATCAGGAGAGACGTGGTTCTGTATTTCTACAACCGCTGGCATTATCATCCTGAAATGGAACTTGTTCATATCGAACAAGGCTCGGGAACTCAGTTTGTAGGCGACAATATCCAGCATTTTCAAAGCGGCGACCTCCTTTTAATCGGATCAAACTTGCCGCATTACTGGCGTTGTGATGAAAAATATTTTCGGGGCGATTCAAAATTATATGCGCAGGCAACGGTTTTACATTTTTCAGCTGAATTGTTTGGGGAAGTTTTCAGAAATCTTGCCGGAAAATAAATCTATCAACGAATTGCTGGATAAAGCAAAATATGGGATGAAATTATCCGGTCCGGAAAATCATCTCGTAAAATCATTATTACAAAATCTGCTTGATCAAAAAGAGGGAAATCCGGTTATTTCTCTGCTGCAAATTTTGGAAACACTGGCGCAAAGCAAGGATATCAAACTTCTTTCCAATAGCCATTATCAGGAAGAATATGATCAGTATGATACCGACAGGATTAATCAGATCTATAAATATTCATTGGATAATTTTCAGCGAAAAATTTCTATTGAAGAAATTGCAGAAGTTGCCAATGTTAGTCCACATTCATTTTGCCGATATTTTAAAAGTCGCAGCCGAAAAACTTATTCGCAGTTTTTGCTTGAATTACGTATTGGTCATGCCTGTAAGTTATTGATTGACGGAAAACTGAGCGTCGCGCAGATCTGCTATGAAAGTGGGTTTAATAATTTTGCCAATTTTAACAAATACTTCAAAATCCATACGGGGAAAAGTCCTTTGCAATATCAGAAGGGTTATCGGGTGAGTCCGGTGGTTTTGTGAAGTTATTAGTAATTTATTCGATTAATTTATTTTTTCGAAGTTGACAGTTTTTAATACCCGTCCGACGGTAGAAAAAACCGTCGGACGGGTCGCTCGTTGCCAAAATCTGGTTTGAAAAAGCTTTTATATTAAGTCTCCAAATTTCAAAAGTCCTGTTCAAGCCACCGGTCGGACGGCTTTTTCAGCCGTCCGACCGGTATTAAAACTATCAGAAAAGCTAGTAAAAATCATCTGAGAACCAATAAACCTACCACCAAAACCTCCCTTTTAAATATAATATCTACCTTGTGCGACCAAAGCCAAACGCTATTCGCCAACAGCTAAAACCTAATAACACATGAAAGCCAACCTAATCAACATATTTGAAAAATCAGTTCAGGAAGCAGAAATCACAATTCGAAAACAAAATCATTTCCAACATCCATATTACAGGAAAAGAAAACCCATCACTCCCTTATATACTTGCCCGGCTTCGTGGATGCACACGTACATATAGAAAGCTCCATGCTGACACCATCCCAATTCGCAAGACTTTCCGTTGTCCACGGAACCGTAGCAACGGTTTCAGATCCGCATGAGATCGCCAATGTGATGGGCGTGGCAGGTGTGGAATATATGATTGAAGATGGAAAACGTGTTCCATTCAAATTTTGTTTTGGAGCACCATCCTGCGTTCCGGCTACGATTTTTGAAACAGCCGGAGCCGTTATTGATGCGGATGATGTCAAAAAATTACTATCCAGCGATGACATTGGTTACCTGGCAGAGGTCATGAATTTTCCGGGCGTATTGCATGATGATCCGGATATGATTGCCAAAATTAATTGGGCAAAACATTTCAACAAACCTGTCGACGGACACGCGCCCGGACTTGCGCGGCGAAGCTGCAAAGAAATATGCAGAAGCCGGGATGACCACCGATCATGAATGTTTTACCTATGAAGAAGCAAAAGAGAAAATTGGTTATGGGGTTAAAATCCTGATCCGCGAAGGAAGCGCAGCGAGAAATTTTGATGCATTAATTCCACTACTGGCAGAGTTTCCGGAAAGAATCATGTTTTGTTCGGACGACAAACATCCTGACAATCTGGTCGAAGGACATATTAATGTATTGGTAAAACGTGCTCTGGCACTTGGTCACGACATCTGGAATATTCTTTTGGCAGCTTGTATCAATCCTGTCCAACATTATAATTTACCGGTTGGCTTGCTTCGCATAGAGGATCGCGGCGGATTTTATCGTCATTGATAATCTGACTGATTTTAATATCCTGCAAACTTATCTGGATGGAGAATTGGTTGCTGAAAACGGAAAATCCTTACTTCCTGATCTACGCAGTAGTCATATCAATCAATTCAACTGTACTGTCAAAAGAACGCAGCTGATTTTGCGGTTCGGATTTCTTCTGAGAACGGTGATAAAATCCGGGTGATCGAAGCATTGGAAGGACAATTGATTACGCATGCTGTTGATAGAAAATTATAAAACGGATGGCGAATTTATTCTATCTGATACGGATCAGGATATTTTAAAAATTGCTGTTGTAAATCGTTATCAAAATACTGCACCTGCTGTTGCATTTATTAAAAATTTTGGAATAAAAGAAGGAGCCATCGCCTCATCCGTTGCACACGATTCTCACAACATCATTGTAGTTGGCTGTGATGATGAAAGTATTTGTGAGGCAGTCAATTTATTGATTGATGCAAAAGGAGGAGTTTCGGCAGTTGGCTTCGGAGAAAAACATATGCTGGCTTTACCAATCGCCGGATTGATGACGGATGTGGATGGCTATGAAGTAGCAGCTTCCTATACCAAACTGGATCAATTTGTAAAAACAGAACTGAAATCAACATTGAAGTCACCATATATGACTTTATCTTTTATGGCTTTATTAGTAATTCCTTATATTAAACTAAGTGACCGAGGACTTTTTGACGGAGAAAAGTTTGAATTTGTACCTCTATCTATATAATAGGTTACATAATTGGGGAATATAGCAGGATTAACCTTCGAAATGTAATTTTTTCTGGAAAATATTTTTTTAATACGTTTTTTTATAAATATATTTACAAGTGTAAAAATGACCCTTATTAAAATATCATTCCTAACCCCAATTAAATTCCTAACCATACAATGGCTCACCTACGCTACAAACAAGAAGAAGAACTTTGTTTTTGGGATCAGTTCAGAAAAGGCGATGAAAATGCTTATGCATGCCTTTACCGCTCCTACGTTCACATTCTTTATCAGTATTGTTCACAGTTTACGATTGACAAACCACTGATTAAAGATTGCATTCACGATTTATTTGTGGAATTATGGAAAAACCGGACAACATTGGGTGACACCACTTCTGTTCGGTTTTATCTTATGGCGTCTATCAAAAGAAAGTTGGTTCGCCATTTGAATGCTCAGCAAAAGCATACGAGCAACGAAGATATTCCGGTAGAATACTGGCATATCAACACGCCGTCTCACGAAAACCATATGATTTCGGAAGAAGAATTTGATTCTACCAACCAGCATTTAAATGTAGCGATCAACGGACTGCCACGCCGTCAGCGTGAAGCCATATTTTTGAAATTTTACATGAATCTGAACAACCATGAAATTGCAGATCTGATGAAAATCAATATTCAGTCGGTTTACAACCTGGTTTTTGGTGCATTGGGAAATCTTAAAAAACAAATGACATTGGATAGTCTTACTTTCTGATCTGAAACTTTCAATATATGTTTGACAAAAAGCGTGGCGAACTATGTTACGCTTTTTTTGTTTATTACAAAAATAAAATTTGACTATCAATACATTACAAATACACTTGTAATTATTGAATTTCATCACGATTTGTTATCTTCATACCATCAAACTGAAAAACTTCAACCAATATGATATCACCGATTGCCACACCACTTGCCGAACGACTTCGCCCAAGAACACTGGATGATTTTGTCGGACAGGAAAAATTACTAGGCCCAAACGGACCTCTGCGAAGAGCTATTTTACAAAACACGATTCCTTCCATGATTTTCTGGGGACCTCCCGGGTGTTGGAAAAACTACCTTGGCACTTCTCATGGCAGAAGCCACCAAAAGACAATTTTATAATCTGAGTGCGATCAGTTCCGGCGTGAAGGATCTGCGGGAAGTTTTGGCACGACCTTCCGGGCTTATTCCCGCCTATTCTTTTTATTGACGAAATTCACCGCTACAATAAAAGTCAGCAGGATGCATTACTGGGTGCAGTGGAAAAAGGGCAGGTTACACTCATCGGCGCAACAACTGAAAATCCTTCTTTTGAGATCAATTCGGCTCTGTTGTCCCGCTGCCAGGTTTATATTCTGGAAGCTTTTGGAGAAAAAGAATTAAAAGCATCTGATCGATCGGGCATTTGACAAAAGATGCATGGCTGAAAGAAAAAAAAATCACTTTTACCTCCTATGATGCTCTACTCAGACTCTCCGGCGGAGACGGCCGAAAATTGCTTAACCTGCTGGAACTGGTTGTTTTGGGAAAAGGTGAAGTTGAAGAAATTGAAATTACTGATGAATGGGTTACCGAAGTGGCGCAGCAAAATATTGCCCGTTACGATAAATCAGGCGAGCAGCATTATGATATTATTTCAGCGTTTATAAAGTCACTGCGAGGAAGTGATCCAAATGGAGCGGTTTATTGGATGGCCCGGATGATCGTGGCCGGCGAAGATCCTTCTTTTATTGCAAGACGAATGCTGATCATGGCTTCCGAAGATATTGGAAATGCCAACCCCACGGCCATGATCATGGCCAATGCCTGTATGCAGGCTGTGAATGTGATCGGATATCCGGAGTGTCGAATTATTCTCTCGCAAGTCGCGATTTATCTGGCTACTTCACCCAAAAGTAATGCCAGTTATCTGGCCATTGCTGATGCCATGGAAGCTGCAAAAAATACTGCACATTTGCCGGTTCCGCTACATTTGCGCAATGCTCCTACCAAGCTGATGAAGCAGATCGGTTATGGAAAAGAATACAAATATTCTCACGATTTCGCAGGGAATTTTGCAAAACAGAACTTTCTACCGGACGATCTTAAAGGAAAGAAATTTTTTGAGCCTGGACATAATGCCCGTGAGGAGGAAATTCGCCGGAAACTGCAACAATGGTGGGGCGACTGGTATGAGTATTAAAAAATAATTATGGATGGTAAGGCTTCATTATCAGAACCTATGCTCTGGAATCTCGTTCTTTAACTAGTTTTTCAGCCAATCGGATTAAATACTGGATGATCTTTTCATCACCCTGTCCCGGCTCCGATTTTAAAATTGCCGTAATCTGTTCAGTATTCAGCGTCATCAACCAGCTCCACAAGATTATCGTAGGTCAGAATCTGATACGCATTTAAATGATCCGCAATTTGTTCATTTTCACATCTTTCGATTTAACTTGCTTATCTACAATCGGTTCCATTTCTGATTTTTCCATTTCCAACGGTTTTATCTCAGCCGATTTATCCGGTAGTTCTATCTTTGGAAAGGCTTTTTCCAGGCTTTTAACGTCGGCCTCAGTTTGTTTCCAAATATTTTTGAGTGCTTTCGCGAGCTTTTTCATATTCTCTTTGGTTTCCATTTGCCGGAGTGACTCTTCCAGTTTCTTTTCACCAAAATAACTATTTCTCAAGTTCAGATAGAAACAGTTCCTGATATTTAATTTTCTTTAAGTTCTTGTCCATAAAGTACATGACAAAATGTGCAATACAATAAATTCTACAATTCTACAAAAAATTACTATCCCATAACAGAAGATGGACGTTTAAATTGTTCACTTCTATTGACGAACTATAGTGCAAAAAGTCATTATTTATTATTCTTTATTTTCAGATGCTCCCTATCCGCGAAAATTATGTCCGTAGATCTTAACATTCTTCTATTATATATGGCAACCAAATGGCGGAAATAAAACTTAAAAAAAATACCAGTGAAAAACGCTGTACTTTTATCAAAACAACTTTTCTCAATTTCATCCATATACCTCGGGAACAATATTGGTATAGCATACAGTACTTACACGTTTTACAATCTTATTTTTTAAAGTTTACAGCTATGCCTAACTTTTTTCATCTTGAAGGCCAGAATTTCGCCTTTCAATATCGACCGTGTTGATTATTTTATCAGATCCCAGGAAGAGCCAAAAGAAGAAGGATCGATTAAATATCTGATCACTTTTTATTCCAACGAAATTAAAGTAGGAATTTGGGAATATGACTTCGGCAGAATCCAGAGATAGTCAGTTCATGAATTTGATTACTAAGAAATTCCAATCATCAGCGACAAAAGATTCTCAGGTTTTTAAAGGACAGGTTACTACTTTTTAATCAGAATCTTTTCATAAAAAATGGAGTGAAGCGAGTTGCTTCACTCCATTTTTTTATGAAAAACCTAGTAACGGCTCATCTGGTTCCTGTCCTGGTAACGGTTCCGGATTAATTTCCGGTGCATCCGGCGTGTATGGTGGTAATTCCGGCTCAGGTATAACAGGTGGCGTTTCAGGTTCTTTTTCCCAAGGCGGCGTCTCCTGTGGAATTTCAGGATCCGGATATTCCGGTCGTGGCTCCAATGGCGGTGCCTCCTGCGGACTTAACGGATCAGGATATTGATGTCCCTGACTTACAACAGATTCGTCCGCGGAATCATCTGCCGGATCATATGTCTTTTTCATGGTATTTCAATTTAAAAATTCACTGATATATCTTCAATGTAATCCCTAAAACAACCATGCCCTGTTAAATATTTTAAAAATTATTTAATTCTTACCTGATACAATGCGCTGCGGCCCGTAATGAATAGTATACTCCTGTTTTCACCGCCAAAAGTAATAGTAGCAGGTCTTTCGGGCACTTCAATTGAACCGATTTCTTTCCCTTCTTTATTATAAATATAAATCTGACTATCAGCAATATAGACATTTCCGTCATCATCAACCGCTGAGCAGAATTCACCTTTTTCTACAAAAGTTTCAGGAGCTGATAAATAGCCTTTTGAGCCAACTTGAAGTTTTACCGTCCGCTTAATATATTCATCTGTTGCATAAATTTCCTTTCCTGGAAAACCTTCAACCAAAGAATTAGACCTCGCCAGATCATAGACAACCGGAATAATTGTTACTCCATCCGGCGCTACAAAAGCTTCCTTAAATTGATTTGTACTGACTTTATTGAAATCACCGGAATCTCTTCTTCTATTGGCAGGATTAAGCGTTTTCTGAATATTTTTGATATTTTCGATCGGTGATTTTTTCAATAACCGGATTGTCTCCTCGGGATTTTTCGGATCAATAGCATAAACCAAAGTACCAAAACCTGAATTTCCCCAACCGCTGTATGAAGTTCCGGCGGCATCCGGCATAACCGGAAAAACTTCCGGTTTTCCATTAATCAGATAACCTGGACGTGGTATATATTTAAAAACGACAAGCAAATTATCCTTAGTATCACAAGCTAACGAAAGCGGTTCCCAGGGAAAATCTGCAACGAGACTTAGGATTTTTGTATCCACCGACCATTTATAGATCCGCCGCATTCGGGATTCACTGAAATAAACATTTCCTTTACTATCATGACAAATACCATCGGCAAATTCAAAACCTTTTACCAACTGCCTAACCTGGCCGACTGAATCAGCAGCAGTTGTTTGTTTTGGAAACTTTCCACTTATATAAAGCTTGTTAAATTCCCAGGGCCGTACTTCCAAGTTTGAATTAATATCATACAAAGGAATTGTGCTCGTGTATTTTGTCTGGCTATAATTATGCACATTTAAGAATTCGACATTTTGATTTCCCCAACTCCTGATCGAATAAGCCGCCGGAGTATTAACCCTGATCACGCGAAACATATAAAGATTTGCAAATACCAAATTTTCACAATTTTCAATTTCAAGTGGCTGACAATCTGAGCTTTCCTTACTCTCTTCTTCAAGCTGCAAGGCATAAATTTTCCAGTTTGATACATTTTTAAACCGTACTTCATTGCGAACATGATGCTCAATCGACATTGCGTAAATTCTTCCCGGCGTGGAAGTATTTGAAATATAGGCACCCGAGGTGGCAAAAGTGCTGGCCGACCAAATATTCTTAAATGTTCCCCCTCCGCCATTTGTAACCCATAGACTCCAATATTGACTATCCCAGGCAGATTGCTCGTCGCTGAATTCGGAGGACTTATTCCAGATCGAATTTGGCTGCTCAATCGTACCATGACCTCCCAAAAATTTCACATCATTGATATAAGAATTTGCATTCGCCATCCATTTGCAGGCAACTGCGCGTGGATTCAAAGCACCTGTTGAAAGACCTATTCCGGTCAAAATATTAAATCCACCTTCGGAAGATTCAACCAAAGGTTTTGGTCCGCCGAAACTTCCAAAAGATTCCGTATTATCCTGCAAAATAAATTGTGTAGCAATCGGGCTTAATCCGATTAAAACGGAATTAGGCTTTAATTTGATCGTTTCCGTAACCCGGTACCAACCTTGCGGCACATAAATATTTACATTTTTGTCAATTGCAGCTTGAATCGCTTTGGTATCATCCGTAATTCCATCACCTCTCGCACCAAGGGATTTCAGATTGACCCAACTTTTCATATCCGGGAAATCGGGGATATCTGTTTTGGCAAGATGCGGAAGTGATTTTAAAATCTCAAATTCCCGGATTGTTCCAAATTCAGGCTTTTTACCTAAATCCGCGATTTGTAAACCATGGTTGAAATTTTTAATTCTATAAATATTTCCTTCTCCCAAAACCTGGTTTTTGCTATGAAGGTAATTAACCAAATTGGGTACTTTACTACAAATGACGTTGCGTAAACTAATCTGGGTGTAAGCATTATTTTCATCACTTATAATCAATGCAGGACCCGAAATATTCTCAAACCGGCTATCTTCAATAAGTAATTTTTCATAAAAATTATCATAGACTTCGATTACAGTTGGAACACTTTTAACAGTCATTCTAACAATGGTTAATCCGCCTTCCCTTGATTTAATGGCCGCTTTTCGCTGGCCTTCAAAATAAGTATCAACCATCATAAACTGCCAGCCCGGAGATGGCTTTGTAGTTAGAATCCCATATTCTCCACCAAAGAATCTAACATCTTCAATTTCATTACCAGCATCAAAAATCCCAGCCTTTCCATTACCAATATGGATATCAACATGTTCAATAAAACTGTGTTGAGCAAAGTGCGTCCTCAAAGCAATGGCAAATGGATTTCCGTCTTCAATCTTGAAATCAATGTTTGAAATAGAGCTGTAAAAAGTACTAGCGCCAGCATCATGAACCGTTTCGCCGTCTTTTTTAATAGACGAAGTAAACCAGAACATATAATTTGCTTTCCCTTTGTCATCCAAATTTTCAGTCTGGAATCCCGGTGTATTTTTTCCCAAAACAAACGTGGGACGTTTATTTCCATAGCCAATAAGTTTTATGGCCGTGGGGATATAAATGGTTTTACTTATCAGATAGGTCCCTTCGGGAATAAAAATTATCCCGAAACTGTGAATTGTTTTGAGGCTGTTGATCGCTTCCTGCAAAACATCCGTAACATCTGTTTTTCCATCCGTTGTGATTTTATATTGATCCGGAGTAAAATAAACTGCCTCGGAATCTTCCGGTTTTATTTTGTAAAAAGAAATGCTTTCTGCCACCTTTAATGTCTTACTTGGCGACTGACCGTATCCTGAAATCTGAAAGGCGGTTAATAGAAATATTACTATTAATTTTTTCATGTCTTGCTAATAAATTAAGAGAACCCGGATTGCCGGATAATAAAAAATTCACCCCTTGAAATGTTTTCATGTCGGTAAAAACAGATTACAACAGGGTGAATTTCAATAAAGTTTACTGATTATTTTTTCGCAGCCCAGAAAATGGCGTTTTGAAATAGCTTTGTATATGCCTTGTTATCAAACAAATCCGGAGAATGTCCCATAAAAATATAAACATTTTTCGCTTTAATTCTCGGGTTTGTCCAAACTACCGGGTGGTCACCCATTTTAACTTTTGTCGAATCCGGTATGTAAGTTGACTCATCCACACTGGCAATGACATGGACGTTTGGCCTTGGACTTTTATCGTAAGTGTACCACTCTTCCGTTTTGACAAGAAAGGAAGTCGGAACGTCCTTCATGACCGGATGTTTCTTGTCTTCCACATTTACTTTGCCGGAAGCAAAAGTGGAAATATAATTTTTAAACCTGATTCCACCCATAAAATCGTGAAACCAGTTCCACATCGGATAACCGTCAAATTCACCCAGTAAGGTCGCGTGGTGAAAACCGATCCAGCCACCTTTTCCTTCGCTAATGTATTTTTCAAAAGCGGCTGCTGCCGTAGGGTTCCAGGCATATGGCGGAAAATCCAGCTGGATGAAAAGCTGATAATGGTTCAGAAATTCATCATTGATTTTTTCTGTATTTTCAATATAGTCAATACGTGAAATTCTTTTCTTTTGCCAGCTTATCTAGCCACATTTTAGCCGCTTTGGAATAAGCAATATGATGGCCACCATTTTCAGCAATCGCCAGCACTTTGAAAGCGGGAGATTTTGTTTGTGCAACGGATTTCAGACCAAAAAATGCAGTCAGAATAAAAAAGAAAAACGTCAATCCGATTTATCAAGAAAGTTTTCATAAAAAAATCGATGTTACTTATTTCAAGGATTTATCAATTTCATTCAGCAGATAACCCTTTGGATCAGAATTATATTCCCAGAACATTACGCCGGCTAATTTGTTGTCAAGCACATATTTACATTTCTCAGCCACTGATTTTTCATCATCATAACCGATAAAAACTTTTGTCTTTTCATTATACAGATAAGGCGCATGTGCAGCAGTGTCACGATATTCCTTATAACCTTTTTTGTTGACCAGACTGTCTTTGATATAAGTGTAGCCGTCGATGTATTCTTTGGCAACAGAAGTCTCTCCAAGAACTGTTTTTGAATCTTTACCCAAAGTAAAAGCACGGCCATAAAACGGAATTCCAACTACAATTTTACTTGCCGGAACACCTGCTTTCAGAGTAAGCTTTCACACCATTATCAGTCGAACGGTTGGCTTTAAAACGATCCGTTGGATATAATCCAGCGTGATGAACAACCGTATCGCCAGAGAAAAGATCATAGGTCATCAGGTTGACATAATCCAGATATTCCTGCGCTTTGCCCATTTCAGAATGTGGAATAAACTCTTCCCAACCGGCAACTGCGGTCGTTAAAAGCTTCTTCTGTCCGTCTTCTTTTTCAAAGATATCGAGCTCTTTTCTGATCTCTTCAAACATTAATGTAAAATTCTGCTTGTCTTCCGGACGATACACATTTCCTGAATCACCCGGCATTGCAGGATATTCCCAGTCAATATCGACACCATCCAGTTTGTATTTTTTGATAATGTCAACCGAGCTTTTAGCAAATTTCGCTCTTGAACTATCCGTCAGAACAGCGTCTGAAAAACGTCCGCTCCATGCCCAGCCACCAATAGAAATCAGGATTTTAAGATCTGGGTTGATCTTTTTTAATAGATTCAGTTTTCTAAAATTGGTTGAATCTGTTTTTTCATTGGTAAGAAACGCAAGTCCGTTTTCAACATTTACAAAAGCATAATTGATATGTGTCAGCTTTTTGACATCAATTTTATCAGTATCGACCAGAGCCGTGAAAACCACCGACATATCCGATAACAACCGGTCTGGATTCTTTTACCTCTTCTTTCTTTTTAGTATTGCAGGAAGTGCAATGAGCTGCTTAAAAATGCCCCGGCAACTATCAGAAGGAAAGCATTTTTGAAATGGTAAATTTTTTAGAAAAAGGATTCATTTGTACGGGTTTAGATAATGTTATTTTAAGTAGAAATGCTTTAAAGCTTTATTGCAAAGAAAAAGCAGACTCAAATTAAAGAAAAAACAACGACAATATTTGCCGTTGTTCACTTACTTCAGTAGTATTAATTTATGTATTTATCAATGATGACCATAATTCTTTTCGCCGGCCGTCACTTCTAAGTGCCAGGATATTTTGTTTGGGAGGCAGCGGACAAGTAGCGTAAGGCGTGAAAGCGCACGGAGGATTGTAAGCTTTATTAAAATCCAGAGTCACATAACCATCGGCGTCAGGCTTGCCCGTGTCAATAAATCGCCCGCTTCCGTAGGTTTCTTTTTTATTGGTTTTGTCTCCAAAGAGGATAAAAAAAGTTTCTCCTTCATCCAAAGCGTCCAGTCGATATTCTTTGCCTTTAATAGTAAAAACCAGTGCGCCCGGGCGAATCCTGCTCGCTAAGTCTTCCCGTCACATCCAGAATCGAAATTTTTTTACCAACTGTCGGTTCGAATTTCGCCTTTACCTTCCATTGTTCCGCTATTGGAAAACTTTCGATTCCTTTAAATTCTTTGAGGAACGGACTATCCAGATCTTTTAAACGTACTGCAAATTTTTCACCGCGCTGAATAATAAACCATCTTAATGTTTTATGCCGAAGAATTATTTCCTCATCCGGATGGGAAAATTGTCAGTTTGGTAACTAACTGATTATTCGCATAAATCCCGGCTTCCGGTTTTGCAATCAGTGTAACCTGACCATTTTCCAGAGATAAATTCCCCCAGGTTTGCAGGACTTCGTCCGAAGGAAAGATGAACTTATTTGCAGCATCACCACCAAAAGTATTTCTACCATCATCCAGCCAGAAAAGACCTGCGAGATTTAGAAAACCCTGTTCGGATTTCAATTCAGTTATCCTTTGATTCCGCCATTCTTTTATCTTCATTCTCATAATCGGAATCACTTATGAAACTGAAAAGACCAAAGCCGAGAATGGATGACTGCAAGCACTTTGGGAAATCTTAAATCTAACTTTATTATTCATATAATCAGGAGTAATGTTTTCAAATATAAGAACTTAAAAATTTGAAAATGAGAATTAAAACCTTTTTTATTTGAGGATAAATATTATATAGTATATTAATTATATAGACTTTATATTTTATTTAAAATAAGTATGTATTTTTGGCTCAATAGCAAAACTGGATTTAGAAATACTATGCTGTCAAAAGATCTCATCGATGCATATAAAAGTGAAGAACTCTCTACCGAGGCGTTTAAGGAATATCGATTAAGAAAAGGTGTTGTTTGTAAAAAATGTGGCTGCAAGGATCATTACTGGCTGTCTTCCAAACATCAGTTTCAATGCAAAAAATGTAGGTTTCGTACGACTTTACAAAGCGGAACATTACTTGAAGGAAGCAAATTGCCTGTTTCCTACTTTTTCATTGCCTTACATTTACTGATCAAAAAGGGGAATGATCTGAAAATAGAAGAATTTCAACAGCAAACCGGTCACAAATACAGTGAACCGTTATATGATTTTTTGAAAAAAATAAAACTATATCTGAAAACAAATGATCAGAATTCCATTTTGATCGATTTTATTGAAGTAGTAAATGAGAACTTCATTTTGCAAAAAGCCGGATAATGTTCTATCCGGCTTTTTGCAAAATTTCTATTACTGAATCACTTTCCGTTCTTTCAAGTCATATTTCTGACCTTGTTTCAAAAAGAAAAACGGTCCCTGATAGTTTGTTTCAGGACCATTGCCGTCTGAAAATTTCCTTTCTTTTTTTGCTACAATCGTATCGTAATCGTAAACCGCTACATATGATCTTCCCACAACTTCAAAAATATCTTTTTGTACTACGATAGCAGTTGCTTCATCCAGACCTATACCAATTATTTCCGGCGACTGGCGAACAAATTCTATCAGATCAAACTGTCTGTTTCTGCGTAACAAATGTTGGTCAATGGCTGAATTTTTTAAAAATCCAAGTCCTTGTGTATGATCACCTACAAGAATATGCGCGCCTTTTGTTTCACCTCTCCAAAGAAATGATCCCTGTATACTTGCACCCGCAGAAGTACCAGAAATAACGCCGCCACGTTCCAAAACTTCCTGAAATGCCTTATGTGTTAGCGTGTTCAAATACGAATCTGCAATTCTCCATTGTCTGCCTCCGACAAAATAAATGCCGGTAGCTGCTTTTATTGGTGCTACAAATTTTTCGCTGTTTGCTTCTGTCAAACTATTGGTATGCAGCAAAGTAACATTTTTAATACCTGTCTCCTTTTTTACCAATTCCACTGCATCCATTTTATAGAAACCTGAATCGCCGGCAGCTGCGGTGATCACTACAATTCTGGCTTTGTCTTTTCCACCAGCAAGCTCAGTAAATTTGTTCCAGATTTCAGGTGTTGCTCCACCGCCTCCAATAATGATCAACGATCCTTTTTCAGGTCCATGTCTGGTTGGCGTTTCCTTAATCGTAATTGGTGTCTGTGAAAATGAACAGGTTGAGAAAACGAGCAAAAATACAAACAGGTAAATATATCTTTTCATGATTACTGAATTACAAAATTAATTCTATCAACGCCTGTATTTTTTGTAATCTTGTCGTAACCATAAACCTGGACTTCGTACATACCTATTGCGTTCACATCCAGTATTCCTTCAAAAATATTATCAACCGACGTTATACCTAGAATCAGATCTTTGTACTTAACGCCATCTTTTTTCACGATTGCTTTTACCTCAATCTGCTCAGAATCCCAGACACCTCCTTTTGTTATGGCACAACCGCAAAGCATGGTCAGGTTAATTTTGATCTTTACCTTTTTCTCAGCCATTTTTTCAAGAATCAAAATTCTGTGCGTCTGCGGTTCCAGGATATCCAGAATAAAACCAGGCATATCCAATACTATACCTTCCTCATCGATATTTTTACCAGGAATTAACCAGAGCTGCGTACTTGCTTTAATAGCAGAACTTTTTCTATTCACAGGTGCAATTGCTTCAACGGTCACAAAGGTTGGTTCATCAATATTAATGGTAGCTTCAAACTTGGCAGTTTTATCGTCTGTCAGACGATCATTTCTTTTGTGTGGAGTTTTGAGGATAAGATCCGTGTTTCCGGAAGTACCGGTTGTTAATCCTTTTGCCAGAATTTCACCAGTCATTTCATTTTTAACAATGACATAAGCACCACCAATCCCGGTACCGATAAACTTGGCATCCTTCGCTTTGGCGCGTATTACTAATTTTGTCGGTTGAGCAATATCCGCAAAAAGACAATAAAGACAGACTTATAAAAAGAAAAATTCGATTGGATTTCATTTTACTGTTAGGTAGATAAAAGATGTATTTTGAGGTGGCGTCCTGATAAAAATACACATTTCATTTTTGTTTACTCATAACAGTCTGTCTTTCTGTTTTATATCATATTCTTTCCTTCTTTACTGAAATACAGAATAAAAATAATTCGATTCTTTTACTGTTTATTTCCAATAGAAATTCCGAAAGTAATCCGTGAATCGTCGCGTTTACGTGTTGCCTCGACAACACTTTCATAGGAATTTTCAAAGCTGGTTCTTAAAACCACCCATTTATTAACCGGAAATTCCAGCGAGATAACAGTGTTCCATCTTAAATTAGAAATATCTGTAATCGCTGGCTGCACATAAGTAATATGATTGATCCGGAAACGGTCCTTGGCAAATGAATGTTTTCCCTTAACCCGAAAAGAATTTCGCTGGATTCCGATTGTCGGCAATTCCCGGAAATTGGTTGACTCATGAACGATGGCATTGGTTAATACCAATCTGTTTTTACTTGAATTAAGTACACGATAACCAATTCCGGCACCGGCTAGTACCCGCAGAGTAATTCCACGTAGATTGCTTGTTTCCAAATTACCCAAGGCAAAGACGTAGGTTTTTCTTTTCTTGAAAACGTCCACAAATAGATCGACATAAGAATCTCTTTCTGCCAGAATCCCATTTTGTTTCCCGTACGTAAACCGTGGATTTGACGCAATGGAAATAACCGGACCTGTTGCAACAATTTCTGCACGCAAAACCATCAACGTCCGGTTTACGTTACCACGTGTAAAATTTCCATCACCGATAAACCGATACGTTAATGTGTCCAGTTTTAAATAATCAGGCTTTTTTAACGAATCAGGTAACACTGTTTTTACAGAATCCGCAACTAACGAACTGTCCCGGGCTGTCTGTTGAGCGTAGGAAGAAGTATTTGCAAGTGTTAAAGAATAAAGTATAAAACCGTAAAACAGGCGGGAAATTATTTTTTTCATAAGGTCATTTTTACTGAAAGCAATTGTTGAAAGTCCCAAAAAATTATTCCCTTATAATGCAGGATGCCAATAATTTGTTAGAGTATCTATCTTTAAATTGAAATTATCAATACAATCACAACCAGAAATATGAGCATAATTCTTTAAAATAAGGTTATTTTCACCACCTGAAATCAAATTTTGGGAATACAAATTAATTCTAAGGAGTCACAACAAAATGCTGAAAAAACCAGGTATAAGCGAGCGGATCAGTGCCTTAAAACATCATAAAAATGACTTTATTTTCGAAGATTTCAGCGTAACAGAGCTGAATCATAATTTCATATTAAAATATAGTTCTTCACTTACCGAAACCAGTAAAAGAGGTTTTTTCGATATTCAGCCAAAAGTCATTGAAGTAGATTTTGCCACTTTTCTTATTACTTCCGGTGTTTCGGATCAGGTGATCGTTTCAGTAAAACAAGAACAAAATTCCCTTAAACTTTCCTGTCCGTGCAGTGCCGAAAAAAAAGCACCTTGCGAACATATGGTTCAGGTTTTATATAATTTGATGGACCGCCGGGATTTGCGTATATTTTTCGATAAGAACCTGAGATATAATCAAATAAAACTGGTTGCACAGGATTATGGACTGGAAAATGAAAGGAATCCGGATGACTATTTTCAGCCTCATTATGCAAATAAAACAGTCGATATCAGGCCAAAATTAAAGCATCTTTTTGCCGTTAATGAAAGCACAAAGACTTATTTAAAAGACAATTTAATACCAAAGCAAAATCCTCTTTTACCAAAAACTGTAAATCCGAAAGACACTTCTAAAAGAATTATCGTTTTCGGTCAGCATAAATATTACGATCATTTTTATGTTGAGCTCTTTGAAGCACTAACGACGAAAGAAGGAAAACTGAAAAATCCACTGACTTCCGTTAATCCGCTTGACCTGATCTGGAAGCTTGAAAATCCGGAAGAATTAAAATTTTATACCGGTGTTTCTAAATTTCATAATCAGTATCGTTCCGGAAAATCGGATTCGGATATGGATGGTTTGAAATCGCTTGTGAAAAATCCCCTCAAACTGGATGTATTTTACCACGATACCAAAGTGTCGGAAAGTATTTCCGCCGCTTCATTGATACCAATTCAAATCCGGACTTTGCCGATTGATCTTACATTACTGGTTGATGTTAAGGATAAATTCCATGAAGTTTCCGGTCAGCTTATTGTGGATGGAAGACCCTTTGCTCTGGAAATTTTAAAAATCCGATACAATTATTTCGTCATGATTAATGACACGATGCATCTGATTGATAATCCTGATGTACTTCGTGTGATTGATTTTTTCAAGCAAAACAATAATAAAATTCTTGTTCACGAAAGCAAGTTTGACGAATTCCAGAACACGGTTCTTTCAAAAGTTGAAGACAAAATTCGTGTTACCTATGCCTATTTGAAATCAGCTACGCAAACGCAGCTGCGGGAAAATGGTTTTGAAAGAGAAAATCAACAACTGATTTATTTATCGGATCTGGACAATTATATTTTGATTACGCCGGTAATTCGTTACGGAAATATTGAAATTCCGGTTCTTTCCAAGAAGCAAATTTATTCTACTGATAGTAAAGGAAAACCTTTCTCAGTTGAACGTGATGACGAACTGGAAGTGCAGTTTACATCAACACTATTGAGACAGCATCCTGATTTTTACGATCAGCTTGGTACTGATCATTTTTATCTGAGCAAAGAAAGATTTCTGGATGAAGGTTGGTTTCTGGATGCTTTTGAAGAATGGAGTAATCAGAATATTATAGTTCTCGGATTTAGTGAATTGAAAAACAATAAATTAAATCAAAATAAAGCAACCGTTTCGTTAACGATAAACAGCGGAACGGATTGGTTTAATACCAGTGTTCAGGTGAAATTCGGGAAAGAGATCGCTACACTGAAACATCTTTCAAAATCCATCAGAAATAAAAGCAAGTTTGTTGAACTTGGTGACGGAACATTGGGAATTTTACCGACAGACTGGATTGAAAAATTCGCGAAATATTTCGAAGCGGGAGAAATTGCCGGAGAAATAATCCGGACGCCAAAAATAAATTTCACCAGTATTCTGGAATTGTATGAAGATGAAGTATTAAGCCAGCCCGTCAAAAATGAATTGCTGCTTTATTCTTCCAAATTCTCTGATTTTGAATCGATTAAATCCGATTGAAGTTCCCAAAGAACTGAAAACATCACTGCGAGAATATCAGAAAGATGGTTTAAACTGGCTGAATTTCCTGGACGAATTTGGATTTGGCGGTTGTCTGGCAGATGATATGGGATTAGGAAAAACGGTTCAGATAATCGCATTTATTCTATCTCAGAGAAACAAGGGACATCAGAATACCAATCTCATCGTCGTGCCCACTTCGCTGATTTTTAACTGGCAGGCGGAAGTTGAAAAATTTGCTCCATCTATTAAAATCTATACAGTTTACGGTGCTAATCGTGTGAAAGATCATCAGAATTTTGACGATTATGAGATCATCCTGACTTCTTATGGAACGCTGCTTTCTGATATTAAATTTTTGAAGGAATATCGTTTTAATTATATTTTCCTGGATGAATCCCAGGCGATTAAAAACCCTGAATCACAGCGTTATAAAGCTTCCCGTTTGCTGCAATCCAGAAATAAAATTGTGCTGACAGGTACTCCGATTGAGAATAATACTTATGATTTATACGGGCAGCTTTCTTTCGCATGTCCGGGATTATTGGGTAATAAAATTCAGTTTAAAAATCACTTTGCTATTCCGATTGACCGTTTTGAAGATAGTAAACGCGCCAGGGAATTACAGAAAAAAGTAAATCCTTTTATTCTCCGGAGAACAAAACAACAGGTTGCAACCGAACTTCCCGACAAAACGGAAATGGTTATTTATTGCGAAATGGGTGCGGAACAGCGGAAAGTTTACGATTCTTATTCTGACGAATTCAGACACTTTTTGCTTACCCATAAGGAAAGAGATTTACCAAGAGAAAGTTTGAATATCCTGGCCGGATTGACAAAACTGCGCCAAATCTGTGATTCGCCGGCGTTGATTAATGATGAGGAATATTATGGTGATGCTTCGGCGAAAATTGAGGTTTTGATTGAACAAATCGAAAGTAAAGCTCCGCAGCACAAAATCCTTGTTTTTTCACAATTTGTAAAAATGCTGGATTTGATTAAAAAAGAATTGGTAGCCCGAAATATTTCCTTTGAGTATTTAACCGGACAAACAAGAAACCGTTCCGAAAAGGTTGAATCGTTCCAGAATAATGAAGGTGTTCGGGTATTTTTGATCAGTCTAAAAGCGGGAGGCGTAGGATTAAATTTGACGGAAGCGGATTATGTTTATCTGGTTGATCCATGGTGGAATCCGGCAGTTGAAAATCAGGCAATTGACAGAAGTTACCGGATTGGACAAAAGAAAAATGTGGTTGCCGTTCGGTTAATTTGTCCCGATACAATCGAAGAGAAAATCATGAAAATGCAGGATTCGAAAAGGGATTTGGCCAATGATCTGGTGAAAACGGATGTTTCGATTTTGAAATCTTTGTCTAAAAGTGATTTATTGGAATTGTTATAAAGTTTTGGGGACAATAGTGGAATGAAATATTGCGGTGCGCTGCACCTAGGAGAATAAAGGGTGCTCCTTTTCTACAAATATTTGGGTGCTCCGCACCATTTTCATATCCAGATTTAAAGGTGCAACGCACCGAAATAATTGTAGCAACCAAAACCCACAACCCAGGTCAGAAGGTGCAGAACAGCGAAATATTTGTAGCGGACAAAAACCATTATCCAGGTCAAAAGGTGCGGAGCACCGAAATATTTGTAGCAACCAAAATCTACAACCCAGGTTAAAAGGTGCAGCGCACGGAATAAAAAAACCCAATTCAAACGGATCAAATAAATCCATCTGAATCGGGTTTTCCCTTTTCAATCAAATTATCAATTAATCATACTCCACAAATGAATCATCCACATAACACCACATCCATTTTTCACCAGGTTCTGATGAAATAACGACCGGATGTCCTGTTTCATGAAAATGTTTTGTCATGTGCGTGGATGGTGAATCGTCACAGCACAAGGTGACGCCACAAGTTTGGCAGGTACGTAAATGCACCCATCTGCCGCCATGTTTTACGCACTCTTCACATTCTCGTTTTTTAGCCGTTTTTATCTCAGTGATCTCACTGATGTGGCTGCAAATTCCGTCTGCCATTTATATTTCGCTTAAATATTGATGAACCATATTAATTGACATAGAACCTTCCCCAACCGCAGAAGTCACCCTGTTCATTGCACCTGCACGAACATCGCCGGCAGCAAAAATACCAGGGGAACTTGTTTCCAGCAAATAAGGATCCCTATCCACTTTCCAAACGCGTTTGAAGTCTTTATAATTATTCATTTCGCGACCAGTTTCGATAAAACCTTTGCTATTTTTGATAATTTCCAGACCAACCCAATCCGTATACGGTTTCGCTCCAATGAAGATAAATAATGCATCAGCAGATACCGAACGCTGCTCGCTTGTATTCAAATCAACCAGTTTCAAGCCTTGTAAATGATTTTCTCCACAAGCTTCAAGAATTTCAGTACAACCAAGAATTGTTATATTTTCTGTTGTCGAAATTTGATCGATCAGATACTGGGACATGGAAGAACTCAGATCCGTTTTACGAACAATGATATAAACATGCGTCGCAAATTTGGAAAGGTACATCGCAGCTTGTCCGGCAGAATTTCCTCCTCCCAAAATATAAACTTCCTTATTTCCGCAAGAGGTGGCTTCCGTATTTGCTGCGCCGTAGTAAATTCCTTTCCCCGTAAAATCTTCAATTCCCTGCGTTTCCAGTTTACGATAATCTACGCCCGTTGTTATGACAACCGCTTTTGCAGTAATTTCCGTATCGTCTTCGAGAACAATCGTTTTGTATTTATCTTTTACTTTAATCTCTTTAACAGACTGAGGAGAAAGGATTTCCGTTCCGAATCTGGTTGCTTGCGTTACCGCTCTGCGTGTTAGATCCGCACCACTTAAGTCCGGAAGGAAAACCAAGATAATTCTCAATTCTTGAACTCGTTCCAGCCTGTCCACCTGGTGCTTTTCGCTCGATCAAAAGTGTACTTAATCCTTCCGAAGCACCGTAAACCGAAGCCGCCAATCCAGCAGGGCCAGCACCAATAATGATTACGTCATAAATCTGCTGCTTTACGGTCGCATTCAAACCAATTTTTGTAGCAATATCCAGAACGGCCGGATTTTTCATCAAAGTACCGTCTTCAAGAATTACTACCGGAAAATCAGCCGTTTCAAAATGATTGGTCGAACAGATCAATTTTCCCTGATCACTGGTTTCAATATCCATCCAGGTATAAGGAATCAAATTCCCATAAAGAAAATCCTTGATCTGATGTGATTTTGGTGAAAATTGATAACCAATTACTTTAATACCTTTAAAATCAGGACGATAATCAGCCTGCCAGTCATTTAGCAAATCATCAATCGCGGGATATAATTTTTCTTCCGGAGGATCCCACGGTTTCATCAGGTAATAATCCAGCTGAACATCATTGATCGCTTTTATGGCTGCATCCGTATCAGAATATGCGGTTAACAAAACACGTTTTGCATCCGGAAATATCTTTTTTGCTTTTTGTAAAAAATCAACACCCTGCATTTCAGGCATGCGTTGATCAGAAATAAAAATCGCTACTTCTTCTCCTTTATTTTGAAGATCCATCAAACTTTCCAGCGCCTCTTTGACTGAATCCGTACTCAGTACACGATATGTATCCCGGTACTTTGGATTTTAGGTCGCGGGTGATGGCCCTTAAAACCTGCGCATCATCATCAATTGAAAAAATAATTGGCAACCCCATATGATCTTGTTTACTTAGTGAAGGTTATTGTGCATTAATTGGAAAGCAAACGATGAACTCGGTTCTTCCAGGCTCCGATGTCACGCTGATCGTACCTTTGTGTTGTTTTACGATTCTGGTCACAACATCCAATCCCAATCCGGTACCTTGTCCGATTTTTTTGGTTGTAAAAAACGGATCAAAAATTTTATTCTTAATATCATCAGGAATTCCCGGTCCGTTGTCAATCACAGACACACAAACAAATTCCCTATCCTGTCTGGTTTTTAAAGTCAATTGCGGGTTTTCTGTATTTTCCAGTGCATCTGTCGCGTTGTCGATCAGGTTTGTCCAAACCTGATTCAACTCACCAATCATCGCTTTTACAGGTGGAAGATTTTCGTCAAATTCCTCATTGACCGTTATATTTCCTTTCTTTATTTTATAATTTAACATCGTCATTGTATTCGTAATTCCTGTACGGATATCAGCAAAAACCTTGTCGCCTCCCCCATCCATGTGGGTGAAAGTTTTGACAGAATTAACAAGATCCGAAATTCTTTTGGATGCGATTCCGATTTCGGAAACCATCCGCTCCGTGGTAAAACTATTATTTATCCAGATTAGCAATGGCGATAGTTTTCCTTCCGGAATATGACTTTTAATTTCTTCAAGATCTTCAATCGACAACCCAAATTCAACAAAATTTTCAGCCATGTCGTAGACATTTTTGATTCCAGGCTGATCGTCAAGCCAATCTGTAATTTCATCTTCCTTGTCTGCCCGCTCCATCATCGTCAAAACCGGACGCTCTTTATTATCAAGTGCTTTGTGGATTTTGTCATTTACCTTATTAATATCATCCGTATCCAAACGGATGGAAATTAATTGTTTGAACGCATCAGGAAGACATTGCAAATGTTTTTCAAGAGAAACCGAACCTCTCACAATAGCTGCGGCAGGATTGTTCAGCTCATGCGCCAAGACCTGCCGAAAGTTTTCCGAGCGCCATCATTTTCTCATTCTGTTGTTCCAATTCCGTAAATTCCCTGATCCGTGATGCCATCACATGCACAAGCACTTGTGTCAGCTCATAATGAGTTCTGGATCAGCTCCCTCATCTTCTCAACAGGCAGCGACAAAAGTTCCGTTTCTTCAAGACAAACCGCACTGGCAGGCATGATCTTGGCTCTTGAAAAAGGCAAAATTCCGGTGATATTGCCAGCGACAAGATCTGCTATCTTGGATTTATTATTGTTTTGCAGACGATAAAGTTCAATTCGTCCGCGAAGAATAATGTGGGTATAAACAACAGGCTGATTGATTTTCGCAAAAATATCCCCTTCTTTCAGGATTTTGTGTTCACTTTCGTCTAATATACCATTGCAACTGATAATCAGGAACTTCTTTTAATAGCTCAATCAATTTCAGGTCTTCAACGGTAACTTCGTTAATAGCGACTTCCATGACAATTGTATTTAGGATTTGGTTTACAGAAAGGTTATTGGCAACACATAAACTGGTATCACCAAAGTTAGCAAATCTGTTAGCAGATTCGGGAAAATCGATTATATCAACAACATATACATTGAAAAAGGCTTCACTATTTAAGTAAAGCCAGTTTTCTTATCTATGTAAATTTAGAAATTATTTCGTCCACAAACTATCCGTAAAATAATGTTTGCAATCCAGAAAATGCTCAACAAGCTCAAAGCCATTGTTGCTGGCAAGATTCTCAATTTCAGCAATCGTATATTTTTTAGACAACTCTGTCCATATCAATTCATTCTGACGGAAAGAATATGTTTTATCAATTTTGGAAATGTAAACTTCCTGCTGTTTCAGACTAACCAGATAACTTCTGACCTCGCCGTTTAATGGATTATAATGTGAATAAAAATCAAAAAATTCTTTCTTGAAATTTGCCCCTAATTCACGGTTCATTCTCTGCAACAAATTCATATTGAATGCTTTGGTAATTCCCTGACTATCGTCATATGCATTCACGAATTATCGCCGGATTTTTTTGAAGATCAAATCCAATCAAAAGCTTGTCGCCACTTTTCATATGACTGTTAAATTGTTCCAAAAGATCATTCGCTTCATCTTCCTGATAATTACCAATATTACTTCCCAGAAAAAGAAATAATCCCGGTTGCTCCATTTCTGACAATTCATCAATCACTGAAAAATAATTTCCAACAATGGATCTGATTTTCAAACCTGGCAGATATCCAAGCATATTCGCTTCCAGCTCTTCAATCGCTTTTTGTGAAATATCGATGGGAACATAGGTAAAATCAACCTGATTTTCCAGAAGTTTTTTCAATAAGCTGACGGGTTTTAATACCATCACCTGCACCAAATTCGACAATATTAAAAGGCTCATTGAAATCCAGCTTTTTTATTATATTTTCTCCCTGAAGAGATAAAATTTCGAATTCACAGGGTGTAGGGTAATATTCAGGCATTTTCATAATGTCCTGAAAAATCACACTGCCCAGATCGTCATAGAAATATTTCGATGAAATATTTTTCAAAGGAGCAGTTAATCCTTCGTCAATATCCTGTTCAAAAGTAGAAGTAGTGCTGGTTGTAGTGGTTTCCATATTTAAGTAGGTTGATGTTGCGGCTGTCGGCCATCAGCAATCGGCTTTCAAAACCGGATCGTAAGCCGATTGCTGACCGCCGAAAGCCGAAAGCTATTTTACCAATCGAATTCCGGTGTATTGCCAGCGTTCGTTGGTGTGAAAAAAGTTACGATATGTTTTTCGGCTATGATCTGGTGAAGTGGCTACCGAAGCGCCTCTCAAAACCATGCAGTTGATCATGAATTTGCCGTTATATTCTCCCACTGCGCCTTTTGCTTTGGTAAAATTTGGATAGGCCAGATAAGCACTATTCGTCCATTCCCACCGTGTACCCCAGGAAAATTGATCAGAAGCGATTTCCCATTCAAACTCCGTTGGCAGGCGCATTTCCTTCCATTGCGCATAAGCCCAGGCTTCGAAAAAACTGACGTGTGAAAGGATTGCTTTGGGATTCAGTTTTTGTAATCCACCTAAGGTGAAATAAAACCATTCTCCATTTATTTTATGCCAGTACATAGGAGAATCAATGGCATTTTCATTCACCCACGACCAACCTTCATCCAGCCACAAATTAAAATCCTGATAACCACCGGCTTCAATAAATTCTATATATTCCTCATTGGTAACGAGCGCCTTGCTGATTTCAAAATCCTGCAAATAGACCTTATGCCGACCTAGTTCATTATCAAAACAAAAACCTTCACCTTGATGACCAATTTCATAAACACCTTCGGAAACATGTAGCAAAACCGGTTTCCGAATTTACATCATCAACCAGATTATGTCCTTGCTTGTAAACCGGAAAAGTAGGATTATGACCTAGAATATATTTGATGTCCGTAACCAGTAATTCCTGATGTTGCTGCTCGTGATGAAGGCCTAATTCAATTAAGGTCAGCAACTTTTCATCTTCAAGTGTTTCCAAAAATTTGTCCATATGCTCATCCACATATTGACGGTATGCATACACATATGAAACCTTCGGTCGCGTAATATTTCCCCTGTCGGTTCGCAGCACGCGATCGCCTACATTGTTGTAATAACTGTTGAATAAATAATTGAAAGTTTCATCAAAAACCCGGTATTCGGGAAGGTGATTTTTCAGATATAAATGTTTCAAAAAACCATGTTGAATGCGCCAGATGCCACTTTGGGGGACTTACGAAAGGAACTGGCTGCGGTACATAATCTTCTGTTTCAAGAGGTTGACAAAGCTGTTCAGTATACTTTCTGACGACATTATATCTTTCCCTAATGTTGGTGGTTTTCATTAGACAAATAAAGTTTTAAATCTGTAATGGTCTTTATATTCAATGATTGTGCCTGACTTCTGCGCATCATCAGCGCATAGGCATTATTAAAACCAATCGGTTTCAGCCAGCTTAATTTATATTGATCTGAGAATTCTTTTTGAACGAAGTTGAAAACCTTGTCGCGGCTGTCAATCATTCCGTCGAGTGTTTTTTTGTCTGGTTTGAGGATCACAAGCAAGCCCGTTCCGGTGTATTCCGGGTACATGTCAATCTCATTATTTGTTAATGCATCAAAGCAGATTTTCGTTCCCCCAAGTCCGGTTCTGGTTACAACTTTTAATTTTGTATTTCCTTCAATCAGCATTTTATACATATTGATCAGGATATATTGTTCGGCAAAAATCTTTGAACCTAATCTTACAACACTTTCACTATTAGAATTTTGCGGTTTTTTATACAAACCTTTTTCCAGCATAAAATCCAGTGCGACTTTTTCCGGCAATTGTTTCAGATAATCAACCTTGTAATTCAGTTCCGTCATGATGGAATCATTAATTACTCCGGAAAGAATATCAAGTGCCGGCTGCAATTCCGGATATTTTTCCAAAACATCCTGTCTGAACTAACGGTGCTGCATAATAGGGCGGAAAAATCGCTTTGTCATCCTTTAAGGTTACCAGATCATAAGCCTTCAACCGGCCATCGGTACTGTATCCGCTGATCACATCCAGTTTATTTTCAAAAGCAGCTTTATACATCACCGCATCACTGATCACAACGGTGGGAATATCCAGTTTGTATTTTGATTTTAAGTCCCAGATATCCATCTTCCCGGCCCATAAATTCCGGTGTAAAACCTGCCAGTACTTTTACCTGTGCACGAGGAATAATATAAAATGAGGAACACACCAACAAGTATTACCGGTAGAACTAACTGAAACTTTCCGCATCGTTTTCAACTTTGCTTTTTGAAATAGGGAAAGCAGAAAATCCAGAATAATGGCCAGCAATGCAGATGGAATTGCACCGGCCAGAATCATATTGGTATTGTTTAAGCGCAATTCCGCCAAAAATAAATTCTCCCAAACCACCCGCTGCGATATAGGCAGCCAAGGTTGCAACGCCAACATTAATAACGGTTGCAGTTCTGATACCGGCAAGAATAACCGGCATCGCCAGAGGCAATTCAACATTGAATAAAATCTGCCATTTGCTCATTCCCATACCACGTGCAGATTCGGTAATCCCCTGATCTACACTGGTAATTCCGGTATAAGTATTTCGAATAATGGGCAACAAAGCGTAAAGAAAAAGTGCCGCAATGGCCGGAAAAGCGCCAATTCCCAAAAGTGGAATCATAAAACCCAAGTAAAGCAATACTGGGAATTGTTTGCAAAATTCCGGCAATACCAAGCACAGCCCAGGCTGCTTTCTTTTTTTCAGAAATCCAGATTCCAAGCGGTAAACCAACTGCAACGGCAATCAGAAAGAGAAATACAGGTTAAACCAATATGCGTGACGGTTTGAGACAACAATTTATCAGATTGCTGCATCATAAACTGCCAGAGATTTTGCTGCTCCGTCATCGCTTTCTTTTTATTTCAAGGTAAACAGACTGAATTGTCTGTATTGAGATTTCTTTTAACGAATTACTTTCTTCATCTTTTACAATCAGTTTTTCCTCATTCTTTTCAGACAACAATTCCATCCCTTCCCATAAACTTTGACTGCTGTTTAGTGAGGCTATTAAAGTGTTTTCAGCATCGGCAAGTTCATTCCAAATATTTCTGAATTTCAGCGCACTTAGTTCAAGTTGTAATCTTTGGTGATTGAAAAAACTTTTGGAAAAATCATTGGTTGGATTGAAAATCAATTCCTTGGCGTACCTGTTTGAACAATCACTCCTTTATCCATCAGACAAATCTGATCACCCAGTTCAAAGGCTTCCTGCACATCGTGGGTTACCAGAACAATCGTTTTACTTTTCAATTCCGGCAATTCCTGAAATTCTTTACGGATTCCGGCTCTTGTGATCGGATCCAGCGCACCGAAAGGTTCGTCCATCAACAAAACCGGCGGATCGGAAACAAGCGCACGTGCAATGGCTACTCTTTGCTTTTGTCCACCGCTTAATTCATCGGGATATTTATTGGCATATTCTGCAACGGGCAGTTTTAATTGTTCTAATAAGGCTTCCGATCTTTTCCTGATTATCTCCTTTTCCCAGCCTAAAAGATTCGGTACAACTGCAATATTTTCCGCAACAGTGTAATGAGGAAAAAGACCATTATTTTGAGAAACGTAACCAATACTTCGTCTTAAAATTTCTGGTTTGGAGGAAAAAATATCCTGTCCGTTGATCGTAATATTTCCTGATGAAGGCTCAATTAACCTGTTCAGCATTTTTAGCGTTGTCGTTTTCCCACAGCCACTGGTGCCCAGAAAAACCATAGTCTGGCCTTCCTTAACTTCAAAGGAAATATTTTTTACTGCATGAATACCGTTGAAATCTTTACTGATATTTTGGGCAATGATCATCAGGGACGTTTAGTATCAGTTTATCATTTTTAAAAAATATAATTTTACTACATGTAATCAATATCGAATAATTACTTATCCAAAGTCATAAACAAATTGTTAAGCGATTCAGCATAAGTCGGATGTGCAAAAACGCCATTTTTTATTTGTTCGTAAGTAACACCGCCAATCATTGCCATTTGCAGAATCGTTACCACTTCGCCACCTTCTGCGGCCAATACAGATGCACCCAGAATTTTTCCTGAATCAGCATCAACAACTGCTTTCATCATACCGCGTGTATCACCCGTTTCGATAGCTCGGGCAACGCTTGTATTTGGAATTGTAGCAACAATAACATTTTTTCCACTTTCCTTGGCTTCCTGTTCTGTAATGCCAACGCGTCCCAGTTGCGGATCTATAAACATGCAATAAGGCACAAGGCGATCTTTTATTGAAGCATCTCCTTTTTCGATTACATTTTCCTGAATGATCCGGTAGTCATCATACGCGATGTGCGTAAATGCCGGTCCGCCTTTTGCATCGCCCAAAGCATAAATTCCTTCCTTAGATGTTTCCAGCTTATCATTGACCTGAATATAGCCCTTTTCAGTCATTTCAACACCTGCAACATCCAGACCTAAATCAGCAGTATTAGGTTTTCTTCCGATTGCTACCAAAACATGCGAACAGGAAATATTTTTTGAGGTCTCATCAACACTTAGAAAGACATTTATATTTCCATCTTCCTTTTTAATTAATTCGACTCTGCAATCGGTTAAAATTTCTATTTCTTCCTCTTTAAAAATCTTGACTATTTCATCAGCAATATCTTCATCTTCACGATGTAAAATCCGTTCTGATTGTTCCAGAATCGTCACTTTACTACCAAAACGACGGTACATTTGTCCGAATTCCAGTGCAATATAACCACTACCGATAATCACCAGATGTTCAGGAATTTCATCCAATTCCATGATACTGGTTGAAGTCAGGTAATCAATTTTTTCTATTCCTTCAATTTCAGGAATAGAAGGGTGTTCTCCGACATTCAGGAAAAATTTATCCGCAGTCAAAACCTGGGTTTCTCCATTATTCAGTTTTACGGTAATTTCTTTTTCTCCGGTAAAAGTCGCATGTTCCGTAAATCAGATCCAGGTTTTCCGTTTTCAGAATTCCCTTTTCAGAATTGCCGCGCATACTTAAAACGATCTCATTTTTTCGTTCCAGAATTTCATGCAGATCAACGGTATAACCACCGACATGAATACCCAGCTTTTCGCTGTTAGCAACCGACCAGGCCAGTTTTGCAGAAGATATCATCGCTTTTGTAGGCGAGCATCCGTCATTTACGCAGGTTCCGCCTACCCATCTTTTTTCAATTAAAGCAGTTTTCATTCCTGCTGCGGCAAGCTTTTTAGAAAGTGGCGTACCTGCCTGGCCGGAGCCGATTACAATTGCGTCGTATTTCATAGTGTGGTTTTAGGCTTCTACTTTAACACCTTTCCAAAAGGCAATATAATTTTTGATATTTTGAGCAGCTTCTTTTGGTTCAGGATAATACCAGGCCGCATCAGGGTTTGATCTTCCGTCAACTTCCAAAGTATAATAGGAAGCTTCGCCTTTCCATGGGCAGGTTGTATGTGTCGCTGATTCGATCAAATAATCCTTATTTACCGATTGGAGTCGGGAAATAGTGATTGTTTTCGACAACAATGGTCTCGTCACTTTCGGCAATTACTTCGTGGTTCCAGATTGCTTTCATGGGAATTAATTTATTGACTGATTTCTAAAACTTGGTAACAACGTTTTCAGTGATAACATTAAAATTGTGCCTGATAAATATAAAAAAAGCCAGTAAGCATATAAAGCATACTGGCTATTTAAATTATTTCTAATTTGCGATTTTGAATATTTTCTCTATTTGGTCTGGTAACTTCCGAAAAGTTTGATCATCCGGTCTGGCTGGTTTGTGATAATTCCATCTACACCATAAGCCGCCAACTGAGACATATCTTTTTCTTCATCAACGGTCCATGGCAAAACGAGAACTTTATTTTCGTGCGCTTTTTTTACCAATTCCTCATTCACAAGTGTGTAATATGGACTGTAAATATCGGGTTTGAAACCCAGTTTCGTGATATTATCATCAAAACTATCCTTGTTCATCAGCAAAAATGCAAGTTTTACTTTTGCATTTTCCTTGTGCAAAATCTGCAAAGTGCGTGGATCAAAAGATTGAATGGTTGTACGGTTTTCGATTTTTTTCTTTTTGATCACGTCCATTACCAGTGAAACAAAAACGTCCGGAGCCGGATTATAAACGCCGTCGCCTGCCGGAGAAATTTTGGTTTCCATATTGTAATAAACAGGTTTCAGTTTATTTTTCTTTACATAAACTTCCACACTGTCTATCAAATCCGAAAGTAATGGTTTGTATGTTTTCATTTTCTTTTGTTCCGGAAAACGTGGATGCGGCTTGCTACCACCATCAAATTTCCGGATGCTGTCGTACGGCATTTTGTAAAGTGCCAGACTTTTTTCTTCACTTTTTGAGATTTGCGAACCATCCGGTTTCAACATAAAATCAGATGACATGTATGAATCGTGAGAAACTACGACTTTTCCGTCTGCTGAAATAACACAGTCCAGTTCCAAGGTTTTTGCACCCAGTTTTACGGCATTGATCATTGAGGTAACCGTATTTTCAGGATATAAAGCCATACCGCCGCGGTGTGCCTGAACGTCTAGTTTTTGTTGGGCGAATGCGGTTGTGGAAAGTATGGTTCCGGTAAGAATTGTTAATAATATGTGTTTCATGTTGGTGGTTTTGATTATCGTTTTTTTGGCAAAAATTAGTGATTCAGCAAAAAATATTGCGGTGCTCTGCACCTTATGGCGAAAGTACTATTTCTTGCTACAAGTATTTTGGTGCGCTGCACCGTTTTCGCACCTATTTCACCCAATTGTTCTTAATGGAAATTAACAAAGCCGGATCATCCGTGTAAATGCGTTCCACGCCAACTTTTAGTAATTTCTCCAAAGTTTCACGATCATTAATTGTCCATGAACCAATATGAAGTCCGGCATGCTTTTACTTTTTGAACCGTTTCTTCGGTGATTCCTTTGAAGTGAATTACAAGCGTTTCAAATCCTTTTTCCTTGGCGATTTTGATATCTTCATCCACATTGGTGGTCGGAAGTCTGTCCCAGAAAACCGGAATTTTCGGAGCAATTCTTTTTACATCCGACATATATTTCAAACTTCCGTCATTGAAACCAACCATATTTTCGGCTTTCAGTTTTCTTACAATTTCAATCGCTTCGGCAACACAATCTGCTTTGGGCTGAATAGACAAGTGTGTCTGTTTCTGTTTCATGATCAGCTTGACAGCATCTTCCAAAAGCGGCATATGCTGTGCCGGACATTCAGCAAACGTCTTTCCATTTCTTGTACGAAAATCAGTAGCGATGTCTACTTTTTTCAATTCTTCGTAAGTTGAATTGGCGATTGTCAGATCGATATCACCTACCCTTTTGGTTGTCGGATCATGCAGAACAACAATTTTGCCATCTTTTGATTTATAAATATCAAGTTCAACCCAGTCTGCTCCCAGATCAATTCCGCTTTGAAAAGCCTGTAATGTGTTTTCCGGATATTTGATAGAATTTCCACGATGCGCTGTAACGCCATGATGCAGAGAATCTGCAGGAAAATTGTTTGCCTCAACCGTTTTTGAAAAAGTAAAAACTGACAAAACGGCCAGAATAAGTGCTTTGTTTTTCATATTTAATTTTAAATAATGAACCCGCAGATTTTACCTGAAAGTAAAATCTGCGGGATAATTTTTATTTCAATAACCACATGACACCGTTCACGTCATCAACATTATTATACTGAGTAATAGCAGCATTGTAGTTCGCTGTATTGGCAGATTGCTCGGCAGCCTGGTATTTGTAACGCAAAGCGATTTTACCATTATTACCTGTTCCAACGCCTGTTTTGAAAACAGGAACGCCCGTTCTGCGCCAGTTGAAATAGGCTTCCAGACCGCTGTTTAGATAAAAGGCTATGTATTTTTGTTCTAAAATCTGCTTCAAACCCGCTTCATTGTTTCCGGCATATTTAACTGTTGGCTGCGCGTAGTAAGCATCGTAATCAACATTAACCGTTGATGAAACATAAGGACCGGCAACGGGAACACCCAATGGAAGAGAATAAACTGTCATGGCACCTTTTGTCGGAATTGAATAAAAACTCATCGACGCTTTGATTCCTGCATTGTAATATGCCTCAGCATCTCCCAAAGGTCCTTTTGTAATCCATCCACGGTTTATTGCTTCGGCGATATTGAAACACATTTCAGTGAATCCAATAATCGCTGTCGTCTCGCCCGTATAACCTGAATAATAACGGTAACGATTGATATAACTCAAAACACCTCCCCCATTCTGGCTCGCCAAAGCACCCATATCCTGGCCGATATCACCGCCTTTGAAGGATGAAAAATCAGTAGGACTTCCGCCAGCTGTAACCAATCCCGGAGCCGGATCCGTTGTAACGAAAACACGTGGATCTTTGCGGTCAGTTAATAAACTTACGTAGGTTGAAGTGCTGTTATTTAATGCGCCGTTTGCAAAAGTTTCCTTGTTTAAAGGATAGCGGTTTGTTGGATTCAACCAGGTATATTTCAATTCGTTGGCACTGCTGGTCATGATCGGATATTTAACCGGATCATTGATGATCATTGCAAATTGTTGCGCAACGTTCAAATCTGCATCAGTAGTTGCCTTTTTACTCAAGATGAATCAGCAAACGCAAACGGAAAGTATTCACCACTTTTTGCCACGCCGCCAGACTGTTTGAGAAATACATATCACCTGTCAAAGTCACGTCATTTTTGGCGATTAACTGCGTAAGATCCGCATTTGCTTCTTCAAGCATTGTCAGACTGTTTTGGAAAACAGTTTTCTGCGAATCATATTTTGGCATTAAAGCCGTTGCTCCCTGCAAAGCTTCTGACATTGGAATATCTCCCGTTTCAAGACTCATTTTTGTAAAATAATAAGCTCTGAAAAACTTGCCCAAAGCATGATATGGGTTCAAATCAGCGGCTCCGGAAACGGTTGCCTGTTTTTCCATATTCACAACATTTGTAAGCGTACCGTACAATTGACTTCCTGCTCCAAAATTGTATTGATTATTCCCGAAGTAGGAATTGTTTTGTAATTGATACTGATTGGTGCGGTCAAGTTGTCCGCCCGGCGATTCCAGCATCGTATTCAAAACCTGGTTAAATAAAAGGGATGCAGGCACATCCGTTGGCTTGTTTGGATTAACATACAGCTCATCAAAACTTTCCTGACAACCCGTTCCCAGCGACACCAGCAACGCCAGTGTTACTATTTGCTTTATATATCTTTTCATTTTCAAATCTTAATTAGAACACAATGTTTAAGTTCACTCCGTAACGGCGTGTCGTTGGCGTTTGCAGACCAGAAGCGGCAGTTGCTCCGTTAAATTGCTCTACATCAATACCTTTATATTTGTTGTCTTTGTAGAAATACAACAGGTTACGCCCAAGAACGGACACGGAAACTTTATCTATGAAAGTGCCTTGCAGCCAGCTTTTTGGCAGGTTATATCCAATCACCACTTCACGAAGTTTCGCATAGGTTTTGCTCGTTAACATACCTTCCTGGATTTGACCGTAATACTGTGTCGCCCAGGTTTGTACCGTACTTGTTGCTGTGTTTTTAGCAAATTTCAGATCAGAATAGTTGGTAATATTTCCAAGGTTATCATATTTAATCGCCACTTCATTGGAAACCTGAACACCATCCCCCACATAGGTTCCTTTGTAATTACTTACACCTGCATTAGTATCATCATCCAATCGTGATTTCCCAAGAGCTCCCTGAACTGTTGCCGCATTAGCACCGCCCTGCATGGTCAAAGAATAAAGACGGTTTGAAATAATTCCGCCAACGCTTCCGTCAAACTGGAAACTCATGGTCATGTTTTTGTACTTAAATCTGTTGTTGATCGACCACATATAATCGGCATTCATGTAGCCTAAAAACTGGTTGATCGGGTTTTTCAACGGTTTTCCACCTGCGTCATAAACGATTTGTCCATCCGGCGCTTTTACAAAACCAGTTGAATACAATTTATCCGTACGGTCGCCTTTTTTGAAGAAAGTATTGTAGTTGCTTTGTCCCGGAGGCAATTCACTGTAAACTTCTTTGAACGTCGACCAGTTGGCCATTACATCCCATGAGAAATTTTCATTTTTAATCGGCGTACCGCTCAAAGAAATCTCAACACCGTTTTTCTTCGTTTTCAGTGCATTGATATAATAGGAAGCGTAACCCGTTGAAGGTGAAATCGCGTTAGCCAAAATCCTCGGTCCGTCGATATATTGGAAAACCGTAGCGCTCAATCCCAAACGGTTGGCAAGGAAACGCATATCAATTCCTTCTTCGAAAGTTTTTCTGTTGAAAGTTTTGATATTTGGGTCATAAATACTTCCCGAAGAATTCGCTGCTGTTACATTATTATAAGGTTTACTCGTTGAATAAACAGCCTGCAAAGAATAATCCGGACCTCCATATGGGCTCAAATAATTATTACCATATTGAGAAAACGCGGTTGTCAAAGTTCCTGCTGTTGATCCGCCCAAAGTGGTGTAAACATTAAAAGGCGTAGCACCGATCTGCGTTGAAGTTGCATCACCGTGTACCGTTGCGAAGGATCCGCGCACTTTCAGGAAAGAAATGATTTCAGGAATTTTCACATAATCCGAGATCACAGAAGCTCCCGAAACGCTTGGATAGAAATATACATTACTACCATTTGGCAAAGCAGACGACTTGTCTATCCGACCTGTTGCTGAAATCGTTGCGTATTTTCCAATCGAGGCATCCAAAGAAGCGTAAGAACTGATCACACGCATTTTTGAATTGAAATTATTCGTCATCAACTGGTTCAAACTGTTGTTGAAGTTGTAGACATTCGGGATAACCAGATAATCCGTCGACGTGAAATTGGAGTTGTAATTGAAGTTACGAAGACTACCTCCTACCAAACCGGAAAGGTTGATCAGACGACCTATATTATAATTGTAGTTAACCTGAACATCGGTATTATTTTCAAACATATTGCGTCTGTCTTCACGGTAATCACCCTGTCCCAAAGTCCGTGCATAAGTGAACGCACCCCATGGCATTTTCTCAGAACGGAACAATGAATAAGTGGTGATCTGTGAGCGACCGGTAACGTTTAAATGTTCGTCAAGTTTGTAATTCAGGGACATATATCCGTTGATATCCGTCTTGTCATGACCACGTTTCCAGTCTTCAACCATCATCCACGGATTGTTATAATGCACGTGTTCAGGGAAAACGATTTTAACGTTTTTCTGGCCTGGCTGCCATTTTCCACGAATATCCGGCGCATCAACGTTCCATTCATCACCCGTCCAGACTGATAAATTGTAGATCAAACTGTTTGGTCCGTATGTTACATCCGGTACGTTGTCAGAATATGTTTTGTTAAAATTTACGTTGGCATTGAAAGTCAGACGTTTGCTCAACTGGTAAGAAGCTGTGGTATTGAAGTTCAAAACACGAACGCCTGTATTGGGCACAATTCCTTTTTGGTTGGAATGCGACAAAGAAAAACGCAAAGCATATTTATCACCCGAAGCGGATAGATTTATGTTATTTGTTGTTTGAAAACCTGCACGTAAAAAGCGGTCAAGGTTACTTTTTCCATCCACATAACCACGGTTTACATAAGGTTCCGGTTTGATATGGCCTTTGTAAGTAAGATCGCCAAAAGTTGTTGTGTAGGTCTGGTCGGGAGTATAAGCACCGTCATATTGAGGAAGCAACTGACCCTTGAATTTTGGCCCCCAAAGCTGATACTGAGCATCTTGCAAACCTCCACCGAAACCGTCAGCAAAAGCATATTGTCCGTACATACCGCCACCATATTCATGCTGTGTATGCGGAACGGCAATAAATCCTTTATCAACTGAATTTGTAGAATTGAATTCAACCGTAAAACCTTTCTTTTTGCCGGCTTTTTTTGTGGTGATCAAAATCGCACCGTATTGCGCACGACTACCATATAATGCAGCAGCGGCTGGTCCTTTCAAAACGGTATAGGTTTCAATATCGTCCGGACTGATATTCCAGGTATCTGAGCTAATCGGCACGCCGTCAACTACATATAGAGAAATCTGGTTTCCTCTTAACAATAAGGAAGGAGAGCCTAATAATTCCGGGTTCATGGCTACGGAAAGTCCGGCAACTTTACCCGTCAGACCTGTGATCGGGTTTGAATCTCTGGCTTTTACGAGATCTTCCCCTTTCACTTCCTGAACCGCATAACCGATACGTTTCACTTCTTTTTTGACACCCAAAGCCGTCACAACCACTTCTTCAAGATTTGCAGAAGATGGATTTAGCTTCACGTCCAGTTTGTTATCTGTTGCCGGACGGATCAGAAATCCGTTCACAACTTGTTTTTCATAACCGATATAACTGAATGTCAAATCGTAAGCTGATCCTTCACGCAGGTTATTGAAAATGAAATTCCCGTCGATATCCGAAGTTGTACCGCGCGTTTCGGCATTGGCGGATTCTTTAAGGATTACAGAAACGCCAATAAGCGGCTGTCCTTTTTCATCCTGAACGCTCCCTTTCATTTGGGAAGATTGGGCAAATGCTGAAAAGGATGAACACAGCGCCAACGCACAGATCCACCATTTTAGTTGACTTGTAAATTTGTGTAAGGTTTTTTTCATAAAACGTTTTAGTGAAATATTAGGCAATACTTTTCCAGCCCACATTTTGCGGGATAAAAATTATTATTTCAGATTTAAGTGAGTAGCGTCCGGCGTTACCGGACATGTCTATTGAATGGTGTCTTGCCTTACGAAAGGAGGATTTTTATTTTGGCACTTTTGAATTAATTTGAGGAATTATCATTTTCCGGCTGTGTTTAAAACGTTGCAAATGTACATGTTTGAACATGTGCACAAATGTTAAAATTGTGCATGAAATATTAAGAAATTGTTAGCTAAGAAAAGTGCGTCAAAATGGTTGAAATAGTAGCATTTCTAATTGTTGAAAAATCAAATCAGGCTTATCGGAAAAATCGAATTGTTTGAATTAAATTAATCCTGCAAAACCGACGTATTTCAGAAATTTTGATTTTATCTATGTAAAGCCGATAATTCAAAACCAATTTATATATGCGTATCAGAAAAACATTTGTAGCTCTGTTTCTTCTTTTCTTTGTTATCATAAATATTAGCTGCAATAATGCCGCCGAGTGACGCAAAAGAAGCTGCAGAAAGATTGATTGCTAATGAAAAATGGATTATCAATGAAATCGATGCAAATGACGCGCCGGTTTTTAAGGACGGAAAACTTATCCAGCAATTTGGCGGACCAAGTTTTGAAAGATATATGGAAAATGTGAAGTTTAACAAGGACGGTACTTTTACAGGTTATTTCAAAGGCGAAACAAATCCGATGACTTTGAAGTGGAAAACGAATGACAAAAATATCACTGTTTTTTCAGCAGATCCGGCGGCAGCAAAAGGAGGAGAATGGACAATTGATCCAAATGATGTTTTCAACGATTCTTTCAGTATGAAAACGCAAAGCACAGCATACAACTATCCGCAGATGACGAGAGTGGAGCTAAAATTTAAAAAAGCGGAATAATGGAAATTACAGTTCCTGAATAAACAAATCCTTGTAAGCAACCTGCGCTTTTCCGCCGCCATGAATTTGTAAACCGATTAGTCCGCTTTGTGGTATGGATTGATCAGTTTCAGTATAATCTACGGTTTGTGTTCCGTTCAGCAGAATCCGGATGCGTCGGTTTTCACATTTTACTTCGTACTCATTCCAGTCACCACGTTTCAGTATTTTTTTGATCAGCATCGAATCCGGCGCGATCAGCGTTTTGTTCCGGCGGGATTCATCATATAAACTTGCCCAATATCCGTCACCCAGATCGGCCTGGTAACCTACCATTTCATAATCCGGCTTTTCGGCACGTTTGCTTCTGAATTGGACGCCGGTATTAATAAATCCTTCTGTTCCGGTGAGTTTGAATTTAACTTTCAGATTGAAATTTGCGTAAGTCTTTTTGGTACACAGAAAAAAGTTATGCGGTACGGTTTCTGTTAAAGATCCGCCAACGATTGTTCCGTTTTCTACACGCCAGGTTTTCACTGTGTCACCTTCCCATCCATCGAAATTTTTTCCGTTAAAAAGATTTTTCTGTTTTGCTTCGGGAGAAATAATGAAGGCAGCAAGAAACAAAAAGGAGAAAGGAAGAAAATATCGGATCATAATTTCAGTCGATTATCGGTCAGCTTATAAAAGGAAGAACAATAAGGCGTTATACCGTTTTTGATATCGAAAATTTGGAAATCCATTTCGCTATGAATTTTTTGTAGCCAGCCCAAAAATCTATTAATCTTAAAATCTGACAGCCGAAAGCCGACTGCCGAAGTACTGTTTAAACCAAAAAAAAGGAAGACATACATATCCTCCTTTTTTCTCCCGTCTAAAATTATCAGCCTTCCCTCCGAAGGCCGTACCCAAAATTACTTTTTTGAATCGCTTTTCAATTTAAGCTCAACAATATTTGCTTTTTGTGGCGCAGTGTAGTTATCGTTTTTAGTTACAGTTGCTTTTTGTGGAGCAGGTGTTTCCAAAGCAGGACCAGATTCTGGTAACGCTTTACCAATTGTTGAAACAGTTGCTTTGTCTTCGTTAACTACGATATTTGAAGTTGCATTAGCATAAGTTGTGATGGTCATTGCAATCATTGCAGCAGCCAAGATATTTTTTGTATTTTTCATTGTTGTATCTGTTTATTTTATTTTGATTGTGTGACTCTTAAATCATGCACAAATATAATACAATATTCTGATACAATGCGTTCAATGCATATTAGAACAAAATTAAATTCGGTTGCATGCATTAAAATCATCTTAAAAATAAAAGTATCCGAATTATTAATAATTGTATTAATCTAATAATTTTAATCTAAAAGACTCATTGCTGATTGATTTGGTATTACTATATTCTTTTGTATTTGAAAGTAATACTTTTAGCTTCATTTTCATGTTTGATTAAAACCATTGATCATTGCATATTTGTTATGTAAATCAGAATATTCTATGGTTGTAATACCAAGGACAATTGTTAGGAGAAAAAAAATTAAAAATATTTTTAAAAAATTTTAAAAATATAATTTATCGGTACTTACTATCTCAAATTCTGGATCAAAAAACATAACTGACCTGCAAAAACGCCTTACATTAAAACTTAGAAAAATCTATTAATCGAAATACTTTAATAAATATTTATCGACTTATTGGGATATCGGGATTTTCCGATATACTTTTGCATCATGGATCAGGTAGAAATATTCAAAGCGCTTTCAAATAAGTCCAGGTTAGAAATTCTAAACTGGCTTAAAAACCCGGAATTACATTTTGATGCTGAACATCGGAATTGTGCAGGTGTTTGCGTGGGAAGTATTCAGGAAAAATCGGGATTGACACAATCAACGATTTCAGAGTATTTAACCATTTTAAAACGTGCGGGTTTAATTGAAGCAACCCGTACTGGACAGTGGACTTATTACAAAAGAAATGAGGAAGCTTTCGCCGCTTTGAGCAAATTGATCGGATCTGAAATATAATGTTATCGTAAATCGAAAAAATATGAGTTCAGAACAACTTTTCAAGCCATTCAGCTTGAAATCTTTAAACATTAAAAACCGCATTGTGATGGCTCCAATGACGCGTTCATTTTCGCCAAATGGAATTCCTACCAACGATGTTGCATCTTATTATAGCAGAAGAGCGGCGGGACAAGTTGGATTGATTTTGTCAGAAGGAACGGTAATTGACCGTCCTTCTGCTTCTAATGATGCAAACATTCCTCATTTTTATGGTGAAGAATCACTGGCTGGCTGGAAAAAAGTAATTGATGGTGTACATGCAGAAGGCGGAAGTATGGGGCCGCAAATCTGGCATATGGGCGTGATGGCCAATCATCATTCTGGTTGGACCCCTTCGGTGCCCTTTGAAGGCCCATCGGAATATAACAATCCGAATCTTAAAAATGGCGTTGCCATGACAGAAGCTGATATTAATGCCAGTATTCAGGCATATGCACGCGCTGCTGTCGATGCAAAAAACCTTGGATTTGATTGTGTAGAACTTCATGGTGCACATGGTTATTTGATCGACCAGTTTTTTTGGGACGGAACAAATAACAGAACGGATGAATATGGCGGAAAAACGTTGGCAGAACGCACCCGTTTTGCGGTTGATGTGATTAAAGAAGTAAGAAAACAAGTGGGAGAAGATTTCACGATTATTCTTCGTCTTTCTCAATTTAAACCAGCTGATTACAATTTCAAACTGGCAAAAACGCCGGAAGAAATGGAATCGTGGCTACTTCCATTATCAGAAGCCGGAGTTGATATTTTTCATTGCTCACAACGTCGTTTCTGGGAACCGGAATTTGAAGGATCAGATCTTAACTTTGCTGGTTGGGCGAAAAAAATTACCGAAAAAGCAACAATTACGGTAGGTTCGGTAGGTTTGACGGGAGAATTTATGGCCGCTTTTGCAGGAGAAAGTTCTCAGCCAAGTTCTCTGGACGAATTGCTTCGTCGCTTTGACAGAGGTGATTTTGATCTTGTAGGCGTAGGCCGTCCGCTTTTGGCAGATCCTCATTGGGTTGAAAAAATTAAAGAAAACAAAACAGAAGAACTTGTAGGTTTTTCAAAAGAAGCACTTGGTGTTTTGTTGTAAAATCTGATTGAATATATATTTAAAATCCCGGCCTCTAAAAGCCGGGATTTTTTGTGTATCAACTCCACCGGTAAGTATGATAATTATTTGTAAAAGATCCGTCTGAAAACAGATCAATAACAGCATAACCTGCTTTCGTTTCCTGGGTTTTCCCAAACCAGTAATCACCACAAACTGCGCCGTTACAACAATATGTGATTCCATTATAAACCACCTGATCCAGCAAATGAATATGTCCACTGATAGCCAGTTTGATATTTTTATGTTTGTGAAATAATTTAACCAAAGCGGCACAATCCGTATGCATCCAGCTTCCCGGAACATGCCAGCTGCCTTCTTTTACATTTTCTCCATCCAAAAAAACGCAGGCTGACAAAATTGGAATGTGAGAAATGACCAGAATTGGCGTTTTGTCCGATGTTTTTTTCAAATCCTTTTCAAGCCAATCCATTTGCTCTTCACCCAACATAGCGGTATATGGAGAACCATCCGGTTTTAACTGAACGCTATCCAAAACAATAAAATGCCAGCCATTTTGGTCAAAACTGTAATATGGTTTTACGAGTTGAAGCTGATCCATAGCTCTCGTTTTCCCACCTTCAAATGCCGAAATACTATGATCCTTGCACCAGATATCATGATTTCCTACGCAAGTGTAAACAGGTAGGGAATTTTCATTTTGCAGCACTTTCTGATAAAGCGCCCATTCCTTATCCGATTTGTCTTTTGTAACATTACGCGAACCCATTACGACATCCCCGCCGTTAAAAATCAGATCCGGTTTTATTTCCAGATTTTGGAGCTGGTGCAAACATTTTGTTAGTCCGTGCGCTGCCAGAATATGCGGTTGAATATGTATGTCTGTGAGATGGGCAATACGCAAAGCGTGTTTTGGTGAGGTATTTATCGATTCGCCTTTTGACAAAACCGGCAAGGAAAATCCACCTGCCAGTAATCCCATATTTTTAAGTAAACTTCTGCGCTGCATAACGTACAGGATTGATTACACAAAAATCGCTAACCAGTATTTTCCTGATGTTTTGTTATGGTTAAGTTATTGTTAATAAAGATGCTATCATTTTTTACATAACAAAATTTACTATCTAGTGTAATATTGTGACGATTCCCGCGACTAATTATCCAAACACTATTACAGGAAAGTATGGAAAAAGAATTTGTCGGCCTTCTGAATCAGCATTGCGGGATTATCTTCAAAATCTGTAAGATATATTGTCGGAATCAAGATGATCGTCCGGATCTGTTTCAGGAAATTGTACTCCAATTATGGAAGGCCTTTCCCAGGTTTAAGCATGAAGCCAACATAAGCACCTGGATGTACCGGATTGGCATGAACACCGCGATTTCCAATTTCCGAAAAGAAAGAAACAGACAATCGTCTGTTTCTTTTTCCAATCTGCCTTACCCCCTCCCCGACTTTTCTGAAACGGATGATTTTATGATCGAAACCGAACCGCTTTACAAAGCCATTGATCTATTATCTCAAATTGAAAAAGCAGTGATTTTGCTATATCTGGATGATAAAAGTTACGAAGAAATGGCTGAAATTCTTGGCATTAGCAAATCCAATGTTGGTGTAAAACTAAACCGGATTAAAGCAAAACTTGAAAAAATAATTAAATCATTTCAAAATTAAATATTTAAAAATCATGGATTTAGATGAATTAAAAATGAACTGGAAAATGCTTGATAATAAATTCTCTGCAACACAAAAATTAACAGAACAAATGGTTTTCTCGATGATCAAAGAGCAATCAAAAAGTATAATCTCTAAAATCCAGAACAAGCTTAAAAGAACCTCATTCTTTTTTATTGGACTGTTAATTCTGTTTTCCACCATTCTTGCAGGAAATCCATTTGACTATGTTTCTTCTTATGAATTTATTCCGGCGGTTTTGTATACATTTCTTGCTTTTCTTGTGTTAAAAACCATATTTCAGGAAATTATTGCTATTCAGAAAATCACGATATCCCAAAATAATCTTCGTGAAAGTTTACGGAAAATAATAGCGTTGCAGGAAAGATTTAGGATCGTGATGGATATAATCTGGAAAATCAGTGTAGGTATCGGCTTTCTGTTTGGATTATCATTGATGATTAGAAATTTTGAGAGGTATGGCTTATTTAAATCAGTTTGCTAATTGCAGGTTTTGCTGTTTTTGTTTTGGTACTATATATTGTGGTAATTTCAGTTTTCAAAAAAGTTACCTGATACAAATACAGAAGAATTAAAAATGAATCTGGCTGAACTGGATTCGATTTGAAAATTTTAATTCCTAAAAATTCCCGACCTTTGCAATCCGAAAAATTTATCAACAACAAAAATCAGAATTCCGCAGATTGCCGGTTTTAGTGATGGAAATCTGACCTCAGAATATGAAAGTTTGCATTGCAGAAAAGCCAAGTGTAGCGAAAGATATTGCCGAAGTACTCGGAGCGAAGCAGCGAAAAGATGGTTACTGGGAGGGAAACGGCTACCAGGTAACCTGGACGTTCGGACATTTTTGTACACTTAAAAGAACCGCACGACTATCATGATCGCTGGAAATCCTGGCGTTTGGAAGATCTTCCGATGATTCCTTCCAGTTTCGGTATCAAACTGATCGACAATCCAGGCGCTCTCAAACAGTTTGGCGTGATTGAATATCTGGTCAAAAACTGTGAGGAAGTGATAAACTGCGGTGATGCGGGCCAGGAAGGTGAGCTGATTCAGCGTTGGGTTTTATTGAAAGCCAAATGCGCTGTTCCGGTAAAACGTCTATGGATTTCTTCACTGACCGAACAGGCAATCCGTGAAGGTTTTGAAAAACTAAAAGAAAGCGATCAGTATAATAATTTATATGCAGCAGGCAGCGCACGGGCCATTGGCGACTGGCTGCTAGGCATGAATGCGACCCGGCTTTTCACGAAAAAATTCGGTCAGGGAAAAGTGGTTTTGTCGATTGGAAGAGTGCAGACGCCGACTTTGGCGGTGATTGTACAACGCCAGAAAGAGATCAATGCTTTTGTTCCGGAAGAATATTGGGAGCTAAAAACAATTTATCGCGATACGGAATTTACTGCGACCATTGACCGGATCAAAAAGCTTGAAAAAGCGGAAAAAGGGCTGATCTATTTAGGTGAGCATCCTTTTGAAATTACTTCTTTTGAAAGAAAAGAAGGCAAGGAAGGCAATCCACGACTTTTCGATCTGACCTCTTTGCAGGTTGAAGGGAATAAAAAATATGGTTATTCGGCAGAGGATACTTTAAAACATATTCAGAATCTTTACGAGAAAAAATTCGTCACCTACCCAAGGGTTGATACCACGTATCTTTCGGAAGATCTGCATCCGAAAATCGCCGGGATTTTGACAGGATTTGAAACCTTACGCAAATCTGACAGCGGTACTTCTGCAACAACCCATTCCAAAATCGAAAACGGTTTTTGATGATAAAAAGGTAACGGATCACCATGCCATTATTCCAACAGGTGTGTTTCCAAATCACGTCAGTCAGGATGAAAAACGGATTTATGATCTGATTGTGCAGACGATTTATCGCTGCATTTTATCCGGAATGTAAGGTGGCGAATACGACCGTTATGGGAAAAGTCGGACAAGTTGAATTTAAAGCGACTGGTAAACAAATTCTGGAACCGGGCTGGCGGGAAGTTTATGCCAATGATGCCTCAGCCAGAAAAGAAGCTGCCGATGAAGAAAGGATTATGCCGGATTTCGTCGTCGGTGAAAGTGGCCCGCACGAACCGCGAATTCATCATGGAAAAACTTCTCCGCCCAAAGCATTTACGGAAGCCACTTTGCTGCGCGCAATGGAAACTGCCGGAAAACAGGTGGAAGATGAAGAAATGCGTGAGATACTGAAAGACAATGGAATAGGTCGTCCATCTACCCGCGCCAACATTATTGAAACGCTTTTCAAAAGAAAATATATTGAAAAGAAAAAGAAGAATCTTATTCGCTACACAAACCGGTATTGACCTGATTGATACCATTCAGAATGAACTTTTGAAAAGTGCAGAACTGACCGGAAACTGGGAACGAAAACTGCGTTTAATCGAAAAAGGCGAATATTCGATGGAAACTTTCAAGCAGGAACTGATCCAGATGGTGGTGGATCTGACCAAGGAAGTTTTATCCAATCGCGGTGGTATGATCAGTATCGCCCAGGATGTTCCTGTTGTGGTTGAAAAAGAAGAAAAAGTCAAAAAAGAACCCAAGCCGAAAGAGCCGAAAGAAGAAATTTCGATTGAAACTCTGACTTGTCCGAAATGCAAGGAACACTTGTTGAAAAAAGGAAAAACGGCCTATGGATGCAGTAATTTTCAGGCTTGCGGTTTTAAAATTCCTTTTGAATTGATGGGTAAAAAGTTGACCGACAAACATGTTTATGATTTACTGAGCAAAGGAAAAACGGTCAAAATAAAAGGATTGGTTATTCCCGGAAGTGATGCGCCCATTGATGCAAAACTTGTAATGAATGGTGATTTTAATATCGGGGTTGAATAAATTTAATTGTCAACATAAATATTCAGTGGCTCAGCTAAATTAAAAAGCTGTCAAAATTCCTGCCTTTCAAGTGTTTTTATAAACGCCTGAATATCAAATTATAATACACATTTCTGCATTGTACAATAACAAATTTTCATATTGTTATTATCTCCTGTTTCCATGCTCACATCTGGTTACGACTAAACAATAAGATCGATAGCTACGATTTAAAGCGTAACATGCTCCTCATGTTTTAACCGGAATTATCAACAATTTAAACAAATACATCCATGGAAAAGAAAGCAGAAAATCAGTTTTTAGTATCATTGGAAGGTTTGCATCTGAGTGAAGATCAGAAAAAAAGGATCAACGCGGGAATTCAGGAAGTTGTAATGAAAGAGCTCGCACATATGGATGCGCTGAAAGAATACGGAGTTGGAAAGAAAAAGGGCCCGTTTGATTTTGGCGGCCTCAACCCTTTTATCTGGGGTATATGGTGGGATGACGCAAGAAACAGAATTATCCAGATTGGAAATGGCTTCTGACAAATCATCTGAAAATTCCCTTGACTGTCCAAGTTACGTTGCCAAGCCTGGCGCTGATCTCTTTGGAATCGTAGGAGAAAACGGGAATGTAATTTATCTGAACGATACGATAAAGATTGACAAAACTTTCGTTGAAGAAGCGCAAAAAGGCAGACCGGCAGAGGAACGTTTCCGATTTTCAGGCAAATGTATTCAACACGGCTGTCATCAATGGGAAAACGGAAAATGTGGCTTAATTGAAAAAGTTATTCAGCTGCATCAGAATCCGGCCAGCAATTCTCCGCAAAACTGTGCAATCAGAAATTCTTGCCGATGGTATGCACAGGAAAAAGAACTTGCCTGTGCGAATTGTTCCGAGGTATTCAGAAATAGCGAAACGATGTTTTTACAAATTTTATAAGTATGGTTTTTGTCAGAAGAATGCCAGGATCATCCGTCATTGCGTTCTTCTGACAAATTAAAATATTCATATTTTCCTGTCCGGTCAATAAGTTTTTCAAATTTTTGCATTTTCCTTTACAACCTTTTGCAGTCATTAAGACTCTTTGTATTAGATTTGCATCAGTTTACTACTGTAAATTAAATTTTAGCTATGAAATCGTTATCTACTACTATAATTGCTATTTGTCTTTTTGTACTTTGTCTATTTGAAAAAGAAGCAAAACAGCAAGCGCTCGAAGCACAGAAACTGAGAGAAAAATCAACTGAAAATCAGGTGATTACTAATCAAAATGCAGCACTTCCGGTTTTTGCGAGTATACAAAAAAATGGTTTTGTTCAAGGTCAGTTTCAGCTTGCACAGTTCGTCGCATCTGATTCGTTGAGCAGTACAGCCCACACGTCCGAATCTCTTTAGGTTATATATATCCACTTCATCAAATCTATAAAAAGTGCCATATCTGGACTCAGATTTAGCACTTTTTATATTTTTTTGTTTTAAGCTTCAATTTTTTTTTAGTTAAAGTTGCCTCATTGCAGGCGCAGAATTTCTTCAAATCCAAATTCAGTCTTTTCCGATTTTCATCAAAAGAAATGCTGTCATTTCCAAGATATGCAAGCAACTTTTCTTCAACAAAAATCAACTGGTCAGCGCTTATCAAAATCTGTAAAAATGGAATAAAGCTTCCTTCGGTTACAACAAATAGTCCTAAAAATTCAGATTAAAGTGAGAGGATCAAAGTCAGATTTTCATTATCAGTTTTTATTCCTGACTAAATGCGATAATATCTTTTCCTTCCAGAATTCTCTTGTTATATCCTATTGTCACGGAATTGATCATAGCCAATCCCAATTCTTTCATTGTACAAAAACCAGCTGGATAGATTGCACGTCCGATCGGGAATAACCAGCCAATGTAATTATAAAATTTATGGGCATACTTTAATCCCTTTGTAGGTTTAATAAATCCCGGACGAAAAGCATAAGCAGCTTTGAAAGGCAATTTCGCCAGATCATTTTCGGTTTTTCCTTTAATCCGCGCCCACGCTACCCGGCCTTTTTCAGTGCTGTCAGTACCGCCGCCGGAAACATAACCGAAGGTCATATCACGATTAAGTTTGCTTAATGTTTCAGCAACATGCATCGTAAGCGTGTACGTCATTTTGTAATATTCATCCTCTTTTACTCCAACCGAGCTTATTCCCAGACAAAAGAAGCAGGCATTATAACCCGAAAGCTGACTTTCAATGGCTGAAAAATCAAAAAAGTCCTGATGGATAATTTCCTTGATTTTCGGGTGTGTTATTCCGCTTGGTTTTCTGTTGATGATCAAGACCGATTCAACCTGCGGATGAAGCAAACATTCGTGTAAAACGCCTTCTCCCACCATGCCGGTGGTTCCTGTAATTATAGCCCTTATCATTTTACCGTTCGTGATGTCCATATCATGATTTGTTGTTTGTGATCATTTGCCAAAGCAAAACAAAGGTTTCATTAATGACTTCTTTCTGTTTTGAATCTGATAAATCGTTGCTGACCAGATATTGATGAACTCCATAAAGATGACTTCCCAGCAGTGTCGCGATCAGATTAACAGATAGTGATTTAAATAATTTACTGTCCATTCCTTCGCTCAAAAGACAAGTAGACAAACGTGTCTGTTTTTCCTTATCCTCTTTGGAAACTTTTGCTACATGCGGCGAAAAATTGAATTGCTGTATAAAATAAAACTCGTCGCGATGTATCAAAGCCCACTCCAATGATTTGGCATAAATTGCCTTCATCCTCATTTCCAGTGTGTCCTCATCATTTATTTCTGCTAAAAGATGATCATTGAGCTTCACTTTAATCCCATTATAAAGCGCTACAATCAGATCTTCCTTTGTTTTAAAATAATGAAACAAAGTACCATTTGCAACGCCTGCTTCTTTGGCAATTTTACTGGTAGGTGTACCATGAAAGCCAAATTCTACAAAGAGCTTTAATGCGGCCGCTAATATTTCTTTTTCCTTATCCATGTTAAAGACTGACTGATCACTCTATAAAAGTAAAGAAATAAAATCTGCCTACAAAATATAAATGCAATCATTTGCGGGCAGGTTGTTTGCAGAAATAAAAAATCATTTCAGCCTAGTAAAGTCATCGTCAAATCGGAACCCGGAAGCTACCAAATAACATTTACTATATCTGAATAATGAATAAACTTCTGATTTGTACTAATTATGCCAGCGGATTCCGCCATCGCAGTTGCAATGATTAAGCGATCAAAAGGATCTCTATGGTCATCTGGAAATGAAATAATTTGATATTGAAGCAGATATAAATTATTAAAGATATAGAATTTTTATATCCGTAAATTCTATATCTTTAAAAATCTCATTTAAAGGCTTATGAAGCTTAATTTTCCCGATTTTCTCTTTAATAGCAATTTCAAATAGACTTACCGAACTAACAAAAATTTCGTTATCCAGTTCTTCAATCAGTTGTTTTGCCGTATTTGATAATAAACTATTTCCCTCAATAAACCATAATAATGCGTGTGTGTTCAACAATAACTTCATTACATATATTCTTTTAAATCATCAAGAGGGTCGTCAAAATCCGGACTTATTTCAAAAGCTCCTTTTGAAATACCAAAAGGACGTTTTTTATGAACAGTGTCCGAATCGCTAATTTCTTCAAAAATAACTGTCACTTTTGTTCTTACGCTGACCTTTGGCTGTCTGGCTAACAGAATCTGGCCATTCTCATAAACGCCTTCGATTATCGTACGCATAGCTTTCATTTTTATATTCAAATATATCCAATAATTCGCTAAAATGTTCTTTTTCAGTGATTCCGATTGACGGTCGGCTTATTTCAATAACGATCAAACAATAAACAAATTAATTGCTCACCCGCTCCTTTTCATCATCCGTTCCATTATTATTATACCTACGTTTTCTGGCGAAAGTATCCTTTCCAAAACGATACGTAAATGCAATTCCGATACGTTGGGTATCCGTTCTGGTCGTTTGGAAATAGTCGGATTGTTTCAGGCTTATTGACCGGTTGTGATAAACCCAGGAATGAAAAATATCTTCGGCAGAAATGCGGATACTACCTTTTCCGCTCCATATCTTTTTCTGGACCGATGCATTCACGCGATACATTCCGCTCGTTATAGCCTGGCCAATGATGTCTCGACTGGCATAATAACCTCCCAATTCTGCGCTCCATTTTTTACCCAATGTCAAATAATTATTGAATTCGAATCGCACTAAATTTAATTTAATATCCAGATTTTCAGTGTAAACCGGCCCTTGTGTTGTGATGCGTGATAGTCGTAGCGTCGTATTCATATACCACCATTTTGTTGGAGAAACAGAAACGGTAGTATTCAACAGCACCATATAACCTTTGGCTATATTTTCCGGTTTGCTTGTAAAAATGCTGTCAACGGCCTGGGTGGTTTGAAATATAAGATCCGTAAATCGGTTGTAGCTCAACCCCATATTCAGGAATTGTTTATGCTGATATTTTAGCTCGACCCGATCCTGGTATTGAGGCGTTAATCTTGGATTTCCCGAACTGTAAGTATACTGATCTTTATAAAAAACGAAGGGATTAAGTAATTGATAATTAGGACGATTGATTCTTCTCACTGCCATCAATCCAAATGTATTTATGCCTTTATCGTCGAGTTTATAATTCAAAAAAACGCTTGGAAATAGTACGGTGTAGTTTTTCGTAAAGGTCATTTCTTCAACCACTTCGTTACCAAGTTGTCTTCCCCTCGCATGTGTGTTCTCCAATCTTACGCCCGCCTGTGCACCGAATCTTTTCCAGGTTTTCTGTCCGTTTACATAGGCCGCATTCACATTTTCCTTATACTTGAAATGGTTTGATCTACTATTATCAATCGTTTGGAAATTGCCGTTGACACCGTAATAATTAAATACAAAATCATTATCAACAATGCTGGATTTGATACCAACTTCCATTTTTGCCTTGTTTTTGAAAGGATGAACATAATCCGCTTTGGCAGTGTAAATATTGATATCAGAAGGGATTTCATATAAGAAACTGGTTTTACTTTTCAAAAATCCATCCGGCAAAAAAGCAAAATTCTCCAACACCTGATGAGCGTTCGTTTTGTATTTCAAATAGTTGACATCCGCAGAAAACTCCCGGCCTGTTGTGTTAAGTTTGTGAAGCAAATTCAGGTTTACTCCTGTGTTCTTCCGCGTATCAGTGCTTTTAGTATTTCCTGAACCAGTACTATTCAACTCGTGATCGGCATTGAAATTTGTACTGCTATAATCAAAATCGCCTTTTCGCGAACCTCCGTTCAGGTTCACAATCACACCCAACGTAGTCTTCGAAGTAGCAGCAAAATCCATTCCGAAATTCGCATTTCCCAGATTGTTTTTGCTGATAAGATTATTTTCCAGATTAACCGTCGAAATGAGCTTATTGGAGGCATCATAAAAGTGTCGGTCATAGTTATCCAGATTATAATTCTTTTCAAAACCATATCCCAGGTTGGCAAACAAATTCACTTTTTTGTAATTATAATTCAGGTTAAGCGCATCGTTGCTTCTCACATATCTTCCTATACTTATTCCGGCCGAAACATTTCCTGTAAACCCACCCACCCTGTTTTTCTTCAAACGAATATTGATAATCGCATTTCCCGATGCATCATATTTGGCAGAAGGATTGTCCATCAATTCAATTTTATCCAGCATTCCGCCAGGCAAAGATTTTAAATAAGCGGCCAGATCCTGCCCGGACATATAGGTACTCCTGCCATCAATCAGAACCAGTACACCACTCCTCCCGTTCAAACTAATATCTCCATTGCTGCTCACAGAAACACCAGGTGTTTTTTCCAAAACTTCCAGCGTATTGCTCGTTGCACTGCTGATCATGGCTTCCACATTTATCGTCGTTTTATCAATTTCCTGCACCATTAAAGGTTTTCTGGCCTTAACGGTCACTTCATTTAATTCAACACTTTTCGCCGGGAGCAGAATAATAACTGGAAGCAAAATTTTGTTATGCATACTGTCAATCGTGAGCGGCACACTCGTAAAAGGCTTTTGTCCAACAGCAGTTATCGCCAGCAGATAGCTGTTATTTTCGAGATTGTTAAATTGAAATTTTCCATTTCCATCGGTAATTTCACCTGCGACCATACTCGAATCGGTTGCTTTTAGTAAGCGGACTGTGGTTCCGGGAAGCACTTCATTTTTTGTATCTTTTATCGTGCCGGAAATGGATTTATCTGTCGTCTGGGCCAGAATATGGTTTGTCAAAAACAGAAAAAGGAATGATGTGATTATCGTTTTCATAGCTAAGTGATTGTGTTTTTCAATTATGTTGAGCAAATATTGAATACACAGCCAGCTACATGAAATAATTTGTGTTGTAACTTCCCAAATCACTGACAGAATGTGTTTTTTTCGTGTCAAAACATTTTGACCTTTCAGATCAGCTTTCTGTCATGATTTCCGGCCGTTTCGCCAGTCTTGTTGAAGAAATTAAATAGATAGATACAGTTTTGCAGTGGTTATTAAACTGAGGCAAAGACTATAATTATGAAAAATATAAAGATCAATGATGACAAAGACCTGATCAGAACATCGCCTATTTTGTCTTTCCGCTATTGTGTCTGTCCCGCTTTTCCTTGCAATCGATGCGTTCATAAATGCAATGCATTTAAATGAAGATGAAGCTATTGCAGCGGCGGCGAACGGGTTGTTTTTTGGGAGGTGTGTTTCTTGGCCGGTATTGTGCGGAAGTCCTGATGGCTGAAATCAAAAAGGTTTCAAATTTTCATTTGATCGTCCCTTTTTATTGTGATCGTCAGCCAATATCATCTGGATTTTTTATCACGCTGATTTTCCCTTTGAAAATCATCCGGCACTTAAATCTTCTGATGTACTGGATTCCATTTCTGGCTGTAAGTGTGCTTACGGGAATTCTGATCAAATTTATTCGATTCATGTCCCAAAATGAATTGAAAGAAGCGCAAACTTCTGCTGCCAATAGCCAAAGTGAACTGCATCTTTTACAATCACAATTAAGTCCCCATTTTTTATTCAACACGCTGAATAATTTGTATGGCTTATCCATCACCCAGCATGAAAAAATACCGCCGTTATTGCTTCGTTTGTCAGATTTATTGCGTTATTCTGTTTATGAATCCAACCAGAGCTTTGTACCGTTAAAAGAAGAACTGGCTTATATTGAAAACTATATAGAATTTGAAAAAATCCGGATCGGTGACAGGCTGGTATTAAAAACAGAGATAGAAAAAATTGACAGCACAAATATCAAAATTGCTCCAATGTTGTTGATCGTTTTTATAGAAAATGCCTTCAAACATTCCAAAAACACCGCGGAAGAGAATATTTTTATTGATATTTCACTGAAAACATGGAGCAATTATATTTTATTTTCAATCAAAAACTCCCACAATAAAACAGCAGTTGAGGAAGGAACTACGATCAATAAAAACAGCGGATTTGGACTGGCGAATGTCAAAAAAAGGCTTGAACTGTTATACCCGAACGAAGCCGAACTAAACATTGAGGAAGACGAAATCACATATGACGTCAACCTCAGGTTAAAAATGAAATAGCTGAGAATACGAATTAATCGAAAAGCCAAATGTCAATACCTAACAGCTAAAAGCTAAAACCAATGAATATTTTCAATTGTCTGATTGTGGATGACGAGCCTATTGCCAGGGAAATTATCAAAAATTACTGCGGCCATTTGCCTTATCTGAACATTGTTGCAGCCAGTGGAAATGCGCTGGAAGCGAAGGCAATTCTACATCAGCAAAAAGTTGATGTATTGTTTCTGGATATCAATATGCCTATTATGGACGGGATTTCTTTTTTGAAAACATTGAAAAATCCGCCCCAGGTTATTTTTACAACCGCGTACAAAGAATATGCGCTGGACGCTTTTGATCTTTCTGCCTGCGATTATTTGCTGAAACCTTTTTCGCTGGAACGTTTCATAATTGCGGTTGATAAAGCCACAGAAAAATTACAAAATCAGATCTCGTCAATTCCCGAAAATAATGAGGTAAAAACTGAGGATTTTATTTTTATCAAAACCGACGGAAAGATTTTCAAAATTCTCTATCCCGATCTGCTATTTGCAGAAGCAAATGGTAACTATACGAAAATTGTCACGACGCAGAATACATTACTTCCGGCATTGAGTTTTTCAACCATTGAAGAATTGCTCCCAAAATCACTTTTTCTTCGTGTTCACCGATCTTTCATTATTAACAAAGCGAAGATCGATCATATTGAAGGAAACCGCATTTTCATTAACAATATCGAAATTCCGATCGGCGGAAATTTCAGAGAATCATTTCTGAAACAACTGGGATTTTCCTCTTGACGTTTTATGCATTTCCGCATAACACTTCATCATTCTCATAAATAAAGTTAACAGGCTGTAAATAGCGTTTTTGAGCAAAAGACTATTCCTACATTTAGGCCAATACAAGAAAACGAACGTGATTTTTTGTGTAAATGTATTGATCAACTCAAATTTATTAGCCGTTATGAAAAAGTATTTTTTGCTATGGATGCTATTTTTAGTGTCCGGTTCTCTGATTGCGCAGGAATTAAAAAAAGACAGCATTTCAAAAAAAGTTTTGACTGAAAATAAGGATTCGCTGCATCCGGGTGTTTCATCAGGATCTGATTCTTACAAAAAGAACAAATCAAAATTTATCCCGATTCCTAAAAAAGCAGCACTTTTTGCAGCAATTTTCCCCGCTGGCGGACAGATTTATAATCGTGATTATTGGAAAGTTCCACTTGTTTTAGCCGCGTTGGCTGGTGGAACCTGGACGGCTGTTTATTGGCGGGTTCGCTACCAGGATTTTCTCGCCGGTTATCGTTCCTTTTATGATTTGGATGATAAGACGAGCACAAATTATGGTAAAATTAAGGACGGTTTAACCGTAGATTCTCAGTTACCGGTCTTTTATCGGGGAGGAATTTTAAACGGCAAACGTGACGAGGCAAGGCTTTACAATATCAATCAGGTTCAACAAGTAAAGAATGATTATCGTCGCTATTTTGAAACATCTATTGTGGTCACCGCTGCGATTTATGTGCTTGCTATTATTGAAGCCAATGTTGCTGCACATTTGAAAACTTTTGATATTTCGGATGATATCAGTTTCCGTGTAGAACCTAAAATGAGTCAACCTTTGGTCAAACAACCGGTTCCCGGCATCCGGCTTGTTTTCTCGCTTCACTAAGCTAATTGTAGGCATTGAGTATACGTTCAGGTATTTTCAAATTGACAAATGATTTTGGAACGATTATTCAACTATACCGGTTTTTCTCTTGTTACTATAAAGATTAAGACGTCTTGATAACAAGTAACAATTAGTTACACTCGTTCAACAACGATTATGAATGTCTTCCAAAGACTTTTCAATAATAAAAAAGGCTTAAAAATGGATACAAAAGAATCAAAAAACATAGCTTATTCTGTCCTTGACCTTGCAACGGTTATCGAAGGAAAAACACCTGTCGATACTTTCAAAACAAGTCTGGAACTGGCAAAAGAAGCAGAGAAACTTGGCTATAACCGATATTGGCTGGCTGAACATCACAACATGATCAGTGTCGCCAGTTCCGCAACAGCGGTTCTTATCGGATACATCGCAGGTGGTACTTCCACCATCCGCGTGGGATCAGGAGGAATTATGTTGCCAAATCATGCGCCGCTTGTCGTTGCAGAGCAATTTGGAACATTGGCGTCCTTATATCCGGGAAGAATTGATTTGGGTTTGGGCCGCGCACCCGGGACGGATCAGATGACAGCAAGGGCGATCAGAGGGGAAAACTTCAATGCGGTTCATAATTTTCCGAACGACATTGAAACATTACAGACTCTATTCTCAAAAAATAATAAAACCGGCAAAATTCGCGCTATTCCAGGTGATGGATTGGAAGTGCCGATATGGATTTTAGGATCAAGTACAGATAGTGCCCGCGTTGCGGCGGCAATGGGTTTGCCTTATGCTTTTGCCAGTCATTTTGCACCGGCTTATTTCCTCGAAGCCATTGAATTATATAGAAGAAATTTCAGGCCTTCTATTTATCTGGATAAGCCTTACGTTATGGCCTGCGTGAATGTAGTTGCGGCCGAAACGGATGCGGAAGCTGAAAAACTGTCGACTTCCGTTCTGCAATTTTTCCTCGGCGTAGTGAGCGGTGCCCGTAAACTTTTACAGCCTCCCGTTGACAGTATGGATGATATATGGAATTTCCAGGAGGAACATGCCGTAAATCAAATGCTGGCTTATTCGTTTATTGGTGGACGGGAAAAATTGAAAAATAAATTAACGGCTTTTTTCGAAAAAACGCAGATAGATGAAGTAATGGTGACATCTCATATTTTTGATCATCAGGCCAGAATCAAATCGTACCAGATTTTATCACAACTTGTGCAGGAGATTAATTCTGTCGAGGCTTAAAAATATATTTCCAATAAAAAAGCAGGCTGCCTCAACGAATCGTTGGAGGAGCCTGCTTTTTATTTTCCGGTTAAATCAGGAATATAATTCCTGCTCATCGGTGTAATAAGTGCTTTTTCCGGCAATTTTTTCATTTATTATCTCGCCACCCGTAGGACTCGTTTTCCGTTTACTATGATGAACTGACATAAAATCCCGGATTTCTCCGCTGATGATATCCGGATGAGATTTCAGAATTTGCTTTTCTGCGTCCGTCAAAACGTGTTTTATTGCTTTGGCTAATTTCCCGACTCCGGCTTTGGGAATTTTTGAAGAAATTGATTTTGGCGATATTTTTGCTTCCCACAAAATTTCATCTGCATAAGCGTTTCCAATTCCACCAATCATTTTTTGATCTATAATAAAGGCTTTGATCACGGACCTGCTTTTTGCCAGTTTTCCTTCAAGCCATTCCGAGGTAAGATCATCAGAAAGTGCATCAACGGTATCATTGCTTTCAGGATTTAAAGCAATTTTAGCCATTTTCTGGAAATCTGTCATCGCAAGTTGTGTTCCATCTTTGAAAACAAAAGCAGCAATAGTATACTTTGGTAGCTCCTCTTCTTTTTGCAAGATCAACTTTCCATTGAGCATCAAATGCATGCTAACGAGAGCGTCTTTTCCAAAATCAAAATACAATTCTTTCCCCAGACGATAAACATCTTTTAAATGTTTTCCAGCCAAAGTTTCATCTATCGATTTCTCGCTGGCAGTAATCTTTTTACTTTCTACAATAACTACCTTATTCAACTCTTTACCTTTCAGATTTTTCAGCAAATTCTTGCTAAAAACCTGTAAATCTGGCAATTCCGGCATGTTTGTATTTTTTAGTTGATGATAAGATTTTCGGTATTGCTAAAATAATACAACGCCTGAAATTATCAATCTGCCTTTACTTTTTCATCTTATTTTCAAACAAATAAACGCCATGTTTATTCGCCACAACAATATCCGGTTTGGTGTCTCCATTCATATCTTTTACCGTAATATTCAGGCCGGAACCAGAATCACTGTCAATAATATGCTCAGTATAATAAGGCTGTTTAGCAGAATTAAACTCAAACCATAACAAAACCGGCGGATCACTGTCACCCGGATCATGACCGTGGTGTGCAAGAAATCTTTTTCCCGTAATATAGTCTTTTCGCCCATCGCCGTTCAGATCTGCCATGATTGAGGAATGTGTTTGGGCCGTCGTTTTGCTCATTAAATGTGAAACAAAATATAAACGACCTTTCACATCCGTAATTTGCTCATGCCACCAAACGCCCATGGAATGCGCCGATGCGCTGACCACATCATTTTTCCCATCACCATTTACATCCATAATCTGCATATGTGAGCAAGGTTCGCCGAGATTTGCAATATGAAAAACCCAGTTTCCTTCCTTCGGGTCTTTTTTTCCTTCAAACCAGCCTTCCATGACTGTGACGTCATTGATGCCATCTTTATTCACATCCCCAAAACCGATTCCATGAGAAAACGGCTCTGTTCCGGGAGCATTTTCCTTACTGATTGCAAAACGTTTCCATTCCGTTTCACCCGGTTTTAAAGGGGCCTGCAACCATATCATCTGCTTTTTAACCTTATCGCCACAAAGAATATCCAGTCTGCCATCGCCGTCAATATCAACAAAGTTTGGAGACTCGTTTGTTATTCCCACACTGTCGGCAATGATATGTTTTTTCCAGGCTCCCGGTTTATTTTGTGGATTTTCAAACCAGAAACCAGGTTTTCCAGGAAAATCTACAATAACAACATCATCCCATCCATCCAGATTTACATCCATTCCCAGATTCAAAAATGAATTACTATATTCTGTCAAAGGATCAAAAATACGGGAAGGTGCCATTTCATGTCGTGTCCAGGTCGGCGCTTCAAACCAGTAATAACCGGCAATGATATCCATTTTCCCATCTTTATTCACATCAGCCACCGCAGCTCCTTCTGAAATAAAATCTCCGGTCAGTTTTGTCTTTTTAAAATCCGCAGAAGTACCTGTGGCTTTGGTTTGAGCAAAAGAAACGTTTGAACAGAGACTGAATACTAGTGCAATGGCAAAACTGTTTCTGCAAATTCCGGTGTAATTGATTCTCATATTTACTGATAAATTATCCTTTTCAAAATCAATTTATTTTTCCAAAACCTTACTGATAAGCATCTGACTTTCATGATTTTCATGTGAACCGGATTTCCCCAGTTTCTCATTCAAATCTTTCAAAACCTTTTTTGAATCCTCTGTACCGATCGCAGCAACGCGCTGAATGGTATAAGGCAGAATATTTGGAAGTTTTGCTTTTTCAGCAATTTGCAAAGCACGTTTCATGTCAATTGCGGCCAGAGGCTCAGCCGCATACCATACCATCAGCGGCAGATTGTGATCATCCTTATCCTCAACTTTTTGAGAAAGCGCTTCAACAACATCCCAACGCTGAGCCGGTTCCAATCTTAGCATGGCAGAGGTTAGATATAATCTGACTAATGCCGAATTATCATTTTTTGCCAAATCAGCAAATTTTTTCAGCGTTTCAGGAGAAACCTTTTTGCTTTCCGTTAAAAGCTGAATTGCCCAGCTTCTTACATATTCGTTTTCGTTGGTTAGCAAATCAGCAAGATCTTTTTCTGTCAATCCTTTTGTTACGTGAAGCGTCCATAATGCACGAAGTTTTCTGGTCGGATCAGGATTTTTTGCCAGCATTTCTTTCAATGCTTTGTGTACTTTTTTGTTCGGGCCACGTTCCTGCAAAATCACCCGGGCCTGTCTTACATACCATTCATTTTTATTAAGCTGATAATTAACAAGTTCCATATCCGAAGCTTTGGACAGATCTACTTTTACCCATTTATCACTTTCATGGGTAATTTTAAAAATCCGGCCCATCGTTTTGTTATGCACATCCGGATTTGGACTGTGACATTGGTTTTTATCATACCAGTCGATCGCAAAAACAGAACCGCTTGGATCATATTTAAAATTCAGCCACTGCGACCAGGAATCGTTCATGGACAGAAAATCATTTCTATGCGTTGCCAGATAGCCTGATCCTTTGCGTTCCAGATGATCAATATTCAGTTTTGCACCGTTGATATTGTTCATAAAAATCTCGTTGCGATATTCCTGTGGCCAGGTATCACCACCCAGATAAATCATCGCTCCCGGCATGTGCATGACCGCCGCCAGCAGACCCCGAACGGAAATTCCCCGCATGCGGACCGCGCTCTCCTACCCAGTGCACATGATCAGCAATGGTTTTGATATCGTCATAAGTATATGGATTGAAATGCTTCCCCGCCTGACGCTGGTAACGCGCACCCTGTATGACGTGATACATATGCGGGATCACGCAAACCGTGATAAACGGATGTCCGTAATCATTAAAATCAATTCCCCAGGGATTGCTGGAACCTTCCGCAAATACTTCAAATTCGTGCGAGGTCGGATGAAATCTCCAGACACCGGCATTTATTTTGGTGCGTTCTGCATCAGATGCGCCTGGTTTTCCTACATTGGAACGGGTAAAAACTCCGTGCGTTCCGTAGAGCCAGCCATCAGGTCCCCATCTTAAATTGTTGAGTACTTCATGTGTATCATCCACGCCCCAGCCATCCAGCAATTTTTGCGGCGGACCGGCAGGTTTGTCATTTTTGGCATCAATTGGAATAAATAATAAATATGGCGCAGCACCAAGCCACACGCCACCCATGCCCACTTCAATTCCACTTACAAGATTTAATCCTTCGGTAAAAACTTTCCTTTTATCAAGCGTTCCGTCGCCATCTGTATCTTCAAAAATTAAAATCCTGTCTTTTCCCTGTCCTTCCGGCGCAGGAACAGGATAGGTGTGCCCTTCCACCACCCAAAGTCTTCCGCGTGAGTCAATTGTAAAACTGATCGGGCGAATAATATCCGGTTCAGCGGCTGCCAGAGTGATTTTAAAACCTTTTGGCGGCGTCATCGCTTTGGCCGCTTCTACTCCTGAAAGTCCTGCATTTAGTACCGGATCCAAAGGTGGTAAAATGATGATATCTTTTTGTTTCAGCTCATTTGGAAAATCCGGACGGCTTGGATAAAAAAGGAAATCATCAAAATTGATATGCGCCCATTTGTCATTTGGGATATAAGGGATCTGTGAAATCCCGGTTTCATTATCAATAATTCGGATGAAAATATCCTTGTTTAGATAAGCCTGCAAATCAACAACAGCCGGCTGCAAAGTGGCTCTTCCCTGTCCTGTGATATGAAAAATGACACTGTCCGTTCCGGCCAGTACAAGTTCCACCCGCGTATCCTGCAAAGCACCGCCAGAAACTCTGAAAGCTGCAAAAGGCTGGGTAACTTTAAAAGGAACCGAAGTTAAAGTACCTGTCAGTTTATAATTTGTAGTCCCGCCGCTGCTCAGGAAATATTTTCCTTCATAGCCAATATGCATATCCTTTTCATGCACAGGAGAGGGATCTTCGGAAAAAAGTGGATTTGTAAATGCATCGCCCGTTGCCGTCCAGTCTTTTAAAGTACCAGTTTCAAAATTCAGGTTTAAAGGCTGTCCGTCTTTTGCCGGCAACTTTCCGGCAATTGTTTTATCAGAAATTACACCTTCAACCACTTCAAAACTACCCACCATTCCTGCGGCACGGTGACCCGGAACTGAGCAGAAATAGGTATCACTTTCCACAGCTTTGAAAACAAGACTTGTACTCGTTCCTTTTTCAATAATCACCTTACTTTTCAGCCCCATTTTTTCAAGCGAAATATCATGCGTCATCAGCTCACCATTGGTGATTTTGATTCTGACCCTATCTCCTTTATTTGCTTTTAAAGTTGGGTTACGGGAACCATCCGGGGCAAAAAAGCCAAGCATGGTTGCTTCCAAAGCATAATCCCTGTCGAAATGTGTGGTGTCAACAGCAGCAGGAGTTTTGGTTTTCTGTGCGTTACTAAAAGGTTTTGGAACAATGAAAAAGATTGAAACCAATAATATAAGTAAACGAAATGCGGACATAATAACGGGCTGTAAAGGTGTTAGGAATATTCACTTTCTGATTATATAAAAAAGTGAACTTCTAACAGGAATTACCCGTCAGATTTGATTTAATATGTTAAGAATCAAATTAATGACTAGGTCTCTGAAATGATAAAATCAAAATATATTAACATTTAAAGATTAAATATAAGATAATCTTCATCATCATATAAAAAGATAACCGACTGAAAATCAGAGACAATAAGTCTAGAATTTACAGCCGGTTATCTTTTAATAAGAATTTTAATTGCTTAATCCTCTGCCCGTTTTATGTTGAAGTTCATCAATACGTTTTGACGCTTCTGCCTTGCTCAGTTTTTCGTCAAACTCTTCACCTGCTTCATCAGAAAGTGTTTTAAGATAAGAGTGCTGTGCGCCCGTCATCGGTTCGCTTCCGGTTGTCCATTCGTCAGGATCTTTAACCGTGTTGTCTCCCCGGATTACCTGATTTTCGTTTGACAGATTTTCATTCTCATCGTCCGATTCTTTATGTGTAGTTGCCATTTCAGTTATGTTGATTTGCCAATGGACATAAAAAAACTGAGCCACTATATTTTAACCAAAACAACCTTATTGATAAAAATTGTGTCCAGAATATATCCTCTTAAAATAAAATCAAAATGAATCGGATTAAAACAGGATTATTCGTCATTTTCCTATCGCTTTTATTCACAGGATGTAAAGATCCTGAATCTCCTACCAACGAACCTATTGTAGAACCTGTGGGAGGTTCTTATTATTATGTAAAAAACGAAACAGAGCTGGATTTGTATGCACAATTTCCGGTACCTACCTATGATCTTAGTATAGACAAAATCGTCGATATTGATAGTACAGTAACTATTCCACACCTTGTCACCACAAAACTTTTTGAAGATCTTGGAAACTTCGGACTTAATCCGATGCCGACTCATACTTTTAAGAATATCAAGTTTTTCAAGAAGACCGACGGCGTTAAAACATTGGTTTTTGAAATAAATCCCATAAAAAATGATCGCTGGATTTCCACAATTCTTAATCGGGAAGAATCCGGATATGGGCTGACGGAATATCAATTGATTATTAGAAAAGAAGATTTGTAGCGTATTATTGCAAACCAAATTTTAAAATCACGTTTCTCCTCCTTTGGTATTTATGAACAAATTTAAAACGTTTCTGATCTGGGTAATTCTCCCGCTCTTTTTGTTAATATTTTATTGGAAAATAAAGGGAAGTAATTCTGTTCATATAAAAATTAAGGATTGCAAAAATGGCAGTGTTGAGACCATGCAAGAACTTAATAAACTTGTAAAAGAGAATTTTCTGGATCAGGAGTTTTACGAAGTTAATGCATCCACAGATTTTGGGCCCTGTTTCCTGGCGAATTACAATAAAAAATATCGGGTTTTATTAATTGCGATTGATCCTCCAAGCGGATGGTCAGGTTTCTTTGAAGTAACACCTCATCAATTACAAAATGTATCAGATCAAAAATTAAGTTCTGACGACTTTTATGCTCGGTTGACAACATTGCCGGATAGTTTGTTCCGCGATTTTCCTACTCACTACTTTTAATCTGGTTTTTCTTGCCTGATAAGTAAATACACCAGAAAGTAGTGATTTTTTTAAATCAATGTAAGAAATGTGCACTAATTCAGTTCCATTTCTTCCACCATTTTCCCTTCCTTATATTTTTTATATCGCGTCCTGATTTGTTTTATTACAGGTACTTCTATATAAGTTGTAACCAGATATGCGAGGGAAATAGTGCACAACATGGCGATTAAAATTGCTATATAAATATTCAGATGCGCAACAGTTAGCAGCGTACTAATGATACTCCGACCGATTACCTGATGCAATAAGTAAAGACTGTAAGAGATATTACCAAGAAAAATAAAGTAAGGTTTGACCAGAAATTTTAACTTTCCTGTGATCATCAAAGCAAAAACAATGTGAAAAAATACGATAATTACATCGTGACTCATCTCAGTGATCATATGCATAGCACGACCACCTTTATCGTGAAGATAAAATGCAGAAAGGATCGAAATGAACATGTAAATTATCTTTTTAGCTGAAATACCTTTGAATTTTATTTGATAAAAAAGTATCCCAGAAAAGAAGAGTGGGAAATGATTGGTAATAGAAAATTTGGCCTGAACAAACGAATAAGCAACCGGATAAGATTCACGAAAGATATGATAAGCCAGGATCAGAATTAGTGTGATAAGTCCAACATCCTCAATGTCCTTTATTCTTTTGATCACATAAACACCGATGATCCAGAAATAAAACAGAAGTTCAATTAGTAACGTCCAATACGACCCATCCAGGTCTTCAACGCCGAAGAATGTCTGGACCATTGTCATATTAATAAAGACATCGCTAAGTTTCAGCGTGGAAGGCTGATAAAAAAATATAAACGTTGCAGTGATCAGAATACAGACCCAATAGGTTGGGTAAAGTCTGGAAAAGCGATATACGATAAAATCCCGTAACTGTGTAATTCTTGTGATGCTAAGCAAAATCACAAAACCACTGATCATAAAAAAGATGTCAACACCTGTAATTCCAATACGAAATTCCAGGATTCGTTTGATTTCAGGTTGGTTGTAAGTAAAATGAAAAAGCAAAACACTAAGTGCTGCAAGTCCGCGCAAAGAGTCAAGCTCTAAAAATCGGAAGGCATTTTTCTCAGACTTTTCTTTTTTTAAATCGTGTGGTGTAAGGGACATAGCATCGTAAAACTGATCTGTGAAGATATGAACATCTTAAAGTGGATACAAAAATAGAAAAAATTCGTAGCAGCTATTTTTCTTAAATAGTTGATAGTCAAATTATTATTGTACAATATTTATTCTGCGGCATAAATTTTAAACCAAAATAAATGTCCTGAAAAACTAAAAAGCGTCCAACAAGTTGTTTGCTGGACGCTGTAATTATGCTGCCTGGTATCTATTTTACAGAATTTCTTGGATCCATAACATTATGCAACTGATATTCTTTCGGCGGCTTAGCACCCAATAAATACTGAACGAAATAATCCCAACGGCGTCTCATCATATAGGGACCAAAGTTCGCGTATCCGTGTCGGCTGTTTGGGAAAATGATCAGGTCATAATCCTTATTTGCTTTTTCCAATGCTTCAAGAACCAGCAAGGTATTGTATGGAGGCACATTATCGTCCATCATTCCGTGCGCAAGCATCAGTTTCCCTTTCAAATTTTTGGCATGAACCTGATTTGCCTGCGCTTCGTAATTTGATACGCCTTTTGCATCCTTTTTCAACAAACCTATGTAGCGCTCGCCCCAGTCGTCCTCATAATTCCGGTTATCCTGGTTGCCTGATTCTGAAATTCCAACTTTGAAAAAATCAGGATAAGTGAACATCGCACAAGCCGTAGCAAATCCGCCGCCAGAATGTCCGTGCATACCTACACGACTGGTATCGATCCAGTTATATTTTGCTGCCAATTGTTTAATTCCTGAAACCTGATCCGGCAAAGTATTCTCAGCCATTTGTCCATAATTCATATCATGGAAACTCTTAGACCGCAACGGATTACTCGTTCCTTCCAGTTCAATAACAACAAATCCAAGTTCTGCCAAAGCCTGATTATCTCTTCTGGATGCAGAAAATGCCCACGATCCAACACTGCCGCCCTGCGGACCCGGATAAATATAATCGACAAGCGGATATTTTTTAGTCGAATCCAGTTTTGTCGGCGTATACATTAATCCGTAAGACATCCGTTTTTCCATCATGTGCTTTAACCGAAAAAGGAATTGGCGCTTTCCAGCCAATGGTTTTCAAACGGCTAAGATCTGTTTTTTCCAGTTCAACAATTAATTTCCCGCTCATATTACGCAAAACCGTAACAGGAGCAACATCAGGCTGTGAGTATGTATCGATGAAATAATTTTCCGAAGTTGACATTGATACCATATGAAAACCAGCTTCCGGAGTTAATAAAGTAAGTCCGGAACCGTCAAAACCAATTTTGTAAAAGTGGCTGAAATATGGATTTCCTGATTCTTTTCCATTGGCCATGAAGTAAATAACGCGATTTTTTTCATCCACTTTTATCAATTGCGTAACCAGCCAATCGCCCTTGGTAATCTGGTTTTTCAGTTTTCCGGAAGTTGCGTCGTGCAGATACAAATGTCCCCAGTTATCCTTTTCCGAATACCAGATAATTTCTTTGCTTGCAGACAAAAACCGCCAGCTGATTCCTCTCTGCCCGGATTCAAACTGTGTTGGAGAAGTTTCTTCAAAAATTTCTTTAACAGAACCCGTAGCGGCATCAGCCATTCTGACTTTTTCTTCTTTATGATCACGGGATGTTGAAACGAAGATAAGCTGCGAACCGTCCTGGCTCCATGAAACATCATTAAGCACACCGCCGCGACTGATATCATCCCCGGAAGTTGATCTGTGCACGTCCGCAGGAATTTGCAAACGGATAACTTTCGGCGTTTCCACATTGATAATCACACGATGAAGCATTGCCACAACGCTGTCGCCGGGTAATGGATATTTCCACGCTTCCAGTTTTGGGTGACCAACATTGGTCGTTACCAAAAACATATCCCCTACTTTTCTTTCATCCTGCTGGTATGTAAAAATCTTTTTGGAATCAGGCGACCAGGACAAAACCGGCTTGTCGCTATGACGCCAGCCTGCATTATCTGTTGCGTAACCAAAATCTTTAATTCCGTCGGTAGTTAATTGTGTAAGCTGATTTGATGTGACATCGCGCAGCCACAAGGTTGTTATCTTTGATTAAAACGGCCTTTTTCCCATCCGGCGAAAGCGATTCACTTCTTGACTCTTCGTCTGCTTTTGTTTTTGCCGATGTATCTTCTGTGATCTGATACGTTTTCAGATCACATTTCCACTGTTTGCCGTCCGATGAAAAAAGAATTGATTTTTCATCTGTTGAGAAGGTAAAACTTTGAAAAGGAAGCATACTGGCAGTATAACTTTTGCCACTTGCAGCAGAAAGGGATTGTGCCAGTTTAGCCTGATTAAAAGCAGGTAAACGTGTTCCTTTTAATGCATTTACTAAAATAAATTCGCTGCCCTGGGCTGTTAGGGTACGATACCAAAACCGCTCTCCCGAAATCCACGTAGGTCTTCCGGCCACATTGTCGACGTACTTTTGCGTGTTGGATGCTAAAAAACTTTCTGCCTTTTGATAATCGTTTGCTGTCAGCGCCGCTTGTTGCGAAAACGCGGAACCTGATAGAAAAACGGGCAAAAAGATTGTAATTAATTTCTTCATAAAGGTTATTGCCTGGTAATAGGATGTGAGGTAATTTATTACGGGACTGCAAAATAAGTATTTTCAGCGCGCAAATATAGGCATACAACAAAATTGGTTTGTAAGACAATAATTTTTATGACTATTACTTATTTCAATGCCTGAAATTCAGTCTTTCATTTCAAAATAAAATTCAAGTATATATTCAATTTTTTATGTTATTATGCTATTCGAAATTATTAATGATTCGAAGTCAAACTTGAAATTATGCTTTTACCAACAAATAAAAGTCTATTGGTTATTTTATTGACCTTTGTTTTTCCGGGTTTAATATCGGCACAAAATCCTGTAAAAAAACAAAGGACAATTATTACCACAGATGGAGAAGTCGACGATATCGATTCTTTCACCAGATTGTTATTATATTCTAATGAATTCGACATCGTCGGGTTGGTTTACAGCAGTTCTCAATGGCATTACAAAGGTGATGGAAAAGGAACTCTGTTCACTTCTGAAATGGAAAATACAGCAAAAAGATATGGCCAGCGCAAAGATCTTCGATGGCCTGGAACAAGCTGGATGCAAAAACGTATTGAAGATTATGGCAAAATTTATCCTAATCTTATAAAACATGCAAAAGGATATCCCACACCGGAATACCTAAAAGGTATTGTCAAAACAGGAAATATCGATTTTGAGGGAGAAATGTCTGTCAATACTGAAGGTTCTGATTTTATCAAAAAAATCCTTCTTGATGACAATCCGGATCCTGTTTATCTGCAAATATGGGGAGGAACCAATACCGTTGCCAGGGCATTAAAATCAATTGAAGAAGATTACAAATCTAAACCGGATTGGGATAATATTTACAAGAAAGTTTCTCAAAAAGCAATCATTTATGCCATTTTGGATCAGGATGCTACGTATAAAAATTACATAGCTCCCAACTGGCCTAAACTCCGCATTTTGTACAATGCCGATCAGTTTTGGAGTTTTGCCTACCCATGGCCAAAAGTAGTGCCGAAAGAACTTCAACCTTATTTAAGTGGAACATGGTTTGCTGAAAATATCAAATTTAAACATGGCCCGTTATTGGGAAAATATTACTTGTACGGCGATGGTCAACAACTTGAAGGTGATCCCGAGCATACGCATGGTGATATGGCGGAGGCTTCCAAAAACGGTTTTGAAAAATATGATTTTATCGGTGAAGGAGACTCTCCGGCGTTTTTCTTCCTTATAGATGTTGGTTTGAGAAGTCTGGAAGATGCTTCTTACGGTGGCTGGGGCGGAAGAATGATTCAATCAAAAACGAATCCAAGCCGCTGGGAAGATGGAAAAATGGTAGCCGATTTTAATCCATATACTAATAAAATTGATGCGGCTTATCCGCAAACGCGTTGGATTGACGTCATTCAAAACGATTTTGCAGCACGAGCCGACTGGTGTGTAAACTCTTTTTACAGTGCGAATCATCCACCAATCGTCAGATTGTTGTCGCAACCTGATTTGAGTGTAAATCCTCGCCAAACCGTAGTTCTCAGCGGACAGGCCAATGATTCTGACTCTGACAGATTAACGTATCGCTGGTGGCAATATGAGGAAGTCGGGACTTATAAAAACAGAGTGGCTATTAAAAATGAATCCAGTCCAAAAACCAGCTTTAAAGTTCCTGCCGACATTAAAAAGGGAGAGACTATTCACATCATTCTGGAAGTAAAAGATTCCGGAAAACCATCTCTGACAAGATATCGAAGAATGATTATTCGAGGTAAATAGTCTCTTCATTCATGCTATTAATGCTTGAATCATCTTCTTATTTCGGCCAGAATTCCAGAAAAACTTTGGTCAACTTCTGGTCCGTCAGGTATCCGCTAATTACAAGTTTTGCAAAAAAATAGACGCAATACAAAACTACTATTAATCCAATTGTCTCAGACAGACTTTTTCTTAGGCATTTACATTTTCCACTTCCTCTTTCGTGCGTAGTATTCATACTCTTTTTCAAATTAAATGTACCGGGTTTAGGTTTTTTATTACTGCGGGCAACCATTTTTCAGGTCACGCGCAGTAACATAAAATTCAAATTCAAGGCATAATTGCACCTTGATTAAACACATCTTTGATAGCAGGGAGGGTACATTAATTTCTAAGCAAAACAAGGCAGTTAATTATCTAAAACCTAAAAACGAGCATAGACAAAGTGTGTACAAATGATAATAAAACTCCGATTTCTTGATAAAAATCAGGTTTTATTAAAATTCCAATAAAATCGTAACTATTTTAGTTCGCTGCTGTCATCCTGCAAATCACTTTCTTCAACAAGTGCCATTTTTTTGTAAAGTCTGGTTTTCGCACGTCGTACACTGGCCGGATCGATATTGAGCAAGGCAGCAATTTCCTTGGTAGAAAGATTGATATGAAAATAGGCATAAAGCCTGATTTCATTTTTGGTAAGCGAAGGATATTTCGCTACCAGATTTTCAAAAAAATGGGGATGAACCTGTTCAAAATGCAATTTGAATTTTTTCCAGTCGCCATCCAGATAAAGGTTACTTTGCAGGATAGATTCGATACCCTTTAATCCCTGGTGCCTGCTATCCGGATACAATTTATTAAGCTCCTGAATTTGTGTTTTAAGACTGGCGAGCAATTCATTTTTCTGCACCATGTATAACGTTGTCGAAGCCAGTTCCCGCTGGTTTATTTCCAGTCGTTCTTCCAATAATTGGCTCTTCGTCTTTTCATGCCGGATATCAGCATTGATTTTCTGGTTTTCCAGTTCTATCAGCCTCTGTCGTAATCCAATTTCTTTTAAATCAAACTCCAATTGGCGGGCTTCCATTTCTTTTGCTTTGAGGTTTTTCTGAATCGATTTTGTACGCGCCACCAAAGCTACCGAGAAAGCTAGTGCCTGTGACATGATCGAAAAATCTGGCATAAACGAATCATTCGTATCATTGAAACTTATAAAAACATGATACAAAGTTGTAGCAAGCATGAAAACAAAAGGCAGAAAATTAGCCACCAAAAAGGGAGCAGCGGCAGGAAGTTTTTTCAGGTATCCAATAACGCAGGTGCACAAAAATAACGCAATCAGCAGCAAAGCGAGAATGTTGTGATACAGCAATGTATACTCTTCCAGGTATGCTATGAACATATTAACAACGATAACTGTCACGGTAACAAGCACATAAATCCATAAACCGATACGAAGCGCTGAGTCCATGACCGGCAAATTTTTCTTAGTGTTTAAGAACGATTGCGTAAGTCGCACCACGCCATACATAATCAATAAAATCCCTCCATGCATCATCACACTGGAAAGATCAAAACAGTGAAATTTTCCGCTGTTAGTTACCGTAGAAGTGAAAACGGTATTGGGAAAAAGTATATAATAAAATCGTTTGTAAGCAGTAATGTAAAACATTCCACCCAGCTCGGCGATAAGAAAAAACAAAACGGTTTTATCCCTGATGCTGAAATAAATGTACAGGTTATTGAGAAAAAATAGGAATACTACCGTCATGGATGTGATCCACGACAGCCATATCGTCTGCTCTCTTTTATTAGAATAAGCGAATTTTTCAATTTTGATTACTGGTTTGAGAACATCCGGTTTATGTAATTCAGACGCATCAACCTTGATGTATAGAACATTTTCAGTTTGTCCCTGTAAAATGCAAGTCAGTTCGTTAACATTACGCTTACCACTATACGAAGCCAGGAGCCCGTTTTGATATGTTACCCACTTTTGGGTATTTTCATTGAAACTGTATAAAACGTTATTTACGTTTAAGTTTACTGAAATGTTGTAGGTATCCGCATAGTGAAAAGGATTCTTAATGCGGATTTTCAGCCAATAGCTGGTAATATTACCGGACCTCAGCGAATCTCCTTCGACAAAATTTAGTGACGAGTCAGCAAGTATTTTTTCAAAAGTGTAACCATGATCTGGCAAGACTGCATACTGGCTGATGGTTGCAGTGGAACTATCGCTCAGAATATAAACAGGTTGCGCATAAGCGGCAACCGGCAGAAGTAAAATGATCAGGAAAACAAAAATCTTATTCAATGCCTGGATTTACATTTTTTTGAAAAGGTACAAAATAAACTTGGAAAGTTGCTGAATTTACAGCTATCTACACATTCGATACTTCTACCAGCCCCAACAAGCAACCCTTACTGACTAATTCCCGTAACCGTTTTTAGAAAGTAATACATCACTGTAAAGACCAGATAATCCGTTCTGTTATTCTTTTTTTCAAAATTCAAACAAAGTATTATGAACAAATCAACGGTAACAACAGTCCTTTATTTGATAGTAACTGCAATAATCCTGGGGCTCTGAAACCATATTCCTGATGGGTTGAAAGATTCTCATATTTTAATTTGTCGTTATCCGGATCAAAAGTTATCAGATATTGTTAATTTTGCCAGCGTTTTACACGCGCTGATCCGTTGATGACATTTACAGTTTTCTTTTGATACAATCTCCATCTTCCGTAGATACGATTTTCAGTCCTTTCGAAGAATCATTGGCTGCGTATTCCTTTCCGGATAAATTCACCTTCCCGTTTGATTACGAGCCACATCCGCTTTCATTACTTGCTGTTGAAAAACTTCAATCTCACCTTGAAAATCAGGATGAATGGGAACATAATTTTGGTTTAAAAGTTGATCAGGAAGGTGCTGTTATTGGAAAAATGTTTGGCGTATTGGTGGTAAGAACTGAGGACGATGAAATTGGTTATCTATCGGCGTTCTCGGGAAAACTGGCGGGCGGAAATCATCATAGCAAATTTGTCCCTCCGATTTTTGACGGAATGGCCGATGGCGGTTTTCTTAATACCGGAATGGAAGAACTTTCGCGTATCAATCTGCAAATCAAAGAACTTGAAAATAAAGAAACAGATATACGGAAGGAAGTAGATCGCCTGAAAAAAATTCGAAAAGCGCATTCCGTTTCATTACAGCAGCAAATTTTTGACCAGTACAATTTCCTGAACCAGGATGGCGAGGAAAAAAGTTTGTGCGAAATTTTCGAAAGTGCTTCGTATAAAAATCCGCCCGCGGGAGCAGGAGAATGTGCCGCTCCGAAATTACTTCAGTATGCTTTTCAGCAAAATATGCGGCCTATTGCGATGGCAGAATTCTGGTGGGGATTATCTCCGAAATCCGATTTCTGGAAACACGGACATTTCTATCCGGCCTGCCGTGAAAAATGTGAGCCTATTTTGGGACATATGCTGGCAGGAATAGAAATGGATGAACAACGCATCTAATCAATTATTCCTTCGTTTTCTTGTAAAGTATTACTTCTGACTTTGGTGATAAATCATTAAATATGTTGCAGTCAGAAAATTGAATGGGTAAAATGAACCCGTTCTGTGCCTTTGCTAGTACCAGCTGATAAATCATCTCAAAATATGTGGGCAGAAACATTTTATCCACTTTCTCAAAAGCAAAAATGGCAGTTGGGCTTCGGATTTGCCATTATGTATGTACCGATCCGTATCTATATAAATGTTACGTCTTATAGTCTCCCAATAATTCTGCACAAATTCCCATTATGGACTATCGAACTGATTGTAAGCGGATTATTTTTTACTTTATGGCTAAATGTTATTGAATGGGTACAATATTATATTTCCCGATTTCCCAAAAGTAAAGATGTAAGCCACTATAAATTGTTAAGCCAGCTTTTGACCTTGCTCATCGCTATTGGATTAGCAGCAATGTTTAATATTGGTTTTCGTGCGTTGTGGCACTGGATGGAATCAATCTGGGATGCCCGGATTTTACGTGTAAATTCTGCGTTAGAATTATTAATGATACAGCAGAAACGGCGTGCAAACAATGGATTAACTGTTATGGCGCTAATGGCGGCCTATTATCTGGCTTCAAATGTCCGCGTTTACCAGCGGTTGCAGCATGTACATATTAACGCAGAACGACTGGAAAAAGAAAATATCAAGGCACATTTTAATGCGCTGAAAAATCAGGTAAGTCCTCATTTTTTGTTCAATAATTTTAGTGTGTTAAGTACGCTTGTTGAAACGGATAAGGAACTATCGATCGAATTTATCAGCAGACTTTCACAGGCTTATCGTTACATTCTCGAACAATCCGACTTTGACCAGATCAAACTGCGCACAGAAATTGAATTTCTGGAAACCTATATGTACCTGCTTAAAACCAGATTTGAAGATAAAATAAATTTGCAAATTCAGCTTTCCCAGGCGCAGATGGATTCTTATTCCATTGTGCCGCTTACGTTACAATTGCTGGTTGAAAATGCGGTCAAACATAACCAGATGTCGCTGACGAATCCGCTGGTAATAACCATAAGCATAGAAGACAATTCTTTAATTGTCAGTAATCCGATTCAGTTGCGGGAACCTGCCGAGGTTTCAACGGGAATTGGTTTGCACAATATTATTAACCGATATAAATTGCTTGTCAACAAACCTGTTTTGGTAGAAAAACTGCAAAATCAGTTTGTTGTTAAAATCCCTCTGATTTCATGAACGTTCTCATTATTGAAGACGAAACACTTAGCGCGACAAGACTGGAAAATCTCGTTTTGAAGTATGATCCTGCCATCAATATACTAGCCAAAATACCTTCTGTAAAAGAAAGTATTCTCTGGCTTGAAAACGATAGTAATGCCGAACCGGATCTTATTTTCCTTGATATTATGCTGGAAGATGGTCTTGGCTTCAAAATTATCGAGCAGCTGAATCTGTCAATTCCTATCATTTTCACGACAGCCTACAATGAATATGCGCTGAAAGCATTTAAGGCAAACAGCGTTGATTATCTTTAAAACCGGTTAATTCCACAGAACTTGATAGTGCTCTTTCGAAATTTAAAGAAATACATTTTAAGAATAAAACCTTTCCGGATCTGACATTGCTCAAATCCTGGCTGCAATCGCCACAACAACAGGAAAATTATAAAGACCGCTTTATGGCATCTGCGGGAACACGGCTTTTTAGTGTAAAAACAGTAGATATCGCCTATTTTACCATTGAACAAAAAGCTACTTATCTGAAAACTTTTGACGGAAAACATCTGACGATGGATTACAGTCTGGATAAGTTGATTCAACTGCTGGACCCGAGCCAGTTTTTCCGGATCAACCGGTCACTTATTATTTCGCTTGGTAGTATAAGTTCTATCAATGCGTTGTCGGCTGGCAGACTTAAACTGTGAACTGGCGCCGGCTGCACAACAGGAAATTTACGTCAGTACGGATCGTATTTCTGATTTTAAACAGTGGCTTGGTAAGTAATTCCAGGTTTCATTCTTCCACAAAAAACGCCCGTTCAGCCTCTAAAACCGGTCATTGAGACTTTTTTATTTTTCAAATAGCTTCATTTTAATGAGTTTTAGGTGATCATCATTCCGAACAATATCCGGAGATCATTCCTAAACCCATTTTTATTAAGTAACTGAACTGTGGAAGAGCTAAATATACATAACAAATGCATCCTGGCGAGCCTGGAAGCGAATGAGCTGGAATCGCTTTGCCCTTATAGTGATCGCCTGAGAGTAATCGTGATCCTTGAAGGAAACGGAAAAGCGATGCTGGATAAAGTCCCATACAGCTATCAAAAAGATAGTATTTTCATCCTGCGCGCACAACAAAATATCAGTTTTCAAACGATCGGAAAAACGAAAATGTTTACGATCATTTCAGGTTTGGCACCAAAATCAGCCCTGAAAGAAAAACCGTACGTGACAACATTTTCAACTATGTTTGGTCAGATTGAATCGTTGGTTTCAAACAAATTGTTTGTTCAGGGGAAGGTGATGGAGCGAAATATTGACAGAGAATCTGCGAGCCAGATCATCAAACTCATCACGCATGAGATGCAGAACCGGCCGGATTCTTACAAAGAAATTATTAGAAACAGTGTTTTCACACTGATACACATGCTTGACAGAAACATTCAGTATGTCAGGAAATATATTCCGGTGCGGCAATTTCATCCGGAAACAGACCGAATCCTGGAATACATCAAAAGACAGCTTCAACTTAATATTAAGTTTGATATTCAGGAAGTTGCATCCAGTTTTAATGTATCAGAAGAATGTATCAACGAAAGCCTGGTTGCCCGTACCGGTTTTACATTCAAAAAATTCATCGTAAAATATCGTACTCATCTTTTCAAAAGCAGACTTTTGAAAATGGATGTTGAAGTATGGGGAAGTCTGATTTCTTAACTAAATAAAGTCAGAATATTCGGTGAATTTGCCTATCAATTAAACGATTGCCTGAATTCCACAGGCGATACTTTTGTCTTGTTTTTAAACAACTTGTTGAAAGACTGAGGATGTTCAAAACCAAGCTGATAGGCAATTTCTCCAACGGTCAGATCCGTCGTGCTTAATATTTCCTTTGCTTTGTCAATGAGCCGGTTATGGATATGCTGCTGCGTATTTTGTCCGGTAAGCTGGCGCAGCAAATCGCTCAGATATCGCTGCGATACATTCAATTTTTCAGAAATTTCCTGCACAGAAGGTAATCCTTTTACCAAGCCTTCCTGAGTATCAAAATGATCATCCAGTATCTTTTCCAATTCGGTAAGCAAATCACTATGTGCAGCTTTCCTTGTGATGAACTGTCTGTTATAGAACCGGTTACTGTAATTCAGCAATTGTTCAATCTGGGATAAGATAATATCCTGACTGAAATTATCGATCGATAAAGACAATTCGTGTTCGATATTTTTAAAGATCCCAATAACGATTTCCTTCTCTTTTTCTGAAATATACAGAGCCTCAGAAGCAGAATAGGAGAAAAATCCATAATTCCGGATATTCTTTCCTAATGGATAATTACGGATAAAATCCGGGTGAAAAAGCAGGGTAAAACCGCCGTAATCCGCCTCGTTTACATTGGCCGAAATGATCTGGTTTGGTGAAATAAATGACAGACCGCCTTCATCAAAATCATAATAATGCTGCCCGTATTTTATCTTTCCGTGGAAATTTCTTTTGTACGAAACTTTGTAAAAATTCAGGATCATACCTTTACTGATTTCATCAGTATCGCTTTTAATATTTCTATAATCAACCAGGCTCACCAGCGGATGCAGCGGTTTTGGCAAACCCAATGCCCTGTGCAATTCAGAAATGGAATTGAAAATAAATGGCTGTTTTGATTCTGATTTCATCTTATTTCAAAATAACGGCATAGAAATTCGCTTCCCGAATTTCTATGCCAAGTTACCTAATTTTACAAAGCGACTACGTTATACGGACTTTCCAGATTGAGATATTTTGTAATATTTTGTCTGAAAATCTCTGGCCCATCTTCCAGTCGTTTTGCATAAATCCTGACTGCATCATTTCCCGCAGGATACGTCAGCTGATCTTTTTCATCTGTTGCTGCCTGATAAACAACGTCAGCAATTACCTCGGATTCAGAAAATTCCATCAACGTCCCGTCTGTAAATCCTTCGGTCATTCTAGCCATTAATCCGTCATAATCTTTATCTTCCGACACTTTCATGACATTCATATAATTACTCTTGATTCCGCCCGGCGCCACGTTTTTGATCCCAATATTAAACCTGGCAAGATCAAATGACATACTTTCACTCCAACCCTGCAAAGCCCACTTGGATGCATTATAAATGGATGAAAGAGGATAAGTTGTCAGACCGCAAAGTGATGTTGTTGTAATAAATAAACCACTTTTCCTTTCTTTGAAATAAGGAATAAATGCTTTGGTGACCCATATAACACCAAAGAAATTAGTTTCAAACTGACTTCTGATTTCCTCTTCCGAATAAGATTCTAGCGGCCCGATTAGTCCATAACCGGCATTATTAAAAACTACGTCAATATCGCCCAAAGCGATGGCAGATTTTACAGTGGTTTCAATTTGTTCAATATTAGTAACATCCAATGGAAGCAGAATCACATTTTCCAGTAAATTCAATTCCGTTTCTTTTTCCGGAGAGCGCATCGTAGCGATAACTTTCCAGCCTTTTGACTGAAACAATTTGGCCGTAGTTTTCCCAAGGCTCGGCAGATGCACCGGTGATGAAGATCGTTTTCATTTTGTTTATTTGATTTAAGTAATAGAATTAATTGTATGATCAAGCCTTAATCCAGAGTGGATTTCGATTCAAAATTTTATGATAAACAGGACAGGAAACCGAATGCGCACCTGGTAACACTCCTACACTCATCAGGAATTCATTCACGATTTCGCCCCCGGTAAACCTGAATGTTTTCTTGAAAAGCTTCACCCATTCTTCCTTTGATTTTGGATGGTGATATGTAAGCCACTTTTCAAATGAGCCATATTCTTTCTGGATTTCAAGAATCTTTTTGGCGTTTTCAATTGCTGCGTTAATTTTCAACCGGTTGCGGATAATACCCGGATCTTTCAGTAACCTTTCTCTGTCCTCTTCTGTGTAAAATGCTATTTTTTCAATATCAAAATTGTCGTAAGCATTACGAAAACCGGATTCCTTTTTCAGTATAATCTCCCAACTCAAACCTGCCTGATTTATTTCCAGAATTAATCGTCCAAACAATTCATTGTCATCATGAATCGGAAATCCGTAATGATTGTCGTGGTAATCCTGGTGCAGATCCTTTTGAGCACCAGTCATGCTTTTTATATAATTGCAGTATGACATTTGCTTAACATTTTACTTTTGTCCCGTTCATTATTGTATTACAAAGGTGCGGGTTCTGTACAAGGCGATTGTATCCGGTTTGGTAATTATTGTAGCCAAAATGGAAAATGACGTAACATGGTTAAATACAAAGTGCGGTCACTCTCTAAGAGAACAACCGCACCAATTGTGACAGATCCGATATTTGAAACTTACTTACTTCTCATTACTTCCGATCAAAGGCAGGGCGAAAAGACCTGGCCAGTGTTTTAGTTATAAGTGAATTTGGTACGAGATAACCTATCCTCGCCATCATAGTATTTTTAAATCCCGAAATGGTAATCGTTTTACTTCCTCGAAGGCCGCGCATTGCAGATTCCACCACCATTTCCGGTGTTTCAAGAGAATTACCTACCATTGTATTCTTATCTGATTCTCCAACCTTTGCCGCGTTAAACTATGCCAACCGGTTTTATAATCGCCAGTTTATTACCCGAAAAAACGCAAGTCACGAGCTTTTGATAAAACTGGAAACCGTTTTATCTGATTACATAAACGACGGAAAATTGAAAGAAAACGGATTACCAACGGTTAAATATTTATCTGATCAAATGAATATGTCGGCGAATTATTTAGGTGATATGCTTAAAAAGTTAACCGGACAGAGTACCCAACACCATATTCATAACCGCCTGATTGAAAAAGCCAAAGCAATATTAACTTCTTCAAGTTTGTCGGTAAGCGAAATTGCTTACGATCTTGGCTTTGAATATCCGCAATCGTTCAGTAAACTCTTTAAACAAAAAAAAGATCAATCTCCACTGGAATTCAGGAATTCGTTCAGGGTAATGAAGGAAGGAATATTTTTAAATTGATAAACAAGAAATTATTATCCCTTTTTGTGAAATGAAAGTTTAATACTTTCAATCACAAAAAGGGATTGGTACAAGTTCTTATTTCAAAGTAAAATCATGAAAGTTATCAATGACTTACTTCTTTACTATATCAATTTCAGTACCGATTTCGGGTAAGAAAAGTGTTAAACCAGCGTCTGCAAATTCTGCTATCGCCTCGGATTTGTCCAATTTAATAAATCCAAAAGTATCATAATGAACACCAAGAACCTGAGTCGTTTTTACAAAATTCGCTGCCTCAATCGCATCTTCCACGCCCATCGTCAAGACATCACCTATTGGAAAAACGGCAAAATCGAGGTCGGCCCATTTCGGGATTAAGGTCATATCCAGCGTTAGAGCAGTATCACCGCTGTAATAAAAATTACCATCTTCTGTTTTCAGAACAAATCCGCTGGCCACACCGGCATAACTTCCATCAGAAAAACTGGCGGAATGTTGTGCCGCAACCGCTTTTACACTTCCAAAATCAAAGGTAGTTTTACCACCCGGATTCAACGGAAACACATTTTTCACACCCTCTGCATTAAAATAATTATACAATTCCCAAATTCCCACAACCGTCGCGCCCGTACGGTTTGCTATGGCAACCACATCCAGCATATGATCAAAATGGCCATGAGATACAAAAATATAATCGGCTTTGATTTCTTCAATGTTAATATCTTTCGCCAATTCATTTCCTGAAATGTATGGATCAAATAAAATATGTTTCCCGCCCGCAAATACCGAAAAACAAGAGTGACCGTAATAGGTAATTTTCATATTATTTTAGTTTTATTTGATTGATTTATAAATAATTAACAGCCTGATCATTCAACTAGACAGGCTGTTAAATACAAAGATACCGGTTTAAACAAGGTTTATCATAACATCAATATTGCCCCTCGTAGCTTTTGAATATGGACAAGTCTGATGCGCTTCATCAACAAGAGTTTGTGCCAGTTCACGATCAATTCCTGGCAAACTTACATTAAGACGAGCTTGAAGAAAGTAACCGCCCCCGCCCGTTCCCAGGTCAATTTCTGTATCAATTGCGGTATCGGCGGGAAGTGTAATTTTCAATTTCCCTGCCGCAATACCCATCGCACCAATAAAACATGCAGACCAGCCAGCGGCTAAAAGTTGCTCAGGATTTGTTCCTTTACCAGAAGTACCGGGAGAGGAAAGTTTTATTTCAAGATGGTTATCCGAACTTTTGGAAAAGCCATCACGACCGCCAGTCGTATGTGTTTTTCCGGTATAAAGTACTTTTTCAATTTGATTTATGGTGTTCGTTTTCATTACTTTATGATTTTAAATTTTTGAATTATTGTATCAAATTTACCCTCAGATCGGCTGCTTTGAAATAAGAAAATAGCCTTAGTGGACGAAGTCAAAGTTGAGTTAGTCACTGTTAAACCCGAATCAGACAATGGCCATTTCGGGTTCTTTTTTATCGAAGTGATTTGAAAGCTGCACGAAGCTCTTCTGCAAAAAGTTGTGGTTCTTCCCAAGCTGCAAAATGACCGCCTTTTTCAACTTCATGGAAGTAAATCAGGTTGTGATAACTTTGCTCAGCCCAGCTTTTTGGCGCCTGATAAATTTCACCCGGAAATACTGTTATCGCAGCAGGAATTGAAATATCAACCGCGTTAAAATTGTTTGCATTATTTTCCCAATATAATTGAGCAGAAGAGGCGGCAGTATTTGTAAGCCAGTAAAGTGAAATATCGTCTAGCATGTCATCCTTCGAAAGTGCCTTTTCCGCATTTCCTTTGCTATACGTCCATTCGTTGAATTTATCAAGAAAAAATGAAGCAAGTCCAACCGGCGAATCCGATAAACTGTAACCCAAAGTTTGCGGACGCGTCACCATCATACCTGCATAACCACCGCCTTTTGTATAAAGAAAATTTAAAGATTCGAATGCAGCTTTTTCTTTTTCTGACAGGCCAGCCGGTGCAGGATCTCCGTTTTTAAGGGCCATGGCAATGTTTGCTGGTACGGTTGCCGGCATGTTTACATGAATCCCCAACAATCCTTCCGGTTTCTGATGTGCCATTTTATCGGCCACCACCGAACCCCAGTCACCACCTTGCGACACATATTTTTTATACCCCAAACGTTTCATCAACACATCCCAGGCAGTTGCAATATGATCTGCATCCCAACCCGTAGAAGTCGGTTTTCCAGAAAAACCATAACCAGGCATTGAAGGCAAAACCAGATCAAAGGCATCTTCGGCAGAACCACCGTAGGAAGTAGGATCAGTTAACGGACCAATAATTTTCACCAGTTCGAAAATTGAACCCGGCCAGCCGTGGGTAATAATCAGCGGCATAGCGTTCGGATGTTTGGAGCGAATATGAACGAATTGAATGTCAAGTCCGTCGATAGTAGTCACAAATTGTGGCAGCGCGTTCAGTTTTGCCTCGGCTTTGCGCCAGTCGTAATCCGTTCCCCAATACGTTACGAGTTTTTTAATCTGTTCCAGTTTTACGCCCTGAGACTGATCTGTAACGGTTTCCTTGTCCGGCCATCTTGTCGCCTTAACGCGTTGACGCAAATCAGCCAGTGCTTTTTCGGGAATACTAATATGGTAAGGACGAATAGTTTTGTCCTCTTTTATTGAAGTGACAGAGGATTTTGATTTGGCGTTAGCATTAACCTGTGCAAAGCCATCAGCGCCAGATAAAATAATAGCACCGGTAAGCATAAAATTGGCAAATGCACGTTTGCTATTGTTCGAAAAATGAACCAAAAGTTGAGCGATAAATGAGACCAGGATTTTCATGTTCTTGTTATTTTTTGTGCAGCGACTATCGCTGATTCCTGATGCAAATAGAATACTGATCAAGGAAATATCAGATTGAAAACAATCTGGATTAGGCCGATTGACTGCTGAACCGGACATTCGAAATGGTCATTTATGACTGTTATCATTTTTTATTCAAAGTCAGTATTCACATCCTTCAAAATGAAATTTATACCGTTCCACTTTTTAACAACTTATACCAAAAACATTCAGGTTTTCAGTTGTCCAGTTCAACCCTTAATTCGCCCAACTTAACTGTTTTTGACTACCAGCTTTTGAGTTCATCGTATATTTTTGATGAAAAATAAAAACACATGAGCAGCTCAAAACAAAATAGTTACAAAAGAAAGACAGTTATTCTGCTTGGCATTTTGTTTGCCGGTTTTATTGGTCTTCAGGCAACAAGTCCAAAAATACCACAGCGACCTGTAACAGGAGAATTTAAAGGTCCGGAGGACGTCACGAATATTTTTAAACGTTCCTGTTACGACTGCCATTCCAATGAAACCAACCTGAATTGGTATGACAAAATCGCTCCGTTTTCGCACATTGTTGCGGCGGATGTGAACGAGGCAAGAAAACGTTTTAACTTCTCGGAATGGGATAGTATTCCAAAGGCGGATCAGGAAGTTAAATTGTGGTATATGGTCAATATGATCGACGCAAAAAAAATGCCGCTGCCTACTTACACAGCCATTCATACGGGAGCGAAAGTCTCTAAAAAAGAGCTGGATATTTTGAAAAATTATGTGGTCAGACTTTCTGCCAAAAATCATGAAACGGGTGATACTGCTCAAATTAGAAAGACGGAAAACTATTCAGAAAGTAAATCTTCCAAATCAAATAATTTTCCTGAGTCGGTCAATGGTATTAAATATTTTGACGATTACAAAAACTGGAAAGTGATCAGTTCAACCAACCGGTTTGATAATGGAACGATGCGATTAATTTATGGAAATGATATTGCTGTAAAAGCAATTAAAGAAGACAAAATCAGACCATGGCCGAACGGAGCGATTATTGTGAAAGTAGTCTGGAACAGCCAACACGAAGACAAAAACGGAAATGTTAGTCCTGGAAATTTCAACAATGTTCAAATGATGATTCGGGATGATAAAAAATTCAAGGATACGGAAGGCTGGGGTTTTGCGAAATTTAATGGCCTCAATCTTGAACCCTATGGAAAAACGATTTCATTCGCTACTTCCTGCATTAATTGCCACCGTCTGGTACCTGAAAACGGATTTGTATTTGATATTCCAACAAAAAAATAATGTTTTAACCATTGAAAATAAAAAGATGAAAACGCTCATAAAAATCTCATTCGCTGCCAGTTTAGCTGTTGCGGCAGTCATTTTCTCTTCTTTTTCCCAATTCAAAAATGAGATGAAAATAAAAAACGACAGTATTGACAATTCAAATAATAAGGGCTTTGCGGTGGTAGAGCTTTTCACCTCACAAGGATGTTCGAGCTGCCCGCCGGCTGAGGAACTCGTAGCCAGAGTGCAGGAAGAAAGTATTGAAAAACCAGTTTATATACTTGCTTTTCACATTGATTATTGGGATCATCAGGGTTGGAAGGACGTGTTCAGCACTCATGATTTTACAAAAAGACAATATCAATATGCAAGTTGGCTAAAAACTGAAACGGTATATACTCCTCAGATTGTAGTGAACGGAAAACGGGAATTTGTTGGCTCCCAGGAAGCGACTTTGAATGATGCGATTTCCTCTGGTCTGAATAAATCTGCCACTGTTAATCTGGATTTGGATGCGACTTTAAATCTGAACAAAATCAGTTTGAACTATCAAACCAAAGGAGTTGGAAATAATATTGGACTGCAATTGGCATTGGTGCAAAAACTTGCGCAAACCACTGTAAAAAGAGGTGAAAATGCCGGACGGATTTTATCTCATGTACAGATCGTTCGTAAGATCCAAACTGAAAATATCAGCTCCTCAGGAACGGGTCATGCAGAAATTTTAATTCCTGCCGGATTTGATGCAAAAAGCTGGGAAGTCATTGGTTTCCTCCAAAATAAAAACACCGGAGAAATTATCGCCGCTACAAAATCCGGTTTCAAGCTTAACATTTAAAACGATATTCATATGAAAATCCATATTCTGAACATTCTCGTTTGCAGCCTTATTCTGGCAGCTTGCGACAATTCAGCCAAGCCGGAATTAGCGCCGGAGACAATTTTTGAAACGCCCGGCATGCAGCCCATTACTTCTTTGTTCAATAAAAAGTCAGGAACCATGTCGACGCTTTATGGCAATGATCTGGCTTTGAAAGCTGCGAGAGATGAAAATCAAAACCACCGTCCGGGAGAAGTTTTTACACTCGTAACCTGGGATCTCGAACCAAACCCATACTGGTTTGGCGGAAATATAAACGGCGACGAGCGATATATCGAAACCGTAAAAGTTTTGCCAGCAGAAAATGGAATCCGGGTCGATTACGAAGTAGAAAAGAATGGCGGCGACGTTTTCAAAACATATAACACCGACAAACAGGATCGGATAAATTTTATCTTTGAGCAAAAGGCAGCCGTTTTCCCCTAAGCAAAAAAACCAGTTTATGAATTCAAAAACTTTTAAGGTTTCTGCTGTAATTATTTGGCTTAGTTCCCTGTCCCTCGGCATATTGGTAATGGTCCCCAAAATCGCAGAACAGCACTTCAGCGGCTCAGCGGCCCTGGCCGACGGTCTGGTAACCTCCCTGTATACATTGTTTGTCTGGTATTTTAATATTTACTCGCTGCCAAAATTCTCAAAATTCAATTACAGCAACGGGGTTTTCTTATCCGTTGCTGGTCCGGAGTTTACTCATTGGTTGTATGGTGATGTTTTTGATGGTTTCCTGCTGGCAGTTTCTGATGCCTTCACCTCAATTTGGTCCGGTGATGCTGATGTTTGAAGTAAGAGGAATTCTGATCAATCTCACATTTTATATGCTGTTGAATTTATTGTATCAGACTTATCAAAACCAGCAGGTTATTGTGGAACTGGAACGCACAAAAGCCGATAATCTTGGTGCGCAATATGAGTTATTAAAACAGCAGGTAAACCCGCATTTTCTGTTCAACAGCCTCAACACGCTGAAATCCATGGTGGAGCTTGAAGATAAAAATAGTGTGGATTTCATCTTGAAACTTTCTGATTTCTACCGGTTTACACTGGAAAACAGAAAAATGGATGTAATTCCGTTAAGTGAGGAAATTGAAATCCTGGATGCTTATATGTTTCTTCTCAAAGCGAGATTTGAAGAAGGGATCAGCATTGAATATAAAATTGAAGCCAGCCATTACAATACATGGATACCGCCCTTTACTCTGCAATTGCTGGTTGAAAATTGTATCAAACACAACGTTGTTTCACTGGATTATCCGCTGAATATTTTGCTGTATTCGCAGGATGGAAAACTGGTGGTTGAAAACAAAATGCAGCTAAAGAAAAATCCGGGAAGATCGACGGAAATGGGACTGGATAATATCAACCAGCGTTATCTGCATCTTTTGGACAAAAAAATAGAAATTGAAACGACTAATGAATTTTTCAGAGTCAAACTTCCATTAATTTATGAATATATTAATCATTGAAGATGAGATAAAAACGGCCAAATCACTGGCCCAGATCATCACTTCCATACGTCCCGAGGCCAAGATTGTTGCCACCATACAAAGTGTTGAAAAAGCGGTTTTATACCTGACTGAAAGTCCACAGCCTGATCTTATTTTCATGGATATTCAGCTTTCCGATGGTTTGTGTTTCCAGATTTTCGAATCCGTGAAAGTGGTACCGCCGGTGATTTTTTGTACGGCTTACGACAATTATGCTATCGAGGCTTTTAAAGCAAATGGCATTGATTATCTGCTTAAACCGTTTAAAAAAGAACATATCGAATCGGCGCTGGATAAACTTAGTAATCTGAGATCGTATTTTTCGGCGGAGAAACCGCTGGTGCCGGATCTTGAATTGCTATTAAAAAAACTCGGAGAGCCCGATGGAAAAAAGAGTTTTCTGGTTTTCAACAAAAACAAATACATGACCGTTAAAGACAGAAAGCATCGCATTTTTTTATATTCACAACGAATCAACGTGTATCGTAACATTTGACCAACACGAATATCCAATTACCCAGCCTTTGGAAGAAGTTCAGAGTATCGTGCCATCTTCCCAGTTTTACAGATTAAACAGACAATATCTGATCAATTTTGATGCAGTAAAAGAAGTGGAACATTACTTTTCCCGAAAGCTTTTTGTCAAACTGACCATTCCAACTTCTGAAAAATTATTGATCGGAAAAGAGAAAGTCAGCAGCTTTCTGAGCTGGCTGGAAAACCGATAAGCGTAAAAACTACTTTTTTTCCTCTTTCACGGAAACGCTTATATCCACAGTAATGTTAGTCAGGAAAACATGTGATTTATTTAATTTGCAAAATCATGTCTGAACTACAACTCACCGGCCTGCAAAGACGGGCAGAAAAATATCTCAACAAACAAATAACCTATGCAAAAATGCCAGGTGAATTCGTTCGTGGAAATTTTATTGGTTATGATAAGGAATCAATAGACCGTGCTGTAATACAACTTTCGAATGCTGCCGACCGCATTACAATTCCGCTGATGTACGTTGTAAATTATTTCGAGGAGCAGGACGATTTGAAAAAAGTCGACGTTAGCAATGACGGTTATGAAAAGAGGCCTCCTTACAAACAACATAAAAAGTCTTCGTCTACTTCAAATTAATTTTTTGTACAGCTTAGCTTCTAAACGGCGAGGAAAGATAATGATGCCATAAAATCATTGTTGCTACGGTTCGGTATGGTTTCCAGAAAGCTGCAATTTCAATCAGATTTTCACGAGGCGTTTCTTTACGCAGTTTTTTCACTCTTTTCAAAGCATTAACAGCCGCCAGATCACCAATCGGAAAAATATCCGCTCTTTGCAAAACAAACATCAGATAGATATCAGTCGTCCAGTTGCCGATACCTTTCAAAGCTGTTAGCTGAGCTCTTACTTCATCATCCGGCAAAGTTTCCAATACAACAAGATCCAGTTTTTTTTCAACCAGTGCCAAAGCAAGACCTCTTAAATAAATCGTTTTCTGTCGACTGACGTAACAGGCTTTCAATTCTTCATCGCTTAGTTTAAGAATGTTTTCAGGCGTTAATCTCATCGTTTTTTCCTGTAATTTTTTCAAGGCAGCAAGCGCGGAAGCCAGGGAAACCTGCTGTTCGAGAATGATGTGTACCAGCGTTTCAAAAGTATTAGGCCTCGTCCACATGGGTGGATATCCGTGCTCCTGTATGATGGCAGCCAAATCACTATCCATACTTCAGCGAGCTTATCACAAATCTTGTGAAAATTGTCTGCCGAAAATGTTTCGAAAATTGAATAATCAACCGGTGTTTCTATCCCCACAACGACGTCTGTTTGAACGGTTTTTCAATATCTAAAAGAATTGTTTTGTTAGCAATTCCTCCTCCAAATCCAACCAGTTTCCCCGTTGCGCCAATCACGCGGTGACAGGGTGCAATAATGGAAATCGGATTTTTATTTGCTGCACCACCAACAGCACGTACGGCCTGCGGATTACCAATTTGTTTTGCAATTTGTCCGTAAGTTCTGGTCTCTCCAAATGGAATAGTTAGCAATGCTTCCCAAACCTGTTTTTGAAATTCTGTGCCTTTAAAATCCAGTTTAAGAGAAAATTCCTTTCGTTTTTTTGAAAAATATTCGTTGAGTTGCTTTTCAGTTTCCCAAAGAACCGGGTGATCATTATCCTCCAAACCGAAATCCAATTCCGGTTTTTTCAGTATCCTCATTTTCCCACAAAACCGACGAAAGACTTTTACCGCTGGCTATCAGGGTCAATTTCCCAACCGGTGATTCCATTGTTTTAAAGTAATATTCCATTGATTTGCCTTTTGATAGAAATATCAGTCCAACATTTATTTTCTCTGATTAAATAAAGCTGTTCTGTTAATTTTGATCTGTAAAGTATTAAAAAAATTATTCACTCAGTCTTTTGTTTTATATTGAGCTGACTTTAAAATTAACATGTGGCGTTCAGTTTTTGATAAGAAATGGTTACTTGGCTTTGCCCTGGCCATTATTTACATTCCGCTAAGAACATACATTAATGTTCAGCACGACGTATGGTATACCGTTCTGACCAAACTTCCACTTTTTCTGATTGAAATTCTGGTTAGTACCATCTTTTATCACCGGCTGGATTTATATGATTGACTGGGGATTAAAAAAGCTGGCCAGGATTACCGGTAGTGATAGATCTTCGGAATTTCAACTTACCAACCAGCTTATTACCCTGGTACCTGCGGTTTTGCTGGCTATTCTGTTTCAACTGGATTCTGATCTACACCTGGGGCTTTATGGAAACCTTCTGGGACCATATTCCAATGACTTTTTCGCTATAATCCAAAACATGCAGCTGCGTTAGGAAGTCGGTATAAAGGCAATCAGGCCATAACAATCCTTGCACTGATAGCGGCCTATTATCTATGTGTTAGCAATCAGGTGCAGGAGAATTTAAAAAAGGTGGTTGTGGATTCACAAATACTTGAAAAGGAAAATATTAATGCCCGGTTTATGGCGTTGAAAAACCAGATCAGTCCGCATTTTCTGTTTAATAATTTAAGCGTTCTCGCTTCTTTGGTCGACTCTCATCCTGAAAAATCAGGCGAATTTATCAATCAGCTTTCCATGGCTTATCGCTACATTTTGCAACAGGCAGAATTGCGGCAGATTAGTCTGAAAGATGAAATGAATTTTCTGGAAACCTATACTTTTTTGTTAAGAACCCGGTTCAAAGAAAAAGTGATCATCGAATCAAATTTATCAACCAAAGACCTTGAAATTTATTCGCTCATCCCGCTTACTTTACAGCTTTTAATTGAAAACGCTATCAAGCATAATACAATGTCGATGGCCAATCCGCTGCTTGTCAGGATTTATATTGAAGATGCGATGCTTGTTGTCAGTAATCCACTGCAAATAAGAACGCAGAGCGAGCCGACAACACAACTCGGCTTGAAAAACATCATTAACCGCTACAATCTGCTTTTGAACAAACAGGTAATAGTTGAAAAAACGCAGCGACAATTTTATTGTAAAAATTCCTTTGATAGCATGAATATTTTGATTGTAGAAGATGAGGAATTAAGCGCCGAGCGCCTGCATAAGCTAATTTTGACCATCGATCCTTCTATTCATTTGCTCGGAATATTTCCCTCCGTCTTGCAAACTATTGTTTATTTTGAAAATGAATCGTCGATCAAACCTGATCTGATTTTTCTTGATATTCATCTGGAAGATGGTGACGGTTTCAGGATTGTTGAAAGCCTGAATCTAATGATACCCATTATTTTCACGACCGCTTTTGACGAATACATGCTTAAAGCTTTCAAGACTAATAGCATCGATTATCTATTGAAGCCAATTAATCCGTTGGAGTTACAAGCTTCGCTTTTGAAATTCAAAAAACTGTCAGAAGCTTCCGAAAACAAAAGAAATAATATTGAGCAAATATCAGATGTTGAAAGATATAAAGATCGTTTTCTATGCACTGCGGGTTCGCGATTTTTTACTTTTAAAACAACTGAAATCGCTTATTTCACAATTGAGCAAAGAGCGACCTTTTTAAGATTATTTGACGGCCGGCATTTCGCTGTTGAATACAGTCTTGACAAATTGACCCAAATGGTTGATCCGGGCGAGTTTTTTCGGATCAATCGCACTATGTTAATCTGCTTCGCTGCCATAGATAAAATCCAGATTATTTCGGCCGGAAAGTTGAAATTGGAGCTTAATCCGGTTCTTCCCAAGGAAACTTATGTAAGTCCGGATCGCATTACGGAGTTCAAAATCTGGCTGGGAAAATAAAGTGATGAGCTTTTCTGCAAGTAGAAATGGTGTCTTGAAGACCCAAAAATGACATTCGGACATTTCTATTTTTTGGCCATTTATTAATTTATAAACTTGGCTATAAACAGAATCGTCAACATCATGCCAACTATCAAATTTAACGCACTTAAAAAATTTCATCTACTTCAAAGCAAAACCCGCAATTGGGAATCATCCAGTGAGCAACTCGAACATTATAGAATTATTTTCATTCTGTCGGGACAAGGTAAATTTATTCTGGATGGGGAAATATGCTGTTACTTTCCAAAAGGAATTATTTTTCTACAACCCGGACAACAGCCAATTTTTCAGGAAAATAAAGAAACCGAAATATTTGTGATTGCTTTTGACACCTATCTGGCGGAGGATTTTCAAAAGAAAAAGTTATTCAGTCCGGATTTTGCAGATACGTATAAACAAGCAGAAAATCTGTGTAATAGCTTCGTTTTAATACAGGGAAGGCCAATTCCAAATGAACAGGATGGAAAAACGATTACTTACATGATTGTTCAAATGTTGTTTGAATTGGGTCAACAACCAGCTTCTCACCTTAAAATGATCAAAGGCTGTATTGAAATGATTGTGACCATTTTGGCCAGAAATAATTACAGAAGTCAACCGGCAGACGAGTATACCGAAACTGAACTTACCGAATCAATAATCGAATATATAAAAGGTGAATTGCTTCAAAAAAAGACGATCCGGATACCAAATTTGCTACTTATGTTTAATACCTCTGAGGAAATTCTCAACCTGTACATTATGAACCGCACAGGCATGTCGTTAAGGAATTTTATTTTCAAATTCAAGGCTGATCTTTTTAAGGCTCAGATGCTGAAAGTTGATGTTGGGGAGTTGGTGGGGTATTTGTAGAAAGTTATTTCATTAAAAAAGTCACTTACAAAATCTGTAAGTGACTGATAACATAAAAGTTGTGGAGAATATCGGATTCGAACCGATCACCTCTTCACTGCCAGCGAAGCGCTCTAGCCAAATGAGCTAATCCCCCGATCGGAGTGCAAAGATGTGTGAGAGAATCGGGATAACCAAAGATTTGAATCATTTTTCAAAAATATAAAATCAACTAATTAATAATACCCTAACTCACAGGACGTTAAAATAGAAAGGAGGCTTATTGATACAATAAACCTCCTTTCTATTTTAATATTAATGCTCTATTTATCCTTTATTTCCACCCAATAATTTAGTAAATAACCAGATAACCAAACCTATAACGGCTATAACAAGAATTGCTCCGGTCCACATACCGCCTTTGAATACGCCTCCAATAACTTCGCAACTTGTTAAACCGATTAATAGAAAAAATACGACGAGGATGTTGATGTAAGCTTTCATGCGTATAATAATTTAGGTTAAGTGATATCTAACCATTATTATAAAAATCATTCCACACTGTTTTGTACGCTTATTTACACAAAATCACACCATATTCACAGGAATCAGCTTTTGCAGATCATTTTCTAAAAGCATCTCGAAAAGTTTGACCGTTGCTGCGGCATCACCTTCTGCACGGTGACGGTTCTCAATAAGTATCTGCAAACTTTCACACAAGTTCCCAAGACTATATGATTTCAATCCCGGAAAAATTTTACGGCTAAGCTGTACAGTACAAAGCAGATCCCGTTGAAAATGTTCATCCAATACGCCAAATTCTTTCTTCAAAAAACCATAATCGAACTTGGCATTATGCGCAACAAACCATGCATCTTTTGTCAAGGCACGAACAGAATCCTGGACCTCTGAAAAAGTGGGCGCATCCTGAACCATTAGGTTATCAATTCCCGTCAGACGGGTAATAAAAGGGGGAATAAATATTTCTGGATTAACCAGGGAATGAAAAAAGTCAACCACTTCCACTCCATTATGACGAAAAACAGCTATCTCAGTTATGCGGGAATTGCCACCTCCTCCGGTCGTCTCTATATCAACAATGGCGTACATTACTTACTGAATCTCTGCATAGGTAAATAAAATATTTCAGGGGAATAAGGGATAAAAATCTGGTCTGATTGACATTATAATTTAACCACAAAAATAATAAAAAAATCCCCGCTTGATGCGGGGATTCTGTCTTAATATTCAATTAAACTTTATGATTTATTCCATTTGAAAAACCACTGGCAGGTTGAATTTCACCCGAACCGGAGTTCCTGACTGGCGACCTGCTTTCCATTTTGGCATAAGTTTGATCACACGTTCAGCCTCTTCATCACAACCAAAACCAATTCCTTTCAATGTCTGTACATTTTCTATTTTACCATCCGCTCCTACGACAAAAGAAATAAATACACGTCCCTGAATCCCGGCGCTCGCTGCTTGTGGTGGATATTTTAAATTTTTTCTCAAAAATTCGCCCATTGCAGCATTTCCTCCAATAAATTCTGGCGCTTGCTCCACGGCAAACAACTCTGCTTCTTTTGGACTATCAAGTTCAACCGGAGCCACCTTTACTGGCTGGTGCTTCGGCTTTTGGAGCTTCAATAATTAGAATATCGGAGTTACCTTCAACAGTTTCCGATCCTGGCAGGGCATTTTGCAAATCTTCAACAGTTGGCGGTGTAGTTTCTTCCGGAACCATATGATCCGGAAGAACTTCAAAGCTCGGAGACTTTCACCGTGTTAACCTTGGCTTCAACTTTCAAAGGTTCCACAGGAGGCGGAAGTTTTGCTTCCGGTTTAATATTGATGATGTCCAAAGTTCCCTCAAAACCAATATCATCTTTCTTGGGTTCCGGAACCAGCCGGGCATACAAATTTGGCAACAGCACAATCAACAAAAAGAACGTTACACCGATCAGCACCGAGCGCTGCATGGTTTTATTATACCCTTTTCTCAACTGATAAGCACCGTAAGATTTGTTACGGTTTTCAAACACGATGTCATTTAATGTTTTTTCCATGGCTAATAGATGATTATGTTCAACACTCAATATATGGAGCGTTTCCGGATCAGCCGTTTCAACAATATCGCTGAAAGCCTGCTCAAACGAATCCCCGTCCCAAAGTCTTTCTTCTGCTTCACACGCCAAATGGTCAAGTATCTCAGGAAATAATTCCGGATTCAGGCCATTTTTCTTCAAATAATTGCTAAGCAATTCTATTTTGTTATTTTGAAGGCGTTTCATCTGTAAGAATATTTAGGGTATTACAGGATCAGGAAAAACTATTAGCCAATGGATAAATTATTCGGTTGCCAGACTTTTAGGCGCTAGTAATAAACGGATTGCATCTACAAAACGTTCAAGATCATCCGTTTTGGTACGGGCTGCTTCACTTCCTGGTGTTGTCAGCGAATAATATTTCCTCAAACGTCCGTCCACTTCAACCGATTCAGTAACCAAAAAACCATCCTGTTCCAATTTATGTAAAACAGGATACAGCGCACCGAAAGTAAGTGCAATCGCCCCTCCCGTTCTTTCCTTCACTTCCTGGGTAATTTCATATCCGTACATACGTTTTTGCTCTGCCAGCAAATTCAAAACGATGGTTTTCAGTGTACCGCGTACGTATTCGTTACTTGTTGTGTTCGTATCCATAATGTAGTTTTTACCTAACAAATATATATAAGTTTTTTATATATACAATAGGAAAATTAAAATATTGATGAATTTTATAAATTTCTTTGCTTAACGTCTTATTCATCTGTCAGTGGTATAGAACGGTTTATGCGTTCTTCCAGTGAAATAAAGGTTTCAGTTCTTTGAATCCCATTTACTTTTTGAATTTTATCGTGCAGGATCTCTCTCAAATGTCCTGTATCCCGACAAACAATTTTTACAAAAATACTATAAATTCCTGTGGTATAATGGATATTAACCACTTCCGGAATGCGTTCCAGTTCAGATGCAACCTGTTCGTACAAAGAACTTTTATCCAGATAAACACCAAGAAAAGCACTGATATCCCAACCTAGTTTAGTAGGATCGATCAGTAGCTGTGAACCTTTCACAATACCGAGTTGTTCCAGTTTTCTTCATGCGCACATGCACGGTACCGCCGGACACAAATACCCGTTTTCCGATCTCTGTATAAGGTAAGTGCAGCATTCTCGATCAGCAATGAAAGAATTCTCAAATCAGTGCTGTCTATATCTGAATATTTTTGCATTTAGGGCTTATTTATTGAAGTATTCGCAACTATATTTAAGCAATTTATAAAAATATCGTAAATTTTTACGATTTTTTTATGCAAATATTTTATATTTAAAACATAACCTCTTACTTTTGCAGTGTCGATTCAGATAAGACAATTTATTTGAAAGTTTTGGAATACGCAAAATATCACATTGTAGGGTGATGAAATTGGCAGCCATGCCCTCCTGTCTCGGGGGTGGTGAATCAGGGATAAACACGGTATAATGCCGACGCAAGTCGACTGGGGTGGACCACCAACAGTATTTGTATCGTGGCTAACCGCACCGTGGGTGGTTCGAATCCCCCTCCTACAGCAAAAAAAACTTGACAAGCGAATTTTTTCGTAGTAGTTTTATTTGGTTTTTAGTTTGTTGATGAAGTGTAATTTGACACGCGGGTTCATTTTGAAACCTGCGTGTTTTTCTTTTCAAGACAAAATATGCCATTTCCCGCTCCTATGGCACTTCTTCCAATCGGAATTTTAAAAACTATATACGTTTATAGAATCTCCATGATTTAATTTAAAGGTTCTATTCTTGATAGATCATTTTCCTTGTCATACCTCCATCAATCACAAAATTTGCTCCGGTTATGAAATTATTTTCAGGATTTGTTAAAAATAAACACTGCTCTTGAAATGTCTTCCGGCGTGCCAACCCTGACCTGCGGGATGCTGTTCATGATCGGATATTTTCAGAGAAGAATAATCACCAGTTTCAATCCATCCCGGACTTATCGCATTGACCATAATTTTATCCTTTCCAAGTGAAATTGCCATCGCATGAGTTAGCGCCAGAATGCCGCCTTTCGACGCTGCATAGGCTTCCGTATCAGGTTCGGACATTAGTGCCCGTGTGGAAGCAATATTCACGATAGCGCCTCCCCCATTTCCACGCATTATCTTTGCTGCTTCGCGACTGCATATAAAAGTACCCCGAAGATTTGTGTTCAGCACATAATCCCAATCTTCAAGATCAAGTTCGTAAGGAGATTTGCTGCGGCCCAGACCAGCGTTGTTTATCAAAATGTTTATTTCACCAAAAATCTCTTTCACTTTTAGGATCGCATTCACAATGTCTCCGGGCAGTGTCAGGTCTACAATTTGAGTAAAAACTTCTGCTCCAAGTTCTCGGATGAGCTTTTCTGTTTTCAACAAATTTTCAGCATCCCTGTCAAATAATGCCACCCTTGCGCCTTCTCTGGCATACGCAATTGCAATACTTTTCCCGATACCTTTTCCGGCACCTGTTACAACTACAACCTTACTGTCGTATAAACCCATTTCCTTTTTACTTAAATCTTTTCGTCTTTAAAAATAATTATACCAGCAGATTTCACACCTCAGGAAATATTCAAATCGTTCTTATACAAAAGTCGTTATATGATTAAAGACTTTTGCCCTTAATTATATAACGACTAAATATTTTTACGTATCGCAGTCTACGTTATTTATTTTCAACGGTTATTCCTTTCATATCTTCAAGTCTTGCTACTATTCCCCAACCGAAAAAATCGTTGGCAACGCCCATAAGTATTTCATTTTTACCGGCTTTTAAAGGAATTGAAAACTGAAGAATTTTCAATCGAACATCTTCCAAACGGAACTTTCATCATCGGCCTTCCGTAAGAATTTTTATCTGCGTAAAGAAAACGGCCGTTTAACATGACCCAAACTTCATCACTGAATCCCAGATTGATTTTTTTATTTTGATCAAATTTCGAATCAATATTCAATTTCAACCAAACCATTCTGCGTTTTTCACTTCCTCCAAATTTTCGGGTCAGATTAACCAGACCCATTCTTTCGGCGGTCATACCTTCCCATATCTGGTCAGCTTTTGGAATAAAATCATAACTGAAATCTACTTTTTCCGGTGTTTCAAAAGGTTTACTCACTTGCCAGTTGCGCAAATATCTTGGATCATGTGCAGTAAGATCGACGCCAGCAAAAGCAGGTAAATTTTCAGTTTCATCCATTTTTATGACAAGATTAGAAATGACGGATTCTCCATCAAATCCAATCGAACCTTTTGAAAGATTACCTTCCAATCGCGGTATTTCCAGAATCGGTTGTTGCATATTATTCAAATAAGCGCGCATTTGCATACCCGAAACCACAACTTTCACATGATTCCACTTCGTTTTTTTTAAATAACCACCTCCCTGATACTGGCCTAATAAATCCCAAAGGTTTACGCCGGATACGTGCGGAGCATATTGCACGACATCCATCGCTGTCGAATCCTCATAAGTATCAGTTCTGAAATAAAAACATTCGTTTTCCTTATTATCCTGCCAATGAAAATAAAGCGAGGCAAACATGGGATCCACCGGAATGAAATCATATTCAATCGTCCCATTTACAAAGCTGGTATTTTTCAAAACCACTGTTCCCGCATTAGCCGCAATTTTCATAACGGGTCTGGAATCATAGTTTTCAAATTGCACTTTTCCGCTTTGGAATTCCCAGTTGTCAGCAATTAAGGAAATATTGTTATCAGCTTTGCCCGATTCCGACTTTTTACTTTCTGTCTTTTTTCTGTGCAGAAACGACAAGAGATAAAACGCTGAAAATGATTAAAAACAACTTTTTCATGACTATCGGTTTATGGATTTTATAAGGTTTGAAAAGGAAATAGATTTCGAATAATTATTTTTTTGGATTGATAAAAATCCCGGCTCCAAGCTCCTCTCCCGCCGATTCCTTTGTCGGATTCAGGTAGTCTTTTGGCAAACCGTTTGTTTTTACTTCACTTAAAATCAATTTTCCGGTTTTCTGGATCTGGTTTTCGATATGCTCATTTTTTTCAGCAGGAATCGAACCATCTTTGGCGTAATAGCCCATGAATCCATCATTATCTGTAATTAAAGGGAATTATTGAAAGTGTATTTTGGAAATGTATTTTCCGCCCGTAACCAGAAATAAGTACAGTTGGAAACAATGTTATTTTTGAAAATAAAATCAGAATTAAACGGCTCCAAACCATACCGCAGCTTCATAAGCTCCATAAATAATCGAATTGGTGAGAGAAAAATCGCTGATGGATTTGAACAAAAGCAGTGCATTTTTACAGCCATAAAAAATGCAGTGATCCACATGCGTTCCCGCACCATGCGCCCAGATACTCCCTTGAATTGGAGCCGAATTTCTTTCACCAATGAAATAACATTGCGAAATATCCAAGCCTTTCAGACTTTCATTTTCCCGGTTGATGGGATAATAATATTTTACTTCCGGATTCGCATTCCCGGTAAACTTTAAACCTCTAAACGCAATCTGATTTGAAGCGATTAAAAATCCGATACTATGCGGAAATTGCGTAACTGAATTATTGGCCGAAACGGATTGAATCACCGGCATTTTCGTCGGTTCCCAATCGGCATCGTCCGGCATTATTGCTGCTTCGACGGTAAGCCAGATATTTTCGTCTCTTATTTTTTCAATGACAATTTTATCTCTAAGAAGATATAATCCCGGCAACAATTTAATTTGAATGGCTTCCTTACCGGAAAATCCACCAGCTATATCCAATGCTTTTTGAATACTTGCCAGTGGCACCTGGATAGTTCCGGCACCAGAATCATTGCCTTTTAACGGATCAACAAAAAGCAGTTTGTGCGTTCAGATTTTGGAAAAACAGAAACAGCAGAATCGCCGTCAAAGAAGTTACTTTGTTCATATTTAAAATATTTGTTACTTGATAAAAAGATGTTCGGCGGGAATGACAAAGCCTGTGCGACAAACCTAAGTGGAACACTCATTTTTTCTCTGTTCAAATGCAGATCAAGTTTTTTCAAGTTATACCAGACTGATTATCAATGTTATCCGATATTAGTGAATTGTTGAGATGTAAGAAGATAATCGAGCAGAAGCTTGATTGGGGACAAAGCGAAAATTGGCAAAGCACTGATTTCGAAAATCTCAATCAGTTAATTCTGGATGAAACGGGCGTTTCGCTGAGCGTAAGTACGCTTCGAAGAATTTGGGGACGTGTAGAATATAATCATTTGCCAAGTGTAACAACTTTGAATACGCTGGCAAAATTTGCGGGCTTCCAGGATTGGCGAAGTTTTGTAAAACAGAATGTCGTTTCCAATTTAAATCCGCCCGTAACTTCTCCGGAGAAAGATAGAAAAATTACGATACCAGGAAAAAATTTGATTTGGGTTTTTGGAGCCGTTTTACTTATTGGTTTAATCGGCATTTTGGCATTCCAAAATACGAGAAAACCGAAAAAAGAAAATTATACTTTTAGTAGTCAGCCGATAACCAGAGAAATTCCAAATTCAGTCATTTTTACATACGACGCTTCTGATTCTCCAACTGATTCTGTGTTTATCCAGCAATCCTGGGACAGCAGAAAACGAACTCTGGTTGATAAAAATCTGCATAAACATACCTCTATTTATTATGAACCAGGATTTTATATCGCCAAACTAATCGTTGGAGAAAAGATCGTTAAAGAGCATAAATTGCTGGTTCCGACCAAAGGGCTGGCTTGGAACAATTGATGGAAAAAAGATTCCGGTTTATCTTAAAGATTCTGAATTTATCAAACCGGATGTTATGCGATTGCCGCTTTCTGTCATTACAGAAAAAAATATTTCCATGCAGCCAGAACCTCCTTATGTTCATTACTTCAATGTCGGGAATTTTGATCCGGTTTCTCTGAAAAACTTTTCTTTTAGTACAGAAATAAAACATGAATATCGTGAAGGTGCTGCGGCCTGTCAGATGGCAAGTATTACTTTGCTAACCGACGACATTCCGATTGTGATTCCTCTTTCTGTTAAAGGCTGTGTTTCTGAATTGAATATGTTAAGCATTGATAATTACATATCAGGCAAAAAAGCAGACTTATCCGCTTTCGGTGTGGATTTCTCTGTTTGGAATAAAATTTCCTGTAAAAATACAGGTGAGAAAATTCAATATTTTGTCAACGATAAATTAGCCGCTGAGTATCCGATTTCCGAAGCGGGAAATAAAAATTGTTGGTATATCTTATACATTTCAGGGAACGGGCGCAGTTAAAAACGTAAGTTTAAGCAGTGGTGAATAAAACAATTTTCGAGGCTTTCAATAACAAAATAATTCTATCCGCTAAATGATTTTGAACAAACCTAAAAACACACGCTTTCGGATATATTTCCGCCTTTTTACTAGCAGGTATCCTCTTTTCTTCCTGTTCAAAAACCGAGAAAAAAGCACCGGCTGTCGCTGTGCGTGACACAACGATAACGGTAAAAAATTCTTTTACCGAATTATTCGTAGACAGTACCGAGCTGACCAGATTTTTGAGATCGTCGCAAAATGATAGCATTTCGTCACAAATCCAGAGTTTTTATAATCATAGAAATTATCAGTTTGCCTGGTTTTTTCATGACGGACTTGCTGATTTTGCAACTACTTTTTTGGGCATGCAAAATGACTATATCCATTATTCCGGCGACAGTTCACTTTACAATCCCGGACTGGTTTCAAGGGTTGATTCTTTAAAACAATTGAAATCAGTTAATCCAAAAGACACTTCCGTTGTCAACACAGAACTGTTATTAACGGAACAATTTTTCAAATATTCCAGTCGCGCTTATGCTGGTGATCACCGGATTAATACGCAGGAACTTGACTGGTATATTCCAAGAAAAAAAATCAACACGGAAGGGTTTCTGGATTCTCTTTTGAAAAATAAGGGGGAAGAATTTATCAGCTTATGAACCCGTCAATCGGCAGTATAACTTAATGAAAGAGAAACTGTTAAGTTATTACCAGATTAACAAAGATGAAGAATGGCACGACTTTAACGGCACCGGAAAAGAAATATAAAAAAGGAAATAGTTATGAGAATATTCCGGAAATTAAAACGACGTTTATTTGTATTCGGAGATCTGGCAATGGCAGATTCTTCGGCAGTTTTGGATACGGCCGTTGGTAAGTGCTGTCAAACATTTCCAGATGCGTTTTGGGTTAAAACAGGACGGTCAGATGGGTACATCTTTTTTCAGGGAAATTAATGTTCCGATTCAGGACCGCATTCAGCAAATACTGATCAATATGGAGCGCATCGCTGGGTTCCTGCACAGCCGGCAACGGATTATTTGCTGGTAAATATTCCTGAATACAAACTGCATGTTTATGAGGAAGGCAAAGTTGCTTTTTGATATGAATGTGGTTGTTGGCTCGGAAGCACATAGTACCGTTATTTTCTCAGGAACCTTAAATCAGATCGTTTTCAGTCCCTACTGGAATGTTCCGACAAGTATTTTAAAAAAGGAAATTCTTCCAGGTATCAAAAAGAATTCCAACTATCTGGCAAGGCATAATATGGAATGGAGCGGCGGTTCGGTAAGACAAAAACCCGGGCCAAAAAACTCGCTTGGACTAGTAAAATTTCTATTTCCAAATAGTTATAATATCTATCTTCATGATACGCCTTCCAAAAATCTTTTCGGAGAATCCAGCAGAGCTTTCAGTCATGGCTGTATCCGACTTTCAGAACCTAAAAAACTGGCTGAATTTCTTTTAAGAAAAGACAGTACCTGGACGGAAGAGAAAATAACAACTGCTATGAATCTGGGAAAAGAAAAATATGTGAGGTTACGCGGAAAGAATGAAATTCCGGTATTCATCGGCTATTTCACAACCTGGGTTGACCAAAACGGAAATCTGAATTTCCGAAATGATATTTATGGTCACGACAAGAAAATGGCTGAACGACTTTTCAGTAAAAACGATCTGTTGTAATACAAAACAAAGCAGCTGGCTTAGTGCCGGCTGCTTTGTTAATATCCTGAAAGTGATATCGAATTATATTCCGAATTGTAAAACGTTAAATCTTTCCGCAATTCCATGATTCAGCACTTCTTCAACAGAGGCAGCATTCACCTGAAAATGGCCCCGAAGAACTTATTTTCAGAGTAGCCATGGCCGCTCCATATTCTCCAGATTCCTCAATAGTGCCACCATTTATTTTTTTGCTCAGATAACCCGCCATATAAGTATCCCCACAACCAGTGGCATCTACAATTGCAGACGGTTTAAAAGCCGGGATTTCATGAAATAATCCGTCTTTGAAAATCAGGGAACCCTTGCTTCCGAGCGTGATAATTACTTCCTGAACGCCCATATCAGCCAGAGCACGTGCGCCATCCTGAACATCTTTTCGTCCAGTCACCACTTCCATTTCATGCTCGTTTGCTTTCAAAATAGAAACGTAAGGTAACGCTTCATTCTTATCCGCCCAGTCGGTATAAAACACTTTTTTGTTTTCAACATATCTCAAAAAACCCTGAATATCAAGCGAAACTAACCCTTTGGAAGCCAAGCGATTTGATCAAGATCTACTGAAATATCATCAGAAAGCAAAGGCCCCAAGTGATAGATTTTCGCGTCGATGGCAGGCATCACGGAAACATCAAAAGGTGCTGCTTTTTGCAAAACATTTTGTTCTCTATAATCCTGGTTTTCACTGTATATATTTTCAAAATAAACGGAATGCTCACTTGGTAAAGAATGTATTTCGATACCATCAGTACGCAAGCCGGTCACAACATTCATTTCACTTTGCGCCAATGCGGTAATCAGCACATAATTGATATCAAATTGCTGGATAGCCTTCGAAAAATAGAAGGAAGTACCGCCAGGCATGTGTTTAACAGACTTGGTCGTTACAACTTTATCAAGCGTGATGTGACCTATTGTACAGATGTCATACATGATGTTCTAAATAATCGGTGTTAACAAAATATTATTAATGATAACCGCACTACAAAAGCAGTGCCAAATTTAGTAACTATACCAAATATTTTACCATGATCTGAAAAACCGGTATCCGGCTTTCATTTAAAACCAACAACATCGGTTTTGTTATAGTTCTTCAAAACGTACAAATGCACCGTTCATTTCGAAAATTTTGTACTTTTCTACTCAGCACATCAACAATTTAATCAAATTGTTGGACAAAAAGGAGAAAAAAATAAGCAGATTCCGAAACTTTAAAGTTCTGGTAATCTGCCGGATATTCTTAAAATACTAGCTTTTACTTCTTTAATAAAACGGCCAGATCTTTAATCAATTTTTCCGTTCCGTCAACCGTTGTGCCGTCATACATTCCACGGATGTGTCTGTCTTTATCAACCAAAACAAACGCACCGCTATGGATATACCCCCCGGCCTGTGATGAGTCTTCCAGGGCACTTACCATATAATGTTTCTGACCGATGTCATAGATTTTCTCTTTGTCACCGGTCACGAACTGCCACATTTTGCCCTGTGACACCCAGATCAGTTGCATATTTTTTGAGAATTTCCGGCGTATCATGCTCCGGATCAATGGTATGCGACAGGATTTTTACATCCGGATTATCTTTGTATTCCTTATAAACGGTAAGCATGTTTTTCTTCATCACCGGACAAATGGTCGGGCAGGTTACAAAAAAGAAATCAGCCACATACACTTTGTCTTTAAAATCCTTATCGGTAACATTTCCTTATCTTCATTTATAAATGAAAAATCCGGAATGGTGGGATATACCGACTGCTCAGTTTCCTTGCCGTCAACAACTTTTTTGACGACTTCCGGTTCTCCGTAGAAAGGCAATTTTTTAGATTCACAACTGCCTATTAAGATCAGGGCAAAAAGGCCCATTAGATATAATTTCATTTCTTTTTAGATTTTTCAATAAACTGACTTGGCCTCCGAAAGACTTTTATTCATCTGTTCTCTGACACTTTCTATTTTCTTCTTTTGATCTGCTACGTAAGAAGCCGCCTCGAGTTTTGTCCAGTTTTTCCAAGGTGTCAAACTTGAATTCATGCATCCAGTTCATCATGGCTTTGTCCGTGTTATCAAGCTGTGAAGTAATTTCAAGGCTTCTTCTTTTCGGATTTTCAGTGCTTCCGTTGATTTCAACGCCAGCAAGACTGTCTGTGATTTTAACATCATTTTTAATCTGCTTTTTTAGATCCATCAGTTTGTCCATGTGTGGCATTATGCTGTCATGAATGGCTAACATGGCTTCCGTTTGCTCATTTAAAGGAGTTTTTGTTTCGTGATGATGGCCTCCTTTGGTAGTATCATTCGATTTATTACAACTATATAAAAAAGCAATCGAAAGCGCGATGATCAGGTATTTTTTCATTTTTAACTTATTAATATTTTAAAACCAGGCTTAAACTTAAATCAACAAACACAGGATTTCAGTAAATCATGTAACTAATGATTTTCTTTAAAAAGTATAAATCCCAATGTCATCAGGAAAGTCTCGGTGGCCTGAGCAGGCGAAATTCAGGTGAAGTATAAAGGACTATTTGATATTGAAAGCAAGCTTTTTTATTTTCTGCTAAATCTTTGCAGAGAAATGAAAACTGTGTTTCAGTCTGAGTAAAAAGCTGAAAAAGAGGCAGATTTTGCAGCCGTTGTGCTGTTTCTTTATCTTCCTGCTCTTTTTGTTGTTTAAGGACTTTTGCCAGATAACATTTACCATAACACATCGCCAGCGGCTGTTCACGATTTTCACAAAGTGTTTTGGCAATAAATTCCTGGTTCAAACGAAAATATACGATCGTTCCCCACGGACTGATGGTGGGCAGCGTTATTGAAAACAATAATATGTAAGCAAAAAACGAACGCATGAAAACTGGAATCAATTAAAAAGCATTGCCGATGCCAGGGTCAGAAAGTTGTGCGTTGGTTGGTAAACTGAGTATCACTTAAAGTCCTTCAAAAAGAGAATAATACTTTGCTTTTCCGCGGGGTCAGTACAATTCCAACTTTTCCGTTTGGCAAGTTTAAATGTATCATCAAGCGTAGCCATGGACTGCATATTATCGGTATAATGTGTAAGTACCTGATCCAAAGTCGTGAAACGTCCATCGTGCATGTAAGGACCCGTGAGTCCAACATTTCGCAAACTCGGCACTTTAAATTTATAACGGTCACTTTCAACTTTTGTAATACCATAACGCCCCTGATCATCGATTTTTATCGGAGGCAAACCATTGTTCCGGTAGCTGTAATCTGTAAATAATTCTCCACTGTGACAGGAAGAACATTTCTGTTTGAAAAGTGTCAAACCCGGTTTTGTTCATCTGCTGATAAAGCAGCCGCATCGCCAAGCACGTAATAATCATATTTCGAATTGGCCGAAACCATCGTCATCATAAATTGAGACAAAGCCTTTCTTACTCTTTCCGAAGTTATTTCCGTCTGTTCCGTATGCCGCTTTAAACATTTTTGGATAATCTACCTGTACTTTTTGAGAAGCAATTGGTGTCGCTCTTAATTTGATCAGAATATTATCCATAGTCTCATCCATTTCCACTTTATTCGTGATCGGAAAAAGAGAAACGGAATCAAGCAAGTGCTGATTTCCATCCCAGAAAAACGAGGTATTCCAGGCTAGATTTTGAACCGCCGGAGCATTTCGTGTTCCCAACTGATCATCAACTCCATGGCTCAAATCGTGTCCGTGATGTGTAAACGCGGTTGCCTGCTGATGACAGGTGCCGCATCCAATAATATTGGTTCGGGATAAAATGCCGTCGTAAAATAAATACTTACCCAGCAACGCACCTTCAACCGTCAGTGGATTTTTGCTGAGATCATAAACAGGATCAGGAAAATGCGTTGGCTTAACCCAGCGCAAAGCTGTTGGCGCCGTTGGTTCCGGATCCGGATCTGTTGACGTTTCTTTTGATTTGGAAGAACAGGAAATATTCAGCTGCATCAAAATAACCAACGTACAAAAAAGTAAGCCGAATTTTTGTAATGCAATGAATAAGGAACGCGTCATATAATTTGGATCAACTTTCAATTTCGAACTAATCTTATTGTACTGTATTCTGTGATATTTCTCCAAAACTAAACATGGATTTATAATTATTGGCCGCATTGGAAGAAAGCGTAAAATCGAACATAATGCTTGGATTTTTTGCTATACTGATGGGAACAGGGCCGTTAAAAACCTTTTGAACATCGCCAACCAGACGTACCTGCGGAATTTTCCCGTCTGCTACCACCGCTTTATTTCCTGCAAAATCAAGTTTTACCGACTTGATATTATTTACAGTTTTGGAATCATATCCTCCAAAAAATCCAATGTGATAATAAAATTTATTATTTGCGGATGATGCTTTTGACGACAACCCTTCCAGTTTCAAAAATATATATCCTGAACTCCACGCCCAGTACATTCCTCCATCTTCCGGGTCGCCCGACGGATCAAGCGCACCGACACGTTTATCAATTCCTGAAACACTGCGCAAGCTGTCAACCCCAATAATGTATTCGATACCGGTATAGTTTCCATCCGGTAATTGTTTCAAAGTCACAATCTGGGATTTCGGATCCGATTCACGGATCAGGAAATAACTGGAATCCTGAGGAATGGTGTAGGTTTTACCATCATCCCGAGTCAGTTTAATGTTTGAAATAAAATAATTTAAGGTTGAAACTGTAAAATCTTCTCCGGAGCTGTTTGTGTATGTAGTGCTGTCCAGTTTAAGATCCTGGTTTCCGGATACGTTGTCAAATTTTAAAGTCATTTTTCCCGTTCCGGCTATCAGATCAGGACTATCGGTGACGTCTTTTGTATCATCATTACAGGCAACAATTGAAATGGCAGAAATCAATGTTAGCAGGGATAAATAAATCAGTTTTTTCATATTGGCTAGAAATATTTCGGTGCTCTGCACCTTGGACTGGATGTATTACAGGTCTTTTCTACAAATATTACGGTGCGCTGCACCTTGCATTAAATTATGATTTGACAGATATTCCTAATCTGAATGAGGCGCAGAGCGTCGAAATATTTGTACTACGGCAAAAAACAAATTAGAATAAAGGTGCAGAGCACCGCAATTATTTAAATTAACAGTTTGAACATATCGTCTATTTCAAAACGGCTAAACAAATCAATTAAATATAAAACCAGGCCCGAATAGCGCATTAATTTTATGTTAAAACGAAGACACTTTCGGAGCGGCAAGCGTTGGATTTTGCAAAAACTTTTCGTCGTCCAGACTTTTCAGAAATGCGATCACTTTTTTCTTTTCATCTTTTGAAAGATTAATACCGGTTTTTCCATTTTCCTGTATCAAAATCGGATCCAGCGTTTCGGATTTTATTACATTTCCGGAATAATGTTCCAATACTTCTTCCAGCGTTTTAAATCTTCCGTCGTGCATGTAAGGTGATGTAAATCCAATATTCCGTAAACTTGGAACCTTGAATTTGTACTTATCTTTTTCAAGTCTGGTTACATCAAACCTTCCGGTATCGTTAGCTTTCAAAGGTGACAGCCCATTATTTCTAAAACTGTAATTCGTAAATAATTCACCTGAATGGCAGGAAGCACATTTGTTTTTGAAAATTGTCAGCCCCTCTTTTTGTTCCGCACTTATTGCATTATCATTTCCGGCAATATATTGATCATAAGGAGAATCCGCTGAAACCATTGTAACCATAAATTGAGACAAAGCTTTCATCATTCTTATCGAATTAATTTCATCCGTTCCAAAAGCTGCTTTGAACATTTTTGGATAGTTAACAGAATCGGTGACCGGAGATTTTCTTAATCTTTTCAATGACATTCTTAACACTTTCGCCCATTTCAACCGGATTTTGAACAGGATTAAAAGGCACAAAATCCAGATCATGAACGCCCCCATCCCAAAAGAAAACCGGGTTCCAGGCCATATTCTGAATAGCAGGTGAATTCCGTTTGCTAAGCTGACCGTGAATTCCCAGGCTAAAACTTTGTCCCTGATGCGAAAAAGCTGCTTTTTGAACATGACAACTTCCGCAGCTTATATCATTTGTTTTGGACAAAACAGGATCGTAAAACAATGTTCTGCCTAACGCAACGCCTTCTTCCGTCAATGGATTTTTTGACAAATTATAGACTGGATCAGGGAAATTCGCAGGTTTTACCCATTTCATTGGTGTTGGTTTCCAGATCTCTGTTTTTGTATTTTCTTTTGGCTGACAATTCAAAAGCAGGAATGGCAAACCGATTGTCAGCACTTTTTGAAAAGTCCTTGCAAAAATTGAAAATCGGAAAACTTTGAGGATGATTGATTCCACAGTTTAGCGCATTGCGATGTATGCAGCCATATTCAGAAGCATAAAAGAATTTTAAGAAAACAGAAAAATTCCGGATTGATTAAACCAATCTTAAATCATTACTGTGTCAAAATAAATCACTTAAACAAGAGGTGGATGGAAAATATCGGCCGCCGGATTATGGGCAGTAAAGGAAGGATTAAATTGATATTGAATAAAAGAAGGTAATTCAAATTCATTTTGCAAAACACTAAAAATCAACGTTTTGGAATCCATTACCTGATACAAAAGATGCGACAAATAATCGTTTTCCGCTTGTCGCTCCTCTTTTTCTCTGGCTTCTTTTATTTTTTTGGTAATGTAACATTTGCCGTTGCATAACAGAATCGGCTTGTCGCGGTTCACGCACAAATTAGCAACGATATAATCTCTGCGAATTTCAAAATCCAGATACAACAGCGGAAGCACCCATGCTTTTACAAGCATCAGGGTGAGCAGGCTCATGGCTATCCATTGTTTTTTTGAACTTTCAATTCCTTAACGGGTAAATTTCACTTCGTCAATTTGAAGTGGACAAATATAAACATGAAAAATTCATAACTATAAATAAGTGTGTCATTTGATATTTATATTTCAAAAGAAGTGACTTTCCATTTTGCCACGAAATCGCTGATATGAACGAATACTAGTATAAATCTACATTGCTTCGTTATAAAATTTAATTGTAATTTTATATAAAATATCGTAGGATTGCATTACCTAACGTAACCGGCACCGCTCTTAACTCTTCAATGCCCAATCCCACCGACTCAAATCAGGAAGATTCTGAACTATGGAATGCATTTCGCGCCGGCGATGATGTGGCATTTGGGAAAATCGCAAGACAGTATTACCGGAGCCTTTTTGGTTATGGCGTCAAGTTTTCCAAAGACCGTGAATTTGTAAAAGATTGTATCCAGGATCTTTTTATGGAACTGTGGGCAAAACGGGAAACGATTGGAGATACCGGTTTTGTAAAATTTTATCTTCTCAAATCACTTCGCAGGAAAATTCATCGTGAAAGTCTGAAACAACCCTGGCTGACGGACGACGACGATCTGGATTTTGAAGCCGAAAATCTTGGTGAGAGTTCTATTGAACAGCAAATCATTGACATTGAAACCAGTGAAGCCATGTTGAAAATGCTCAATCAGCAAATTAATTTACTTGACCAAACGCCAGCAGGAAGTTATCTATCTTCGTTTTTTCGAAAGTCTGGACAATGAATCCATTGCCCAGGTCATGTCGATTTCAAAGCAGGCCGTTGCCAATCTTTTATACCGCACGATTCAGGAATTGAAGGATCGTTTGTAACCTTGAACATATCAAAACTTTCGATTTTAATCTTTTTTCAAAAAAAAGTGAAATTTTTTGATTATTTCATGTTAGTCTGCTGCCTATGTATAGGTAGAAGCCAATAATAACATGAATCAATACCAGGAATATAGCCTTGAAGATTTTGTACTGGACGCCCGTTTTCAGGAGTGGGTCAGATACAGGCGTGATGATGACGTTACTTTTTGGGAAACAATATCAGCAAGATAATCCTGCGCAAGCAAATGAAATAAAGCGTGCGCAGACATTATTGCAAAGCGTTTACAAAAATTACGAAACACATCTTGATGATAATGAGATCGATTTTGAAATTCAGGAACTGTTAAGCAAAGTTCGTGCGACGAAAATCAAAGCAGTACAAGACGGAAACCTGAATAACATCATCATTTAACAAACCAGCAAATATTTTCAGCCGGAATTCAATATTCTGGGCTGCAGCAACAATTGTTGTGATGCTGGGTTTGGGCTTGTTATATCAAAATAATCAAACAGCACAAAGCAGTTATGACAAATTAACCGCCGGAAGATCTTTGCAGGAAGAAAAAAATGAAACGAAGTCTTCAAAAAAGATTTCACTTTCTGACGGCAGTGAAATAACACTTTTTCCTAATTCAAAAATCAGTTTTCCCGAAAAATTCCTGATCGAAAAACGGGAAGTCTATTTGTCCGGCCAAGCTTTCTTTCATGTTTCAAAAGATCCTAAAAGACCATTTCTTGTTTATGCCAATTCGATCTAGTTACCAAAGTATTAGGAACAAGTTTCACCATAAACGCACAGAATCAGGCATTAAAAACAACGGTTGAAGTAAAAGAAGGGAAAGTGTCTGTTTTTCGTCAGGCTGATTTTGCAGATGTAAAGGATCATAAGGCGTTGCAATCAAAAGGAATGGTTTTGACAGCAAATCAGAAAATGGTGTATGAATGTGAGACCAAAAATATGCTTAAAACGATTAGCGATCATCCCGAAGTCGTTACCACGTAAAGCTCCACAACTTTTGATTTTGTAAATACACCGGCCTCCGATGTTTTGACTGATCTGGAAGATGCCTATCAGGTTGATATTATATTTGATAAAGAACTTCTGCGTGACTGTCCAGTGACAGCGTCATTATCAAAACAATCGCTGCTTGAAAAACTGGATATTATTTGTGAAGTAATAGAAGCACGCTACGAAATGCTGGACGGGAAGATCGTCGTATATAGTAAAGGTTGCAAAAATTAAGATAAAATATTCTATTAACTCTATCTCAACAATTATGTAAAAAGCGAAGTATCATTTAAAAAAAAGAGTCGGATAATGCTACCAACATCTCCGACCCTCGTTAAATCCCCCAAGTTGCTTTCGGAACCAACACGACATCCTTCGCAAAAAGGATGCAGGGGATCGTTTTACCAAATCTAACCTCAATAAAACATTTCAAATGTATGAAAGAAGCGTGTAATTTTCAAGTTATTCTAAGAGCCATGCGTATCTCGCTCTATCAGGTTGTTATTGCAATATGGGCTTTGGGTAATGCCAATGCGACGGAAGGAAATGCCCAGACGTTATTAAGCAGAAAAATCAGTGTGAACCTGAACAATAAGGAAGTCGAAAATGTGCTGCAAAACATTGAAAAACAGATCAATGGAAAATTTGTTTTCAGCAGCAAAATCATTAGAGGAGAACGCAAAATTAATATCAACGTAAAAGACCAGCCTTTATACAAAGTACTGGACGAAACGCTGAAACCGCTTGATCTTACATTACAGAGTAACTGAAAATCTGATCATTATCAGCCGGACTTCGAAAGATGCGGCGCAGTCTTTTTCAATAAAAAGCAAGGCTCCGAATTATACTGTTTCCGGGAAAATCAAAGACAGCAAAGGTGAGACACTGGGTGGTGTTACCGTGCTTTTGAATTATAAAAGTAATGGTGTGGTAACGGATATCAATGGAGCATTTTCGTTCGTCGATATTCCTGACGGAAGTTATACTTTGACGGTCAGCAGTATTGGTTTTACAGGTGTAAAAAAGGAAATCCAGGTTACGGGTGGTGATTTACAGGTTGATATAGAATTAAAAGATGATGTTCTGCAATTGCAGGAAATCGTTGTAACAGGCGGAAATCCTAAAAAGAAAATCGAAAGCAGCGTTGCTATCACGACCATTAATAATAAGGATATCCAAACCAGAGCACCACTAAATAGTACAGATTTGTTGAAAGCAATTCCAGGTTTGACGGTAGAAAGTACAGGTGGCGACGGACCGGGAAATGTCTGGGTTCGTGGATTTCCACAGCAGGGAGGTTATATATTTCTTGGGATTATGGAAGATGGATTGCCGGTTTTGCCTACTGGTTATAATTCGCTTCCGTCTGTTGATCAGTATTATAAAACAGATTTAACGATCAGAAATATTGAAGCTGTAAGAGGTGGAAATGCTTCGATCGTCATGGCCAATACGCCGGGTGCCGTTATAAATAATCTAAGTTACACGGGTGCTGAAAAAACCTATGGCAAGTTCAAGGCCACGACCGGTTTGTCTCAGGGATTATATCGTTTGGACGGGAACGTTGGTGGAAAAGTAAACAGCAATATCCGTTACAACATCGGTGGTTTTTACAGAACGGATAAGGGAATTGTTTCTCCGGGATACACAGCCAACCAGGGTGGACAGCTTAAAGGAAACATGACTTATAATTTCAAAAATCAAAAAGGATTTGTTCGGGTCTATGGAAAATATCTTAACGATAAAGTACAATGGATGCTCACCAGTTATTACCCTTACGACGGAACAGGAAAACCTACCAAAAGCGGCTCATTTGATATGGTAAACCAGTCTTTGGCAACAATTGATACAAAATTCAGTTATACCGGTGCAGATGGCGTGACCAGAAATTATGATATGTCTGACGGAATGCATACCAAACAAGGCGCGGGTGGTTTCCAGTTTAATTATACAACAGATCAGGGCTGGGAAATCAATAACAATTTCCGTTACCAGCATACGAATATGAATGTGACGGCGGGAATTCCTGCCAGTAATGTGGCTTATAATGGAACAACTCAATATTATTATCTTGACGGAACAGCTGCTTCTTTGAAAGCCGGCGACAGACTTGTGAATGTAACCGGTCGTTGCCCAACAATTAAAAGATGTTCAGATTATTGATTATGTCGATTTCAAAAAAAATATGAATAATCATAGTCTGACTTTTGGTGGCGGCATTCATCAGTACAACAGAAATGATGGGCCAAATTACAATTTCTCCTACGTTCAGGAATTCAAAGAGCGTCCAAGAAGACTGATCACTTCACCAACAGCAGCACAAATTACTCCGCTTACATTGGCAACTGTAATTGGAAATACAAGAACAGTATCCGCTTATGCTTCGGATGAAATTACCTTAAACCCAAAATGGAGACTTGATTTAGGGGCCAGAATTGACAACCAGAATGTGGATGGAAAACGTCCTTTTTACGGATATAAAGCAGACGGAACACCCGATTATTCAAAAGCTTCAACTTTAATTATTGCTGATTATACCAAATATTCTATAACGGCAACAAACTGGGCAGCAACAGCTGGTTTAAATTATAAGATCAATAATCATGCTGCCTTATTTGCAAGAGCAACCAGAGCCTACAATGCACCAAATATTGCCGATTATAATGCAACAGCTTATGATCCTTCAAAAATTAAAAAACGCCCGGTTTATCTGGCAGAAATCGGATATAAATATGCAAAAAACAATTTCTCTCTTTTTGCATCAGGAAGTTATTCTGCGATCAAAAATATTTCCTTTCTTTACTGTACCAACAATTTCTTCGCTGGAAACCAGACACTCCTGGCCTTTGGATCTACCAGGGCTTTAAGTGCTGAATTTGAAGCATCGTATAACGTCACCAAATCGCTTAATCTGCGTTTGACGGGAACAATTCAAGATTCCAAATACACGGATTACTCCGCGAGCACAAATACAAATTCGGCTATTGTTGCGATTCTGGGTGATACCACTTACAGTTTTACAGGCAAAAGAACAGAACGCGTACCCGTGCTGAATACGGAATTATCTGCTACTTATGATTACAAAAAATTCAATATTTATCTGGCAGGAAGTTATATCGGCAGTCGTTTTACATCACCCAGCGACAGCTACAAATTGCCGGCTTATGTGTTTATGAAAGGTGGAGCAGGTTATAGTTTTACAAAAAATATTAACGCCAGATTCTGGGTGGACAATCTTCTTAATGCCAGGGTGCTTACCGAAGGTGATGTCCGCGGCGATCAGTTCCGCGATTTTGCAGCAGTTGAAAAAGGTACTATGATGGCAGGCAGGACTTTACTGCCAAGAAGTTTCTGGCTTTCACTTGCTTACGAATTTTAATTTGATGGATGGAAAGAAGAGTGTCGGATAGAAATATTCGGCACTTCTTCGCATTTTGACTAATTTTTCTTAAAATATTATTATATTTCAAAGGTATTTATTAACCTAACTATATGATTGATCTATCCGCAGCTTATCCACAACTATTACGAATTTTCAAAAACATCCTTCAAAATTGTCACACTGGCTTTTCTCGCCTCTTTCACCACGCAGGATAGTCCGCCCAAACCTGATGAAAGCAGATTTACACCCGTAGTCATTGCTGACAATCTGGACGAGCCTATGGTTTTTGAAGTGCTGAAAGACGGCTCTGCTTACATTATTGAAAGAAAAGGCGCATTGAAAAAATATAATGCTGCCACCAAATCCACAGATCTGATTGCAACCATTCCGGTCAACACCAAATACACCAGTGCAGAAGGCGTTGTACGGGAAGCAGAAGAAGGTTTAATGGGTTTTACAATGGATCCGAATTATGAAAAAAATCACTGGATTTATCTGTATTACGCACATCCGACCGAGAAAAAACACATTCTGACCCGTTGGGAAATCAAGGACGAACAACTGGTTGAAAGCTCCAAAAAAGTGGTTCTGGAAGTTGAAACCCAGCGTGAAGTTTGCTGCCATACCGGCGGCGGAATGACCTGGGATAAAGCCGGAAATCTTTTTCTGACGGTTGGAAATAATACCGGAAACCAGAAAGCCGCTCAAACCGACGAACGTGAAGGAAGAAGCAGCTGGGATGATCAGGGACATGCCGGAAATACAAATGATCTGAGAGGAAAAATCCTGAGAATTCATCCGGAAGCGGACGGAACTTATACCATTCCGGAAGGCAATCTTTATCCAAAAGGAACTGCAAAAACACGACCTGAAATTTATTCCATGGGTCACAGAAATCCATGGCGAATTTCGGTTGACAGCAAAACAGGTTATGTTTATTGGGGCGAAGTAGGGCCGGATGCGAATGAAGATTCGAAATCGGGCCGAGAGGTTATGATGAAATGAACCAGGCAAGAAAACCGGGCAATTTCGGCTGGCCATGGTTTGTGGCAGACAATCAGGCATTTCCGGTTTATGATTATGCAGCCAATAAACCTTTGGAGAAAAAAGATCCGTAAAAATCTGGTAAATAATTCTCCCAACAATACCGGATTAAAAGATCTGCCGCCAACTGCACCAAACTTCATTTATTATCCATACGGTGTTTCGGAAAAATTCCCTCTGGTAGGTTCAGGATCAAGAAGTGCTACGGGTGGACCGGTTTATCACAAATCTGATTTTGTAAATCCAAAACGTCCATGGCCTGCTTATTATGAAAATAAATGGATCGCGGCCGATTTTTCGCGTGGCTGGATTATGGCCATCAGTATGAAGGAAAATGGTGATTATGATTCCATGGAACGCGTACTTCCTACTTATCATCCGGTGCAGCCGATTGATATCAAATTTGGCCCGGACGGGGATTTGTACATTCTTGAATACGGCAGCAACTGGTTTAGAAAAAGTGATAATTCGCGTTTGATCCGGATTGAATACAATGGCGGAAACCGAAAACCGATCGTTCAGGTTTCTACGGATAAAAAAGGCGGAACGGTACCTTTCAAAGCAAATTTATCTTCGGAAGGAACAAAAGATTTTGATGGAGATGCTTTAAAATACAGCTGGAAAATAACAGGTACCGGTGTTGCTCCAAGAACTTTTGCCACTGCAAATCCAACGGTTTCTTTTGACAAATCAGGTGTTTACACGGCAAGCCTGACGGTGACAGATTCCAAAGGCGCCAGTAATTCACAATCCATAAAAATTGTTGCCGGAAATGAGCCGCCGCAGGTTTCAGTAAATCTTGCCGGAAATAAAACATTTTTCTTTGCCGACAAACCGATCGCTTATGCGGTAAATGTAAACGATAAAGAAGATGGAAGTCTGGCAGATGGGAAAATTAAACCTTAACAGGTTGCAGTTAGTATTGATTACACCTCCGAAGGATTTGATTATGCAGAAGTTACTCAAAGTCAGCGCAGTGTGGATGCTTCAACGCAATTTGCCGTTGCGCAGATTTTGATGAGCAAAAGTGATTGTAAAGTTTGTCATCAGCCCAATACAAAATCGGTTGGACCTTCTTTTGCTGATGTTTCCAATAAATACAAAGGCCAGACCGGCGCGTTGGAAAAACTTGTTAAAAAAGTACGTGAAGGCGGTTCAGGAGTTTGGGGAGAAGTGGCTATGGCTGCTCACCCTGCCTTGCCGGTTGCAGATGCGGAAGTGATTGTCAAATACATTTTGAACAGTACCGATAAAACGCTCAGCACACTTCCGGTGAAAGGAGATTATACGCCGGAAATTCCAAAAGGCGATAATGGAAAAGGTTCTGTTATAATCCGAGCGGCTTTTACGGACCGTGCGGTAACAGGAGCAAAAACAATTCCTGCCCAAACTTCCGAAGAAATGATCGTGTTGCGCAGTCCGGAAATGAATGCAGCAGAAGCACCCATTGTAAAAGGTGCAGAACTGAAAGCACTGGGTGTGGCCGGATTAGGTTTCAGTGTGGTTGCTTTTAATGACAGTTATCTTGGATTCAAACAAATTGATCTTGGCCGGTATCGATAAACTGGAATTGAATGCTTCGGCTCAAAAAAGAGAAGGAAGCGTTGGTGGAACGATTGAAGTAAGACTGGATTCTCCGACCGGTCCGGTTGTCGGAACGGAAAAAGTGGAAATTGCGCCGGAAGTTGATATTGCCAAAGTAATGGCGGAAATGGAAAGTGAAAAGAAAAATGCCAAACCAGGCGAAGTTGTAAAACAGCGTAATCCTTTCGCGAGACCGCCGGTTAAAATCAAAATCAAGGATACTGAAGGCAAGCATGATATCTATATTGTGTTTAAAAATGATGCCGCAAAAGCGATTGAGCCACTATTATCTTTTTCAAAAATCAATTTTCAGCAATAAGCTGAACGATCAGATATTAACTTTCTAATTTATTTTTTATGAATAACAGAAGAGATTTTCTAAAAAAAGCAGGCGCACTTACAGCAGGAAGCCTTGCTATTCCATATTTATCAAATGCATCAGGATTATCTGATTTGTTCGCCGCAGAAAAACCGGTGGGCATTCAGTTGTTCACTGTTTTTGAAAAAATGAATAATGATCCGAAAGCAACGCTGGAAAAAATTGCTTCCATCGGATATAAAGAAATCGAATCGGCATTCAGTACACGCGGCGGCTATTACGGATACAAACCAAAGGAATTTAAAAAACTGGTTGAAGATCTGGGAATGAAATGGCGCGCGCATCATGCATTAGGTGCTCCTTTTAAAATGCCAAAAGGTGGAAAAATGCCAGTTGGTGCAGATGGAAAACCGATTACAATTCCGACGATGATGAACCTTCGTGACAATTATCAGCAACTGGTTGACGATGCCGCCGAAGGAGGATTGAAATATCTTGTATGCGCAAGTACGCCTGTGGGCACTATGGACGAGGTTAAAAATTCCATTGAAGTATTTCAAAAAACCGGAGAAGCCAGTAAAAAAGCAGGAATCGGTTTTGCTTATCACAACCACGCAACGGAATTTGATCCGGTTGAAGGTGGAAAAACAGCTTACGAACTTGTACTTTCCCAAACCGATAAAGACCTTGTAAAAATGGAACTTGATCTGGCGTGGGCAACAAAGGCAGGAAAAGATCCGGTGGCGTTGTTCAAAGAACATCCAGGCCGTTTCCCATTGTGGCACGTGAAGGATATCAAAAAAGATTTACAGACGATTACCGAAGTTGGTACAGGCGTTGTGGAATTTCAGAGAATTTTTGAAGCAGCTAAAATTGCTGGTCTGCAATATTTCTTTGTTGAATATGACCTCGCTCCTACCTTTGATACGGTTGATTTGTGTTACAAAAACCTGAGAAAAGTGATCGGATAACAATTCCTGAATTGCTTTTTTTAAAACTAAAAAGACCGTCACCAGCTCATTGAGGACGGTCCTTTTAGTTTTAAAAAAGTGAGTCTTTTATTATTTAACCTCAGAAGATAAAGAATCCGGATAACTAAAACGGGTGCCGTCATATATTTTTCTGAACATCAGATAAGTAACAGAAACCATTACGAAGGCTGTCACTACATCTGTGGTTGACGCAATACCCAGCACACTTACCTTTGAGCCAAAGGCAAAAATGATGTCAAAAAATATTCCGGCAAAGACCCATTCTTTTAATCTTAACAACTTTTCAGGAATTAAGAGAACGATAACGCCCAGCACTTTGGCGACGCCCAGGATGTAAATAAAATGCGGAGGATAACCTAACAAAACGGTAATATCCCAAACCAAAGGATTTTTTGTCAATTCAAAAAATCCACTTGCACCAAACCATAATGAGGTTAAACCAACGCCTGTCCAGTAAATTCTTTTTGCAGTCTGTGTTTTCATGATTTCCCTGTTTTTTTCTTCAAAATTTGCCTTCAAATCATGATTTAGAAAGTCGCTTCAACCCAAACTGGACAAAATAAAAGCTGAAAACGGCATTTCTGATGCCGACAGCAATTAACTTACTGAATGACATCCGTTTTTGATAAATGTGGTTCAACAATCTTAAATTATGTTCTCTTTGTAGAAATCCGTGCTTACCTTTGCCACACTATTCAGTAATATAATTCAGATTTTCGCTTGAAAGGTTCTCACAGACAATGGATTGGCTTATGCCTGCTTACTTTAATGCTTGTAAAAGCATGGGTAATTCCTTTAATCTGTCTGGATTTCGAGATTAGGAGAGATTATATAGTAAAAAATCTGTGTGTTAACCGAAACAGGCCTCAGCTGCATTGTGACGGTAAATGTTACCTTGCCAAAAAACTGGCGGAAAGTGAAAAGCAACAACAACGTCAGGCAGAACAGGATTATCTGGCCAGTTTGATTTATCAGGTTATGGATACAAATTCGCCAGGCTTTTTTAATCCTCAGCCTTCTGGTTTTGAATTACCGCTTGCCATTGTATTTCAATACAATTCTGCTCTTTCTCCTCTTAATTCCCCGGACGAAATTTTCCACCCGCCTTTGGCTGCCTGATCAGCAAGTTTTTAGGGCAATTTGATTAATACAAACACATGCGACTTCTGCTTTTCAGGCAGAATGCATCATTATGTTTAATGATTTTTCCAATAGAATTTTAAGTAAATCCTGTCCTAATTTTTGGGATAAGTCTGCGCTGTAATTCTACCCGAAACGGATTGCTTCTCCATACAAAAGCCCGACCCCTCGGGCCCTTAAAATGACTTCCGGATTATTATTGATTTGAGTATTACAATGAATTATAAATTTCTTTTTGCCGCATTATTTATCTTTTCCAACATCTCTTTTGCCCAAACAAAAGATAAGTCAACACTGGATTCGGACACCGCAAGCAGGGAACTGAATGAAGTAACGATCAGCTCCAAATATTATCAACGCTATAAAATCGACAACGTTTCTGGTTCTTTAAAGCTAAACCAGGCTCTTCTTTCAGTTCCGCAAAATATCCAGGAAATTGACAAAAGCATTATCCGCGACCAGCAAGCCATCAATGTCAATGAAAGTGTAACCAGAAATGTAAGCGGCGCTATTCGTAACAATACTGCTGACTTTTACGGACCACTGATCTTCATGCGCGGTGCCGGAATAAATACGCTGAGAAATGGAATGGATATTTCCATGATCTATTACGGACCGCTGCCGGAAGACGCATCAATTATTGACCGCATGGAATTTATCAAAGGTCCTGCCGGCTTTATGAATGCGATCGGAGATCCAGCAGGCTCATTTAATATTGTCACGAAAAATCCGACTGGTATCCACTCAAACAATATCAGCTTCACTGCCGGGAGCTTTAACCTTTACCGTTTGACTGGTGATTTTGATGGAAGTTTTGGGAAGAATAATAAGTGGCAATATCGACTAAACGTAGCCGGACAAAAAGCGAAATCTTTTCAGAAGTTTGCTTTTAATGACAAGATCGTCGTGCAGCCTGTCATTCGTTACAATATCAACAACAAATCGTCACTGACTGCGGAATACATTTATGGCAAACAAAGCTTTCAGCAATATCTGGTAACAGTATTTTCTCCATATGGTTTTGGTTCTCTTCCACGGGATTTCAGTATTACCGATCCTAATAAAAAACCGGCACAAGCCAATGAAAACAATGGTTTTTTAACTTATCGTAATCAATTGAGCGACAAATGGCAGTTCACAGCCAAGGCTACTTATGCCAGAAGTCACCTGGATGGAAACTACTTTTTTGTATCAGCTTATAACAAAGCCACGCCAAACCTGATCCAGAGAAGGCTGACTTATGAGCGATTTAATTCAAGCGTTTACGCATTACAAACATTTGTGAACGGGCAGTTTTCAACCGGTTCGATCACACACAATGTACTGGCAAGTTTTGATTACAACCGTAAAAATTTTCTTGGTTATGCAGGTTATAATGATCCAAAAGCAAATCCGGCACTTTATCCTTTGGATGCATTAAATCCGGTTTACGGTATCACTTTTGACTCAAACGAAAAGACAGGAAAGCTTTCGGATATTGCTACAAATAAACAGTACATTGAGTATTATGCAGGTTATGTTCAGGATGAATTAAATCTTCTGAATAATAAATTGAGGATCACATTAGCCGCAAGACTAACCTCTTCAAAAAATAGCGTTTCACTTCCAAAACCGACAAGTGTTTCTGATGTTGTCGTTACGCCAAGGGTAGGTTTGAGCTATTCAATATTAAAAGATTTTTCTATTTACGGACTTTTTGATCATACCTACACACCGCAAAGCGGAATTAGCGTAGCAGGCGGTGTATTTGATCCGTTGAAAGGAAAAAATCTGGAAGCTGGTCTTAAAAAAGACTGGGCAGACGGGAAATGGAATACTTCGGTTTCGGTTTATCAGATTACCCGCGACAATATTATCGTGACAGATCCGAATAACAATAATTTTCAGTCGCAAATCGGGCAGACCAAATCAAAAGGTGTTGAGTTTGACTTGAAAGGAGAAATTTTCAAGGGCCTGAATGCCGTGATCAATTATGCTTACACAGATTCTTATATTTCGAAAGATGCTAATGAAAGTAATGTCGGGCTGCCATCTCCATATTTGGTAAAACATATTCAGAATACATGGCTGAATTATAAGCTGCCTGTTAAGAAATTAAACGGACTTTCAGTATCTGCAGGTTACCAGTTTCAGGCCGGAAGAAAGGGACGATATTCACAGGATGGCAATTTGCCGATCTCCAATTTATTCAGAGTTGATGGCGGTTTAGGCTGGTCAAACAGCCGGATTTCCGTGAATGGAATTGTGAATAATATTTTCAATCGTTTTAACTATGGAAGTGCGTGGACACGACCGGTTGGCCTTTTTGCCTACGTTCCATATGCGCCAAGAGAATATAGAATTACGGTAGGATATAATTTCTAGTGCCAAAATTTTCAATCAATGCTGAAAAGAACCGTTACAAAATGGGCATTTAAAGCGCATGGCTGGCTGGGTCTGGCAGCAGGAATATTTTTCCTGCTGTTCGGCCTGACAGGCTCAATCCTTATGTTCCGAACTGAGCTTGACAGGAAAATTCATCCCCAACTTCATGAATTGGCGGTTGGCAGAAAAACAGTTCCGATTGATCAGATCTATCGAAACTTAGCCGTCCATTACCCGAACCTGAAAAAGATCGTGTTGCACGATTTCCCGGTAAATAGTCACGACAGTTATGAATTTATGATTTATAAAAACCAGCAGGGAAAAACCGAAGGATATCTCTATTTCGTTTTTGTGGATCCTTATACCGGAAAAATTCTTCATGAAGGAAATTACAGCGATTTTTCACCTTCGTTTTTTCGCTGGTTGTATCAGTTTCATTACAGTTTGCAGCTTGGTATGCCGGGCAAATTATTTACCGGAATTATCGGATTAGTGATGGTATTGTCATTACTGACTGGCCTGGTCATTTACAGAAAACACTTTTGGGATGCGTTACGGTTTAGAAATGTTTTGAATTTCAAAAACCGGCGGACGGCCGTTTCTTCACTTCACAGAGTCATTGGCGTTTGGGCGATGGTATTTAATCTGATACTTTTTTTCACCGGTCTCTGGATGAATATTGATTTTTTTATGCCTTCCGGCTGGAAAATAAATCCACCAATTGTGAATCAAACGGTAACCGCAAATATGGATTTCATTATTGATCAGTCAAAAAAGATAAAAGGTTTTATGCCGATTGCTGTAACAATGCCAACGGTTCCCGGCCAACCTGTTCTTGTAAGAGGGAAATTTGAGAATACCAGCTGGTTTTTGTATCAGGGGAAAGCTAGCGGGATATCTTTTGATCCGCAAACAGGGAAATTGATCGAGGTATCGGATATTGCTAAAAAAGAGTTTTTCAGACCGGCTGGAATGGCAGATTTACCAGCTTCATATTGGAAATTTCGGAGGGATTTTTGTAAAAATACTTTATGTAATTATTGGTTTAACACCTGGATTTCTTAGTGTTACCGGAGCTATGCTTTGGTTGAAAAGAAAAAAGAAAACAATTCCGTCCCGACGGGTTCAACTAGCATAAAAAAAAGACGACCGAAAAAGTGAATTCTTTTTCGGTCGTCTTTTTTTAACAAATCTTTAAAATGTATAACCTATGCTAACCATCGTATTTCTTGGCGCGCCAGGGAATAATCTTACATAATCATAACCTCCAACCCAGTGAGTCTTGTCGAAAATATTGTTAAAGTTTGCAGAGATTCTGAATTTGTCCACCGTGTAAAATACCGCAGCTGTGGCGAGAACATAGGACGGTAACTGCAAAGTGGCATTTTGCGTATTTCTTTTACCTACATAATTACTTCCAACTGCCAATCCAATCCCTTGTAATTTACCCGAAGTGATTTTATATTTTATCCAAAGATTCCCCTGAGAGCGTGGTGCATTGGGCATTAACGTTCCAATTTCCGCCTCATTATCACTTTTTGTTATCGTGGCTTCACTCAAAGAAAAGTTTGCAATTACACTCAAAGCAGAAGTAATGGATCCTGCCGCATCCATTTCAATACCTTTGGATTGCTGCTGTCCGATCTGGCGCAACATGTCCGGATTGTCCGGATTCCCGGCATTCATCAGGATATTATTTTGCTCGATTTTATAAGCAGCCATGGTTAACATCAACCTCTGACGGAACAATTCTGTTTTCACACCCATTTCAAAAATCTTGCTGGTCAGCGGATCAAAAGGTCCTCCGTACACACTGCTATTTCCAATAATCGCCGATCCTTGAGGTTGATAACCTTTGGCGAAAGTTCCGTAGATACTAATATCATCACGAAGAGAATAAACAAAACCCGCTCTCGGAATTAAAGCAGATTGTTCAACTTTCTGCTCATCGGCTTGTCCCATCGAAACTACGTCGGTGTAATATTCCTTACGAAGGCCCAAAAGCAACTGAAACTGTTTCCATTTAATCTGGTCCTGAATGTAAAATCCATTCACATAATATTTGGACGGCGTGTTTTCATTGGTCTCGGAAACACTGAAATATTCACTGATCTCAGACATTGAATAATCAGGATTTGCCAGGTCAAAATGTGGCACATTTGGTACCGGCATATTATTTACAATTAAGTATCTGTCATTATTGGCAGCGTTGTAACGAGAAATAGCACCGGTGTTTGCCGCATTCCGGTAACCAGCTGCATTGAATGCAGAGTTGCCTGATTTAGGCGTTAAATTCTGCATATAGTCATAACCAAGCAGGATTTTCTGACTTAATTTACCAGTTTCCAAAGCATAAATTCCATAAACACTGAAATTATCTGTGTGATTATTCGCATCCCTTCTGATCGTCCGCATTTCCATTAATGTAGGTATCGTCACGCCATCGGCATCTACTGCATAACGATTTGATGTCCGGTGTTCCAGCAAATTTTCTTTATACAGCGACTTCATATAAAAAGCATTCAAAGAAAACTTATCACTGATCTTTTGCTGTATAGAAATGGTTGAAAATAAATTCGTGTCGTGCAGAAAATCATTGTCTTTTCCGATAGCAAAAGAAATAGGCGTGCTATACAAAAGGCTGCTGTTGCTGGTCGCCGTTGCACCAAAAATCGGTTGACCACGATCCAGGCGGGTATTTGTTCTTGTATAAACAAGCTCGAAGTTAACACGCGTATTTTCTGTTGGAATGAATGAGAATGAGGGAGCGAGTACAATGTCTTCGCCGCCTTGCAAATCTCTGAACGAACCTGCATTCTGATAAGCCAGATTTACACGATACAGAAATTTCCCCGAAGTGTCCATCGAACCCGTGAAATCCGTCGTAAGTCGGTAAGTGTTGAAACTGCCTGTCGAAAAATTAACCGCTTTACGATTTTCTCTTAACGGTTTTTTGGTGATCACATTGACCGTTCCACCGGGATCCGAATTTCCAAACAGCGCAGAAGCAGGACCTTTTATCACCTCCATTTTCTCAACATAAGGCAAAACCGAAGAACTCCATCCCGAACTCACACTTTTCAAACCATTGATCAAATAAGTAGAAGCCCGGAAACCTCTCAATACGATGTCATTGCTATAAGTAGAAAAAGCATTAACTCCGCTGATGTTTTTGATAACATCAATCTGCCGAAACGCCTGCTGATCTTCCATTGTTTCCTTCGTCACATAACCGATCGACTGAGGAATATCCATGATATGGGTTTCTGTTCTTGCGCCGGCAAATGTCATGGACGATTTGTAACTATTTTCCCTGCGGCCAATTATTTCAACGGTCTGAAGACTTGTATCAGAAGATAACAGAACGATTGTGACAGATCCTTTGACCTTTTCTGTATCAATTATCCGTTTCAGGGTTTTAAAACCGATGTAACTAAAATTAACCGTATTAACTCCGGCAGAGATTTTCAATGTAAATTTTCCGTCATTATTTGAAACGGTACCATATTGATTGTCAGCAGTCACGATCGTAACATCTGCAAGTGGATTAGAATCTTCGTCTGTTACCAAACCTTGTAAGTATAAAAGGATCTGAACGTACTTGATCCGTCGGATTTTGAAGTTTGTTGGGCGTTGATTTTAAGGCCGTATGCTTGTCATCCGTCTTTGAGTCCTGGGCTGTTAAATGCAATGAGCATAATAATAAAAAAATTAAAATGGGGTGAGTTTTCATTTAAAATTAAGTTAGGTATTGAAGGTGAGTTATAAAAATTATTATCATTGAATGCTCAGTTTTGGCCATACCAATTGCAACACATACGTATGTGAGAAGTCTGGATCTTGGCATATTAAATTTTGAAGAGATATTAACTAATACCGCTGAGCCCTATACGATAAGCGGTATTTATCATAGATTTCAGATAGGCAAATACGTACAAGAATTCTCTGTGGACTAACACAGTCAAGGTTAGGCACTGCCTCACTCCTGCTGACTGAGACGCTAATGTATTGGGTAAATCCTGTCTACGCAAAGATTTTATTTAGAATGTATAAAAATAACAACAGAAACATCGAATCGTTATGAAGAATTTTGTATTTTGTAACCGATTGTAACATTTCAAGATTAATGAAGTTTGCTTTTGAGTTAGTTTAATAAAGGATTATAATTTCAATAAAATACGTAATAATCTGGCTTTGTAATTTGTATTAATTTTGTATAATCTTATGTAAATCCTATATAGATTGTTATATTTGCCTCCGCATTGATCAAGTAATAATTATTTGCATTACAAACGCAGGAAATTATCTCATTAAAATCGGCCTCTATTCCATCTCAACCAGTCAAATTAATGAAGAAGACATTTCAACTTACAGGTTTCTTTCTCACCTGTTTTGCTTTGGTTTACTGTATTCAACCCACTAAACCAAAAGCTCCAAAACCCAATGTCATATTCATTCTGGCAGATCAGTGGCGCGCAGAAGCAACTGGTTACGCAGGAAACACGGATGTTAAAACTCCGAATATAGATAAACTGGCCGGGCAAAGTGTTGTTTTCAACACGGCCGTAGCAACGATGCCAGTTTGTACGCCTTACCGTGGCTGTCTGCTGACGGGCCAATATCCATTAAAACACGGGTTATTTTATAACGATAAACCACTGGCCAGTAGCGCTTTGACAATGGCCGAAATTTTTAAAGAAAATGGATACCGCACAGGATATATTGGGAAATGGCATGTAAATGGTCATAAGAATGGTGAAGATCCGTTCAGTGCGCGCGACAAGCCGGTGACCCGCGACCGTCGCCAGGGATTTGATTACTGGAAAGTACGGGAAGTTTCACATGATTACAACAGCTCATTTTATTTTGACGAAAATGACCAGAAACATACCTGGGAAGGATATGACGCTTTTTCACAAACGGACAGCGCCATTGGATTTATCAAAAAATCAAAAGAAACTCCTTTTCTGCTTGTACTTTCCTGGGGACCGCCGCATAATCCATACAATACCGCTCCGGAGAAATATAAAAAAATGTATGACCCTGCAAAGCTGAAAGTTCGGCCGAATGTTCCGGCTGAATTGCAGGATAGTGCTAGAAATACACTGGCAAATTATTATGCACACTGCACCGCCTTGGATGACGCTATGGGGAAACTAATGAAAACGCTGGATGATCAGGGGATTGCAGAAAACACGATTGTCGTTTTTACTTCCGATCATGGTGATATGCTGCTGACGCGTGGTGTTTTCAGAAAACAACGACCATGGGATGAGTCTATTCTGGTACCTATGCTGATTCGTTATCCTGAAAAACTGGGCAAAAAAAGTATAGTGATCAACAAACCGATTGGTACGCCGGATATTTTACCGACATTACTAGGCTTGTCACAAATTAAAATTCCGTCATCTATTGACGGAAAAGATGTTTCACAAGGTATACTTCAACCAAAAAAATATCCGATTGAAGCGGCCCTGATCATGCTTCCGGTGCCATTTCATGAATGGAATTTTACTAATGGCGGCAGGGAATATCGTGGAATAGCACTGAAAGATATACTTATGCTAAAAAACTTAACGGTCCATGGCTTCTATATGACAATAAAACGGATCCTTATCAACAGAATAATTTGGTTAACAAACCGCAATACAAAGCGTTGCAGCAAAGTCTGGAACTGACTCTTGCGAAAAAGCTTAAAGAAAATAATGATACATTTCTTCCCGCGGATTCTTATATGAAATTGTGGAATTATACATACGACAATAAGGATAGCCTGCGGCCGGCGTCTTATTATGCTGAACTTAAAAAGTAAGTTTTAGAATTTATGAATTAGCGCAGGATTATTGGGTTAGATTGAAATTACAACCCATCAATTTTTAAAATCGAAAGGAGTCTTGTTATCAGTCTCCTTTTGATTTATAAAATCTATATTTCCTCTTTGAAATTATAATCTTATTCTGAACGCAACGCATCGACCGGATTTAATAATGCCGCTTTCAGTCTCTAATAACTTATTGCAAGCATAGCGATTACCAGGCTTGCGAATCCACCCGCAAACAAATATCCACCAGCTTATTTCGATTCGGTTGTCGAAATTCTGTAACCATTTCTGCATAAAATAATTAGCAACCGGCGTGGCGATCAGAACGGAAATAAGTACCAGGAGAATAAAATCTCTTGAAATAAGTGCGAAGATATTGATCGACGCTTGCTCCCATAACTTTTCGGATACTGATTTCTTTGGAACGTGTTTGGCCGATAAATGTGATCAGTCCTAATAATCCCAGGCATGATAATGAAATTGCAACGGCTGTGAAAATTTGAATCATATAAGAAATCCTTGTCTGCGATGTGAAGGATTTTTGAAAATCATCATCAAGAAATGAGTACTTAAATGGCGTGCCCGGATCATATCGATGGTATAGTTTTTCCAATACTGCTATTTTTTCACTTATATGATCCTTGTGGATGAAAACGGATAAGTATACTTCTAAATCCGTCGGCCGATACGGTTGGTTTTTTCACTAAAAAAAGCGTCGGCACAATTTCTTGTGTGCACACTTGCCAGGTAGAAATTCCTGATCACACCTGTTACGTTTGCCGTATTCAGAGTCCACTTGTATAGAAAATTGGTTGTCCGATTACATTTTCATTTGTAAAGCCAAGTTTTTTTACTGCTGCTTCATTAAGCGTAATGTAATATCCTTCACTATTTTCTATCGGCGGTCATGGCCGGTTCTACCAGCCATTTTGCACCAATAGTTTTTACGAAATCTGCATCTGCCTGCATCATTGTCAAGATCAATGCAATTTGTCAGACGACCCCTGTTTTAAAGCTGCTGCTTTCGTAACCTTTAAAAAAAGAAGTATTTGACAAACTTACATTTTCATTCCCGATTTCACCGACTACATCTTTCTTAAAGCTGTCGCTTTTTTGGGTAATAGTCTTGCTCATTAGAACATTTAGCATTTGCTCCCGGTTAAAACCCAGATCCTGATCTTTCATTAACCTGATTTGCTGCTGTATGATAAGGCTGCATAAAATAAGCGTTGCAGATACACTGAATTGAAAAACCATCATCGTGCTTCGGACCTTTGTCCCCTGGTTTGCACTGATGTAATTTCCTTTTAAAACCCTCAAAGGCGAAAAACCGGATAAGATCAGTGCCGGATAAATTCCCGCCAAAAGCGTGCATACGATAAATAATCCGAGCAAAACTCCAACAAAAATTTTGGTAGTCAGAAAAGAAAAATCAATTTCAAGTCCAAACAGATTGTTAAGGCTCTCTAAAAAATAAAACAAGGACAATACTTGATATAAAGGCAAAAAATGTAACGAGTGCCGATTCCAAAAAGAATTGTCTGACAAGGCTGGGATCTTCTTGCCCCTATCGCTTTGCGTACACCTACTTCTTTCGCCCGCAGTGTTGCCCTGGCCGTCGCCAGATTAATGTAATTGAACAAAGCAAGTGCGAGAATTAATACTGCAATTCCTGACAAAATATTTAATAATTTTGAACCCGGCTTTTCTTTGGATGAGTAGCTATCCCCAAGTCGCAGCGAAAAAAAAGGTTCCAGCTCGTAGTAGTCCTTTTCCTGATAGTTCATGGCTGCAATCACTTTATTGGCAGCTTTTAAATTTCGGGTAATTTTTGGAATTGCATCTTTTCGATCTATCAAAAGGTAAGTTTCATAGTTGGGATAATTTTCATATCCGAACTTGTTTATTCTCAAAAAAGTATCATGTGACGAAACAAAGTCGAAAATAATTGTGGAATTGGTGGGGACATTTTTTGCGACACCGGTTATTTCAAACAATTGTTCTCCGTTGAAACTTATACTTTTTCCAATGGGATTTTCTTTTCCAAAGTACTTGTCTGCCATTTTCTCTGAAATAACGATTGAAAACGGTTTTTCCAGAACGTTTCGGACATTTCCATATTTCAATGGAAATGTAAAAACCGAGAACAGGGAAGGATCAGCAAATATAAATCCGGATTCCTCATTAAGTAATTCCGGATTTTCAGGATTTTTAATGATTGTAGAATGTTCCTTATAGATACGGGTATATGCTTTAATATCAGGATTTTCCTGAGCAAGTTGTCCACCTAGTTTTGAAGAAAACCAGGGGAAATTATACCTTTCTCCTCTGCCTAAAACCCGGTAAATATTTTGTCCGTTCTGATGAAATTTGTCATAACTCCATTCATGCACCACAAACTGGATAATGATAATGGAAACTGCAAGCCCGGCAGCAAGACCTATGATACTGATCAGAGAAAAAAAACGCTCTTTCCACAAATTTCTCAGGGCGATAGTCAGATAATTTCTCAGCATAAATTCAGGAGGTTTACATTGTTAATAATGGATATGTAAAGTACCAAAACCCGTATTCGATCTCCGGTAATCCATTGTAAAACACAAGGTATCAATAAATACTACTGTTCTTAAAGCAACTATTTATTTAGTGGTTACAAAGTAAAAAAAACTCATATAATCCACTTCCCTTACCCTCTAAGTTTGTAATTAACCATTTTAATTTTTATCTCAGTTGGACAAAATATAGCCATATTATAATCCATAAAAAAAAAAAAAAAAAAAAAAAAAAAAAAAAAAAAAAAAAAAAAAAAAAAAAAAAAAAAAAAAAAAAAAAAAAAAAAAAAAAAAAAAAAAAAAAAAAAAAAAAAAAAAAAAAAAAAAAAAAAAAAAAAAAAAAAAAAAACATGGCTGATGCCACGGTCATCCGCCGCGGTGCGACCGATCGGCGCATGCCAAGATTCGACAGCATCATCCCGCCCCCAATCGGGCATCGTTACTGCGTTACACGTGCCGACATTCGTTTGTGCACTTGATCGGCTACTGAGCGGGCAATCGGAAACGGACCACCCCTACCGACGCGACGGTACGCTTCCCAACGGAGCGAGGACTGCCAACTCCTTCGACCCGTCCGGTTGAGACTCCTCGTCGACCGGACACAGGGGCGAGCGCAATCACGGTGCGCAGCACAATCCGCGGGACCTTTGCCCTCCGCTGTAGCGAAACGCTGTCCGGTTAGGCGTGAAGAACCGGACCGGGGCCGACGCAATCGATCGCGCGTCGTCGTTGTTCCCAAGAGGAAACTTCGGTTCGACTAGGGCGTGCCGTTCGCACTTGCGGTCGACCAGTAAGAATTGCTACTCTGTTCACGTGACACTCGTGGTACGGGGCACCGAGCTCCAGGCGTTCTATGACAAAGCTGCAAACGAGTTTGATTCAACATACCGATTTGCTGACGGCAGATCCGCCGAAGATGTCTGTTACAACCATGAATCTGCACTGGTTCGCGAGCAGGTGGAGGCATTCGGAACTGGAATGCTTGTAGATATTGGGGCCGGCACGGGGCGGTGGGTGTTGAGCTATCTACCGAATGTGCGCAAGGCCCTTCTCCTCGACCCTTCGGATCGTATGCTCGGTATCGCTGCGTCCAAGTTC
>CAVRMW010000008.1:0-302500 GCA_963722505.1 uncultured Cytophagales bacterium
TTTGTTTTTAATAACTCACTTTCTAAGTTTATCTTCAAGATCTTCAATGGGAAAAAAGATCATCTTTCTTCCCATTGTTCTCACTCTGATATATCCTTTATCTACTAAATCCAATAAATCTGTTCTTGCAGTTTGATTAGCAATCCCGAATTTTGATTCGATTTCCTTAATACTGATAGTTTGATCCTTGTCACGTAAAAAGTCCTTAATAATATCTATTTGTCTTTCATTAAAATCTTGATTGACAATAAGAGAAAATACTTTTCTTCGATCTTCGACTGTTCTGTTTATATATACCTGGAGCTCAGTTAAAGATTGTTTTAAAGTTTTTAAATTGAAATCAATAAAGTAGGTAAGATCATTGTCGTCAAATTCTGTATGCAAATATGCCTTTGCATATTGACTTGGGGCTTGTAGAAGTATCCTGGAAATAGATAAATATTCGATAAGCCAGTATTTCCTTGACAATAAATACCAATAAAACAAGGCACGAGCGGTCCGGCCATTTCCATCAACGAAGGGATGGATATAACCAATCAAAAAGTGCAAAATGATTCCACGAATAATTGGATGAATAAACTTGCTTTCATTATCTTCATTAGCAAAATTACAAACTGCTTCCATTAACTTTTCAAGTAATTCGAAATTAGGAGGTGTATAAAATACTTCTCCCGTAATAGAGTCTACGACCTGAACTTCGTTGTTACTTCTAAAATTTCCTTCATTCGCTTCATTCTTTAAAGTTCCTTTTGTAACTGTTGCATGAATATCACGAATCAAATCAACACTCAATTTCTCATTCTTTAACTCTAGTACTTTACGAATTGTTAAGTAATTATTCAAAACCATTTTTTCAGCTTCATTTCTGGGCTCACGTTGGCTTCTCAACATCTGTTTAGCTTTTTCTCTTGTAGTAGCTGCTCCTTCCAATAAACTTGAAGCTATCGCTTCTTCCATAATAGAACTTATCAGATACCTGTTTTTATCTTCCCGCGGAATAATTCCCGTTCCTTGCATATTTCCACCAAGGTTCATATCAAATTCATGAAGTAGCCTCAATGACCGTTCCGTTGAAGTATATTTAAAATCAAATCCAGTAACATCACTGATTAACACCCTTGAAGCGGATTGACTTCTTCTTAACTTAACGATTTTCCAAAGTGAAACTGGATTAACATCTTTCAGTTTAGAATCTCCTTTTACTTTATATTTAAAGGTTTCCCAATAAGGATAATCTCTTTCTATTAAATTTAATGAAGCTTGAATTGAAACATCTGTCATAAGTGTTACTATTTCCTTCGCATCTTTATTAAAATCTATTACACTAACTGGTGTTGGCTCTGGCTTTTTCATAAGTAATGTATTTACTAGTTATTACTAATTATCTCTAAATTAGTAATAACTAGTAATAGAATATAATGTTCTGAAATAATATCTAAATGTTATCGTACATAACTAAGATCATTTTCTATTTACATCAAAACAAAAGGAGCCATCTCTCTCGAAATGGCTCCTTCTCAAACTTTTACATTTTACTATTCCTATCTCTTACTCCACCTCCGCATAAGCTTCAACTGGAATACAAGAACAGATCAAATTTCTATCTCCAAATGCGCTGTCAACACGACTAACGCTTGGCCAGAATTTATTGAAACGTAAATGCGGTAATGGGAAAGCAGCTTTCTCACGACCATAAGCATGTTCCCAAACATCTGCAAGAACAACACGTGATGTATGCGGAGCATTTTTAAGTACGTTATCAACTTTATCAGCAATACCTTCCTCCACTTCACGAACTTCATTTCTGATCGCGATCATCGTATCACAGAAACGATCCAGTTCCGCTTTTGATTCAGATTCTGTTGGCTCGATCATTAAAGTACCAGCAACCGGGAAAGATAATGTTGGTGCATGGAAACCATAATCCATCAAACGTTTAGCCAAATCTTCCGCTTCAACACCAACGGCTTTAAACGGACGGCAATCCAGAATCATTTCATGTGCACAACGTCCGTTTGTTCCTGTATAAAGAACCTCGTAATGTCCTGCAAGACGTTCCTTGATATAATTGGCATTCAAAATCGCATATTTTGTAGCATTCGTAAGTCCTTCTCCGCCCATCATCGCAATGTAAGCGTAAGAAATAGTAAGAATACTTGCGCTTCCGTAAGGTGCAGCAGAAACTGCTCCTGCCTGCCCGGCGACCAAATGCTCAGATTGTTTTCCTGAAGTTAACGTGACCTGGAAGGAATGGTATCAAATGTTCTCCAACACCAATCGGTCCTACACCTGGTCCACCTCCACCGTGAGGAATACAGAATGTTTTATGCAGATTCAAGTGACAAACATCAGCTCCAATAGTAGCCGGACTCGTAAGACCAACCTGTGCATTCATATTCGCACCATCCATATAAACCTGTCCACCGAATGAATGAATCATCGAACAGATTTCAATGATACTTTCTTCATAAACACCATGTGTTGATGGATATGTTACCATAAGGCATGACAATTCATCTTTATATTGTTCTGCTTTTGCTCTCAAATCAGCAACATCAATATTTCCACGTTCATCACATTTTGTAACAACCACTTTCATTCCGGCCATTACAGCCGATGCAGGATTTGTACCATGTGCGGACGAAGGAATCAAGGCAACATTACGGTGATGATCGCCTCTGCTTTCATGGTATGCCACGAATGGCCATCAAACCCGCATATTCACCCTGAGCACCCGAATTTGGCTGCAATGACATCGCCGCAAAACCTGTAATTTCACACAACCAGGCGCTTAATTCAGCTAACCAATTGTCCATAACCCCAAGCCTGATTTGCTGGAGCAAATGGATGCAATGCTCCAAATTCCGGCCAGGTCAACGGAATCATTTCAGCTGTTGCATTCAGTTTCATAGTACAGCTCCCCAAAGAAATCATCGAATGAACCAAGAGAAAGATCTTTGTTTTCCAAGTGATTTCAGATAACGAAGCATTTCATGTTCTGTATGATGAGTATTGAAAACAGGATGCGTCAGGTACGAAGAAGTACGAGCAAGATTTTCAGGAATATTAGAATTCCATTTCTTCATCAATCACCATTTCTCCCTGAAATCCGGAAACTTCGGCAAACAAATTCAAAAGTGCTATAACATCATCAAAAGTTTTCGCTTCGTCGAAAGAAACACTTACACTTTCATCTTTATTATAACGCAGATTAATTCCCCATTTCAACGCATTTTCTCTTAGTTTGCTTGAAAGTGGTGTTTTAATCGTAACTGTATCAAAATAATTTGTTGTTACTACGTCGTAATGGAATTTCTTGATCGTATCAACAAACAAACGGGTCAAGTCCATGTACCCGTGAAGCAATATTTTTAATTCCTTCCGGTCCGTGATAAACACTATACGCACCTGCAATTACAGCAAGCAAAACCTGTGCAGTACAAATATTAGAAGTTGCTTTTTCACGACGAATATGCTGCTCACGTGTTTGCAAGCGCCATTCTCAAAGCACGATTTCCTTCTGCATCAACAGAAACTCCAATGATACGTCCTGGAATCTGGCGTTTGAAAGCATCTTTTGTAGCAAAAAATGCAGCATGCGGACCGCCGTAACCCATCGGAACACCAAAACGCTGCGAAGAACCAACTACTACATCAGCACCCATTTCTCCAGGTGCTTTCAACAATGTTAACGCCAACAGATCTGCTGCAACGGCAACCGTGATATTCAACATCATGCGCAGCAGCTATAAAATCAGTATAGTCAATTACTTCTCCATTGGTAGCAGGATATTGTACCAAAACACCGTATAGATTTTCATCTGTCAAATCTACCGTTGCATGGTTTCCAACAACAACATTAATACCGATTGGATTAGCTCTTGTATAAATCAAATCAATCGTTTGTGGATGACAAAGTTCAGAAACAAAAAAAGTATCTGCTTTTTTCTTTGCACCAGGACGTAAGCTATGAAGCATTGTCATCGCTTCTGCCGCTGCTGTCGCTTCATCCAAGAGAGAAGCATTTGCAATTTCCATCCCCGTCAGATCTGTAATAACGGTCTGGAAATTCAGAAGCATTTCCAATCTTCCCTGAGCAATTTCCGCTTGATAAGGCGTATAAGCTGTATACCAGGCCGGGTTTTCAAGAATATTTCTTAAAATTACATTTGGCGTGATCGTATCATAATATCCTGTTCCGATATAGGTTTTCAGAATAGCATTTTTACGAGCCAGTTTCTTGATTCCGTCCAAAAAATCCTTTTCAGATTTTGGATTCGGCAAATTCAAAGGCTTTTGCAGACGAATCGCTGCCGGAAGCGTTTGTGCTATCAATTCATCCAGAGAAGATGCTCCAACCGTGCGCAACATTTCCTGTAATTCCTGCTCATTCTTACCGTGATGACGGTTTTCGAATTTATCCTGGCTTCGAAGATTGATTTTCATTATTTGGGCTAACGAGACCGTTATATAGTTGGTTATAAAATACAAAAGTAAGCAAATCCAACCAAATCTCAGAGAGATTGTTGGGAATGCTTACTCTTGAATATGTTCAATAATCAATAAATTTTTCTTTTCAGTGTTTTGGACAACCGCAGTCTGTTTTGCGTTTGAATATTCCCAGGATTTTTTTGGATTTCGGTTTTTGATATCCTCTGTTTTTCTTCCTGTTACTTGAAAACATTTCTGATTTGACATGCTTTGGAGCAGCGTTCACTTGCTGAACACCAGAAAAGCCCAAAAGAAATCCCGACAGAAGAAATAATGCAACAAATTTTTTCATAACTCTATAAATTAAACCCGGTACCTGAATATTCAACGACTTTATGTGTCTTGTAAGTATGTAACTCAGCACTTTAAAATCCTGATTCACAAAGATCTTAATTCCTTAGCCTCTTACCAACTCAATGATCGTAATTTCGGGCAAAATACCAACACGTCCCGGATAACCCAAATAACCAAATCCACGGTTTACATAAAGATGCTGATTATTTTCGGTATACAAACCTGCCCATTCTTTGTAACGATACTGAACCGGGCTCCATTTAATTCCTGCCACTTCAACACCAAACTGCATTCCGTGTGTATGACCGGCAAAAGCCAAATCAATGTCATTATATTTTGGCAAAACCTGCGCACGCCAATGACTCGGATCATGGGAAAGTAATATTTTTACAGGATAATCTTCTGTATCCCTGATATGCTTTTTCAAGATTACCATATTTGGCAAAATTTCCTGCTCCCCAGTTTTGAATTCCGATCAGGCCGATTTCTTCATTATCCACACGAATTGCACGGTTTTCATCAAGCATCAGATTCCAGCCCAACAACTCATGTGCTTTTTTCAAATTGGCCAGATTCTGATTTTTTTCTTGTTGAGATCCCCAATTATAGTAATCGCCATAATCATGATTACCTAAGGTCGAATGCACCCCAAGCGGGGCTTTTACTTTTTCAAAAATGTTGATATAATCTTTTACTTCAACGGCACGATCATTAACCAGATCGCCCGTAAAAAATGCGATGTCCGGTTTTTCTCTCAGCAACATTTCAACACCACCTTTTACTGCTGTTTTGTTGAAAAAACTGCCCGAGTGAATATCAGAAAGCTGAGCGATCTTCATTCCGTGAAATGCTTTTGGAAGATTTTTTAATACCACTTTTACCCGGCGAATCCGGTAATCATGAGCGCCTGATAAAATCCCGAATACAAAAGTGCCCATTAGGGCAGTTCCCGCAACCAAAGCCGTTGTTTCCAAAAATTGGGAACGTGGAATACTCGGCTCCGCCGTAGCAGTAGGATCTACCGGAGCTACCGGCGCAACAGATGGAATAAAATAACTTACAATCCATTGAAGCAATCGGCGAACATCATCAATCAATAAAAAGAAAACAACCAGCAGTTTAGACAAATAAGGAATTGCTATTCCTGCGATAATAAACGTTCTGGTGATGCGGTTGAAAAAATCAGCGGGTAGGAATTGCATCATCACATAAGCAAACAATGTCAATGAAGTAAATCCCCAATACCCGAGAGTAATCCACCTTTGTGCCGGTTGGGAAAAATTCCGGATTACAAAACGTAAAGCCTGCCAGACATACCAGTCCATACCAAAAAGCACGACTGTAAATAATATAAAAAAAAGAGTTCGGTTCATTCTGGTCACATGTATATATGTGAGAATTAACACGTGATACGTTTTTCTCGTTCAGCAACAGAAAACTTTATTGAGAGAAAAAGTTTTGAAGGAAAAAATTCGATGTCAAACGGTAAGGATGTTTATCCAAAAGGTGAAATTTTGTAATTTTAACCTTTATTAAAAATGTCTGTTATGTCTGATTTCGATTTTAAACGTTTCCATATCCGTTCCATGAACGCTGCTTCGGGCGAAGAGCGCGCCGCTATAAATCAGGAATTAAAAGATCTTTATGCATCGCTTTCCGAAGAAGATAAAACTGTTTTTAACGAGCAGCTTCAAAAATTTCTTATAAGCGAAACAGCTCGTGTAAAATCAGATTATGAATCTATTCATGGACTGAATAGTCCTAATTGATCCTAACTTGAATTTAAATTAATTCAAGTTAGGATCAATTGGATAATGCGCTATGGAGCGATATTCTCCCCCCATATTTTTCAAAATCTCACGCCAAAAATTTGCTGGTGGTGTCGTAAATAGAAAATCGGAAGTTGTTTGGGTAATGATCCAGGAATTTTGCGACAATTCGTCTTCAATTTGTCCCCCGCTCCATCCTGAGTAACCTATAAAAAACCGGACATCATCTGCTTTCAATGAGTTTATGTTAAGCAGTGTTTTGACCTGATTAAAATCACCTCCCCAAAAAACATTAGGCATAATTTCAGCTCCACCGGGAATCAAGATCCGGTTTCCTGTGAATAAAATGTAGCGTATTTTTCTCAACCGGCCCGCCTAAATGCAAAGGAATATCCTGATAAATAGTATCGTCCAAAACATCTCCTAAGAACAAGTCTGTCACCTGATTAAGTACAAAACCAAAACTTCCCTGACCGTTATATTCACATAACAGAATGACGCCCCGCTCAAAATTCGGGTCACCCAAATAGGGCTTGGCAATCAATAAAGAGCCTTTGGATAGATTTTCTGTCATGGCCATGTTATGTGAATTTAATTAATTAAAAAACGAAATATATTTATTTTTAAGTAACATTACCCAGGATTTATATTTCTCGTTGATTAACGAAAAAAGGAAATATTAATTAGAAAAGCGAATATATACTTATTTAAATATGGCACTGATCAGATCGGTTCGTGGAAATCATCCGAAGTTTGGAGAAAATTGCTGGTTAGCAGAAAATGCAACGGTTGTCGGAGATGTGATTATGGGCGAGCATTGTACCGTTTGGTTTAATGCGGTGGTGCGTGGTGATGTAAACAGCATACGGATTGGCAAATATTCCAACGTTCAGGATGGTGCGGTGATTCATTGTACCTATCAAAAAAATGGAACTTACATTGGAGATTATGTTTCGATTGCACATAATGCGATCGTTCACGGCTGCATTATTGAGGACCACGTTTTAATCGGAATGGGTTCGATTGTGATGGACGGAGCCGTAATCGGAACAGGATCCATTATTGCCGCAGGAGCTATTGTAACTCAAAATACAAAAGTACCTCCGGGAACAATTTATGCCGGAAATCCTGCGAAATATTTGAAAGATGTTTCTCCTGATCTGGGAGCAATTATCGACAGGACTGCCAATAATTATATTACTTATTCGGGTTGGTTTAAAGAGGATGAATGAAATCAAAGTGATTCGTTTTCTTTCCCAATTAGCAAATCATGATTATTTTGTGTTTCCTTAAAGGATATTATTCCCAAAACGAAAGCCATAAATAATGATTGAACCAAAGACGCCCAAAACCAGTAAGTAGTCGGACTAAAACTTTCCCGGTCATGAATAGCCATAAATCCTAACGTTAATACAACCAATAAAACCAGGTTGAAATTTCGCTGCTTTCTGTTATAATAAATTTTCATAGTGTGTACTTTTTAGTGGTTAATTAAAAAGCCTATTCCTCAACCATTCCCTTCCTTGCGTTGAAATATCCTTTGATTACAGTGAAAGTAGTAATCGCCAAAAAGAATAAAATAATGTAGTGAACGTAATCAACAATCCACGGGAAACGCTCACCAAATAAAAATCCACCACCGGTAAGCGCACCAATCCAGACTGCTCCACCGATCACATTATTTAACAGAAAAGCAGGAAAAGACATTTTTGCAACGCCTGCTAAAATCGGCGCAAAAGTCCTGACGATGGGTAAAAACCGACTTACAATTAATGTCCTGCTACCGTATTTATCAAAATATTTACGCGTAGTATCTAAATGCTTCTTCTTGAAAAAGAAGGAATCCGGTCTGTTTTCAAACATATCCCCGAAATATTTTCCGAAAATATATCCTGTAAACGAGCCCACAACAGCCGCAGCAAACATACACAACAATAGAATTCCTATGGGTACCTGCAAAATACCTGTTCCGCAGAAAACACCTGCCAGGAATACCAGATAATCTCCCGGAAGAAAAAACGCAAAGAATAATCCGTTTTCTGCAAAGACAATAAAAGTAATAACAAGCAAGCCGCCGGTCCGGATTAGCTCTTCCGAATTGAGCAGGTACTGGAAAAATTCTACAATTGAATTCATAGGGTTTTACTCTAAGTATCCATTATTTTTAAGATAATGAATAACTGTATTAACGAAATGGCGGGACTTTTCTAATGTTTCTAGTGCTTCTTCATATACGATTTCAGAGTCAATATCATAATCACCCATTTGTCGCTGATTAAATGTTGCTGCTAAAATAGTATTCATTTCTTTTGCAAATTCTCCTGTAAGAATGAATAACTCATTAAACTTAACATGTGCTCCCTTGTGAGATTTTGCTGAAATATTTTTGGTATCAAGTAATGCTATTAAACAATAATACAATGCATAGTAGCAACGATTAACAGTGGCTGAATAAAACTCACCTTCCAAATTATAAGCTGCATTTTCAATACTATCTTCGGCTTTGCTAATTATAGAATTAATATCACTCATATTTCAATTCCTTCAGCCCTAATATTTCTATAAAGCGGCATTGTACTTACTTCATATTTCTTACGGCTAGTTGGAACCACACTGAACACTTTGTGATGGTGACTCAAAAACTCCCCCAATACAGGGGAAATTTTTGCAATCTCAGTAAATGGTCGAATTTCATCTTTATTCAACACAACTAAAAAATCCACGTCAGAATCGTCACCAAAATCATTACGCGCAAATGAACCAAATAAAACTACCTTATATAGTGTATCACCATACAAGCGTATCATTTCATCTTTAAATTCCTTTGAAACTGTTTTGATATTCATGTTTCTTACTGATTAGCTTTTTCAAAATTAAGCATTTTCAGACAGTTCCAGCCAGCGCATTTCCTTGTCTGATTGTGTCTGTGTTATCTCTTCAATTTGCATGGCCCAGGAAGTAACTTCCACATGCGAACCGCCATTTTCAAGTTTTTCGATCAACTGCGCCTTTTTCTTTTCCAGGGCAGCCATTTCACCTTCAAGCATTTCAAATTCGCGCTGTTCTTTAAAACTTAGCTTTTTCTTTGGAGCAGCGGGAGCCGTTACTACTTCCTTAACAGGTACTGGTGCAGCAGCCGGCTGGCTTTTACCCGACGCTATATTTTTTTTCTCAGCCTCAACTTCATCCTGATAATCACGAAGCTCAGTATAGTTTCCTGGAAAATCGCTGATTTTACCTTCTCCTTCAAATACAAAAATATGTTCTACCAAACGATCCAGGAAGTATCTATCATGGGAAACGATCATAATACAGCCAGGGAAATTCATTAAAAATTCCTCCAAAACATTTAGACTTGCAATGTCCAGATCATTCGTAGGCTCATCCAGAATCAGGAAATTTGGCTGTTTAATCAGGGTCAGAAGCAATTGAAGCCTCTTCTTTTCACCTCCGCTCAACTTCGCAATAAAGTCATATTGTTTACTTGGCGAAAACAAAAATGCCTGTAACAAATGCCCAACCGTTACCGTCTCTCCCGTCCCAAGCTGAACCACTTCTGCAACATCTTTTACGATATCAATAACACGTTGTGTTTCGTCAAAAACCAGATCCGTTTGTTTGTAATACCCAAACTGAACCGTTTCTCCTTTTACAATTTGTCCGCTATCAGGTTCAAGTTCGCCTGTAATCATGTTCAGCAACGTGGATTTCCCCATACCATTCTGACCAACAATTCCGATCCGGTCACCTTTACGGAAAGTATATTCAAAGTTTTTAATCAGCTGACGATCACCAAAACCTTTGCTCACATTTTCCATTTCAATGATCTTGCTTCCCAAACGAGCTGTACGCACATTAAGGTCCATTTGCAGGTCGAATTTCTTCTGGCTTGCTTTTTCTTTTAATTCTTCAAAAGCGTCCACACGATATTTCGCTTTGGTACCACGCGCCTTCGGCTGACGTCTGATCCAGTCAAGTTCTTTACGCATCAGGTTTCTCGCCTTATCAATTCCGGCCGCTTCCACTTCCTCCCTTTCTGCCTTTTTTTCAAGGAAGTAAGAATAGTTTCCTTTGTATGAATACGCCGAACCATGATCCAGTTCCAAAACCTGATTACAAACCGTGTCAAGGAAATACCTGTCGTGGGTTACAACCAGCAACGTAGTATTTTGGGTATTCAAATATTTTTCCAGCCATTCAACCGTATCAAGATCCAAATGGTTGGTAGGCTCATCGAGAATAAGTAATTCCGGATCTTCCAACAAAATTTTTGCAAGCGCTACACGCTTTTTCTGTCCACCAGACAAGTTTCCGTACAAATTCTCGGTGTCATGGATTCCCAATCTTCCCAAAACCTCTTTTGCCTTATACTCAAAATCCCAGGCTTTGTAGGTGTCCATATCCTCCATAGCTGTCGCCAAGGCATCATGATCATCCGTTTCAATGGCGTGCTCGTACTTTTTTACAGCGATGGCAACAGGATTGTTTGACGAAAAAATCACTTCCAAAACCGGAAGCAAAGGATCAAATGAAGGACTTTGATCCAGATATCCTACGCGAATATCCTTCCGAAGACTAACCGATCCTTCCTGCGGTGGAATTTTGCCCGTCAATATATTAAGGAACGTTGTTTTTCCGGTACCATTTGTTCCGATAAGTGCCACTTTATCACCGCGACTAATCCCGAAACTGATATTTTTAAAAAGCCACCGGTCTCCAAATGACTTCGCAATATTTTCTGCTGAAAGGTAATTCATAGGTAAATTTTGGATTCAATTACTACAAAGGTATGATAGATATTAAAGAAGAAAGAAAAAATTCGTTTTCATAGGGTAAATACCATAATATTGCTACTTATTCTTTGTTATATGGTTCAATGAGAACGCATTTTAAAAAATTATGTACAAAAAAATCCTTAACCTAATCCCCGTTTTTTTTCTTTGTTTAAATGCATCTGCGCAGGACTAATTTTAAGAGTTACACGCAGAAAATCGGCGGAAGCCCACAAGTTTATGACATGGTTGCCATTCCCGGCGGAGAATATACCATGGGTAGCCCCGCTACTGAAAAAGGCCGCAGACCAGACGAAGGTCCTCAGCATAAAGTAAAGATCGAGCCATTCTGGATGGGAAAACTTGAATTGAGCTGGGACATTTATGATTTGTATGCTTTCAAAAATATGGAAAAAGAAATGGCTTTGCGTCATCCTGATCCTGAAAAAAGCGTTGCAAAAACAGATGCAAGTACACGTCCTAGTCCCCCTTATGTCGATATGTCATTTGGAATGGGACGCGCAGGATATCCTGCTATTAACATGACACAATATGCTGCCATTCTTTTCTGCAAGTGGATGTATGAGAAAACAGGCGTTTTCTACCGTCTTCCAACAGAAGCTGAATGGGAATATGCTTGCAGAGCGGGATCCAAAACTGCTTATTCATTTGGAGATGATGCTTCAAAACTTGATGAATATGCCTGGTACCGTAAAAACAGCAGCTCGGCCTATAAAAAAATTGGAACAAAAAAACCTAATGCATGGGGATTATATGACATGCATGGTAATGTGATGGAATGGACATTAGACCAGTATATTCCTGATTATTATGCCAAACAACCAGCGGGAGAAAAGCTTTGCTCCGGTTACTGAACTTTACCCAACTGCTGTTCGCGGTGGATCATGGGATGATGAGCCGGCTGATTTGAGAAGTGCGGCTCGTACGCCTTCAAAACCGGAATGGAAAGTTCTGGATCCACAGCTTCCAAAAAGTGAATGGTGGATGACAAGTGCATCTTTTGTAGGTTTCAGACTGGTAAGACCTGTTAAAACTCCTTCGGCAGAAGAAATTGCAAAATATTACAGTCCTGCATTGATAGAAGATTATTGATATATAAACTCTTAATTTAACTTTAAAATGGAACAAAATAGACGCGAATTCCTTAAAGCATCTGGCCTGGTTGCAGGCGGTGTAATCCTGAACCCTTTTACAGGTTATGGATTCAACAGTGCTGTTGGTGATACTATTCGGGTTGCATTGATTGGCTGTGGCGGACGCGGAACAGGTGCTGCGGCACAAGCGTTAAGCACAAAACAAAATGTGCAGATCGTGGCCATGGCTGACGCTTTCAAAGATAGACTTGACGAATCTTACAGAAACCTTACTGCCAAAAAATACAAAAATGCGGCAGGTGCGACGGTAGATATCAAAACAAAAGTAGATGTTCCTGATGATCGCAAATTCGTAGGATTTGATGCCTTCAAAAAAGCGATTGCCTTGAAAGATGTGGATGTTGTTATTTTGGCGACACCTCCGGGATTCCGTCCTTCTCATTTTGAAGAAGCTGTTAAAAACAACAAACATATATTTATGGAAAAACCGGTTGCAACAGATGCACCGGGTATTCGTAAAGTTTTAGCAGTTGCAGAAGAAGCTAAGAAAAAGAAATTAAATGTTGTGGTTGGTCTTCAGCGTCATTATCAGGCTAACTATCGTGAAGCAATCAAAAGGATTCAGGATGGTGCATTAGGTGATATTGTTGGTGGACAGGTTTACTGGGTTGGAAGCAGTCCGTGGATGAAAGAACGTCAGCCAAATCAGACTGAAATGGAATACCAAATGAGAAACTGGTATTATTTCAATTGGCTTTGCGGTGACCACATTAACGAGCAGCACGTTCACAATATTGATGTAGCGAACTGGGTGAAAAATGCTTATCCTGTGCAAATTCAGGGAACTGGCGGACGTGAAGTACGCACCGGAAAACAGTATGGCGAGATTTTTGACCACCATACACTGGATCTGGTTTATGCTGATGGAACAACAATTTCAAGCCAGTGCCGCCAGTTTGAAGGTACATGGAATAAAGTGGACGAAGCATTTGTAGGAACAAAAGGCCGTATTGACAGCTTTGATGGCAAGAAAACGGTTCTTAAAGATTACAAAGGTGGTGTGATTTATGCAGCACGATGACAAAGACGATATCAACCCATATCAGGTTGAACACGACGAATTATTTGAAGCCGTTGCAAAAGGTGAATATAAATTCTGCTGATGCTGAAAACGGACCGCAAAAAGTACAATGACTGCTATTATGGGCCGTATGGCTACTTATTCAGGAAAACTGATCAAGTGGGATGAGGCCTTAAATTCGGACATTAATTTGTTCCCTGACAAACTTGCATGGGATGCAAATCCGAAATTATTACCAGGACCAGACGGTTTATATCCGGTTGCAGTACCTGGAAAAACAGTAGTTATCTAAGTTTCTACTGATAAGTTTTAAAATAATAAAAGCTGCGATTTCGAAATCGCAGCTTTTATTATTTTAATAGGTTAAGGAAATTATTTTATAGTATTCCAGGTTTGAATCTGGTCATCTTTTGTCTCAACCAGCCAGACCTTATTATTCGGAAACCGTTTCAAATATTTCTTTCCTTCCTTTATTCCTGATACACTGAATGCTGTTGCCAGCGCGTCAGCCTCAACGGAAGTTGGTGATATAACCGTAGTTCTTACATGATATAAAAGACCGATTCCAGTTTTTGGATCGACAATATGAGAATATCGTTTTCCATTATATTCCAGATACCGATATGTTGGACCGGAAGTTGCCATTCCAACATTGGAGTATTCTATGGTTTCAATTGAATCACGGCCAGACGAAATTACAATCTTCCACCCCTTTTCGCCCGGAGGTGCGTCCATCAACGCAAGTTTTCCACCTGCATCGATCATACCGGATTTTATTCCATAACTTTTTAAAACTTTCACGGCCTCATCTGCCGCATATCCCTTTCCCAGTCCTCCAATATCCAGGCGCATTCCTTTATCTTTAAGCTGAATACTTTGCGTTTTTTTATCAAATTTAACTTTTTGATATCCTGTTTTTGCAAGAGCATTTTTAATCAGAGCTGAGTCGGGAAAATATCCCTTTCTCGTTGCCCGCCTCCATTCCTGAACAATAGGACCAAGAGTTGCATCAAAAGCACCACTTGTTTTTTTACTAATATCATCCGAAATAAAAAGGATATCAAAAAGGTCTTTACTAACAGGAATCCACTTATCTGTTCCGGATTGCGCTGAGACAGCATTTATTTCACTGTCATCCCGATAGTCACTTAACGAGGCGTTAAGGTCTTCAATACGCTTAAAAGCACTTTGGGCTGCTTTGTTTGCAGTTGAATCGTTATTGGAATAAATAATAATCCGGAAAGGAGATCCCATAAGCCCTCTTTCAAAAGTGTAGCGCTTCTCCTGGGCAAAAGATTGAGAAGAAAAATAGCAAAGTAAAAATAGAATCCCTATATTCGATATATAGTGCTTCTTTGAACCGAAGTTGTTAATAAAGTGGAACGAACGATATAATCGGGTGAAACTGAATCTACTAAATGCTATTATCATCTTGTCAGCAGGTCTGCTATTAATTGCTACAGGTGCATTTATGAAACCTACACATGTGCATTATAGTAATCCCGCCATGTTAAGCGGGCTTACCGTTGAATTCTTGGGAACGATCTGGCTTGTGCTCAGCCTTAACAGAAGGCGTAAGAAAAATTAAAGCTTGCTCGCTTTATTTCTCAAATAGAAATCTGCCAAAACCAACGCTGCCATTGCTTCAACTATGGGAACAGCACGCGGGACAACACAAGGATCATGACGACCTTTTCCCTGCACAACTGCCGTATCTCCATGTGAATCCACACTTTCCTGATCCTGCATAATGGTTGCTACCGGTTTGAAAGCAACTTTGAAATAAATATCTTCTCCATTAGAAATTCCGCCCTGAATTCCTCCGGAGTGATTTGAACGAGTATGAACCTCTCCTTTGTCATCAATAAAAAAAGCATCATTATGTTCTGATCCAAGCATCGCTACGCCGTCAAAACCACTGCCATATTCAAAACCTTTTACAGCATTGATACTTAGCATTGCTTTTCCAAGTTCTGCATGCAGTTTGTCAAAAACTGGTTCTCCCCATCCTGCCGGAGTACCTTTAATTACACAATTAACAACACCTCCAATGGAATCTCCTTTTTTCCGGACATCATCAATGTAAGTAAACATCTTTTCTGCCATTTCCGGGTCCGGGCAGCGAACTGCATTATTTTCTGTTTCTGTTAAATCCAGTTCTGTATAAAACTTATCCAGTTTCATCGCACCCACCTGAGAAACATATGCCTGAATATTTACACCAAAATTGGCAAGAAGCAATTTCGCCAAAGCACCTGCTGCAACACGTGCGGCCGTTTCCCTTGCTGAACTTCTGCCTCCGCCGCGATAATCTCTTACACCATATTTTACCTGATAAGTATAATCTGCATGAGACGGACGGAATTGAGCCGCTATATGTGAATAATCCTTACTGCGCTGATCTTCATTTCTGATGATCAAGGCAATTGGAGTACCTGTGGTTTTTCCTTCAAATACACCGGACAAAACCTCAAATTCATCGGCCTCTTTTCTTTGTGTAGTAATGCGCGATTGACCAGGTTTTCTGCGCGTAAGTTCACTTTGAATAAAATCTGTGTCAAAATCAACGCCTGCCGGACAACCTTCTACTATAACCCCTATCCCTACACCATGTGATTCCCCGAACGTGGAAATCTTGAATATTTTTCCGTATGTACTACCCATGAAATTATTTTCTTAATACCCAAACCATTGTAAACAACAACAGAATTACGATGGCATTGGTTAATTCTTTTAGTATTTTTTTAAAATCAAAATATTCCGCACTACTGTCTAATCTTTCCAGATTATCATACAATCCAGTGGATCCGTGTAATGATATGTTGCCTAATTTATAGTCTTCACCCTTCACTTGAAGTGTTTTTTGAGAAATCAACGTATCATACTTTGCTGCCTTTGGATCAAAATAAACCCATTGAAAATATCTCCCTAATGGAAAAGTCCCGTCCTGACGCGGTACTACAAAATAATCAAAACTCTTTTCTCCGATCACATTCTGATTGCTTCTTTTTATTAATCTGACTAATATCAGGCGGATAAAAGTCAAAAGACGAATTCGCAATTATTTCAGGTGTTGGAATAGCTGCTATATTTCCTTTTCCCTCAATCCTGAATAAATATCTTATACTTTCTCCAGGATAAACCAGCGCACTTGACAGACGCTCAAAAAGTTTATACTGCCCTACCGCTACCTGATCTTTCAAGGGATGCGGTGGTAGAGGTTTTACAGTTACCTTTACAACTTTTGAACGAAAACTTTTAAGTACTTTTCCATCTCCGGCTTTCCCGCTTCCCACAAGCATTTCCAAAGTTACCGAAGGAAAAATAATATCCTGTAATGTCATCGGGAAAAACTGCGCCTGGTATAAATTGTATTCGGTATATTTCCTGCCTCCAATCTCAATACGGCGTTTTGATAATTTCTTCAATACCTACATTTTCTTCCCAACATCCAACCGGACGAATTCTTTTCAAAATGGATTGTAATTGTACATTTACCTGATAGAAATCCATTTGTATCGGTGCATTTTCAGCTACATACAATGAGATTCCCAGTGCAAAGCCTTCCCGCATGAAGACATTTTTTTTATTCGCACCAACAGAAAGAAATACATCTTCCTCATTATTTTCAATCTCAGGTAATAATGCCAGATCCTCTTCACTGATCACTTCCGGATTAATCAATATTCTGGTATTGTACTCAACCGTAATTCCTTCCGATTTAATTTTTAAGCCATTAACTGTAACGAAAAAAGACGGAATTATATAGATTCCCTCTTTTAAAGCGAAATATTGCTGGCTGATTGTTTGTACCACAACTTTTTCTCCACCGACCGTGTTTATTGAACTGGTTGCAGATTTGCTCCGCTTTTCTAGTCCGTTAATTTCAGGAAAGCTTACGGATGGACGGTTTTCTTCTCCCGGAACAACAACTGAAATTAGTAAATGGCTCATCCATTTTAAGATTTTTGGAACCAAATTCAATTGTTGGATCATTATTTATAATTTGCGCATGAATAGTACAAGAAAAACACAAAATTATGCTTAAAATTACATATAATTTCATGGGAAATATTCGTTACACTTATCGGTGATACTAATATGGACCTGAGATCTATAAAAGTTTTATTTAACGTTCTGTTATACCTAAACCACAAAACTACATAATACTATGGCCTCTATGCTTGAATACATTAAAATTATTCTGCAAAAGGTTAGTTTCGACCGCAGATTGTTCGAAAAAGAATTAAGAAAAGCAATCCGCATGTTAATGCCTGCCGAAGTAAAACGTTTAAGAAACTGGTGTTATGAGAATTATAGCTCTGTACACCTTGCAACGCTTAATAATTGCTTTCCGCTTCCATCTACACTGGGCTGATCCATTGTAATTTAATATTGATAAAAACGAAAAGACCCGCCGAAATCGGCGGGTCTTTTCGTTTTATTTTTGATAAACCCCTTATTATCTTCTTTGGAGCTGGCTTTTTAGCCGGAGCAGCCTTGGCAGGAGTGGCAGTTGCCGCAGCAGCTGCCGGAGCTGGTGCCATTCCTAATGCCTCTTTCGCTGCTGCACTGTTAGGATCTATTGCAAGCAATTTTGTCCAGTATTCTTTTGCTTTAGCTTCGTCTTTCAATGTAGTCTGGCTGTAAAAAGCAAGGTAGTTATATGCCAGTTTCAAATAAGACTTGTATTTCGAAGGATCAGGATCCTTTTCAGCCAATTCAGCAAGTTTCAAATAATATGGAGCTGAAATTCCTTTATCGATATTTTCCTGTTTGTCATATGCATTGTAAAGCGCACTTGCTCTCCAATAGTAACCATATGGCCAATCAGGAAGTTTTTGCGTAACAAGAGCAAAAGTAGAGTCAGCAGACAGATACATATTTCTTTTATCCATAGCGATCTGAGCACTATCTCCTGCTGCATTGTTGCAATGCACCAAGTACACCCGCCTTCTGGAATTTAGACAAACCAAGGTAGTAGTAATCATTAGCAGTTGCCTTAGCTGTATCCAGGCTAATACCTTTGCTGTATGTTGTAGCTGCATTTGGGAAATCCTTTGCTGCATAATACAATGCACCAACTTCTTTGTAAGTCGTAGCTGCATCCGTCTTGCTTGTATCCATATCTGCACCTTTCAAAATGTACAGAACACCAGTAGAGTCATAACCTTTTCCGTCTGTAACTTTTGAATTATAAGCACGTCCAAGATATTTATAGTCATCACCAATAACTTTGTCAGGAGCAACTTTTATAAATTCATTCAAATTTTGAATTGCCTTGTCAGGATTATTGGTCTTGGCGTAAGACCAACCATACATACGTAAAGTAATAGGGTTGTTAATCTTTCCTTTCATTTCATCCAGAATCTGTAACGATTTTGTGTAGTCATCAGCAGTAAAGGCAAACTGAGCCGCACGAAGTTTTGTTTCAGGATCCGTATGCACGACTTTTTTGCATATAAAGATCATAATTCTCTGCTGCTTGTTTGTATTTACGAGCAAAGAAATAAAGCTCAGCAAGATCCTGATAAGCCGGAGCAAAATTTGGATCTGCTTCAATTGCTTTTTTGTAGTTTTCAAGAGCAAGATTGTAGTTCTTTACCTCTCAAATAAACCGAACCAATACGATTGTGAGCAACAGCGTAATTTGGCTTTTGCAGTTAACGCATATTCATAAGCAGTTACCGCAGCACCACCTTCGTTACGTAACATCAACGCATCACCTTTGACGATATAAGCATCAGCAAGATTTTTATCTCTTTTGATCGCTTCGTCCAGCAAGTCTGATAGCTTCCGCAGGATCACTTTGTTTTTCAAACAAAGTATAAGCTTCAGCCTATACGGAAAAGAACCTCAGCATCTTTACCTTTTTTCTTTTCAGCAGCTGTCAAAAAGCTCTTTCGCTTTTGCGCGATCTCCCTTTCCAAGTGCAACTGTTCCAAGACCTACTTGGTTGAGATACTGATTTTTCATCCAATTGCATACCTTTTTCAAAAGCTTTCTGAGCTTCATCCAATTGCTTAGTGATTACATAATAGTAACCTAGGTAATACTGATTATCAGCCGAAGGAGTACCTGTGGCCAGTTTTGTAAACAATTCACCTGCTTCTTTATTACGTTCAGCATGTATTAAGGCCAAACCGTCCTGCACTGTTTGTGCATGCACATTTACTACTGAAAAAATGCATAATACCAGTGCTACTAACTTCATTCTCATGTTTCTGTTCATTTTTACCCGGTTAATATAATGACAAAAAATTTGGTTTTTCAATAAACAAGTTCCAAATGTAATAAATTGTATAAGAAGACTAAAAATTTTGTCCAGTCCTTATTTCCAGCTCTCTTGGATACACATGTGTCGGAATCAAACCCATTTTCTGAATGATGAGTCCGCCAACATCTCTGGCTATGTAAGTTAATCATACCGCTGCCGAGTCCTGCATAACCTTCCCTGATGATAATGTACACATCACGTGAAAGCGGATAATTCTTTAATTCCAATCCATTTTGAAAGGGCTGATAATACTCCTTAACAGAAGCAGGATTAGAACTTTTGGAAACACCCAAAACTCTGATTCCTTTTGAAAGTTCTACTGCCAAAGCATCATGCCCGTCACTAATCCAGTTTACCCCGATAAAACCAAGGCTCAAAGGATTCTTTTTTATTTCATCAATAACGTTTTTGTTTGAACCGGCCGAAGTTATTCTGAGTTTCTGAATACTTTTCAGATTAAACTTGCTCATAACAAAATTCAGATTGCTCGAATTCGCATTATCAAAAACCAATGTAATAGGACCCGTCTGGCTACTGCCTTTCAACTGCGACCAATCTGTGATCTTACCTTCGACAATGGATTTTACTTCATCCATTGTTATCAAACTATCCTGGATTACTTCCATTTACGACAAGTGCGAGTCCGTCAAGTGCAATGTGATGCGCTTTTTGAATGCCTTCTTGTTGCTTAACCATGGAAATTTCGTTTTCACTTAATGGTCTGGTCGTAAAAACCATTCTGACACTATCTTTCAATAATTCCAGAATTGCTTTCTGCTCAGGCTCATAAACTACATTAAAATGAGCTCTTGGATAAATTCCCTGATATGCTTGTGTTAAAGCATATACAAGCGGTTTAAAAGATTCATCCGCCGCTATGGTAATTGTCCCCTGAACAGGATTATCCCTCTCCTTTGAGGACGTCTTTGAACATCCTGACATCAGGACCAAAACACACAGAGAGATCCCTATGCCTGCACTGAACAAATATTTCATGCTTCTCGTTAGATAACTCATTTCTTCCAAACCCTGTACCCACGGTAAAAACCGTACAAAATAAGTATGCCAGAAAATGCATATTCGCTGGATACTTCCGACAGGAAGCAAATTAAAAGATAAGGAGGAGGAGATCAAATAGACCCCTCCTCCTATATATATCAGAGCCATTAACAAAGAAGCAATAAGAATCACTTTCTCATGCAATGGTTTTTCCTTCATGAGTTACTCAAGTTGGAAATTAATAGGCAAGTTGTACTTAACCCTAACTGCACGTCCTGATTGTTTACCTGGTTTCCACTTTGGCATTGCTTTCACAACACGGATAGCTTCTTCATCACAACCAAAACCTAAGCCTTTTAACACTGCAACATCCTGAATACTTCCATCCGTATTAACAACGAATGACATAAATACTCTACCAGAAACGTTAGCACGTGAAGCTGCACTTGGGTATTTAATGTTCTTTCCTAAATACTTGTACATTTCAGCAGTACCACCTGGAAATTCTGGCTGTTGTTCAACAACAGTGAAGACTTTTTCCTCAGCAGGAGCGGCTTCAACAACAGTTCCTTTACTTGGAGCTGCTACTTGTTCCGGTGCTACGATTACCTCGTTTGCATTCGGATCACCTTCTACTGTCTTATCAGCAATTACTGCTTCCTTCAAATCCTCAACCGTTGGAGGAGGTGTTTCTTCAGGAACTTTTTCATCCATTTTTACCTCGGGAGGCAAAAACTTCACCGTTGCTACCTTAGGCTGCTCAATTGGCGGCGGTGGTGGCGGAGGCGGTTCAGTAGGATCTATTGGCGGTGGCGGCAAGTTCATTAAATCCACGTTAACCATTACTTCCTCTTTTACTTCATCGCCTTTCAGTGCATTGATAAGTGCAGGTGAAAACATTGCGAAAACGAAAAGAGCAGCGCCGATCAAAGTTGATTTGGTGATATCTGCACGATATCCCTTTCTCAGTGAAAATGCACCATACGCCTTATTACGATTGGCAAACACTATATCATCCAGTGTCGCATTCGGGCTAACTTCTGCCATGGCGTTTAAATTAAATGTTAAAAATATTTACTACTTCCTTGAATTAAATCAAGGCTTTAATTTGTCTCCAAGTAACTTCTTTTCCGAATCGGTAAGTTCGTCCACAAGAGCGTACTTCTTAGATTTGGTAATGGCCATTTCATCAAGCACATCGACCATGTTTTTATAAGAAGATACAGCCAGAGGCTTAATTACAACTACGAACGCTCCAAAACCTTTATCGTCTTTTGCATTTGCTGCATTGATACGGGTTGCTGAATTGAAAATTACGCTTCTCAAATCAGAACCAAAACGTGTCGTTTTTAAAGATTCCTCAGCTTTCGGATCGTCTGCTGCGATTCCGTCCAGATAATAAACATCATCACTTTTACCCAAAAACAGAGTAAGAACTTTTGATGCTTTCAATGGTTCTGTTTCTACTTTCTCGGTCTTGTCAGGCACGTTCAATGTCATCGACGTAGGTTTAGACATTGTTGTTGCAAGCATAAAGAACGTAATAAGCAAGAAACCCAAATCAACCATTGGAGTCATATCAACATTGGTGTTCAATTTCTTGCCGCGAACTTTACCGTCGCCTTTACCACCACCACCGGTTTCTACTATTGCTGACATATTAGTCTTTTATTTCAAGTGAAATACTTAATCCATCTTAAAACCGGCAGGCGCTTGTTCGCTACCTGTGATCAGATTGAATCGGTTAATATTCTGAGACTGAAGATTTCCTAGCACATCCTTGAAAACAGGGAATTTAGCAAGATTATCTCCTTTCAAAGCGATTCTCAATCCAGGATCCGCTTTTCTTGCAGCATAAACCCAATCAGCCAACTGACTTGTTCCAGTAGAATCCACAGGAATACCAGGTTGTTTGATCTGCGCCATTTGTGCGTCTGGTGTGTTCAGGAAAGGCTTTCAACTGATTAAGAGGAACACCGAAGCTCGACTGAAGCGAGAACTTCTTTTTTTCCAAATCTGTGAAAGTAATTCCTTTTGACTGACCGATGTTATCCAACATTGCTATTCTTGTTGGTTGAGCATCCACACCAAAGAAAACCTTACCATCTTTGTCAATACTAATGATCATAATTTTATCATCCGGCACTTTAATCGTCGATACCGAACTTGGAGTGTTAACCTCCGCGTCATTGGTTTTGAACGTCGCCGTCATAATAAAGAATGTCAGTAGCAAGAACGCCAAATCCACCATGGGCGTCATATCCATATGAGGTGGATGTTTCTTGGGCTTAACTATTGCCATAACTTTACAAATATATAAGTTTTTTTAATATTAACGATAATTATATATCAATAGTATATAATTATTAATAATGAGCTGCAAAATTTTGCTGAATGCTCAAACCGATTTCGTCAATACTGTAAGTAAGGTCATCAACACGACTGTTCAAATATGCATAAGAAACAGTTGCAATCGCAGAAGTACCGATACCAATCGCTGTGTTGATAAGGGCCTCAGAGATACCTGCCGCAAGAGCACTTGAATCAGAAGCACCACCTGCTGCACCAAGAGCCGCGAACGCCTTGATCATACCAAGTACCGTTCCAAGAAGAGCGATAAGAGTAGAAGCACCGGCAAGAGTTGCAATGATTGTAAGGTTTTTCTGAAGCATAGGAAGTTCAAGCGTAGTAGCTTCATCAACTTCTTTTTGCAAAGCTGCAAGTTTTTGTTCTTTGTCAAGTCCGCCATCAAGAGCAAGTTGTTTGTATTTAACAAGACCAGCTTTGATAACATTTCCAACTGAACCTTTTTGTTTGTCACATTCTTTGATTGCTTCGTCAACTTGGTTTTTGTCAAGAAGAGCTTTCACTTTACGAACGAAAGAATCAATGCTTCCAGTACCGTTTGCTTTTCCAATTGTGATGATACGTTCAATTGTAAATACAAGTACAATAAGAAAACAAGTCATTAACAAAGGTACAATAGGTCCTCCTTCATGAACAATTCCAAAATAATCACCTGGTTTTGGTCCTTTTTCGTGGTCTCCGTCGATAAAGTGGTCAGGAGAACCTAAAACAAAAATGTAAACACAAAGGGCAATAACAAATAGTAGGGGGATTACCAATGCCGGGTTCAAACCACCTGAGCCTTTTGATGCTGCTGTTGCAGGCTTTGGTGCTGGTGCCGGAGTCGTTGCTTTCTTTTCCATCAGACTTACTTTTAAAGGTTAAATTGAGATTTTGGTTGTTAATTAAATAAAAGTTTTGGTTAAACCGTGTTTTTGTAAAATAAAATTTTGATTGTGGTGTTACGATTTTAAGTCCCTACAAAAGTATGAGTTTTCCTTTTAAAAAAAAGCAAGCTTTTGTCTGGTTTTTTTATTCTATATTTTTATTAGCGGTCATTCAATTGTATAATTTTAAGATTACCGTTAAAAAAATTCTGTCGTTTTAATGCCTTTTTTTCATTGATTAAGAATGATATATATCCAAATTTTCAGCTTCCATAAAATTGTACTATCCGCCTCAAACCCTAGTAACATCTTTTTTTAAATTGGCAAAAGCATTTCAAATTATTTTATCATTTGGGTTCAAAAGCAAATATTATTCGCCTTCTACTTATTTGAGATTATAATATTTTTAAGAATCTGTTGCCCTAAAATTATCGTTTCAACAAATTCGGATTATTTTTAAGTAGGTCAATCTGTTTTCATACCACCATTTTGCTTAAAAAAACGATCTTCCCTTTGAGTTCGCAAAAATGTGGTATTTTTGTGGCACGATTCATCAAGAATTACGAACATAACAAATTCTTAACACAATGAAAATTGATCACGAGTCTCTGAAAAAAATTGCTGGTCTTGCAAAACTTCATGTAAAACCGGAAGAAGAGGCCGCTCTACTCACCAGTATGGATAATGTTTTGACCTGGATGGAACAACTTAACGAAATAGATACGGAAAATGTTGAGCCGCTTACCCATATTATGGAAGAAGTAAACAACTGGCGTGAAGATAAGGGGAATAACAGCCTTTCGAGAAGTGAAGCTCTGGCGAATGCACCAAGTAAAGATGCTACCTATATAAAGGTACCCAAAGTGATCGAATAGGTTACCTTATATTAAATGAATCCGCATCGAGATAAGCCGGAAATGAATCCTTATATTTTTGTAATGCCGGTTTGGAAAGCTTGACGACTTTTTCAGATTCCTTATCGCCCATAGCATGAAGCGGCTCTCCAAGGAAATCCAGGGCTACGGAATCTCCCTGGTAATCAATAGCATTTCCATCTTGTCCTATTCTGTTTACACCAACTACATAACTCAGATTTTCAATCGCCCTGGCTTGTAACAAAATATTCCAGGCATGTGCACGCCGTTTCGGCCAGCTTGCAATATAGATAAGCAGGTCATAAGGATTATCAGAAGTATTCCGGCTCCAGACCGGAAATCTTAGATCATAACAGACTAATGGAAAAATTTTCCATCCTTTCCATTCAACAACTAAGTGTTCATTTCCAGGTGTATAAGTAGCATGCTCCTCGCCCATCCTGAAAAGATGGCGTTTGTCACTATGAACAAAAGTTCCGTCCGGGCGGACGCACATTAATCTGTTAAAAAACTTTCCTTCTTCTTTTACAGCAAAACTTCCGATGATCAAAGCGTTAGTCTGAACGGCTACGTGCTTCATCCATTTGGTAGTCGTCATGTTCATATGCTCAGCTATTTTTGTGTTCATCGTAAAGCCTGAATTAAACATTTCAGGCAAAACGATAACATCAACCGGATGATCAATAGCGGCAATTTTTTCTTCGAGTGAAGAAAGATTCGCTGTTACATCTTCCCAAAAAATATCTGTCTGAATAAGACAAACTGCAAGTTCATCAACCACCGGAAAGGCCATATCAAAAGCTTAGAAATGAAAGGAATTATCTGCGGCCAGGAAAACGCATACGGTAATCAGCATCCGTTTTTCCTTTGGAAATATCGGTCAGTTTCTTTTTGATCAATTGTTTTTTCAATGTTGGAAGATAATCCACGAAAAGTTTTCCAAGCAAGTGATCATATTCGTGCTGGATAATTCTTGCCGCCATTCCTTTATATTCCTCTGTAATTTCGTTCCAATCCGTATCTCGGTAACGAATCACCAGTCTTTCCGGTCTGTAAACATCACCACGAATTCCCGGAATACTTAGACATCCTTCTTCAAAAGCCCATTCTTCTCCATCTTCTTCAAGGATTTCAGGATTGATAAATGTTTTTTTGAAACCAACCAGGCTCAAATCAACTTCATCATCGTCGTCGTCATCCTCATCTTTTTCACTGAATGGGGTACCGTCAGCAACAAAAACACGGATATTTAATCCCACCTGAGGCGCAGCTAATCCTACACCGTTAGCAGAATACATGGTTTCGAACATATCTGCCGAAAGCTTTTGAAGATCCATTTCATCTTTTTCAATAAAGCGGGTTGGCTTTCTTAATATAGGGTCGCCGTAGGCTACGATTGGGTAAATCATCTGATTAAAATATGAGATTTCTAAATAAATTATTTTTAATTAATTGACTATCTGCGACTTTCCATAAAAGATTGCAAAATAATGGTCGCGCTGATCTTATCAATATTTCCTTTTTCTCTTCTTTCACTTTTCTTGGAACCGCCTGCAATCATGGATTGTAAAGCCATGGAAGACGTAAATCGCTCATCATGAGTGTGAACCGGAATGTCAGGGAAACTTTTTTTCAACAATTTGATAAAAGTATGAACCCTGGCTGCGTTTTCACTTTCGGTATTATCCAGTTTACGCGGCATTCCGATAACAAATGCTTCGATAACTTCACTCTGGGTATATTTTTTCAAAAAATCCAGCAAGTCGTGTGTTCTAACGGTATCGAGCGCCGTTGCTATAATTTGCAAAGGATCTGTTACCGCAATTCCGGTACGTTTTGCACCATAATCAATGGACAGTAGACGAGGCATTTTTTGATCAATAAGTGAATAGTCAAACTTTGACTAAAATAATTTTGCAAAGATAAGACCTTTCACTTAGCTTTCCCTGATTCGGTGCGCGATAATAGATTTTGATACATGCATCACAGAATCCCATTATCTTTGTGATATGATTGACAAGCGTTGGATACAAATTCCTGAATTACCCTCTGATCAACTTGAAGTTGCGCGTGAACTGGCTGAGGCTTTAAAAGTGAACCCATTTTTGGCTACACTTTTGGTACAGCGCGGCGTTAAAGATTTTGAACAATCCCGCAATTTTTTCCGTCCTGATCTTACACATTTACATGATCCATATCTGATGCAGGATATGGATATCGCTGTTGAACGCTTATCAAAAGCGATTTCGGCTGGCGAGAAAATCCTGGTTTACGGAGATTATGATGTGGACGGAACTACTTCCGTTACGTTGTTTTATGGTTTTTTGAAAAAAATATACAACAATCTGGATTATTATATTCCGGACCGTTATAATGAAGGTTATGGTGTTTCCTGGCAAAGTATTGATTTCGCCCAGGAAAATGGTTTCAGTTTAATTGTGACGTTAGACTGCGGTATAAAATCGGTTGACAAAGTTACGGAGGCAAATAAAAGAGGAATCGATTTCATTATTTGCGATCACCACCGTCCGGGCGACGAACTTCCTCCGGCTGTTGCCGTTTTGGATCCAAAAAGAGAAGATTGTCTTTATCCGTATAAAGAATTAACAGGTTGCGGCGTTGGATTTAAATTGTTGCAGGCTTTTTGTATTCAACATGATATTCCACAAGAATCGCTGTTTGAATATCTTGATTTACTGGTCGTTAGTATCGCTGCGGATATTGTACCCATTACCGGAGAAAACCGGATTCTGGCTTATTATGGACTTCAACGCCTGAATGCTGCACCACGTGTGGGGATGAAAGCACTGATAGAAATTGCCGGAATAAAAGGTGTGCTGGATATTACTAATGTTGTATTTGGACTTGGACCAAGGATTAATGCTGCGGGAAGAATTAAACATGCCAAAGAAGCAGTTCGCCTTCTGCTTTCGGAAGTAGAACAGGAAGCCGTTGATTTTGCTTATGAAATAAATCAGCATAACAGTGATCGCCGGACTTTCGACAGCAGTATAACGGAAGAGGCGCTGGCAATGATTGAAGGCGATAACTGGTTTACCGAAGCAAGAAGTACCGTACTATATAAGGAAAGCTGGCATAAAGGTGTGATCGGAATTGTGGCGAGCCGGTGTATTGAAAAATATCATCGTCCTACTATTATTTTGACGGAATCCCATGGAAAAGCGGCTGGTTCTGCCCGTTCGGTGCCTGGTTTTGATGTTTATGAAGCAATTGAAGAATGTGCTGAATTGTTGGAACAGTTCGGAGGCCATACTTTTGCGGCAGGTTTAACGATGCCGATTGAAAACATTGAAGCTTTTCGTGCCAAATTTGATCAGATCGTAAGCAGCAGGATTTTGCCGGATCAATTGATTCCAATGATTAATATTGATCTGGAACTGGAATTAAGTGCCGTTACTGCGAAATTTTATAACATTCTGCGACAAATGGGACCTTTCGGCCCGGGAAATATGACACCGGTTTTTGAAAGCAAGGAAGTTTCGCTGGCTGGTCAGCCGACGATCATGAAAGAAAAGCATATTAAATTTGACGTAAAACAAAACGGTTCGCCCATTTTTACGGCCATTGGTTTTGGTATGTCGCAGTTTTATCCGGACCTTATCAAAGGCAGAACTTTTTCTATTTGTTACAATCTGGAAGAGAATAACTTTCGTGACAAAAAAACGTTACAATTGTTCCTGAAGGATATTAAATTTAATTAGACCGTTGCGTTTTTGAATTACTAAAATCGAACAATGATATTAAGAACCGAAAATCTGGTAAAAAAATACGGTGCCCGTCTTGTGAATAACAATGTGAGCTACCAGGTTGAACAGGGCGAAATTGTAGGATTACTCGGTCCGAATGGAGCAGGAAAAACGACATCTTTTTATATGGCCGTTGGCTTGGTAAAACCGAACAGCGGGAAAGTTTTTCTGGATGACAGAGACATTACCGACCTTCCAATGTATAAGCGTGCACGTCTTGGTCTTGGTTATCTTGCTCAGGAAGCTTCTGTTTTCCGGTCATTGACGGTTGAAGAAAATATTCGTGCGGTTTTAGAAATGACTAATCTTTCTAAAAGCGATCAAAAAGCAAAAGTGGAAGAATTGCTGGAAGAATTTCACTTGCAGCACGTGCGCAAAAGTAAAGGAATGGTATTGTCGGGGGGAGAACGCCGCCGTACAGAAATTGCCAGATCGCTTGCTGTCGACCCTAAATTTATTCTATTGGATGAACCGTTTGCCGGTGTAGATCCAATTGCGGTTGAAGATATCCAAAGCATCGTTGCCAAACTGAAAACCAAGAATATTGGTATTCTGATTACTGATCATAATGTAAACGAAACGCTTTCGATTACAGACAGGGCTTATCTTTTATTTGAAGGAAAAATTCTGAAACAGGGAAGCGCAGAAGAACTTGCGGAAGATGAACAGGTTAGAAGAGTTTATCTGGGACAGAATTTTGAATTAAAACGAAAAGTTTAATCCAAAAAAAGTCTCAAGCATAGAAAAGGGAACGCTCTGGGCACTCCCCCTCTTACAATTATTCACCATGAACTGTATTATTTTTTAGGACACTTTTTACAGTATTTCCCTTTCTTTTTATAGTTTTTGCAACAATCCTTAAAAACGCATGAATCGTTAAGAATCAGCGATTTTGACCAAAAATTGGCAGGCTCAACAAGTATTGTTGGTTCATTCGAAATCAATGCGTTCATTCCATCTCCGTTATTGATGAGACAAATGTAGTATCTATTTAGAATCATTCAAACGTTTTTTGAAAATTATTTTGAACAAATCTAAATAGATCACGCCAAACATGTTGAATAGTGATTACAAAACGGGAAACGGATCTGTAAGTTTCTCACCTTTTTCCATCTGAATAATCTCCTTATTTGTACACAAACAGTACTCTAATTCGTTGAGAATAAGATCCTTTTCAAGATCTTGCCCTATAATTACAAGCTCATTCGAACGATCTCCAAAACGTCCCCAACGAGATTCAATCGATTCCCGGTTTTCTATATAAGCCTGATAACGAATTCTTTGAGTAAGTGGCATACTCGCCCACCAAACTCCTGCGCCTTCCGCACGCAAAGATCCTCCGGCCTGGCTCCAGTTCAATGCATCATTGGGTCGTGAAGCAATCCAGAATAACCCTTTGCTGCGAATAATTCCGGCTGGCCAGTTTTGGGAAAGGTAATTCCAGAATCGCTCCGGATGAAAAGGTCGCTTGTCCCTAAACACAAATGAATTAATTCCATATTCCTGAGTTTCCGGTATGTGTGATCCATTTTCCAATTTGTTCAATTCCTGAATCCAGCCTGCGGATTGCGAAGCTTCGTCATAATTAAATAATCCTGTGTTTAGAATTTCTTTTGCTTCTACTTTTGAAAAAGAGCTTTCAATTAATCTTGCAGACGGATTTAATGCATGGAGTACTGCTTTTAATTCTGCCAAATGAGCCGGCGAAACAAGATCGGATTTATTAAGAATAATCACGTCGGCAAATTCAATTTGATCCGTCAACAGGTTTACAATGGTTCTTGTATCGGATTGATCGTCATTCAAATCTCTGCTGATAATAGTATTGAGGGATCCAAAATCTTTCGAAAAATTGAATGCATCCACAACGGTTACCATACAATCAATTTCTGCCAATTTGGATAGATCGATTCCATTTTCGTCATCTACAAAACTGAATGTTTGGGCGATAGGAACGGGCTCAGAAATTCCGGTGCTTTCAATCAACAGATAATCAAAACGTTTTTCCTTCGCCAGTTTTTCAACCTCAATCATTAAATCTTCCCGAAGTGTACAACAGATACAGCCATTTGACATTTCAACCAGTCGCTCTTCCGTACGGCTCAGTGTATTTTCATTTTTGACCAATTGTGCATCAATGTTGACCTCACTCATATCATTGACAATCACAGCAACCTTTAATCCTTCCTTATTATGAAGAATGTGATTAAGTAAAGTCGTTTTCCCTGCTCCCAGAAATCCACTCAAAACGGTTACAGGCAGTTTGTTATTTTTCATATTTCGCCATTTTTATATTTGCATCGTTGTTGCAAATATAAAAACAGAATATATATTTGCAACATTGTTGCAAATAATAAAATATCTCGATATGCCAGACCAACGAATTCTCATTCTGATCTTTTTTTCAATACTAACAATAGCTTGTGGAAAGAATAAGGACAAAAGTGACGAGCTGATTAAAGCCAATGAAATTCATTTGAAGTCGATGAAGATCCATAAAAATATGGAAGAATATCTTAAAGCAAAGAAGCGAGAAGCTATTAAAAACAACAATTCCATTGCGATTAACAAACTGGATAGTATAAGTAAAATTCTTGAATTGTGGGAAGAAGGGATTATTGAAGTTCCCGGATTTCCGCATGAACATCACCACGAAAAAGGCGAACATCATGAGCACAAAGCGGCGCCCCAAATGACGGATGCATCAATGCTGGAATATCAAGAAAATTCTAAACAAGCAATTGAACAATTACAAAAAGAAATTAAAGATAAATTCTAAATGAAGAGAACAGCAATCATTTTTATGTTGATTTCAGGACTTGCGTTATCTGAGCCGATGAATCCGCTTGCGATTACCTGGAAAAATTTGTCCGATGTACAGTTTACAAGAAAGCTGAATAAGGAAGTAAGTATGTATTTTTTGTATCCATCTTTCGGACAAAGTGTTAAGGCACTTCAAGGAAAAGAAATTCAGATCAAAGGTTATATTATTCCGGTCGATGAAAACGAAAATATCTATGTCGTTTCAGCGCAACCTATGGCCGCCTGCTTTTTTTGCGGCGGTGCTGGTCCTGAATCAATTATGGAATTGCAGTTTAAAAATAAAAAACAAAGGTTCAAAACTGACGAACAAAAAACCGTAAAAGGCACTTTGCAACTCAATCCGTCAGATATTGAACATCTAAATTATATTCTGAAAAACGTGGAGGTTGTAAATTAAAAGAGGTCTTCCCAAACCATAATGACTGGAAAGACCTTTTCTTATCTTGAAAAACCTGATTACATTTTCTGCCAAATTTCATGAATTGGCTTTCCGGCGGTATTTGTTCCTTTATAATCCCAAACGCCGTTATCCAGTTTTGAGTCAAAAACCTGGGTAGTTCCCACCCTGTTATTATCGCTGGATAAAAACTCGATTCTTTCGGTATATTTTCCGTTCTTGAAAGTATAAGTTCCGCCTCCGGTTTTGTAAAATGTTTTTTCAACGCTGTCAAAAACAATCCATTGATAACGTGTTCCTGACACTAATTTAACAGCTTTTCGGGTTCCGGTAAGCTGTTTTTTCAAATCACCTTCCTGATCAGAAACTTTCCAGGCTCCGGTAAAAGCAGAATTTCCACCATCATCGATTTTCATCCAAACCATGGCCTCGTCATATTTCAAAGTCAGGATTCCATCTTTCATTGTTACGGTATAAACAATTGGAATACCCACTTTGGCCGTATCGGACGGATTAAATTCCGGAGTATAAGTCATCTGGTCACCCTGAATTGTAAATGGACCACCTTCTGTTCTTTCGTAGGATTTATTTAAAACACTGTATGACGCAATGATCATATAGTTGTCTGTCACGATTAATGTAGATGTACTGCCAGTTGGCTCCTGGGATTTCCATGCACCCTTTGGCGCTTGTGCCATTACCAACGTACTGCAAAATAATATTGTAATAATAAGAAGCTGTTTCATTCGACTTTTAGTTTACGTTTATCTTCAAAGAGTATCAAAAGTATGCCAACGCGGTTTTAATTTGGCATTTCAATGCACGAAACATTATTTCAAAACTTCTCTTAAAACATCAAGAGAGCGAATTTCTCCAAGCGTATCCATATGAATTTTATAAAAGAAAATCAGTTTTTCAAGAATGTCGACCCGTCTGGTGCGATCAAGAGCTACCGTAATTCCATATGAATTTTGAAGCAAATATTCCGTTGCGTTTAATTCCTTGGCATCAGCAATTTGAGGAAAATGATTTTCTTTCAATTCACTTTCAAGATCGTCAATTGTTTCCACGCCAAATCCCAAATAAGACGCATATTGAAGTAAAAATTGAATATGAAAATTCTCAAATCCATCTTCCGCTTCATCCAGATATAAAACTGAATCTTCAATAAATTGAAACAAAGGTTCATTGGGCTCTTCTTCTCTCAATGTTTTTCCTAAAATCTCAGTCACAAATAAAGCAAGGCTGGATTTGAAAACATCATAAGGCAGACTTTGAAACGGTGCGTAACATTTAAGTTCTGAAATTCTGTGAATCGTCGCTTCCTTACTTTTATGATAAACAACCATATCTAATAAAGTAAGCGGCTGAAAAAGTGCAATCCTGTTATTTTTGGATTTGCTGCTTCTCACACCATTTACAATGTAGCTTTGTATACCAAAGGCTTCCGTGTAAACCTTCGCAATAATTGAAGATTCACGATAGCGGATATAGTTCAGGGCAATTCCTCTGGTTTTGTGTAACATACTTTATGTTTATGCCTTTTTCGAATATAAAATCGATCCAAAACCAGAATAAATTCTATGTCCGGGTTAAATATTACCCCAGTATTAAGAAATTAATTAAAATAATTTAAAAACTTTTTTACCGGGACTATTTCTTCATTATCTCTTTAATATATAAATAATTGGTGTTAAAATTTTGATAAACTTAGCCTGTTGTAGCTATATGGTACATCCCGGCTACTTTTGCTCTTTTATTATCACGACCACAATAAAAAATCACATGGATTAGAAGTTTTTTAAGAGAAAGGATTTGTACCTTTATTCCGGGTTTACGAACTAACGACGATTTTCGTTCGTTAACAAATTATTAAAAAAGGAATAAGATTTGCAGCCAGCAAATGTTCATATTTCTAACTCATTATTCTTCTCATGAGCGACGCCATAAAGCATGAGTGCGGAATAGCACTTATCCGTCTAAGAAAGCCATTTCAATACTACATTGACAAGTACGACACGCCGCTATATGCCGTGCACAAGCTTTCAGTAATGATGGAAAAACAGGTGAACCGGGGACAAGATGGAGCCGGAGTTGCCAACATCAAAATCGATGTACCACCTGGAAAACGCTATATCAGCCGTTACAGATCCGTAGAACCACAGCCACTTACCGACATTTTCTCGAAAATTCACAAGAAATTCCGGAAAGGACTGAAGAATAATAAAGAACGTATTACAGATGCCAAATGGTTACAGGAAAATCTTGCATTTACCGGTGAAGTCTGGCTGGGACATTTGCGTTATGGTACGCATGGTACCAATGAAGTAGAAAACTGTCATCCAATGTTACGTCAGAGTAACTGGAGAAGCCGGAATCTGGTTATGGCAGGGAATTTCAACATGACTAATGTGGATGAACTTTTTGGAAAACTGGTATCATTAGGCCAGCATCCAAAAGAGAAAGTTGACACAGTCACGGTCATGGAGAAAATTGGACATTTCCTTGATGAGGAAAACCAACGTGTCTTCGATCGTTTCAAAGGAATTTATGAAAATCCGACTTTATCGGATGTGATTGAAGAAAATATTGATTTACAGAGACTTCTATACAGATCTTGCCGCGATTTTGATGGTGGATATGCCATGTGTGGTCTAACAGGTTACGGAGCTTCTTTTGTAATTCGTGACCCGGCCGGAATTCGTCCTGCTTTTTATTATGCTGATGACGAAGTGGTTGTAGTTGCTTCTGAAAAACAAGCAATTAAGGCTGCTTTTAATGTAGAATATTCTCAGATTCAGGAAATTACCCCTGGCTCTGCACTTATCATTGATAAAAACGGAGAATATAACGAATTCCCTATTTTGCCCCGCCTGGAAAAACGTTCATGCAGCTTTGAACGTATTTATTTTTCAAGAGGTACCGATCCGGATATTTACTACGAGCGCAAGCAGCTTGGTAAATTACTGATTCCGCAGATATTAAAAGAGATCAATTATGATCTTGAAAATACGATTTTCTCTTATATTCCAAATACTGCTGAAACAGCATTTTTGGGAATGATTGAAGGTCTGGAAGAATATTTGGCGAAGAAAAGGAAACAGGCCATTATGGATGGAATCCTTTTTGAAGCTGATCTTGAAAAAGTTCTTTCCTTCCGTCCGCGTATTGAAAAACTTGTAACGAAGGATGTAAAGTCAAGAACGTTTATTACAGCTGATGCACTTCGTGACGATATGGTTTCAAACGTTTACGACACTACATTTGAAGTGGTTCGAAAAGGTGTTGATACTGTGGTAATTATAGACGACTCTGTCGTTCGTGGTACTACGTTAGAGAAGAGTATTTTAACAATGCTTGACAGATTGCAGCCTAAGAAAATTGTTGTTGTTTCTTCTGCTCCACAAATCCGTTTCCCTGACTGTTATGGTATTGACATGTCGAAAATGAAAGATTTTGTTGCTTTCAGGGCTGTGTTGAAATTATTGGAAGACCGTAACATGGAGGATTTAATCGAAGAAGTTTACACACAGGCTGTGGCTTCGATCGCAACTAAAAATTCTTTCCATACGAATTACGTAAAAGCACTTTATGATCCTTTTACAGATGAAGAAATTTCAAATTCAATTGCTGAAATTATTCGTCCAAAAGATCTGAATGCTGAACTTTCTGTAATTTTCCAGACAGTTGATAATCTTCACAAGGCTTGTCCAAATCACGTTGGTGACTGGTACTTCACAGGAAATTATCCAACACCGGGTGGAAATAAAGTAGTAAATAAAGCATTTGCAAATTCGCACGAAGGCAAGCTGGAAAGAGCTTACTAATAGAAGAATTTCTTATTATATTTTTGATAACCGCCCGAAGTTTGGGCGGTTATTTTTTTGTTAAAAACATTAATTGCGCCACCGTACTGACAGTATTTAGCTAAATTCAGTCATTACGGTGACGCAATTCGGTTAAATTGAAAAAATACTTCTAATTTGGCATTTTAATAAAAACCTAAATCCATATGACTCATCTCAACAAATTCAGTTTTAGCAAAATTTTATCTTTTCTATTTGTTATCGCGCTGACAACTTTTTCAGCAAATGCACAAGTAGCAACAACCACCGGAAGTTTGAAAGATATTAATTTCCTTGATGGCCGCTGGAAAGGCAATTACAATGGCGGAACTATTGAAGCATCCTGGACTGCGCCGGAAGGTGATAATATCGTTGGATTTATACGTATGGTGAAAGATGGAAAAGCTACACTTTATGAATTATTCGCCTTTGAACAAACCGAAAAAGGACCTGTTGCGCATGTGAAACATTTCAAACCGGGTATGATTTCGTTAGAAGAAAAGGAGGTTTCTGATACTTATAATTTCATTGAAGCAAAGAAAAATCAGGCTCTTTTTGAAAAAGATGATATCACTGTTCGTATTATTTACGAGAGAAGAACGCAGAATCAACTGGTTATAAGAAGAGGAAAACTGGAAAATAACAAATGGGAATTTATGGATTTGTTTGTTTTTAACCGTATTCCTTAGTTTTTCAGGATCAGATAAACACCCGCAATTAGTAGTAATCCGCCGCATATTCTGGCGAAACTGATTGGATGTACTGCAAAACCTTGCAAGCCGTAGTGGTCGATGACCATTGCGGCTAACATTTGTCCGGCTATTACCAGACAGATTAAATTTGCCGGGCCTATATCCTTCACAATAAAAATAACCGTTACAACATAAAAAGCACCCAAAAATCCGCCGGCATATTTCCACAAACTCACTTCACGGAAAGTGGCTAGGCTTGGAATTGGATTTTGATTAAAAAAAGGAAAGGCTACTAATAAAACGAACAGTCCGAAACTGAAAGAGGTGATGGCAGCCATTAAAGGATTTCCCAAAGCCACGCGAAGCTGTGCATTCACACCGGATTGTAATGTGTTCGCCATTCCGATCATAAAGGCCAGCGCCAGAAAAAGCCAATTCATAAATTCGGGAGATGTAGAGTTGGTATCAAATTTCGTCTTTTTATTTTTTTAATTCATTGATCTTATCCGGATCTACGGAACGGAAATGTCCGTAAACGCGAAGAATAATGGCTAATGCAACGGTAACTTCTGCCGCCGCAACGACAATCACGAAAAGAGCAAAAAGCTGCCCCCCGATTCTTTCAGGATCATGGCGACTGAATGCGATCAGGTTAATGTTGACGGCATTCAGCATCAATTCAATACCCAACAAAATACCAATTAAATGTTGTTTGGTAATGGCAATCGCCAGGCCGATGCTGAATAAAGCGGCTGCAACAATCAGATAATGTTCTACCGGAATATTAATCATTAGCGGGATTTCTATTTAAGGCAAGATATGCGGCACCAATTAATGCTACCAATAAAAGTATAGCAGCAATTTCGAAAGGTAAAAGATGGCTTGTCATCAATTCAACACCAATTGTTTTTAAGGTTGATCGGGAAATGTTTGTTTCTCCGGTCATTTTGAAATTGGATGTTGCAATGACATAGGAAAGGAAACCAAACAAACATGCACCGACTATAAATCCGGAAAATTGTCTGGTTATGGATACCATCACCCGATTAGGCGTTGAAGAAACTGCCGTCTTGTCGACCTGCTGTGTGAGCATGATACCAAAAATCAGCAGTACCAAAATTCCACCTACATAAACCATGATTTGCGTAACGGCCAGAAAATCCGCTCCTGCCAGTACATACAAAGCAGCAACACCCAGAAATGTAAGGAATAAGGCAAAAGCCGCGTAAATAAGGTTTTTGGAAAACAATATAAAAAGCGCTGATACAATCGCTAATCCCGAGAAAGCATAAAAAGCCGCTATTTCCATTTATTCAATAAGTTATTCCTGATCAGGTGATTTTGGCTTCGGCTTCATCGTTGGTCGAAATGCCGGTTTAGGCTTTGGAGTTTCCTCTTTTGTTTCGGTTATATCCTGATCTGTTTTATTTTCGATTGTAATCTCAGGCACCTTGTCAACAGTCGGCTCAACCTTTGGTTTCATTGTAGGACGAAATACCGGTTTAGCTTTTACTTCTTCACTTTCAACATTTTCAGCTGCTGCTTCCGGGGTTTCAGAGACCGAAGCTTTTGGCTTCATTGTTGGTCTGAATGCTGGCTTTGGAGCAACTGTTTCTTCCGAAATTTCAGGTGTTATTTCAGAATCCGCAGAAGCTTCAACCTTTGGTTTCATCGTTGGACGAAATGCCGGCTTGGCTTTTACTTCTTCATTTTCAACATTTTCAGCTGCCGCTTCCGGAGTTTCAGAAACAGGAGCTTTGGGCTTCATTGTTGGTCTGAAAGCAGGTTTTGGAGCAGCTGGTTCAGCAGAAATTTCAGGTGTTATTTCACAGATCGTAGCTTCTTCAAGCTTTGGTTTCATCGTTGGACGAAATACCGGTTTAGCTTTTACCTCTTCATTTTCAACATTTTCAGCTGCCGCTTCCAGAGTTTCAGAAACCGGAGCTTTCGGTTTCATTGTTGGTCTGAAAGCAGGTTTTGGAGCAACTGGTTCAGCGGAAATTCCAGGAATAATTTCTTCCGAAGGAGGTGTTTCAACCTTCGGTTTCATCGTAGGACGAAACGCAGGTTTTGCCTTTATTTCTTCATTTTTAACTTCTTCACCAGGAGCTATTTCCTCAGACTCCGTAGCCGGTTTAGGCTTCATAGTCGGGCGGAAAGCTGGTTTTGACTGAGCAGTTTCTTCTGAATTCGTAACCGTAGATTCTGCTTCGGGAGCAGTATCTGTTTTCGGTTTCATAGATGGCCTGAAAGCTGGTTTCACTTTCGGGGCCTCATCCGGTTGTATACCATTTTCTTCTTTTACTTCCGAAGGTTCAGCCTTAGGTTTCATAGAAGGTTTGAACGGCAATTTAGCAGCCGGTTTTCTCGTTTCTTCGATTTCTCATTTAGATTTTGCTTCTACCGGAGCAGGTTTTCTTGGTTGAAAAACAGGTTTTGGTCTTGGCGTTTCTACTTCCGCAGATTCCTCATTTGCAACAACTTCTTCCTGTTTTGGCTTGATAGTTGGTTTGAAAGCAGGACGTGCAGCAGGCGCTTTTGCTGTCACCTCCGATGGGGCGGCAGGTTTTTGAGCAGCCTTTAGCGCTTCTTTTTCCTTTTGGAATTGTTCCAGTAAATCTCTTTTTTCCTGCGCTTCGTCCGCTGTAAGATTTCCGAAATTGTAAACCATATCGCGGATATCCATTTCACTATAATCGAAAGTCTTCGTCATCGTAAGACATTCGGTCGGACAAACCGTTGTACAAAGTCCGCAGTAGCAGCACTTTGCCATATCAATATCAAACTTGGCCGCATAAAGACGAATCGGTGAACCGTCCGAAGCACGACCAACTTCCTCAATTGCTTTAATAGGCTCTATTTCAATACAATCAACCGGACAAACCTTCACGCATTTATCACAAACAATGCAGTCGTCCATTTCATTATGCAGACGGTAACGGCCATTATCCGGAATAGGAATTGTTTCCTGAGGATATTGGATAGTAACCATACCATCCTGCAAATCATAGAAATTATTCGAACGGATATCATTATTAGACCGACGCGTTCTCGCCTCAAATAAGTGGCGCAACGTCAGTTTCATACCTGTTAAAGTGGTACTAATTCCTTCCGATATGTTTTTAAAGTAAGTCGACAACGTTAGCAGGTCTCAATTTTCAATTCGTTACTACATCCGGAAAATCCGAAAATAAGCCTATTGCAAAGATAGAGTAATCTATTAAAAAACTTACTTTTCAACAGAAACACCTTCTAATAAGGCCAACAATTCTTTTTGCACCGATAATGTTTTATCAACTGAATACCATTTGTGAATATCCTCTGCAAATTCTTTGAATGGCTTATCAGGATTTATTTTGTATTGCTCCATCATATGCTGAGCGCCGGCCGGCCGTGGCCCCCAATTGAAAATTTCGTTGAATTCTCCATCAACCGCAATCAATTTGGGAATAGAACGTCCGCCATTGGTAAGATATTCATCCATCACGTCAGGATTCTCATCCCTCAAAATAAGTTGAAGATCAATCAATGGATTCAATTTCGCAATAGCAGCCAAAACCGGAATATTTTGTGCGGCATCTCCACACCAGGCTTCCGTCAAAACATACCAGGTTTGAGGAAACTGAATCTGATTTATAGCAACTTTCAAACTTTCACTTAACACAACAGTTTTATTCAAACGTTGCATTCTATGCAAATTCAACTTTGTATAATGATTTAAATCATCTGATTGTTTCGGACCGGTTGTTCTTTGTTCCATCACAACCAGTTCCATCAATAACATATAATCGGAATAAGAATAAATTGTTCTCTCAATTCCGCTTTGAAATAAATCAGCAAGGTTTTTCATGATTGTATTTTTGTACATAGAAAAAACCCGAACCCGCCCTTTTCAGTTCAGACAACACGGTTCAAATATTTACTATAATCCGTCTGTTCCGCAAAATAATCCTCATTCATTAACGGAGACGTAAATAAGAAATCCGCCGTAGCGCGATTAGAGGCAACCGGAATATTCCAAACCACACATAAGCGCAGCAAAGCTTTCACATCAGGATCATGCGGCTGAGCTGACATAGGATCCCAGAAAAAAATCAGCAAATCTATTTTTTCCTCAGCGATCATCGAACCAACCTGCTGATCGCCACCAAGTGGACCGCTTAAAAGCAATGTTACCGGCTGATTTAACAATGCTTCCAGTAATCTGCCCGTAGTTCCTGTGGCGTATAAAATGTTTTGTGATAACAACGCACGATTTGCCGTTGCCCAATCCAGCAATTCGGTTTTACGATTATCGTGTGCTACCATTGCTATGCGTTTGCTGGCGGCTATTTTTCTGATATGTGACATTTAAAATTCGGTTTATCAAAATTAGATTTGAAATCAATAACATTTCAAAGATCCCGAATATAATTCAAATACACCTTTGCCAAAACTTCGCGGTCAAAATGATTTTTCACATAGGTATATCCATTTTCTCCTTGCCGTTTAATTAAGTCAGTATTATTCAAATAAAACCTGATTTTGTCGGCAAAATCTTCCGGATTTTCAGGTTCAACAAATATTCCTGCATCCGCTTTTTCAATTAATTCTCTCGAAATTCCTTCAATGGCCATTAAAACCGGTTTTTTACAAGACAAATAATCAAAGGTTTTGTTTGAATAAATGGTTTTAAAAATCTCAGTTTTCTTCAAAACTGATGTTCCTATATCAGAAGCCAGAATATATTTAAATACTTCACTTTTGGATACAGAATCTATGAAACGTACATTGGTAAGTTTTCTTCGATTTGCTTCTTTAAGCAGATTCTCCTTTTCCGGACCGTTTCCGATCAGTAAGAAAATGACGTTCACATCCAGTAATAATTCTGCCGTTTCCAAAATCTGTATCAAATGATTGGCGATTCCGTGTGCTCCGACGTAGGTTATTACAAATTTGTATTCAAGATTATGGATTTTACGAAAAGAAACTGAATCAAAAGAAGTAAGTAGTTCGTCAGAAAAAATAAAATCTGCTCCGTTCGGGATACAAATAATTTTATCCTTATTAATGTGTTTTTCTTTGATTAAAATTTCCTGAAATGCAGGTGTTAAAACGCAAATACCTTTCGCCTTTCTATAAATCAATTTTTCAAACCAGAATGAAAACCGAATCAGGTATTTGTTTTTCAAAACACCAGTATCAATAGCAGATTCCGGCCATAGATCTCTGACTTCAAATACAAAAGGAATATTTTTCCACCAACTCAAAAAAACTGCAATTAGTCCAACAAATAATGGAGGAGAGGTTACAATAATCATGTCATATTTTTCTTTTGCCAGAAATATTCCACCAAAAATACCTGAAACGACAAACGAGAGAAAAGACCATACGCGGCTTGTAAAACTTTTATCGCTTTCAGTAACATGACAACGGACCACTTTTACAGAATCTCTGTTTTTTGAAGTATGAAAATATTTTCCAGCATAATGAGATTTTGCATCTCCCATATAATGCGTCATACCAGCAAGAACTGTTATTTCATGACCTTGCTCAATCCAGATTCGGCTCATCTCATTCCAGCGGGAACCGCCGCCTTCGTGATCTTCAAGGAAAAACTGGTGTATCAATAAAATGCGCATCGCCGATTTTCTCGTTAATTTTTGTGCGTATTATCGTTTTGATATACCGCTCTTGGCTGCTAAAAACAATTCTCGGCGCTGATTCTTTTTCTCCATACGTGCCGGAATACCAGCCTTCGGTTTTGGAAAATAAAATCTCTTTTTCATTTTGATCAAAAGCGTTGATTGTAAACTTTTCAAAAAAATCCGGATCAGGATGCCAGATCTGATGCATCAAAATTCCTTCTGGTGCATTCTCAATCCAGTCTTCAACAATCCAGTGAAGCGCTCCTTTTAATTTGGTCACTTTCCGCTTGTGAACGATGTTTTCTCCAAGCTTTTTAAATCCTTGAAACCAACCATAAAAAACCACTGCACCATTTTCTTCGCTTAAATTTCCTTCACTTTTTTTAATCCAGTCATACCAGATAAATCTTTTACCTTTTCGCATCTGATCATGATCACCCAACATCACGGTATTGTGCGATGCCGTTCCTGAAAAATAATTCGTCAATTTTTTATCTGTATTGTATTGATAAGATCCGGCATCCCGTAAAATATTTTCACCGTCAACCCAGATATCAAGATGTAAGTTATCCGACTGGAAAGGACGGTTTTGGTAACTTCCGCAGCGAAGAAATGTTAATGTTTTGTGATCCCTTAAAATGTAATAACCGCTATCTGGAAAGGCAGAAATTTGGAAATCTTCTTGTGTAGTTTTTCCTTTTATTAGATTGGGATTTAAACCAAGCCATATACTTTCCTCTTTCCAAGGTCCAGTATCATACTTATGGTTCTCTCCAAGCACTGTCGCCAAAGCCAATAATTGCGGCCGGTAATCCCGGAAATGACTCTCCGTTAAAGGAAAAAATAAAGCGCCATCATTATTGCCGTAATTAGGTAACCAGCCCGTTTTAGTATCATGACAAGTTTGAAGAAATTTTAAAGATTTTTTAGCACGATCATATACAATCTCGTTCCAGGATTCATGATTCAAATGCGCAAGCTGAATTGCCCATGTTAATAACTGAACGACGACCCGGTGATAATTCATGGAAAATTGAAGAAAGGTGCCGTCATCATAAATCTGGTAAGCAATTTCCTCTTCAAACCACTTTTTCCCATTTTTCTTCCATTCGCTACTTTCATCAAAAAATGGGTACAACAAACCGATTAAGTATAGACCCAAAGTTTCAGTAAGTGCATGATTATTTCGGACTGAAGTGCGTGAAAAATGAATATTTTCCGCAACATGACGCATTTGCTGATAAATACTATTCAGGATTTTCGAGAGAATTTGGTCATCAAGAGCAGAATGCTTTTTGTAATACTGCAATACGAAAGTCCAATTCAAAACCCGAAGCGTAATTTCCTGACTGCAACGCCAGTTTGGACCACAATTAACAGGGTTATGATCGATCCAGTTTTCAATATTAGAGAAAATGATTTTAGATTGATCTCTTTCAAAATGATGATCATAACGGATTAAATCATAGAGAAAAGTGAAACGAGATTTTTCCCAGACGTACTTTATATCTCCTGCCTGCTGAGAAAAATCAGGAATTTCTGTCCAGTGTTTTAAAATGTCATATTGAAATTCATTTTGCGGATTTGTCAGCCAATCCGGAACGGTATACCACTTCGATCCAAAATACAAAAACTGGTTCTGATGAATCGCTGCAACGCGTTTTGACAATTCCCGATAATCCGTGCATTTCAAATTTGATTCAAAAAGTCCATCAGAAAAAAAGAAATTGACAGGAATATTTCGCCATTCTTCAAGCGTAATCATTTTCCTTTCCGAAGGATTAACAGGAAAACGACGTTTTAATATGCCCGTTTTTATTTGAAATTCATACCAAACACGAAAGCTGAAATATCGCCAACCCATGTTTTGAAGGAGTTGGAAAACATCCGAAAAAGCAAACAACCCTGTTTTCAGGCTTTGAAGAATTTGTTTCATGAAAAGTGTGTGTATAAAGGAGATGCAAGATAAGAAAGGAAGTCAGTTTGGTTTAGAAAACTGTTCCCGGTATTTTTAGTGTACCACACAATTCAGTTTTTAATATGGCTTTTAACGAACTTCTCGCTAACCGCGTCCGCGAAGCATTAATGGATCAACCACAGGTGGAAGAGAAAAAAATGTTTCAGGGTTTGTGTTTTATGGTGAATGACAAACTGTGTATTTGTGTTGGTAATAATGAGCTTATGTGCAGAATTGGCGAAACAGAAGTAAAACTCGCCGTGGAAAAAGAAAATTGCCGACAAATGATTCACAACGGCAAGCCTATGAAGGATTATATTTTTGTTGATACTGAATATAAGTTTTCAAGCCAGGAACTGGATCACTGGATTTCTCTGAGTCTCCGTTTTAACAGTATCGCCAAAGCCTCGAAAAAGAAAAAATAATTGTATTTATGGCCTCAAATAGCCCTGAGACCTAAATTTAACTGTACCTTAATACCTAATTGTATTTTTGGTTTTAAATTGTGATCATGATTTCCAATACCTCTTCCAGGTATCTCACGCCGGTTTTGAAAAAAGATCAGCCTGATGATACTTATAAATTTCAGCCTTTACCCTCTCCTACCGGCAAGTATCCTTACCGATTAGCATTACAGGAAATTATTCCCGACGTCAATACAGAGAAGACAATATTTCACATGCTGGGCGACACCGGAAGTATCGGAAGACCTACTTTTCAACATTTGGTAGCCAGTGAAATGGGTCGGCAATATGAAACTGATGAATCAGAACGGCCACAATTTTTATTTCATTTAGGTGATGTCGTTTACAGTTTTGGTGAGGCTAGCCGCTATTACACTCAGTTTTTTGAACCTTACGAAAAATATCCCGGGCCAATATTTGCCATCGCAGGAAATCACGATAGTGATGTAAATCCAAATGCTACGCCTTATAAAAGTCTGGACGCATTCAAAGCCGTATTTTGTGACTCTGAATCCAGAGATATAAGCTTCGGTGGCGGAGTTGATAGAAAAAGTATGATTCAGCCTAATATTTACTGGACACTTAAAGCGCCGCTGGCAAATATTATTGGCTTGCATGGCAATGTTCCGAAGTTTGGAGTAATTACACCTGATCAACAAAAATGGTTTAAAGAAGAACTCATAGCGGCCAATAAGGAAAGACCGAATAAAGCCCTGATCTTATGTTTACATCATGCGCCATATTCGGCCGATATAAATCATGGCTCAAGCATTCGGATGATTACCCTTCTTGGAAGAAATATTTCGAAGAAACGGGCGTGAGACCAGATATTGTTTTCAGCGGCCATGTTCACAATTACCAACGCTTTACAAAAGAATATAAGGATGGCTTGAAAATCCCTTTCATTGTAGCAGGCGCCGGAGGTTATGACGAACTCCATCCGGTTGCTTTAAAAAGCGACAAGCGTTTCACTAATAAAAATGATTTATTTGAAGGTGTAAATCTGGAAAACTATTGTGGAGATAAACATGGCTTTCTAAAAATCTCCATTGAAAAAAGCAATACCGGATTAACTTTGAAAGGCCAATATTACACGATTCCGCACGAAGAAAAAATGGATAATACAATGCAGGCTTCACTGGCAGATGAATTTGAACTTCATCTTTAATTGGCATTAAAACAAAAAAGCAAATCATTTCTGATTTGCTTTTTTAATGTGGGCCCTGCTGGATTCGAACCAGCGACCCCCTGCTTGTAAGGCAGGTGCTCTGAACCAACTGAGCTAAGAGCCCTTTCGGGTATTCAAAATAATGACCTTTTTTTCAACTTTTTGAGAAAAAGTAAAACGAGTTATTACTAACTCGTTTTCTTGTGGGCCCTGCTGGATTCGAACCAGCGACCCCCTGCTTGTAAGGCAGGTGCTCTGAACCAACTGAGCTAAGAGCCCCTCTTGTCGTCGTTCGGGAGTGCAAATATGCAGGACTGATTTTCTTTATCCAAATTATTCACTGAAAAAATTTTAACTTTTTTAAATATTTTTTTCAATGATCTGATAATCAGAATTACTGTTTATTCAAAATTTAAATACAATGTTACGGTGTGCGTTGTAAGTTTACCAATTCCAACAGCACTGGAATTTTTTGACGGGTTCAAAACATTTTTCAAACCTGTTGAAAATCGTAATTCAGGAGCAAATTTGAAAAATTCGAAGAAACTGCTCGTATCCTACCCCATAATCCAGTGTAAAATCTGATGTTTGTGTATCTAAACGACCGCCTGCACTTCCCGTTCCAGCTGTACTCTTTTTCACGTTCGTTTCAAGGCCAAGCGTCACACCGGCAATCATATACATACGTGTATTGACCCGCCTTTTGGACTTATATTTTACCAGCAACGGAATTTCAAGCCAGGTCGATTCGCGCTTATCAATTTTATCCGGACTATTTGGATAGCTGTATTTTACCTGACGTTCATAAAGCGAAACCGAAGGTGTTGTCCGGATATCAAACTGTTCATTCAGATAGGCATTGATAATAAAACCCATCCGAAAAGCCGTTTTCATCGGCGACTGGATCAAATAAGCTGAATCTCCGGGAACAAATGCATCACTATGACGAATGTTGAAACGCGTAAAAGGCATCGCAAACAAAATCCCGTAATGAATCGGCTTGTCATCATAATATTCCAGATGCCGACGCCTGTAACCTTGTCCCTGCGCCTTAACTTCCTGTGATAGCAACACACAGAACAGCGAAGACTGATAATTATTTTTGCCCTGTATAAATGGAACAAATCCCGAAGGTTAATGGTATGCATTTGGTATTTTTAAAACCTGCTTTTTTATAAATTTCAAGAAAAGCCTCCCCATCCGGAAATGCCTGAACGGATTCAGGAAGGTAGGTGTAGGCCGAACTGTCCTTTGAGACGGTCTTACCTATCAATGGTAATATATATTTGAAATAAAAATTATAAAACTGTTTGAAAGGGAACGAACGCGGTTTTGAAAATTCAACAACAACACAAGTTCCACCCGGCTTCATCACGCGGTTCATTTCGGTCAGTCCCGCCAGCAGATTCTGAAAATTACGTACTCCAAACGAAACGATGACAGCGTCGAAATAATTGTTCTGCAAAAGACAAACTTTCCGAGTCGCCGCTTTGTAAAGTGATAATGTCCTGCTTTCCAAGTTTGGCAATTTTCTCACGCCCTACCGCCAGCATTCCTTCGGAAATATCAACGCCATAATCTTTTCAGGATTAAGAGAAAGTGCTTCAATAGCAAAATCACCCGTGCCGGTTGCAATATCCAGAATCACTTTTGGCTGCTGTTTTTTGCAGCAATTTTATCGCACGTTTACGCCAGTAAATATCTACACCTCCGCTTAGTACGTGATTCAGTAAATCATATTTTGGCGAAATGTTATCAAACATTTCCGCTACCTGTTCACGCTTGCTGCCGTCCTTGTCTTTATAGGGTACTACACTCATTTTCGATTTTCATAAAATTAGAAGTACAAAACTAACAGATATTTATTGGTTATCGTTTTGCTGCATATATGTAAAGTTTGCATAAAGCATTGATTTTAAACCTGAACACCAAAATAAAAATCACGATAGTTTTATATTTGCTTCAATACCACACACACTTACTGAACATGATTCGCAAATTTTTACAATTAATTGTATTTATTTCTATATCCATTACAGCAAATGCTCAGTACAAAAGCAGCTGGAAAGATGCGTATGAAAAATACAAACATGGTCATTCCAGGCAAAAAACGATTTCTCCATATTCTTTAACTGTTCGAGGCGGACTAACACAATTTTATGGCGAACTGGGCCAACAGGATATGCCGGCCATGTATGGCGTAGAAGTCAACAGAACTTTTAATAAATCACTTTCCCTTAGCCTGGAATATTCCATGGGAAAACTTGGCGGACAGGAAGTTTCTTTTTTTAATTCTTATTTCATCAACGAATACAACGCCGTAGAATTACTGGCAAAGTGGAATCTGACCGAACAATTTATTGCGGATAATGATGGTGAATTTAATATAAACATTTATGCCGGACTCGGATTAATGATGTTCAGTGCCAATGCTTTTGATGTTAAAACAAACAATTTATTACGATTTACAAATAGTAAGACAAGCGCGAGAAATCCACTTTTCCTACGCTGGGGAAAACCACATGGAAAATGGGGAATCAAAAAAACGAACGAGCGAATTATTCCAATCGGCGCTTCGTTTGATTATAAGTTGTTTGAAAAATTGATCTTCGGCTTTGATTATCATTTTTATTTTGTGCGAAGTGATAAAGTAGACGCCACTTCCGGCATGCGTTTGATTAATCCCGAAGAAGCAGATTCTTACAGCAAAACGCCTAATGACAAATTCAGTTTTTTAGCACTGTCAATGACCTACAAATTCAGCGGAAATCAAAAAAAGAGAAGACGCTGAAATCTTAATCTTTATACAAATTTTTTTATCAGCTTAAATTTTCACCCCTTGGCCTCAATTGAATACAAGTTATATCCAACATTACTAAATCTTTTTGATCGTTATCAGAAAGGTTATATTGAAAAAACTGATTTCTTAAACCGGATCAATCGCATTCCTGTCGCACAAACAGAATCACAGGCAAAGGGATCATCTTTTGAAGAAGCGGTTATCAAAGGCGTGAATGAAGATTTTTTTGATGCTGAAATACTCGATAAAGTCCGGGCATTATTGCCCCGCCCCATGATGAAAACACAGGTTTACTGTGAACATCAGCTAGATAGTGTTTTACTATATGGCTATGTCGATGTAATTGGAAAAACGCTTGCAGTAGATATCAAAACTACCAACAATTATCAACCCGGCAAGTTTGAACATAGTCATCAAAACTTTTATTTGCCCGCCTTACGCTCAAAAGGGATCAGAACTTTACGATATGTGATCACAGATTTCCAGGATGTGTATCAGGAGAATTATGATCAGACGATAGATTTTTCAGTGCAGGAGATTCAGATAAAATTATTTTGTGATTTTTTGGAGGAGCATCGGGGAGATGTGACGGATGGGAGGATTTTTGGGAAGTGAAATCGTGGCACCTAAAACGTTTTACATTATTGTTATGATAATAAGTTATAACCATAAGGTTTAGAGCCTTATGCCTTAAAAGGTGATCGTTCTAAACTGCAACAAAAACACATATCCAAAATCAGATTAATCCTGACAAGGCTTGATGCATGTCAAATTGCAGAACAAATGAATCAGCCTGGCTATTCATACCATCAGTTAAAAGGGTGATTTGAAAGAGTTTTATTCAGTCAAAGTATCTGGAAGCTGGCGTATAATAAGCCTGAGTTATATCAACAAGTATAAGAATCACTCTTTATAAGTTGGGTATTGATGAAGAGTAAGGATAAATTAATCAAGGCTCATAAAGCACAAATGTTAAATCTGAAACCTGTCCAAATTGCTTATGAGCTGAAAGAAGAGGAACACCCAGAAAAATAGCTGTGGCTGCTACAATTGCATCTGGTAATTTCAACGCGTAATTACGGCGGATTTGTTTTGTAATTTCTTTGATGCCTTCGTTGATGTCAATAATCGCACAGTCTTCCAAAAATAATTCGATTTTTGTCTCTTCAGATAGCGTAATATTTTTATATCCGAGTAATTCGAGCTCGTTAATAAAAGAAACATAAAAGACTTTTCCTTGAAGATACTGCTCCAATATAACATCTCCGCTTAACACATACAAAGCTATATTGGTATCCAATAAAATATTAATCCCACTCATCTCTCATTCTTTTTTGAATGACCATAGGATCTTCTTTTAACTTTATTGTTTCAGCATATTTTTTCATATCAAGCTTCTGATAGCTGCTTTTAGCAATCTTAATTTGCTCATCAACTTTATCGAAGGAGACTCCCTTTTTTAATATAATTGTCATAGCAGTATGAATTACGAAAAAGTTAGCCCACTCAAAAATTACATCTAATTTTGAAACAAGTAATTTTTTCAATTTCCACTAAAAACAAAAAATCCTGCCAGAATTTCTTCTAACAGGATCTTGTGGTGATGGACGGAATCGAACCGCCGACACAAGGATTTTCAGTCCTTTGCTCTACCGACTGAGCTACATCACCAGCTCAACTCGTTCCCTATGGGACTGCAAAGGTAGAATTACGATTTGTCTTTCCAAATTATTTTGGAAAAAAATTTGGAAAAAATTTCTTCCAATATCTCGTAACATAGCTTAGCATCCTGATTTTCTAAGACTTAACCAACTGAAAAAAATTATTTATTTTTAAAAAACTTGAAGCTAAATACATTTTTACCATATTTGTTTTTAGTATGCTTGCATACTAATTTACAGAAATAGCATTATTGATGCAGCAAACGGAATTTTTATGGCGATAATCCAGCAAATCATCTTTTTAGCAATACTTGGGATTGTCGGCTGGTTGGTTTTTAAACGAGCCAGTCTCATTCGAAATACGATCTTGTTAGGGCGCGATGAAGATCGCACAGACCAGCCTGCTGTCCGGTTTGCTACCATGCTTCGTATTGCATTTGGACAAAAGAAAATGTTTGACAGGCCGCTAATCGGCGTTATGCACTTTGTGGTTTATGCAGGGTTTCTGCTGATTAATGTTGAAGTATTGGAAATTGTGCTTGACGGAATCCTTGGGAAACACCGACTTTTTGCTCCTTTTCTGGGTTCGTTTTATACTTTTCTGATTGGCTTTTTTGAATTTCTTGCAGTTGGCGTTTTGATAACCTGCACCATATTTTTAATTCGTCGTACATTTTTAAAAGTTGAAAGATTTCAGCCTCCCCGCCACAGAGAAATGAACGGCTGGCCGCAGCTGGATGGAAAAGTCATCTTGCTTTTTGAAATCGTTTTGATGGTTGCAATCCTGACTATGAATGCGGCTGATACAGTATTGCAGGAAATGGGAAGTCTGCATTATACTCCTACTGGTGATTTTGCATTCAGCCAGTTTTTAAAACCTCTTTTTGCAAACTGGAATGAAACTTCACTGATAATTTATGAGCGGTTTGCCTGGTGGTTTCATATTCTTGGCATTTTCACTTTTGCGGTTTACGTTACTTACTCCAAACATTTACATATAGCGCTGGCATTTCCCAACACTTATTTTGCCCGTTTGACACCAAAAGGCGAAATGAACAATATGCCCGACATTACAAAAGAGGTAAAAATCATGTTAGGTCTGACAGAGGCCACAGCAACCAATGGAGAGGAAAATCTCATTCCTGAACGTTTTGGTGCGAAAGATGTGCCGGATTTAAGCTGGAAAAACCTGATGGATGCTTATTCATGTACCGAATGTGGCCGATGCACGGAGGCTTGTCCGGCTAACATCACGGGCAAGAAATTATCTCCCCGCAAAATCATGATGGATACCCGCGATAGGCTGGAAGATATTGGCCGGAACATGCAGGCCAATGATGGAAAGTTTGTTGAGGATGGGAAAAACCTGATGGGAGATTATATCAGCAATGAAGAAATTCTGGCTTGTACGACCTGCAATGCATGTGTGCAGGAATGTCCGATCCTGATTAATCCGCTGGATATTATCCTTCAATTGCGCCGTTATAAAATCATGGACGAAGCCCAGGCGCCTGCTGCATGGAACGCAATGTTCCAGAATCTGGATACCAATCAGGCACCATGGAAATTTTCGCCTGATGATCGTTTTAACTGGGCTGAGAAATTACGGAATGAGGTTTAGGAAATATCCTGATCTCTTGTCGCAAAAATTAACCGGCCAATAATTAATTTAAATCCATGACTGAAATCACATATAAAGTACCAACCATGGCCGAAATGGCGGCTAATAATGAAATGCCAGAAGTGCTTTTCTGGGTTGGTTGTGCCGGTTCTTTTGATGATCGATACAAAAAAGTAACGGTGGCTTTTGTAAAAATACTGAACAAAGCTGGCGTCAAATTTGCCGTTCTGGGAACAGAAGAAAGTTGCACCGGAGATCCTGCCCGTCGTGCCGGGAATGAATTTACTTTTCAAATGCTCGCTATGTCCAATATTCAGGTTCTGGATATGTATGGCGTTAAAAAGATAGTAACGGCCTGTCCGCATTGTTTTAATACGCTCAAAAACGAATATCCTGAACTGGGCGGAAATTATGAGGTTGTCCATCATTCTGAATACTTACAGCAATTAATCAACGAAGGCAGAGTCAGAATTGAAGGCGGAGAAACTTTCAAAGGCCGCAAAATTACTTTTCATGATTCCTGCTATCTGGGAAGAGCTAATGGGATTTATGAAGCACCCCGCCACGTTCTGGAAGCATTGGACGCCGATCTGGTTGAAATGAAACGCTGCAAAACCAAGGGACTTTGTTGTGGTGCCGGCGGTGGACAAATGTTTAAAGAGCCCGAAGCCGGCAAAAAAGATATCAACATTGAACGTATTGAAGAAGCCATTGAAACTGGCGCAACAACAATTGCCGTTGCCTGCCCATTTTGCATGGTCATGATGACGGATGGCGTTAAAAACAAGGAAAAAGAAGATTCGGTTAAGGTTTTTGATCTCGCAGAACTGATTGCCCAGGCAGAAGGACTGTAATTTCAGTTTTTCAAAATCACCTATTGTTTTTGAAAACTTAATAAATAAGCCGCAATGTCTGCAAGTGCCTGTTCGTCCAGGCCCAGATTAATGGGCTCAGGCATTAATGAGTTCGGAAGTTTTTCACGCTTTTTGATATCTGTTGACTTAATTACATGTTTTGTTCCGGCGACATCTTTCAGCACTACATTATTCCCGTCACTCAATAAAAATCCGAAATATGATTCTCCTTTTTTGGTTGTAACGGCATAAGCTTCATAGCCAAAAACAATATTAGCCGACGGATTTATTATTGCGTCAAGCAAAGATGTTTTATCAAATTTTTCATGAATTTTGGTCAGATCCGGACCTATTTCACCTCCATCTTCACCATGTCTGTGACAAACTGCGCAATTGGTTATAAATAATTTTTTGCCGTTTTCAGGATTTGCGGTCATGCGGTTAATAAAATCGACCTTCATCACTTTTCCGTTTCTTGGGAAAAACTGACTGCCGACCGTCCGCACATTCTGGCTGGGATTTTTAAAAATCAGCTCGCTCACTGATTTAGCAATCGTATCCGGAAGTTTCCCCTGAACTCTCATTTCAATCAGTATATCGCCGCCAGACGGATCCATCGCCATTTGTTTTGCCGAAGAAATTCTGGTTGTTAAAGATTGCTTATCATCTGAAAGTGTTCTTTTTAAAGACAACATTTTCTGATTAACCGGTGCAGCCGCACCCGATTCGAAAGATTTCCAATCCAGCAAATCCGCCCAGTCATTGGTTTTTCTGAAATTCAGCCACCATACAGCATTTGAGGACACATCCGGAAGTCTGGATTTCGATAATTCCAGCATCGCAACCGCTGCTTTTTTATCACGAATAAACGCCAGGGCAGTCACAGCTTTTTTGCGCTCCGATTCTGAAATATTTGCAGCTTCTGCCCGTAATTTCAAATCATTAACAGCTGCTAAGGGATGCAATCGCCAGATAAAATTTGATTCCTGTGCTTTCCAGAATTTTGGTTCCTCCGGATAAATTTCCTTAACCAATGTATAAACTTCCATTTCTTTCCGTTCCGAAGCTGTCCCAATCGCTTCCAGCAACCACGGATCTTTTCCTTCATTCTGTTTCAAAAGCTGACGAATAATTTCTTTTGATTGCGAAAAAGGAACGTCTCGCAAAGAAGTCGCAACCTCGGCTTGAATTGCCGCATCAGGATCTGCTGCAAGTTGTTTTGCATAAGACAAAATATCAGAATTTGTAACCCTGAGTGCGCGGTAAGCATTTAACCTTAAAGCCGCATCTTGACTTTTTAACAAATTTTCAACTTCCGCTTTTCCTTTTTCTCCCAACTGTGCAAGCAACCAAATTGCTCTTGCTACATGATAAGGATTTTCAGATTTTAAAAGTGTTTTAACTGGCTCGACAGCAGTATCGCCTTTCTTTTTCAATAAGTCAAAAGCCACTGCTCTGACATTGACAGCAGCATTTTTTAGTATTTCAATTAATCCTTCTGTTGTTGAAAAATCGAGTTTTGGAGCAACCGGTTTTTTATTTTTTTGGGTAATTCTGAAAATTCGCCCGTATCCCTCTTTGTCCTTCATCGCATGGCCGCCTACAATTGGATCGTACCAGTCGGCGATGTATAATGCACCATCTGTGCCCGCTACAATATCAGACGGACGAAACCATTTTCTGGTATCATTATCGGTTTCAAACCATTCATATTTCTCCGAAGCCTGGGAAAAAGAACTGATCAGATCCTTTCTTTTCAGATCAAATCCTGCTCCGTTTTTTTCCGGTTTATAAGCAAAAATCACATTTCTTCCTGCCTCACAACTTAATAATATACCTCGATATTGAGGCCCTAACCCATCACCTTCATAAAACATAATTCCCGTTGGCGAACCTGCTCCTGTATTATCACCCGCCGGCATCACACCCGGATCTTCCTGATGCCAGTGCGCCGTAAAAATATCCTGTCCGGGCCGACGATCTGCCTGCCAGAATCTTGTTCCATCCGACGAGAAATAACCTGCATTTCCATATTCCGGCAAGTAGGAAGTCCGGCAGGTAATCACCTGATCGTCATTATCGTTTTGCCAGCGATTTCCATAGCTATCCATGCAAACTTCATAGCTATTACGAAAATTATGTCCCACAACTTTTAGTCCTGTTCCATCCGGATTAATTCTCAAAGCCAGTCCTCCTACCCAAATCCGTCCGTCATCAGATTTCATATTTCCCTCATTTTTCAAATTATAAGGCGTTCCCCCGGTATACAAACTTCCGCTTCTGAGCATCCAGCCGCTTTTATCTTTCACCATATGCGGACCGGCATTTCCGGTATTGAAATACCACAAACCATCCGGACCAACAACCAGAGAATGTAGCGAATGATCATGATCAAAACCGCCGAAACCTGTCAGGAAAACTTCCCGTCTGTCAGGTTTGTCGTCACCGTTATCATCTGTGTAAATCAATAAATTTGGCGCGCAGGAAACGATAACCTTATTGCCGATCACAGCAATTCCCAAAGGTGCAGTCAACAAAGAATCTTCAACAAAAACTTTTGAATTATCTGCTTTTCCGTCACCATCCGTATCTTCTAAAATCATCACACGATCTCCTTTTTGTTTGTGCGATAATCTTTCGGCAGGTTTTGTATTGAAATCGCGGTAGTTGACCGCCTCGGTAATCCAGATTCTACCTTTTGCGTCCACATCCATATTGGTAGGATTGTTGAACATAGGAGCCTCCGCCCAAAGCGTCGCTTCCAGATCATCAGGCGTGTAAAGTTTTGAAGTATCACCAACCAGACTTTGCGCATGATTTTCAGTTTTTATCAAACCATAATCAGTCGAATTTTTATCCTTCGAAAATGATAAAAACAGACCTAGCAGAAGTCCGGAAAAGGTTAGAAAAATCAGCGTTGGGCGCATGTTAAACAGAAAAAATGCTGGTGATTTATTTATCAGAACTGAAATAATTTACTCAAATATTCTTTGTTGTGTTGATAACAGGTGACAATATCCACATCCTTTGGACTTGCCCACTCCAATTGCATCCAGCCTTCGTAGCCAATATCTTTAACAGCTTTTGCGATTTCCGGCCAGTTCAGCGTTCCTTCACCCAAGCAGCTGCCCATTTTCCTTCATGTGAAGTTCACAAATCCGATCTTTGCCGAGGATTTTCAATTCCTTGAAAACATCATTTCCCGCATCCGTTGCATTTCTGAAATCGTAATAAACTTTTACTGATTTTGATCCAACCTGGTCAATAATATCAATATGTTCCTCAGCCGTCAGGTATGATTCTATTCCCAAAGTAATTCCTGATTTCTCAGCGAGGGGTGCTGCTTTTTTCAATTTTTCGATAACTGCTTTCTGTCCTTGCAGATCATTTCTCAATTCGCCCTCCGAAAAAAAAGCCAGCAATATAACTTTGGCATCCAGCGCTTTGGCCGCATCAATACTTTTCAAAACCCATTCTTCGGCTCTTGGATCAGATTTGTACGGCACCCGGTTTAATTCACCAATAGCCAGACTTGATATTTTAATTCCTGAATTCTTTGAAGCTTTCCGGATCAATTCCAACATTTTCGGATCGGATAATCCTGTTGGATCTTTGCTTGTGTTGTAACTAACCTGCACACCTTGCAGACCAATTCTTCTTGCAATATCAAAAGCGTCGGGAGATAAAGTTTTGCCCAAAGACCAGTCACAGGCCCCAAGCTTAAAGGCAGATTTTGCTGCCGGGAACATTTCCATGTCCGCCGCAGCACCGAACATTAATGCAGATTTCTTAATCGCTTGCCGCCGGTTCATCTTATTTATTTGCTTTTCTAAAAAAAGAAAGAAACTTTGTATTATACTGTTCGAGAAATATCGTTAACCTGGTTATAATTGAAATAATGGTATTCGGATTTTCGAACTTAGTTTTTCAAGGACATGTTTTAATTGGTACGATATCAACAGATTACTTTTTAAATTACTAATCAGACTACCATGTATATCCCTTTTAGTGAAATAGATTTATCAGCCCGCGTCTGGATTTATCAGGCCAACCGGAAATTTACAGATGAAGAAGTCGGCATACTGACTGAAACTTTGAAGGCGGCTTTGGAAAACTGGGCAGCACATGGACATCCGCTTACGGCATCCGGGAAAATCTTTGAGCACCGTTTTGTAGTGATCGCCGTCGACGAATCGAAAGAATTGCCAAGCGGATGTTCTATCGATAAATCAGTACACTGGTTACAGGAAATCGGAAGCAGATTAAATATTGATTTCTTTGACCGCTCTCTGGCTTATCTGGACGATAATAATAATGTTGAAACGATTCCGGTTCCAAAAATAAAACAGGCAGTTACCGAGCAGATCATCACGCCATATACTACCATTTTTGATAATCAGGTAACAACCAAGGCCCAATGGATGAAACGCTGGAAAACGCCGGCATCCAATTCATGGCTCAGCCGTTATTTTTCAGCTCAAACCGCTTCCTAGTTTTGAAAGGTTTATCCGGCGGCTTAGCTTTGCACACTACTTACTGATACCTGCATGAAAACTTTTGGACTGTTTGCCACATTTTGTTTTGCGATTTTACTGACGGGATGTGACAAAAATGTTGTTTACAAAGCATACGAAGATATTGACGACGGCCAGTGGTTTATCAAAAATACGCCTTCATTCAAGGTTGAAATAAAAGATAGCGCGCAGCTTTATAATGTATTTTACCTGGTAAGAAATACGTTGCAGTATCCTTACTATAATTTATATCTGACAAGAAAAATTACGGGGCCGGACAGCACGCTGATCTCAACAACGCTGCAAGAGGTTTTTATTTCCAATGAAACAACAGGCAAGCCTTTTGGAAAAGGTTTGGGTGATTTGTTTGATCATAAAATCCCTTTTCTGACGAATTATAAATTTCCACGATCAGGCACCTATACCTTTACACTTTCCCAATCGATGCGGCAAAATCCGTTGCCTTTTGTTATGGGGATTGGTATAAGTGTTGAAAAAGTTGAGAAATAAATAAAAAAGGATTCTCGTTAACTGAGAATCCTTTTTGTTTAAATATTCGAACTTGTTTGCTTAAATATTCGAACCTGGCTGATTTCCTGATTGACCTTCCGGCTTTTTACGAGGACGGTTTCTATAATTCCGGTACCGCTTTTTCTTGACTTCCTGCTGCTCCACAATCTTTTGCAGCTCTTCCGCCTTATCCTCTTCAACTTCATGAACAGGTTCTCCAAGCAAAAATCCGTATGGTTCCAGACTTGGAATGGTATCTAAAATAACTTTTAAAATCGCTGTAACGGGTAACGCCAGAATTAATCCTGACAATCCCCAAAGCTGTCCGCCCAAAAATAGCGCTACGATAGCAGCCATCGGGTTCACACTTACTTTTGATCCGACAATATTGGGCGTAATAAAATTTCCTTCCAGAAACTGGACAAAACTCATCACGCCGATAACGCCTACTGCATACCAGTAAGAATCCATGGTGACAATACTGAGTAAAGCGGGAAAAAGTGAGCCAATTAAAATTCCGATATAAGGTATCAGAATCAGAAATCCGGCCAGGAATCCGAAGAAAATAGCGTGTGGAACGCCAAGAATTAAAAGTCCGATACTATTTAAAACACCAACGATAATGATAACCAGAAATAATCCGGACAGATAACTCTGGATTACGCTGTAAATCTTTTTCAGCAATGCATTAAGATCTTCGTTAGGAACGCCGGCTATGGCTTTGTAAAAAAATCTTCTGAAAAAATCACGGTAAAGCAGGAAAAAGAAAACGTAAAGCGGAAGTAAAATAAATGTTGAAATGGCACCGGTTGTCGTTACCAGCGTGTTTAATAACACAGCGCGTCCTTCGCTGAGCATATCAACCAGATATCTTTTCGCCTCAGTAACTTGTTGCGTACGGCTCAGACTTAAATACCGTTCGCCCATCGTTAAAGTCTGATCCAGAATAATTTCAGCTTTTTCTGTAATTCTTGGTAATTCCTCGGCAAAACCACCTATCTGAATTGTTACAACATAGGCCAGAATAAAAATTACGATAATCAAAACCAGAATACTTAACAGAATAGCGGCGATCCGAGGGACGCGACGATGTTCAAGCCAGACACAAACAGGATGCAGAAGTATGGCAAGCAAAACTGAAAAAGCCAGCGGAATTAATGTTTCCCGAAGTACGAAAAGAATATAAACACCTGAGATTAATGCAACAAGAACACTGGCAAGCTTCAGGTAAGCTGGTGTTTCTTTATCTTTGTTTGATAGTGATTGTAAAGGACGATTCATGAATAAGTTATATTATCTGTTATTTGCTGCAAAGACTGTTTTTTCTACCTGTAATCCGGATAAAGCGAATGGTTTTGACAAAGTATTTTCCCATTATACATTCACCAAAATCGGTAAGTTACCGATCCAGGCAAATGAAAGTTCCGGCATAGCTAAAAGCCAGAACAAAAATGCCTTCTGGACACATAACGACAGTGGCGGAAAACCTGAATTGTACGAAATTGACTTCCAGGGCAAACTTCTGTCTACAAAACTTATTCCTGATGCAAATAATTCAGATTGGGAAGATCTTGCAGAGGATAATAACGGCACGATTTATATCGGAGATATTGGCAATAATGACAATACCAAACGTCAGCTTACTATTTACAAAGTTCCGGCAGGAAATGCAGAAACAGAAAAGATTACTTTCAACTACGCGGATCAGAAACAATTTCCACCTTCACAGAATAATTTTAATTATGACTGTGAAGCAATGTTTTACCACAATGACAATCTTTTCTTATTTTCAAAAAATTGGAGCCGTACCAATAAATATGTAAGATTATATTCGCTGCCTGCTCAAAAGGGGAATTATGCTATTACTCCGTTTGACAGTATTCAGATTGATACGCCGGTTACCTCAGCAGATATCAGCCCGGACGGTAAAATATTTGCATTGCTGACTTATGGAAAAATATTACTATTTGGAGTCGAAAATAATGAGATCAATTTTAAAAAACCTTTGGGTTGTTTTAAGTTTGTCAGAAAGCAAGCCGAGGGTTTGATGTTTGTCAATAATACCGATATGATTGTTACCAATGAACAGCGTGAATTTTTCCGTATTACTTACCGCTGATATTATGTTTTTGTTAACAATGCAATAATGTAGATAATGTCAAAATCACAACAGCTAATTTCGAATTGGATTTAACCCCGAAACATCACATGAGCAGTGCAAAAGCAACCCACTCAGCACCGAAGGTATTAGTAGTTGACGACGATTCAGACATAGTTGAGCTTCTGGAATATAATCTGGTTAAAGAAGGATATTCTGTCCAAACAGCCTCTAATGGCAGAAAAGCCATTGAAACGGCAAAAACTTTTATTCCCGATCTTATTCTTTTGGATATTATGATGCCTCAGCTTGACGGCATTGAAACAGGAAGAATTTTACGCCAGAACCCGGATATCAAGCATACTTACATTTTATTTTTAACAGCCCGTTCAGAAGAATATTCTGAAGTGGCCGCTTTTGAAGTTGGCGCGGATGACTACATTACCAAGCCAATCAAGCCACGTGCGCTGATGAGCCGAATCAACGCTTTGTTCCGCCGTGAAGCACAAAAAGCAGATTCAGGAGATCAGATTGAAGTACTGGATTTAGTTATTAACCGGAAAAATTATACCGTAACGCAAGGCGCAGGACAAATCAATTGTGTTACCAAAAAAGGAATTTGAATTATTATTTTTCCTTGCTCAAACACCAAATAAGGTTTTCAGCAGAGACGAATTACTGCAAAAAATCTGGGGCGCTGATATTTATGTTTTGGAACGCACGGTTGATGTACATATCCGTAAACTTCGCGAAAAACTTGGAGACCGATATATTAAAACACTAAAAGGCGTTGGTTACATGTTTACAGACGAGGCGGAATAATCAGTTATTAACCTTTTCATCGTTTTTAACCTTTTCGTCTTTTTTGTCTTCCTCATTTTCCTTGTCATCTTTTTCATCCTCGCCTTTCGGTTTCTTTTTTCTGAAAGCAAGTTTTAAATTGACCTGACCGTTTTCATCAACGGCCCGAAGATAAATCCTTGAACCCTTTTTATTCTTCGGGTCGTTAGGATTGAGCTGATAGGTAGAATCGCGGCGGCTCAGATTTCTTAACGGAATTTCGATACTGATATCTGTTTTATTTCCAAAACTGTAAATTCCATCCAGAAATAAAGTCATCACATTTGACTCGATTTCCATCGGTTTGATAATGATTTCTTCTCCATTCAAAACAAGGTCATTTCTTATTGGCGCAAAGCGTACCTGTTCCAGATTTCTATTCTTGAATATCAGTTTTTTCATTTTCAAAAATGGCTCGAAGTTGATAATCTGAGCTCTTTCCAAATCCAGTTTCACTTCTCCTTTCATACTTTTCGGTATGAGCGTCACATCGTTTTTGAGATTGGCTGAAAAGTTAAATTCTGTATTCAGTTTTCCTTTTAAATTCAAATGGGTAACCGCCTTTTGTCCAAAATTATTGAAGGAATAGAAATACGGAATGTACATCGGCATTATCAACTTTTCCTTCTATTTGAACACGAGGAGGTTCCGATGAATATGGATTCATGATAGAGCCGGAAATTTTTACTCCACCACCAAAAGCTTTCATTGAAAAGTTATTGAGTGCAACTGTATTGTTTTTGACGGTCATCAGCCCTTTCATATCATCCGCAGAAAAATGATGATAAACCATATGTTTGGATTGAAGTTTAGCATCAATTTCCATCTGGTCAATCACGTTATCAAGCATATCAGAAAGTTTGAATTTCTTTTTGCCATTTTTGGAAGTCGCTTGTCCTTTTACCAACAAAAACCTCCATCCAGTTCATTTTCCAGTTAGGAATATTCATATCCACCGAAGCTTTCAAGAATTCTGGCGAGATCCGAAAAGATAAGGTATCAGGTTCGTAATTGCCCCTTTTACATACATCGCATTATGTCCATCGTTCATATTGAGTGTAGGCATCAGGAAATCTTTTTCATCAAAATAAATGTCGCCGTTCACTTTTGACATATGCACCTCTCTCGGAATGTAATCCAGCGCCAGATTATCAAGTTTTACCCTACCGATAAGTTTCCCGTTGAACTGATCTGTCTTGGGGTTATAAAAATTCCGTAGACTGCCATCATAGTGAATCTGGATGTAGGCTTCTCCACCTCTGACAACATATCTTTTAGGATCAAGCAAACCATTAACGGTTGCAGAATCGGCCTTCACTTTTCCTCGGATCACTGCGATTGGATCCGTTATGTTATCAATTTTAAGGTCAAAACTAAATGGCAATGTTTCAAACAAACCTTTTACACCTGGCACATGAACCTGTGTATTCAGCAATCCCGGTGGTTTTGTTTTATCAGCCTGATTTGTATATACGTCCTTTCGCTTTCATTTCACGAAGCATACCAATTGGCAGCTGATACTGGAAAGTATCTGTTTCAAAAACTACGTGTACAGCCGGCGGTTCATGAGAGAAAATACCTTCAACATTGACACGTGTATCCACTCTTGTTTTAACTCCGATGGAATCCAGCATACCGGCAATTTTCTTCGGAAGTAATACTAATGGCATTACTAACTTCAATTTTACTGTGCACCAAAACCGAGGTTAAAATGAGCCGGTTTTTCAGAAAGATCAAACATTCCTTTTATCTCAATCAGATCCTGAGAAGCTACCCGAAGCTGGGAAGAAGGACGAAGGTAAAGATGTTTTTTACGTTGGTTGTAAGAAACAGAAAGATTGGCAAAAGTTTCCTGATTGATTAAAAACCCACCTTTTTCAGGTTTAAAGGTAAGCCCTTCAAAAAATATCGGCCCGTTTATATTAGCATTCCAGGAGGAGTCCGAGTGACTAACCCGATTGGTTACATCCCGAAAAACAGCGCCAAATTTTTTCCCTGTTGTAGAATCCGCAAAGTGAAAACCAAAGTTATACAAGTGAATTCTTCCAAGCTTGTCAATCAGCTGCTCTCCTTTTCCATCTTTTTTCTTGTCCTTCTTTTTCTTAGCACCAAAAAGAGACAAGTTTGTATAACCATCTTTTCTTACAAATAAAGTAGCATCTCCATCCTGAATCACCAGATTTTGCAAACGGATAACACCTTTGTAAAAACTGCCAAAATCAAGCGCTACATGAATAAGTTTGGCATTAAGAACATCTGTTTTATGCTGATTGTAAAGACTATCGCGTAAAATAACGTTATAAAGCGTGAAGTTAAATCCAAAACCATCCTGAAAAGGCCGGAACCTGAATCTTTCAATTTCCAGACTTCCATTAATTTCTTCATTTACTGCAGCTTTGACTTTTACAAAAATCTCTTCCTGATTTTTGTAAAACCAAAACTCTACGCCAGCTACTAGCAGACCAATGAAAAGTGCAAAAATTGCAATGCCTTTTAAGATTTTTTGAAACATTGAGGGGTCTCTACGTATAAAGTTAAAAGTAACTATTTATATCAAAATGACTACAAACACCATTAGATACTTCCGGAGAAATTACTTTTAAATCAGATCATTCACCATAAATTAATTCTATGCAAATAATATGCCAGCAATTATTTCGGTTTTTTAACTCGGCTTACGATCTTCCTTTGCACAACTTCGGTATTAACAGCAAAAAATGCTAATTTTGCGCACTCTTTTGCAACTCAAAGAGTTATCATTTTCATAAATATAGCCTAAAAAATGCTACTGAGCGAACAGGAAATATTGCGCCGCCAAAAGCGCGAGGAATTAATCAGGATGGGAATTGAACCTTATCCTGCTGAGGAATTTGTAGTAAATGTCACTGCTGCTGATATAACAAAGAATTACGAAAACAATAAGATAGATTATAAACACGTCACGATTGCAGGCCGCTTAATGGGTTTCCGGATTATGGGAAGTGCCGCTTTCGCCGAAATGCAGGATAGCACCGGACGTATTCAGTTGTATTTCCGCCGCGACGACCTTTGTCCGGGGGAAGACAAAACGCTTTACAATACTGTATTTAAAAAACTGCTTGATATCGGTGATATCATCGGTGTCACGGATTTGTATTCACTACACAAACAGGTGAAATCTCTGTTCATGTGCAGGAATTCAAGATTTTAAATAAATCACTTCGTCCGTTACCTGTTGTAAAACGTGATGAAGATGGAAATGTTCATGACGGATTTACAGATCCGGAATTGCGTTACCGTCAGCGTTATGTGGATTTGATCGTAAATCCGGAAGTGCGTGATATTTTCATAAAACGTGCGCGGATCATTACAACGATGCGTTCGTATTTTGATTCAAAAGGATGGCTGGAAGTTGAAACTCCGGTTTTGCAAACCATTCACGGTGGTGCGGCAGCTCGACCTTTTGAAACACATCATAATGCGCTTGACACGGATCTTTTCCTTCGTATCGCTACGGAACTTCACCTGAAACGTTTGATCGTTGGTGGATTTGAAGGTGTTTATGAATTCGGAAAATTGTTCCGGAATGAAGGAATGGACCGTACGCACAATCCTGAATTTACAACGGTTGAGCTTTATGTTGCCTACAAAGATTATTTGTGGATGATGCGCATGACTGAACAAGTGCTTGGAACAGGTTGCAATCGCCGTCAATGGAACTACAAAAGCTATGTTTGGTGATGTTGAGCTGGATTTTGCAGGACCTTACCCAAGATTAAGCATTACAGACGCAATCCACCAATATACAGGATTGAACGTTGATGCGCTGGACGAAGCTGCGATTCGTGAACAATGCCGTGCCTGGGGTATGGAAGTGAATGAAAGCATGGGCAAAGGAAAACTGATCGATGAAATCTTTGGCGAAAAAGTGGAAGAATTTATCATTCAGCCAACTTTCATTACGGATCATCCGGTTGAAATGTCTCCTTTGACCAAAAAACATCGTGAAAAACCAGGTATGGTTGAGCGCTTTGAGTTGTTTGTAAATGGTAGAGAAATTGCCAATGCTTATTCAGAGTTAAATGATCCGATTGAACAGCGCGAACGTTTTGAAGATCAGCTTAAACTGAAAGAACGTGGCGATGATGAAGCCATGGAAATGGATGAAGATTTCCTTCGTTCCCTGGAATACGGTATGCCGCCAACATCGGGAATCGGAATTGGTATTGACCGTCTAACGATGCTGCTTACTAATAATGCCAGTATTCAGGAAGTTCTTTTCTTCCCGCATATGCGTCCTGAAAAGAAACAGGAAATGGCAAAAGAAGCAGATTACATTGCAGCTAACGTACCAGCCGTATGGATTCCGGCTTTGCAAAAAATGAATATTCTGACGATTGAACAATTGAAAGCAGCAAACCCGAATAAAATATTTAATGATTTGGGCGGAATGCGTAAAAAATTGAAGATTGATGAAAAAATGCCAGGACTTGACGATGTAAAAACCTGGGTTGAATAGTTTTTCATTCGCTATAAAACAAAAATACCGCAACTTATCACTGCGGTATTTTTTTGTTCTGACAAGAAAGAAAAAATCTATAATTTTTTAACTTGTACAGCGTTTAGTCCTTTTTTTCCTTCAACGACTTCGTATTCAACTTGGTCGTTTTCACGGATAGTAAGTCCTCCCAATCCTGTCACGTGAACAAAGATGTCTCTGTTTGTGTCGTCTTCAACGATGAAGCCGTATCCCTTAGCTTCATTGAAAAATTTTACAGTACCTGTTGGCATAATAGTGGAAATAAAAAAATGAAATAAGTTGAAAATACATCAAGAATTGCAAACGTTTCATTAGTAAACCTTAACGCTATTCTACCAAATAATTGAGGGAGGCTCAACCAATTGACAGAATAAATTTTGGATATTTTTACCGGGGCATCCCAATAATAATGTACCATTTACAATTTCTTCTAATCACAAAGAAACAAAAATTGTTCGGAAAACAATTTATTTGCACCAAGAATTTGAAAATTTCCAAGTTAACGGTCAAATTCTAATAAATCATGATCCGTAAAATTCCTTTACTCTTTGTATATTGCAAAGAAAATTGCTAGTTATGAGCTAATTATTCCAAAAGCCAGGTATGAATCGATCTTCGTTATTTCGTAGAGAATCAGATATTTGGAGTTTGTGCAAGAATGGGTGAAAAACTCAATTTCCCGGCTAGTAGTATCCGCCGTTACTTCATTTATGCCACTTTCATGACCTTCGGCTCGCCGATCATCTTGTATCTGGTGCTGGCTTTCTGGATGGAAATGCGCCAAAACTGGCGCAGACATAATACGCCTACGATTTGGGAGCTTTAATCGGGAAAGGTAATACCGGTTAGTTGCTGAAAAGCGGTGTTTTCCCAAGAACAAAATATTCCCAAACAATACTTCTGTAATAAAGCGGCGCTCTGTAAGTGGTTTGCTCCGCTCTTTTATCAATTTGGGCATCATGGCATAAAATGCAAAATGCGCTCTGATAATGGCAAAAACGTCTGGCCATGCACCTGAGGCAATAAAACGTAGCACTGGAAATCCCATCTAGAATTAACCTGAAAAACAATGTTTTCTTTCTTCTTCCTTTCGGAAGATTTTTGAAAAGCATAATTAGGTTATTCCGGTAATTCAGAAATGTTTTTCGAGGATTAGACTTGTGAAGTGTGCCGCCACCTACGTGATAAACCACCGATTTTCCGCTGAATGTGATTCTATAACCCAAGTTCAGCAATCGCCAGCAAAGATCAATTTCTTCCATATGTGCAAAAAAACGTTCGTCAAAACCATTCGCCTTATGAAAGGCATCTGACCTTACAAAAAGACAAGCGCCTGTTGCCCAGAAAACATCAATTTCATCATCATACTGACCCAGATCTTCTTCCCGGGTATCGAAAATTCGACCACGGCAAAAAGGATAACCGAGGTAATCCATGTAACCACCCGCTGCGCCGGCATACTCAAAATGCGTAGGAAGATCGTAAGCTCGGATTTTTGGCTGACAAGCCGCAATATTTTTATCCGTTTCCATAAAAGTAATCACCGGTTCAATCCAGCCCGGAGTTACTTCTATATCAGAATTTAATAAAACGTAATATTCGGCATCAATCTGACTTAGTGCCTGATTATAACCTCCTGCATATCCCTTGTTTTCAGCAATAGAAAGCGTTTTTACATCAGGGTACTGACTTGCAAGCCATTCCAGGGATTGATCTGTGGATGCATTATCGGCCACCCAAATTTCATAACCCTCCGAATGTTTTAAAACTGTCGGAAGAAATTTTTCAAGATAATGCCTGCCATTATAATTCAGGATAACAATTGCAACAGTTGGAGTCATTCTAATCGGGGGACGTTATTTCATGAATCCCCCTAGATCCAACCCGGGAATGTTGGGAAGAACGCCATCGGTTGCTTTTGCCAGATGTTCCTTAATTTTTGGTTCAAGATTTTCAAATGCTTTATTCACAGCCGCAACAATTAAATCCTGAAGCATTTCTTTATCGTCAGGATTAATAAGATCCTTATCAATTTCAAGTCCGATCAGCGTTTTTTGGCCATTTACGGTCGCACGCACCATTCCGCCACCAGATTCCGCCGATTCAACAATACCAGCGAGCTGATCCTGAGCTTCTTTCATTTTAGACTGAAGGTCTTTCATTTTGCCCATCAGTCCCATCATGTCTGCCATATTTCCAAACATATCTATTCTATATCTTAATGATGTATTAAAACAGGTCTCTTATTATTTCAAGAGCACAAAAGTACCGTTTTTTTTAACGGTTTGATTTATATTGTTAACAATTTCAATATTGAAAATGTAGGACCCAACTGGTACCAATTGCCCTTTAATTAATATTCCTCGCAATGGATATATCATTTTATCCATATGAAAAATACTAAAAAATTACCTGATAAGAAGAAAAACGCCGCTTTTTGAAAACGATTTATCAGTACTATCCGTTATTTCTGCTTTGTAAACATAAGAACCTGCGGGAGCTTTTTCTCCATTAATAATGCCGTCCCAGCTATTATTGATGTCATTTGTTTGAAATACAACCTGTCCCCAACGATTAAAAATAGATATTTTGAAAGTATTAACGAAGAGGCCTTTTATTTCAAATTTTTCATTAATATTATCTGCGTTCGGTGTAAATGCGTCAGGAACAAGCAGGACAAATTCCTGTGTGTAATTTACAATATTTGAAAAACTCAAAAGATTTCCGCTTTTGGAATGTCCGACAATCTGAAAAGAATAAGTGGCTTTTGTTTGTGTATTTAAATTTAAGGGATAGGTATTGACCATCCCCACAGGCGTATCCGTAGCACCTACATTTGATTCATTTTGAATAACATCATATGATTCTACGCCCTGCGAAAAAGGTGAACTGTTTGTCCAGGAGAGATCGGATGTTGATTGTTGGAGCAAAATAGAACAAACCGGATCACTAAATTCTGAGCGAAGCGGACAGGAATTTTCGTAACTAAACCGGTAACAATACGATTTGGAACCCGTATTCACAGTTTTATCTTCAAATTCAAGCTGTTGATTTTTGGCGCCCGAGATTTGGGCAAAGTTCGAACTTCCAAGATCTGCTCTTTCAACAATAAGATTGTATGTTCCGGTTAATCCATCTCCGGCCAGAACAACATCTGTTTTTATTATATTGGAAGCCGTTACACTGACACTGGCCTGGGTAATTTTTTCAGGCTTTGAACTTGTCAATGTTGTCTTTTTTGGAGCAGAAAAAGAACGTAGTAAATTAGTAAGGGCTACGATTCTATATTCATAAGTCTGTCCGCAAACAGCGGTTTCGTCAACCCATTTAGTGTCATCAATAGACTGAAAACCATGAATTGGTGCATTATCTCTTAGAAGCTGATAACCGGTAAATGCACTTGGAAAGGCATATTTATTCCATTCAAGTAAATTTCCTGTTTTTTCAACGGTCGTTTTTAGAACCATAGTTCCCACCTCATCATTCAATATTGTGCCTCCGCAAGCATCCTGAGATACAAGTTTTACTTTATATTGATTTTCAGGATTTAAGTTTTCTATTAAAACACTATTATCTCCTCCATTAGAATTTTTTTCAACAGATTTATATGTACCGTTTACATCGCTAAAAAAAACTTCTGTCTCTGTCTTTTCTATTCCCTTGTATAAAACACTGACTTTACCATCGGAGCTCATTTCAACTCTCCTGATTTTAATGGTATCAAATGATATGTTTTGAGAAGTAGCAGACAATAAATTTTCAAGACCAGTACAGCCAACGCCAGCTTTATTAATTCCCTTGACTGAAATTTGTGGTACTGTACCTGTATAGGCATGTGTGAATACCAGACCATTACCAACTCTCCATTCAGAATTTGCTTTCCCGTCTCCCCAATTAATTTCGATATGATCGTAGGATCTGGCAATGGCGTCATCTACAATGGTAACTTTTGAAATAATACCACATGATTCTAAAACAGCATTGACCTTTTTCTTTCATAAACAGTAACCTGTTTGCACAAAGTAAAACCTACACCCGCTTTGCTTCCTCCTTGTAAAATTGTGTAAATTCCAGGCTGGCTGTAAGTTTCTGAAAACACATCTTTAAGACCAGATGGCTCGCTAATACCATCATAATTGGTTATATAACCCACATTCTGAGCACCAACAACATTATTTTTCAACGTTACAGTAACGCTTCCGCATCCCTCAAATGGAAGAACATCAAAATCACCTCCACCGGTGCTGCAATACCCGGGAGTAACAACCGGGGCTTGCCCATTGGCGTAAAAAGATTGAAGTAAAAACGCAATAAAAAATATAAACAGTAATTGTAATCTCATGAAGTATGTATCAAAAGTAAATAAAGACACGTACTAACCTGGAAATAACACACTTTGAAACCCTTCATTGAAATGGATTGTTCACTCATTGAAGGCGCAAAATTAAGACATTTCAACATTAAGACTGTACCTTTATATCTTAAAACGTGTTTTCCTGTAAAACTATTTTTTGTCTACCCGAATAATGAATAATAATAGTAATTCCATAGTACTGGATTCGATAGAAGATGCCATTGAAGCGATCAGAAAAGGCGAAATGATTATTGTCGTAGATGATGAAGATCGTGAAAATGAAGGTGATTTTATTTGCGCCGCAGAGTTGGTAACACCTGAAATTGTCAATTTTATGGCCAAGGAAGGCCGCGGATTAATTTGTGTCGCCGATTACAGAAGAGCGCTGCGTGGAACTGGAACTGGACATGATGGTCGGAAATAATACCGCTCTTCATGAAACTGCATTCACCGTTTCTGTTGATTTATTGGGAAATGGCTGCACAACCGGAATTTCTGCCAGCGATCGCGCAAAAACGATTCAGGCACTTGTTAATCCGGATACAAAACCAGCTGATCTTGGTCGCCCGGGACATATATTTCCTTTAAGAGCAAAAAAAGGTGGTGTTTTAAGACGCACCGGACATACGGAAGCTGCTATCGATTTTCCAAGACTTGCAGGGTTAGCTCCTGCGGGTGTTCTGGTTGAAATTTTGAACGAGGACGGTTCAATGGCTCGTCTTACCTCAGCTCCGGGAAATTGCCAATCGCTTCAATTTAAAACTGGTTAGTATTAAAGATCTGATTGAATATCGTTTGCGCAAAGAATCTCTGATCAAAAGAGAAATCGGTGTGGATATGCCTACCGAATGGGGCCATTTTGATCTGATCGCTTATCGTCAGGTTAATACGGGTGATCTTGCATTTGGCTTTGGTAAAAGGTACCTGGGAAAAAGATGAGCCAGTTTTGGTTCGGGTACATTCTTCCTGTATGACCGGCGATATTTTCGGTTCATGCCGTTGCGACTGCGGTCCTCAGCTTCATGCAGCCATGGATTTGGTGGACAAAGCCGGAAAAGGTGTGATCGTTTACATGAATCAGGAAGGTCGCGGAATCGGTTTGCTAAATAAACTGAAAGCCTACAAGCTTCAGGAAATGGGCCGCGATACCGTAGAAGCAAATCTTGAACTCGGTTTTCGGAAGTGACGAACGTGATTACGGCGTTGGTGCACAGATTCTTACGTGACCTTGATATTACCAAAATAAAACTGATCACAAATAATCCTAAAAAACGTGCAGGATTAATCGGTTACGGACTGGAAATTGTTGATTCGGTATCGATTGAAATTCCCTCAAATCCCTACAACGAAAAATATCTGCTGACCAAGCGTGATAAAATGGGACATAATCTTAGTCATTTATCTTTTCCTGGAACACAGGTATGACAAACGTACAAGTTGTTGCAACGGAAAGCGACATCCTAAAATGCCGCAGCGCTATTCAGGCGTTGCGGCCTTGCTTTAACGGACGATTTGTATCTTGAAGCCGTTCAAAAAACTTTGGCAGACAACCGGCAAATTATTTTTATTGAAGAAAATAGACAAGCTGCGGCTGTTGCTGTTTTTGAAACCGGCTACAATCTCTTCCGTGGAAAATACATTTACATTGACGACTTATCCACACTTCCGGGAAACCGTGGGAAAGGTTATGCAGGAAAATTGGTCGACTGGATACTGGATTATGCCAAAAAAGAAGGATACGACTCAGGTTCATCTTAGACTCCGGAGTTAGTACTGCCAGAACCGATGCACATCGTCTTTATCTCAACAAACGTTTTCAAATTACAAGCATGCATTTTGTTGCTAATGTCTGATTGGTTTGATTTTTTAAAACCTTTGTACGAATTTTGGCCGCTGTCGGTTAAGACGGCTATTTAAATTCATTCATCAACAACGGGAAACCAGGCAAAATTACTTTTAATGAATATCCATCAGGTTTTTGAAGCATTCAATACTTTACGCGTTCTTGTCATTGGCGATGTTATGCTTGACTCCTATGTCTGGGGAAAAGTAGAACGAATTTCTCCCGAAGCACCAGTTCCGGTAGTTAATGTCAGTAATCGTGAATACCGTCTTGGCGGAGCAGGAAATGTACTTTTGAATGTTCAGGCACTTGGCGCAGAAGCAATTGTTTGTACAGTTATCGGTACTGATAGTTCTGGCGATTTGCTGGAAAACAGTCTGAAAGAAAAAGGCCTTAATTGTGAGGGATTGATTCGCAGTAATGATAGAATTACAACTATAAAAGAAAGAATAATTGCAGGCTCCCAACAAGTTGTAAGAATTGATACCGAAACAGATAAACCTGTTTCAAACGAAGAAAAAGACAGACTCGTTAATAAAGCGAAAGAATTAATTCCTTCCTGCAATGTCATTATTTTTGAAGATTATGACAAAGGTGTTTTGACCGCGGAATCCATAAAAGAAATTACTGATTTTGCGATACGAACATAATGTTCCAACAGTAGTCGATCCTAAAAAACGTAATTTCCTTTCTTACAATAATGTAACACTTTTCAAACCAAACCTGAAAGAACTACGGGAAGGTTTGAAAGTCGAATTCAATGTGGATAATCCTGCTGAATTACAGGCTACTGTTCAACAATTGAAAGAAACGTTGACATGCAAAAGGTGCTTTGATCACGCTTTCCGAACGGGGGGTTATTATTGATTTTCAGGAAGAAGTTCATAAACTCCCTGCACATATTCGCCAGATTGCCGATGTTTCAGGAGCTGGTGATACGGTTATTAGTATAGCGGCTTGCTGTGTTGCGCTAGGGCTTCCGCCACGGTCAATAGCAGGAATTTCTAATCTTGGTGGCGGTTTGGTTTGTGAATTGGTTGGTGTAGTACCGATTGATAAAGCACTGTTGAAAACCGAAGCTGAAAAATTCGGATTGATTTAGGATAAATGTATTAAAATACTCTGCATCTTTTAGGCTCCTATTTTTTTGTAAATCGCATGATTGCTATATCTCCGCTGATAAAGTTTAGCGTATTGCCGTCTGTCACAGCATAAGTATTTACTTTATTTAACGTTTGAGTAAATACGCTTTCTCCTTCTCCCGGACACATCATTTTCGTCATCACGTAAGGATCACGGAAATTGATTTTGTTACCATCAAGATTAAGTTTTCCTGTGAAAGAATTGCAGCTCGTATTTCCACTGAATCTTTTTTCACCTAATTCAAACTTGATTTCAGGTTTTTTATCTGGATACAATTCTTCAAATGATTTTCCTGGCACCATAAGATAGTTCAACTGCCAGGTACCTTCCAGAGAAGAAAGTGAAGATGTAGTTTCTGAGGAATTAGCGTTCATTTTTTTGCTGTTTTTGCAAGCTGATAAAAAGCTGATTACAAAAAAGATAAAGACGTATTTCTTCATGATTTTTAGTATTTATTTACCAGTTAATACCACCACCTCCACCCAATCCCATCTTACGCGTAAATCTATTTGATAATTTTGATTTACTTGTAATATAACGGACGCTTGCTCCGATATATGGTGTTGTCGCAGGTGTGTAAGCGGTCAACGTTTCATGTGCACTGTTGAAAGTTTTCAGCTGACGAAAAGTCGTCACACCAGCTTCCAGAGAAATATTCAGCACTGTAAACAAATGCGCGTTGGCAGAAACACCTAGTTTTATCTGACGATAATTTTCTCTTCTCAACATTTTTTCTTCCGGGGTTTGTATCTGGAAACCACCGCTATATCCATTTAACCCGGCTAACATATCAACGTTAAACCAGTTTGTAGAACGGTAATTTACATTCATCATAAAAGGTAATAACGCAGAAACCCGCCAGTCTCTTCCAAAACGTTTATTCAACCCGAAAACCGGAACAAAACGTACTTTTTGATTATACGTCAAAATTGAGCCGTACATAATCTGTGTGTGTAGTCCAAGAATATGCATCCTTGCCGCGCCACCCCAGAAAAATGGCTGAGGAGTAAAAAATGTTTCATTACTTTCCGTCATTCCCAATCCTCCACCATAAACCCAAAGTCGGTCTTTAATACTGGCTTGTAATCGGATTACCCCAACCGATAAAGTTTTATATCCATTATCCGGAATATTTTTGCCTTCTACTGTGGGTTGAATTTGTGTGTATTGTGTGAGCAAAACCGTGTGTACAGCGCGTAAATCAAATTTCTTTTGCAGACTATATCCCAGTTGAACTTCACTTTGAATGGGCATAATCCCGAAAAATCCTGCACGGGAATATCCAAAATCTTTTCCAGTTCCACCACCGAGATTGGAAGGAACATTGTAATCCGCTTTCAGCGTTACATTTGGATAAAACAACCGGCTCAAAGCAAAATGCTGAGCCTGAACCGACGAAACCGTCGTAAAAAGAAATCCGAAAAGTAAATGTCGGGTAAATTTCATGCGTTATTTGTCGGGGTGTTTCGGCAAATAACGAGGAAATGAATTTGGTATTGTATTTGTATTTATTAGCGGTTGAGCTGGTTACTTCTTATCCCTGTTGTAAATTGAGAAATCTGTATTTTTTATCCGGTTTTCAAAATCCTGGAAAGTCATGAAAAGCGGAGCGTTGTTTAGGTATGCTCCTGAGTAAATAATTTTCTCAATATTCAGGGATCTTTTCTTTATAATATCATAAAGGAATTTTTCCGATGAGTGAGCATTTTTACCACTATTATCAGCAATATATCGATTGGCATCCAGATATATAATTTTTTCTTTTAGCAGATCTTTAACCTTGGGAAGCTGCGCTTTTAAATGAAATCCGGAAAAGAAAGCGAGTAAAAAAAGTAGTACTAAACTTTCCATTGTGTGTATAATATAAGGAGGAGTTGGCACTGAACTTTGAACAAACAAAAATTAAAAACTTTATGACTAGATCGTTATCAATATTATTAATTCTGGTTACTTCCGTTCTTCGCGCACAAAGCACTGACCAAACTTTCGCAGAAAAACTAGGTTATCCTAAAGGAAAAAAAGTTTTGATTGTCCATGTCGATGATGTCGGCATGTCTTATGAATCTAATCAGGGAGCGATTAAAGCGATAAAAGAAGGTGTTGCAACTTCTCTAAGTGTAATGATGCCTTGTGGCTGGGTACCCGGTTTTGTTCATTATTTAAAAGAAAATCCAAAGACAGATGCGGGTTTGCATTTAACCATGACATCGGAATGGAAAGATTACCGCTGGGGACCGCTTGCCGGAAAAAATCAGGTGAAAGGTCTGGTAGATTCCGAAGGTGCTATGTGGAGAGGTGTTGCCGAGGTTGTTAAAAATGCTTCGCCTGATGAAGTTGAAAAAGAAATCCGCGCCCAGCTTGACCGCGCAAGAACCATGGGTTTCACGCCCACACATCTGGACTCACATATGGGAACATTATTTGCAACTCCTGAATTTTTGCAGCGCTATTTGAAAGTTGGTATGGAAGAAAAAATTCCTGTCATGTTTCCCGGCGGACATAATTCTGTTGTCCAGGTTCAGGAAAAAATGATTGCTGATCAATTGGCGATGACACAAGTGGTTGGAAAGCAGCTTTGGGATGCAGGATTACCTGTTTTAGACGATTTGGAAAATTCAAGTTATGGCTGGAAAGGACCGGAATCTGGTGACAAATCTGAAAAGGCACTTCAAAAATACAAAACGCAGAAATATATTGAGGCCATCAAAAATATTAAACCCGGACTTACAATGGTGATCATGCACTGCACGATTCACTCCGAAATATTTCCAAAGATCACAGATTCTTACCCGACACGTGAAGGCGATTTTCTGGCTATGATCGATCCGGAATTGAGAAAATATATTGAAAAAGAAGGCATTATTCTGACCACATGGAGAGAAGCGATGGAGCGCCGGCAAAAAGTGAAATAAAATAAATTTACAGCATGTCAATTTAATTCAGATTTGACATGCTGTAAATTGACTAAATCAATATTAAATTTTACAACTGCTGCTCTTCCCAAATACGCTGTAATTCTTCAATATCAGCTAAATCTTTCCGCCGTCCTGTTGCCTCTTTTTCTATTATCAAATCCCGAAGGTGAATAACAGGAAATGGAATTCCATCAAGATCGGCTTGCAAAGCTCGTTCATAACAAGCATCGAAATCGGCTTCCGAAAATGCTTTTAGTGAATGTCCAAGATCCAATTCAAATCCTGACATTCCAAAACGGACAGAAGTATAGCCGAAAATAAGTGGCATGTTTAAAAGCAAATCGCTGCCAACAACATCATTTTCGGATAGAGCTTTGATTAGTGCTTTGGTATTTTCCAGATCATTTTTCACCCAAATATCCATATCCTGTGTAGTACGAATGTGCCCGTGAACTACTCCCGCCATTCCTCCTATTAAAAGATATTTTACCTGAAAGTGATTAAGACTTTTCAAAAGCTTCTGCACATCTTCACTACTAATATCCATACAAATCGATTTTTTATTTAGTGGATTCGAACGATATAGCTTTCCTGCCAAACGGTTAAGCCTGCTGAAATTTTCTATATTTTCAGAATACTGTGATTTTATATGAAAGTCACTATGAGACATGTCATTAACAAGTTGTTATTGATATAAAGCTATGGAAATTTTAATTACAAGTATTCAAAAAAATGTAATTCTGGTTGACCAGTTTACGTAAAAAACAAAAACCCCGGCGGACCTAAATCCACCAGGGTTTTCATAATATTCAATAGCAAAAGCTAATTGCTAAAAGCCAACGCCTAAAACCTAAAGATCAATTGCTTCACCGTAAGCCGCCTCAGTTGCTCCTTTCAAAGCTTCAGACATGGTTGGGTGCGGGTGAATTGAACGCATGATTTCGTGTGCAGTTGTTTCCAGTTTACGGGCAACTACAACCTCAGCGATCATTTCAGTAACGTTTGCACCAATCATGTGCGCTCCAAGGAATTCACCATATTTAGCATCAAAAATTACTTTTACGAAACCATCCGTAGCGCCGGCAGCCGTAGCTTTACCAGATGCTTTGAATGGAAATTTACCAACTTTAATTTCGTAACCAGCTTCTTTCGCTTTTTTCTCAGTGAAACCAACAGATGCAATTTCAGGCTGGCAATACGTACAGCCCGGAATGTTTCCATAATCCAAAGCTTCTGTTTTGTGACCTGCAATTTTCTCTGCGCAAATAATACCTTCCGCAGTAGCAACGTGTGCCAAAGCAGGGCCAGGCGTACAGTCACCGATTGCATAGAAACCTGGAACATTGGTTTCGTACCATTCGTTAACAGAAATTTTACCTTTGTCTGTTTTGATACCAGCTTCTTCCAAACCAATATTTTCGATATTCGAAACGATACCAGCTGCTGAAAGAACTACATCAACTTCAAAAGTTTTTTCTCCATCCGGTGTTTTCACAGACACTTTGCAACCATTTCCGCTTGTATCAACTTTCTCAACAGAAGAGTTAACATAAGTATCAACACCTAGTTTTTTGTATTGTTTTGCGATTTCTTTTGAAATGTCTTCATCCTCAACAGGAACAAGATTTGGAAGGAATTCAACAACAGTAACTTTCGTACCCATTGTTGCATACACATATGCAAACTCCATTCCGATCGCACCGGAACCAACTACCAAAAGACTTTTTGGCTGTGTTTCAAGGCTCATTGCTTTACGGTATTCAATTACTTTCTGTACCGTCAATTTTGATATTTGGCAATTCGCGGGCACGTGCACCTGTTGCAATTACAACACCTTTACCAGCAGTATAATCAGTTTTCTTTCCGTCCTTGTCAGTAACTTCAACTGTTTTTTCACCTTTCACTTTACCGGTTCCCATGATGACGTCGATTTTATTCTTCTTCATCAGGAAAGAAACTCCTTTGCTCATGCTGTCTGCAACACCACGGCTACGTTTGATAACGCCTCCGAAATCAGCAGAAGATTCACCTACATTGATACCGTAGTCTTTTGCATGCTTAATGTATTCAAAAACCTGCGCACTTTTAAGAAGGGCTTTGGTTGGAATACAGCCCCAGTTAAGGCAAATTCCACCTAAAAGTTCTTTTTCAACAATTGCTACTTTCAAGTCCTAATTGGGAAGCACGAATAGCTGCCGGATATCCGCCAGGACCGCTACCAATTACAATCACGTCATACGTTTGAGCCATTTTCTGGTATTTTTATTTGAAAGAAATGGGTTGACAAAAATTTCATGCAAAGGTACGAGGATTTGCTGGAAACACTACATGTTAACAGTTACGTATTTATGTGAAACTGACACTAATCCTGAATTGTTATACCTTTGCATTGCATGGTAACAATATTCTATAACAATTGGAGCCAAAATTCTTAATAAATTTTCTAACTAAAAATTCAAAAAATTCAATGACACTAGAGCAATTGAAAGACTTGAAGGCCCGTGTAGAGGCTTTGGGGAGGTATCTTTGACTACGGTAACCGAAAAAAACAGCTAGAAGACCTTGAACAACAAACTTCTCAACCGGAATTCTGGAGTGACTCAGAACGGGCGGAGAAAACAATGAAGGAAATTCGCGGACTTGAAATTCTGGACAACAGGATTTGAAGAACTTTCCCGATTACGCGATGACCTGGATACGATCTGGGAGTTTTATGAAGCCAAGTGAAGCTACCGAAGAAGAGGTAGACGAAGAAGGCAAAAAGCTGTAAGACAAACTTGACGAAATTGAATTCCGGAAAATGATGGGCGAAGAAGGCGACGAACTTCCTGCCGTTATTGAAATCAATTCCGGTGCCGGTGGAACTGAGTCGCAGGACTGGGCATCGATGCTGATGCGGATGTACATCATGTGGGCTGAGAAAAATGGCTATAAAGTACGTGAGGTAGATTTGCAGGATGGCGATGTGGCTGGTGTTAAATCAGTAACTCTGGAAATTTACGGTGAATATGCTTACGGAAATTTGAAGTCAGAAAACGGCGTTCACCGTCTGGTTCGGATTTCTCCTTTTGATTCCAATGCCCGTCGCCATACTTCATTTACTTCGGTTTATGTGTATCCGTTGGCGGATGACAACATTGAAATTGATGTCAATCTGGCTGATATTACCTGGGATACTTATCGTTCCGGTGGTGCTGGTGGACAGAATGTGAACAAGGTGGAAACGGCAGTTCGTCTGCATCACAAACCTTCGGGAATCATTATTGCCTGTCAGCAGGAACGTTCTCAGTTGATGAATAAAGAAGTTGCAATTCGCTTATTGAAATCCCGTCTGTATCAGATTGAACTTGAAAAACGTAACTCAGCCCGTGCAGAAGTGGAAGCTTCCAAACGTAAAATCGAATGGGGTTCGCAAATCCGCAGTTATGTTTTGGACGACCGTCGCGTAAAAGATCACCGTACCGATCACCAGACTTCAAATACGGATGCTGTATTAAATGGTGAGATCAATGATTTCATTAAGGCTTATTTGATGGAGTATTAAGAATATTGAGATAAATAAAACCTCCGGACAGTGTCTTTCAAGAATTAGTCCGGAGGTTTTTACATAAAAAAGAAAGATAAAAGGGATTCAATATATTGTTGATGAAAAAGGTCGAAGAACGGATATAATTATCAATTTGACGGATCATGCCCCTTATAATGGAAGACATATTTAATTTATTATTGGCTGGGGAGAAAAAATCAGTTTCTAACGATTTAATTGAGGATCAAACGGATTTTAATAAGGAAGACCAGAAGAAAAATCTTCTCAAAACACCTCTAAAATTTGGTATGATGAAAGCAACCTTTAAAATACCAGATGATTTCGACGAGACATTAGATGATTTTAAAGAATATATGCCTTAACTATTGGGTAGCCTTACTAATTAGAACATGCCTTTAAACTACCATCGCCTCGGTCACGGCCCAAAAATCCTTCTCGCTTTCCATGGTATCACTCAAAATGGATTTTCCTGTTTCCGATACTTTTCACAACTTGCAGGTAATCAGTATACAATCTACGCTTTCGACTTATTTTTCCATGGACAAAGTAAAGGTATCAGAGGTGATGATTCCTTTTTGGATCAGGATGTAGTTACCAAAGCTTTATGGAAAAAACTAATCTCAGAATTTTTACAAAAAAATAAAATTGATCGTTTTGATGTAATGGCTTTTAGCATGGGTGGCCGTTTTGCTTTGGCAACACTTGAAGCTTTTTCATTACAAATTGATAATGCATTTTTGATAGCGCCCGACGGTGTTTCTGAACATCCGGTCTATACTTTGGCATCCCGGTTTTGGCCTGCAAGAAAACTTTTCAACTGGTCATTAAAAAATCCTGACACCTTAATTAAAGTCGCTAACAGATTTGCGAAAGCCGGACTTATCCACAGTAGCCTGATACGTTTTACACAATATATGCTGACTGACCCTAAAAGACAGGAACTTATCTACAAATCATGGCTGGCCTTTCGAATGCTAAAATTCAATATTCCTGCACTTTATAAAAACCTGGATCACGTAAAAGTTTACCTGTTTGTTGGTAAGTATGATAAAGTTCTTAATGAAAAAGGGATGAAGAAATTATCTGTACTTGTTCCACCCGAACAATATTTCCTACTTCCTTCCGGACACAGTGGTTTGGTTGATAAGGCTTCGGTCATTATTCAGAAATTGATAAAAGACTAATTTAGATATATTTCGCTAGCCCGATTTGCAATCGGGGTTCTATTGTCCGGCGTTTGTTACACTTTAATTAAGGAACTCAATAACAAAAATCACAAACTCTGCATTACTCTTTACCCGAAAACTTCACGAAAAATAAATTAATAACAACCGTGCTAAAAACTGCACTGCAAATCGCCAGCCAAAATCCCATTTCCTTTGGGTTAGGACTCCATGAAGTACGAGGAGTATACATTAATGCCAAAGCATGAATAATTGTCAGCACTATTGACACATTTCGGATTTTCTTGTTTGCAAATATTTTCATAAAAGATTTCTATCAGAATTCGGGTTTCTCTTTCAGCAGTTTTCAATTTTAATCAATAAAAACTCACTCGATCTATTAGTAACATTTTCAGTATCTCTGCATAACCTGTCCGTAAAATCTTCTATCTTTAAGAAACTGCCATTTTCCCTGAAACTCCTTAATTTAAATGATAGAAACAAATACTTCCGAGACACTTCCGCATAATAACGATACCAGCTGGCGACTGAAAGCCATTATGGGTGGTTCCATTGGTAATCTGGTCGAATGGTATGACTGGTATGCCTATTCTGCATTTTCTCTTTATTTTGCCGGAACATTTTTTCCCGGCTCCAACCCTACCGTTCAACTTATTAATACCGCCGGGATTTTTGCTGTCGGCTTTTTAATGCGCCCAATTGGTGGTTATGTTTTTGGAAAACTAGCGGATACAAAAGGAAGAAAAGAAGCCATGACTTTGTCAGTTTTACTCATGTCTTTTGGTTCTTTACTTATAGCATTTTTACCCGGTTATAGCACGATCGGAATCGCTGCGCCTATTTTACTATTGGTTGCCCGATTGCTACAAGGATTAAGCGTTGGTGGAGAATACGGAACTTCTGCTACCTATTTGAGCGAAGTGGCAACCAAAGAAAGACGAGGATTTTATTCCAGTTTTCAATACGTTACCTTAATCGGCGGACAGTTAATTGCGCTTGGTTTACAACTAATCCTGCAAAGAATATTTTTAACCGAACAGCAAATGCACGAATGGGGATGGCGGATTCCGTTTGTGATTGGTGCCATACTTTCGTTAATAGCGCTTTATCTGCGGAGCAATTTACATGAAACGGAAGCTTTCAGAAATAAAAGTACTTCCGCTGTCAAAAAAGAAGGTTCGATAAAAGAGCTTTTAAAACACCCAAAAGCACTTTCTGTTGTGGTAGGATTAACGCTTGGCGGTACTTTGGCTTTTTATACTTATACCACTTACATGCAGAAATTCCTGGTAAACACGGTTGGATTAACCAAAGGCCAGTCAACGACTTTAACTTTTTGCTCACTTCTGATTTTTGCTTTGCTACAACCTGTTTTTGGCGCTTTGAGTGATAAAGTGGGCCGAAGACCGCTATTGATAGGATTCGGAGTTTTAGGAACATTATGCACGGTTCCATTGCTGACTACTTTGAGTCACACTTCAACACAGTGGGGAGCATTCGGTTTGCTGATGGGTGCTTTAATTATTGTCAGCGGTTATACTTCCATTAATGCGGTGGTAAAAGCAGAATTATTTCCGGTTGAAGTGCGTGCGCTCGGTGTTGGATTACCTTATTCCTTAACAGTCGCAATTTTTGGCGGAACGGCTGAATATCTGGCACTTTGGTTCAAAAATGCCGGACATGAAAGTTATTATTACTGGTATGTTACAGCTTGTATTTTGATTTCGCTGACCGTTTATATCACAATGAAGGATACAAAACATACTTCCTTGATTGAACATTAATGAATCGAAATTTCAATTCCCATCAAAAATGCACTTTTCAAATTAAAAAGATAATTTATCTATTGACTTCGGCTTTTCAATTTTATAACTTTCTGAAAATCAAAACATTCTGACAGTTATGGAAACAATTAACCGGATTGAACGCTGGGGTGATACACATCACCCGGCTTGGATGGATGTAGTTCGTATTGGCCTGGGCGTGCTTTTGTTTGTAAAAGGTATCAGTTTTATCAGCGACACGGCCCGGCTCTCGCACCTGATCAGTAATATGGATTTTCATTTATATTCTGTGATGGCCGTTCACTATGTGGCTTTTGCTCACATTTTTGGAGGATTTTTGATTGCGCTCGGATGCCTTACCCGAACAGCGTCCATCTTTCAAATTCCGATTTTGATTGCAGCGGTATTCATGGTAAACCTGAGAACTGGCTTTTCCTATTTCAATTCCGAATTGTGGCTGTCGGCCATCACGCTTATTCTTGTTATAACTTTTACGATTATCGGATCAGGAAAATTCTCGATGGACGAATGGATGAAGAATCACGATAACTAATACATCAGCGGTCGGCTTTCGGTGGTCAGACTACTGTTATTAACAATATTTTAGCTTATAAATGGCATTAGAAAGAACAGTTGATAAACTTCTTTCTAGTGCTGTTTTCTTTTATCAAAATCTATTTCACACTTTCAGCAACTCTTCCGACTTCCTTTTTTGCTTTGAACAAATACTTCCTTTTGTATTCCAAAGGCGTCATGTCTGTCACGTTTTTGAAATGGCGGTAGAAGTTTGAAATGTTATTAAAACCGCATTCAAAACAAATCACTTCAATTGTCTGTCTGTCTTCTATTAAAAAACGACAGGCATGACTAATACGAATTTCGACAAGAAAATCATTGTACGTTTTCTTTGTCATCAGTTTGAAATAACGGCAAAAAGAAGTCACACCAAGATTTGCAATTGCAGCAACTTCCTGCAACGTGATAGGGCTTTTATAGTTTGATAAAGTATAGGCATAGACTTTATTCAAACGTAATGTTTCCGAATCGTTAGATTTATAAAATGCGTGAGCGGAAGTTATCGTTTCTGTTTCATTCGTTTCTGCCAGGATTTTCAGAATTGTTAACAAAGCAATTAATCGATCCAGATTTTGCATTGTCACCGCTGAACGCATTAATGCAATAACTTCTTCTTTTGCTTTTCCATTGACAACAAGTCCCTTTTTTGCCTTTTCAAAAAGTTTTGGGATAAGGTAAGCTTCCGGAAGATTCAGTAGATCTGCTCCAAGACAATCCGGCAAAAAATGAATAATAATGACCTCAACCGCTGAACTGTCTCCCACCTTCAACCCGCCAGGTATGCGGCAGATTTTCTCCCAGAAGAATTAATTCGCCATCAGAAAAGTTACTGATATCATCGCCAATAAATCGAACACCATGTCCTTTGATCAAGTAATGCAATTCAAGTTCAGGGTGATAATGCCAGACCGTACCAAAGCTTGATTCCTGCTCATGCCTGATGCTGAACGAATTTTGGGATTTTATGGGGACCTTATGAAAGTGAGGTTTCATGTTAGTAAATTGAATCGGGCGGTGGCTGCTATATCCTACTGTTTCTAACTTAATAAGTACTAACAATTGCAATTCTATTCAAGCGGAAGTTTAACTATTCAGGATTTATTTATGACAAAGGTGTTATCCGGCAACTTTATGTTTTGCCGAATAACACCTTTTACTTTTAAAATTAAATCTGTCAGTACGGTTTTGTCAAGCCCTGAATCAGCCAGACTCTCGAATAATGATGGTCTTTACTTTGTCCCGACGGAACATAATTTGTTGGCACCAGTTTATCAATCGCCGCTTTATAATTGACCTGATATTTTGGATCAGCATTTGCCACCGGATACATATAGCGAATCGGCAATGCCGGGCCGTACTGGGCTACATCTCCCGTCTTCAAAGCTGGAAATCCGGTACGGCGCCAGTCAAACCACGACTGCACTCCAAACCAGGAAGATATCCATTTTTGTTCTAAAATACGCTCTTGTTTATTGGTAGCGCCTGTGTAAGCAACTAACGGTTGAGCATAATAATTATCAAAATTAAATGTCGTCGAAGTAAATACACCTGCCTTAGTCATAGAAGCACGGATTGCATTTTTGTAATGTGTTTCGGATCACTCGCTCCAAAACCGCCAAGCAAAGCCGCCTCAGACAAAATAAATTCTACCTCATCATAAGTCATTAAATCCATGGTTGCATATGGGTCTGTATTTTTTCGGTAGCGGTCATGGATGTAGGAAATGTACGGATTACGTTCATTAGGATAAGTAGCTGCGTCATTTCCTTTATTATAAGCAATGCCTGAGGTTATTGACATACCAATCGGAAGTCCAACATACAAAGAAGTATCAGCGCTCGCAGCCGTAGAAGGAACATAGATAACCGAGTAACTTTCGCCAAACTGATTGACAACCGTTTTGGTGGTTGCTGCTGTAACTTTTGAATCCCATTTTCTCAAAACCGGTGCAATCCAGCGTTCAAGTCTTGGATCTTTAAGCGTGATCAGTTTATCTACAAATGGTTTTCCAGGCTTCAATAAATAATTAGGATTAGCAGAATTCAGAAGTCCACCCGGATTCGAATTATCAGCAGTTGTCCCAAGAAAGCTCATCACCGCATTATCAGTAGTACTTGCAAAAGCAGCCGCACTGGCTTGGGTAAATTCTGTTTCAAGATTGATACCTAGCGCACTCATTTCTGCTTTTTTGTCGGCCAGTCTCAGGCAATACCGCAGACGTAATGAGTTGGCAAATTTTTTCCATTTGGCGCCGTCACCTTTATACATTACATCAGAAGTAGCGCTGATCGCATCTTTTGCTTCCAGACTGCCCAGCAAATCACTTGCTGTTTTCAAATCGGTTAGTATTCCTTTGTAAACATCTGCCTGCGCATCATATTTTGGAAAATAATCTCCTGAACTGGCTTGCAATGCGTCAGAATAAGGAATATCTCCGTACAAATCCGCCATCAGTCCGAAAACCAGTGATTTCATCGTAAGTGAGATTGCCTGAAAGAAACGGTTATTATCACGAACACCGTTGTCATAAATAATCTTATTATTCCGCAGTACGTCAAAAACACTCGCACCGGAAGCACTGATCCAGCCTTCCTGAACCCATGCATATTGATTAATAATGGCTGCGCCTTCATTGGTTCCGGCCTGCATGTATTGCATAGTCGCACCAATTTTGGAGCCGTCTTTCCCGAGCGTATAAATAATTTTGCCAGTATTAGTGAGAACATAGGTCAAAATATAATTTGACGATACGTTTTCAGCCGCGTTGGGATTCACGTTTGTATCTGTCAGATCCTGACACGAAGTCGAGAACAGACATAACGTAGCAAAAAGAGCAATGTATATCGATTTTATAGCTTTCATTTTGTATTTCAGTTTAAAAATCAACATTCAGTTTAAATCCTAATGAACCGGTGAAAGGCATGATATTATAATATTCTATACCCTGTGTCCAGGTTCCTGTTCCACTGTTTTGTTGAAAAGCTTTTTCCGGATCAAATCCCTTAATTCCAGCTTTTGTCCACATATATAAGTTGTTACCTACAATAGCAACCGAAGCATTTTGTACTCTAAACTTGTTCACAAAAGCTCTTGGCAAGCGATAGCTGATAGAAACTTCACGAAGCTTTACATACGTTGCACTGTACATATTCCGGCTTGGGAAAGGACGGTTTGCGTAACGATAAGCGCTAAAAGGATCCAGCCATTTACTTCCCGTACCACCCAGGTTTTCAGTATAAACCGTTTCCCCGGCAGCATTTTTTGTAGCAAATACACCTGGTTCTAAACTTGCGTCCTGAACTCTGATTTTAGATTCGGTACTTCCTTCAGGCCATGCCATTCCATGATATTCAGCATTTCTTCCACCTACCCAGTTTCCAAGATATTTGCTCGGGTCAGCCTTAATCTGGTCAACCAGACTTTGTGAAGCATCATATGGTACTCCCGTCAGTGAAGATTCGCTCTGGCCATTGTTACCAAGGAACATCATTGTGTTAGAATAAAAAGATCCACCCTGACGCCAGTCGATATTGGCAAATAATGTGAAGTTTTTATAAGTCACAGTTGGCTGGAAACCCATCAGGAACTTGTTATTGAAGTTTCCGATTTTTCTGATTTTACTAACATCTGTGTTTGCCTGATAAAGCCCGCCAGCCGTTACGATCGGATAGTTATAATAAGGGGAACTCTGATCTGTCACTTTAAGAATCGGCTGCTCATAAATATCTCCGATTTGTCCGCCGGTGTAAGTCCGTACCATAGCGCCACTGCTCTCATTGGTAGCAAAATAAGTGATACCATCTGCCAATTCTCTGATATAAGCGCGGTTGCGGCTTAACGTAACGTTCAGATCAAAAGTCAGATTTTCTCTTTTGATGGGCGTTGTCATAATACCGAGCTCAAAACCTTTGCTTTGTACTAAACCCGCATTGATCAGCTTGCTCGTTGCGCCTGATTCGTCCGGAACAGAAATCCCAAGAATCTGGTTTTTGTTTTTTCTGTCGTAATAAGTTGCTTCCAGACCAAGACGGTTTTTCAAAAATTTCACATCAAAACCAACTTCCATTGAAGTCGCGATTTCCGGTTTCAGGTTTGCGTTTTTCAAAGTTCCGGCCATATACATTCTTTTTGCCGTTCCCCAGTCCGCAGCTGTTGCATACGTCTGGATCAGGTTATAGGGAGCAACGTCATTACCTACCTGTGCATAACCAGCCCTAACTTTTGCGAAACTCATCCAGCTAGGTAAATTCACCATTTCCGAGATCAGAACACTTAAAGAAGCAGATGGATAGAAGTACGAATTGTTTCCTTTTGGCAGCGTACTGGTCCAGTCGTTACGGGCTGTCAGATCCAGGTAAACCATTTCTTTAAACCCTAACGAAGCAGATCCATAAGCTCCGTAAAGTAATTTCCGGGTAAGCGTGCTTGAATAAGTTACCGTTCCGGGAGCACCATTTGCAATATTGTATAAGCCAGGAACAACCAGTGAACCGGCATTATTTTCCAGAGCCCGTCCATACTGTTCAAGACGGTTACCGCCGGCCATAGCGTTCAAACTCCAATTTGGTCCAAGGTTTTTCTTGTATGCTACAATCAGATCAAGGTTAGTTTCCTTGGTAAAAGTATTTTTAATGTTGTAAGCGCCGTTGACATATTCAAAGTTGTTGAAAGCCTTTTTTGCTTCAAACAATTCATTATATGCATCTCTTGCATAACGTGCTGTAACAGAAAATTCTTTACTAAGACTATAATCCAGCTGAATTTTACTAACTGTTCTGTCACGTTTGAAACCAGTCGGGTTTTCATGTACAAGATAAAAAGGGTTATTCTGCTTATCCTTATATTTCCGCTGCGCTATTCCTTCCTGGCCTGGCAACCAGTAATCTCTCAGATCATTGATATCAACCTGAGCACCGGTTTCGTAAATACTTCTAACAGGATCATTACGCGAAGCGTCAATCAACGGTCTGTTGTCTGAGCCTGATTCTGTAATGTTCAGGTTGAAAGTTGCCTTTAATTTATCCGTAATGTTATAAGCTGTGTTAAGCGCGACAGTCAAACGGGAAAGATTCATGGTAGGAATTATTCCCTTATTGGTCATATTTCCAACAGACAATCTAAAATTTCCTTTGTCATAATTCCCGTTCACAGAAACATTATTGGTATTGGTAACGCCTGTTTGAAAGAAATCCTTGAAACGGTCAGGATGTGAGATCAGGGGTGTTTTTACACCGTTGGTATTCCATTGCGCCCAAAGTTCGCCTTTGTCCAATGCTGCTCCCCAGCTTTCATTCTCCTGTTCTTCCAATACATGCGCTCCTGTTTTTCCGGATCCGAATTTATTTTGAACGTGAATATATTGAAGAGGAATTTCAAAAGTCACAGCCGTATTTAAAGAAACACCGATTCCTTTTTTACCAGCAGCGCCAGATTTGGTTGTGATCAAAACCACTCCATTTCCCGCTCTCGATCCGTATAAAGCAGCTGCACTTGCTCCTTTCAAAATTGAAACATTGGCAATATCATTGGGGTTAATATCAGAGATCGCGTTTCCCATATCAGCACCACCAAATCCGTTTCCCAGTTTGTTAGCAACAGGTACTCCGTCAATTACAAAAAGCGGCTGATTATCTCCATTCAAGGAACTCGCTCCGCGGATAATCATACTTACAGAAGAACCAACACCGCCACCCATTTGTGAAATCTGCACACCGGCTACTTTTCCTGCCATTGCATTTAACACGTTATTCTGAGGCGTCTGCGTCAATGCCGTTCCCTCAATATTTCCTACGGAATAACCCAGCGAGCGTTTTTCTCTTTTGATACCCAAAGCAGTTACCACCGCTTCTTTCAAAGTTTCAACACTTTCAACCAGTGAAATGTCGATAACACTTTGTTTCAAAACCGGAACTTCCTGAGGATTGAAACCGATATAGGAAAAAATCAAAATTGGATTATCACCCGTAACATCGATAGCATAAGCACCGGAAACATCAGTCGTCGTTCCCACTTGTGAGCCTTTCAACAGAACATTCACGCCGGGCATAGCCGTACCATCCTTTGCAGAAATAACTTTTCCGCTAATTTTCATCAACGATTTCTGTGCATCAGGACTTGCCAAAAACTGACTTTCAATAATATTGGAAGAAAGTGGAATCGGAGCCAGCACAATTTGCTTGCCAATAATCCTGTACTTGATTTTCAAAGGGATTAACAAATTATCCAGCACGTCGGCTAACCGCTCATTGGTTATATCCAGGGAATATTTCTTTGCGCCGGAGACGAGTTTAGGACGATAAGTAAATTTGACATCAGCCTGTTTTTCCAGACTGTTCAAAATACCAATCACATTCTGGTTGTCTACTTTTAAGCTAACTTTCCGGTTAAGCAGATCTTGTGAATCCGTCATACCGGCAAATGAAACACTGGCAAAAATCACAGCAATGCAAATCTGGAAAACGATGGTTTGCGTGAGGTGATATAAGATTTTGGGAAAATGTAGATCTTTTTTCATTAGCTTCGATTTGTTCCTGATTTGAGAAAAGCAATAACAATCCTTTCATCCACTTTGGAATGGATGGCATTTTTAAGAGCATAAAGGAAATTATGAGCCCGGTCAACAGAGTGTCGCCAAACTTTTAAGTAAAGGGTTATTTATTCATACTTAGCCGGGTTATATAGTTTTGTGGGTTAGGTTTACTCAGTTGCATTTTTTACCATCAATAATTATATCGGTACCAACTACCTTATAATTTGCTTCAACAGCTTCACATATAATATCCAGCCGCTCAAACAAAGTTTCGCTACCCAGGGAAGTTGTCAACCGGCAATTGGCAAAAAGCTCTTTATCAAACACGAGTTTCACCCCGTAAACCTTTTCCAGCGCCTCAAAAATATCCGGCAACGGCGCGTTAGAAAATGAACGTTCCAACAATTCTTCCTGTGAAACAATGACCTCAGGTTTGTCGATCAGGGAACGACTTATTGTTTCGTTTTTTCTGGAAAAAACTGCTTTTTGATTTGGGATCAATACAACTTCGTTTTTTCCAGAATTAAGATTTTTAAAATCCTGGTTAGCAAAAACAAATACTCTTCCCGTCCTGACCGAAACCGTTACCTCTTTATTTTCTTCAAATGCATTGATTCGAAAACTTGTCCCCAAAACTTTTGTAACCAACTCATTGGCATAAACGACGAAGGGTTTATCAGGATTTTTTGTTACATTAAAGAAGGCGTCTCCCGACAAAAAAACCTTTCTTTCTTTACCTTTAAAATTATTTACGTAACTCAGTCTGCTATTCTGTTCCAGCGTTACTATACTTTGGTCAGGCAGCGTTATCTTAATCGGTCCAGCAGTAGTATTGACAACTTCTTTTAAAGGAATTTCCGCTTTTTCAACCAGCATGGAATAGGTTCCTTCTTTTATTTTTGAAGGCTGATAATTCAACCAAAGCATACCGGCAACCAGAATTACGGAAGCAGCAGCCACCCATTTTTTCCAGTTTAAATAGACTGCTGGTCTGCTATTTAATGGCTCATCCATTAAGGATGTTTCAATTTTCTGCCAGATATCCTGAACATCTTCCTGATCAAAAGGCATTTTTGCTGCTGCTGCAAGCTGCATTACAATCAGTCTGGCCTGATCAAGAATATCGTGTTGGGCAGGATATATTTTCAAAAATTCATTCCAAAACAAATCTTCCTCAGGGTCAGACAACTTCACCCAATTGATGAACTTCTCTTCCTTTACAAAATCCTCAACAGAATATCCGGCGAATTTTTTAAACATGTCAATTGCTTATCTAACCCCTAAATCGAAAGGATGAAACTTTGTACTCACTTTTTTGAAAATTTTTTATAAAAAAGCTAATTCAATAAAATAAGCGGGTTTTCAAGCTGAAAACGACGAAAAAGATTTCTTAAAAAATTAAAACAAAAAGGAAAGAATAAAAGGAAAAGACCACCCTGCCATCTCAATAGTAATACGCAACTGGCTGATGGCTCTGTGCAGAAGATTCCGGACCGACTGATTGTTCATCTTCATCAGATTTTCAATTTCTTCTAAACTGAAATCGTCATGATACCGCAGCTGAATAACTTCCTGCTGCCTTTTTGAAAGTTTTCCAATCGCTTTTCGTAAGCGGCTTATTTGTTCTGACTGTGTTTCCTCAGCCATCAATACCTGTTCAACTGAAAAGTCTCCAATGATATTTTCGAGAATACTTTCCGCCGTTTGAGGCTGGATATCCTGTTTTTCTATGTTCTTAATAATGCGGTTACGAAGCGAACGGAAAAGATAATATTTTATAGAATCAGTCGCCGAAAGATTTTCCCGGTGCAGCCACAAATGAAGAAACAAATCCTGTATGCTATCTTTTATCAATTGACGGTTGGAGGTAATCCGATAGCCATACGACAAGAGATCATTAATATAAAGATCATAGATTCTGGCAAATGCATCCCGGTTACCTTCTCGGAAGGTATTCCATAAAAGCATATCTGAGCCAGAATTATTCACAGTTAAATATAATTATTATAATTTATATTCAAATAACCATATCAAATAAAATTATTCAAATTTTGTCACCTGGTGTAAAATAACCTCCAAAAATGAGGTTAACAGGCGATATTGACATTATATAATTGTTAATTATGAAATAGCTAAGCGGGACTGGCGGCGCAAAATTTCTTTTGCCTTGATTAACTGGTTTTTAACCGTATTAGTAGAGATGTTCATAAAACTTGCAATCTCTTTATACGATTTTCCTTCTTCTATGTTAAGCTTCAAAATTTGCTTTCTTCTTTCCGAAAGTAATTCAACGGCTCCCATCAGAAACTTGATTCTGGCCTCTTTATCTTCGCCATCTTCATCATGCAAAATGGTCATTCGATCAACATATTGCTGGCGTAATTGCTGGTCCTTTTCAAACTTTTTGAATTGATCAAAGATCTGGTTACGCAAGCTGACAAACAAATAAGCCTGGAAACTATGCTCCGGTTTTATCTGTATCCGACGATCCCAGATTTTGGCAAATACGTCCTGGGTAACGTTTTCAGCTTCTTCTTCATCTTTTAGTAAGGTAGTACAAAATTTCAGCGCCGGAGAACGAAAATGCGTGTAGAGCATCGAGAAGGCCGCTTCGTCTCCCTGTGTTACGCGGTAAAGGATTTGTTCATTAGGAAAGTTCATAGGATTCAGGAGTTTTTTGGTCCGTATTATTTCACAAGATATTCGGTAAAATTGCTTGTAATGCCCAATTCATTTTGAAGTTTCTCAACCACCGTAAGCAGCTGATCCATTTCACTTTTCAGTTCTTCTGTAAGTTCTTCAACTTCTCTTCTTGTATAAGTTGAAATCGGAAAACCGCGTTTTTGCAGACTATATTTAGCAATTATAGGATAAGCTGAATGTACAATATCCATAGAATCGAGAAAAAACTGCTGCACTTTTTTTACATCTTCCTCACGATCAGCATCGTTGAAATGTTTGCAGATCCATACAATCAGTTCCGGATAAATATTTCCCTGGATACAGGAAAGCCCTGCGGCACCAGCTTTTAAAGATGAAACCGCATTCACCATATAAGCATCGTAAAGTCCAAACTGGAAACCTTCGGCAACTTTAATTCTGCGGGCTACTTCTTCATCGTCCAGACAAGTGTCTTTATGATAAATTACTCTTCCTGTTTCAACCAGTTCTTTAAGTATTGTACTAGGAATCAATCTTTTATAAGGAACCGGACATTCGTAAAAACCTAGTGGAATACTATCCGTCAAACTGATCAGTTCTTTGGCGTTTTTCAAAAATATTTCATCGGATTCATTTTCCTCCGCCATAAGACCGGAAATTACGATCACCGCTTCAACTCCGGTAGCATATATACGTTTAACAAATTCTGCCTGTTCTGCAATCGGTCCGCCGAAAGTTCCTGTTGCAACAACCGGGACTCTGCCTGCAACCTGATCAACAACCGTTTTCGTAACATCAATCCTCTCCTGTTCGCTTAATTCATACATTTCGCTTGAAAGACAGGTTGCAAAAAGTCCCGCAGAACCAGCACTGAGGTAAAACTCAGTCAGCGTTTTCAGGCCATCATAATCAACTTCTCCGGATTCAAGAAACGGAGTTAACATAACAGGAATAAATCCTTGCGGCAGAGATGTTGTTTTTGCGGTCATACCAATTTTATAAAATCTATAAGTGTCAGGGTAACTTTGTCCGGCCCCTCTTTGCCGGATTGTATTTCAGGTCAGGACATAATCCTGACTTTTGTAGTAACTATTAAATACTGGGTGATCTGCCAATGCTTCTTTTTCAATTTCTATCGGTTTTCCTTTTAATCTTGTCAAAAGTAAACCCCCCAGAAAAATAGTCAGCGTACCTACTACCATCACCATATTCTGATGCAGCGGATTTCGTAAATATGCATATTCATCCGGCAGTTGTTGTTGAAAATGTCATCCAGATTATGACCACAATACCAATTAACGTAGCCGTAAGTGCTTCTGCATTTTTTGTGTTTCTTGAAATAATTCCCAAAAGAAATAAGCCCCAGCATACCACCGGCGAAAATTCCGGAAAGCAACCACCAGACATCCAGAACACTTTTCACACCGATCATTGCAATACCAGTGACCATTCCAAGAAGTCCAAAACCTGTCGTAGCAATGTACAATAAGCGTCATAGATTGTTTCGAGGTCATTTCTGGTTTGATGTATCGCTGATAAATATCAACCATAAAAACCGTAGCAGAAGCATTCATTCCTGAACTGATCGTACTCATTGCGGCAGACATAATGGCTGCAATAATTAATCCCAGCAAGTCCCACAGGAACTTTATTAACCATAAAATGCGGCATTACTTTATCTCCAATATCTGCGGCAGTTAAGTGTAGATGCCAGTTTGTGAAGTGCTTCCGGTGTTCCGTTTGGCAAACGTTCAACCGCAACCTGCATTTGAACAGCATTGAAGTAAATCTGGATTACTTTGATAATAAGCAAACAGACAAGAACCTAGCACAAAGAACATCAGCGAAACAGGCAGATATAAATAAACACAAAGCCAGACCGAACCTGCTGCTTCTTTGATGGACGTTGTGGTATGATAACGCTGAACATAATTCTGGTCCATTCCGAAATTGTTGAGGTTCATGAAAAACCCGTACAACAAAACGACCCAAAACGATGATTGCGTAAAATCGGGAGCAAAACTTCCCAGGCTGAATTTATCATCTGCTTTTCCTATGTCAATAATTCTTGAAACCCCACCTTCCATTCCGGATACCACCAGATATAAAATGACAAGTGCACCGACCGTTTTAATCAACGCCCTGAACAACTTCCGTCCAGATAACAGCTTCCATTCCACCCATTACGGTATAAAGCACAATACAAATCCCCACTACGATCATAATCGTAGACATTGGGTAACCTGTTAATGCCTGAAGACTAAGTGCAATTCCAAAAAATATAGAGCCCATTCTGGCAAGCTGCGTCAGCAAAAAACAGACAACTGCATAGGTTCTGGCCCAGGGACCGAAACGTTGCTTCCAAATGGGTATACGCGGAAACGGCTCCGGTATTTCTGTAAAACGGTATAAAAAATTTGGTAGCTACCCAGGCCGCCAGCGGCATTGATAAACTAAAAACAAAAGAATTCCAGTTGCTTCCAAAGGCTTTACCCGGAACGCCGAGGAAAGTGTTACTGCTTAAGAAATGTGGCATAAATAGAAATACCGATCGCCCATCCGGGAATTTTTCCGGACGCTTTGGTAAACTGATCTGCGGTTGTGTTTTTGCGGGAAAAATAAATACCAACAGCTACCATCCCAACCAGATAGCCAATAACGATAATCAGATCTATAACGGGTAAGGATTTCATTCTACTTTATTAATAAGTATAACTTAATTGCAAATAAACAGGATTAACTTTCATGTATTTATGTGGTTTTATATCCTATTATTATACGATCTTATCATACAAAATAATTTAACGTCAAAAAGCATATCAATGTCTCTCAATCCTTCTTATCCTTAAACAAATATCCAATCCCAACCGTGGAAATAACGATCAGCGAAAGCAGTAGAATTTTTGTTCCTAATCCTTCATTTGGATGTTCCAGCAAATAACGAATTTCCTGCGCTTCCCTGCCCGCCCAAACTGCAAGAACTGTACGCGGAATCATTCCCAAAGTTCCGCCGGCAAGTACCTGAGGTAACTTAGCTCCGACTACATTGAAAAATAAATTGGTAATGGTAAATGGTAAAACAGGTGAAAGTTTGGCGAAAAAAATCAGCCGGAACTGGTTTGCTTTAAACTTTCGAATGAGCGATTCGATTTGTGGATAAATCTGCACCAGATAAATCCGAATCGATTCTGCATTGAAAAAATCCGCCAGGATATAAAGAAGCGCAATGGCTCCGAGATTCAATAAAAACAAAAATGGAATGGCATACCATCCCAAAAAATAACCAAAAACGAGAGCGAGAAAAGTTGGCGGTGTGAGTGCAATAGCCGAGGTAAGGGTTAATCCAATAGTAACTAGCATCCAGGTTCCATAGGTCCAGCTTCGCAATAATTCTTCATGCGCCACGGCCGAGGCAGTCAGCAATGACGTGGTTACCAACGGAACAACAGTGAGTAAAACGCTTACAACGAGAGGTAAAGGAAGTTTTTTTACTAATGGATTCGCCAAAAGAAGATATTTTTAGTCAATACAATACATTTCAATTATCAAATTAACCACTTCTTTCCGTAAAAGGTTTTTCCAGAAGGTTATCTTTGGTTTTTTACTGCAAATTCAAAGATTGATACTAAAAATATTTACTATGAAATTCGCAACCAAAGCTATACATGCGGGTATTGAACCTGACCCAACGACCGGTGCAATTATGACGCCGATTTATCAGACTTCCACCTATGTTCAGGAAAGTCCGGGCAAACATAAAGGGTACGAATATTCCCGCACGCACAATCCGACACGGACTGCTTTGCAAAATGCACTGGCCGCTCTGGAAAATGGTAAACATGGAATTTGCTATGCATCCGGACTTGCGGCTACGGATGCGGTTTTGAAATTATTCCGGCCTGGTGATGAAATTATTGCGACCAATGATATTTACGGCGGCACATACCGGATCATGAAAAAGATTTATGAGCCGTTCGGTCTGGTTTTTCATTTTGTCGATATGAGTGATATTCAGAAAATTGAAAAAGTAATTTCAGAAAAAACGAAAATGATCTGGGTGGAAACGCCGACCAATCCTTTGTTAAAAATTATTGACATTGAAGCAGTAACCAATGTTTGTAAAGAAAAAGGAATTCTGAGTGTTGTGGATAATACTTTTGCTTCACCTTATCTGCAAAATCCGTTGGATCAGGGTGCGGATATTGTCATGCATTCAGTAACCAAATATCTGGGTGGACATTCCGATACGGTTATGGGCGCACTCATTGTGAATGATGACGAGCTGGCAAAACAACTGGCCTTTATTCAGAATGCGAGCGGTGCCGTTCCGGGACCACAAGATTGTTTTCTGGTTTTGAGAGGAATAAAAACCTTACATATACGAATGCAGCGGCATTGTGAAAATGCAAAAGTGGTTTCGCTATGGCTCGAAGATCATCCAAAAGTCGGAAAAGTGTATTATCCGGGACTTCCGTCTCATGAAGGGCATATATTTGGCCACACGGCAAATGCGTGGATATGGCGGAATTGTTTCTTTTGAACTAAAAGGAGATAATTATGAACAGGCAGTTCATGTCATGGAAAGTCTGGAAGTATTTTCTTTGGGCGAATCGTTGGGTGGCGTGGAATCGCTTTGCACGCATCCCGCAAGTATGACGCATGCGAGCATTCCAAAAGAAGAAAGGGAAAAAACGGGATTAAAAGATACACTGATCCGCCTCAGTGTGGGAATCGAAGATGTGGAGGATTTAATAGAAGATCTGGAGCAGGCAATTGGTTAAGTTTTTAATTCTCTTTTGCATTCCAAAGCCAAAACCATTACTTTTGATCTCTACATTTATAGCAAAACTAACAAACAAGTTTATTCATGGAATTAACAGGAACTGTCATCGCTTTACTCCCTGAAGTGACTGGTCAGGGTAAAAATGGAACATGGCGGAAGCAGGAATTCATTCTTGAAATCCCTTCGCAGTATCCAAAAAAAGTATGCATTTCATTGTGGGGTGATAAAATCGATCAGGCTGGTTTACAGGTCAATGACGCTGTAACTGCATCTATCGATGTTGAAAGCCGCGAATATAACAATCGCTGGTATACAGAAGTTAAAGCATGGAAAGTGGACAAAGCCGGAAGCGCAAACGGCGGTGGCGGAGCTTCTTTCAGCGGAGGGAGCAATAATTCTGCTTTGCCTCCTGTAACAACTTTTACAGAAGACGAATCTGACGATTTGCCATTCTAAAAATATAATAGCAGTTCACCGTCGCGATGAGAGAATCCGTCAATGAGTCAATGGTTATTTTCCGTCCTCATTACTGAGGTTATTGTCATCATTTTTTCAGCGCGACGGCGGACTGCTTTTTTAATTAAGTCATTAGGCTGATCATGCCATCGCTACTGTAAAATGATCCAAAACTTCATGCGGATGTACTTCCAGAACATTGGCAAGAACAAGCATAACAAGTGTATTTGATGCAATTTTTCTTGGAATTCCTGCGGCGGCTGCAAATAATTCAACCGTTACAGTTTGCTTTTCGTCCAGCAATTTCATCAGCTTTTCTTCCTTATCTCCATACTGAAATCTTACATCGCGTTTAAAACGACCACGACGCATAATTTCTCGCATTTCCCTGCTAGCCTGAATAGATTTATCTGCTACGCGGACATAGGCTTTTTTAATCCCGGAAGAATCCACAACATAATGCGGCTTATCAAGACTTCTCGGAATGGTAAGAACGAGAACTTCACGATCTGTATCGACAGGAATTCTTTCTAAGCGATAATCAAGTTTGGGGAAACAATAAGTGTCAATAGCTTTGACGAGGGTGTATTCGTCTTCAAATGAGTCTTTTACTCCTTTGATTGTTCGATCGTCTCCAACGCCGACGAAGAGTTTTCCACCCCCCGAATTAGCGAAGGCAACAAGCTCACGAACAATTTTTTCCGGGTGATTGGATTTCAGTTTGAATTCTACATGATCACCCTCACCTCTTCTGACCAACTCTTTAAGCAATCGTAGTTCCATCAATTGGCCTGGATAGATACTTAACTATGAAAACAATCGGTTTCTCGGTACTTGCTTTTCATAACAACGTTACCAATTTACATTCCTTTCATGATATTAAAAAAATATTATTCAGGAATCTTTCCACATTTTATGATCATTCCTATAACTAGTTGATACAAATAAATATTCATACCATCCCGGCTCTTGAAGGCTCAAAAAAAAGATTTAATTTGGCATAGAATTTTTTCGGTACTTCCGAACATAAGATCTAAACTTTCCTCTATTAGGAATAGGCCAACTGCATGAGAAACCTTACCATTGTAACATTACTATACATTACACTCCCTACTTATTTCTTTTTATTCTTTTGGGTAGATAGTAATTATTCGATTATTTCGATGATTACACTAACGATTGTTTTAATTTTTTCAATCTATAAAACGGGTGATAAAAACCTGGAGTTCTGACGCAATACGATTCTCTTTAACACCAATTCTTATTTCTTCTTTTCTTATATCCTTAACACTTTCCTATTTCTCCGAGTTTGGCGGATTTGATTATCAGAGCTACGATTATCAGGCGCATAATTTCAAATTCAATTTATTAGCGACACAATCTCTGCCATTATACGACCAGGAGCGTGATATTTATATGTGCTATTATTTGGGCTATTATATTATACCTTCCCTACTTGGTAAAATTACGTCCATTGATTTTATCAAAAGTTTTGCTTTTATCTGGACCTGGTTTGGACTTTTCCTAAGTTTTTCCTGGATTCAGATTCGGTTTAAAGATCTTAAAAACCGTCAGCGCATTCTGATCAGTTTGCTCATCATTTTCGGATCTTACGTAAGTGTGCTTTTACCGGCATTAAATAAATTACTGGCAGGAGCTGTCAATTTTCAAAACAATTCCATTCTAATTAATGGCAAATTCGTACTGAATCAACTCCCCATCTTTTCAAAAAGTCTTTCAGAAGCTCCGCAACATACTTTGCCTGCGATTCTTGGAACCTGCTTTTTCCTGGCAGCTATTACCAATGTCAAATATTTCTATTCCTTTGCAGTTTTCATTTTCAGCTCTTTTTTCTGGACGCCTTTTACGACAGTCGGGCTTTCGCTTTTTTGTCTTTATTTTGTATACAAAGGATTCCAGCAGGATAAATTCCGGTTTATTTTTAGTGCAGCCTTATTCAGTGTTTTATTACTTCTTGCCTTTTATCCGGTCATAGCATTTCTTCTGAGTTCGGACGCAACTTCTATGGAAAGCAATTTATTTATATGGCAGACCGGGAGTTCAATCTGGCCTTTATACTATCTGCTATATCTTTTCGGCTTCTTTGGAATCTGGTTTATTTTTTTCAGAAAAGATTTGTTGCAATTCGATAAGGAGCTTCTATTGATATCTTTCCTGACTTTCGCATTACTGGGCTTGGTACAAGTTGGTCATTATAACGATTTGAATACACGTGCATCTATCGCTGCTCAAATAGTACTGGGAATTAGTATCGCGTATGCATTTATAACAGGATCTCGTCAAAAAAGAAAAAATAACTGGCTAATTGCAGCCGCAGTGTTCCTTGCCGTCAATTCTCTAAGTTTTGCAAAATTCTATTATGAGCGATTATTTACGCTGGATATGGGCACCATCAACACCATAGCACATCCCGCAATTGCGGAATATGGAGATAATTATTACGATTTTCTGGAAAAGGGTTACGGTAATGGAAAGGAAGTTGTACAGCAATATTCACTGAAAAAAGGAAGTATTTTTGAGAAATATTTATTGAAACGAAATGCTCAATATACTTCATTAAATAAGGCCAAACGAAAAACGGCGCCAATAGGCGCCGCTCTTAATTAATATTCGTCTTCATTAAAGAAGAAGTCATCTTTGGTCGGATAATCCGGCCAAATTTCCTCAATGCTTTCATAAGGCTGACCATCATCTTCCAATTCTTGTAGGTTTTCAACTACTTCTAACGGAGCGCCTGTTCTAATTGCGAAGTCAATCAGCTCGTCTTTGGTAGCTGGCCAAGGAGCATCCTCCAGATATGATGCGAGTTCGAGAGTCCAGTACATAATTTTTTTCGCCTATTAAATAGTTACTTAATTTTTTCAGGATTGCAAAAGTAAAAAAATTTGCATCTTTTAATAATTTTAAACAAAAAAAATCTAAAATAATTGTTTTTTATTTTTAATATTTTTTGCGTTCAACTTAAAAGATTGAAAATCATAAAATTAGGAGAAAGTTTAAGTAATAGTTAGTTACCTCAAACTTATCTCACCGAAATTAGTAAAGAATCGTTCCACAACATTTTAACTACTAATCGTGGATTTTACTCTTCCCTTTGATATCGAAAAATATTGGGTTTAGCCCTTTCTTTTGATAAATCACAATTGAAATAAATATATAAAGAATTAGGAAACTTAGAATGCTTTGAAATATTGAATCCAATCCAAGTACCTTTGAAAATGAAAAAACGGATACAAATATCATGGATGTAAACAACCATGATACCATGAGTGGCTCTAAAAATCTCGAAAGTTTATTACTTGATGATATTTTATCCCTTAACTTTTTACTTACCAGTAATACAAATGGTACCGCTAAGAAAACGATGGGATTGTATTCGCTGGCTATGGATAAGATTTTAAAAGAGGCAAAAATGGAAACCACATCAGAAAAATGTTCTAGGTGTTGAAAATCTAGATAGATCCTATTTAAATTTTCCCAATTTTTGTCTAACCATTGTCTGAAATTTGTGAAGATCTTTTTCATTCTTATTTGATTAATTAAATTCAATAATATCAATATTTTTAAAATCCTTTTTTCAATATTTTTCAAACGGTTAAATAATTAGACAATAAAAAAATTTAATCGTATTTCGAATATTTAATTAATACAATATGACAATTGAAGTTTGCGCATACTCCTTAGAATCCTGTATGAATGCCCAGGTTGGCGGTGCAGGACGTATTGAGCTGTGCGGAGGACTTGGTGAAGGTGGAACCACGCCAAGCGCCGGTCTTATAGAAATGGTACGGGAACACATCCAGATCCCGATTTTCGTGATGATCCGTCCGCGCGGAGGAGATTTTGTTTATGATTTTTTTGAAGAAGAAATCATGAAACGGGATATCGCAATGGCCAAAAAATTGGGAGCCGATGGTGTTGTGCTGGGAATACTTCTTCCGGACGGACAAGTTGATGTAGCTCGTACAAAAGCACTTGTAGATTATGCCGCTCCAATGAAGGTAACTTTCCATCGTGCATTTGATCTTACACCCGATCCGATAAAAGCGCTGAAAGCGGTGATTGAAACTGGCGCAGAAAGAATTCTTACCTCAGGTCAAAAACCTAATGCGCTGGAAGGAATAAAGCTTTTGGAACAACTTGCCAAAGCTGCCGGAAGCTCGATTGAAATTATGGCTGGTGGTGGAGTAAATCATAATAATGCTTCTGAACTTAAAGAAGCCGGAGTTCATTCGCTACACTTGACAGCGAAATCTTTCCGTCCGGGACGACAAAAATATTTCCCTTCCGATATTTCCATGGCAGGCGAAAGTCCTGACGAAAGGTCGGTTATGTATAGTGATTTGGGTTTGGTTGAAGCGATTGTGAGTGCGGTAGCGGATAAATCATTAAATAATATCTAGTCAAAGGCTTGGTTAAGAAGATGTTCATGCACAGAGTTAGCGGTTAATTTTTAGTTCAGTAAAAAATCGCATAATTGTAGGGCTTGAAACACAAATCATTATCTTTGCGGCTCTTTCTAAAAAAACAAAACCTTAAAAACGTGAATAACAATACTTCGTTAATTTGGAACATCGTGCTTAGCATAGCCGTAGCGGTGTTATTTTTCTTACATTTCTCAGGTAGTAAATCTGAATCGGTTGCAGCAGGATCGGATGGAGTAGTTGCAGGCCGTCGTACTGTTTATGTACAGGTTGATTCACTTTTGACGAATTATGATTTCTTTAAGGACACTAAGAAAGCTTTGGAAAACAAGCATTTCCAATTGGAAAATGAGTTGAATACAAAAGGCCGCTCTTTGCAAAATGAAATTGCATTTTTTCAGCAAAAAGCGCAAACTATGACTCCTGACCAGGCTCGTTCAACAGAAGCTCAATTGGGGAAAAAACAGCAGGACCTTGTCGCTTTCCGTGATCAGGCAATGGCTGGACTTCAACAAGAGGAAGCTGGTAAAAATGAAGAGCTTTACAAGCAAATCAGAGCTTACATTGAAAAATATAATAAGGATAACAAATACGAATATGTATTAGGTTATTCTTTGGGCGGTGGAATTTTATTCGCTGACAAATCTCTTGATGTTACTCAGAAAATCATCGAAGGTTTGAATAAAGAATACAAAGGCTCTGACGCTTCAAAAGCTGCGGCGGATTCTACTAAGAAATAAGGTTTGATTCTTTCAGGATTAATTTAAGCAAAAAGGCGACTGATTTTTGATCAGTCGCCTTTTTGCTTTTTATATGGATAAAATCGGCCATACCTACGGCATTTTGTTTACTCGGCTCAATTCTGGTTTCCGTGGATTAAAATCCACGGCTACGATGTCGGTCATGCCTACGGCATTTTGTTTGCCGATCTCAAATCGGTTCCCGTGGATTGAAATCCACGGCTACATAGTTGGCCATGCCTATGGCATTTTTTAAATTACTTATCCGTAATAACACGTTGAATATTTGCTCCAATGTTAGAATATTTTCAGACACAAAAAAAGAGGCGATTTAATGAATAAACCGCCTCTCAATATATTTTCAATTCTTTCGAACTTGTATTTCTAAACTGCTTTCGAAGAAACTTTCGCTCCCAGATACTCGCGGTTCATACGTGCGATGTTCTCAAAGCTAATCTCTTTTGGACATTCAGCTGAACATGCATGTGTATTGGTACAGTTACCAAAACCTTCGGCATCCATTTGTGCTACCATTTTTTCTGCACGAATATCGCGTTCTGCCTGGCCTTGCGGCAATAGGGCGAGCTGTGAAATTTTCGCCGATACGAATAACATTGCAGATGCATTCTTACAAGCTGCTACACAAGCTCCGCATCCGATACAAGCCGCAGCAGCAAATGCGTCATCCGCGTTTTCTTTTGCTATTGGCAAACTGTTCGCATCCTGTGCATTACCCGTATTAACAGAAACAAATCCTCCTGCTGAAATAATTCTGTCGAAACCATCACGGTCTACAACCAGATCCTTGATAACAGGAAACGCTCCGGCTCTCCATGGCTCCACCGTAATTGTATCACCATCCTGGAACGAGCGCATGTGCAACTGGCACGTTGTCACGCCTTTTAAAGGTCCGTGTGGCCGTCCGTTGATAAACATTGAACAAGATCCGCAAATACCTTCTCTACAATCGTGATCAAATGCGACTGGCTCCTTACTTTCTTCAATTAATTGTTCGTTAAGAATATCGAACATTTCAAGGAAAGACATGTCTGGAGAAATGTTATCCAGATTATAGCTTTCAAATCCTCCTTGTGTATCTGTATTGCTTTGTCTCCACACTTTAAGCGTAAGACGCATATTGCCTGCACTCATTTTTCTAAACTGTTAATGATTAACTATTAACGAAATTTATTTTAGTTATAAACTCATAAGAAGCACCGGGTTTGATTGCCGATTGCTGATAGCCGAAAGCTACTTATAACTTCTCTGAGCGATTTTGATGTTATCGTAAACAAGGTCTTCTTTGTGAAGCTCCCATTTCTCTGTACCAATATGCTCCCATGCTGACACAAACATAAAGTTTTCGTCATCACGAAGTGCTTCGCCTTCTTCTGTCTGGTATTCTTCACGGAAGTGACCTCCACAAGATTCATTGCGGGTTAATGCATCGATACACATCAATTCACCAAGCTCGATAAAGTCGGCTACCCGGTTCGCTTTGTCAAGTTCAGGATTGAAATCACCGATTTTACCCATCACTTTCACATCCTTCCAGAATTCTTCACGTAAAGCGCGGATTTCAACAATTGCTTCTTTCAAGCCTGTTTCATTACGTCCCATTCCACATTTGTCCCACATGATTTTACCCAGGCGACGGTGGAATAATTCGGGAGAAGTTTTTCCCTGAATCGAAATTAATTTTTCAATTCTTTCTTTTACTTCTTTTTCAGTATTTACAAATGCTTCGTGATCCGTTGAAATATGTCCGGTTCTGATCTCTCCTGCAAGATATGCTCCAACCGTAATTGGAATAACAAAATATCCATCCGCCAAACCTTGCATCAGTGCAGAAGCCCCCAAACGGTTTGCACCGTGATCTGAGAAATTTGCCTCTCCTAATGAATACAAACCAGGAACAGTTGTCATCAAGTTGTAATCAACCCAAAGTCCACCCATTGTATAGTGAACCGCAGGATAAATACGCATAGGCACTTCGTAAGGATCTTCCCCCGTGATCTGCTTATACATATCGAAAAGGTTACCATACTTTTCTTTTACTACCGCCTTACCCCATTCAAGAATCTGAGCTTCTGAGGCGTTGGTAATGTTATTTTTATTAGCTTCTCCTTGTCCGTAACGGTGGAAGGCAGCAGAGAAATCAAGAAATACTGCCAGTTTAGAAGAACCTACACCATAACCTGCATCACATCTTTCTTTCGCAGCACGGGAAGCAATATCGCGGGGAACCAGGTTACCAAAAGCAGGATAACGACGTTCCAGATAATAATCTCTTTCTTCTTCAGGAATTGCATTTCCTGCACGTGTATCATTTTGTTTTTTCGGAACCCAGATACGACCATCATTACGAAGTGATTCTGACATCAAAGTCAGCTTCGACTGATGCTCTCCGGATACCGGAATACAAGTCGGGTGAATTTGCGTAAAACATGGGTTTGCAAAGAATGCACCACGTTTGTGAGCTTTCCAGGCAGCAGTAACATTACTACCCATCGCGTTTGTTGACAGATAAAATACGTTACCGTAACCACCTGTACAAAGCAAAACAGCATGTCCGGAATGTCTTTCCAATTCACCTGTGATCAGGTTTCTTGCAATAATTCCACGACACTTTCCGTCGATTTTTACAACGTCAAGCATTTCGTGACGGTTGTACATCGTGATTGTACCCATACCAACCTGGCGCTGCAAACCTGAATAAGCACCTAATAAAAGCTGCTGACCAGTTTGTCCAGCCGCGTAAAAAGTACGTTGAACCTGCACCCCACCAAAAGAACGGTTGGAAAGAAGTCCGCCATATTCACGTGCAAAAGGAACGCCCTGCGCAACGCATTGGTCAATAATATTTCCGGAAACTTCCGCCAAACGATGCACATTGGCTTCACGTGAGCGATAATCTCCTCCTTTAATTGTATCGTAAAAAAGACGATGAACTGAGTCACCATCATTCTGGTAATTTTTTGCAGCATTGATACCACCCTGTGCAGCGATCGAGTGCGCACGACGAGGTGAATCCTGGAAACAAAATGCTTTTACTTTGTATCCCATTTCCGCCAGCGTAGCAGCAGCAGATGCACCAGCAAGGCCGGTTCCTACTACAATTACTTCAATATTACGCTTGTTGGCAGGGTTTACAAGGGGTACTGATGATTTGTATTTTTCCCACTTATCTTCCAGCGAGCCTTGAGGTATTCTGGCATCCAGACGAGATGAAGTTGCCATATATTTTGAAATGTTAATTAACCTGAAAAATTAGATTCAACTATTTAAACAAGAACATTCAACTTTTTAAAATCAATATCTAAGCATGGATACTGACAGTCAAATGCCGGAAATTAATAAACCCATCCAAGATAGATGGAGATAGGCATCAGCGCAAAAAGAATTGGAACAACAATTGAAAAAGCAACACCAACGAACTTAATCGCCCCGTTGTATTTCACATGATACAAACCCAATGTTTTAAATGCGCTCTGAAAACCGTGCAACAAATGCCAGGCCAGTGAGAAACAACCAAGTACGTAGATGATCACAACCCAAATGTTTTGAAAAATTTCAAGCATCATCTGATATAGATTCAGCTCTTCACCTGTAGCAAATTGGTTGGTACGGTTTGGAATCCAGAAATGCGAAGTATGAATAACCAGGAAAATCAGGATCAATGTTCCCAACAAGCCCATGCTGCGTGAGTACCAAGTACTGTTCGCGTTAGCATTGGTTACGGCATATTTCACAGGTCTTGCGCTTTGGTTAAGTTTTGTCAACCAGAGACCATCCGCAATATGAATAAGAAAACCTAGTACCAAACCGATTTCAAGAGTACGAATTATAGGATTTGTTCCCATAAAGTGTCCCCAGTGAGAAAATGTTTCGCCCCCATCATTGTAAAAAATCATTGCATTGATGGTTGCATGTATTACCAGAAAACTGATCAAAAATAAACCGGTAAGTGACATGATCAACTTCTTACCGATGGAACTTGTTAACGCTTGTGTAAACCAAGACATAGCAAACACGAATAGTTTTAGTACAAAAAAATAAGGTATATTTAGAACCTTTCAAAGGTATAGCACAAACCTGTGCGACACAATAAAACAGGATCATTTTTATGAACTGCCCGACAATTTATAATCATTATTAAGTACCTCCTCATTGAATTAGCCCTGTATCCAAATTCCCGTTTTTGTAACTATACTGGCACTCACGGCAGCGACATTAATTTTATGTATTATTATTCCCAAATATCGGATACATTTTTTATCAGATTTTTCGTTCAGAGCATAGCATTAAACCAAGAATATTTTATTCTCACCTCTATCCTGAAAAAGTTCTAAATCCGTATGCGAAGTAATCTACGATTTCAGCTTTTGTTTCTTGTTCTTTCCTGTTTTTTTATAGTTCAACGAGCCCATGCTACACATTCACGCGCTGGCGAAATAACTGCAAAACGCATTGGCAACACAAATTCATACGATGTCACTTATACCGGTTATTTTGATATAAGCTCAGAAGGAAGAGGTGCCGCTGAGGCCCAGACCTATGTGGATATGTTTTTTTTCAGTACTGGCAGTAATGGAAGGGTAGCTTCAAAAAGAGTTGACCGAATAGTCCCTTTACTAAAAGATATTGGAAATAATACTACGATTAATGTTTATACAACGAGGTATACATTTCCCTCTGCCGGAGCCTGGACTATTTCTGTAACGATTGATAACAGGAATGATGCCATTCTAAATCTAAGTCCGCCTCCGACAAATCTTTTGAATTTTTATGTACATACAAATATTATAATTAACTCATTTATAGGATTTAATCAAACTCCCGTTCTTTTGAATGCTCCTATAGATATTGCAGCGGTTGGACAGCGCTTTATTCACAACCCCGGAGCTTTTGATGCGGATGGAGATAGTATCGCTTACCATCTTTATACACCTCAAAAAAATGTCACCGGAACCGGCTTAGGTATAAATTTAGGCTATAAAAATCCCAATCTTGGTAACTCCTCCCGGCCGAACTGAAACCGGAGCCAGTCCGGCGACTTTCAGTATGAATGCATTGACAGGCGATTTAATCTGGGACGCTCCCGTAACAAAAGGTTATTATAATGTCGCTTTTGTCGTCGAAGAATGGAGAGATGGTGTCTTGATTGGTGAAATAATCAGAGATATGCAAATTATAGTAGTAGATGCCAGAAACGATAGACCGAAACTCGATTTAATTCCCGATATCTGCGTCGAAGCAGGAACGCTTATTAATCAAATCGTAAAAGCAACAGATAAAAACGGAGATAAACTTACCCTGACCTCTACCAGCGGGCTTTACCAATCCACCCCTTTAATAAATCCGGCTTATGCTACTTTCGCTGTTCCGCAGCAAGGTGCACAAGGAACCTTGACAGGGCAATTCACCTGGCAAACAGGCTGTAACCAGATCCGTCTTGAACCTTATGAAGTGCTTTTTAAAGTAGAAGACGGACCAGCAGCAGGAACAGCCAACCCAACACTTTTCCAAAAACTTGTCGATATCACTACTTTTCATATCACTGTCGTCGGGCCGCAGCCACAGAACCTGGCCGCGGCCGCTGTTACCGACGCAGCAGGAAAAGCGTTCAGGCTCACCTGGGATTCTTACAAATGTCAGGTACCTGGTGCTAAAATCGTTATTTACAGAAGAGAAGGTTGCAGAGAAATTCCGATTGTACTCTGTGATCCGGGACTACCCGCAGGTTCCGGTTATCAGGAAATCGGTCGCGTCAATGCTGACCAGGTCACCTTCCTGGACAACAATGCAGGTTCAGGTCTTAAATCAGGGACTTCTTACAGCTACCGAATAGTTGTCGAGTTTCCAAGACCCGATGCCGACATTTCACAGCCAGGTTATTTAATTGGTGGAGGCGAAAGTCTTACCTCGGAGCAGGTTTGTATCGAAGTGCCGCTTTTGATGCCGGTTATTACCAATGTGACTGTCGATTCAACTAGTGCTGCAAGCGGAATAATTACTGTAAAATGGACAAGACCAACACTTTCTGCCGGTGCTTCCATTCCTGCCCAGTACAGACTTTTCCGTGCCACAGGACTTGCCGGTACCAATTTTATCAACATTGCAACCATCAACACAAACCTTGTTGCCGGTGCACCGGATACCATTTTTGTTGACAAAAACCTGAATACGGTTGATAATGCTTACCGCTATAAACTGGAATATTATTACACCGATGCTGGTGCGCTGGTAAAACTGGATGAAACAGATCCGGCCAGCAGTGTGCGTTTGTCACAAGGTTCAGCAAATCCAAATGCGATCCGTGTTAACTGGACGGCTAATGTGCCATGGAGCAATGACAACCAGATCCACCGCGTGTACAGGGAAGATAAATCCAAACCAGGTACTTTCAACAGGATTGCTGATGTTCCGGTGACAGGCGCCGCTTCTTACACTTATACTGATGACGGAACAGATAAATATGCCCAGGACGGAACGGTTAATGTAACCATTGCCAAAGATGTTGTCTATTGTTACAAAGTGGAAACGGTTGGGTCTTACAACAATTCCCAGATCAAGGTCGATCCGCTTTACAACTTCTCGCAGATCATTTGTATCTCCGCTTCGGATACTACAAAACCTTGTGTGCCGGTACTAAGTATTGATGCGCTGGATTGTGCAACCATCACTCCGGAAGAGTTCTGTGACCAGACCTCATTTACAAATAATCTGTCATGGACTTATCCAAATACGGCAAACTGTGACCAGGCCATTACTGCTTACAGACTTTATTACACAAGATATGAAGGTGATACACCAACGCTGCTGAAAGAAATTTCAGCTCCCGCATCAACTTCTTTTGCACATGAGGGACTGACTTCTTTTGCAGGATGTTACTATGTGACCGCAGTCAATAAATATGGTACTGAAAGTGCACCGAGTAATACCGTCTGCAAAGACAACTGTCCGATTTTTGCGCTTCCGAATGTGATCACGCCAAATGGTGATGGTAAAAATGATCTGTTCACGCCGCTGAAATGCCCAAGTTTTGTGCAGTCACTGGACTTCAAGGTATTTAACCGATGGGGTGCAAAAGTGTATGATACCAAAGATGTAAACATCAACTGGAACGGAAAAACCAATGGAGGAAGTGATCTGGCAGCAGGCCAGTACTACTACGAAGTCACGGTTTATTTTGAATCGGTGCAGCGTGGTGGAAAACCAGCCACATTCAAAGGATGGGTGCAGCTGCTCAGATAATCACTGAACCAGTTTTTAATCAGACTTTTTTTCTTTCAACTTCTAGTACGTTATTTGTAGCCCGGTTAGCAATAGCCGGGCTACTGCGTTTGCTACAAACTTTTTCTCTCCCACCAGTATTTCACCAGACGTGTTAGCAGTGAAATTAAATCCATAAAAATGTGTTAGTTCTTTTATATGTTGCTAAAAAGAAAAAATGAGTGGCGAACTTCAACAAGAGTTCAATAATTTAGCGTAATAGGGAATAAAACACACATTTTTAATTAAATTTTCGTTCAATACATGTATGTTAGGAGTGTTAACTCATTTGAGTGATCAAGACCTGTTGAAAATTAAAAAATAAGATATCACATCAGTATTATTTTTCTGATTAAAGCCTCTGTCTAAAGTAAGTCTTATGTCTATGCGTTACATTTTACAATTATCATTTCTTTTTGCTTTTATCCTTGTGCTAACCGGCCATCAGGCTCAGGCCACACATGCACGGGCAGGGGAAATTACGGCAAAGCGCGTGAACGGCAATTCGCTTGCCTATGACGTAACTTTTACCGGTTATTTTGATATTTCTCCAAATGGAGGACTTGGTGCGGCCAATGCACAGACGTCTGTTAATATGTACTTTTATACCGGTACAGGTACAACTGCTCAACCCGTTCAGGTTCCCCGAATTGATGCGTTAACAAGAAATATCGGAAATAACACTACACAAAATATTTATACAACAAGGTATACTTTCCCTTCCGCTGGTGACTGGAGTATTTCAGTTGGTATTGACAACCGTAACGTAAGTATTTTAAATTTAAGTCCTGCCCCAACAGACAGACTTAATTTTTACGTACATACTAATATTACCATTAATGCTTTTGTAGGTGTTAATCAAACGCCGGTCCTGTTAAATGCACCGATTGATATTGGTGCAGTTGGCCAACGCTACATTCACAACCCTGGTGCTTTTGATGCAGACGGAGATAGTATTGCTTACCATCTTTATACTCCTCAACAAGGAACAACCAGAGGTTTGGGTGAAAATCTTGGCTACAAAGATCCTAATCTTGTTACTCCTCCCGGTACAACAGAGGCGGGTGCCACGCCAGCTACTTTTGGTATGAATGCCCTGACAGGGGATTTAACCTGGGATGCGCCAGTCACAAAAGGTTTATACAACGTAGCTTTTGTCGTTGAAGAATGGCGGGATGGTGTTAAGATCGGAGAAATCATCCGGGATATGCAGATCATTATTGTGGATGCCAGAAACGACCGGCCAAAACTCGATTTAATTCCCGATATCTGCGTCGAAGCAGGAACGCTTATTAATCAAATCGTAAAAGCAACGGACAAAAACGGAGATAAACTTACCCTGACCAGTACCAGCGGGCTTTATCAATCCACCGCTTTGATAAGTCCCGCTTATGCTACTTTCACCGTACCACAGCAAGGTGCACAAGGGACTCTTACCGGACAATTCACGTGGCAGACTGGCTGTAACCAGATCAGGCTCGAACCTTATGAAGTGCTTTTCAAAGTAGAAGACGGCCCCGGACCTAATACACCAAACGCGACTCTGTTCCAGAAACTCGTCGATATTACTACCCTGCATATTCAGGTTTACGGACCGCAGCCAAAAAATCTGGCCGCAGCAGCTGTCACCGATGCAGCCGGAAAAGCATTTAAATTAACCTGGGATTCTTACAAATGTCAGGTACCTGGTGCCAAAATCGTTATTTATAGAAGAGAGGGTTGTCGGGAAATTTCAAAAGATGTATGTTATACTGGATTAGCAGGTAATGGTTATGAGGAAATCGGCCGGGTTAATGTGGACCAGGTTACTTATACTGACAACAACAAAGGTGCAGGTCTTAAATCCGGTGTTTCTTACAGTTACCGCATTGTAGTAGAATTTCCAAGACCCGATGCTGATATCACTCAGCCGGGTTATCTGATCGGTGGTGGTGAAAGTAAATCCTCCGAGCAGGTTTGTATCGAAGTGCCGCTTTTGATGCCGGTTATTACCAATGTGACTGTCGATTCAACTAGTGCTGCAAGCGGAATAATTACTGTAAAATGGACAAGACCAACACTTTCTGCCGGTGCTTCCATTCCTGCACAGTACAGACTTTTCCGTGCCACAGGACTTGCCGGTACCAATTTTACCAACATTGCAACCATCAACACAAACCTTGTTGCCGGTGCACCGGATACCATCTTTGTTGACAAAAACCTGAACACGGTTGATAATGCTTACCGCTATAAACTGGAATATTATTACACCGATGCTGGTGCGCTGGTAAAACTGGATGAAACAGATCCGGCCAGCAGTGTGCGTTTGTCACAAGGTTCAGCAAATCCAAATGCGATCCGTGTTAACTGGACGGCTAATGTGCCATGGAGCAATGACAACCAGATTCACCGCGTGTACAGGGAAGATAAATCCAAACCAGGTACTTTCAACAGGATTGCTGATGTTCCGGTGACAGGCGCCGCTTCTTACACTTATACCGATGACGGAACAGATAAATATGCCCAGGACGGAACGGTTAATGTAACCATTGCCAAAGATGTTGTTTATTGTTACAAAGTGGAAACGGTTGGGTCTTACAACAACTCCCAGATCAAGGTCGATCCGCTTTACAACTTCTCACAAATCATTTGTATCTCCGCTTCGGATACTACAAAACCTTGTGTGCCGGTACTGAGTATTGATGCGCTGGATTGTGCAACCATCACTCCGGAAGAATTCTGTGACCAGACTTCGTTCACAAACAATCTGTCATGGACTTATCCAAACACGGCAAACTGTGACCAGGCCATTACTGCTTACAGACTTTATTACACAAGATATGAAGGTGATACACCAACGTTGTTGAAAGAAATTTCAGCTCCCGCATCAACTTCTTTTGCACATGAGGGACTGACTTCTTTTGCAGGATGTTATTATGTGACCGCAGTCAATAAATATGGTACTGAAAGTGCTCCGAGCAACACCGTCTGCAAAGACAACTGTCCGATTTTTGCACTTCCAAATGTGATCACGCCAAATGGTGATGGTAAAAATGATCTTTTCACGCCGCTGAAATGCCCAAGTTTTGTGCAGTCACTGGACTTCAAGGTCTTTAACCGATGGGGTGCAAAAGTGTATGATACCAAAGATGTGAACATCAACTGGAACGGAAAAACCAATGGAGGAAGTGATCTGGCAGCAGGCCAGTACTATTACGAAGTCACGGTTTATTTTGAATCGGTGCAGCGTGGTGGAAAACCAGCCACATTCAAAGGATGGGTGCAGCTGCTCAGATAATCGCTGAACACAGTTTTTAAATCAGACTTTTTTTCTTTCAACTTCTAGTACGTTATTTGTAGCCCGGTTAGCAATAGCCGGGCTACTGCTTTTGTTACCATGACCAATTTTTAAATCTACCAATTATGAAAAAAGCCTACATATTTCCGGGACAAGGTTCACAGTTCAAAGGAATGGGTTTAGAATTATATCAAAGCTCAGATTCAGCCAAATCATTTTTTGATCAGGCAAATGAATATTTTGGGATTTGACATCACCAAAATTATGTTTGAAGGAACCGATGAGGAGCTTAAACAAACCAACGTTACACAACCTGCAATTTTTATCCATTCAGTAGTACTGGCAAAGATCAGTGAAGATTTTACTCCAAACATGGTTGCTGGCCATTCTCTTGGAGAATTTTCTGCGCTTGTAGCAGCCGGAGCACTTTCTTTTGACGATGGATTACGATTGGTTGCCAAACGTGCCGACGCCATGCAAAAAGCATGTTTGCTTCGTCCGTCGACAATGGCAGCGATTCTTGGGCTTGATGATAAAACAATAGAAGAAATCTGTGCAGGAATTACAGACGAAATTGTTGTTCCGGCCAATTATAACTGCCCGGGCCAGGTTGTGATATCAGGAACTATTGAAGGCGTAGAAAAAGCCTGTGAATTACTAAAAGCTGCGGGTGCAAAACGTGCACTTTTACTTCAGGTTGGCGGCGCATTTCATTCTCCTTTGATGGAGCCGGCGCGTGAAGAACTTGCTGCTGCTATTAATGCTGCACAATTCCAGTCGCCACTTTGCCCGGTTTATCAAAACGTAAATGCAAAACCGGCAACAGAAGTTTCTGTCATCAAAGAAAATCTTATTGCACAACTGACCGCACCGGTAAGATGGACACAATCTGTGGAACAAATGGTAGCGGACGGTGCCGGAATATTCATCGAATGCGGACCAGGAAAAGTGTTACAGGGATTGGTGAAAAAAATAGCGAGCGGGGTAGAATTGAAAAGTATTTGAAAATTTTTTTTCAAAAATACTTGACAACTTAAAATTTCGTATTACTTTTGCACCCACTAACACGGTATTGGCTGATGGTGTAATGGTAACACAGGACATTTTGGTTGTCTCGTTCAAGGTTCGAGTCCTTGTCGGCCAACAACTTTTTAGCAAAGAGCTCATTTTTAATGAGCTCTTTTTTTGTATCTATTCTCTTCAAATCTCTAGTATTAACTCTGCATTTAAAATCTCCCTGTATCTCCAATTCTACCTTCTTTTTTCCAAAAATTACGTCACTTAAAAACCTATATTTTCCTTTTACTAGATTTTACGAAACAAAAAGATAAAAAAGGTTACATGCTTTTCACAAAATGATAATTATTTACCGACGAAATGTTACATTTACTATGTATAACCTAAATGCACCGTAAATGAAAATCGACACAAAAGTTAAAAAAAGAGACCGGGAACGGACCAAGGGAAAAATCCTGAAGGCCGTTGGAGAGGTCATTGAGCAATTTGGAACTGAAAAAGTTGGGGTAAACCTTATTGCCACGAACAGCCGGAGTTAACAAAGTTCTGATATACAGATACTTTGAAAGCGTAGATGGTTTGATGGAACAATATGTAAAATCAGGAGAATACGTTTCCACCATGGGAGACGATTATATAGATAACATGGGAAACATTCCGGCAGAAGAACGCGGGAAAGCATTGACCAGCCTAATGAACACGTTCCTTAGCGATTTACGCGAACGTAAGGCCACACGTGATCTTCTGAGATGGGAAATCGGTACTGGCAAAACGATGTTGTCAGACGCAAGAAATCAGGTTGCTACGCGTATTGTAGACAAAATCGGTGACTTGCCAAATTGTAAAGACACAAGTGCGCTGATGGCATTTCTTACAGCCGGCATTTATTACATGACTATTTCAAGCGATTATCGTGAAAAAATAATCGACGTCGATCTGCATTCCGATGAAGGCTGGAAACGTATCACAAATGTTATTGAAAGCATCATTGTGAACGTTGCTTAAATAAATTAATTAAAAAAGAGAGTCCTTTTGAATGAAAATTCAGAAGGACTCTTTTTTGTGATGTATGCCAATAAAACGACACCTCTTCACGTATATTTGTATGCAGAAGAAAATTCATACAGATATGATCCCTCAAATCTTCGCTGAAAAGGTAATAGTAATATATGAGTGTCTTAAAAAAGCTGGCCGGCGAAACGGCTATGTATGGTTAAGTACAATGTTGGGAAGAATGCTTAATTACCTTCTCGTAATACTTCACACAAAGTTATTTTTGCCTGAACAACTTGCCGTCACAGGTACAACTTTATGCTTATGCAGGCTTTCGCTGGTTGTTTACACATTTGGGATGGAAAGTGCTTATTTCTGGTTTGCCCGAAAAGAAAACGATCGCCAGCAAGTATTACAATCTTGTTCTGAGTGCCGTCATTCTGGTTAGTATTTTCTTTATCCGGACTCATTTTTATATTCGCAGAACATATTGCCAAATTTATCCAATATCCGAATGAAGCAAAACTGGTTCGCTGGATGTCTGTGATTATGGCGATTGATGGTATTGTTTCAATTCCATTTGCACGACTTCGACTTGAAAAGAAAGCGAAGAAATTTGTTACAGCGCGTGTTGCCAATATTCTAATGAATATTGCCCTCAACTTTTTCTTTCTGATTATTTGCAGGGATATCTATGAAGCGAAAGTTATTTGGGCATTTTCAAACCAGTTGTTGATTTATTTTACAATCCCGAAGCGTGCACCAGGATTTATCGTTTTGGCTAATCTCGTTGCCAATCTGATGTTCTTTCTGATTTTTATATAAGGAATTTATCGATTTCAAATTTGTCTTTAATCATGACTTTGTTCAAGCCTCTCTGGGTTTATGCTTTTCCTCTTTTCATGATGAATCTGGCTGGTGTAACGAATCTGCTTTTCGACCGGACATTTTTACAGTATCTTGTTACCGGATGGTTTTTATCCAAACCGAACAACAAAAGATGCGATTGGAATTTATGGTCAATGTCTTAAACTTTCGATTTTCATGAATCTGGCCATTCAGGCATTTAAATATGCTGCTGAACCATTTTTCTATTCAAAAGCCGAAGATAAAAATGCGCCTTCCGTTTTTGCAGATGTGATGAAATGGTTTATTGTTATCTGTGCTACTATGTGGGTAGGCATTTGTCTGAACCTGCATCTACTGGCAGATCTTTTCCTTAAAAAGAAAATATTTCATGAAGGTTTAGCCGTAGTTCCATGGCTCTTAATGGGATTCCTGTTTCTGGGAATTTATTATAATCTGGCTACATGGTTCAAACTTATCCAACAAAACGCAATATGGTACTTACATCACATTGACCGGTGCCTCTATCACCATTGCGTTGAATATCCTGCTTGTTCCAGATATTGGATATCTGGGCTGCGGTATTGCGTTTGCCGCATCCGGACTTGTAATGATGACTTTATGTTATTACTTCGGCCAAAAATATTATCCAATCCCCTATCACTTAAAATCTGCGCTTGTATTACATTCTTGGAGGAGGATGTATTTATTCTCCTTGATGCTTTTCTAATCCCTTCCGGATCAATAAGCAATATCGATTTACCATATGCTTTTCTTTGTCGTGTTCTGTCTTATTGTTGTTTTTTGCAGAACGCAAAGCCTTACCGCTACGTTTTCAAAAAATCCTTAGCTTCAAATAACTATCAGCAATTATTTTCCTTTGCAGCATCACGCAATAATTTATTGGCGAAAATAAACTCGTTCAGTTCCGGGACAGTTGTTTTGGTTATGTCCGAATTAACACCTTCCCATAATTTATCTCCCTGATAAAGGAACATTACATTCTGGCCGATTTCCATGACCGAGTTCATATCATGGGTAATAATGACAGTCGTAATTTTATATTCGTCCGTTATTTCTTTGATCAGTTCATCAATTTTCACAGAAGTAAGCGGATCCAGTCCTGAATTGGGTTCGTCACAAAAAAGATATTTCGGATTCATTACGATTGCACGGGCAATACCTACACGTTTTTTCATCCCGCCACTAATTTCGGAAGGCATTCTTTTGCCTGACGCTTCCAGTCCTACACGCTGAAGACAAAAATCAACTCTTTCCTTTTTTTCTGCGGGAGAAATATCAGTTAGCATATCCAAGCGGAAAACGTACATTTTGTTCAACGGTTTGCGAATCAAAAAGCGCTCCTCCCTGAAATAATACGCCCATTTCCCGTCGAATGGCTTGTTTTGTATCTTTGTCGGAATTGTAAAAATCACGGCCGTTGTAAAGTACATTACCCTGATCCGGTTTGATCAAACCGATCATACATTTTAACAATACACTTTTTCCGGTACCGCTTCCGCCGATAATCAGATTTATTTCACCTTCCTTAAAAGTGCTGGAAACACCTTTAAGAACTGCTTTGCCATTAAATGCTTTATTGATATCCTTTATTTCAATCATTTCCCGCTAAATAATTTATTCGATTTCCATAAAATCCGGAAAGAAAAACGATCACGAATTTTCCATTATAACAACAGCTGTGCTAATAAATAATCTGCTATCAGAACAGAAATACAGCTATTCGTAACGGCCTGAGTACTCGCCTTCCCTACTTCCAACGCACCACCTTTTGTAAAAAATCCCTGATAGGAAGAAATTGTAGCAATTAAAAATCCGAATACAAACGGTTTGACACACATAAAAAACAAATTATACGGTACAAACGAATCACGAATTCCATACAAATAATCTCTTTCAGTAATTACGCCTGTTAATGTTCCTGCCAGATATCCTCCAAAAATTCCTAGAAAAGCGGCCAGAATAACAAGCATCGGAAATGTAAACATAGCGGCCAGTACTTTTGGCATAACCAGATAGGACGAAGAATTAATTCCCATAACTTCCAGTGCATCAATTTGTTCTGTAATCCGCATCGTTCCTAATTCGCTTGCAATATTGGAACCTACTTTTCCTGCCAATACAATACAGGTGATTGTTGGTGCCAGTTCTAGAATTTGCATATCACGCACAATAAGTGCAACGGTAGAAACAGGAATAATAGGGCTTACCAAGATTATATGCAGTTTGAATACAGGAAACGGCCCCAATAAATGTGGAAACAATGGCCACAATAAAAATCGAGCTGACGCCAATACCTACGCTTTCTTCCATAAAACGCCGCCAGTAAACCGACAATTTCTCACCTTTGCCAAAAAGCGATCCTAAAAAAATAAAGTATTTTCCGATTACAGACATCATATCTTAATTGTATTCAATATTTTCGGGAAAATTAGACAAAAAAAGAGCCAAACAGAAAAATGAATCCATTAGTAGTAATAACAGGAGGTACAAAAGGTATTGGAAGAGCATTGATTGAACGGTTTTTGGCTGGAAGTTTTGATGTTATTACCTGTGCACGAAATGAAAACGATCTTTTATCACTGCAAAGTGATATGAAAACGCAATTTCCGGATTCTGAAGTTTATTTTCAAAAAGCAGATTTATCGCTGCGTCCCGAACTTGACAGTTTTATTGATTTTGTAAAAAATAAGCAGCGTCCGGTAGACGTACTTATCAATAATACCGGCGTATTTATTCCAGGGCAAATTCACAACGAAAGTGAAGGCACACTGGAAAAAACAATGGAAACAAATCTTTACAGCGCATATCATTTGACACGCGGTGTAATTGATAAAATGATAACAGCCAGAAAAGGACATATTTTTACAATCTGTTCAACCGCCAGCATTATGGCATATCCAAATGGAGGTTCTTATTGTATCTCAAAATTTGCCTTGTACGGGATGACAAAAGTGCTGCGTGAGGAAATGAAACCGCATGGTGTAAAAGTTACCGCTGTACTTCCGGGTGCAACTTTAACAGATAGCTGGAAAGGAACTGATCTTGCCGGCAGAAAGATTTATTGACCCGAAAGATGTGGCAGAAGCCATCTGGGCAGCCTATTCACTCTCTCCCAGAGCAGTTTTGGAAGAAATTTTAATAAGACCACAACTCGGAGATCTGGATTGATTAGTAAAGAATAAAGCATTTTTGCTAAATTGCCGCATTTTTAAAATTATTTATAAAACCCTTATTTCATTTCATGGAACAATACCTTGGTATAGACGTGGGCGGTACTAACGTAAAAATGGGGATCGTTGACGCTACAGATGGGAGAATTTCTAATTTTTATAGCCACGATACCGCCAGCTGGCGCAGCTCAGGACATTTTATAGAACGGCTTGGTGATGCAATAGCTTTGCAGTTGGTTGAATATCCTGAAGTTAAAAGAGTAGGCATTGGCGTTCCCGGCCTGATATCACGCGACCGTACCACGTTACTGGAAATTACAGCTATCCCTGAAATTGATGGTATTGCCATTGTTCCGGATTTGAAAGCGCGTTTCCCACAACATGATTTTTATCTTGAAAATGATGCCAACGCAGCAGCATTGGGAGAATATTATTTTGGCGAAGACAAACTTCCTGAAGATTATATTTTCGTAACACTTGGTACGGGTATTGGCGGTGCAGCCATTATTGATAAAAAAGTTTTCAAAGGCGGTGGCGGAAATGCGATGGAACCTGGGCACGTACCCTCCAAAAGATGGAAAAGTACTGGAACGTAACATTGGCAAAAAAGAGCTGCTTGATATGGCACATGCCATGCGCGCAAACTTTACCGGAAAAACACAATTGCCGGATAACGGAACAATTTCCACTACCGGACTGGTTGCAGCTGCCGCAGCAGGTGATGAACTTGCCAAGCAGATTTTCCAGGAAATGGGTTATTTGTTAGGTGAAGGACTGGTTTCGATGATCCGTATTCTTGATATTACCACAATCCTGATTGGTGGAGGTATTTCAGCTTCTTTTGAATATATTTTGCCTGCAATCAACGAACGTTTCAATTACTGGCTTACTCCATATTACATGAAAACAATCAGCATTAAAAGAGCTACCCTGGCAAACGACGCAGGATTACTTAGGAGCTGCTTCTTTATGTTTTGATTGATAAGATATTTTTTGAAGTTTATAATATAAAAAAGCGGAAAATGATATAATCATCTTCCGCTTTTTGTTGTGATAATTTTTCGGGTTGACTGATTTGTTTTTATATAAAGTTCACCTCCGCGCTCAAATTTACGCCAAACTTTTCCTTAACAGATTTCTGTATTTTTTCTGAAAGTGCTTTGATCTGATCGCCGGAACCTTCACCGTAATTTACCAAAACCAAGGCCTGTCGTGCGTGCACACCGATATCTCCATCACGATAACCTTTCCATCCAGCCTGTTCGATAAGCCAGCCTGCCGGTACTTTTACAAATCCGGGAATTGTTGGATAACCTGGAACTGATGGAAAATCAGATTTTAATTTGTCAAATTGATCTTCAGAGATTTCAGGATTTTTGAAAAAACTGCCCGCATTTCCAATTTCCGCCGGGTCCGGCAATTTGCTTTTACGGATCTTAATCACCGCGTCACTTATTGCTTTTATAGAAGGTGTTTCAACATTCATTTCCGCCAGGGTTTTCTGAATGTCGCCATATTCAACATGATAAACAGGTTTTTTATTTAAACGGAAAATCACTCCGGTAATAATAAACTTTCCTTTTAAGTCATGTTTAAAAATACTTTCTCTATACCCAAAAAGACATTCTTCTTTTGAAAATGTTCTCATTTCCGCAGTTTCCATTGAAATCGTCTCAACGGTTTCGACAACGTCTTTTATTTCCACACCATAAGCACCGATGTTTTGCATTGGAGCCGCTCCTATTGTTCCCGGAATCAACGACAAGTTTTCTACACCAGCATAATTATGCTCAACACAATACATGACAAAGTCATGCCATTTTTCGCCAGCTCCCGCATGAAGCCAGACAAAATCTTTATCTTCCTTAACCAGCTCAATTCCTTTTATTGCAATTTTAATTACCAGTGCATCAATATCTTGCGTAAACAAAATATTACTCCCCCCTCCCAATATAAACTTAGGTGTATTTTGCCAGAGCGGATTTTTAATAACATCAGCAAGAGCTGCGGTTGACTCTGCTTCTTCAAAAAATTGCGCCCGGGATTCCAGCCCGAAAGTATTAAAATGACGCAGGGAAACGTTTTCTTGCATGAATTGAAAGTTGGTATTGTATAAGCTTTACAAAGTTAGGTATTAGATTCAAAATAGCACGGGAAGATGGTTTATCTATTCAATTTTGGTTAAGTTTGTGCGCTCACTACGAATCGTTTTATTCATGCTGCTGAACAATAAAATATTTTTGCTGGCTATATCTCTTGGCTTCCTGGCACTTTCGGGATGCAGCAAGAAAACGACAGGCAACATTTCCTCAGCGGATTATCGTGAAGATCTTACTTCTGTCCGTCCAAGGTTTGATTATGTTGAACCCGTAGCCGAGAAAAAGGCAGAATCCAGGCCAGCTGACAATGTTTATAAAAGCAGCGACAAGCCTTTGAACGTTAATAAAAAGCTTCAGACGGTTTTGGATACTATGGCGCAGCAAAATAAAGCCATAAGATATATAAGCGGATACAGAATACAACTTTATGTAGGAAATGTTCGCCAGGAAGCAGATAATGCCAAATCATATATTTATCAATCGTTCCCAGATCTAAATCCATACGTCTCTTATTCCCAGCCAACATATCGCGTAAAAGCCGGAGATTTTATGTATCGCAGTGATGCCGAACAATTTCTTGAACAAATTCGCGGACAATATTCATCAGCTGTAATCCTTGCAGACAGGGTTGAAATAAAACGCAGTCTGATGATTCGTCTACCCTCGGAATAGATTAAATTTTAGAACTCGCGAATAATTTTACCTTTGTATTTTTATATACATACTAACTTATAATGAAAAAGGCACTAATTACAGGTATTACAGGTCAGGATGGAGCTTATCTGGCAGAATTGCTTTTAAGCAAAGGCTATGAGGTTCATGGTATCAAACGTCGAAGTTCGTTGTTCAACACACAGCGCATCGACCATATCTATGAAGATCCACATGAAAAAAATGTACGTTTCCACTTGCATTATGGAGATCTGAGTGATTCTACCAATATTATCCGGATCATCCAGGAAGTACAGCCTGACGAAATATATAACCTGGGTGCAATGTCCCATGTGCAGGTAAGTTTTGAAGAACCTGAATATACCGCCAACGTGGACGGAATTGGAACGCTTCGGATTCTTGAAGCTGTTCGTTTGTTGGGTTTGACCAAGAAAACAAAAATTTACCAGGCTTCAACTTCTGAACTTTACGGTTTGGTTCAGCAGGTTCCTCAGTCAGAAACTACTCCGTTTTATCCACGTTCTCCTTATGCAGTTGCAAAATTGTACGGTTACTGGATCACAGTGAATTATCGTGAAGCTTACGATATGTTTGCGGTGAATGGAATTCTTTTCAACCATGAATCGCCTTTACGCGGAGAAACTTTTGTGACCCGTAAAATCACACGTGCGGTTGCAAGAATTGCTTTGGGCTTGCAGGATAAAGTTTACCTTGGAAATCTGGACGCACAACGCGACTGGGGACATGCAAAAGATTTTGTAGAAGCGATGTGGCTGATTCTTCAGCAGGAAGTTGCAGAAGATTTTGTGATCGCGACAGGAATTACGACTCGTATCCGTGATTTCGTACGCATGGCATTTGCCGAAGTTGGTATCGAACTGGAATTCTCAGGTGAAGGTGTCACTGAAATTGCGAAAGTGTCCAAATGTAACAATCCTGCTTTCCAGATTGAAATTGGAAAAGAAGTTGTTGCCATTGACGCAAAATATTTCCGCCCGACAGAAGTTGAATTGCTGATCGGTGATCCAACAAAATCAATGACGAAACTTGGATGGAAACCAAAATATGATTTGGCAGCTTTGGTAAAAGATATGGTTACGGCCGATGTAACACTATTCAAGAAAGATCAGCTACTTGAAAACAGCGGTCATAGGGTTATGAATTATTACGAATAGAATTCTCTAAATAGTCATTTATAGACATTTGTTGTCAGGTTTTGTCATTTATTGTTGGGTTTGTAAGCTCTCGATTAAATGATTAAACTTGACAATTTTTGTTTTTAAACGGCCTCCGAAAAAGTCAGTTTTTTGTCAGGTTTTGTCATTTGTTGTTTGTTTTAAGCCCACTCTAAAATGGTAAACCTAACAATTTTGCTTTTAAACAAAATCAGGTATGGCCAACGATTGACCATACCTGACTACACTTGACAATAAATGACGATATTTCTAAAAGATTCAGTTATCAAAATCCCCTGACAACACCTGACTAAGAATTAGATCGCCTTTCCAATGCTAACAAGTGTTTCAGGATTTTGGTATCCGATCACCTGTTTTACGATTTTCCCATCACCGTCGATGAAGAAAAGTGTTGGATATCCTTCCAATGGATATTTTTGAGCAAGTTTTGGACCTTCACCGCTTTCCATATCCACTTTTACATTGATAAATTTCTGGTTAAACAAAGCACCAACTTCCGGCTTTGTAAAAACATTTTTCTGCAATAATTTACATGGTCCGCACCAGGTTGTATAAGCATCAAGAAAAATTACTTTTTTCTCCGCTTTTGCTTTTTTCAAAATTGCTGCCCAGTTTCCTTCTGTAAATTTTATCCCTGCATCTGGCTTTACTTTTGTTTCTTTTTTTCTGCCGTCAGCTGCTTGTGCTGTTGAAAAAGTCAGTGCAAGTACTGCAAGCAAGTAAATAATGTTTTTAAACCCTTTCATTGCTTTGGTTATATTATAGTTTGAATAAATACATAACGAAATTACCTAACCGGTTTATTTTACTAAACCATTTTCAACCAGATAGGTTCAAATAATTATATTGAAAATATAGACGAACATAACTATTTTTTCTAACAAAAAAACAACCCCCGCAGATATGCATCTGACGGGGGTGTTTCACTTTTGCTGGGTTATAATAACTTCTAATGGCAAGAGAAGTATCTTCAAATGTTTATTTGGCAATTAAAACTTTATAACTATTTGTTGAACCATTGGTGCCTGTCATGCTTACTGCGTACAATCCGGCTGGAAGATTTTTAACATCAATACCATCCACCAACGCTTTTGTAGACTGATAAACTGCTCTTCCGTTTAAATCAAAAAGCTGGATTTTACCAATTTTAGTCCAATCATTCACTTTGAAAAGAATACGATCTGATACCGGATTTGGATAAATCGTAACCTGATTTACGGTTTCAAGTGTAACGCTGCGAATTGTGCTGTAAGCAAATGTTCCGTCTTTATCAATCATTTTCAGACGATATAGATTTTCTCCATTCGATGGATTTTTGTCTACAAAAGAGTACGTTGTTTTTGTAGCACTTTCTCCGGCTGCAAGTAACATTACCAAGTTTCTGCCAGGTTTTTCCTGTAAGACTATTTTCAACATCAAAACTTTCGCTGTTTGTTTCAGCAGAAGTAATCCATTGCAATTGTACCGTTTCATTTTCTTTATCTGCATTAAAACTGATCAGCGTAACTGGTAATGGCGTACTTCCTTCATACATACCTGCATCCACAGTCAGATTATCACGGTTCACATTTCCGGCCGGATAAGAAGTATCAATTGTTATTTCGCCGCTATTACCTTCCATATCGGCATCACTGTCCAGAGCAGAAGTTGTTGAATTTTTTAATGTGAAAAAGTATTTTCCACCGCTTGGCAAGATAAAAGTTACTTTGTATTTGCCGCTTTCAAGATCGTCAAACAAATATTTGCCATAGCTGTCTGTCACCGCAGTGACAACTTGCGTCCAGCTTCCCGAGATAAATTGATACAACTGAACTTTCACGCCCGTTGCAGGAAGCTCACCGTTATTCTGGATTCCGTCTTTGTTTTTATCAAACCAGACATAGTCTCCAATTGATCCAACAACAGCTGCTTTTGACGCACGTTCTTTTCTCAATAGTATAAACTGTGGTAACTCCCGGGTTATTATTGTTTTTAGCATCAAAATTATGGCCCGGCGTATTTTCATCCCAGAATGTCATGTTGGTACCGCTGTATCCACCATCACTGTTGATCGTACTTACACCATTGGTAACCACAATGGCTCCGTCCGTTTCCTGATATTTTTTTGTCAATGGTAAGGTTACCATTATTGATCGTCAAAGTTCCGTTGATGAAAGCTGCACCGCGAATATTTACATCGCCTGTTACCGTCATACATCCATTATTTTGAAATTCTTTTCCAGCACCTTTATCTCCAATAATGAACTGGCAGGCAGAACTACCAAAACTTCCGCACAAAGTATTTATTTCTCCATCATTCAGGATAGCACCGTGGTTGTAAAAATAACGACTGATATTGATCACACCCGAAGCTTCATTTTTGAAACGTTTGGCATCCGCATTTTCAAGACTGCTGAATTCCATAACACCGGAATTTTCAATGATATTATTTGTCCCAAAAACAATCATGGAAGGCGCTGTCGCAATTAATTTCGATTTAGCACCCATGTTATAAAATGAGAATGAATCTCTAAACTGAATCGTACCGGTATTCGTAAAAGTCGTAGTTCCCTGGTTATTGATCAAGCAAATTGCTTCCGATTCCGCTTGTATTTGTTTTAAGGGAGCCACCGTCCTGAACATTAATATAGGATGTGTTACCTCCGTTAAAATTGTCACTGCTGTTATAATTGAAAGTTCCGTAAACATTGATGCTCACAGAGCCGTCAAAATTTGTTCCGTTCGTCTTTGTCCAGGTTGCGCCTGTCGCAATACAGATCACATTTCCCGTTCCGCTTACATTGATGTTGATATCTCCGATTGCAGGAAGTAATAGCAAGAGTTTTATTCCCATTAAGATTATAATTCCCACCGGTTACCGCAGTAAAGTCAGCCGTGGGACATTGTGCAAAAGCCTGATTTGCCAGAAGCAGAATCAGGGCAGGCAGAAACCAATTGTAAAATAATTTTTTCAATAGAGGTAGTTACACTAAAGAGCTGAGTTAAATAATTCTTAAAACTGAGTTAAATAAAGCTGGGTTAAATAATAGTTTAATTCTCGCTCATCGTTAGATGAACACACTGAAATTCAAGCCTCTGACTTTTCAGTCAGAGGAAATTATATGCTACTGGGTTATATTTTTGAAGAATGCTTATTCCTGTTTTGAAATCAGGATTGGCATCTTGAATGTATTGTTTGACTTATTCTTTTCTTTATAAATTCCGGTTGGATCCACTTCGATTTCCAACACGTAATTTCCTGATTTTAAACCCTTTGGCAAACGTAACGAACTGCCCTTCATACATCATTCCATAGGTATCATAGCCGCCAACACTTATTCCCTGCTTCAATGATTTACAGTCGACATAATTTCCTAAACCGTAGTTAATCAGGTTTTTGTCTCCATAAGTTTGACCGTTCAGCACACACAAACTGTCGTTATTATTACAAATCCCGGAATCAAAAAGACAATAACTTACTTTACTTCCTTTTGATACCAATTGTCGTTTTACAACTTTTCCAGTCTTGTTTTTAATCTCCTTTACTACTCTGAATTCAACCCAGTCATCGACGTGGTAATGATTATGACCAGGTTTATCATCGTAATAATTGGTGCCGGCAATACGATCAGATGATGTCAGCTTATTGCCGTTTTTCTTATAGATCCGTTGATTAATCTGCTGCCGCGGATGCGATTTATCTTTACAGATCACTGTCGAATCTTTAACTTCTTGTGTGTTGCAGTACCATTTATTGTTACCAAAAGCCTCCATCGGCCCGTCTCCGATATTAGCAATTGAGGCTGCCAGGCGTAATTGTCCCGGATAATATGGGTCGTTCCAGGAATATTCTTTTACCTGATCCGTGGTAAGTCTTTGAAGTATTACCAAGTCCGGAAGCAATTCACAATCTGAGGTTCCGTCTGCACATTTACAGGCACTTCCATCTTCCATTGAACAGGGACTCGCTTCTAAATCCGGCGTCGGACTCTTGTCAAAATCGAGGGTAAGAAAATTAATCGTTCCTCTTTCTCCTGATCTTAAATCCTGCACAAGCAAATACCAGGTACCATTTGGATTTTGTCCGTTATTCAAAAAACTCATTCTTCCATCCGGAATATATTCACCCGTAAAAGGTGCACTTGCCTGATGCACATATCCTGAAAAACCGTTGGATCGAAAGCAGGTATTGGTGTAATTACTTCCAAAATCCTTACCATTTCGGTTTGTAAGCCATATACTGGTACCATCCGGACTTAACAATTCTATTTTTAAATCAGAAACGCGGGGATGAACAATCGTAAAACAGATTTTTGAAATACCAAAATCGAGACCAGTCTTTGAGTCTAAACCCGTTACCTTAATTGGAAACGAATCGATTTTAAACATACCTTTAAAATCATGAATTGTTCCGCCGCTTGCATAAAAACTTTGCGCTTTAGCACCTGAAATCATACAGGAAAGCAGTATGATCAAACTGAGTTTTGCTAGAAATTTTTCTATGCGAGGCGTTCCACGCAGGATAAACTGATTCATTATTTAAATTCTTATACTGTGACTTTGCAGATTAAATTAAGAGAAATAATTTCGTTAATCTAATTTTTTCTACAAGTTCGTTGGTCTACGAATTAAATTTTACAATTAGGAGGGTTATTCATTTTTGACGGAGGATTCCCGGTATGCAAAAGTAAAATCATTAATTATCAATGCATTAAGAAGAAATTGGAAAGTTACACGTATTATTTTAATTCTTTTGTAGAATTATGTGTAGGAAAACAGGGAGCTATTTCGAATGTTTTTTGCGAACTACTATGTATATACGCATCCAAATCTATTTGAAATATTCCGTTTTAAGGAAGTTGGGAATGTAGTATTAACTGATGAATTTGACCGCATTTCATACCAAAATTTAATGGTAAAAAGAAAACCAGTACCTTTGTATCCAAATTATAAACTACCACCATGAAAATTCAGGAAGCAAAATACCTTATGAGCAATTCCGATTATGAGAAATGCCCTAAGCCTGATTTGCCGGAATATGCGTTCATTGGTCGGTCAAATGTAGGAAAATCTTCATTGATTAATATGCTTACCGGAAAAAAGGGAATGGCAAAAACGTCACAGCAGCCCGGAAAGACACAATTGATCAATCATTATTTCATCAATGAGGCTTTGGTACCTTGTTGATTTACCTGGATATGGATATGCGAAGGTAAGCAAAACGGAGCGTGAAAAATGGGAAAAAATGATCGGCGATTATTTGCATAACCGTCCAAATCTGATTTGCACTTTTGTTTTGATCGATATTCGTCATGACGCACTTGCTGCTGACCTTGAATTTATGGAGGAACTAGGCCAGGGCGGAATTCCTTTTCATATTATTTTCACCAAAGCAGATAAACTTAAAGCATATCAGCAGGAGGAACAGGTAAAAAAATATAAAGAAAAGCTGGCAGAGATCTGGGAAGAAATTCCGCCAATGTTTGTGACTTCCGCTGAAAAAGGTGAAGGCCGCGATGGGATTCTGGACACAATAGAATCTTATAATCAAACGTTTGAAAAACCTGGCGTCGAATAAGGTTTGCTTACCGACCAATCTTTCCGTTATTTTGCGGAAATTTTAATTTTGTCAAATAATACTATCAAAAGCTAACTGCTTCAATTTCTGATCTTTTTAGTTATTAAGCATTTATCAATTGAAAAATAAGTTAGTTTGACAATCATTGTCTATAAAATAAAGAGACCACTAATAGCATAAACTAAGGATGAGCGAGAAAGTAGAATCAACAGGAATGGAGTTGTTGAAAGAGATAGCTAATGTTTCAGGAAAAGGCGGATTGTTCCGTATTTTGAAACCAAGCCGCGCAGGTGTTATTGTAGAAAGCCTGGATGAAAAACATGAAAAATCACTGATTGGGCCAACTGCACGTGTTTCTGTTTTGAAAGACGTTTCTATTTTTACCGAAGGTGAACAAGAATCAGTTCCTTTGGCTGATGTATTTCTTAAAATCAGAGAAGTACATGGCGAGGAAATCACTTTGCAGGTCAAGAGCGCATCAGACAAAGATCTTATTGAATTTTTGAATGAAATTCTTCCTGATTTCGATCGTTCAAGAGTTTATGTTTCTGATATTAAAAAGGTAATTACCTGGTATAATTTATTGTCGAAATATATTCCTGAGCTTTTTGTAGCTGGCGAGGCAGAAATTTCGGAAGCATCGGATGAATCAATTGTGGCAGCTGTTGAAACTCCGAAAACTGAGATATAAAAATATTACTGTATAAGATTAAGCAAAGCCCTGTCGTCCAGACGGGGTTTTTGCATTATCTTCTTTACCAGAATTCCTCCGATTCATGACAAACATTTCCCAATACATCGACCACACACTTCTTTCCCCAATCGCCAGCGAAACGGATATCCGGAAAATTTGTGAGGAAGCCTGGATTCATCAGTTTAAGGCTGTTTGTGTTGCGCCGACTTATGTGGCTTACACAAAGGAAATGTTTGAATTTTGTCCTATACGAATTGAAATTGTTTCAGTAATCGGTTTTCCATTAGGTTATTCAACAACTGAAACAAAAATTGCAGAAGCAAAAAATGCAATTCGGGATGGCGCTACGGAACTGGATGTCGTGATGAATATTGCGCAATTTAAATCCATGGCTTATTTGAGTGTCCGGGAAGAATTGAAGCAATTATCTGATTTGGCGCATGAAAATAATGTGCTTTTAAAAGTTATTATCGAAACGGCTTATCTTGATTCTTTTGATCTTTATACGGCTTGTGAAATTTGTGCAGAAGCAAAAGTCGACTTTGTAAAAACATCAACTGGATTTGCTCCCGTTGGTGCAGATCTTGAAACGGTCAAGAAAATGCGTTCGATACTTCCGTCTGAAATAAAAATAAAAGCATCCGGAGGAATTAAAACCTATGAGCAGGCTCTTGCTTTTATTGAAGCCGGAGCGGATAGAATCGGAACTTCGTCTGGCGTGATGATGATGACGGAGCAATGAAACCACGCGTTTTACTTCTGAGTACAGTGCATCCGCCGACTGATCCTCGTATTATGTACAAGATCGCGCCTTCACTGGCCCGGGATTATGAAGTGATCTGTGTTTTGCCAAAGCTGGATAAAGAATGCGGATGAAAATGATTTCGAAATAATATCATTGCCACTTTTTCAAAGTTTATTGCTCAGGATTTTAATCTGTCATCCCGTTTTACTTTGGAAATGTTTACTTTTTCGTCCGGCAATTGTGCATATCTTTGTACCAGAATTGATTCCGATAGCGTTTCTGTTTCAATGGCTGGGAGCGAAAGTTATTTATGAAGTACAGGAAAATCTTTATAAAAAATTTTCTATCAAACGTTATAACAAAGCCGTTTTTTATCAACAGCTTTTTAAATTTTTTGATCACGCGGCCAGAAAAAATTTCAATTGCCTTTTTACAGAAGACGCTTATTTGAATGAATATAAAAATTTGCCTCTCACCTCCGCAGTCGTTCATAATTATGTTTCATTGCCATTCATTGATCAATATTTTGGGAGAATTGAAAAGCAAATAACAAAGCCGCCAGTATTTTTCTATTGCGGCGTAATTTCAATGGAACGGTCTTTTGATGTGTTAGTAGCGGCATTAGTAAAATTAAAATCGAATCATCCGGACTTTCGAAATGCATTTGTTCGGAAAACTACAGTTTGATTTGAAGGATGCAGAAAAATTACCGGGTTTTGAAAAAATCAGGACAAATCTTGATTTTTCATGGTTATACAGATCTAAAAAATGCTTTACCTTATGCCAGAGGAGCAACGGCAGGAATTGCATTATTGAAACCAGTTGCCGATTATCTGGATTCTTATACAACGAAAATATTTGAATACATGGCTATGCAATTACCTGTGATTACTTCTGATTTTCCATTTATACAGGGACGTTGTGGAAAAATCAGAATGTGGCTTTTGTATTTCTCCATATGATTCTGATATGCTGGCAAAGAAATTGGAATGGCTGATAGAAAATCCTGAAAAGGCGAAACTGATGGGTCAAAAGGGTAGAAATTCCACAGAAACACATTACAATTGGGCAAATGAAGAAAAGATTTTGCTTCAATTTTATAGAAATTTATTAAAACCTAAAAAATCAGAATTTTAAACAAATTAAATATTTGTATAATTTTATAAACTTATTATTGAATTGTTCAAATATTTAGTACTATGCTTTCTACGAAATATTTAACTTTCGGAATTAAACAGAATAGTAGATTGCGAAGTCAACTTCTCAACCATGTATATTAATACACTCAGTCATTATTTACCAAGTGAAGTAATTGGTAATGAATATTTTACAAATCTTAACAATCTGTCCAGCGAATGGATTGTAGAACGCACCGGAATTTACGAACGTCGTAAAGCTGGTCGAAGGATGAAAATACTTCCACCATGGCGATTGAAGCCGTAGATTTATCATTGGCTGTGATAACATTCCATACAGCAAAAATGAAATCGATTTGATCGTAGGCGGAACCTACACACCATATGATACCATTGTAACCGTTGCTCATGCCGTTCAGCATCATCTTCACATTGCCGGATATTCCGGTTGTTAGCTATTTCTTCTGCCTGTTCTTCATTGCTGAATGCTATTGAAATTGTTGAAGGATATTTTGCAATGGGCAAAGCTTCCAAAGCTTTGGTAGTTGTTTCTGATCATAATACGGCTTACTACAACGAAAGGATACCGTTTCCGGCCATTTGTGGGGCGACGGCGCTTCGGCCATGTTGATTTCGAAAGAAAGGCAGATCCGAATCGGATATGTATATCAAAAAACTGATCACCGGCGGTGCAGCAACAAGCGGAAAAGCCATTGAAGCAGTAGTACTTCGTCCTAATGACCGCGGTGTGGTTATGCCGTTTGGTCGTGATGTTTTCCAGAATGCCTGTATTTATATGCCAAAGGTAAGTCAGCAGGTTTTGCAGGCTTGCGGTTTAACGATCAATGATCTTGATTATCTGATTCCGCATCAGGCCAATCACCGAATCAGTCTGAATGTGATCAATACCCTGGGAATTCCGGCTGAAAAGCTAATTTCAAATATTCAGTATCTGGGAAATACCGGCTGTGCAGGTTGTGCCATTGCACTTTCTGAAAATAGGGAGAAATTCAAAAAAGGAGAAAATATTGTTATTACTGTTTTTGGCGGCGGCTATTCTTATGGCGCCATGTTGATAACAATCTGATATATTATTTACAATAAAAAAATGCCTCACAGAAATTCGATTCTGTGAGGCATTTTTATTTACTTATCTGGTTAAACTTAATTCGCTTCTGGTTCGGAGCAAACTTAACCGGTTTCCAGGTATTGTTTTGTGGATTGACATCCGGAAGTTGATTATCAGGATCAATCGTTACAGATTTGATCGGCTGCTGTGTATCAACACGGAAAGTCCATTTTCCACCACGCTGCCAGATTTCTACCGGCAATTCAACGCGTGTCTTTTTACCACTTATTTCTTCAATATCAACTTTTGCAGGCATAGCCCACTGATCAAGGTTTTCAATTGTAATGACAGATCCTTTCTGCGGATTTTGCTCAACATAAGAAACTTCTTTTACGCTCTGATCCAGCTTGATAGTTTTCAAAGAACCAGCCTTTCCAGAACCAGCCCAGATCTTCTCCTGCTGCATCTTCCATCGTACGGAAAAAATCATAAGGTGTTGGATGTTTGAAAGCCCAGCGTTTTACATACAAATGAAAAGCATAGTCGAAACGATCTTTTCCCAAAATCTGCTCACGAAGCATTTTCAGACCCAAAGCTGGTTTATAATAAGCTTCCCAACCAAGATTTGAAGGCTGAACCACATCAGGAATTGTCATGATCGGATCTGCATTGTCACGGAAAATAATCGGTGCCAAGACGGTGCAAATCATTCATCTGGTTATCCTTGTATTCTCCGTTATTAAAATTATCGCCTGAAAGGAAATTGATAAATGTATTAAAACCTTCATCCATCCAGGCATATTTACGCTCATTGCTACCTACGATCATCGGAAACCAGTTATGACCAAATTCGTGATCCGTAACACCCCAAAGATCATCTTTGCGGCTTTTGCTGCTGCAAAAAACAATTCCCGGATATTCCATTCCACCTACAATACCGCCTACATTGGTTGCAACCGGATAAGTAAATTCATGAATATAATTTGAATAAAATTCAATACAGCCTTTCACATATTCCGTAGAACGTCCCCAGCCTTCCAGTCCACCATCCTCAGCAGGATATACCGATTGCGCCAGTGCTGTTTTTCCATTTGGCAAATTCATACGTGCTGCATCCCAAACAAATGCTTTTGAAGTTGCCCAGGCCATGTCACGCGCTTGTGTGCAATGAAATCTCCAGGTTAAAGTACCTGATTGTTTCGGACGCGAAGATGGATTTGTAACTTCCTCCGCCGTACGGATCATTACAGTCTGATCACTTTTCGCTGCATCAGCCAGACGTTTTCTTTGTTCAGCCGTCAATACTTCTGCCGGATTTAGCTAATTCTCCCGAACCTACAACGATATGGTCCCAGGGCACAGTAACAGCATATTCAAAATCACCATATTCCAGATAAAACTCACCCGCTCCAAGATATGGCAAGCACATTCCAGCCTTCAATATCATCAAAAACAGAAACGCGCGGATACCATTGAGCCATTTCGTAAACGATACCATTTTTGGTTTCCAGCGTTCCCATCCGATCCGAACCATATTCCGGGATTTTGAAAGAATAGGCAATTTTTATTTTGATAATATCTCCGTTCGCTTTCACAGCATTGGCCAGACGAATCTGCATCCGTGTATCTGTGATCACATAATTCGCTTCAACAGCCTTATCTTTTCCCTGCTGAACAGAGACCGATTTAATCGCATCTCCCCCGTTGAAACCTATATTTCCAAAACGTCCGCCGGTAATTGGCGTTGTTTTTCCTCCACGGGATTCTGTATTAAATGAGTTTTGATCCAGTTGAAGCCAGATAAATTCAAGTGCTTCCGGACTATTATTTTTGTAGGTAATTTCAACATCACCGCGTAATTGTCTGCTCCTTTTCATTCAAAGCAACATTTATTTTATAATCTGCACGGTTTTGCCAATAATCAGGACCAGGAGCTCCACTGCCCGTACGATATTCACTTCCAGGCTGGAAATTAAATAAAGGATGAAAAAGCACATGCGCATCATACTTTGGCTTGTCCGCTTCCTGAGCGAAAACACTTAGGGATCCAAGGCAACACACGGCCATAACCCATAAGCGGAAGATGAAGATTTTCATTCGTATTGTTGAAAAGTAAAATATTAATTCTAAACGAACAATATACGGCTTTTAGCCTTTTTTCGAATAAAAAAGGTTTCATTATTGCTATTCATTAGCGAATTTTACAAACTTTTCATTTTTAATGAAACTCCATGCGCCAGCGCTTATCTGTTGAAGCCTATTCAAAAGGTGTCCTTTCGGGCGATACGATTATGCTCAGCCGCGCAATTACACTGATTGAAAGTAAACTCAAAAGCGATAAAATTCTGGCGAAACCGGTATTGGAAAACATTCTTCCTCATACCGGAAAATCGATACGTATTGGTATTACCGGCGTTCCGGGTGTTGGAAAAAGTACATTTATTGAAGCCTTTGGAAAACATATTACATCCTTGAAAAAAAAGGTCGCAGTGCTGACCATAGATCCTTCAAGCAAAAAATCGGGAGGAAGTATTCTGGCCGATAAAACCCGGATGGAAGAACTTTCACAGAGATCCGCTTGCTTTTATTCGGCCATCTGCTTCGGGATTATCGCTTGGCGGTGTTGCCAGAAGTACCCGGGAAACGATATTGTTATGTGAAGCCGCAGGTTATGAAGTCATTATAATTGAAACTGTTGGTGTTGGTCAATCCGAAACGCTGGTAAAAGGCATGAGTGATTTTTTTCTTTTACTAATGCTTGCAGGCGCAGGAGATGAACTTGCAGGGAATTAAAAAAGGAATTATGGAAATGGCTGACGCCGTTGCAATTAATAAAGCGGACGGTGTGAATAAAATTTCTGCGGAGCTGGCTGTGACAGAATATCAAAATGCACTTCATTTATTTCCAAAATCAGATTCAGATTTTATCACAAAAGTATTAACCTGTTCTGCCCTCGAAAGATCAGGAATATCTTCCCTTTGGGAATTGATTAATGAATATCAGCATGTCACTCTCAAAAACGGTTATTTTGAAAAAAACAGACAAGCTCAAAATCTGGAATGGATGCATGATTATATCCGTCAAACGCTGGAAGATCAGTTTTATGAAAATACAATTATAAAAAAGTCCATCGCTAGCTTAGAAAAATCGGTGAGAGAAGGAAATGAACTTCCAGTTGCTGTTGCTGAACGTTTGCTGGATATTTTTCGAAAAAATTCATTGAAATAAATTTACCTTAATCCCAAGTTACTTCTTCACCATTAACTCAGATTTACGATTCATTCTGCCTGAAATTATCATTCAGCACAATTTTTACAGTATTTTTGAAGTTTGAATATCATATCGAACACTTAACGCTTAACTCCTTCACCATGAAGATTTTCAACTATTTCAATAAAACAGCCCTTCTCGCATTCCTTTTTGTTGCCTTTGCATTTGTTGCCTGTAAAGACGACGATGATAAAACGACTACACCTGTTGACAATAATCCAATTGTAGGAAAATGGCAATTAACTGCGATCACGCCTGAAACTGCTGGAACTACGATTCCCGGTCTTGATTTGCTGCCTGCCTTGGCACCATGTATTTACAGCTTAAAATTCACTTTTACGTCTGATAATAAAGTGGCACTTTCAGATTGTGATGCAGCAGTGGCTTTGATTGGAGGTTTGATAAAAATCGAAAGTACAACCACATGGAAAGTTGAAACAGGAAAATTGACTTTGACAAACGGTACAACAACCAACACATTTGGTCTGACCCAAAATACAAACGATATGAAAATCGTTGTCAACACAAATACAACCGGAACTGGTGCTGCTGTTAATGCAGTTTTGAGTTTGAAGAGATTATAAAAGAATATATTAAAAAAGAAATAGCCGGATTTGTTAGACAAGTCCGGCTATTTTCTTTTTTAATAACACTGGTAACATTTAATTTTCTTTCGCGGAATTTTCACCAATTTGTGTCAACCAGATTAATCCAATAATAGCAGAAACTGATGTTCCTGCGATAATGGCAATCTTCGCAGTATTTTGGAGTTCAATATCTTTGAAAGAAAGTGAGGCGATAAAAATGGACATAGTAAAACCAATTCCGGCGGTAAAACCCAGTCCGGTCATATGCTTCCAGTTAATCCCTTCCGGTAATTTTGCCAATTTTGCTTTTACGGCTAACCAGGATAAACCTACAATCCCTAATGGTTTTCCGATTGTTAAACCGAAGATCACACCAAAACTTAGCGGCGACATCAGTAATCCGGAAATGTTATTTGGTAAAATGATAGCGGTATTTGCCAATGCAAAAATCGGCATAATCAGATAATTAACCGGCTGATGCAATGCATGTTCCAGTTTCGGAATTTTATGGAGCGGAATTGTCATTGCTAAAAGTACTCCGGCAATGGTCGCATGAATTCCCGATTTCAACACAAAATACCATAGAATTCCTCCAAGCAGAAGATACCAGATCGTTCCTTCCACTTTAAAATAATTTAGCAAAGAAAGTACCGCGACAATACCTGCTGCATATAAAAGCATATCCGTTTGAATGTTGCTTGTATAAAAAATGGCGATAATCAATACAGCAATTAAGTCATCAATTACGGCAAGCGCAGTCAAAAAAACTTTAAGACTGAAAGGAACACGATCTCCCAAAAGCGATAAAATTCCTAATGAAAAAGCAATGTCCGTTGCCGTGGGAATCGCCCAACCGTGTGATGAAGGGCCAGTTTTGTTCAATGAAAAATAAATAATCGCCGGCATCATCACACCTCCAATAGCTGCCAGCGTTGGCAATAATGCTTTTTGAACCGATGCAAGTTCACCATCCAAAACTTCACGTTTTATTTCTAATCCAACAAAAAAGAAAAACACGACCATCAATCCATCATTGATCCAATGTTCAATACTTTTTTCTAATGGACCGATGTGTATTTCTTTATGCCAAAAAGAAAGATAATTTTCTCCGCCGGAAGAATTTGCCAATATCAAAGAAATCGCTGTTGCTATCAGCAAAAGTATACCTGACAATCTGCCGGTATCTGCCAGATCTTTTATGGGATTAATAAGTATTCTCGCCAGCTTTCCTTGTTTCAAATCAGACATAAATTTATCGTATTATTTCTATTAAGGTAAAAGGATTTATTAGCTTGAATGATCACAAACAATCGTCCATTTTCCTTTTAATTTTTTCCATAGTAATGTGTAGTGACCGCTTACATCTCCTTTCACCGGTCGTTTCAAACTATATTTTCCAACCAAAAAAGCAACATCTTTTCCCGGAAATGACAAATTGATGAACGTAAATGTCAGCGTCCCCATCGAAGCGCGATCGGGATAACGTTTCAGGTAATTTTCATACGTTTTTTTATAACCATAGGTCACGCCTGGTTTTCCTACAAACATCAACGAATCAGATTCCCAGTATCCATTCATGAAAGATTTCACATCACCACGGTTCCAGTCTGCATTTTGCCGCTTCAAAATAGAATAAATTTCATCACGGTCAGCCTTCGACTGGGCCATTACAAAAGTGGTCAGTGATAATAGAAGTAATGTTAAAACACAGTTTCTCATATTTTTTACGGATTTTTGTAAAATGTTTCTTTCGTTTAAAGATACAGGAAAGATTCTTTCCGGGAGAGTTTCCTTCAAAATACTCCCGGAACTCAAAATTTAGTAAAACCGACCGGCAAAATGAGCAAATTTGATGATATTTTTAAAAAGCTGGACCGACAAAAATATCCTTTTATCGACGGCTTATACTACCTTTTCATTATCATTTTTATAGGCATTCTCTTTTTATTTTTCGCTTGATCCGTGGCAGATTCCTATCTATTTATCATTAACCCAAGCTCTGGAACTTCCATCGGGCAGCATCCTGAAAAGATTTCAAATGCGATCGAAAACTTTGTAAAAAGTAAAGGAGGAAAATCGCAGATTATTTTTACAGAAGGACGTGGGCATGCCACAGAGCTGGTTAAGGAAAACCTGGACAAAGAAAATTGGAAAGCCGTAGTCGCAGTTGGCGGCGATGGAACGGTAAATGAAGTTGCCAAAGCCCTGGTAAACCGTTCAACACCTTTGGGAATATTGGCACTTGGTTCCGGCAACGGACTTGCCCGCCATTTGGGACTACCGTTAACATTGGAAGCAGGTTTGAAAAACCTTTTTTCAGGTTCAATTAATACCATTGATTCAGCCGAACTTAATGGAATTCCCTTTTTCTGTACCGCCGGAATGGGTTTTGATGCCTATGTTGGCGATTTGTTCAGCAAAGCAAATTCACGCGGACTCGCTACTTATTTAAGTGTTTCTCTGAAATCATACTGGAATTATAAACCGCAGACTTATAAGTTGAATGGTAAGAAAATCGAAGTATTTTCCTTGTCATTTGCTAATGCGGGCCAGTATGGAAACAATGCCTGGGTAGCGCCGCAGGCCAGTTTGTTCGACGGACAACTGGATGTTTGTACCATTATTCCCTTTCCAAAATGGTATGGTTCAAATCTGACTTACAGGCTTTTTACAAAAACGTTGAAACCTTCAAAATATATTTCATATCAATTGGCACAGGATGCTGTTGTTGAAGCAGATAAGCCGCCGATGATCCATTACGATGGCGAACCTTTGCAACTGGAAACGACTCGGATTGAAATAAAAATCAAACCGAAAAGTTTAAGGGTTATCGTTTAACTGATTTGTAAAATCTCAAATCTTAATTTCATTATGTCAAAAAAGAACCGCTCAGGGATTATTTATTCAACAAATCCTGATTTTGAGTATTCGGATTCCGACCAGGATGAAGCAGAAACATTAGCACCTGCACAACAGGATTTACGCGTCTGGCTCGACAGAAAAGGTGGTGGAAAAGTAATTACGGTTGTAAAAGGTTTTGTCGGAACAACAGCCGATCTGGAAGCACTTGGGAAAACAAGTAAAAGTACTCTGCGGAAGCGGCGGCTCTGTAAAAGACGGAGAAATCTTAATCCAGGGCGATCACCGTGAAAAAGTAATCACCTGGCTGGTTGGAAAAAGTTACAAAGCCAAAAAAGCGGGAGGATAAAAATAATTTTGAATGAGTGAATGATAGAATGAGTGAATGGGATCGACTCATTCGAGTTTTCTCTGATGTGAATAACATGGTATGGAAAAGACAGCGAATTCTGTCCAAAACAAAAAGCAATTCGAGCTATTAAGTTTGTATCCCCCATTCTATCATTCACTCATTCTATCATTCAAAATTACAAAACCTTAGCCGTGTCTATTTCCGTCGGCTGCTCTGGCTGGACTTTTGGGAAAATTGTTTGGATTTTGGGTTGCACTGCCTGCCAATACTTCGACATTTGTCACAAAAAATTTCGTATCTCCATTCCAGGGAAGGTTGAAGAATTTTTCTTCGTAAGTCAATGAAACACGGTGACCGCTTGCAATCGCCTGTTCCAGTTTTGCAATCGCATCTTTGTTTTTTCCACTTACAGAGAAAGTCCATTCGGATGCATTCAGAGAACCGTCTCCTTCATACAAACCGCCCATTTTCAATTCTCCTTCATAGGTTTTGAAAAGATATCCTTTGTTGCTCAGACGGGTAATAAATCCGCCTCTTTTACCTTCACTGTAATATCCGAAAGTTAAATAATATAGAGCTCCAAAGACAATGACCAGGAGAACGATGATAATGACCCATTTACGCATAATTAGTTCGTTAGTTATATGTGTTTGTGTGATATTTGAAGCAACTTCGGAAAACTGAATGATTTTTCCAATTCCTTATTTTGCTCTGATCGCAATCACAGGATCCATTCTGGATGCCAGCATAGCCGGAACTATACCGGACAAAACACCAATGATACAGGAACACCGACAGTCCAAGTATTATATTTCCCGGCGTCAGAATAATTACCAGAGTTCCCAGTTGCATGAATGATAAAAGGTATACTAAAAATATGCCAACCAATCCGCCGACCAGACTTAGCATAACGGCTTCAAAAAGAAACTGGAAAAGTATAGAATAATTTTTAGCCCCAAGTGATTTCTGGATACCGATCAGGTTCGTTCGTTCTTTTACCGAAACGAACATAATATTGGCAATTCCAAACCCTCCTACTAAAATTGAAAAACTGCCGATCACCCAGCCCGCCAAGTGACAAAACGGAAAATAATCCGGATACTGCCTGCGCTGCTGCTTCGGGTTTATTGATTGAAAAATTATTTTCATCCCTCGGTTTTATTCCTCTTTTGGTACGCATCAACCCGATTACTTCTGCTTCCACTTCCTTCATCCCTTCATCACTTTCCTTCGCTTTCACAACAATGTCCGGATCCGGCCGCCCGGACTGGAAAAGTTTTGCAAAGGCGCCATAAGTAATAATGCATTTTTTATCCGGGTTTCCGCCAAAATCTACAAGGCTTTCTCCCTTTTTTGACCTGTACACCTATGACCGTAAATTTATTTCCATTCAGTTTGAAAACTTTTCCCTCGGCAATCTGGCCAGGAAAAAGTGCCTGTGCAATGTCTGCACCGATGATGGCTACATTTCTTGCATTAGTTGTTTCAAGCGGGATAAAATAACGTCCTGTCGCCAACGGAACGTCAGAAATTTGATTGTATTCATAAGAAACACCCTGAATTAACGACGCTAATACTGTTTGATCCGTTTTTCAAGGTAATATTCCCCCTGAAATCCATTACCGCAACAGCACTGGCATTTTCAAGATTGTCGTACAAATATTTATATTCTGAATTGGAAGGACTCGGCCATTGGAAATATTTCCACCATTGATATTCCCCGCCAAATCCCCAGGGCCATTTTTGAACATATAAAACCTTTTCACCGATAGCACTCATACTGTCGCGGATACTTTTTTCCAGAGAATCCACAATTGTAAAAACTGCCACAATAGCAAAAATCCCGACGGTAACGCCTAAAAGTGAAAGCGTTGTACGGGTAATATTGGATTGCAATGCCTGCCAGGCAAACCGAAAACTTTCAAATATCTGCCGTAGAAATTTCATAGTGGCCTCTTAGGGTAAAATTTGTCCTGTAAAATATTGAATTCGAAAAGTTAACCGAAAAGAATTGTCGCTCAGAAACAAATTAGTACAAAAGGCATTTTCAGCGTTTGAGCAGCTTAATAAGGTGGTAATCATACTACAATTTTGAGAAATAATTTCAAATATCACTGATCATGGCATTCCTCTAATTTACATTTACTAAATTACATTACAATCTCTGATCACCAAAACATGACTATACGCTACGTCTTAATTTCTTCTTTTTGCTTGTTATCAGGCCTTTTGGCGGCCCAGCAGCCGGTTAAGGAATCGCAGGGTTTTTATCAGTTTCTTACCGACGATCCCAATCAAAAACCATTTTATAATGATCGTGTTGGTGTTTATGCCAAAAATGGTGTAGTCGCATCTGCACATCCGGAAGCTTCCCGAGTGGGTGTGGATATTTTGAAAGCAGGCGGAAATGCGATTGATGCCGCAGTAGCCGTTCAGTTTGCGCTGGCCGTTGTTCATCCTTCTGCCGGAAATATTGGTGGCGGCGGTTTTATGGTGATTCGTGATAAAACGGGAAAACGATCCAGCATTGATTATCGGGAAAAAGGTCCGTCAAAAAGCGGAAAAGATATGTATCTGGATAAGGACGGCAATGTAATTCCACAACTCAGCATTTTGGGAAGACTGGCGTCCGGCGTTCCAGGTTCAGTGGACGGTATGGTTGAAGCACATGCGAAATATGGAAAATTATCCTGGAAAGAAATTTTGCAGCCTGCTATTGATCTGGCAACAAAAGGCGTTGTTCAAACGGAAAGAGAAGCGCGAAGCCTTAATTCTATTAAAAAAGATATTATTAAACTAAATCCCGGTACTAAATATTTTCAGCGTGCAGATGGAAAAGACTGGTCTGCGGGTGATACGCTGGTTCAAAAAGATTTGGGAAAAGTATTAGCACGAATCCAGAAAAAAGGCCGCAAAGGATTTTATTCCGGAAAAGTGGCGCGACTTCTGGCGAAGGACATGAAGTATAAACATGAAGGAATTATCAGTAAAAAAGATCTTTCAGAGTACCATGCAAAATGGCGTGAAACGATTTCAGACACCTATAAAAACTATAAAATCATCACCATGGCTCCGCCTTCCAGCGGCGGAATTGCCTTGGTTCAGCTATTGAAAATGGTTGAACCTTATCCTTTGAAAAAATGGGGATGGAATACCGATTCGACAGTTCAGGTAATGATCGAAGCGGAAAGACGTGTGTATGCTGATCGTGCCAAATTCCTCGGCGATCCTGATTTTGTTAAAATTCCAACGGAGACTTTACTTAGCAAAGATTATCTTGCAGCAACGTTGGAAAGATTTTTCTTTTGATAAAGCAACGGATTCCAAAAACATAACCGGAGGTGTTTTTCCTGGTTATGAAAGTACGGAAACCACGCATTTTTCAGTTGTTGATAAAGAAGGAAATGCAGTTTCTGTAACAACTACTTTGAATGGCGGTTATGGAAGTCGCGTGATTGTGAAAGGTGCAGGATTTTTCATGAACAATGAAATGGACGATTTCAGTGTAAAAGCCGGAGCGCCAAACATGTACGGTTTGGTAGGAAATAAAGCGAATGCAATTGCTCCCGGAAAACGGATGTTGTCTTCCATGACACCAACGATTGTTGAAAAAGATGGAAAACTGTTCATGGTCGTCGGTACGCCTGGCGGTTCTACGATCATCACTTCTGTTTACCAAACGATTTTGAACGTACTCGAACACGGCATGACCATGCAGCAGGCGGTAAATGCTTTCAAATTTCACCACCAGTGGCTGCCTGACAAAACCGTTTTTGAAGCCGGTGCTTTCACTGACAATACGATCAAGAAATTACAAAGCAGAAGTTATATTATTGAACAACAACGTAATTCCATCGGCCGGATGGATTGTATTCTTGTGCTGCCTGACGGCTCGCTGGAAGGCGGATCTGATCCACGCGGCGATGATACGAGTATTGGTTATTAATTCCTGAAAAAATTTAACGGGTCAGTTCTTCGATCAGCTTTGCATGCTGCGGAAAACTGGCCTGTAATGTTTCCCGGTCGGCCATTTCAAAATCTTCAAAATCAAACCCGGGTGCTACTGTACAACCTACCAGCGCATATTTACTTCCCGATGCGGGACGTGAAGCAAACCAGGTATTAGCAGGAACCACAGCCTGAAATGTTTCTCCCTTATCCGGATTATCACCCAGTTTAATCACATCCAGTTTTCCCGAAACAGGATAAATGACAAATATTTCCAGCGCTTCTCCCTGATAAAAATGCCACATTTCATCCGACTTGATTTTGTGAAATGCAGAGAAATTATGCTTTTCCAAAAGGAAATAAATTCCGGTTGAAAATGATCTGTTTCCGGTAAAACCTGCCGGTAAAGCATTTTGTGGAATACTATCAAACGAGCGATAAGTTTCGGCATAATATCCGCCTTCCGGATGATCCAAAAGATTATATTTTTCAATCCAGTAACTGGCTTTTTTCATTTCTTTTTTTATTAATTATTTGGTGACCTTGACTGGTTTTTCAACCTGATCGAAAGCGATTACCTTGACTCCCGTTTTCTGAATTTTCTCCGTTTCTTTCGTTTTTTTATTTGTAATCATCACATCCAGAGCATCTAGCGGGGAAAATTGAAAATATTTATCCTGACCAACTTTCGAAGCATCGCACAAAAGGTAGGAAATTTTTGAATTGGCAAACATTGCCAGCGTAATTCCCGCTTCGATTTCACTAAATGCGCTAAGACCATTTTCAACCGAAATTCCATCGACACCAATAAAAGCACGGTCTGCTTTGTATCGACCAATATGCTCTTCTGCAATTCGGCCGTGAACTGCTTGTCTTTCCGGATCAATTTCTCCACCTATCAGATTTATTTTAACTGACGAATTCATTAATTCATAAACCACTGGTAATGAATTCGTGATCACGTGGATTTTTTTGTTTTTGATAAACTGGCATAACCGGAAAACCGTACTGCCGCAATCCATAAAAATGATATCATTCTCCTGAATTTCTTTCGCAGCCAGCCGGCAGATATTATCCTTTTCTTCAACATTAACCGCAGCTTTATTTGCAAAATGAAAAGGGATTTTGGTCAAGTTCCACTTTCATGATTCCTCCATGTGTGCGGTAAACCAGACCATCTGCTGTCAAAATCGTCAAATCACGCCGGATCGTAATTTCTGAAATAGCCAATTCATCCGCTAATTCCTTCACAGTCACCTCACCACGCTGATCCAGAATGTTTAAAATAATATTCTTTCTTTTTTGAAAGTTCATAAGAAATTGTACATTTGTTCAAATATAATCATTTTTAATCAAAAACGATCAATTAGCTATGAATGATAAAGTCAACCTCGTTTCCGAAGAAATTCTCTCCGACAACTGGTACACATTACGCAAATTCACCTTCGACTATCAACTGGCTGATGGCCGTTGGGAGCGCCAATCGCGGGAGGCTTATGACCGCGGGAACGGGGCCACAATCTTGCTTTACAACAAGGAAAAACAAACCGTGATCCTGACCAGACAGTTTCGTTTACCAACTTACACCAACGGAAATACCACCGGGATGTTAATCGAAGCATGCGCCGGATTGCTCGATAAAGATAATGCAGAAGACTGTATCAAACGGGAAACGGAGGAAGAAACCGGATATAAAATCAAATCTGTGAAGAAAATTTTTGAAGCTTACATGTCGCCTGGATCAGTTACGGAAATTCTTTATTTCTTCGTAGCAGAATATTCGGCGGAAATGAAAGTAGGTGATGGCGGTGGTTGCGAAACAGAGCAGGAGAATATTGAAGTAATGGAAATTCCTTTTGAAAAAGCAACTCAAATGATTGAGTCAGGGGAAATAAAGGATGGAAAAACGATCATGCTTCTACAATATGCACAGATTCATCAGTCTTGTAAAATAAAAAACGGCGAAGAGAAAATTCTCTTCGCCGCCAGATATTTTTATAATTGAGCCGTTGAAGGTGTTACGGTATTAATATCACCTTCGCTTTCAGCTGTTGTTTTTGGACTAACAAATTTGTCGATCAAATCCTTCAAAAACTTTTCTGCATCCGGGAAGTTTGATTTGATCGCTTCCGAACCTTTTGTTTTCAGTTCCTGAAAATATTCCGGTGCTTTATCCACAGCGCCTTCGGCTTCCGCTTTCAGATCACTGGCTTTTGTTTTCAAATCTTCCAGAAGTTTTTCGCCTTCTTCGGTTTGTAAATATTTATGTGCCGCTACTCCGGCGGCTGCGCCAAGAATAAATGTTGCGAGGTGTTTTGCGTTGATGCTCATTGTTTTATGTGGTTCGTTTGACAAGATGAATATACAAATATTTAAAACAAGTTGCTTGTATTAAAATATTGTTCCAACCTACTTGATCTCAAAAACCGCCTGCATCCGGTAACTGATTTTTATTTTCTGATATTGAAGATCACTATCCTGAACCGAATCCGCAGATTCCGACGCCGCCATCATACGCATATTAGCTTTTGCATACATTGGCTGTGGATAATTAACGTTGTCCTCAACTTCTCTGATTTCCAAAACCGGCCCCAGTTTTTGATCAACCGCTTCCAACAAATAAGCTGCTTTATCTTTTGCCGCTTTCAATGCATTAATTTTTACCTGTTTTTTAAATTCTTCTTTTTTAGAATGATCAACACGGGCAATGTTGGCATACTGAATTCCACGACTTTCTACTTTTGATAAAATACCGTCCAGCTTATCTGCACGATCTACTTTCAGCTCATATTGTTTGTTTTCAAGAAAGCTGGCCGGCTTTTTCTTTTTATCAACATAATTTTGATAACCACCTACTGAGCTGATTGAAAGTGCTTCTTTCGGCAAACCTGCTTCTGCAACAGCTTTAATCAATTGTTTTTCCAGCGTACTGATAATGACTTTGTCCTTTTGGTTTTTCTCATCATTAAAATATTCTCTAAGCGAAATACTGAAATAAAGCTCATCCGGAACAACTTCCATTTCTGAAAAACCGGATACTTCAATTTTACGTTGCAGCGGCTGCTGAACAATGGTAGTTTGTGCGAATGATGACAAAGCAGTAACGAATAAAACACTAAAAAGAATGATCTTTTTCATGGCGTAATAAATGAAATGATTAAAAAAAATTATCGTATCTGCAAAAGTCCGGGCTAATAACTGTGCCACTTACTTCTTGCAAATACGATAATAAGATGCCAAAACAGGCCGAAAGGTTTAAACCTTGATGAAAAGATTCACAACTGTTAACAATTCCGGTTATGTGAAATTGGCGTAGATCGAGTCCATAATTCTCACAAAATGCTGATAATCTGCCTCGTCCAGATCTCCCCATCCCTTTCTTCGAATTTCTGCAACAATAGGAAAAGCTTCGTTATATATTGTTTGTCCTTTTTCTGTCAGGAAAAGATTGAATTTTCTTCGGTCACCAACGGCAAGTCCGCGCTCAACCAATCCCTTCTTTTCTAACAAATCAATAATTCGGGTTACCGTTGGCGGATCTTTAAAGGTTAATTCGGCCAATCCGTTCTGGCTGATTCCCTGTTCACGGTATATATGGTCAATCAAAACCCATTGGTCTACCGTCAGGTCAAAACCTGCGTCGATCAATTGTTTTTGCAAAGCATTGCGGATTTTCTTAATAGTGGTGTCAATCTTGAAGAAATAAGCACGGTGATCTGAGCGGTGCGTCATTATAAAATTGTTAAGATGTTCAATAGGATTGTTAAAATGCAGTCGTAATTGTCTAACTATTCGTCTACTAATAATTATAATGTAAATATTGAAAAAATTTTAAACAATTAAGCCATTTACTACTCATTTGATTAAGCTTTTCCATCTTTTTAAATCATACTCGCAATTGGCCAAACTTATTACAACATAATTTTAAATCTTGTTTTATTAAGATAATCACAAAAAAATAAGCCAGACAAAATAAATTGCCTGGCTTATTTAACGGTATTAAGATTGATAAACCGGAATCGGATTATGCAGAATTTCTTGCTGCATTAATAATTCCAAACATGGCACGCATGATCAACTGGTTATAAGTTTCCACATCAACCGGCAAAGTTTTTGGATCTTCCGCCAGCATTTGCAGCGCGTATTGTTGTATCGTGATCAAAGGCAAAACGATGCGCTCGCGGACTTTGATCGAAACTTTTGTTACATTATTGCTGTCAAGTAATTCCTTTTGCTCAGAAACATCAAGTAATGTATCCAGCGTCAGTTTAAATTCAGCATACATTTTATCCCAAAACTCCTTATAGCCTTCTTCGTCACGCAGATATTTTGTTGCAGGGAAAAATGCTTTTGATAGAGACTGCATTGAGTTTTCAATTAGCGTCCGGAAGAATAAAGATTTTTTGTACAAATCTTTAATCGCTTCTTTTTTGCCATCTTTTGAAAGTTCCTGAATCGCTGTTCCAAATCCGTAGAAACCAGGTACATTCTGCTTCATTTGCGCCCATGAACCCACAAATGGAATGGCACGCAAATCTTCAAATTTCAAACCTTCATCATCATTTCCACGTTTTGTTGGTCGGCTTCCGATATTGGTTTGTCCGTAAAAACGTAATGGCGTTTTCTTGTCCAGATATTTTACAAACATCGGATGGTTTTTCAGATCAAGATAGGAAGTATATGCCGCCGCAGCCATTTCTTCCAGTAAATCCTTGTCTTCTGCACTTAGTTCTTCTTCTTTTCTATCTCCGCGGAAAAGGTGATTTTCCAGTCCTGCTGTGAAAAGTCTTTCCAGATTGTACATCGCCGTAGTTACAGTTCCGTAGTTCGAACTGATCGTTTGTCCCTGAACTGTCAACTGGATTTCTTTGTCTTCAATATCTTTTCCTAGTGAAGAATAGAAGTTATGGTTATTTCCACCACCACGCGCCGGAGGACCTCCGCGGCCGTCGAAGAAGGTGACCTTGATTCCAAACTCACGGGATACTTTTGTCAATTCTTCTTTGGCACGATAAATCGACCAGTTTGCTCGTAAATAACCACCATCTTTTGTACCATCCGAGAATCCAACCATGATCGTCTGGTGGTTTTCACGTTTCGACAAATGGTTTTTATAATATTCATTGGTATAAAGCGTACGCATGATTTCCGGCGCATTCGCTAAATCGTCCACAGTTTCAAACAAAGGAACTACGTCCAGAGCCAAATATCCGTTTTCATCCGCGATCAGGTTTTTCGCCAAAGCAACAACCTGCATCACATTAAGCGCAGAAGTGTTGTTACTGATCACATAACGGTGCGCACCTTGCTCGCCATTAAGTCCCTGAATCGTTTTGATCGCGCTGATTGAGCCCAAAATATCTTTTGTCAGCTCATCTTCGTAATCTTCAACGCGTAACGGAATATTGAGAGAAAGCAGCAGATCTATTTTTTTGCTTTCTTCCCAATCTTCGTAATCGCTGTATTTCAGTAAAGGAATTTTCTTTTCAAGTCTTTTCAAAATATCCTCCCAGGCTTTTCCATGTTTCCGGCTATCCTGACGTACATCAAGACTTGCAAAGAAGAATCCGAAAAGATTTAATTTCAGGATAAAATTATCCAGAAGCTCAACAAAAAGTCCCTGATGTTTTCCTACAAGCACCACACGCGCAAGCAAAAGTTCATCAATTAATTCCTGTGCATTTTTATATCCTTCTTCAAATGGTCCGAAAATGGTGCTGTTCATTTTACGTTCTGCCAGCGCAATCGTATCTTCCACACCTTTAAAAGTCAAACGGCGTTTCAGATTACGAATATCACGGTAATAACCTCTAAGCAGCGTTTCGCGCAAACGGGCCGCAACCTGCAAAGTGGTATCCGCATTTACGAACGGATTACCATCACGGTCGCCACCCGGCCAGAAACCAAGACGGAAAACATTCGGATAAGGCCAGTCGTGTGCATTCATTCCCAAACCATCAATCAGTTTGATCAGAATCGCCGGAATAGCATCATAATATACATTTTCCAAAAACCAGCATAAACTTACCGCTTCATCAAAAGGCGTTGGTTTTTCGTGATTAATGAAAGCTGTTTTTCCAAGCTGAAGAAGAAGCTGATTTACCTCGGTAAAATCATTAACCTTGATCGCATCTTCAAGATCATTGATAATTCCCAAAACTTTACCAGAATAAAATTGTGTCGGATGCGCGGTAAGCACGATACGTACACTGAAATCTTCCAGTTTATTTAAAAGTTTTTGTTTTAAAGTATCATTATCCAGACGATCCGTCAGATAAGTGATCGAACCTTTTCCGTTCAGTTCATGCGTCTGATCAAAAGCTGCATCTTCAACTGAATCAAAAAAAACTACCTGTCTTTCAATGTATTGAATAAAAGCAAAAAGAAGATCGGTTCGTTCTTTCGGTGTGGCAGTTACCAACAACTCCTCAAAGAAAAGCTCAATAATTTGCTTGGGAGATTTTCCTTCCTGAAAACCTACTTCACTATGCTGTGTAAGTAAAGGAAGTAAAGAGCCTGTCTGAAAAATACCGCGGTACGGTAAACTCAGGAAAAGGCTATTGAAAATATTGTACTTCGTTACAACTGCGTCCTGGAAATTGTTATTCATAATGGAGTGACAAAATTTTATTTTGAGACTGGCAATGCAAAACAAATATACCTTAAAAAATCGGGTATCAGGCCTTTGGATGGGCCTGCTGATGTGTTTTTTTAAGCTTTTCTATGGAATTATGTGTATAAATCTGCGTCGCGGCCAGATTCGCATGACCCAGCAATTCTTTAATTGCATTCAGATCCGCACCACGATTCAGCAAATGCGTCGCATAAGTATGGCGCAAAACGTGCGGGCTTTTTTGCGATAAAGTGGTAACTTCTGAAAGGTATTTTTTAACTGTTCGCTGAATAAAAACCGGGTAAGCCGCTTTCCCGGAATCCGTCAAAATCAATGCTCTTGTCGATTCTTCCGGAGCTCTGTAGTACCAGATAATCTTTCAAAAACTGAACAAGCAAGCTTGAAATCGGGATCAACCGCTCTTTTCCTCTTTTACCAGTCACCCGAATAATTCTTGCTTCAAGTTCAAGATTATTAACTTCAAGATCAATCAGTTCCGAAAGACGCATACCTGTTCCATATAACAATTCCATGATCACCCGATCGCGGAGACCGATAAAATCATCAGTAAATCCTTCCGAATCAAAAAGTGATTCCATGGCTTTTTCTTCAACGAAAGCAGGAAGCTTTCTCCGTGTTTTCATGGAAGATAAAATAGTTGAAGGATCTTTTAGTATATGTTTTCTTCGGCGTAAAAATCCGTAATAGGATCTGAGCGAAGCCATTTTCCGGTTGATAGAACTTGGATTTAGACCTTCTTCCATCAAACTGACAATCCAGGAGCGAAGCATAACCGAAGTAGCCGTTTCCGGTTTGTCAACTTCGTATTGGAACAGCAAATATTTTCTAAACTGGTCCAGGTCAGTGCGGTAAGAAGTTACCGTGTGTTCGCTGGATCGTTTTTCAAACTGCAAAAATTCCAAAAAAGGCTCTATCATAGCCCTAACGTACAAAAAAGGGTTGTCTAATACAAGACAACCCTTTTCCTTAATGTTATTGCATGGGATATAATTATCCCATCCTACTTTTCAACAGAAAAACAATTCAAAAAGAACTAGTCTTCCAGGTGACCGTAAGTTTTTTCTTTGTATACCGCACGCAAAACTTCGAAACGACGTTTTACAGATGGTTTTTCGAATGCGGTACGAGAACGAAGCTGACGCATTGTGCCAGTTCTTTCAAATTTCTTTTTGTAACGCTTCAAAGCGCGATCGATCGATTCGTTGTCCTTAATGTTAATAATAAGCATGCTTATAAGATATAATGTTCTTTGAACTGGTTTTCTGAAATTGGACTGCAAAGAAAAGACTTATTAAACAGAAAATCAAGAAATAACTCATTAAAAATTAGGTATTTTTTGCAACTTGCCCATTATAATGAAGGGATTAACCCATTAACCACCGCCTATGAGCTCCCGATTGGGTATTATTGATTTAGGAACAAATACATTTCATCTGCTGATTGTTGAAAAAAATGGTGAAAATATCACCACGCTTTTTCATAAAAGCCAGCCAACGCAGATTGGACTGGGTGGAATCAACAAAAAACTCATCACAGAGGAAGCGACTGAACGTGCGCTGAAAGTGCTGCTGACTTTCCGTGAACAGCTGGATATTTTTGAAGTTTCGAACGGAAAATACTTTTGCCTTTGGAACAAGCGCTATCCGGAATGCCGATAATCAAAAAGATTTTTGTGAGACAATTTTGAATGAAACCGGCATAAAAATCACCGTGATCGACGGAAATGAAGAAGCCGAATATATTTATAATGGTGTAAGAACTGGTGTAAAATTGGGAAAAGAACCTTCGCTGATTATGGATATTGGTGGTGGAAGTGTTGAATTTATTATCGGTAATGAAAATCAGATTTTCTGGAAACAAAGTTTTGAAATCGGCGGACAGCGTTTGATGGAAAAATTCATGAAAAATGATCCGATTTCCGAGAGTGACAAAAAACGCTTATATAATTATTTTGATGAGAACTTAATTCCGCTGGCCAATGCAGTTCATCAATATGCACCGACAAAACTTGTTGGATCTTCCGGGACCTTCGATACTTTGGTTGATATTGATTATCAGTATCGGACGGGAGAATGGCCTCCAAAAAACCAGACCGATTTTCCTTTGTCGATGGAAGAATTTTATCGGGCTTATGCTCTAATTCTTTCAGGAAACCACGACGAAAGAATGGCAATTCCCGGAATGATCGCCTTACGTGTAGATATGATTGTGGTAGCCGTTTGTCTTGTCGATTATGTTTTGAAAAATCACAAAATTCCAGCAGATCCAGGTTTCCAGCCATGCTTTAAAAGAAGGTGTTCTGGCAAAATTATTGAATCGATAAGACGTTATAATTCATTTATATATCTATGATTTTTAATTTTCTTTTTGGCAAATATCTTTTGCAAAAAAGAATGTATTGTTGCTATACCAATCAAATTTCTATTTTTGTCAGATAAATCCTAAAACACTTTCTCAAACTGCATGAAATTCCGAAGAGGCCTCGCTATTCCTTTGCTTAACGTTAACCTTCACTTTCGCACAGGCACAAAAGAAAAAAGACAAAAAAGAAGACGAAAAAAAAGTTGAAAAAGCGGTAGACGCCGTTGCGGATGCTGTAAAAGACAAACTAAAAGACGAAAAGAAAAAGAACCCGAAAGATTTCAAGGACTTTATCGACGATTCTGCCAAAAGCCAGAAAGGAATGATTTCTGTTTATAAAATGGCTGAAAAATGGTATTTCGAAATTCCTGATACCTTGCTGAACAGAGATATTATGGCCGTAACCCGCTATTCAAAAACAGCAGCCGGCGGTGGAATTTTTGGAGGCGAAGAAGTAAAAAGACAAATGCTCCGCTGGGAAAAAGGACAGGATAACAACATTTTGCTTCGCTCCGAAACCGTTGTTATGGCCAGTCCGGATAGCACTAAACCTATTTTTCAGGCTGTAAAAAATTCAAATTCAGATCCAATTATTGGTGTTTTTGATATTAAAGCTTTGAAAAAAGGAGACAATGAAAAATCTTCGGTTATTGAAGTAACTGATTTTTTCAATGCTGATAATCAGACCTTTTCACTTAGTCCGATCGTAAAACAAGCTTCACAAACTGGCCTCGTTTAAAAAGGAAGCCTCATATATTGAAAAAATGAGCGCCTATCCTATCAACACGGAAATCCGGACTGTAAAAACTTTTACCGTCGTGCCGCCAGCCATTTCTTTGTCGCCCGCTCCAACTGTTGGATCCTATTTACCATCCGGATATGATGCCGGTGTGGTTACGCTGGAATTAAATACTTCGCTTAATTCTGCTTCCCAAAACACCGATGCGGAAGCGGATTTTCGATAATCGTATCGGTTTTTTTGCCAATCAATATGCCATTTTTGGAGAAGAATCTCAGAAATCGGATAATGAGATTTTTGCAGTTCGCTGGCGTTTGGAACCAAAAAATGCAGAAGATGCAGCACGTCAGAAAAACGGAGAACTGATCGAACCTAAAAAACCGATCATTTATTACATCGATCCGGCAACACCTGAAAAATGGAGGAAAGCACTTAAAAGCAGGTGTTGACGACTGGCAGGTTGCGTTTGAAAAAGCAGGTTGGAAAAATGCAATCCGTGGCGAATACTGGCCGGAAAAAGATACGACGATGAGCCTGGAAGATGCCCGTTTTTCAGTGATCCGTTATTTTGCTGCTGATATTCAGAATGCGTACGGACCCAATGTGCACGATCCGAGAAGCGGTGAAATTATTGAAAGTCATATTGGCTGGTATCATAATGTGATGCGTTTGCTGCGAAACTGGTATATGATCCAGGGCGCAGCTGTGGATCCTGCGGCACGTAAAAAGAATTTTGATGACGAGCTAATGGCACAGCTTGTGCGCTTTGTTTCGTCGCATGAAATCGGTCATACATTGGGTTTAAGACACAATATGGGCGCAAGTTCTGCAACGCCGGTAGAAAAATTACGTGACAAAGCATGGGTTGAAAAAAATGGACATACATCATCAATCATGGATTATGCGCGTTTCAATTATGTGGCGCAGCCAGAAGACGGCATTACCAATCTTTTCCCAAGAATCGGCGATTATGATAAATGGGCGATTCAAGTGGGGATATAGCTATTTGCCAAATACCAGTTTGAAAGAAGAAAAAGCAATTTTGAACAATTGGACAAAAGAAGCTTACAAAAACCCACGTCTGCATTTTGGAACGGAAATTAGCCCATACGATCCGCGTTACCAGACAGAAGATTTGAGCGACAATGCGATGAAAGCTTCTGAATATGGTATCAAAAATCTGAAAAGGATTCTTCCGAATCTGATTACATGGAGTAAGGAAGATGGTGAAAGTTATAAGGAACTTGACGAATTGTATGGTAATGTTGTTTCCCAATATCGCCGTTATTTGGGTCATGTGATCAAAAATGTTGGTGGAATTTATGACACATCCCGTAACTTACGACATGGAAGAAGAAGGTTTCACAACCGTTCCAAAATTGACTCAGAAAGAAGCAGTTGAGTTTCCTGAATACACAGTTGTTCAAAACACCAAACTGGCTTTTGGATCAGAATATTTTGAATAAGATTAAACCGGAAACAGGCGTTGAAGCCATTAAATCTTTGCAGGAATATACATTAACATCTTTACTTGCTGGCGACAGGGCGGTAAGATTAATGGAAACCGGAATTTCAAACAAGTATTATACCGTAGATGATCTTTTTACGGATCTGGAAAGTGGAATTTGGTCCGAAATAAAAACAAATCAGCCTATTGATGTTTACCGCCGAAATCTGCAAAAAGTGTATGCTGAAAAACTGATCGATCTTATTAAAACCCGGAAAAGCGAATGTTCTATCCATTCCTCCCGGCGTTACTTATGGCTTTTCTACACGTGTTGTTGAACTTGGAAAAAACAGATTTACCTTCAATTGCACGCGGACATCTGGAAATTCTCAAAGCATCGATAAAAAAGGCAATTCCGCTGGAAACTGACAAAATGAGCAAATATCATTTGAAAGATGTTTTGCAAAGAATTGATCTGGCGTTAGATCCAAAATAAAAAGCATAATAATAAAAAGGCAGATCGATTTACCTTACCATAAAATTCGATCTGCTTTTTATTTTTGGTCAAAACTGATAGAAATGAAAACATTAGCAGAAATCCTTCGGAGTCATCCCGGTTTTGAAAAAGTAATTTCGAAGTGCAAAACCTTATCGAAGTCTGGATTTTTCAGAATCAAATACAGGATTTGCTAACTCAAAATCTGACGGAAACGTCTGTGTTTTCTGATTATGTTTTTGATGTAATGTTATCAAAAAATCAATATATCGGTATTGGTGGTTATGATGAAAACCGGGTGATTTACAGACAACGTGATCATTTTACAAATCAGGAAAATCCACGAAGTATTCATTTGGGAATTGATATCTGGGCAGAAGCGGGAGAAGCAATTTATGCAGCCTTAGACGGTGAAGTTCACAGTTTCGCATTTAATAATCAATTCGGAGATTATGGTCCAACGATTATTTTGAAACATAAATTAGAAGATATTGAATTCTATACTTTGTATGGACATCTTTCGCTTGAATCTTTGAACGGGTTATATGAAGGAAAACAATTTGCTGCCGGAGAAAAAATTGCTGCAATCGGATAATTTCCCGGAAAATGGCGATTGGCCACCACATCTTCATTTTCAGATTATTAGTGAGATTGGAGAATATAAAGGAGATTTTCCAGGTGTGAGCAGTGTAGAAAACCGGGAGTATTTTTTAAGAATTTGTCCTGACCCAAATCTGATCTTGCGAATTTAAACGCAGAGTTAATTGAGTAAAAAAGGAGTTTCACAGAGTTTTATATAACTTTCTGCGAAACTCCTTTTTTAACTCCCCTAACGCTGCGTTTAACCCTTTTTACGTTCCAGATTTGGCAGGAATCCCGTTAATAATCCAATGAGCGGCAAGAAAGAACAGACATAGAAATACATATTCAATACTTGTACTATCTGCCAGTTTCCCTAAAAGTGCAGATCCGATTCCGGCAATTCCGAAGGCAAATCCGAAGAATAAACCTGCTACCATTCCGACTTTTCCGGGAATTAATTCCTGTGCGTAAACCAGGATTGCTGAAAATGCTGATGACAATACCAAACCAATAATTACAGTTAAAGCGCCCGTCCAGAAAAGATTGCAATATGGTAACAACAAAGCAAATGGTGCAACACCCAGAATTGAAATCCAGATTACATATTTCCGGCCGATTTTATCTCCAACCGGTCCGCCGATAAATGTTCCTGCTGCAACCGAGAATAAGAATATGAATAAATGGATTTGAGAGCTTTGTACTGAAATACCAAATTTATTGAATCAGGTAAAAAGTATAATAGCTCGTCAAACTTGCCATGTAAATGTATTTTGAAAAAATCAGCAGCAATAAAACGCCGATTGAGAACGCAACTTTTCCTTTTGAAAGATTTAATGCTGGCTCATTTCCTGTTGCAGAACCTGCTTTCTTACGGTTCAAATGCATATTTTTCTTATACCACCCACCTACTTTTGATAAAATAACGATGGCAATTAAGGCAACAAGCGAAAACCAGATAATCTGATGACGACCGTAAGGCAATATGATTAAAGCAGCCAGCAATGGACCCAATGAACTTCCCGCATTACCACCAACCTGAAACAGCGACTGAGCCATTCCATGTCGTCCGCCCGATGCCATACGCGCAATACGCGATGCTTCCGGATGAAAAACAGCCGAACCAATTCCGATCAATCCAACAGATAGTAAAATAATCTCAAAACTTGGTGCCATGGACAATGAAACCAATCCAAGCATCGTAAAACACATCCCGATTGCAAGGGCAAAAGGCATTGGTTTTTTATCCGTATATAACCCAACTAATGGCTGAAAAACGGACGCACTTAACTGAAATGTAAATGTGATTAATCCAATTTGGGAAAAACTCAATTTAAAAGAATCCTTTACCATCGGATAAATCGATGGAATGAGCGATTGCAATGTATCGTTTAAAAGGTGGGAAAAACTTAATGCCAATAAAATCGGAAATACGGCCTGTTCTGCACTTACAACAGGGGTTTGGTAAGATTCTGAAGGATTTTCTTCGATTGTTTTCATAACTATTATTCTAAAAAACGGATACTAAACTGGCTGGCCGGTTATTCTTGCGGCCCATTCCCATGCCTTTTGTGGATCTTGATCTATAATACTTTGCAGTAATGCTTCGTGATATTCCTGCGTGTTTGATAAAACTTTCCGTATCAACATATATTTCCGAAAAATACTCCTTCATATTGCGCGCTACGGTTTTATACAAATCAAGCAAAATTTCACTTTGAGATGCTGTGGCAATGCATAAATGAAAGTTGATATCTGCTTCGAATACAGGCATCCGGAATATTGGCTAATGCCAGTTTTTTTCGTTCTGCCAGATATTTTTTCATTTCTGAAATATCTTTTTCCGTCCGGTTAAGTGCCGCTTTTTCAGCAATTTTTATTTCAAACAGTTGGCGGATTTCATTCAGTTCCTGGCCCTTTGCTCTTAAAAATCTTTCGTGACAAGGATTCTGAGGCCACTTGTTTTTGTTCAACAAAAGTCCCCAAACCCTGTTGTACACGAACCAGTCCGGCGTTGGACAAATTTCTGACTGCTTCCCGGATCGTAGATCGCCCAACGCCAAAAACAGCCATCAATTCCGGCTCTGTTGGTAATTTTTCTCCTATCGCAAAATCTCCATCCTGGATCTTTTGCTGCAATCTGCTGGCCACATCATCTGCCAGACTTAATCGTTTTATTATATTTTCTTTATTCATCATATCATCTGATGTTTCAAAAGTACAAATAATTTTATTTCTACAAAAAAATAATGGGTGTTATACCAAATAAAATTTTGGTTCAACACCCATTTCACTTAAAATCTGGTTATTCTTACTTTCTATATATCGTCGTTGCGGCAGATTGTGCACCTGCAAGAATGGTTACATCAGCAATCGTCACACGTGCTGGTGCATTCACAGCGTACAATATCATATCAGCAATATCACTCGCCTGCAACGGATCAAAACCCTGATATACTTTTTCAGCACGTTCCTCATCACCTTTAAAACGAACCAGTGAAAACTCTGTTTCCACAGCACCTGGTGCAACATTCGTCACTTTTATTCCATGCTGAGTCAATTCCAGTCGCATTCCTTCACTCAATACTTCAACTGCTGCTTTTGACGCGCAATACACGGCTCCGTTAATGTAAGTTTGCTTTCCGGCAACGGAACTGATATTTACAATATGTCCTTTTTTGTTTGCTATCAGCGTTGGAATAATTGCCTTGGAAACATAAAGTAGTCCCTTTACATTTCCATCGATCATCGCATCCCAGTCGTCGGTATCACCTTCATCCAGCGAACCAAGTCCATGCGCATTTCCGGCATTATTAATCAGAATATCAATATTTTTCCATTCTTCTGGCAATGAAGCAATCGCATCAAATACTGCTTTTTTATCTCTGACGTCAAAAAGTAGTGTGGTAACTTTTACTTTTTGAGCTAATTCTGCTACCACACTTTCCAGTTTTTCCTGGCGACGGCCGCAGAGTATCAGATCAATACCTGCGCCGGCAAATGCTTCTGCTGTGGCTTTTCCTATGCCGGATGTTGCTCCGGTAATTAATGCAATTCGGGACATTATAAACTTAATTTTTATATTGGCTGATCCGTAAATTCCAGACCAACGATTTACTATTTATCAATCTTTTTTGTGTTCAAACTGCTGAAATTTCCATGTTCCAGTTCAGATGCTTTGCTAAATTGTTTCAACGCATTCTGATATACATTATCCATCGGATTCAGCACTTCATACACTTCATTGTTCAAACCGCTTTTTTGCTTTCTTCCCCAAACATAACGTCCGATAATGGCTTTGGTTTGAGATTGAATAACTGGTTTTGAACGGTTCAATTCTTTTTCATTCAACTTGATTCCGGATCTTGTTGCGTCTTTTACCAGTTCAGAAATCATGGCATCAGAAATCTGGAAAGTTTTCAAATATTCCGGAAAAGTCTGTTTTTCAAGTTTTTTCTGATTTTCATTCGCATAGCGAAGTGCATATTCACGGATAATATTTTTGGCATAAAGCTCAAATAAATATTTGCTGTTCATCAGCGTATCACGCGGAACAAAAACGTCCGGCATAATTCCACCACCGCCATAAACCGTTCTTCCACCGTCGGTTTTATATGCTTTTGTTTTATCAAATTTGATACTGTCTGCATTAAAGAATTCACCGCTGTCGTATCGGTGTGTCAGATCCTGATTGTAATCTTCACCCTTACCCATTTCATAAGGTTTCTGAATACTGCGGCCGCTTGGCGTGTAATATCTTGAAATTGTCAATCGCAATTCCGCGCCATCAGAAAGTTTTATCGGCATTTGAACCAAACCTTTTCCATAAGAACGTCGACCAACAACCAGCGCACGGTCATGATCCTGCAATGCACCTGCCAAAATTTCAGAAGCAGAAGCACTTCCTTCGTCCACCAGAACAACCAATGCTCCTTGCTCAAAACCACCTTCCACATGTGAACGGGTTTTTCGGTCAAAGCGACTATCTTTTCCTTCGGTGTAAACCAGTAATTTATCGCCTGAAATAAATTCATCAGCAATGCTTGTCGCCCGTTCCATATAACCGCCCGGATTTCCGCGAAGATCAAGGACCAGTTTTTTCAAACCATTTGCTTTAAGCGTACTTAATGCCGATTTGAATTCATCAAAAGTAGTTTCCGAAAAACGGGTTACTTTGATATAGCCGATTTCCTTATCGACCATATACGCAGCGTCAACGGAATAAGTAGGAATCCGGTCACGTACTACTTCAAAGTTCAATTTATCTTTTAATCCAAGTCGTTCAACAGTAAGCGTAACTTTTGTTCCGCGCTTGCCACGCAGTAATTTGTAAACCTGGGCATTGGTAACGCCTGGCGCAGAAAGTATTTCCTTATTAACCTTTAAAATCCGGTCACCGCTTTGAATTCCAACCGTTTCGGATGGGCCTCCGCTTAACGGCGTTACCACATAAACCGTATCATTATAAATATTAAATTCTACACCAATACCGTCAAAACCGGAATCCAGCTGTGAACGTGCTGCTGTCGCTTCTTCTGTATTAAAATAAGCCGTATGCGGATCCAGTTTTTCCAGCATTTTGGAAATTGAATAATCCACAAGCTCCTCTGTATTGACAGAATCGACATAATTATTTTCTACCAGAAGCAAAACTTCCCGGAATTTGGCATAACCTTTTGCCACGTCGGTCAGCTTTTTGCCTCCGCTGAAAAAAGTACTGCCCAGTAACATACCGGCAGCCAGCGTAATGCTGATAATAATGGGTAAACGGATGACAGATTTTGAATTGCTGACGGGCTTTTCCGGAATTTCCTGGCTCATTTATAAATTACTTTTTTAATAAGTAAAGTTAAAATTTTATTTGGGTTAATAAACATGTCACTAACGAATGGCCGGGATAAATCCTTGTGCTGGATTTAAATATAATGGCAAAGCAGTTTTCTATGGATTTAAGACTAATCATGTTTACGATTTTAAGCAATAAAAATAAATTACAGATAGTCAATATTTGATTAAAAAGGATGACTTGTAGTAACAGTTTGTCATTTTTAATTAAATACTTTTACACAACGGTATGAAGGTCTTCTGAATAAAATTTATAAGCTTACTATTCATACTACACAATGTTAAAATTCTTCAATTATGACCTGCAAAACTTTGCAAGTCCGATAGCTTGTAAAGCTATCCTTCAAAGGATGACCGTTACCAAATTAGCTGAATCAAAAACAATTCTTTCTCCCGGTCAATTTCAGCAGCATCTATATTTTATAAAGGAAGGAGTTGTTCGCTGTTATTACCAGTCGTTGGAAATGGAATGGACAAACTGGTTTGCTGCCGAGGGTAATCCAATCTTTTCAACGGAAAGCTTTTTAAGTGGTAATCCATCCCTGGAATACATTGAAACTTGTACACCGGTAATACTTTATCAAATTGATCGGAAAGATTACCAGGAGTTGATGGAAGAATTTCCAGAGCTTTATGAACCGGCATTTCATCTCCTACAAAATTACTTACGCATTTCTGAAAAGCGTATGCACGGATCCCACATGCAGACTGCCTATAAACGTTATGAAGATTTTATAGAAACACACCGGCATATCGCCAATCGAGTTAAGATGCAGCATATCGCCAGTTATCTGGGCATTACACCTACCCACCTTTCTCGTATTCGAAGAGAATTTGCCTGTAAGGCTTACAAAAACGTAGCAAAAATTAATGTAGGTACATGAATCAACCTATGTTGAGAAAATTGGTTGACTATTGACAGGCCACTTTTTAAGTTTTACGTTTACAAGAAGCAAAGCCACCTTCACCCTTCGGTTGGTCCCCACGGGCAGCAGGTGACTTTGCAGAAGTCCAACTGTTTCCACAATTAAACCAAGACAAAATTATGAAAAAATGTTTTCAATTAACCATTGCGGTTTTTTTAATCGTTGGTTTACTTACCAAATGTCAAACTCCTCTTGTCAACAATCGTGTGGAGTCTATTAATGAACATACTCCACTACGTAAGCTTCAGGAGAAAGTTATGGTCGAGATTCTCAACCTTGCGAAAGAAGATCAGTTTAGACAGTACATTCTGGCGGAATGTCTGAAGCAAAAGCACGGAGATTATAATGTCTATATCACAGACATCATCGCATCACATCGAGAAATTGATAAGTATAAAAAATCTATGGCTACGCTAGAACAGCTGGTTGGATTGATAAAACCTTTGGTAAACGATAATGAGCCATTAGTATTTTATCCAAGAGCTGAAACAATTGAAGATGAAAGAATAGACCATCCTGAAGCAAGGTCCGCCGAGGTTATTATGTCCGAACCACTTGGAGTAATACAACCTGTTGAATCGCCTCTGGATGGACAAAGCACGCAGCGTGTTAGTTATGCACCGGAAGGGGTAGATGCCTACAGAGCTTATGTTAATGGCACTTGGGTTTGGGTACAAACTGTTGATGAAGAATTTGCATGGGAAAATGATATCTATGTTATTGGTAATGAAGAAAATGTTTCAGCAGGAAATATGGTCCAGAATAACTTACGAGTAGATGGGCGAGCCGAATATGGAGGAATAATTCAGGTTACTGATATTAATGCAATTGAACATTGGACTTCGGGAAAATTAGAATTTAAAATGATTATTATTGGTGCATCCGGATCACCTTCGCAAAATATACCCTTCGGTAAACGTAAGAGAAAAAACTTTAGAAATAATAACTGGTATGACTTTGGTTATTTTGTTGGTAATTGGAATAAATCGACATACGGAAACTGGATGACAGAAGCTTGGATAGAAGAAGATGGAGGAGCATCCGCTAGTACTACTATTACTTTCCCATCAACATCTGGTGGTCCAGCAATTGGATACACTTTCCCAAGTCAGGATCAAGATGATAAACTAGGCCAATTTACTGTACAATTTGACGATGCTGTTGGGCAAGTTTACAATATCCAGAACGCAAACGTAAAAAGAAAATAATTTTTCATTCATACACATTATCACTTCAAGTTACGAGTGATAATGTGTTTTAATTTACTTTTATGAAAACAATAACCACCCTCGTACTACTTTTTTTCTTTTTTAGTGCTTCTGCTCAGACAAATCAAAAATTCGACCAAAGCTTTGTAAATCTAACTGCGGGACGCAGCACACACGGAACAGGTGATATGAAAGGAATTTCGCAAAAAATTACCTACGGTAAATATTTCAGAAAAAAACTACTCTGGTCAGTTTCGGTTGGAGCATCTATTCATGATGGTTCACTTCGTAGCAGCACCACACAATCCGATGGTACAGTGCTGGATCATTCTTTTCGATATACTGCCGGGGGGATTCAGACATCTGTTGGTCTTGGATATAGTTTTATAAAGACAAAAAGAAACGAGTTAGGTTTAAAAGTTGATGGCATTTTGCGTTACCAATCTTCATCTTATTTTGACCAGTTATTTATTGTTTTTGATCCACAAACAACTGGTATTCCTTATCCGGCAACATATATTATAAACACTTCGCCACAAAAGACTTACGCTATTGGAGTATCACCTGAATTATTTTATAACCATTCTATTGGAAAATCTTTATTCCTCGGAGCTACTGCAAATTTCCAGGCTGACACGAATGGCGATGTAATAACAAACTTGTCTATTTCAATCGGAAAAAGATTTAATTAACTGATTTAGGAAAAAAAAACGATCAAATAAACCCATCCAAAGCCTCCGGATTCCGCATCGTATCTTTACTTACCGCCTTTGCGGGATCTATGCCCATCAATATTTTCTTCACAGGAGCTTCCATTTTTTTCCCATTAATCGTATAAGGAATGGCGGCAACTGCTTCAATTGTATCAGGCACATGGCGTGGACTATATTGAGTTCGTAATGCGTTTTTAATTTCTTCTTTCAGCGTTTCCGTCAGTTTTTTATTTTCTTCCAAAACAACAAACAAAGGCATAAATCCACCTCCATCTTCTTTTTCAAGATAAACGACCAGACTGTCTTTAATTTCTGGAAGACTTTCTACTGCGCTGTAAACTTCCGAAGTACCAATCCGGATTCCGTCACGATTTAAGGTTGCGTCGGATCTTCCGTAAATAATGACCGAACCTCTTGATGTGATTTTTATCCAGTCGCCGTGACGCCAGATGTTGGGATAGGTTTCAAAATAGCTGTTTTCATAGCGCTCGTTGTCTTCATCATTCCAAAAATAAATCGGCATAGAAGGCATTGGCTGGGTGATCACCATTTCTCCCAATTCTTCAATAACAGAATTCCCGTTTTCATCAAAAGCTTCTACCTTCGCACCTAAGGCACGACTTTGAATTTCGCCAGGATAAACAGGTTCCATTGGATTTCCTCCAACAAAAGCACTGCAAATATCTGTTCCGCCGCTTAACGAAATAAGCCATACTTCTTTTTTGACATGCTGATATATCCATTCATAAACATCGGGAGGAAGCGGAGATCCTGTTGAACCGATTGTTTCCAGATGTGAAAGTTTTTCAGAAGGAATACTTGTTCCGGCTTTCATGCAATTTATAAAATAGGCCGCGCCACTTCCAAAATGCGTGATTTTAGCGCGTTCGGCCAATGTCCATAAAACCTGAGTATTGGGAAAGGCCGGCGAACCGTCATAAAGTACCAGCGTCGCTCCGCATAACATAGATCCCAAAGCAAAATTCCACATCATCCAGCCCGTAGTAGAATACCAGAAATATCGATCTCCTGGTTTTACGTTTTGATGAATTGCCAATATTTTCAAATGTTCAAGCAAACATCCGCCAACGCTATGGGTTATTGCTTTCGGTTTTCCTGTTGTTCCCGAAGAATAAAGTACCCAGATCGGGTGTTCAAAAGGTACCGCTTCAAAATCAATTCCGAAATTTGGTAAGTGCAAAATATCTTCCCAGGACCTGATTCCTTCCGGTTTTGACTGGGAATCAATATTGGAAATCATGACGATATCCTTTACCGATGGAAGTGCAGAACCAAGTTCCATCGTAGTGGCCGTGGTATCGTATGTTTTTCCGTTGTAATGATAACCGTCTGTTACAAATAATACTTTTGGTTGTATTTGGGCTAGTCGTTCAACAATCCCAGCCCTGCCAAAATCCGGCGAGCAGCTTGACCAGACTGCCCCAATCGCATTAGCAGCCAAAAAGGCAACAACCGCCTGAGGAATATTAGGCAGTACCGCGGCTACTCTATCTCCGGGCCGAACACCCCGCTGACGCAGCCAGGTTGAAACAGCTGCCACCTGGGATTCGAGATCATCCCAGGAAATTTTTGTTAGGCCTTGTGTTTCAGATTGGAAAAGTATTGCAGGATGATCTTTGGTTTTATTTCTGAAAATGTGTTCTGCATAATTTAGTCTTGAACGGCGAAACCATTGCGTTCCAATCATTCCCTTTTTGGGTCTGCGCAAAACTTCCAGGTAAATATCATGCGATTTGATATGAAAATACTGCCAGAGACTTTCCCAAAAATCTTCCAGATCCGTCACCGACCAATCCCACAAATCATGATATCCACGAAAATAGAGTCCTTTTTTTACGAAAAGCCAATCCATGTATTTTTTGAGATTGGACTGTTCTGTTAACTTTTTGCCTGGTTTCCAAAGAGGTTGTAACTGTATATTCGTTGGCATAGGACGTGCAATATTTAATGAATATCAGGTAATAACTGATGTTCTGTTTAATAAAAACATCAATCAAATTTGCAGCTGACCGGAACTCTTATTCTCAATTTGTTTGTTGCCGGTAAGCAAGATTCAGGTAACGATTATTAGTAACGTCGTAATGACAGTTTTCGGATAAAAGAAACGAAAATATTTAGTAATAAAATTTAGTGTATCTTTGCATTTCAAAACATAAATAACACATAGTACTCTGAACATCAGATACGTTTGTAAATGCGTTTTAGTGGCATTTTGTTATGACAACGGTCATCAAAATCACTAGCCGAAGTAACGACAAGTTTGTAGAGAGGAAAAAAAATCCAGTAGTGATACTGCATTCCTAATGAGAAAAAGAATAACAAAATCGAGTGATGCGAGCTCTTCGCGTCCTCCAGGAAGAAGTGGCAGTGGCATCAGCCCGCCCATTTGGTAAAAAACGTCCGGAAGCAGAAAGTCGCTTCAGCAAGCCAAGTATTAAAAAATCCAGTCTAAGAGCAGCAAGTCCAAGCGCTGAATCATCAAGATCTTATAGTGACAGACCGAGCGGCGACAAACCTCGCTTCGACTCAGAACGTCCACGTTACGACAAACCGAATTTTGGTAAGCCTGGTTTTTCAAAACCGGGATTTGAAAAGCCACGTTTTGACAGATCTGGATCTGGTTCAGATAGACCGTCTTTCGATAAACCACGTTTTTCAGATCGTGATGGAGATTCCCGTGGTTTCAAGCCAAGAGGTGAATTTGTTCCCGGTCAGGACAGACCAAGAGAAAGATCTGAAGGAAGAAGTTTTGACAAGCCGGGCTTCGACAAGCCTCGTTTTGAAAGATCTGGTTCTGACAGACCTTCTTACGACAAACCACGTTCTTCGGATCGTGACGGAGCTCGCGAATTTAAACCACGAGGTGAATTTGCGCCAAGACGAGAGATCAGAAGGAAGAAGTTTTGATAAACCACGTTTCGAAAGATCTGGCTCAGACAGAGCGGAAAGACCATCTTTTGACAAACCACGTTCTTCGGACCGTGACGAAGCTCGTGAATTCAAACCAAGAGGCGAATTTCGCTGCCAAGAGAAAGATCTGAAGGAAGAAGTTTTGATAAGCCTCGTTTTGAGAGATCAGACAGACCTGAAAGACCATCTTTTGACAAACCACGTTCTTCGGACCGTGATGGAGATTCCCGAGGTTTCAAACCAAGAGGAGAATTTGCATCAAGAGGAGAAGGTAGAAGTTTTGATAAACCTCGTTCAGAAAGAAGCAGCGATGCGCCACGTTCTTTCAAACCGACTCCTTCAAACGGCAGACACGAAAAGCCTGCTTTTAAAAAAAAAAGTGATTTCGAAGAGGTAGTTGATCAAGACCCAACAACCGAGACGCGCGCTATTGAAGAAGCAGCAAACCGTCGTGTTGGAAGATTTGAAACTGCACCACGTTATAATTTAAGTGGTTACGATAAAAAACCAGGGGCAAAAAAACGTAAGGAAGAAAGTTCTGAAATGCGTTTGAACCGATATATTGCCAACGCCGGTATTTGTTCCCGTCGTGAAGCTGACGATTTGATTGCATCCGGACAAATTTCTGTAAATGGAAAAGTAGTTACGGAAATGGGTCATAAAGTTGAAGCATCAGACGTAGTTAAATACGGAAAAAAAGCATTGAGCCGGGAAAAACTGGTTTATGTATTGATTAACAAACCAAAAGATTATATTACAACAACTGACGATCCTGAGGAACGTAAAACAGTTTTGGATTTGATCAAAGGAGCTTGTTACGAGCGCATTTATCCGGTAGGACGTTTGGATAGAAATACAACCGGGTTGCTTTTGATGACAAATGACGGAGAATTGGCTGAAAAGTTGACGCACCCATCAAACGGAATCAAGAAAATTTATCAGGCTGAACTTGACAAACCGATTACAACAGAAGATTTCGAACAACTTCAGGCCGGATTAGAACTGGAAGATGGTTTTGTGAAACCTGATGAGGTAGGAATCGTTACTGCGGATGCCATGGTTGTTGGACTGGAAATTCACAGCGGAAAAAACCGTATCGTTCGTCGTATGTTCGAACACCTTGGTTATGAAGTTCAAAAACTGGATCGTACCGTTTTTGCCGGATTAGACAAGAAAGATCTACCTCGTGGAAAATGGCGTTTCCTAAGTGAAAAAGAAGTGGTAAGGTTGAAGTTTATGCTTTAATAAGCAGAGTAATCTTCTACACAAAATATAAAAAAATGGTCCCGGAAATTAATTTCCGGGACCATTTTTTTATCTACAATCTCAGCGATTTCTATTAGCCAAAAGCTAACTTCCTAACCGCCAAAAGCTATTTTAAAATCTAAATCCGAATGAATAAACATCATAAGGAGCATCGATGTATAAGCCTTCAAACTGAACCATCGAATCTGATTTACCAGCAAGAGAAGCTTCAAGTTCTTTCACCGATTTCACTGGCTTACCATTTACTTTGGTAATGATAAAACCTTCTTCAACTCCTGTTCTGGCTAGTTTTCCACCATCAATCGAAAGAACTTTTACGCCACCTTCCACTTTATAACGTGTAAGACGTTGTTTTTCCTGATCGCTGATATTACCAAATTGTGCTCCTAACACACTCATAACCACTGCTGATTCATCACGTTTCAAAGCTTCGGCACCACCTGTACGGTTACGTAATGTAACGCTTAAATCTTTTTCAGTACCATTACGGTTTACAGTCACAGTAACTTTATCGCCAGGTTTGTGCAAACCGATTGATTGCTGCAATTCAGGAATTGAATGAATATTCATACCATCCACTTTCACGATCACATCACCTTTGGTAACGCCACCCGCTTTCGCAGCACTATTTTCTGTGAAATCACGAACATATACACCGTCGTTGACTTTCACACCATATTCTTCGGCTTTTCGGCTATCAAGTTCATCAAGTGAAATACCTAGATATCCACGCTGAACATTTCCAAACTTGATCAAGATCACCCGAAACTTTTTTAACAATGCTTGAAGGAACTGCAAAAGCATAACCTGCAAAACTTCCTGTCGGACTTGCAATTGCAGTATTAATACCGATCAATTCACCTTTCAAATTTACCAATGCACCACCACTGTTTCCAGGGTTAACAACAGCATCTGTCTGAATAAAAGATTCCAAAGGAGAATCACCGGTTGTAGCCGAAGTTGGCGTTGCATTTCCACGACGGCCTTGCGATTGTCCGATAATTCCCAGACCACGTCCTTTTGCACTGATAATACCAGCTGTTACAGTTGATTCCAGATTAAAAGGATTACCAACCGCCACAACCCACTCTCCTACTTTTACTGCATCAGAGCTTACCAAAAGTGACCGCTGGAAGATTTTTGCCTTCTATTTTAATTACTGCAATATCTGTAGAAGGATCTGCACCTACTACTTTTGCGCGAAATTTACTTTTATTTGACAAAGTAACTTCCAGTTCCTGAGCACCTTCCACTACGTGGTTGTTCGTTACAATATATCCATCCGGAGAAATAACAACACCTGATCCGGAAGCTTCCGAAGATTGTGGACCACGCGAACCGCCTCCACCAAAATCATCACCAAAGAAATCACGGAAAATATCAGGAATGTCACCCTGACTACCACGAGACTGATCTTGTCATCGTAGATTTAATATGGACTACTGTTGGAGTAGTTGCCTCTGCTGCATATACAAAATCACCGGGAGCGCCAGCTGGTGCACCGGTCGATGTGAAACGTGCAAGTGATTCGGAAGGAGATTCTTTAAAAATTACATCCCTATCACTATTTGAACTTAAAAGTTTAAAGCCGGCAAGGGTTGATGCGCTCGAAAGCAACCCAACCAACACCAAAGCTTTCCAGTTTGTTTTCATATCCATATGTTGGGGTTATAATTTTATTGAACAAATAACGTAAACGAACCTGCAAATTATTCCCTTTGTAAAGCTCATTTAACATATTTTAACAAAGGTATGAATCTGAAAATTCACTAAAATATATTTACCGCAGTAATATATTAATCCTTTGTACACCAAAAAAGGCGTTATTCATGACAAATAACGCCTTTCTCCAAATTAAATTTTAAGCAATTTCAATTTCACGCAATGGTTTTTCTATTGCTTCTTCACGTTTTGGAAGATCCACTTTTAAGATACCGTCAGCATAAGTTGCTACAATTTTTTCACCGTCTACCGAATTAGGCAAAGTGAACGTCCTTTGGAAAGAACTATATTTAAATTCTCTGCGAGAATATTTTTCGTTTGCTTCTTCTTCTTTTTGTTCTTTTTGAGCAGAAATCGTCAATTGATTTTTTTCAAGGTTCAATTTGAAATCTGATTTTTGCAAGCCAGGTGCAGCAACTTCAATTCTGAAACCTTCCTTACTTTCAACAACATTCACAGCTGGAACGCTACCTGCATAAGCTGGCGCGAAAAATTCATTTAAAGCTTCTTTACCAAAAAATCCGTTGTACAATTTAGGATTCGCGAAGTGGGTTTTTACTAATGTGCTCATGGTTTTATAGGTTTTATTTTTTGTGATTTAAAGTTTTAGTACCGTTGCGGTATGATTGGGTTTTTAAAACTTTTGTACCGATTAGAAAAAATGAAAAAATAGCAGACAAAATGTCTTGTTTATTTAAAAAATATTAATTTAAATGACATAAAGTCCGAAATTTTGAAGAAATGCCGAAAAATCGGCCGTACCTACGGCACTAAGGTGGATCATCGATTATGCCTTTTCCCACGGAATAAATTCCGCGGCTACAATGTCGGCCTTGCCTACGGCAATTTTAATTGGTTATTAATCGCGTTCAAAAAAACCATAGAACGGCGGACATTCGGGCCATGGATTTCAATCCACGGAAATTTAAATTATGAAAGATTCGAAAAAAATACCGTAGGTATGGCCGACATGGTAGCCATGGATTTCAACCATGGAAATATCAATTATGAAAGATTCGAAAAAATACCGTAGGTATGGCCGACATTGTAGCCGTGGATTTCAATCCACGGAAATTTCAATTATGAAAGATTCGAAAAAATACCGTAGGTATGGCCGACATTGTAGCCGTGGATTTCAATCCACGGAAATTTCGATAATGAGAGGTTCGAAAAATGCCGTAGGTATGGCCGACATGGTAGCCATAGATTTCAACAATGGAAATTTCAATCAGACAAAACCTATTTCAATTCAAGCTGTTCACAAGCCTGTTCCGAGGCAGATTGCTCTGCTTTTTTCTTGGTAAAACCATTACCAGTAGCAAACGGCTCGTCGTTGACTAGTATTTGGGAGATAAATTCACGGTGATGGCGGGTTCCGCGTTCTTCAAGAATTTCGAAGCGGATTTCCTTGCCTTCACGTTGCGCCCATTCGATGATAAGGCTTTTGAAGTTGATATTGTTCTGGATGATATCGTCCAGATCGTAATGTGTCATCAGCTTACTGATGATAAATTTCCGTGTAAAACGAAATCCTTTATCCAGATAAATTGCTCCTACAAATGCTTCCAGCGCATCGCCATACATGGAAGATCTCGGCGACATACCACGACGGTTTCCATCATATTCGATCAGACGGTCGAGACCAAGTTTGCGGGAAATTTGATTGAGCGATTCACGGTTAACGATCCGTGAGCGGATCTCGGTGAGAAAACCTTCGTCTTTGTAGGGATATTTGGTAAATAAAAATTCGGCAACAACCATTCCAAGCACCGCGTCACCCAGATATTCAAGTCTTTCGTTGGATTCACGAAAACCTTTGATAGCTGTTTCACGGGAGGCAGATGTATGGCGAAATGCCAGTTGGTATACACCCAGATTGGAAGGGCGGTCGCCAATTACATGCGCAATAGATTCCTTAAATTTCTTATCCTCAGGACTTCCGGTTCTAAAAAGAGCGAGGATCGGTAAAAGAATTCGTTTTGCCAAAATCAATAAGTTAATTATTCCTCGATACTTCTTGAAAATGACGGAAGCATTATGACCGCCAAAACCAAAAGTATTACTTAGGGCTATATCGACCTTGCGTTTTTGTGCTGTATTAAAAGTAAGATTCAACCGGGGATTAATTTCCGGATCATCCGTAAAGTGGTTGATTGTCGGAGGAATAATCTGATCCTGGATCGCCATAATACAAGCTGCTGCTTCAATCGCACCTGCACCGCCAAGCAAATGCCCGGTCATGGATTTGGTTGAACTGATGCTCATGTTGTAAGCATGCTCACCAAAGAATTTCTCGATGGCTTTAATTTCCTGCGGATCACCAATAGGTGTTGAAGTACCATGGGTATTGATATAATCAATATCTTCTGGCTGTAATCCTGCATTTTCAAGCGTATTTTTCATTACCATGTAAGCACCACGACCTTCCGGATGCGGAGCGGTAATGTGATAGGCATCGGAAGACATTCCTCCACCAATCATTTCGGCATAAATTTTTGCACCACGTGCTTTGGCATGTTCATACTCTTCCAGAATCAATGCTGCACCACCTTCTCCCAAAACAAATCCGTCACGGTCTTTATCATAAGGACGGGAGGCTGTTTCAGGAGAATCATTTCTTTCTGATAATGCTTTTAAAGCATTAAATCCACCTACACCTGCATTCGTAACTGCAGCCTCGGAACCACCTGAAATACATACATTCATCATACCCAGACGGATATAATTGTATGCATCAATCAGGGCATTGGTTGCAGAAGCACAGGCTGAAACAGTAATGAAAGTTAGGTCCGCGAAAGCCGTAGCGAATGGAAAGAACTCCGGACGCACTGTCAGCAATCATTTTAGGAATAAAGAACGGATTGAAACGTGGGTTTCTTCCACCATCGGAGAAGTTCAAAACTTCGTCTTCAAAGGTTTTCAAACCACCAATCCCCGAACCCCAAATTACACCGGCTTTGTCGAGATCAAGTGTATCTGCGTCAAAGCCGGCGTCCTTCATTGCTTCATCAGTTGCAATAACGGCATACTGGGTAAATGGATCCATTTTACGAGCTTCCTGACGCGGAATGTAATCATGTATGTCCAGCCCTTTTACCTCACAGGCAAATCGGGTCCGAAACCGTTCGGCATCAAACCTGGTTATAGGCGCAGCACCGCTTACGCCTGCAACTAAATTCTTCCAATAGGTAGGAACATCATTTCCAATAGGCGTCAATGCGCCCATACCGGTAATTACAACTCGCTTAAAACTCATAAAATAGGGACAGAAAAAGAAGATGATACTGGAAAAACCGTAAAACTATTTTACGTTTTCTTCCAGATATGCAACAGCCTGACCAACTGTACCAATGTTCTCGGCTTGATCATCAGGAATAGAAAGATTGAATTCTTTCTCAAATTCCATAATCAACTCAACGGTATCTAGAGAGTCCGCTCCCAAGTCGTTCTGGAAGTTTGCTTCTGGCGTTACCTCCGACTCTTCTACGCCGAGTTTTTCGACGATAATTTGCTTAACTCTTTCTGCAATTGCTGACATTTTGTAAACACTTTTTGGTTAAAATCGCAACAAAGAAAGATATTCTACTTCACTTTGTCAACATTTTTTTAATACGTGTCATAATATTGTACATAAAGTATGGAAAATAAAAGAAACAGAATATCAAATGCTTAACCATATAAGTTCCACGAATACAACGAATCACATAGAGAAGATTGCAGATAACCGTACCTTTACAGAACTTTATTAATTTTTGATTATTACGTATTATGTTGTCAATTCCAAAATTAAAAAACACAGATTCTCCCCAGTTTTTCCTTATGGCGGGCCCTTGTGCAATCGAAGGAAGAGATATGGCATTGCGTATTGCAGAACATATTGTTACTCTGACAGACAGGCTTAAAATACCCTATATTTTCAAAGGATCATACCGCAAAGCCAACCGTACAAAAGTTGATTCTTTTACAGGAATTGGTGATGAAAAAGCTTTGAAAATTTTGCAGGAAATCAGCCAGACTTTTGGTATTCCGACTGTTACTGATATTCATGAATCACATGAAGCTGCTTTTGCTGCTGAATATGTGGATGTTTTACAGATTCCGGCATTTTTATGCCGTCAAACGGAACTTACTCGCAGCCGCAGCACGTACCGGAAAAGCGGTAAATGTTAAAAAAGGACAGTTTCTTTCGGGTGCTTCGATGAAATTTGCAGTTGAAAAAATAAATGAAACGAATCCGGATTGCCAGGTTTTATTGACTGATCGCGGAAATAGTTTTGGTTATGGTGAATTGATCGTGGATTACCGCAATCTTCCGGCCATGCGCGCTTTTGATGTTCCGGTTATCATGGATTGTACGCATTCATTGCAGCAGCCAAATCAGGAATCCGGCGTTACAGGCGGAAAACCAAAATTAATCGAAACCATCGCCAAAGCAGCCATTGCAGTGGGTGCAGACGGACTTTTTATTGAAACACATTTCAATCCGGCAGAAGCGAAATCCGATGGTGCCAATATGCTTGCCACTTGGATCAGCTTGAAGGATTGTTGGAAAAATTAGTACGGGTTAGAGAAGCGATTTTGTAATCAATGCTTCTTTAAAATCAGATTGCGGTTCAGGCCGCAATCTTTTTATTCTACATCACTCTTTCATGAAAAAACAGTTTACACGTTGCATCTTTCTTGTAACTTTTATCTGTCAGGGTTTATTTTCAATAGATGCTCTGCCCAGGCTGATTGACTCAGTTTACCATGATACTCTGGTTCAGAAAAAAGCAGGAAAAACTTTGGCAGGTTCGACCTATTGAAGCCGTTGCACCGGTTTCGCTTGCCTTAGCAGCATTTGTTACGCAGGGATCTATCAGCAGGCATTTGCAATCACATGTCGTAAGTGAATATCCCAAATTTCAATTCAAGAAATTTTGATAATTATCTTCATTATCTTACCGGCCGTTGTAAGTTTAAGTCTGGGCGCATCCGGTGTAAAGGGAAAACATTCTTTTGGCGATCAGCTTATCCTTGCACTTCTTTCCAATCTTGTTGCGCAAGGGCGTTACAGGAAGTTTGAAAATGATATCAAAATATCCCCGCCCGAACGGAGAAGATAATCATTCTTTTCCCTCAGGACATACCAGCAACGCTTTTACAAATGCCACAATTTTGCATGAAGAATATGGTCACAGAAGCGTTTGGTACAGTGTAGGCGGTTATACGGCTGCAACAAGCGTTGGCACGATGCGTATTCTTAAAAACAAACACTGGCTTGCGGATGTACTGATGGGTGCAGGAATTGGTATTGCAGCAACAAAAGTCGTTTATATCAGTTATCCCTGGCTGAAACAAACGTTCGCAGGATGGAATAAGTAAATGAAATAATTTCATTTCTGAAATCCTGCTGACATAGGGTTGTCAGTTGGGACTGTTTAATTTGCCTGAATCACCAATCAAAATAAATGTTCATGGAATTGAAGAAAATACATCCGATGCAGGTTTTATGTTTTGAAACAAAAACAAAACTTTCCGAAATTGGAGAATATGTTCGTGTAGTTGCTCATAAAATGTATCAGACTGCCGTACAAAATGACCTGGAAATAACAGGACCGGTTTACTGGATTTATGAAGGAATGGATGGAAATCCGGAAACAATTTTTTCGCTCACAATTGCTCTGCCAATATCATTTAAAGAAAAACAACTGGACAATTCTGATTTCACCCTAAAAAGTCTCAGGTCATTCCAGTGTGCAACCACGCAGCACTTGGGTAATTGGGACAAATTGGGAGAAACATATGGCGCATTGATTCCAAAAATATTGGATACTGGCTTGACATATGAGTGGAGAAAACCGTGAAATTTATCTGAATATGGATTTTCAGAATCCGGAAGCTAATATTACTGAAATTCAAATAGGAATTACCGAGCATTAATCTTCTATGTCTTACTGCGATTACGTCAACAACAATCCATCCGAACTTCCGGATTATTTGCTTCACAAACATTATCACGATCATCAATATGGTTTTCAAATTGATGACGACGATGAGCTTTTTGGCAGATTTATTCTTGAAATTAATCAGGCAGGATTAAGCTGGACATTCATGTTACGAAAACAGGAAGGTTTTAGAAAGGCTTACAGTGATTTTTCTATTGAAAAGATTGCGCTTACACGGAAGAAGATCGGGAAAGATTATTATTTGATCCGGGAATAATCCGTAATCGCTTAAAGATTAACGCCGCAATCGTCAATGCACAAAAAATTATTGAGCTGAAAAAGGAATATGGTTCTTTCAAAAACTGGCTTGATGCACATCATCCTTTGACATTACCAGAATGGTTGAAATTGTTTAAAAAGAATTTCAAATTTGTTGGCGGAGAAATTGTAAATGAATTTTTAATGAGCACCGGGTATTTGCCTGGTGCGCATAGTGTTGGGTGTCCGGTTTATGTTGAGATTGACAAAAATTTAATTCCCCTGCTCCTCTTCCCAAACCGCCAACGCCAGCTTAATCTGCCCATAATCATACTTCTCATTCAGCAATTCAAAAAGTGGTTTCAACGGCTCGTCTCGGCGGATGCTCATTTCCTGCGCAGCGGTTACGATGATTTTATAGACGTTCGGGTCAATCAAAGCTTTCAGATTAATCTCATGTCCGTCTTCTTTTAATTTTACCAAATGAGAAATAATCGTGACCGGATTCAGGTCGCGTTTTTCTGCAATCACTTTTAAAGAATAACCTGCTTTGAATAAATCCCAGGTTTCAACGTAAGTCATTCCTTTGGCTACGCGTGTTCCCGGTTTGGTATTTTCTCTTGCGAAATCAACGATTTCCTTGATAAATGTTTCTCCATAATTTCTGAAACGCTCGGTACCAATACCAGAAATCGCTTTCATTTGCGCTTCGGAAACAGGTCTTTTTTGCGCCATTTCAGATAAAGTTGCATCTGTAAAAACAACATAAGGCGGAACGCCCATGCGATCGGCAATTTGCTTGCGAAGTGTTCTTAAACGTTCAAACAGCGCATCACGGATAATTTCCTGTTTCGGTTTTTCCTTTGGAAGCTGTGCTTCTTCTTTGGCTTTCCGTTCAGAAAGCGGAATAAATCTTACCAGTTCCACTTTTCTTTTTCCATATAAAACCTGATTACTGGCTGGATTTAATTTGAATGAATGTGCTTCATCATAAGCAATATCCATGACGCCGGAATTCAAGAGCTGGCTAATATATTCAGCCCATTCTTCTCCGCGCATATCACGTCCTACGCCAAATGTTGGTAGTTGATCGTAACCGTATTGCAAAATATTTTTGTTCCGGCTTCCCCGCAAAATATCGATCAGCATACCCATCGCCACTTTTTCTTTCGTGCGGGCAATTCCTGAAAGTGCTTTTTGAGCAATAACCGTTGCGTCAAATCGTGATCTCGGATTTCGGCAGACATCACAATTCCCGCAATCCTGTTCCACGGCTTCGTTGAAATAACTTAGCAAAATCCTGCTCCGGCAAATATCCGCTTCCGCATATTGTTTCATCCGGTTCAGCTTGGCATTCAATAATTCTTTTTGTTCTTCGGACTGATCCGAATTGGATATCATATCCTGACGCGTAATGATATCCATATAACTGTAAAACAAAACCGTATCAGAAGGCGATCCGTCACGTCCTGCCCGACCGATTTCCTGATAAAAACTTTCCACGTTGGAAGGCAAATTGTAATGAATAACCCAGCGAACGTTGGATTTATCTATTCCCATTCCGAAAGCAACCGTGGCCACAATGATCTGAATATCATCTCTTAAGAAATTGTTCCTGAACTTTTGAGCGCTTTTCAGAGGGTAATCCGGCGTGATAAAATTCAGCCTCAAATCCAGCTTTTTGTAAACTTGCAGCTACTGTTTCTGTGCCTTTCCGGCTCAGACAATAAATAATTCCGGCCTGACCATTATGCTTTTTTAAAAAAGTCTGAATTTGCTGTATTCTTCCTCTTCCGGGTAAAACATTCAAACTCAAATTCGGTCTGTCAAAACTGGCCACAAAAGTTTGCGCCTCTTCAATACCGATTTGTTTTAAAATATCTCTTCGCGTCACGCGGTCTGCCGTGGCTGTTAAAGCAATGACAGGAACATCAGGGAAATATTTTTTTAAAGCGTTCAACTGACGATATTCCGGACGAAAATCATGACCCCAGGAAGAAATACAATGGGATTCGTCAATGGCAAAAAGAGAAACATTCCATTCCCTTAAAAACTCAAAAGTATTTCCTGAAAAAAGTCGCTCAGGTGCTATGTAAAGTAATTTTAATTCTCCGATTTTAGCCTGCCACATCACCTGATCCTGTTCTGCGGAAGAAAGTGAAGAATTCAGAAAAGCTGCATTAACACCATTTACCCGAAGTGCCTCAACCTGATCTTTCATCAAAGCAATCAACGGAGAAATCACAACCGTCAAGCCTTCACGGATTATGGCAGGAATTTGAAAACAAACTGATTTTCCGCCACCAGTCGGCATCAGTACCAGACAATCATTTCCAGCCATTACGGTATCAATAATTTCTGCCTGCTGCGGACGAAAAGAGTCGTATCCAAAATATTGTTTTAAAGCCTGTTCTTTATTTATAGACATGATGAAGCGATTTCGAAGCGGTAAGCCAATAAAAATTTGATATCAGAAATAAATTCTGTTGTCAAATCAGGAATGCATTTTATTATAAAACGAAAATATCCGCAAAAGTAACGATTCAAAACTGATACATGACCTGCGCTTTCAATTCACTTCGTTTTTTCCCCTGAATCTCATTAAGTCCTGAACTGATTTCATCCAGTTTTGAATAACTGCGTCCGCGACCATCTTAGCCAGAGTTTCATCTTTTGTGTCAATGGATAACGCAGCATTAAATAGTGCCTCGTTCCCTGGTCATAATAAGCCGGAAGTGAAAAAGCATACAACATATCTTTTTCATAAACATATTGCCGGCTGTCGTAATTGTCGGTTTTGAAAAATGCAATCCGTCCCGCTCAGTTCCAGTTTTGAAAGCCGGTAAGTAATATCCTGCACAACTGTAAATCCGGATGATTTTGATTTTCCTTCATACCAGAAATCACCACCCTGCAAACGCGTACGAACTGAAAATTTTAGCGGAATTTCATATTCAAAATTAATCATCGCTGTTCGGCGAATTGTCGTTTCCAAAACCTGTGGAATTGGAAATTTCGAATCTGGTTCATTATGCGCTTTGTGTTTTTCGTGAAAAACGGCGTACATATTTAGTTTTTTATTCGGTTTCCAAAGTGCGTGAAGAAAATAATCATGACCATCAGAAGGTGCATTAATCTGATATTTCAGCCAGGGAAAATGAAACCGGTCATAAAATCCACTGAATTGCCAGCGCCGGTTTGGCGAATAACGAAGTCCCCAATAAGTGCCGGTTTCATTGATTGGCCGTCGTTGCTTCACTTATTGAGCCGCCATATAATGAATGAAAATTCCGGTCGTAATGACGAAGTAATAAGTGTAAAATCAATTGTTCTTCCCAAACCTGCAATTAATCCGCCAACCCCTCCTAACCCACCATTTTTTGATCTGGCACCTTCTCCGAAAAAATGCATATTCTGCCAACGATAATCTCCATGAATTCCAATCACCGTATTTTGATTTCCCTGAAATTCAAATTTATTATAGAGCTCATCTTTTTTGTGTAAAGTGGCACTGTAAAATGTATTTAAAACCGTAATTCCAATTTGACCGCGTTGCGAAAGCAATTTGTAAAGTGCATGAAAACCAACATTTTGTTCACCAATTGTTGCCTGATTTTCACGTTCAGTTTTTGTGCGGTGATAGCCGGAAATTTGTAATGACGAAACCGTCAATTCATCCTGAATTCTGTCATTACTTTCCAGATTTCCGTCACGTCTGGTATAGGAATAAAATAAGTGTGACATCCAATTGTTTTCTGATTGCATAAGTTGCCGCAAGCACCTCGAAAAAAACCGGATTCCAACACAGAAGTAAAAGGCCGTAATCCCAATGTGCTTCGGTAAGTTGTTCTGATTACTTCCGACCCTTTTCCCAATGAAAATCCACCAGACAATGATCATACCTTGTCCGGCCTGCATTTGATAATCACCAATAATCAGGTTTTTGAGTTTTCCGCGATTCATGATCTGTGCATGAAAAGACGTAAAATCAGCACCGAAAATCTGTTTTTTCGGCTGCCAGCTTAAAACTTCACCTGCATCATTTTCCATGACAAAACCAAAACTGTATGAACCGGCCCGGGCATACCGATACCGGATATTTCCATACAAAGGTTTTCCCTGGTAACGTGATGGTTGATCGGCTGGAAGTATCAATCGACGTAAATCCTTTTTGTTTTTCCAAAACACGACCAGATCTTAACAATAAAAAATGCTGAGAAGGATTTTGTAAAGATTCTCTGAAAGGCAAAGCTTTGGGTCGTACAATTACAAAAGGAATCAACTTTCTGATCGTGATCAGATCAAAATCCGGAATGGCCTGTAATTCGTAAAGTGATAGAAATGGTCCTAAGTTTTTGACGATAATCAAAAAATGATTTTATCTGGATTTCTGAAAGAATCAGTGTGGCAGTCAATTCATCCGTAGTAACTGAATTCAGATCCAGCGGATTAGTATATAATTGAAACAGCAATTCATACAAACCTTCATTACTATTTTCCTCCGTAGCAATTGGGATAAGATCCTGAATAAACTGATTTATATCAATTTCCGGACGCGGCGGTTCCTGAGCGAAAAGATTTGTGAAAATAAAAAATATGCAAAAAAGTGTTAAAACACCTAACCGAAAAATCGCACATGAATGCCTGTATGCTGGCTTCATGTGCGATTTTTCTTTATCTTTCTGTCATCCTTTACGGATTTGTATTACAAGGTTAGAAGGCCTTTAAACTTAAATCAAGACTTTGTATCTGGTGTGTCAATGCGCCGCTGGAAATGGAATCCACACCGGTTTCTGCCACGGCACGTAATGTTTTTTCAGTAATATTTCCGGAAGCTTCTGTTTCAAAACGACCGTTAATCCGCTTTACTGCTTCACGCATATTTTCCAGAGAAAAATTGTCAAGCATAATAATATCGACTTGCCCGACACGCAAAACTTCATCCACTTCTGCCAGGCTGCGTGTTTCAACTTCAATTTTCAAATCTTTTCCAGTAGCCTTCAGATAATTCCTTGCATTGGTAATCGCTGCTTCAATGCCTCCGGCATAATCCACATGATTATCTTTCAGCATAATCATATCATAAAGTCCCATTCTATGATTAACTGCCCCGCCAATTTTCGTCGCCATTTTTTCAAACAAACGGAAATTCGGCGTTGTTTTACGCGTATCTAATAATTTCACTGGCAAATCTCCAATGATATCAACCATTTCTCTCGCATAAGTAGCAATACCGCTCATGCGCTGCATAATGTTCAACAATAATCTTTCCGCCTTTAAAATTAACTGTGCACTTGCTTCGATAACCATCACGATATCACCAACTTTGATACGCGTTCCATCCTGAATAAAAACCTCAACCTTCGCCTGCGGATGATTGTATAAAGTTGCCGTTTCTTCCAAAATTACAAGCGCTACCTCAACACCTGCCAGAATTCCTTCCTGTTTTACCAATAAGCGGGCTTTTTTCATGGCGGTTGCCGGTACGCTGGAAAGAGAAGAATGATCTCCGTCGCCGATATCTTCCAACAATGCCAAATGAATTAAATCGCGTAATACGTGTGGGTTGGTTTCCATTTTTTTGAAATAATTGTGTTGAATAATTATCTAAATCAGACAATGAAAAGTTGACAGTTTCATTGCAAAATCATAGCTATAACTTAACACTTTATGAATACGTTTATTTTATAATGAAGTCACAAAATCAGAATGTCTGATTTCTGTAAGCCATATTGTAACGGATCGCAAAAGAGAAAATTTTAGACTTTTCAGCCACATTAACATCCTGGGATTTGATATTCCGGAACAGACAACGAGCATCCACAAAGAAATTATGTGCCAGCGAATATGTCAGGCGCAAATCGGTAAAGGAAGTTTTTGCCAACATACCTTGTCCGATTTTATGGCCCAGATCTTTATTCCCAGGAATTATAGCTGTTCTTGTATCGTAATCTAGCAATATATTACTACCAAAATTTGCTCCGGATCCAGTCGGATCTTTTCCCTGTTTGGCAAACATCTGCGTGCCGTAAATGGAAAGGCGAGGCGTCACTTTATATCTCACGATTCCCAATAACTCTTTAAAATTGGCTCCCAGCGGATGTGCAAGCGACTGGTTATAGTGAACATAATTTCGACCGCCGTCTTTATGGGAATAGGTATATGGACGTACAATATTCAGTTCCGTTTGTAAATCCAGATTTGGGATTCCAAAGGCATCAATATATTTTCCACCCAACTGAAAGCTATATTTATTTGTCCAGGATCCGTCGCCGTTAAACATATGTTTTGTCAAAAATTCATCCAAAACAAACTGACTATAAATCGATGCTTTTTTGCCAACCAGCCATCTGAAATCAAAACCTAACAAGGCGTTGTCCTGACTTCCAATGTATGATTCGATGTAACGGTAAAATATAATCGGGTTCAGATAATTAATGTCAAAACCTCCACTCGTAGAATCCCTGCTAAAAACCTCAGCTTCAAAAACTCCTATATTAATTTTGTCTGTAACGTTAACACTTAAATGATGTATCGCCGAAAACTTTTTGTCACGTAAAAGACCTTTACTGGCTCCCTCCTGATTATTGATCATGCTTGACCATAAATTGGTATAATGGAAACGTCCCAAGCTGTGTATCAATTCTTAAAAATAAATAGGGGCTGCTGTTATCTGAAAGCAATAATGAACGGTAACCACTGCCAAAAACATTGACATCATGCCCAAATTTTACGTTGATAGCCTTCAAAGGTTTGAACGTGATATAACCTCTTGCTGAAAAATAATCTACACCTTTATCGTTCTGGATTTTCTTTGCCAGCCCTTCTCCCGGGAAATTATATGCCTTGGTATAATCCATTACGTATTTAGGAAACACACCTTGATTATCACTTACATAAGTATAAAATCCCAGCTTTTCATTGATCATTCCGCGGATTTCAACGCCACGGCTTGTTAACCAAAGCGGTGTATTGACATTGTTGTCGGTTCCTATAAAATTGTTGGTAGTAAAATTTAAATGCAGATCGAAGTCTTTGTCGTGATAACTTAAAAAATCGGCCGGATGCTGCCAGAATCTTCTTTGTCCGTTGCTCTTTCTTCCCTTAAAAAGTCCGAATTTATTACCAGGATCCAGCCGGGAAAATTTTGATGACCGGGCTGAATCAGTCGAAACAAAACCCTTGGTCCATTCCCAGCTATCTTCCCGCAAATAGTCGATTGTCTGCCAATCCCGCTCTGTAAGCGATACATTTCCTTCTTTTAGTATAGAATCCGTCAGTTCAACGATTGCCTTTCTCTCAAATGGTTTTACATTTGAATGAAATCCTTCGGAAAATTTTCCACGTTTAATTTCAAGGCGATCAATTAGATGATAATAATCATCATTTATAGGAGCAAAGGCACTCTGGGAAAAAACAGACGATGAAGTGATTAATATAAAAAAAACACATAAGAAGAACTTGTCGAAGCGTTGGTTCATAGATAATTATTTCTATTATGCGGGTAAAATCGGCATTAGTGCAACTAATTTGAACGAAAGTGTCAAATTTCGTCAATCATATTGTAATATCTTGTATCGAATAGGTTAAAATAAGATCAAAGTTATGTTTTTACTATCCCAGAAGCCTTCCATTGTTGATCATTTCATTGCTGAGTTACGTGATTCGGATGTGCAGAAAGACCGTATGAGGTTTCGCCGAAATATTGAACGCGTAGGTGAATTACTCGCTTATGAAATTTCAAAATCGTTGATCTATCGTTCAACTTCGGTAGAAACGCCTTTGGGAAATGCACCTTCAAGATCTTTACTTCAACCTGTGGTACTTGCTCCGATTCTGCGCGCCGGACTTCCTTTACATCAGGGATTTCTCAATATGTTTGACAAAGCGGATAATGCGTTTGTAGGTGCATATCGAGGACATAACCTTAAAGATGACGAATTTGAAGTAGAAATGGACTATATCACCAGTCCGGATCTGAGTGGAAAAACGCTGATTTTAATTGATCCGATGCTGGCAACAGGGCGTTCGCTGGAAAAAGTTTATCATGCACTTTTACGATTTGGCATTCCTGCGCAAACACATATTGCAGCAGTTATCGCAAGTCCGGAAGGTGTTGATTTCCTGCAAAAACGCGTCCCACAATGCAGATTATGGGTTGGAGCTTTGGATGAACGTCTGAACGAACAATACTATATTGTACCCGGACTTGGAGATGCCGGAGACCTTGCTTTTGGCTCCAAATAATCAGTTTAAATAATCAAACTTTGAATAAAATTTTATCCGTACTACGGCGAAAACCGCAGTACGGATTTTTTTCAATTCAATAATTCATCAAAAGTTATTGAAACATAATACATCGCACCGACGGATGGATTAGCCCAGCCGGTTGTGTAAAGTTTGCCAGTCAGGTTCGTTCCGCCGACTTTGATTATCGATTTAATAGAAGAAATTTTTCTGCTTATTTGTGCATCCAGCGTAGAATAAGCCGGAATCACAGTTTTTTGCTGAATGTTGGCGGCTACACTCGCCACAGATGCCTGCCAAACCATGCTCGATTGATGACGGAAGGTCACTCCGAATCCCCATCCCGTCCGGTTAATATCACGATTTGAAAAACCAAGATTGAAACGATATTTTGGGGAATTAAAAAAAGTGACAAATGAAGGATCATTTTTCAGCAGCTGCGCATTGTTATTCAGAATATTCTGGGTCAGATTTCCATTGAAAGTATATCCTTTCCCAAGTACATAATCAAGTCCAACGCCCCAACCAGAATTTTTCACCGTTTGCGTAGCATTTACCGGCATACTGTAAGCATTTCTTTTTGTCGGATCTAACAGATCCGTGAGCGGACCGTTTGGATCTTTTTTCTGTAAAAGAACTGTGATCCCGTCAAAAGTCAGAAAGCGGTTGTAATAGTAAAATGCATCAATATAAAGTTTATTACCAATAACACCTTTGTAGCCAACCTCATACGTCTGAACGCGCTCCGGCTGCCATTCACGGAATTTGTATGGTTTCAAACTTCCATCCTGTGCATTGGTAGCAGTAATGGCTGTTTGTTCATACACAGCATTGTTAATCATGTTATACTTTTCACGAAATAACGGAAGTCCGCCAACCAGCCTTACACTTGGTGTCAGCAAATTTATATACTGATTTTGTGTTGTCGGAATCCGGAAACCGCGTTGAAAAGATGCCCGGAAATTATGATTTTTTGCTACCGTGTAAACTCCTGAAATACGCGGACTGAACTGACCTTTGAAGTTCATGTTTTTATCATATCTCACAGATGCCGTCAGTTTGAAAACATCATTAAAGCTTTTGGATGCCTGCGTGTAAGCGCCGTATTCCCTGATATTAAATTCTTTTCCGGTTGGCGTTCCATCCTGAGTTTCAAATAATGTCCCACCCGAATTAAGATCATAGATCCGATAATTTGCACCCGCAATTAATTCTATAACTTTTGGATCAATCAGTTTGTTGAAATTGTACATTCCCTCAGCATGATATAAATTCGATTTGTCCAAGAAATTTTGCTCCGTTTGGAATCGGTTTCGTTTTTAGATCTGAAACAGTTGATCCAAATAAAGTGCCACCTGGTAAATATTGCTGGTTCGCAGTAGCAATTCCTGGTGCAAGCGCAGTGGTTAACCATTGTGTACTATTCGCGCCGGCATAAGCATTTGCCGCAGTCGATGCTGCCTGAATAGCCTGTTGCTGGGATAATCCACCGGCCAGTCCAGCCTGATATGCTTGTAATAACGCACCACCATATTGTGTCAAAGCGGTATTTAAGAAAGAAGGAAGACCAGCGCCCAAAGCGGTTTGTAAATAACTCTGACTAACAAGACTTCCCAAAACACCCATCGCATAAGCGTCTCCGGAATTTTCCCTTGTCATGTAAGCACGCACGAAAAAATTGCTCCCTTTGACTTCTGCTTTGTACTGACCAATAGAAAAATTTTGAATGTTGTAGCGATCCGCTCCGGTATATACCGCCGAACCTTTGCCCCAGTTTGCCTGCAAAATAGCTTCAACATTATCATTTAAACGATAATGCAATGAAGCATTCAGTTTCAAACTTTTTGCAGGATAATTCGTTAAGGCATTCTCTTCATATCCCGGCGCATTCAAATAATATTGAGGCACAACCTTGCTAAAAATTGACCTTGCAATGTCAAGTTGTTGCAGCGGTGTTTGTCCGCCTAACAATTGTGGTAATGTCAAATTTCCTGCCTGTGGAATTTGTGTCGAATAAATTGCTCCAAGTGCCGCGGAAGTTCCATTTGATCCGTTTCCAGGGATACCGTTTGCGTATAGTACATTGTAAACATTCGCTCCCACATCGCCCAACCGGTTAACACCATCGTAATATGGGTTATTCATTGTATTATTGTTATTGTTTTCAAGAGTCGCTCCATTCACCAGACTTTGATCACGGTAATCTGTTGCCTGCCAGTCTTTTGCAGTTAAGTAAGATGCATTTACTTTAAAAGCTAAACGATTGTTAAATGCTTTGGCATATCGAATACCTACATCATAAAATGGAGTATTTGTTTTGGTACGGTTTGAAGCGCTCATCACACCCGATTTCCCATAAGCACTCAATCCCTGATAAGTGAACGGAGATTTACTGTTCATTAAAATGATCCCGTTGATCGCATTCGGACCGTATAATGCGGAAGCAGCTCCCGGTAAAATCTCGACACTTTCCACATCCAATTCAGGAATGCCGGCCACGTTGCCTACCGGGAAATTTAATCCCGGTGCCTGATTATCCATTCCATCAATTAGCTGGACTACACGGGTATTTCCATTCGCCCCAAATCCACGCGTACTTACCGACTTAAACGTAAGCGACTGCGTACTCATTTCGACACCTTTCAAATTTTGAAGTGCGTCATAAAATGAAGCTTGGGGAGTTTCACGAATGGTCCGGATATCAATTTTTTCAATCGATACTGCCGAGCGCATTACACTTTCTTCTACTCTGGAAGCGGACACGATCAATTCTTTTCCCAAAATAGCCTGTTCCGTCAATTTGACTTCAATATTGGAAATACCACCAGTAATATTGATTTCCTGCGCTTCAAATCCTACCGAAGAAACGACCAAAGTAAAAGGCGGAACAGAATTAGTTGCCAGATTAAACTTCCCGTCGCTATCTGTAATGGTACCAATAATTTTGCCTTTAACCTGAATGCTTACACCAATCAGCGGCTCATTTGTTGAAGCCTCAATTACTTTTCCGGTGATATTGGTCTGTGAAAAAGCAGGGCCATAACAAAGTAAAAATATCATGATCAGGCATGATACCTTTTGGGTAAATATTAAATGCATATCATTAATGGGTTATAGTTTGTCTTTAAGCAATTTAAACCAATTATGTAATATCCTAGTATTTTTGTTCTATTTTTTCTTTATATTATTAAGTAAATCAAAAATATTATGTGTTTTAAGAATAAATAATAATCAGACCTTTTATTTTTTGTTAATTAGAGAAGAAAGCATTGATACCGATAGATAAGTATGACATTAAGAAATTTGCAGAATTGGTTACATCAATTGTTTATCCTTAGCTTTACCGCATCTAATACGCTATTAATAACTTTAAATTTCTACAATGCAAAATACATTTGTGATTATCATGGCGGGAGGAGTTGGTACACGTTTCTGGCCTTTCAGCCGTACCGATTTTCCAAAGCAATTTCATGATGTACTAGGAACCGGAAAAACACTTTTGCAACAGACTGTTGAACGTTTTGATGGCGTTTGTCCGCCGGAAAATATTTATATCGTAAGCAGTCAGGAATATAAAAATATCATCAAGGAGCAAATTCCGATGCTGTCTGACGACCAGATTCTTCTGGAACCGCATAGAAGAAATACGGCTCCTTGCATCGCTTATGCATGTTACAAAATTGCGTCACAAAATCCTGATGCAAATATCGTTGTAGCACCTGCCGACCATATTATTTTAAAAGAAGAAACATTTAAGGATACTATCAAAATTGCTCTTGGTGCAACCAGGAACGAAGATATTCTGATAACGCTGGGTATTCAGCCCACAAGGCCTGATACAGGTTATGGATATATCCAATATATTCCGGATAAACTTACCGTTAAAAAAGTAAAATCTTTTACTGAAAAGCCTCATCTGGAATTAGCTGAGCAGTTTCTTGGACAGTGGAGATTTCGTTTGGAATGCCGGAATTTTTGTATGGAATGTCCAAGCTTTCAAACGTGCATTACGCGCCTACCAGCCTGATATTGCAGAGATTTTTGAAAGTGGTGATACACATTATTATCAGGAAACGGAAGAATCTTTTATCAGTAAAGCATATTCTCATTGCGGCAGCATTTCGATTGATAATGGTATCATGGAAAAAGCTGATAATGTGCATGTGGTATTAAGCAGTTTCGGCTGGTCGGATCTTGGTACCTGGAAATCGCTATACGAAGTATCGAAAAAGGATGAATTCGAGAATGTTACCGAAGGAAATCTGATTTTGCATAATACTACAAATTGCATCATCAAAACGCCTCAGGAAAAATTGGTAGTAATCAACGGACTCGACGGATTTATTGTAGCAGAATACGACGGCGTACTATTGATCTGCAAAAAAGACGAAGAACAAAAAGTAAAAGAATTTGTAGCTCAGGCTAAAGAGCTGCATACTAAATACGTTTAGTTAAACGCAGAGTTAAAGGAGTTGAGCGCAGAGTTCGCTGTTTATTTATTACAAACCGGAACACAGGCTTAACTCCTTTTATCAAACTCAAAAAATAAAAACTCCCCAAACTCAGCGTATAACTTTCATACCTCTGCGTTTAACCCTAGCGATTTATTTCGAAGAAGCGGACGTCTGCCTTTACTTTTTCCAAAATCTTCTGCGACCGTTCCGGTCTTGCGTCTGTAATAAAAACTTGACCTAAAAAACCGTCATCGATTAATTCGATCAGTTTATTAATTCTTCTGTCGTCCAGTTTGTCAAAAATATCATCCAGCAAAAGAATTGGTGTTTTTTCCTTTTCGATCTTTAATAATTCGAATTGAGCAAGTTTCAATGCGATCACAAAAGATTTTTGCTGTCCCTGAGAACCGAATTTTTTTAAGGTTATGCCATCAATTTCAAAAACATATTCATCCTTGTGAACACCTTTTCCTGTTCGCTGTGCATGCAAATCTCTTGAACGGTTTTTTCTGAATTCCTGGGCAAAATCTTCGGATGCTACTTCACTTTCATAGGATACATCAACCTGTTCTTTTCCGCTGCTTAGAAACTCGTAGTATTTCCTGAACAAGAGGAAGAAACCGATCCATGAAAGCACGTCGGTGCTCGTAAATTCTTATCGCCAGAATGATTAGAGGCTCATTGTAAGTATCCAGCAAATCTTCATCCAGATAATTTCGTTCAGCGAAAAGTTTGAGTAACCCGTTTCGCTGCGTTAATATTTTATTGTATTGTAAAAAATCATTTAAATATTCCGGAGTTGCCTGAGCAAGTACGCCATCAAAAAATCTACGGCGCTCTTCGCTACCATCGCGGATCAGATCCGTGTCATTTGGCGCAATCAAAACGAGAGGAAAAAGTCCGATGTGATCGCTTAACTTATCGTAATTTTTCTTGTCGGCCATGAAAATTTTTCGTTGGCCACGCTGAAAACTGCATGTAATCTGAATATTTTTTTCAGAATCATTAAAAATTCCGTCCAGTATAAAAAAATCCTGTCCATGACGGATACCTAATGCATCCTGGTTATGAAAGGCACTTTTTGTGAGTGTCAGGAAGTAAATCGCGTCCAAAAGGTTCGTTTTCCCACTTCCATTTTCTCCGACAAGACAATTTACACGCTCTCCAAACGTAAAACCTCTCTCTTCATAGCTCTTAAAGTACGTAAGATGGAGCTTTTCTAACCACATGAACTTCTTTGTTATATAGTTTATGCTTATTTTCGCAAATCATTTGCGTCGTGTACCGGCAAAAACAGATCTCTGTTCAAACCACTAACTTTAAGACAAAGTTCTGTCTTTATAAACGAGAACCAAATACATGGCCACCGTTACTGAAAAAAAGAAAGCATCAGCTCCCAAATTACAGCATTCGAAAGAACGCTATATGTTCTGGTTCGAGAACATGTTATTACAACGCCGGTTTGAAGAAAAGGCTGGCCAGCTTTACGGACAGCAGAAAATCCGCGGTTTTTGTCACCTTTATATTGGCCAGGAAGCCTGCTCTTCGGGAGCTGCCACTGCGCTGACAAAAGGAGATAAATACATCACTGCTTACCGTGATCATGGTATTCCTTTGGCTCTGGGTACAGATCCAAAAGCGATCATGGCTGAACTTTACGGAAAAAAAACAGGAACAACCAAAGGAAAAGGTGGTTCCATGCACATTTTCGATAAAGAAAATGGCTTTGTTGGAGGACATGGTATCGTTGGCGCACAAATTCCTTTGGGAGCAGGTATTGCCTTTGCTGAAAAGTATAACAAAACAGGTAAACTTTGCATCTGCTACTTCGGAGACGGAGCAATTCGCCAGGGTGCATTCCATGAAGCGTTGAACATGGCGATGAACTGGAAACTGCCGGTTATTTTCGTTGTTGAAAACAATGGTTACGCGATGGGAACTTCGGTTGCGCGTTCATCTAACGTTACAGAACTTGTACACATTGGGAGAAGCATACGATATTCCTTCTGAACCTGTTGACGGAATGAGCGTAGAAGCGATTCACGAAGCAGTTTCCCGTGCCGCTGAACGTGCACGTAAAGGTGACGGACCAACTTTCCTTGAATTCCGTACATACCGCTACCGTGGACACTCAATGTCTGATCCACAGAAATATCGTTCAAAAGAAGAAGTTGAAGAATACAAACACCGTGACCCGATCGAGCAGATCAGAGCTGTAATTTTGGATAACAAACTTGCTACTGAAGAAGATCTTGAAGCGATTGACAAAAAAGTAAAAGAAATCGTAGCTGAATCTGTTCAGTTTGCTGAAGATTCGGATTTCCCGGATGCATCGGAAGCTTACACAGATGTTTACGCTGAAAATGATTATCCGTTTGTCATGGACTAAGTCCTGATTATAAATTTATTAAGAAAAACCCGTCGAAACGATCCGACGGGTTTTTTGAGTAATTTCGACTTTTCGTTAATGAAAAAGATCGTAATATTGATTTTTCCCGTATATAGTGTGATTAATACCTAAAAATTGTATGCCCTTAGATCAGGAATTTGAGCACGAAGAAGAAGAAGGTGGAGCTGGCAGAGATGTCCTTTATTGGACATCTGGAAGAATTAAGATGGCACGTTATCCGTGCAGGTGGATCTATTTTGGTTTTCGCTATTCTTGCTTTCATATACATTAAAGAAATTTATCATTACGTAATTATTGCTCCTGCAAAGCCTGATTTCTGGACTTACAAAATGATGTGTAAACTTATCAGAAGTTGTTGGTTATGAGGATTTATGTATCAAGGCACTTGAATTTCAAATTGCAGGCTATAGGAGTTGGTGACCAGTTTACGATGAGTATGACTTCTTCGGTAATTGCTGGTTTGATTTTTGCATTTCCTTATGCTTTTTGGGAAATATGGCGATTTATCAAACCGGTCTTAAAGCCTTCGGAACGTAAATCGGCAAGCGGAGCTGTTTTTTATGTGACGTTTCTGTTTTTCTCCGGTGTTTTCTTTGGATATTACATTGTAACACCGTTGGCAATCAACTTTTTAGCGAATTACACACTGGATCCATCGATTATCAATGAATTCAGTATTTCCTCTTACATTTCACTGGTTGCAACATTGACATTGGCTTGCGGTATTGCATTCCAGCTTCCAATTGTTGTTTTTGTCTTGTCAAAAGTAGGTGTACTAACACCATGCTTTATGCGTGAATATCGTAAACATGCCATGATCGTTATTCTGATCGTAGCAGCCGTTATTACGCCATCACCTGATATTTACAGCCAGATTACTGGTAGCAATTCCATTGTTCCTGCTTTATGAAATCAGTATTCTTGTTTCAGCAAAAGTAGAAAGAGAAAAATTGCGTGAAGAAAAAGCCTTGCAAGGACCATTATAACAGTCCGAAGCAGTAATTAAAAAGAAGAAATATTAAAATTTCATACAGACCTCGGCCAATCGGTCGAGGTCTTCTTTTTGATGGATTGCGCTGATCACAATTCTTGTAATAGGCGGATCTGTTGGCTGTGGATAGGAAAAACAGGAAGCCATAATTCCGTTTTCTTCCAGAAAATCAAATAGATTGCTATTCATACTGCAAAAAACCGGATAGTCTGGCATGCTTACAAAAAGGTCTGGTCTCAGTCAAATTGCCTGAAATATAGTCTAAGTTAGTCAAGCAACTTCTGATGAGCCATCTGGATAAATATTTGATTCCAGCAAACTTTTCAAAGTGCATACATATAAGCTGGGGCAGAAGGAGATGCACCTGCAAAAAACGGGCTTTTCCGGATAGAGTCGATGACTATTATGATTTCCCAAGAATTACACCAGCCAGGAATTCCCAATGCTTTGTTTAAGGAAGAACGAGACAATTAAGTTTAACCTGTTGAATGGACAGACAATTCTCTAAAAATCCCTCCTCCATTTGTACCCAAAACACCAAATCCATGAGAATCGTCAACGATAAGATATATTCTCCTATAAAATGGAAGCGTATTGAAAATCGAAAAATCAAACTTTCAACAAAAGGAGAACCGACGGAATCGGAACAGATAATGTGAACAGTAATCTGTGCTGGCTTTCCTGAATTGTCTGCAATTGTCTCTTTTGCCCAATCTTCCCAACTTGAAGTTTGCAGAAGTATATTCTGCACCCCATAAGGCCGGATGAACTCTGGGAGCATAGTGATAATGAATATTGGAAGTGTAGAGAATTCTTATGTTTGTAAATCCGAAGTAATGATCTCTGGTAATTCTTTCATCAACAACTGCCCTGCCCACATGCCTGATGAAGTTGTCAGCGCCGCAGGAGCACCAGAAAACTTTGCCAATGCAGTTTCAGCTTCTTCATAAATTTCCAGCCTCAGACTGTTATTTCTTGAACTTCCAAAATGTGTTCCGTAAATTGAAATTCCTTCTTTAAGATAAGTACAGAAATCCTTCATGATGGCCCATTCCCAGATAATCCGTTCCACTGAAATAAAGATATTCTTTCCCGTTATTCAGTAAAACTTTTCGGCCCGGAAGATGACTGGTTGGATAAATTTTCATTTCAGAACAGCGCCAGTTCCATTTTCAGACAGCATAAATTACTTTTCCAAAATCAAAAGTTACACCCGTTGCCGGATCATTTTTGATTAATAAAGAACCGTCCATATCAACATAATCCAACAGCGGCAGCAAATGTGCCAATGGCAGAAATCCCAACGCTGGATTCTGTCATACAACCAACCATCGTTTTCATATTAAGATCTTTGGCTTCCGTGATCATTCGTCGGGCAGAAGTTAGTCCGCCACATTTGGTAAGCTTTATATTGACACCATGAAAAAGTCCGTAACATTTTATTACATCACTTTCCAGTAATGCAGCTTTCGTCTGCGATCACCGGCAATGCACTTCCGGAAAAAACTTTTTTCATTCCTTCAATATCATCTGCCGGCAAGAGGTTGTTCAATAAATTCAACACCCAGCTTTTTTAATTCACCGGAAAATTTAATTGTTTGTTCAGCAGACCATGCACAATTTGCATCTACACGGAAAGCAGCCGTCGGTATGTGACCGTAATTCTCTGACAATCCGAAGATCATCATCCGTACCTAATTTTATTTTGTAAATCGGCCAGGGAAGTTCCTGCATTTTTGATACCATTTTTTCAACCGTATCAATTCCAATCGTGAAATTGGTTAATGGATTACGATCAATAGACAAGCCCCAGCTTTCATATAATTTCTGACCTTTCTTCTTGGCAAATAAATCATGCGCCGCTTCATCCAGAGCACATTGTGCAAAGGAATTATCTTTCAGATATGGATTTACTTTCGCCCACAATTCTTCCGGAGAATTTAGTTGATCTTCTTCAATCATTGAACGGATACTTTCCAGAGAATTAATCATTTTCTCAATCGTAGCACCATAATATGGATTGGAAGTTGCCTCACCAAAACCGCTAAAATTCCCATCTTTCAGTTCGACAATTAATGTCTGCTGCATATCGCGGGAATCGTGCGCAATGGTGAAAGTGTGTTTTAATTCAAGGTTAAAGGAATGAAATATCAGCTGCATGATGTTTCGTATTGAGGTCAGAAAATAAAAGCAATGTTAATTTCTCATATCAAGTCCCCACGATAATTTGCTGCGTAAGGTATCCAAAAAACTGTCATCCCGCATTTTTATCAAACGGGCGGTAAAATCTGCCTTGCTAACTGTTAGCTCTGTCACTTCGTCCACAACCCTCGAACGGGAATCCATCGAAACCAGAAAATTATTGCTGCGGCTTTTTACTTCCAGTCTGATCACCGAAGAATCTTCAACGACCAAAGGACGAACATTTAAGTTATGCGGACTTATCGGCGTAATAATAAAATTCTGGGAATGCGGAACAAGAACCGGACCGCCACAACTTAGCGAATATCCTGTTGAACCGGTTGGTGTAGAAATAATCAGTCCATCTGCCCAATAAGAATTCAGAAATTCGTCATTCAGATAAGTATGAACCGTAATCATGGAAGCCGTATCGGTTTTTGTGATCGTAAAATCATTCAAACCAAAATTTCTTCCTTCAAACAGATCAATATTGGATTCGACTTTTACGAGCGTTCTTTCGTCAATTTTATATTGGTTATTTTCCAACGCTTCAATCATATCAGAAATCCGCTCAGGAGAAACAGTTGCCAGAAAACCCAGACGGCCAACATTGATACCAATAACAGGAATTCGTCTTTTACCAACATGAGAAATTGTTTCCAGCAAAGTTCCGTCGCCGCCCATGCTCACAACCATCCGGGCATTACAAAGTTCGTCCGGGTTTCCGTAAACCATATGTCGAAAAATGCTGAATGCCTTGTTTATCCAGAAAGGACCGGAATGGCTCGGAAAGCTGAACGTCAATTTTCCGACGAGCCAGCTCATTGAACATAGATTCTATAAACGGGCGGGCAGACTCATTAAAGTTGCGTCCGTGAATTGCTATTTTCATGAAAGAAAAAGTATGTGATCCTTTTCGTCCGCAAGATACGGGACAAAATGCCGATTGGCAATGTACTATTCCGAGAATATTATGTAGCTAAATACCGAAGTAACATATCAAGCCGTTCCTGATCAACACTTTCGATCGGATCGTTGGCATGTGCTTCTTCAATATCATATCCAAAACGCTCCAAAGTGGCAATAATCGGATGTAATATTCGTACGGTTCAATTTTAAGGTCAGCAAGGATGCATCTGCCGGATGAAGCGATTCACTGGAAGAATAATAGCTGCTTAAAACCTTGGTTCCGTTCGATTCGATCAGTCTGCTGATTTCAGAAAGAGAATAATCTCTCTCCGCAATTTTCAAAACAAGAACAGCTCCTTTTTCCTGAATACCCAGTTCACTTACAAAACGTTCAACCAGATCTCTTACCAGAATGCTTCCTGTAACGTTTTTATCTTCATGTAACAACCGGAATAATATCCAGACGCAAACTGATTAACAAGTCTTAACAGTTCGTAAGGATGATTGTCTTCAGTAGCAAAAACATCCTCATGCTGAATGATGATTCTGGAAAGCGGCTGGGTTGTATCAGAAATATCAAAAAGAATATCTTCCGAAACAATTCCTTTATAAAGACCTGAATCGGCCACGACAAGCTGCCGGGTACGAAATTCATCCATCCAGTCCAATGCCGTACCTACCGTATCGGTAAGTTTCAGTATCGGTATCATGGGATTAATTAACGTTGCAGCTAGCATAACTTAAATAGTGTTTTTATCGAATCTATGAAAAAATCTAAATACCTGTCAACTTTCATATAAAAGAATATTCTGTAAAATAAAAAAGAGCCGTTAAAGGCTCTTTAAAAAATGACTATTCCACCGGAACTGATGCATGTTTTTCTAAAAAGCTTTCTACTATAACGTTAAATTTGTCAGGATGTTCCATCATCGGCGCATGACAACACTTATCTATAAAATGCAATTCCGAACCTGCGATCAGACGGTTAAATTCATAACCAACATGCGGCGGTGTAATGGTATCATTCAAGCCCCAGACAAGTAACGTAGGCACTTTAATTTTATGCAGATCTTTTGCCAGATTATGACGTTGAGCAGATTTGGCAATTCCAACAATACTCATACATTTTGGAATACTTGATGTCGTTTCAAAAACTTCATCAATCAGATCTTTCGTAGCAACTTCCGGATCATAAAATGTATAAGCAACACGTTCACGTATATATTCGTAGCTTCCTCTTTTTGGAAAAGAGCCGCCCATTGAATTTTCAAAAAGCCCTGAACTACCCGTTAAGCACCAGACGTGTAACGTTTTCCTGGTTTTTTAAGGTATATAACAAACCAATATGACCGCCCAGGGAATTTCCCAGAACAGTCACATTTGTCAGATTTTTAAATGCAACAAACTCTTCCAGAAAAGCCAGAAGTGCATCCAAACCAGCCTCACGTGGAGGAAGTTCATAAATTGGCAACAAAGGAATAATCACACGGTAGCGATCTGAAAAACATTCAATGATGCCATCCCAGTTACTCAAAGCACCGAAAAGGCCATGCAACAGCAATAATGTTTCGCCCTTTCCTTCGTCGATAAATTGAAACTTGCCTTCTGCATGTACCGTATATTTCATTCTATTATCAAGGGTTATTTTGTATTCAAAATTTCTTTCAAAACGAAAAGAGTTCAATTATTTCTCTTAATAATATACTCAAAAAAACAACTGATCTTTTTCGATGTTACACAAAACTAGTTCTTTTTTTTAGATTGTCCGAAGCTAAAAGACAATTAATATCATTTTATTTTCTTGTAAATATTATATTAATTAATCGTTATTAATACAATTTACATAGAAAGGTGCAATTTGATAGAATAGTTCCCGCAACTATATCCTTATTAAATTGATATCTAATTTTTGTGGGTAAATTTTACTGCAAATTGTCTTAATTTGTTTTGACTAAACTGAGTAAAATAAATATTTTCTATTTGAGGTTAGTGTCAGAAGTAACAGAGACCCATTTACAGCAATCTCGCGTATTGCTAAATGTAATAATAAGTAATTTATATCAAAATTAGAAAAATATTAGAACCACTAAAAACATGGATTTAGAACTTAGAGGATAAAGTAATAATTGTAACCGGTGGAGCCAAAGGGAATTGGAAAAGGAATTGCAAACGTACTGGCCTGGGAAGGTGCAATACCGGTTATTATCGGAAGAAATGAAGAGGATAATTTGCTGGCTGTTGCAGAAATAGAACAGGAAGGAGGCCGCGCTTTTCAGGTTACAGCGGAATTATCCAGGCCGGAAGAATGTGAAAGAGCTGTAAAACTGATTGAAGATACTTTTGGTAGAATTGAAGGCGTTGTAAATAACGCCGGCGTAAATGACGGTGTAGGACTGGAAAATGGCAGTTATGAAAAATTTATTCAAAGTCTTCACAGTAATTTGATTCATTATTATCTGATCGTTCACCATGCTTTGCCTGCTTTGAAAAAATCGAAAGGTTCAATTTTAAATATCGGATCAAAAACAGCGGAAACCGGTCAGGGTGGAACTTCGGCTTATGCAGCTGCCAATGGTGGACGCAGTGCTTTGACGCGCGAATGGGCAGTTGAATTGTTACCTTATGGAATTCGTGTCAATGCAATTATCGTGGCAGAATGTTACACGCCGTTGTATGAAAAATGGATTCAGACTTTACCAAATCCAGAAGAAAAACTGGCTTCGATCGAAAGTAAAATTCCATTGGAACAAAGAATGACAACGGCGGAAGAAATTGCGAACATGACTGCATTTTTACTTTCGCCGCGTTCAAGCCATACAACGGGACAGTTGATTCATGTGGATGGCGGTTATGTTCATTTGGATCGTGCCATTACGGACTAAATTTTTCAGCGGAATTCTTCTGAAATCTGATTATGTATAAATCTCTTTTATTATTCGTTTTTCTGGCCGGATTCATTTTCCCGGGTTTTGCACAAAAGGAAATTCCTTTGTACTCCGGGTGCAATTCCTAATGCAAAGGAAGCAGCCAATGAAGAAACGAATACAAAAGGCGTGGTCAGAAATGTTTCAAAACCAACACTTTCCGTTTTTCTTCCACCGTTGGCCAGAGCTAACGGAGCAGCGGTGATTATTTGTCCGGGCGGTGGTTATGGTGTGTTGGTTATTGACCGGGAAGGTTATGAAGTAGCTCAGGCATTTAATCGCCAGGGAATTGCAGCTTTTGTTTTGAAATACCGGCTGCCGAGTGATAAAATCATGAAGGATAAATCCATCGGCCCATTGCAGGATGCACAGCAGGCAATTAAAACCGTTCGGGAAAGAGCAAAAGAATGGAATGTTGATACGAGTAAAATCGGAATTATGGGATTTTCGGCGGGTGGACATTTAGCTGCAACAGCCGGAACTCATTTTGATAAATCACTTATTGAAAATAAAGAAAAAACAAGTGTACGTCCGAATTTTATGGTTTTGGTTTATCCGGTAATCAGTTTTCTGGAAGCTCCAAGTCATAAAGGTTCACGCAGTAATTTGATTCGGCTCCTCACCGACTGACGATCAGATAAAATATTTTTCCAATGAATTACAGGTTAACCAATCAACACCGCCAGCATTTATTACACATGCCGGAGATGATACGGTGGTACCGGTTTCAAACAGTCTTATGTTTTATGAAGCTTTAAATAAATTTAAAAGTCCATCCGAGCTTCATATTTATTCAAAAGGTGAGCATGGTTATTTGAAAACACCACCATTTGACGAGTGGTTTACGCGCTGTATCAACTGGATGAAAACGAATCAGTTTATTCCATAATATTTTTTATTTCTAACTTTTGCATCCCGGAGTATATCAAGCTTTTCAAATTCTGAATTATGGCTGATATATTCCGGGATTGCATCTTTTAGGATCTGTATCATTTCATTATCTTCTCCGGAATCCAAGCGCCTTTTCCAGTTTGGTCAAAACGTTGTCAACTTCAAAACCATCCAGTGGCCGCTAGATGGGCAATTCTTAATTTCGGATGATGTGCCGGACTATCTTCTTCATCATTTCTCAATCTCTCTTCCACAAGTTTTTCGCCTGCCCGCAGACCGATATAGATAATTTTAATATCAACATCAGGTTGAAGACCAGATAAGCGAATCATTTTTTCTGCCAGTGTCTTTCAAGAATACCAACTCACCCATATCCAGTATAAATATTTCATTTGCATCTACCTGTTGCTCCTGCTTCCAGCACTAACTGACATGCCTCATTCATCGTAATAAAATAACGCATTACTTCGGCATGTGTAATTTCGACCGGGCCACCTTTGTCAATTTGTTTTTTGAAAACAGGAACCACAGATCCTTTTGTCCCAAAACGTTACCAAATCTTGTCACGATAAATTGTGTGGTATTATTTGCGTTGTTGAGACTCTGCAAAATTATTTCTGCAAATCTTTTTGTCACGCCCATCACATTCGAAGGATTTACTGCCTTATCCGTTGATATTAAAATGAATTTTTCTACCCAATATTCAACCGCCAGATCGGCCAGGACTTTTGTTCCAAAAATGTTTGTTTTAATTGCTTCATACGCGTTCTTTTCCAGAAGGGGTACATGTTTGTTAGCCGCTGCGTGAAAAATGATCTGAGGTTGATATTTTTGAAATAAGGGTTTCATTCGCTTAGCCATCCGAGACATCACCTATGAAACAAACAATTTCAACTTCCGATATTCCGCAATTCCTTCATCTCTTCATCCAGTTCATATATCGCAGATTCGGACTTATCAAGTAAGATTAGTCTTTTAGGTTTGAATAAAATAATCTGTTTTACCAGATTTCTCCCGATTGATCCAGCCGCTCCGGTAATCAGGATTCTTTTATTTCTGATAAATTCACTGATATTTTTATTATCAAAATTAATAGGCTTCCCGGTCCAGAAGATCTTCCAGATTAAAATTCATAAGGTTCTGATGGTAATGGGATTTTCTAAAATCTTCATTAAACTGAGGCACTTCATTAGAAGAGAAATCTGTCATAGTAACAATAATTAAGCGTGTAATTATGGACTAATGAAGATTTTCAGGAACGTTGCGAGGTATTGTTTTATTCTTACGGGGTTTTGGATAAAAAGTAACAAAAAAAAAGCTACACCGAAGCACAGCTCTTTCAATAATTAAAATCTATATGTTAGAAAAGTCCTTCCAAGAATTCCCGGAGCCAAACCAAATAGAATGGTAAGTAAGGTTGCCAGAATCAGAATAACTTTATAAAATGGCGCAACGCGAATTTCTGCGAAATCACCTTCTTTTAAGTATAAGACGCAATAATCACGCGGAAATAATAATAAATACCAACCACGGACATTAAAACCGCAATTGCCGGCACCCAGATAATTCCTCTGTCGGCCGCGCTGCTGAATACAAAGAATTTCCCCCAGAAACCTGCTGTTAACGGAATTCCTGCAAGTGATAACATGGCTACGGTCATAACAAATGCAAGAAGAGGATTTTTTTGAGCCAATCCGTTAAATGCGTCATAACGCTCATCCGGCTGACCTTCGATTGTTTTTTCTTTTGATACCAACATCAATACACCAAATGCAGCAATTGTTGAAAGTGAATATGCCAGCGAATAAAAAACGATAGCGTTTTGTGTTGGTTTGGAAAGTGCTGTTAATGAAATCAGCAAATAACCTGCATGCGAAATCCCGGAATAAGCCATCATTCGTTTAAAGCTGTTCTGCGTTGTCGCACCAATGTTTCCAACGACCAAAGTAAGGATCGCGATGATTGCGATAAGCAGCCACCAGAAACCGTAAACTCCGGTAAATGAATGTGATAATAATCTGTAAAGTGCTGCAAAACCGGCTGTTTTTACAATCGTCGACATAAATGTTGTAAAGATCGTCGGCGCTCCTTCGTATACATCCGGCGTCCAGAAGTGGAAAGGTGCGGCAGAAACTTTAAATAACATACCGATCAACAACAATAATAATCCTGCATACAAAATGTAAGAAGGAGCCGCTTGCTGTGTTGTAGAAACAAAAGCCTGAATTTCACTTAATTTGAACGAACCGGTTGCACCGTAAAGCAAGGTCATACCAAAAAGCATGATACCGGTTGCAAATGCACCCATCAAAAAGTATTTCAATGCAGCTTCGTTCGAACGTAAATTACGTTTGTTGCTACCTGTCAGTACATACATCGCAACGGAAAGAATTTCAACACCAATGAAAAGCATGATCAGATGCTCAAAGCCAACCATCATAATCGCGCCAACCAGAGAAAAAAGCATTAACGCATAATACTCAGCTGGTTCTGCTTCTGCATTATCCTGAAAACCTCCTGAAATCGCAACAATCATAAAAGCAGAAGCCAGTATGATGCCGTTAAAAGCCAATGTCAGGTTATCAACCCGGAACATATCGTAAAAATATAACAGCGGCCCTTTGTTCCACTCAAAGAAATTACCTGCCAGTGCAACGGCAAGGAAAAGCAGAACAGCTGGCAATAAGATATTCTTCGATTTCGAGAACCCTAGGAAGAGTGTTACGATTCCAAGAACTGACAACAAAACAATGGGATACATAATTATTTATTATCGTTTGTCATTAATAGAGAGCTTTCGGCGGTTGGCTTTCGGCTTTCGGACTATATCAATTAATTATTTTCGCTTTCAGAAACCTATCTTGCCACCAATTGTAAAAGGTGGTTAACGGCTGGTTCAGAAATCGTTAAAAACGTATTTGGATAAATACCAATCCAGAAAACCATAATTACAAGCGGTATCAAAACTGCTTTTTCACTAAATGTCAGATCCTGAAAACCTTCAACCCATTTGGATTTTGGTCCGAACATTGACATCTGGAATAAACGAAGCATATATACCGAACCAAGAATGATCGTCAATCCGGCAATAGCGCCTAACCAGCCATTGAATGCGAAAACACTGGAAAGCAAAAGGAATTCGCCAACAAATCCGTTTGTCAAAGGCAAGGCAACGCTTCCCAAAAGAATGATCAGAAAATATACACTTAACTGAGGAGCAACTTGTGTAATACCACCCAATTGATCCAGGCTACGTGTTTTGGTGCGGGAAAGGATGATATCGATTACAAAGAATAAACCGACTACGTTGATACCGTGTGCAAGCATTTGAATCATTGCTCCCTGCAAACCATTTGTAGAAGCTGCAAAAACACCAGCCGCCATTAATCCAACGTGGGCGAAGGATGAATAAGCGATCAGGCGTTTCATATCACGTTGCTGAATGGCGATGATTGAACCGTAAATAATTCCGATCACAGAAAGAATCACCGCAAGCATTCCATAAGTCTGCAAACCAAGCGGAACAATTGGAAGCAATAACCGGATCAAACCGTATACACCCATTTTAAGCATAATACCGGAAAGTAACATCGTTGCCGGTGTTGGTGCTTCTGTGTAAGTATCAGGCTGCCAGGTATGGAAAGGAAACAATGGCATTTTGATAGCAAAAGCTACAAAGAAAGCCCAGAATATAAATCCTTGTGCTTTGGCTGATAATTGTAAATTATAAAATGCGGTGATTTCAGAAGTATGCGTTCCCGGCGTTTGGTAGTACAAATAGATCAATGCAACCAGCATGAACAAACTACCGAACATGGTATAAATGAAGAACTTGAAAGTTACTTTCAAACGATTTTCTCCACCCCAAACCGCTGCCAGGAAATAAACCGGAATAAGTGCTGCTTCGAAGAAAAGATAGAATAAGAAAGCATCCGTTGCTGTAAAAACGCCGATCAAGTGCCGCAGACATAAACAGGATCAGCGAATAAAAAGCTGCGCTGTTTTTATAAGTATGTTCAAATGTTGAAAGAACAATCAATGGTGTTAAAAAGGCAGTCAGTAATACAAGTACCAGACTGATTCCGTCGAGACCGGCAGCAAAAGAAATTCCTGCGGATGCCAGCCAATTGTATTTAAAACCAAACTGAACACCAGCTGACGGATCAAATTGAGACCACACAAAAAGAGCAAGTCCTAACTCCGCAAGAGCGCCGACTAAGGCTACCTGTTTCGCCAGATTAGCTCCAACCAAGAGGGTAATAACGCCAGCCACAATGGGCAAAAGTATTAAAAGAAGAGTAAGCATATTTTCAAGTCAACGGTCAGCACTAAATGGTGAACGGTATAAATATTTAATATGTCAGTTTCAACAAATGCCTATAACAACAGCTTCCAGAACAAAATGACCACGATTCCCAAAACCATAGCAAATACATAATCTCCGGTCGAACCTGTTTGTGTTTTGCGCAACAAGCCTCCAAGAAAAGCGATCAGCCTGGCCGTACCATTTACAAACAGATCAATGAAGAATTCACCGAAACTGTATAGTACGTTGGAAAGTGATTTTGTCGATTTTACAAAAACAGTGTTGTAAAGTTCGTCAACATAATATTTGTTGTAAACCAGATTCTGAACTGCTGATTTTTCTTCTGAATCCGGAGCCGGAACACTTTCTTTTTGAATGTACATAACATAAGCAACAATCAGAAGAAAGCAAGGCAACGCCAACTGAAACGGCCATCAAAATATATTCTTCTGAATGCGATAAAGTCGTTGGTTCAAAAGCCGCCGGATTAACCTGGTGTGAACCTGCATACAACGGACTCATAAATTCTGCCAGATGATGCGTTCCGTGCAAAGCTTCCGGAACTCCGATAAATCCACCCAAAGCAGAAAGAACGGCCAGAATAACCAAAGGAATTGTCATCGACGCAGGTGATTCATGCAAATGATGCTCCTGCTCATGTGTACCGCGGAATTTTCCAAAGAAAGTAAGGAAAAGCAAACGGAACATATAGAAGGATGTCATCAATGAACCCAAGTACACCAACTACCCAAAGTAATTTGTTGTGTTCAAAAACGTGCGCTAAAATTTCATCTTTCGAGAAGAAACCTGCAAATGGAGGAATACCTGAAATCGCGATTGTTGCGATTAAAAACGTCAGGAATGTAATCGGAAGTTTTTTACGCAAACCACCCATTGAACGGATATCCTGTTCGTCGGACATGGCGTGAATAACGCTACCAGCGCCAAGGAATAATAATGCTTTGAAGAATGCGTGGGTAATTACATGGAACATCGAAGCTGAATAAGCCATCGCGCCTAAACCCATGAACATATAACCCAGCTGACTCACCGTAGAATAAGCCAGTACTTTTTTGATATCATTTTGTAAAAGTCCGATCGATGCAGCAAAAAGAGCCGTTGCACCACCAATAATTCCAACCAGTTCAAGCGTTGAAGGCGCAAGAGAATAGAGGACGTTTGAACGGATCACCATATAAATCCCGGCCGTTACCATCGTTGCTGCGTGAATAAGTGCAGAAACCGGCGTTGGACCAGCCATCGCATCCGGCAACCAGGTATATAATGGAATTTGAGCCGATTTTCCCATTGCTCCAATAAACAGGAACAAGGTAATCGCAATGATTACAGGATCACCGATTGAAAAACCGGTTGCTTTACTAAATACTTCAAGATATTCTACTGAACCGAAAGTAGCGATGATTGTGAAAATCCCCAAAAGGAAACCCAAATCCCCTACACGGTTCATGATGAATGCCTTACGTGCAGCGTTGTTGTAGTTTGTATTTTTATTCCAAAACCCGATCAGCAGATAAGAACAAAGTCCAACACCTTCCCAACCGATAAACATAATCACATAATTGGAACCCAGAACGAGCAGCAACATGAAGAAAAGGAAGAGATTCAGATAAGCGAAAAACTTACCGAAACCTTCATCATGTTTCATGTAACCAATTGAATAAATGTGGATTAGCGATCCTACACCGGTAATGATCATCAGCATCAATAACGAAAGCTGATCAATCTGGAAAGAAAACGGAATGTTTAGATTTCCAACCGTGATCCAGTCGAAAAGCGGCAGAACAAATGGAGTACTTCCTGCCGCAATAAATGCATTAAACGCATTCAGAGAAAGAGCAAAACTACCGATAACAGCTAATGACCCGATTATTCCAACGGCACCTTTTGGTATTGTACGGAATCCAAGACCATTAATCAGAAAACCCAACAGAGGTAATAATGGAATCAGAATTAGTAATGAAGCAGACATATTCTATATTTTGTATATTAACCAATAAGGCTTACCATTTCAATTTATTAAGGAAACCGATGTCCGTATTTCGCGTATTCCGGTAAATCATAACGATAATCGCCAAGCCAACAGCTACCTCAGCAGCGGCTACGGCCATGATAAAAAACACGAAAACCTGCCCGGAAGGATCTGACCGGTAGGATGAAAAAGCGATCAATAAAATGTTGGCAGCATTTAACATCAACTCAACAGACATAAAAATGATGATCGCATTACGACGTGTAAGTACGCCAATGATGCCAATCACAAAAAGTAATGTGCTGAGGATGAGATAATATTGAAGCGGGACATTCTGAATAACCTCTGGTATATTCGGGTTCGGGATCATAGCAGATTTACCTAAATGGGTATTCGATTAAAAATAGTCAGTGATTTAAAATTTTCAGGATTTCGAATTTTGATCAACATTGCTGAATTTATCTTTATATGCTGGCAAAAATAGACATAAATACCGCTTACTCAAATGTTGAGCGAACGTATTATATTATCTCTGTGTTAAAGCACGTAATTTTATTTCTGTCAGCTTGCGTTTTGTATCCAATGGAAACTCTGCTTTCATCAGCCAATCGTAAAAAGAAGGCTCGTTTTTCAAGACATCGGCAACACGTTTTCCATTGTGTTTGCCAAAGTTAAAAACTTCTTCACCTTTCTCATTATAAACCATTCTTCCGGCAAAATCGATAAGCTTTGATGCCGTTAAAGCATGTAAGGCAGCTACGTCATTTTCTACCGTTCCAAGTTCTTTTCCGTGCGAATCAATGACCTTTTGGCCTTCATAACGAGCAATTTGTCCTTGAAGCACTTCAAAAGTTGCTATGGTATCCGCTTCGGCGCTATGCGCATCCGTCAAGCGATTTATCACAATAAAATTTATAAGCAGCAGACAGATTTCTCGGCTCCATCATGTGGTAAATCCGCTGTGCATCTACCGTACGACGGTTTTTAATATCAAACTCGACACCAACCCGTAAAAACTCTTCAACGAGCATTGGAATATCGAAACGGTTGCTGTTAAATCCGGCCAGATCACAGCCTTCCAGAAACGTTGCAAGGTTTTTTGCAAACATTTTGAAGGTTGGTGCATCCTTTACATCTTCATCATAAATGCCATGTATCAGACTGCTTTCCAGCGGAATAGGCATTTCAGGATTAACACGTCTTGTGCGAATTTCTGTTTCCCCATTAGGCAGAGCCTTCACCACCGAAATTTCTACGATCCGATCCCGGGCAATGTTTACACCGGTAGTTTCAAGATCAAAAAAAGCGAGTGGCTTTTTAAGATGGAGGGTATGCATAAGGCTACTTTAATTAGGTTTTCGCGCCGCGAAGTTACGCTTTAAAGGAACACAGGCCAAAAAAAGAGTTTAGTTTATACAGATTATAAAATAGTTCATTCACTGCATTAAATTTTCATTAATCAATCCAGGCATACGACTTTGTAACTGCTTTTTGCCATCCTTTATATAATGCGTCTCTTTTCGTATCGTCCATATCCGGGTTCCAGGTATGTGCAATCGCCCAGTTACTTTTCAGTTCGTCTGTATTTTTCCAATAACCGACTGCCAGACCTGCTGCGTAAGCTGCACCAAGTGCCGTAGTTTCTGCTACTGCCGGAGAAACGACCTGCGTATTGAGCATATCAGCCTGGAATTTCATCAGCAATTCATTCAAAACCATTCCGCCGTCGACACGCAAGAGAAGATAATTTGATACCGGAATCCTGTTCCATGGCATTTACAACATCCAGTGTCTGATAAGCCGTTGCTTCCAAAACAGCTCTGGCAATATGTCCTTTGGTAACGTAACGTGTCAAACCTGCAATGACTCCACGCGCATCATTTCGCCAGTACGGCGCATACAATCCTGAAAATGCCGGAACGAAATAAGCGCCACCGTTATCTTCAACCGTTTTTGCCAGACTTTCAATATCGCTGCTTTTTTCGATCAATCCCAAATTATCACGCACCCATTGAACCAATGCACCTGTTACAGCCACACTTCCTTCCAAAGCATATTGAACTGGCTCATTTCCAAATTTATATGCAATGGTGGTAAGCAATCCATTATCCGACATTTTCAATTCTGAACCGGTATTCATCACTAAAAAGCAACCAGTTCCGTAGGTATTTTTTGCCATACCTGGTTCGAAACATGTTTGTCCGACCAGTGCTGCATGCTGATCTCCCAAGAATTCCCGCAACCGGAACGCCTGGCAAAACTTCATTGCTGACCGTTCCATAAACTTCACTGCTGCTTTTTATTTCAGGCAACATCATAGCGGGAATATTGTACGCATCCAGCATTTCCTGATCCCACTGCAAAGTCCGCAAGTTCATCAGCTGCGTCCGGCTGGCATTGGTAACGTCCGTTACATGAATTCCGCCATGACCTCCGCCCGTCAGATTCCAGATCAAAAAAGTATCAATATTTCCAAAAATTGCTTCTCCTTTTTCTGCATCTGCACGCAGGCCTTCTACATTTTCCAGAAGCCATTTTAGTTTTAAACCGCTGAAATAGGTTGAAACCGGCAAGTCCCGTTTTATCCCGAAACTGATTTAATCCACCTTCTTTTTCATATTTGGCTACTAAATCTGTTGTCCGGGTATCTTGCCAAACCAATGCATTATAATATGGTTTTCCTGTCCGACGATTCCAGACAACCGTTGTTTCTCTTTGATTTGTAATACCGATTGCGGCTATATCAGCGGCTGTTGCAGAGGCTTTTATGCGGGAAATTGCGATTACTTCCAGTGTATTTTTCCAGATTTCTTCCGGATTATGCTCCACCCAGCCCGGCTGCGGATAAATCTGTTCGTGCTCTTTTTGCCCGACGGAAACAATATTTCCCTGATGATTAAATAGTATGCAACGTGTACTCGTTGTTCCCTGGTCAATAGCCGCAATATATTTTGACATAATGGTATTATGATTGTCTTTATTTGTAATATGTCAGTAAATAAGGAAATTTTGGCGGGATGGGCAAATGTTGATAGAGGTGCATTCGAAAATATATTTAATTGACAATATGGAAATTTTCTCATTGTACCATAGGCACATCTTGTTGGTAGAAATGATAGAGCTTTTCCACAACGGTTTCTCACCGGATCGCCTCGTATATGGTGAATTGCATATTTCTACCCACAAAATATGCCGATGGCATAAAGGGATAACATGTAACATTAAAAACCTGGATTGATCTTTTGTGAAATTTAATACATTTATAGCTTACTCAATATCTAGTAAATATCCCTCCTATCGGTAAATCATGCAAACACAGGCACACTTTGAAAATATTCAGCCGCAGATAATTAAAGAACTTCAAACAGCAAAGAATCCATTTACGTTGCCGTTGCCTGGTTTACTGATCCTGAACTTGTTCAATTGTTATGCACCAAATCGGGACAGGGCGTGAAAGTCAATCTTTTGTTGTTAAATGATGAGATCAATAACCACGAAAATTATGGTCTGGACTTTGGCAAACTGGGTGAAAAAGGCGGACATGTGAATTTGAAAGACCGCCTTAAACTGCCTGATTAATTGTGGAATTGAAAGACAAGATAAACTACATATTGTGTCTAAACTGACTTCATCCATGTAAGAAGATTCCAGAAAATCCTTTGCAACGCATAGCCTCTTATAAAGCTCAATTCTTGTACTCTGTTTAACTGCATTTATATTGCTCGCCCGATCTAACCCTGATACATGTGTCTTGATTAAATAGTGTAAAATAAATACAAGGTATTCATCAACCATACAGCTATTGAATCCATAGCAGTTAAGACATGAAATCAGATCTCTTAATTTAATATATAACTCCGGGGTGAGGTTATTCAGTGTTTGAAAAAACTCAGGGTTTATCAGGCTAATAGAAAACGGATTATCAAGCATAGATTCTTCATTGTAAATCAAGTCTTGAAATACCGCCGATGCAAATTCATTTTTGAAAAAGATCGCTAAGTCCCTTGTATTTTCACCGCAATCTATTCGAGACGAATAGGCCTGTTTGTCATTCATAACCAAGAACTTACCTGGTCTAACAGCGATCTGCCTATTACCTATACCATACCATTCTTCTCCGGTGAATACTGTTTTAAAAGAAAGACAGCCAACATGATAATCACATACACTGTACCTGCTCAACGCATTAAAAACGATGTTATGCTTTTTAAACTGACTAAAATGTGATTTTTCATCAAACCCTGGTTTGGAGTGGTCCGGTAGCTCGGTAATATACATAACGTTGTCTCCTCAGTTTATCTATTAATCGCTTTATTTCAATTTAATAATTTCTGCACATTTTTTGAAATGATAAAAGGTAACCTTGCAGCAGTAATTAGTTAAGACAAAACAACAATTCTCCACTTGAAGAACCATTGTAATATTTATATGAAAATTGGCACTGTATCAAAAGTAATTTTAATCCCTCAATCTTATCTTAGAAAAGTATGCTTTTTACTTTTTTGGCTGATACCAATGACGGCAACTAGTCAAAGTATAAAATACGACACAGTACAGTATGCAAAAGAATACTACCAAAAGCGGGTCATTATTTTTAACAATGAACCAATAATAAAACATCGAACTATATTCTTAGGAAACAGCTTAACACAGTTTGGCAACTGGAAAGAAATTTTTGATGATTCAACAGTGATCAACAGAGGCATTGCAGGTGACAACACCTTCGGTGTTTTAGCACGTTTGAATGACATTATGATTCGAGAGCCAGACAAACTTTTTATTGAGATAGGGATCAATGATATATCTCAAAATATTCCAAATCAAATCATTACAAAAAATATACAATTGATTGTCAAACAAATACATACAAATTCACCAGAGACAAAAGTGTATGTTACAAGTATTTTACCGACAAACGATAATGTGAAAATTGAGTATCCACAAGCATATCACAAAAACGATCAGGTAGATTTTATAAACAGAGAATTAAAACGATTTGCAGCAGGTGGCGACTATATTTATATTGATTTAAATAAAGAGGTTAAAGACAAAAAGGGAAATCTTGATATCAAATATGCAAAGTCTGATGGAATTCATCTTAATTCACGGGGTTATATTAAATGGCTAAGTCTGATCAATAAAGGCATAATGCTCGACTCAAAATAATCTAACATTTTGAGTCGAGTCAATAATATCAGAGAGATTTCTTAGAATTGTACCTCTAATGATTTTTATCATTAAGCGCAGTAAAATTGTTGTTGTTAAACCAAATTCATTAGAAAATCTTTGATAAAAAAAGCAGCATCCTATCCCTCGGCTGCCTAATAACCGCATTCCTTCTCCTCGACCTGCTCTTCCCTTTCAAACCGAAAGTCCAATACTCAACCCAAATCACTGCCAGCGACGGAACCGTTTTGCACGCATTTTTAAGTCCCGATGATAAATGGCGGCTTTATACCAACATTTCGGAAATCACGCCGCTTTTGCAGAAAACCCTTATTCATAAGGAAGACCAGTATTTCTATTATCATCCCGGCATAAATCCATTTGCAATGCTTCGGGCGGCGGGGAGAAATATTTTCAGCGGCAGAAGAACCTCTGGTGCTTCGACAATTACCATGCAGGTTGTCAGATTATTAGAGCCTAAGAAAAGGACTTATCTGAATAAATTAACTGAATCTTTCCGGGCTGTGCAGCTGGAATTGCATTATTCAAAAGCTGAAATTCTTCAATTGTATCTTAATCTGGTTCCCTATGGCGGGAATATTGAAGGGATTAAAGCTGCCTCTCTTCTATATTTCGGAAAAGCACCGCAATTGTTAAGTCTGGCTGAAATTACTGCACTCACAATTGTTCCAAACCGACCGTCAAGTTTGCATCCTGGCACCAGAAATGAGGCATTAAAAATTGCCAGAAATCAATGGTTGACTCGATTTGGCAAAGAAAATTTATTTGATGTAAATGTAATACAAGATGCTATTAGTGAACCATTAATCGTCCGTAGGCTTTCTGCGCCAAAACAGGCACCACATCTGGCTTTGCGTTTGAAAAAGGATTTTCTGGATCAGCCGATTATCAACACCACAATCAAAATCCAGTCTCAGAAACAAATTGAAGAACAGGTAAAAAATTATGTAAACCGGCTGCAAAGCATGAATATTCATAATGCAGCGGTGTTGGTGATCAACAATGAAACGATGGCCGTCGAAGCTTATGTCGGCTCTGCGGATTTCAATAATCCTTTTGACGGCGGACAAGTGGACGGAATCCGCGCGATCCGTTCTCCCGGAAGCACTTTGAAACCGATACTTTATGCTACTGCTTTTGACAAAGGAATTATTACACCGAAAACAGTTTTAAATGATGTTCCAACCAATTTCAGTGGTTACGAACCTGAAAATTTTGACCAACATTTTAACGGTCAGGTTACTACGGAATTTGCCTTGGCCAATTCTCTTGAATATTCCCGCAGTCAAGATTTTGAAGGAAATCAGTACACCGGTTTTAATTGATAAATTGAAAAAAGCAGATTTTCAAACGATCAGAAAGCAATCAAAAGATCTGGGATTATCTATGATTCTGGGAGGTTGCGGAGTTACACTGGAAGAATTAACCAGACTTTTTGCTGCTTTTTCAAATGAAGGAGAATTAAAACAAATACGATATACTTCGGAAAGTGCCGTTTCAAAAAAAGGTGAACAGCTTGTTTCAAAAGAAGCGACCTTTCTTTTGAATAACATTTTAACACAGGTTACAAGACCAGATTTACCTTCCAATTTTGACAATACTTATCACTTGCCAAAAATCGCCTGGAAAACAGGAACATCTTATGGAAAACGGGATGCATGGAGCATTGGTTATAACCGAAAATATACGATTGGTGTCTGGGTTGGGAATTTTTCGGGCGAAGGTGTTCCTGAATTAAGTGGTGCCAATACTGCGACGCCGTTGTTGTTTTCAATCTTTAATGCGCTTGATTATAATTCTTCAAAGGGCTGGTACCAAATGCCTGCAAATGTGGCTTTGAGAAAAATTTGTGCTGTCAGCGGCGATATTCCAGGTGATTTTTGTGATCATCAGATTACGGATTATTACATCATGGGTGTTTCGCCATATCATAAATGTCAGCATCTGCGGTATGTTTTTACTGATGTCGCCGGGAAAATTTCTTATTGTACTTATTGTCTTCCTGAAAGTGGTTATGTGAAGAAAACATATTCCAAATCTGGCTCCGGAACTCATTGCTTATTACGAATCAAAGAAAATTCCATATCAGAAATTGCCGCCGCATAATCCTTCATGTGAAAGGGTTTTTCAGGGAAGGCGCACCTTTGATTACGAGTCCGAATGATGGAAGTGAATATTTTATTCAAACTAATGAACCGCAGCAAATTCAGTTAAGTTGCCAAACGAAGAATGATGTCCAGGAGGTTTTTTGGTATGTGAATGATAAGTTGGTCAAGCGCTCTTCGCCGCATGAAGCGGTATTTATAAGTCCGCCGGTTGGGAGGGTCAAGATTTCTTGTAGTGATGATAAGGGCCGGAATTCGGATATTCATATTGTGGTAAAGAAGTTCTAAGATAAGCTATTACGGTGCTTTGCACCTTAGGCCCCGAGAAATTTGTATTGTTTCCTACAAATATTGCGGTACTCTGTACCTTGGCATTGCAGATAATTCTTAATATGCTTTTATAATAGTTAGGTGCAGAGCACCCTAATACTTGTAGAGAAAAAATCCAACTTCATTAACCAAAGGTGCAGCGCACCGTAATTATCAACGTTAAAAGTTTCACGTAAAGGAAGCGCAAAGGTAAAAAAAGGCAAAGCACGCAAAGTTTAATCTTAGCGTGCTTTGCCTGAACCCTTTTTTACTTTACGTGAACCCTTAAAAACTTAAACAGAAACTTCACTCTCCTGATACAAAACCTGAATCAAAGTCTGCCCAACCGCTTTCAAAGTTTTCGGATCAATATTTTCCATATCATCATGCGCCGTATGCCACTGATCGAAGAAAGTATGCTCAGGATCATTCTGTTTCATATGAATAATATCAATCATCGGAATTTTTGCCGTTTCATTTACAGGAACATGATCATCTGTAATAGACGGACCTACTTTATCAATAAAATAATTACTATATCCAAGCTGACTGGCAATTCTCCAGATATTCCGAACAACTCCCTCTGCCAGACTTACAGAGTATCCTTCCTTAGGAAATGTGGCTCCTTTCGCCCCAACCATATCCAGCAAAACACCGAAATAGGCTGTGTAATTTGGAATATGTTTATTCGCAGCCCAATACTGAGATCCTAGACAAAATCCGCTAAACTTATCCGTAGCTTTTTCAGAATTCCCCCAATCTTCCGCATCAAAAAGGATAATATCAACACCGAGATTTAGCTTATTACCCGAAAAAGAAAGCACTCTGGCAATTTCCAGCAAAACTCCAACCCCGCTCGCTCCATCATTTGCGGCCATAACCGGTTTCATTTTCGAACATTGAATCCTGATCAGAAAAAGGGCGTGAATCCCAGTGTGAGGTCAGCAGAATTCGTTTGGCAGCTTTTGGATTAAAACTGGCGATAATATTTCTGGCGGTTAACTTTTTACCGTCGTAAGTCGTTGGCGTAAAATTTTGCTCCGTTACTTCCAGCCCAAATTTTTTGAAAGTCGCAACCAGATAATCTCCACAGGCTTTATGTGCCGCTGTATTAGGAACTCTCGCTCCAAATTCAACTTGTTTTTTAACAAACTGAAACGCTGAATCTGCATTGAAATGCCGGACTGGCTACCAATTTTTCCAATTGTTCTGTGGTTTGTTCAGAACTCGTTTTTGACTTACAGCTATATACAAATAATATGCAGGTCAAAAAACACGCAAAGCAAAACAGATACTATAAATTTACCTTTTTCAATCATTTTTTTACTCTTCATAAGCCCAGTCCACACGCAATTTGCTATCACGGATTGCAAGTCCCTGAAGCTTGAAATAAGTACGGATTTCATCAACTTTTTCGTAATTCTGAACCGCTTTATATTCCCGGTAAAGATTCAACATACCATCCAGAACTGCATGTCCTTCGCTTAATTCCTCTTTTAGCCCAAGTACGTTTTCAATAAAAACAATGAAAGTTTTCCAGCAAAGAAGTAAAAGTTGATTCACCCAAAGCAGCCGATTTCACCTGATCCATGTTCAGCATGTTAATGTATTTCAGCATATTAAACAGATTGGCAATGGCTACAGCTGTATTCAGATCATCATTCATGGCATCATAAAAACCCTGAATCGATTTTTCTATATCTTCAATTTTCTTCTCATCACGTGCAACTTCTTCGTCAGAATATTTCAGCATTTTGGCAAGACGAATACCATTTGCCAGTCTTTTATATCCTTTCTGAGCTGCTTTTAAAGCATCATTCGAAAAATCAAGCGTACTGCGATACTGACTTTGAAGCATGAAAAAGCGAACTGTCATCGGACTATACGCCTGGTCCAGCAATTCATGATCTCCTGAAAACAACTGGCTTGGAAGAAAAGAATTATTCAGTGATTTGGACATTTTTTGTCCGTTCACCGTCAGCATATTGGTATGCATCCAGTAACGAACCGGCTCAACGTTTGTCAAGGCTCTTCCTTGTGCAATTTCACATTCATGATGCGGGAATTTCAAATCCATTCCACCGCCGTGAATATCAAATTGTTTCCCTAAATATTTGGCACTCATGCAAGTACATTCCAAATGCCAGCCAGGAAAACCCATTCCCCATGGAGAATCCCATTGCATAATATGCTCAGGACTGGCTTTTTTCCAAAGTGCAAAATCAAGCGGATTACGCTTTTCCGATTGTCCGTCCAGATCACGCGTTTCATTCAAAAGATCTTCCAGAATTCTTCCTGAAAGCTTTCCATATTCATTTCCGGCATCGTTGTATTTAGTGATATCAAAATAAACAGAACCATTGGATTCGTAAGCCGCACCTTTTTCGATCAATGGCTCTGACTGCTTCAATTTGTTCAATCAAATGTCCGGTTGCAGTTGGCTCAATACTCGGCGGAAGTAAATTAAATTCTGCTGTAACATCATGAAAATCATTGGTATAGCGCTGAACAATTTCCATTGGTTCAAGCTGTTGCAGCTTCGCCATTTTGCCGATTTTATCCTCACCTTCATCGCCATCACCAACCAAATGGCCAACATCTGTAATATTTCTTACATACCGGACTTTGTAGCCAATATGTGTCAGATAACGGTACAGGATATCAAAAGATAAAAAAGTACGGATATTTCCAAGGTGAACATTATTGTAAACCGTTGGTCCACAGACGTACATGCCTACATAAGGTGCAGCGAGCGGAACAAATAAATCCTTTTTACGGGTAAGCGTATTGAATATTTTAAGCGGCTGGTACGTTTTATCAGTCATGAATATTTTACTTTCTTGTAATCAATTTTAGTAATTGGTCTGTATCATTAAAAGCATTTCTGCTCGTCTTTATTTTTTAGCAAGGCTTTTTTCAACCCAGGTTATAATCTTTTCAGCTTCCAAAATTCCGAGTTGAGCTAATTCCTGACTTTTTGTTCCATCAAGCCCATTGCTTTATTCAGGATTTGTTGGGCAGTGATAAAATCAGCAAATATCCTCTTATTTAATTTTGATAAATCCTGTTCTATTAGAACTTTTTAATCTTTTCTGTCTTCTTTCAACAACTCGACAAGCGACAACAATAGACCTTTATATGCAGTAAGTCCGGCTTTTTTAACATACTTTCTGTCTTGATATAATCCATCTTCAGGCTTCGCATAGGTTCTAAGAAGTTCTTTTGCATTTTCAATTTGCGTTCTTGCTTTGTCAATGGCAACCATATTTGCATTGTTTCAATGATCAGTACTATTCAGTCACAAATTTCACATCCTATTTAACGTTGCCTGACAAAAATAGCAAATAACTCAGGATTGATCGCCAACTGTTTAGCATTATGGCATTCCTTTAAATATGCTATTCAGCTGTTTTTATTATCTTCGCAGCGTTTTTGTCTTCAAATCAAAAATTGAAACTTACTAAAAATCAATACTATACTACTTTATGAGTTTATTAACAGTTGGCTCTGTGGCGTTTGATGCCCTTGAAACACCTTTCGGAAAAACCGATAAAATCATTGGCGGCGCGGCAACATATATCACATTATCTGCATCGTATTTTACCAAAGAAAATAATCTGGTAGCCGTTGTTGGCGGTGATTTCCCTCAGGAAATGGTTGACCTTCTTGTAGAACACGGCGTTAATACCGAAGGTTTAAAAACAATTCCTGATGGTAAAACTTTCTTCTGGTCCGGTAAGTATCATGAGGATATGAACACACGTGATACGCTTGAAACTCAGTTGAATGTAATGGCTGATTTTGATCCGATCATTCCTGAATCTTACCAGGGCACAGAATATCTGATGTTAGGAAATACGGTTCCAGCCACTCAAAAATCTGTGATTGAGCGTATGGCGAAACGCCCGAAACTGATCATGCTGGATACAATGAATCTTTGGATGAACATCGCCATGGATGATTTGAAAGACGTTATTTCATTGGTTGATGTTTTGACGATCAATGATGAAGAAGCACGTCAGCTTTCGGGAGATTATTCTTTGCGCAAAGCAGCTCAAACGATTATGGCGATGGGGCCAAAAACGTTGATCATTAAAAAAGGAGAACACGGAGCACTTTTATTCCAGGGTGATAGAATTTTCTTCGCACCGGCTTTGCCGCTGGAAGTTGTTTTCGATCCAACCGGAGCAGGCGATTGTTTCGCTGGCGGATTTATCGGATATCTTGCCAAAACAGATGATATTTCTTTCGAAAATATGAAACGCGCTATCATTTATGGTTCGGCGATGGCATCTTTCTGTGTTGAGAAATTTGGTACAGAACGTATTGTAAATCTTACGTCAGGAAGAAATCGATGCGCGTGTTCAGGAATTTGTGAAATTGTCGAGTTTTGAAATAGTTTAATAGCTATTGGCTATTGGCTGTTAGCGATTAGCTTTTAGCTGTGGCCCAATAGATGATTTCTGATTAATATAAAAGGTCTAGAGAATTTGGGAGATTAAATCTCAATTCTTAGACTTTTTTTGTTAATAGCGCATTAATGGCCTGTATTGTTAAAAATAAAGTATTGAAAGGAGGTTTTAAGCTCAATTTCAAATAGCAAATCAATTTTACAATGTCCGCGTACAAAAATAAATTTCTTCTGATTCAGATTGTTTTTTGTTTTATTTCAACTTTTTCAACCGCGCAGAATTTACCTGCAAGTAAACACAAACTGATTGTTATCGCGCATCGCGGAAATCATGTCAACGTTCCGGAAAATACATTAGCTTCTACTGAAGAAGCAATTAAATATCGGAGTGGATTATGTTGAAATAGATCTTCGTACCACAAAAGATGGTCACTTAATTATTCACCATGATGGAACTGTTGACCGCGCTACGAATGGAAAAGGTAAAATAAGTGATCATACTCTGAAAGAAATCAAGAAACTTCAGGTATTCAACCAGAACAAAAAAACATACAAAATTCCGGAATTCAGGGAGGTTTTGAAATTGTGTAAAAACAAGATCAATATTTATCTGGATTTTAAAGATGCAGATGTGGCGCAAACCTGGAAACAGATTCAGGAAGCCGGAATGGAAAAGCAGATTGTGGTATATATCAATAAAAAGGAACAATATCCGCAATGGAAATCCATCGCACCGCAAATGCCGTTAATGACCAGTATTCCCGATGAAATTAAAAAGTCGATCAATTATTATCTTTTTTGACCGAGATAAAGATTAGCGTCATTGATAATGTTGTGAATCCGGAAATGGAGAAAATAATTAAGGAAAAGGAAATTTCAACCTGGCTCGACGTGCAAAGTCCAACGGAAGGACCAGCCTCGTGGGATGAAGCGATAAATAAGGGCGTGCAAGGTTTACAAACGGATCATCCGGAAGCATTGATTGAATATTTAAAGAAAAAGGGTTTGATAGATAAAAGATTCAGCAGATTTCTGGAAAATGCTTAGATTTCAATAACGCCTCCATTTAAATTTCAACCCAATATATTTACACCACAAAAATTTTAAAATTCCTTACCATGCCAAGACAAAATATTCTTACAGGTTCTCCGTGGGAAGATAAAATGGGTTATTGCCGTGCTGTACGCATCGGAAATATTGTAGAAGTTTCAGGAACTGTTGCTATTGTTGACGGAGAAATTGTAAAAGCAGATGACGCTTATGCACAGACCAACAACATCATTGAAAGAATTTCAAAAGTGCTTGAAGAAGCTGGTGTTTCACTGAAAGATGTTGTTCGCACAAGAATCTTTACAACTGATATTAGCAAAATTTGACGATATCGCCAGAGCACACGGCGCTTTTTTTGGAGAGATAAAACCAACAACCGGAATTTACGAAATCAGCAAATTAGTCTCACCAGACTATCTTGTTGAAATTGAATTTACCGCTGTTGTTGAATAAAATTATAACAAAAAGAAGGGTCTACGAATTAAATCGTAGACCTTTCTTTTTTAACTAAATAATGCCATTATATCATCCTGACTCAGTTTTTTGATAAATCCGGCTTCGCCGCCTACCAAATCTTCGGCCAGTTCCTGCTTGCGTTCTTGCAGCAGTAATATTTTCTCTTCAATCGTATCCTTACAGATCATTTTATAAGCAAACACTTTACGCGTTTGTCCAATCCGGTGCGTTCTGTCAATCGCCTGACGTTCAACAGCCGGGTTCCACCATGGATCCATCAGATAAACGTAATCCGCTTCGGTAAGGTTAAGTCCTACTCCACCAGCTTTCAAACTCATCAGGAAAACACGGCAATTCTGATCATTCTGGAAACGATTTACACGACCTGCGCGATCGACGGTTTGTCCATCCAGATATTCGTAAGGAATATTTACTTTTTCCAAATGCTGACGGATTAAGTCAAGCATACCAAGGAATTGGCTAAATATCAGAATCTTGTGATTCGAAGCATTTTCCTCAATTTCCCTTACAATTTCTTCCAGCTTCGCAGATTCATTTCCATAATCCACATCATCCGAAAGTAGCACCGGAGAATCACAGATCTGACGCAGTTTCAGAAGTGCTTCGAAAATCAGGAAGTTACTTTTATTCAAGCCATCGGTTGCCAGTTTCTCAGCAATCTGCAATCTGTATTTTTCACGAATTGTTTCGTAGACCTTCCGTTGCTTCTTGCCCATCTCACAATACAGGATGGTTTCGGTTTTATCCGGCAAGTCGGTCGCAACTTCTTCCTTCGTACGTTTCAGCATGAAAGGATATACCAGACGACGCAATTCCTCAGCCTTCACTTTGTCCTGAAACTTGTCAATCGGCGTGGCATATTCTGCACGGAAAAAGTCGGCATGACCTAATAATCCAGGATTCAAAAACTCAAACTGAGAATATAGATCAAAGGTATTATTTTCAACCGGCGTACCCGTCATAGCCAGACGATTATTCGATCTGAGCAATCTGGACGCTTTTGCTGTCAGCGAATCAGGATTTTTGATCGCCTGCGATTCATCCAAAACAATATAGTTGAACTGAATTTTTTTCAACAATTCCACGTCACTTCTCATCGTGCCGTAGGTTGTCAAAACAATATCATAATCCTGGAAAATTTCAAGATCTTTCCGGCGGTCCATTCCACGGTGAACGTACAATTTCAGATCTGGCGTAAACTTCGCAGATTCAGCCTGCCAGTTGAAAATCAATGTAGTAGGAACTACGACTAAATTCGTAGCCAGTGGATTTTTGTTTTTCTGATGTTGCAGGAACGTCAGCATTTGCAGGGTTTTTCCCAAACCCATATCATCTGCCAAACATCCGCCCCAGCCAAATTCTTCCAGGAAATTCAGCCATTTATATCCTTCTTCCTGATATTGTCTCAGCGTTGCGTTGATATTTTCAGGAAGCGGCACACTTGGGATTTCTTTAAAATTCAGGAGCTTTTGTTTTTTCTCCCAAAGCTCCTGTAAAACTTCCTCGTTATCAATTTGAGAAGCCAGTTCTTCAATCAACGAAAAATGGAATTTAGACAAATGCACTTCATCACCATCCACCCTACCAAATTTCAATAACGGTTCCAGTTTCTGGATCCACTCTTCCGGCAAAATTCCCATCGAACCATCTTTCAGTTCTACGTAATTCTGTTTTTTCAACAATGCTTTTTTAGCATCCGCCAGAGATCACTTGCTGATCACCGAAAGTGATTTCGATCTGCATATCAAACCAGTCAATTCCGGAAGAAGCACGGATCTGCACTTTTCCCCGGTTCGGGTTGATACGCATTTTTTTCAGGTCTTTGAAACCTAAAAGCTGTATTTCCTTTTCTTCAACAGTATCCACAAAATGGAACAACCATCCATCTTTCATCACCTCTTCAAAAGGAATGAAGAAAAACGGTTGATCTGGCTGTTGCGCAAAATCAGGATGCAGCGATTTCACCCATTCCCAATGCGCTTTTTCCGCTGCGATATCACGTTCAAGCAAATGAATGTGATTATCTTCAAATCTTGCTTTGGTACGCTGATTATCGTGGATCAATTCTGTTTCTTCTGATTCCGCATCACCTTCATATACATAAGTCGGAACGATAAGCAAATTGGCGTCGTCCTCTTTCAGATAAACCCGGCCTTTTTCATATTTCATCGCACTTGTTTCCAACGCGTGACGCGTTTGGAAAACAACTTCGAAAGTGTTCCGTAACCGGCATCACCCAATCCTTCATGAAAGTTTCGGCGTGATCTTTTCTTACCCGTATTTTAAAACCATTCTGGCGCAGATAATCCACCATTTCGGCATCATTGATACTCGCCCAGCGGAAAAGAATATCTTCTTTATAAATACCTAACCAAAAACTGTCGAAAGAAGAAGCAACCTGCTGCAAATCAATCGGCCGGCCTTTTTCAATTTCAACATAAGGATTAAGGCTGATAAACTCCTGATCTTCGGTTAATACAAAAAATAATTTGGCTGGCGTTGGATGAATTTTTACTTCCTGAAGCTGATTCTGGTTTGTTACATAATCGCTTTCTGTAATGAATAAACGTTCACCGCTCAGATCTTTAAAAATCCGGACGATCTGTCTGCCTACCCATTTCCTTGCTTCGTTTTGATAATCAGAAGATTCATCGCTCAAATGCGCACCCGATTGTCCCTGGCTCTTCATGTATTTTTGAAGACCTTCCGGACTAAAATGACGTGCAATACGAACCAATCTTGAATCACTTGCCGTTAAAACCGGAATTTCCTCCGGCAAATAAGCCGTTCCTGATCCGCCGGCAATACTTCTGATGTGGGTATATTTTTGTGTTTTGGAACTGCTTTTGGCAGAAAAAATACCAAAACCGACATCCAGTAAACTATCAAAACCTCTCGGCCAGAAAACATATAACGAAAGTCTTTCATCTCCCGAATGTGAATCAGAATCATTAACCTGATAAACCGGCTGCAAATCAGGAATTACCTTATTACGCAGTGTTTGCCAGTTCTGGAAAACGCCAACCTTTTGTATTCCCTTATCTTGTCTGATTAATTGTAAAGTGCCGTTCTGATCAATTTTGAAATCAAATTTCCCTTCCAGATTATCTTCCAGCGTATAACCATATTCAGCCAAAAGCGCAGTTTTATCTTCCGTCCAGTCACGCATCATATCAAACGCACGCTCTCCAAACTGATCGCGCAGTTTTAAAAGCGACGCCAGTTTGTGCTCGCATAAGCGGAACATAAAGAATCTGCTCGCAGGAACAGCTTGTTTGAATCTGATTGGAATTCGGAATTTTTGTAAATTGAACCGAGAATTCATTGTCCCGAAGATTTACTTTACACTCAGCAAATCCATCACGTGTTGCCAAAATATCAACTTTGACAGGCTGATTGCGGTTATTCCAGTTTTCACGCTGCACAAAATCTTCCAGGTATACATCCTTCAGAGAAGGAAGTACTACCATCGTATCAGCCATATTATGCTCAGTCGGCTTCACATATGCAGGCATTTTATCCAGCACATAAAGCGTCATGGCAATCCTGTGCTTACACAGTCCGCCGTAGTCATGCGTGCAGGTACAGGAAGTAATTATATTCGGGGTAAGAAAATCCTGGATTTTGATAACATAATCCCGGACCGAGTAATCACTTTTCACTTTGAACTCGGCGTAGCCTCCTCCATTGTAATCCAATTTCACAATGCTGTAACCTCCACTGCTGAAAATTGAGCGTCCTTGTGATAATGTTTGGCCCTCAGAGTTTCTTTTCAAAAACTGTGATAATCGCTCCTTCCTCTCGTTGTCCATTTATCCTTGAAACTCGTTAAACCGCAAAAGTACGGTTTGTTTCTGTTTTTGTGAAGCCTGAAATAAAAGTATAATGGAAATAGCATTTAAAAGCCTCTAAAAATGCAACTTATTCTTATAATTTATTTCTGATTTCACGGATAATGGCACGAATAGACGATTTATAATTTTTATTTTTTATTTACTTGACATACGGCTGGTCAATCACACCGACATAAGCCGATTTCAAATTGCCATTCAGATATTGAAGAATATCTTTTCCAACATTGGGATACATCAGTTTTTGATCAAGTTCCGTAAAAGGTAGCCAGACCATTTCCAAAGCCGTAGTTTCAACAGGATTTAACGCGGGATTTCCGTGCTGCAATTTTGGCACTGAAAATCATATGAAGCGTTTCTTTTTTCATTTCACCCCATAAAACTTCACCGCAAAGCGCCATTTCACCAATTTCGACAGTGACGCCAAGTTCTTCCATTAATTCCCGGCGAAGTGCTTCCGGCAGGCATTCATCGGGATCGGGATTACCTCCGGGAAGTGCAAAAACTTCTTTTTCTCCATACACATAGCGCATGGTCAAAACAGTATCTTCCTTAACTATGACAACTGCCGGACGTACTTTCATGAAACACAGAATAATTTTAATATAAACCGGAAGCATATTACTAATAAATTATTCTTCAATCACCATTTTTTCAATCAGAAGCATGAAAATGTGTATCACCTTGATATGTATTTCCTGAATTCTGTCTGCATAACCGAAATGTGGGACACGGATTTCAACATCGGCCAGTCCGGCAAGTTTTCCGCCATCTTTTCCGGACATAATCACCACTTTCATTCCTTTTGCTTTCGCAGCTTCCACGGCGCGAATAATATTAGCAGAATTTCCGCTGGTACTAAGTCCTAAAAGTACATCACCTTCCTGACCAAGACCTTCAACAAATCTTGAAAAGACATATTCAAAACCAAAATCGTTGCTTACACAACTTATATGACTTACATCAGAAATAGCAATTGCAGGCAATGAACGGCGATTATCACGATAACGACCTGTTAATTCTTCGGCAAAATGCATGGCATCACAATGCGAACCACCATTTCCGCAGGAAATTATTTTATGATTATTTAAAATTGCATCCGCCATCAAAGACGCTGCTTTTTCAATTTTTTCTATTTGAACCGGATCACTTAAAAATGTATCGAGAACGGTTTGTGCTTCCCGTAATTCCTGACTAATAATATCCTGATATGCCATACTGGTTTTAAACTAACACTTTTAATAATTCAACAAATGTACCTATTAACGCTACGTCCGGCAAAGCATTGTAAAACCAGGCCAGATATAATTCATTGTTTTACTGCCCGGAGAACATGCCACTTTTTCCCCGGACCTTTATGTTTTTCAACTTTAAAACCAGCTGCGGCCAGCGCCCGTTTCACAATTCCTTTGGAAGAATATGTAACTAATACGCCGCCTGGTCCGGGTTTGGGCCGCTATTTTTTGCAAAATTTCTTCTGTCCAAAGTTCGGGCTGTGCTTTGGGATCAAAGGCATCATAATAAATCACATCGAAAAGATTTTCCGTAGAGAATTCCTGTAAGGTTAATTGCTCTTTTCTAAATTGGAAATATTCGGAAAAAGAATGATTTGTGAACCATGAGGACTTCATGAAGCTGCAAAAATCCGGGTTGGGAAATGACTGATTCGTAATTTAAATGTGAGGCTTCCATCCAAGAGAAACTGGAAAAGCTTCCACGCCTGTGTAGAGAATTTTCTTTTTATACTGATCGGCGGCCTGCCAGGTAAGATATGCGTTTAAACCTGTTCCAAAACCCATTTCAAAAACACGAATCGTTTGCTGATCTGATTCAAGCAAAGGAATCAGGCCCAGGTTCATATAAATGTGTCTGGACTCTTTGAGAGCTCCAGACACAGAATGATAATGCTGATTGTATTGGGAATTATATAAAGAATGTGATCCGTCTTCTGTTAATCTTAGGCGTTCCAAATCAAGACTACTATTTAGTTTAGAGTCTAAAAATACTCAAATCATTCTTCTGAGTGTAATTTTGGTAAAGAAAATGGCACCGTTACGTTTTACGAGCAAATCAATATTTCTGCCGTCACCTCTTTGCATCAATTTATAAATCTCACTTACATTGAGTTCAGCAGCAGCGTGATTATCAATAAAAAGAAGCTGATCTCCTTCTACCAAACCTGCACTAGATGCCGGTGATGATTCCTGTACATGATTGACAAAATAGGCGTGCAAATTACTTGCGTCTGCCCGGATTTCCATGCCACTCATGTCGTGTTCGAATTTTTGCCGCATCGTACTTCTGACAGGTTTCAACACCATATAACCTTCGTGATAATTCATGGTAACCTTAAATCTTCTCAGCAATTCACAACCAATATTTCCCTGGCGTTCAACACCTTTACTCATTTTTGCACTAAATCCAAGACTATCCGGAAATGATGCTACGATATTGTCCAGTTCAAATTTACCCAAACGCATCCGGTCAATTCGACCAAGATTTCCATTAATAACCCCATTTAATCCTCTGCCCAATTGTGCACGAATTACTTTTTCAGGAAGCCGGTACGTTTCGGTAGGCGTATTATTCAGCAGCAAAGCATGTCCTGCGCCGGTATCAATCAATACACGAATCGGTTTTTCACGTCCATCCGCAAATAAGGTTACTGCATTTGTAAAAGGTTTGGCATCTTCAATCGTGATCTCGTGTTTATCGCCTTTGCTGGCTTTGTATTTATATTTTCCGTTTTGAACCAGAACAAGTTCTCTTTTGGCAAAATCTATTGTTACAACAAAATTATTGAACACATCATAGCCGAAAATCCCGTGAACGGGCACACCAACATATTCAGAAAGGTGTAAAAAGTCCTTTTCAATGACTACAATATTTTGATGATTTGCTTTCAAACGTCCCATCGAAAACCGGTTGTCAATCGCTACATGCGCTGCGATCGATTTTCCTTCCCCGGCACCGGAAAGATTTACAGTACGGGTCAGCCGAAGTTTGTCCGGTTTTAAAATAAGTGGATCAGTGATTATGATTGAGCTGACACCTGTGTCAAGAATAAAGCGTAAAGAATCTGCATCATTTACTTTGACATAAACCAGAATCAGGTTTGAGTGCAGCTCAAAAGGGATACGTGCAGTTTTATGATTTTTTTCCAGAAAATAACCGTACTTCTCAGCATCAGCAAGTTCAACTCCATCGGCAGATATTGCCATTGCAGGTTTTACAATAAAAACCAGGCTGAATAAATATAACCAGATAAACGTTTTCATCTTGGCCTCCTTTCTTTTAAAACTTTTGTTAGTATTTATATTTTCATCAATTAAACGGTCTCATTTAGAATGATTTACACCTTTTAAATATAGAGCAAGTGGTCATTTTAACAAAATCAGTTTCTTAAGTAAAATTAATTCTAATTTCTATAATAAACACAAATAATTCTTTATATTTCCTCATTAATCTGAATATTTTTTTAAAGGCAAATAGAATACGGTTAATGTTGAAATTATGGTATTTTTGTAGCGCAAAATGAAGATTTAACACAATAAAATAATTATGCGAAAAAAAATAGTTGCCGGTAATTGGAAGATGAACAAGCTTGCAGATGAGGCAGTTGCCTTAACATCAGAACTTGTTAACATGGCGAATGATGAAGTAAAAGGAGATGTAAAAGTGATTCTTTGCCCTCCTGCCATTTATCTGACTACCCTAAAAAAATATATTGAGGAATCTCCGAATTTTGCATTAGCTGCGCAAAATTGCTCTGATAAAGTTTCTGGTGCATTTACAGGTGAAATTTCTGCTGCCATGCTTCAGTCGATCGGTATTGAATATGTGCTTGTTGGCCATAGCGAACGCCGTCAGTATTTTAATGAATCCAACGAATTACTTGCTGCAAAGGTTAATATCGCTTTGGAATACGGTATTTCACCGATTTTCTGCTGCGGAGAATCTCTTGATCAGAGACAAAATGAAGACTATATCGGTTTTGTAAAAAACCAGATCACAGAAAGTCTTTTCCATCTTTCTGCTGAGCAATTGCTTTCTGTTGTTATTGCTTACGAACCAATCTGGGCAATTGGCACAGGACTTACTGCAAGCGCAGAACAGGCTCAGGAAATGCATGCTGCTTTACGTGCACACATCGCTACGAAATACGGTGCTGAAACAGCAGAAGAAATCTCAATTCTTTATGGCGGAAGTGTTACGGCTGCAAGTGCTGACGAACTTTTTGCTTCTGCTGATATTGACGGAGGACTTGTTGGAGGTGCTTCTCTTAAATCACGTGAGTTTACCAATATTATCAAAGCAAGATAATTTTACCCATAAAAAAACGGGTTCCGGAAGCAATTTCCGGAACCCGTTTTTTTATACCTGACTATTAAATCTGTGTAATCACAAACTCAACCCGACGATTTTTTCTCTTTTCTTCTTCCGAACCATTTTTTGCCAAAGGTTTTGTCGCTCCAAATCCCTTTGCTTCAATGCGCTGTTCATCAATTCCTTTATTGATCAGATATGTTTTTACGGATAAAGCACGGTTTGTCGACAATTCAAGGTTTTTGTCAAAATCACCAACATTATCGGTATGCCCTTCTACCCGAATTTTAATTTTAGGATTTTCTCTCATCATATCTGCCAGTCGATTCAGTTCCGCATATGATTCTGCAAGTAAGGTATATTTGGATGTTTCAAAATAAATATTGGGAAGCGAAATTGTTTCTCCAACGGCAAGCGGAATAAGATAAAAATCTTTTACAAAAGATCCTTTTGCAGCTGAATCCGACAGCATTTAAACTAAAATTACTTCCATAGTAACCTTTCGCAAAAACTTTGAAATCATATTTATCATTTGGATTAATACCAATCCGGTAATTTCCCGATGACGATTTATATTGAAGAGAATCTCCTTTTTCCAGATAAGTAATCTGCGCCGGAACCGGATTTTTAGTTTTTGAATCATAAACCGTTCCTTTTATCATCACCAATTCCTCTTCCGGGGCCGTTGGTTTTGTATTCGATTTTTTCTTCCTTCTTTTCTTCATTTACAATTGGCTGGAACTGGCTTTTCTGTTTTCGGAATTACTTTCGCTGTGGTTTTTCCAGTTTTTCTTCAAAGGATTTTTGACATGAATTCCATAGAAATTCCAGGTCTGTTCCTTTTGCTTTTTGGGCGACCTTCATAAAAATCAAATACTTCAATACCCGGCGAAAGTCTTTCAAAATAAGCTACAAAATCCACCACTTCTCCCGGATTAACCTGCTTTGCTCATTTCCGTCGGAATATCTTTTGCCTTAATCAGTTTGAATTTTACATTTACTTCTCCCGGTTTGTAAAGACGCGTTTCCGGATCCAGACCAATTGTGACTGGTCGATGGCATTTGAAATTGCTGTCTGCCCTGGCATTCTTCTTAAATAAGGCTGCAAATCTTTAAATCCAGGCGATTCCTTTTCAACAAATTGCATGTAAACGATGGTGTACTGATCCGTCAGTTCTACACGCTTGATTTTCACATATTCCGCTGATTGTTCCTCTACTCTCGGGTTTTCAGTTATTTGCCCGAAAGTAGCAGTAAATGAAAGCACAATAGCACAAGCAAAGGCCAAAAGCGATTTATAATTCATAGTTTATCCTTGTTAATTTTTCACGAAATTAACTTCAAAAACGCCGGATGGAGTTCGATAGTTTGTTAAAAATTGTTAAAGCTGCTTTTCTTTTTATTCCATTGAAATAAAAGAATTCCAAAATTCCGGATCATAACGTTCCCAGGCATGGCAGGCAAAAGGCAGCTGGTGATTGGTGATTTCATACGTAGCAGCCGGACTTTTTTCAAATGAAAAACGCAGTGCTTCCTGCCAGGTTGGTAGTTTAAGAAACAATTTCATCGGTATTAGCCGTGTTGCTTCCTGAGAAAAAAGCATGTCTTCGTTTCCAACCCATTTTGGATAAAACAGATTGTAGATTTTCAGATAACGCAAAAATGCCGGAACCCGCCGAAGCGACAAACCGCCATTTAAAACAAAACGATTACTGGAAAGTGCAGCTGCAAAAATATTTTCTGAATCCGCCGGTAATTTGTCAAATTCTTCACGATGCAGCGATGGCGCGCCAATATAATCAAATCCTTTTTTACACCAATCCATAAGCTCATCCCTGAAAACATAGGCATCAAGCTGATAGATCAGAATAAATTCATAAGCTGGAGAATGCTTTGTAAAAATCAACGCGAAATCATCAGCCGGTTATAGGAATCAATATCTTTGAAAAAATAATCTTCAAAAGAAATAAATTCAATGGACGGAAATTCTTCTTTCAGATTTTGAAGATCGAGGCTTTCGGGCTTAACAATTCTGACAGGATAGCGGCCCAAAACTTTCATACATTGTTTGAGTGAAACAGTTTCCAGCGCATTCAATGCTGACTTATATATAGGAATGACAACGGCTACGGCCGGATCCTGGTTTTTACTTTTCACCGACTCCTGATTAATTATTCAAAAATATCCCCAAAGGCCGGCAACCACCAATCTTTGCTGCTAAACGCATATTTGCCCTGAACAATATCCGTCACAACCGGTGCAATACGCTTCAGGCGATTATCCGGAAGTGTTGCTCGCTTATGATAATGCTTTTGAGACATCCGCAGTTTTCTCAGCTTTTCTTTTGGTATAAAAGGAATTTCCATCAGCAACAAGATAAAGTTTGAATAATTTATCCGCTTTTTCCTTTAATGGAATAAGTTTTTCATTTCTGTCGCGTGAAAAACGATCTTTAAAACGCACATATTCCACTTTTGAACCAAAACCTACCTGCTGGCTGGCATGAATCCGGTAAGAAATCAGGGTATCATTAATAAAACCAATTTTTTCCTGCAAACTTAAAACCATCGCAATCTAGGCATCATGAATAAGATCGGGCACATGCGTAGGAAATGGCATCAGTCTTTTCAAGGCATTTTTTCTTATCGCCAATGTTGCTCCGGTTACTACAAAACCTTTGAAAAGAATTTCATGCGCTTCTCCCCTGATCCATTTAGCCTGTGCTTCGTCATTAAATTCAATTTCCTCCCAAATGGTACGTCCTGTTGGTTTTGAATCATCATCCATCATCATGGCATCTGAAAAAACTGCGTCTATTTCCGGATGTTCATTGAAATATGCCAGTTGCTTTTCTACTTTATCGGCTCTCCACGCATCATCCTGATCGGAAAGAAAAATGATATCTCCTTTACAAAGAGAAAGGCATTTTTCGAAATTTTTAGTAGATCCCAGGTTACTTTTATTTTGATGAATAAAAATCGGGAAAGAAGAATTCTCTGAAAAAGTCTTTTAAAACCTGAATGGTATCGTCGTTCGATCCATCATCACACACAACCAGTTCATCAACAGGGATTATCTGATTGGCAATGCTCTTCAACTGCTCGGGCAAATACTTTGCCCCGTTGTAAGTGCACATGGCCACTGAAATCATATAGTGTATAAATCCGTTTATATTACAAAAACGGTGCAAGTTAAGAGCCTATTATGTCTTTTCCATATAATTTCACTTTCATACATAGTGAACGTATCTTTATTTCTCCTGAACTGCGTCTGAAAGTTGAACTATATTTCTCTCCAAAGCCCAGTGAAGCACTTCGGATTGTGTTTTGGAATCCTGATAATATATCAATCGCGTGTTGTCGTCGTGTTGCCATTTCCTGATGACAGAAACAAGTTCGTTATTATAGGTTTCCAGCGCAATACGATTAAAGTAAAAGCTTGATAACCAAATAACTAATCCACAAAATGTGATATACGGCAACGACCGCTTACCCAAAATTTTGAGATCAATAAGGATTAAAATAATTAATATCGGGATGGTGGCCGTGAAAAACATATACCTTGGCGCAATACCACCTGCGGCTTTCGTCGTAAATCTTGAAATAGCAATTAAAATACCGGTAAGTACCGGCAGAGAAAAAAGTGCATATAATAAAGGGTTTTTTAGTGGATAGCCTTTAAAAAACAGCCAGATCCAAAAAGCCAGAACTCCCGCTCCGGCAGTCATACAAAGAAGAATATTGGCATAACGTAAAGAATCAGCAAGCGGATTTACAAAGAGAGAACTCCCTAAAAACGTGAATAACAATCTCGCCATCCAGTTCAGATTAAATGGTTCGATAGGTGCTGAATAGGTTTTCATTCTTGCCATAAAAATAAAGGCTACCAGTCCAAAAGAAATAAAACTCCAGACAGCCAAAGCAATATATTTTTTTCTGACCAATAACAAAAAACCTCCCAGAAATAAGGATAGTACTCCGTTTCCAAAAGAAAAAACCGCAAAAATAACAGCCATTACAGCAAAAATAAAAAAAATATCCTGAGGCTTATCTGACTTGCTCAACAAGAAAAGGCTTAAAAACGAAAAGAAAAAAACGGTGTATGTTTGAATTCCGCCCCAATAATTAAATGTTACCTGCCAGAGAGATAGATTAAATAAAAAAATAATAACAAGCACCACAGAAAAAGGAGACAAGAGTTTTTGACTACGCATAATGGTCAGAACAATTGCAAAAAACCCCAGAAAAAATAGGTTTTGAAAAACAACTAAACGAGCAAAATTGACTTCCTCAAAAAGTGAATAATAGCCCGCTGCTGCCACGCGCGAAATCAAAATACAGTGGTCGTTATGAAAGCTGAACAGAAGTTTTAACTTTTGTAAAAAAGAACCTTCCTCAAAATAAAAAGCTCTGATAAATTTTAACGTCGCGTCATAATCATCGAAAGACGGAATATTAAGTGCATAGTTGAAAAGGTTGTATCCAAAAATTAAAATCATCAATACACCCAATAGTATAGCCAGATATCTATTCATATGCTGAAATTTTAAAAGGACCGCTATCACTCAGTTGCAACTCAAAGTTCTATGTCAAATTTATTCTAATTAAAACATTAATACAACAGCAAAAGCATGCCGATACCTGATCAACTTTAAAAAAGGCCATCATACAAATGCCTCAGAAAGAAAAAGATAAACTTCTTCTACGGCTGATTACCAAAGACAGCACACTGACTGATAAATTATTTTTTGAACTGATCGAAGATTCGGCCACAATTCCGGAAAGACGGGAAGCGATCATGGGACGTATCACCAGAATTTCAAAAATCATTCAGGATTCGCCGGGATGGATTTTAATGGATATGCGGAATTTGAGCGGTGATATTACTTATCATGTAAAAGTCACAAAAGATAAGGTTGGCGCTCTTGGAACTGAATTTATTTTTGCTGAATACTTTTCTGGAAAAGTACGCTGACAAACTTCGCGGATATAGTTCAAGAACAGATAAAGTGGCGCTTATACATTGCAAAAAAAGCACAAACAACTTTGAACGGATTTAATAAACTGGATGAAGATTATCATTTTGATTACAAAAGAGATGTGAATCAATATGCTCAAACAGGTTCATCAGCTGGCGTCCAAAATGTATGCGAAACAACTGGAACTTCCGGAGGTCTGGGAATAACATCATTTTAAGATAATCCTGGCTTAACAGACTTATTTAATTTTCTCTTTTTCTTCACATCTGAAAAGCAATTTGTTATGAAAAACAAATCCACAGCGCTGCTTATTATTGATGCCCAGTTTGACTTTTGCAATCCAAAAGGAACCTTGTATGTACCTGGTGCTGAAAAGGATGTCGAAAGAATTGCGCAACTAATTGCAACGCATGGAGCAGAAATTGACGAGATTTTTGTGACGCTTGATACACACAGGGTTCTGGATATTGCGCATCCGCTTATTTTGGGAAGATCCGAATGGAAATACCGTAGCTCCCTTTACATTAATAACCGCAGCGGCCGTAAAAGCAGGAAAATGGCGTCCACGTTACAATCAGGAATATGTTCTGGAATATCTGGAAAAACTGGAAAGTGAAGGTGAATTCAAACATTTTATCTGGCCGGAACATTGTCTGATCGGTTCTCGCGGTGCAGCTTTGGATGATACTATTTTGCATGCTTTACTTTCCTGGACGCATCGTACCGGTACTGATTATAAAGCTGTTATCAAAGGAACAAATCCGTTGACTGAACATTTTGGCGTTTTTCGTGCTCAGGTTCCGATTGAAGATGCACCGGAAACACAACTTGATCAAAAATTCCTATCAGAACTGGAAGCTTTTGACCAGGTTTTGATCGCAGGCGAAGCGCGTTCACATTGCGTGGCTACGAGCGTAAAGCAAATTTTACAATATGCGCCTGAGCTTATTTCAAAAGTTACTTTACTGACTGATTGTGTGTCGGATGTAACAAATTTTGGATATCTGGCCGATCCGATTTTTGAAGAAGCAAAAGAAAAAGGTGTTCGGTTTATCACTTCCAAAGAAATACAGATTTAAAAATAGCTTATGAAACTCTTCTTTTTCCGCCACAGATTTTATTTTTTACCTTTTATAATCATCTGGGCGGCGCTGAGTTTTTTGCAGCTGCTTTTTACACAGAATTACATTATTCTTCATGTAAATCACTTCTGGTCTCCATTTGCTGACATTTTTTTCAAATGGATCACTTTTGTCGGCGACGGCGCTTTTATATTGATCGCCGGACTTTTAGCTACATTATATTCCTACCGACTTGGGGTCAAAATTATTCTTAGTTATGCCATTACCGGAATTTTTGTGCAGTTTTTAAAACGAATGGTTTTTGCTGAAATTTATCGTCCGCCAAAAGTTTTATCCGCTCTTCTTGCCCAAACTTCATAAAGTAGACGGTGTTAATTTATATTATTTTAACAGTTTTCCTTCGGGACATACCACGGCTGCTTTTGCACTTTTTACAATTCTGGCGCTGGAATGTAAATCTCCGGTTTTAAAAATTCTGCTTCTTTTGCCCCCACTTCTCGTTGCTTATTCCCGTATGTATTTGTTAGCGCATTTTTTGGGCGATGTTTATCTTGGCGCATTTATGGGCATTTCCTTTTCTGTAATCGTTTATTTTTATCTGAATCAATTCTGGCAATCGCAGTCTAATCCAAGACTTGGCGGCGGTTTGATGAAATATTTATAATCAGAAATTTATATTGATCAATAAGGCTACAAGCTCAATAATTAATGCCAAATCCGGAAAATACCCGCAAAATATTTCTAGCCTTTTTTATCTTTTTCAGCTTTCTGTGGGGAATTGGCAACGCACCTTTGTTTGATGAAGACGAAGGTTTTTTTGCAGAAGGAACGCGGGAAATGGTTGTCCGTGGTGATTTCATTTCCTCTTTTGTAAATCAGGAACAACGTTTTGACAAACCTCCGCTCACCAACTGGCTTCAATTTGGAAGTGCGCAGGTTTTTGGCTGGAATGAATTTGCCATGAGACTTCCCTCCTGCCTGGCTTCTGCAATCTGGATGTTATTGATTTACATTTTCACCAAAAGAAAACTGGGTGAAAAAACGGCTTTTTTCGCAACGCTGATTGCCGCTTCTTCTTTACAAATTACAATTGTAGGAAAAGCAGCTTTGGCAGACGGATTATTAAATATGGCGTTAACCGGCGCTATGTTTTGTTTGTTTGAAATGTTAAATCAAAATCACAAAAAATATATCTGGGCTTTTTACGCTTTCACTGGAATCGGTTTTCTCGCCAAAGGCCCGATTGCGGTTTTAATTCCGGGAGCTGTTTTTTTGATTTATTTATTGAAAAACAAAACCTGGAAACCATTTCTTCGCTTATTCAATATTCCGGGTTTACTGATATTTTTGATTATTGCTGCGCCATGGTATGTATTGGAATATCTTCAAACCGGGGAAAAATTTATCAGCGGATTTCTTTTTAAATCATAATGTCAATCGTTTCCAAACAGCTTTTGAAGGACATTATGGCGGAATTTTATATTTCGTTCCGGTTTTATTATTGGGTCTACTTCCTTTTACAGCTGTTATTTTAAAATCATTTTCCAAAATTCGTATAATCTGGGCCGATCCGTTTTTTTCATTTTTGTTAATCTGGTTTGCTTTTGTTTTTATTCTCTTTTCACTTTCCGGCACCAAACTGCATCATTATATCATTTACGGTTATTCGCCGTTGTGCGTTCTGGGCGGATGGTATGCAGCCAATAACAAACGACTTCCAATTGTCTGGCCATCTTTTATTTTGTTGATTTTACTGGCAGTAATTCCTTTTTTAATTCAAGGTTTTATTCCAAAAATCGATGACGAATATGCGGTGGAAATTATAAAAGGAGTTTCTTCCGAATTTGATATTTTCTATGCTGTTAACAATGCTTTTGCTAATCACAATTCTGATTATTATTTGGGTTAAAAAAGATTGGGATCTGCAAATCAGAATGGGCGTTGTTGGATTGATTATGCTTTTCACGATCAATATTTTGTGGATGCCGCGACTTGGTGCATTATTACAGCAACCTGTAAAAGAAGCTGCGCTGATTGCCAAAGAAAAAGGATTTAAAAACATCGTCATCTTCAACCATTACAATCCTAGTTTTCATTTTTATTCAGGACTTTACGCACAAGAGCGCGAGCCAAAAGCTGGTGAGGTTGTTTTTGGCAGAAAACCGGGAATGAAAAGTTATGGAATAGACACGGTTTATTATGAGAAATATGGAATTGTTCTGGCAAAAATTGGTGTAAAATAGGAATATACGCTCTAAATATATTTCGTAAATTGTTCTTCACATTTTTCTTTAATCGTTTAACGACTATCATTTACAATTAGGAAAGCCAAACTAATTCGGCGATTTTTGGGTTAATAACTGACCGGGGATTACCAAAAAACTCCGTGCAAATCGACCTGATTTTCTATATATGATGCAATTACCTGTGACCCGGATTGACGCTTCTCAATTCGACGAACTAGATCCAAGAAAATACATTCTGATTAAAGGTGCGCGTGTTAATAATTTGAAAAGTGTTGACGTCGCCATTCCAAGAAACAAGCTGGTAGTTATTACCGGACTTTCGGGTTCTGGTAAATCTTCTCTGGCTTTTGATACGCTTTTTGCGGAAGGCCAGCGGATGTATGTGGAAAGTCTGAGCAGCTATGCGCGCCAGTTTCTTGGGCGTATGGAAAAACCTGAGGTGGAATATATCAAAGGAATTTCGCCGGCAATTGCGATTGAACAAAAAGTCAATACAAGAAATCCACGTTCAACGGTCGGTACTTCCACTGAAATTTATGATTATCTGAAATTACTTTTTGCCAGAATCGGACATACCTATTCGCCGGTTTCAGGACAATTGGTAAGAAAAGATTCTGTTACGGACGTTGTCAATTATATACTTGGGCATGAAGAAGGTGCACGTGTTTTAATTCTGACACCATTATTGATTCGTGACGGAAGATCGCATTATGAAGAATTAACAATACTTCTTTCCAAAGGTTATAACCGGATCATGATCGGTACGGATGTAGCTTATATTGAAGAAATTCTGGAAAAACCGGAAGATTTTCCATTGGAAGGAAAAGAAATTTATATTTTAATTGACCGCGCAACGGTTCATAAAGATGACGAAGACACGCAATATCGTCTTTCTGATTCTGTGCAAACTGCTTTTTTTGAAGGAGAAGGAATTTGTATCGTGCAGGTTGTAAACGGTGAACAAAAAACATTTTCTGATAAGTTTGAACTGGACGGAATCATTTTTGAAGAGCCGACGGTAAATCTTTTCAGTTTCAATAATCCTTTTGGCGCTTGTAAACGCTGCGAAGGTTTTGGAAAAGTATTGGGAATTGATCCGGAACTGGTTATTCCTGATAAAAATCTTTCGGTTTACGATGGAGCCATTGCACCGTGGCGTACCGAAAAAATGAGCGAATGGCTGGTACCTCTGGTACGAAATGGTGCCAAATTTGATTTTCCAATTCACAGACCCTATAAAGAACTTAACGGCTGAGCAAAAAGAATTGCTTTGGACGGGAAATCAATATTTTCAGGGAATTAATGCTTTTATCGCCGAACTGGAAACGCAGACTTATAAAATTCAGTACCGCGTAATGCTTATCACGTTTCCGTGGCCGTACAACTTGCCCGGATTGCCGCGGATCGCGTTTGAGGAAAGATGCTTCATATGTAAAAGTAGGCGGCGTTTCAATTACTGATCTGGTTTTGATGCCAATTAAGGATGTGATTGAATTTTTCAAAACCGTTGATATCAATGAGCACGACAGAAGTATTGCAAAACGGATTCTGACTGAAATTGAAACTCGCCTGGATTATATGAACCGTGTCGGTTTGGGTTATCTGACTTTAAACCGGCTTAACGAATTCATTATCAGGCGGTGAATTTCAGCGTATCAAACTGGCTACTTCACTTGGAAGTGCGCTGGTTGGTTCGATGTATATTCTGGATGAACCAAGTATTGGTCTACATCCAAGAGATACGCAGCGACTGGTTGGTGTTCTGGAATCGCTTCGTGATTTGGGAAATACAGTTATCGTTGTTGAACATGAGGAAGAAGTAATGCACGCCGCCGACCAGATTATTGATATTGGTCCGGAAGCCGGTACTGGTGGCGGAAATCTTGTTTTCCAGGGAAATTGGGATGAAATCCGTGAGCTGAAAAATGAGTCGGTGAGGAAAATAGTTTGAATTCACATACGCTTGATTTTCTTATTGGGTCATGATTCAATTCCTGTTCCGACTGTACGAAGAAAATCTTTGCATTTTCTTGAAATAAAAGGAGCGAGAGAAAATAATCTTAAAGATGTTGATGTAAAAATTCCTTTGAATAATCTGACGGTCGTAACCGGCGTTAGCGGTTCAGGAAAATCGACGTTGATACGAAAAATATTATATCCGGCATTGATGCGCCTGAAAGGTGAATTCAGTGAAGAAGTTGGGAAATTCAATGAGCTTAGCGGAAGTCTGGACCGGATTGAAGCGATTGAAATGATTGACCAGAATCCGATTGGAAAATCTTCGCGTTCCAATCCGGTAACTTATATCAAAGCTTACGATTACATCCGACAGATGATGTCGGATTTGCCGTTGTCAAAAGCGCGAAGCTACAAACCTTCCCATTTTTCATTCAATGTGGATGGCGGACGTTGTGAAATTTGTCAGGGCGAAGGTCAGGTGAAAATTGAAATGCAGTTTATGGCTGACATTTATCTGACTTGCGAAGGCTGTAACGGAAAACGTTTCAAACAGGAAATTCAGGAAGTGCAGTACAACGGTAAAAATGTTTCTGAAATTCTGGATCTGACGGTGGACGAAGCGATTGAATTTTTCAGAGAATCAGAACCAAAGCTGGCTGATAAATTAATGCCTTTGCAGGAAGTTGGATTGGGTTATGTCGGTCTTGGGACAATCTTCTAACACACTTTCGGGCGGGGAAGCACAGCGTGTAAAACTGGCTTCATTCCTTGGAAAAGGCTCTTCCAATAAAGGAAAAATGTTGTTTATTTTTGATGAACCAACAACCGGACTTCACTTTCATGATATCAAAAAATTGTTGAAAGCAATTAATGCATTGGTGGATCAGGGTGATAGTGTGATCATCATTGAACATAATATGGAAGTAATCAAATGCGCTGACTGGATTTTAGATCTTGGCCCGGAAGGTGGTGAAGGCGGCGGATATCTGACTTTCGCAGGAACGCCGGAAGAAATGGCAAAACTGGAAGGAAACTACACGGCTGACTTTTTGAAAGAAAAGCTTTAAAATCAGTTTGTTATGAATTGATATATTTTAGTTGAAGTTTGATTAAAAATTGGAATTGAGAAATAAGTCACATAGACTTATGGCTCGATTCCAATTCTTTTTTTGGCTAATGAAAATAAAATAATAGACTTACATCGCCATAATTTCCTAATTTAACTCATAGGAACGCCGCTCGCTTCTTAATTTATCCTGTAACTCCATAATCGCTTTCTTTTTATTTTGTCTGATCCGGTCAAGCCATGTTTTGGGACCGCCATCTGGGTTATGACTTGATCCCCAGTTAAGAATCTCGATCATGACCGGCACCAACTCGATTCCTTTGTCGGTTAGAAGGTAGAGGAATTTTGAAGCATTTTTAGGGGAGGTTACTTTGGAAACAATTTCTTCGTTCAAAAGCATATTCAGCTTTTCAGTAAGTACGGCTGAAGATATTTTTTCTTCTGATGCCCGAAATTCGAGGAAGGAATTTTTGCCATTAAACATTAAATCCCTTAAAAGCAAAAGCATCCATTTATCACCGAAAATTTCCACCGAATAATTGATGGGACATGTTGATCTTTTCTCCATTGTTTTCATAGGTATTACAAATGAAAGTAGTTTGTTTTTCAAACTACTTTTTGTAGATTTGCAGTTCATAAAACAGACTACAAAAGTAGCTAAAATTTAATTATGGACTTTACAAATAAAAACGTCATTATTACAGGCGGAACAACTGGAATAGGACTGGCAACAGCAAAAGCATTTATTAACGCAGGTGCAAATGTTTGGATTACAGGGAGAAATGCCGATAATCTGCAAAAGGCAAGCGCAGAAATAAACGACCCGAAATTGAATACCGTGGTATCAGACACTTCAAAACTTGCAGACATTGCAGTTCTGGAACAAGCATTTGCAGCAAGCGGGAACAAATTGGATGTTCTTTTCCTGAATGTAGGAATTGGAACATTTGAGCCAATAGAAAATGTCACCGAAGCAAATTTTGACGCACAGTTCAGTACCAATGTAAAAGGGAATTTTTTCACACTACAAAAATTACTTCCCCATCTGGCAGACGGAGCATCTGTTTTGTTCACTTCTTCATCGGTTGCCACTGCTGCAAATCTGGGAACCAGTATATACTCTGCAACCAAAGGAGCTATCAATAAAATCGCCCAAATTGCTGCTAATGAGTTGGCAGCAAGAAAAATACGTGTAAACATCATCAGTCCGGGACCAATTGCAACGCCTGGTTTGGATACTGTCGCGTCTGCCGAAGCAAAAGCATATTTGGCTGGCGCTACCGCATTGCAAAGACTTGGCCATCCCGACGAAGTTGCAAAAACAGTATTGTTTCTGGCTTCTGATGACGCAAGCTTTATTTCGGGAACTGAGATTGAAGTTGATGGTGGTTACCATAGCTATGCATTAAAATAAAACGGAAATATTTTTTTTATACGGGTTAAAAAAAGCGGCACTTGCCGCTTTTTCCCGTTTTTAGATAGTTGACTTATTTAACCCATGACTGGATTATAGTCTTCCTGCATAATCGAATTATCTCTGCTGCTCTCCTAAAAATTTCATTGCCAGATAGCCCGAAGCCTCTAAAATTCGTACTAATCTTAAAGTATAGGCATCACTTTTGTGGCTTATTGAAGCAAAACAAACCTTGAAACCATGAAATTATATAAAACCGAACACGGGATATTGCTTGAAAAAGAAGATCAGTTTTACCGCATACCGGAAACCGACTGGGATATAGTTGTTAACCGCGATGATCTGTATGACTGGCTTCAGTTACAATCTGAAAACCTAATTCCCGTAACTTTTACAGATGATTTGCCAATGCCGGAAGTTCTGGCACCGATTGGTTCTCAGGAAGTTTGGGCTTCGGGAGTTACCTATTTCCGTAGCCGGGAAGCACGGATGGAAGAATCGGAAAAAGCAGGTGGTGGAAGTTTTTATGACCGTGTTTATGATGCAGAACGCCCTGAATTATTTTTCAAATCAACTGCGCCTGGCGTGTTGTCGGACATCAAGGAACAGTACGCATTCGCCGGGATTCTACCTGGGATGTGCCGGAACCGGAATTGACGCTATTTGCTTCTGAATCGGGAACATTGGTAGGTTATACAATCGGCAATGATATGAGTTCTAGAAGTATTGAGGGAGAAAATCCACTTTACTTACCTCAGGCAAAATCCTATACCGGAAGTGCAGCACTTAGGACCTTGCCTTTATGTTCCGGAACAGCCACTTTCACCAGAAACTGTTATTGATCTTTCTATCGTTCGCGATGGCGAGGAAGTTTTTAACGGAGAAATCACACTTTCACAAATGAAACGTAAAGCGGATGAATTGCTTCGCTTTTTATACCGCGAATTATCGTTTCCAACACGGCTGCTATTTAATGACTGGAACCGGAATTATTCCTCCGTCAGATTTTACTTTACAGGTTGGTGATATCGTTCATATTACCATCGAACCAATCGGAACATTAACCAATACAGTTGGTTAAACGACATAAAAAAAGCAGGTATGATTCTGAAATCATACCTGCTGAACTTAATTCACATTACTGCGAAATTTATTATTCCTGAGATTTTGATAAAGAAGGAGATCCAACGAAAGCGTAGATAACCTGTTTGATCAAACCTGCCAATTTAGTCGCAATTGAATTATTGATTTCCTCATCTTCTTCGGTTTCAAAAAATGCAACCGGCCCTTCTTCCAGTATTCTTTCGTTCAGCGTTACCATATTGCTCACTTTCGTTGCAAGATTTTTTGTGTAAGAAATCGCAGATTGTCCAGATTGGATAATAACGGTTTTATTCACAACTGTTTTTGGAGGCGTTTGTTTCGCAACACGTTCTTTTACTTCATGATACTCTTTTCCAGCCTGCAGTTTTTTGTGCGCTACAAACATGTTGTGAGAGTAGCCGGTAGCATTAACCTGAAGGCTGAAAAGGAAAAGGACGATAAGTAATTTTATGGTTTTCATGGCTATGTTATTTTCAGTCTTTTAGAGAAAATCGTTCTGCTTAAATCCTTGTAACTAATTGACAGTACAAATATATATGTTTTATCAGGTACTTGCAATACATAGTACCTTGTTTTTAACAATTTTTTTGAAAATATTTTTTAATATTTGTTAAAAACGGCATCTGACGGTTTAACCCGTCTTTTTTAATGATGGAAAATTAGTAATAAAGGTTGCATGCTGAAAATAAAAAAAGATGAAAGTGATTATTCGGTCTCCAAACCGTAGCATTTCAGCGATAAAACGAAAAATGCCGACAAGAGATTTGCCAGCATTTTTCAATAATTATCAAATTTGAAGTGACTAGCTTCTTATTTTTCTCTGAAGAAAATAGTGATCGGTACACCTGCGAAATCAAAGTTTTCACGCATCCTGTTTTCCAGATAACGCAAATACGGATCTTTCACATGTTTTGGATTACTGCTGAAAAATACAAACGTCGGTGAAGGCGTTGGCAACTGGATCATATATTTGATATTGATATACTTTCCACGGTGTGCCGGCGGCGGATATTTTTCAATTTCAGCCTGCATCACATCGTTCAGTTTAGAAGTCGTGATTTTCTTCGTTTTATTTTTATAAACCTGCATTGCCATTTCCATCACCTGGTGAATACGCTGTTTTTCAACAACGGATGCAAAAATGATCGGCATGTAATTCATCGGTGCAAGTTTTTCCAACAACTGCTTTTTGAAAGTATCAGCTGTTTTAGAATCTTTTTCAACCAAATCCCACTTGTTCACCATGATCACGATACCTTTTTTAGCTTTATCAGCCTGACCGATGATCGTGATATCCTGTCCTTCCAAACCTAAGGTTGCATCCAAAAGAATGATACAAACGTCAGATTCTTCCATCGCTTTGATCGAACGAAGCGTTGAATAATATTCGATATCTTCATTCACGCGGGATTTACGACGCAAACCAGCCGTATCCGTCAAAATGAATTCCATTCCAAAAGCATTGTAATGCGTATGAATTGCATCGCGTGTCGTTCCTGCAATATCGGTTACGATACTGCGGTCGGTTCCTGTCAAAACGTTCAGGAAAGAAGATTTCCCAACATTTGGACGACCCATAATCGCGATACGCGGAATACCTGCTTCCGGATCTTCGATACCAGGTGTTTCAAAATGTTTGATTACCTCATCAAGCAAATCACCTGTTCCAAAACCTGTTTGAGCCGAAATTGCAAAAATTTCATCACCCATACCCAATTCATAAAATTCAGCTGCTGACTGATAACGATCCGTTGTTTCAGCTTTGTTGGCAACCAGATAAACCGGTTTGTTGAAACGACGCAATACATTTGCAAAATCTTTATCAAGATCCGTAAGTCCCGTCATGGTATCAACCATAAACAAAACCACTGTCGATTCTTCAATCGCCAGCTCAACCTGATCACGGATTGCTCCTTCAAAAATATCTTCTGATCCTACTACATATCCTCCCGTATCAATCACGGTAAAATATTGATCCGTCCATTCACCATAGCCATAGTGACGGTCGCGTGTAACGCCGCTCTGGTTATCCATGATCGCCTTGCGGCTTTCGGTCAGACGGTTAAAAAGTGTGGATTTGCCCACATTCGGGCGCCCAACTATTGATATAATATTTGCCATTTTTATTTTTCTAATCTCTGTCCGAAAGTTTTTGGACAGAAACCCATTTTATTTATTCTTAATGATAGAAACCTGATTGTCAGGATCTGAATTCAGGACTGAGAATGACGTTTCCTATTCTTCATATCCAAACTGACGAAGCTTGTTCTCCTTGCTTCTCCAATCCGGTTCTACTTTTACATGTTGTTCAAGGAAAACTTTTTTACCAAAGAAATCTTCCATGTCCTTGCCGCGCCTCGCTGCCGATTTTTTTCAGCATCTCGCCTTTTTCCCCGATGATAATCCCTTTCTGGCTTTTACGTTCGACCAGAATTTCTGCCCGGATCACAATCATATCGTCGCGTTCCTTAAATTCTGAAATAACCACCTCGCTGCTGTATGGAATTTCCTGGCGGTAATTCAGAAATATTTTTTCGCGAACGATTTCCGAAGCAAAGAAACGTTCAGGTTTATCGGTTAGTTCATCTTCATCAAAGTATGGCGGATGAAATGGTAACCGGGTAATAATTGCATCAAACAAAGTTTGCATGTTAGCATTCAACAGCGCCGAGATCGGAATAATTGCAGCAGGCTGAATTTCCTTTTCCCATTCTTCTGTCTTACGTTTCAGTTCTTCTTCGTTCGATAGATCAATTTTATTCAACACCAAAATAATCGGTGCATTTGTTCTTTGAAGCAAAGGAATCACTTCATGATCTGCTGCTTTTTCTCCAACTTCTGTAACAAACAAAACCACATCTGCATCTTCCAGAGAACCTTTTACGAAGGTCATCATGGAATCGTGCAATTTATATGCTGGTTTTACAACACCCGGAGTATCCGAATAAACAAGCTGGAAAGGAATATCTTCATGTTTTCCGTTCAAAATTCCCATGATACGGTGACGGGTAGTCTGCGCTTTTGAAGTGATGATAGACATCTTCTCTCCTACCAGCACATTCATCAATGTCGATTTACCAACATTCGGCTTACCAATTATGCTCACAAATCCGGCGCGGAAGTCGCGCAGTGAGACTGGATTTTCTGTATTTTCGCTCATAACTTATTATTGTAATTCGTTGACTGAGTACTAATTGCACTAAAAAAACAACGAAATATTTTAAGGTGTCAAGGTCAGCTTGTCATCCAGCATACGATTGGTATACTGCTGCACAAAAGCCTTTACCTGTAACTCCATCGGGCCTTGTACGGCCGGTAATTTATCTTTCAAATTATTTTTCAGAAGCTTATCTTTCTGATAATTATACAAACCTACGGTTTTCTGGCCATCAAATTGCAATATATATGGTCCGTTGAACCATTGATATACACCATCATAGTTAACAGCAAAGTTCAGCGGCGGGTTCTTGAAGATATTTTTTCCAAAAGCAAAGTATGGTTTATCGTAATGGAGATAACCCAAAACTGACGGCATAATATCAATTTGCTGCACCAACGTCGTCGTATCGCGCCCCGTCATGGTACTATCACCGGGCGCATAAAAAAGGATTGGAATGGAGAAGTTTCCAACCGATGTCTGGTATTTTGGATAATGTGCAAAAGTTGCAGCATGATCCGCTGTAATGACAAAAAGCGTGTTTTTAAACCAGGGCATCGTTTTGGCTTTGGCAAAAAACGCACGTAAAGCATTATCGGTATAACCCATTGTTTCATAAACAGGCAACGGCCCCGTCGGGAATTTCCCTTTATAACGCTCCGGTACTTTGTAAGGATCATGGGAAGAAACCGTAAAAAGCGTGCTCATGAACGGTTCCTTGAAGGTATTCATTGTTTTCGCCCAATATTGCAAAAACTCCTCATCCCATATTCCCCAGATTCCATCGTAATCGGCGTCATTATTATATTCGTTTTTACCGTAATATTTTTGAACACCAATCAAATTGACAAAAGCCTGAAAACCCATAGAGCCGTTTGGTGCGCCATGGAAAAAGGAAGTTGAATATCCTTTACTTTCCAGAATAGCCGGAAAACTTGGCAATTTGTTGTCAGTATAACGCATCGTCACGAACGGTTCCTTGATTCCCGGAATACTTGTCAATACCGAAGGAATGGCTTCGATCGACTTTGCTCCGTTAGCAAAAGAATACCAGTTTACACGGCTGTGCTGCATCAGAGAATCAATGAATGGCGTGTATCCTTTGTATGTTCCGTTTTCCAGATCGTGGTTATAAGTCCCAACCATTTCTTTTCCAAAACTTTCCCAGATCAGAATTACGACATTCATGGGTTTGAATGGCGGCTGAATGCTGTCGGGCTGATGCATTGGATTAAATACCTGTCCTGCCTCATTAAGTCCCGGAAAGTAGCTTACCCGTTCATAGTCCGATCTGCTCAAAGTTTTAAAAATACAGAAAGGCGTATTGAGAACAAGAAACATTTCTTTCGGCTTTTTCACATATTCTCCCGCGTTGCTCAACGTGATCGGACGGATGCTATGAGCAAATCCACCGCGGACGCCTCCTATGAAAAGTTTCACCGTAATAAACATAATCACAGAATGAATCAGGAAAAAAGCCCATAGAGGAAGATTTGCCCGTTCTTTAACTTTTAGCACGCGGGTGATTTTCACCAGAGAAAGTACCAGTAGTATCCAGATTACAGCCACATACCAGTATCTCAAAATAAACCCGCCGAAAAGCATTCCCATATTATCCTGATGGGAAAATTCTTTCAGGATTGACCAGGTTGTCCGCTTAATCGTGAAACGGTAATAAATCATATCCATACAGTTTGCCGACAAAGCAATGCTGTTGGAAATGATAAAAAGATAATCAAGAAATTTCTGATAGCCCGCCCGATATTTAAAAGTAAAGGGAACCGACATCAAAAAAATGTAAAGAATATTTACATAAAAGACGGCGACGATGTCAAATTTGATTCCGCCGGCCATTAAATTTAATCCGTGTTCAAAAGAAATATCCGGAAAAAAAACAGTGTTTAACAAATAAAACAGAATACGACAAACCATGAACAAAATCATGATCCAGAGTATTCTGAGCAACATTACTATGTGAATACGCCCCCTAAATAATGCGGGAGAGAAGGAAAAATTCATATATAATCGGGTGACGTCAGGAGGTCGGTAAAAATATTTTTTTAATCTTTTTTACAAAAATAGTTGTTTTTATTGAAACATTAGTCGTATGTTTGCACTCCAATTCAACGACACCGCGGGATGGAGCAGTTGGTAGCTCGTTGGGCTCATAACCCAAAGGTCGCTGGTTCGAGTCCAGCTCCCGCTACAAAAAGAGAAGGTCACTATCGAAAGATGGTGGCCTTTTTGCGTTTCTGGGGAATTTGATCAATTTTTAAAAATTGTTCGTTGGGCATTAATCCAAAGGTCGCTGGTTCGACCGGGCAGGCGATCCTGGCCAGCTCCCGCTACAAAAAAGAAGGTCACTATCGAAAGATGGTGGCCTTTTTGCGTTTCTGGGGAATTTGATCAATTTTTAAAAATTGTTCGTTGGGCATTAATCCAAAGGTCGCTGGTTCGACCGGGCAGGCGATCCTGGCCAGCTCCCGCTACAAGAAGAGAAGGTCACTATCGAAAGATGATGGCCTTTTTGCGTTTTCCTTAACGAAGCAAAATTTGTTAATTATATTTAAGCAAAATCTCAAAATCTGATCTGAAACTTGTGACCATAGAAAAACTCTTCGCAAATTTTGATAACTATATTCCTCTCAACGAAGAAGAGAGAGAAGATCTGTCCAAAAGAGTAGTCGAAAGAAAAATCAAGCGCAGACAATTTATTTTGCAGGAAGAGGATATTTGCAAACACTACACTTTTGTCGCCGAAGGTTGTTTTAAAAAATTTCAGGTTGATCAAAAAGGCACGGAACATAATCTTCAATTCATTGCCGAAAACGATTGGATCATGGAAATCGACAGTTTTTATAATGAAAAACCCAGTCGTGTTTTTATTGAAGCCATTGAACCTTCCGTTATCTTCCAAATAACCAAACCTGATCTTATTGAACTCTTTATGAGTAACCCGAAATTCAACAGGAATTTCAGAGTTATTATAGAAAACAGATTCGTGGAGCTGGAAAACCGGGTTTTACAAGCAATCAGCTCTACCGCCGAGGAGCGCTATCTTACATTTTTAAACCAATATCCAAAACTTTCACAACGACTTCCCAATACGCAAATTGCTTCCTATCTGGGTATAACACCCGAATTCCTAAGTAAAATCAGGAAAGAAATCGCACAGAAAAACAAATAACCCTTAAACTATATTAAGAGTATTTCTTAAACTTAATTATGGGCCAATTTCTTCGTTAACTATGACCTTTGTCTTATCAAAATTGATTTATGCAATTAAATAAGACAAGGATAGCAATGGAAGATATAAAAACAAGACGGGATGGATTTGACCAGTTAGGAAATCTATATCCCAAAGCAGCAGACGTTACAATAGAGCAAGAAAATATCGCAGGAATAAATTGTTTCTGGTTTATACCTGAAAACGAAATCTCAAAAAGTATAACCATTTTTCTTCACGGAGGCGCATTTTCAGTAGGTTCGATCCAGTCGCATACAAGTATGATCAGCCACTTTTCTCAAAAACTTCAAACGAGAATTCTATTTATAGATTATGCTCTTGCTCCTGAAAATCCATTTCCGGCTGCAATTAATGATGTTATTCAGGTTTATAATGATCTAATTAAAACATATCCTGACCACGAAACCAGTTTTATTGGTGACAGTGCGGGCGCAGGCCTTATTGTTTCTTCCGTAGGTGAAATGTTAAAACACAAAATCAGATTGCCTGAAAAAGCCGTCTTCATCTCACCATGGGTTAGTTTGCAGTTGAATAATCCGTCCATTGAGGGTAACAGAGAAATTGATCCGATTCTAAATCCTGAATACTTGAAACAAGCAGCCGTTGATTATTCCGGAAAATCACCATTGGAAATATCCAGTCCGGAAAATGTTCTTTTGACTAAATTTCCGCCTGTGCTAATTCTGGTTGGTACCAATGAAATTTTGCTGGACGACAGTGTGAATTTTTACAATCGTATCAAACCAATCCAGGATCATGCGGTATTAAGCATTTATGAAAATCAAACCCATGTCTGGCTGCTGGCTGATATTTATTCCGAAGCTTCACAACAAGCACTTAATGAAGTCAAAGAATTTCTAAAAACCACGGAAAACAAAGTTCTTTTAGAAGAAAATACATCATCATCAAACTATTAAAAAATGAAAGCCGCAGTAACCACAAAAGCAGGAAATCCTGATGTGATAGAAATTCAGGAAAGGCCGAAACCAGAGGTAAAAGAAGGTTGGGTATTGATAAAAATAAAAGCATTTGGATTGAACAGATCCGAAATATTCACCCGACAGGGCCACTCACCAAACGTTGTTTTCCCAAGAATTCAGGGTATTGAATGTGTTGGAGAAATTGAGGAAGATCCATCAGAAACTTATAAAATTGGTCAGAAAGTGGCTGCGATTATGGGTGGTTTGGGAAGAGATTTTGATGGAGGTTATGCTGAGTTCGCATCTGTTCCATTAGAGATTACTTTCCCTTTTGAAAGTGATTTGCCGTGGAATGTACTGGGTGCCATTCCCGAAATGTTTCAGACCGTTTCAGGATCTTTAAATGAAGCTTTGGAAATAAAAGAAGGTGAAACATTGCTTATCCGCGGCGGAACTTCTTCGATTGGAATGCTCGCCTGCCAATTGGCAAAAACGAAAGGTCTGACAGTTATTACCACGACAAGAAATCCTGACAAAGAAATACATTTGAAGGAAAACGGAGCGGATTACGTTCTACTGGATGATGGCAAGATTACTTCAAAGCTAAAAAATCTGTTTCCGCAAGGTGTCAATAAAGTGCTTGAATTGATCGGTACGGAAACTTTAAAAGATTCTCTTCAATGTCTGCGTCCGAAAGGAATTGTATGCATGACCGGAATTTTGGGCGGTACCTGGACGATGAATGAATTCACCCCAATGGGTGATATTCCTTCGCTGGGAAGATTAACGGTTTATATGGGCGATGCGGCAAACTTGCAGAAGGATTTACTTCAGGAGTTTATTGACGCTGTTGCGGAAGGAAAAATCAATCTTAATATTGACAAAACTTTCAGACTGGAAGAAATTTCAGAAGCGCATACTTACATGGAAAGTAATCAGGCGAAAGGTAAAATAGTGGTTGAGATATAATCATTTTGGAAAAATAGATCCCGGTACCAACAATGCCGGGATCTATTTCAATCCTCAATCAAATCCCGGATTACCACAGAAGCACAGGTTGCGCCGAAAGTTGCCGGCAAATAAGACATCGTACCGTAAGCAGATTTCTTATAATTGCTTCCATCGGTCAAAATAAGCGATTCCTTGATTTGTTCCTCCGAAGAAAACACGGCTTTAATTCCTTTGTAAATTCCTTCCTTTTTCAGGTTTTTCCGAACCTGCTGCGCGAAATTGCAATTGAAGGTTTTAGAAATATCAACTACCCGTATCATCGTAGGATCCATTCTTCCCCCTGCTCCCATCGAACTTACAATCCGCATTTTCCGGTTGAAAGCTTCTTTCAAAAAAGTGATTTTCGGGGTTACGCTGTCAATTGCGTCAACGATATAATCGTAGGTATGCACCGAAAGAATTTCGTCGACGGCTTCCGGATTGATGAATGTTTTGACAACATGTAAAGTCAATTCCGGATTTATCGCTTTTAAACGCTCTGCCATAATATCCGCCTTGCTAACGCCATGATTGGTCGATAGCGCAGGTAATTGACGATTTCTGTTGGTCGGATCAACGGTATCGCCGTCCACAATAGTCATCGTTCCGACACCATTTCTACAAATAAATTCAGCAGCGAAAGAGCCCACTCCACCCAAACCGATAACCAGCACATGTGCTTTACTAAGTTTGACAAGTTTTTCTCTTCCGATTAATAATTCGGTTCTGGACAACCAGGCGAAATCCTCCATTATTGATGAAACAGGTTTAAAAAGTTTTTTTCCACCTGCAAAAGAATCTCTTTTTCGGAAATATCTTTAATCCTGGCGGCTGATTTATATATTTCTTTAATATCAACATCGGCATCATCCGTTTCTAAAAAGATTTGCTCCAAAGGCGTTTCCCGGAAAGTATTCAGAATGGCTTCATTAAAACCCAATAATGATTTTCCAAATGATAAATAATATCCGGCATCAATAACCGGCTGAATGATTGACAGTTTATTATTAACTCCATGAAAAATAACCGGAACGGTTATATTTTTCAACATTGCCAAAACATCATTAAATGCTTTTACACAATGAATAATAATCGGCTTCTTAACTTCTTCTGCCAACTCAATCTGCGCCTGAAAAGCTTTTATTTGTAATGCCCAATCAGTAGTCGAAAGTTTGTCCAATCCGCATTCACCAACAGCCAGAACTTCTGATTTAGACAAATTTATTCTTAAACTTTCAAGTTGTTCATCCAGATTTTGCGCTTCCAGATACCAGGGATGCAGGCCCATACTTACTTTTCTTCCTTCAATATTCTGTTCAAAATTTTTATACAGATTTTCGATAAACAGCACATCGGTATCATGCGCATGAGGATGTGTATGGACGTTGTAGTACATGAAGATTAGGTTTTAAATTAAAATCTGGTGCTCATATTTGAACAAATCTCACGCATTTTTTCTATAAATTTCATACTACCTGCATGTTATGAAAAGAAAAAAGTTTTTAAGCCTTGTCATAATTCAATTTTTTTTCTACCTTTGCAAGCCAAAATTACGGGTAGCAGAGATTTTACAGCGCAATAATTTGATAATGAGATGAAACGTACCTATCAACCATCGAATCGCAAGAGGAGAAATAAGCACGGATTCCGTGAAAGAATGTCTTCGGCAAATGGCCGGAAAGTTGTAACGGCCCGTCGCAAGAAAGGTCGTTGGAAACTAACGGTTTCAGACGAAAAACGTCATAAGCAATAATCAAGGTTTGAAAGTTTGAGTAGGGTAATACCTGGTTGGTAATACCAAATCGGAGACACCTTGTCTTTAATCGTGTATTAAGTTCGATTAATTCTCAAACTTAATACACGTTTTTTTTCTACAAGAACTTGAAACAAACATTTGGTAAAAATGAGCGTTTATGTAGCCCGACATTAATTGGAAGGCTTTTTCAGAGAGGTAGTGCGGATGTACATACGTTCTACCTCTTTCCTTTTCGGGTATTGTATATGTACGATACCAGCTCCTCCCCCATTTCCCCAACTGCTTTTTTCCGTTTCAAAGCGTCAGTTCAAAAAAGCTGTCGACCGCAATCAGGTAAAAAGACGCTGCCGGGAAGCATATCGCCTTAACAAAGCTTCTTTACTTTCCCTTCCTGCCGAATCAAGACCATCGTACATTGCTTTTTTGTATATTGCGAAAGAAATATCAACTTTTGACGTTATTGAAACGGCCATGAAGCAATCGCTTAACCGCTTGTTGAAATTGCCTCCGGCGCTCCGGAAAAATCAAGGTCAATGATCCTAGACAATAGATGAAAAAGTATCTTCGTTCCCTTCTTGTTGGCCACTCCGGTTGTTGCCGGACTGGCATTTGTGTCTTTCAAGCAAGACGACCGTTTGTTTGAAATTGCACGAAATCTGGATATTTATGCGACGCTTTTCAAAGAGCTGAATGCATATTATGTCGATGAGATCAATCCAAATCAGTTGATCAAAACCAGTATCGACGGTATGCTGCGATCGCTGGATCCGTATACGGTTTATTATGCTGAGGATGATATTGAGGATTACATGACGATGACCACCGGAAAGTATAACGGGATCGGCGCCATGGTTAATTCTGCGGATGGGAAACATACCGTGATGATGGTTTATGAAGATACGCCGGCTCAAAAAGCAGGTCTTCAATTGGGCGACGAAATCACAAAAATCAACGGAATTGATCTTTCAACCCGTGAAGATTTTGATACCGGAAAATTATTAAAAGGACAAACACAAACGAGCGTAACGCTGACAATCCAGCGCTACGGAATTCCAAAACCGATTGAAGTTACGATCAATCGTGATATTGTAAAGGTTACCAATGTGCCTTATTACGGCATGATCAGTGAAGATGTTGGTTATATTGATCTAAAAGATTTTACCGCAACAGCTTCCCGTGAAGTAAAAACTGCTTTTCAGGAATTGAAAGGAAAAGGAATGAAACATCTGGTTCTGGATCTTGCGTGATAATCCGGGTGGATTATTAAATATGGCGATTGAAATCTCCAATATTTTTATTCCAAAAGGTGAAGAAGTTGTAACGACAAAAGGAAAAGTAAAAGAATGGAATAAAGCTTACACAGCTTACAATCCGGCTTTGGATATCGAAATTCCTATTGCGGTTTTGACAAATGACCGAAGCGCGTCAGCAGCAGAAATTGTTTCCGGCGTAATTCAGGATTACGATCGTGGTGTTTTGATCGGACAAAGAACTTATGGAAAAGGGCTTGGTACAAACGACCCGCGATCTTTCCTACAATACCAAAATGAAAATCACGACTGCCAAATATTACATTCCAAGCGGTCGCTGTATTCAGGCGATTGATTATGCGCATCGTAATGAGGATGGCAGTGTAGGAAAACTTCCTGATTCGCTGATGACCGCCTTTAAAACGCGTAACGGTCGTGTGGTTTACGATGGCGGTGGAATTTTGCCGGATATTCTTACTGAAAAAGAAACGTATTCTCCCCTTGGCATTATCCCTTGGCAAGAAATCGCTTGTTCTTTGATTATGCGATGAAATATCATTTTGAGCATAAGACGATCAAACCGGCCAAAGAATTTCACCTGACAGATGCTGAATATGGCGATTTTGTAAAATGGCTGAGCAACAAAGAATACGATTATACAACGCAGGTTGAAAGAGATTTGAATGATCTTGAAGCTTCTGCGAAAAAGGAAAAATCGATTGATGTAATTCAGGATCAGCTTAAAGGATTAAGATCAAAACTGGCGCATAGCAAGGATAATGATTTGCAGATTTCTAAAACCGGAGATCAAAATGATTCTGGAAGAAGAAATTCTGAAACATTATTATCTGGAAAAAGGAATGCGCGAAGCTTCTTTCAATGAAGATCCGGAAGTAAAAGAAGCGATCAAACTTTTCAAAGACAACACTCGTTACCACGAAATTTTAAAGGGAACGAAAAAGTAGGCTTTCGGCAATCAGCTGTCGGCTGTCAGACTATGGCCAAAATTTAGATTTTAGCAAATTGCCAAGCCGATTGCTGACCGCCGAAAGCCGATGTAATTATTCAATTCATGCTCTTACTTAGTATCGATACTTCCACCCGCGGTTGTTCCGTGGCACTTCATAATGATAGCCGGCTTACTGGCTGATTATGAACTATATACTGACCGTTCCTCTTCTGCCATGCTGACGACTTTGATCAGCAGTACTGTTGAACATTCCGGTTATACATTACAGGATCTGGATGCTGTTGTGATCGCAAAAGGACCTGGTTCTTACACAGGGTTACGCGTTGGGGTTTCTACTGCCAAAGGATTGTGTTATGCTATTGACAAACCTCTGATTGCAATTAATACACTGGAAGCAATGGCTCTTCAGGTTAAACCGTTTTTCTCTGACGATTTTCTTTTTTGTCCGATGATCGATGCGCGGAGAATGGAAGTTTATGCTTCTGTTTTCAATTCAGATCTTGAACATTATTGAGCCAACCAAAGCTGTTATTTTGCAGGAAGATTCTTTTCAAAATATTCTTGAATCGAATAAAGTAGTTTTCTTCGGTGATGGTGCGGCGAAGTGTAAACCATTATTTGAACAAAATCCTAATGCATTTTTCCTTTCTACGGAAATTCGCCCTTCGGCAAAAACCGTTGGGATGCTGGGAATTAAAGCTTTTGAAAAAGGTGAATTTGAGGACATTGTGACTTTTGAGCCTTATTATCTGAAAGATTTTATGTCGCCTCCTACCCGCAAAGTTACGCCTGCCGTTTAACGGATCTTCATTTTTATTGATTTCCTGAAAACAAACTTTCCTTCATTTGTGTTATTCTTTCAAACACAGTAAAATCTATGGAAACCGAAGAAATTGTTAACCGTGTAGCCACCAGTGGCATTGTATCGTTTGATCTTGAAGAACTTTTCATCCTGGTGAAAGGGTAATTTACGATTTGAAAGATAATCTTTACAGGGCATGATCCTTCGTGAAAAAGATTTTCGTGAGTTTTTGAAAGCCAATGACTGGTCGCAGTATCACTGGAAAAAATGTAGCGATTATCTGTTCCGAAGATGCTATTGTGCCAACCTGGGCATATATGCTTTTGGCAATTCAGCTTCGAACCTTATGCAAACGCAGTTGTTTTCGGAGATTTAAATGCTTTGGAAGACAAACTTTTTGCGGATGCAATTGGCAAAATCGACGCAGAAGAATTTCGCGGCAAAAAAGTGGTGATTAAAGGATGCAGCAAACTTCCTGTTCCGATTTCAGCTTATGTTGAAATTACAAATCTGCTGAAACCTGTTGCACAAAGCCTGATGTTTGGAGAACCTTGCAGCACTGTTCCGCTTTATAAAAAACCGAAAGTTTAGACTTCCGAATTTCCTTCTTCAATATCAACTTCCATTTCTTCGATTTCTTCTTTCAGTAACCGAAAACTCATGCGGTGATAGGAACATGTTCCGTGCAGCCGGATCGCTTTTCTGTGATGAATCGTTGGATAACCAACATTTGTTTCCCAGCCATAATGCGGATGCTGAAGTGCCAAGTTCACTCATCAGATTATCACGATACGTTTTGGCCAAAACTGAAGCAGCGGCAATTGACAAATAATGCGCATCTCCTTTGATAATACAGGTATGCGGAATCATCGGATAAGGCGTAAAACGATTTCCATCAACCAGCAAATGTTCCGGTTTTGTATGCAGCTTATCCACAGCAAGATGCATGGCTAAAAAACTGGCTTTCAGGATATTGATCCTGTCAATTTCAAAATTATCAACTTCTGCAACTGCCCAGGCAATGGCTTCGCGCATAATTTCTTTTTGCAGAATTTCACGCTGAACACTGGTAAGTTGTTTTGAATCGTTAAGAAATTCATGGGTATAATCTAATGGCAAAATTACCGCCGCAGCAACCACCGGTCCGGCCAGACAACCACGCCCCACTTCATCCAATCCCGCTTCACGGACGTCTTTGTTGTAATAAGATTTTAACATCAGTCTTCAAGAATATTAGCCATAAAGGTACTCTTTGTGCTCAAAGCAATCAAGAGCAGCGTCACGGCCCAATAGAGATAAACACGGTAATAATCACTCACATCACGGGAAACCACATTCCGCGATTTTACTTTTTCAATCTGATTTATTTGTTTGAAAACAGATCCCAGCGCCGTATTATCCGTAGCCCGGAAATATTTTCCGTTTCCCAAATCAGCAATTTTTTGTAATTCACTTTCATCAACTACCGCATTTGACACATTTAAACTATCAGATGCTTTGATCATTTTTCTGGTTTTCCCAACCGAAATACTATAAACCCGAACGCCAAAAGCTTTCGCTAATTGTGCAGCGGTTGTCGGGCCAAGATTTCCGGAAGTATTATCGCCATCGCTGATTAAAATCGCCACTTTACTTTCCCCCGAAGTTTCACGCATTCGGTTCACGGCAACCGCCAAAGCACTACCAATCGCAGTTCCGGCGGTCGGGATCATGGTCGGTTCAATTTCATCCAGAAAACCATATAGCAATTCATAATCCGTTGTTAGTGGACAAAGTGACACGGCTTCTCCGGCGAAAATAATAAGTCCGATCCGGTCTTGTAAACGTCCCTGAATAAATTGTCTTGCTACTCTTTTTGCAGCTTCCAAACGATTTGGACTAAGATCTTTTTCCAGCATCGAATCTGAAATATCAATCAAAAGCATAATGTCAATCCCCTCCGAAAACTTGTCCGTTCTTTCCGAAACAATTTGCGGACGGGCAAGCGCGATAAGAATTAATGCCAGTGCCAACGCAATACAAACCGGTTGAAAAAAACGTAAAAGTGTCAGCCAATCCATTCTTGACCGCTCCTTATTATATGTAATAACAAGCCGCTGACGATGTTTCCGGTGAAATGCACTTCTCAGCCAAAATAAAAACGGAATTGCCGGAAGCGCATACAAAAAGTACGGATAAACCCATTCGTAAGACCTGAGCATATCCAGCGTAAACCATTTCAGCTGAAAACCATTGTTCCATAATCAGATCTCAGAAGGTGTAGTATTTTCCAAAATCTCTCTGCGTTTATTTCGATAAAGCCGCATCGCACCCATTTTCAGTACTTCCAGTGATTTGTCCATTTCTTTGGACTTGACTTGTCCGTAAATAATTCCATCCATATTTTTTAATGCCACAGCAAGTCCTTCATCTGGCATATTATCCATAATTTCCCTTGTTGTGTAGGTTGCAAAAGGCTTTTTTTCCAATCGTTCCAGATAATTTTTCCAGACAATAATGGCCTTTTCCGCGTCTTTAATATCATTATGTTCTCTGGCGTTTTTCAGCAAACGGTTGTAGGAACGATTATATTCCATATGCCTCCGTTGCAGTTTAATCAATTGCCATTGTTTGTAAATATCGCTCCCAAAAAGCCAGTAAACACTTCCCGCAACACCAATAGCCAAGGTTAAAAAACCAATAAATATTGAAAAATTGAATTCATTGCTTAGCGGCAACAAGCCGATTTCAGGTTTTAAAGAAGTCGTATCAGTTATTCCTTTGAAATTACTTTTTCGTAAAAAAATAGAATCCGTAGTTGTAAAAACAGCTGTACAATCTTTTCCGTTAAAAATAAAAACCGGGATTTTTAGTATTTGTGCTGGTGAAATATTAAAAGTTACCAGTTGATAAACCGCGCTGTCAAGACTTCCTTTCTGGTCTGTGCTGGAAGTGAAATTTTTCTTGGAAAGAACTTCAAAGGTGGAAAAATTATAGGTTGTATCCGGAAAGAAAACTTCCGTTTTAGGTGCATGTTTGAAACTCAGCGCATAAAAAAATGGCTTTCCAACTTCAATACTATCAGACAGGAATTTTCCCTTTGGAATTGATTGCCCCAAAACATTTTCTGAAAATATATTTCCCAAAAAGATCACGCAAAACAAAAAGATTGTTCGCAAAAAATGATATCTGATACTTTGGGTTAAAAGGGAAAACAAAATTTCTGGGTTTTTAGCTGAGCCACAATTCAAATTAAGATGAAGCCATTCCGCCTTTTGCATAACGTCTGACTTTAAAAAGGCGGATCAGCGCGGGAACATAATCCTCCTGGGTATTAATGGAAATATAATCTGCACGGTTTTGGTGACAAAGTTTTTCCAGTTCTGCACTTCTGCTTTGAAAACGATTTGCCATATCTTCCCGGTATTGGCTGGATGAAGTATTTACCCAGGTAGTCCTTTGTTTTTCCGCATCATAAAGCGGAATAATTCCAAGTTTTGGCAAACTTGTTTCCCTGAGATCATACAAATGGATGACAATCAGATCATGTTTTCTGGCCAGCGCTTTCAGGTTATGCTGATAATTGGTATCAATAAAATCAGAAATCAGAAAGATTAGGCTACGTCGTCTCAAAACATTTAATGCAACCAGAATAGCATCCGAAATGTTGGTTTTTGTTGATTCCGGTATCAGTTTATAAAGTTCAGAAAGTAAGCTATATCCATGTTTCATCCCATCCGACGGACGAATATATCTTTCATTTTTATCTGAAAAACATAACAAACCAACCCGGCTGGCTTCCTGAATAGCAGATAAAGTCAAGACTCCGCAGATTTCTTTGGCAATATCAATTTTAAGTTTATTTACCTCTCCAACACGTTGAGAAGCACTTACATCCAGCATAAAAAATGCCGTTTGCTCTTTATCTTCCTTGAAAATTTTTATAAAAGTCCCATGACCTTTGGCCGACGTATTCCAGTCAATAGCACGGACATCGTCGCCATACTGATACAGACGAAGATCGTCATATTCCAGTCCGGAGCCTTTAAAAACGGAGTGAAAATTTCCATGTCTCTCACTCGTAACCGCTTTCCGCATCCGTATTTCGTACTTTCGGAGTTTCCCCAAAAACAGTTCAAACATGTGTTTTCCGAAAAAATTACCACCTTTGCAACTTATTGCAGCTAAACAAAGATAGGTATTTTGGGAATTATGACGCGACGGATTATTAATTTCTCACGTAGTTTGATACTGGCAGGAAGTTTAACCATGATTTTTGCGGGCTGTAATAAAGAGGAGAAACCACCGGAAGGAACACTTTCAGAGGAAAAAATGGCTGATATTCTGACAGATATTCATATTGCAGAATCGCGTGTTACCCGTTTACAGTTAAAATCCCTGGATTCTTCCATTCTGATATTTGATAAACTTAAACAGGAAGTCTGGAAAAAAAATAAAGTGGATACGCTTGTTTACAGGACCAGTTATTCTTTTTATATGACACATCCGCAGTATATGACGCGTATCTATGAAAACGTGAAGAAGCAAATTGAGCAGAGGGAAAAAACCAAAAATATTAAGCCTTAAAACGGTAACGGTAAATCTTCTACAACTATAAACTAATTACCAGTGAACCAAAGCATTGTAGTAATCCCCACCTACAACGAAATTGAAAATATTGAAGCGATTATCCGGAAGGTTTTCAGCCTTTCAAAACCTTTCGATATATTAATTATTGATGATGGCTCACCGGACCAGACTGGTGCTGCGGTAAAGGAATTACAGAAAGAATTCAACGAATCTCTCCATCTCGTTGAACGAAAAGGAAAACTTGGTTTGGGCACTGCCTATATCCATGGTTTCAAATGGGCGCTTGAAAAAGGTTATGAATACATTTTCGAAATGGACGCTGATTTTTCGCACCCGCCGGAAGATTTACTCCGCTTGTATGAAGCCTGTGCAGAAAAAGGTCACGACGCTGCCATTGGATCACGTTATATTACGGGTGTAAATGTTGTAAACTGGCCGATCAACCGTGTTTTAATGTCTTATTTTGCAGGATATTATGTACGGACAATTACCGGAATGCCGATCATGGATCCTACTGCCGGATTTATTTGCTACACACGTAAAGTTTTGGAAACGATTGATCTGGACAAGATCCAGATTTATCGGATACGCTTTTCAGATTGAAATGAAATTCAATTCCTGGAAGTTCGGATTTGACATTGTAGAGGTTCCAATCATCTTTACAGACCGGACAAAAGGAGCCTCTAAAATGTCTCGCGGAATTTTTAAGGAAGCAATTTTAGGTGTGCTTAGCCTTAAAGTCAATAGTTATTTTAAAAGATATATTCCTGCTAACAGGCCAGTTCAGAAATAGCCAGCCAGCTCATTAGTCCGGGCGCTATTTCCAGTGATGTTTCGTCTACGTCAAAGGTTGGGGTATGCACGCCGGAAATTATTCCTTTGGCTTCATTGCGCGTCCCCAATCTGTAAAAACAGGAATCGACAACCTGGGAATAAAATGCAAAATCTTCTCCTGCCATCCACAGGTCAAGGTCTACCACATTTTCTGCACCCATATATTCAGTAGCAGCCGTTCTTACCCGACGGGTTAATTCCGGATGATTTTTCAAAAACGGATATCCTTTTACTATTTCAAAAACACAGCTTCCGCCCATGGCTTCTGCCATGCCTTCTGCCATTTTCTTCATTTTTTTCAATCCGTCTTCACGCCACTGTTCGTCCATGCAACGCCATGTTCCCTGTAAGGTAACTTCGTTTGGAATTACATTGGTAACACCGTCTGCAATAAAACGACCGAATGATAAAACAGCTGGATTTGACGGTTTTCTATATCGGCTGATGATTTGCTGCAAAGCCACAACAATGTGTGAGGCGATTAAAATCGGATCTATTAACTGATCTGGTGCCGCTGCGTGACCGCCTTTTCCTATTACGGTAACATACAATTCATCCGTACTGGCCATGTACATTCCTTCACGGAAACCGATTTTACCAACCGGAATATTGGGAGCGACGTGCTGTCCCATCATACTTACTGGTCTTGGGATTTTCCAGAACACCTTCCTTAATCATCAGAGAAGCTCCACCTGGTGCTTTTTCCTCAGCAGGCTGAAAAACAAGTTTTATTGTTCCTTCAAACTGGTCTTTTAACTGGTTTAAAATTCTTGCTGTTCCAAGTAACGAAGCCGTATGCACATCATGCCCGCAAGCGTGCATAACACCTGGAACGAGTGATTTGTAAGGAACGTCATTTGCCTCAACAATCGGCAACGCATCCATATCAGCACGTAAACCGACAATTTTTTTTCCCGGATTTTTTCCTTCAATCAAAGCAACAAGTCCAGTTCCTGCAATACCTTCCTGCGGCGATAGTCCCAATGCACGAAGTTCTTCTGCGACAAATTGTGCAGTTTTAAATTCTTCAAACGACAATTCCGGATTTGTATGTAAATGCCGGCGGTTGGCGACAACGCTCGCCGCCTGTTCCTTCGCGAGTGACTTTATTTTTTGTTGCAGGTCAAACATATGTACAAAGAGAAAATGAATACTATGAGCACACCGGAATTAATTATTTTTCCGCATAAGCCCCGCAAAGGTACGAAGAAATAAAATCGGGCAGAATGACGAAAACATGGGATTCGAAAAAATCAGAAGATTTATATAGCCCTTTTAGTAACATCACTGCCTAATATTAAAGTACTTCTAAGAAAAAAAAGTAATTTTGGCTTAACACATCAATATAGCAAAAAACGTAATGACGCATCAGGATTTTCTAAAAGCGTTGGTTTGTCCGCTTACCGGCAGTCCATTAACAATCGCCGAAGACGGCAAAACGCTTACCAGTGAAGATGGTACAATATATGAAGTAGGCGACACAGGAATTGTCAACATGCTTTATCCTAAGGAGTTACTACCAGGCGACGCACATGAACAATATCTTTACGATCAGGCATTTCTTCGTTATGACAAAGGCGTTTCATGGGTTTTTGAAACTTTAAATCATTCAGACGAAGCAGCAACACGCCGCTTTTTTATTGATTTGATGGATTTGAAACCAGGTATGAAAGCACTTGAAGTTGGTGCAGGAACAGGAAAAGATTCTGCTTTGATTCTGGAAAAAGTAAAACCAGGCGGAACTGCGGTTTTATCTGATTTATCTCCAAATATGCTGAAACTTGCTCAGGAGAAACTTTCTACTGACGATGTTAACGTTCATTACTTTTTAGGAAATGGTTCTTATCTGCCATTTGCCGACGATACTTTTGACGCTGTTTTCCATTTCGGTGGTATCAATACTTTCTCTGAAAGAAAAAAAGCATTTGATGAATTGACGCGCGTTGTTCGTCCTGGCGGAAAAGTGGTTGTGGGTGACGAAAGTGTTGCACCATGGTTACGGAATACACCGACTTATGCTACTTTATTGAAAGCAAATCCTCTTTTCCGTGCCGAGGTACCGATTGAAGATGTTCCTGCAAATGTTGAGAATTTCAAATTGCATTATGTTTTCGGGAATGCTTTTTATGTAATGGAATACACTGTTACAGCAAAAGCGCCGGAAGTTGATATTGATCTTCCAATTCCTGGAAAAGATTTCGTAGACAACTGGCGTTTACGCGCTGAAAAAGCGGACGCTTAACAGAAATTTAGCAGTTGATTTTACAGCAAATCAGTTTGTTGTAAATAATTTGCCGAAAGGCAGACTTTTGAAATCAATAAAAATATGTGGGTTAAAAAAGGAGTAGTATACAAGCCGGATGGAACTTTGCCGCACAGTCTTTCGCATGCACAGGTTCCATTTGCTTACAAGCATAAAGATTTTTTACGCGTTTATTTTTCATCCCGCGATGCAAGCGGTCAATCCAGACCAACTTTTATCGACGTAGATTATGAAGATCCAACAAAGATTCTTTATATCCACGACAAACCTGTCCTGGAATTAGGCGGTCCGGGAGAATATGACGAAACCGGCGCAATGCCTGCCTGGTTTGTGGATATGCCAAACGGAGATATCTGGCTTTATTATACTGGCTGGAACAGAACACATAATTCGTATCGGTTATCGATGGGATTATCTGTAAGCAAAGACGGCGGATTAACATTTGAAAAAATGTTCAAAGGCCCGATTATGGATCGCAGCATACAAAATCCGATCTGGGCTGCACAACCTTCTGTTTTGCGTGAAGACGACGGGACATGGAGAATGTGGTACATTTCAGGACATAAGTGCGAATATATCCACGGTTATCCTGAGCCATTTTATCGTGGACAATCTGCTACTTCGAAAGATGGAATTCATTGGGATATCAGTGATATTCCAACACTTGATTTCGACGATTTCTTACATGCAGTTGGTCGCCCGAGTGTTTTTAAAGAAAATGGCATTTACAAAATGTACTATTCTTACAGAAACGCCACGGATTATCGCACCGATCGTAACCAAAGTTATCGCCTGGGTTATGCAGAGTCAACGGATGGAGAAACCTGGGAACGTAAGGATAATCTGGTAGGAATTGGAAAATCTGAAAACCCGGAAGATTTCGATTATCAGATGATCAATTATGCCAACTATTACGAACATAACGGCAAGAAATATCTGCTTTATAATGGTAATGGATTTGGTGCGGCAGGATTTGCTTATGCGGTTTGGGAAGATTAATTTTCCTAGTCACTAAAAAGAATAACCAAAGTCATTATTTGACTACGAAAAGAATTATAAATTTGCGAATAACGAATTGAGATTACTGATAAATACAATTTAAGTATATAACTAACAGTTAGTTATACTAATTTAAAAACGGCAGTTTCATAATTTGTTTTTCATTTTATAAATCGAAAATCAACAATAAAAATGAGCACACTTCAGCAGCAATTTAACAACGACGGATATGTTATTCTCCGTAATTTTTTAGATAAAGATTTAATCAATTCAATTTATACCGAGGCACGCAAAATTTTTGCTTCCCAGATAAAAAGAGTAACCGGAAAATCGGTTGACATTGACGATAAAGACGCTTTCGAAAATGCAATGTTTGAGTTTTTCGAAAAGGATTTTAACGCCTTTGTCAATACCGGAAAAACCGTTCAGCATTCATTTTCTCTACACAGACTTGGCGTTGATCCGCAAATTGAAGATTTGTTGAAGCAAGTTGGTATATCAAATCCGATCATTGGAGCCCGTCCTGCCATGCAGTTTAACAGCCGTTTTTTGTCAAAAGATGGCAGCAAACACTGGAAACTGGATGCACATCAGGATTGGCGTACAGGTCAGGGATCTTTGGATAGCACTGTAATCTGGTTTCCTATGGTTGATGCAGGTGCTGATATTGGTGCTTTGCAGGTGATTCCGGGTAGCCATAAAACAGGTTTGAAAGAATCCAATACTTCTGGTTACCAGGGTGGAATTACAGCTGGAATTAAAGACGAAGATTTTGTTCAGACTGAATTTTCAGTTGGAGATATTCTGATATTTTCTGCCTTTCTGGTACATCAGTCGGGAAATAACATTACTAATAATATTCGCTGGTCGGTTCAGTTACGTTATAACAATCTTGACGAACCTACATTTATTGAGCGCGGATATCCGATGGCTTATATCTATGCACCTGAAAAGGAATTGGTGACGCCGGATTTCCCAAGCGTGCAGCAATTACAGCACGTATTTAGCTGAGAAAGTAATGGCTTTGCCATTTTATGACGAAACGTGAAGAATATCAGCTAATCCATTGACAGTTAAATAATTATGAATAAGGTAAGTGTAGTTATACTTACGTTCAACCAGGCCGCTTTTATTGGTAAAACAATAGAAAGTGCTTTGAATCAAACGACAAATTTTGATTACGAAATACTTGTCGGCGACGACTTCTCAACGGATGGAGCGAGAGATATTATTTTAGATTATCAAAACCGGTATCCCGGAAAAGTAAAGGCCGTTCTGCATTCCAAAAATCTTGGGCAGAACGGTCTTTTCAATACCATTGAAACGCTGAAACTTGCTGACGGCAAGTACATTGCACCTCTGGATGGTGATGATTACTGGACAGATGTTAACAAATTACAAAAACAGGTTGATTTCATGGATTCACATCCTGACTATTCTGCCTGCTTTCACAATGCGCTCATCACTTTTGAAGACGGATCACCTTCTGTTGAAGTGAATCCGCCCAATCAGAAGGAAAAAATCGAAATGGAAGATCTTATCGGAGAAGATGAGATCTGGTTTATGGCAACTTCGGCTGTGATGTTCAAAAATCATTTAATGTATTATCCTGAATGGTTTTTGAAATCAACGAGCGGCGACATTCCACGTTATGTAATTCTGGCAAAAAATGGCCCCATCGGATATGTTCCAGGAGTCATGTCAGTTTACAGAAAAAATAAAGGCGGCGCCAGCTTTAAGGATCATTACCGTGACGTGCGTTTTCTGCGTAACCGGATCATGATGTACAAAGGAATTAACGAAGAAACGAATCACCAGTTTGATAAATCTTTGAGAAAAAACATTGCGAGATATTATCGTATGTTACTGGACGCCAAACAAATGTCAAGAAGTTACTTCCGAAAGGCGGGCTTGGCTGCTAATTATCTTTTCCTTAAAGGCGCGGATTTAACTGAATGCAAGGAAGTAACGCGCGATTATATTTTGCCGAAATGGTTGATGAGTGCTTACAGTTTTGTGGCTCTTTTGCCGTATCGGATTCGCCAGTCTAGTCATTGAAAAATTAATTCTGAATGACTATGATCAAAGTTTCCGTTTGTGTTCCAACGTTCAATCACGAAGAATATATTGAGCAAATGCTGAAAGGTGCGCTCATGCAGGAAACGGATTTTTCATTTGAAATTGTAATCGGTGACGATGCTTCCACAGACCATTCTCAGCAGATTATTCAAAAATATGCTGAAAAATATCCTGAAATAATCAGAGCTTATCTTCATAAGGAAAATCAGGGACCAGATAGTCCACGGGAATTTGCGGGAAGAAATAATGTACTGCAATTACTTAAAGCCTGTAAAGGCGAATATGTTGCGATGTGTGAAGGTGATGATTATTGGACGGATCCGCACAAACTTCAAAAACAGGTGGATTTTCTGGATTCACATCCGGATTTCGCAATTTGTCACCACAACATGCTGGTAACTTATGAAGACGGATCGCCGAGCCATACGTTCAATAAAGATTCCCAGCCATTGATTTCGACCATTGACGATATTCTTCAGGATCGTTGGTTTATGGCCACTGCAAGCTGGATGTACCGGAATTATTTTCTGACAGAAGATTTCGCACCATGGCATGCACATGCTGCGGCAGGAGACTGGGCATTAAGTATTCAGCTTGCTGCAAAGGGGAAAATTGGCTATTTGCCGGAAGTTATGGGTGTATACAGAAAACACAGTGCCGGGCTCAGCAATGTTCATTCCAATGTAAATGTCTGGTTTTTGAAAAACCGGAAAGGAAATGTTTGAAAATGTAAATCATTTGGCTTGATAAAAAGTATGACGCATACGATTATCAAAACCGTTGCAAACTACGACGAACAACTACGAAAACTAGAAAAAATTGGCAGTTCAATATAATAATCTTTAATTTGTACTGTTTTCCAATCCTGACATAGATGAAGCTAAGTGTTGTAATACCAGCATATAACGAAGAAGAATCGATCACTGACACTTTAAGGTCACTTTACCAAACCTTGAAGAAGTACAATATTCCACACGAAATTTTCGTAACAAACGATAATTCAAAAGACGGAACGGTGCGTGTTCTGGACGAACTTTCCATCGAAATTCCAACACTTGTTTATCAGACCAATCTCGGGCCAAATGGTTTTGGATATGCGGTACGTTATGGTCTTGAACGTTTTTCAGGAGATTGCGTAGCAGTATTCATGGCCGATATATCCGATGATCCTGAGGATCTTGTGAAATATTATTACAAAATGCTGGAAGGCGATTACGACTGCGTTTTCGGTTCACGCTGGGAAAAAGGCGGAAAAGTAATTGATTATCCTGCATTGAAAAAAGTGATCAACCGTGTGGCAAATTTCATTGTGCGTATGATTATGGGTATCAAATACAACGATACGACCAACGCTTTCAAACTATACAAAAGAGAAACTATCGAAGGTATCAAACCTTTCCTTGCACCGCATTTTAACCTTACGATTGAACTTCCGTTGAAGGCAATGGTTCGTGGTTACAATTATGCGGTTGTTCCAAATAGCTGGACAAACCGGAAATACGGCGAATCAAAATTGAAAATCAAGGAAATGGGAAGCCGTTATTTCTTTATCCTGATGTATTGCTTCATTGAAAAATTTTTCTCCCGTGGTGATTACATGAAGAAAATCAGTAGCTCCGAAAAAAGAAGTTAGCAGATAATTTCAAAACGATATACATTTTAGAAAGCGTGCATTTTTGTACGCTTTTTTATTTTATCCATTCCTGAATAAAAGTCATTTTGTGCGCGATGTAAGACACAAAAAAGCCCCAGCCTATCGCACTTAATGTCATCCATAAAAAAATAGAAGTTCTAGGAACCCGGAAAGCAACAGCCAGCGCAGTTCCAAAAATCGGCGTGAATAATGGAGGCGTTAAAAGTGCAATACCAATAATCCCAAATTTTTTCCAGATCCTGAACCGCCATCCGGTTTGTCTTACTAAATCTTTTTGGCTCGCGCTTTTCTGTATTTTTTCAAAAGTACCTGAATCCCTTTTCCTACATAAGTCACAATCAAAACGCTGAACATCATACCGGCGATGGAACAAACCGCAGTTTCAATCCAGGTCAGGTTTAAGATAACGCCGGTAATCGGTCCTCCAAAAAATTTAAGCGTACTGGCAAGCGCAACTGATATATATTTCAAAAAAATGGCTTTCATTTATACTTTTACTTGAATCATTTCCAAAGCAAAGCGCCTTGTAGCTTCATTGGTGTCAACGTAGTCAAGATAGGTCGGATTTTCAACATAGGCAATTTTAGCAATGCTTTCGATGATCACATCCGAAATTTCCAGAAATCCAATCCTGTCCTGAAGAAACGCTTCAACTGCAATTTCATTGGCTGCATTGACAATACAAGCTGCATTTCCTCTTTTTTCCAGCGCTTGATAGGCGATGGCAAGATTCCTGAAAGTTTCCAGATCCGGTTTTTCAAACGTTAGAGACGGATATGCTGTAAAATCAAATCTTGGAAAAGATGATTTCAATCGGTAAGGATAATGAAGCGCATATTGAATCGGCAATTTCATATCCGGCAAGCCCATTTGCGCCTTAATACTTCCATCTTCAAACTGTACCATCGAATGTACGATACTTTGCGGATGCACGATCACATCAATTTGGCCGGCTGCAAGATCGAATAACCATTTGGCCTCGATTACTTCCAGACCTTTATTCATCAGCGTGGCAGAATCAATCGTGATCTTCGCACCCATGCTCCAATTTGGATGTTTGAGTGCCTGTTGTTTGGTAACTGCTGCCAAAAAAGCACTGTCTTTTCCTCTGAAAGGACCACCGGAAGCTGTCAGGATTATTTTTTCAATCGGATTATTTTCTTCTCCTGCCAGACATTGGAAAATCGCAGAATGCTCGGAATCAACAGGATAAATACTTACGTTATATTCTTTGGCCAGATTGGTAATCAATTCTCCGGCCACAACCAGTGTTTCCTTATTGGCCAGGGCAATATTTTTTCCAGCTTTTATGGCATGAATCGTTGGTAACAAACCAGCATAACCCACCATGGCTGTCAATACAATATCAATGGAATCAGATTCTACAACAGAAACCAATGCCGAATTTCCGCCATATACTTTTATAGGAAAAGAAGAAAGTGCAGCAGACACTTTGTCATAAAACGACTCATTGCCTATCACAACCACCTTTGGCAAAAACTTCACCGCTTGTTCAATTAGCAGATCAGCATTATTCTGCGCTGTAAGTACTTCCACAGAAAAAATTTCCGGATTGGCTTCAATAACATCCAAAGCCTGCGTCCCGATTGAACCTGTGGAGCCTAAAATGGCTATTCTTTTTTTTGACATAATTTCTTTAATAAAAGACTTACAACGAATTAATTTTCGTCAACTCATCCGCAATATTCCGGTCGTTGGAAAGTCTGGGTACTTTATTTTGCCCGCCCAATTTTCCGCTGGCTCTCATATAATCGATAAAGGAATTTTTACGCAACGGAGTCAGTTACTAACTGTCGTAAAATACTTCCTTTAATCAAATCATCGTAATAAACATTCAATTCTGTAAGCCGCCGGTCAATATCACTCACAAACTGCTCCATGTTTACCGGCATTGTCGCAAATTCAACAAACCATTCATGATATGGCAAACTTCCCTGATTTGGCGTCACCATCGGCGCAACCGTAAATTCAACCACTTCAACTTCCGGATGACGTTCCATGGCATAGCGAAGTGCTTTTTCTATCTCTTCACCAATGACATGTTCACCAAAAGCAGAAATAAAATGTTTGATTCTTCCGGTAACCAAAATCCGGTACGGATCTGTTGAAACAAACTTAATCGTATCACCAATGGAATAACCCCAAAGGCCGGCATTACTACTTACTACCACCGCATAATTTTTACCAATTTCCACCTCTTTGATCGAAAGCCTTTTCGGTTTGTCATCAAAAAAGTTTTCAACCGGAATAAATTCGAAAAAGATGCCTGAGTTCAATAGCAAAAGCAAAGGCCTTCTTCTTTCTGAGAATCCTGATAAGCAAAGAAACCTTCGGACGCCGGATACAATTCAATCGAATCAATTCTTTTTCCAATCGATTCGTAAAGTTTTGCACGATAAGGTTCAAAATTTACGCCGCCATAAATAAAGAGAGAAAAGTCAGGAAAAACGTCTTTGATTTTCTTTCCGGTTCTGTCAATAATCCGGTCAAAATACATCTGCACCCAAGGAGGAATTCCTGAGATCAGCGACATCGGCTGATCTATCGTTTCATCAATGATTTTATCCAGCTTCGTTTCCCAATCTTCAATACAATTGGTCTCGTAACTTGGCAATCTGATTGGCCCGTAAATAGGCCGGAACATGGTGATTTGAAATACCTGACAAACGTCCTGTCAGTACTCCGCCAGTTTCTGTCATCACCGGACTTCCGGAAAGAAAAATCAGTTTATTGTCCAGAAATTCAGCTTTTCCGGTTTCAGCAATATAGCTTAAAATAGCATTTCGGGCCGAATTGATATGATTTGGAATCGATTCTTTTGAAATGGGAATGTATTTCGTACCCGAAGTAGTACCGGATGTTTTGGCAAAATAAAGCGGTTTTCCAGGCCAGAGAATGTCTTCTTCTCCTGCTTTAAGATGTGCAGATATAACCTTTCAGATCTTCATAATCGCGAACCGGAACTGCTTCCTTAAAATCTTCATAGGTATGAATATCTTTAAAGAAATGATCTTTTCCGAACTGCGTATTCGCTGCTTTTTCAACCAGTTTTGCACGCCATTCTTCCTGCACCTGCAGTGCTTCTGGCGATCCAGTTTTGCTGTTCTTCTACAATATATTTAGCCAAAGGCTGACTCAAAAGTGCTCTGATTCCCATAGTAAAAACAAATGTACACAGGATTTGTAAATTCTATTCTACAAGCCTAAAACAGCACGTTTATGAGCCTAAAAAACATCCCTATGGTGAAATTTTTTAAATGCCTTTGTTTGTGGGTAATAATCTGTAATTTTGCACACCTGAAATCAAAGTGAGCGAAAATTTTAAAAATATATATGGGATTGTTTGATTTTTTGACAAGTGATATTGCGATTGATTTGGGTACGGCCAATACTCTGATCATCCATAAAGATACAGTAGTTGTTGATGAGCCTTCGATTATTGCCATGGATAAAACCACCGGCAAAGTGTTAGCGATCGGCCACACAGCTATGCAAATGCATGAAAAGACGAATGAGAATATCAAAGACCATTCGTCCACTAAAAGATGGTGTAATTGCCGACTTTACTGCTGCGGAAATGATGATCCGCGGTATGATCAAGATGATCGATACCGGCAGCCGCTTTTTCACTCCTTCTCACCGCATGGTTGTTTGTATTCCATCCGGAATTACCGAAGTTGAAAAACGTGCTGTAAAAGATTCGTGTGAGCATGCTGGCGCAAAAGAAGTTTACATGGTTCACGAGCCGATTGCTGCTGCAATTGGTATCGGTATTGACATTACCCAGCCAAATGGTGTGATGATCGTTGATATTGGTGGTGGTACTACTGAAATTGCGGTTATCGCACTTGTCAGGTATTGTTTGCGAGCAGTCTGTACGTATTGCAGGTGATGTTTTCACAAGAGATATTGTTGATTATATGCGTCGTGAACACAATCTTCTGATTGGTGAACGTTCTGCTGAATTAATTAAAATGGCAATTGGATCTGCTTCTCCTGAACTGGAAATTGCTTTGGAAGATTACCAGGTTCGCGGACGTGACTTAATGACCGGTATTCCAAAGGAAATTCGTGTTACTTATAGTGAAATCGCTTATTCGTCTGGATAAATCAATTTCTAAAATTGAAGAAGGCGTTATGAAAGCTCTGGAAATTTCTCCTCCTGAACTTTCAGCTGATATTTTCAAAAATGGTATCTGGCTTACAGGTGGCGGCGCACTTGATCCACGGTCTGGACAGACGTATTTCCCAAAAAACCAAATTACCTGTACATATTGCAGACGATCCGTTAAAAGCGGTGGTAAAAGGTACCGGTGAGGTCCTTAAAAATCTGGAATTGTACAAACCCGTATTGATTTCGTAGTATTGGATCGTTCACAACGTGTCAGTTGAAATTTCAGCTGACACGTTGCGTGTGAATATATTAGCCCATGCTCCAGCTCGTAGATTTCGTTGCCCGGAATCGTTTCTTTTTGGTATTTATCTTGCTGGAAGTTTTCAGCGGATGGCTTAATCGTGCGCAGTAATTCGTATTGGGGCGCAACGTATTTCAATACTTCCAATTATTACGTTGCCAAAACACTTGCTCTTTCAAACTCGGCACAGAGAATATACCACACCTGGATGAAATAAATGCGGATCTGGCCAATGAAAATGCCCGGCTTAATGCTTTGGTAGCCGCATTAAGTCAGAAAAATCCAAAAGATGCGCCGCTGGCTACGTTCCGGATTCTGCCTTTAATTCAAGATTTACTTATACGGTTGCGAAAGTAGTTGATAACGAAACCAACAGGACCAACAATGTATATTACGATTGACAAAGGCACTGCGGACGGAATTCAAGCCTGGATATGGGTGTTATTTCTGCCACCGGTGTTGTTGGGAAAGTTCGGTTTTGTTCCGAAAACTATTCGATTATCACTTCCATTCTGCATTCCCAGTTTATGGTTTCTTCCAAGCTGGTTCGGAGCAAGGAAATTGGTACTGCCAAATGGCCGGGAAAAGATCCGAATTTCCTGGATCTGGTCGATGTTTCGACGTTATACCAAAGTCTTTAAAGGTGATTCTGCTGTAACTTCAAACATGAATTCTGTTTTTCCTCCGGGTATTATGGTTGGAAAAGTAGAAATCCGTTACAGTTCACCCGGATCAGACCTTTTACAATATTAGCCTGCGACCTGGCAACAGATTTCAGAAACCTTTCCTACGTGTATGTGGTGAAAAATCAACAACTTGGGGAACAGGAAAAATTAAAACAACGCATAGGAGACCGTCAATGAGTTTACGCGAGGCAATACAATATTCCTTAATGGTTTTGCTCTACCTGCTGCTGCAGATCTTTTTCATGCGCAATATGGTGTTGTTTAATTATGCTTTTTGCTTCATTTACATTGCCGGAGTTCTGATTCTTCCCGCAGAAATCAGCAGAATGTATCTGCTTTTAATCGGATTTGCTGTCGGATTTACAGTTGATATTTTTTCCAATACTTTTGGAATGCACGCGGCAGCCACGGTCCTCATTGCATATCTCCGTCCTTTTCTGATTCAATATCAGATGGAATCCAAAGGAGCAGAACGGACGGATATTGGAATTCGAAGTCAGGGAATTGGTGCTTTTTTGGCTTACATTCTTCCACTAATTCTTATTCATCACGCAATGCTTTTTTTGATGGAGATGAATAATTTTGGCATGATATTGCATACATTGCTTCGAATTGCGGCCAGCACCCTGTTTACATTAATAATGATTGTCCTCGTGGAACTTTTTTCGAGAAGGTAACATGACAATTTGACCTACCCTCTACATTTGGCTCGAAATTTGATGTTTATACATGAATTAACGATGGTCACGTCTTATTTCGAGATCATTAATGTCAGGTAAAAGTCCTTTCAGCGAAAAAATGTGCATCCCGAAATAATGGCAGTTCAGGAAGTTAGAAACGCCATTCATCAAAATTTACTTTGTACGATTTGGAGCTGTTGTTAATCTTTGTAAATTCAGCATTCCTATGTCAGTTGCCATGTCAGAATCGATCACCACTAATGAATACACGGATGATCTTCGTTACGAGATTTTCAACCGTGAATTCATGCCACACATAGACTCCATGTATAACTTCGCCTTCCGCCTAACCATGGATGAAGACGATGCAAATGACCTGGTGCAGGATACATACCTGAAAGCTTTCCGGTTTATTTCTTCTTTTGAGCAGGGTACAAATGCCAAAGCGTGGCTTTTCCGTATTCTCAAAAACAGCTTTATTAACGATTATCGTAAGAAAAGTAAAGAGCCTTCCAAAGTAGATTATCAGGAAGTTGAAACGACATACAATTCGGAGGAAGCGTCTGATACTACTTACACAGTCGACCTTCGTGCCGATGCAGTACAGGAGCTTATTGGCGATGAAGTTGCCAATGCGTTGAATGCACTGCCAGTTGATTTCCGTACGGTTATTATTTTGTGTGATATTGAAGGTTTTACTTATGAGGAAATGGCCAAAATTCTGGACATTCCGATCGGTACTGTCCGGTCCAGATTACACCGTGCGCGTAACCTTTTGAAAGAAAAACTAAAAAGTTATGCAAGTTCAATGGGTTATGATTCATAGGCTATGAAACTTTTTTTATGCAACTATTCGGTTATAGGGTACAATTGTACATATATATTCCAAAAAATATCTTACCAGCATAATTTGTAATGAATGCATCTTCCCATACGCCTTCTGTTACAGAAGAAGCGCAAAAACAAACCATGAAGCATAGTTGCGAGCATCATGCTGAATGCATGAAAATCATTCAGGCAATTCTCGATGACGAAGCTACGGAAGCAGAAAAAGATCATTTCAGGGAAAACATGGATAAATGCCTTCCTTGTATCGAGGCGTATCGTCTTGAAAAATGCATTAAGGATTCACTAAGTCTCAAAATTGAAAAAAAACCTTGCCCTCAAAGTATTCTGGATACTATTATTATCAAAAATAAACAGTTAATCTGTTCGCGTGAAAGGTAAGCTTATCATATTTTCTGCCCCATCAGGTTCTGGGAAGACAACCATAGTCAGGCATCTTTTAAACAAATATTCCTCGCAATTGGCATTTTCGGTTTCGGCTTGTACACGTTCCCGTCGCGAATATGAAGTGGATGGAAAAGATTATTACTTTCTTATCCATTGAAGATTTCAGACAACGAATTGCAAATCAGGAATTTGCTGAATGGGAAGAAGTATATGCCGGAAATTATTACGGAACATTAAAAGCCGAAATCCAGAGCGCTTTGGAATGAAGGAAAACATGTTGTTTTTGATGTGGATGTAAAAGGTGGGCTTGAAATTAAAAGAAGCTTACGAAGAAAATGCACTGGCGGTTTTTGTAAAAGTTTCTTCCGAAGAAGAAATTCAACGCAGGCTTGGATGGACGGGGCACAGAAACGAAAAATCACTGGCAACCCGGCTGGCAAAAGTCCGTTATGAACTTAGTTTCGAACATGAGTTTGATACTGTGCTTGTTAACGACAATCTGGAAGATGCTTTGAGAAGCGAAAATCTTATCGAAGAATTTATTAGGCCTGAAAATAATTCATGTCATGAATTTGTCAGTTTTTGTCATTTTTGTCATGAAATTTTTTTCAAAATCGTCTATTCTCCTCTATCAGCTAAATTCCAAATTTATGAAGATTGGTCTGTTTTTCGGATCCTTTAATCCAATCCATATTGGTCATTTGATCATTGCCAATACCATGGCAACAGCTACCGATCTTGAACAGGTTTGGTTTGTGGTAAGTCCTCAAAATCCTTTTAAGAAAAATAACAGTTTACTGCACGAATTTGATCGCTTTGATCTTGTATCAAGAGCAGTTGCTGATAATTCATTATTGAAAGTTACTGATATTGAGTTTCACATGCCGAAGCCCAGCTTCACGATTGATACACTGATCAGAATGCAGGAAAAATTTCCTCAGCACGAATTCAAGCTGATCATGGGAGAAGACAATCTGGCACAATTTCCAAATTGGAAAAACCACGATAAAATACTGGAATATGTCGGTCTATACGTATACCCCCGCCCGAATTCCCAAGCCACACAAATTTAAAGATCATCCTGCCGTAAAATTTGTTGAAGCTCCTCTGCTTGACATTTCTGCCACGTATTTGAGAGCTTGTCTTAAAAATGGAAAATCGATACGTTATATGGTTTCCGAGCCGGTGGAGCAGATGATCCGGATTAAGAAGTTTTATGCATGACCAATCACAAAGGCCGACTCTGATAAGTAATCTCCGACATCAACCCAATTGCATTAAATTTCAGTATCACTTTCCTTGCATCTGACTTTTTTGTGATATCATCACATTGCGATCCTTTTTCCAAAAAGTAAATATAGAATTTTGTATTGCGTTCGCCGAGCTGGTGAATGTCTGGTCTTCCGAGAATTTTCCCGATATCATCTGCAAACTTTCCCAATAATTGCTTCTGTTCTATTTTTAAATCAGGTATCAACGCTACACGATCTCCTTTGCATCCACCACGATCCTGACGCCATTTCTTGACGTCCAGCTTGCCAAGTTTATCAGGAGGTGTGGAACACGCTGCCAGTATTACAAAAAGCCCTAAAACAGAAAAGAATGATTTTATTTTTGTCATGTCAATTTAAGCTTATTCATTTATTCTAAATCAAAGGCGAATCTACTCATATATTTACAAGACAGGAAACAGTTTCGAGTAATGACTAAAATCAAAAAAATCTTTACTTCGCTGCTGTTAGAAAATCATTAAGATTTCACTAATATTTGCACATCACTCTGCTTTTTTGCAGATTTCTTTAAGATTTCCTTTAGACCTATCATAGACATTTTATGAAAAGATTGATGCTTTTCGGACTCCTTACTTTTAGCTCTGTTTCCACTTATGCACAAGCTGGTTTTGCGTCGCCATTAGATGCGACAGAGTGTTCCAACACTTTTTTTAAGGCTCTTTTAGAAGAAGATAGTAACGCACTTAATAATATCCTGTCTGATGATTTTTCGATTGTCAGTTTTGACGGACGACAAATTGACCGAGACATGCTTTCACAGGCAGTTGCACAAGGTTACCTCACTGTGGAAACAGGCATGCTTTCCGGAACACGTACACGTGATTACGGCGATGTTGGCGTAGTGACAGGAACATGGAATGTAAAAGGGAAAATTGAATCCAACGGTTTTCGAAATGAAGTTACCTATACCGTCGTTTCCGTAAGAAAAGGTGGAAACTGGAAAGTAGCAACGGTACAGCTTACTCCGGTTCAATAATATGGAAATAGAAACAGGATGCACGTACCGGCATCCTGTTTCTATTTAATTTTCAAAGAATCGCATTTTATTTTCCAATAGGTACAAGCACGCCAAGATGAACGGAAGCTCCGCGATTATACACTTTTGAATTGTCATCTGCGTCAATAGGTGTCGCCAGGTTTCTTAATCCAAAATGATAACGTCCTTCGGCAAAGATCTTTAAATTACCCAGCGGATAAGCCAAGCCAACTCCGCCTAGAATTCCGTAATCAAACTTGCGTGAACCTTCACCAAAACTGTAAGAACTTTCATCTTTCTCTTCCGAAATTAATTTGCCATCAAGGTAAGATTTTACAGTGGATTTTTGCTTCAGATTATTTGTAAGCAAACGCACCTCCGGACCTATTGAAAGTATACCTTCAATTTTTCCCAGCTTAGGTTTAAACTGAAACAAAATGGGCATCTCAATATAATTGATTAACAATTTTGCGTTCACTTCCACCTTGGCCTGTTGATTATTAATAACCTGACTTATTGTTTCAGAGATCCTGGTACCGCGCTGAGAAAATCCGGGCTCGAATTGAATACTAGTTGTGTTGCCAATTGGCAGATTAAAGAGAACAGCGAAATTCAAGCCCGTCTTCGCCTTGAATGGATACTCCTGGCCGCTTTCATCCTCAACCGCCAGGTTAGCAAAATTTGCACCCGCCCGAAGTCCAACACTTACCTGTGCCTGACTTACAGAAGAGAATATCAGCAGACAACTCAAAATGGATAATGCTATGTGTGAAGATTTTTTCATATGCTAAGTTTAGTTTGAGTAGTAAGCGAAATATAGGATTTATAATTTTTATTTTAATAATTACATTCTCTTTTTACCCAAAAAAAAGAGCTGCCTTTTCAGACAGCTCCAAGTATTAAATTATTTCTATTCTTTTGTTAAAACTAAACGTTCATCAAAGATTCACGACGACGCATTTTACCAGCAGGAATACCGAACATCATTTTGAAACGACGGCAGAAATAAGCTGTGTCTTTGTATCCAACATCAGAACCGATCGCACGGATGCTTTTCTTCGAAGTACGAAGCAAATCAACTGCTTTTTCCATACGCTGGTATTCGATATAATCCTGAGGATTGATACCAGTCAGCATTTTGAAATACTGTCCAACGTAATCTTCTGACACGTTTGCAACATTTGCCAAAACTTTGTTGGAAAGATCGCCACCCAAATTGTCTTTGATATAAGCAAAGATGTCGATCAAACGAGGATCTTTGAAATAAGTACTGTTTGTAACAAGCTGTTCAACAAACAATTTATTTTTAAGAATGTAACGAATAATTTCGATTACAACTTCTTCTGTTTTGATTTTGATGATACGTCCTTTACCAGGAGTATCGAGCATATCTTCCGTCAGGATCTGATTGATCGTGATCGCGATCTGATCGTCTCTTTTGATCAAAAACGGCGGAACATCCAGAGAAGTAAAAAAGTTAACCGTATCAAAAACTTTTGCTTCAAAAGAAATCAAACCAAATGAATTTGGCAATTTTCCGATCAAAGCAGGATCATGTCCGGCTTCAATATAATTATCCCGGTTTGTCATGAACTCCTCATTCGATACCGTTTTCGCAGTTTGCGTGTTACCGTATGTTACAGTTGCGTGCTTTCCACCCGGAATAAACAGCATGTCACCTTCTTCAACCTTATGAGATTCTTCGCTATCCAAAAGAAACTTCTCCATCGTACAAAATTGTAAGTGAATTCTGTACGTCGTAAAAATTTTTAATTGTAATCGGTTGTAAAATGCGGATATGACGCGCCTTCACAAATTTCACACCCAGCGACTCAATAATCTTATTATAGTCTTCCATACTTGTATATATTTAAGGGCCCGAAATGACCGTTTATTCAATTTTTGTACAAATCTAATAAATTGTACAAAACTAATACAAGTATGTATTAACAAAAAAATGAAAAAAAGTGATATTTTTAAGTATGAAATTAATCCAAGATTTAGAATAATATGCAGGAAAATGCCTAAAATCGGATCTATTTTAGCAACTCACGGGCAATTACAAGTTTTTGTATTTCAGAGGTACCTTCATAAATTTGTGTAATTTTTGCGTCGCGCATCATTCGTTCTACATGATATTCTTTCACATAGCCGTAACCCCCGTGAACCTGAACGGCTTCCGTTGTCACCCACATGGCAATATCGGACGCAAAAAGCTTTGCCATAGCCGCTGCCTGAATGTAATCTTTTCCCTCATCTTTCAGTCTGGCTGCTTTGTAAACAAGTAATCTGGCCGCTTCAATCCGTGTCGCCATTTCGGACAGCTTAAACTGGATCGCCTGATGTTCGCTGATCGGTTTTCCAAAAGTTTTTCTTTCCTGAGCATATTTCAATGATAGTTCGAATGCACCCGCAGCAATTCCCAATGCCTGAGCAGCAATTCCAATCCTTCCTCCATTTAAAACACTCATCGCAAACTTGAATCCGAAACCATCTTCACCAATCCTGTTTTCCTTCGGAACTTTTACATCCGAAAACATCAAAGTATGTGTATCAGATGCTCTGATTCCCATTTTATCTTCTTTTCTGCCCAACAGTAAATCCCGGCGATCCTTTTTCAACAATTAAAGCATTGATTCCCTTATGCTTTTTTCAGGATGTGTTTGCGCAATCACCAGACAAATTTCCGATGAATTGCCGTTGGTGATCCAGTTTTTGGTACCATTTAATAAATAATAATCTCCCTTATCCACAGCGGTCGTATGCTGGGAAGTCGCATCAGAACCAGCTTCGGGTTCCGATAAACAAAATGCACCGATTATCATCTCCGGAAGCATAGCTGTGTCAGATATTTTTGCTTTTGTTCTTCTGTTCCATATGCCTGAAGCCCCCAGCAAACCAGAGAATTATTGACTGACATGATCACACCTGCCGAAGCATCCACCTTGGAAATTTCCTCCATCGCAATCACATAGGAAATCGTATCCATTCCTCCTCCGCCATATTCCGGCGACACCATCATGCTTAAAAAGCCCAGATCACCCATTTTTCGGATCAGTGTCTGGATCAAATTTCTGATCATTATCTCTTTCAATGACACCGGGTAATAGTATCATTTTGAGCAAAATCGCGGGCCGCAAATTGTACCGCCTCATGTTCTTCACTCAGATTAAAATCCATTCCGGTTAGTTGTGCACTGTATGGCATAAGAAAAGTACTTTTATTGCTAATGAATTGATCAAAAATAACATTTTTGCAATATAGTATGCAAGCATACGATTTTCTAACTTATTAAAACTTTGTGTTTTGCTGATCATTTTGAAAAAAAGTTATCTTAAGTTTGCGGCTTGATATTCATTTACTCTGACTTACATCAACACACTTCATAAAAGACATTTACTAAAACATGCCCATTCTTACCGTTTTTTATATCAAGCTTATCATCAACCTGGGATTGACTCTGGGAATTTTCTGGGTGATAAGCCGGTCTGATCTTTTTGCAAAATGGCAGCAGGAAAAGGAAAAATCGATTTTCGCAATTGGCTTTCATTCTTCTTCGTCTGATTCCATGGATCGGAATTTTTCTTATCGTCAACGAAGATCCACGCGGCGATATTCCGTTCTTTCTTTTATAAAGCCGAAGCGGCCAAAGCAGGCGGTTTTGTTTACCGTGATTTCTGGTCTTATCATGCTCCGTTATATGCGTACATTATCAGTCTACCGGTTTGGATCTGGCATAATTCACGTGCCATTGTTTTGTTTATGGTTTTGATGGAAAGCGGTATTCTTTGGCTTACCTATAAAACATATAAAGTCAAAAGCAGCCGGGCATTGCAACTTGCTATTATTTATTTGATGCTGCCGGCTGGTTTTATGTATATTCTGGTAGACGGACAGGAAGAAGTCTGGTTCTGGGGTGCAGCTTTACTAATCTGGCGATATACGATTAAACATAAAGACAATTATGAAATTGGTGTCGGGCTGCTTTTTGCGCTGACTTTGCTAACGATCAAGGTAACTTTTATTTTTTTACTGCCTGCGATTCTGGTTGTTGTTAAAAAACCGGTCAAAATGCTGCTTGTTATGGCGGCGGTCGGAATTCCGGCAGTTGGATTTTTATACTGGCAGATCGGCGATTTGTTCCTGATGCCGATTCAGCATACCGAACAATTAATGACGCCAAATCTTTTTTCTATAAGCCGCCCTTTTGTTGAAATGATTATTCATATCAATGAAAAAAAATCAACAATGATCAACTGGATCGGATTGCTTTTTACCGTTTTTATTCCAGCCTACATGGCTTTCAAAGCACGTCACAGGCATATCAGTGAAATTCTTGCCGGGAATTTTTATTGCCGTTTTTGTTTGCATGATGATTTTTCAGGCAAGTGCAATGGGCGCTTATCTTATCGCTTATCTGATGGCCGTTCTTTTTGATATTATTGATATCCGAAAAACCTGGCATGTCGTCGTTTTATTGGTTTTAAACTGGCTTACAGTCGTTCAGCCTTTCGTCTGGGTTTACATCGGACAGCCTTCCTATACTTCTTTCGGCATGTTCGGAAATCTTTCGAATCTTGTTTGAATACACCTTACAAATTCTCAATGTGTTATGCTTATGTCTGGATTTTACGCCAAACGTATCAAAACGTGGTAAACCCTGAAAAACTGGCAACGGCATGAACATTGTTTTAGGAAAATTGGGCATCAGCCTTGCCGCCATTGTTCTGCTGATCATCGTTATCTTGCTCAACGAAAAAGAATTTCAGCATGGCTTGAAAATAAAAGTGTACGGGTTTCATTGATTGTCGGCTGGGTTATTTTCCGGCTTATTCCCTTTATAGCGGTTTATCTTATTGCCAACATTACTCCAACTTCCGATGTTTTAGGTTTTTGGGATGAAGGTAGTAAAGCTTCCATGGGACAAATTGTCTATCGTGATTTCTGGTCGCCTTATTCTCCGCTGTATGCCTATTTTCTCGGAATCTGGCTGAAACTCTGGTATGATCCGAAAATGATCGTACTTACCATGGCCGTCATGGATGGCGTTGCTTTATGGGTTTCCTGGCATTTTTTCCGCCCATTTCAGTCCCGCGGTTCATTTTTGTTCAAAGCACTGGTTTATCTGATACTTCCGGGATCTTTGGTGCTTTGCATCATAGGCGCGCAGGAAGATGTCTGGATGTGGCTATTTGTCGTTCTGGCTTATCTGGTTCGAGAAAGAACTGTACGGGTAGAATGGTATGCTGTCATTTTAGGAATTGGTTTGTTGATGACCAAAGCCATTTTTGTTCTGATCCTGGTTCCCATTTTTCTTCTTGAAAAACAAAAAATACGGTTTGTTGATTCCAATGGCCATCATTGGAATTATTTCTTTGGGAATATTATATCCGTTGGTGGGAATGGAATTTCATGCAGCCGCTGGACGAAGCCAAAGTGTTGCGCGCTCCTAATGTTCCTTGCTATTATCAATCCATGGTTTTTTAATGCAATTGGCGTCGGTGAAAAATTCTGGAACTGGATCGGCTTGGTTGTTTCTGTCGGGCTGGCATGCTCTTGCTGCTTTTCGTTTGCAAAATGCTGATTTCCGGATTATGCTTTCACGTGTCTGGGTGGTTCTTGTATGCTACGATGATGGTAGTTCAGCAAAGCGCATACAGCAATTACATCTTCCTGTTTCTGATCCCACTGGTATTTTACGTAATCGACTGGACGAACAAAAAACAGGTTATTTTACTGCTGATTTTCAATGTTCTTTGCGTAGTCCATCCTTCCTACTGGTGGCGGTTAGGTATGCCGCGTTACCTGAAACCTGCTGATATTACCGCTTCGACAGATTCTCTGATTGATTATGTTTTTCAAATCAGCATTATCGTTCTGACCGGATATTTCGTCTGGCTTGCTTTTCCCAAAAAAGCAGTTGACATGAACGGATTAACTGATTGATTTTTAACTATTTTTAAGAAAATTACTTTCTAAGATCTGCATACTTTTGAAGCACCGCTAAAATCTTCAGATATGCACTCCGTCGACAATCATACGCTTGATGAATTACAAATTCAAGCCCGAAATAGCAAGGATGGAAGTATTCTTCAATTTCTTTGATCAGACTAAAACACAAGGCGGACAGGATGTTTTGAAAAAACTGATTGGCGAACCGAAAGTCTTCGCTTTCTGAAATTCTGTCTTTTCAACTTCTCCTCAAATCAATTTCCCAGAATATTGACATCCTGGCAACTGAATGTATCCAGAGCTTACATAGCAGCTGCTGAAAGTTATTATGCGACTCAATATCGCTTATACGATGTCTCAGGATGTATTTAAACACTGGGTTGATACCTTTCTTTATTCCCGTCGCCATCCCGCTGAATTTTATCTTGTCCAAAGCGGATTGACGGCGACATTGATGTTGATTCGCGGCATGCGGGAAATTGTTCTATATTTTGACAATATGAACTAATTCCGGCAGACGCAAGAGAATGATTTCGATTTTCTAAGAATCGTTCTTACTTTCGGACAGCATTAATTCTTTTCTAAAAATTAAGGACGATCAGCTTTCTCTTAGCTCGGTGTTTTACCGGGATTACTATTTCAGAATTACACATAAAGAGTCATTTCGAAGACTTCTCGATATTTGTTATACGTTTGATGCTTATCGTCTCCATTGTATTAGCTCAACAAAAATATAATTTAAACTTTCCGGAATTTGTTGAAGGAGAAATCCGTTTTCGAAGCTGAAAAAATCTGGCATCCACTGATAAAAAATGCTATTCCGAACAATTTCGTAGTTGATCCTGATATACCGCTCTTGTCTTCTAACCGGCGCTAACACAAGTGGAAAAACAACTTTTCTGAAAACCTGTGGTGTGGCCGTTTATCTGGCACATCTTGGCTGGCCGGTACCAGCGGTTAACATGAGGATCTCATTTTTTGACAGACTATTTACTTCGATCCATCTTTCTGATAATCTGGATTTAGGATACAGTCATTTTTACAATGAGATCATGCGGATAAAAAGTATTGCGGAAGCTTTGAGTGAAGGAGAAAAATGTTTTGTCATCATCGACGAACTCTTTCGTGGTACCAATCAGGAAGATGCTTTTCATTGTTCCAAAACGGTTGTCGATGGTTTTTCGAATCATTTAAATTCTATCTTTCTCGTGTCCACGCATCTTTACGAATTACTTGAAAATTTATAAAACTTCCGGCACCATTTCCTTTCGTTGTTTCAAAACAAAAATTACCGGAACTGATTTTGAAAATACTTTTCAGATTGAAGAAGGAATTGCGTCGGAGAAAATTGGTCAGTTGATTTTGAAGAAGGTTGGAATTCCGGAGCTTTTGCAGAAAAGCCAGGTACCAAAAAAGCCCTCACAAAAATGTGAAGGCTAATCTTAAATATATCTTTAAATCAAAATCTTACTCAATCGTATCAAAACCACAGTAAGGTACCAAAACAGCCGGTACACGGATCGTTCCATCTGCCTGCTGATTGTTTTCCAACAAAGCCGCTACGATGCGTGGCAATGCCAAAGCAGAACCATTAAGCGTATGCAGCAATTGTGTTTTCTTATCCGCCGTTTTGTAACGCAGTTTCAAGCGGTTTGCCTGATAAGTTTCAAAATTAGAAACAGAGCTGCATTCCAGCCATCTTTCCTGTCCGGCAGACCAAACTTCAAAGTCAAAAGTCAACGCAGAAGTGAAGCCCATATCACCACCGCATAGGCGTAAAATACGAAAAGGCAATTCCAGTTTTTCCAGCAATCCTTTTACGTGATTTGACATATCTGTCAAAGCCTGATAAGAATCTTCCGGCTTGCAAATCTGAACAATTTCAATTTTATCAAACTGATGCAAACGGTTCAAACCACGAACGTGTGCTCCCCAACTTCCTGCTTCACGACGGAAACAAGGTGTGTAAGCTACATTTTTAACCGGCAATTCATTTTCCGCAACAATCACATCACGGTACAAATTCGTTACCGGAACTTCCGCTGTTGGAATTAAATAAAGATCATCCTGCGCATCATGATACATCTGGCCTTCTTTATCCGGCAATTGTCCGGTTCCAAAACCAGAATCCGCATTGATCAGGATCGGAACCTGCACTTCGGTATATCCTGCTTTTCCTGCTTCATCCAAAAAGAAAGCAATCATTGCACGTTGCAAACGGGCAGCTTTTCCTTTGTAAACCGGAAAACCGGCAGCCGGTAATTTTATTTCCAAGTTCAAAATCAATAATCGGAGCATGTTTTCCGCCCAGTTTTTTGATCAATTCCCAGTGTGGTTGCGCACCTTCAAAAAGAGCAGGTTTTGCACCTTCTTCCAGCTCATTCACATTATCCTCAGCCGTACGGCCTTCAGGAACACTTTCATGCGGAAGGTTAGGAAGTTTTACCAGCTCGCTTAGTAATTCCTCTTCTGTTGCCTTATGCTGTTCGTCAAGTTCTTTTGATCTTTCTTTTAAAGCAGCCGTTTCACCTTTTGCAATTTCCGCTTCGGCTTTTTTGCCCTCCTTCATCAAACCACCGATTTCCTTTGCTTTTGCATTGGACTGCGTCAATACAGCATCCAGTTCCTGCTGCGTTTCACGACGCAAACGGTCAAGTTCAATAATTCGGTCAACAGCCGCTTCCGGTTCCTTGTAATGTTTTTTTGTCAATCCGGCGATGGTCAGTTCTCTGTTTTCGCGGATAAAAGTTGTCTGTAACATAGTGGCTAGTTGCTATTAGCGATTGGCTATCAGCTAAACGCCAAAAGCCAATTGCTAAATAATAAGTTATCAGATTTTTGAAATCACGGTGCCGTGAAAATATCTTTCATCGCATCTTCATAATAAAAAAGACGCTCATTAAGCACATTAAGTGCTTCTGCTTTGTATTTCGAATGAATCAAAAGCGAAAGATTATGTTCCGAAGCACCATACGAAATCATTCGTATAGGAATATTTTTCATTGCTTCAAGCACTTTCAATGCAATTCCTTCTTTGTCTGCACTGAAATTTCCTACGATACAAATGATATTCTGATCGCTGTCGTTTTCTTCCAGATCAGCAAATTCACGAAGTTCAGCCGTGATTGCTTCAAGGTGTTCAGAATTATCAATCGTTACTGAAACCGAAACTTCCGAAGTGGTGATCATATCCACCGGCGTTTTGTATTTTTCAAAAATCTCAAAAACGCGTCTCAGGAAGCCATATGCATTCAGCATACGGGTCGAATGAATATATATCGCTGTAATATTATCTTTCGCAGCGATCGCTTTTATTTCTCTGTCAGAAGATTGGTTGGCGATAAGCGTTCCAGGAGCTTCCGGCTGCATTGTATTTTTCAAACGAACCGGTACACCACGAAGTTTCGCAGGGGTGATCGTGCTCGGGTGAAGAATTTTTGCTCCAAAATAAGCCAGTTCAGCAGCCTCTTCAAAAGTCAGTTCACGAATCGGGAATGTACGTTTCACGATACGAGGATCGTTGTTATGCATTCCGTCAATATCCGTCCAGATCTGAATTTCTTCTGCACGAATTGCACCACCGATCAAAGATGCTGTATAATCTGATCCGCCGCGTTTCAGGTTATCAACTTCTTCGCGTGGATTTCTGCAAATAAAACCTTGCGTAACGATCGTTTGCTTATCCGTATGCTGTGCTAAAATCGCAGTCAGTTTTTCTTCGATTTTGTCAAGTTCCGGCTCATTATCTGCATCAATACGCATAAATTCCAAAGCAGGAAGCAACACAGAATTATCTCCTACTTCTTCCAGATATCCCTGGAAAAGCTGCGTGCTCAATAATTCTCCTTCGGCAACAATTTCCTTTTCCTGTTTTGAAGCAAAAGGTTTGATGCCAACCAGCGAACGGATAAATCCAAATTCATTATCAATAATTTCCTGACCTTTGGCAAGACCAGCTTCGGTCGAATAAAGCTCCTTAATAAAAGCATCATAATGCGCTTTCAAATCATCGATCTGTTTTGAAGCTGACGCATCTTCATTTGCCTTGGCAGCTTCCCCTATCGCAATAAGCGCATTGGTTGAACCCGACAAAGCGGATAATACTACAATTTTCCGACTTGGATCCGTTAAAAGAAGTTCACGGATTGAATGCATACGTTCAGGTTTCCCAACCGAAGTGCCGCCAAATTTCCAGACTTGCATAATTATTAATTATTGAAATTTTTGATTACTAAATTTTTGAAGTGTCAGGGATTGTCATTTATTGTCAGGGGTTGTCTTGCCATAAACGAATCTGAATATTTCCTGACCACACTTGACCATTCGTGACTATCTGCAATAAATGACCATTCCTGACTATACCTGACTACTCTTCCGGCAATTTGATCCTTCAGCCCCACCATCTTAATGGCCGTCATCGCTGCTTCGTCGCCTTTGTTTCCGAATGCTCCGCCGGCTCTGTCGATGGCTTGTTCCATGTTATTTGGTGTTAGTACACCGAAAATCACAGGTTTATTATTTTGGATGCTGATGTTTGTAATTCCCTGCGCAACGGCGTGATTGATGTAGTCATTGTGTTTTGTTTCTCCCTGGATTACTACACCCAAGGCGATCACAGCATCAATATCTTCGCGTTGTGCAAACCAATGTGCGCCTAACGTCAATTCAAAACTGCCCGGAACATTTCCTCTTTCGATATTTGATTCAGAAGCGCCGTAAGTAATTAATGTCTGGTAAGCTCCTTCGAAAAGTTTTTCTGTAACCTCGCTATTCCATTCAGCTACGACGATCGCAAATTTTTTATTGCTGATATCGGGAAGTCCTGTCCGTATTGAAAACACTTAAATTTTTATCTGCACTTGACATATAAGTACTTGTTAGAGATCGATTATTAAATTAAAATATTTTATATAAAAAAAGGATAAAACCAGTGTCGGCTTTATCCTTTTTTGGAACAATAATGTATTACCATTTATTTGCCGACTTGTCCCTCTAACAATCCCATGTATTTCTTCGCGTTCACAACTTCCGATGAAAGTGGGAACTCGTCAACAACACGTTTATAGGAAGCAACAGCATCAGCAGCCTGATTTGCTTTTTCCTGAGCAAGTGCAAGCTTCATCAAATATACTGGTGTGAAATATTCGTTTTTCTCGTAGTCAGATGCTTTCTTGTAATAAGAAATAGCCTCAGCAGGCTGATTTTTTTCAAGATAAGCATCACCAATTAATGACTGGGCACGTGCATGAACCAACAGATCAGAAGAACTGAAAGATTCAAGATGACTGATTGCGTCATCATATTTGCCTTGTTTAAGCAAAGCAACACCTGCATAAAAATTAGCAAGGTTAGCAGCGTCAGTTCCTTTATAACTGTCAGCGATAGACAAAAGTCCTTCATTTCCTCCGCTTCCGTTCAATGCTTTTGACAAAGAATCAGCTTCGAAATCATAAACAACAGATGAAAGTGCTTGTTGTGCATTTCCTTCCTGTCCATCTATATAAAAACGATATCCTGCAAACGCTACAACGGCAACAAGGATCGCTCCGCCAATACCAATAAGTACCTTACGATTTTTAAGGAAAAAAACCTCAGCCTTATTGATTTGTCCGGCTAATGCTTCCGGCTTTTCAATAATTTCAAACCCGGACTCGTCCGTATTTTTCTTGCTCATGTCAATTAATTCGTATTTTGGAGTGCAAAGTTATGAAAACTTATTTAAGTCAAAACACTTCTCGCACAATTCTTTACACATCATTTAAATTGCTCTTCCTTATTATATTAACTTTTTGTTTGAAATTTTATTATTTGACCACAATTTTTCTTCTGAAAATAAGTTAAAAAATCTTTTTCAAACAAAAAGAAAACTGCGTAACGCATACATTTTCAGTACCATTACGCAGTTAAAATCTATGCCCGACTTGACAATCTTAGCTATATAATGGATATTGCGTCATCCAGTTATTGATCTCCTGTTTCACAGCTGCAATTTTTGCATCCTGATCATGATTAACCAAAACCGTATCAATCAAATCAACGATACGCTCCATATCCGTTTCCAGCAAACCACGAGAAGTCATCGCAGCCGTTCCAACACGCATACCCGAAGTTACCATCGGAGATTTGTCGTCGAAAGGAACCATGTTTTTGTTGATCGTAATATCCGCCTTGATCAAAGTGTTTTCAGCAAGCTTACCGGTAAGACCGGATGCAACACCATTTTTAGTACGCAAATCAATCAGCATCAAGTGATTGTCTGTACCACCAGAAATGATCTGATATCCTTTTTCTACAAATGCTTTTGCCATTGCCTGCGCATTTTTGGCAACCTGCACCGCGTAGTTGTAATATCCTTCGCTAAGCGCTTCACCAAAAGCAACTGCTTTTGCAGCAATAATATGTTCTAACGGTCCACCTTGTGTTCCAGGGAAAACACCTGAATCCAGCAAAGATGACATCGTACGAAGTTGTCCTTTTTGTGTTGTGATACCAAAAGGGTTTTCAAAATCGTCACGCATCATGATCACACCACCGCGAGGACCGCGTAAAGTTTTATGCGTTGTTGTGGTAACAATATGGCAATGTCCCATCGGATCATTCAACAAACCTTTTGCAATAAGCGCAGCCGGGTGAGAAATATCAGCCAAAAGAATTGCACCAACCTGATCGGCAATGTTACGAAGTCTTTCATAATCCCAGTCACGGCTATATGCAGACGCACCGCAGATCAACAATTTCGGACGTTCTTTCAAAGCAGTTTCCTCCACTTTGTCCCAGTTGATAAGACCTGTTTCAGCTTCTACACCGTAAAATACAGGTTGAAAATATTTACCTGAAATGTTAACAGGAGATCCGTGCGAAAGGTGACCACCGTGTGCCAGGTTGAAACCCATGATTTTATCACCTGGATTTAAACAAGCCACAAATACGGCCATGTTTGCCTGAGCACCAGAGTGAGGCTGAACGTTTGCCCAGGTTGCACCGAAAAGTTCTTTCAGACGGTCGATGGCAATTTGTTCGATTTCATCGACAACTTCACAGCCTCCGTAGTAACGTTTTCCTGGAAGTCCTTCTGCATACTTGTTTGTAAGCACACTTCCTGATGCTTCCATCACCTGCTTGGATGTAAAGTTTTCGGAAGCAATCAGCTCAATACCTGATTCCTGGCGATGTTTTTCCTTATTAATTAGGTCAAAAATTTGGGTATCACGTACGACGCTTGTGAGTGTAGACATGGTATTTCTCTTGAAATGATGTGATGTTTTTTTAACAGGGAACAAAAATACAATAGATTATTCGGTTATGAAATTTTCACACACACTTTATCTTGAATTCGTGCTTTGCAACTTGCGTGTACGAGCACTCCAATACATTAACGCAAAGTTATTTTTTAAATTTTTTTAATAATATTCACTTTGTGTTGTAATTTTGTAGACGAAATTTATATCCTTACCTTTTGTTGTAATTATATTCAGCATAAAATGGCGTGGTATTAATTTCTTGTCTGTCAGTACTATCTCAAATCAACTGTTCTTTTTTCGTACTAAACTCTTGATTAAAATCACATTTTATTAAAAACATGGACCAACAATCTCTCAATCCGGAAACAATTTTAATGCAGGCGGCGGACAACGCACTCTCAGGCGGAAGTGTAGGACAACCTATTACATACGAAAAAATACCAACCCAGATTTTTGCTGATTCAAAAGATGCTTCCAATGCAGTAGCGCAGGAAATCGCTGATTTGATCCGTCAGAAGCAAAAAGAAGGTAAAAACTGTGTACTTGGCCTTGCCACAGGATCTTCTCCAAAAACCGTTTATGCCTTACTGGTTAAAATGCATAAGGAAGAAGGCCTGAGCTTTAAAAATGTTATTTCATTCAACCTGGATGAATACTATCAAATGGAACCGGATTCTATTCATAGCTACCACCGGTTTATGAAAGAACAATTGTTCGATCATGTTGATATACCAAAAGAAAATTATTTCCTGCCAGACGGAACAATTCCGGCAGCTATGGTACGCGACTACTGTACTTCTTACGAAAATAAGATAAATGCAGTTGGCGGACTTGATTTCCAGCTTTTGGGAATTGGTGGAAACGGACACGTTGGTTTCAACGAGCCGGGTTCATTGATCAATGCACGCACAAGACTGATCACGCTTGATCATTCTACGCGTGCTGCGGCTGCGATGGAATTTGGCGGATTGCATAAAGTACCTCGTAAAGCGATCACATTAGGAGTTGCTCCTATTTTGAGTGCACGCCGTATTGTTTTGCTTGCATGGGGTGAGCGTAAAGCATCGGTAATCAGAGGTGCAGTGGAAGGACCGGTTACGGAACGTAATCCTGCATCTTATCTTCAGGCACATCCGAATGTTGCTTTTATTCTTGATGAAAGTGCTGCTACTGAATTGACTCGTGTAAAAACGCCTTGGGCTGTTGATTCAGTTGTTTGGGATAATAAAATGATCAAAAAGGCTGTGACACATTTGTCACAAAGCCTTAAAAAACCAATTCTGAAACTTACAGATAAGGATTATAACGATAACGGTATGAGCGATTTGCTTGCACAATATGGTGCTTGCTATGAAATCAATATCAACGTTTTCAATCAGTTACAACATACTATTACAGGATGGCCGGGAGGAAAAGCGAACGCCGACGATACAAACCGTCCGGAACGCGCTCAGCCAGCCAAAAAACGTGTACTTATTTTCAGTCCGCATCCGGATGATGATATTATCTCGATGGGTGGTACTTTCCAGCGTCTGGTTGATCAGGGACATGAAGTGCATGTGGCTTACCAAACTTCCGGAAATATTGCCGTAGCAGATGATGAAGCACTTCGTTTTATCGATTTCGTTGTTGATTTCAATAAGGAATTTGGTATCGACAGTCCGGAAGCAACCAAAATATTCACGGATGCAAAAGACTTTTTGAGACATACCAAAGACAGCGAAATTGATACTTTGGAAATTCGTCATGTAAAAGGTGCTTTACGTCGCGGAGAAGCAAAAGCAACTTGTCGTTTTGTTGGAATCCCAACAGCTAATGCGCATTTCCTGAATATGCCTTTCTACGAAACTGGTACAGTTCAGAAAAATCCGATCGGTGAGGAAGATATCAAAATCATTGAAAATCTGATTGAAGAAATCAAACCTCATCAAATTTATGCAGCGGGTGACTTTGCCGATCCGCACGGAACGCACAAAGTATGCTGGGATGCGATCGAAGCAGCACTTGGCACGCTCGAAACATAAGAATTTCATGAAGGATTGCTGGGTTTGGTTATACCGCGGAGCCTGGGCTGAGTGGGATATTTACGAAATCGAAATGGCAGTTCCAATGAGCCCGGATCAGGTATTGAAAAAACGTCAGGGAATTTTCAAACACCAGTCGCAAAAAGACGGTGTGGTATTCCAGGGTGAAGATTCACGTGAATTCTGGCAACGTGCCGAAGAGCGCAACCAGGGAACTGCGAAACTTATATAACAATTTAGGTCTTGCAGAATACGAAGCGATGGAAGCTTTCGTTCGCTGGAAATTCTAAAATTGGACAAGAGTTAAAAAGGAAAGAGCTGTAAATTTGATTTACAGCTCTTTCCTTTTTTGTTAGTACTTTATATATTCTCGGTGTATATCTTGATAGTTGTGCGAATGGATTTCATACTTAAAGATCCGCATGAAAGATTTGATAAAGGATTGCAGAGCACTTAAAGCTCCATGTCAATCCACATGCGCTGAGCCATTTTCTCAACCATGCTTAAAACACCCTGAACTGCTCCGAAAATAATACAAAGAGGCAATATCACAGGTAAAAAGATTAGCCATTGTAAGGCCATTGCAAAATTGAACTTTTTAAAAATGGGTGCTTTCATAAGATCGGGGTTAGATACACAGGACCAAAATACGATTCACAAATTAATTATAATTTACTAATAATCAACGCTGACTTAAAATTAAACGTTTCTTCCGGATTGAAAATTTCAATAAATAATGTAATTATTTCGATGCTTATTGTTTACAAAGCAGTTTGCGCTTTACAGCTACTTGTCAAAATAACCCTCCGTGTAGAAAAAAATTTGTTTATTTGTTATAGTAAAGCAAACCTACATCATTAAAATATGACGTCTTCCGACATCATTCAATTATTACCCGATTCCATAGCCAATCAGATCGCCGCCGGAGAAGTGGTTCAGCGACCTGCATCGGTTGTGAAAGAACTTCTGGAAAATGCCATAGATGCCAAAGCTGGTAATATTCAGGTTATTTTACGTGAGGCTGGCCGGACACTTATTCAAATTATTGATGACGGATCAGGCATGTCCGAGACTGATGCAAGAATGTCTTTTGAACGTCATGCCACTTCAAAAATCCGTCAGTCCGAAGATTTATTCCGAATTCGTACCATGGGGTTTCGTGGTGAAGCTTTGGCTTCCATTGCAGCGATTGCACAGGTAGAAATGCGTACGCGCCAGGCAGATAATGAACTTGGTACTTTGATAAAAATTGAAGGCTCAGAAATAAAAACACAGGAATCCGTTGCCTGTTTGCCGGGAACGAATCTTTGTGTTAAAAATCTTTTTTATAATGTTCCTGCAAGACGAAATTTCCTGAAATCAAATTCAGTTGAAATGCGTCATATTCTGGATGAATTTCAAAGAATAGCATTGGCACATCCGGAAGTTGGTTTTACCTTACATCATAACGATACCGAAGTTTTTAATCTGCTTCCGGGAAAGCTGGTTACGTCGGATTATTGATATTTACGGTCGGAATTACCGCGAGCAACTTGCTTTTTGTCAGGAAGATACATCCTATATCAGCGTAAGAGGTTACATCGGAAAACCTGAATTTGCCCGGAAAACCAGAGGTGAGCAATTCTTTTTTGTAAACGACCGGTATATCAAACATAGTTATCTGCATCACGCAGTAACGAGCGCTTTGATGGCACGATTCCGGAAGGAAGCCATCCGTTTTATGTTTTGTTTATTGAAATTGATCCGTCGCATATTGACATCAACATTCATCCGACAAAAACGGAAATTAAATTTGATGATGAGCGTTCGGTTTATGCGATTATTATGGCTGCTGTTAAAAAAGCAGTCGGCGTTTATAATCTTTCACAATCGATTGATTTTGAGGATAATATTAATTTTTTAAATCCGTCAAAATCTGATCAGAACCATGACAGTATTCCTCGTACGGTAATGCCGGATTGGGCTGCGCAGTCGAGACATGCCGAAAATGGTCCGTCGAAAACAAACCTTACCAATTGGAATAAATTATTTGAAGGACTGCAAAATACTGACGACAGAAGCCGGGAACTGGCTGCTTTTGAAATGAATTCCACTACGGTTTCCCGGCCAACTTCTTATCAGGAACAGCCGATGACGATTGCCAGTAAGGTTAACCGGATGGCTTCAGAAGTGATTTCTGCTCCTGAAAGTGATGCGGTGCTTTTCCAGCTTCACAACCGGTATATTCTTTCGCAGGTGAAAGACGGAATTATGCTGATCGATCAAAAAGCGGCTTATGAACGTATCTTGTACGAACGATATCGTAAAATGCTTACAAACCGTAATGGTGCCTGTCAGCAGCTTATTATTTCCAAAAACGATCCGTTTGACACATTCGGATATGCAGCTGGTGAATGAAACAAAAAAGGAAATCAGGAGTCTTGGTTTTGAGTTTGATGAATTTGGATGCGAATGAATTAATTATCCGTGGAATTCCGGCAGATTTACCGGAAGAAAGTGAACAGGATCTTTTTGAAGAATTGGTTGAACAATTGAAACAAAGTTATTCTGACTTAAAATTGAACAAACCGGAAAGTCTTATCACGCGCGCTGGCCACGCAGGTTTTCGGTGCGTTATGCGGTAAAACTTTCGTTTCTTGAAATTCATACTTTGATAGACCAGCTTTTTGCCTCAACCGATCCAAACAGAACGCCAAGCGGCGAAGCAATAATTGTTTTGTTGACGATGGATAAGTTAAGCAGTATCTTTAAGGGATAAAGGAAACGAAAATAATCCTTAAAGAGTTATAGATTACAAACTTTTGATTTTGAATTAGAATGTTACAAATAACGCCGACGGTTAGAAATTTACTGATCCTGAATGTTCTGTTTTTTATTGTTGACGCATATATTTTACCCATTAGCAACAGATTTGCCTTAATGCCGATTCTGTCGCCTGCTTTTATGCCTTATCAATTCGTTTCCTATATGTTTTTACATGGTGGATTTCGGGCATTTGTTCAGTAATATGTTCGGTTTATTTATGTTTGGACCTTTGCTTGAAAGAATGTGGGGACCGAAGAAATTTCTGTTTTTTTACTTTTTTACAGGTATAGGAGCAGGACTTCTTTTCTCCGGAATTGGGTATTATGAAAACGCGCAACTGCTTAAATCTGTTGAAGGTTTACGTTCAATATCCAACACCGGACGGACTCGTAGACTTTATGAGTCATCATGCAAAAGGATTTTACCAAGCCAATCTTGATTTTTTTAATGCTTTTGAAGAAAATCCTACCAATCCTTCGTATATTCAAAATAGTATTGTTGCTGTAAAAGCGTATTATCAGGCAAGCATCAACACACCAATGGTTGGTGCTTCCGGGGCAATTTTTGGGATTTTAATGGCGTTTGGAATGTTGTTTCCAAATACGGAGCTTTTTATGCTCTTTATTCCGTTTCCGATCAAAGCGAAATACTTTGTTGCGTTTTACGGATTATATGAACTGTATTCAGGAATACAAAATGCACAATCTGATAATGTTGCGCATTTTGCACACGTTGGAGGAATGCTATTTGCATATATATTGTTGCGTTATTGGGGCACACAAAGACAAAATTTTTATTGAAAGAAGAAGATGAGCAATATTGTTGACGACATTAAGAGAGAATTTGAGAAATCGGAGAATTCGCTCGTAAAAATTATTTTAATTAATACGGCCGTTTTTCTGGTATTGTTATTGGTAAAAATCATTTTTACACTTAGTCAGTCATCCAATATTTACTAGCTGGATTATTGATATGCTTGAGCTTCCGGCCTCGCCTCAGGAATTTATCCGAAAGCCCTGGACGCTCATTACTTATTTCTTTACACACGAAGATATTTTCCATATTTTATTCAATATGCTGTTCTTCTATTGGTTTGGTAAACTGATAGACGAATATCTTGGTGCCAAACGTGTTGTTGCACTTTATTTTTTAGGTGGGATTGCAGGCGGTTTGATTTACATGTTGATTTACAATACGTTGCCTTTTTTTCAGGCTCAGGTAGAAAGCTTCAACAATGCTTAGGTGCTTCTGCAGCAGCATTTTCTGTTGCAGTCGGAGCTTCTACACTTCTTCCTAATTATACTTTCAATCTGATATTTTTAGGTCCGATACGGATCAAATTTATTGCACTTTTTTATATCATTTTATCTCTTGCACAAACCGTAGGGCCTAATGCAGGAGGAAATCTAGCACATTTAGGTGGTGCATTGGTTGGGTATATTTTTATCAAACTGTTGCAAAACGGTACCGACCTGGGTAAACCTGTCTACGCTATTATGAACGGATGGACAGGACTTTTCCGCAGACGTCCTTCGATGCAGGTTACTTATCGTGAAAAACAGGTATACAGAAGCACAAGTGTATATTCATCTTCATCGACTTCGTCAACCATAGAAATGCCTGATCAACATGAAATTGATTCTATTTTGGATAAAATTTCAAAGTCGGGATACGAGAGTCTTACCAAAGAAGAAAAGCAAAAGTTGTTCAAGGCGAGTCAGCAAAAATAAAAAGCAGTAGTCATCATCTATTTGCTTAATTTTGCGCATCTTTTATATTAAGGCCGATTACCAAAATCTGATTTTCAATAGCTTTCTATATGCTTATTACACCAGGAAAACTACTTGCTAAGATTGATTCTCCCGAGGATTTAAGAAAGCTGGACCGAACTCAACTTCCACAGGTTTGTAACGAGTTACGTCAGTTTATCATTGATAATGTTTCTGTTTACGGAGGTCATTTTGGTGCAAGCCTGGGTGTGGTTGAATTATCAGTAGCACTTCATTACGTTTTCAATACACCCGACGATCAGCTTGTTTGGGATGTAGGGCATCAGGCTTATGGCCATAAAATATTAACCGGTCGCCGGGACAATTTTCATTCCAATCGTACTTATGGAGGACTTTCCGGTTTTCCAAAACGTAAGGAAAGTATTTATGATGCATTTGGAGTAGGCCATTCGTCTACTTCCATTTCTTCTGCATTAGGAATGGCTGTGGCATCAGCATTACAAAATCATCACGATCGTCAGCATATTGCTATTATTGGTGATGGTGCGATGACAGCCGGTATGGCTTTTGAAGGAATGAATCATGCAGGCGCAACAGATTCCAATCTGCTGATTATCCTGAATGATAACTGCATGGCGATTGATCCAAATGTTGGTGCGCTTGAAAGAATATCTGACAGATATTACTACTTCTCATACCTATAATAAACTTAGAGACGAGGTCTGGAATATGCTCGGAAAGATGAGCAATTTCGGAAAGAGTGCGCAGGAAGTTGTTTCAAAAGTTGAAACAATGATGAAAACTGCAATTCTTCGTCAGAGTAATCTTTTTGAATCACTGGGTTTACGTTATTTTGGTCCGATTGATGGTAATGATATCGGTCATTTAACAGAAGTTTTAAATGATTTGAAAAGTATTCCCGGACCTAAAATTTTACATTGTTTAACTGTAAAAGGAAAAGGATACGGACCTGCGGAAAAAGATCAAACAAAATGGCATGCGCCAGGTGTTTTTGACAAGATTACAGGAGAAATCAAGAAAAAAGTTTACGATACACCACAAGCTCCTAAATATCAGGATGTTTTCGGAAATACATTAGTTGAATTGGCAGAAAAGAATGAGAAAATTGTTGGTGTGACACCAGCAATGCCATCAGGATCTTCTCTCAATATTATGATGAAAGCAATGCCAGACAGAGCTTTCGACGTAGGAATTGCTGAACAACATGCGGTGACGTTCTCTGCGGGAATGGCTACCAGAGGTGAAGTTGTTTACTGCAATATTTATTCAACTTTCATGCAGCGGTCCTACGACCAGGTTGTTCATGATGTATGTATGCAGGAACTTCCTGTTATATTTTGTCTGGACAGAGCCGGTTTAGTTGGCGCTGACGGGCCAACGCATCATGGCGCTTATGATATTGCATTTATGCGTTGTATTCCGAATATGATCGTTTCTTCGCCAATGAATGAGCAGGAGCTTACGTAATTTGATGTATACGGCACAACTTGACATTATTCAAAAAGGCAGCCAGGCATTTACAATACGATATCCTCGCGGAAATGGAGTTATGCCTCAATGGCAAACACCTTTTGAAGAAATCAAAATCGGCAAAGGCCGGAAAATTAAAGACGGGTACTGATATCGCGATTTTGACATTGGGACCTGTTGGAAATTATGTTACAGACGCTTATTCAATTCTTGAAAAAGAAGGAATTGATGTAGCACATTATGATATGCGTTTTGTAAAACCTCTTGATGAAGCAATGCTTCACGAAATTTTCACACTTCACGACCGTGTAATTACCGTTGAGGACGGATGCTTACAAGGAGGATTTGGAAGTGCGGTACTCGAATTTATGATTGATAACGGATATAATTCCCGAGTTAAACGACTTGGAATACCGGATGCACTGGTTGAACATGGTGAACCTGCTGAATTACATCATGAATGCGGATTTGATACTGAAGGAATTATAGACGCCATACGTTCTTTAATGCATACAGGAGCAGCCGTTAGTTTCTAACTACACTCTTTAAAAGATCTTTTATACCTCTGAAAATAGCTCCAAGGCTATTTCCAGAGGTTTATTTTTTTTACCATTTTACTTAGTAACTTCAAGCCTACTCTCCCATTAATAGTTTTTCAAATTTTGTCGATCCCATGATGTGATTGACAGTCAAGTCCTTATTAATTATAACACAAGATTTTGGTATATAAAAAGCAGTAAAAGTATACTTGTGTATACTTATTGTTAAATTTGCTATGTTACCGCAACACAATTATCAGAGGCTGCGTACTTTTAAAGGTATTTGATTATAAAATTTTGTTTTTGATAACAAATGGGCTAAAGCACACTTTACATGACTAAACGCGATAATTCACTAGATGTTTTAAGGGGAATATTGTTAGTAATGATAACAATAAATCATATCGGCGGACCGCTATGTACCTTTACTTTCCAACCTATGAGTTTCGTTTCTGCGGCAGAAGGATTTGTTTTTCTCTCAGGGTATATTTTATGCCTCGTGTATGGAAAAAGGTTAATTCGGGGACAAATTGTAACACTTTCAATAATTTGTAAGCGATCTTTAAAAATATATTGGTATCACCTAACCGTTCTCTTCATACTTCTCATTCCTTATTTTCTAAACACTCCCTTTCTGAAACAATGGCAGTTTAGCGAACTAGCTACTTTTGTTGAAAAGCCTAAGGAAGCTGTGTTAGCTTATTCTTTACTTCTATTTCAACCGGAACATTTAGATATACTACCAATGTATATTTTATTTATTCCAATCGGTTTTCTGGCGTTAAAAGCGTTTATAAATCAAAAAACTTCCACGATTTTATCTGTTAGTTTTTTGATTTGGTTTGTAAGTCAATTTCAATCTGTTAATACGCGGTTTGAAAATCCATTTAATTTAACTTCCGGATTCTTTAATCCATTTAGCTGGCAAATACTTTTTATCGCTGGTTGTTATTTTGGTTATTCCAGATCTATTGGAAAAGAGATTATTCCGAAGTCCGGGAAAATTCTTTTCCCGACATTAATTATTTTCTTCACTCTTGCATTCATCCGATATTACAAAGGAGAAGATATAACGATTTTTAAGTTAATTCGGGATCACTCTACCAAACCAAATTTGCAAGTTTTTAGGTTGCTGAATGTTTTCGTGATAGCTTATATTATTGATTATGCAATAAGATTTAAATTTTTCCCGCAAATAAAATCACTCGCATTTTTAGGTCGCCACTCGTTGCAGGTGTTTGTATTTCAGGTGCTGCTGGTTTACTTCTATGAACCTTTCAGACCGGAAATTTTCAGCTCGGGTTATGCTGGCAGAATTGGAATTCAAGTTATTGCTGCTATCACGCTATTTATCCCCGCATTTATGCATTATTATTATCAAAATGCTACCAGGAAAAAACTGGCTGCCTCAGATGTCAATAACGTAAAAGATGAATTATTTCAAACACAAAATAATATAATGGTGGAAATTAATAGAAAATGAGGTCACAACTTACGCTAAATTAAACTTAAAATTTCTTTCTCAGATTCTGCTATTGAAGCAAGTTTATCATTAAGATTTTCGTAAGATTTCAACATCTTCCTTCCAGCTTCGGTAAGCTCAGTTCCTCCCCCACTTTTTCCACCCTTTTTCGCAACTACGTAGGGCTCCTTTGCTTTTGAATTCATATCATCAACCATGGCCCAGGCTTTTTTATAAGACATTCCCATTGCTTTTGCTGCATTTGCAATAGATCCGGATTCTTCAATATGCCTAAGCAACTGAGCACGGCCCAGACCAAAAAACTTACTTCCATCCAGATAAATCCAATATCTTACTCGTAATTCCTTTATCGACTGCATATAATTCAACATTAACGTGAACCTCTTAACTTCCGCAAATTACCATAGTCAGATGGATTTTGTCTATGACTTCAAACTTTTGTAAGACATCCTAATAATATGCAAATTGTGACGACCGCGGAACAGGTAATTCATGCAGCCGTCACAATTAATTATTATGGCTGACTTGTTGAACTTACACCATATGTTTTACTTGGCGCAGCGCCCATATAGAAAACCAGTTCACCACCCGCCATTATATTTTTGTGAGAAATGTAGGTGAAAGGATAAGGTTTTCCGTTGTATTCAATTTTCTGGATATACTTATTTTGCCCACTGTTGTTTTTCGTTTTAATTGAAAATGTTTTGCCATTTTCCAGATGCAGTTTTGCCGAATCAAACAAGGGTGAACCAAAAACATATTTTCCCTCCATCGGATTAACGGAGTACATACCTAATGCGCTGAACGCATACCATGCACTCATTTGTCCAACATCTTCGTTTCCACAAAGACCGTTTGGCTTGGTTGTATAGAATTTTTGAACAACATCACGGACCAGTTCAGCAGTTTTCCACGGTTCTCCCAAATAATTATACAAATATGTGATATGATGACTTGGTTCATTTCCATGCGCATATTGTCCGATCAATCCGGAAACATCCGGAGCTGTACCCTTACCAAGTTCCGAAGACATGGTAAATAAGCTATCTAATCGTGTTTTGAATATCTTCTGCCCTCCAATCTGTCCGATAAGTCCACGAACGTCGTGTGGAGCTAAAAACAGGTATTGCCATGCATTGCCTTCGGTATAATCAGAAGTAACAGGAACAGAATATAGTGGGTCAAATGGGCGGCGGAATTGTCCATCTGCTAAACGTCCGTTAAAAAATCCAGCCGATTTATCGTAATAGAGTTTGTATAAGTGACTTCTCTTTGTAAAATAATCCGCGTCCGATTTCTTGCCAAGGGAAAGAGCTGCTTTTGCTATCCCTGCATCCGCAATCGCATACTCCATTGCCCAGGCGACAGATTCATGCATTTTGTCCGCAGGAATGTAGCTTTGTTTATTCAGATATTGAAGCCCCATTGAATCTCTCATGGCCGTGCGTTTCATTGCCTGGTAAATCTGCTCCTCTTTGCCAGCCGGAATTAATCCCTTACCAAACGCATCTGCCAAAATAATAATAGCTGGGTTTCCCACCATACAATCCGTTTCGCTGCCTACCAAAGGCCATACAGGTAAGCGACCTTGTTCCTGATCAATTGCCAGCATCGTAGATGCAATGTCTTTGATCAAACTTGGCTTTACAATCGACATAAAAGGGGCCCAGCCACGATAAATATCCCAAAGAGACATAGTAGTGTAGTTTTTAAAATCGGCACCTTTGTAAATCTTTTTGTCGGTTCCACGATAGTCGTTATTGGTATCATTAAACAAAGTAGGCCCAAGAAACATATGATATAAGGCCGTATAAAAAACTTCCTTTTCCGTATTGTTTTTCGTTTCAACTTCAATTGTACCTAATGTCTTTTCCCAAACCTGATCAGCTTTTTGGCGATAGTCTTCAAAGCTACCTGCACGAGCCTCAGTGTTCATGTTAGCTAATGCATTTTCTTCGCTTACCGGAGAAATAGCAACTTTCAATATTATATCCGGATTGCGTGCCGCATCAAAATATAACACAGCTTTTGCATGTCCACTCTCAATCTCTCTGCCATTTTGAAGTGTACTATCACTATAAAATGCTGCTTTGGTGATTCGCTGTGATGTTCTGATAGAGAAATATAAGCGTTGATCCTTTGACCACCCTGTCGAGAAACGATAGCCGGTGAAGGTAGAATCATTAACCTGTTTTATGAAAGTTTTTAAAGGCTTATCCCAGTTCATAGCAAATCCCAGGTCCACCAAAATATGCGCATTATCCGCTTTGTCGTAGTGATATTTATGAATACCTACTCGCTCGGTGGCCGTTAATTTTGCTTCAACCTTATATTTATCCAGGTAGACTTGATAAAATCCCGGATGGCATGCTTCTGACTTTTTTGAGAATGGAGAGCCATAGCCGGTAGCTGACTTATCAAACTTCATCGGATATAATTGTACGGAGCCATTTGCAGGAACAATCATAATGTCGTTAAGATCGCCAATTCCGGTTCCACTTAAATGGGTATGTGTGAAACCCAGTATTTCCTGGCTTAAATAATTGTATCCGGAACACCAATCCCAGCCATTGAACTTATCCCAGCTACGTCCAATCTGAGTCGGCCCTAACTGCACAGCACCAAATGGTACATTCGCTCCAACGAATACATGACCATGTTCTTCGGACCCAATAAATGGATTGACATAACTTGTTAAAGATTTATTTTGCGCTTTTATCGTGGCACTGGATGTAAAAATAAGGAGACTGGCTACGATTACTTGTTTAATTACATGCTTCATAAAAAAAGGAAAATTATTATGATCGGAGTGGCTCAAAATAGCCATTACTGCGTGAATATAATGAGGTTTAGATAAAGTAGGGTTTTAAATTTTGCTAGGACAATGATTGAAGATACCCGAAAAATTAGTGAAAATCATACCCAATTTTGAATCTTGGGAGAGCAAAACTAATTCAGCAAATTTGTCTATGTCGGAAAAGTTATTATTTGTAGAGTGTCTAACGGTAAGTTTTATAATAATGTGCCGACTTAAAAGTAAGTTATTTACTTCTCACTGGATTCCTTATTTATCAAGCCGTTAGCAGCTATATTTTAGAAAATCCTTACTGTGTTTACAGTTTTGTAGGGAAATTAGCTTTAATTCCTGTCTCACGGCTCGGAATGAAAAGTTCATAAGCACAAAATAAGACCATCCTTTTGAGATGGTCTTTTGATTTGTAATGATATTGTGGCGGTTAGATTAGGCGTCTCTCCTGCTTTATCAAGTTTGAACAGGTCACGTTGACTGTGCGCGCAGACCCAAGTATCATCGGCGGTTGTAGCGGGGATCACGATTACCACTGTGACTACGCGTTGCGAAAAACTTTCTTAGGCACAAAAAAAGACCATCCTTATGAGATGGTCTTTTGATTTTTAATAGTATTGTGGCGGCTACCCTACTTTACCAGGTTTGACCGCGTCGCGCAGACCCAAGTATCATCGGCGGTTCCGGGCTGGGCGCCCCCGGCTTAACTTCTCTGTTCGGGATGGGAAGAGGTGAACAACGCAAAAAGCCACCCTTATGTAGATGGCTTTTAATTTTTAATGGTATTGTGGCGACTACCTACTTTACCAGGTTTGACCCAAGTATCATCGGCGGTTCCGGGCTTAACTTCTCTGTTCGGGATGGGAAGAGGTGAACACCAGGCCAATAGCCACCAACAAGCTCTTTGTGAGTGTATAATCAATGTCATATTGGAAGCAAAAGAGAATGAGTTTTAAGAATTTTCTTAGTCTTGTGAAAAAGAAAATGTGCAAGCTGTTGGGTAATTAGTACTGCTCAGCTGAATGTATTTCTACACGTACACCTGCAGCCTATCAACGTCGTAGTCTACAACGACCCTTGTGTGGAAGATTCATCTTCGGGCTAGTTTCGCACTTAGATGCTTTCAGCGCTTATCTATTCCCCACATAGCTACTCGGCCATGCCCCTGGCGGGACAACCGATTCACCAGCGGTGGGTCCACCCCGGTCCTCTCGTACTAAGGGCAGCCCCCGTCAATCTTCCTACGCCCACCACAGATAGGGACCGAACTGTCTCACGACGTTCTGAACCCAGCTCGCGTGCCACTTTAATGGGCGAACAGCCCAACCCTTGGGACCTTCTCCAGCCCCAGGATGTGACGAGCCGACATCGAGGTGCCAAACCTCCCCGTCGATGTGAGCTCTTGGGGGAGATCAGCCTGTTATCCCCGGCGTACCTTTTATCCTTTGAGCGATGGCCCTTCCATACAGAACCACCGGATCACTATACCCTGGTTTCCCACCTGCTCGACCCGTCGGTCTCACAGTCAAGCCTGCTTGTACTATTGCACTCCACACACGGTTACCAAGCGTGTTGAGCAGACCTTTGGAAGCCTCCGTTACACTTTTGGAGGCGACCACCCCAGTCAAACTACCCACCATGCACGGTCCTGCTCATTGAGCAGTTAGATCCCAGGCCAGCGAAGGGTGGTATTTCAACGTTGGCTCCACGATGCCTGGCGACACCGCTTCAAAGCCTCCCACCTATCCTACACATCCCTGACCCGAAAACAATGCAAAGCTATAGTAAAGGTGCACGGGGTCTTTCCGTCCCGTGGCGGGTAAGCGGCATCTTCACCGCTACTACAATTTCACCGAGCTCACGGCCGAGACAGTGCCCAGATCGTTACACCATTCGTGCAGGTCGG
>CAVRMW010000008.1:307500-332500 GCA_963722505.1 uncultured Cytophagales bacterium
TAGACCTGTGTAAATGCAGGTTTCCAAAGGACAACATTACCCATCAGCGCAGGAGCCGCAGGAAGATTTCCAGCAATCGCCGTAAAATTGAAAGGCGTGATCGCAAAAACAAATCCTTCCAAAGGACGATATTCCATACGATTCCAAACCCCATCTGAAGAAACTGGCTGCTGCTTATATATATCAGTAAGGAAATTTACATTCAAACGAAGAAAATCAATGATCTCACAGGCCGAATCTATCTCCGCCTGATAAGCGTTTTTCGACTGTCCCAACATCGTAGCTGCATTTAATTCTGCACGGTATGGTCCGGCGATTAAATCTGCAGCTTTCAAAAAAACAGCAGCACGTTGCTCCCAGTGCATAAGTGCCCACGTCTTCCTGGCTTCCAAAGCCGAATCAATCGCTTTTTTAACATCCTCAGCAACACCTTCATGAAAATATCCCAATGTATGCTGATGATCATGAGGTGGAGAAACACGCTTTTTGTTTTGAGAAAATACTTCTTCTCCTCCAATATACTGAGGAATCTCAACCTGTTTTGACCTGGCTTCTTCCAACGCTTTTTTCAATTCGCTTCTCTCCGGACTGCCGGGAGCATAACTTTTAACAGGCTCGTTTCTTAGAGCCGGAACATTAAAAAGTCCTTGTGACATCTATTATATTAATTTGAAAATGAATCAATTATGTTAAATGATATTCATAAAAATGCAACGTTTCAAGCAGGTTACATTCTTATGTTTTATAATAATCTTTTTTAGCTCTGGTAGGTTCAAAAGCAGCATCATAACCTAGATAAAGTTGTTTAAATAATACTTGTTTTGACAAGGCAAGTTATATACTTTTCTTAAAATTACAGTTCCAAAATATCTGACACGCAGGTATTTTAACTAAATTTGTACTTTACCAGTGCGACCTTATTTTTTATAAAATGATATTTTATAGTACCAAAACTGCTTCATTGAAAGCATCGCTTGAAGAAGCTGTATTCAAAAGTTTGCCGCCAGATAATGGTCTTTATATGCCGGAAAGTATTCCAAAAGTTTCTCAGGAGTTTTTGAATACAATCGAAAACAAGTCATTTAAAGAGATTGCCGTTGAAATTACATATACTCTTTTAGGTGATGATATTTCTCTTGAAGATATTGAAAAGTTAATAGATGATTCCTATGACTTCGACGCTCCTGTTCTAAAAATCACTCCTGACGACTACGTTTTAGAACTTTTTCACGGCCCGTCTATGGCATTTAAAGATTTTGGAGCACGCTTTATGGCCGCACTAATGTCTCATTTTTTAGTAAAATCTCAAAAAAGAAATTCAAATTCTTGTAGCTACCTCCGGCGATACAGGTGGAGCAGTCGCCCAGGGATTTTACAGAGTACCTGGAATCTCAGTCACTATTCTTTACCCAAGTGGAAAAGTAAGCGAGATTCAGGAAAAACAACTTACCACGCTTGGACATAATGTAACTGCGCTGGAAGTTGATGGAACTTTCGACGATTGTCAAAAATTGGTGAAAGAAGCATTTTTAGATACTGAATTAACAGATAAATTTAATCTTGCCTCTGCCAATTCAATTAACATAGCAAGACTTATCCCACAATCCTTTTATTTTTTCGCTGCCTATGCTCAGCTGAAAAAACTTGGTAAGCCAATAGTTTTTTCAGTACCAAGCGGAAACTTTGGAAATTTAAGTGCAGGACTCCTGGCCTATCGAATGGGTTTGCCGGTTGAACATTTTATTGCATCTACCAATCTGAACAATTCAGTACCAAGATATTTGGATGGAGGAAAGTTTGAACCATATGCATCGATCGAAACAATTTCTAACGCTATGGATGTAGGTAATCCTAGCAACTTTGTAAGGATGGTTCGTTTCTTTGGAGATGACTGGAATTTGGTAAAAGAAAAAATTTCGGGTTATTTTTTCAATGACAGAGAAACACAAGAATCTATGCGTGAAGTTTTTGCTGATAGCAATTATATTCTGTGTCCCCACACTGCAATAGCGTATCGGGGACTTGAAGAATATAGAAAAAATTCTGACGGAAATTTTACCGGCGTTTTTCTTTCAACAGCCCACCCTGCCAAATTTATTGATCTTGTAGAAGAAACACTGGGAAAATCAGTCGAAATTCCGGAAAGATTAAAATTACTTCTTTCTATTGAAAAAGAGTCGATCAAATTAAAACCAATTTATTCCGACTTTAAATCACTATTATTAAGTAAGTTAACTAAATAATTTCAATAAAATAACCGTCTTAGATTTCCGTAAACGGATTGAACTGCATATTGGTTCGCAAATATTTAATTCTAAAAAGGAAGAGCGAAGCTGAAATTAGCCTCGCTCTTCCTTTTTCCCTTCAACCTCAAAATTTTTTAATTTACAACGTCACCTCTTAGCAAGCGAAAACGTTTTCTTGATTCAGCCACAAAAATGCTACCTGGATATTTTTCCATTAATTCCTGATACAGCTTCATCGCTTCATCTTTGTCATTTAATTTTTCCTGATCAAGTTTTGCCATTGTAAACAAAGCATCATCACCGAGGATGTCTACGCTATATTTTGAATAGAGCAATTTCAAAGTTGACATCGCCTGCTGGTTACTATCTAGTTTCATGTAGGTCTTTGCAGTCAGCCATAGAATTTCATCCGACAAACTATGCTGCTTATATCTTTCATACAAAACTTTTAACGAATCGATGGCTTCGTATTTTTTATTTTGAAATAATAAAAGCTCAACAGAAGAGTATTGTTTCATTGCGGTTTCAGTACTGTCCAATCCGGTATTGTCCATAATCAACAATCCTAGTTCATTAGCATCATTAGCAATTTCACGGGAAGTAGCTTTTTTCAAAATATCCAGTACTTCTTTTGCCAAGGCAAAATCACCTTTGTAGTAATGTAATTTTGCATTTCTCAATTTCGCTTCATAACCCAACTGATCGTCCTTCTGAGATTTTTCAACCTGTGAATAGAGTAACGAGGCTTCCCAGGGTTCACCTTGCAGTAAATAAATGTCACCAAGATCTAGCTTACATTTATCTACAAACATTTTATCCAGCTTTCCTCCTTCAATCGCCATTTGCATGATCTCGATAGCTTTTTTAAAGTCATCCAGATAAAAAGCATTTAAAGTAGCCATGTTTCGCAAAGCTTCGACGGTCCGGGCATTGACACCAAGTTCATCAACAAGTTGCTGATATTGGGCAAGCAATTTCTGAACTTCGCTCCGTTGAACGGGATACGTATTTTTTACCTGTTCTTCCCTCGAAAAAATCGCCATACGACGTGCTACCGGATATATCTGACCTTTTGGATATTCCTTGACAAGGTGATCAAATATCGCCGCTGCATTGACATAATCATCATTCTGTAAAGCAAGCATCGCCAGATTATAAAGCCGACTACCGTTATATTTAAATCTTTTATCCAAAGCTCGTTCCTGAATAAAAGCTTTATAAAAGTCCTTTTTCTGAATCTGATACCAGATCAGCAGTTCATTGTAAAACCCTTCATTCGGAAACTTTTGAATTTTGTCATACAATACTTTCTCCAAAAGTGCCTGCTCCTTTTCATCTTTTGTAAAATCCTGAAGCATGTTCTGGACCACTTCTATATTCTGATACCGGGTACCATACGAAAGAAGTTCATCAATCATATTTTCGGGCTCATTAAGATCCCGATAAACACTTGCCATTTCCAGTTGGAATAAATCGCTTCGTTTAGAAACCTCTCGTCCACTAAGCAATGCATTCTTTGCCCATAACGGTTGGCTCATACTTCTGAATTCATCGGCCATATCTCGCTTCAGATCAATCCTTAATCCAGAAACGACGATGGCTTGTTCGTTTTTCTTTACCGCTTCCTGAGGCTTTCCCTGCGCCTCTAAGAGCGTTCCCCAATAGATATAATACCAGGCTGAATTGAAAGCATCGTTCTTAATTTGCTTTTTAAAGAATTGATCACCCTCATTCCAGCCTTTGGTTTTGATAATGCAGCTGGTGTAATTCTTAAGATAACCTTTTTCAAAACCAGTTTTTAAGAGCGCAGTATAATAAGTCAAAGCTTTTGAACAATCATCTTTCTTAAAATACTCCTCAGCCATCTCCTTTTCACTCTGCGCCCGGGCCGCCAACCCCGCCGCGCCGGAAATTAATATGTAGATAAATAACCACCTTAAACCCTTTTTCATAATAGATAAAAAAAATTCTTTTTTAATTATTATCATTCTCTAGCACTGTGGATATGTAGATAAATATGTTTTCCACTATAGATTAACATACTTATCCACAAATTGTGGATAAGTATTAGGGTTTATCCACTGGAATTTTAATTATTATCAACATTTAAGTATTTGAATTACAAGGTAAGAAAATATTTATAGACACTCGAGTGTGGGTAAGTGATATCGATAGCGAGATTGAGTTATTCACATTCTCTATAGTGTATCAACGTACTGTTAACTCTGTTTTGGATGTGGATTATGCACTGGAGTTTAATTTTTCGACTTTTATCCACATGAAACATCAGTTATCCACATAATTGTTAACAAATTTTTGGTATTTACCCACAGAAAATCAGAGATATCAACACAGTTATCCACACAAAGTGCATAAGAAAAATTTACTACTTCAATGTTGACAAGTCCAAATTAGTATCGTTGATCTCAAAATTGGCTTTGATAAGAATTTTCTGTGGGTGATAGAGAATTTTTTCAGGCTGTTTGTTCGTAATGATATTTCCGGTGTCCCATCTTCGGTTTTTATTATCATCTAAAATGATTCTCAGAAAATAATTTCCTTGGGGAATATGCCGGAAGGTATAGGGTGAGCTGTAAAGAGATTGAAAAATTTTATATTGCTCATCAACCAGCTCTACTATGTACGCTAAAGTATCAGCGTGAAGTACAGATCCAGAAAGTACACCGAATTCATCTTCATTTAACACAGGATATTTGATTAGCGCTTTCGCAAGCGTATCACCATCAACGCTGATTACACTCCCCTTCGGAAAGTCCCATTTGATGGTATCTTTGGCCGTTGATTTACCCGTTATTTTGAGGTTATTATGGTATTTATTCCAGGATAATTTGAGATTACCAAGCGGTTCTCTAGTTAAACTATCGCTTATTAATTGAATTTTTTTATCATCCAGAAAACTTACCGGCTTATTCCATTGCAGTTCATATGTAAAATTTCTGCTGAGCGGCTTATTTTGTGCAGGAATAGTTGTCATACCAAAAGGATCTTTTTGTCTGTCTTTTCCTCTTGGCTGCTGGAAGGTTATTTTTATAGTATCCTGCGCAGTAACACCCAATGAATCGGTCGTAGTCATCCGGATTAAAGTAGTATCAGGATGTGGCTGGACATTAAAGAATTTGAGTTGAAGATTATTTTCGAGTATATATGGAAGTGTATCTTTATTCATAAAAACGACATCGGCCGTCTCTATCCCTTTATTAAAAACCACAGTGTAATTGTTAACTTTTGGAACGGTTCTCTGAACTCGAAATTTGGTATTGTCGGACAGGAATAGTCCTAAGGAATAGTTTAATGAATCGGATCCGGCATTGACGGGACTGTCTATAAACCCTACTCTTTCGTCCTTTGTATTGTAAAGCATGTTACGATTTTTGTCGTCCATTGCTATCAATTTATATGGTCTTATTTGTGTATTTTCAATTGAAAACCGTCCGCTGCTGTCTGTTCTAGAGAAGTAAAATGGTTTTTGCTTAGCGATATTTAACGTGTCACTGATGTTGTATAAACCGACTAATGCATCGAAAATTGGTTTATTGGAACGTAAGTCTTTTATAGTTCCATAAACTCGTCCGGAATCAAGAGATCCGCCTGTACTGAAAACTAACTTTAGATTTTTTGCTGGATTTTTTTCGGCATAATCCTTAATTGCATCTCCAAAATTGAGCGTGTATGTGGTACTGTCAACAAACTTTTTCTTGAAGTTAAGCTCAACGGATTCACCCTTCTGTTTGAAACTATAAGGATTATCGGCCTCCGGTGTGATGATCAGTTTTTGGGTAATATTATCTATTACTACATACTCGTCGAAGAATAATGTAATCTTATCTCCTTTAAAATTAATGGTTCGGTTAGGCGGATCACTGGATAGAAGATTGGGTGGAATAATGTCTTTTTTCCCTCCAGTCGGAGCTACCTGTTGTGCACATTTTGCGAAAATGACAAGGCAAATTATAGCTAGAAAATATTTCTTCAGCATCATAAATGTGTTAAGAAAAACCCTCAATATGCTTTGCAATATTGAGGGTTTCGGGGTTCTGGTATGATTAAATTTTAGAAATTACATAGATCAAACTAGACGTATTCAGACTCTTTGGATCTCTGGAATTGCCTTTTATATTGGATGTAATTCCGGTTTTTACACTGTCAAACAGATTAGTTTTTCCCTCCTTATATTTTGTACTAAGCATACTCACGTAAAATGAATCAAACCACATAGGATGAATAGTATCGATCTTGAAATTATGTTTTTTCGTCAGCAAAGCCATTGAATCCTTGGTGAAGTGGTAAAGATGCCTTGGAACGTCAAAAGCTGCCCAGAACTTTCTATATTTAGCAGCATCGGGTGACTGTGGATTCGGCACAGCTATGATTATTTTGCCATTAGGAGCAAGATGATCCGATAGCCAATCTATTGTTTCATTCAATAAATGTACATGCTCCAGAACGTGCCACATCGTTATTATATCATAGCTTGTGTGCAGAAATTCAGGTGCATTGATGGTCTCATAAATGGTTTCTCCTACCCTCGTCGCAGCTAAATTTCTGGCTTCCGGGTCGGGTTCTGTACCGGATATTTTCCAACCTGCCTCCTTTGTAGCCTGCAAAAAGTTACCAGTGCCACAACCTATATCTAATAAATTCCCTTGGTTTGGATTAAGTTGATTAATCAGTTTTATCTTCTGTGAAATGGTATAATTTCTCACAGAAGTATAAATCTTGCTCATCACATCTTTGGCCTCGTCATGATGCGAAATGTAGTCCTGAGATTGATAATAGGCTCCTATTTCATTTACATCAGGTCGCGGATTTGTAAATAGAAAATAACACGAATTACACTGTTGTATGGTGAATTCCTTTTTGGTTACTGTGTAATCTTCAACGTTTAAATAATTGTTGAAGCTGTTATTATTACAGACCGGGCAATTTTTTAAAATTTCCAAGGGCATTTATCTTCCAATAAAGAGCATGAGTACTGAGATATCTGATGGACTTACGCCACTTATTCTTGAAGCCTGGCCAATGGTTGATGGCCTGGTACGTTTAAGCTTTTCACGTCCTTCGAAAGACAAGGATGTAACTCCATCATAATTAAAGTTTTCAATTATACCCAGGTCCTCCAGGCGGTTCATTTTATCTACAAGCAGTTTTTCTTTCTCAATATAGCTGTCGTATTTAACATGAATTTCTGCTTGCTTAATAGTATCCTCGCCATATTTTTCAAGCAAAGATGCAATTAATGGACTTGCCTCTGCGATTTTATCTATGGTTAGTTGAGGTCGTTTTAATAGCTGCGTTACGGAAGTTTTTTCCCGGATTTGAGCAGAGCCAACTTCATTGAGTTTTTCATTGATCTCTTCCGGATATAATTTGTGAGAATTAAACTCAGTTATAATTTCTTCAACCTGCTGGATCTTTTTCCGAACATTATCCAGTCTTTCCTGATCTGCCAATCCTATTTCAAAACCCTTTTCGGTAAGACGAATATCTGCGTTATCCTGACGGAGCAGCGTGCGATATTCAGCGCGGGAGGTGAACATGCGATAGGGTTCTTCCGTCCCTTTATTAATAAGATCATCTATCAAAACGCCTATATATGCTTCTGATCTTTTAAGTACAAAAGGCTCCAGATCATGAACATTTCTATGCGCATTAATTCCAGCCATCAAACCTTGACAGGCGGCTTCCTCATATCCGGTAGTACCATTAATTTGTCCGGCAAAAAATAGATTTTTTACACGGTTTGTTTCGAGTGTTGATTTTAATTGTGTCGGTGGGAAATAATCATACTCGATTGCATATCCTGGGCGGAACATTTTTACATTTTCAAATCCCGGGATTTTTTTCAATGCTGCATATTGTACATCTTCCGGTAAGGAAGTTGAGAAACCATTCACGTATACCTCAACAGTATCCCACCCTTCCGGCTCTACGAAAATCTGGTGACGATCTTTATCAGCAAAACGATTGATTTTGTCTTCCACAGATGGACAGTAACGAGGACCAAGTCCTTTGATTCTTCCTGAGAACATAGGAGACTTTTCAAATCCTGTTCTAAGAATTTCGTGAACTTCATTATTTGTATATGTGATCCAGCAGCTTCGTTGCTTGGTCAATTTTTTTGTGTCCTTGTAAGAAAACTTTGACGGATTTTCGTCACCTGGTTGTTCTTCCATTTTTGAGTAGTCCAGGGAGCGTCCGTCAACTCTTGGAGGAGTTCCGGTTTTCATTCTTCCGGATTCGAAGCCCAAAGTTTTCAACTGTTCGGTGATTCCGGTTGCAGCTTTTTCTCCGGTTCTTCCTCCGCCAAAATTTTTCTCACCGATATGGATCAGGCCATTTAAAAATGTCCCGTTGGTTAAGACGACCGACTTGGATTTTATTTCAATTCCCAAGCTCGTTGTTACCCCGCATACCTTATCACCGTCCAGTAAAATTCCCTTAACTGTATCTTGCCAAAAATCTACGTTTGGATTATTTTCTAAAACGCTCCGCCATTCATTGGCAAACATCATCCGGTCACTCTGGCATCTTGGGCTCCACATAGCTGGCCCCTTGGACAAATTAAGCATCCGAAATTGTATCATGGTTTTGTCACTCACAATTCCTGACTGCCCTCCTAGCGCATCGATCTCTCTAACAATTTGTCCTTTTGCCACACCGCCCATCGCAGGGTTGCAAGACATTTGGGCGATGGTATGCATATTCATTGTAATCAGCAAAACAGAGGAACCCATGGTTGCTGCTGAAGCTGCTGCTTCACAACCGGCGTGTCCCGCGCCTACTACGATTACATCATATTCCTGAAACATAATTTTAGTTTTTCTCTTTTTTGATGTGAAACAGAAAATTAAATTTCTGAAATGTTCCACGTGGAAATATTTTTAAAAAAGAAGAAGACATTCATCTTCCTTCGCACGCATTTGTATTTTTAATTCTTCACTCGTATCTGTGTAATCCATTAAGTGTAAAAGCCCATGGATCAATACTCTGCGCATTTCAACTTCGAAATCAATACCGAAAATCTCTGCATTTTCTCTAACCCGATCAACGCTGATATAAATATCACTCTCAATTTTCCCTTCTTCCTCACTATTATCAAACGTAATTATGTCTGTGTAATAGTCGTGATCGAGATACTGTTTATTGATTTCTAACAGGTATTCATCAGTACAAAAAATGTAATTCAAAGAAATTAAATCATAACCCCCTGATTTAGAGATTGTTTTGATCCAATTAGATATTTTTTGAGGAAAAGGGAGTTTGAAATCAATCTCTTCCGAGAAAAATTTAAGCATACTAATATTCAGAATTGACTGTAAATTAACAAGTTACAAAAATTGTCACTCAAAGTCGATTTAACAACCTGAAGGCAAATTTGTTGTAAAGGTAGCAAGTATCTAAATACAATTTGTTTAAGTGCCTGATTCGTGCTGTATTTAACCTATTTTAAGAACTGAGATCAGTTCTTAAAATAGGTTTTAACATAACATAAGGAGTGCTTAATCAGTTCTTGGACTGGTATTTACGGAAGTAATTATCGACTTCACGCTTATAAAACGGAGAAAATGTTGGTGGGATCGTACGCAACAATTCAGTCTGTTTATCTTTTTCCTGAACATACTTTTCAAAAGCAGCGGGTGGATTCCGGGGCAATTGTTTAGCCGTTTGTGCCTTACGTTGCTCGTCTTCATCCTGTTCCTTCATTGCTTTTTCAGATTCCAGTAAGCGGGTTGTAATTTCCTTGTTACGTTTCATGAGCTCAGGCGTAACACGTTTGTTAACCAGATCCGTTTCCGTCTCATCCATTTTTTCAATAATATCCTGAAGCTCAGTTCCGAGTGCTTTTCCGGCTTCTGTACCTTTTTGCTGATCTTTAAGAGCCTGAACCATTTTACGAATCATGGCTTGCTGTGCTGCCATTCTGGCCAGTTGTTCGGACGAATTTCCCTGCCCCTCTTTTCCTTGTCCTAACTGTTTGATCTGTCCGTTCAATTTTTCCTGCATTTCACCCATACCCGGCTGTTCTCCTTTTTTGCCTTTCTTACCTTTTCCTTCACCTGGCATTGCCATCGCCATTTGCTGCTGCATCTGTTTAAATACATCGCTGAGCATCAAAGCCAGGTTATTCATGGATGTCATCGCAAATTGTTGTTTGGACGTCGCCACGCTAAGATTTCGATCCTTTATGCTTTTCACACTTTCGTCCATATACATTTTCATATCATTCAGCTCACGTGTTATGAACGACTGAATTTGTACAACCCGGTTTGCCAATGCATACAAACTATCCTCAACCACTTTCGCATCATCTTTTAATTTCAGCTGCTGCTGACCCAATTTTACAAATCGCGGATCCTGTAAATTAACGCCACGAAAATCTTTCATCAATTTTTCCTGATCAAAAGATAGAGTGATAAGATTTTCAAGGATGTCACGCATCGCATCCATGTCTTCCTGCATTTGTTCCATCTCAGCGGCATCCATGGCGTCGGACATTGCCTTTGACATGTTTTTCATTGCCTTGGCAGCCTTTTTCTGAGCTTCTGAAGCTTTTGAATTTTGTTGTTTACTCAATTTATCTTTACTCTCGTTCATCTGCTCAGAAGCGCTCTTTTGCTCCTCTTCTTTTGAATCGATTTGCTTTTCCAGTTCTTTGCTCAGCTCTTCAATTTCTTTGGTATCTTCTTTTGCTTTCTCGAAATCTTCCTGAATCTTTTCCTGCTCTTTTTTCAGGTCTTCGTTTTTGCCTTTTTTGTCTTCTGAATTTTTAGTCTTGTCATTTTCCTGAGATTTTTCGGAAAGTTTATCTTCCTTATCAGCGAGATCATCAAGCTTATTGACAAGCTTTTCCATTTTCTGCTCCATCTGCATCTGCTTGAAAAGCTTCATGGTACGTTCCAGTTCTTTTTCAAGGTTATGCTCCTTATTTTTCAATTTTTCCATCGTGCTGGACATCCGTTCACTTTTCTTTTGTTCGAGCAGCTTTTGTAATTCCTTGTATAGCTTATCCGTATCGTTGTCCATCAAATCTTTCATCAGCTTTTCAAGCTGATCCATTTTTTGCTGAAGCTCCGGACTTTTCTGATCAAATTGTTTCGACTTCTCATTCGTGCTTTGATTTTTTTCCTGAAGAGACTGCAATTCTTTCATCAGCTCTTCCCGTTTTTTCAAAACATCTTCAATCTGTTTTTTTTCCTTAAAATCAAGTTCCTTATTACTTTTTAAACGTTCGTCCAGCGCGGTAAGATCTTTTTCAAGACTTTGCGCTTTTTTCATTGCAGATTCTATTTGATTTTCAGTTTCCTGTTCCGATTTTTTGATGTCGGCTTCAAGCTGATCTTTGGATGGAACAGTAAATTGAATTGACCTCGAGCGTGCACTTTTTGCGCCGTTTACACCATCATTATCCCAAACCTGGGCATAGTATTCAATTTTATCTCCGGGAGCCAATTTAAGGCTGTCTACATACCACTGAAAATAGAAACTCTGCGTGTTTACTGTTTTGTTGAAGGGAATTGGAATACTTTTCGGAGCCGATCCTTTTCTATCCTTTTCTCTTTGAATTGAATAAAATAATTTCAGTTGAGAAAATCCGTAATCATCATTTATTGAACCTCCCAAAACCAGATAATTGAAAAGCGTAGTATCCTGAAAATTCTCTATGGAAAGCACCGGAAATTTGTCAGGAATGACATTGATATAATATCCGATTTTATCCGAATTAACAGCTTCGTCATTTTTTAACTGAATTTGATACTGAGCTGATTTCCGTACAGAACGTTTTACAACCTGAAAATCCTCATCTTCTTTTTCAGCAGCTTTATACAAAAGAGAATCATTTTCAAAGCGAATGCCGAGTGATTTTGTTGAATTAGTATTGAAGTTCCACTCAATGGTTGTGCCTTCTGGAACAGACAAATTTCCTACGTTACTAAGCCCTTCCGAAGGTTTATTCAAATACGCCGGATAATGAAGATTAACATCAAATGAAAGCAATGACGGACGCTCAATTACATCAATCTTATAATCATCAGAAATGAAACCGGCGGCTTCGAATGAAAATGCAACTTCACGCTGGATATTTTTAAATACAAAAGAATAATGCTGATTTCCTTCCTGTGTCAGTTTAAACCGGCTGCCATTTTGAACCAGATAAACATCCTGAGGCAGGGCCTCTCCTTTTAAAGCCAGTTTTAAAGTAAAATCTTCATTTCTGAAAGCCTTCAAATTTTTATTTTCGAGTTGAAATGAAAAAGGCGCGTAAGTATAATTTTTCCTGAAATGAATGATCCGTTCAGAACTTGAAGTAAAAAATGACGGATTAAAAAGCAGTATCACACCAATAGCTGCTAACGGATAAATAGCATATTTGATACGTTTCTTGTTTTCATTAAAACGTATAGCGTCTGTAAATTTTACAATTAAAAGCTGACCGGATTTTTGCTGAATGCTGGCTTCAATAAGATCAGACTGTGTTCCTGAAAGATTTTTGAGTTGAAGTGTATTCAATAATTTATCGCCTACTTCCGGGAAATATTGGCCGATTTGCAAGGCTGCATCTTCATCTGATATAGGCTTTTTCAATCCCAGCAAATGAATAAGCGGCTGAATAACCCATTGGAAAAAAGAGAAAAGAAGCACCGCCAGAAATCCAAAAAACAGCGTACCACGAACGCCTGAGCTGAAACGTCCGAAATATTCAAGTGTAGTGAACGACAAGTAAACCGTCAGAAGCAAAGCTGCTGAAAAGATTATTCCTTTCAAAAGTTTATTCTGATAGTACTTCTGCCGATATTCCTGAATACGAAGGAGAAGACCTTCCATTACTGGTGTAAAAGCCGCCATATAGTTGAGAATCTAATGATTACTATGGTAACGATTTTACAAAGTAAAAAGTACTCATGTCTCCGCTGACCATATACCGGACTAATATATATATTTTAATGGAGTTTTTCAAGAGGCCGATTGTCCGATATTGATTTGACAAGCAATAAAGTGATGGCGTTTTTGGCAGCGGTTTAAAATCAAAAAAGGCTAACGAACAGCGTAAAGCCGATCGTTAGCCTAAATATATTCCTTAGTAAATATAATTTGTCAGGCGTCTAAAGCAACTGGTTCAGGATTTTTAACATCCCGGACAAAATTACGAACGTCATTTTCAAGATCCTTTGTTTCTTGTAAAACTCTGATAAATGCACTACCAATAATGGCACCGTTGGCATAATCACAAGCTTTCAGATACGTTGCATGATCTTTAATCCCGAAACCGATAAGACGTGGATTACGTAAATTCATCGCATTGATACGGTTGAAATAGGATTCCATATCAGTGCTCACACCACTTTTCGAGCCGGTAACGCTGGCCGAGGAAACGGTGTAAATAAATCCATCACTCGCAGTATCGATCTGGCGAATGCGCGCTTCTGATGTCTGAGGTGTTACCAGGAAAATATTCAGAATTCCATACGCGTCAAACGTTGATTTGTATTCGTTTAAATACACATCCATCGGCATATCTGGCAAAATAAGTCCGTCTACACCAACTTCGGCACATTTCTTACAGAAGTTTTCAATGCCAAATTGTAGTACAGGATTGATATATCCCATCAATAAAATCGGAAGCGAAACGGTTGAGCGAATTCCTTCAAGCTGCTCAAAAAGTACCTTAACAGTCATCCCGTTTTCAAGCGCCTGATCATTACTTTTTTGAATGGTCTCACCATCCGCAACAGGATCTGAATAGGGCATTCCGATTTCAACTAAATCAGCACCGCCTTCTTCCAGCGCTTTTAAAACCTTTGTAGTATCGTTCAAAGCAGGAAATCCGGCTGTGAAATAGACATTCAAAAGTCCTGCGTCAGGTTTTGTTTTAAAAAGATTTGTAATTCTATTCATTATTCTTGTGTCCAGTAATCAATCACTAAAACCTTATCCAAATGCGGTTCCAAAACTTTTACAAAAGCCTTATGTTCCGGATGAGGAAGGTAAGCTGCACGTCCTTCTTCACTATCAAAAGAAACAAAGAACATATGTGTGAAGCCTTGATTAAGTCCTTCCGGGCTATTATTTGTTCCCCATTCAAAACCTTTTACTTCTTTAACTTTTGAAGGAAGTTTGCGAAAAGCATCTTCAACTTCTTTTACTTGTGCCGGTGTGGCAGAGTCCTTAAATTTAAATAATACGGCGTGACGAAGCATTTTTTTAGGAGCTGTTTTTTTATCAGAATTGGCATAAGCGATGGTTCCAAAAAGAAGAAAACCAACCAGGAAAAGAGAGATGTATTTCATTATAAACAGGTTTATTATTTAGGTTTTATAAAAGTTAAGCAATTTAAAATTAATATTTTGAATTTAACGAAGCCGGAATAATTCCGGCAACAAGCTTATAATGCCAGCCATTGAAATTTATACCTATTGAAATGCACAAAAATAGACTATTAACGACGTTCAGTATTCTTGAATTATTTCGATACAGATGTAAAAATACAGGATCTGTTACCGGAAAATCATATTGAGTTTCATTATGGTAAAAGAGCATACGGATCTTTTTCTTATCTGGATTGTCCATGTTATTTTTTTCAATAATCTCGAACTCAGTAACATCTATGCAGCACCAGCGAATGATCCAGAACCGCCACTTCTTCAATGGAAAGTGCTTTTCCCCAGTTACCAAACAAATAATAATGGGTATCACATAACACGTCCAGTTTATGTTTTTCAAATCTGCCTACTACTTTTAAATCCTCATCTTTAAAGAAAACATTTTCAGACTGATAGGATAATTTGGGTGGAAAACCAGTTATTTCTATCTCTACAATATCCAGCAATGTTATATGAGAAACCCAATGTGTATACACTTTTCCATGTTGGGTTTTACAAATCGGTCGTATCCATTTCGGGCCATTTATTTCAATGATTGGCTCATTGTTATTGTTTAGCTGGATGCCCGCCAGGCACCTTCCCCCTTCCTTAATGGAATTGGCTAAACAGACAAAACGAATTGTCATTTAATCTGAATCAGATCAAATGTGTTATTTGGATATCATTTCTTACCTGCTGCAAATATTCAGCGAGCAACCTTCGGTGGCATTTCTCAGGTTTGTGTTCGCTGCACAACAGACAGTTTTCGTGAAGTTTTTCAATATTTATTTTTTGAGCAATTTTCCGGATGTCGAGTAGATTCAGATATTCTGTTTCGTATTCCGGCCAGGTTAGCTTTTTAGTTCTGTATTGAGATAAAAGCTCTTTTGTTGGCGCAAAATCGATGTTATGCTCATAGGAAATATTGCCAATTTCTCCGGCAAAATATTTAAGGTCGGTTCCTTTTGCGAAACCTGATAGTTGTGAAACATTGTTAATTCTGGTATCAATGAGCCGCTTTACGCCAGAATTCTTCAACAGCGTGAAGAATGTTTCCGCTGGTTTTTTGGTAAAACCAATGGTGTATAGATGAATCATAAATTTTCTTCTGAGTTGTGTGTATAGGGAGAAAATGCAATCTCCTGATTTTTTAAACGATAAGCCGCTTTGATCTGATCCTGAATTGTTACGTCAGGTTCAAAAAAAGTAGGAACAGGCAGTTTTTTATAGAATTTTTTGAAAAGGGCATTTTCCAACTGAGCATTAGTAGCCAGTGATTTATCCTTCAAAATATGATTTATTTCAAATCCTGCATTAGACAAAGCTACTGAAACCATAGAAAACCGATGGCAATCCAGTGGTTCTGCTTCTGAGCACATTAGGGAAATAACATAGCCTTTATCAAAACCCTGAATCAGTCGTTGGACACCTTCTTTAAAAGCGGTTGAATTTCTGACCTTTTCAAAATCTACTTTACCGTTTTCGTCCAAGCAGTTCCGGCTCTGTATGCCGCGCTCCGAATTCTTTGGAAAAATGAAGATATTGTATGCCGTTTTTATTTAAAAAAGCGGCGAGTGGTTCCTTATTGAACTGAGGATTATAAGCACTTGCCGCAACGCTTCTGACGTCGATGAGGCAAGTGATATTATATTCTTTTAGCAGTTCAAGGAAATAATCTGGCGGATGGCTGGAATGGCCAATTGTGAATAGTGTGCGTGTGTTCATTTACAATCGATGGTAATGATTAAAATACTATCATGATTGCGTTGAGTATGAATAATTTCTATGCTGAGCAGTTAAGGCATTCACCTTCGTCACTGAATTTCAGACGATCAAATTCGCCTAATTGTTCTTTTAATTCAAGGATTTCATCTTCGATTTCACATCTTTCAAACAAAGATAATTCTCCCGAATTTACTTTTCCTTCCAGCTCCTGAACTTTCAGGCGCATTTCAAAAACTTCCGGTAATGCTAGTGTAGCCATTTTGATAATGTTTAAATTTTATAAAAACAGATCGTACCATATAACAGAAGCTGATGGCTATTAGCTAATAGCCATCAGCTTTTCAATCAATATATTTCATATAAGTTGACATGTCCTTATCGCCTCTTCCCGAAAGATTTACTACAACAGTTTCGTTCAATCCGGCACCTAAGCGGCCCAAAACAGCCAATGCGTGCGATGATTCAAGTGCAGGAATAATACCTTCCATACGGGTAAGTTCAAAGGCAGCCTGAACAGCTTCTTCGTCTGTTGCGGATAAAAAAGTACCTCTGCCGCTGTCATAGAGATAAGCATGCTGAGGACCAATTCCCGGATAATCCAAACCAGCTGAAATGGAATAGGGTTCTACAACCTGGCCATCGGTTGTCTGCATTAGAATCGTACGGCTTCCATGCAAAACACCCGGAGTTCCCAAAGCTGTTGTTGCCGCAGAATGACCGCTTGTAAGACCTTGTCCTGCTGCTTCAACTGCAACAAGTTTAACATCAAGATCGTCCAGATAATTATAAAAAGCACCGGCCGCATTACTTCCCCCGCCTACGCAGGCTACCACGTAATCAGGATTCTGTTTTCCGGTTTGTTCTTTCAACTGCCATTTTATTTCCTGTGAAATAATAGACTGAAAACGGGCAACCATATCCGGATAAGGATGAGGACCTACAACTGATCCGATGATATAATGCGTATCAACAGGATTATTAATCCAGTGACGCATTGCCTCGTTCGTTGCATCTTTCAGTGTTTTTGAGCCGCAAGTTGCAGGTCTCACTTCTGCTCCCAGCATTTTCATACGGGCAACATTTGGAGCCTGACGTTCGATATCAAGTTCACCCATGTAAACGATACATTCGATATCCATCAAAGCGCAAACCGTAGCAGTAGCCACGCCATGCTGACCGGCACCAGTTTCAGCCACTACACGCTGTTTTCCTAACCGTTTGGCAAGAAGTATCTGTCCGATGGTATTATTTACCTTGTGAGCGCCTGTATGGCACAGATCTTCTCTCTTCAAAAATATATTTGTCTGATATTTTTCAGAAAGACGGTTGGCTCGGTATAAAGGTGTTGGCCGGCCAACGTAGTTTTTTAACAAATCATTATACTCTTCCTGGAAAGACGGTTCTGCAATAATCTGTAAATAATTATTACGCAATTCTTCCACGTTTGGATAAAGCATTTCAGGAATAAATGCACCTCCAAAAGTCCCGTAATATCCCTGGCTATTGGCCTGGTAGGATTTCTTTTCTACTACTTCTTCCATAATCTATGCTTGCGCCTCCTCTCCTTTTTTTACTCTGACTTTATCAAAAAGTTCTTTCAATTTTGAAATATCCTTAACACCAGGTTCTGTTTCAAACATGCTGTTGACATCGATTCCGTAAATCGGCATTGTTTTTGACAAAGCGATCACTTCATCAATATTTTCAAGCCCGATTCCACCGCTTAAAAAGAACGGTTTTTCATTATCATATTTTCTAAGCAGGTTCCAGTCAAATGTTTTTCCGTTCCCGCCAGGAGCATCTCCTTTTGTATCAAACAAAAACATATCGCAAAACGATTTGTAATTGTTCAGCATAGCAAAATTAAACTGGTCATGAATAGAAAATGCCTTGATAATATTTACCCCTTTCTGGCGAATGCTGCGACACATATCCGGCAACTCATTTCCATGCAGCTGGGCATATTGTAAATCGTATTTCTTAACTGTATCAAGAATATAACCCGGACTTGCATTTACAAATACACCCACTTTTTTAATCGTATTGGGAATATTTTTTACAAAAGCCGGATCAAGATCATTACCTACAAACCGTGGTGATTTTTCGGAAAAAATAAAGCCAATAAAATTGGGCTGTAATTCAACCAATTCTTCAATATTACCTTGCTGGCGCATTCCGCAAACTTTTACTTTCATACAACGTGAGGGTTTCTGTTATTAATTTGGGACAAATTATTTTGCAGATCCGCCAGTGCGGCTCCCGGATTTGCTGTTTTCATGAATGTTTCTCCGATTAAAAAACCTTTATATCCATGATTATATAAATGTAAAATAGTTTCTGCATCACTCAGCCCGCTTTCTGATATCTTGACAAATGAACCCGGAATTTGTTCACTTAATTCGATTGATGTTTCGATTGATGTTTCAAAAGTTTTAAGATTCCGGTTATTGACGCCAACAATGTCTACATGGTCACACAAACTTTGTGCCAATTCTTCTGAATTATGTACTTCCAAAAGAACTTCCAGTCCAAGTTCATGTGCCTTTTTACTAAGCGACTCAACCTCTGACGGTTCCAGACAGGCAGCAATTAAAAGAATTATATCTGCCCCGATTGATTTTGCTTCGAACAATTGATATTCGTCCACGATAAAATCTTTACGAAGCATCGGGATATTTGGATTTGCCTTACGTGCTCTTAAAAAATCATCAAAAGAACCGCCAAAAAAATCAATATCAGTCAAAACGGACAAAGCTGCGGCGCCGGCAGCAACATAATCTGCCGTTACTACCTCGGGTAAAACATCACCATTTATAATACCTTTGGACGGTGATTTACGTTTGAATTCTGAAATAATTTTTGGTGTTGCAGCAATTTTTAAAGCATCAGAAAGCGAAACAGAAGTACGTGAAAACAACGCCTCTTTTTCAAGATCAGAAATGCTTTTAATCCTTTTTGACGCTTCTACTTCAACCAGTTTACGCGCAACAATTTTTTCTAATATATTCATCAGTCTTTAAAAATATCGGCAACACTTAATTCAAAATCAGGAAAAACATGGCTTGTAATCATATCCAATGTTGTGAAAGGATGTAATCCAATATATTTACCTTCGTCGTTTAATATATATACAAAAATGGTTTCCGTAGTTGGTTCAGCGATCCAGTATTCCTTCACTCCATTTTCCTGGTAAACTTCAAATTTGTTTTTCATTTCAATTTGAGAATTACCCGGAGAAAGAATTTCTATAACCCAGTCTGGTGCTCCAATACAACCTTGGTCGTCCAGTTTATTCTTATCACAAATCACACAAATATCAGGTTGTACAACGGTGTAAATTCTATTCGAGTTATCACCTTTTCTTGGTGTAAGACGAACATCAAACGGCGCAGCGTAAACCTGACAGATTTCGTTATCAAGAAAATTAAAAAGGTTACCTAGAAAAATACCAGAAATCCGTTGATGTCTTCTGGCTGGTGCCGGCGACATTTTAAATATTTTTCCTTTGATCAACTCCACACGCTCTTCAAACTGCCATTTTAAATAATCGGCATAGCTGTAAGTTTCGTTTAAATCGAGTTGATCAAGGCTTGTTATCATATCGCTACCAACTTTTTAAAACTGTTCAACGCTTTTTTACTTTCAAGAGATTCACGTGCCGTTGCTACTGCATCCAATAAAGATAATTTCGGATTGGCACAATGTAATGCAAGTGCAGAATTAGCCAATACAGCCTGTTTTTGGGCTGAGGTAGCTTCATCATTCAATACATTCATGAAAATTTTTGCTGAGGCTTCAACAGTTTCTCCTCCTGAAAGTTCAGAGGCGCGCAATGTATCCAACCCAAGATGGGAAGGAGTCAGAACTTGCTCTGTATGAGCTGTTATGATTTTAAATGCACCTGTTAATGACACTTCATCGTAACCGTCTAAGGCGTGAACAACCAGAAACTGTTTATCAGTCTGTTGGTAAAGATAAGCAAAAAGTCGTGCTAATTCAAGACTAAAAACACCAACAAGCTGCTTTCCCGGTGAAGCAGGATTTACCATCGGGCCGAGCATATTGAAGAACGTTTTTATACCCAATTCTTTACGCACCGGAGCCACATTTTTCATCGCCGGGTGAAACAAAGGGGCGTGAAGAAAACAAACTCCTGATTCGCTTATCTGACGTTCAAGAAGGGATTTGTCATTTGTAAACTTCGCTCCCAAAAATTCAAGAATCGTGGAAGATCCGCAGAGAGAGGAAACTCCGTGATTACCATGTTTGGCCACATTCTGGCCCGCTCCTGCTATGACAAAACAGGAAAGTGTAGAAATATTAAAAGTATCTTTTCCGTCGCCGCCTGTCCCGCAAACATCAATAGGATCAAAAGACGGAAAGATCAACGGGTAAACATAATTCCAGCATTGCATCACGGAAACCTTCCAGTTCTTCCACAGTAATGCTGCGCATGGCGTAAATGGTAAGAAAAGAAGCAATTTCTGAATTGGTATACCTGCCAGTACTGATGCCAATTAGTACTTCTTTGGCCTGATCTTTACTTAAAACTTTATACTCAAATAATTGTCCAAGAATATTTTTCATGATATCAAATCCATCGTGGGCCTGTGCCTTTGTATTCTTTAAATAAATAAAACGCTGAAATTATATATTTAACCAGTTTTGAAGCATGGATTTTCCATGATCTGTCAGAACAGATTCCGGATGAAACTGAACGCCTTTAACATCGTAAGTTTTGTGAGAAAGCGCCATAACCCTTCCCTTTTCATCTAATGCTGTAATCGCTAAATCATCTGTAAAAGTTTCAGGTATCACAGTCCAGGAATGGTATCTTCCCACCTGAATTTCAGAAGGCAGACCAAGAAAAATACGTTCGGTAGGATCTGTGACAATGGCTTTATCGCTTATTCCGTGTAAAACATCCGTCATATTTTCAAGTGTAGCGCCATATACTTCACCAATTGCCTGATGGCCGAGGCAAATTCCTAAAATGCTTTTAGTAGGGCCATATTCACGGATTAAATCCTGCATAATACCAGCTTCCGAAGGAATTCCCGGGCCGGGAGAAAGTAAGATTTTGTCGTAATTCGCGACTTCTTCCAACGTAATTTTATCATTCCGGTAAATATCTACATCGCCGTGAAGTTCACGGAGGATGTAAACCAGATTATAAGTGAAAGAATCGTAATTATCTAAAACAAGTATTTTCATCTGAAAGTGGTATTGAATATTAGATGTAAAGTTTTGGGTCTTAAAAGTAAATCAAACAGAAACTTTATAATCAAGTTTAAGTTCGTCTGCCGGTTTTCCCCGGATACCCCAGTTATAAAGTGGTGTTTCCGTTAAGGTAATTTCAACGTCGTTGGGAGAAATCTTCAATTCCTGTTCAAAACGATCAAATATTAGCTGATACAGATATTTCTTTGATGTTATTGATCTTCCTTCAAACAGAGAAATTTCAATAATTGTGTACTGATCACTGCGGCCTTCCGGATAGAAAAAATCTTCCGGATCCAGATAAAAGAAACGTTGCGCCCGTTTATTTTCAGGATATTGAAAGGCATCAACAACACAGGAATGCAGGAGGTCAGAAACCCTGGTCCGGATAGGAACAAGATGTTCCTTTAAGCCATAAATTTTGATCTGTCCCATAACGAATATTGTTAAATTTCTTCGGCAACTACAATTGCTTTACGTAACGCAGCCAGCTTGCTATTAATTTCCTGCAACTCGCTTTCTACGTTTGACTTAGCTACAACGCCCATTCCGGCACGATAAAAAAGTGTATTGTCTTTGCTCAGAAAAGTACGAATAGCGATGGCGTGATTAAAATCTCCGTTGAAATCCATAAATCCGATGGCGCCACCGTAAATACTGCGATTGCTTGTTTCCATCTGGTCAATAAGCTTCATGGCATTATGCTTTGGTGCACCGGAAAGTGTCCCTGCCGGGAATGTATCTGCAACCAATTGTAAAGGATTCACGCCTTCATTCATCTTTCCTACAACCTTTGAAACAAGGTGAATGACGTGGGAATAGTATTGAACTTCTTTGTAATTAGTCACTTTCACAGCGTCACAGCTACGACTCAGATCATTTCTTGCCAGATCCACTAACATCACGTGCTCAGCAGTTTCTTTTGGATCATTTAACAATTGCTGTGCAGCTTCGGCATCAGCCTGATCATCGCCGGTTCTACGGAAAGTACCTGCGATCGGGTGAATTTCAGCCTGGCCATTTTTTATGAAAATCTGTTTTTCAGGAGAAGAGCCGAAGATTTTATAGCTGCCGTAATCGAAATAAAATAGATAAGGAGATGGATTTATTGAGCGTAAAGCACGATAAACGTTGAATTCATCACCCTGAAAATCTCTGCTGAAACGACGGGAAGGTACAATTTGGAAAACATCACCACGTAGACAATGATCTATACCTTTTTGAATCACACCTCTCATTTCATCATCCGTAACATTTGAAGTTTCTTCGGATGTGATCTGAAAATCGTATTTAGGGAAATTTCTGTTTTTGATTAAAACTTCAATTTGTTCCAAGCCGCTTTCTTCATTTGTTTCACCGTATTGATGTTCAAAAATGTATAATTCATTTTTGAAGTGATTAATAGCAATGACGTATCGGTAAACCTGGTAAAAGATCTGGTCAATTTCGGTTTCCGGACTTAGTAGGTTGGATTTCAATATCTTCAAAATAAGTTACTGCATCGTAGGTCATATGGCCAAAAAGACCATTGCTGATAAAGGGGAATCCACTTTTTTCTGAAATGAAGCTTTGTGCGTAGCCATATAAAGCTTGTACGGCGTCTTTGCGTTTTGCCAGGGTAAATGTGTCGGTAGTTCCATCTGGAAACTTCTGAGTAACGACATCCTGATTCAGTTTAAAAGAAGAAACAGGATCACAGCAGATATAGGTGAACGAATTTTCATTACCGTGGTAATCTGAACTTTCCAGAAGAATTGTATTAACAAAACGGTCCCGGAGTTTCAGGTAAATTGAAACAGGTGTTAGCGTATCAGCCAACAATTTTTTATGCCGGGTTGTGATCGAATAAGCTTTTGGTCAAGGAAGTCATATTAGTTTTTTATAGGATGTAACAAGAAAAAGCGGCCCGCTGTCAGATGAACAGCGAGCCGCTTGGAAAGTATATATTTACATAATACTACACAATAGAGGCTACTCGTCCATCTTGTTAAGACGTGCGCGCCACCACCATATAATATTTGAAGTAATTGTCATGTTTGTATCTGCGACAGGTTTATGTCTGTACAAAGATATCAAAAAGGATATGAGTCTTGCAATAGTTACATAAAATAAACTTTCTTAGGTACAAAAAAAGACCATCCTTTTGAGATGGTCTTTTGATTTGTAATGATATTGTGGCGGTTTGACTAGGCGTCTCTCCTGCTTTATCAAGTTTAAACAGGTCAAGTTGACGGTGCGCGCAGACCCAAGTATCATAGAGTTGTAGCGGGGGTCACGATTTACCTGGGCGCCCCCGGCTACGCGCCCCGGACTTAACTTCTCTTTTCGGAATTGGCTGACGTACCACTAGGAAACGGTAAACGCAAAAAGCCACCCTTATGAGATGGCTTTTTGTTTAATGGTATTGTGGCGGCTACCTACTTTACCAGGTTTGATCCAAGTATCATCGGCGGTTCTGGGCTTAACTTCTCTGTTCGGGATGGGAAGAGGTGAACACCAGGCCAATAGCCACCAACAAGATCTTTGTTGATTTGTGTTGTGAGTGACAATGTTTGAATGTTCGAATGATCGAGTGAGTGAATTATTGTTCATTCAGTCATTATCATCATTCAACATTGAATAATCAATGTCATATTGGAAGTAGAAGAGAATGAGAAAATTAGTTAAGATAATGTGCAAGCTGTTGGGTAATTAGTACTGCTCAGCTGAATGTATTTCTACACGTACACCTGCAGCCTATCAACGTCGTAGTCTACAACGACCCTTATGTGGAAGATTCATCTTCGGGCTAGTTTCGCACTTAGATGCTTTCAGCGCTTATCTATTCCCCACATAGCTACCCGGCCATGCCACTGGCGTGACAACCGGTTCACCAGCGGTGGGTCCACCTCGGTCCTCTCGTACTAAGGGCAGCCCCCGTCAATCTTCCTACGCCCACCACAGATAGGGACCGAACTGTCTCACGACGTTCTGAACCCAGCTCGCGTGCCACTTTAATCGGCGAACAGCCGAACCCTTGGGACCTTCTCCAGCCCCAGGATGTGACGAGCCGACATCGAGGTGCCAAACCTCCCCGTCGATGTGAGCTCTTGGGGGAGATCAGCCTGTTATCCCCGGCGTACCTTTTATCCTTTGAGCGATGGCCCTTCCATACAGAACCACCGGATCACTATACCCTGGTTTCCCACCTGCTCGACCCGTCGGTCTCACAGTCAAGCCTGCTTGTACTATTGCACTCCACACACGGTTACCAAGCGTGTTGAGCAGACCTTTGGAAGCCTCCGTTACACTTTTGGAGGCGACCACCCCAGTCAAACTACCCACCATGCACGGTCTCCGACTTAGTCGAGAGTTAGATCCCAGGCCAGCGAAGGGTGGTATTTCAACGTTGGCTCCACGATGCCTGGCGACACCGCTTCACAGCCTCCC
>CAVRMW010000008.1:337500-1062500 GCA_963722505.1 uncultured Cytophagales bacterium
TCGATTTATGATACGGACGATTCCAAGTCGCTTATTGCGCAGTATTATAAAGGAATACAATCTGGATGATAAGGTTTACAAAGCCAATGTGGTTTTTAACCGGATTTCCGGAGCGAAAAACAGACTGGTTTCTGCGGATGATTATATCAACAATGCCGTAATCCAGGCGGATGATGAAGCGGCCAAAATGAAAGAAATCGGCCGGATCTACAAAACCTATGTAACGCGCTGTTTTCAGGCGAATGCGATGGATTTTGATGATCTGCTTTTCAATACCAATGTTCTTGTTCCGTGATTTTCCTGATGTATTGTACAAATATCAGCACAAATTCCAGCATGTGATGGTGGATGAGTTTCAGGATACGAACGTTTCGCAGTACCTGATTACCAGAAAACTATCGGCTGTTAACCGGAATATTGTGGTCGTAGGTGATGATGCGCAAAGTATTTATGCCTTCCGCGGAGCTAATATTGAGAACATTCTGAATTTTGAAAAAGATTTCCCGGATGTTCAGACCATTAAACTGGAACAGAATTATCGATCAACCAGTACGATTGTAAATGCTGCGAATTCGGTAATTGCCCGAAATAAATCCCAGCTTGAAAAAAGAAACTTTCACAGTTAATGAAGAAGGTTCGCTGATTGATGTGATCAAAGCAGGTTCTGATAATGAAGAAGGACGTTTGGTAGCGACTGCAATTTTTGAAGAAAAAATGCAGAAAGCGCTTCGAAACGAGAATTTTGCTATTCTTTATCGTACCAATGCGCAGTCACGTTCTTTTGAAGAAGCACTTCGAAAGCTTGGAATTAAGTACCGGATTATTGGTGGACAGTCTTTTTATCAAAGAAAAGAGATCAAAGATCTTCTGGGTTACCTGCGTTTTACGGTGAATCAGCGTGATGAAGAAGCTTTCAAACGGATTATTAATCTTCCCAAAACGAGGAATTGGTGATACAACGGTTGCAAGAATTACGGTAACTGCTTCTGAAAACAATGTTCCGATCTGGGAAGTGGTAGCTAACATTGGCAATTATGCAACCGGCCGAACGATTACGCCAATCGAGCAGTTCGGGACATTGATCAAAAGCTTTAAAATGATGGTTGAAGAAGGAAAAGATGCTTATGAAGTTTCTGCACACATTGCAAAAGCGTCCGGAATTCTTGCGTGAATTGTATGAAGATAAAACCGTTGAAGGACTTTCCCGCTATGAAAACGTCCAGGAATTGCTGAACGGGATCAAGGAATTTGTTGATAATGAGGAAAATGAAGATAAAACATTAAGTGCTTTTCTTCAATCTGTTTCCTTATTGACAAATGCTGATGAGCCGGATGATAACAATGATAATGACCGCGTTACGATGATGACGATTCACTCGGCGAAAGGTCTGGAATTCCGAAACGTATTTATTGTAGGTCTGGAAGAAGATCTTTTTCCAAGCCAGATGATGCTGGAAAGCCGGCAGGATCTGGAAGAAGAACGGCGTTTGTTTTATGTAGCGATTACCCGGGCTGAACAAAAACTTTCATTTTCCTATGCAGAAAGCCGGTACCAGTGGGGACGATTGAAAATGTGCGAGCCAAGCCGGTTTTTGCTGGAAGTTGATCCAAAATTTCTGAATGTTTCCAACATGTCCAGAGAGACCTGGACCGGGAAGGTTCATCCTCATCGCCAATGTCCTTTGTCAAAAATCTGAGTCCAACGAAAACCGACCGAACCAAGACCAGCCACAGCGGCATCGTCTCATACACCGTCGGCGGATTTTGTGCCAAGTGATACCTATGATCTGGCAGAAGGTGACAAGGTGGAACATTTGAAATTTGGTTTTGGAGAGGTTACCAAAATGGATGTGAACGGAACGGATCGCAAAGCCACTGTCAAATTTGATACTAGTCGGTGAAAAAACTTTATTGCTCAGTTTTGCCAAACTTCGAATACTGAAATAAATCTTATTAACATGGTTATAGTACGGTTATCGACAGCTTTACCATAATATACCACACATCGCCACAAGACTTCTATTAATTAATTAATACTCCTAAAACTTCACTATTGATTTTTTAACCAATTAAATTATGTTCATTGAAAAAGACATTACACAGATTCAGGAACGCGGAAGCGACATCGACAACAGTAGAAGAACAAGTTCATTATTTTGTAAATGGATTTCCATTTCTTCAACTTTCAAAAGCAGCCACAGTCGGCGACGGAATTATCCGCCTTACCGACGAACAAATTGCAAAAGTTGTCAGTGAATTTGATAAAAGTGCTTCCGAAGGAGAAATTGCTTTATTGAAATTTGTACCGGCTTCCGGTGCTGCAACACGTATGTTCAAATCTCTTTTCAGTTTTTTACAGGAAGATAAAAAGGATAAATCGGTTGACGAGTTTTTTGCCAAGATTAACAGAATTTGCTTTTTACGAAGATCTAAAAGCTGCTCTGGCTGCGGATGGAAACGACATTGAAACTGCAGACGAAAAAACAATTGTTTCTTATTTCCTGACTAACAAAGGTTTAGGCTACGGAGAATTGCCAAAAGGACTTCTGAAATTCCACAATTACGAAGAGCGCTCCCGAACTCCTTTGGAAGAACATTTGGTAGAAGGTGCAAAATATGCAAATGCCGGAAGCAATGTTCAGATCCATTTTACAGTTTCTCCGGAACATCGCGACAAATTTGAAAAACTGGTTGTGGAAGTTCTTCCAACTTATCAGAGCGAATTCGGGGTGACGTTACATTGTTTCTTTTTCCGAACAAAAAAGCTCGACGGATACGATTGCGGTTAACCTGGACAATACTCCTTTCCGTGAAAAAGATGGCAGGCTTGTTGTTCCGACCGGCAGGTCACGGTGCATTGCTGGACAATCTGGGCCAGCTGGATGCGGATATTATTTTTATCAAAAACATTGATAATGTTGTTCCTGACCGCATTAAGGATGATACAATTACGTATAAAAAAGCACTGGCAGGAATTGTTTTAAAATATCAAAAAAGCATTTTTGGTTATCTTGAAAAACTGAAAAATCAGAGCTGATGCTTCACTTATTGAGCGAACTGGATTCGTTTTTCAGAAATGAATTATGTGTTGTTCCTCCTGCCGACTTTTGAATAGTTGGTCGGATGATCAAGAAAACAGAATATTTTATTAAAAAGCTGGACCGTCCTTTGCGTGCTTGCGGAATGGTGAAAAATCAGGGAGAACCTGGTGGCGGACCTTTCTGGGCTGAAAATGCGGACGGATCTTCGTCTTTGCAGATCGTAGAATCGGCGCAGGTTGATGTTGATGATGAATCAGCAAAACAGCATTTTCAAGAATTCAACGCACTTTAATCCGGTTGATCTGGTTTGTGCGGTGAAAAATAGCAACGGGGAATTGTACGATCTGAAAAAATTCCGTGATCCGTTGACAGGTTTTATCACAGGTAAATCCAAAGACGGAAAGGAACTGAAAGCGCAGGAATTGCCTGGTTTGTGGAATGGCGCAATGGCAGACTGGAATACACTTTTTGTAGAAGTTCCGCTGATTACGTTCAATCCGGTGAAAACGGTCAATGATTTGCTGCGCGAGCAACATCAATAGGCAGAAGTAACATTTATATACCAAACAAAAAACGCGAGATCATTGACAGTCTCGGCGTTTTTTATTGATGAATTCTGGTATCTGTTGCCAAAGTACCATCAAGGAATAGGCAAAACTTTGCTTTCTTTGAATGTAGACAAGAATCACCATCGTTTGTGTGCTGGCCACTTCTTCGATTTCATTGATTTTTTCCAGCATCAGTTTCTGATAGGTACTGATGTCTTTGGAAATAACCCGTAACAAAAAATCTCCTGTTCCTGTGATGTGGTGACATTCAATCACTTCGGGTATTGCGTGAATTTTTTCAACAAATGATTCAGTCACTGCTTTTCTGTGACCAACCAGGGAAATCTGCACAAAAGTACTCACTCCCAGTCCTACTCTTTCAGGCTCAAGCTGCGCGTGATAGCTTTTGATGATTCCCGATTGTTCCAGTTTTTTTACACGTTCCAGAGTTGGCGCAGGGGAAAGGCCTATTTCTTTGGATAGTTGTGCGTTGGTTATTTTAGCATTCGTTTGTAAGATCTCCAGTACTTTACGGTCTATCTGGTCTAACTTAATAATGGCCGACATTTCTCTATGACTAAGGTTTTATATTAGCCCCTTTTTTAGGACGCTGCAAAACTAATTAGTTTCCCGAAGATATCTTATAATTATATACTGAAAATTTGTCAAAAAAAAGAATTATAGTAGGCAAAAACAGATTTTAGTATCGAATTATTAGGTCATTCTTAATTGCAGCCCTTTCATTCAAGTGCTTTAGACTGCATAAGTTTCAATTTTTTGCAGAAAATCCTGATACGTCATTTTGATTCCTTCTTCCAATCCAATCCGATGTTTCCATCCCAGGTCGTGCAGCTTGCTTACATCCATCAGCTTGCGTGGCGTGCCGTCCGGCTTGTCCGTATTCCAGTGAATTTCGTCCTGCGTAACCCGGTTACACGTTCGGATCAGCTCTGCCAGGTGCTTTATATGGATAACATCGCCCTACACCTATATTCAGGAAATCCGGCTTCATCGTAATTCTGCATCAGGAAATAACAGGCGTCGGCCAGGTCGTCGGCATGTAAAAATTCCCGCAAAGGCAGATCCCGTGCCCCATAGCTCAACAAAAGGTTTGTTTTCTTCCTTTGCCTCATGAAATTTGCGGATCATCGCCGGCAGCACGTGTGAGTTATTCAGATCATAATTATCATTCGGGCCATACAAGTTGGTAGGCATTACCGAAATGAAATTGCAGCCATACTGCGCCCGATATGCTTCACACATTTTAATTCCTGCAATTTTCGCGATCGCGTAAGGTTCATTGGTTGGTTCCAGAAGTCCGGTCAGCAGCGAATCTTCCTGCAAAGGCTGCGGTGCCAGCTTTGGGATAAATGCAGCTTGATCCCAGAAACATCAGTTTTTTGGCATTGTGTCCGATACGCACTGTCTATCACATTGTTCTGGATCAACAAGTTGTCATTCAGGAACTCAGCGCGGTAAATATTGTTTGCCATAATACCGCCAACTTTGGCAGCGGCAAGAAAAATATACTCCGGTTGCTCTGTTTCAAAAAAAGCACGGACAGCCGCTTGGTCGCGAAGATCCAGCTCCGATGAGGTACTGCAGCACGAAATTATCATATCCTTCTTGCACCAATTTGCGATGAATTGCAGAACCAACCATTCCCCGATGCCCGGCAATATAAATTTTAGCACTTTTTTCCACTGTGTTTTTTAAATTTGTGCGTTGAAAATCAATATAGAAATAACCAATTCGTTACAAAAGTAACAATCTTGCCCTGAAGAAAAATTCAATACACATGCAAAGAGTTAGTCACTCGTTCTGGTGTTTTTTCGCTCTTATTCTGGCTTCCGGCATTGGCGCAGCCCAGCAAGCAAAGGAAACGACGCCTCCTGCCTGGCTGCCAAAAGAAACGGTTAAAAAGGATACCGCAAGCCGCTCTAACGGACTTAAAATCATTTGTTTCCGGCCTGGATCCTGTTGTAGGCGCTCCGTTGCCCGGTGGCAAACGGAAAATCTACCAGCCTTTCTACATTGTTCGGCGAGACCATTCCTGATCTTGGTTTAAGCGTAAAAGAATACAAAAGCCAGAAGAAAGACCGCAAGCGCAAGAAAGGAAAAAGCCAGGCTTGCCAAAGTGCAGTATGAAGGCATTCCCATGCAAAGCATGTCGGTCAAATACGGAAGCGGTGACCGTGCAACGGTCGAATATTTCCATGTTTTGAAAGAATACAAGCCACTTGAACACCTACGTACGCGCTACCGAAACGCGCTGGTATGACAAAAAAGGTAAGAAACTCAGCTCTGCGCTCATCAAGGAAAAAGAACAGGCACTTGCCTCTGCACGGATCGTACAAAAAATACAGCGGTGAAAATCTCATTGAGGAAGGATTTTACTACATGGGCGTCAAAGACGGTCGCTGGGTGAAATACGATACCAAATACAACCTGATCGACAAGATCGGTCTGGAACCGTGGATTTCCTGCCGAATCACAAATTACCTATTACGATTCAGCGCATACGCAGATCAAGGAAGTCCTGCCGGTCGCATTTGGCGAAGTAGAAGGAGAGTATCATGGAGTTTTACAAAGAAGGCCAGCTGAAGGTCGTCGGCAAGTACGATGACGGTAAGAAAGTAGGTCGCTGGGTAGAATATTATCAGTTTCGTCGCCAGCGTAAAAAAGAAATCCAGTATCCTAAAACGGCCTGGGAAGAAGAATTTGAACCATTCGTGCTCCGCGAATGGGACGATAAAGGGCAAACTTCTTTACGATTACACCAAAGATCCGCGCGCCTCTGCGGAAGAGGAAACCGAAAATTAAAGCCTTCAATGGTTGAAAATCCAGGATCACCTGCTTAATTAGCGTGCGGATTCCCGGCACGAATGAATTGAAATATGTTTTTACTCTCCTGGCTTCATCCGGAATAAAACCTGGCTTGCATTTTTGTTTTGTATGATTCCCATTCTTATCTATATCTGGGTTTTCAAGTCCATTGCATTGAATGTCAATTATGTAGCATTCGACGACATTCTGATTCTCGGCATTATTCCCGAATTTGAAAACGCAACCTGGCCCGAGCGCTGGAAGCTACTTACGACATTATTTCCCGAGCACCGACTTGTTTTTTCCCGCTCCGTCATTCTGCTATGCTATGACATTTTTGGCAAGGTAAATCTGGTCTGGCTGATGATCATTGCCAATATTTGCTGGGGATTGTGTGCAGTGATTTTTTACAAAGCTTTCAGAAACTTCACCTTTCAATCTGGTATTTTGTGCCGGTTATGTGGCTGTGGTTCAACATTCAATCCTACGAAAACATGTTCTGGGGCGTAAGCTCGCTTTGCAATTTCGGCGTCATCCTTTTTGTGCTATCTGCGCTTTATTTTGCTGCTTATCATCCCAAGCGGGTTTTTATCGCTTACTTTTCGGCGTCGCCGCCACATTCACATACGGAAATGGCCTGATGGTTTTGCCCGTTATCGCTTTAATGTTCCTGATCACCGGTCGACGTAAACAGTTTTTCATCACAGTGCTCTTTACTGCATTTGTAGCACTCATTTATTTCCTCGATTTCACGCCTATCACACAAAACCTCAGCTTTTCCAATCCGCAGCAGGTTAAAGAAGGATTTTTCGGATTATTTGGCTTTATCGGCTCCATTGCAACATTAAGCGCTTACAGCATGCCGCTTTCTACGATGTATATCGCCTCAGCATTCGGCATGTTACTGGTGATTGCATTCATTTTTTTATACCAAAAACAGGTTCTGCCGCTTTGGGACGCCGCCTGGCTAAAATCGAAATACAGTAACCCGACGGCCATTTTTGCGCTTTCTATCCTCATTTTTATAGGCATAACCACGCTCGCGCTCACGTATAAACGCATCCCGACAGACACATTTGCCGGCATGTTCAAAGGTCGTTACCGGATGTATTCCACAATGTGCTGCATTGCCTTGTACTTTGCCTTTCTAGCTTAAAAAGCAAACATTCGAGGGTTCGTTTATCTCCCGTTTTGCTTGGGATGGCCATGGTTTTGAACCTGGTTATTCTGCACGGCAACTTTGCCGAAGCTGTTAATTATCGCCGCTCAGCGGTTTCGCAGGAGTTCAATGCGCGTTACAATGCAGATTGGCTTGGAATCCGCATGTTTTCTATGGACCAAAAGCATTTTGAGAAAATAAGGGCTTATTATAATTCGGCTGATCCTTTGGCAGAAGGCTGGATCCCCGATCGATTTCGAGTGAAATCGTCTGCGACAGCACTTACTATCCTGATCTGATTGCAAAATCGGGCAATTATCTGGTCATAAACTTTGAACAGGATTTTTTCAGTGCAGTGAAAGATTACTCAGAGATTGATGTACTTCGATCAAGGACCTATGCTTTTTCTTCACAGAGCGACCCGGGTTTTGGATTTAGGTGTTGCTGGTTGGGAAAGACTAAAAAATGTGATTTTTTTACAATAGAACCTGGAAAGAGGGTCATAAGGCTAATTACAACAACATTATATTTTATTTCGATTTTCCTGAATTTTTGCTCCCCACTTCTACCTGTTTTTCTCAATACGTGTCATCAAAGATTTAGTCACAGTTGCCCACAGGCAAGCTTCCAGCTTGGCTTCTGAAGCTGTCTTTCGGTAGGTTTGCCAATATTCGTTCATCATTTGAATCCTGCTACAATCCCAAGCTTTAAACCAAGAGTGTGGAGATCTTTCATTTGATCAGGCGACTGAATACGGCATGATTGCCGAATCATCATTGTGGGGCATGTTTTCGGCTTCAGTTACCTCTGTTCGTAGAAAAACACGTAAGCGGAGAGTTGTAATTGGTACGTGATCATGTTTGCTGTCGTTGATTTCAATACGACTTCGATCAAGGGATAGAAACTTTGTATATGTTGGCTTTTAGAATAATCTGCTGTCAGGTAGGTTAATTTGTAGACACCGTCATTGGACTTTCAGAACTAAGAGTCGGCGATTCGGCCATTGGCATCGGTGATTTTTCCTGATTTTATTGACCACGTTTTTTTATTTGTATCTATTTTTTCCAGTCGGATTAAGACACCTGACGCCGGCATACCTTTGGAAATGTCAAGGATATGACTTGATAATTGGAACGTTTTAGTTGCGAGCAGGCCAGGTAGTGCTCATCAAAGCTGAACTCAGCGTAAGAAGTAAGTTTTTCATCAGTTTTACGGTTGATTATGTTGTGTTAAAATCCGGCCTCTGAATTCCAGCTGATTTTGCGATCAAATGGTCGCTCTCAAGGCTACCACCACCTGCAACGCCAATAGCGCCGACCAGCTCCCTTTAAACCACAGGGACAGCCACCACCAAGTAGCAGCAGTTCGGGCAGATTAGCCAGATTTTCCGATCAGGATTTGACCGCGCATTTCTGGATAAAACCAGTGTTGAGGTTTTGGTTGAAACCGCAGTATAAGCCTTCCTTCTGGCTGCTTCTGTATTATGCGGTCCAACATTTTCCTGGCGATTGACAAGAATTACTTGACCTGCGCATCCAAAATGCGAATAGTGACTGATTTGCCTAGATGGCTGGCACAAGTTCTTGCCTGTTGTGTAAGTGCTATTGCGGCTTCAAGAGTTAATTGATGTGAAGGACTCAGAAAGTCGGTTGCCTGGGTAGCGATCCCTTTGCCAGAATTAACTTCTTGCGCAAGTAAAATACTCGGTAATAGGTAAGTTTAATAGGAGCAGTTTGACTTTCATTGTAATTGTATTTTTGCAAAACTACAATCTAAATCTGCTGGAAGTGTTTGATCTATGTCAACATTTTTTGAAGCCTTTGATTTTGCCGCTTAGTGTAGAAGGATAATTCCCAGGTAAGAAGCGGCCATTTACTGATTACCAGAGCAAGAAATTTGGCTGCGATTCAATGACCCACTTACTTTTTCCAGCGCATCAAATCCCTGAAACCCATATAATACGTTTTTAAGCATAACAAAACCCAGTTCAAGAATTTCCCTATAGATGTGACTGAACTAGGCACTGTATCTACCAGTTGAAAAAATCCTTCCGGGAAATCACAAGAAGTTCTGACTTTTCAATGGCCTGCAAATACTCGAGTGCGGGCCTCTGGTCTATAAAGCTGGGAAAGGGCAGTGACAAACATGCCGTCAAACGCAAAATATCGTGAGGTTTCGATCCCTGCATTGCTCACGGTAAAAAGACGGAGACAGCCGGTATTAATGAAAGTAATAGACTCTGCAAGTCTCATCGTAATTGATCAGTAACTGTTTGCGGTGAGCTTTTACTCGTTGAAAAATGAACATATGTCTTTAAGTTTTTCATGATCGAACTTTATGTCTTTGCAATATATAAGATGCCAAAGGCTGATATATCAGCGGTAGTTCTTTAATTGACGCTGCATTATCCATATATCTTGTATAATGATGATGAACTTTTCAACAGTTCCTAAACCGGCGCACCTGAATTCTACCAGATAAAAGTCTAATATTTATCATCGATACTGGTAGAATCCGTTCCACTTCTTTCCGCACTTCTGACATTGGACGGGTGAAATTATTATTCATGAAGCTGAATGTCATGGTTTTACCTTTTTTAGTGACCAGATATCCGCTCAAATTATAATTATTGCTGAAACTTCCGCTTTTGGCAAAAACAAAAGGCGCTTCACCCTTAAAAGAATTCCTTAGATTTCCGGTACTTCCTCCGTTTGGAAGAATTTTATACAAACGTTCCTGTGGCACTTTGGCATAAATTTTCTGCAACAAAGCAGTAATCGTTCTCGGTGTAAAAAGATTATAACGGCTCAATCCTGAACCATCTTTCCAAACCAGACTATCCGGCAAATCACTCAGATAGTTTTTTGTCATATGCTGAATTGCCTGGGCGCTATTCAACGGCAAACCTTTTGCGGAGGCATACATTAACATCAGCTGATCCGCCAGCATATTATCGCTTACATACATCATGCGTCTGTACAAAGAATCTGACGGAATGCTGTAAACGGTTTTCAGCTCAATACTAAGCGGGATATGAATCAGCTTGATTTCCTTCTTTAAAGCCTCACTCAAAAGCTGAACAGTAACCTGGTCTGACATACGGACCGGTATATCAACCGATTTTCCGGATGTAATGGCTTTTTCAGAATAGTGAAATGTATTTTGAAATTCTTCTCTTTTTATACCCTGAATGGAAGTGTCGGCCACCATGGATTTATTCCAGAAAGCCGGCCTTACCTTGAAGATTTTATCCGTTATGCCTGTAAACCGGACAATATTTCCATAGACCGGCATCGACGAAATTTCCGGCTGATAATAATCATTATAATCGCTCCACGCCCACCCTGGCCCATATCTTTCGTCTTTAAAATTGACAGGAGAGAAAAATATCTGTTCTTTTCTGCTTTTCAAAAAATCAATAACAGCACTTTTGGGAAGGTCGGGATGCAGGAGAGACGGATCACCCGTTCCGCGGATAATCAGTAATTCTCCCCATTCCAGATATTCAATTCCGGGCAGCGAATCGCCCAACGCGCATAATCCGGCATAGAAACTGAATAACTTTGTATTGGAAGCGGGATTGAAATATTTGTCAGATTGATAAGAAGCCAATGCTTTATCGCCTGTCAGATTTTTGATAGAAACGCCGGTATGCTGCTGACTTAAAACCGGTGAATTTTTAATTTCGTGATTTAAATAATGGGAAACCGAGCAACCAGACAATGAAACTAATGTAATCAGAAAGAGGAGCGTGCGCATATAAATCTGTTAAAAATAGACTGTAAAGTTAGTAGTTTCGGCTAAAAAACGAAGAAAGCACAACCTTAGTTTTTAACCCGGCCGAATTTTTTCGAAACGATCACTCCATTGAATTTCGTAATTTGCGCGTTGTTAGCACAAGTCTTTTGTAAACGCATACAATGAGTAACCTTCAAGCTGTCCTGAAACAATACTGGGGCTATGACCAGTTTCGGCCTGTACAGGAAGAAGCGATCCGGTCGGTTCTGGACGGAAATGATACACTTTTGCTGCTGCCAACCGGTGGCGGAAAATCGATCTGTTTTCAGGTTCCGGTGATGACGATGGATGGCGTTTGCATTGTGGTAACGCCGCTTATTGCCCTGATGAAAGATCAGGTGGAACAACTGAAAAGACGTGATATTCCGGCGGCGGCAATTCATTCGGGCATGAACAAGCATGAAATTGATATCACACTCGATAACTGCATTCACGGACAAACGAAGTTTTTATACGTTTCGCCGGAGCGACTACGCACGGAAATTATGATTGAGCGGACCAAACAGATGAAGGTTTGTTTGCTCGCTGTGGATGAGGCACATTGTATTTCTGCCTGGGGTTATGATTTTCGCCCTTCTTATCTGTTGATTTCCGAATTCCGCTTATTACTTCCCAAAGTTCCGGTTATGGCTCTGACGGCCACTGCCACGGAACAGGTTCAGGTTGATATTATTGATAAACTGGAAATGAAGCCCGTCAGGGTTTTCAGACAGTCTTTTGCACGGGCCAATTTGTCGTATTCGACTTTTTTAGAAGAGAATAAGGAAAGAAAGTTATTACAGATTCTCAAAAATGTTCCTGGCACTGCCATTGTCTACGTCAGAACGAGAAAACGTACCAAAGAACTGGCCGATTGGCTCACAAAACAAGGTCTTCGCGCAGCGGGATATAATGCAGGTTTACCGTTTAAAGAAAGATCAGACAGACAAACGGCATGGCTTAAAAATCAGGTCAGGATTGTGGTTGCCACCAATGCTTTTGGTATGGGAATAGACAAACCTGATGTGCGGGCGGTGGTTCATTTTGACTTGCCGGATAATCTGGAAGCCTATTACCAGGAAGCCGGCCGTGCCGGGCGTGATGAGCAAAAAGCCTTTGCCGTGGCGCTTTTCAATAAAATTGATCTGGAAGAACTCGCAGAAAATGTAGAGAAAAAATATCCCCCAATGGATGTTTTAAGACGTGTTTATCAGTCTTTGGCAAACTATTACAAAATCCACGTAGGCGGAGGAGAGTTTTCGGCCTATGATTTTGATATACAAAAGTTTACCGGAACATTTGGCCTGGTAGTAAGTGAGACACATTATGCTTTAAAGCTGTTGGAAGAGGAAGGTTTTATTCAGTTAAGTGAGAATTTTAACAACCCGGCCCGGCTGCATTTTGAAGTGGATAACCGGCAATTATACGATTTTCAGATACGTAATCCGGAGTTTGATTCGTTTGTCAAATTGTTGCTCAGGATTTATGGAGGAGAGCTTTTTACAGAGTATATCCGGATTTCCGAAACTGAGCTTGGACAAATTTATTTCGCGACTGAATCTGAAATTATTAAAAAGCTATCGTTTCTTAAAGAACGGGGTATTGCTGATTATGAACCGAGAAGAGATAAACCACAGCTCACTTTTCTGACGCCAAGATATGATGCGGAACAATTGCCGCTCAATGTTTTTGAAATCGAACGAAGGCGCGAGCGTGACAGACAGAAGGCCCGGGCAGTTATTCAGTATGCCTCAAACAAAAACCGTTGCCGGACCATTCTTTTATTAGAGTATTTCAATGAAATGGATGGAAAAGATTGTGGGGTTTGTGACGTTTGTCTGAAAAACAAAAAGAATGAACCGCGCCCGGAAATTGATGAAGAATTGGGGAACCAGATCTTGCTTTATCTGAAAAGTTTTGGAGCGGTTACACCCCGGGCTTTGAGCCAGATATTTGAAAATGTAGCCGAAAAACCCTTTCTGCAAACGTTAAGATACTTAATTGATGAAGAAATTATAAACTATGACCAGGTTGGAAAACTGACCTTAAACAGCAAATATCATTCTTGAAAAAGCAAATTTACTACCTCACAATATTTCTTGGCCTTCTGGCAGAATCAGCTTACGCACAACAAATTCCGGGACTTGCTGCGAGTAATTACGGTGGATTATACCGGGCTACAGAAAATCCGTCAGCAATTGGTGGTTCAAGATTTAAGTGGCAGGTCAATATTGGTACGATTGGAAGCAGTATCAATCACCGCTATTTTGTTTTTTTAGGTAGAAATTCCTTATTCTATCCGCTGCTTGCCGCACATTCCAAAGACGAATTGTATGGCCGTTCGCGTACTATGGGCTCATTAACAGATAAGGATCCGATTTATCTCACAAGTGAGATCCGCTGGCCGTCGGCTATGTTTTCAATTGGAAAATATCAGGGCGTTGCCATCCAATTTAGAACCAGAGGTTTTGTTACCGGCAATAATGTGCCCGAAGATATCAGGAATCTTTATTTCAAACGGCTTGATACCGGTATGGATGATGTGGCAAGTACGGGCTGGGGAAAATTCAATTTGGTTCAGCAAAGTTTTTCTGAAATGAGTTTCTCTTATGGCGTACAGTTACTGGATCTGGATGCCCATAAATTGCGTGTTGGAGCGACGGGTAAAAGGATATTTGGTGCCAGAATCGGTTATATAAAAGGGTCAGTAGATAATTTCCAGGTTAGAAAAGCAACCGGATCACAGGATGAAAGTGAATTGGTCTTGAATAATTTTTCATACGAAACCGGATATAGCCAGCAAAATCAAAAAATGAAATTAGGCGATTTGTTCAATTCTGATAAATATGCAGCAGGTTGGGCTTATGATCTGGGTGTGACTTACGAATTGGGCAATTATTGGCAAAATAAGGATGAAGCATTTGACCAGAATCCGAAATACATTCTGCGCCTTGCAGCATCGTTAACAGATATCGGATCAATAAAATACAAAACAACCGGAAGCCGGGTTATCGCAGGACAGCAGGAACAAACGATCATCGGTCAAAAAGAACTTGAAATAATTGGTAATGAAGGTGCTGACGGACTCATGAATTTATATCCGGCAAGTTCTGATACGACTTTTAATAGTAAGGTGAAACTACCTCAGGCAGTACATTGGGAAGCAGATTTGCAGTTGGTGAAAGGTTTTTTTGTTACTTTATCCCAAACAAAACGCTTCAAATCTGTGACGGATAATGTGTTGAATGTCACGCAGCCGAACGTTTTCACAATCACGCCCCGCTTTGAAGATGAGGATTCTGACTTCGCTTTTCCAATCTCGTTTATCCAGGGAAATAAAAAAGTGGCGATTGGAGCTTTGGCACATTTCGGGCCGATATTTGTTGGATTTAGTAATATTAATGGATTGATCAATAAAAACGGAAGCGGTGCAAAGGGGAGTATGGCTTATGTTGGGGTGAGTGCGTGGAAGTTGAAGGGGTGGAAAAAGAAAGGGTGAGTTGATTAGTTAATCTTTAAAAGTTGATACGTTAAGAACAGTTACAAAACGGCAAGTTATCTCCAGTAATTGAAATATTGATCATACCTTGCGGCTCCTCTCTATCATAATTAAATCTTAACAAGTAAAATGAAATTTACCTTTTTGATTTGCGTATAATTTTTCCTTTCTTTCAACAGTTTTGCTCAGGATTTTAACGCTGATTCAACGATCACGATTACCCAAAAAACGACCGTTTCCACTTCTGAAACTCCTGCAGGAAATTTGGAAATCAAAGGCCAGATTGATGCGGAGAAACATTACAAACAGTATAAAGGTCCTGCCGCTGTTACTTTGGTTACAAGCTTGGTTTCTCCTCTCGTAGCGCTGATTCCAGCCATTATAAGTTCGTCAAAACAGCCAAAAATTAAAGATCTTGGTTATCCGAATGAACAATTATTCCAACAGCCAACTTACAAGGCCAGTTATTCCAAAAACGCGGAAAAGATTAAGCAACGTAAGGTTTGGACGAACTGGGGAATTGGATTTGGGGTGAATATAGTGGTTGTTTTATTGCTAAGTGCGGGGTGAGATTCCTTGGTGAATTTGAGTGAAATTAACCGTAAATACGGTAATAAGTTCTTAATAATCTGTCGTGTTCCTTAGTCATTATATTTCCATCTGAAAATTTTGAAAAAAGCTGAGGAAGTACATTGAAAAGATCTCTATACGCAAATTCATCACCAGTTATAAGTTGAAAAAAACTGACGATATCTGTAACTCTCACATTCTTTTCAGGGTCAATAGCTTCTGTCAGTTTATGACTTAGAGCAAATGAAACTTCAAATTTTACTGGTTTTTTGGGTATGGCAACGACAAAAAAAGCTTTATAGTTATGATAATTTTTAGCGGATGGGCTTTTATATAATTCATAGCAAAGTTGTTTGTACAAGCTTTTGTTTTTCTTTCCTGAGTTATTTTTATGCTTGTACCCGAGATAAGCAATGATTTTATTATTTTTAGAGGATATGACTTTTTCTGATTTAGAATAGTAGAAATCGGATTTGTCGTATGACAAGATGATCTGTAAATAGAAGTTAATAAGATGAGCTCTTAAATCTTTTTGTAATTTTCGCTTAATTACTTCTTCTTTCCATAGATCATACTCGTTGTTAAAAACATTCATTTCGGTAAATGCCATGAAAGGGTCTACGAATAATTTACCAAATTCTCTCTTAATTTTATTTGTAGAAATTTCAACATGAACTGAAAGGTTAAATACTGCTTCTTCGAGATTTCTATCAGTTATCCATTTTAAAAGAGCCATAGTAGATATTTAATTTGTCTTTTTACAGGATCTAATATAATGAAATAAAGTTTACGGGCTTTTGATATGCATCAAAAATTTATCTCCATTCTTAAATTCTTTCATTAAAACTCAATTATGAAATATTTACCAGGCCGTAAAGAGTTGATGGAACCAACTTTGGAGGCTTTAAAATTCCTGGGTGGTTCTGCAAATACCGATGAGATATATGAAATAATAGTAGAAAGGCTAAAACTATCTGATACTTTATTAGAAATTGTAAATGGCAAGACCGGGCAATCAGAATTGCAATATAATCTCGCTTGGGTAAGGACGGTTCTGAAAAATCAAGGTCTGATTGCAAAAGTAGGTAAAGGCGTTTGGGTTCTCACCGATGATATGCCTTTAGTTGAACAAGGACTTAATGAGGTAGATGTGAAGGAAAATGAAGCAAAAGAAGCCGATGAAGAGGTACAGGAAGCAGAAAACTGGAAAAAGTTAGCTCTTGAAATCATTACTGAGGTTTTGAGCCCTGGCGCATTTGAAAGGCTGGTTCAGCGAATATTGAGAGAAAAGGGTTTTTCCCAAGTTGAAGTAACAGGTAGAAGTGGCGATGGAGGTATTGATGGAAGAGGGATAGCAAAAATAAATGGCATATTAAGCTTCCATATTATTTTTCAATGTAAAAGATATAAAGGCAAAGTTGGTTCTAGTGAAATTAGAGATTTTAGAGGAGCAATGATTGGAAGAACAGATAAAGGCTTATTTATAACAACAGGTTCTTTTACAAGAGATGCAATTCTTGAAGCAAATCGCGACGGCGCACCTGCAATTGATCTTATTGATGGCGAAAAACTTGTTGAGAAGTTAAAAGAACTAAACTTAGGAATTGAAATAGAATTGAGAGAGCATATAACCGTAAATCGAAAATGGTTTGAAAGCTTTTAATATTCCGAATGAACAATTATTCCAACAGCCAACTTACAAGGCCAGTTATTCCAAAAACGCGAAAAAGATTAAGCAACGTAAGGTTTGGACGAACTGAGGAATTGGATTTGCGATGAATATAGTGGTTGTTTTATTGCTTAGTGCGGGGGTGAGATTCTTTGGTGCGAATCAAATGTAAAAATTATGATTTATGCCTAATTAAACTGCTTGTGACAAAATACGATGAATTCCTTGGACACGGCCACTGCTTTTGACTTTCCATATATCAAAGTTTTTTTGCATATCCAGCCAAAATTCTGCCTTAACTCCAAATCCACTTTCAAGCCTTACGGCCATTTCAGCAGATATAGAAGATGTTTCATTAACAATTTCTGATAACTGTTTCCTACTTACATTTAACTCCCTAGCCGCTTTTGTGATAGATATTTTCATCTCTTTTAAAACATCTTCTCGCAGAACCGCACCAGGGTGTACCGGTTTCATTTCAATTTCCATTATTGTATATTTTAGTGATAATCAATATAGTTGATATCAAAAACATTCTCTCCTTCAAAGCGGAATACAATTCGATAGTTACCTGTAACCCAAATTGCCCAGTATCCTTTCAAATCGCCGCTTAATTGATGTAACCGGTAGCCAGGAATTGCTTTAATCGGATCAAGTGTTTTTGCGGTATTTAAAACCGACAAAATACGTTTGATCTTTTCCACTTGTTCAGTGGGTAACTTGGAAGAATTATTCTTTTCCCATAGTAACCTTAGCCCTTTATGCGCAATGGTTTCAATCATTTTACAAAGATACAGTGAAAGCCCGGAGGTTACAATTTACAAATATTTTATTTTAGAAGTTAATCAATTGAAGAGTAAAGTATCTGTAAATTATATCGTAAGTATTACCCTTTCCGCCCAAACCAGCTCCCAATCCTGCGGAACATCCTTTTTTCAAATTCCCAGAAAAAAGAAAACCTGCCCCAGATCCATCCCCAGGCGAGTAAGACAACCTGGTAAAGGGGTAAAATGATCAGAATATTTACCGTCCAGAGAAGCCAGGACGGGGATGTTTCTTTTGATATGCCAACCAGATCAAAAAGTGCGCGCTTGATGTATAAAATGGAAAATCCGGTACAGGCAAAAACCAGTAAAATGATTAAGACGTCCCATCCATTTTTAACATTCCAGCGCTGCTTTAACTTTTCAATCATACAGGTCTATTCGTATAAAAATCCGAGATGATCAGCTTTGATAACTTCTGTATCCAAAGGAAGGAATTCTTCCCAGAACGGATCGTTTGGTAGGCCTGCTTTGCAAATAATCGGTTCCTTTTTTACAGGATGTTCAAAGAAAAGACGGCGGGCGTGTAAGTTAATGCTGGCATCCGGATTTGGTTTTGGATATCCATATTTCAAATCACCACGAATCGGACAACCCATAGAAGCCAGCTGAACACGGATCTGATGCGGACGGCCGGTTACCGGTGTCACTTCCAACAAATTAAATTTATTGACATCACCCAGAAGTCTGTAACTAAGCTCGGCACGTTGTGAGCCGGGAACTTCGTAATCATAAGCAGTAGTTACATTTCTCTGCTCATCTTTAATCAGCCAGTGTACAAGTTTTCCTTTTTTTTCCGGCGGGCGGTTTTTTACAACTGCCCAGTATGTTTTTTGAACGTCGCGTTTACGGAAGATTTCGTTCATTCTTTCCAATGCTTTTGACGTTTTGGCAAAAACAACTAATCCGCTAACAGGACGGTCCAGGCGGTGCACGGTCCCTAAAAATACTGCTCCCGGCTTGTCATATTCTTCTTTGATATATTCCTTCAACATTTCCAGCAACGGCTTGTCGCGCGTAGAATCGCCCTGGACAAGAATACCTGGTTCTTTGTTAACAATCAGCAGGTGATTGTCTTCATATATAATCTGAAATGGGCGCTTTGCCATAATTTCTGTTTTTAAGACTTTTGTTTAATAAAAAGAAACAAAAGCGAGGTGATCAATAAGACTCTTTTTCGTTTGGAAAAGATTTGCCTTTAACGTCTTTAATATAATTTGTGATTGCCTCGTTCATGATGTCATTTAAATTGGCATACTGACGAAGAAAACGGGGTTTAAATCCTTTGTTGATACCAAGCACATCATGTAAAACAAGAATTTGTCCGTCAGCATGAGGCCCAGCTCCTATCCCAACAGTCGGAATGGCGATACTTTCCGAAACCATTTTGGTAAGTGCCGAAGGAATTTTTTCCAGAACTACGGAAAAGCAACCAATTTCATCCAGCATTTTGGCGTCTTCCAAAAGCTTTTTTGCTTCGACTTCTTCCTTGGCACGAACTGTGTAAGTACCAAATTTATAGATTGACTGCGGAGTCAAACCCAGGTGGCCCATAACAGGAACGCCCGCACTTAAAATCCGCATCACAGATTCCTTAATTTCCAATCCGCCTTCCAGTTTTACTGCATGCGCGCCGGATTCTTTCATGATCCGGATAGCAGAGCGCAATGCCTCTCCCGAGTTCCCCTGGTAAGAACCAAAAGGCAAATCCACCACCACCAAAGCACGTTTTACAGCGCGTACTACGGATGAGGCATGATAAATCATTTGGTCAATCGTGATTGGCAATGTCGTTTCATGACCAGCCATTACGTTCGAAGCCGAATCTCCAACGAGAATCAGCTCAACGCCAGCCGCATCTACGATGCCAGCCATGGAATAATCATAAGCAGTCAAACAGGAAATTTTTTCGCCGCGCGTTTTCATTTCCTGAATGATATGGGTCGTAACGCGTTTTATATCAGAACTATGTACAGACATTTTTTTTAATTGTTAATTGTTAATTATTAATGGTTAATGCTAAGACATTAACAATTCACCATTAACAATTAATCCTTAAAAGTTATCTTCTAATCAGCCAGCTTTCCGGATTCAGGCGTGATGTACTTTTCCAGATCTGGAATTGAAGTTCAGAAGTTCCGTCACCATCCGTTGCTACACGCCCGATTGTCTCCCTGGCTTTTACTTTCTGCCCGGCCTGAACCGTTACACCCGACATTTTTGCGTAAACAGTCATATAATTTCCGTGTTGAATGGCAACCACATTACCCATTCCCGGCATTTGTGTTACATCCAGAACGACGCCGTCATAAACCGAACGAACCGTTTCTCCTGCATTGGTTTGTATATCAACGCCCAGGTTATCAACCATCACACCTTTCAAAACGGCATGTGGGCGCTGCCCGAAATGACCTGAAATAAACCCACGCGTTGGCCATGATAGTCGTGATTGCGAAGCTGCAAACGACGATGCAAGCGTAACTTCTTCATCACTCATCCCGCTTGACGAAACCACAGGCTCATCCTTGGGTTCTTCAACCACTACTTTTGCCTCACCTTTTTTCTCTCTTTCCGCATTTTCACGCGCTACGCGTTCGCGTTCCGCTTTTCTTTTTGCTTCACGTTCAGCCCGTTCTTCTCTTTCTCTTCTTTCTCTCTCCTTTTTCTCTCTTTCAGCAATACGGCGGATGTTTGCTTCCAGCAAATTGGTTGCTTTCCGGTTTTCGGCTAACTGGTTTCTCAGTTCAACTTCTTTTTGAGATAATTCTTTTACAACCTCATCCTGTTTGGTTTTAAGCCCTTCAAGTTTTGTATTTTCAGAAACCTGGGTAACGAGTACCGTTTGCTGCTGCTGCTTTTTGGAAGTAATACGCTGGCGTTCGGCCATTAATTCGTTTTCCAGCACTTCCATCTGTTTTACCTGTCCCTGACGGGCGTCGGTATATTGTTTTAAATATTTGTAACGTAAAACAAATTGATTGAAAGTCCCTGATGAGAAGAGGAAAACCAACTGATTCAGATAAACGTTTCTTTTTGAGGCCTCATAAATCATGTCGCCATATTCGGCTTTTAACTTACCCAGATCATTAGCTAAAACCTGACGTTTTTTTTCAAGCGTTTTAAGTTCTTTATCCAGAATCGCCATATCGTCCGATAGCAAATCAATCTTTTTCTTTAAGTTATTGATCTGCTGATTCAGGGCACGTAACTGGCCAAGGTTGACGTTTTTTTGAGAAGATGTTTGTTTCAGAATACTCTGAATTTCACTCATCTTGCTTTGGTTTTCACTTTTTTCCCGTTCGAGCTGTTCCCGGGTTTTTTGGGCAAATACGCTAAAAGATGTACCGCACAAGAGTGTGAGTACCAAAAGTAAACGACGATAATTCGGTTGATGAAAGGGCATATTTGTTTTTCTTGCTGCCAAAATACCTTAAACGGTGCGTAAAGTTAAGCAGACTTCACGTTTTTGTGCCTATAAATGCGTGGAGAATCTGGATTTTTACCTTTTCCTGGTATAGCTTGAAGGGATACTAAAAGGGAATCCAGGGTTTTTACTTGCTAATTCTACCTTATTATGCTTGATTCGCATCGTTGTCTGATAAAATTGCTTGTCTTTTTGAGACTGAACGTCGAGGTTGATAAGGCTGCCAAAAGGAAACAGGACACCGTTGATATCCTTAAAGTCCTCATAATTTAAAACAAAAGTATTTTTAGTAGGCACTTCAACCGCTTTGAGCTTTTGAAGTTTCAGATTTTTTTCATCAATATAATTATCTAAAACGAGCCTGGCATTCTCCTGATGAAGAACAACAAACTCATTTTCCTTTAAAAATTTAGTATCGGCCGTTGGCGCAAAAGGCAGATTTCCAATAATAATTGATTGCAGAAGTTTAAAATTCAGATCGAAATTATATTGTTTACTAAGCTGGGCGTAAGTGAAGACAAAGTATTCCTTATGGAATTTGTCAACGAAAACAATAGAATCGGGCGTGATTAAACCACGTGCTACTTCAAAGCCAACCCCAGTCACTGAAAGCCAGATCAGGCTGTCTTTTTTTATTCTGATGTTGACGTTGGTGTTATCAAAATCCTGGGTACTGCTGCGAAAAGAGAATTTTGATTTTGTCAAAAGATAATCAAAAGCAACTTCTTTCACTGTAACAGGCTGCCACGGAACTAACAACTACTGAGTCCGTTTTTGAAGAATCTTTTACCACAAAGGAAGAGTCAAGTGTTGGCCTTGTCGTTCCTTTTGAAAGATGTTTTTTATGGCATGAAGTAAACCAGATGCAGCCCAAAGCCAGGAACCATACTGTAATCTTATTGTTCATGTAATGTTCCGGTTGCTATTTTTTTGTCAAGTAGTTCAGTTGTTTCTCCCATTTTCTTGGCTTTTTTCCATTGAAGAACAGCGTTATCACGTTCGCCAAGTTTAAAAAGAACATCTCCATAATGTTCAACAATCGTGCCACTGATATTGGAAGTATCCTGAATTGCCTTTTCTAACGATTCCTTTGCCTTTTTGTAATCTTTACGAATATATAATACCCAGGCATAAGTGTCCAGATAAGTAGGGTTATTCTGGTGCTGCTGTACCAAACGTTCGGACATTTTCAATGCCAGATCAAGCTTTTCCTTGCGAAGAGAAAGAAAATAACTATAATTATTCAAAACGTGATCATTGTCCGGGTTTTCCTGCAAAGCAAGATCATAAGCGGCATCTGATTTTACATTATCACCAAGGCCATTATAGGCATCTCCGAGCTGAGCATGGATGTAGGGAATCATATCGGGTTTGTCTGTGATCAGTTTCAGACTTTCCTCAAATGATGAAATGGCTTGTTTGTAATTTTTTTTCATCAAAAGTGCTGTTCCGTTTGAATACCACAACAGGCCTTGATTTGGGAAAATTTCCAGTGCTTTTTCGGAATGTACCAATAAGCTGTCGACTTGATTTAAGTCTCCATCCAACTGGATAATCGCCCCCCAGACCTCATAAACGGAGCCATCCAGCCTTGCCGCTTTTGCATACATATCACGCGCCTCGGCTTTTTGTCCGCGACGCATCAATAAATCGGCATAAATGACCTGAGTACGGGCTTCGTTTGGATGTGTATCTGCCAATTGCTTGGCCAAAACCAGTGCTTCATCCATTTCCTCCTCTGTCTTGAGCATTTTCAGATAACCTGAAAGTACGCGGATTTTTGGATCCGCATCCAGGTTTGGATTAGCAAAAACCAATTTTAATTCCTGATTACATTTTTGAACATCACCGTTCCGACGATAAATATCGGCCAGAAGGACGTGCGCCTGAGCTTCATCCGGGTTTATTTTTAAAGCTTCCTGCAACGGAGCAACTGCTTCCGAAACTTTGTCGTTTGCTATCAGCATTTCTGCAATTTCAACACGATAGCTTGCTTCTCCTGGTTCGCTGTCGATCAGTTTTTTTGCTTCGCCCAGTGCTTTATCCAGTTTATTTTCACGTAAATAAAGTTGTTCTTTCTGATGTGTAATTTCTTCTGTCACACCAATTGACTTTTCAAGAAGATCATACGTCTGAATCGCTTTGTCGAATTGTTCGTTAAAAACATAAATGGCAGCGAGCTCAATTCCGTATTCCAGATTTTCAGGATTTTTTGTAACAAGAGGCTCATATATTTGAGCAGCATCGGAATATTTTCTTTTTTTTGCGTAAAGTTGTGCAAGTTGCTGAGCATAAAACGGGTTTGTTTTATCCAGCTCATATGCTTTTTTTGCAGGAATAAGGGCATCATCCTGTTTGTCGAGTTTTAGAAGGGCGGTTGCCAGCAAATAATATCCAGCTCCATCGGATGGGCTTTTTTTGATAATCTGTTCAAAAACCGGAAGTGCACGGGCTGGCTGATCCGTCATCATAAATTTCATTCCTTCGGAGGTAAGTGTTTCTTCTTCCAGCCGAAATCCGGAAACCACAGCGGACTTTTCCTTTTCATTGGTTTTACTTTTGCGCTGTGCCTCAACGCGCATAATCCCGCAAGCCATTAAAATGCTTGTCAGCAAAAATATCCTGAATAATTCTATCCTCATATTTTATCTTGTTGCTCATCAGCGATCCCGAGGGATCTGCTATTTCAATATAAACAGCAAAGGTATCATTTTTTTATGGTTGACCGGCTGAAATCCCGGTCATCTTATTAGTAACGGATATTGTAAAATATTCGTGTAAGAAAATCACTTATCGTACAGAATAGCCTCCTTCCCCCGATCCGGGTATGCCCCAGGCTGTAAGTGCCTCAGCCCGGATTGTTACATTTGTATTGGCATCTGTGTTAAAATAACTAAACCTGGCTTTGCCGCTTTTGTCAGTTCTCAGCATGGGAGCCCAGAAGATACTTGAACGGTAATCCGGAATATTGTTATTTGGCGAATCCAGGTCATAACGAGGGGTATAAAATTCTCGCGGCGTATTGAAGCCTGCAATTTTTGCAACGGTCACACCCGGAACGATATCTTTGGAATAATCATAATTCACATTGGCACGTTTGGTGAGAACAGAGATGACGCCACCTCCCCCACGGCTACCATAAATTGCTGCCGAAGCACCTTTTAACACGTCAATTGTCTCAACGTCAAAAATATTAATAGAAGTTATAAAATCTTTGTCAACAGGAACACCGTCCAGTAAAAACGTTGGTTCTGAATTACTATTTCTTATGCGCACCGAAGCATTAGAGCCTGACCCCGACACGACCACACCGGCCACGCGGCCTTGCAGCATATCCAGAACGGTCATAGCACCGCCTGCCGGCATGGATGAAACTTTGATTGTTGCATCAGCGCGGCTGTACAGTTTTCTTGAATCCCGCTGCACTTCTTTTTGCCCGCGAATTGTTACTTCCTTTAACAGTTTTTCCCTGCTGTCCCGGATTTTCTTTTCAATGGCCAGATATTCCTCTGCTCTTTTCAAATAGGCTGCCATTTGTAATGCATCCACTGTCACCGGGTAAAATGGTATGCGGGAAATGGTAAATTTTGGCGTGTCAAACGGAGCGACAAGAATAGTAAGCAGATCTCTGTTTTTAGGGCTCATTCCCTGCAAACGGACATTCAATGAATCTTTAAAAACAAGATTATCAAGTGAAAACAATCCGGTCGATCCGGTTTCTGTACTAAGGAAGGTATTAATACTATCATTTGATAGGTAAACTGAAAGCATAACATTTTCAATAGGTTTTTTGCCTCGTTTAACTTCGCCCCGGATAGAAAATCCCTGTTCAACAAAACGGGATGGTGCAATATGCGTTTCCTGCAAAACATCTTTCCAGTTAAATCTGCGCCATCCCTGTGTCATCATCAACACATCCACTTTCATTTTCCGGTCTTCTCTTGTCTGATCAAAATAATATGCAGGCTGCTCAATATTTCCTTTCAGATCAGAAGAAAGCATCAGGTAGGAAACGATATTCTGATCAAAAGGCTGCTGGGCGATCTGCCCTGCGTCCGTAACAGCAACCGACAAATTGGTTTCAACGGGAGCTCCGGAGCTGTCTGTTACCATTACCTCAACCTCCGTTTTCTCTCTTAATTTGTATGTTTTTTTCTGTGTATTGATTTTGACATTAAGCCGGTCACCGTGATCTATAAAAACAAGGCGTTCACAAACAGGTTGATTCAGATGATCAAAAAGAGTTAGCTGCGTGATACCATCCGGAAATGCGGAGGTTGGAACATTTAGCTGCAAACCTTTTTTGGTTACTTTCCCTTTTACTGCAAAGGCGACCAAACCTCTTGTGTGTGCTACAATATTGACTTCCTTTTCTGTATTATCCGTAAAATTAGCATAGATCAAAACCCGCATTTTATCTGTTGTCGTCAGGTTATTGACCATCATAATAAAGCCTTCCGGTTTTATTTCTGGGAGATTGAAAGCTTTAAACGGCTCCGATTTTTTTCTAAGATAAGCCGTATATTTCTGATTGGCTATCGGTTGAAAGGCGAATTTCCCCATACCCAGATGATCGCTTCTGAGCGGGGCAATGGTGTCATTATTCTGATTCAGTATATAACCGTCAACATCCGGCCCCAGGCCTGATTCGTCAATCGCTTTAAAGCCTACACGGGTATTCAGGCCGGCAACCAGTTGGCCACCCTCAGGAAAAAACTGCACATCTAATCCCGATACCGGATTTGCAGGTTTTTCGATATCATTGTTGAAAAGATAAATGTCTTTGTGAAAAAAGAAGTCTTCCTGGAAATTGCGCATCCAGCTGGTGTATGCTCTAATCGTATAGGCTCCTTTTGGAAGGTCATCGCTTAGCACAATATCCCCGTTTCCTATACCTCCGTCAAGTTTTACTCTTCTTAATGAGATATTTTCCCCGGTTCTCTTATCAATAAGATCCACATAAAGAACCTGACTTGCACTGTCTGCAAAATGTACGGAGCCTTCTGCCAGATATGCTTTAAAAAACAGGGTGTCGCCAGTGACATAATATGGTTTGTCTAATTGCAGATAAGCTTTTTCCTGAGGAAATATGCGGCGATATTCCTGTAAACGGCTAAGAATTATTTTTGAAAAATCATCGTCCGCCCATTTGTAGGAGGCAAGTAAAAAAATGGCGAAAATTAAAGCAGTTGTTTTTAGAAAGGTGAGTTTAAAGGGCATGGCTAATGATAAATTTTGATTTTTTATGAAAAGATTAGAAGAGTGATTTTATCATGGTTATTTTTTTGCGTTTTGGAATTGGTTTGGTTAAGATTCTTATGTCACCCTTTCAGGGTTTAAATAATTGCTCTTAATTCCTTTTTCTATAATAATGTCATCCCTTCGGGATTGTTTTTGCTTGGATTTTTAGATTGAAGTGGTTTGATATGATTTTTTATGCCACCCTTTCAGGGTTTAAATGATTGCTCGTAATTGCTTTTTCTATAATAATATCATCCCTTCGGGATTGTTTTTGCCTGGGTTTTTTGATTAAAGTGGTTTTAGAATTGCGATTAGCTAATTTTTGTTTGTGTCTTAGACCTATACCTTGGATTTAATTTTCTAATGTTCAATCAATTTCCTTAATCCAAAATCCCGAAGGGATGATATTATTATAGAAAATCGAGATTCTGCTTTGGCAAAACCCGGAACGGGTGGCATAATCAACTTAACTATTTATTATGGGCCGACTAATGTGTTGAAATTAATATTTACTCAATCCAATCAAACAAATATTTCTCATCATACTTAACCTGAAATTTCTCCAGCATATCAATATATTCTTCTTTAAAAGTTTTCTTTTGATGATGTGCTTCCTGGTTACTAATATACTTAAAAACAGAATCTATCTGAGATTGTCCATAAGTAAATGCGCCGAAACCTTCCTGCCATGCAAACTTATCTTTCACAAATTTCCGCGAATTGATAAAGTTTGAAGAATTATTCTTGATATCTCTTACCAAATCAGAAACCGACATTGACGGTCGGAGCCCAACGAAAACATGCACATGATCGCCGACACCATTAACAATAATCGGTTTCTGGTTTTTGCCTTTAATGATTCCTGCGATGTATTCGAAAACCTCCGTCCGAAATTCTTTTTTAATCAAATTCTCTCTGCCTTTTACAGCAAAAACCACCTGAACATACATTTGTGAAAAAGTACCAGCCATGATCTCATAAAGTTTAGTGTGTGTTCATTAAAGAGATTTAATCCTTCCGATTTAGCCGTTGTACAGCCAGGAAAATCGGATAACTCAATACCAAAAACAATAACGAATATTTACTGCTTGAAATATCCTGAACAACGGCCGATACTAAAAAAGCAATTGAAATAATCAACATCAAAATGGGCAAAACCGGATAAACAGGCACTTTCCAGGGACGTGCTAAAAGGGGTTCTTTTTTCCTTAACATCAATAACGAAGCAAATCCTGAAGTATAACCCAACACAAAAAAGAAAGTAGCAATATCAGATAGTTTTTCACAAGCCTCCTTCCCTACCAAAATTAGTATTATAGCAACAGCGGCCGTTATTGGCATGGCAAGCGCAGGTGTTCCGCCTTTGTTTACATAGGTGGCGGCATTGATAAACAAGCCGTCCCGGCTCATGGAATACAAAACTCTTGGATTGAACAACATTTGCGCATTCACAATCCCGAGAATGGAAACCATTAAAAATATCGTAACAATTTTGGCAGATCCTTCTCCAAAGATAAGTTTGATCGCATCCGCGGCCGCAAGTTTTGAATTGGCCAGATCATTCATTGGTAAAATGTAAAGTATCGCCAGATTACAAAGCAGATAGATAATGATGATCAGCAAAACGCCGCCAATCATCGATTTAGGAAGATTTTTTGTTGGATTTTCATCTTCTTCGGTAAAATAAGCGGCGGTGTGCCAGCCATCGTAGGTATAAAAAATGGCTTGCAGCGAAAATATGATTGGCCCTATGACACTTCCATTCTGGATAATTTTACTGGTTGTTAAAGTTGCATCGGCCGAGGAAATTTCATTTCCATAAATGTAACAAACTGCCACAAAAGTGAAGAGCCCCACAGCTTTCAGGAAACTCATTACATTTTGAAAAGTACTGGCCAATGCCAGTCCAATCCAATGTATGCCTGTTAAAATTAGTAATATTGAAGCAGCAACATAAGGTTCATAACCCAGGAGTGACGGAACCAGCAGTGCGAGATATTCGCTCATGGTATAAACTCCGAAGCCCAATGCGGCACAGGTGCCCATCCAGCTATTTATTCCAACGACAAATCCGGCATAATCACCAAAAGCACGACGGGCATAAACATACCAGGCACCTGCTTTTGGAACCGAAGTTCCCAATTCAATCGTACATAATGTTCCCAGAAAAGCATATAAACTTACGGCAACCCAAACGCCCATGATGAGCCAGGGCTCTCCAAGTTGCGCTGCAATGGGGCCAGGTTTTCTGAAGAATTCCGGTTCCGATTGTACCGCCGATTGTTACGGCAATACCAAAGCCGACACCGAGTATTTTAAGTAATTCTTTTTTGGGAGAAGGTTGTGTCATAGGAGTGATCAGGAAAAGTGCTTTTCCGAAAATAGTTAAACTTTCGAGAAAGTTAAGATACGTCACTCCTATTTGTTCAAGATGAGTATCTTAAACAGTACAAAAAAATAGGGTACACGCCGAAAGCACAAGCTGCACCCTACTAAAAATTTATCTTTTTTACCCTACAAAACCGCCTCAGCCAAAACCAAAACTTTATTGTTCAGTACCTCAACCACACCACCGTCGATGGTATAAGTTGTTTTGGCGCCACTGATATCGACAACCAGATCTCCACGTTTAAGCGAGCTTACAAGCGGTGCGTGGTTGTTCAAAACCTGAAACTGTCCGTCGGTACCCGGTAAAGTAACAGCATTTGCCTCTCCGGCAAATACTTTTTTATCTGGGGTAATGATATCTAAATGCATATTTATTGGCTTTTGGCTGTTAGCAATCAGCTTTTAGCTTTGAAATAATTTATTGCTATCAGCTGTTAATCAATATTGTGATTATCTGTTAGCAGCTTCTGCCATCATTTTTTCACCTTTGATCTGAGCATCTTCGATGGTTCCAACAAGGTTGAAAGCCATTTCAGGAAGGTGATCGTATCCGCCGTCCATGATCAGGTTGAAACCTTTGATGGTATCGTTGATATCAACCAATACACCTTTAAGACCTGTAAACTGTTCAGCAACGAAGAAAGGTTGTGACAAGAAACGTTGTACACGACGTGCGCGTGATACAACAAGTTTATCTTCGTCAGATAAGTTCTTCCATACCAAGGATCGCGATGATATCCTGCAATTCTTTGTAGCGTTGCAAAATGTTTTTCACACGTTGTGCGCAGTCGTAATGTTCATCACCTAATATTTCTGCGTTCAAAATACGTGAAGCTGAATCCAGTGGATCCACAGCAGGATAAATACCTTTTTCAGCAACTTTACGAGACAAGTACCGTTGTTGCATCCAAGTGAGCAAATGTTGTTGCCGGAGCCGGGTCAGTCAAGTCATCCGCAGGTACGTAAACCGCCTGTACGGATGTAATAGAACCACGTTTTGTTGAAGTAATACGTTCCTGCATCTGACCCATTTCAGTAGCCAGCGTTGGCTGGTAACCTACCGCCGAAGGCATACGACCCAAAAGAGCCGATACCTCAGAACCTGCTTGTGTAAAACGGAAGATATTATCGATAAAGAAAAGGATATCACGTCCTTGTCCTTCGCCATCTCCATCACGGAAATATTCAGCAATCGTAAGACCTGACAAGGCAACACGTGCACGTGCTCCAGGAGGCTCGTTCATCTGACCGAACACGAAAGTTGCTTGTGAATCTTTCAAAGTTTCGTAATCCACTTTTGAAATATCCCATCCGCCTTCTTCCATGCTGTGTTTGAAATCTTCACCGTATTTAATAATACCAGCTTCGATCATTTCACGCATCAAGTCATTTCCTTCACGGGTACGCTCTCCAACACCTGCAAATACTGAAAGACCAGCATATGCTTTTGCGATGTTGTTGATCAATTCCTGGATCAATACTGTTTTACCAACACCGGCACCACCGAACAAACCGATTTTACCACCTTTTACATAAGGCTCAAGCAAATCAATTACTTTGATACCTGTGAAAAGTACTTCAGTTGCCGTTGCAAGATCTTCAAATTTAGGAGCTGCACGGTGAATTGAAATACGTTTGTCTGTTGCGTCAACTGCTTTAAGTCCATCGATTGGCTCACCGATTACGTTGAACAAACGTCCTTTAATTGACTTCACCGGTCGGCATTGTGATCGGTGAACCAAGCGGAGTTACCGTCATCCCGCGGAACATACCTTCGGTACTGTCCATCGCGATGGTACGAACTCTGTCTTCTCCCAAGTGCTGCTGACACTCAAGAACTACTTTTTGTCCGTTTGATTTGATGACCTCTAATGCATCAAGAATAGCCGGGATGCGTTCGCTGTCTTCAAATGATACGTCTACAACGGGACCAATTACCTGCGTAATTTTTCCTAAGTTTGTCGCGTTTGCCATTATAAGAATTTTAGTATAGTCTATGAGAGGTTATTTTCGAACCGCAAAAGTAGGAGATAATTTGGTCAGTACCAATAGTGTCACAATTGATTTATAGGATATTTTTTAGAAAATCACCCAAATTATGTGAAAAGTGTATAGAAATTATCAGAATCAGTGTCAAAATCAGTTTTGTAAGGAACTTTTTCTTTCTTGTTAAGACAAATGTTATTAAGCTTTAAGTTATATTTTATTTTCGTCGGACTGCAATTGAAATGTAAATTCAGATCGATTTTTAAACACTTGACACACGAAATAATACTAAATATGAATGCTGAACTTTTGAACCGTATCACATTCAATACTTACCATTGTGGTGGAAAACCATGCATTCGTAATATGCGTGTCAGAGTTAAAGACATTATTGGAGTTATTGGCAAATGGCTTAACAGCGGATCAAATAATTAATGAGGAATTTCCTTCGCTTGAAATAAATGATGTCAAAGCCTGCCTTATTATATGCGACTACCAAATTGTAAAATTGTCTGTTTTATGAATAACAGATAAAACCAAGGATTTAAAATAAGTCAACGACATAATCAGCGTAGCAAACCCTTCAAAAGCCGACTTAAATAGAAATTACCGGACGTTAATGTTAGTTTTAACCCATTATATCAAAACTGCTCAAACCGACGTTGGTAATCTTTCCGTATCGGGTTAAAAAATATTTATGAAAGAACTTTTTTTCTGGAAAGTCTGGTCTTCCTCTGAACGTCGAATAGCTATTGCGGCTTTCGTCACCATTATTTTCGCTCTTCTTTTCTTTATTATCAAAGGTATTGATCCGCTGGCCAATGTAATCCGCTGGGATGTTTTGAGTGAATTGTCTGATATTTCAACAGTTGTCGATATCTTGAAGTTTGATCAGTGGCAATATGGAATTTCGGGGCCGTCCAATCTTGTTACGGAACAGTTTGTAGCTTCAACGATGCAGACGGATTTTCTGACTATTCAAATATTCTGGGGATTAATCATTATAGGTTTATCCTTTCTGCTTGCTTCATTAACTACCTTGCCTCGTTTTTGGTATCTGACCGGCATGGTGGCTTTTATCGTTTTAATTGCTTCTGCCCGACTGGAAACACTTGGTGTATTTGGACAGGGAAGCCGTGTTTTATTTATTATTACTGTGTCATTGTATGGAGGCCTGAGTTATTATTTTCATGCTTTTCGTCCGGATCTTGGTATCGGATGTGAGAATACTTGGGACTTTCAGGCATTTCTCCTTATCTTGTTATTTCTTATTACATTTTTGTCGCCGGTGGCTTTTCCTGCACTTACTGCGGCGTCTTATTCCATGCCGGTCTGGCTTTTGATTTCCATTTTGTTCTTGCTGATTTCAGCTACGGAAATTATTGCCGGACTGGTTTGGCTTAGTACCAGCGGACAGATGAAAGCCGGGAAATCAGGTTTTACTAATTTTTTGGTCATCACGATTCTTTACCTTCTTTCGCTTGTTCTGTTATATCTGAAAAATACAAGACAGATCGATTGGGATCTTACATTGTTAAGTCCGGTATATCTGGCTGTTACAGCAGGTATACTTGGGATTTGGGGGTTCAAAAAACGGGCAGATTCTGAGCATGGCATTCTTTCCTTTCGTTCAACGGGTTTCTGGTTATATATCAGGAATGTTCATTGTTACAGGCGCATTTGCCGGATATGCAGCCGGCACCGCCAATGATCCGCTGCTGGAAGTGCTCGAAGATGTTGTCGTCAACGGACAATTGGCTATGGGTATCGTTTTTCTATTTTATATTATTATCAATTTTTACGCGGTTTTTAAACAGAATCTGGCTGTTCATAAAGTATTGTATAAGCCCATGCGTTTCGGTCTGACCCAAACAAGATTATTTGGTTTTGCGGGTGTGGTGATTTTATTTTCAATACAAAGATTACTGCCGGTACATCAGGGAATTGCGGCTTATTTTAATGGTTTGGGTGATTTGTATTCCAATACCGGTGAATATCCACTGGCCGAGCAATATTATAAAATGGCATTGCAGCAGGAATTTCAAAATCATAAATCCAATTATGCACTGGCCTCACTGGCGTTGAAACAGGGTGATAAAGTAGCCGGAGCTTACTATTTCCGTCAGGCTTTATTAAAAAATCCTTCACCGCAGGCTTATGCTGGATTGACCGGTGTTTTAATGCAGGAAAGTTTATTTTTCGATGCGATTTTCAGTTTGCAGGAAGGCCTTCGCGCTTTTCCTGAAAGTGGAGAATTGCTGAATAATCTGGGTATGCTTTATGCCAAAACCAATGTTGCAGATTCAGCACATTATTATCTGGACAAAGCTGAAAAAACAAGCAAAAAACCAGAAGTTCCGGCTACCAATCTATTGGCAATCTGGGCAAGAAGTACGGATTCCGGCCTATTGGACTCACTGGCCACTAATAGCAAAACGCATAAGTTATCTTTCCTGGCAGGCAAACTGGCTGGCTGTTCAGAATTTGCGTCAGGATTTTTCAAAACAGGATTTTAATAAGGATGCTGATCAAACCCGATTCGTCGCTTAAGTGTTTCCGGATTGGCTTATCTGGTGAATTATGCAAAAAACCAGGCGAGACAAGATAGTCTTCCGGCAGCCATTTTTACCAAAACTTGCAAATAAAAATCAGCTGCTTGCTGAGGATCTTATTGTTGGCCGCCCTTTATCCGGAATTTTATAGTGGAGATAAATTAAAAGCAATTGAGACACTTTCTACCTGGGCCGAACAAGGTGGCGAAAAGGCGAAAATCTATCATAAAATTTTAGGTCATTGGTTATTGCAGGTCGGATTGTATGATCTGGCGATCAAACATCTTACCAATGTGGATGGTATCGAAGGAACTCTCGGACAGGCCGTTGGTTATGCACTCTCCGGTCAGCAGGCTATTGGTGGAATTTTGCTGGAAAAATTGCAGGAAAAAGAGAAAAATCCGGCACTGCAAAACCTTCAGACTACTCTGGCCAGTATCAGAGCTCCCAAAACCAAAGCGGATTCTCTTTTTGCAATTGCTCAAAAATCGCCTTCAGAAAAGAATTTTGACATGCGCTGTTCATGCCAATCCTTTTGACGCTAAAATCGTATCGGCAAGCGCGGATTTTTATCGTCAGAAAAAGCAGATTTCCAAAGCGTATGGTATGATTTTGAATGCATTGAAATTTAATGATCGTGCACCATTGCTTTGGGAGGAATATTCAATTTTAAGTTTGCAGCAAGGGCTTATCGGACAGGCGGATGAGGGAGAAGCGCATGGTGAAGGAAATCTCGTCTCCTGCCGGTTATCAGGCTTTTTCGGCTCGCTATCAGCCTATGCGCGCTCTTATCGAAAAACAAAGAGCAGAGTTTAAGTGATTTTTTATTTTAGCATTTGAAAGACGCGATTTGGCCGTTTTGAAAAATAAATTGTCTGACGAGCCGGCTGTTTTCAAAATCATACAGACCTATGACATTACAGTGGACATCAACAATGAGCGGAAAAGAAACGCGTATTTTTCGAGGTAAACTGATCGCTGGTTTGTTGAAACGCAGCCTTTGGAAGGATGATGCCTACGGCGAATTGAACGGACATATGGTACGATTCAAAACCACAGGTTTTTGGAAACGAAAAACGCAGCATTCTGGATATTGAAGGAATAAAAGAGCTGGGACATATCGAATACAATTCCTGGAAAACATCTGCCGTGATCACCTATGAAGATAAATCCTATGCATGGACTTTTGACTCATGGACTGGGAAAAACTGGAAAATAAAAAACGGTGAGGATCAGGCAATCTATTCCAAAACCAGCGTCTGGAAAAACAAGGGGGATATTGAAACAGATAATATTTCTCCTGCAATTATTCTGGCCGGTCTTTTTGTTTACGGTTATTTCCGGAAAGTGGCAGCAGCGGTAATAGCATCTACTTGATTAATTGAAACTTTCCTACCAAACAATAATTTCATTTGTATGAAAATCATTGAAACGACCGATATCTCAAAACGTTATGTGATGGGCAGTGAGGTTATCCAGGCTCTGAAATCGGTGACTATATCCGTAAGCAAAGGAGAATATGTCGCTTTTATGGGGCCGTCGGGTTCCGGAAAATCTACTTTGATGAATATTATTGGTTGTCTGGATACGCCCAGTACAGGAAAATATATTCTGAACAATAAAGACGTCAGCGATATGACGGAAAGCGAACTGGCCGAAATCCGGAATAAGGAAATCGGTTTTGTTTTCCAGACGTTCAATCTTTTGCCAAGGATGTCTTCTTTGGATAATGTTGCTCTTCCGCTTATTTATGCCGGTTTAAACAAATCCGACAGAACAGAAAAAGCGATGCTTTCTTTGAAAAATGTAGGTCTTGAAAATCGCGCCGGACACAGGCCTAACGAACTTTCGGGCGGACAGCGCCAACGTGTAGCCATTGCGCGCGCTTTGGTAAATGACCCAAGTATTTTGCTGGCGGATGAGCCAACGGGAAATCTGGATTCCAAAACTTCTTATGAAATCATGGATCTTTTTGATCAGTTATATAGCAAAGGAAATACGATCGTCATGGTTACGCACGAAGAGGATATTGCGCATTACGCACACAGGATCATACGTTTGCGGGATGGTTTGGTTGAGTCTGATTCAATTAATCCAAATCCGACGAAGGTTGGGCATCTGGTTTGATTGCAAATATGCCATTTGATATTATTTTAGTAACTTTGAGAAAAAAGCGATCAGAAAGATGGAAGGAATCAGCTATTTGACGAATGAAGCCGGGCAAAAGAAAGCAGTAGTTATCGATATCGCTCTACTAAAAGACCGGGATAATTTAGTTGAAATTTTAGAGGATATCGAAGATGGAATATCAATTGATTTAAGAAAAAATGAAGAGCTTGTAAACTGGGATGATGTCAGAGACACGTTGATGACCGAAGATTAATAGTTACATGTATAAAATTCTTATTTCAAAGCTGGCATTAAAGGAATTAAAAGATATACCCAAGATATTTAGAGGCAAAATAATAACTAAAATTAATGATTTGGCCATTGAGCCCAGGCCAAATGGAGTTCGTAAATTAGAGGGTTACAGAAATTCTTATCGTGTCAGAATTGGAAACTATCGTGTTGTCTACAAAATTGAGGATTCTGAATTAATTATTGAAGTCGTCAAAATTTCAGACCGAAAAGATGTTTATAGAAATAAATAGTGCATACTGGGATTAGCACTTTCCCTAAATAGAAGAATCAAAGTAAAATCCGAATGAATTACTGAATCGATGTAATTTATTCGGATTATTTTTAGTTAACACCTTTATGAAAATCAATTTCGCAGACTTAATTTTATTTGAAAACGAGGACTTTCTTCTCGTTAATAAACCACCTCATTTAGCTACGCTGGATGAACGTACCGCCGATCGCGGAGGAAGTGTTTTACGCCTTGCCAAGGAATATAATTCTGAATTACAGGCAGCCCATCGCCTGGACAAAGAAACTTCCGGTGTGCTGGCCTTTGCAAAAAATCCCGCTGCATACCGTCATTTAGCCATGCAGTTTGAACATCGTGAAGTTACCAAAAGGTATCACGCTGTAACAAACGGTATACATAATCTGGAAAGTATTTCGGTTTATCTTCCAATTCTGGCTCTAAAAAATGGCACTGCTGTAAAAATTGACCGCGCGGAAGGAAAGGTAGCAGAAACTATTTTTAATACACTAAAAGTTTATCGCGGTTACACACTTGTAGAATGTATCCCCATAACGGGTAGAATGCACCAGATTCGTATCCACCTTTCCTGTTTGAAAGCTCCGATCGTTTGTGATCCTCAATATGGCGGCGAACCGATTTTTCTTTCCAGTTTGAAACGTAAATTCAATTTGAAAAAAGAAACAGAAGAACAACCACTTATCCAGCGGGTTGCACTTCATGCGTTTGCTCTTTCTTTTGCGTTGATGAATGGGGAGGTGGTAAGAATTGAAGCACCTTATCCAAAAGATTTTGAAGTTTTGGTAAAACAATTGAATAAATTTGGTGTGTAAAACTTTTGTTTCCAGTTATTTATAAGCCCGGGATTTTATGAAATCAAATTTATCCTTTTCAAAATTATTGATTGTAACGTTTTGTTTTTTGATGATGTTTACAAGCTTTTCAAAAGCTCAGAATGTTAGAAAAAATGATGTGATTATAACCAAAACCAAGGAAAGGATAGAGGCAATTATTCAGGAAGTTGATGCCGGTAGGGTTAAATACAAGAAAGCAAGTGATCCCGAAGGACCCATTTTTAACATAGAAAAAAAGGAAATTTCCTCTATTTTGTACGGCAACGGCGAGGTCGAAAAACTGGATAACGCTACGGATGAATATTTTGCTCCCGGACAAAGTGGAGCCTCCTGTTATCTATAACAAACCTGCTGAAAGAATTTATGGTAATAACAGCCAGTCTTCATCGCTGAACTCTGATCAGTTAAGAAAAAATTATAATTTGTACATAAAAAAGTCGAGGTCTTACAGAAAACTTGGTATTATCAGCGTTTCAGCGGGGATATTATTTACTGTTGTTGGATTTATCAAAGTCTCGGATGAGGTGAATTATTACAATACATACGGAGTATTACCAATCAGAATCAAATCTAACGGCGGGCTCATTGCTGTTCACAGCAGGCTTGGAGCTGGAATTCCACTTACGATTATTGGATTTGTAAAAAGTAAAAGATACGCCCGAAAAGCGGTTGATGCGCAACAGGAATTAAGAAGAAGAAATGAGCCAATATCATTGCGACTTAAACCGGGATTTAATCCGGCAACACAATCAGGATATCTTTCGTTGAAAATGAGTTTCTAAAATATTAGATCGGAATGCATCAAAAAAAGCGGTTTGGAATCTCCAAACCGCTTTCTTTGATGTATTGTTAATGTCTCTTAGAATTTGAAATGAAAGCCCCACTTTTACCGGGATAACATTTGTTCCACCAGAAAATTCTGCAAAAACCCCATAGCAGGCTTAAAGTAATATCTCGCACCAGCTAGTACCCCAATAACACATTGCGTAACTGCCATTATAAAATCCTGAGTTACCGTCAATACTAGAAGATACCGATATCCAGGAAGGACCTGCATAAAGATCAAGTGCATCAATTTTCAGAAAATGCTTTCCATAGTGATAAGAACCACGAGCAGCAATTGTGACAGAAGTTATATCTCTTTTATGATCCACTGAAACCATAGTTGTAAAGTGTAAAGTCAGCTTGTGCACCAACACTTATAAAGTCATGCACTACCAACTTCAAAGATCCTCCAACTCCAAATCCACCTCCGTAAAACCGTAGCCACCGCCAGGCCAATTCCAACGTTCAACAATTTATCTCCTTTTTGAAATTGTTCCTGTGCAAAGGCTGACTGTGAAGTCACACCCAAAATGGCAATAACGATTAGCGTTGATAGAATCTTTTTCATTTTGAATAATTGTTAGAAGTAAAATAATAATGGCACAAATTAAAGTGATTAATTAATCGCTTCAAAACTTGTGCCATTACTACTTATTATTCGGAGACTTATACTTGATGAACGGTTAATATCATGGATATTCCCGCTGAAATCAACTATCCTTTTTCAATTTGTCATGGAAAACCTTACGGAATTTATCCAGTTTTGGTGCGATAACAAATGCACAATATCCCTGATCAGGATTCTTGGCGAAGTAATCCTGATGATAATCTTCGGCAGGATAAAACTTATCGGCTTTTGTTATTTCTGTCACAAGCGGTTTGGCGTAAGCTCCTGATTTGTTCAACTCATCTTTCGCTTGTTCAGCCAGTTTTTTCTGTTCTTCATTTTGGTAAAATATTACCGAACGGTACTGTGTTCCGACATCATTTCCCTGACGGTTTAAAGTTGTTGGATCATGGCCACGGAAAAATGCTTCAAGCAAAGCCGTATAAGAAATCTTTTTAGGATCGTAAGTTACCTGAATACATTCTGCATGACCGGTCGTTCCTTCACAAACCTCTCTGTAACTCGGATTTTTTACATGACCACCGGAATAACCCGAAACTACATCTTTTACGCCGTCCAGTGTTTCGAATAAAGCTTCTGAACACCAGAAACATCCGGTTCCAAATGTGGCAATTTGTGTATTGGCAGTATCAATCGCAGCCGATGCGGACGATTCATTATTCATTTTTTTCTTTTGTTTTTTATCAGATTGTGCGCACGATATCACGACCATACAGCACATTAATATGAAAGTGAAAAACGGGATGTTTGGTTTCATCGAAAGGATATAGTTAATTTTAAACTTATGTTAGATAAACAACTTATTACAGCAGAAAGTTTATACTGTAATTTTACAATTAATACCGAATCTGATCACCTGTGACCAACTAATGCGGCTTATCAGATATACGATTAAAACACATCTGACGATCACATTAATGAACAATAGAACCGGAATTCTGTATCATTATTGTATAAATACTCTGTCATTTGTTTAGACGAAAGTTGTTCATTTTCCTTACAGATTATCACCTGAATTTTTGATTATTTTTCAAATGACTTATTTACATTTTAAAGCACTTCATATCATTTTCGTCGTAAGCTGGTTTGCGGGGCTCTTTTATATGCCGAGACTTCTTGTTTATCACACAGAAGCACAAAGTAAAATTGAAGCTGCCAGAGAAGTTCTGAATGAGCAATTCATGAAAATGGAAAAGCTGTTATGGAACGCAATTATGGTTCCGGCTATGTGGATGACTTTAATTACCGGAAGTATCATGATCTACATTACACCAGGCTGGCTAAGTCAGGGCTGGATGCACATGAAATTAAGTTTTGTACTTGGATTGGTAGGATATCATTTTTTTACAAGAAAATTGATTCTGGAAATCCAAAAAGAACATTTCCGTTTCTCTTCTATTCAATTACGCTTGTGGAATGAAGTGGCCACGATCTTTCTGTTTTCCATCGTTTTTCTTGTAGTGTTGAAAAATTCCGTTGACTGGATCTGGGGTGTTTTGGGCCTGATTGCATTTGCGGTAATTATCATGTCGGCAGTCAGAATTGTAAAAAAAATTCGTGAAAAGAAGGTTAGTGAATAACTTTCCACAGTATTCTTATATTTTAAGTTAAAAGTAAGCAACTTAATGTCTTTTGTGTATGTTAACTTATTTTGGTATAGTTCTTTTAAATATCAAATTGTTTATTTCTAATATACAAAATCTCGACGATCATGGTTTATATAAATAAAGTAATATACTTCATCGCAAAAGTCTGGTTTGCATTTGTAATGTTATTGGCTTTGGTACTAACAGCGATACTTTCGTTTCCATTTTTTATTCTGGAATGGATTGACAGATCACCGTCAAAAGCAGATGATCTTGTTTTAAAAAGCAAATTTATACAGTTGAATAAAACCTCTGGTTAAGGAGTTATTTGATATAAAAAAGAGAAGGCTTTTCCAATCGGAAAAGCCTTCTCTTTTTTGGTTGAAACTAAATTTCTACACTTTCATATAAGTTCCGGAATCATAACATTTTTGAATCCTGCACTTTCCAATTTAGCTTTGTAAGTTATCTGTGTATCATATTCTCCATGTACAAGAAATACTTTTTGAACCTGATCAGCTTGCTGGCAGGAAAGAAATTGAAGCATTTCGTTATAATCTCCATGGGCAGAAAACGAATCCATTACTTCAACTTTCGTTTTCACTTCAAACATTTCACCAAAAATATTAACCTCCTTATCACCTCTTTTCAAAGCGCCGGCCAATGTATTGGAAGAAGCATAACCAACAAGCAAAATCGTTGAATTCGGGTCACCAATGTTGTTTTTAATATGATGTTTGATACGCCCGGCCTCTGCCATTCCCGAAGCGGAAATGATAATGCAAGGTTTGTCCAAATCATTTAAAGCAATGGATTCGCTGGTTTCGGAAATGTAATGAAGATTTGGAAAGGCAAAAGCATCTCCGTCTTTTTCAATATAATCCAGAATTTCAGGATTAAAACATTCCTCATGATCTTTCATGATTGTTGTTGCGCGAACAGCCAGCGGACTATCAATATAAACATCAATTTGGGGCAGTTTTCCTGAACTTGATAATTTATCCAGGGTGTAAATCAGTTCCTGCGTACGGTCAATCGCAAAAGCGGGAATGATCACTTTGCCCTTTTTTTCTACACAAGTTTCGGCGACAACCCTTAACAAATGTGCCTGCATATCATTTTCTTTGGGATGCAGTCTGTCGCCGTATGTGGATTCGCTGATAATAAAATCGGCTTGTGGAAAAGCCTGTGGTTTTCTTAAAATATTATCTTCCTGTCTGCCGATATCTCCGGTAAAAGTCAATTTTTTAATTGTTCCTTTATCCGGAATACTCAAATGAACAGCTGCACTTCCTAGAATATGTCCGGCATCGGTGAAGAAAACAGAAACTTTATCTTCTCCCAGTTCAAATTTTTCTCCATACTGGACGCCTTTGAACAAAGTCAGTGCTTTTTCTGCATCTTCGGAATTATACAATTCTTCGATCAAAGGTCTTCCTTGCTTTTGACGGCGTCTGTTGATGCGTTCCAGATCTTTTTCCTGAATATGAGAACTATCCAGCAGCATGATCTTGCAGAGATCGGCCGTTGCCGTTGTACAGTAAATAGGCCCGGAAAAACCTTGTTTTACCAATCTTGGAATTAAGCCGGAATGATCAATATGCGCGTGAGAAAGAACGAGATAAGTCTACTTCTGCCGGGTCAAAACCAAATTTCTGATTAAAATCGTCTGTTTGAATTCCCTGAAATAATCCGCAATCCAGTAATATTTTTGTGCCTTTTTCGGTTGTAATTAAATGTTTGCTGCCTGTTACGGTGCGTGCGGCACCAAAAAACTGAATTCGCATGTTATATCGGCTTATCGTTTGTTGATATTTGAAAATCCAATTTGAAGAATTTCAATCAGATAAATGCCAATTGATTTAAATTTTTCATCAAAAGATACAATTAGTAACTTTGCTGAATAATTTATTCGGGCAAAACATACAGTGCATTCAGATTTCGGCCAACACCATCATAATCCAGACCATAACCTACAACAAAACGATTAGGTAATTTCAAAACCGACGTAACGCAGGTCTACGGGTTTTTTAATCGCTTCGGGCTTGTGAAGAAGCGTAGCAATTTCAACAGACAATGGTTCTAATGCATGGATTTGGAGTAATAACTGATGCATGGTAAGTCCGGTATCAACGATGTCTTCAATAATAATGACATCGCGATTCGTAAGCTTTTCTTCCAAACCAATGATTTGCCGTACCTTTCCGGTAGATTCCGTTGCGGTGTAGGAAGAAAGCCTCACAAAAGTGATTTCACAGGAAAGTGGAATTCTTTTTAACAGCTCGGAAGCAAATAAAAATGCACCATTCAGTACTACTATGAACATAGGACTTCGTCCTTCATAATCGGAATTAATCCTGGCTGCCAGTTCAGCAATCCGGTTTTCAATGTCGTCCTGGGAAATGAACGGAGAAAAAGTTTTATCGTGAATTGTAATCATGTCAGAATTTTCTTGGACAGTAATATTAACTCTTTTTTCAAAAACACGACAGCACACAAACGTAAAATATGAATCCAACGTTAATATTGACAGATTTTTAAGCTTAATTATGAAAATAGTGCTGATTAAACCTATTGCTTTCAGTCTCGTAATTTTTCTATCCATTTCATCGGCCGTCGCCCAGCTTTATTCTTCGGCGGAACTGGATAAGAATTATGATATGGTGATCAAAAATCCAAGCGTACAGATTGAAGCAACGGAGGCAATTAACATGTTGTATAATTTTCAGTTTGCCGAAGCTGACGCTGAATTTCGCTGGCTGAAATACCGGTATCCGAAACATCCTATGCCTCATTTTTTGATGGGACTGGCGGAATGGTGGAAAATTGTGCCAAATACAGAAATTGAGACTTATGATAAAAGATTTTTGGCCCAAATGGATTCTACGATCACTTTGGCCGAAGAGCTTTATGATAATGAAAAGAATAAAATCGAACCGGCATTTTTTCTTGCCGCTGCTTATGCATTTAAAGGCAGACTTTATTCGGAAAGAAAACAATGGACAAAAGCGACTTTCGCAGGAAAAAATGCTTTGAAATATCTTGATGTCTGCAAAGGAAATGGTGATCTGACGCCTGAGTTATTGTTTGGTGACGGAATTTACAATTACTATGCGCAATGGGTTCCAAGTGAATATCCGTTGCTAAAACCGATTCTGGCTTTTTTCCCGAAAGGAAACAAAAAGGTTGGTGAGCAACAGTTGGAAACAGTGGCTAATAATGCCTTTTACACCCGTGTTGAGGCCAGATATTTCCTGCTTCAGATTTACAGTATGGAAAATGAATATGGAAAAGCTTATGAAATGGCGAAGTACATGTGGCAGACCTATCCAAACAATCCGTATTTTGAACGCTACTTTTGCCGGACAGCATTTGTGACCGGAAAAACGGCAGAAGCTGAAAAAGCTGCACAAAATATCCTTGATAAAATAAGCCAGGGCGTGCATGGTTATGAAGGTGTAAGCGGCAGGAATGCAGCCTATGTTTTAGGTTTTTACAATTTGCAGTATTACCGGAATTATGATCTGGCGACCAAATATTTCAAACAGGCAGTTGATTTTTCAACCCAGACAAATTCCCTGAATGCGGGTTATTATGTTTCTTCACTTTTGGGGTTGGGTAAAATTGCAGAAATGCAGAAAAACTATGACGAGGCACTAAGCTATTATAAACTGGCTGACGATAAAGCTGATAAAAAATCAAGTCAGGAGAAAGAAGCCCGGAAACATATAGAAGCCTTGAAAAAGCTGAAACGTGACGAGCGCAGAAACAGAAGGAAATAACCTGATATCCGTCGGACGGCTTTTTCTGCCGTCCGACGGATAAACAAACCGAAGAATTATCAAGCAACTCTTCAAATAAAAGAACTTTCTATTCCCCTTTTTTCAATTTCGCATAATGCTTGAAAAACAAAGGAATTGTTTCAATTCCTTTGAAATAATTGAAAAGACCATAACTTTCATTAGGTCCATGCAGACCGTCAATATCAAGTCCGAAGCCCATCAAAATACTTTTTCTTCCCAATTCCTGTTCAAATAAAGCAACAATCGGGATACTTCCGCCGCCGCGTGTAGGAATTGGTTTTTTACCAAAAGATTCTTCCATGGCCAATTCTGCTGCGTGATATTCAAGCGAATCCGTTGGTGTCACATAAGGCAAACCGCCGTGATGAGGAACAACTGAAACTTTTACCGAAGATGGAGCGATGGATTTGAAATGTGCTGTGAACAGATCACAAATTTCCTGATCCGTCTGATTTGGTACCAGACCGCATGGAAATCTTCGCATTTGCTTTTGAAGGCAAAACTGTTTTTGCACCTTCGCCGATATAACCGCCCCAGATTCCATTCACATCAAGCGTCGGGCGCACAGAAACACGTTCAATGGTCGTATAACCGCGTTCTCCCGCCACATCTTCAATGGAAAGGTCTTTCTTGTATTCGTCCAGATCAAAAGGCGCTGCGTTCAAAGCAGCTCTTTGCGAACCTGTCAGTTCTTCAACATTATCATAAAATCCAGGAATGGTAATATGTCCGTTTTCATCTTTCAGCGAAGCAATCATTTCACACAAAATATTGATCGGATTGGCAACACCGCCGCCGTAAACGCCTGAATGAAGATCTCTGTTGGCTCCTACAACTTCCACTTCAAGGTAAGTCAACCCGCGTAATCCTGTTTCAATAGAAGGCACATCATTGGCGATCATGCTTGTATCTGAGATCAGAATCGTATCACATTTCAGCATTTCACGATTTTCTTTCACAAATGTTTCCAGATGGGAAGAACCAACTTCCTCTTCGCCTTCGATCATAATTTTGATATTACAAGTCAAAGAATCTGTCGCCAGCATGGTTTCCAGCGCTTTTACGTGCATATAAAACTGACCTTTGTCGTCGCAGGCACCACGGGCATAAATCCGGTCATTTTTGATTACCGGTTCAAAAGGCGGAGAATCCCAAAGTTCATACGGATCTGCCGGCTGCACATCGTAATGGCCATAAACCAGCACAGTTGGCAAAGACGGATCAATTATTTTTTCACCATAAACAATCGGATGTCCCGGCGTCTGATAAATTTCAACTTTGTCTGCTCCTGCTTCTGAAATTCTGTCACGTACAAATTCTGCTGCCCGGATCATATCTTCTTTGAATTTTGAATCGGCACTTACCGAAGGAATTCTGATCAGATCCAGCAGTTCATTTAAAAATTTATCGCGGTTTTTTTCGATGTAGTTATTCATTGTTTCAAGCATTATTATTTTAAAATAAATCTTTATTCCGGTTTACAAACCTGTAAGATTTTATCGGTGCCCAATATAAAAAAATAACCCCTAAGGTTGGAGCCTTAGGGGTTGGTATTTCAATTTTTTAATTTCTCAGGAATGCCCTTTTGATTTCGATTTCGCAAAAATATTCACACGACTTTCATTTCCATTCAATAATCTGACAATATTTTTCTGATGTGTTATCACGACCAGAACAAACATGACAAATCCGAAAATTACAAGCAAAGTTTCAGGCTGCCCAAAAACTCTCAATAAGGATAATACCGGGAAAGCCAGTGTTGCAAGCATCGAACTTAGTGAAACGTATTGAGAAGTGATTAGTGTCAGTAAAAATATGGTAATACTCATAGCGGCAAGTTCAGGATGAATGGCAAGTACCATTCCCAATAAAGTTGCAATTCCTTTTCCTCCTTTAAATCCAACAAAAACTGGAAAAATATGACCAACAATGGCGATAACACCAAAAATGATCTTGTACATCAAAATATCTGTTTCGGCAATTGCACCCATATAAAACAGCATGGAAGCCAGGCAGGTAGCTGTCCAGCCTTTCAAAACGTCAATAAGCATTACAATTGTACCGGCACGTTTTCCCAAAACTCTGAAAGTATTGGTTGCACCAGCATTCCCACTTCCGTGTTTCCGCACATCAATGCCGAAATAACCAATTCCGTACCATACAGAACTCGGTATGGAACCTAACAAATAGGCGGCTATTATCGTAATGATCAATAAGGCTATACTCATTTTGTATTATTAGTAGGTTTATTTGAACTTTAAAAGTTTCTTAAAAATACGACACTTTTATTTATTTAGCAAGCAAACAGGACTAAAACAATAAAATGCAAAAATAGGTTTAACTATTGAAAAATTCAAATTTGGAAGATAACTATTTGAATATCAGAAGCCTTCTGTCTTTTCTTCTTTTTTCTTTTTTTCTTCTGCCACAGCAGCTTTTTTCTTCACAGTTTTTGCAGCCAATTTGGCTTTTTTCAAGGCAGGCTGATAAAAGTCATCAAAGCGACTAACAAACATGTCCTTTTCTTCAACACCCAAAGATACCAGCGACATATCTTTGGATTTTGCATTATTGCCTTTTGCTGTAACCAGATCGTTGAAATCAACCTGTGAAGAAATCACGCCCAGTTCTTTTTCTTTATAATCAAAATAATACCAGATATCCGGCGAAGCCTGGATATACAAGACTGAATTCATCCCCCGCTTCCGAACGCCGGATTTCCAGAACGCCGTCCATTTGTGCATTGATATTGTTTCTGCCAAAATTGGAAACACCGATCGGACCTTGTGAAAAATAAGCATTATGTACCGGCGACCAGTGCAGATCCACACTGGAAAGCACCAGCGGCACATCCAGCATCGGTGAGGCATCAAACAAAGGTTTATAACCTGCCGCCGAAAGTTTTACATAAGCGTCTGTTGCTTTTGAACCGATCAGCGCGGCTAGTTTTCTGTTTAGTTGTTCCGCATCATCATCCGCCGCCGTGCTGTTTTGTTCTTCCAGGTTTGTTTCAATAATTTTTGCTGAAAGCTGAGGCAAAACCGGAACCAGCGCTGAAAGCTTCATCAACAGCATTGCATTAAATGAAAATCTCGAACTATCCACCTGAACATCCGCAATTGCAGTGGATTGCAGCCAGTCGGCAGAGGCCAGTTTCATCGGTCCGGAAAACGATGCAATTCCGGTTTTGTCATCGAAAGTTAATGTATTTGCTTCGTCGACCAGACTATCTTTTCCAACGGGCGGAGCCACTTTGAAAGCTTTTTTATCTTCATCATAAGCCATTGAACCCTGCGCCAGATAAATATCTTCATCACCATCAGATTCTTTTGGCGACAAAAATGACATGTACATACCGCGCTGTTCGTTAAAATGCAAGACCAACGGAAAGTGGCAATTCGTGTTCGTTTTTCAGGTTTTTATCAATTTTGATTGAAACAGATTCTCCCGGCGCTTCTTTGTAAACAATCCATGAACTCTGGAAATCCTTACGGAATTTCAGCATCGGTTTTACAAAACCATCCAGTTGCAATGATGGCTGATATGCAATAAGATTAATACCGCCTTTGTATTGAATTCTTGGTGAAAGAATCAGGTTTTCAGTTTCTTTAATTTCAGCTCTTGCCGTTGTGTAATACCGGATAGGACCGGCATCTTTATTTCCTTTTGATTTTTTTCCTTCTGCCGCAGCGCCGATTTCTACCAACTCAAAATTCTGCATTTTGATGTTAAAAGTATCTTTTCTTGCCGTGATGTACTGATAAGTTGCCGAACCTTCAAAGCGGTTTCTTGAATCAATTTTGATGTCGGCGTCACGTAAATGGTGAGATGCGTTTAAGGTATCAATTTCAATTCTGGCCTTTTTTAACGGAACAATTCTTCCGTTGCTACCAATACTTACCATTCCTTTGTCCGGAATAATTTTCACGTCAGCAGTGCGGATAAACGGAACACCACGGACATTCAGCGTTACTTTTTCAACGTCATAAATACCTTCTGAACCTTCAAAAGTCAGACCTTCCTGTTCCGGTGCGATGGAAGTATAGGATGAAGTTTCACCAAAACCTTTCATCAGAATGGTTTTTTTCAAAATATCCCATTTCGCCGTTGCGATCAATGTTTTATAAGCGGCAACAGGAATTTCCATACCCGAAGAATCGCTGTCAAAACCGGTTGAATCGGTAACGAAATTTACCATTGACGTTTTGATATTGAAATCAATGTTGACGTTTTTACCGGTCAGGATATTTTTTGCATCTTTCAGTTGTCCGCTGTTAACCGTAAAACGGGAGCGATTTGCCAAAAATCCGTCTTTGTTAAATTTGATATCCTGCGATGTAAGTTCAGAATCCGGTCGTTTCAGCTTTCCATTTCCATACAATCCCGATGGAGCGCAGAAGCAAACCACCTTCCAGACTTGTTGTTCCTTTATAAAATGAAAATGATTTTCCTGTTGTGTTGATAAACATACTATCCGTACTTGGAGTCCAGCGCAAGGTATAATCTTTCAGATCAACCGCCGGGAAATATCCTTTGCCGATGGTTGCTTCTTTAATGCTCGCAATTTCTCCGGATGCATATAGGGAATCGGAAGCAAGCAAAATATTTTTGGCCGTCATGGAAGCCGATAAATATCGCAAAACTGCTTTTGATTTCAAACCTGCATTATCCATGACCAGCGTATCTGTAAATCTCGCCATGCGCTTTTCCGCCATAGATTTTCATTTCAGTTAACCGGCGGTTTGTATTCAAATCCGAGCGAATTATCCGGCATACTTTTCAGAATCGTCTGGATAGGAGGAATAATGCCGTTTGAATTAAATGTTCCTTCAAAAATCACATCACGCTGATCCAGTCCATCCATATCTATTTTCGGGATTTTGAAAAATACTTCACGCGGATAAAGAACAGTTCCGCGTTCAGGCTGGTCGAAATACACGATCATACCATCCGGAACGACTAGTCGAGGAGATTTTTTGCCTTTCTGAATCCCCGATTTATTTGCCGGATCACTCAGATAAAACGTACCTCCTTTTTCATATTTCACGTGTCCCCCAACTTCTCCGGATCTGCCCTTTTGCAAATTTTTCTTTTGGCGTAAAAGTGATGGAATCACTTGGATTGACATTTACAAAAAACTGACCGTAGTTAAATTTCAGATTCTGGCCTCTGAATTGATAGTTATTAGCTACCAATTGTCCGTTCATGGTGAAATCACGGTTGCGGCCGATAACAAGTTTTTTATCAGAAGGAATAGCAAAAATTTTCAATGAATCACTGACGATAAATCTGCCAACGCCCATTACGGTTAGCAAGGTATCCGGCAAATTGATAGTCGCATTGGCAACTTCATCGCTGGCGGAAAATTGGGATGTTACCTGGAAATTGTCATAATCCGTTTTATCCAGACTACCCAAAACGTATAAAATTCCCTTTTTGCTTACCGCAAATTCATCCGTTTTTTTATCATAAATAAAATAGCCATCAAGCGCCAGTCTTTGCAATGCGCGACGAATAATTACAGGATCCTGTTTGAATTTTTTGGCCAAATCTTCGGCCAGGAAAGTTGGTTTTTTTTCAGTCTGAACATAATTCGTTGCCATCAAAAGTGGCTGAAAACCAAATTCCTGGCTAATTCCTCTGAAACGTTCTTTTTTGAAAAAATCATAAGATTCCAGTTTAACGGGTACAACCTGATTTTCCATCAATACGAAAAAACTCAACTTTATTATTCGGAAATGTCCAGCGCATGGCCTGCGACCAGATGCTCATTTTGTGGTAAGAATCGAGATAGGGCAGTGGAGCAAAATCTGTTTTTTCAGCACGTCCAAGTTTTACCTGTCCTTCGGTATCATTGTAAATGAAAGTCACGCCTGGATGCGTCAGCGAATCTTTTCCCAACGGCATTGAAAAAGACGCCAAAGGAGCAGAAATGACAGAATCTCTCAGAGAAAACCGCTTACTGACTGCTGTAAAAGCAGGTTTATCTTTATAAGAAACAGTGATTTTTGAAGGTTCATCACTAAGCGAAGTACTATACATTACGTTTCCTATCAGCGTAAAACCACCTTTATAAGCAATATTTTTACGCGAAGCCTTCAATTTGGCATCATTTGTGTTTGACACAAAACGCGGATATGGGGCTGGCTGGCTTCTTGATTTTTTAACACTTCGATATTCCAGCGTTCCTTTAATAGGATTTGCAAGTTGGTTTTCAGCATGAATAGTTACATTCTGAGCCACCAGTTTTGGCTGAGTAATATTGAAAGAATAAGTATCCAGATCAACATAAACCGAGGAATCGCCTGCCGCCTGCCAATTGAATTTCCCACCTTTTCCTGCAAAAATTCCATCTTTCAACGAAACGCTTCCTGTTGCAGGACCGAAAGCAATCGAATCTCCGGAGCCGGTCATACCAAAAATGACATTTTGCAGATCTATAATCGCGCCGGAAACGGGCATTACGGGATGCTGATTTTGGAGAAATTACATCATTGGAATCTACGGGCGTATCCCAGTTATCAGCAGCGGCCACTTTTTGCGCTTCCACAACTTCTGCTTTTGTTGTATCAAAACGGAATTTGTACGTACCGCTCAGCAGGTAAAGTGAATTGAAATTTGATGTGTATAGTCTGTTGGTTTCAATTGTATTTCTAACTGTTTCAAGAATACGCTGAAAAGTTTTTGCATCATACTTCTCCCCTGATTTTGCTGCAAGGTCCAAGAAAGCCATTTACATCATTTCCCGATTTGGCAAGCGTTTGCGTATTTTTAATCAGCAAATGAAGAATTGGGCCGGCTTTTTGGTTTTTGGAAAACTGCGTCTTTACAATGCTAATAAATTTGGTTTGCTGTGCAGGTGTGATCGTGCTCATCCAGATACTGTCGAGCTGAGCAGTCGACCGCATATAAACCGGGTTTTTGCTGCCATCCATAAGTTTCCGGATCTGAACCATAAACTGGCCGGGATCGTCAGAAGCTTTGATATTTTGGGCAGATAAATTTCCCCCGATGAATAGTATAATACAGGTTAACAGGAAGTAACGAGTGATCTTCATGTAGTATGTCGAAAGTTGGCCTTATAGTTTTACATTAAGCTATTGAAATCAAACGAATTAATGAGTTCAATAGCTTAATTCGCAGGATCTATTTTTCTTTTTCAAAAACAACGGTTGCCCATTGGTTTCGTGTATTTGATCTTAACTTTTTTAATCCGTTTTCTGCTGCACATTTTTCAATATCAGCCTGATCCATTTCATAGAATCCGCTGACAATAAGCCAGCCGCCCGGCAAAAGATGCTTTACATATTTCGGAATTTCTTCCAGTAAAATATTTCTGTTGATATTGGCCAGAATTCCGCCAAACTGCTTTTCTGCCGGAACTTCGTTGATTGTTCCTTTAAATACTTCTGCCTCTTCGCCGAAGCCATTCATTGCAAAATTCTCCACGGTATTTTCAACCGCCCATTCGTCAATATCAAAACCTAGCAAACTTGTTGCTCCTAATTTTGATGCCAAAATGGCCAGAATTCCTGTTCCGCAACCAACGTCCATAATCGAAAGACCCTCATGAGGCAGGTTTAGTTGCTCGTTCATCACAAGCCAGGTCGTTTCATGATGGCCCGTTCCAAATGACATTTTGGGCTGAATCAGCAAATCGTATGTAAAACCTGGATCCGGCTCATGAAAAGTGGCACGGATACGGATATCTTTTCCTACTTCAATCGGTTCATAACTTCTCTCCCATTCCTCATTCCAGTTCTTTCTTTCTAACGATTTCCAGGAACTCGAAATTGCGGTAATCTCACTGTATTTGGCAATTAGCTCCTGTAAAACGGTTTCATCGAAATCTTCTTCAATGATATAGGCCTGCAAACCTTCGTCTGTTTCGACAAAAGATTCAAAACCTGCCTCGGCCAGTTCGGCAATTAATATTTCTGTAAAGTCAGATTCAAGTTCCAGTTGTACTTCTACGTAATTCATGCTTTGTTGGTATAATATTCTATGGTGAAGGTGTTGATTTTTTTTAGGAAATCAAGGAGAATAATGAAAAAAGCCCTCAAATGTATGTATACACATTTGTGGGCTTTGGGTTTATTACATTTTATCTAAATGAAAACGATTGATTCTTAAATCATGGTTTCCTTCTCTTCGTCGCCAGATCGTGCGCCGTATCATAATATGATCTCAAATTCATCCAGTCAAAAACATCAGAAATATTTTCAACCCGGTTACGCTGCATGATACGGTCGCGGCGCTGCATTCTTACAAATTTGAAGAGAATATCGGCCATTTGTTCGGCTGCCTGCGCGTAGGTCTGAGACTTACGGTTGATCACATAAATTCCACGGTTTTCGTAATCACGCATGATCTGCATGATATAATCACCAAAACCTGACAAGATCACTCGTAACCGTAGGAACGCCGCGAACTACACATTCCAGCGGAGTATAACCCCATGGTTCGTAATAACTTGGGAAAACACCCAGGTGGCAACCACGAACAAATTGTCCGTAATCAAGACCGAATAACGGATTTGTTGAAGAAATAAAATCCGGGTGATAAACGATTTTCACACGGTCGCGCTCGTTATTAACCAGATTTGCTTTTCTGCAAAAATCGGTAATTCCGTCTTCTTCTTTCAAATCATGCGTTACAAAAGCTGGTAATTTATCCGTTTTCCAGGTCTGAATCGTACGACGTAAACGCAAGACGCCAGTATTCATCAACAAAATTATTCAGATCCGGCATTTTGTGATCAACGCCCGAAGCGGCAGCAAGGAAAAGTTTTTCACCGACTTCTTTTTCAATCGCCGTACAGGTTTCCTGCAATTCATTCAAGTACCGCTCTTGATTGCAATACATCAGGATTTACTGAATAATAAGGCTGTTTGGTTACGATGAACATCACAACCGTCATATCCATATTGGCCTGAACCATTTTGTAATTCAGCCTCGCCAATGCTTCCAGTGTCAGATCATAACCTTTGTTACTAAATTCGTAACGTCCGGATGTGAAGAAATAAAGCGTTTTGTCAAGATCAAAAGAATAACTCGGGAAGAAATGTCCCAATACGAATTCGTGAATTCGTTCTTTATATTTCAAATGCAGATTCTGGAATTCATGGACTGCCTGAAAACGAACAACATTCAATCCGTTTGGCGTAACCAGATCCGGCATTCTTCCCAGAAAAACTTCACATTCACGTGCCGTAACATCACTAACAGTTGTCAGAACATGTGCACTCAATGCAGCAAATCTTTCGATGGAAGCCTGGGTTACGATATTGTAATTTCTGGCTTCCTGTTCCCAGTCGAAAAAATGGAAGTTTACTGTAAAACCCGTCCACATTCTGTGCCAGATAACGGCCCAGCATTGTGGCGTGGGTAGTAAAAGTTGTAGCGATTTTTACATTTTCTCTTTTCAGATCAGGAAGTCCGCTGCTTGCCATCCACTCGTGGAATTGTGCAGAAATATCCTCTCTTCGCGCATTTTCTTCTGCATATTCTTTCAAGATAAATACGCACCATTTCACCAAAACATAAGGTTTGGTTTACCAATGGTTCTGTATTGATGGTCGAAATGCGGTTTTTTTCCCAGAGATTAAACTTAATCGTATCCAGTTCGTGGTTGATACTTTCCAGATCAAAAAGTACAACGCGCGGTTTACCGGTTACAAGCCAGAATCCGTAATGAACGGTATAGCCCATTTCACGCAGCCTGCGCACTGTTTTACCAACATTAGTATCATCAAGATCTGTAATTTCTTCAAACTCGGCCGATGCTTTCTTTTCGAAATAAGGCCCAAGCAAATAGTAATTATCATCCCACTTCTCGACCATCGCCGGCACCTTGGTTCTGATAACGGTATAAATCCCACCGACCTGATTGCAAACCTCCCAGGCTATTTCAAAAAGGACGTTTTTTTTAGTTGTTTTTACAAATGGTTCCAATATGGGAGACAGGTTAAAACGTTATAGCGGTATATTGTTTTGGTAATTTCTTGGGAGTTTGTCACAAAAAATCCTTGTAATTACACAATAAATATCCAGAAAAATTATTCACAATAACAATAATACCGAGATGTTTATTTGCTTCGAAGACAAATTAAAGAACTTCTCGGCTAACTTTGGTCTAAAATACGTTACTTTGATCGGATTAACATTTTGCATTTGTTATATAGTGAAAAAAATTCCAATTATTGCGTTTTCCTTGCTGCTAGCCATTTTTTCACTGGAAGGTTGTAAAGCCCAAAGTACGGAATCTGAAGAAATATTATCCTCCCAAACGGGAATTCAGGGCAGTTTGGATCGCGACGGTTGATAACATCGATTGGCCTAGCAGTAAAAATCTTGTGCCGGATGAACAGCGCAAAGAGTTTTCTAATCTTCTTGATTTCCATAAAAGGGATGGAATGAACGCAGTTTTTGTACAGGTTCGGGCTGCTGGTGATGCTTTTTATGCAAAAAGTACTGAGCCGTGGTCGGAATGGCTGACAGGCCAGCAGGGCCGTCGCCCGGATCCGATGTGGGATCCTATGGATTATATGATTAACGAGTCACACAAGCGTGGTCTGGAATTTCATGCCTGGCTGAATTTAAATCGTCTGGTTCACAAATCTTCAACCAGCGTTTCTTCCGAAAATATCAGTCAAACGCATCCTGACTGGATTTTGAGTTACGACGGTTATAAATTATTCAATTTCGGGATTCCGGAAGTCCGTCAGTTTATTACTGAAATGACAGTCAACGTAGCCAAAAATTACGATGTGGATGGTATTCACTTTGATGATTATTTTTATCCTTATGCGGTTGCCGGACAGGTCATCAATGATGATGCTACATTCAGACAATACGGACAAGGATTTGCCAACAAAACTGACTGGCGAAGAAATAATGTTGATTTACTTGTAAAACAGATTCATGATGCCCTGATGGCTGTAAATCCCAGGATCAAATTCGGCATTAGTCCATGTGGAGTCTGGCGAAATAAAGGTACAGATTCAGAAGGTTCTAAAACATATGGAGCACTTGCTTCGTATGATGATTTTTTTGCTGACAGCCGCAAATGGGTTCGCGAAGGTTGGGTTGATTATATTGCTCCACAGGTTTATTTTTCTTCAAGATTTGGCAGAGTTCCGTATAAAAATCTGGTGGACTGGTGGACAGAGAATTGTTATGGACGTCATTTTTATGTAGGATTAGGTGCTTATCGTGTAGGTGGTAAAGAAAAGGATACCCAATGGCAGAATCCGACAGAATTACCAGACCAGGTTCGTTATTCACGAGAAAATGAAGCGGAAGGAACGATATTTTTCAGCTCCCGTTCTCTTAAAAATAATAATCTTGGTTTTGTTGATTCACTAAGAAACGATCTGTTCCGATATCCTGCACTGGTACCGACAATGAGCTGGAAAGATGCGATACCGCCACTTTCTCCCAAAAGTCTGAAAGCGACTTTGCTTACAAATGGCCTGGAATTATTCTGGGAAAAACCGGATCCTGCCACGGATGGGGAAACGGCTGACTTATTACGTTATTTATCGTTTCAAACCGGATGAAAAAGCCTTCGGCATATGACCCGAGAAAAATTTTGGGCATGGCTTATGAAGGTGAAAAATTTGTAGATACTACAGTTCAATCCGGGAAACAGATATGTTTATTATATTACCGCAGTGGATCGTTTACACAATGAAGGGCGGCCGATTGGCCCGTTGAAGGTTGAGGTTCTGGATCAGAAATTGCAACGTTTCTGATAAATTGTCAAGATTATGCGACTAATTAGATCCTGTTTTGTTCAAAATTTGAATAATATCCGGAAGAAAATATAACTAAGCAATGAGTCAAGAGATTCAATACGAATACCAACCGGAATATCTTTCTCATATCTGCCCAGACAAATACAACTCCGAAACGCTTCGTACGGAGGAAATGGTGCTTAATATGGGACCTCAACATCCTTCAACACACGGCGTTTTGCGTCTGGAAGTTGTGACGGATGGTGAAGTGGTGGTAGATGTTGTTCCGCATATTGGTTATCTGCACCGTTGTTTTGAAAAGCATGCAGAATCTCTTCCATTTAATCAGATCATTCCCTACGTTGACCGGCTGGATTATGTAGCGTCGATGAATTCGGAACATGCCTATGTAATGGGTGTGGAAAGAATGCTGGGAATTGAAAATGATATTCCAAAAAGAATTGAATATATCCGTGTGGTAGTAGCTGAATTAAATCGTCTGGCTTCTCACTTTGTAGCCTTGGGAACTTATGCCATGGATATTGGTGCTTACACGCCGTTTTTATGGATGATGCGCGACCGGGAGCAGATTCTTCGTCTTGCTGGAATGGACCTGTGGTGCCAGAATGCTTTATAATTATATCTGGATCGGTGGACTTGTTTTACGATTTGCCGGTTGGTTTTGAAGAGCGTTGTCTGGAATTTATTCAATATTTAAAACCAAAACTGGTTGAATTACAGCAACTGGTGGTCGACAATAAAATTTTTATTCAGCGTACTGCCAATGTTGGTGTGCTTCCGTTGCCTGTCGCCATCAATTATGGCTGTACAGGCCCAATGCTTCGGGATCCGGCTTACGTTATGATTTGCGTCGGGTAGATGGTTATTCAGTTTATCCTGAACTGGATTTTGATATTCCGATTGGAGAAGGAAAAATGGGTACAGTGGGTGACTGCTGGGACAGAACCTGGGTGCGTGTGGTGGAATGCTGGGAATCGGTAAAAATAATTGAACAAAGTCTGGTGCAGCTTACAGGAGATTACAAAAGAACACCTTCGATTTCGATCCGCAGGCTATGGTACCCAAAAAAATCCGTCCGAAAGCAATGGATTTTTACGTCCGTGCTGAAAATCCAAAAGGAGAATTAGGATTTTTCTTCCGTACCGATGGTCGTTCAGATATTCCGGTCCGCTGCAAAGCCCGAGCATGTTCTTTTAATAATCTTTCTGTGATCGGAGAAATGTCAAAAGGTGCGTTTGCTGGCGGATTTGGTTGCAATTATTGGTTCTATTGATGTGGTAATGGGTGAGGTTGATAGGTAATAATATTAGTTTCTTTGAATCAGAAGATTGATTAGAAATGGCTCCTTTGGAGCCTCCTGTTTATAGAAAAAGCATAGATCTGACGTATTTCCTGGCTCCATCGGAGCCTTCTGGAATTTTCAGGACACCACTCCTACGGAGTGAAATACAACGGATTCGAATATTCTGATGCTATAAACAGGATGCTCCGATGGAGCAATTTGCCTGATAAAGATCTGGTTGATAATTAAATGTCATTTTCATATACAAACGAAAAGAGCGACCAATCGGCCGCTCTTCTCGTTTTATAACTTATTTGGAAAACCTTACGCTTCCTGTGCAACACCTACCAAATCATGTTTTGCAAGAAATTCAGCAATTTGAACTGTATTGGTAGCAGCTCCTTTACGAAGGTTATCTGCAACGATCCACAAATTCAATGTTTTTGGCTGAGATTCATCACGACGGATACGACCAACAAAAGTTTCGTCTTTTCCATGTGCCGTTAATGGCATTGGATAAAGGAAATTTTTCGGATCGTCCTGAATAATTACACCTTCTGCCTCGCTCAAAATCTGACGAACTTCGTCCAGATCAAATTCATTTTCAAATTCAATATTAACCGCTTCCGAATGACCGCCGATTGTAGGAATACGAACCGTTGTTGCCGTTACAGCAATACTGTCGTCACCCATAATTTTCTTCGTCTCATTCGTCATTTTCATTTCCTCTTTGGTATAACCATTGTCAAGGAACACATCAATATGAGGCAATACATTTAAGTCAATCGGATGCGGATACACTTTTGAAACGCTGTGATCACCTGCACGTTCAGCAAAAAGCTGATCAACCGCCGCTTTTCCAGTACCAGTTACTGACTGATATGTTGAAACAACAACACGTTTGATTTTATATTTTTGATGTAACGGATTCAAAACCACTACCATCTGAATGGTAGAGCAGTTTGGATTCGCTATAATTTTATCTTCTTTTGTCAATGTCATCGCATTGATTTCAGGTACTACGAGTTTTTTCGTAGGATCCATTCTCCATGCAGATGAGTTGTCAATTACGGTAATTCCAGCCTCAGCAAATCTTGGAGCAAGTTCCAGAGAAGTACCGCCACCGGCAGAAAATATCGCAATTTCAGGTTTGGCTGCAATGGCATCCTCAAATCCGATTACCTTAATCTGTTTACCCTTGAATGTAACTTCCTTACCAACAGATCTTTCAGATGCAACGGCCAATAATTCCGTCACCGGGAAATTACGCTCTTCGAGCACTTTGAGGATTTCGCCGCCTACCAAACCGGTAGCGCCTACTACTGCGATTTTCATTCTAAAACCAGGATTAATGTGATTTGTAAAATTATTGTTACTCAACAAATTCCGGTAAAATCAGCCGGATTCTGAAAAGTGGTGCAAATTTACGAGGATTTTAATAACAAATTGCGTTTTTATTGTACAAATGCATTGAATGATATTTTTGAGAATCTCAGTTATGCATGACTTCTTGATCCAAAATGGGTGACATGATCTTGGAAAATCTGAATCATCGCAATTAATGTTATCTCAATTTATTACAACAGATTAAAATTGAATAACCCCAAATGGCGTAACACAATAATTCATAGCCACATCAAAGGAATCCAAATCATCAATTTGGCCTATTGCCTCAAAAAATGACAAACCAATTTTAATAACATCAGGTCTGCACTGAACCAGAAACCGATCATAATAACCACCACCATATCCAACCCGAAATCCTTTGTTATCAAAAGCTAAAAGAGGAATGAAAACAGCATCAAGTGTTTGAGGTTCAATTTTTAAAGAAGTTTCCGGATCTGGCTCAGGAATTTTCCATCGATTTTGGATAAGTTTCGTTTTTGGTGTTAAAAGAAAATGTTCCATTTCTTTCGTACCGGGAATAACCCGGGGCACGGCGATCTGTATTTTAGGATAATACTTTGGAGAAACGAAATGATCTGCCATGTATCAATTTCAACTTTTCCATGCTGAGGCAGAAAAAGTGAATTGTTTCGATTTCTTTCCCGGATAAAACAAGATTCAGGTTTTCAAGAATGGCATTATTTTTTAAAATAATCTCATCCTGTGTTAAATCCATTCTCTTTTTTAAGTATTCCGAACGTAAAACGGATTTATTCATAAAAATTTGATTCGTTTATTGAGGCAATATTAAAAATTAAATGGGTATGACTTATTCATTTAAAAAAAATTGGGTAGATCAGGTTTAACGGTGCATTTTAACGATTGATAGTACTGAAAATGCATTTATAATTTTGAGTGAATGAATTAATAATTCAAACTTACTTCGCGTTCTGTTTCGCCTTTTTAGTCTATTATTTGTACTTTCACCGTCGCATTTCAATATCTTTAACTTTCGAATAGTAAATAATAATCATGAGCAAAATTAAAGTTGCAAATCCCGTAGTAGAGTTGGACGGTGATGAGATGACTCGAATCATCTGGAAATTTATTAAAGAAAAACTTATTTTACCATATCTGGACGTAGATATCAAATACTACGATTTAGGTGTGGAATATCGTGATGAAACCAATGATCAGGTTACGATCGATGCTGCAAATGCGATTAAAGAATATGGTGTAGGTATCAAATGTGCTACCATTACGCCTGACGAAGACCGCGTTAAAGAATTCAACCTGAAACAAATGTGGAAATCACCAAACGGAACGATCCGTAACATTTTGGATGGAACTGTTTTCCGTGAGCCTATCGTAATGAGCAACGTACCTCGTTTGGTAACAAACTGGACTGCTCCTATCATCGTTGGTCGTCACGCTTTTGGTGATCAATACAAAGCAACGGATTTCGTTGTACCAGGAAAAGGAAAACTTACTGTTAAGTTTGAAGGCGAAGACGGACAAGTGATTGAGCACGAAGTGTATCAATTCCAGGGACCGGGTGTTGCAATGGCGATGTACAACGTGGACGAGTCGATCCGTGGTTTTGCACGTTCTTGTTTTAATGTAGCAATGGGCAAAGGATGGCCTTTGTACCTTTCTACAAAAAACACGATCTTGAAAAAATACGATGGTCGTTTCAAAGATATTTTCCAGGAAGTTTACGATGCTGAATTTGCAGGAAAAGTACATTACGAGCACCGTTTGATCGATGACATGGTTGCTTCTGCGCTTAAATGGGAAGGTAACTTTGTTTGGGCTTGTAAAAACTATGATGGTGACGTTCAGTCGGATACAGTTGCACAAGGATTTGGTTCACTTGGTTTGATGACTTCTGTTTTGTTGACTCCTGATGGAAAAACTATGGAAGCTGAGGCTGCACACGGAACAGTGACACGTCACTACCGCGAGCACCAAAAAGGAAGACCAACTTCTACAAACCCAATTGCATCTATTTTTGCATGGACACGTGGACTTGGAATTCCGTGGAAAACTAGACGAAAACCAGCCATTGATCGATTTCTGCCAGACACTTGAAAGAGTTTGTATTGAAACGGTTGAAAGCGGTAAAATGACAAAGGATTTGGCTGTTTGTATTCATGGAAACAAAGTGAATCACGGAGAGCATTATCTTTATACAGAAGAATTCCTTGAAGCAATTAATGATAATTTGCAAGCTGCATTGGCTTAAATTATTTTTGAATATCTTGAAAAGCTGCCGGTTCTGTAAAGAGCTGGCAGCTTTTTTGTTGGATATTTAGTGAAAGAATTGTCTAAAAGTATGGTTAGAAAATACTTAGATCTTTTCATTCCGGGCATGGATTTTGTATTTTGAACTAAATTTGATCTCATTTAACCGAATTGTCGACTTGTTCAAAGCCTTTCTCAGTTTTATTATTTTGTCATTTTGTGGGGCTTTCTACCTTGAAGTTCAGGCACAGGTTGTTGCACCTGTTGATAATTCGATAAGGGTTGAAACGACTGTAACACCTGATAGTTCTGCTCCTGCTGATAAAAAAGTGGAGGACAAGGATATTATGGATGTGCTCGGCCAGTTAAGAAAAAAGAGTAAAAGGGAAAGCTTTCAAACTGAAAGAAAAAAAATCAGGAAAGATTCTCTATTCCATGGTTCCGGCCGTCGGGTATACATTATCAACTGGCGTTGTAGGTTTACTGAGCGCCAATGCTGCATTTTATCTGAGCGATACGGCAACAACCAATATTTCCAGTATCAGCACCAGTTTCAATTATACTCAATACAATCAGATTACGATTCCGGTCATTGCCAACATCTGGACAAAAGATAATGGCTATAATATTATTGTAGATTGGCGCTATTTCAAATATCCGCAGGATACTTACGGTCTTGGAGGGCATAGTTCAATAGCAAATGCGGATCAGGATTGATTATTCACATGTTCGTCTGCATCAAACTGTTTTGAAAAAAGTAGGTGGCTCTTTGTATATGGGCATTGGTTATTTGCTTGATTATCGATGGAAAATAAAACAGGAAGGAAGTAATGAAGATGTGAACAGATATGGACTTCCGCCCAAATCGGTTTCTTCCGGGCTGGTTGCCAATATTCTTTATGACAATAGAAAAAATTCGATAAACCCAATCGCCGGACTTTATGCTAATGCGCGTTATAGAAATAATCTTACGGTTTTAGGAAGTAATACTAACTGGCAATCGCTCGTTCTGGAATTGAGGAAATATGTAAATTTTCCGAGGGGAAGTCGGAATACGCTTGCTTTCTGGGATTTTAACTGGCTGACATTATCCGGAAAACCACCATACCTGGATTTGCCAAGTACGAGCTGGGATCCTTCAAATAACACCGGACGAGGATATATCCAGGGAAGATTTCGTAGTCCGAATATGTTATATTTTGAAACGGAATACCGGTTTTCTCTTACTCAAAACGGTTTGATTGGAGGTGTGGTTTTTGGTAATGCACAAAGTTTTTCCAATTGGCCAACGAAAAAATTCGATAAAGTTGCACCAGGAGTTGGCTTGGGTATTCGTGTAAAAATCAATAAAACTTCCAGAACAAATATTGCTGTGGATTATGGTTTCGGAGCAAATGGATCACGCGGTTTATTTGTAAATTTGGGGGAGGTTTTTTAAAAATAATGCGTTGTTAATTTATTTTAATGACCAAGAAATTAAGAAAAAATGATCGCTTCAATAGAAATACAAAATTTTCGTAATCTCAAAAATCTTCATATTGATTCACTAAGCCGCGTTAATTTGATTATTGGAAAAAATAATTCCGGCAAAACAAATTTCCTTGAATCAATAAATTTCTATACTTCCCAAAACGAATTTCTTCCGGAAGAAAAACTCATCATCGATGATTTGGCCCCTAACCAGCTGACTGACGATGAAATTCTTTTCTCTCCAAACGTAAAGCTTATCAGTTCTCATTCCAGTATTCAGGGATTTTTGAGACAACATACTTTTGATGTTTTCACTGATTTTATTCGGGAGAAAGCAATGCATTGTCTGAAAATCGTGGATGACCGTATTTTCGAAGTTGATTTTGTCGCTGATAATTTAAAGAATCCGATAGCAACTTTTAAAAGCGGAAAAAATGTTGCGCTCCTGCGCATGGGAAATGGTGTTCACCGGATTCTTACAATTTTACTTAGCTTTAACTACCTGTGAAAACGGAATTGTGCTTATTGATGAAATTGAAAATGGCTTGCATTATTCAGTGCAGGAAGAGATGTGGAAAATGATTTTTGAAATTGCTGAACATTTAAATGTTCAGGTTTTTGCAACAACCCAGAGTATCGATGCGATCAAGGCATTTGGAAAAATAGTTAATATGATGAAAATAAGCCTTTAAAAGGACTTCTTATCAAACTTGAAAATATTGATAATGTCATTGAACCGCTGACTTTTGATCCGGAAGAATTAAAAGTAATTACACAAAATTCAATTGAGGTACGGAGATAGCTAACTCGTTCAGGGCGAATATTTTATCTTCAAAATGGATGTCCACAGAAATGAAATAGTCCGGCATTAATTCTTTTTTTTCTTTAACGACCTCCTATTTCTACAACTCTTGCAAAAAAGCCCTAACTTTGCGGGCAATTTGTTGATATTGACCTGCGACAGGTTCGAATCTCAAATGGAATATTTTCATTTAACTTAATTTTTGTTGCAATGTCCGCAGTAGCAGAGCAAACCCAGGTGCTGGCCGACCGTATCAACGCCCTCGAAGAATCTTCGACGTTGGCAATGACGAAAATGGCCCGTGAATTGGCTGCCCAAGGCCACAAAGTGATCAGTCTGAGCGTGGGAGAGCCAGACTTCAAAACGCCCGCACTCATCTGTGAGGCTGCCAAGAAGGCAATTGACGATGGATTTCATGGATATTCGCCGGTAGCAGGTTACCCTGATCTGCGAAAGGCGATTGCTGATAAGCTTAAGCGCGACAATAATATAGATTGGAAACCTGAAAATATCGTGGTTTCTACGGGAGCAAAACATTCTCTGGCGAACGTGATCCAGGTTTTGGTTAATCCAGGTGATGAAGTATTGATCTTCGCTCCTTACTGGGTTAGTTATTCCGAAATGGTGAAACTGGCGGAAGGGAAATCTGTGATCGTGGAAGGTGCTTTTGACAATGATTTCAAAGTAACTGCTGCACAATTGGAAGCTGCGATTACGCCTCGTACAAAAGTGGTGATGTATGCATCTCCAAACAACCCGACCGGCGCTGTTTATTCAGAAGCTGAGTTGAGAGAAATCGGTGCAGTTCTGGAAAAACATGAAGGAATTTATGTTTTGGCTGACGAAATTTACGAATATATCAACTTCACAGAAGAAGGACATTTCAGCATGGGATCAATTCCTGCCTTGAAAGACCGCGTGATTACTGTGAACGGAGTAGCAAAAGGATTCGCTATGACGGGATGGAGAATCGGGTTTATCGGTGCTGCGAAATGGATCGCTGACGGTGTTGAAAAATTGCAGGGACAAGTTACTTCCGGTACAAATTCAATTGCTCAGAAAGCGGCAACGGCTGCTTTTAACGGTCCTTTGGATACGACAAAAGAAATGACAAAAGCCTATGCCCGTCGTCGTGACCTTGTTGTTGGTTTGTTGAAAGAAATTCCTGGTTTTAAAGTAAATGTTCCTGATGGCGCATTTTACGCATTCCCGGATGTAAGTTATTACTTCGGAAAATCGGACGGAACAAACTTGATCAAAGATTCAGACGATTTCTGTAACTGGTTGCTGAACAATTCTTATGTTTCAACCGTAGCAGGTTCTGGTTTTGGTGCACCAAATTGTATCCGTATTTCAACAGCAGCATCTGACGAGTCACTGGCAGAAGCTGTACAAAGAATTAAAGATGCGGTTGCAACTTTGAAATAATATAGAATAAATTTATTGCCAGGCCTCATGGATTTTCAACACCATGAGGCTTTTTCTTTACTCAAGCGAATTACCTTTAGCTAATTTCTTGTTAAATTGAAAGCATCACAAAATATAGAATATATAAAAAGCTGACTGCTGCAAGCCGAAAGCCGACCGCTAAAGCTAATGCCATCATGAGCAAATATTATTTTTTAAAGGTTAAAGAAATAGAAAAAGAAACGGAAGATGCATCAACAATTCATTTTTGGCATCCTCTGAATGAAGTAGTTGCATACCGTCCGGGACAATTTATTACTTTGCTTTTGCCGGATGGAGACAAAAAAGTGCGTCGTTCTTACTCCATGTCGAGTTCACCTTATACGGATGTTTCGCTGGCGATTACGATCAAACGTGTTCCTGGCGGGTTTGCTTCCAATTATTTACTGGATACAATCAAGGTAGATGACGTATTGGAAGCAATGGAGCCCATGGGATTATTTTTTCCAAAACAGGAAGATGACCAGACTCGTCAGGTTGTTTTTATAGGAGCTGGAAGTGGAATTACACCTTTGTTTTCAATTGCCAAATCCATTTTGATGGTTGAGCAGGAAAGTGAAGTTGTATCTAATCTATGGAAGCCGGACTGAGTCTAGTATTATTTTTAAGGATAAGATCAAGGCTCTTCAGGAAAAATATAAGGAGCGATTCAAGGTAGTTTACACACTTAGTCAGCCTGATGAAAGCTGGGAAGGCGAACGTGGCCGTTTGAATAAAAGCCATATCCTGAAAATCATGGAAGGCTTGCCGGATTTGAAAGTCAGCGAAGCAGAATTTTTTCTATGCGGACCGGAAGATATGATGGAGGAAGCAAACCGTGCTCTGGCGATCAGAGGTGTTGCTTTAAATAAAATCAGGCAGGAAAGTTTCCTGACTGCTACTGCATCAAAAGCCGGAGAAGTAACTTTGGAAGAAGACTGACGATTCCCCCAAAACGCATGAAATTACGCTTTTTTACGAAGGAACGGAATACAAAGTTCCTGTAAAACCTTATGAAACGGTGTTGGAAGCAGCAATGAACATGGATATTGATCTTCCGTATTCTTGTCAGGCAGGAATGTGCACGGCCTGTATGGGTAGATGTGTGTCCGGAAAAGTGACGTTGGATGAAGAAGATGCCTTGTCAGAAGCGGAATTAAAAGAAGGTTTTATTCTGACCTGCGTGGCACATCCGATGAGTGATGATGTGGTGATTGAGGTGGAATAAAGTAAGTCGATCAAGATTTGTATTTGAATTAAATAGCCGTTTATAGTAACTAATAATTGCTATAAACGGCTTTTTTATTTATCTTTTTAACTGGCGGTGATGGTGGACTTGGTGGTGCTTTAGGCGGAGCAGCCGGCTGATTTTGGAGCAGCTGCAGGAGGTGGCGGAGGCATGACAGGTGATGCTTTTGGCAGGAGCTGCCTGGTGCTTTTGGAGCTTTGGCTGGTCTTGGTGGTGCAGGATGTAAATCTTTCAGTCCCAAGGAAGCCAGTCCCATATTTTTGCCGATCTCATCCATCTTTCCGCTCAATTGATCCATTTCTTTCTCCATATCACGATAAGGTTCACCTGCTTTTTCTGCTTCTTTCAAGTTGTTTGCGAGATCAGAATTTAATTTGGTAATGACCTGTTCCTGAGCCTTAATCTGCTGTTCAAAATCAGCCAGTTGTTTTTCAAGATCAGCCTCGTTCAACTTTGTTTTTGATTTACTATCCGGATGCAACAAGGTCAGAACGTTTTTCCAGCAATCCCTGACGGATCTCATTCGCATTATCTTTTTTCCAATCAATTTTTTCACGGTCTCTGTCAAAGTGCTCCATCTCAAACTGGCGTTTTTCCATTTCCAATTGAAGTTCATGCATCCGGCTTTGCAAAGGTTCCATTTGCTTTTGCAGAACACCCATTTTCTGATGAAACTCGCTCATTTTGCTTTTAAGCGAATCATTCATAAATGCTAACTCAGATTCATCAAAATCTTCATTAATATTGATGTTAATATTTTCGTTTATCTCAGGGATATCCACATCGATTTCAGGAATTTCAAAATCTATTTCAGGTTCCACAGCAACTAAAACACCGTTTTCATCTCTAATCGAAATTGTTTTAGAACGCTTTGCCGCAACCTGATGTGTTTTTGCTTTCGCTTTTTTCTTTTTTAGAGTATCCTGACCAACGGCATAAACAGAAACGCCGATCAATGCTGCAATAAATAACATCGTAACAGGCAACCCGCCAAAAATTCTGGTCGACTTGGGAGCGACGCCCAACACGCGTTTTACACGTTGTAATAAAAGTGGTTTTTTAGAAGCAAAAGCCATAGCCAATGAATGATTTGTTTTAAATTCTGCAATTCCAACCAAGTGCATGAGCCAATGAAAGTCGGTCTCCACAGGCCTCAATGGCCAGATCGTCGCAGCAATGTTCACGCTCAACACGGACGCGTTCGGATAGCCACCAAAGTGCAGGATGAAAAAAGAAAACAACTTCAACAAAGGATTGCAGCATATTAACCAGATAATCATGACGACGAATATGTGCAAGCTCATGCGCCAGAATGGCTTCAATCTGAGCGGTTGGAAAACCTAACAATAATCCAATTGGAATTAATACCACTGGCTGTAAAGTCCCGATAACCATTGGCGTCAGAATTTTTGAAGATTCTTTAAGTTCTATGGACTGATATACTTTTAATTTCGCTGTCAAAACGCCAAACCTAGCCCGCCATTCTTTGTTCATGACTAAGCGTGAATTATGACGAAGATATTCTGTGTAAATCCATCCTCCCAGAAATCTTACAACCAAAACGGCAGCGCCAATTAGCCAGCAAATCACAAGTTCCTGGATATGTGCCGTCAGCCAAAGTCTGGACTTTTGAAGTTAGGGAAAGTTCGTAAGTTAGTGTTTTCCAGTCTGCTACGTTATGTGCTGTATTTTTTAATGCAGTACTTAAAACTTTCGGAGTTGCGTTGAAATAGTAATAGAAGAAAGTAACGAGTGATGAGATAACCTGAGTAGAAAGTGTTAGAATTCCTACGGTGTAACGAACCGTTGCAGGACTTTTTCGCAAAAGATATAATGTAACGCTGGCAATTAATACGAGCAAAGCACCTTGCCAGAGTGAATGAACCAACATCCATCCGAAGGATGAAACCAGCGCGTCAGAGAATAAGTTGAAAAACGATTTCATGGCTATTTTTTGTTTTCAAGGTTATTTAACAATTCACGAATTTCATCTAATTCTTCTTTGGAAGTTGAGTGATTTCCCAACGCCTGCATCACCAAACGAGCAGCCGAACCTCGAAATGTTGATTCAACAAAACGTCCAAGCAGATCCTGCTGCGTTTCTTCTTCATCAAGCAATGCTACATAAATGTGAGAGCGACCGTTTTCGGTTCTGTACAAAACGCCTTTGTCATGCATAATCTGCATCAGTTTAAGCGTCGTTGTGTAACCGGTGTCTTTGGATGCGGAAAGGAAATCATGAACTTGCCTTACAGTAGAAGGGCCTTCTTTCCATAAGTAGTTCAAAATTTCCAGTTCAGATTCTGTTGGTTTTATGATCATGGCTAATAAAATTTTATTAAATTGATTTTCAATTCAAAAGGTTGAATTGACGATGTACGATTTAGTTCGTAGCAAATCTCTACGAAAATATTCGTATTTGCAAGAGTCTATTACGATTATTTTCGTACTTAGATGTAAAATATTTAATATTTTTGATTGTAAATACCTGATTAACAGATAAATAAAAAATGCCAGTAGAAATTTTCTACTGGCATTTTTTATTATTTTAACAAAATTTAAGATAATTGAATACCAATAATTTGATGGATTTCTTCTAAACGTAAGTGTTCAACATCACTGGCATCACCAGCATCAAAATATCTTCATTTTCTTCCTGATCAACCGGAATGATTAAACCAGCACGATTTGGAGCGGAAAGTTCGAATGTGATTGTTTTGCTGGATAAGTTTCCAAGTACTTCAATAAGGAATTTCGCATTGAAACCAATTTCCATATCATCACCATTGTATTCGCACATCAAACGTTCGTTCGCTTCATTTGAATAATCAAGATCTTCCGCAGAAATTACAAGATCATTCAAAGACATTTTCAAACGAACCTGATGTGTGGTACGGTTTGAATAAATGGAGATACGACGCAATGAGCTCAGAATTTCCATCCGGCCGATTGTCAGCGTATTTGGATTATTTGTTGGAATCGCATTTTCGTAATCCGGGAAACGCTCATCGATCAAACGACAGATCATGCGGATATTTCCAAAACTGAAAAATGCGTTTGATGCAGTGAATTCAGCTTTTACAGGAACATCATCAGAAGGCAGACAAGATTTCAGCAAGTTCAAAGCCTTACGCTGAATGATCATCGAAGTGTCAACATCCGATTTGATATCAGAACGACGGTAGCGCACCAAACGGTGACCATCCGTAGCGACAAACGTTGCATTTTCAACACCCATCTGAACAAAAACCCCTGTCATAGCAGGACGAAGATCATCTGTGCTGGTTGCAAACAATGTATTAGCAATTGCAGCTCCCAAAGCGGAAGAAGACAAATCAACAGATTGTCCACGGTTTACAGACGGCGTTTTTGGAAAATCAATCGGGTTTTCACCAGACAATTTGTAACGTCCATTGTCGGAAATAATTTCTGTTCCGAAAGTTTCGCTGTTCACCTGAAGCGTGATTGGCTGCTCAGGAAGACCGCGTAATGTATCCAGCAAAAGTTTTGCAGGAACGGCGATAGCGCCTTTTTCGGTAGATTCTACTTCGATTTCAGTAATCATAACAGTCTGCAAATCAGATGCAGTAACAGTCAGGCGATTACCTTCAAGGGAAAGTAAAAAGTTTTCTAATATAGGTACGATTGGGTTCGTTGAAACGACACCATTAATTGCAGACAGTTGCTTGAGCAGTACCGATGACGAAACGACAAACTTCATAATTCGTGACGGAAGTGGTTAATTAAAAATTATAAAAAATCCAGGCAGATCTAAAAATCTGTCTGGTAGGGAACAAAAGTAAGAAAAAAAATGTACTCCGCCGACCTTATTTATCAGGCAAATTTGCGCTTGCGGATATAGTAGCGGATCGCTCCAAAAATACCAAGAATAGCTAATGGCAAAAGAAGATTCAGCGCCTGCCAGAATTTCTTGTCTTTCTGCACTGCAATCTTGTCCAGCGCACGAATACTGATCTGTTTGTTGCGTGAATTGATGATTCCGTTTTCATCCGTCATGTAATCCAGCGCGTGCATGACAAAATCTTTATTGCCAAAAATATTGCTCGAAGCACGGTCATAACCAAGTGGAAGCGGCGTATTTCTGCGGTAATCATAATCATTCACCACCACGTCGCCATCTGCGCAAATAATAATTTTCCCCTGCCCCGTCGCTTTAAAAGTTTTGGAACGCGGATCGTTTGGTAAAATCCTGTTTTCGAAAAGAGAATTAAAAGAACCTTCCAAAAGAACAGCGGCCAGTTTTACACCACCTTTATATTCTGCTGGATCTGGTTGCTGACGCGCTTCATTATAACCCACCAAAGCAGGCGTATTGACCAGATTTGTATAAGGTGAAGTCATCAAAAGCGGAATTTTCTGAATTCCCGGCGCACCTCCAACGGTATCCAGCGAACTTAAAAAGCGGGAATAAACGGCATCCGTATTTCTGGTGATCGGACTGGGTCCAAAATTATTAAGCAACGGAAAAAACCGCCAGGGAACGGCTTTGATCTCAGGTTTGTCGCCCATGTTTCCGACATTCATTGGAATGGAAGCCGAATTTAAATCTTTGACAAGATTGTTATTGATCCTTGCTCCCCAGCGAAAAAACAGATCGTTCAGGTTTAAATCAAGTGGCTGTACATAATTTCCTTCCAGACTCACACTATCCACTTTCGCGCCATCGACGAAGAAAAGTGCTTTACCGCCACCAATCACGTATTGATCCAGTTTGTATTTTTCTTCCTCTGAAAAGGGAACATCAGGTTTTAATACCATCAAAGCGTCCAGTCCTTCGTATGTTTCAGGATCATTGACGACCATAAACACATCATAACTTTGCTGCATCGTCGCGATCAGATCGCTTAGTCGGGCTGGCGGGAGTTTTTGAGTATGATTTACCAGTAAGCCAACTTTCTTTTTTGCAGGATTATCAAGCACACGAATCGCAGAAGCCAATTGGAATTCTACGTTTTCGTAAGATTGATTCAATTGTTCTTCCGGAGTGCTGCTTTTATTTCCTTTCAAAAGCTGAACAGGAATCGCAAGCGTATCTGCCTGAACAATCGCTCCCGGAAAAATTAGTTTTTCTGTACGTTTTCCATCTTCATTAGCAAAAAGATTAGTCGGTGTTAATCCACGATCTACCAGATTTTGATATTGTTTTTTCCTTTCGTCTTCACTTGCCGCGTCAGACGGATCGGAAAATTGAAAGGATAAATGTCCGTTTGAATAAGTTTTAAATTCTTCAAGCGTTTCTCTGGTAGCACTTTCCAGACGTTCAAAACCGGGTGGAAATTCACCGGAAAGGTAGACGTTGACGATAACATCTTTGTCCAGATTGCTTAACAAGCTGCTTGGTAGCGTCCGAAATGGTATACCGCTTATCTTCTGTTAAATCCCAGCGAAAAAAGAATAGAGAAGCCAGCCAGTTGAGTCCGGCCAGGATGATTAGTACAAATAAGAACCTGAAAATTGTTTTTTTCATGAAGCAGTAACGCCCGTTTTTCAGCAAAAATATAAAAACTATACGGAGTTATTGCGGCAGGCGGTTATTTCTTGTATTTACAGCTTTTATTATCAGCAGATTGATAGTATGATTTGTAGTTCGAAGCTTTCGGGTCCATGCAGCCTTTAAGATTCAGGATTTCGATATCTTTAAAATCAATCGGGTGACTTTCAGCTTGTAAAGCGATATAACCGCTGGTTAACGGTGTGCCATCTTTTTTGATCCATTCTTCGGCATTACTGAAATGTCCGGCTTTGAAATCATGATCTTTTCCTACATAACCGCCACCGATTTTAGGTTTTGTAAATGTGAAAACAACATCGCCGTTGATGATATGATGAACAATAGAATCGCCCAGAACAATGGCCTCGGCAGAAACCCATTGATCGCCATCATAGGTTTTTGAAGTGGAATTGATACAATGTGCCTGATCAATTTTTCCGTTAACTTCAACAATGGTACCCGGCGTACAAAGATTTCCTGTCGTGCGTTCGCCGGCATTCAATCCTCCCAAATATTGCATTTCCAAAGAAACCGGAAAATCCTGATCAAGCCCCAAGCTGGCAGCAGATTGCGAATGCAGCATAATTCCGCTATTACGAACATTCCAGGAAGCACCACCCGGAACCTGATTTCCGGTAAAGCGATATTTCAAACGTAAGCCGATAATGTGAGTATGGCTTGTTGTAATACATGTGGCCATATTCCGTGGTAAAAGTTTTGTATTCCTTATAATTCACCCGGATCATGCCGTCTTCGACGATGAAGGTATTTTTATAATTGTCGTTGACCTTATGTCCTGCAATTTTAATATCCCAGCCTTTCAGATCTTTTCCATTAAATAAGGATTGCCACTCTTCTTTGTCAGGATTATTTTGGGCGAAGGTGGTGTAGGAAAGTAGAAGGAAAAGAGGTAGAAATTTGCAGAATTTGGACATAATAGAATATTGTTTGTTTCGAAAAGGTAATGAATTAAGTTTCCTACTGGAAAATGTCAGCAATTAAGATTGATCTTAACCGGCTCCATAGAGCCTCCTGTTTATAGAAAATCTCGTTAATTTATAATTTCCTGGCTCCATCGGAGCCTCCTGATATTTCAGGAAACTCCAGATGGAGTTATGAGTGGAGCAGAGAGTTTCGGGCTATAAACAGGATGCCCTTACCGGACGGTTGTCAAAATCAATTATGGTAATGAAGCAAAAACTACTAGTACCGGAATTATTACAAGAAGCTTTCAATCGCTTTTCCAAATTGGAAACCGAGGAAGAAAAAACGCATTTTTGGAAGGAGTTGGCTAAAAATACAAGTGAAATTTCTCCTGAAATTCTTAACCAACTTTTACAAAATGGAGTTTTGAGTTTATCGGAAAGAGTTAAAACCTTACACCAAACGGTGAAAGAACAAAACTCCCGCCTGACTTATCTTCTTTTTCTCCGTTGTTTATCTTTTGGTGCTGCTGTTGAAGGCTTGCTTCTTCTCGACGAAGACGGTTTCCCGGAATCCCGAGAAGACGAACCACGAGAACTTCTCCCACTTTTTTCATCAAACCCGCCACCATTTCGTGAGCGAATGGAAGAAGTTGTATTACCAGCCAAATACAAATCCATGCTTCTGCGAGCCAGATTCGTGTCTTTTACCTGAACTTTCACCGCATCTCCAAACGTGTAAATCTTTTTGGTACGCTGGCCGATCAGACGGTAATTGTCTTTATCATGTTCATAGTAATCGTCACCTAGGTCATTCATTCTGACCAAACCTTCCGAAGCCGTTTCTGTTATTTCAACAAAAATTCCGAATTCGGTTACGCCGGTAATGATACCGTCAAAAACACGATCTTTGTCCATCGTGCTCATGAATTCGACTTGTTTGTATTTGATCGAAGCACGTTCAGCGTCAGAGGCTAGTCTTTCGCGTTCAGACGAATGTTTACAAGCACCTTCATACGTTTCGCTGTTCACCGATTCTCCGCCATTCAGATAATGTTGCAGCAAACGATGTGCCATCACATCCGGATACCGACGAATGGGTGACGTAAAATGCGTATAACGTTTGAATGCCAATCCAAAGTGACCCAGATCTTCAACGCTGTACCGCGCTTTCGCCATCGTTCTTACAGCCAGAGATTCAATCAGGTTTTGCTCCGGTTTTCCTTCCACTTCATGAAGCATGCTGTTCATGGATTTGGCGATTTGTTTCTCATCGTCCACTTCCAGTTTATGGCCCAAGTTTGGCAACAAACGAAGCAAATGTTTTCAAACGATCCGGATCCGGCGCTTCGTGAACACGATAAACCATCGTATTTTTATCTGGACCTTTGGAAAGCGAATAGACATATTCAGCCACACGTTTATTGGCCAGAAGCATAAATTCTTCAATCAGCTTATGTGAATCGTGGCGTTCCTTTTGGTAAACTCCAAGTGGTTTTCCGTTTTCATCCAGACGGAAACGTACTTCCGGCTGTTTCGAAATTGATTGCTCCGTTTTTGAAACGTTCTTTCCGAAGTATTTTCGCAATGCTGTTCAGCAATGTCAGTTCGTTCGGATAATCTCCTTCTTTGGTATCCAAAACCTGCTGCGCTTCTTCATAAGAATAGCGGCGTTCAGAATGGATCACTGTTCTGCCAAACCATTCTTTCAAAATTTTACCTTTCGGACTCAACTCAAAAATGGCTGAAAATGCCAGTCGATCTTCATTTGGACGAAGTGAACAAAGATTATTGGATAATTTTTCAGGAAGCATCGGAACCGTCCGGTCAACAAGATATACCGAAGTAGCACGGCGGTTTGCTTCTTTTTCAAGCTCCGTGCCCGGACGAACATAATGCGATACGTCGGCAATATGCACGCCAACTTCTACATTTCCTTCATCCAGATAACGCACCGAAAGCGCATCATCAAAATCTTTCGCATCAACCGGATCAATCGTGAAAGTTAAAGTCGCACGCATATCGCGGCGTTTTAAAATTTCTTCTTTTGGAATTGCATCCGGAATTTTCTGCGCTTCTTTTTCAACGGATTCAGGAAATTCATACGGCAGACCAAATTCAGCCAGGATCGCGTGCATTTCCACATCATTCTCTCCTGCTTGTCCCAAAACGTGCAACAACTTCTCCTTCCGGCTGACGCGTTCTTGTCGGCCATGTAGTCATTTTTATAATCACCTTATCGCCGTTTGAAGCACCATGAAGTTGTTCCGGTTCCACAAAAATCGGATCAAATAACTTTTTATGATCAGGCTGAACCACAGCATATTTCGGCCATACTTCAATAATCCCGACGATTTCTTTTTGTGATCTTTCAACGATTTCAACAACACGGCCTTCCACTCTGGTTTTTCCCGAATCTCCACGGCTCGTTTGTTGTCTTCTTCCTGATTTGGAAAGAATCTGAACCTTCACGATATCACCATCCCAGGCGCCGTTCAGCAATTCAGTTTCCACATATATATCATCTTCGCGACCTTCAATGATCACAAAAGCAAAACCTTTATTCACACGGTCGACACGACCAATCAGGCCGGGATCTGCCTGTGGTTTATTAGGAGCGGCCGTAAATGTTCCGTCGACATTGGAACGGATCTGGCCGGATTCCTGAAGTTCATGTAAAATCTCGTTAAAAAGCGCACGAACCTTTCGGTCCTCTACGCCAAAATGCGCGTGTACGTCAAACGGACGAAAGGAATGTTCACTATTCAAATCGAAAAAAGCGGCAATATCTGCTTTCAAACTATCGATATAGGAAACAATGCCATGCGGCGCTTTGACTGTCTTATTTTCTTTAAATTCTTTTTTTGGTTTTTTATCTCTCATGTAAGTTTTATGAGTAATTGTTGATTAAGGAAGGTGGAATAATCGTCTTGTTACAACTAATCAATTTATTCCACTCTTGTAATATTATCGGCTCGTACGGGTCTGAAAACTATGCATTTTCAAATATAACTGTGCCAGTACGACCACGTCTTCTCTGCAATATCGGCAAATTTTAGCGAGATCGTTCTCCTCGTAATAAACGCGCGTAACCTGATCGCCGCTCATTTCATTTTTACTGCCGGGTATATCAAAAACCGCAGCCAGCAAATCCAGAGAAGTGTAGCTCTTGTAATCGCCGAATTTCCAGAGGTCCATCGTATCCTGATGCAGAATTTCCCAGGGTTTTTTACCCGTGATCTGTAATGCTTTTGGAATTTCAATGCCCATGGATCAGCATGCGGCGACAAAGAAACGGGAAGTCAAATTCTCTGCCATTATGGGCACAAAGAACTAGTTGTTCTGCCGGATATTTTTCTATAAGTGCTTTAAATTCAAGCAAAAGTTTAACCTCATCGTCGCCGGAGAAGCTGCGGACTTTGAAGGCTATCTCATTATTTTCATCCCAATAAAATGCACCGAAAGCGATGCAAACAATCTTGCCAAATTCAGCATAAATGGCACTCCGATCGTAAAAATATTCTTCATTGGAAATGGTATCGTCACCCTTTCTCAGCGTTATCGTTTTCTTGTCCCAAAGCTTTTGCATCCGCTCCGGAAGCTGGTCATACGAAGCATAACCAGCTACGGTTTCAATGTCAAGAAGGAGAAAGTTTTTTGCTTTGCGGCGAAATTCATCTGTCATAGTGTGTGGTTAATTTATGCTTTAATCATGCAGGACACCTTCCAGTCCCAGCGGCTCAATTTCAATGATATTGTCCTCCACGATACTGTCCGGCACGAATATAAACTTTTTATCGTAAATCTGATTTCCAAGGAAATAGCTGATCCAGAATTCGTTATTCAGGTGAAAAACTTCCGGCATGATCGGTTCTACAACCACATGATCCTGCGCTTTAATTTCCGGGAAAAAGTGACGCAATGTTGATGTTTTTATCCCTGCATTTTCACCTGATTCTGTATTTCCATATCCTTTTGAAGTAACAAAAACTCCGGTGATCGGCTGGTTATTTCTATTGAGCACAATGACATTCCACTCGGCTTCATTCAATTCGTTTATTTTACGAACAATAGCAACCTTAACACCTTCCACCGGATGAAATATAATATCCTTCTTCATTCTTTTCCTTTCTGCTTAATTTTCTAAAATATCTGTTTTTGAATAATATGGATTTGTCCAGTTCATTTCAAAAAGACTACCTAAGTGATTTTTTAACTGTGCGGAAACTTCATCAAAATCAACTTCGTGACCAAGTTCCTGAGAAATCGACGTAACGGCTTTGTCTTCAATCCCGCAGGGAACAATGTTTCCAAAGTAAGCCAGATCCGTATTTACATTCAATGCAAATCCATGCATTGTCACCCAGCGACTTGCTTTTACGCCCATCGCACAGATTTTTCTTGGATTTTTTTGTTCAACAAAATCAAGCCAGACGCCTGTTAATCCGCTGATTCTTCCTGCACTAATGTCATAATCGGCCAGCGTAAGAATGATCGCTTCTTCCAGCGTCCGCATATATTTATGAATATCTGTGAAAAAATTGTCAAGATCAAGAATCGGATAACCAACCAGTTGTCCCGGACCGTGATAGGTAATGTCTCCGCCGCGGTTGATCTTGTAAAATTTCGCCTGCTTCTGGCTCAGATCTTCTTCATTTAACAGCAAATGATCCAGTTTGCCGCTTTTTCCCAAAGTATAAACGTGGGGATGCTGACAAAAAATCACACGGTTTGGTGTAAGTAATTGTTCATCAGCCGCAAGTGTGCGATTTTGTGTTTTTATCGAAAGCGTTTCTGCAAACAGTTTTTCCTGATAATCCCACGCTTCCTGATAATCGATCAGACCTAAATTCTGGAATTCTACTTGTTTATTAATGAGGGTATTCATGTCTGAAGGAAATCGATTTGATCACGGAAAATATCAAATCAAATGGTTTGAAACAAATTACGCCTTTTCGGCTGTGGAAAATCAATTACTAAAAAATTGGTTTAATCGAAGATCGATTAAAACGCATAATCGATTTGGGATTTCTTTTACTTACTATTCAATAACACTATTTTGTACTAAAAATGTTCGAATGGCTATACACAACACGACCGGAAGCTGGGGTGAAACTCAGGCAACAACCTTTTTGGAAGGAAAAGGGTATGAAATAATTGAAAAAAATTACCGCCACAAACACGCGGAAATTGACCTGATCGTCAAGAAAAACAAAACATTGATTTTTGTTGAAGTCAAAACGAGAAGTGGCACAGGTTTCGGAATGCCGGAGGAATTCGTGAATTATACCAAAGCGAAGTTAATCATGAAAGCGGCTGAAAATTACATTTATACGCAAAGACTGGCATTTTGATATCCGGTTTGATATCATCTCCATTTTAATTCTTTCAAGCGGCGGGATTAATATTAAACATATTGAGGATGCATTTTCGTGAGATAGTATGGATTTGGTGCTTTGGAGTAATGTAAAGGTGAAATGTAATTTCCAGGCGACTCCTATGGAGTCAGGAATGTGGATAGCAACATTTGAGCTATAAACAGGATGCTCCTATCGGAGCGGGATAATTCCTGAATGGCGAATAAAAACAGAAATGTTAGATGTCAAAAATACTAATTTGAGATTTCGGATATTTTCCAGCCACTTCGTGGCTTCCTGTTTATAGAAAAGCGGCTAGCTCCGAAATCCTGGCTCCGTAGGAGCCTCCTGATATTGCTATATATTTCTGATAAAACCAATGTATAAAATACTCTGCCCAATTCTCTTAATTCTGGCTGCGATAAATGCAAATGCACAACCAACAATAAAACACGACCTCCAATTTGATTCTCTCGCTACCGTTTGGGACGAAGCAATTCCACTGGGAAATGGTACCGTTGGCGCTTTGATCTGGAAAAACGGCGACAAATTACGCTTCTCCCTGGATCGCGCCGACATCTGGGATATGCGCCCGATGGCTGGTTTGCACCGAAAAGAATTCAGCTACAAATGGGTGCAGGAACAGGTTGAAAAGAAAGATTACAAACCTGTTCAGCAGTATTTTGACGCACCTTATGACAAAGAACCCGCTCCTTCCAAAATCCCGGCTGGCGCACTGGAATTTGATTTTGCAGGAAAAAACAAAGTGAAATCCGTTCATCTTTCCTGGACAAAGCTTTATGCGAAGTGCAATGGGAAGGCGGAATGACGCTGAAAACTTTTGTTCACGCCACGGAACCTGTTGGATGGTTTAAATTTGAAAATGTAAAAACCGATATAATCCCGCAGCTAATTGCTCCAAAATATGAAGGCAAATTATCAGGTGGCGAAGTGAATTCGCTGGTAGGAGATGATCTGGCCAGATTGGGTTACAAACAGGGAACGGTAAACCGACAAGGCAATAGCATAACTTACAAGCAGGAAGGCTGGGGCGGATTTACGTATGAGATAACGGTTCAGTGGAAAAAAATCGGTTCAGGAACAATTGAAGGTGTATGGAGTATTTCCTCACAATACCCTGAGAAAAAGCTAAATCCTGTCTCCTCTTCAATTGTCAAGACAACTATTTTGCATGGATTTGATAAAGATTTTTCAACACATACAAATTGGTGGAAAAAATTCTGGAACCAATCAGCGATCCATGTTCCCGACCCTGTTATTGAAAAACAATGGTATCTCGAACAATACAAATTCGGTTCAGCTGCCCGTCGAGGTGCTCCTCCGATTTCCTTGCAGGCTGTCTGGACGGCAGATAATGGCAGAATCCCGCCATGGAAAGGCGATTTTCATCATGATTTGAATACCCAGCTTAGTTACTGGCCAAGTTACAGCGGTAATCATCTGGAAGAAGGTTTAGGTTATTTTGATCATCTGGATGAAAATCTGGCCAATTATAAACGCTATACAAAAATGTATTTTGGCGTTGATGGACTGGCAGTTCCCGGAGTAACTACGTTGGATGGAACCGAAATGGGCGGCTGGATCCAATATTCACTTTCGCCGACAGTTTCGTCCTGGCTGGCCCATCATTATTATCTGCAATGGCGGTATAGCATGGATACAAATTTTTTGAGAAATCGTGCATATCCTTGGGTGAAGGAAGTTTGTACTTTTCTTGAAAATATAACGGTAAAAGACGAAAATGGTCAGCGGAAGCTACCGATCAGTTCAAGTCCGGAAATTAAGGATAACAGTCTGGAAGCCTGGTTTCCGCAGAATACAAACTATGATCTGGCATTAATGAAATTCTCTTTTAGTGCGGGAGTTGAACTTGCTTTGGAACTGGGTCTGGTAGCGGAATCGGAACATTGGAAAGAAATACTTTCTCAGTTTGGCGATTACGCGATCACGGAAAATGAAGAATTAATGTTTGCACCAAATCTGCCTTACCAGGAATCTCACCGACATTTTTCACACATGATGGCCATCCATCCTTTGGGTTTGATCAAATGGGAAGACGGCGAAAAGTCGCAGGCAATTATCAAAAATACGATTGCGTTACTGGATAAAGTCGGCCCGGATTATTGGTGCGGATATTCCTATGCGTGGCTGGCCAACATGAAAGCGCGTGCCAAAGACGGTGAAGGTGCTGCCAACGATCTGTCCATTTTTGCCAAAGCTTTTGTGCTGCCAAACAGTTTTCATGTCAATGGCGATCAGACAAAATCCGGTTTGTCAAAATTCACTTACCGGCCTTTTACATTGGAGGGGAACTTCGCTTTCGCGGCCGGTTTGCAGGAAATGCTGCTTCAAAGTTATGCCGGATTTATCGAGATTATGCCAGCAGTACCGGATTCATGGAAGGATATCGCTTTTGAAAAACTTAGAGCAGAAGGTGCGTTTTTGATCAGTGCTAAAAAAGAAAATGGCCAGATTACAGAAATCAAAATAGAATCGGAAAAGGATGGGGTTGCTACTTTGAAATTGCCATTCAAAAAATATCAGACTTTATCGGCCAAATCAGTAATGGTCAATGTTTCAGAAGATGGATTTGTTGAATTGAAATGTAAAGCCGGTGGGAGCGTTATATTAAAAAATAACTGATTAGCCGAAATTTCCATATTTTATTTTGATAAAGGATGTAAAAAAGCGTTTAATGACTTATTAAAATATAATTTGACAGAATTTAAAGCAAAGAAAGTATTTTTATCAGATACCGGTTCTTTTAAAATGATCAGTAAGTCAAGTTAAATTCAGTTCCTGACAATGAAAAAGTGGCATTTTATTGGTTTGGGTGTGGCGGTGGTTTTGTTATCATCCTTCTCGTGGTCGGGATTTTTCGATCATCAGGTGGATTATAATGAAGAGGTTAAGCCGATACTGAACAAAAACTGCATGGGCTGCCATGGCGGTGTGAAACAGGCGGGTGATGTAAGTTTTCTGTTTGAACATGAAATGCTGGAACCTGGGAAATCCGGTAAAATTCCGGTGGTTCGCGGTGATGCCGATGCCAGTGAAATGATACGCAGAATTTTGTCAAAAGATCCGGACGAGATGATGCCAAAAGGTGGCGCGCCTCTGAAAGAAGAGGATATTCAAACTTTGAAAAAATGGATTAACCAGGGCGCAAAATGGGAAACGCATTGGGCCTATAAAAGAATTGAAAAACCGGAAGTTCCTTCTAATAAAAACCTCTGGAATCTTTTTGGACTGATTAATACGGGAAATGCTAACTGGCCCAAAAACGAAATTGACGAATTTGTTCTTCAAAAATTAAAACAGGAAAAACTTTCTCCTTCTCCCGAAGCAGATAAAGCGACTTTAATTCGTCGCGTAAGCCTGGATCTGACCGGCTTGCCTCCAACTGAAAAAGAAGTTGCTGATTTTGAAAAAGATAATCGCGCCGGATGCTTACGAAAAAGTAGTCGACAGGCTGTTAAAATCGCCTTCTTATGGTGAACGCTGGACTTCCATGTGGATGGATCTGGCGCGTTATGCCGATACAAAAGGCTATGAAAGTGACGGCGGCAGAAATATCTGGCGTTACCGGGATTATGTGGTGAAATCTTTCAATGCGGATAAACCATTCGATCAATTTACGATTGAGCAATTGGCCGGTGATCTGATGCCGGAAAAGAAAACGGGAATGCCGTCCGATGAAAACATGATCGCCACGGCTTTTCACCGGAATACGATGATCAATAATGAAGGCGGAACGGACGATGAAGAATTCCGTGTAGCTGCTCAGATCGACCGGGTTAATACTACCTGGGAAGTTTGGCAGGGAACTACTTTCGCCTGTATTCAATGTCACAGCCATCCATATGACCCGATTCCGCACGAGGATTATTACAAATACATGGCATTTTTCAACAATTCCCGCGATGAAGATGTGTGGGACGAATGGCCAAAACTTCGTTTTTACAAAGGTGATGATTCGGCAAGAGTTGAAAAAGTGAAATCCTGGATCAATAAACATGATCCAAAAGAGACGCAGAAATTTACACAGTTTATGCGTGTGATGGAGCCGAAAATTAATGCGCATAGTCTTGTCAAAGGAGATGAATCAACTGTTTTGCTGATTTCTTACTACGGCGTGAAAGATAAAGGAAATGCAAAAATCCCGAATGTGAATCTGACCGGTGCAGGAAATTTGGTTATGAATATTTCTACCAAAGCAGAAAATGCGGTAATGACTTTCCATCTGGATAAAATTGATGGACAGGTTATTTCCACAGTGAATGTTCCGACCAGAGATACGGTTTTAGTGACACCAATTCCCAAAATTTCCGGCAAACACGATATTTTTCTGACATTAAAAAGTACCAAAAATCCAACAGAATGGGTGCGGATTACCTGGCTTGCATTTCAGGAGGCTTTGCCCGGAGCTGGCGAAGCCGGAATATCCGGAAATTGTAAAAGATTATGCTACGATTCTAACCAAGTCAACGGAAAGTATGCCGGTTGTTTGGGAAGGAACAGGTGATTTTGCCAGAAAAACAAATGTTTTTGTCAGAGGAAACTGGTCGGTGAAAGGTGCCGAAGTAAAGCCGGACGTTCCGAAATTACTGGCACCTATGCCAAAGGATTATCCAAAAAACCGGCTTGGACTGGCAAAATGGATGGTTAGCCGTGATAACGCATTGACTTCCCGGGTTATTGTAAACCGTTTTTGGGAGCAGTTATTTGGAAGAGGAATTGTGGAAACGGTGGAAGATTTTGGCTCACAGGGAGCCGAACCTTCGCATCCGGAATTGCTGGACTGGCTCGCTGTAAACTTTATGGAGGAAGATCATTGGAGTGTTAAAAAGCTTCTGAAAACGATGGTTATGTCGGCGACTTATCAGCAAAGTTCAAAATCGGATAAAGCCAGACAAGAACAGGATCCGTACAACCGGTTTATTTCAAGAGGTCCGCGAGTAAGACTTAAGCGCAGAACAGGTTCGCGATCAGGCGATGGCAGCAAGCGGTTTACTTTCGTACAAAAATGTATGGACCGAGCGTGATGCCGCCGCAGCCCGAAGGAATCTGGTCATCACCTTACAGCGGTGAAAGCTGGAAAGTGAGCGAAGGTGAAGACAAATACCGGAGAGCAGTTTATACTTATTGGAAACGTACGGCGCCTTATCCTTCCATGACCACTTTTGATGCACCAAGCCGGGAATTTTGTCAGTCGAGAAGGATTTTGACCAATACGCCTTTACAGGCTTTGGTAACTTTAAATGATCCTGTATATCTGGAAGCGGCCGAAAAGCTGGCGACCACCATGCAAAAACGAGGAAAAACACCTGAACAACAATTGCGTGAAGGTTACAGACTTTTGACTTTCCAGCCAATTAACGATAAAAGTTTGCAGGTTTTGGTAAAAATATACGGAGATGCTTTGAAATCTTACCGGGCCAAACCGTCTGATGTGGATAGCATTCTGGTTTACGGAAAAGAAAGAAAATCGCCCGAATTAGCCGCGCTGACAATTTCCGCCAACGTGATGCTGAACCTGGATAATGTGGTGACCAAGGAATAACCGGAGAAATTTTCTCTGATTCTAATACTGATTACAGCTATGGAAAAGTTATTGAAAGAATTACAACATGCTGATCTGCACAGCCAGACGCGCCGGCATTTTTTGCAGTCTGCCGGGTTTGGACTGGGTGCTTTGGGCTTAGGTTCGCTTTTGGGATCTTGTGGTAATTCAAATGCAGAAACCGGCGCGACAGCCGAAGCAATGGGAGCGAAGATTCCTCAATTTGCACCAAAAGCAAAACGGGTTATTTATATCCACATGGCCGGCGCACCTTCGCAGCTGGAATTGTTTGATTACAAACCTGAACTGGAAAAATACCACGGAAAAGATTGTCCGGCTGAATTTTTGGAAGGAAAGAAATTTGCCTTTATTCAGGGCGTTCCAAAAATGTTGGGACCGCAGGGGAAATTCAATCAATACGGACAATCCGGTGCCTGGATGTCTGATTATATTCCTTATTTACAAACCGTTGCGGATGAAATTACATTCATCAAAGCGATGCATACGGATCAGTTTAACCACGCTCCTGCGCAGTTGTTACTGCACACGGGAAGTGCGCGGTTAGGTCGACCGAGTTTAGGTGCATGGTCGGTTTACGGGTTAGGTTCAGAAAATCAGAATTTACCAGGATTTATTGTTTTGGCTTCTGGGGGCAGACAGCCGGATGCTGGGAAAAGTGTTTACGGAAGCGGATTTTTGCCTTCGGTTTATCAGGGCGTGCAATGCCGTACAGGCGGAGATCCGGTTTTGTATGTGACCGATCCAAACGGGATGAACCGGAATATGCGGAAACAGACGATTGAAGCGATTAATGAGATTAATAAACAAACTTACGAAGATGTAAAAGATCCGGAAATATTGACACGGATCAGTCAGTATGAAATGGCGTTCCGAATGCAAATGTCTGTGCCGGAGGTGATGGATGTTTCCAAAGAACCACAGTTTATTCTGGATATGTATGGTGTAAAACCGGGCGAAGGAACCTTTGCTATGAATTGTCTTTTGGCGAGAAAACTGGTTGAAAATGATGTGCGTTTTGTACAACTTTTCGACTGGGGCTGGGACGGCCACGGTACCACGGCGGGCGATAATGTTGAAGGAGGATTGAGAAATAAATGCCGTTTATCTGACAAACCGGTTGCTGCTTTAATTCAGGATTTAAAAATGCGTGGATTGCTGGATGAAACCCTGATTATCTGGGGAGCGGAATTTGGCAGAACACCCATGCAGGAAAACAGAAATGGTGTTGTGATGCCCTATATGGGCCGTGATCACCATTTGGATGCATTCACGATGTGGATGGCTGGCGGTGGTGTGAAAAAAGGATTTACGCATGGAGAAACGGATGAATTGGGATATTATGGTGTAAAAGACCGTGTTCACGTGCACGATTTACAGGCTACAATTCTGCATTTGATGGGTTTTGATCATGAAAAATTCACCTATCCGTTCCAGGGAAGAAATTTCAGATTGACTGATACCGAAGGAAAAGTGGTGAAAAATATTATTGCCTAACCGGATATAATTGATCAATCATCGTCTTAAGCCTGAAATCAAACTTTAATCCAATGCAAAATGATACCGTGCTTGCTTTCCGCATGCAATTGAACAAGGGAAACGAAGCAGAATACAAAAAAAGACATGATGAAATCTGGCCCGAATTGGCAGAACTTGTTGAAAAATGCCGGAATTCAGGAATATTATATTTTTCTCGACGAAGTTACACTGGCACTTTTTGCTTTTCAAAAGCTCTCGCCAGATGCTGATACTTCCGGATTATCGTCGCTTGCCGATCATGAAAAAATGGTGGGACCATATGGCTGATCTGATGGAAGTCAATCCCGATAATTCACCGAAAGTTGTCGCCTGCCCGGAAGTTTTCCGCTTATAATTAATTTCAATTGTTCTCTGATTTTTCTATGTTAACCCTCTTTCAGGCCTCGGACTGGACTTATTTTATTGGACGTTTTCATCCGGTTCTGGTGCATTTGCCCATTGGATTTTTGCTGATCGCGGCACTTTTGGAAATTGGCAAAAGAACGGGGAAAATTTCAGTAAGCGATTCTTCAATCACATTTATTCTTTTTTGGTCGGCCGTCGGTGCCACATTGGCTTGTATTGCCGGGTATCTCTTGTCGCTCGGCGGAGGATATGATGAGGAATTATTGAGTGATCATCAGTGGCAAGGAATTGGCGTGGCCGTTTTTGCCTGGATTGCCTGGTTATTTAAGTCAGGAAAAATTTCGATTGGTTCAGCTGTTTATCTTCCTGCGTTAGGACTCTCTACACTTTTAACATTTACAGCTGGGCATGATGGCGGTTCGCTCACGCATGGAGACGGATATTTGACTCAGTATACGCCTGAACCATTCCGGTCAATGGCGGGAATTCCTCCGCGAACAGAAGAAAAAACAGAAATAAAACCCATTACGGATATTAACCAGGCGGTCGTTTACAAAGATATTGTTCAGCCAATTCTGGAAATGCGCTGTGTGCAATGCCATAATGCGAACAAGCAAAAAGGCGGATTGCGTATGGATAACATGGCTATGCTGCTAAAAGGTGGCGAAGACGGCCCGGTATTTGTTGCCGGCAAAAGCGTTGGAAAGTGCCATGATCAAGCGTTGTCTGCTTCCAGAAACGGACGATGACCATATGCCGCCAAAAGGAAAACCGCAGCTCTCAGAATCGCAAATTGCTTTACTGAGCTGGTGGATTGAGCAAGGCGCTTCTGCGGATAAAAAAGTATCTGATTTGAAAATTTCCGAACAGGTTAAGCCAGCACTGGCATCATTAACTTCTGGTTCAGGAGGCGAAAATGTCAAAAAGTGCTGATTCTCCGGTTTTAGGTTTACAGGTTCCAGTACCAAATGAAAAAGCTTTGGAAGCTATCAAAAAGGCTGGACTTCTGGTCATGCCTATTTCTCATGATAAAAATCTTTTGGAAGTAAGTGCCGTAAATGCATCGGGTTTTGGGGATGGACAGATCAATTTACTATCGCCTTTATCAGAACAAATTATCTGGCTTAAACTGGGTGGTACAAAGGTGACTGATGCATCCACAAAAGAAATTAGCAAGCTTAAAAATCTGAACAAACTGCATTTGGAATATACTGCTGTAACGGATGCTGGTTTAACTGCATTGAAAGATTTGCAATATCTGGAATATATCAATCTGGTCGGAACAAAAGTTACCGATGCCGGTTTGAAAAATCTTGCTTCATCGAAAAGTCTGAAAAATATCTATATCTGGAAATCTGCGGTTACCGAAAATGGCGTTGCCGAAGTACAAAAATTACATCCGGATCTGCATATTATCAATGGATTTAATGAGGCAAAAGTTGCTGAATTTCTTAAAGCCGGAGACACGATTAAAAAGGAGGAAAAGCCAAGAATTCAATAAGGTATAAGCAGTATTTCGAGATATAAAGCAGCAGAGCTGCGAAATATTTGTAGACATAAGATATTTCCTGAGCTAGAAAAGGTGCAGCGCACCGAAATATTTGCTAACTAGCATATCTATCAACGGTTTAACATTTATAATTTGTTTTGACAATCACATTACGAAATGAATCGTAGAAAGTTTATGAACACTGCAATCACCGGATTAGGTACCTTATCAGCAATAGAAACGATCGCACAGGAATATGCGCCGTCGTTTGAAAAAGTAAATGCCAGTTCTTTAAAAATTCTGGCTACTAACTGGGGGTACGAGGGTTCTGTTGATGCCTTCTGCGCAGCTGCCAAAAAGGAAGGTTATGATGGTGCAGAATTCTGGTGGCCACAGAATCAAAAAGACCACGATGAGCTCTTTGCAGCTTTGAAAAAACACGATTTACAAGTAGGATTTTTGTGCGGTTCAGGATTGAAAGATTATGCCGGTACATCTGGATTTTTTCAAAAAATCAATTGATGCAGCAACGAAATCAGAAATCAAACCGCTTTATATCAATTGTCATAGCGGAAGAGATCATTTCAGTTACGATCAGAATAAAGCATTTATAGATCATACCAGTGAAGCTTCGGAAAAAAGCGGAATTCCAATTTATCACGAAACACACCGGGCGAGAATGCTTTTCGCAGCACATATTGCAAGAAATTTTATTGAAAAAAATCCGAAATTGAAATTAACACTGGATATTTCGCATTGGTGTAATGTGGCGGAATCGTTGTTGGAAGATCAGGAAGAAACGGTCAAGCTGGCTCTCTCCCGCGCCGGACATATCCATGCGCGAATCGGGCATCCGGAAGGTCCGCAGGTTAACGATCCGCGTGCTCCGGAATGGGAATCTGCGTTAAAAGCGCATTTGGCCTGGTGGGATATTGTTGTGGAAAGAAAAATAAAAAGCGGAGAACAAATTACGTTTTTGACAGAATTTGGTCCTCCGCATTATATGCCAACAGTTCCGTTCACAAACCAGCCATTAGCTGATCAATGGGGAATTAATGTTTTTATGATGCATTTACTGAGAAAGCGTTACAGCAAATAAATTACAACTTTCTTTCCAAAAGCATTAAAATACTTTGCAAACCTTCCGCATCTGTTTCGGAAAAATCATTTAACTGGTCGCTATCGACATCCAATACCATCGCTACCGTGCCATTTCTATGGAAAACCGGAAGAACGATTTCGGATTTTGAAGCAGAAGCGCATGCGATATGACCGGGAAACTGATCAACATCTGGTACGATAATCGTTTTCTGCTGTGAATAACTTGCGCCGCAAACGCCTTTATGGAAAGGAATTCTTGTGCAGGCAATCGGTCCCTGGAACGGTCCCAAGCACGAGTTGTCCTTCTTTTGCTACATAAAAACCAACCCAAAAGAATCCGAAAGCTTCTTTCAAGGCGGCAGCGATGTTAGCAAGATTTGCAGTCAGATCACTTTCTGTTTCGATCAAACCATTGATTTGTGGCAATAAGGCTTCGTAAACTTCCTTACGATCCGTTCCGACAGGTATTATTAATTCTTCAGCCATTTCTTAGGATGTACTATTTGTAAGTTGAACAGCGATTTCTTGTAAAAAGTTGGACGATTGAAGAGGAATTTTAGCAAGCCGGACACTAAAAATGTGTTATTTAGTGGATTATTTTTCCGCACCCATTGAACAAATGAATCACCGCCATATATTGCTGATGGACGGCCCCGATCACAAAGGGCTGATTTATCAGGTAACCCGCATACTTTTTGAGCACAATCAAAACATCATCCGCAATGATGAATATGTGAGTCCGTCCGCTTATTTTTTCATGCGTACAGAATTTGAAGGAGAAACGGACGCAACTGAATTGTTGCAAATTCTTCAAAAGGAGCTTACCGGCCGGTATTAACCTTCGCTTGAATCCAAAAAAGAAAAAGGACATTGTTGTTTTGGTGACGAAAGAACATCATTGTCTGGGCGAGTTACTGCTTCGTTATGCATTTGATGAGCTGGATGCCAACATTCTGGCTGTGATCAGTAATTACAATACGTTGCAGCCGCTGGTCAGCAAATTTGGCATTCCTTTTCATTTTATTTCCCACGAAAACAAAACCCGCGAAGAGCACGAAGAAGCGATTTTAAGAACACTGGATGTTTATCGCCCGGAATATCTGGTTTTGGCTAAATATATGCGGATTATCACACCTGAATTTGTCAATCATTTTCCTGATCGGATTGTCAATATTCACCATTCATTTTTGCCGGCATTTATCGGTGCAAATCCTTATCGACAGGCTTACGAACGTGGCGTAAAAATCATTGGCGCAACGGCACATTTTGTAAATAATGATCTGGATGAAGGACCAATCATTGCGCAGGACGTGAAATCGGTGGATCACCGACAAACGGCGAGCGATATGTCAACTTTGGGAAGAGATACAGAAAAACGGGTCTTAACGACTGCTTTAAAGCTTGTTTTTAACGACCGCGTTTTCATTCACAACAACAGAACCATCATTCTATAAACAAGAAAAAAGCCCTTAGTCAGACTCACCGAGGGCTTTTTGTAATCTGATGGATGTTATTGATTATGTAATGATACAAAAAAGCATTGTAACATCAAATTCATATTCAGGTAATTATCCAAAATGATGTATGAAAAATATTAAGCGATGACAACCGTACGTGCCAAATCCACTAAATCTTTATCGTTAACTTCTTTCTTCAAATCGGCAACATCAAGGAATTTTTTATAAAGATCATCCAAGGATCGCTTTCTCAAAAGTGAAATCCAAGAAGTTCTAAACGGTGCTTCAAAGCATGGCGACCGCTACGTGCTGTCAATACGATATCCGATTTATCAACACCCACATCCTGCGGATTCATGATCTCGTAATTCAGCGTATTTTTCAAGTGACCATCCTGATGAATTCCTGACGAATGTGCAAATGCATTACGTCCCACAATCGCTTTGTTTGCCTGAACCGGCATACGCATCATTTTTGATACCAACTGGCTGGTTGGGTAAATCAATTGCGAATTCACACCTGTTTCGTAACCTAATTCTTTATGAACATTCAAAGCCATTACGACTTCTTCCAATGAAGTATTTCCGGCGCGCTCGCCAATTCCATTCATGGTCACCTCAACCTGGCGCGCACCTTCGCGGATACCAGCCAATGAGTTAGCAGTCGCTAAACCAAGATCATTATGACAGTGAATAGAAATTGTTGCTTTATGAATTCCTTTTACGTTTTCGAAAATATATTTGATTTTGGCACCATATTCCTCAGGCAAGCAGTATCCCGTTGTATCAGGAATATTTACTACTGTTGCACCTGCAGCAATCACAGCCTCAACCAGTTGTGCAAGGAAAACAAGGTCAGCTCTTCCTGCATCTTCACAATAAAATTCTACGTCTTCTACCTTTCCTTTGGCATATTTCGTAGCAGCAATCGCTCTTTCAATGATCTTTTCTCTTGTCGTATTGAATTTATGCTGAATATGAATATCAGAAGAACCAATTCCTGTGTGAATACGACCTCTTTTTGCAAATTCAAGTGCATCTGCCGGCAGCATCAATATCGCCAGTTACAGCACGTGAAAGTGCACAAATAATAGGTTCACGAACTGCTTTTGAAATTTCTACTACTGATCTGAAATCACCAGGACTTGAAATAGGAAATCCAGCTTCAATAACATCTACCCCCAGTTTTTCGAGTTGTGTAGCTACAATTATCTTTTCTTCTGTTGTCAATTGGCTTCCCGGTACTTGTTCGCCGTCGCGTAATGTTGTGTCGAAGATTTGAACTCGTTGACTCATTGTGGGTACTGTGATTAAAGATTGAATTACGAATTTACTAATTTTAGGACAATATAAAACCCTTTCCGTGTTAGAGAAAGGGTTTTTGATCTATTCAAGACAATGCCTTTCTCCTTTTTACGGGTTACTCTGAATGAGCAGAAAAATGCAATTGTCAATAAGTTTCATCTTTATTTTGTTTGCGAAAATTCGCTGACTGCGATTTTCTTCTGCAAAGTACTAAGAAGATTTTGGTTGCACAAATCATTCTTAATGAAAATTCAAAAAAAGATGTATTTTATAATGAATCTTATTTTTTATATTAAATACGTTTCAAAATCTCTTCGCCAATGGCGTCTGTTCCTAGAATAAATTCTGGTGCAGTTGTTGAATCAGCAATATCACGCGTACGGAAACCAGCTTTCAAAACCTGATCAATGGCAGAGATAATTGCATCAGATTCTGCTTTCAAGCCAAAAGAAATATCAAGTAGCAAAGCAGCAGAAAGTACCGAAGCCATTGGATTAGCAACACCCATACCCGTAATGTCATGTCCTGAACCGTGAATTGGCTCGTAAACACCTGTGCTGTCTCCTACCGAAGCAGACGCCAACATTCCCATTGAACCAGCAATCTGACTTGCTTCATCTGTCAGAATATCACCGAATAAATTCGCTGTTACAACCACATCAAAACGGCGTGGATCTTTGATAAGCATCATCGCAGCAGAATCAACAAATTGGTGTTCAACCGTGATGTCCGGATATTCAGGAGCAAGCGCCTGAACAACTTCACGCCACAAGTCTGCTTGTTTCCAAAACGTTTGCTTTGTCAACAGAACATAATTTTTTGCCACGTGTACGTGCAGCTTCAAATGCTCTGCGGGCAATACGTTCTACTTCATAACGGCTGTATTCAGCAATGTCGTAAGCAGTATCTCCGTCGTTTTTACGACCTTTTTCTCCAAAATAAATGTCACCAGTCAATTCACGGAAGAAAAGAATATCAGAACCTTTAAGGATTTCAGGTTTGATCGAAGAAGCACCCAATAGTTCATCAAAAAGTTTGATAGGACGCAAATTGGCATACAAACCAAGTTCTTTACGCATTTTAAGCAAACCTTGCTCCGGACGAACTTTTGCAGTTGGATCGTTATCATATTTTGGGTGACCAACAGCTCCGAATAAAATCGCATCAGAAGCACGCATTTTTTCCAAAGTTTCATCCGGAAGTGGATTTCCAGTTGCTTCAATCGCAACGTGGCCCATTAATGCTTCGTCGTAAATGAATTCGTGTCCGAATTTCTCAGCAATTTTAATCAAAACTTTTTTTCCAACTTCTGTAACTTCCTGTCCGATTCCGTCACCAGGTACTATTAAGATGTTCTTCTTCATTATATTGGTTAAAATTTATAATCCGTTGGCACGGTTAAATAGTGGCTGAACGGGTTTAATTATGGGTATGATTTAGAATTTTTGATATTTCTGTTATTAAGCTTTCTGAAACTCACTGCTTAACCTCCTCAATTTTTGGATTCAAATCAAGCGCACTTGGTACGCCCAGCAAATTCAGCATTTTCTGCGTTGCCTGAATCGCAGAAACTGTCTGATCAGAATCCAAGCCTCTGGTTTTTACATCTTTACCATTGATTTCCCAGGTAATGATCGTTTCACAAAGTGCATCCGTTTTTCCTCCTGGCGGGATCCGCACGGTATAATCCGTTAGCATCGGCAAGGAAATTCCTTTTTTCGCATATATCTTTTTCAACGCATTCATAAACGCATCATACTGACCGTCGCCCTGCGCATTTTCTTCAAAAATCTCGTCACCAAACGTAATCTGTAAAGTTGCAGACGGTTTAAGATTTTTTGAATGCGTCAACACATAATTCAGAATAACAACCTTCTCTTCAATCGCGTTGCTATCCAGAACGTCAGAAATGATATAGGGAAGATCCTCCGGCGTTACAACCTCTTTCCGGTCACCAAGCTCAATGATTCGCTGGGTGACTTTTTTAAGGTCCGCATCAGATAATGTAATCCCGATATCTTTCAGGTTATTCTCAATATTTGCTTTTCCGGATGTTTTACCCAATGCATAAGAACGCAATCTTCCAAAACGTTCCGGCATCAGATTACTGAAATACAGATTATTCTTTTTGTCTCCATCCGCATGAATACCAGCAGTTTGTGTAAAAACACTTTCACCAACAATCGGACTATTTGAAGGAATTCTTATACCAGAAAATGTCTCAACGATCTTACTGATCTTGTATAAAGACCGCTCATACAACCGAAGTTTCAACTTCCGGCATAAAATCATTTATAACTGCAATCGTACTGGCCAAAGAAGCATTTCCAGCTCTTTCACCCATACCATTAACCGTCAAATGAAGTCCATGTGCACCAGCTCGAATTGCTTCCATTACGTTCGCAATGCTCAGATCGTAATCATTATGCGCATGAAATTCAAAATGATTATTAGGATAACGATCGACAATTGATTTTACAAATTCATACGATTCAGAAGGCGTAAGAATGCCCAACGTATCCGGCAATAGAATTCGTTTTACAGGTTGTTTTGTCAAAAAATCAAGCGCAGCGAAAACGTATTCACGGCGAAGTACGCATACCGTTACTCCAATCTTCAAGATAAACGTTACAGCTTATCCCATTAGATTGTGCAAGTTCGATGACCTGCTCAATATCTTCAAAATGCTGCTGTGGAGTCTTTTTTAACTGAAAAGTGAGGTGGTTCAATGAACCTTTGGTAAGCAGATTCATCACTTTTGCACCGGAATTAAGCATCCAGTTGATGGACGCGTCACCGTCTACAAAAGTCAAAACTTCAATTTTATCAATAAAACCGTTTTGATTTGCCCAGTTTGTAATTTTTTTAACCGCTTCAAATTCGCCTTCTGAAACTCTTGCCGAAGCGATTTCTATCCGGTCAACTTTTACTTCCTGCAACAAGAGCTGAGCAATTGTCAGCTTTTCAGATGCGGAAAACGACACACCGGATGTTTGTTCTCCATCCCGGAGTGTCGTGTCCATTATTTCTATATAGCGTTTATTCATGGGGCTATCAGCGGTCGGCTGTTAGCAATTGGCAGCTCAGCGTAAAATCTGATTGCCAATTGCCGACCGCCGAAAGCCGTTTAATATAATCTTTGTGCTTCAAATTCAGTGATATCGCTTTTCATAGCCTGCAGATAATCAATATCATCGAAACCGTTGATCATATTGTGTTTTTTGTAGCCATTGATATCAAAGTTTCTCATTTTCGCCAGAAGCAACGAATCGTAATCGTTTGTTCAGGAAGATTTACTTCAAGTTCAGCATTTGGATCTGCTTCGATTGCCTGAAATATTTTATCAAGAAATTCTTCGCTAACCTGAACAGGTAAAATTCCAATATTCAGTGAGTTACCTTTAAAAATATCTGCAAAGAAACTTGAAACTACACAACGGAAACCGTAATCATAGATTGCCCAGGCAGCGTGCTCACGGCTTGATCCGCTTCCGAAGTTGCGTCCGCCAACAAGGATTTTACCTGAATAAATCGGGTTGTTCAATACGAAATCCTGTTTCGGAGTATCGTCGCCATTGTAGCGCCAGTCTCTGAAAAGATTGTCTCCAAAACCTTCGCGTTTTGTAGCTTTTAGAAAACGTGCTGGTATAATCTGATCCGTATCAACGTTTTCAATCGGCAAAGGAACTGCCGTACTTTTTAATATGGTGAATTTATCGTAAGCCATTTTATAGGGGCTTTCGGCTTTCGGCTGTCGGCTTTCGGCATTGCACCGAATGAGACATCGTTAACTTCCGGCGTTTAATTTTTTAATAAGATGATATAACTGTTTTTTGATTGACACTATTTCTAGAAAAAGAGGATCGTAATTGTCTTGATTCAAGTAATCCAAATCTTTGGCCAATAGTGTCAAGTATTCAACTTCCTGACAAGATCCAAATGATATCCCTAAAAAGCGTGCAAAATCCTTTTCACTAGACTTTCCGCAACCTTCTGAAATATTAGTTGGAATGGAAACAACAGCACGTCTTATCTGAGATGTCAATCCAAACTTTTCTTCTGTCGGGAAATTTTTAGTTAATCTGTAAAGTTCAAGAACAAGCTTATGACTTTGCTCCCAAACAGAATACTTCCTAAAATCTCTCATTATTAAAGTGTGTGTTTGATCTAACAACTGACTGCCGATTGCCGACAGCCGAAGTTAGATTATAGCAAATCCCGAGGATCAGTAACAACTCCCGTCACCGCCGCTGCAGCAGCAACCAAAGGACTAGCCAAAAGCGTACGCGCTCCCGGGCCCTGACGACCTTCAAAGTTTCTGTTTGATGTACTCACAGCATATTTACCAGCCGGGATTTTGTCATCATTCATCGCAAGACATGCAGAGCAGCCTGGCTGACGAAGTTCGAAACCTGCTTCAGTTAAGATGTCAAGAATTCCTTCTTCTTTGATCTGAGCTTCAACGATGTGTGAACCTGGAACAACCCATGCAGTCACGTTATCTGCTTTTTTACGTCCTTTTACGATGGATGCAAAAGCACGGAAATCTTCGATACGGCCGTTTGTACAGCTACCGATAAATACGTAATCAATTTTTTTGCCCAACATCGACTCATTTTCATGGAATCCCATGTAATTCAATGACTTGTCATATGTTGCTTTTCCGCCTTCAACTTGTTCTGATGTAGGAATATTACGTGAAATTCCCTGACCCATTCCCGGATTTGTTCCGTACGTGATCATTGGTTCGATATCCTCAGCGTTGAAAGTATATTCCTTATCAAAAACAGAACCTTCGTCTGTTTTCAAAGTTTTCCAGTAAGCCAATGCTTTGTCCCATTTCTCGCCTTTTGGAGCTTGTTCACGACCTTCGATATAGTCAAAAGTAGTCTGATCAGGAGCGATCATACCACCACGGGCACCCATTTCGATACTCATGTTACAAACCGTCATACGGCCTTCCATCGACATATTTTCAAAAACATCACCAGCATATTCTACGAAGTAACCCGTTGCACCAGCTGTTGTCAATTTTGAAATAATATATAGCGTAACATCTTTCGGCGTTACCGCCTTACCTAATTTTCCATTTACGTTTACACGCATTTTTTTAGGTTTTGGCTGCATGATACATTGGGAAGAAAGTACCATTTCAACCTCAGAAGTACCAATACCAAATGCAATTGCACCAAATGCACCGTGTGTAGATGTATGTGAATCACCGCAAACGATTGTCATACCAGGTAGTGTAATACCATTTTCAGGTCCTACTACGTGAACAATACCATTTTTCACGTTACCAAGTCCCCAGTGCGAAATACCGTATTTTGCCGAGTTTGATTCCAATGCGTCCAGCTGTTTTGCTGAAAGTGGATCCTGAACCGGAAGGTGTTGGTTAATAGTAGGCGTGTTATGGTCAGCCGTTGCGAAAGTACGGTTTGGATAAATAACACCAACGTTTCTGCTTTCAAGTCCAAGGAATGCAACCGGGCTGGTTACTTCGTGGATAAAATGACGGTCGATAAAAAATACGTCCGGACCATCTTCAATTTTACGAACAACGTGTGAATCCCACACTTTGTCAAAAAGGGTACTCGCTTGATTACTCATTCTCAATTTATGGTGAATATGTAACTAATATTTTATTTGTAACTGATATACAGCTGAAAAGAAGCTACTTAAACCGGAATACGACCGGTAAAATAATCAGGGAAACAAATTTCATCAGAATACTTGAAATAAGTATAACGGGAAACGTTCAAAAAATAGTGTTTTTGGTTTGAAAAGGCAGGTTGAGCGGAAATCTTTATTGATTTCTGGGAATTTTTTAAAAATAGATGGGAATTGTACAGTCGATTCTGACTAAACTAGAAGAGAATCCTATCTGTTGTCCCAGAAGAAAAGAATCTGAATTTCAAAAGAATTAACCTCGTAGAAAAACGAGCAGTTTTATTCATTAGCCCTTTTCGTATACTTGGATTCTCTGAGATAGACTTAAAAATTAAAGGCGTTTGGCAGATTTGATTTAGCGTTTCAAACATCCTTATTTCAAATTTATCCGCAACCTTATCGCCCCATCCTGCACGAATTTGTTCAAAAATTGATTCATATGTTTCAATTGCAGTTTGTGTTAGAACAATTTCATACCTCATCTTAGAGAGAAACGTCTTTGCTTAAATTCGCTAAGCGACATAGTTTTTCCCTCAGTCACATCTTTCAGACCTTTTTCAATGCCTGCGATTACATGATTTGGAAGTAAGTCGTTTCTTTTTTCAAAAGGAACCTGCATAGCTTCAAGAAAAGCAATAATTGCTTTTTCCTGCTCTTTTGTTGGGTGAATGATTAGTGATTCCAAGTTGTGTATAGTTAAGTATTAAGTGGATATACAAAGATAATAAATTGACTCAGAATATAATTACGCACAACTTACCCATGTTTCTTCGGCGTCACTCCAAACTTTTCCTTATACATTTTTATAAAATGTGACACACTTTCATACCCAATTTCGGTACTGATTTCCGTCACGTTTTTGGTATTATTCCTCAACAAAAAGTCAGCGTAATCCAGTCGTTTATTTTTCAGCCAAAGTGCTGGGGAAGTTTTGAATTCTTCCTGAAAATCTCGTTTGAAGGCAGATAAACTTCTCCCGGATAATCTTGCGAGCTCGTTTAGGGTAAGTGGTTTTAAGTAATAACTGTTCATCAAAAACGACAGATCCACTTTTTCTCCAATATACAAACTGTAAAGATTCGCTCTCAGCTGTTTCGATTTATCCAGTTCTAATAAGTGCAGTAATAATTCCTGGAATTTCAGCCGGAGAAAATGGTTTTTTAATTCTGTTCTTGATTTGAAATATGGGAAAACAGATTGAATAAATTTTTCAAAATTCTCATCTGATTTTAGCGGAAGAATAGGATTTTCGAGGGTATTTGTTGCTTCGTCAGGATTAAAAAGTTCAGGGTGAAGATTGACAAATTCTTTCAGCAACTTTTCATCAAAAAAGAAAACCAGACTCTTGTAAGATTCATTGATCGATTCCGACATCAGATAAAAACCGCGCTGAATAAAAAGAATATCCCCTTTTTCAACATAAACTTCCTGCGTCGGGCTGCTGAATTTTTTTTCGCCTTCCAGAACCACAATCACCGCATGTTCTTCAAAAAAAACCTCGTAACGGGATGGATATACTTCATTGCGATAGGCAACAAAAGTCATATCCTGAATCTTTAAGGATTCAAATTCCTGGGAGCTTATGTGGGACGGGACGCGTAGCAAGGGTTTTCAATTAAAGATCAATGTATTCAATTTCTTTTCTTACCTCACGTTGGACAAATGGAGCCATCCCTTCCCAAGTTAAAAGATCAACTTTTCTTTTGAGATTTTCTTCCAAAAAATCAGCCAAATTAAGGTAGTTACGGTATTTTTTCATGCCTGGTTGAAATTCAACAACGAAATCGATATCACTTTCTTCGTTTTGTTGCTCTCTTACAAATGAACCAAACAAACCTAATCTTTCAACACCAAATCTGTAAAGGTCTGGCTTAATGGATCTGACTATATCAATGATCTGAGATTTGGTATATTCCATTTGAAATATTTTAAACCATAAACTGAAACAAATCCGGCTGGTCGTTCAAATATTCATATACAATCCTATTCTCATTCATTCGTTCAATCAACGGCTCAAAGTCTTCACGGTTTTTAAGTTCAATACCTACCAGGGCCGGCCCTTGTTCACGGTTTGTTTTCTTTACATATTCAAATCGTGCGATATCGTCATTTGGGCCAAGTACATTCAAAAACTCACGAAATGCGCCGGAACGTTGCGGGAAACGGATGATGAAATAATGTTTTAACCCTTCATAAAGCAGCGAACGTTCCTTAATTTCTTCCGTGCGTGTAATGTCATTATTTCCGCCACTGATGAGGGCGACCACATTTTTTCCTTTGATCTCATCTTTTACCATATCCAGCGCAGCAACTGTTAACGCGCCAGCGGGTTCGGCAACAATAGCCTCTTCGTTATACAGTTGAAGAATTGTCGAGCAAACTTTTCCTTCCGGAATTAATAAAACCTTATCCAGACTGTTACTGCAAATTTCAAAAGTAATATCTCCTGCACGGCGAACAGCAGCTCCATCAACAAATTTGTCAATGTGATCCAGTGTAACAACGTGACCTTCTTCTATCGATTTTTGCATTGTGGGAGAACCTAGCGGTTCTACGCCAATTAGTTGTGTTTTTGGAGAAAGTTGTTTAAAAACCGTCGAGATACCAGAAGCTAATCCGCCACCGCCAATCGCCATTAACAAATAATCAACCCTAAAATTGGCATCTTTGAATATTTCTAAACCCACAGTTCCCTGTCCTTCAATAACTTGTAAATCATCAAAAGGATGGACAAAAGTGGCGTTATTTTCTTTTTGGTATTCTAACGAAGCGTGGTACGCATCGTCGTAAGTATCTCCTACCAAATGCACATCAACCCACTCCTTACCAAATAAACGAACCTGTTTTACCTTTTGAGCCGGTGTCGTTGTTGGCATAAAAATGGCGCCTTTCACTTCCATTTTCCGACAGGCATAAGCAACTCCTTGTGCATGATTTCCTGCACTGGCGCAAACCACACCACCCGCTAAGGATTCGGCGCTCAGACTTGCCATTTTATTATAAGCACCTCTGATTTTATAGGAACGAACCGTTTGAAGGTCTTCTCTTTTTAAATAGATATTAGCTTCATACTGCTCCGATAAATGAGCGTTATAAAGTAATGGGGTATGATTTATGATTCCGCGGAGCCGTTCGGCAGCGAGAAAAATGTTGTCGAGTGTTGGAGACATAGGAGATGAAGGTTCTCTTTAAGCGGCAATTTGAACCTTGGTATTTATTGCTTGTGATAATAATTCTGCTAATTCTTGCAGCAATTCTTTTTTTAGAGAATAATATTGATTTACTAACAAATCTTGGGAGCCTGCATCCACATGTCTTTTAATCATGTTTTCAACACGACGGATTTTTTCAAGGGTATGAAAAATTTCTATTTCAAGTTCATCGTGAATTTCCATAATTAAAATTTTAGTTCAATAAATCCTTTTCTCCTCTCTTTCCTGTCTCTCGTAAAAAAATGAAGCCAATCCAAAGTATCAAATTTTGTTAAATAATAATTCGGGTTATCTTCTGGGAGTACTTGGATATAATACAAATCTACAAATTCCTCGCTCTCTTTTAATGCGGTTAATTCCCTCTTTTTTAACTCAAAATAGTGAAAATTAACGAAAATGACAATATCTATATCTTTTGGATGCGTTCGTTGAGTTACAAAACTTCCATCCACCCAAATAGTTAGCTCATCGTAAAGAATGCTTTTGAGCTCTGTAATAAAGAACAATAGTTTGGAAAGAAGAAATTTTCGATTTTTATTAAATCCGAAAACTAGTTCAAACTCATCAAATGTTAATGTGTGTGCTTCATATGGAAATAAATTTCCATTGTTGTCAAACTTCATAAATATCTAAAAAAGTACCCCTGACTCTTAACGAAATCAGGGGTATATATTTTTCAAATTTCAAAAACGAAACCTGACTCAAAATCAATGAATTATCCGCGCTCTGGACGAAGACTACGTACAGTAGCACCTGCCTGCCAGATTTCTGATTCACGAAGTTCAGCCAATTCTTCTTCCAATTTCACACGGTAGTCAGGTTGTGAGTTACGAGTGATTGAAATTGTAGCTTGTTCTCCTGATTTTACTGAGTTGTAAAGTTGTTCGAAAACAGGCTTAGTAGCGTCACGGAATGGTTTCCACCAGTCCAAAGCACCACGTTGTGCTGTTGTAGAGCAGTTTGCGTACATCCAGTCCATACCGTTTTCAGCAACAAGAGGCATCAATGATTGAGTCAATTCTTCAACTGTTTCATTGAAAGCTTCTGATGGCGTGTGTCCGTTTGAACGAAGCACTTCATACTGAGCAGCAAAAATTCCCTGGATAGCACCCATCAAAGTTCCGCGCTCGCCAGTAAGGTCAGACGTTACTTCACGGTAGAAATCAGTTTCGAACAAATATCCTGAACCAACACCGATACCCATTGCGATACATTTTTCACGTGCTTTACCAGTTGCATCCTGGAATACAGCGAAAGATGAGTTCAAACCTTTTCCTTCTACGAACAAACGACGAAGAGAAGTTCCTGATCCTTTTGGTGCTACAAGATATACATCTACGTCAGCAGGAGGAACGATTCCAGTCTGGTCTTTATAAGTTACACCGAAACCATGTGAGAAATACAATGATTTTCCGGCAGTCAAGATTAGCCTTAACAGTTGGCCATAATTCAATTTGAGCGGCGTCAGAAAGCAGGTAGCAAATAATAGTTCCTTTTGCCAATGCTTCTTCAAGTTCGAAAAGTGTTTCGCCAGGAACCCATCCGTCAGCAACGGCTTTATCCCATGATTTACCACCTTTACGTTGTCCAACGATTACGTTAAATCCGTTGTCACGCATGTTTAAGCTTTGACCAGGACCTTGAACACCGTAACCGATTACAGCAATGGTTTCAGTAGAAAGTACTTCACGTGCTTTTTCAAGAGGAAATTCTTCACGGGTAACTACTTCTTCTTCGACCCCGCCGAAATTTAATTTTGCCATTGATTATTAATTGAATTATTGATTACTACGAATTAAAAAACAATACTACTTAAAAGTTGATGTGACTACAGATAATACTCCCACTCCGCTTCCGGCAGATAATCCACCAGCGTTTGAGGAGATTTGCTTACCGCTACACGTCCTGATCTTACAAATTCCAGGATTTCGTGTGGTTTGATATAGTTAAAGAATTCAAAAATTTCTTCTTCCGTACCTGTTTTCTGAATGATCACATAAGTCAGGTGCCAGTAGACAACCCAGGCTTTGTACGTTTTGTTAATCGTTTCAATATCAAGCGGTTTTGCTCCGATTGGTGTTGAAATTTTGAACATTGCAATTTCATTGTAAGCGATATCGTCGTTCAGATAACCGAAAACAGCAAGCACTTCGATCACTCTTACGGATCTGGCGAACCAGTTTTTCAACAGCTTCGCGTGATTCATGACGAATGACGATGGTGAAGCGGGAAATACCCTTACGTTCCGTTTCCGAAACCGTCAAGCTTTCAATGTTGATCCGGCGACGGGTGAAAATGGTTGTGATCTTATTTAGAATCCCAATCGTATTTTCCGTAAATACGCAAATGGTGTATGTTGTCATGATTCTTTTAATGTCTAGTGAAAAAATGCAAGTGATTTCTGAAAATTCATTTACATTATTCCAGTCTGATATCCGCTACACAAGCTCCGGTTGGAACCATTGGGAATACGTTTTCTTCTTTTTCAACCAATACTTCCAATAAATATGGTTTGTCGGAAGCAAGCATTTTATCAAGCGAATCGTTCAAATCTTCTCTTGCGCCGCAAGTATGTCCGTCGATACCAAAACCTTTTGCGATTGTGATAAAATCAGGATTTTGCAGCTCAACAAATGAATAGCGTTTTTCGTGGAAAAGCTGTTGCCACTGGCGAACCATTCCAAGGAAATTGTTATTCAGAATGATGATCTTAACAGGCAAACCGCTTTGTGCAATTGTTCCCAAGTTCCTGAATTGTCATCTGGAAACAACCGTCACCTATAATCGCAACAACCTCACGGTCGGGTGCTCCTACTTTTGCTCCGAAAGCTGCTGGTAGTGCATAACCCATCGTTCCCAATCCACCCGAAGTAATGAATGAATTCGCTTTTTTGAACTGATAATAACGTGCAGTCATCATCTGGTGCTGACCAACATCCGCAACAATTACTGCTTCACCTTTTGTTTTATCAGAAAGTGTACGGATCACTTCCGCCATTTTAATTTTTTCCGTTGTTGGAGCAAGTTCCGGCTGCGTGATTTTTTCATCTTCAATCGCATCGAATTTCTTGAATTCTGCTCTCCATGCTTCGTGATTATTTTCATTCACAAGCGGAAAAGCATTTCCAAAGCGCGTTTTGCATCTCCTACAACCGGTGCGTCTGCTTTTTTGATTTTATCAATTTCCGCAGGATCAATTTCGATGTGGACAACTTTCGCCTGTTTCGCATAACGGCTCAAATCACCGGTAACACGGTCATCGAAACGCATACCGATCGCAATAATCAAATCACATTGATTGGTAAGAACATTGGTACCGTAGTTTCCGTGCATTCCTAACCAGCCCACATAATTCGGGTGATCAACTGAAACAGAAGAAAGTCCTAATAAAGTTGAAGCCGCAGGAACGTCTGTTTTTTCAATGAATTGCAACAATTCCTGTTCAGCATCAGCAATTTGAACACCATGTCCGAAAAACAAAAACGGACGTTTTGCTTCGTTGATAAGCTTTGCAGCCGCTTCAACCTGTTCTTCTTTTGGCGACAAACGTGGACGATAGCTAAGCAGTTTTTCACATTTTTTATGTACAAACGGTTTAGACATCAATTTCTGCTGCGCATCTTTTGTGATATCAATAAGTACCGGTCCCGGACGGCCAGACTTTGCTATGTAAAATGCTTTTGCAATGATTTCAGGAACTTCGTCAGGATTGGTGATCTGGTAGTTCCATTTTGTAATTGGAATGGTAACACCCATGATATCCGTTTCCTGGAATGCATCCGTTCCCAGCAAATGAGATCCAACCTGGCCAACGATACAAACCATTGGTGTTGAGTCAATGATTGCATCTGCAATTCCTGTTACCAGGTTCGTAGCGCCTGGACCTGATGTTACCAAACATACTCCAACCTCACCGGTAATGCGGGCAAATCCTTCGGCAGCATGTGCGGCACCTTGCTCATGACGTACGAGAATATGATTAATTTGTTCCTGATAATCATAAATAGCATCGTAAACAGGCATGATCGCTCCGCCCGGATATCCAAAAATCGTTTTGACACCTTCGGCAATCAATGACTGGATCAGTGCGTGAGAACCGTTGATCAGTTCTGGTGTTGCTACCGAAACTGGCTGCTCAGCGATTCCGGTTGTTTGTGTTTGGTTTTCATTAAATTCCATGACCTCTACTTATTTAGTCGGATGAATTTCAAGCTTTCTATATTGTAGGCTACGTTTCCGCAACCTTCTATTCTTTAACTACGCTTCGTCAGTAACACATCCTTCACTGGCAGATTTTACCGTGCGGATATATCTTCCCAACATTCCTTTTGTGAATTTTGGCTCTGGTTGTACCCATGCTGCTTTACGTGCTGCCATTTCTTCGTCAGAAATATGAACGATCAGCTGGCGTGTATTTGCATCAATCGTGATTCTGTCGCCGTCTTTTACAAGCGCGATCGGACCACCGTCAAATGCTTCCGGTGTAATGTGTCCTACCACAAATCCGTGTGTTCCTCCTGAGAAACGGCCATCTGTGATCAGTGCAATTTTATCTCCAAGTCCGGCTCCCATTACGGCAGAAGTTGGTTTCAACATTTCTGACATACCTGGTCCGCCTTTTGGTCCTGCATTACGGATTACCACTACATGACCTGCTTTGATTTCTCCTTTGGAAAGCATGGTAATAATTTCCGTTTCATGCTCACAAATTTTTGCTTCGCCGTCGAAAGTCAAACCTTCTTTCCCTGTAATTTTTGCAACTGAACCTGTTGGTGCAAGGTTACCGTACAAGATCTGGATATGTCCCGATTGCTTTAATCGGTGTTTCCAGAGGGAAAATAATTTTCTGTGTTTCAAAATTAAGATCCGGTGCTTCGGCTAAATCTTCTGCCAACGTTTTTCCTGTTACAGTCAAACAGTCGCCGTGAATCAATCCTTTTGAATACAAATATTTCATTACCGCAGGAACACCGCCAATTTCAAGGATGTCTTCCATATAAGTATTTACCGCTTGGTTTAAGATCAGCGATAAAAGGAGTTTGATTAGAAATTGCCTGAATATCATCCAATGTTAAAGGAAGATCTGCTGAACGGGCAATCGCAAGAAAGTGCAAAGCTGCGTTTGTAGAACCACCCAATGCCATAACCACTGTCAAAGCATTTTCAAGCGATTTTTTTGTGATAATATCTTTTGGTGTAATGTTCAGTTCCAGCAAATTTTTCATTGCTGCACCGATTTTCTTGCATTCTTCCTGTTTTCCTTCGTGCGTAGCCGGGTAAGAGCTGCTGAAAGGCAAACTTAATCCCATCGCTTCAATCGAAGCAGCCATTGTGTTTGCAGTATACATACCACCGCAAGCACCCTGACCAGGAATTGAATTTTGTATTACTCCTTTATAATCTTCGTCAGAAATATTGTTGGCGAATTTTTTACCAAGTGCTTCAAACGCAGAAACGATATCCAGTTTTTGTCCTTTATAGTGTCCTGAACGAATTGTTCCGCCATAAACCATAATGGCAGGACGATCCAGACGCGCCATCGCCATAACAGCACCAGGCATATTTTTGTCACAACCTACAACGGCGATCACGCCATCATACCATTGTGCAGCAACAACTGTTTCAATGGAATCCGCAATAATGTCACGACTTGGAAGTGAATAACGCATTCCGTCATTTCCGTTTGTCATACCATCAGAAACTCCAATTGTGTTGAAGATCAGACCGACCATGTTATTGGCCGTAATTCCTTGTTTTACATAAACAGAAAGTCCGTTTAAGTGCATATTACAAGGGTTTCCTTCATAACCTGTACTGGCAATACCAATTTGTGGTTTTGCCATGTCCTCTTCTTTTAATCCAATGCCGTAAAGCATCGCCTGAGCTGCCGGATTAGTAACTTCCTGGGTTAGGGTTTTTGAAAATCTGTTTAGTTCTGTCGCCATGGTGATATTATTGTGATAAAAAAACACCTCACTCAGCGGGTGAGTGAGGTGCGGGTATATGCCGTTAACATCTCACTCACGCCTGGGGCGTGACTACAATTAGTAGGAAGATGATACGTACGATTAACATAAATCAATAGAAAAACGAAAAATTTAGTTTTTAGCGAAATTTCGCTAACTCTAACTTCGTGTTACAAATTAGGAGTGTATCTTTTTATTTTCCAAATTTTAAGGCAAATTTTTGCAGATATACTTAGATAAATCCCATATTATTTATTTGGTAAAGGTTCGTTCACAGAAAATAATTAATTTTGGATTTCAATCAATGCAACATTCCATGCTAACAACCGAATCGTCGTCTCTATATAATGATCTTGATCAGATGAGTGTCAATGAAATTTTGAACTCAATAAATCAGTGAAGATCAGACCGTGCCGAATGCCGTTCAAAAAGTCATTCCTCAAATTGAAGCGCTGATCGAAGAGATCGTTCCGCGTATGAAAAAAGGCGGACGTTTATTTTATATCGGTGCAGGAACGAGCGGTCGTTTGGGTGTTGTGGATGCTTCGGAATGTCCGCCCACTTTCGGTGTTCCTTTTGATTTGGTGGTAGGAATTATTGCCGGCGGAGATACTGCGATCAGAAAAGCGGTGGAAAATGCAGAAGATAACTGGACGCAGGCATGGATTGATCTGGCTCCATATAATTTAACTGAAAACGATACTTTAATCGGAATTGCCGCTTCCGGCCGAACACCTTATGTGATCGGTGGATTAAATGAAGCGAGAAAAGCAGGTTTGCTGACGGGTTGTGTGGTTTGCAATAATGGATCTCCGATTGCAGAAGCTTGTCGAATTTCCGGTCGAAGTGGTAGTTGGGCCGGAATTCCTGACGGGAAGCACAAGAATGAAATCAGGTACCGCTCAAAAACTGGTATTGAATATGATTTCAACTTCGGTCATGATCCGTCTTGGGAAAAGTGAAAGGAAATAAAATGGTGGATATGCAGATGACCAATGAAAAGCTGGTCAATCGTGCGATCCATATGATTATAGATGAATTAGGTGTTTCTCCTGATGAGGCAGAATCTTTGCTTGATCAGTATGGAAGTGTTCGCGGAGCGATTGAGGCGGTTAGGAAATAGTAATCGCGTTGCTGTTTTAATCGAATTAAGAATTTCTTACGATTTGTTTGCATAAAAAGGTAATTAGTCGTTTTTCGTAAAGAGGAAGAATGTAGATTTAATCTCATTTTCAGGCAGTTGTTTATAAGACAATGGTTTGGGAATGAGATTTTTTATTGAAAATCTTTGCGTCATCAATTTGTCAATTTTGTTAAATGCATGAAATAGTTAAAGTAGAGAAAATAGAAACCGATAGGAGTACTTATAGCATTGAGCTTGTAAGAACAGACAGTGGATACTTATTTATTTCAATTGGTCAGGCATCTTATTCATACCTGGACAATGTGAAAATCTCTAAAATTCAGGTAAGGCCTGAAAATTTGCAAAAACTTATTGATACCCTGATCAATCTACAAACTGTAATTCGGGACAACGGAGTGAAAAGGAGAATATTGAAACCTGAAATGAAAAAGGAAATAATAAATCAATATTTGAGCAAAGGAATGAAGATAGCCATACTTGCGGTTCAATATGATTGTTCGGTGCTAGAAATAGAACAATTGTTTCGAGATGAAAATATAATTGGTAACAGGCTTCCCTCGGAAAAACCTTCTAGAAGATTCTGGCGTAGAAAAGGAAAAAAGTCAGAATAACCGGAAATGTACCGATAGTTCTGACCTCTTTTAAATTATGAATCAAATTTAAATATCCGAATACTCAGTCGGATACATATAAAAGCTTGTATTTTTTGAAACGTTATTCTGATAATCCGGATTAACTTTCAGTTTATTCCATTCTGCATCTTCCGTAAATGATTTCCAATGTGCATCACGATCTGCTTTATTTTCAAAAGTCGTCATGTACATCAAATTTGGCTGATGACTTCCTGCAATTACTTCACCATAAAAAACAGCGTTGAAGTTCAATCTAACAAAAAGAGGAACTTCACCTCCATCGTTGAACATCTTCACTTTATTCTGGTAAATTTTTTCGGTATGGCCTTCATAGCTGCGCATTTCATACACACGCTCGTTTTTTGGACCTTTCAAATTTGGTTTTGCATGAACAGGCATTGTTGTAAATGCTTGTAAGATCGTAGATTCAATACGAACGTAAGGGGGATTTTTATAAGGAGCATCCAGATATTCTTTTCCGGCAGCCAGATATTTAGCATCTTTTTCCAATGTCTTTGGAAGTGCAACAATTGATCCAAGGAAGCTTAATCGGTGTAAAAACGTAGATCAATTTTCCGCTCATAGTATCTGTTGGAACAGGTTTGAAAACACCTACATCTTTAATTCCAGCACGGTGCGCGGCAGGTATATAGGCGTCTTTCAAATAGTTTTCAACGCTTGTCTCCTGCGTTTTGTCTTTTAGGTGATATATTTTTATTTCATAAAATTCTCTTTTCGGAGGCGCTGCTATCGCGCTAAGCGATAGAGCCAGCATGAAAAAGCTAAAAAGAAAGCTTCGTTTTTGGGAATTGTTCATAAAATGAATGATGCTTTTTGGATACGGGATTAGTTTTTAATCGAAAAGAGAGGACGTTCAGATTTTACTGCTACAAAAAATGCAGACACCGGGGCATCTGCATTATTTATAAAAATATATTTTTACAGCTCCTAGAATTTAGGACAGGAAAGCTGATGTTTATTGCTTCTTGATACGTTTTGGTTTAGGGGTGAGCGGTTCAAAAATGTAGGACAACGAAATCTCGTGAGCACCGCCGCTGCCAGCTCCCAAAGTTGAAATTGTCAAGTCGTAACTATAACCAATCGAGAATTTATCCTGACGAAAACCTGCCAGAAATACCAGTGATTCATGGTTGTTAATAGTCGGCTCGTATTTTTTGAAAGGAATTCCGCGGTACCACATACCTAACACCAGCGGTTCAATGGTTACATACATACCCACATCCAGCTGATCGTATTTTCCTTGTTTTTTGTAAAGGATCGCCGGGGAGATTGTTTTTTCTTTGTCAATCTCATCTCCCAGGTACGTATATCCAGCAAACGGAATCCTTAAACCAGCCTGCAAACTTGCTTTCACCGGCAGCCTTGCTTCAGTCACCGCTAAATGCCTGATTTGGACGGTTAATATGATGTGCCGACAAGTCCTGCCCAGTACCAATCGGAATAAACCATCATACCGGTTGAGAAATCTGCATAATTGACATTAGGACCACCTTGAGCAAAAGGATCTGATGATGGTGTACCTGTAAGTCCGCCATTATTGTATTGATCACCAAAAGTTAGTCCAAAATAATCCAGAGAGCGCGAAGAAAAACCGCCCTGAATACCAAGCCGTAGCGATGTAACATCATTCAGCTGCAATCTGGTATGAATATTGTAAAGCAATATCAGTCGCTTTAAGATTTCCCAAACCCTGGCTATCCGTTGTTACCTGAACACCGATACCGCTGTTATAATTCGGAAGAAAAACATCGGCACCAAAAGAAGTTGTTACAAAATTGGCAGAAAGTGCAGGCCATTGGTTCCGGTAATTGGCGGTAGCACGAGGTGCCAGTGCACCACCTGCCAAAGCAGGATTCAGATATAAGGGATTAGCATAAAATTGAGAAAATTGTGGGTCCTGGCTCCAACCTTCGAGGCAGAGCAGTGTCATAAAAATAATAGAGAGTAAACGCTTTATCATACAATAATAGACTTTGTCCGCTATTTACGGCGAATTGTGTATAGAGACATAAAAAATTACAAATTTAAATTCACAAATTGTCGCCACATTGCGTATTAATATTCAAATTAGCATGGTTTTTAAGACATTACCACACAAAATTTTAACATATTATTTTCGTTAGAATGATCGGGTAACAAGAATATTAATGTGGCGGGTAGGGATGATTGATTTAGTAACGAAACATGAGGCGATTTTATAATACACATCGGAAAATATTTTATTCTTTTTTCTTTTTGTTTTTTCTGGTGACAGGATTTGCAAAGGCACAAACTTTTACCGTAACTGAAAAGTGCGTGCCAAGTCCGGCGTGTGCGGAGGACGGAACTGTCTTTAATGAAGATAATAATAGCAAGGCCACTGCATGGGCCTGGGATTTCGGCGATGGAGGAAAAGATGATGTAAGAAATCCTCTACATGCTTATAAGACAGCCGGATCATTCACTGTTACATTGACCAGAACTTTCGCTGATGGAGCTAAAACCACTGAAACGCAGTTAATTACAATTGGAGATGTTCCACCTCCATTTCAAAAATGGAAAGCAGATACTACAATTTGTCCAGGACAAAGTATCGATTTAAATCCATATCCCACCAATGCACCTGCTGGTGCAAAATATATTTGGTATCCAAAAGGTGATACTACACAAATTTTAAAGGTAGACAGTTCCGGTTGTTATTCCGTTCAGGTGATTTTGCCAAATGGCTGTAAACTTCAGGATAAGGTCAATGTCAAGATCTGTATGGAACCTACCAATCAGGAAGGTGCCAAATGGTATTTTGGAGCAAATGCAGGTCTTGATTTTCAATAATTCTCCCCCATCGCCTATTAACGGACGGACAGGTAAATACAGCCAGAAGGAATTTCTTCAATCGCAAATTCCAAAGGTGAATTGCTCTTTTATTCTGATGGTATTACGATTTATAATAAGGATCATAAGAAGATGGACTGCTTTGCGATCACCAATTGTGAGCCGCTTTTGGGAAGTCATACTTCAACAGAATCCGTTTTAATTGTTCCGCAGCCTACTTGCCGAGGGTGTGAATATCTTTATAATGTTTTTACAACATCGGATATTCAGGGGACAAAATATCTTACAGTAAGTGTCGTGGATATGCGTCGGAATAATGGAAAAGGTGCGATTATTGAACAAAATACAACATTACAGCAACCAACAACGGAAAGACTGGCAGCTGTTGAAAATAAAAAAGATAGTACTTACTGGGTTGTATCACACGATTACGGAACCAACAAATTCCGCATTTTTCACGCTACAACAGGTGGTTTGACTGAAACCAGTTCTCCTGAATTGGGAATGGCGCATGATTCCTTGAACAAGGCGGAAGGATATATGAAATTTTCTGCGGCAGACAGTACAACTGGTGAAAGAAGATTGGCCGTTGTGATTCCGGGTCCGCCAACAAATTATGTTGAATTGTTTAAATTCAATGATTCGACAGGTGTTCTGACTTATGATAAAATAATAAATCTCGGACCCGCCCCTCCCATAGCATATGGTATTGAATTTTCATCCAGCGGTGAAAAAATGTATGTTACTTTTCAGGGAGATGGGAAAACGAAATCTTATCTTAAACAATACGATCTGACATTCAGTGATAGTACGCTGGTAGAATCCGCGCTCGTCATTGACAGTTCCGCTACCCAGAAATATGGGGCTTTACAAATGGCTTCGGATGGGAAAATTTATATGGCTGTTGACGGAAGTGATTATCTCGCGGTTATAGGAAAACCGGAACGAAATTCTGTACAGTACAATTGAATATAAACTCGAAGGTGTAAATCTTGGTGGGAAAAAAAGTGGATTAGGGCTTCCCAATATGGTTCAGGATTTTTCACAGGAATCTTCCGGTCCAGGATTTACTGCGGATGGTTTTTGTACAAATGAGCCGACAACCTTTGAAGCAGGACCTATTTGTGATCCTAAAAAAGACACGTATAGCTGGATATTTGGTGACGGCTCTGCCTCTCGCGCCATCGAAAGAACAAAAAGTTACTCATACTTATACGCAGCCTGGAAGTTATCTCGTAACACTTTCGCAGACAAATGAGTGTACAACGATGGTTACAAAAGATACCGTTGTCATTTATGAAACGCCGCCAGCAATGAATTTGCGTGCGGACATCGATACGTGCGGACAATATATAAATCTGGATATGGGTATTACGGCTCAAATTTATGAGTGGTATAACAGAGGAAGAATTGTTGGTCGTTCAAAAACATTGAAAGTTACGGCTACCGGCCGGTATATTGCCGTTGCTTATAACGGTCCGCAAAGAGATTGTTTCACAGCTGATACTACTGAAGTCACATTACGAAAGCCACCGGCATTTGATCTCGGTGCAGATACTACTATGTGCCGCGACAGCTCTATATTGATCACAGCCCCTGGACTTACATGGAGGGAGTTTTTATGGAGTACAGGTGAAACAACACGAGATATAACGGTTCGTCAGCCAGGTACTTATTTTGTTCAGGTAAAAAACGGAAATGACTGTTATAATGCGGATACAATTCAGGTAGGAGAACTTCCTTCGCCAATTTTAGGTCTTGCTCCTGAATATTATATCTGTATTCCCGATGGCGGTTCAACAGTGCTGGATGCCAAAGGTGTCGGGGTTGTTCATTATGAATGGCCGGCCACCGGAGATACGACACAAACGATAACTGTTAATCAAAAAGGAGTTTATACGGTTTTGGGAACAAATAAAGAAGGTTGTGTTGCTAAAAAATCCACCACCGTTTTTGATCAATGCGAACCGCGGTTCTTTATTCCTGATGCTTTTACTCCCGATGGAAATGGCAAAAATGAGACCCTGGAAGTTTTCGGTGCCTATTATATCAATTATTCGATCCGGATTTACAACCGTTGGGGAGAAGTAATTTATGCGACACAATTCGATAGAAAACCGTTGGGATGGAACCTACAAAGGAATGAAAGTACAGCCTGGAGTTTATCCATATATTGTGTCTTACGAAGCTCAATATTTCCCCGAACGGAATCCTGTTGTATTGCGTGGCTCCGTTATGGTGATCCGTTAAACGTTCGGTTTTGCCAATAAAAACGGTTATTTTTGATTAAATAAATGTGTGCGTTTTTTGTTAAAACGCGATTAATATTGTCAAAAAGCTTATGCGCCAGGATTATCTGTCCGGAGATAAAGAAAATCTTTCTAATACTGAAAAAGATGTAGAGCGGGCATTACGTCCGCTCTCGTTTGATGATTTTACAGGACAGGAAAAAATTCTTGAAAATCTTAAAATATTTGTTCAGGCAGCCCGGCAGCGCGGTGATGCAATGGACCACGTGTTGCTCCATGGACCTCCGGGTTTAGGAAAAACAACATTGTCCCATATCATCGCCAATGAGCTGGCCGCAGGAATCAAAATTACTTCCGGTCCGGTTCTGGACAAACCGAGTGATCTTGCAGGTTTGCTAACCAATTTGCAGGAACATGATGTCCTTTTCATTGATGAGATTCATCGCCTGAATCCGATTGTGGAGGAATATCTTTATTCTGCCATGGAGGATTATAAAATTGATATCATGCTGGACAGCGGCCCTAATGCCCGCAGTATCCAGATCGGTTTAAATCCTTTTACCCTTATTGGAGCTACAACACGCGCAGGAATGCTGACATCGCCTTTACGGGCACGTTTCGGTATTAATGCGCGGTTGGAATATTATGATGCACAACTTCTGAAATCTATTCTAAAACGGTCAGCAGAAATTCTTGGAACTCCCCTTGAAGATGATGCAGCGTATGAAATTGCCCGCCGAAGCCGTGGAACCCCACGTATTGCCAACAATCTTTTGCGTAGAACACGTGATTTTGCGCAGGTGAAAGGTAATGGCAGAATTACCGTAGCAATTGCTGAAATGGCTCTTCTGGCACTTGATGTAGATCAGAACGGACTGGATGAAATGGATAATCGGATTTTGAGTACTATTATCGAAAAATTCAAAGGCGGTCCGGTTGGTTTGTCCACAATTGCTACGGCTTGTGGTGAAGAAGCGGAAACAATAGAAGAGGTTTATGAGCCGTTTTTGATTCAGGAAGGCTATATGAAACGAACTTCGAGAGGCAGGGAAGTTACAGAAAAAGCTTATCGCCATCTGGGTATTTTGCCAAGGCACCGTTCAGGAGAACTGTTTTAACTTATAGGTATTGGAAAAGCTGATATTTAGATATTTACAGTCATGTTAAGATAGTGTCAACAAGACAATAATTGATTCAATGGCATTGTATTTTTCCTAAAAATTACATACTTTTGCGTGAAATTTTGTGTCACTGCTGGTATGATAGAAAGTATTGTTGCTGTAAAGTTGGTTGTGCGGGTGCCTTGTGCGATAATTGAACATGATGGAAAAGTCTTGGCAGGACAGCGTAGTGCGGCACTTTCGTTCCCGCTCCAATGGGAATTTCCCGGAGGAAAACAGGAAGAAAATGAAACGGACGAGGAAACTCTTTTGCGTGAAATACGTGAAGAACTTGATGTTGATATAGAAATAATTCAAAAGTTGCCGGTTACTACCAAAGATCAGGGCTGGAGAGAAATCATTCTTGTTCCGTTTGTATGTAAGCTGCGTACTTTTGAAATGACATTATCCGAACATGAGCAAATCATGTGGCTTGACCCACAAGATTTGCTATCGTTAAACTGGACGGTTGGAGATCTTGATATTATTAAAAGCTATTACACTTACCTAGCGGGAAAATAATAATCTTTTTCCTTTCACTGTTTCATCGAAATTTCCATTTTCGTAAGCCAGATGGCCGGATACAAATGTATGTGTTATCTGAGATTGAAAATTCGTTCCCTCAAAAGGTGACCAGCCACATTTTGAATATAATATTGGACGTTTCTACCATAGTCGTCCCGTCAAGATCGACAAGAACCAAATCTGCCCAATAACCTTCCCGGATATATCCTCTGTCTGCGATTTGAAAGCAGTCTGCTACGGCGTGGCTCATTTTTTCAACGACTCTTTCCAAAGGTATTTTTCCTTTTTTACTTAATTCCAGCATTACATTTAATGTATGTTGAATCAAAGGCAAACCCGAAGGAGCCTGCCAGTAAGGAAGTGCTTTTTCTTCAATGGTATGTGGCGCATGATCGGTAGCAATTACATCAATTCGATTGTCCAGAACTGCTTGTAAAATCGCTTCCTTATGATGCGGTGCTTTGATAGCCGGATTACATTTTATTTTATTCCCCAACGTATGATAATCTTCCGCATCAAACCATAAATGATGCACACAAGCTTCGGAGGTGACAAGTTTTGGAGATCCGTCAGCCAGAAGTATTTTGCCATTTTTGCGCTCTCCTACTTCAAAAAGCGAAACTTCATCGCCCGTAGAAATGTGAAGAATGTGTAATCGTGTTTTATGTTTATGAGCTAAACCGCTCGCAAAAGTGGATGAAATCAGACACGCTTCTTCATTCCTGATTAGCGCGTGAATATCGTAAGGAACATTATCTCCGTATTTTTCTTTAAAAAACTCCATACGCTGACGAACGGTTGCTTCATCTTCGCAATGTGTAGCGATTAACATCGGCACATTAGCAAATAGCTTTTCAAGAACATCCGGCGCGTCTACGAGCATATTTCCGGTAGAAGAACCCATGAAAATCTTGATACCGCAAACCTGTGTAGGATCTGTGCGCATTACTTCATCATAGTTGCTATTGGAACCACCCATAAAAAAGGAATAATTCGCCAGAGAGCTTCTTTCGGCAATATCATATTTATCCTGCAATAATTGCTGTGTGAGTGCATTGGGAACCGTATTTGGCATTTCCATAAATGACGTTACACCACCAGCCACTCCGGCACGTGCTTCGGAATGAATATCAGCTTTGTATGTTAAGCCTGGTTCTCGGAAATGCACCTGATCATCAATAACACCAGGCAGCAAATACGTGCCTTTGGCATCAATAACACGGTCAGCCGGAAGATGTTGTAAATCTTTTGCAATACGATTAATGTGACCATCAACGATATACACGTCAGATTCCTGGATCGTATTTTCATTCACAATCCGGGCATTCAGAATAAGGGTTTTCATTTACTATACAATTGGTGGATATACTAAAATCGCTAATAATTTGAAAAGTAAAGTTAAGAATGTCTTGGTTGACCAGCTAATTTATTCAATCATTCTCTCATTCTGTCATTCAAAATTATTCTATCATTTAATCTTTCAAAATTTCCTATGACATCTATCTGGTTTGATCTTGTCGATCTGATATTTCCAAGATGCTGCGAAGCTTGTGATAAAGGATTGGTTGGTAATGAAGATATTATTTGTACCACATGCAGAATCGGATTACCCAGAGTTGAGCAGGATAGTGTTTTTAGCGATGCGATCAGGCAAAAGTTTGTTAATGTTCATGAAGTAGCCAGCACGCATTCATTTTTGTTGTTTACCAAAAAGGGAAAAGTTCAGAAATTGCTGCATGCATTGAAATATCGAGGAAAATCTGAAGTTGGTATTTTACTTGGTTTTATGTTTGGGCAGGAAATGATGGAAAATGGGAATTTGCCCGAAGCAGATTTAATCGTCACAGTGCCGTTACACAAGAAAAAAATGAAAATTCGGGGTTACAATCAAAGTGATAAACTGGCAGAAGGTTTTTCAAATGCAACAAACATTCCATGGTCAGGTAAGGCATTGGAACGAACACAGGTTTACAGAAACGCAAACTGGAAAGACAAGAAATGAGCGCTGGGAAAATGTGAAAGGATGTATTTCGGGTAAATGAGAATGTGGAAGGACAAAACTGTAATTATTATTGACGATATATTAACAACCGGTGCAACATTGGAAGCCTGCATGGAAGTTTTGAAAAAGGCGGGATGCAAACAATTTTATATTTTGACCATTGCTTCTGCTCAGCATTAATAACAAATTGGCACAAAAAAAAGGATGATTCAGGTTTTAAAGCCTGAATCATTCCTTTTTACTTTTATAAATTTATTCTAAAAGAATCTTATTTATGGCTACCAGTTGCGATCATTGCACAACGGAAACCTACCGATGCAGTTGCAGAATCCTGATCCATGTAACGACGTGTTCCTGGTGACAACCAATAAGCAACATCAGACCATGAACCGCCTTTGTAAACACGAAGGTTATCATTGATCAAAGAGTTACTGTTTTTGTTATCATAGTTTTTCGCATCATCCTGATATCCATCGCGACGGAATGCAGTTCAAGTCATTTACATCATTGTTGGAAAGCGGACGATAAACGTCATAAACCCATTCGCTAACGTTTCCAGCCATATCATAAAGACCGTTGTCATTAGCAGGATATGAACGAATTTCCTGAGTAATGATCGCACCATCATTTGATTTACCTGCAATACCTGCATAATCCCCAGGTCCGCGTTTGAAGTTGGCAAGCATTGTTCCTTGTTTACGGCCACGAGGCTGACGCATCGTAGAACCATCCCAAGGATAAATACGCTGATTAGATTGATTTTCATCAGCATACTGCGTACCGATCATCGCGATCGCAGCATATTCAAATTCTGCTTCGGTTGGAAGACGGTATGGAGGCATTACGTAACCACTTTCAATTCTAAGTTGTAGTAGGTTCCGCAGATGCAACTGCTTCTGCTTCCGCAGCATTGGCAGCTTTTTTCTTCTTGCCGATAGCAAATCCTTTTTTCTTCTGTCCTGCTTTGTTCCCGATTGCAGTATTGCTCTTACTTACAGCAGCAGTTCTCCATGCGCAATAATCATTAGCCTGAACCCACGATACACCTACAACAGGGTACAAACGGAAACCAGGGTGACGAAGATACATGGTTACGTATGAATCATTGAATGACAATTCATTGTACCAAACAGCTGTGTCAGGTAAGGCTTTGCTGTAAAATTCTTCTGATGAATCTTTTTGAACAGCATTTAGGTATTCAAGATAGTGAACGTTCGCAACTTCCGTCTGATCCATATAGAACGACTGGATACTTACCGTACGTTTCGGATTATCACGTCTGTTCATGACATCTTCTTCCAAAGATCCCATGGTAAAACGTCCACCTTCAATATAAACCAGGTCAGGACCAGCAGGTAATGCTTTGTATTGTTTCACCTGATATCCATCCTTGCCATTATACGCCAAGCCTGTTTTTGAACTTGTTTTACCAGGTTTTAAGCTCGTTGGTCTTTTTTTCTTACTACACGAAGTAGCCGCTAATAACACAATCAGTATCAACGCGATCGACCGGATACCCATCTTATGCATGCAAATCATTGCTTTAAAGTGACTTAGAGTGTTTGGTATTTAATAGTATGCGAAACTGCAAATGTATGAAATCAATCGAACTTATTTGCTAAAAATCATTTATTGACACATTTCAACTAAAATCTTCTGTGCCTGGTCAATACTTTTTACATTTTCACAAATCAGAATCAGTTTCCCTTTCTGGTCTTTCAATGCACTTTGTTTTGGATGTATTTTAATGTAATCGATGACCTTACCGAATCTTGGCGACTGAAAAAATTCGTCGTTCTGCGAAGTAACGAAGTATCCTTTCAATGTATTGCTTTTCAAAGTTAATTTTTCGAAATACAAACCTTCTGCTTCCCAACGCAAACGAACCGTTTTCAGCAAATCCTCAACTTCTTTTGGCAACGGTCCGAAACGGTCTTCTACTTCTTTCTCAAAACCAATCAGTTCTTCATTCGTTTTCATATCATCAAGACGGGTATATAACGAAAGTCTTTCTGAAATATTTTTGACGTAATTTTCCGGAATTAACGTTGCAAAATCTGTCTCGATCTGGCAATCCGGCAACAATTTTGCAGGCAATCCCAAAGCAGATGAAAACAGATCTTTGAACTCATTATTTTTCAACTCCGCAACCGCTTCGTCCAGCATTTTGTGATACAATTCATAACCCAGATCATTCACAAAACCACTTTGTTCAGCACCAAGTAAATTTCCGGCTCCACGAATATCAAGATCGCGCATGGCCACTTTAAAACCATCGCCCAGTTCTGAGAATTCTTCCAAAGTCTGCAAGACGTTTTCTCGAATCACTGGCTAAGGTAGACGCAGATCGGCGTTAAAAGGTAACAAAATGCTTTTCTGTTGGAACGCCCTACCCGGCCACGCATCTGGTGCAAATCCGACAAGCCCGAACATATGCGCTGAATTGATAATGATCGTATTCGCATTGGCAATATCAATCCCGGATTCAATAATATTGGTGGAAACCAGAATATCATATTCTCCTTCAATGAAATCAACCATTACTTTTTCGAGCTTGTCGCCATCCATTTGTCCATGCGCCACACCGATCCGCACTTCCGGAACCAGACGCATAATAATGTTGGCAATGGATTCAATATCATTCACACGGTTATGCACAAAGAAAACCTGTCCGCCACGCTGCACTTCAAAACTGATCGCATCGCGGATAAATTCTTCACTGAATGAATGAACTTCCGTCGTAACCGGCTGGCGGTTTGGCGGTGGTGTTGCAATAACAGAAAGATCTCGCGCGCCCATCAAAGAAAAATGAAGCGTTCTCGGAATCGGTGTTGCAGTCAATGTCAAAACATCCACATTCACACGCATTTCCTTCAAACGGTCTTTTGCTTTTACACCAAATTTTTGCTCTTCATCCACAATCAAAAGACCAAGATCTTTGAAATGTCACATCTTTATTTAAAATACGGTGTGTTCCAATCAGGATATCAATTTTTCCTTCGGCAGCCTCTTTCAGCGTATCTTTAATTTGTTTAGTTGATTTAAAACGATTGATATAACCAACTTTTGCCGGAAAATCTGACAAGCGCTCGCTGAATGTTTTAAAATGCTGCATCGCCAAAATCGTCGTTGGTACCAATACAGCAACTTGTTTACTATCACAAACGGCTTTAAAAGCTGCCCGAATTGCTACTTCCGTTTTTCCAAAACCAACATCACCACAAACCAGACGATCCATCGGATGGCCTTTTTCCATATCATCTTTCACACTGGCAATTGCTGTGGCCTGATCCGGCGTATCTTCATATATAAAGGATGATTCCAGTTCAGCCTGCATATAATTGTCAGGAGAAAATGGAAACCCGGTGCCTGACGACGTTTTGCATAAAGTGCAATCAGTTCGTGGGCAATATCTTTAAGTTGTTTTTTAACTCTTGATTTTTTCGCTTCCCATTCGCCCGAACCCAATTTACTCATCGCAGGCGGCGTTCCTTCCTTGCCGGTATACTTGGCGATTTTATGCAGGTTATGCACACTCACATAAAGCAAATCATTGTCACGGTAAATCAGCCGAATCGCTTCCTGTTCTTTTCCATTCACATCTTTCCGCTCCATACCGGCGAAACGGCCGATACCATAATCGACGTGGGTTACGAAATCACCGACGTGCAGGGATTTCAGTTCTTTCAGCGTAATCGCTTTCGATTTGCTGAATTTTTCTTTTAAGCGGTATTTATGAAAACGGGCAAAAATCTGGTGATCGGTATAACAGGCCACTTTCAGATTTTCATCTACAAAACCTTCCCGCAATGAAATGTTAGAAATGGGCTGAAATTTCACAAACGGATCCAGATCTTCAAAAATCCTTTCCAGACGATCCAGCTGTTTTGGCTGTTCTGCAACAATTACGTTGACAAAACCTTTGGATTGATTTTCTGAAAGATCATCCAATAAACGCTTAAAGTCTTTATTAAAAGATGGTTGCGGTTTAGAAGAATAGGGGAGTTTGCTTTCCGTTTTAAAATAAAACCTGCGTCCAAATTCTACCGTTTTAAATTTTTTGACCTGATTTAAAAAACCACGTCTGTGTTTCGAATAAATCTGCTGGATTTGAAACAATCTGAACACCGCCGCTGGTAACTTCCTGCAACGCTTTTTCTGCTTTTTCGAAACAGCTTTCAATCACTTCGAGCGTTAATTCTGCATCTTTAAACCACAAAACAGAATCACTCATCAAGAAAATCCATGAAAGATTCTCTCGTTTCGTGAACCAGTTTTTGCTGGATATCCGGTACGATATTAATTTGTTTGGCCGTTTCAATCGAAAGCTGTGTATCAGGATCAAAAGAACGGATACTTTCCACTTCGTCACCAAAAAGTTCGATACGGAACGGATGTTCGCTTGCAAAAGAGAAAACGTCCAGAATACCTCCACGCACAGAAAATTGGCCGGCTTCGAAAACAAAATCGGTAATTTCAAATCCATAACTGGTCAGAAATTCTGTCAGAAATGAAGGATCCAGCTTCTCGCCTACTTTCACAGAAAAAGTGTTGGCTATCAGCGATCTTTTGTTGATCACTTTTTCAAAAAGTGCTTCCGGATATGTTACGATCTGAAACGGTCCAGGTTTGGCCACGTTCAGTTTGTTCAGGATTTCTCCGCGCATCAGAACATTGGCATTATCCACTTCTTCATAATGATATGGCCGTTTGTAGGACGTCGGATAATATAAAACCTCCGTTTTTCCCAGCAAATTCTGCAAGTCATTTTGAAAATAAGCAGCCTCTTCCCGATCGCTCAAAATATATAAGGCCGGACTTTTCTTTTTTTGCTGAATAGCCGCTGCAATCACCGCATCCAGACTGCCGACCAATCCTTTGATCTGGATATGTGCAGCATCTTCTTTTTTCGAGGCAATTTGTGAAATGAACAGATCCAGATAACTGTCACCTCCGTATAGCGTCAATAAATCTTTTACTTCCAAAAGTATATCTTAATTATTAGAGGGAATTTCCCCGGTTTTATAAACTATATCAAACACAAAAAGCCGTTCCAGGGATTTTCCCGGTCGGCTTAAATGATAACAACAGTTTTTCTACTTTTGTTGATACCATTGATTACTTTACAAAAATAACTGGTAAATAGATAGCATTTGTAATGAATGTGTTAAATTGTATAAAATGATCGACTGGCTTAATCAATCCATAACTTTCGCAGGCATAGCCACAACGGTTCTTGAAATACTCGGTTTTCTGACGGGCGCAATCTGTGTTTATCTCAATACCCGGCAAAATGTCTTGGGCTGGTTTTTCGGGATTATCAATGCCGTACTTTATGTGATCGTTTTCTGGCAGGTTAAGTTGTATGCCGATATGAGTTTGCAGGGTTATTATTTCTTCACCAGTATTTATGGCTGGTGGATGTGGTTATATGGCGGGAAAAGTCACGACGGGATTTCGGTAAGTAACACACCGTCAAAACTTTATGGAATTTTTGCCATGATCTTTTTCGCAGCAACTTTACTTTGGGGATTTCTTCTGGGCCGTTTTACCAACGCCAGTTTTACTTATGTCGATTCTGCATTAACCATCGCCAGTTTAATCGCACAATGGATGATGGTGCGGAAATATCTGGAAAACTGGATTGTCTGGATTGTTGCTGACGCCTGTTATACGGTTATGTATTTTTACAAAGATCTGTATCTCACAGCCATTTTATATGCCGTTTTTCTGGCATTGGCTGTTTTAGGATATATTCAGTGGAAACGAGATATGAAGAAACTGGCGGCTGCTAATCTTTAACAATCACCAAAAGGAATTTCCTGTTCTTCCAGGATTGTTCTTATTCTTGGAGAATCTTCAAAAATAATCCGTAGTTCTTTTTTAGCCACATCTTCCTCTTCGTCCATCCATTTCCAGTCTTCCGCAGTTGCATCAAAAATGTCAATAAGCGCAAGAATTTTATCGTCTGTTTTTTCTTTGGAAAGCCAGTCGTTGGAATTTGTGATGTATAAAATTACTTTTTCTTCCGTCGATCCATTCCAGATCATTCAGCATTTCATCCAGCGCATCCAGGTTTTTTCCGGAATAATCAGGGAAGTTTAATGCCTCACCGATTTGCTCATGAAAATCTTTCATGGAAGTTGCTTTTTGTCCGTCAATTTTGGCGATAAATGCACCAAGAAATGATTTACGAAGATCTGTGTCTTTTTTGGCAAGAAGAAAATGTGTGTTTTTCATGGTGTTAATTGCTGACAGAATCAGATGTAAAAGTAAAAGTTGTGTAAAGATAAAAAGCTGCCGGGGAAACTTATTCGATTTCAGTAAAAGAATCATAATGATCCCGCGTATACCAGGCGCGTTTGTTTTCACTGGTGATCAAACGCTCGGCTCCTCGGTTTTTTCCTTTTTTCTTTGGATTGACATCCCATTCCTGGTAATTCATGATATTTCCTGCATCGTCTTTCAAGGGCAAAAGTTTTTCAAAATTTCCGAATTTTCTTCCGCCCTGATATCCTTCCGGAGCACGACCATTTTCCCGGACATATGCCAAAACGTTCAAAACCTTCTGCGGAATCTCGTCTTTTTGTTTTTTGTTTAAAAGCGACTTGTCAGATTTTCTGGTAAGTTTTGACGGCTTTTTAGCTTTCGTTTCTGTTTGCTCCTGACTTTGCGATTTCTTCCTGTGCAGTATTATTTCCATTACCGGAACAGGCAACAGCGAATAGCGTTGCAAAAATAAAGAGACAGTTTGTTTGAGCCAGGAAGAAATCGGTGTGCAGGCGGATTTTGGAAACCATGATTAGTTGTAGAAATAATATTAAATACTTTTTACATAAAGAACCTCATCGTGCAGACAATGAGGTTCTTATAATTTAAATCATTCGATTTTTTAATTCAATGAAAACATGGGCAGCCTAAGCGCAACGACATTGTTAAACATCAGTTTGCAAATGGTTGGATCCATGAAATCAATCAACGGAAATTCTGAAACAAGTGACATGACTTCAAACTCAGTTTCCGCTCTTACCACGCACCAGAGTTTCAAACGATCTTCTGATAAAGCATAAGACATCAACCGTCCCTGCTCCATTAATTCATTGATCTTTTTTCTCTGCGCCGGTATTTTCTCAGTGTATTCTTCCGTCATAACAGCCGGAAGTTGGATTTCAACCATATATTGACTCATGAGCGAAAGAGGTTAGGTACGTGAAAAATCTATTTTTCTATACTTTTATAAAAGGATATGTGCAATGTAATAGTTCCTCCGACATATTTGGCCACATACTCTTTAACTCATATTAACACATCAACGATTTTCGGAACGTCTTGTTTGAACTTAGGTAAGTTAAAAAAAGTTTTAATTATTTAAACTTCTGTTCCAACCATTTTTCAAATATCCGTGTCAAGGTATTGAAGAGCTGGACAATTATTTATTCAGGAAGAATAGTGAAGCAAGTTTAAAACAAGACTCAGACCTTATTTATAAGGCAGAATATATAAATCAAACCGAAAGTAGCACCCCCTTAAACTTCGGATGACTTTTAACGAACAGGAATTGGTGATTGGCTGTCAACAGCGCAACCGTGTCGCCCAAAAACAGCTATATGATGTTTTTGGCGGCAAATTGTTTGCTATATGCCTGCGATATACCAAAAACCGTGATGATGCCGAAGATGTTTTACAAGATGCTTTTATAAAGATTTATGAGAATATAAGTACGTTTCGAAATGATAGTCCGCTTGAATACTGGCTGCGTTCCATCGCGGTCAATACGGCGTTAAACCATTTGAGGCAGCATAAATATTTAAAGCAGCTCGACGACATTGATACGCATGAAAATGGCTTGGCCGGCAAGGAAATAACTTTGGCAGATTTTCAGTGGCAGCAGCTCCTGGAATTTATCAAGGAATTGCCTATCGGCTGTCAGACAATTTTTAATCTGTATGCCATTGAAGGTTACCAGCATAATGAAATAGCCCAGAAATTAGGTATATCCGAAGGAACCTCGAAATCGCAGTATTCGCGGGCTCGTACGCTTCTTCAGGAAAAATTGAACAAAGAAACAAGATTTGATGATGGATCCGTCCAAAGAAAATAGCTTTGAAGAGCAATGGAAAAAGGTATTTCAGGAAACTTCTGAAACGCCTCCTCTGTCTGCCTGGGAAGGTATAGAAGCTCGCCTTGATGAGGAAGAAAATGAAAAAGTGATTCCACTTTGGTGGAAAACACCAGCGATATTGGTATGCAGCTGCTTCTGTGGCGGCATTGCTGACTGGTTGGTATTGCCTTGTGGGATGGTTCTTACAATGTGAAAAATAATAAAGCAGAAACACAGATTGCAGCAAATGAAAAACCACTCCTGATACTCAGAAAGAAACTGTCGAAGAAAATAAAAGTATTATTTCAACGCAAAAACAAGCTGAAAAAGAGCAGATTGTAAATTCTGAAAAGACAGTTGCAAGTGTTGGAAGAAGCGAAGGATTCGTCTGAAAAAGTAAATATTTCTAAAAAGCACAGATGAAAATTCGGATAGAAGAAAAATCTGCTTTTGCTAATGATGGAAATACCGTGGTTACCTCCAGTTGGAAAATAGAATAGCCGCAGTTTCCGGATTTAACAGACGAATCAAAATCTTTGATAGCAGGAGATTTTAAGAAAACAAAGGAAATTGCTGAAACGAAAGAAATATCTGATTTAACAAACAATCAGGAAAAATCGGATGCAATAGCAAATCTGGATGCTGCAAGCCGGATTCTGGCAGAGGCATTGACACCAATCGGATATAAAGATCTGGATGTTTATATGCAAAAACGGTATGTATTTCTTCAAGCCGGATCCGATGGCAGAAAGCAAACCTCCAAAAAAAGAAAAAAAGAAACAGGAATATTGGGCTGATGTGAATGTGATGCCAGCCAGTTTTAACCCCAATATTAATATTACAAATGCGCCGTCGGCTTATGCTTCGGCAAATGCATCGCGGCAATCCTTATCGGGAAGCAGTCATTCCGGAGCCTCTTATGCGGTTCAGACACAAGGTGCGAAACGTATTTCAAAACATTGGTCGGTGGAAACGGGATTGAGTTATTTGCAGGGAAATTCAACTTATGAAGGTGGAGGATATTTATTGAATGCCGTTAACAGCCAGTCGGAAAATGTTTTGCAAAGTGCATTGGCAGATAAAGCGGCATTTGGAAATAATGGTAATCCAATAGCTCCTCTGACGGGAAATCCTTCATATGCTGCTACTTCCAATACACTTTATATTGATTTAAATAAAGAAGTCCGTAATAATTATCGCTTCGTTCAGGTGCCTGTTCAGGCAGGTTTTACATTAAATCCTGACAAGAAGTTAAGCTATTCCGTTGTGGGTGGAATGATAACAAATTTCTTTATGAACAATGAATTTGAGTCGGCTTCGGGATCTGTAATCACCACAAAACCAAAGGATGATGTATATCGTAATTTGAATTATTCGGCAACAACCGGACTTCGTTTTAACTATAAATTGTCGGCAAAATTAAAAGCAACACTTTCAGGATCTTATCAAAAGTCGCTGCTTTCAGGATTTAAAACCAGCGAATCTCTGGAATCACATCCTTCTTTATATGGTGTGGCCTGGGGTGTAAGATATTCTTTTTAAAAAAAGATTTGTCTCATTCCAACCAATCAGCAGGAAATCGACTCTTCATAACATAACCTGTTAAGGAGGTTCAGAAAAGCTGAAACCGTAGACCCATTTTATTTATTAGCCATGAATAAAATTCTTCAAATCAAGATGTTAATTCCTGTCTTACTGACGGGAATTCTTTTAGGGTGCAGTAACGATGATATCGATACTGGCACCAGGTGAAGTGCATCCGGTGCAAATTCCGGCACGGATTTCTGCCGGGACAAATGATTTTGCTTTCGATTTTTTCAAAAATCTTCAGGAATCGGAAACAAGCAGATGATAATTTATTCGTATCACCGCTAAGTCTTCACATGGCGTTAGGAATGCTGCTGAACGGTGCTGAAAATGAAACTGCTGCGGAAATTCTTAAAACACTGAAAATGGAAGGTGTTTCGCTTGCAGATCTTAATGATGCCTACAAAACACTTTTGAATGATATGCCGGTGGCAGATTCAAAAGTAAGTCTGGGTCTGGCCAATTCTGTTTGGTATCAGAAATACATTTCAGGTTGAAACTGATTTTAAAAATGTATTGAAACAATCCTTCAATGCAGAAGTTACCGGGCTGGAATTTAATAGTGCTGCATTAAATAAAATCAACCAGTGGGCAAGTGATAAAACCAACGGAAAGATTAAAAAAGTGCTTGAACAGCTTGATCCCGGACGACTGTTATGTTTTTATTAAATGCCTTGTATTTTAAAGGTGACTGGGCAACAAAATTTGATTCGAAAAATACATCAGGATAAGGTATTTCATCTTCAGACCGGAACTGATAAAAATGTGAAGATGATGTACAATAACGACGACTACGCAGCTGTCAAGTCTGATAAATATCTGGCTGCCAAGCTTCCTTATGGCAATGGCCAATTTGAAATGACAATTCTGTTACCTAAAGAAGGAACTTCAATAACAGATCTTTTGAATTCATTTACAACGGCGGAATGGAATAAAATCCAGTCCACTACCGGAAAGCAAAAGTGTAATGTTGGATTACCACGTTTTACACTGAATTATACCATACAGCTGAATAAAACATTGAGCAGATATGGGGCTTAATAAGGTTTTTACAAAGGCAGCAGAATTTGGCAAAATTAAGTAAATCAGCTGCAACAGCGGTAAGTTTTGTAAAACAAGACACTTATTTGGGCATTGATGAAAAAGGAACGGAAGCAGCAGCGGTTACAACAATTGGTATGACTGGTGCTTACCAGGACCAACTAGAGCCTCTAGCAAATTATTTGCGACCGACCATTCGGAATCATCATCAGCGAAAAAACATCGAATACGATTCTTTTCATGGGAAGAATCATGAATCCGGATAGTAAATAGCTATTAGCTGTTAGGGATTAGCTTTTGGCGAAAGTTGGTTAATTATTCAGATAATACCTAATTGCTATCAGACATTGAAGAAAATAAGCATTGGCGTCAGTTACAAATTAATTTTTGGCAGAAGTGGATTACATGATCCATGCTAACACCTAATCGCTAACAGCCAAAAGCTAAAAGAAAACAAACGTTGATTTTCAATCGACGTTTTCGGGGTGCGTTATCGTCCGCAGGCTTTGCTTGCGGACGATTTTGTTTGTTAGCGTTACAACCTTTTTTTTGGTGCGCGTGTCTATGATTTTAGTAAGAAAAAGTTTCACTGAATCTTCTCTAACAAATCCCTGTCGTCATGAAAAAACAACTACTCCCGCTCTTATTTGTATTGCTGGCCAGCACGTTATGGTCTTGTAATGATCAATGTAAAGAAACCAGAATTACACGACGTTATACACCGGTTTCAATTGCACTTTTAGAAATCCGGAGTAGTGTAAAAACGGAGTCTCCACATGAACTTGGTCAGACCAGGAAAAATTTACACAAAGGTAATTATTTGTTTATCAATGAAATAAAGAACGGGAATTCATGTTATAGATAATAGTGATCCCACAAATCCAAAATTTGTTTCTTTTATTAATATTCCTGGCAATGGCGATCTTTCTGTTCGTAACAATATTCTGTATGCCGACAGCTATACGGATCTTGGTCGCCATTGGATATTAGCGATCCTGCAAATGCAAAGGAAGTGAGCCGTGTGCAAAATGTTTTTCAGAAATGGTCAGTTTGATGGTGTAGGCTGGTATCTTAATGGGACGAATGTGCGTAGGGAATGATCTTACGATTCAGGATTATACAGTTGACTACGTAACGGAAACTGTAACAACAATTGTGAGGAAAATGTTTCGCCGCTATAATGCTTACATCTTTGACTTTGGCTTCTTGACAAGCATGCTTTCAATTTAATTCTGCCGGATCCGTTTCTTCTGCTGCAATCCCAATGGACAGGCTGGATCTATGTCCCGTTTTGCGCTTGTATGACAAGTTTTTATATACCGTTCAGACAAAACAGTCTGCATTTGTTTAATATCATCAATCCGGCAAAACCAATGGATTTTACCACGGTTAACACTGATTGGAATATTGAAACCATTTTCCCCTACCAAAACAAACTTTTTCTGGGCTCTACAACCGGAATGTTTATTTTTGATAATACGTGATCCTGCTGCGCCAAAACAGATTTCTGTATTTGAACATGCGCGTGCTTGTGATCCTGTGGTTGTGCACGACAATATTGCCTATGTCACGCTTCGTACCGGAAATGCTTGCGGAGGTAATCAAAATCAATTGGATCTTGTGGATGTAAGTGATGCCAGTGCTCCAAAACTGATCAGAAGTTACACGATGGAAAATCCGTATGGATTGAGTGTAAATTTTCCAAATTTATTCCTTTGCGAAGGAAAAAATGGCTTCAAAGTTTTTGATGTAAGCGACAAACTAACTGTGGATCAGCACCTGCTTTCTTTCAATACCGAGATGCATGCCTACGACGTAATTTCTATGGGAAAAAATTTAATGCTGATTGGTGATGATGGTTTTTATCAATTTGATGCAAGTGATCCAAAAAATCTTAGGCAGCTTAGTAAGATCGTGGTTAAAAAAGCTGTTCAATGACTTTTTTTAGACTATTTTATCCGGCACGAATCGTTTCTATCGGTTTCTCCCTCAACGCTTTAAAAAACATACAATGAAAATACTTTTTTCATTCTTCGTGGCCATTCTGGCTATTTCTTCCTCATTTGCGCAGGACGAATCTTTCAAGAGGAAGTTTGTGAACCATACCGAATTTGGCGGTTTGTTTGGCAGAGTAAAATATGCCGAAAATCCCGGATATGCTTTTTCGAATAATAGGGTGGAAAACAGAGCTAGTTTAACTATTCAGACTTTCAACGGAATCCATCTGAACCAGCGACTGGATGTTGGAATTACTTTGGGTTTTGATTGGTATAAAACCGCGCTATTAAATCCAATAGCAGCCGGAATCCGTTATGACATTACCAAAGGTCCAAAAGCCCGATTATTTCTTACTGGTGACGCAGGTTATGGTTTTAATTGGCTAAACCAAGATTCTGATGGTTATAAAACAAAAGGTGGCTGGATGATTAATCCGGGAATTGGGTTACGGATGGGAAAAATTAATAGCTCCTCTTTTACATTTTCTGTAACCTACAAAAGGCAGGAAGCGTATGCTGATAAACCGCTGCTTTACAACCAAACGGAGCGTACCGAAGACAGAGTATATAACAGGATTGCTGCACGGATTGGGATAAGTTTTTAACCCGATTTTGCTTTTGTTTGTCAATATGGTTTAAAAAATCTTGATTCCCTCTTCTGTATCAAAATTCGACGTTATGAAAAATAAAATGAGCATTATTATGCTGGCTTTGATGGCTGGGATCTTCCTGTCTTGCCGGGATAAATGTAAGGAAACGCGTGTTGTTATAAAGGAAACGCCAATATTTCATCCCGTTTCGGAAATAAGAAATGGCGTTAGCATTCTTGTTCCTCAGGAGATTCAGGATCCGGGTAAAATGTATGTTGCAGGCAATTATCTTTTTGTTATTGAAATCAGAAAAGGTATTCACGTGATCGAAAATCATGATCCGTCAAATCCTGTCAAAGTTTCCTTTGTACAAATTCCAGGAATCGGAGATTTCGCCTTCCAAGGTAATACCTTGTATGCAGACAGTTATTCTGACATTGTTTCTTTTGACATTTCAGATCCGGGAAGTATAAAAGAAACAGGAAGAGTTAACAACGTATATAGAAGCGGATGGTTTAATGACAATCAATGGACAGTCAGCAGTGAAGGGTTTTATTTTTTTGAATCTACGAAAGAGTATGTGACAGAAACAGTGTACGTAGATTGCGAAGATAATGTCACGGTAGAGCCAGTTCCCGTACCTGATATTTATGTTATAACCGAGCGAAGGCCAAAGACATTATCGCGTTTTGCTATTCAAAGTAATTTCTTGTATTCAGTGACGGATTTTGCAAATCTTGAAGTATTTAATTTAATGAATCTTACCAGGACAGATTCTGTAAACACGATCAAGCTGGATCTTTTTCCGTTTTCGATTTTCTCGTATAAGAATAAATTATTTATCTCATCCACAACTGGTTCGGTGGTTTATGACAATTCGGTGCCTGAAACTCCCCGTAAAATTTCTATTTTCCCCAAAGGTAATTCTTGTGATAAAACTGTTTTTCAAAATGACATCGCCTATGTTATTTCTTTGCAGGGCAGCTATTGCGGAGGCGACCCGAATAAACTGCACCTCGTAGATATCAGTGACGCCACTGCGCCCTCGCTGATCAAAACATATAGCATGACAAGTACAAAAGGCCTTGCTATTGATTTCCCAACGTTATATCTGTGTGAAGGAATAAATGGATTTAAAGTATTTGATGTGACCGATAAAATGAACGTTGATAAAAATCTCCTTTCATCGAACGCAGCACTTCACGCCAATGATGTTATTCTTTCCGGAAAAACTGTGATCGTAAATGCAGAGGATGGAATCTATCAATTTGATGCAACTGATCCCAAAAATCTGAAACAACTTAGTAAAATAACATTCAAGAAAGCGGTTTAAAATTATTATGGCTGTTGAAATCTTGAAAATAAAGTAAATTACAACTCCTCCCATTTAAATAATAAACTCAACGTCGTGAAAAATTTATTACTTTTTATTCTGCTAATCAGTGGATTATTCTCCTGTAAAGAAAAGGATAATTGCACTACAATCAGAACAACACTTGCTAACGTACCGGTAATCCACCCTTTTTCCGAAATTCGGGATAGTGTGAGGTTTTTGCCTGCACGGGAAATGGAGGATCCGGGGAAAATTTTGGCAAAGGATAATTTTTTATTTGTTAGTGAAATAAAAAAGGGCGTTCATATCATCGATAATAGTAATCCTTCAAATCCTGTTTTTCTTTCTTTTATTCAAATCCCGGGCAATGGTGATATTATCATTCACGAAAACAAACTGTACGCAGACAGTTATTCCGATTTAATTTCTTTTGAGATTACAGATCCTGCCAATGTAAAAATCATTGAACGGGTAAATCAGCAATTCAAATCCGGATGGTTTAATGGCGTTTGGTGGGATGTAAGAGATGGAGGCTTGTTTTTTGGTGAGTACACAAAAAAATATGTGACCGACACAATTCCTATAAATTGTAATGAAACGCCATCACCAGAACCTGAAATAGCATATGAACCACCAATCGCCAGCAGTTATCTGGAACATTCCAAAACACGGCCCAGATTTGCAATTCAGGATAATTATCTCTATACCGCTAATGTCGGAACTCTTGAAATATTCGATTTGAAGAAAACTTCCAAGATGACGGCCGCTGCATCTCTTGATGTTGGGGATATATCCTTTTCATTTTACGCATATCAGAATAAATTGTTTGTCGGATCATATGAAAATATTGTCATATACGATAATACCAATCCGCTTGCACCAAGGCTGGTTTCACAGATTGATTCTGCCTTTTCATGTGATAAAATTGCTGTCCAAAATAATATCGCTTACACAACGCAGCGGACAGGAACAATTTGTGGTGGAAATCAGAACCGGTTAAAACTTTTTGATATCAGCAACGCTACAGTACTCCGCGATTTATGAAATCATTTCCCTTGGACCTTCCCCGCGCTTTAAGTATTGACTTTCCGATTCTTTACGTTTGTGAAGGCACTGGTGGATTTAAGGTTTTCGACGTAAGCGATACGGCTACAATCGATCAGCATCTACTTTCTTTTGAAAAAGATATCCAGGCAAACAATATGACACTCTCAGGAAAAACCGTGATTATTACCGCAACCGACGGACTTTACCAACTGGACGCAACTGATCCTAAAAACCTTCGCCGGCTAAGCAAAATACCTTTCAGGAAAATCTGATCATGATTTATTTTTTGATTTGATCGGCAAGTTCAAGCTTTTGTGCAGGCGGCATTTTTATCAAAAACTTCAACATTTTTAATAAACATAGCTTCGCCCCGGTGATACCAGTTTCTGAATTTTTCAGACTGATCAACATGATGTGGAAGATAATCCAGGAGCACCGAAAGGTTGAAACGTTTTTGAAGTGACTCCGGCACCAGAAATAACGCCATCCAGCGCATTACATTCCTGTTCGTAATGATTCGGAACGGGAACCATCATCACAGGTTTTCCAAGATACATCGCCTCACAAACGGATTCAAATCCGGCTGTGGTAACCAGCGCCTGGCAGCTTGCCAGCATGGAAAGATATTTCTGGCTGTTGATTCGGTGGAAAGTCAGCGTTTCGTCAATTTTATGTTCATCCGGAACGTCTGCCTTGTCCCAAAAGCATTGCAGACGTATCTCCGGATGTTTCAGGTGCCATGCTATAATTTGCTCGCTCAAACTATGATGGGTCATGTACACCAGGAAAAAATCTTCGTTTCAAAGGATATAGATCCCGGACTTCTTGTCTCAAAAGTGGTGGCACCACAATCAGTTTTTCATCAGGCAGTGATTCCATTTCCCGGAACGACAAAGCGAGCCGTTGATTTGCTTTCCAGGAAGCAGCTTTGGAATTAAGGTTGATCAGGATGCGGCTGATGCCGCTGTTTTTGGGAGAAGTAAAATCAGGATGAAGAATTAAATATTGATGCGCGACGCAGATCATCGGTATTTTAGTACCGTATAACACATTGTAGAGGCCGCTGTAAGTTTCGTAAAAACTAATGATCAGATCCGGCTGAATTTCTCGGATCGTCTTGTGTATATAGCGTAAGCTTTTTATATATTGCGGAAGATGTGTTACCAGGCTCAGCAAAGTCCTTTTCACATTCATTCCACCGCCATTGTATGCAATACTTGGTGCATTAAAATAATATACAGAAGAATGAATTTGTTCTTCGAAAAAGGAAGGAATGAGCCGCCCGACCGCACTGCCAACCATTGCGCCAACAATGTCATGACCAGCTCCGCGAAGGATCTGGCTCATGGAAATGGCCTGCGTCAGGTGTCCCCTTCCTTCACCCTGAACCAAAAACAAAATCTTCATATGTCGTATCAGATCATTCGTCTTTTATCCTCGCCCAAATCAATTCTTGTAAAAGCCACCTGCTTATCTACGGTTGGGAAAGAATCGATACGGGTTGTTTTGACAACTTTTTCTTCAACAGGTTTTTCATCAAAATGCTGCTGATTGTAATAAATAAGATTCCAGTTTCCTTCAAAATCTTCAACCAGTGCGCTTAGATGTTTCAACCCAGTCGCCGGAATTCATGTACGTAATTCCATTGATATCGCGGATTGCCGGATGATGAATATGTCCGCAGATCACACCGTCGCAATCGCGTGAACGGGCAAGTTCTGTCAGTTTTTCTTCAAAATCCGACATATAATTCACAGCCAGTTTCACAGACTGCTTTATTTTTTGTGAAAGAGAATAATAAGGCAACCCTCTCCACGCACGGTATTTATTATAAAATTTATTGATCCAAAGCAAAAACGTATAACCAATATCGCCCAGGTAAGCGAGCCATTTCAAATTGGTTGTAATGGAGTCAAAAACATCACCATGCGTAACATAAAACCGTTTTTCAGAAGAATTAAGAATATAATCTTTTCTGATCTGAAAATGTTTTCCCAAACGCAATGGAATGATCTGATCCAGAAAATCGTCATGATTTCCACGGATGTAAATTACCTTGGTTTTGTTTTCCTCAATCATTTTCAAAACCCGTTTGAAAAACATGGTATGCTTCCGTTTCCAGACACCATATTTTTTCAGTTGCCAGGCATCAATAATATCACCATTCAGAATAAGCTTTTTGCAAGAATAGCTTTTCAGGAAATTGGTAACTTCTTCTGCCTTGGAACCACCTGCTCCGAGGTGTAAGTCAGAAATGATAATTGTTCGGAAATGAGTTGTTTCTCCCATGTTACAAATATTCTCATTTCATGTTACCTGGATATTACTTACAGGTTATCAGTAGGTTAAGATTTCACATAAACTAGTTCTACAAACTTGTCATAGAATTTAAATAATAATAGTTCTAAGTATAATAATGGTAAATAAAGGATTATCTATATTTGGGTACAACAAACTCACCCGACCCATGAAAAGACTATTATTAATTTTTGTGTTAATTGGTTATCATGCTGTCAGTCAGACAATTTACCTGCCAAGTGATGTAGAAAGTCCTGCACTGCCCTCCGGTGGAGCTTCCATGTTGAATCAGTTTATAGCTTCTAATCTTCAGATTCCTTTTCAATCTGCGGTGAAAGGTGTGAAAGGAAAAGTTTTTGTCAAAGGTGTGGTTGAGCCGGACGGAAGAATGTCAGGTCTGGAAATCATAAAAGGGATTGATTCTTTATGCGACAAAGAAGCAATTCGTGTAATGAGCCTTTACAAAGCCTGGAAACCGGCGATTTTAAAAGGTGAAAAAGTGAGACAAACGGCAGTTTATCACTTGTCTTTCGAGTCTCCGCGAACTTGACAAATTTTGATAAGCACGAATTGGAGCTTTGTTCATTATTACAATGACAAATATGCTGTTGTAACAGATCCTGCACAATATCGATATCGTAGCATCATTCCACTTGATGAAGAGGGAATCGTTAAAAGATGATATTGTTTACGAAGAATTGAAAGCGGGGAAATGGAAACAGATTTCAACTATTCCATTCAAAAGAAAAGAATTTTGGTATCAGGTACACGGAGAAGTTGGAGTTGATTCTGTCAAGGCATATCAGTTGTCTGCTGAAGATAATTATGAAACAAATTATGTGCCTTTCTTAACATTTCAGACGAATGGGAAACTTTTGTCTACATCGAATATTTTTCGCTTAAAAAAATGGCACTTAAAAAGTCATACTATCTGAGTGGAATGCTGAAAGAAACGGAAACTTTTTCGGACAGCAGCAGCATTTACGTCAGTTATTATGATAACGGACAACTGAGAAGTATCATTGAAAATCCGAAGCGAAGTGCGGAATATTTTAAGGATGGAAAGACGCTTAATGCCTGGACTTATGACGGTAAACAAATGGTCAAAAATGGGAATGGCTCTTGGAAATATACTTCTGCTGTTACAGAGGGAAGTCGAAAAATTTTAGTTGAAGAAGGAGAATTTATTGCCGGAGAAAGAAATGGAAAATGGATTGGCAAGCTTGCAGATAGCACTGTTTATTATACTGAGACTTATGATGCGGGAAAGTTAATAGAAGGATATTCTTTTGTTAATGGAGAAAAGATCACTTACCAGACCAAAGCTTCACAGGCACAATTTAAAGGTGGTGTTAAAGAGTTATACCGGTTTCTGGGGACAAATATGATCTATCCGCCGGACGCTGCCAAAATGGGAATTTCGGGTAGAGTTTTTATTTCATTTGTGGTTTGTGAAGACGGAAGTTTATGTGATTATAAACTGGAAAAAGGAGTTCGCGAAGATATTGACCGGGAAGCTTTACGGGTTGTGAAAAGAATGAGCGGGAAATGGCAGCCAGGCGAAATTCGTGGTCAGAAAGTTCGGGTAAAGTATAATTTGCCGGTGAATTTTGCGCTGCAATAAATCCTGTAAGAATAGTTTTGTCAGGTTTATCGAATTTAAACTCCTATCCGATTCACCATGAAAACATTTATTTTAGTACTTACTCTTTTGAGTTTTCCAGCTCTTAGCCAACAAGTTTATCAAGTTCAACGAAGTCGAAAAAGTCTGCCGAACCTTCTGGTGGCGTTGCGTTTCTAAACCAGTTTATTACAGCCAATATTCAGATTCCTATCAAATCGGCTGCAAAAGGAATGAACGCAAAAGTTTTTGTTAAAGGCATTGTCGAAGCTGACGGAAGCATGTCCGGACTTGAAATTGCAAGATCAGTTGACAAATCAAGTGATGACTGAAGCAATTCGTCTTTTAAGCTTATATAAAGCCTGGAAACCTGCCTTGATTAAAGATAAACCGGTAAGACAAGCGACCATTTTTCCGGTTGTGTTCAGGACAAATCCAATGCCGGAATACGATAGTACTGAAAATGCCATTATAGAATATTTTGATAAGGATAATCTATTGACAAGAGATTCAAAAAAATATAAATTCAGAAATGTGATTCCGGTTGATGAGCGTGGTTTTGTTCGTGATGATATTTTGTATGAAGAGCTTCGGCTTGGCAAATGGAAAACGGTCGTAAAAATCCCCTTTGAGAAAAAAGAGATATGGGCTAAAGTATCCGGCTCGGCGTAAACTGATTCAGTGAAGGCATTTAGTATTTCTGCCAAAATGAGTAATTATGACGAGTGGCTTATGAGGAAGTAATTATACAGCCGGACGGAAAACTTCTTTCAAATATCCCGTTATCCCGGAGGGGGAAGGCCACCCATCTTCCGGGAAATATTATTTTTTCAGCGGGATGTTCAAAGAGGAACAAACTTTAAGTGACAGTCTTGTTAAAGTGATCAACTGGTTTGAAAATGGGCAACTCCAAAGTATTGTTGAACTGGGAAAAAAACAAGGGACATTGATTAAAAATACTTGGGAACGTGATGGTACACAAATTGTAAAAGACGGAAATGGGTGGGCAAAGATTAAGGGTAATTCTTATAATGCAAGAGCAATTTATGAAGAGGGAACCGTTGTTAAGGAGCGTAAATCCGGAAAGTGGATTGGGAAATTTGCTGACAGTACTTTGGCTTATGAAGAGTTTTTAGAGAAGGTATTCTAATAAAAGGAACATCCTACTTTGACGGCCAAAAGGTAGACTATGAAAGTGATTTTATCATCGAACCGCAATTTAAAGGTGGAAAAAATAAAATGTATCGCTTTTTGGGAGAAAATATAAGGCCTTCACCAGCTGTTCCAAGAGTTAAGGGGAAAACAATCCTGTCTTTTGTAGTGAGAGAAGACGGACATTTAGGTGATTATAAAATTGAGCAAAGTTTAGATAAAAGTTTTGACGATGAAGTGGTACGCGTTGTTAAGAGAATGGATGGACTGTGGGAGGCGGGAACGTTGCGGGGTAGAAAAATAAGTGTAAGATACAGACTGCCAGTTAATTTTGAATAAATAATTTTACCACTCATCCTATCCCAAAGCCAATCAAAAGCTTTGGGATTTTTTTGTACCAATTTGTATTGAAATATGCTTTTCATTTGATAACATTGTGATATCATTTTACTATCACAATTACGCTATGAATGAGAAAGAATTACGCTCGATGTCAGGCTTTTTGCTATTTGCAATTGGTTTGATCATGTTATTTGGAGGTATCATTTATCCGATCGTCGAAGGACGCCCGAATTTTGGTATTCTCATTTCTATTATCGGATTTTTTATCCTGATCGGATTAACTGTTATTAATCCTAATGAAGCTGTGGTTACCACATTTTTTGGGGATTACATTGGAACGATGAAACAAAGTGGTTTGCGTTGGGTTAATCCTTTTTTCGGCAGAAAAAAAATCAGTCTGCGTGCAAGAAACCTGAATGGACAGAAGTTAAAGGTTAACGACAAGCTTGGTAACCCGATTGAAATTGCTGCGGTAGTAGTGTGGCGCGTAGGTGATACGGCCAAGGCATCTTTTGAAGTGGATGATTATACCAAATATGTAGAAATCCAGTCGGAAGCCGCAGTGCGCCATTTGGCTGGTGTTTATGCATATGATACAATGGAAGCTGAGGAAGTGGAAGTTCCGGAATTTACGTTGCGTGACGGAAGCGGAAAAATCAACGAAATGCTTGAAGCTGAGCTGACTGAAAGATTGAGTAGGGCTGGAGTGGATGTTCTCGAAGCACGTATTAGTCACCTGGCTTATGCACCGGAAATTGCCGGTGCAATGTTGCAGCGTCAGCAGGCTTCTGCGGTTGTGGCTGCCCGTCGCCAGATTGTAAACGGCGCCGTTGGAATGGTGGATATGGCGTTGGCAATGCTTTCCGAAAAAGGAATTGTAAACCTGGATGAAGAACGAAAAGCGGCGATGGTTTGTAATTTATTAGTCGTTTTATGTGGTGAAAAATCAGTCACACCCAGTATTGAACGCCGGAACTTTGTATCCTTGATATGGCAGAAAAAAAAGCGTTTGTTTTACGGATCAATCCTGAAATGCTTAAAGAACTTGAAGCGTGGGCACAACAGGATTTCAGAAGTCTGAACGGACAAATTGAATATCTGCTGAGTGATGCGTTGAAAAAACAGAAACGTTCACGCGGAAAGGATATAAAAACAGATCCTGAGGAAGGAAATTAGTTGATAATCAGTAATGTGATAAGCAGGTTTTGGTAAGACAACTTTACCAAAACTTGCTTATTGTTATTATATAATGATCAACGCGTGGTATTTTGGCAATCAAAGTGTTAAAATTGCATTAGCAATTGTTCGTATAATATTTATTTCATACCCATTTACAAATGAAGCATTTGATCAAAGCACTAGTCTTTGTTATTATCTCCTCCCCTTTATTTGCACAAATCCCGGCTAATTTTCAGTGGTTACCTGATGGCAGTGGTTACAGAGATGAAGCAGAAGGTGAAATTTTCGAAATTAAATTACCTGGCAATCAGCCAAGGACATTAGTTTCAAAACAACAACTTACACCAAAAGGCTCAGATAAAAATCTGTCCGTCCGCAGTTATACTTTCAACGAAGCGGGGACAAAGGTTTTGATCTACACCAATTCAAAAAGAGTCTGGAGAAAAGATACGCGAGGCGATTACTGGGTTTTGGATCTGGCGACAAACAATCTGAAACAATTGGGAAAAGGTCGTCCGGAATCATCACTGATGTTTGCAAAATTTTCTCCTGACGGAAAAAAAGTAGCTTATGTGAGCAAACACAATATTTATTCGGAAGATCTTGCTACTGGTGCGATCAAACAAGTTACAATGGATGGAACGGACCGCGTGATCAATGGCACATTTGACTGGGTTTACGAAGAAGAATTCGATTGTCGCGACGGATTCCGTTGGAGCCCGGATAGCAAAACAATTGCTTACTGGCAGCTGGATGCCCGTAAAATCCGTAATTTCCTGATGATCAATACAACGGATTCAATTTATTCTTACACGATTCCGGTTGAATATCCGAAAGTTGGACAAACACCATCGCCTTACAAAATTGGTGTGGTGGACGTTGTTACTGCTAAAACAAAATGGATGAACATTCCGGGTGATCCGCAAAATACATATGTTCCGCGTATGGAATGGGCAGGAAGTGCTAATGAACTGGTAATTCAGCAATTGAACCGGAAACAAAATGTCAGCACTTTGTTTTATATCAATACAAAAGATGGCGTTTCAAAACCATTTTTTACAGAAAATGACAAGGCATGGATCGATATCAAAAGCCGTTGGGCTGATGGAAATGAAGGCTGGGACTGGATTGATGGTGGAAAAGAATTTGTCTGGGTTAGTGAAAAAGATGGCTGGAGACATGCCTATCGTGTAAGTCGTGATGGTAAAAAGGAAACGTTGATTACCACTGGAAAATATGATGTGATCACTCCGGTTTTGATTGATGAAAAAAATAACGCATACTATTTCACGGCTTCGCCGGATAATGCTACGCAGGAATATTTGTACCGCGCTTCATTGGATGGAAAAGGAGAACCGCAACGTTTATCGCCGGCAGATCAGTCAGGAACGCATAGTTATGAAATTTCTCCTTTGGCAAAATACGCGACACACAGTTTTTCTAATGCACACCTGCCTCCTATGATGGAATGGATTACATTGCCGGATCACAAAGCTGTCGATCCAAATAATTCGATCAGTGAGAAAATGATGCGTATTCGTCCGGCTGCGATAAATATTGAATTTTTCAAGATTAAAACTGCTGAAAATATTGAAGTGGATGGTTGGATGGTAAAACCGGATAATTTTGATCCTGCAAAAAAATATCCAATCGTATTTATGGTCTATGGCGAACCGGCTTCAAGCACTGTTCATGACAGTTACGGAACAGGTAGAAATCGTCTTTACACAGGAAGTATGGCCAAGGATGGATATATCTATGCCTCTGTCGATAATCGCGGAACACCTTCACCAAAAGGAAGTGCGTGGAGAAAATCGATTTACAGAAATATTGGTACAATCAATATCAATGATATTGCCGGTGCTGCAACTTCGATGTTCAAACAATATGCATTTATTGATACAAGCCGCGTAGCAGTGCATGGATGGAGCGGTGGAGGTTCTTCTACTTTGAATCTTTTATTTAAATATCCGAAGATTTTCAAAACCGGAATTGCAGTGGCAGCCGTTGGAAATCAGCTTACTTACGACAATATTTATCAGGAACGTTACATGGGAATTCCCCAGGAAAATCTTGAAGATTTTGTCAAAGGATCACCGATCACGAATGCAAAAAATCTGGAAGGGAATTTGCTTTATATCCATGGAACGGGTGATGATAATGTCCATTACCAAAATGCAGAAATGCTGGTAAATGAATTGATCAAGTATAATAAAGTGTTCCAGTTTATGCCTTATCCAAACCGCTCACATGGGATTTTTGAAGGTGAAGGAACGTCGTTGCATTTGAGAACATTGTTCACTGATTATTTGAAAAAGAATTGCCCTCCGGGTGCGAGATAATAAATTCTTAAATCGATATAACAATGAAAAAATACCTTGCATTCCTAATCTTGCTTGGATTTGAAACACAAGCGCAAACTAACGTTAGCGACGTTTCAAAAGAGAGAATAAATATGGGAACAGGACTAAATTCTTCCAAATCTTCTGTTTTTTGGGGCGCTCCGACAGAGTTGGCTAATACGGTTGGTGAAGTTTATCTGGATACATTATGGAACTCGGGAAGTGTCAGGTTAACAAAGGGAATCGAACAGTTTGGCGGTCAGGGTTCGATAGATACGTTAACAGGTCTTAACTTACGCTATAACGTTTATCGCAATGAGCTTGAAGTATTGGCAAATGCGGAGAAAAAAGATGTGAAAGCTATTCAGGGAGATGACTTAAAAAGTTTTTCTCTAAAACATCATGGCCGGCAAACGTTATTTGTAAACGCACAAAACTTAAAAACGGATAAACCGCTAACAGGGTTTTATGAGGTGCTGGCAGATGGAAAACTCACGCTTGTAAAACATTATTGGGTGCAGTCGATAAGACCTAATTATAATGCAGCTTTTGGAACAGGAGATAAAAACACGCGGATTAATATTCAGGATGACTATTATGTGATTAGTAATGGCAAAGCGGAGAAAATAAGTCCGGGAAAAAAATCGGTTACGGCTGTCATGAAAGATAAGGAAGGCACTGTGAGTAAATATCTGAAAGACAACAATGTAAATTATAAAAGTGAGGATGATTTAATTCGTTTATTTGCATTTTATAATAAGTAAAATACTTAAAACAAAGAAAGGGTCCGACAGCAACTGCCAGACCCTTTCTTTGTTTTAAAATTACAGAGATTATTTTCCGTAAAGTTTTTTGGCCGCTTGTTCATACTTGTCTCCTGCAATCCATTGCGGAGCCATTTTTCGATCAGCAATAAGTCTTGCTGTATACGTATAAGCCTGGCAAAATTTCAATAAATAGTTAAAATCAACTGACTCCGGATTGTCAGAAACCTGATGATAATGCTTCATAATGTCGCCGTTAAATTCTTTAAAACCAGGTGTAAATGTTGGTGCGGGAATTCCTTCTTTGGCAAAACTTACATTATCAGAACGGTCAAATAATCCTTGTTCAGGCGACGGATCAGCAAAAACGCCTAGTCCAAAAGCTTTACTGGCTGTTTCGATTTCCGTTTTTACACCTGTACGATTAAGACCCATTACAGAAACAATGGTCGTGTCATTATATCCTGCTCCATCTGAATTAAGGTTGAAGATACATTTGTTCAAGCGGTAATAACGGATGCGCTACATAATATTTACCACCTAACAAACCAACTTCCTCGGCAGTCAAAGCAACGATCAAAACAGAACGTTTAGGAGGATTTTTTGCCAAAGCTTCCGCTGCTGTTAGTAAAGCCACAGTACCAAAAGCATTATCACGTGCTCCATTGAAAATACTATCTTCTGGCGTGTACGCTTGTCCGCCTTGCTTCCCTACACCCACATGATCATAATGCGCCGAAAGAAGAATATATTCACTTTTCAAAGTCGGATCCGTACCCTGAATATATCCGGCAACATTATAGCTATTCACCAATTGACTTTTTCTGCCAGCCGCCTTAAATGTTACTGTTTGAACGCCACGCAAAGCACGTGTTATTTTGGCTTCTTTTCCATTGACCCAGGCATGCGGAATGGCTTTCTTAGAGGCATCTTTCGCATCTGCCAAGAGCCATTTTTTCACCGGCAAAATAGCGGTTAACCATATTCCATGGCATCGGCGCGTTAAACAATTCTATAATTGCCACGGCACCTTTTTCGGCAGCCAGTTTTCTTTTTTCTGTTGAAGAAGCTATGATTTCAGAAGGTGTTTGTACATCCGGCGTTCCGCTTTGAAGCAAAACAATTTTACCTTTTACATCTAATCCTTTGTAATCATCCCAGCCTTTGGCCGCATTTTCAAGACCGAAACTTGCATAAACCAACGGAGCGGTAATGTCGGTTGCCTCGCCATTCATTAAAATCCAGTCTTCCCCACTTTTCAGTTTTTCTTCGCCGGCAATGATTTCTCCGACGCCATTCGCTCCCATTTTTTCAAAGGGAACATTTTGATAATAAGTTGATGTACCGGAAGCTGTATTTCCAGGAACAGGAACTACGCCTAATTTTCTAAATTGTTCAGCGATATATCGTGCCGCTACCAGATTTCCCTGCTCGCCAGTCCGACGACCTAAAAGCTCATCAGCAGCCAAAAACCGCATATGTGCTTCTGTTTCCGATTTTTTAATGGAGAATTCGGGAGGTAAAGTGGCTTTCTTTTGAGAGAAGGCGGTGATGTTTAGAAGTAGTGATGTAGAAAGGAACAGGAGAGTTGATTTTTTCATTGAACTTTAATTTTTTCGAGATGATTGTTTTTGTAAAGTAAAATTCCAGCCCTGTCAATGTGTTCGGACAATTCTTTATTAGTAATAGAATGATAATCCAGAATATCAAAACGATAAGGCATCAGGGTTTCTTCATTAAGATAAGTTGCGATATCTAAAACCAGATCATAAGAGATATTATTTCCTTTGATCGCAATATCAACGTCGCTTCCATTTTTATAATTTCCTTTTGCCCGGCTTCCAAAAATGTGCGCTTCCGTCACGTCTGGATAAGAAGCCAGAACTTGATTTAAGATCGATATGTCTGATTCTTTTAAGCCAAACATATTAGAGTTCGGTTTTAAGTTTGATATAAATCTCATGGAGGAGCGGGTAATATACATGCTCAATTTCGTATGCTACTTTTTCAGCCATCTTTTCGTCATAAGTATGTGCGGTCAAATTTCTATTTTGAAGGGCTTGCATCCATGTGTGTCCATCTGTGATTAACCCTATTTCAAAAGCTTTTTTAATTGTATCCCGTGGTGATCGTAATTCAAAAAAGCCTTGCTCTTCAAGATAATCTTTAAGAACATTCCACGAAAGCTCAAAACTTACCTCAAAAAACTGGATCAGTCCGGCTTTTTGAATAATGTCAGGATTCTCGATTTTCATCGCCAATTCCAGAAATTGGAGTGATTTTTCCAAATTCTGAAAGCGCTGTTTCCAACGTGTATCCTGTTCATTCATAGATGATAATGCATTTGACGATGAAATAAGTGCAATTTGCAACAGTTGTTTGGTAAAATAAGCAAATGAAAAAGGGTAAGCAAAAATATCTTCCTGCTTACCCCTTTTTCTATAAATTCAAACTAAAAATCTTTACTTACTATTCAAAATTACCGCAGCCTCTTTAGCAAAATAAGTCAGGATACACTTTGCACCCGCACGACGGATACTCATCAGAACTTCCATCATCGCCCGATCTCCATCGAGCCAGCCATTTTGAGCGGCAGCCTTTAACATCGCGTATTCACCGGAAACGTTGTAAGCAGCAATAGGAATATCAAAGTTATCATTCAACTTGCTAATCACATCAAGGTAAGATAAAGCAGGTTTAACCATCAGCATATCAGCTCCTTCTGCGAAATCCAGCTGCGCTTCCAGTAAGGCTTCGCGTGTGTTAGCCGGATTCATTTGATACGTTTTTTTATCACCAAATTTCGGAGCAGATTCCAGGGCATCACGGAACGGACCATAAAATGCACTTGCATATTTAGCCGAGTAAGACATAATGCTCACATTCGTAAAACCTTCACGATCAATGGTATCACGTAAATAGCCAATCCGGCCATCCATCATATCACTTGGCCCTAAAATATCGGCGCCGGCTTTTGCTTGCGCCACGCCCATTTTTGCCAAAATCTCAACCGTTGGATCATTAACAATTTCACCATTTTCAACCAATCCATCATGTCCATCAGAACTGTAAGGATCCATCGCAATGTCGGTCATGATTACCAGATCAGGGAATTTTTCCTTGATTGCCGTAATCGCTTTCAGATAAAAAGTATCCTCCTTATAACTTTCAGAAGCGTATTTGTCCTTTTTATCTTCATGATAATTAGGGAAAAGATCAATCGCACGAATTCCCAAATCCGTCACTTCTTTCAATTCTTCAAGAATCGTATCCAGAGAAAAACGATAAATTCCAGGCATTGATTTAATCTCAACTTTCTGGTTTGTGCCTTCCTGGATAAACATTGGGAAAATAAAATCGGAAACTGAAAGCGTGGTTTCCTGTACTAAATCTCGTATTGCTGAGGATTTTCGGTTGCGTCTTGGGCGACGGTTTAAATAGATCATTTTATATTGGCGATCAGCAATCAGCTGTCGGCTGTCAGCTTAATGAATAAATGAATTTCCTGAATAGAAAACCATGGAGAAATAATTTGAGTTTCACCGACGTGAATTTTCTGTCTTATCCAACCATCAATTTAAAACCTTCGCCATGCAAATTCATGATCTGGATAGAAGCATCTTCTTTAAAATGTTTGCGCAGTTTGGTGATATAAACATCCATACTTCTCGCATTAAAGTAAGAATCGTCCCCCCAAATAGTTTTCAAAGCAAAACTTCTGCTGATCGGCTGATTAATATTCTGGCAAAAAAGTTTTAAGTAATTCCGATTCTTTGCTGGTGAGGCGAGTGCCTTTTTCGTCAAGCATCAACTGATGATGATTGTAATCAAACGTATAATTTCCGATTTGGAAAACGGTACTTTTTTCTTCTTCCGGCAAATCGGATTGCTTTCTATATCGTCTTAAAATCGCTTCAATTCTTAAAATAAGTTCCTCTCTGTCAAATGGTTTTGTAACATAATCATCTGCGCCCGACCGAAATCCCTGCATCGTATCTTCCTTCATCGATTTGGCAGTCAGGAAAATAATCGGCACATCGCGGCCGGTCATTCTCACTTCTTTTGCCAAAGAAAATCCATCTTTTTTAGGCATCATGACATCAAAAATGCAGAGATCATATTGATTATCCACAAAACATTGCCAGCCCTTCTGTCCGTCTGTGGCAAGATCGGTCGGATATCCTTTGTCAATAAGATATTCCTGGAGTAATTCTCCTAAATTGGTGTCGTCTTCAACGAGTAAGAGGTTGGGCATTTTTCCTGGCTATATGATTAGAAATTGGTCTTCTTCCGCTTGCTAATCAAATACTGCATAATTTGCTAAAACGTGGCAGTAATGTTACAATTGGAATGCAGCATAAAACTAACGAACTTTCGGAGCAAAGAAACCTTCAAAAATCATAATATATGTTAAAAATTATTGTGTGGATCGTCGCCGTGTTTGCGGTACTTGCCATTATATATTTTGTTGGACCAAAAGTAACTACCACAATACCAGATCCTAAACTTCCGATTGTGACGCAAAATTTGCCAGAACTCGAAGCGGAAATCAACCGTTCAGAGGCAGAAGTGAAGGATATGAAAAGAGACAATCAGGCGCGTATCGTCTGGGCAGATACTTCGAAAAAAGAAAAGACTAAATATAGTATCGTATATATTCACGGTTTCGGAGCAAGCTGGGCAGAAGGCGAGCCGATCCACAGAAATCTGGCAAAAAGATATGGTGCAAATCTTTATCTCTCCCGTATGCATGACGCCGGTATCAGCGATTCCAATGCGTTTGATGATCTGACTCCGGACAATTTTATTGCAGGTGCAAAACGTGCTCTCGCCATTGGAAAAGCCATAGGTGACAGCGTAATCGTTGTAGGAACTTCTGCCGGAGGTTTGTTAACAGTTTATCTGGCTTCAACAAATCCGGATCTGAAAGGAATTGTACTTTATTCTCCATGTATGGCTGTGGCTTCTCCTGCTTTGAAATTAATCACGGGCCCCTGGGGAAAGCAAATTTTGCACGGAATTATGGGCGACCGCCGAAAATCAGCGGACACAATTCCGGAACGTGCCAATTTCTGGCTGCAAAGTTATCACACCAATGGACTTTTAGCTTTACAGGAAACCATCGATGCAGTTGCAAAACCGGAAGTTTATGAAAAGATAAAAATGCCTGTTTTTCTGGCCTATTATTACAAAAATGAAGAAGAGCAGGACAAAGTTGTTTCGGTAAAAGCGATGCTGGATATGTTTCCAAAATTAGGAACACCGGCGAATCTGAAAGTTGAAAAAGCATTTCCAAACAGTGGCGACCATGTGATCGGATCTTATCTCCGTTCGAAAGATGTCGAGGGAGTTTACAAGGCTACGGAACAGTTTCTGGAAGAAAAGCTTGGGTCTAAAACCAGTAGAAACTGCTCAGAAATAACCTTGTCATCAAATAACCAGATGCTTGGGAATATAAAAGAATGTGGTTTAAGCAATCAAAATTTTGTTACTTTGTCGGCCAAAAAGGGCGTTAACTCGTAATTAACAATAAAGGAAATCATGGCATACGGTTTATTAAAAGGAAAAAGAGGGATAATATCCGGCGCGTTGGACGAAAATTCAATTGCCTGGAAAGTTGCGCTAAAAGCAAAGGAAGAAGGAGCTACATTCACGTTGACAAATGCACCAATCGCTATGCGTATGGGCGCTATCAATGAATTGGCCAAAGTTTGTGATGCGCAAATTATTCCTGCGGATGCCACTTCAGTTGAAGATATTGAAAAGTTATATACCCAGTCGATGGACGTATTGGGCGGAAAAGTTGATTTCGTTTTGCACTCGATCGGTATGAGCGCAAATATCCGTAAAGGCAAACCTTATGGTGATCTTAACTACGATTATTACCTGAAAAGTCTTGATGTCTCGTCACTTTCTCTGCACAAATTTTTGCAGGTAGCAGAAAAACTTGACGCGATCAACGAATGGGGTTCTGTGGTTGCTTTGTCATACATTGCTGCACAGCGTACTTATCCATTCTACACGGATATGGCTGAGGCAAAAGCAATGTTGGAAAGCATTGCACGCAGTTTCGGATATCGTTACGGAAAAGCGAAAAATGTTCGTGTAAATACAATTTCTCAGTCGCCGACTAAAACTACGGCAGGTTCGGGAATTGGCGGATTTGATGCATTTTATGAATTTGCAGAAAAAATGAGCCCGCTTGGAAATGCAACGGCTGATGATTGTGCAAATTATACAATCTCGCTTTTCTCAGATCTTACACGTATGGTTACGATGCAAAATCTTTTCCATGATGGCGGATATTCTTCAACTGGAATCTCCGAAGAATTGGTTCAAATGATTCAGAATCAAAACAAAGCTGAATAGGATTCGGATTTGTTTTTTCATAAAAATGTGAAAATCCCTCCAAAACGGACCGTTCTGGAGGGATTTTTGTGTGTTTAATAAAATAATTAAACCGTCCATCCCGTTTGGCGTTGTATGGTTATGACGAACTGAGTAGTTTCGTTACGTAAATCCAGAGCTATGAATTTTCTTAAAAATCCCCCGATTCTCATGAATTCATCTTCAAAAATAAAATATACAGTTCTTTCAGGGCTTGTTTTTCTGCTTGCTGCCTGTGGCGGTGAAAAGGAAAAAGCGGCAGCACTTCCGGATACTCCGGTTTATACGTTGATCTTTTTGGACAAAACACAAAGTGTTAATGTCAACAAGGCATATGTGAATGAAAAATACCGCCAGACGCTGACTAACGTCATGGAAACAAACATGAAGAATAAAGGCGATAAGCTGGAAGTCTATTTTATCCATGAAAATACATCGAAGGCACGTGCATTATCATTGACAATCCGCAGTGAAAAGGAAGTGAACGAAAGTGCGAATGCGACCGACCGTGAGGCCATTGAAACCGCTTTTCAACTTTCTTTACAAAGAGAAAAAAGCATTTTCCTGAGACAATTACTATTGAAACTGAACCAGCAAAATACTGGCTCATCAAATCAATCAACAGATATTTGGGCAAGTTTGCCGGTTATTGCAAAAGCTGGAGAAAGTGGCGCGCAGGTTAGCGTATACTATTTCAGTGATATGATTGAAAGTGTAAAAGGCGCCGATCGCCGTGATTTTCACAAACAACCACCCGTTTCTGATGCACAAGCAGAAGACGAGGCAAAATCGGATGTTAAAAAACTGGAACAATATGCGATTGGTTCTCCGCAGGTTACCATCGTTTCTCCATTTGAAGCCACTGCTTCATCCAAAGAAAATAATCCTCATGTGACGCACTACTGGCAAACGCTTTTCCAGGAACTGGGCGGGGTGAGTGTGGAAGAATTATAAAATTTTCTTATTTCTATTTTCATGGAAATATTTTTGGAATAACCGAAGATTTATTTTGGTTATTCCAAAAACTGCGTATATTTAAGAAACTTACATAATACTTAATTGTGTATCTTAAATATTTATTAGCCATGAAAATTTCAATCCTCTTTTTGCCATTTTTCTTGCTTATTTCTTGCGTAGCAAAGCAAGATCAGGAAAGCCTTGCCATGAACGTCGATCTTATGGCGCTCCCTTCGCCTTCCCAAAAGGCTTCACAGGATATCAATGTTGATGCCAGCAAAAATGTCGCAGTTAAGAAACTTATAAAAGATGGATTTGTAGAATTTGAAACCTCGGATATTGAGAAAACCAAGGCGCAGATTATGACCGCTTCGGCTGCCAATAACGCTTATATTGCTTCTGATAAGCAAAATAGTTCGGCTGATAAAATTAGTTATACTTTAATTGTACGGATTCCGGCCGCAAAATTCGACTCATTTTTAAATTCCGCAACAAAAGACGTCCGTTATTTCGATCATAAACAAATCGATGTAAAAGATGTAACCGCTGAATATTTTGATGTTGAAACCAGGCTTAAAACCAAAAAGGAAATAGAATTACGTTATCGGGAATTGCTTAAAAAAGCTTTTACTATTAAAGATATTTTAAGTATTGAAACAGAACTTGGTAACATCCGTACTGAAATCGAATCTGCCGAAGGACAGCTAAAACTGCTGGCAGATCAGGTCCAATACTCCACACTTCGGATCGAATTTTACAAAATTACCTCCACTCCTGCTGTATTTACCTATCAGCTTAGTTCTGCTTTTTCAAAAGGCTGGGAAAATCTGCTTACAATGTTGATCCTTGCGGTGGATGTCTGGCCTTTTATTTTAATTGGGATTGGGTTGTGGTTTGGGTTTCGGAAAGTTGTGAAGGGGGGCTTTATTAAGAATACCAACGAAGATGTTGTTGCCTGATAACCAGTTATAAATTTATTTAGGATGAAATTAACAGCATACTTATTACTGACCATTGCATGTATTTTTTCTTGTCATGGTCCAAACTATGATCATTATAAAAATTTAATAATTGGAGATTGGTTATTCGTAAAAGTAGAGAGAAGTGAGAGTGTTCAGACTGATTCTTTAGATGTTTACACTCCAACTAAAATGTTGCATGGATACACTTTCAAAGAAGGTGGTGTCTGTCAAAGCTTACCAGGTTATTTTAAAATGTCCGAATCGACGGACATTGAATTTTCAGGAAAGAATACAAAGTATGTGTTGTATAAAGACAGTCTAAGGATATTTAACTTGGCCAGAAATGGCTGGGATAAGCGGAGGATTGTCAGTCTGACAGATAAAAACCTGGTGCTTCAGATAGATGACACTACAAATCTTATTTATAAGAAAGAAATTCATCCGATTGCCAGGAAATTATCCTTTGACAAAATTATCGTCTCGTTGTCTTCCTCCTCTGGATATTCTGCCAGGGATATCGTACTATCGAAGAATGGAGATATCGTTTTTTATAATGAACCTTGGAGGAAGAAGAATGGTATGTTCACTTCAAAAATTAGTTTACAAGATTTTCAAAATATTGAAGATGATTTTAGTAAAGCTCATATTGATGGGTTAAAGAATATTTATGAATGTACCTGTAGTGAATTTGAGCAGGTTACAGTCACATTTATAAAGGATGGAAAAATTTATAAAACTGTAAGGGACGAGGGCGCAGAGGCTCCAAAGGAATTTTATTGGGCTTATAACTCCACAACTTATCTATATCAATTACTGAAACTTCAACCTGAAAGTATTGATCAAAGATTTCCTAACGAAATGTACGCCTTTAAAAAAGGGAACAAGATTATCAGCCTGGAAAGATCCGAGGGATTTTATTTGTCTTATTTATTGAAATCTGCGAAAGTTGTAAAAGAGAAATTCAAAGCTGATTTCTTACTCTATTCGTTGAGTCAAAATGAATTTGATGATATAAGAACCGACGGAAGATTTTATAAAATAAAATTAAAAGATGGAACGTCCGAAACCTTGGATCTTGGTTACAATTTTCTTGTGAAGAATGAGTTAATGAAAAAAGCGGTAACAAATTAATCTTGGAAAAGCGCCTCTTTTGTTAAAAACCAACAATCGTTCTTAAATTCTCCGCCTCATCTTTTGTAAAATATTTGACGTCGCTCTTGTTTTTCATAAAGTTTAGCTTCCACTTTTCGAAGTAAAAGATGTGCGTCAGGTTGATTCATAATTCTGGTAAGAATGGCATTGTTCATAATAAATTAGATATCTATGAATCATTTCTTTTATGAAGATTTAATAACCTATCACCCAGCCCAATTCTCCCGATCCAGACTCCGATACTGAATCGCCTCAGCCAAATGTTCTACTCTGATATCATCACTTCCAGCAAGATCGGCAATGGTGCGGGAAACTTTCAGGATTCTGTCATAAGCACGAGCGGATAATCCCAGTCTGTCCATGGCTGTCCGTAAAAGTGCAGTTCCGGCTGTTTCAATTAAACAGATTTTCTTAACCATTTCCGGCGGCATCATCGCGTTGGAATAAATCTCTTTGTTATCCTTAAAACGTTCTGTTTGTCTTTCCCGCGCTTTAATAACCCGTTCCCGAATTTGTGCGCTGCTTTCAGATTTTCGGGTTGAAGCGATTTGGTCAAACGTAACAGGCGTCACTTCCACATGAAGATCAATCCGGTCTAATAATGGTCCGCTGATTTTGTTTAAATATTTTTGAACAACACCTGGTCCGCAGACACATTCTTTATCCGGATGATTGTAATAACCACACGGACAAGGATTCATACTGGCGATCAGCATAAAATTGGCTGGAAATTCGACTGTCATTTTCGCCCTTGAAATACTGACTTTTCTTTCTTCCAAAGGCTGTCGCATTACTTCCAGAACTGTTCTTTTAAATTCAGGCAAGTTCATCCAGAAAAAGGATTCCGTTGTGGGCTAGTGAAATTTCTCCAGGCTGTGGAAAACTTCCACCTCCCACCAAAGCAGCATCGCTGATACTATGATGCGGGGCACGGTATGGTCTGCGGGAAACCAGTCCCATATGCGTTCCAAGCTTACCCGCAACGGAATGGATTTTTGTTGTTTCCAGCGCTTCCGGTAAACTTAGTGGAGGAAGAATACTTGGAATACGTTTCGCCAGCATGGTTTTTCCTGCACCCGGAGGCCCGATCATAATGGCATTATGACCGCCAGCTGCCGCAATTTCCAAAGCCCGTTTTATATTTTCCTGACCCTGAACATGTTCAAAGTCAGCGTCGTATTCATTTTGTGTGGTGAAGAATAAATCTCTGGTATCTACAAAAAGCGGCTCAATCGAGCTTTTTCCTTCAAAAAAAGCAATGGCTTCTTCAAGTGTTTCGACAGGAATTACATCAATATTATTAACAATGGCTGCTTCCCGTGCATTTTCAGCAGGTAAGACAAATCCTTTCAAACCTTGTTTTCTAACTTCAATAGCAATCGGTAAAACACCTTTTATTGGTCGTAACTTGCCGTCAAGCGACAATTCACCCATGATGACATAATCTTCCAGATTGTGAACAGAAGAAATTTGTTCGGAAGATTGCAGGATACAAAGTGCTATCGGAAGATCATAAGCAGAACCTTCTTTTCGAATGTCGGCGGGAGCCATATTCACAACTACTTTTTGCCTTGGCATTTTGTAATTGAAGTATTTCAAAGAAGCTTCAACACGATGCTCACTTTCTTTAACCGCACTATCCGCAAGCCCGACAATATGAAAATGCATTCCTTGTCCAACCTGAACTTCAATCGTTATCATTTTGGCATTCACGCCGTAAACCGCACTTCCGAAAGTTTTTGCAAGCATAATAATGGTTTTAATTTTGATAGTGTGTGGAAGTCAGCAGACAAACCTTTCCAAAATTAACAGGATTTTTACGTAACCCGACACATCATGATCAAGATAAGCAGAGTTGAAAATCTTGTTATTCATTATTTGATTAAAATCGGATAAAAAGATAATGTAAAACGTCATTGTGGTTGAATAAACATTAAATTTAAGAATTGAAATACCATCCTTACCCAGGATTTTTTATTTATCCATACTCCTATTCCCATGATAAAGTATTTATTCGCAGCATTTCTTTTTCTCCTTTCAAGAGAAAATGTCTTTTCTCAAAAAAAATCAAGTGCACTTTCAGGCAAAATAATTTGTGTCGATGCAGGTCACGGAGGAACTGCGCTAACGGATAGTTATCGTGTTGGCCCTGGCGGAGAACGTGAAGAATGGATCAATTTACGCGTTGCCAAACTTTTGCAGAGAAATGCTGGAAGAAAAAGGCGCAACGGTTTTCATGACCAGAACCACAGACGATACCATTGCATTATGGCGCCGGGCAAAAATTGCTGTTGATAACAAAGCGGATCTTTTTGTTTCGATTCATCATAATGCTACTGCTGATCCAAAAGTTGATTTTCCGATTATTTATTTTCATGGAAATTCAAGTGAAAATTTAGCCGGCGTTGCGTTGGGAAAGGAGTTGGCTACAACCATTACAAAAAGTTTATTCAAAGGAAATAGCCCGGTTTCCGTGGCTTCTGATTTCAGTATTTTTCCAAAAGCCGGAGCTCAGGTTTTGCGGGGAACATATGGAATTCCAGGCGTTTTAGCCGAAGCTGCATTTTTCTCAAATCCGGAAGAAGAGCAAAAATTGAAACAGGAAGATTATAACAAAAAGGAAGCAGCAGCATATACCGAAGCATTGGAAGCATTTTTCAGCAAACCGATTCCAAAAATAATTCCAAAAAATTCACTGGTAACTGTACCTCCTTTTATGGTTTTTGAGGAAGCTGCACGTATGAATGAAATCGCCCGACGCTGGCATCAGGATTTTCTGGATGGACAGGCATTGATGAAAAATACGGATACCACTTCGTTCGTCAGGCTTACGATTTATTTACTCGTTCTGCACGTTCTTTTCCGGATTCTTACATCGCAGCGGATTGTCACGCAAATAGAGCTCTTTTGTTAAGATTGATGGATAAACGAGAAGAAGCCAGAGAGGAAGAAAAACGTGTGAGAGAATTTTATGTCAAATTTGCTAGTCAAAAAATGAGCGAATTTCAAATAAAAAGAATGACTAAATCATTATTTAGCTGACTTAGTCATTTTTTTTATTGTTTGAATTTTATTCAACCACCGCCGAAACACAAATATAAGTCGGTATAATTCCCGTGCTTCTGATCCGAACTTCTGCATCAATCGCCTGCGTATTACCGGTGAGTACCAATGCAGTATCCAGTCCGAATTTATTGCCGCCCAAAATATCGGTATGCAGTGTATCGCCTACCATCAGAATATCTCTTTTGCTCACATTCGGGTAATTTTTGATATGCTGATATGCGAAAATAAACATTTGCGGATCAGGTTTTCCAAAGCGGATAAATTGTCTGCCGATGGTATCTTCTATCATTTTTGCCAAAGCGCCAACGGCAATCGATAAGTCGTGTTTTTGACGCCGGATACGTTTTATCGGTATTGGCTACGATAACCGGAATATTGCGTTTCCGTAACAGATTAAGCGTTTTTGTCAAATCTGTATTCCAGTCAAAACCTTCATCATCCAGAAACACAAGCGCGTTAACATCGTCAACATTGCTCAAATCCAGCTCTTTGATTGATAGTGTTTTAATATCAGCCGTGCCAATATAATGAGCTGAATTATCTGTTCCCAGATAAGCAACAATTCCATTTCTGACTTTCAGATCAAGATATTCACGGGCCAGCATTCCGGATGAAATAATGCGGTCGGGCGTGACATCATTAATTCCCAGTTTTACATAAGACTGCGCCAATTGTTCGGGACTTCTGGAAGCGTCGTTTGTAACAACATAAAAATCCTTTCCCGTTTCTTTCAGATAAGCGAATGTATTTTCAATTCCGGGAATTAGACCGTTATAAGTTTTAAGAACGCCAAATGCATCGAAAAATATAACTTCGTACTTGGATAGTACGGATTTGAAGTTGTCTAGAATCATGAATTTGGTGTCTTGGTGTTTACTATTTATCTAAAATCGCTTTTTTCTTATTCAATTTTTGGTTCTGATTTAATACCCAGATGATTTAGGATTTTTTCAGGATCAAAACTGTCAATTGAAGGAAAATAAAGCTCGTAAGCTTCTCTCTGCAATTTGGTGGAGTAAGTTCTATGAAAAAAGTATTTTCCGTATTTTATTACATAATTAAGAATAAAAAAACGATACGCTTCCTTCATAAACCGCACCTCATTTTCTGAAAGCGGATATACTTTATGGTATTCTTCCAGGAAAATCATAAACCGGTCTTCCATCAGCGGTGTGATCAGATAACTGAAAACTGTACGGTCGCCAACATTGGAAACGACCCTGCTGAAAAAGTAGAAATCCAGAATCCGCGAGGAAACCCGGAACCAGTCATAATCCCAGCGGGAAAACAAATGCTGATCGTCGGTAACTGAGAAATTTCCAATATTCCAGTCTACAAAAACCGGCATCATATCGAAATTGATGACACCCAGTTTATTGATATTCTTTAAAAAAGTTTCGCACTGGTCTTTCAGAAAATCGACATGCATGCGATGCTCATATTGTCCGGCCTCAGTATCCAGAATATCCAGCAAATGATAAATATCGGTTCTTAATTTTTTCGAAGATTTCGGAAGTGATTTTCCGACACGGAAACAAGCAAGGTGAAATTTGGCCATTTCCCGGCCCAGTTTCCGGATATGATCTTCATCCAGCCGTTTCGGCATACGATGCATTGCCCGGATCGGATTGTAAAAAACAACCCAGGTATCCAGAAAATCTTCCTGATAACGATAGGTATAAACCTGGTTATTTTTCAGCAGCGATTTGGCCAGAACATTTTCAAAAGGGTAAAGCAAATTATTGGAAGCGGCCTGAATAATCCGGTGATCTTCCTTGAAATGTTCATATTTCCCGAAATAGGAAAGCTTGGCAATAACAGTATCATCATTGTCCAGCGTGACCCGGAAAACGTGATTGGTAGAAACTTTGGCACTTATATCTTCAACCAACTTAATGGAAATCGAATCATCAAATCCCGCCCACGCTTTTTCTATAATGGCCGGATAGTCTTTTATACGCATGAAATTACTTAATTTTTTTAGTTAGATTGTTGATAGAATCGGGTACTTTTTAGTGATAAAGTGTTACAAAGTTAACAACTTCGCTGATACAATTTATGTTCACCTGTTTTCCAGACGGCTCTTAAAATTGTTAAAATATTGAGTATTCAGCAGAAACAGGAATCGAAATTCTGCGTTACTTCTTTAACATAGAATTTAACATTATTTTTGTACCGAAACTTACCATTTAATATTTTGTATTTTTTCTACTTTTCCCGCTTTTTGATCCGTCTGGCGCTGCCAATTTTCCTTCGCCGGCTCTTTGTTATCAATTTTGAGCAAGTACCAAATAAGGGGCCTTTGCTTTTGGCGTCCAATCATCCGGATTCATTTTTTGATGCCTTGGTGATCGGTGCAACATTGCGTCAACCGATTTTTACGCTTGCTCGCGGCGATGCTTTTAAAAAACCAGCAGTTGCTTTTTGGCTTAAGACAAATAAATCTGATTCCTGTTTTCAGAGGTTCGGAAGGAAGGCAGGCTGTGTTAAGTCTGGACGTGACAACGAGAGGAAAGTCTCGATGCGATGAAAAACGGTAATACCGTGATTATTTTTTCAGAAGGCGTTTGTGTGAATGAGTGGAAACTTCGTCCGCTTGGGAAAAGGAACTGCGAGAATGGCGCATCAGGCCTGGTTTGGCGAAAGTAATCTGAAAGAAATGCAGGTGATTCCGATCGGGATGAACTATGAACATTATCGTGGAACCGGAAAGCGCATGGCGATTCGATTTGGTGATGCGATTCATCATACTGATATCAAAACAAATCCGGAAGATTATGAAAAATGGCTTCGGGAATTTAACGAGATTCTTCAGTTTAAAATGAATCAGGAAATTTTGACAATTCCTGAAACAGCGACAAAAGAAGAGCGGAAATCAGCGTTCAACAGTTTCTTCGGACCTAATTCGATTCCATCAAAAGGCAACTTTTTGTTACAAGGATTAGGCTGGTTTGGAAGACTCATTCACCGCCCAATTTATCATGCTTTTGACAAAAAAGTATCCAAAATCACAGCGAGATCCGTTTTTTATGACTCGGCTTTGTTTGGATTGTTATTATATATTTATCCGGTGATTGTGCTTTTAATAGCAATCATTGTAGGAATTTTTGCTGGATTTAAAGTCGCGCTTGCAGTATTTGCTACTTTGCCGATTCTGGCTTGGTTGGGAAATCGTTATCGGTAATATTTTAATATTTTGGTTAAATAAAATGCTCTGATAATTTCTATAATTGAAAGCATCAGAGCATTTTTAATTTATTGTAGAACGATATTATCTACTAGTTTTTTACCCTATTCAGATCCCATCATTTTCAGCATCCAGTCTGGCAATGGTTTTTGATGTTTTCTTTTTTGAATATCAAGAAACCAGCCGATTTTTTTCAGGATCGGAAGTTTATGTGTCTCCACCATTTCGATCAAAGTCCCGTCCGGATCTTCCACGTAAGCAAAACGCCCAGCCGCTGATTCCATACCAAATGAAGATTCGCTATCCACGGTAAAAGGATAACCCTGTGCCTGCACTTTTGTTTTTAAAGTTGCCAGATCCAGCGCATCGAAGCATAAGTGAATATAACCGCAATCACCCCAATAACGATTTTCGAAAAGTTTTTTAGGCGTGCGGTCAAGGGCCTGCAATAATTCGATTTGAATATTTCCCAAAAGTCGGCTGAAATGCGCCTTCTTCTGTAAAGTTTTTACGAAGCAAAACGCGACGGAAACGTTGTCCCGGGATAGAAGTTGGCAAATCATCAAAAACACCGGTTTTATCATAAACCACTTCCAGGTTTTGAATCAGTGTCTGATAGAATAAAATCGATTTATGAACATCGGAAACACCAACAACAACACCGGCAACGCCGCCAACCGGTTTTCCTGTATTCTGGAACCAGGAAGTATCACTTGTGATCTGAAAAATATTTCCATAAGGATCTTTTCCCCAAAAACCCTCTCCTTCCGGCAGCGATACCAATGGTCCAACGGCTTCTTTTGATTGCGATTTTACCCATTCATGTGCTTTTTTTACATCCGGCGCTTTGAAACGAATTGCATTAATTCCTAAATCTCCCAATTCCAGTTTGAAATTGGCAGGCTGGGAAACACGGCTTGTAAATGACCAGATTTCCAAGTCCGCCGCCACCGGCCAGATTTAATAGCCAATGCTGCATGTCTCTGATGCACAGCACCTCCGGTATAAGGAGTCATCAGTGGAGCTTCCGCTTTGTCGTCAAAAACCGGAACATCAAAACCCAGAATACGGCGATACCATTGCCATGCTTCGGGTACATTTTGAACACCAAGACCAACTTGCTGAATTCCGGAAATAAGTGCAGCACTCATGAAGGGGATATATTTTTTAAATTTGATAGAAATAGATTCAAGCCCAAGCCCTTTTCTTTTGCAGGCCAAAGGAACCGCAATTTTACAAAATAAACAGGAAGTAAAATGCCAAATAATAAATAATTGATTCAAGAGACGCAACTCTTTATAGAATTTTTTCCGTAGAGACTGTTGTTGAGTACGATCTTTTTACAAACAATTCATATACGTTGATTTTAAAAAATGACGTTTCAGATAATGGGAACTTACACGCCCGTTCGCTGTTTGAAAAGAATGACCTTAACTCCTGACAAATATGATTTCACTGGTCTTGGTTTTTTTAACAAATATATTTAATCCGTTTTCTACGGAATATAATGACTCAACCGGTACTCTGATACAACACAAAATATCATTGCTGAAAAAACGAAATTCATTGTTTTTTCCGGCTCTGACTGGTGCAAAGGCTGTATTCAGTTCAGAAAGAAAGTTTTGAGCGATCCTGCTTTTGAAACATTTGCAAAAGAAAATCTGGATATCGTGGTTGCAGATTTTCCACAAAGAACTAAAACTTCCCAAAGACGTTGTGGAGCAAAATGAAGCTCTGGCAGAAAAATATAATCCAAAAGGTGTTTTCCCAAATCTGGTGCTGATTTCTCCGGATGGCTCTGCATTCCGACATTATACAATACTCAAATCAGACACCGCAGGAATTTGTAAACGAATTGAAAAATCATTTACAACGCTTAAATGACTGAGTTCCGACTTGTCGAAAAGTTAATGGGTTCGGCTTTTGAACTAATCATTGTTGACGATGACAAATCAAAAGCGGAAGAACTTTTGCAGGAAGGAAGAGATGAAATCAAACGTTTGGAAAGATTGCTTACCGAATTTGACGAATCATCTTTTACGTCTCAGCTCAATATAAATGCAGGAATAAGACCGGTGCAGGTCGATGCGGAAGTATATGAACTGATAAAGCGATGTGTCAACATCTCAAACCTCACCCAGGGTGCTTTTGATATCACAGTCGGGCCGTTAAAAAAGTTATATAATTTCAAAAATGAGAAAGTTCGTATATCCTGAAAAGCATGCGGTAAAAAAGACGATTTCTCTTAATTGGATCACAGCAGATTTCTTTATTGAGCGACAACTTTATTTTTCTTAAAAAGAAAGGAATGCATATGAGTTTTGCCGCTGTTGGAAAAGGTTACGCTGCTGATATGGTTAAGCAGTTGTGGCTTGCGAAAGGTGTTCAAAATGGGGTAATCAATGCAAGCGGTGATTTAACGGTTATTGGGAAAAAATCGGAAGAAAAACCCTGGCAGATTGGTATTGCCAATCCGGATTCGGCTAATGAAGTTTTATGTTATTTACCAATTGAAAATGCTTCGATTGCCACTTCCGGAGATTATGAGCAGTTTTTTATGCATAAGGGAAAACGATATTCGCATAATATTGATCCCAGAACCGGAAAACCTGTGAGCGGTATTAAAAGCGTAACTGTTATAAGTCCGGGTGCTGAATTGTGTGATGCACTGGCAACGGCCGTTTATGTCATGGGTGTTGAAGTCGGTTTACATTTTATCAATCAGCTTCCGCAGACGCATTGCTTAATTATTAATGACAAAAATGAAGTGTTTCCGTCACGAAACCTTAACTTTAAATATGCGGAAGAATAAAATATATATTTTGATTTTAGGCATGATGCTAATGTTTGGCAGGATTTAGCTGCAAGGCTGTGAAACCCTATCAGCGCGTATACCTCAATGATCCGGAAATGCAGATGGGAAGCAATTCGGGAAAGAAATTTGAGGAATATGTGGAAAGTATCCGTGAAGGTGATACGCCGGCTGCGGGTACAAAATCGAGTGGCGGCTGCGGATGTAATTAGCATATTATGAAAAGAAAATTTTTACTCGCAGGTTTACTAAGTGTATTTTTATTAAAAGCGAAAGCGCAGACTTCGGATAGTACTTATCAAAAAAGTACTGTTTCAAAAACCGATATTGAAGTCGTTTATTCGCATTACATTCAGGATGGGCATAACTCAGCGGTAACTGGTGGAATAGGTACCGAGAAAATGACGGTTTATTCTCCGTCTGTGCGGATTGCTCATACTTTTAAAGAATTTAATACGATTCGTTTTGTTGGTGGTGCAGATGTAATCAGCTCTGCATCAGTGGATAATATTGATTTTGTGATGTCGTCTGCTTCCAGAAGAGATACGCGTTCTTATGGAACACTGAATTATCAGCGACAATTAAAAAAGAAAGATATCAGACTGGGAATCGGTTCCGGTTTTTCTATTGAATCGGATTATATGTCAATTCCGTTTTTCGCTTTCGGCGGACTATGTCAATCCTTCAAAAACCAGAACTTTTTCTATTGATTTACAAGCTTATTTTGATGATTTGCGATGGGGAAGGCTTGATCCGGATTATTATCATGCGGTGAAACTGATATATCCTGTTGAGCTTCGGTATAAAAAGTGGTTTGACAATTATCGGCGTGATTCTTACAACGTCAAGCTCGGTTTTACTCAACGTATAAATCCGCGGCTTGTACTTGGCATTTTTCCGGAATTTGCTTATCAAAAAGGATTGCTGTCAACATCTTTCCACCGGGTTTATTTTAATAATGATTCGCTGAAAGTTGAAAACCTGCCGGGAGATCGATTTAAATTTCCTGTCAGCGTAAGATTAAATTATTTTATGGGAAGCCGGACAATCCTGAAATTGAATTACGGTTTTTACTGGGATAGTTTTGATATTCTGGGCAACAGTATTGAGCTTGAAGCTGCGGTTGAAACTTTCTCCACAATGGACAATCTCACCGTTTTTCAGATTTTACAAACAGTCTGGTTCTGAATATTTTAAGCCATACAAGCAGCATAACATTTCTGAAAAGTATTACACATCGGATTATGATCTTGTCTTCTTTTCAAAACTTATAAACCGGGAATTAATTTGAGATTCCTTACCTTCTCAATATTTAACAAAGAGAATTTCTTTCGATGAGTTAAATTTGCGCTACACTTATTTCCATAGATCGAATGGTCTGAATGCACACATTATTACGTTGGCTCTGAAATTTGGAAGAGAAAAACGGTCTTTCCGAGATATGGAGTAACTTTTGATTTAAGCGATGGGTTTACAAATCATAATATTTTGACATTATAGCCCAATATTTCATATCTTAAAGCATGATTTTCAAAATAATATATTAAATTATTTAAATTCTCACGCATCCATTAGGTGCTCATCATCGTATATTTGATGAGCATTTATTTTTTTATTGAAATTATTAGAATGACTCAGTCCGTAGTTTTAGCACCCATTACCGAAAGTTTACCAGAGTTTATTAATTCAGGGCAGTATTCAAAAGTAATTGTAATAGCAGATAACAATACCCGCAAGTACTGTTATTCATTGATTAAGCCTCTTTTGGGGAAACATAAACTGGTAACAGTGCCAAGCGGTGAAAAGCATAAAGTGCTGGCCACATGTGAAACGATCTGGGAATCCATGACAGCTGCTGAGCTTGACAGACATGCGTTGGTAATCAATATTGGTGGTGGTGTAATAGGGGATATGGGTGGATTTTGTGCGGCAGTTTATAAACGGGGAATAGATTTTATACAAATACCAACAACGTTGCTTTCACAGGTTGATGCCAGTGTTGGTGGGAAATTGGGAATTGATTTTCAGGGGTTTAAAAATCATTTAGGTGTTTTTAATATTCCAAAAAGTGTTTTAATTGATCCGTTTTTTCTTAAAACTTTACCGGAAAGAGAGATACGTTCAGGCTTTGCAGAAGTTATCAAACATTGCCTGATCGCCGATGCCGATAAATGGAAAGTGATACGTCAGAATGATTTTGAAGAACAAAACTGGGCAGATCTGATTGCACATTCTGTAAAAATCAAACAGGAAATTGTAAATCAGGATCCGACGGAAAAAGGATTAAGAAAAATTTTGAATTTCGGACATACACTTGGACACGCAGTTGAAACGTATTTCCTGGGAAAAAGTGAAAATGAAAGATTATACCACGGCGAAGCGATTGCAGTTGGTATGGTTATGGAAAGTTATCTTTCCTATAAAAGAGGACTTATTGATCAGAAAACACTGATTGATATTGAGGAATTTATCTTTGCCACTTATGGCAGAGTTTTGATTAAAGAAACTGATGTTGAGGCGATTATCGCATTGACACGACAAGATAAAAAGAACAGAGGAAACGAAATTCGTTTTTCTCTTCTGGAAGGAGCCGGAAAATGTGGTTATGACATTGTGGTTTCAGTTCCGGAAATGCGTAAAGCAGTAGCTTATTATATGGGATAGATCTGGTGACAGGACGGCATAAGCTATTGATTAGTGGGTTTTCAAAATTAGAGTAAAGAATATCTATTTATAACCTGACAAAAATTAATTGCTTATGCTGAAGTCTATTAAACCTTGTTATGCCGCTTTATTAGTGATATTGATATTAGCGGGTTGCTCGAGTGGTCGTAAAGTGTTTGTTGAGCACGACTACAGTTATGAAACAAATTTTAAAGATTATTCTTCCTATACGTTTCTGGAATGTGAGCGGGATACCAACAATCTTTGTACAGAAATTTACGAGGCAATTCGCCGCCAGATGCAGGTAAGAGGCTACAAGCTTACCGCCGAAAAACCAACCTTACTTGGTAAATTATGGTATTTTCTACGACAATCTTCGTTATCAGGGTTATATGCAGCCGGTTATTAAAAACTGGGTGGATACAGAAAATGATGGTTTCCGGTATGAGCCGATAAAATATGCTCTCGATAAAGGGACATTAATTGTTTCTTTAATCGATGCAGAAAGCGATCAGGTGGTGTGGAGAGGTTATGCTTCCGGAATTTTCAAAGGTGTTGAAAACTCAAATAATCATTACCGAAGTGTTGTACGAAGAATTTTTGACCAGTATCCGCTTTTTGCAAAAGGATATGATCCAAGAAGATATAGTGAAGCCGTAGGAAGATAATTTCTTCGGAATATAAAAAATGAGCCTGCCGATAATTTCAGCAGGCTCATTTTTGTTTTATCTTAATTTCAAAGTTGCCAATGTCATAATTGCCAGGATAATTCCAACTATCCAGAAACGGGTTACGATTTTTGCTTCATGAATACCTTTTTTCTGGTAATGATGATGAAGCGGAGACATTAGTAAAATCCTCCTGCCTTCTCCGAACCTCTTTTTTGTATATTTAAAATAGCTGACCTGCATGATCACGGATATATTTTCGGCTAAAAATATGCCGCATGCAATCGGGATCATTAATTCTTTTCTGATAGCAAGTGCCAAAACAGCGATGACTCCGCCTAACATCAAACTTCCCGTATCTCCCATGAAAACCTGGGCAGGATACGCATTATACCAGAGGAATCCGACACATGCCCCGACAAAAGCGGCACAAAAAATCACCAAGTTCTCCTGAATTGGGAATGTACATGATGTTCAGATACTGAGAGAATTTGGTATTACCTGAAAGATAAGCAAGAACGCCAAAAGTCAGGGCAATAATGCCTGAAACACCAGCTGCAAGACCGTCAATTCCGTCTGTAATATTCGCTCCATTTGAAACGGCGGTGATGATAAAGATTGCTATAATGGTATAAATCACCCAGGTATATTCTTCCGGAAGCCAGCCAAAAAGCAAAGTCCTGTAATCAAATTCATTATTTTTTGAAAAAGGAAGTGTTGTTACCATTGGATGAACAACATCCCGGTAACGTTGAACTTCACCCAGCGAAGAGCTTAATAAAGGCTGATCGTAAATTCTGATTTTAACATGATCATTGAAAGAAAGTGTCAATCCCACAATCAAACCAAGTCCAACCTGTCCGACAATCTTAAATCTGTCCGTGAAGTCCTTCTTTATTGTTTTTGAATTTTTTAAGATAATCATCAACAAAACCGATCATCCCAGTCCATACGGCTGTTATGATCAACAAAACAATATAAACATTGGAAAGTTTAGCAAATAGTAATACCGGAATTAGCAGTGATGCCAGGATAATAAATCCACCCATGGTAGGCGTTCCCGTTTTTTCCATTTGTCCTTCCAAGCCCAGATCACGGATTGATTCGCCAACCTGCTGTCTGCGCAGAAAGTTGATAATCCATTTTCCATACGTTGCCGCTATGAAAAGCGACAGTACCGTCGCCCCAAGTGCCCGGAAAGAAATATATTGAAATACGCCGGCTCCGGGTATGTTAAATTGCTTGTCTAGGTAGTCGAATAGGTAATAGAGCATGTAAAGTCATGATTAGCGCTTGCAAAGTTGCCTTTTTCTTGCAGACTACGCAACGGAGACCTGTATTTTTATTCTTTTTGGGAATGAAACTGTAAAAATGCTTCTTTCAACACCTGCCTGTCGTCAAAATCATGTTTCACACCTCGGATATCCTGATAAGTTTCATGACCTTTTCCGGCGATCAGAATAATGTCTTCCGGATTTGCTTCTGCTACTGCCTTAAAAATCGCTTCGTGACGATCAGGAATAACGGTTGTATTTTTATATTTCAAAGGCGGAACACCTTTCAGCATCTGATCCAGAATATCCTGCGGATCTTCATAACGCGGATTATCAGAAGTAAGAATTACCCTTGTACTCAAATTACAGGCAATTTCAGCCATTTTTGGTCTTTTTTCAGCATCCCGGTTTCCTCCGCAGCCAACAATCGTGATCACCTGTTCATTTCCATGACGAAGATGTGCGATGGTTTGAAGTACATTTTCCAAAGCATCCGGCGTGTGGGCGTAATCTACAATACCAACAATATTATCAGCGGAATGAATTTGTTCAAATCTTCCCGGAGGACTGTTCAGATTTGAAAGCGCAGTTAAAACTTCTTCCGGCATTTCTCCCAAAGCCAGCGCGGCACCATAAACCGAAAGCAGATTATAAGCATTAAATCGGCCAATCACCCGAAACCAGACTTCCTGATTATTGATTTCCATATGCATACCGGTCAGCGTATCGGAAAGGATTTTTCCGTGATAGGTCGCCACTGTCTGCAAAGAATACGTTTCAATTCGCGCTTTGGTATTTTGTACCATCACCGAACCACGGCGGTCGTCAATATTTACAAGCGCAAAAGCACTTTTGGGTAACTGATCGAAAAAGCCTTTTTTGGCCTTGATGTAATTATCAAATGTTTTATGAAAATCGAGATGGTCGTGGGTGATATTAGTAAAAATCCCTCCGGCAAATTTCAAACCGGTAATACGGTGCTGCGCTACGGAATGTGAACTAACCTCCATGAAAACATGCGAACAGCCTTTTTCAAGCATTAATGCCAGAAGTTCATTAAGTGCAACGGCGTCAGGTGTCGTATGCGTTGAAGGAATAACTTCGTCTTCAATCTGATTTTGAACCGTTGAAAGTAATCCGCAACGATAACCAAGTGCACGGAAAAGCTGGAAAAGAAAAGTAGCAACAGACGTTTTTCCATTCGTTCCTGTTACGCCCAACAAGTGTTAACTTTTTTAGAAGGCTGATCGTAAAAAGAAGCAGCCACATATCCCATTGCCTCGGCCGAATCAATAACCTGAATGTAGGAAACCCCTTCACGCAATGTTTGTGGTAATTCTTCACAAAGAATAGCAACAGCACCCAAATCGGCCGCTGTATCCATAAACTGATGCCCGTCTACCTGTGTACCGCGTAAAGCCACAAATAAACTTCCCGGCAAAACCCGGCGGGAATCGATTATAATTTTATTGACAACAACATTTTCAGATCCGTGGATTACTACATCCGCAATTCCACTGACTAAACTATGAATTGGTTTTTGAATACTTTCCATAAATGGATTTACTGTAATGTTAACAGGATCGTTTTAAGTCCGCTTTTATTGTTGCCCGGCGGAAGTGACTGGTCCACGACTTTCCCGGAACCTTTAAAGGTTACTCGGAATCCTTTATTTTCCAAAATATACAAAGCATCACGCATCGGCATTCCCTGCAAATCCGGAACATCTTTTGACTCAATATTCTGTGATTTCCACTTCGTTTTATTTCTTGCGATTACAGAACCGGCGGTATATTCCTGGACATCTTCCGGTAAAGGCGCAAGTTTCAATTCTTCACCGATCACTTTTAAATCAGAAGTTCTTCCGGCCCATTTTACTAGTTTATCTTCACCGCTGGTTGTATCTTTTTGTGTTTTCTGAATGCTCACATCATGCGCATAAATCCGGTCGGCAACTTCTTTGAAAACCGGTGCAGCCACACTTCCGGCATAAAGCTGGTAATTTTCCTTAGCACCACGAGGCGTGTCAATGATGACAATGCAGCTGTATTTAGGTTTATTGGCAGGAAAATAACCCGCAAAAGAAGTATAATATTTACCCGCCGTATGAATACCGTTGATCAATTTTTGAGCTGTTCCGGTTTTTCCGGCAATTCTGTAAAGATCTGTTTTGATATTTTTAGCAGAACCATGTTCCACCACACCTTCCAGCATAATCTTTATTTTACGTAAAGTTTCAGGAGAACAAATCGGTTTTTCTGAAACATAAGGCAGGATTTTATCTTCAACCTTTTCTGCACTTGCGGATTTCTCTTACTACCATAGGTCTTACCCAGTAGCCATCATTTGCAACGGCATTATACATAGCAAGCGTCTGAAGAGGAGTCATCCGCATTTCGTATCCGTACGACATAAAAGTCAGCGAATAATTATTCCATTGCTTTGACGAGCGGTTTTTGATATAAGGAGGATTTTCTCCTTTCATGTGAATTCCGGTCGGTTCCGTCAGGTGAAATTGTTTCAGGTACCCAAGATATTTATCCGGTTTGGAGAAGAAATATCGCTGCATCAGCAAATGAACACCAATATTGGATGATTTTTCAAAAACCTGAGCGGCTGTTAAAATTCCATGTCCGCCTCTTTTGGAATCATTAATGGAAAGTCCTCTGAAACGGATAGAGCCCGCTCCGGTATTGACCGTGACCTTATTCGGATCCATCTTTGTTTCTTCCAAAAGTGCCATCATTGTTGGCAGCTTGAAAGTAGAACCAGGATCGGTACTTCCTGCCAATGCATAATTAAAAACTTCCTCGTATTTATCATCCGGACGTTTTGTCAGATTGGCCATCGCACGGATTTCACCCGTTGCTACTTCCATAACAATCACACAGCCAAAATCTGCCTGGGCTTCGGTTAATTTTCTTCTCAGTGCAATTTCCGCCATATCCTGAAAAGTCATATCCAGCGTTGTATAGATATCTTTTCCGGTTTCCGGCTGAATATTTAGATTGTCGCCAACAGGAATTTTTATGCCACCTTCTACCAGTTCAACCCAGTTGATACCATCTTTTCCTTCCAGTTTTTTGTCAAAACTTGCTTCAATTCCGATATAACCACGGCCACTTTTAGGGTCAGTTCCGCCAATGGTCCGGTCGGCCATCGGACTGAAAGGTTTGTAACGTTTGTAGATCATTTCAAACTTTCCTCCCCCACCCTTTTTTGCACGGGCGAAGAATGGCCATTCCTTTACTTTTTCCCTTTCCAGATAGCCAATCTCTTTATTTTTTAATCTTAGATATCGCTTGTTTTTACTTTTTCGGTACCGGATCAGTTTATCTCTGTATCCGTCGAAAGTATTTTCACCAAAATTCTTAACAAGCAATCTCGCCAGCTGATCTACATTATCATAAAAATAAGTTGAGTCAGCTACTTTCGTGTCAAATCCAACATAATAATACGGCAATGAAGTAGCCAGCAAACTGCCGTCGCTTGAAAAAATACTTCCGCGCATCGCCGGAATTGTGTCCAGTTTCAGGTCATTTTTTTCAGCATATTCTGCCCAGGTTTTGCCTTTAAATTTGGCATAATACTGCACCTGAATAAGTTTTCCAAAAACCATGATGGCAAAAACAAATCAAAAACAGAGCTACTATACGAGCCCGGTAAATCAGTGCTTTTTTATTATTCTGGCCGCTGTCTGTATCGCTTTTCATACCGATGTTACAATTATTGGAATGAAGTGTATTATTCTTTTCTGATAATAATTTTCTTTGGCGGATTCAGGTTCTCTTCCAGTCCGTCCGGTTTTACTTTTTCTATGACCACGGATTGTTTTCCGCTTTTTTCATATTCGGCCTGGATGGAAGTATATTCTGCACGTAAATCTTCTACCTCTTTTTTTAGTTTGATACTGCTTCGGACATATTCCTCAGACTGAAAACCGATTCTTTCATAAATCACCAAAAGAATCACAATCCACCCGAAATAATAGAAATATTTGACCGGAACTCTTTCTTCTTTTCCAGGCAATTTGTCTCCAAAAACCTTATCCAGGGGGAAAAATTTGTTCAGCCAGTTAAAAAGACTGTATTCCCGACGTGGTTTTGGCGGTTTTTCAGGCGTTGGTTTAGGTCTTCTTTTATTTTCAGCCATGTTTTTTACAACAGTATGTGTTATCAAAAATCATTTGTCAAAATCCGGTTTCGGCTGGTATGTCAGAAAGATGAATTTCTATCATACGTCATGCGCTTCGGGATTTAAAATCATGTCAAATCCGCATCGATAACCTTTTATAGAAGCGAAACGTATTACTTTTCTAAATCCGGTAACTCCGCAATTCTCAATTTCGCACTTCTTGCCCGTGGATTTCTGCGCCACTTCTTCCGGTGTCGCTTCAATCGGTTTTCTGGTAATACTTTTCAGCGGTTTAAGCTCATTACCATAAAAATCCTTTTCAACTTCTCCGTCAAATTTTCCTTTTTGAATGAAATTTTTAACCGGCCTGTCTTCCAGCGAATGGTATGACATTACTACCAGTCTTCCACCCGGATTCAATACTTCCGGAACCTGCATCAGAAATTCTTCAAGCACTTTCATTTCATCGTTAACCTCAATCCGTAGCGCCTGGAAAACCTGTGCAAAATATTTATTTTCACGATGTTTCGGTGCATAACGCATCAATATTCCTTTCAGATCATTAATCGTTTCAATCGGCGCATTATGTCTTGACGAAAAAATTGCTTCCGCAGCCGTACGCGCATTTGTCACTTCTCCATAGCGGCTCAAAATCGATTGCAATTCCGTAGCCGAACGAACATTCAAAACTTCACGAGCCGTTTTTTCATTGCTTGGATTCATCCGCATATCCAGATCCGCATCAAAACGTGTTGAAAATCCACGCTGCCGGTGTATTGATCTGATGTGACGAAACGCCAAGATCGGCCAAAATACCGTCCACTTTTTCAGCTTTATGTAATTTCAAATATCTTTTTATATGTCTGAAATTTGCTGCTATAAATGTAAATCTCGGATCGTCTTTCCATTCCGCTGCATTTGCCACAGCGTCAGGATCCTGGTCAAAAACCAAAAGTCGTCCGGTTGTTAATTTTTCTAAAATCGCCCGTGAATGTCCTCCTCCACCAAACGTAACATCTACGTAGGTTCCGTCAGGACGAATATTCAATCCATCCAGACATTCGGACAGCATTACAGGTTCATGATATGTACTTGGAAGATCCATTTATTAAAAGCAACGTAGATAGGAACTATTTCTTGCCAACAGGCCGTTACAAACTTAGCAATTTTCAATGGTACGAGTTGCGCTTAGGTAGGGATTTAATTTTCTTGTCACACCTGTAATTCTATATTAATAAATTGAATATGAGAGCAATAAAATTGATAATTACGCTTTTTGCCGGTATAAGTATCTGGGGCTGTCAGTCTTCCACGGATTCTTCGGTGAAACCAGGAACCTGGCGTGCCACATTAACCCGTGACGGACAAACACTTCCGTTCATTCTGGATATTGCGCAAAATGCTGATGGTAAAACCTATACCGTTTATTCGGTTAACGGAAACGAACGCTTAAAATTGGATAGTGCCTATTTTGAGAAAGATTCTTTGCATATTCCAATGCAGCTTTTTGATTCAGAAATTACAGCTTCGGTAGATGGAGAAAAATTGACAGGTGTTTATAAAAGACTGGATGGAAAAACTGTAACAGGTTCTTTGCCATTTCAGGCCACTTTCGGAGCAAATTATCGTTTTTTCAAAGAGGAAGCTTTGGAAGGTATCAAAAATGTTACCGGAAAATATGCTACTATTTTTAAAAATGAAGTAACCAAAGATTCAACCGAAGCCGTTGGAAATTTCTCGCAAAAAGGAAGTATTGTTGAAGGTTCGTTTTTAACGCCAACTGGCGATTATCGTTTTCTTTCCGGAAATGTAAAAGGCGATAGTTTGTATTTGTCCACTTTTGATGGCTCAAATGCTTATTTGATTAAAGCGGCTATTTTAAAAGATGGTGTTTTAAAAGGCGCAATGTGGTCAGGTATTAAGGGCTATAAAACATTTACTTCCATTTTGAATGAAAATGCAAAACTGCCGGATGCCACCAAACTGACCTATATGAAACCAGGTTCTGAAACAGTTGATTTTACTTTTCCGGATGCTGATGGAAAACCGCTTTCATTTAACGATCCGCGTTTTAAAGGATAAACCGGTTATTATTCAGATTATTGGGTTCATGGTGCCCGAACTGTATGGATGAAACAAATTTTATTGCGCCATGGTACAAAAAAAATAAAGATCGTGGAGTTGAAGTAATCGGCCTTGCTTTTGAACATTCCGCAGATCTTGCAGTTTCAGCTCCGAAACTTAAAAGAATGGTCAGTCGCTTTGGAATTGATTATCCAATCCTTTTGGCTGGTACCAATACCAACGAGGCAACAGCAAAAGCGTTGCCGATGCTGAACAAAGTAATGTCATATCCGACGACGATTTTTGTTGATAAAAAAGGAAAAGTGCGAGAAATTCATACCGGTTTTTCTGGTCCGGGTACTGGTAAATATTATGATGAATTTGTAGCTGATTTCAACCAGTTGATGGATAAACTGATCAGTGAGAAATAAATAAAATTGACGCATCGGGCTTTCACAAAACCCGATGCGTTTTTTTATGCAACAAAATTAGTATGCTTGCATAATATTAATTTGATTTATTACATTTGTAAACGTTACATCACCGACACCAACTGATCTAAAAGATGCGCAAGGAAAAGACAATTGACTTCCAGATTAAGTGGGCATGGCATTCCATTTCCAGGATGTATAACGCTTATGCAGCGCGGTTTGATACGACAATGGCGGTTGGTTATGTGTTATTAAATATTGATTTAGAGCATGGTACGCCGGCAACTAAAATTGCTCCGTTGTTAGGAATGGAGCCAAGGAGCCTGGTAAGAATGCTGAAAAATCTGGAAGAAAAAGGTTTGATCGTTCGTGAAGTTGATGAAAATGACAAGCGATTTGTAAGAATTGTTCTGACAGATTTAGGAAAAGAAAAAAGAGAACTTTCACGTGAAGGTGTGCTGTCATTCAATACAATGATCCGCGATAAAATCCCGCTAGACAAACTCGTTGTATTTTTTGATGTAATAAAAGATATAAACCGTCTGGTTGAGGAGGAAAATCAAAAACTCAAAGCCGGTGAAGTAGAAGACGAATTTTAAATCTCTGACTATTCGTTTAGACATTTTGCCAAAAGCTAATAGCCAACAGCTAAAACCTTAATTAAAATAATGAACCGTTCAATTCGTAAAGTAGCCGTTTTGGGCTCCGGTATAATGGGGTCACGTATTGCATGCCATTTTGCCAATATTGGAGTAGAAGTTTTACTATTAGATATTGTTCCAAAAGAAGCCAGTGATGCTGAAAAAGCAAAGGGATTGACAACGGATCATCCTGCTGTCCGCAATCGAATTGTCAACGATTCATTTCAGCAAACATTAAAAGCTACGCCGGCTGCACTTTACAGCCCTGCTTTTGCTTCGAGAGTAAAAGTTGGCAATTTTGATGATAATCTGAAAGATATCAGCAATTACGATTGGGTGATCGAAGTGGTTGTTGAGCGACTTGATATCAAGAAAAGTTTATACGAAAAAGTGGACGCGCTTCGTAAACCCGGAACGCTGATCACTTCCAATACATCCGGAATTCCTATCCATTTAATGGCGGAGGGCCGTAGCGAAGATTTTAAAAAGAATTTTTGCGGAACGCACTTTTTCAACCCGCCGCGTTATTTAAGATTACTGGAAATTATTCCAACAGCCGAAACGGATAAATCAGTTATTGATTTTCTGATGCATTACGGAGATTTGTTTTTGGGTAAAACAACGGTTCTGTGTAAGGATACACCTGGTTTTATCGCAAACCGGCTTGGGATTTTTGCATTGATCCAAACCATTCGTGTGGCCGAAGAAATGGGCTTATCGGTGGATGAAGTTGATAAACTGACCGGCCCAGTTGTTGGTCGTCCGAAATCCGGAACTTACCGATTATCGGATGTTGTCGGCTTGGATACTACCGTTCACGTGGCAGCGAATTTATACGCTTCCGGAGAAGGAACGGATGAATCCCGTGATGCTTTTGTATTACCCGGAATCATGCAAAAAACGTATGATAACAAATGGCTGGGAGATAAAACGGGTCAGGGTTTTTACAAAAAAGTAAAAGACGACAAAGGAAAATCAGTTATTCTCGCGCTTGATTTTCAGACATTGGAATACAAACCTTCCGAAAAAGTAAAATTTGCTACACTGGAAGGTACTAAATCAATCAGTGATGTAGCGAAACGTTTTAGTGTACTTTTGGCGGGAAAAGATAAAGCCGGAGAATTTTACAGAAGAACTTTTGCTGATTGTTTCAAATACGCAACGTTCAGAATTCCTGAAATCTCGGATGAAATTTTCCGAATTGATCAGGCTATTTGTGCCGGTTTTGGATGGCAATTAGGTTTGTTTGAAACCTGGGATGCAATCGGGGTAAAAAGCATGCTGGGTATTATGGAAGAACTTCATGCAAAACCGGCCGCCTGGGTTTATGAAATGCTGGAAGCTGGAAATGAATCTTTTTACAAAGTTGAAAATGGTAAAAAGCTTTATTATGATATCCCTTCAAAATCATACAAAGTTATTCCGGGTCAGGAAAGTTTTATTATTTTAAGCAACCTGACAAATAATATTGTCTGGAAAAATGCCGGTGCAAATCTGTATGATATCGGTGATGGAATTCTGAATCTGGAATTCAAATCCAAAATGAATACCATGGGTTCCGAAGTCATTGAAGGAATCCAGAAAAGTATCAGTCTGGCGGAAAAGGAATATCGCGGACTGGTGATTGGAAATGAATCCAGTGAGGCATTTTCTGCCGGCGCTAACTTGGCGATGCTTTTTATGTTTGCAATCGAACAGGAATTTGACGAAATCAATATGGTTATCGCGCAATTCCAGCAAACGATGATGCGGGCGCGTTATTCCTCCATTCCGGTCGTAACTGCGCCTCATACGCTTGCATTGGGTGGTGGTTGTGAATTAAATCTTCACGCCGATAAAGTCGTGGCTCATGCTGAAACTTATATCGGTCTGGTAGAATTTGGCGTGGGAATTATTCCTGCCGGTGGCGGTACAAAAGAAATGGCGTTGAGATGCTCAGATATGTACCAGGCGGGAGACACAGAATTGAATATTCTGCAAACTGCTTTTATGAACATTGCACAGGCAAAAGTTTCGACTTCTGCGCACGACGCGAGAGCGATGAATTATTTGCAGGATAAAGATCAGATCGTACTAAATCGTAGTCGCTTATTAGCTGAGGCAAAACAGGCCGCGATTGATCTGGCGGATAATGGTTATACCCAGCCGAAACAAAGAAATGATATAAAAGTCCAGGGGAAAGCTGGAATGGCACTTTTCATGACTGGGATTGCTCAGATGAAAATTGCAAATTACATCAGTGAGCATGATGCAAAAATTGCTAACAAACTGGCCTACGTTATCAACGGTGGCGATTTGAGTTCTCCACAAAATGTGACAGAACAATATCTCCTGGATCTGGAAAGAGAAGCGTTTTTATCACTTTGCGGAGAAAAGAAAACGCTGGAAAGAATGCAGGGACTTTTGAACGGAGGCAAACCGCCAAGAAATTAATCATGCCAGCCAGCGACTTGGATTACCGGTTTTATCAAAAAGCGTATTAGAAAGTTGACCGATATAGTGGTTCTGCTTATTTTCAAAGTTTAAATCTTTTAAAATAAGCAGAACTTCTTCTTTTGTCACTTTCCGGTATTTTGGGTTCATCGTCCCACCAAATTCACCGGCTTTGGCAGTCGGTTCCCATTGATATTGCGGATTGACAAGACTCCCGCGTGGAGCCATAATTGGCGGCGGAGTATCACTTCCGCGAAAGTCAAGATTGGCAGGGTGATCCAGACCAAGACTATGTCCGAATTCATGTGCTGCGGTGGTGGAAGTACCAAGATTATCACTGGTAAGCCAATGTCCAACGTTATCACCTATTCCATAACCCATGAAAGATCTGGTGATGCGATTTTCATTTTCAATCCTGATAAAATTATTTTTATAGTTAAAATTAACCGCGGCTCTCAACATTGCTTCGCTTGTTGAGATAATTTTAAATCCGATTAAAAAAGAAACTTTCATTTGTTTTCCATTGAAATCAACAAAAACTTCCGGCTCATTATACATGCGGTTGATTTCGTCAATAATCTTATTTCCGATTTCATCAGTTGCCTGTGAACCATATAAATACAATCTTGAAATAATTTCAATCTGATTTTTTTCGAACTGAGGAGTTACAATCGCGGCCATTTCAGTGTGTATATTTTTGATTAATATTTGTATTTATTACAAATTAGTTTGAAAAGTCTATAAATTAGTAGAGTAAGTAGGATATTTTTTAAAATTGTGGTTTCTTGGCGATTACCAATTGGGATCATCTATTTTGTTTACGACAATTTAATGAATAAAAAGCAGTTATCTTTTGTTATGTCCAATTGGGTTCAGGTTAATCCAGAAATTACATGGATAAGATAAGTTATCAGATCCAGTAAATTTTTAAAGGCGAAATTTTAGTATACTTATCAACAATGATATCAAAGAAAGCAAAATACGCTCTAAAGGCGCTCAAAGTATTGGCGGAACAATTTGGAAAAGGACCCGTTCTGATTTCATACATTGCAGAAAAGGAAAGAATTCCAAAGAAATTTCTTGAAGCAATTCTTCTTGATCTGAGAAATAACGGCGTTTTACAAAGCCAGAAGGGAAAAGGTGGAGGTTATTTACTTAGAATTCCACCAGGTGAGGTGAGTTTTTCAAAAGTGCTCCGCATTATCGACGGTCCTATCGCGCCGGCACTTTGTGTTTCTATGTTTTTTTACGGTCGATGTGAAGATTGTAAAGACGAAGAAACTTGCAGCCTTCGTACCGTTTTGGAAAAGTGGAGAGATGCTAATCTGGCTGTTTTAGACCAGACTACACTTAGCGATTTATTGCAGCAAGGTACGGGAGAACATCTGCTTGCTGTTGAGTCGTAAGCCGGTCTTTTCTGACAAATAATTTTATATCATTCTTATCTGACACCAGCGTATAATGCTGATGGACGAAATTCGCGAGCGCGGGGAAATTTTCAATTCCCTGCGTTTTTTTGTCCTGCACCCACAAACTGTTTTTTCCCACAGCATCCAGAATTACAGCAGGTTTGGTTCTGTTCAGATCGCTGAGATAGCGGCTTAAGATATTTTTCCTGCAACGCGTGTTTGAAAATAGAGCGTTCTGAGTGATTTTCAGCGGTTCCCTGTGCAAGTTGCGCTTCAACATAATATTGGCACTGCCAACCCCAAACGACCATATAATCACCTGGTTTTGTGAATTTTTTCAATTCTTTCACAACCGGATTTTCTGCTAGCTTATTAGCTCCTCCGACGGATTCAAAAGTATTGAGTCTGTGTTCTTTTCGATAACTGATCACATCATTTCCGGCAAACCAGAATAGCAGTATTACAGAAAAAATATTAAACCAGTTATACCTTTTTGAAGTACCATATGCTGCGAGCAAGATCCATGGATAAATGCAGAAATTAAGATAATGAATAAAAGTATTGCCGGATTTTGTAGCCGCATAAATTGCTGCCAGTACCAATAAAATTAACGTAGCAGGCAATACGAGTTGAATTTGCGATTTTTTATCAGAATTTGGGAGAAATGAATAAACAATTCCCAAAATAATCGGAATGATTAATACAAGTGAATAAATCTTAAAATCAGCACTTAGCGTGATCAGATTGAACATTTGTAAAGGGATGGACAGCCAGTTATTCTCACCGGCATAAATCGCATTTCCAAATAAATAGAAATCAATAAAATCACCAAAAACATGATTTGCGGCAGCCCAGATAAATAGTAATATGGGAAAAGTCAGTCCGCCGGAGAGCAAATATAAAAGCGGTTTACTCTGCTTTGTTTGTTTAAAATAATGATAGCAAATCCAAAGTGCAGCAAAAACAATTACTATGGCCTGCGGTACTGATTGCAATTTTGCAAAAGGCATCATTCCTGCAACAAGACCAAGAAAAAAGGTGTCAATCGGCCTGAGATTTTTGCTTTCCATAATTTTTGAAAGCAGCCAGATTATTAGCGCTAATAAAAAAACAGGGAGCTGTTCACTCGAATAATGCACAAAATCCGTCTCCTGCGTGAAGGCAAGAAAAATGACCGGAGTAGTTATTGCAATTCTGGACAGAGATTCTCCAAACCAGTTTTTCATGGCAAGAAAGATAAAAAGCAATGCTCCTATTGTACAGAGCAAACCCATTACCCGTCCACTGGAATAGTTGATTTGAAATCCAAAAAGTTTAGGAATAACCAGAATATAATTATCGAGCGGACCAATTGTCGTTCCATCTACCGAACGCCAGTAAACCGGATCTTCATACAAAGTAATTGCATGACTAAGCATCTGGCTTTCGTCTGCATTAATTTCCCGGTTAAAAACGAGCACGGGCATGCGCATAAAAGCGACTAGCAATATGGCCAGTACGAGAAAGATTCTTGTCGGGATAATTTTATAGACAGCAGAAACAATGACGGCTCCGGCAAACAAATAACCAAGAAGCCAGTATATTGTGGGAGCACTGTCGAAAGTTACCATACGTTTTTAGCTGATGGTATCTACTTTTTCTACAAAATCACGGTAATGTATGGCTGGAATAAAATGCTGCTGAGAGCGATATTGTAATACCATAAACACCAGAAACAAAGAGATAAGAAAGGATTGCAGCATCAAAATAATAAGCGTGCTACCCAAAGTTGATGCCCAGCCCGGTGTAGCGTTTCCGATTAATTTCAGAAACAAAATTATAATGATGAAGGCAACAGCTAAGCCGGACATGAATATGGAAAAAATCAATATTCTTACCGCTGTTGTATCTACCAAAACAGAAATCGTACTTAATCCATGTAAAACAAGAGAAACAAAATTCATCTTGCTTTCTCCCGCCAAACGCGTTGCCCGGTCGGTAGGTACTGAATCGTAAGGAATTCTGGATTTGATAATTCCACCGGGATAATTATTCCAGATTTCAGAAACACGTACCAGATTTTTAAGTCTTCGTTGAGGAACAAGGCTGAAATTACCGAATGTGATAACTTTTCCGGTAAGAAGCTTGAACAGGTTTTTATAAATAATATAAAAAAACCGGAAGATAAAGTTTTCTGTCCGTTTATTTCTTTGGGCGAAAATAATATTGCCAGGAACTTCTAACGATCTTTGAACCAGCTTGTTAATGTCAGAAGGTGCATCTTCTCCATCAGCGTCCATTACAATCACATTGTCGCAATCGATATTTTCAGCAACGTAGGAAAGTCCGATTGCAATTGCTTTTTGATGACCAAGATTCCGGTAAAGACGTAAAACCTGAATTTCTTTTCCTCCAAAAGGAACGAAAGGCTCCGTTCTGTCTTTTGAAGAACAATCATCAACCACCAGTAAAGATGAGTTTTTCAATACTGTCGGACTTAAATCTGCATTTATCTTTTGTATTAACAGATTAAGAGCCTCCCAGTCATTATACTGTGGAATAATGATAACAAAATTTTCAGGCATAGTAGTGATGAAAATAACCTCCGAACAAGTATAATGGATTTAACTCGTTCGGAGGTTATAAAGATTAAGATATTATTTTACACTCGCTAATCTTGAAGATATACCGTCGTGTATTTGTGTAAGCGTTTCAGTTAAACCAAATTCCCAATTCCAGCCTGGATAGTGTTCTTTAAATTTAGAAAGATCACTTACATACCAGATATGATCACCAACACGGTTGGTTTCAGAATATGAATGTGATAATTTATTGCCTGTGATTTGTTCGCACAATGCAATCGCTTCGATCATCGAGCAGTTTGCAAAACGTCCACCGCCAGCGTTATAAACTTCACCCGGACGAGGATTTTGGTAAAAATGCCAGAACATATTTACAAGGTCATGGCTGTGAATGTTGTCACGAACCTGTTTTCCTTTATATCCAAAAATCGTGTAATGATTTCCGGTAATTGCGCATTTCATCAAATAGGCAAGGAACCCGTGAAGCTGAGCACCCGAATGGTTAGGACCTGTAAGACATCCACCACGGAAAACAGCTGTTTTCATTCCGAAATAACGACCATATTCCTGCACCATAATATCCGCAGCTACTTTCGAAGCGCCAAAGATTGAGTGTTTTGTATGGTCGATGCTATGAAGTTCGTCAATTCCGTTTTTAAAATATGGATGGCTTTCGTCGATTTCCCAACGTGTTTCCAACTCAACAAGTGGAAGATAATTAGGATTGTCTCCGTAAACTTTATTTGTAGAAGTAAAGATGAAAACGGCTTCAGGTGTATGAAGACGTGTCATTTCCAGCATATTCAACGTACCAACTGCATTTACACCGAAATCTGTGAAAGGCTCACGAGCAGCCCAGTCATGGCTTGGCTGTGCAGCCGCATGAATGATCAGTTTTATATCAGATCCGTATTCCTTAAAGATCGGTTCCAACTGGCTAACCTCACGAATATCAGCAGAATAATGCTTGTAATTTGTATATGCTGATTCTATTCGGCTTTTATTCCACGCTGTATTTCCGTCAGCTCCAAAGAAATATTCACGTAAATTATTATCAACTCCAATTATTAAATCAAACTTGTCGGCTAAAAAAGCAACGGATTCACTTCCAATCAATCCGGCTGAACCGGTAACGAGCGCTATATTCATATTGAGATTAAAATACGGTTTTTAAATCTGGTATTAAAATAATACTATATTTCTGATGTGTATAATAAGAGTGTAAAGTAAATTAAAAAGGAACAATTATCCCAACCGCTTACACAACTGAGCTTAAAATTACTTGCTATTTTTTAATTATATCAGAAATAATAACTTTTAAACATTCAGTATATCAGCTATTTATAACATTAACTAACTCTTTTTATTTAAAGTCACTGCCAATATTTTAACTTTTCTTCTTTCCTGATATTAACCTTTATTCTAACAAAAAAGTTAACTTCTATAAAAGGCTGTCATCTTCAAATAAGTTCAGACATATGAATTTTTATAACCGGGCCTTATGATAGCAGAGGAGTTCGGGTTAGATTGAAAATAAAATGCATGGCAATAATATTGTTTAATCTGTCATGTAAAGGTACCTTTTTAACTTGCTATTCCCCTTTGAATATTATGTTCCAATCTGCTAATTGAATACAGAATTCAAATTTTCCTTTCAAGAAATACGCAGGGTATTACAAAAAAAGATATCCCTCGTATGAAGGATATCCTTTTTATAAATCTATTCTGTAAAACAGATACTATTCTTTGATATATGCACTACCTGAACCACCATACAATTTTGCACGAATTGCATTTACACGAGGTTCAATTGTTGGATCGGCAGTATATTTATTAGCCATTTGACGTGGTAAAGAATCCGGACTTACACCGTAAACGTAGTCATTCTTGGCATTTAAGTCCTTTTGCTCTTTGTGGTTATATTTTTGATAGTCACAAGAAGACAACAATGCGATACATGCCACAAACGCGGCTATTTTACTAAATTTCATCTCTCTACTGGTTCATAGTAATACGCACAAAAATAACCGCCTTTTGCATAACCACCAAATGGTTAGCAAATGAATTGTCAAATTTTTAATCGTTCTAACTCACTTTGTACAAATTGCATCAGTTCTGTGATGTAATTCTTGGAAAAATCAAATGGAATGTTGGCAGCCTGATAAATCTCTGTGATCGGGGCAGTGTAACCCATTTTTAAGAGCATCTAGATATCCTTTCAATCCTTTTTCAGGATTTTCACGATAATTTTTCCAAACACCGATTGCCCCTAGCTGAGCAATTCCGTATTCAATATAATAAAAAGGAACTTCATAAATATGAAGCTGACGCTGCCACAAATATTTTTGCAGATTTTCCAGTCCCGACCAGTCCATTACCTTATCAGTAAACTGACTGTAAATTTCAACCCAGGCATTGGTACGTTCTTCGGCGGTGTGTTCCGGATTTTCATACATCCAGTGCTGGAATTTATCTACCGTCGCAACCCAGGGAAGTGTTTCAATAATGGATTCAAGATGCTGAATTTTTGCGCGGCGCAGGTCTGCATCGTTATCAAAAAACTCATCCCAGAAATCCATCGTAATCAATTCCATCGACATGGAAGCCAGTTCCGCAACTTCTGATGGCGTATGTTTGAAAGGAATTTAATGCCAGATCACGTGTTACCAGGGAATGCACCGCGTGCCCGCCTTCATGCAAAAGCGTAACCATATCACGAAGATTGGACGTTGCATTCATAAAAATAAATGGTACGCCAATTTCTTCCAGCGGATAATTATATCCGCCCGGCGCTTTTCCCTTTCTTGATTCCAGATCCAGATGTTTCATGTTTTTCATGATCTGAAGACAGTTTCCAAGAAACGGATCCAGACGGCTGAAGCAACGGATTGTTTTGTCAAGCAATTCTTCACCGCTTTCAAATGGTTTTAATGGAGGCAATCCTTTCGGATCAACTTTTGTATCCCAGGGGCGAAGTTGATCCACATTCAAAGCTTCTTTACGGCTCGTCGCCATATCATTCAAAAGAGGCACAACCGCTTCTTTTACAGAATCATGGAAGTTGAAACAATCCTGAGGCGTATAATCAAAACGGCCCATGGCGGCAAACATGTAATCACGGTAATTTGGCAAAACCGGCATTTTTTCCAACCTGGTCGCGAAGTGTTACAAGTTTATTCAGGAGTTCATCCAAGTACTTCATGATCCTGAAAACGTCTTTCCGCAATTGTCCGCCAGGCCTCTTCCCTGACCGATCGGTCAGAAGATTGCAAACGATCCGAAGCTTTTTGCAAAGTCATTTCTTCGCCGTCCAACGTCACAGTCATAGCACCGGCAATAGCTCCATAGCGACGTTCTTCGGTCTGCATTTCCGTTTGTAAAGGAATATTTTCTTCACGGAAAAGCTCTATGGCTTTTTTCATTCCGCGAATTGTAACGGCAAATCCCTGATCTGTCAAATCATTCAGAAATGGACTTTCAACTGCTTTTTTATCCAGCTCATTACCATATTCAGCCAGTTTCGGCTGAATTTCTGTGATGAAAAATTGCAATGCATTGATCAGACCTGAATTGGCAGTATCACAAGTTTGACGGATATATCTCCACGCAAAGTTTTCAGATAAATAAGATTCCAGTTCACTTCTATCCAAAAACCACTGACGAAGATCCGCAGCCGAATTAATTTCCCTGTCTTTTAAATTATCATAAAAGGGTTGAAGATCATCCCATTTTTTAAGATCAAATTCTTCTCCTATAAAAGCCCTTTCTGAACGGGCCAACGTCGTAGTTTCCTGATTTATCATGATACCTCGTGCGATTTTTTTTGTCGGTCAAAGGTAATGTGTAAATGGTAAACTGCAACCTGGGAAATAGCTATCGTTGTGAATCGGTTTTTATTTTATCAGCAGTTTTAATACTTGAACCGCCGGTTCGGAATGATGAAATATTTTCAGCCAATCCATCTCCATCCTTAATAATCCGGCCTTGTCCGACTTCAATCATTGTATCGTCCGGATCATTTTTTTCTTTGATGACAAGTGCCGAATAAAAATCTTTAATTCCATTCGCTGTGATTTCACCGGAAAATACTCGGATCTGTTTGGAAGTAACGGTTCCGTCAACCACATCCAGTTCTGCGAAAATGGTAAATTTATTTCCTGCACCGGCTATAAATCCTCCGATTCCGGTTCCGCTTGAAGTGTTCTGTTTTGTGTCAATGGCAACAGATAATGCTTCTTCATCCTGTTTGGATAATTTCACTGTAAGATCAGCAAACTCGTAACCAACGGTATAAGAATCACCTTCATAAGTGCTTACCAGCGTATGTGGAGAGGAAATGTAAATGCCTTCCACGTTTGGCGGCGTAATTCCTTCATTAATCGGCATGCCGCGTTTTCGTAGATCATCAATAATACTTTGAGGAACAATAGCCTGAATTTCAGCAGAAAATGCCGGACTTGCGTCCTTATCTTTTTTACAACTGGTAAGGCAGAAAACAAATAAAATGAGTGCGGATAAGATCAGATTTTTCATATTTGAAATTTGGTTAATATGACCGGAATGGTTTGGGTAAAAGGGACGAAATTCTATCTGAATTGAAAAGAGATTGACGAATTCCACCCTTTAAGTCGAAAAACGCAGATTACAAGGAAACATCTGGTGAAAAATTTCCGGGAAACAGCTGTTTTTACGTATATTTCCATTCCGAAAGCGCACATACCATGCCATTTTTCCAAAAAACACTTTCTGATAATGTCCTGATTGAAGGCATTTTATCAAAAGACGGTTCGCATGCGTTCTTTTGAAAATGGCCTTTACGAAAAATATTCTTACCTCATTCGCGAAGGTGTCTGGAAACACAAACTTTCCACTGATGAATGCTCCATGGTCTATTCTGATACCATACTTACCATCATAGAAAATATCAAAAATGAGCGTTTTGAAGGGCGTTCCGGGCTGAAAACTTATCTCTATCAAATTTTTAATAACAAATGTGTTGACCTTTTGCGGAAGAATGCGACTAATCGTCAGCAGGTGCATAAGGGGAATACGATTGATGATTACATCAACATACTTCCTGACGATTCCCGAAGTATTGTGCAACAGCTTATAGATCAATATGATCTGGAAGTTTTACATGAACGCCTGCGGGAATTGGGTGAAAAATGCCGGCAAATGCTGAAAGCATGGAGTGAAGGATTTATGGATCAGGAAATAGCTGTGGAAATGGGTTACCAGTCTGCCGCTGTTGTAAAGACCAGTCGTTTGCGTTGCATGGAAAAGTTAAGGGAAATGTATCTTAAAGGAATTAAAAAGGGATAGTGGAAGAAAATTATAATGCCATGGAACAACGTATTGAGGATTATTTTGAAAGGCAGCTTTCCGACGAAGAGAAAAACCGGTTTGAAGAGGAATTAAGGACAAATCCTGAATTGGCAGACTCGGTTGCTTTTTATTTGTTGGTAAAACAAAATGCGAAAGAAGATGATCGGGAAAAAATATTGGCCACAAAACATGCTGAATGGCAAAAATTATCCCAAAAGCCTTCCAGAACGATCACGCGGCAACTCGTATATTATGCTGCCGCAGCAGTTATACTGATCGCCTTTGGCCTGAGCTGGTTTTTCCTAAATTCCGGAATCAGGGAAAAGGAACAATTGGCAGATATCTATGTGAAGGATAACTTTTCGACATTGAGTGTTCATATGGATGGCAAAGCTGATAGTTTGCAACTTGCTATAAATGAATATAATAAGGGAGATTATCAAAAAGCTTCGTCCATCATTCAGTTAGTTTTGAAACGTGATCCGGGTAATGCCGAAGTGCAGAAAATCGCAGGAATTGTTTCTCTGAAACTGAGAAATTATGACAGCGCCATTACATATTTTCAGCAGTTGGGAGATCAGAAAAACCTGTATTCAAATCCAGGAAGATTTTATGAGGCCATCGCACATTTACAGCGAGGTCTGCCGGTTGATAAAAAAGTAGCCGATAACTTGTTGAATGAGGTGATAGATAGTAATTTAGAGGGTAAGGAAGAGGCTGTGAAATGGGTAAAATAATTTTTTAACTACATCCGCAATATGAAATTTGTGCCTTCATTTAGAATCGTTGACGCTGACCGGAATCTTCTGGAATGTGATTACGAAAAGGACAATCCTAATTCTCTTGTTCTTGATTTCGGAAGAAGTCCTTCCAAGCGTTCAAAGGAAAATGTCGATCTTGAAAAAAACGCAAAGCAATGGGGATTACATCTTCCGGTAGCCAAAGCTCCCGATTTCAAAGACTTTTTTGTTTATGCCTCGCCAAGGCAAAAAATACTCGTTGTTTCAGCTTCGGGCTATGAAGGAAGGAGTTTGCTGAGAGAAAATAACTGGGTTGTTCTTACGTTCACGCCTTTCGGTTCAAAGGACACACTTCAATTGCCCGTTCGGGTAATTCGTGTAAGCGAATGTGCAAATCCGAAGGATGAGTTTGGTGAAGAATCCTATACCATACTTATTGAATGGTTGGATGATTATGATTTCGGGACTTTCGAAGTCAGTGAAAATACAGGAATACTTTTCCAGCAACAAGTTGAAAACCTCATCATTTGCGGAAAACCCAACGGAGATCCAGGCTCAATCCGTGACTTTACGGATACTGATTTTGTGGCTTTGGCCAGCGATTTTCCAGCTGTTTTAGGTACGCCATCCTTCAATTTCAAAGATGATAAATCGGTTATCGTAAGTGTTATCGATACCGGACTTTGGTACAAACTGGGTGAGGGGAAAACTAATCTGATAGGATCATATGTGAATTCTGAAACACAAGATCGAACATTTGATGTGGCAACGATTGAAAAAATCGAGTCGCAAAATGACCGGCTTCGTGGAAATTCTTGGGGTTATTGTGCTGTAACTTCCTATTTAAGAGCATGTAAGGATGCTGATAATGTTTATGATGCAGAATATAAAACCAATACAGATTACGCAAATCTGTCCACAAGGACGAAACTTGAAATTCTCAATAATCCTTATGACGATAACCGGGTTACTTCCTTAAATCCTACAAGAAGTGAAGGTCGTCACGGTTCTATTATTTCTGCGGTCATCAATCAACAGGGAAAAGTACCTGTATTGCCGGTCAAAGCTTTTAACTGTGCAGGATGGGGTACAATTTACGATTTGCTTTGTTCACTGAATTATGTACTTGCTTGTAAGGAAGCAGGAATGAATATTCAGATTGTCAACGCAAGTTTTGAAGGACGATTAAATCCGGGTGGTTATGAATTGTTGAAAAAGAAATTTGAACAGCTAGAAAAAAATAAAATCTGGGTTGTAGCAGCAGCCGGAAATGAAGGACAAGAATTGGTATTTGATGATTTCAATACCATGCCAAGTGCCACCGGTGTAGATGCCGTCAACGTTTTTCCGGCTTGTTTTAGCAAAACTTTCAATAACGTAATCACGGTTACTGACGTAAGTCCTTTTATTAAATTTGAAAGGAAAGATTTGCATAACAGGGATTTGTCTTATGCAAAAGTCAATCTGAATGAGCGAATCAAAAAAGACCTCAATCTGGATTTAGACCTTTATGACTGGTTCTCCGGGTATCATTTCAATGGAAATTATTCTACCGAATTTGTGAACGCGGCAGTGGTCAGTGCTTATCCTTCACCTTCAGATGGAAAACCTTTGCACGGAACTTCTTTTGCCGTAAGTTATTTCTCCGGGAAACTGGCCGAATATCTGACGACAAATCCTGTCGAGCCTTCGGATGCCGCGACAAGACAAAATGTAATTGATGCAATTACTGAAAGCACGCTGGAATTGTCAGGACGAATACAAAATGGAGCGCTTCTCAAAATGGATAACGGGCCGGTATTTTGAGCCCTTCGTGATCCAATACTTTTTCAATACTAATGTTCAGGCAACTCATTTTTTTTCTGGTCATTTTATTTTTCAATATAGAGGGAAGAGCACAATGTCGCTCTTCCCAAATTTTTTTTACAGACCTTTCAAAAATAACGGCGGGAAATCCTGATAGCATACAACAGGTTAAACTCGAAAAATGGCTTGGAGATTGGGAAAAATGTTATCCGGTTGCAGATTCAACTTACATAAGCGCGCTGTTGCAATTGGGTATGGTGCATCGTTTTGCCGGGAATTTCGAGGAAGCGATCAAGGTCACAAAAAAAGTAATTCCGCTTTATGGAAAGTCAGGCAAGTCGCTGAAAAAAAGAGATTTGGTTAAGGCAAATTATCGTATCGGAGTTTATTATAATTCCTCCCAATCGACTGAAAATGCTATAAAATATTTGAGTGAAGCGGTAAAAATTGGTAAAAACGATAGGGAATCTGAAGCCATACACTGCAAGTGCATATTTGTATTTGGTTTATGCTTATTACGTAAAAGGAGATTTTCAAAAAGCACTTTCCTACGCTGATCTGGGGGAAGAAGTAGCATCTGAAATCAAAGATTTTGAAACGCTGGCAGAAATTTTACAGCAAAAAGCGCAGGCATTATCGGAACTGGAACGGAACAGGGAAGCAAAAACGGAAGTCTTAAAGGCGATTAAGATTATGCAAAATCTTCCGGAAGCCTGTTATTCCCTGGCAAATCAGCACCGTTTGCTGGGTGATATCAACGGGCATTGCATGAAAAGAAGGAAGAATTAGCGGAATATCTGCTTGCATACAAGATCGCTGAGAAATGTGAACACAGAAATCTCTCTGATTTTATCAATGCGATCGGGTTTTATTATTATCAGAATAACGATCATAACCAGGCGCTGAAATATTATCAAAAAGCGCTGGATATTGATAAAAGTGCTTACAGTAAAGGTGTTTTGCTGGATCGAATGGGTCTTGCTTATGCTGCCAAGAAAGATTATTTGAAATCATTTCAATATTTTCAGAAAGGCTTAAAAGAATTGTTACCTGCTGAAAATTTGCCTGGAATTACTTCTGTGCTCAAAGCAAAGTCAATCAGAATTACAGCGCAAAAAGATTACCTGCTTTCCCTTGTTCAGGATAATGCTGATACCTGGCTGGCATATTCTAAATCTTCAAAAACGGATCCTGTTAAGCTGAAAAATGCGTTAAAAAACTATATGCTGGCCGATACCATGATTGATTTCATGCGTTGGGAGCATACCGGAAATGTGTCAAAACTCTTTTGGAGAAACCGCACAAAAGGAATGTATGAGCGTGCGATTGAAACCTGTTTTTTGCTAAAAGATCCTGAAACTGCTTTTTATTTTTTTGAAAAAAGTCGTGCAGTTATGCTTAATGATCAGTTAAATGAATTGGGAGCAAATCAGCAGTTAAGTGAAAAGGATGTGGAACGGGAAAGAATAATCCGGATGAAAAATTTCGGATTTACAGGATCAGTTAAGTGAAAGCAAACCGGGATCCGGAGAATATCTTGCGCTTTCGGATGATCTTTACAACGCACAGGAGGACCAGCAAATATTCGTTCACCAGCTTGAAAAAGCGAATCCTCAATATTATTCATATAAATATGATAACCGGGTACCAAGTCTGAAAGAAGTGCGCGAAAAAGTTATTCCTGACGGACAAAATTTGATTTCTTATTTTGTTGGTGATAGCGCGGTATATGGACTTAGTATCACGGACAAAAAAGTTGATTTCCAAAAGATTAAACTTATTGATTATCAAAAATGTGTTTCAGAATTCCAGAAATTATTAGGTGGCAGGGAAATTCAGAATAAGCAGTTTGATCATTATTTGAGTGTATCTAACAAGTTATACGAATTGTTGATAAAACCTTTTGGAATACAATCAAAACGAGTGATCATATCGCCTGACGGTAATTTTCTGCCTTTTGAAAGTTTGAGTTTTTCTGCTAAAAAACCGGATTTTCTGGTTAATAAATATGCTTTCAGTTATACTTATTCCGCCAGTTTTTTGGCAAAAATGAAACGGTTGGAAAATGGATTATCTTCAACAAATGCATTTCTTGGAATGGCGCCTGTTCAGTTTTCTAAAAAACTTAATCAGGCATCTTTGCCCGGCTCAGAAATTGCATTGGAAGCCATTAACAAACATTTCTTTTTTTCCAAAAGTCTTACCGGTCACGAAGCTTCGCGCGGAGCTTTTATGAAGGAATTATCCTCGCACAGTATCATTCAATTACTTACACACGCCAGTGCTGACAGTTCTGAAATTGAGCCTACTTTATATTTCGCTGATTCAACGCTGACACTTTCAGAACTTTCATCATCAGCTTTATCCAAAACGCAATTGCTTGTTTTATCCGCCTGCCGGACTGGTGTTGGCAAAAACCAAAAAGGAGAAGGTGTTTTTAGTTTGGCAAGAGGTTTTGCAGGGATCGGAATTCCTTCAACTTTAACAACGCTTTGGAGTGTTGAAAATAAATCAATTTATGAGCTGACGGAATTGTTTTATAATCAAATGGAAAAGGGAATTCCGTTAGATATTGCCTTGCAGCAAGCACAAATTGAATGGCTAAAAACGGCTTCAAAAAGTGATCAATTGCCTTATTCCTGGGCGGGAATGGTGTTGGTTGGAAATGCTGAGCCGGTTGAAATGGGGTTTTCGAAGGGTGTTGTTTATTTGATTATAGCCTCAGTTGCCGGACTCTTAATTTTATTGGGATTTTATCTGAAAAAACGATCAGTTAAAAGAAAAGTGATACTTCATAACTTTTAATCATTTCGTCGATTCCTGCTGCGTCACATCTCTTAAATTATCAGTGATAATGCTTTCCGTTTCCCGCACATTTGCAAAAGCCAGAATCATTTTATCCCGGTCAAATTCTTTTTCATTATTGGCAAGCCAGATCGTTGCAACGCCATTTCCGATGATATTGGTAATGGCCCGGGCTTCTGACATAAATCTGTCAACACCCAAGTAAAAGTGCCAAACCTTCCAATGGAATTACTTTTATGGCCGTAAGTGTAGACGCCAATACAACAAAACCGCTTCCGGTAACGCCCGCCGCTCCTTTTGAGGTAACCATCAAAATCCCGATTACCGAAAGTATTTGGCCGATTGTCAGATGCACATTAAAAACCTGGGCCAGAAAAATTGTCGCCATGGAAAGATAAATTGTAGTACCATCCAGATTGAATGAATATCCGGCTGGAATAACAAGTCCAACAACTGGTTTGGAGCAACCCATTCTTTCCAGTTTTTCCATAATCGAAGGCAATGCTGCTTCGGAAGATGAGGTTCCCAAAACTATCAAGCAGTTCTTCGCGGATGTATTTTAAATAAGCCAGGATACTGATTTTGTAAGTTCGCAGGATTAGTCCAAGAACTCCGAAAATAAATATAGCCATGGTCATATAAACCGTTCCCATCAGTTTTGCCAATGGTAAAAGTGTATGAATTCCATATTTTCCAATGGTAAAAGCCATTCCGCCGAAAGCACCGATCGGAGCAAAAATCATGACAATGTGAAGCGCTTTAAAAACATATTTGGAAGCAAAACTCAGCCATTTGATAACCACATCTTTTCCTGAATATTTACTTAAAACTGTACCCAAAATCAGGGAAACGAGCAGTACCTGCAAAGTGACATTATCCAGAAAAAATTTCAGCCAGCTAAAATCATGCACCTTATTGGCATAAACAGAAATATCGCCTTTTTGAAGATTTGCAGTAACCACGCCATCACCGGGACGAATAATATTGGCAACCAAAACGCCAACGATCAGCGCCATCGTTGTCACAATTTCAAAATAGAGAAGTGCTTTCGCACCAACTTTTCCTACTTTTTTCAAATCACCCATACCAATTATTCCCAGCGTGATGGTCAGGAAAATGATTGGATTAATAAAAATCTTAACAATTGAAATAAAACCTTTTCCCAAAACATCCATTTTGACAGCCGTTTCAGGATCATAATGACCAAGCAATGCGCCGGCTGTAATAGCAGTAAGAACCCAAAAGGTAAGGTTAGTAAAAAGCTTTTTCAATGGAATGAGTAGTTAAGGAGTAAAGGATTACAGTTCAGAATATATGGACTGTACCAGTTTCATGCATATTTCGGATGGTAGTCAAGTTACGATATTAAAGGACTTCTTACTTAGCCACTGCGAGAGAAAACTATTTTTTTATTATTGTTTATACTTGGTCTAAATAATAAAACGCTATATTTGTCCGTATAAAATGAAAGCAGAATAGTATTCCGGAAAATTCAATTTATCTCAGGGCATTTTATCCATAGACTAGTTATGCACGACGCTTCGCATTCTTATTCATCGTTACGGATTTTAAGTCAGTCAAAAAACGGATATATCGGGCAGTGCAGCTGTTGTGATCATTACAATTTTGTTTTTGGTAATGTACTTTTCATTTTTTCAGAAGACGGATTGAATGGCTTTCATTCTGTTTTATACGACGAGCATCAGTTTCAGACCATGGAAACTGCTTTGCCACACGGCAGAAATCATCTTTTACCCTCACCGATACCGAATTTCATGTTGTCTTTTAATGATGATGAAGTGGAAGAAATAAAAAATCTCTTCCAGGAAACATTGCTGGCACTGGAAATCGACCGGATATTTTCTCATAAAAATAAAGAATACAGAAAATGCGTATTTCGAGTTTAAACAGAGTTTTCTCTGCTCTGATTGTAATTGTTTTGCCTGATTGTTGCCCCCGCTTTTAGTAAAACGGCACCTTTACGGATCGTGTCTGCCAATGGAACATTGAGTGAAATTCTGGTCGGATTAGGTCTGGAATCTCAGATTGTAGGTGTTGATGTTACAAGTACTTATCCGGCTTCTCTGGACAAATTGCCTAAAATCGGGCATAACAGAAATATTTCATCCGAGGGAATTCTGGCACTGAATCCTGACGTGATCATCACAAGTGACAAAAGCATGATGTCTGCCAATGTGCTTAAACAACTGAATAGTTCGGGCAAAAAGGTTGTGACTTTCAAACAGGAATATTCTGAGGAAGGAACCGTAAATCTGATCCGTGAAATGGGCACTTATTTCAATGCAAAACCACAGGCAGAGAAAATGATCAAATCATTGAAATCTGATCTGGCAAAAATTCCAAAAACGACAACACCGAAAAAATTACTTTTTATATATGCCCGTGGAACCGGAACATTGATGGTTTCGGGAAAAGATACTTCCCTTGATAAAATGTTCGCATTAATCGGCCATAAAAATGCGGTAACCGATTTTACTGATTTTAAACCCTTAACCTCTGAATCTCTTTTAGCAGCAAATCCGGACGTACTTGTACTTTTTTCAAGCGGTCTGGAAAGTGTTGACGGTATCGACGGACTTTTGAAAGTTCCGGGTGTTGCATATACCAATGCCGGGAAAAACAAAAAAATTGTATCCATGGACGGTCAGTTTTTGACTGGATTTGGACCACGCTTGGGAAAAGCTGCTGCTGAATTAGCTCAAAAAGTGAAATAATGATAGAGGAAGAAATCATAGCAAAATCAAAAAGCAAGGATCCAGAAAATGATTCAGGAAAAGCTGAAACAGCCACTTTCACCTGGTTGGGTTATCCTGATTTTAAGTATTGCTTTGCTTGCCTGTACTATTTTTTCGGTCGGAACGGGTGCTTTGCACATTTCATTTTCTGAAATAATTGGGATCATTTCTTATAAAATGGGATTGACTGACACGCCAATTCTGGAAGAACAGAAAGACATTGTTTTTTGGGTGATCCGTTTGCCAAGGGTTTGTCTGGGAATATTGGTTGGAGCAGGACTTGGAATTGCAGGTGCTGCTTTGCAAGGTTTGTTCAGAAATCCTATTGCGGATGCAACGCTTGATTGGTGTTACTTCCGGCGCCTCGCTTTTTGCAGTGATCGTGATTATGCTGAACATTAAATTTCTTGGAATTGTCAATGAATACGCCGGAGCTTACACATTGTCTTTTGCAGCATTTGTCGGTGCAGCTTTAACAACGATGCTAGTTTATCAGCTCTCGAAAATTACGGGCGAAGGTGGTGTTACAACGATGCTTTTATGCGGTATTGCAATCAACGCTTTTGTTGCTGCGCTTACCGGATTGATGACATACATTGCTACGGATGAACAGCTTAGAACAATCACTTTCTGGACATTGGGAAGTCTAGGTGGAGCTAACTGGACCACCGTTATTTCCGTAGCACCATTTATCGGTTGCAGTATAATTTTTATGCCTTATTTGGCTAAGTCATTGAATTTATTGGTTTTAGGAGAAAGTCAGGCGGCGCATTTGGGTGTGAATATGAAAGTGTTGAAAAGATCGATTATTATATTGGCGACAATGGCAGTTGGTTCTTCGGTTGCTGTTGCAGGGACAATCGGTTTTGTTGGACTCGTAGTTCCGCATATTATCCGAAGTATTTTTGGTCCTGATAATCGTTATTTATTGATTGGATCGGCTCTTGGGGGTGCGGTCGTGCTGACATTGGCTGATACAATTTCAAGAACTATTGTCGCTCCCGCAGAACTTCCAATCGGTATATTGACTGCACTGCTGGGAACACCGTTTTTCCTGTATCTTCTTTGGAATCAAAAACGAAATCGTGTATGATCGAGGCTAGTAATTTACATTTTGGTGTAAAAAATAAATCGCTTTTACACGATATCAATTTCAAAGCGAAAACAGGTGAATTCTGGGCAATTGTCGGTGCAAACGGAGCCGGAAAATCGACTTTCATGAAAGCTTTGTCAAAAGAAATAACGCCAACTTCCGGAACAGTTTCTTTTCATGGAAAAGATCTGAGAAAATATAATTTGAAAGAACTGGCGCAGAAACGTGCTGTTCTTGCCCAGCAAAATGTGATCACACTTGCTTTTTCGGTGCAGGAAATTGTGCTGATGGGCCGTTATCCATTTTATGATTCAAAACCTTCGCAGAAAGATCTGGCGATTGTGGATCATTGTCTTCAAAAAGTAGGAATTGCTCATTTCAGGGACAGGATTATATCCAACACTTTCGGGTGGAGAACAGCAACGTGTTCAGCTGGCAAGGACACTGGCGCAAATCTGGGAAGTCCGGGAAGGATTTATTTTACTGGATGAACCTACTTCGGGAATGGATCTGCTGCATCAGTATGAAACATTTCAGCTGGCCAAAGAAATGACAAGAAAAGGCTATGGTGTTATTGCCGTTGTCCATGATTTGAATTTTGCATTACAATATGCTGATCAGGTTTTGATGTTGAAAAAAGGGAAAACTTTCGCGATGGGAACTGCGCAGGAGGTTTTGACAGGAGAAAATATCAGAGAAGCTTTTGGTGTATCTGTTAGAATTATTCAACCGGATGATACGCCATTTCCGGTGATTATTCCGGAAGCCATCATCCAGTATCTGTTGTTTGACAAATTAATTAAATATTAAAAATAAACATCTCCGTATAATAAATTACCTATTCACTATGAAGACAGAATTAATATCTGACCGTGCAGCACTTAAAGATCGTTGGGCTGAATTTAAAGCAGAAAATCCTAAAACCCGTATCCGTGACGCAGCAAAGGAATTGAATACAACGGAAGCGGATCTTGTTGCCACGGGATTGGGTGAAAATATAATTTTGCTTGAAGGTGATTTCCGTGAATTGCTTAAAGATGTACCTTCTCTGGGATACGTGATGGCACTTACACGTAATGACCATGTGGTTCACGAGCGTAAAGGAGTTTACGAAAATGTTTCTTTCAACAACCATGTAGGATTGGTTTTAGGACCGGATATTGATTTGAGAATGTTTCTTGGCGACTGGAAATTCGGCTTTGCTGTACTGAAGGAGATCGTCACAGTCTTCAATTCTTTAATAGTTTCGGAGAGGCGACACATAAAATTTACCTGACTGAACAAAGTAACAAGGAAGCTTATGATGCTTTGGTTGAAAAATACCGCGCTGCGGATCAGGAAACTTTGGCTTTAACAGCGGCAAAACCTGAGAAAAAAGCAGACGAACCAGCCGGTGATATTGATACAGCTGCTTTCCAGGCAGAATGGCTTACATTTGAAAGATACGCACGAGTTTTTCGGACTTTTGCGTAAATATAAATTGTCAAGAAAAGAAGCGCTTCGTCATGCGCCGGAAGGATATGCATACCAAATCAAACCGGAAAGTATGAAGGCCGTTTTTGATGCAGCTTCTGAAACGGAATTGCCTATCATGGTTTTTGTTTCAAACCCAAACTGTATCCAGATCCACACAGGCCCGATCAACAAGATTTTTGTTATGGGACCTTGGTTGAATATCATGGATCCGGCATTTCAATCTTCACTTGCGTGAAGATGCAATCGACGAAGCTTGGGTTGTAAGAAAACCTACCGAAGACGGAATTGTTACAGGAATTGAATTGATTGATAAAGAAGGTACAATGTTTAACCAATTTTTTGGAAAACGTAAACCAGGTCAGCCTGAATTGACGGCTTGGCCGGAGTTGATTGAGAAATCGGTTGTTAAAAAATAATTGCCCGTATCAGAGTCAAAGAAGATTGTTAAGTTAATATATTATTTCGCCATAGTGATTCAAATGGGCTGTTCCGATTCGGGGCAGTCTTTTTTGTTTTTAACCGCTCCGGCGGCCCGGCGCAATAGGCGCTATGGGTTTCGCAATGGACGCAATGGTTTTTTTCTTGCATGTCAAAAAACTATTGTGGTTGAGGATGAGAAAGATGATGCAGTGTTGAAGTTTTTATTACCGGTCGGACGGCGGAAAAAGCCGTCCGACCGGAGGCCCGTCCGACGGTTTTTTCTACCGTCGGACGGGTAATGAAAAGTTGCATTATTTCGCGTCCATTGCGAAACCCATTGCGTCCATTGCGGTTAAGAACGAAAGTCTCTATTCAACCTTCAATTTTCCACCTCCCGAATAACTCCTATATTCCCCTTGATACATCGCATCAGCCGCCGCAGGCCCCGTTGTAAATGTTCCTTTGGAAACAATTCTAACCTGATAATAAAATGACTTTTCAATTTTATCAGCCGTTGTAAAAAAGTGAATCCGATCATCCCGAATATCATAATAAGTCGGTATAGCTGCATTTTTGATCCAAGGCATATCACGAGGTTCCGTAATCCTTGGATTTTCGATTTCAAAACCAGCCGGTAACAAATCCGTCACGACAACATTTTCCACCGGAAGTCCATTTGTACTTGAAAGCGATAATTTTACCACAACCAGATCATTTTGATGCAGTACAGAAACCGGTTTTCCATCACGCGTCAAATACTGTCGACGAATACTTAATCCCTGATCTTCTTCCACAAAAGCACCCGTTGCAGACATTCCTTCTGACTGTGCAAACCAGTACAAATCACCTTTTCCCTGAGTCGTTATGGCCAATTTTTGATTTACAATTCCTTTGGCAATTTTCAATTCTTTACCATCAAAAGCAGCGATTTTCTTTCCATTTACCAAAGCAGAACCAGTAACCGTTGAGGCCGAAGTTTTCTTAGCCACTTTTCCCAAAGCCAAAACTGCAAAACTTGCTTCCTGCGTATTGATGTAAGAGGCAGACTGAATTGCTTTTGATAATTGACGTGCTAACGGTGTAATCTGCAAATTATCTCCATCCGTTTCTAAAAGCGTATTCAGTACCAAACCGAGATTTCTTAACGGAGAAGAATAACTGTCATCAAAAACCGTGCTGCCATTTTGATACACATAACTTTTTGGCAAAATCGAACTGAAACTTCTTGTATCTCCAATCAATTGAAAAGCTCCTGCCAGCAGATAACGGGCGTCAACCGTCAGCAGTTGCGGGTTTTGCTTATAATAATTCATTGCTGAACGATTTGGCGAACCGGTTAAAGCAAGGACATATAAAGAATAAATCGTCTCACGCCGTGCGACTGTTTTGCGGGTTTGCGTCAGATGATTCTTTTGGTAAATTATTATTTGTACTGGCTATCGCAACTTCTCTTGTCGCAGTTGTTCCGGTTTTTCCAGTCAGATAATCAATTGCTTTGCTTAATGTTTTTGGATTTATTTCAAATCCTGCCCGGCGTGCTTCTTCCAGGAAATGAACAGCATAAGCCGTTGTCCACCAATCTTCTGTAACAGATCCCGGCCACATAACCGCACCGCCATTAAACAATTGCTGCGACTCAATTTTCCGGATTGCCTGCTGCACATTCGTAACCGGATTAAAATCACTTTCTCCCGTTTTTACAAGATAAACCGGCGTTGCCATCGCTTTGGCCAGATCAGCAAAATATAGCTGAGGAAATGCCTTTGAAATCGTTTGTTCCAGACAACCATAAGGATATCCTAAAAGTGTAGAAAGTGCTTTTCCGCCTCCTCCAACAAGAGGAGAACGACTTAAAACAACCTGACTGCTAGCCGTAGAAGGAATAAAATTAGTAGTAAGATTAATCAATCCCTGCTGTCCGCCGGCGATTAATCCTGAACTGCTTGTTTTCAACAAAGGTGAAGCCGGACGAACCGTAATTTCCGTTTGTTGGGTGAACGTTTCTCCAAAAGCATTCACTTTTACAATCACTTTTCCGGTGCCAATAGCCGTCAAAGCTTTTACAGAAAATATCGCTCTGGTTTCTTTTCCAGCGGGAATACTGATTTTTTGAACCGTTGGAATTGAACCGGAATTCAGCGGTCCGCTTACTTGTAAGGTTACCGTTGCATCTGCCGGTTTTTTCTCTGTATTGCTGATATTAACCGGCAAAATCAATTCATCGCCCGGACTTAAAAAACGAGGCAAACCGGCACTGATCACAACCGGATCCGCCACTTTCATATTTTTATTCGCAGAACCAAAAGCATTGTCTTTGTAGGCGACAGCCATAATCCGCAAATCACCGCTGAATTGAGGGATGTTTATATCAAAAGTGGCTTCACCGCTTCCATTAGCAGTAATTTGTCCGCTCCAAAAAGAAACCAGTTCCGTTCTTCCGTTACTTAACGGATTAATTCTCTTTTCAAGATCATAACCATCACCACCAAAACTGGACGCACCAGAAATATTTAATTCCGGGAAAAGCAACGCGTATAAATTATGACTGGTAACTTCCAGAGCTCGTTTTTGATAAAAATAACCATGAATATCCGGCGTTTTGAAATTCTTGATCTGCAAAATACCTTCGTCGACAACGGCAATTGTTACTTCTGCATTAGGTTGCGTTTTAATCCTGATTTGCTGCTTTGTTTTTGATCTTGACTTTTCCACAGTTGTTATTGAAACAGACAGATTTCGTTTTGAATCTTCTACTAAAACAGGAATAAAACCATTGGCAACAGTCAATGGCAAATCAGAATTATCAAGCGGCCGGATTAATGTTGCTGTCACAAAAACATTTGGTAAATGTTCTTCTTTCAGGCTAAGTTTAAATTCTGCTGCTTTCTTTTCAGTAGTTAAAATGTGATGTTCCAAAATACTGTTTCTTTCAACAGTTACCAGTAGTCTCCCGTCAAATGGTGTTTTGAATAGAATTTTCGCCGTTTCCCCAACATTGTATTTTTCTTTATCAGTTTCCATCAAAACCCGCCCTTCATTACTTACTTCAAAAGATGAATATTGTGTATAACCTGACCCATAAGCATAGAAATTGGCAACGCTGTAATGTTCCGCTTCCGGCCGGCGAATTCTCACTTCATATTCCCCTGAAACTGTCGGAACATAGCGGAAAGTATTTTTTCCATTGACAAGATTTAGAATATTTGAATAGACAATTTTTTCACTTTTTCTGGAAGTGTAAGTCAGTTGTTCATTTTTCTTTTCTACAACGGTCTGATATTCAAGTCGAACAATTTCCACTTTTGCTTTTGCACCATTTTGCAAAACGCCTTTACTATTAACACCAACAATCTCAAATGGTACCGGTGCATTTACCCCGACATAAGAATCAGGCAAATGAATTCCGTAAAAAACGTTTTGTGTAAAAACATCAAAATGCTGTAAACGGTTAACCGGGCGGCCATTTTCATCAAAAACGGTAACATATATTTTTCCTTCCAAAACCCCGATATCCTTTATTCCCGGAGCCAGCGGAAATTTTTCGGTTGCCTGTCCCTGCTCATTGGTTACCCCTTGTCGTCTTTCCTTTTCAAAAGTTGTTTCAGCAGGAATATCAAAAGTGTATTCAGTGAAACCAGCAGCAGAAAAGCTTTTTCTTTTCAGCTGAGATTCCATTTCATACGTACGATTACTGGCCGGCGGACCGAATAAATTTAATGCCGTTGCTGTCAGAGAAATTGTGCTTCCGGAAGTATATTCTTTTTGTGCACCGCTCAAATCGACTTTAATTCGATCCGGCATAAATTCCTCAACATTAACAGATTGCGAAGCGAGTAAAACGTCATTGGCATTGTATACTTCCAAAACGTAAGTTCCGGTTAGTGCTGCTGTTTCCATGGTGACTTCCGTTTCCACAGCGCCTTGCTTATTGGTACTTTTCCGCCAGGTTCGATATTCTCTTCCATTGGGCGTAACTAATCTTAATTTTAACGGAACTTCGGCTGCAACCTGCCAATTTTGATTCCTGATAACGGTATTAAAATGAAGCGTTTCACCTGGCCGGTACATATCGCGTTGACCGTAAATAAAAGCCTGCAAACCGGAAGTATTATCACGTTGCCCTTCCACTTCAAAACGGGAAGTTTCTACGCGGGTATCATCCAAAAGCAGATAATTGAAATCTTCTTTATTTCCTGCGGTAATCATCGCCAGTTTAAATCCAGGTGCTTTTTCACCCAATTTTTCAATATGTGCAATGCCATCTCCGTCGGTTGTAGCGGTAAACATGGATTGATTATTGGTACTGATTAAAGTGATTTCAAGATTTGCCAGCGGCTCGTTGGTTTTTATCGAATTGGCAAAAACCCAAAGCTCGTCTTTTCCCTGTTTGGCAATCAAACCGATATCAGAAATCGAAACCAGTTTTGTCGCGCCCAGATATGCTTCATCTTTTGAATTGACCGAAACAAGATAAATTCCACGGCGACCATTATCATCGGGAAGTGCAATATTCAATGCTGAAATTCCCTTTGCTTTTGGAAGATTTTCAGTGTCAATAACTTTATTTACAACGACATCCGTAAAATTATTTTCCTCATCGCCGCTATAATTAAATGAACCGGTCGATTTCCATTCTTCACCAACATAACCATATTCCTCCCAACGGTTTGAGCGTACGTAACTCAGAATGTTATTGGCATAAAGTTTGGCAATTTTTACCTGAACTTTCGGCACATTCACAATCTGAACACCCATATTCCGTGAACCTTTTGGCGTCATGTACAAGTGCTTTTTTATTGGCAAAAGAAATTCCTGCCGGCATTTTTCCGAAAAATAAATCACGTGAAGTTTCATCTTCCAGTGTTTTCCCAAGTACGCCTTTTAATGTTTTATTGATTAAAAGTGCATAAGTATCAGTTTCATTAAAATCACCTCTCAGAATAAAACCGTTTTCTGTTAGTTCACTGGTTAATGTTGCAGCCGGATTGATTGAAAAGCCGTTTTCAATGCTTTCCTTGACAATTTCCTGGGTTGTAATGACACGGACAAAAGCGGCGTTATTTTCAAAACCAGTCTTGATATCGAATACTTCCAGATGTAGCGGCGAGGGCAAACTGGTTGTTCTTTCTAAAACTTCGTTGGTAACGTAAGTGGTATTTTGTGCTTTCAATCCTTTGTCCAATGTAATCTGCAACGGCACAGGATTATTATCTGCTGCACCGGTATTGGCCAATGCAAGTGTAATTATTTTTCCTTCCGCAGAAGGCAGGATTTTGTATGAAACAGATTTATCTGCCAGCGTTAATTTTAATCTTTCAGCAACATTTTGAGTAGTAACCGGATAATTGAAAATCAGTTTCAACCGCGCTTCCTGGCGACCGGTTTCTTTTGACAATGTCCACCAGCTTTCCGTTTCTATCAGTTGCAGATAAGGCGTATGAAAATCTACCGTTTCGCTTGAAACGTCGTACTTTTTATCCGTTTTGGATTGGGATAATAATTTGTCGGTAAGTTTTGCTTTGTAATTTGTGGCAGAACCAAAACCATTTACTGGTGAAAAAACCAGTTCATTCGGTGCCGACCATTTGAATTTCCCCCGAACAGCTGGTTCAAACTGAATGTATTGCGTTGAATCCCAGTTGTCAAGCTGATTTTCTGAGACAAGATCTTTATTGAAAGTAAAAATGAGATTTTGAGATTGACCGATCTCATCTTTAAAATTTGTTCCGGCAATTTTAACTTCATTCAGCGAGGAACAGCCATTGAATAAATATGCAGAAAAGAGAATAAAAATGAATAACGAGGAAGAGAATTTTCTCATGAGATGTTAACGAATTTTTCAGACTAACAGGATTTGTTTGCGGCAATAACGTTTTTTATCCAAAATCCGGATATAAAAAACGGATGATTTTTTATAACAAAAAATCATCCGTCTAAATTAACTGTTATTGTGTCAAATCTTATTTTTATCTGACCTGATTTACGTTAACGGTCAGAAAATATATTCAAAAATCAGAAGGCTTTCATTACTTCTTCAATCGGCTTAGTATCTTCGAAAAATGATAATAAACGCATTAAAATGCCTTCTACTACGGCATCAGGGCAGGAAGCTCCGCAGGTAAGCATAATACGAACGGGAGATTTTGCCGGTAAATAATTTTCTGTGACCATTTCTTCTTTTGTATGCAGATTGAAATGTCTGATCAGATTGTTGTCCAGAATTTTATTAACTGATTCAATAAAATAGGTTGGCAGTTTTGCTTCACAAAGTTCTACCAAATGGGAAGTATTTGAACTGTTATAACCGCCGGCAACAATCACCAGATCAGCCGGATGCGTCAGCAAAGCATAAGTTGCATCCTGATTGTCATTCGTTGCGTAACAAAGCGTATCGCGGGTATTGGCAAAACGTGTTTCAACTTCTTCCGGCCGCAGGTTGTAATGTTTGATCATTACATTTTTCAAATAATCTGCAATGCCTTGTGTATCAGAAGCCAGCATCGTAGTTTGATTCACTACGCCGATTCGTTGCAAATCTTTTTCAGGATTAAAACCTTCTGAATATTGACCTTTGAAATCTTCAAAAAACTGCTGTGCAGGAAGTTCGCCGGTGATATATGAAGCCAAACGAATTGTTTGTTTCATATCTTCAACCACAATCGTCGGTGCATTTTCCTTGCTATGTGAAAAAGTTGCCCGTGTTTCTTCATGAAAAGGTTTTCCATGAACAATGATCGAATAATCTTTTTCTCCGATCTGCTCAGCGCGGTTCCAGACTTTTTCTACAAACGGACAAGTTGTATCGTAGATATAGGAATTAATTCCAAGTTCGGCCAGTTTTTTCTGGTTTTCAATCGTTGTTCCAAAAGCTGGAACAATGACGATATCTTCCGGTGTCAATTCTTCCCACGGAATCAGCTGATTTCCTTTGGTATCCATAATAAATTTCACGCCCCGATCCGTCAGATCACGGTTTACATCCGGATTATGGATCATTTCACTTAACAGAAAAATTCGTTTATCAGGATTTTCAGAAATGGCTTTGTAAGCAATATCAATGGCATTTTCAACACCATAACAAAATCCGAAATGACGTGCAATCAGAAACTGAACCGGGCCGAAATCCAGTACGGTAGGCGTGATAATCACGTTTCAGTTTATCGTTTTTACGACGGAATTCCTTAATCGGTGTGATAATTCGGCTCCGGTAAAAATCGGGTATATTAAACGTTTTCATTTACAGATTCGGTGATTGTAAGTAACAAAATAGGCCATTTTTGAGCAATACTCAAAACCGGATGTTTTCTTTTTAATAACAAATGAGGGATTGGGTTTGTTCAAAAGGCGGTCGGCTTTCGGCAGTCGGCTTTCAAACTGTTGCTGAAAATCGGAGTTTTAGTGGTTGTAAGCCGATTGCTGACGGCCGATTGCCGACAGCCACCAAAATATTTTGTACCTTGATGCAACATCTGCACTAGTTATTACCTCTTTAACTCAGAACGTTCAAATCTAAACCTTCTGCTTGAAAACGAAATTGTACACCGACCAGCATGTCGACCTGGTAGAGCGTTGTAAACTCGGAGAGCGCAAAGCGCAGTACGAGCTATACAAATGCTACTCGAAGGCTATGTTCAACATTTGCATGCGGATAATAAATCATAACGGTGAAGCAGAAGATGTCTTGCAGGAGGCATTTGTGGACGCATTTACGAACCTTCATCAATTTCGGCAGCAGTCGACTTTTGGTGCCTGGTTCAAGCAGATTGTTGTAAATAAATCCATTAACCACCTTCGGAGCAGAAAGGTAAAATGGGTGGAAATGGATGAATTTCAGGAAACGCTGGAAGATGGACAGGAAATGGACGACAGCTTTGGCTGGCATGAAAATGATACGACGTCTGGAAGTGGAGCGGATCAGAAATGCGGTTTTGAGATTGCCTGATGGTTACCGGGTTGTGGTGAGTCTTTATTTATTTGAAGGTTACGATCACGAGGAAATCGGGGAAGTGTTGGGAATCAGCGAAACGACATCGAGAACGCAATATATGCGGGGAAAAAGAAAGTTGACAGAAATACTTGGGAAAGAGCTTGACGAGCGAATAAACGCAACGATTATAACAAAAGAGGAGTACTAACAAATAACTTGAAAAACTAAAAAACAGTATCATTTGAATCGAAACTTTACACTTTATATGTTAACAATCAATGAAAAAGTCTTCTGATAAAAAAGATCGTCTGGAGAGGTTTGTGCGGGATAATAGGGATGGATTTGACGTTTTCTTACCTCAGGATTCTTTGTGGGATCGAATCGAAAATAGTATTCCTTCGGTGTCCACAGAACCGCAAAAAAAAGTAAAACGACTTCACAATCCTTATTTCGACTGGCGGATTGCTGCCGGAGTGATTCTGGCTCTGGGAATCGGTTATCTCTTCTACCTCAACAAGGAATATGGTGTAACCCGGGATCCGGGTGTCGCACTTAAAGTGCCTGCTTATGCCCGTGAATTCAATCAGTACAATGTTATGATTGATGAAAAACGGAATGAAATTTTTAAGCTGGCAAGTAATAATCCTGAGTTATACAAAGATTTTTCGGCTGATCTCAAAAGTCTTGAAAACAGCTACCAGAATCTTAAATCTGATCTGGGCAATGCGCCAAACCAGGAAGCATTGATTCGTGCTATGATAGAAAATCTGCAATATCAGGTGGATTTGCTAAATCAGCAACTGACTATTTTACAACGTATCAAAAAGGCAACCCAAAGCCATGAAAAAAATAATTCACCTACTGTTTAATATTGCTTTACTGTTTCCTGCGTACGCTTTTGCCTTTGGTCCGGAGCAATCCATGCTTGTTGAAAAGCGGAAAAATATTGTGAAAGTTTTCGATGTAAATGAGCGCGATCAGCTTATGATCGATAATCAGTATGGCGAGGTAAAAGTAAATCTCTGGAAGAAAAATGAGATCAAAATTGAGATCATTGTTACCGCTTCTGCTCAAAATGATTCCAAGGCATCAGAATATATGAATTCGGTAAAGATTGGCGAAACCCGGTCAAAAAATCTGATCGGGCTTAAAACGATTATCGACAAAAACAGTTTTGCCAGTAGTGGCTGGAATGCGATACGAAACAAATTTGGCGATAAGAATTTTATCCAGATCGATTACACGATTTATATGCCAAAGGAAAATGAACTGGTAGTGAAAAATCAATTTGGAGATACCAATATTCCAGTATTTGAAGCCCCGCTTACTATTGATTCCAGACATGGAAATTTCTATGCAAACACGCTGGATAATGTTCAAAATGTGATCAATTCACAATTTGGACAGGTGAAAATCGGGAAAATGGAAGGTGGAAATATGGAATTCAAATTTTCAAATCTGAAACTTGATCAGGTTAAAACGCTGATACTGAATATTAAAAATGGAGAGCTTGTCTATTGGCGATGTTAATGATCTGACAACCAATATTAATTATTCAGAAGCCGTAATTGGGAAACTTCGTGGAAAGGGGAAAATCAATTTAAATTATTCGGACAATTTCCGGATGGAAGAACTTCCTTCTTCTGACGAACATTTGAATATTCAGGCACAATTTTCTACTGTGACCCTTCCGGCAGAATCGAATAGCTTTAATGTGATTGTAACAAACGGAAATTTTAGTTGTCCGCCTAATGTGAATTTTTCCAAACAACCTGCCAAACAAGAAAAAACTACATTTAATCAGTCAAAACAGTATCAGGGCAAAATGGGAACCGGCTCAGGTACGAAAATCACCGTTTTCTCCAATTATGGTGACGTTAAACTGAAAAACTGATTTTAAATTATTCTTCTATCAAAACGTTATAGCGGAAATCCAGCGGCTTGAAAGCTGCCAGAAGTTTTGATATAAACGTCGGATCATTCAGGTAGAAATTCAGGAAATTATCATAACGTTCCTGAGACGATTTTCCGGGAAACAATTTGTATTTCAAAGCAAGAAGCTGGTCAATTTCACTTTCGTGATTTCTTTCCTCTGCTTTTTTCAGGCGTTTTTCCAGATGTTCAAACGAGTGACGAATGCGGGTTTCTTCTGCTTTTACAGCACCTATCATGGATTTGTCAATGGCAGTTGCCTTAGCCAGTATCGTTTCAAAAAGTGCGTAGAAACGATTCTTTTTCTTCATCAAGATCCAAGATATTTGTTGAATGTGTTTCAACAAATTTCTTTCTCAATGTTACTTCATCCAGAAACAAGATCTTCGTAACTGATTTCAAGCTTTTCAACTTTTTTACGTTGCTGCTCTGTAATATACATTGCAAAATTCCGTGGAATTAACATCGGGAAAGTTACATTGTAATGATCAAAAACACCTTTTAGCTGCAACCAGTAAGGAACTTCCGAAGGACCGCCGATATAGGCTAGATTTGGCAAAATAATTTCCTCGTACAACGGACGAAGCACAACATTCGGACTGAAATATTCCGGATGTTCGTCTGCAAGTTCAATAATTTCTTCTTCTGTAAAAACCAGATCCGTATTTAAAACCCGGTAAAGATTATCTTCTTTGACAATACGTTCTCTCAGATTATCAACAAGATAAAATAAATTGATTTCGCGTGCATTCAGCGGCGTATGGTAGCCAAGCGAAGAAAGTTTTGCAGTGGTATTTGTTACAATTTCTGCGGAAGTTGAAGTTGTAAGCTCTTCTTTAATAACAGGAAGAAAATGACGTTTCAGGTCGGCGTTATCTGCATCCAGACAAATCAATCCTTCTTTTCCGAACAATTCGTGCATATAACATCGAACTGCGTCGGATAAGGTTTCATTTTCCAGATATGCTTTTGCAAATAGTAATGGTCTGTCTGGCAAGTAATTTAAGAATACTTTGCAAGTTCTTTTGGATTCAGTCTTCCAACAGCACCTTTATGCTCGCCTTCCCATTTATGTGTTTGTCCGTACAAATGAAATGATGCAATTTCAGCAAAATCATGATCTTCGCTGGCCATCCAGTAAACAGGCACAAAGTTATATTCAGGATATTTTTCCTTTAATTCCCTTGCAAGTTTAATGATGGTTACAATTTTATAAATTATATATAGCGGTCCGGTAAAAATATTAAGCTGATGACCGGTTGTAACTGTAAATGTTTTTTCGTCTAAAAGAATGGAGAAATCCGGCAAATAAGGTTGTCCTGCATATTGTTCTTCCAAAACCTTAACCAGCGTCTGACGTTTTTCAAGACTAAAATTTGCTCTTTGTTTTATGATATCAGCGGCGTTTTCAACAGTTGGAAAAGTACCGTAAAAGTCTTTAAGCGAAGGTTTTTGATCCAGATAATCGAGAAGCAGCGCAGGGAACTGACCCGTAGTACGCAAATCAACGGAATGAACAGTCATGAAAGGTGGTTTTTCAGTCTCAATTAAAGAATGCAATGTACTCAGAGTTTAGGGTGATATGCATAATGAAAATAAACCATGCAATTCGTGTGAAAGTTCATGAAAAAAACTGAGTTAAACTACTTCGTTAACACTTGTTAAGCAACCTGGCTTAACATATTGAAAAAATTGACAGAAAAAGGCCGGAACTAACACAGCTCCGGCCTTTCAATTGATCGTCTTTGGTTTTTAGTTTTCCAGGTTTTCGCCTGGTTTCTGTTTTTAATAAGTCATTAGCTAGGTTAATAATTCAATTTAATCTCTTTGGCATTTCTGCCTTATCTAAAATATATAGTCATTTTTCGCAATCAGCGCATCTGCTATCCTGCGGCGTGCATCTTTTAGATTCAGCGGTTCAATTTTCGTAAAACGTTTCAAACCCATCAGCATGACACGCAGTTCATCGCTTTCTGCAAAACTGGTAATGGCAGATCTTCCGGCATTATTTACTTTTTCTACGGCTTCATTTAAATAAACCAGCGCAATATCTTTTTGCAGTGCATTTGCCTCTGCACCCAAGCAAATCAATTCTTTTTTCAACACGAAGTAAAACAGATTCGGCCACATAGGTTTCAATCACCATATCAGCCAGATTCATGATAATTTCCTGTTCGTCAGAAAGTTTCGTCATAAATTTCTGAACGGCAGAACCGGCTACCATCAAAACTGCTTTTTTCAGGTTTCTGATTACTTTCTTTTCTGCTGCGAAAAGCGTTTCATCTTCATCAAAACTAAAATCAGGAATAGACATGATTTCTTTTCCAACTGCCATGGCCGGTCCCATCAGATCAAGCTGACCTTTCATCGCACGTTTCAAAAGCATATCAACAACCAGAAGTCGGTTGATTTCATTCGTTCCTTCAAAAATACGGTTGATACGGCTGTCGCGGTAAGCGCGGTCCATAGGCGCATCGGCAGAATAACCCATTCCACCATAAACCTGAACACCTTCATCCACCACATAATCCAGTACTTCCGAACCATGCACTTTCATAATTGCGCATTCAATGGCCAATTCTTCCAGTGCTTTTAGTTTTGCTTCCGCATCGCTTAATCCTTTTTCTTTTAGCGTAATGATCAGATCATCAATATTTTGACCGACACGATAAGCAGCAGATTCGGTTGTGAACATACGAATTGCCATTTCTGCCAGTTTATGTTTTATCGCGCCGAAATTTGAAATTGAAATACCAAATTGTTTGCGTTCATTGGCATAATTAATGACTTGTTTCGCAACTTGTTTTGAACCGCCAAGTGCAGCAGCAGCCAGTTTTATACGGCCTATATTCAGAATATTTACAGCAATTTTAAAACCATTTCCTTGTTCGGAAAGCATGTTTTCAACGGGAACCAGACAGTCATTAAAGAAAATCTGACGTGTATCAGAGCCTTTAATTCCCATTTTATGCTCCGGCTCATTCATTGTAATTCCACCGAAGGTTTTTTCAATAATGAAAGCAGACAGATTTTTATCTGTTTGTCCGCTGGCATCAATAACTTTGGCAAAAACAATAAAAACATCTGCAAAACCACCATTGGTTATCCACATTTTCTGACCGTTGATGACATAATGTTTTCCGTCTTCGCTCAGTTTCGCCTTTGTTTTTCCTGAATTTGCATCAGAACCTGAATCCGGTTCAGTTAAGCAATAAGCTGCTTTCCATTCTCCCGAGGCCAGCTTTGGAAGATATTGTGCTTTTTGTGATTCATTTCCATAGTATACAATCGGTAAAGTCCCGATTCCTGTGTGGGCCGAAAGCGCAACAGAAAATGAATTTCCTGCACCGGTTGCTTCTGCTACCAGCATGGAAGTATTGAAATTCATTCCAAATCCGCCGTATTCCTCTGGTACAACCGTTCCCATCAATCCCAGTTCACCGGCTTTATCCATTAATGACGACATCAGCTCAGGACTTTTCGCCTGGTCAATTTCGTTCAGTCTTGGCCATACTTCTGTACGCAGAAAATCACGACAGGTATCGGCAATCATTTGTTGTTCTTCGTTAAACTCTTCCGGAATAAAAATCTGCGATGCGGGTGTTTCCTTAATCAAAAATTCACCTCCCTTAATCGACGTTTTTTTATCTTCTGCAACAGCCATAATGATCGATATTTTTGTAATTATTACAAGTCGTAGATTGATTATAGTATGCAAGCATACTATTTACTTTTTAACAAATATATTTCCTTTCCTAATATTATGCAAGCATACTAATAAGAAAAATCGAGGATATTTTTTAACAAATTAAAGTGTTATTTTTTGAAAACCCGGAACTGTTTGACAAGCTTTCCATCTGCTTTCCACGCGGACGTAATAGATCCCGGAAGTTAGTCCCATGCGAGTAAGATCCATGTTGACAAGGTTGTCCTGAACAGTAATATATCCATTAGAAACAGGCATACGCTGACCGGTGCTGTAAATGATGGAATATTGATATTGATCAAGGGCAGACTGATCAGGCAGTTTGAAATTAAAGATATCCTGGACCGGGTTTGGGTAAAATTGCCATTCAGTCATATTCTTTGTGATATTGACAGAATCACCGGAGGAAATACTGAACTGAATAGAGTTCGAAACCACTGCGGAATCTTTGTTGGAAGCGATAACGGTTAGTGTGTATCGGCCAACATAAGGAGCAAATCCGGTTTCTCCTTCAAACAAAGCGTACGGAAATTTAGACGTCGTGGAGATTTTTCTGTACGGGCCGTTCAGATTGAAATTGACCTGATCATATTCAAAATTTCCATATGCATAAATATTCAATAGTGATGGCAAGTCATCGTAAGCCAATACATCATTACCGCTAAGAGAACGAATGATTGTTTGATCAACGGCCCGACCTCCTCTTACAATTTCAAAACGAATACTGCGGAATTTCAACTTTTATGACTAAAACCGTTTCGACAGATCCACCTGAATTGTCGTAAGCGCGGATGATCAACCGATATTCGCCTTCTTCGGTTGGTGTACCGGAAAAAACATTCAGCGAAAAATCCAGCCAGGAAGGCCTGTTTTGTACTGTAATGGATGATATATAGCCATCGTTATCGGCAAAAATATCCGAAGGCAAAATAAAAGTAAAAGGATGATTTACCTGGGCATATTTATCTGGAAATGTGGCTGTAATGTAAGGAAGATCATTTAAAAACTGCGGTTCTACAACCTGTACATTGAAATAGATTTCTACAAAAGCATCCTGATTATCGTATGCTTTAAATGAAATCCTGTTATCACCTGTTGTTGTTGGTCTGCCTGTCAGAACACCATTCGAAAATGTCAACCAGGAAGGTAATTCACTTGCTTCTACTTTTGATATGGTCCCGTCGCTATCTACAAATGCAGTTTTTGGAACTGTAAATGTAAAAGGCTCATTTACAGCAACTTTCAGGTTCGAAAAATTACTGCTTACCGTTGGAGGTTTATTTGTGTTTTCTTTGCTTTCTACACGAATTGTCAGATATGCATCGGCCGTTGCGCCTTCATCATCGACACCTTGAACCAATATTCTGAAATCGCCCAAAGCGGTCGGTCGTCCTGTTAACTGTCCGGAATTAAATTTGAGCCAGGTTGGTAATGTGCCGACACGCGAACTGACAATCGTACCATCTCCATCAGAAAATGTATCAATAGGAAGCCTAAAAGTGAAATCCTTATTCACCGCAATAATCTGCATCGGAATTGGCCTGAACACGTAGGGTGCATGATTGGAGGCATCCAGCCAGTATTCTGGGGTTAATAAATCTTCTACCAGTTTGATATAAACCGGTTTTGGACTCGATGGATTAGCATATGCCTTTTTTGACCAGTCGTTATAAACAACATTCCACGAACCTCCTTTTTCTACTGCCGAAGACAACCGATATCCGGTTGAATCTTTATAAGTTATCGGCTGAATGGGTGTGTTAAGCCAGCGCGTACCAGACTGTCTGAGGGTAGATTCTAATGCCTGCATGTCGGCAATTGTGGAAACCAGCACAGAGATGAAATTAGCTCCGTTAGCAAAGTTTTCATTGATCTGAGCCGCGGTTGCGCTATAACCTAGTGAAGAATTGTAAAAAGCTTCATTTCCTACAATAAAATCCGCAGGAGCTTCACTTCTTAATACATCCATTGAAAAATGATGATCAGCGCCAGGTTCATCATTTGATTTGATACCATCTGCCTTTTCACTGAGATCTTTGTAAGCAAGCGTTCCTCTGCTCGCCGATGGAGTATCATAAACCGAGCCAAAATCAGATACATATTTTATTGTCGCATCAACTGATTTTACAGCATCGATCATTTGATTAATGTATTTTTTTAAAACGATATGTCTGTACAAATACCAGTCTTTTCCGGCGCGCTGTCCAAAGGAAAGATGCGGATCCCAATTGGCAGAAGGCGCATACACCTGATCAAATGATTTGAATGACGTACCCCACAGATAATTCAGCCTGTCAATCTTTTTGTAATTTGTGCTAAGCCATGCACGAAAACCTGATAATCATGGTTGGGGAATAATCAAAAGCGGCCGGTTTTTCTTTATCATCAGTAAGGTTCCAGGCCGGGTAGCCCGATTCCTGTGTGGGTGTATTGGTAACGGCAATAAACAGCAGGCTTTTTTGCGTCTGAAGATATTTATAGCGCTGGGTAACTTCCTTTACAAAATCAATGCCTTTTTTGACAATATCCTGCTGGTCAAAGCCAAAAGAAGTATCGTGATATCCGGAATTAAGTATTTTACCAAAATTGTCAATTTCTCCGTTTTGCGGCTTTCCAGAAATTCTCTGAGCGCGTCAAATGTCTGCCAAGATGAACTCGAATTGCGACTTTCATGCCAAGACTTGTTGCAAGTTTCACCTGATCATCAAACCGTGTCCACCTGGGTGTATCTGTGGGAGAATTCATGTAAACTTTATCCCAGGAAACAGTAAGATAAACGGTATTTAGGCCATATTGTTTGGCCATTCTGATAAGATCAAGTTCAGGTCCCTGCGATTCATTTTCTGAAATATTCAGAAGAAGCAAGCGCCAGATAACGTTGCGTATCAACAGCTTCTGCACGAGAAGTTTTTTCCTGCAAAACATTTCCAAAAGAATTGAAATGAATGAAAAAAGTAATAAATCCGATCGCCGCAATCATTTTCCTGAATGGAGTCCAGGAAAGTAAAAATTCATTCATATCATTCTCAGATTTACTAACTTAAATATTTCTGTCTGCCGTGAAATTTTCAACAATATTCTGCCACTGCGACACGCCTTTTTCAACACTGTATTCAAGTGCTTTACGACGTGAAAAATCTTTATCAAAGCTCGATATTTTGTTTTTCCATTGTAACATACTTTCTGCAAATAACGGAATATCCAGATTTGGTACAATGGTGCCAAGTCCGGGCGTAATAAATTCCGTGGGGCCGCCGCTCGCGAAAGAAACAATCGGTTTTCCTAACCAGGCGGCTTCAACCAGAACCATACCGAAAGGCTCCTGACGGGAAGTGAGCATAAATCCGTCTGCGGCTTCCATATAAGAATAGTAATCTTCTTTTTGAGGACCTGTCAAGTGAACTTTGACGTTTTTTAAGTGCTCACAACGTTTTTTAGTCCAGTATACCAGACCGTCCTTGCTCAAACTGCCCACCCAAACCAGATGACTCTGGGCATTTTCCGGAATATGTAATGCAATATCCGGCAGCAGATCAAATCCTTTCCGTTCAGAAGAAGTGCCCGACATCATCCAGACAAAATCATTTGGACCAGCGCCCCATTCCTGTCTGATCTTACGAACTTTTTCTTTATCCGGTACGATTTCGTTCAGATCCACAAAGGGATATAGACGTTTTACACTTTTTCCTCCGGCTTCTGTAAGACATCTGGAAACAATATCAGAACAACCCACAAGAAGATCTGAGTCATTTATTACTGTTTCAAAATCAGGACTGCTCACCTGCGAATACATCGCAGAGAGCTCATGAATGTGAGAAATAACAGGAATATGTAATTCTTTTGCAATCTTGATCACGTCAGTCAGCATGACTGTGTTTACATACCAAAGATCTGCCTGGAAATCCTTTGATATTTTCTTTATTGCTCTGTGGATGGGATGAAAACCCATATGAAAAGCAATTTTCTGAGAAAAAGAAAAAGCTGCCGGGAGCGATAAAAACCGGAATATCAGCAGGCAGGTCATGAATCAATTCTCCTTTGGAAAAACAAACGAGCCCTGCCTCAAATTTACTTCGGTCTAAATATTTAAGTATGTAATAAATAAGCATTTCAGAGCCCGGTACGCGTGGCATAAGGGGTGAAAAAGAGTATTTTTTTTCGTTGGCTAACATTCATGAGATGGTGAGTAAATCTATATTTTCGGAAGGTTTAATTTTGTACAAATGCTTTTTGACAAACAGTGTCGGCCAAAAATAATGTAGTAAAACCATGGTTTTACGGGTAAAAATGATCTGGGTCTTTAAGTGTGCGAAAGGATTTTTCTTCTGTTTGATATTTAAAAGCATTTTCCACAAGAAAAGTACCGGTATCATAGAAACATAATGCAGTATCATCAGAAGATATGCGCCAATGCCGTATTGTTTTCGTAGCCAAAGCATATTGGAAACCTGCATTTGAGTACTGAATCGGTTAATCCAGGAAATGCTGGTTCTACGGAACGGATTATCGTTTTCGAGATGGATGAAAGTGCAGTCATTAAAATAGCATAATTTACCTTGTTTGGCCAATCTGCCGGACCATTCCACATCTTCACCGTACATAAAAAAATCTTCGTCAAATCTTCCGGAAAGTTCGGCTGCCTCACGTCTTACAAAGACAAAAGCACCAACCAGCCAGTCGCATTGACCGTCGTTTTTATATACAGGTTCGGGATATATTTTATTTAATAAGCGGTCTATAATTCCGCTTGGAGGTAAAATGAAAAATGTTTTATGAAATTCGTTGAAGCTTTTATAAAATGGCATTGGGCTGCCATCGGCGTAATGTTGCAAAGCGCCGGCTGCTGATATATCTTTTTGATTGTCCATTTTATCCAGACAACGGCCGATTACATTATCAGTAACTAATGTATCCGCATTTAAAATCAAAAAGTACCGGCCTTTTGCAGCTTTCATCCCTTGATTATTTGCTCGGCCAAATCCTGAGTTGTATTCCATATCAATCCAGTTAATGTCAGGATATTGTTCCAATACAGTATTTTTTCCTCCATTTTCGGGATCGTTGTCAACTACAATTATTTCAAGAGTAACGCCTGATGTATGCTGGTATATGGATTTTAAACAATTAATAATGAGTTGCGGAGTACGATAATTTATAATGATAATGGACACATCCATGGATAAGCGGCGTATAGTTTATATGGCAAAAATAAAGATTCTATCTGGAACACAAGCAAATCTGGCAAAGAGACAATAAAAATAGCATTTTTGTTAGCTAACGGTTACTTATATTTGAAAATTTAATGTGTTTTCTACTTTTCGTAATCGATATTCTTAGCTTTCATTAGTACTTTTACCAGCAAGATTCTTCGTTTAAATCAGCATTTACATGCTTAATACACATACTAATGCTTTACAATGCCAGCATTCGTTTCATAATATTGATAATCACTTCTATCTGTTTCTCCTGCGCTTCAACAAGCCAGCCTGATCCTGATGGAGGAGGTACACCCAATCCTGTTGATACCATTACTTATCCTTTCCCGGATACAACAGCGTTTGCTACAATAAATAAAACGGACAGTATTTTAGGAAATTCCTTACGATTCGGGGAGTTGGATATTTTCCCGGAATCGGCCTTGCAAAGTAAAACGGGAATTTATAAAACAGCCAGTGATTACACAGGAAAAGCAGTTGATCTCAATTTCTCGTTTCTTGCTCCGGCCAATGATACATTGAAAAAACGGCCATTCGTACTTTTTGTCCATGAAGGTGCTTTTCTGTATGGAACGCTCGATAATGAAATGGAAAAGGCTAAATATTTTGCAAGGAAAGGATATGCAGTAGCCGCGATAAATTATCGGTTAGGATTTAATGGGGGAAGTGAAACCAACCTTTGCGGAAGTAGCAAACAGGAACTTATCCGGACGATTTACCGCGCAGTTCAGGATACTTATGCTGCCTTGTTTTATTTTACCAGTAATGCTGAAAGCCTGGGGATAGATGTATCCCAGATATTTCTTGCAGGCAGTAGTGCCGGAAATATTACGATTTCTTCGCTTGCTTATACAAAAGAAGCTGATTTTGAAGTATTGGATCCGGGGATAGTAAAATTATTAGGCACGCTGGATCCGCATCAAACCGTCAAAAGATTTAAATTAAGAGCACTGCTGACTTCTCTTGGTTATGGATTGTTGAAGGGCAGCAGCTTTTCTGCGATTACCGCGAAACCAACTATTTTTTTCCAGAGAACAGGTGATAATGTGTTGCCTTACGAAACTGCGTCATTGTTTTTTTGTTCGCCATATCCAACCATCTCGGGCGCCAAAACTGTTTCTGATCAGCTGGTAACTTTCAAAATACCATTTGAACTTAATTATGAAAAAGAAACCGGACATGTATTGAGTTATCCGGAAGTATATGTTTCGCAGCGTTATGCATTGTTTGTAAAAAGATTTTGGCAAAAAAATTACCGGCAGGTGATCTCCGAAAAATACACCGTCATCTCGGACCAAAAAATTAATTAAAATAGTTGATGGCGTAGTTTAAAGTTTCAGTTTTGACGTAAAAAAAGAATGTAATTTCTTCTCCAACAACTGGTAAGAAATGTGGGATAGAATAATCGTACAAAAAAGAGTAAGAAAGAAAGTTGGCGCTCCAAAAGAATATTCGGGAAGAGAAAGAAGGTTAAAAATATTGGTGATAAAAATCGCAACCGGAACATGCCATAAATAAACCGAGAAAGAAATATCACCCAGATAAATAAGCAAGGATGGATATTTTATCGATTTTTCCCGATTATAAAAAACCAGCGCCATAAAAACTACCGCCATGGAAAGTCCCCAGTAAAAAGGACCATGCCCTCCATAATATCCGGAAAAGTACTGCAACAAAGCTAATATTATTACCAGTAACCACGACTATACGTGACTGAAAGATACGGGTCAAAATTCGGGCAGAAGCAGGCGTGATGTAAAGGAGGCCGATTATTGTTCCATAGACAAATTCCCAAATGATAGGATTGGTAATCAGATTGATCAATAGCGAACCATAATTCCGCGCTTCCAAAGGGCGGGATGTCAAGTTCCCATAAGCAATTGGTATAATTAAAAGTGTTAAAATGATAAGTGCTGCAAATAAAAACCAACGATATTTTCCTGATAATAAAGAAATTGTGATCAGGAAATAAAAATACATTTCATAATTAAGGCTCCATCCTACACCCAGATAAGCATAGCCGAAATAGGGAGGATTAAGATAACTTAATGGAATAAAGAATATGCTTTTCAGGACTTTCAAGGCAATGGTTAAAGATATATTGGCTATAACCGGGGCCACAATGATGGTGTAAGTCAGCGTTGCAATAACATATAGTGGCCAGATGCGGAGAACTCTTTTGATCAGAAAATTTTTTGCATATCTAATTCCTCCGGTTGATTTTCTTGTCACGAAAACCATTATAAATCCGCTGATGACAAAAAAAAGATCAACACCGGCCGCTCCTGAATCAAATAGAAAATCAAGCTCTCTTCTTAAAAATTCCCCCGGTTTAATAATGTCTTTGAAATGAAAAATAATGACCATAACAACAGCAATACCACGAAGCACCTGAATGATGTCAATCTTCTCGGTAGTCTTAATTAATTCCTTTGAAGGAAAATCATTATTAATCATTACGGGCGTTGAATTCTTTTCAAAAATTGTAAAATAGGATAAAGATTGTTGATATCCGATTTTTTTAGATTTTGTAGCACTTTTTTAAATGAAAATTGTCACCAGGAAAATTATTGAATTTTTCCTGGTGACAAATAAAAGGCTTTATTTTATCTAGTAACCGGTCTTAATTTAATCTTTCGTAAATCCCCGCTACACCTTGTCCACCACCAACGCACGCTGTCACCATTCCATATTTCTGATTTCTACGCTCCATTTCATTGAAAAGCTGAACAGAAAGGCGAGCTCCTGTGGAACCTAATGCATGACCCAATGCAATTGCACCTCCGTTCGGATTAACAAGTTCGGGATTAATACCAAGCTCCTGAATTACGGCTAATGATTGAGCTGCAAAAGCTTCATTTAATTCAATCTGTTCAATATCTGCCAACTGCAAACCTGCTTGTTTCAACGCTTTTGGTATCGCAGCTACCGGCCCTATTCCCATAATTCTCGGATCTACGCCTGCTGTTGCGTACGAAAGCATACGGGCAATCGGTTTTAAGCCCAGCTCATTTACCATTTTTTCAGACATTACCACAACAAAAGCAGCTCCGTCAGAAGTCTGCGATGAATTTCCGGCTGTTACCGAACCGCCAGCAGCAAAAACCGGTTTTAATTTATTCAAAGCTTCAAGCGTAGTATCCGCACGTGGACCTTCGTCCTTATCAACAATGGTTTCTTTTATTTTTTTCTTGCCTGAAATCTGATCAAAATAAGTTTCCTGTACTTTTATCGGTACAATTCCACTGTCAAACCAGCCTTCTTTCTGGGCGCGTAAGTGCTTTTTGGTGGGATTGAAATGAAAATTCATCCTGTTTTTCACGACTGATATTAAAATCTTTTGAAACCTGTTCAGCCGTTAACCCCATACTCAGATAATAATCCGGATGGTTTTGAGCGATTTCAAAATTCAACGCAGTTTTCCAGCCCATCGTCGGAACCAGCGACATAGATTCCGTTCCTCCTGCGATAATGCAATCCGCCATTCCTGCATGAATTTTGGCAGAAGCCATCGCAATTGCTTCCACACCGGACCCGCAATAACGGTTTATTGTAATTCCTGAAACGCTTTTAGGAAGAGACAAGCAATGCAACATATCTTCCCATTTGCATACCTTGTTCTGCTTCCGGAACTGCGTTTCCAACAATCACATCGTCAACACGCGCTGGATCAAGCTGAGGAATTTTTTCTAAAATATATTTAATGACATCAGCACCAAGATTGTCTGGCCGGGTAAAACGAAAACCACCACGGGTAGCTTTTCCAACCGCAGTGCGATAGCCGGCAACAATGTATGCGTCCATAGATTTATCGGTTAGTTTATCGATTGAATTTTCAGTATGTTTTTACAAAAGAAAAATAGTATGCAGGCATACTATTGTAAAATTAGGAATTATATGTAAAACAAAAAACCGACGGAATAGTTTTATTCCGTCGGTTTTAAATACAGTTCAATTGGTGAAGTTCTTAATGCGTTACCGGATTTTGAAAGTGGTCGACAGCTTTTGCTTTTTTAGGCATTGCAATCCACAATACGATGTAGAAAATGAAGACCGGGAAATGTGATGGAATAAAGAAACTCATCACAAAAAGTACTCTGACAATCACTACATCTATTTGTAAATAATCAGCGATACCAGCTGCTACACCACTTATTACTTTATTATTTACGTCGCGGAATAATCTATTATTGTTCATGGCTATGTTCGTTTTATTTGTTATTGTTGATTCAAAGGTACTAGGTGATACATAGTAGTTGTTATGAATCTATATGAATGGTTTATGGAAGTGAAAAGTGGTTGTTTTTGATGAGGAATAAACCGAGTGTTGAATAGCAAAAAAACTTTTGTATGTAATATTTCGTAAAAAACAGAAGGACTGTGTCTGGTACAGAAGATTTGTTTCGTTTACATATGCAAGGGAAAACAAAAGAATTATCTGATGAAATCAGTAATGAATGTGTTATCTGAATTCTAAATAAACATTAAAATACCCTTAGGATTATCTGATATGTTGCTGATTACTATGCGCAATAAATTACATTTGTAGTTGAAAAATGATTTGAATAGCTGACAATCTGACATTTTGGGCTATTCAGGCTTGATATTTTTTAAGTAAAATGAACGATTCACAATACCTATACTATCATGTTTAAAATATTTTCGAAGCTATTCGGCACGAAAGCAGAGCGCGACTTAAAGGAATTGACTCCTTACGTCGGTCTGATCAACGCAGAGTACGCGAAACTGGCTTCCTTGTCCAATGATGAACTTAGAGCGCAATCAGAAGGACTGAAAGCACATATTGCATCTGAATTAAAATCGATTGATGATCAGATTGTTGCCTTGCGTGAGCAGGCTGCTGCTGAACCAAACGTGGATAGCAAGGAAGCGATTTTCAAGAAAATCGATACACTGGAGCTGGATCGTAACAAAGAACTTGAAGTAGTATTGCTGGATATTCTTCCAAAAGCTTTTGCAATTGTGAAAGATACAGCGCGTCGTTTCAAGGATAATGAAAGTCTGGAAGTTACTGCTTCATATTTTGACCGTGAAGTAGCAACGAAGAAGAAAAACGTTGTGATCAATGGTGATAAAGCAGTTTGGAGTAGTACCTGGGATGTAATTGGCCAGCCAATTAAATGGAATATGCAGCATTATGATGTGCAGCTTATTGGTGGTGTGGTTTTGCATCAGGGAAAAATTTCTGAAATGGCTACCGGTGAAGGAAAAACCCTTGTGGCAACATTACCTGCGTTTCTTAATGCACTTGCAGGATTAGGTGTTCACATCGTAACGGTGAATGATTATCTGGCAAAACGTGATGCGGAATGGAATGCACCTCTTTTTGAATTCCACGGCATGAGCGTAGATTGTATCGACCGCCATCAGCCAAATACAAACGAACGCCGTAATGCTTACAAAGCAAATCTTACTTACGGAACAAATAACGAATTTGGTTTTGATTATCTACGTGACAATATGTCACGCACTACCGAAGAGCTTGTTCAGCGTAAACATCATTACGCAATGGTGGATGAGGTCGATTCAGTTTTGATTGATGATGCCCGTACGCCATTGATTATCAGCGGTCCGGTACCTCGTGGCGACGAACAGGAATATCTTGAATTGAAACCTCGTGTTTCGAGAATCGTTGAAGCACAGAAAAAACTGGCAATGGATTTGCTGAATGAAGCAAAGAAAAAAATTGCTGCCGGTGACAAAAAAGAAGGTTCTCTTGCGCTGTTCCGTGCACACCGCGGTATGCCAAAATATAAACCGTTAATTAAATATTTGAGTGAGTCGGGTATCAAGCAATTGATGCAGGAATCTGAGTCGATTTATCTGGCAGAAAATCAGAAACTGATGCCTCAGGCTGATGCTCCTCTTTACTTTACTATTGACGAAAGACATAACAGCATCGAATTGACTGAAAAAGGAATTGATTTCCTTACAGGTGAATCGGAGCAAACAAACTTCTTTATCCTTCCGGATATCGCGGTTGATCTTGATTCAATTGAAAAAGATCAGTCATTAAACGAGCAGGAACGCGTTATTCAGAAAGAAGCGTTAATTCGTGATTATTCTGTAAAAACGGCTCGTATCCATACAGTTAACCAGCTTTTGAAAGCATATACACTTTTTGAAAAAGATGTGGAATATGTGATCATGGATCAGAAAAGTTAAGATTGTTGATGAGCAGACTGGTCGTATCATGGATGGCCGTCGTTATTCTGACGGTCTTCACCAGGCGATTGAAGCAAAAGAAAATGTACGTGTTGAAGATGCAACACAAACTTATGCTACCGTAACACTTCAAAATTATTTCCGTATGTACCACAAGCTTGCAGGTATGACGGGTACGGCTGAAACGGAAGCAGGTGAATTCTGGGAAATCTACAAACTGGATGTTGTTTCAATTCCTACAAACGTAACTGCAGTTCGTAAAGATCAGGAGGATAAAGTATATCGTTCGGTTCGTGAAAAATATAATGCAGTTACAGATGAAATCGTAGAACTTGTTGAAGCAGGTCGTCCTGTTTTGGTTGGTACAACTTCGGTTGAAAATTCTGAAATTATCAGCCGTATGCTAACACTTCGTAAAATACCACATCAGGTATTGAATGCGAAACAACATCAGAAAGAAGCGGAAGTTGTTGCAGAAGCTGGTAAACCAGGTACTGTAACAATTGCAACCAACATGGCTGGTCGTGGTACGGATATTAAACTGACGCCGGAAGCGAAAGCAGCCGGTGGTTTGGCAATTGTTGGTACAGAACGTCACGAAAGTCGTCGTGTAGACAGACAGCTTCGTGGTCGTGCGGGTCGTCAGGGTGATACGGGTTCTTCTCAGTTCTTTGTTTCTTTGGAAGATAACCTGATGCGTCTTTTCGGTTCAGACCGTATGGCGAAGGTTATGGATAAAATGGGCTTGGAAGAAGGTGAAGTGATCCAGAGCGGTATGATTACCAAATCAATCGAACGTGCTCAGAAAAAAGTAGAAGAAAATAACTTTGGTATGCGTAAACGTCTTCTGGAATATGATGACGTAATGAACTAACAACGTGATGCAATTTATACCCGTCGCCGTAATGCATTGTTTGGTGATCGTCTGGCTGTTGATATTGCCAATACACTTTATGATGTTTGTGAAGAAGTAGTTGCTAACGCAGGAACTTATACAGAACTTGATCTTGCAACCATTACAACATTGGGAATTGAACTTCCTTTCAGCGAAAATGATAATGTTTCTCTGAAACCTCAGGAAAAAACACAACGTCTTTACGAAGCTGCTGAGAAACATTATCAGGATAAAAACCACGAAATTTCAGAAAAAGCATTGCCAATTTTGCAATCAATCCATTCAGAACGTGGTGCTACGATTACTGAAATCATGATTCCGTTCAGTGATGGAATTCGTCAGACTGGTATCGTTGTAAATCTTAAAAAAGCCCTTGCAAACGACGGACATGAGATTACCCACGAAATGGAAAAAGCGATTGTTCTTTCGCTGATCGATCAGGAATGGAAAGAGCATCTTCGTGAAATGGATGATTTGAAACAATCTGTTCAGAATGCTGTATTTGAGCAAAAAGATCCATTGTTGATTTACAAATTCGAATCGGTTGAACTTTTCAAACGCTTCCTGAGCAAAGTGAACTTTGACATGGTTTCCTTCCTGATGAAGGCTGATATTCCGCAGGAAGAAGCAGCGCCGGCAACGGCTGTTCAGCAAACGGTAAGACGCCCGACACCAGCTCCTGTTCTTCAAACCAATCGTGAAGAAGATTTTGATGCTGATCTGGACGGTCCAAATGAATATGCTCGTCAGATGGAATCTACTACAAAAGCTCAGCCTATAAAAGTGGATAAAATCGCGGACCGTAACCAGAAAGTTTCGGTTCAGTACCGTGACGGACGTGTTTTACGTGATGTGAAATACAAAAAAGTTGAGCAGGAAGTTAAAAACGGTGAGTGTGTTGTTATTGAATAATGACAATGCATCAGGCTTAACTAAAATAATATATAGTTAAAAAATAAGAAGCCTTGCCTTTCTAAATTAGATCGGCAAGGCTTTTTGATACGTGTAAAATCAGGATTTATACGATATTTGTATTTTTAAAGACAAAGAGTAAACGAAATTCCCCTTTCATGAAACTTCATAAAGAAGGTTACACGATCATGGCGATTGCCGCCATTATATTGATTCTGATTAATTTGGGCATAAATATGCTGCTTCCCGAAGGATATTGGATCCCAAGAATCACTTTGATTGCCAGTATATTTGTTTTCTTCCTTATCGTACAATTCTTCCGTGTACCAACCCGGGTTGTATCAAAAAGCGAAAGTCAGATTATTGCTCCCTGTGACGGAAAAGTGGTTGTGATTGAAGAAGTAGTAGAAAGCGAATATTTCAAAGGCCCAAGACGTCAGATCAGCATTTTTATGTCACCGATCAATGTGCATGTAAACTGGAATCCGGTGAGTGGTGTGATCAAATATTTCAAATACCATCCTGGATTATATCTGGTAGCCTGGCATCCAAAATCGAGCACGGAAAATGAACGTACGACGGTTGTAACGGAAACTTCGTCGGGTGTTGAAGTTTTATTCCGTCAGATTGCCGGAGCAGCTGCGCGCCGTATTCGCTGGTATATAAAAGAAGGCGATAAAGTTGAACAGGGAACCGAAATGGGTTTTATCAAATTCGGCTCCCGTGTTGATATTTTCTTACCGCTTGATGCAGAAATTAAAGTTAATCTTCAGGATAAAACGGTTGGTAGTATTACGGTGCTGGCAGAATTAAAATAACCGCCAGGTTACAATTTGCTCAAAAAAACCAGGTACTGCGGCCGGATAAACAACTGCCATAAATACCAATCCAAAAATAGCACCATAAATGTGGGCGCTGTGGTTGACATAACTTCTGCCACGGCGTCCTTCATAAATCGAATAGCCCAGGAATAGAATTCCGAAGATAAAACCGGGCATACAGATAAAGAAATACAGACAAACCTGCATAAGCGGATGCATACAAAAATGCTGCAAAAAGTACCGCAGAAACGCCTCCGGAAGCCCCCAGAGAATTATAATTCGAATTAGTTCTGATGTTTTAAAAATGTGGGAATATCTGAAACGATGATACCGACAATGTATAAAAACAGATAATAAGCTGTTCCGCTTGGCCCAAAAAGCATATTGAAAAGTCTTTCAATTCCTTCTCCTACAAACCATAAACTCAGCATATTGAAGATTAAATGCCCGAAATCGGCATGTATAAATCCTGATGTTATAAATCTGTAATATTCATTTCGTTTGGTAACCTTGTAAGGATTCATAATCAGCTTGTCCATGAGAAGCGAATTATTGAAAGCGTAATAACTTATCCCGGAAGTTATAATGATCAGTATGAGGGTGATTGACATAATTTCTGTTAATAAATTTAAATGAAAGTTGAAAATGCGGTAGTTTTACCTTTATCAACAGGTTATTGTTCCCTTTCAACCAGTTGGTGAACAAATTCGAGTAACGATTTTTTTCTTTCCGGATCAACTGGCAATCTTTCCAGACAATCAATTCCTTTGGCAAAATAATCACTGATCTTTTGTTCTGTCAAAGCACGGATACCCAAGGTATCATATATTCCTCTTACGGCAGCTACTTTTTCGTCTTTGTCAAAACTTTCGGCAGAAATCCATTTGTTCAATTCTTCGCCGGTTTTTCCTTCTGCTTTTGTCAGCGCTTCGATTAGTAAAAACGTTTTCTTGTTGGCAATAATATCTCCGCCAACCAGTTTTCCAAACTTTTCAGGATCGCCGTAAACATCCAGCAGATCGTCTTTTAATTGAAAACCGATTCCCATACTTTCGCCCGCTTCATACAGCAGTTTTGTGGCCTCCGAATCTGCTCCGCCTATGATTCCGCCTAATTCCAGCGCAAAGCCCAGCAGGACGGATGTTTTGAGGCGTATCATGTTTAGATATTCGTCTTCGGTAACATCCCAGCGCGTTTCGAAATTCATATCCAGCTGCTGTCCTTCACAAACTTCGGCGGCAGTCTGGTTAAAACGTACCAGCACATTTCTCAGATCTTCTTTTTTTATATCGATCAAAAAATCATAAGCTCTGATCAGCATTACATCGCCTGACAGAATTGCGGTGTTGGCATTCCACTTTTCATGCACGGTAGGTTTTCCCCGCCGAAGCGGTGCCTTATCCATAATGTCATCATGCATCAAAGTGAAATTGTGAAAAACTTCAACGGCGATGGCAGGTTTTAAAGCATTTTTCCAGTCATCGGTATAAAGTGATGCGGCCAATAAAGTCAAAAGCGGACGAAAACGTTTGCCGCCCAGGGCCATAATGTAACGTATCGGTTCGTAAAGTTCGGCAGGAGATTCTCCGTAAGAAGTTTGTTCTATTTCAGTTTGCAGGGTTTGCAGCAAATTTTCTGTTGTCGTCATTCGTGGCTTGTTACTACGTATTCAATCGTATTGAAAACGAATTATTTTGATCCGAAATTTTCTCGTTTTAAGAGAACTACGCAAAGTAGCTAAATCCTGTTGATAAACTCAAAGGTTAACAGGATGAATGGTCTTGTATTTGGATTAAATGTATTGAACTGTTAGAAAATGTGGAAATCCGAAGTAGGTCAGGATTTATTTGAAGTAACAGATTAATTGAAACGATATAATTACCATATTTGATTATCAATAATCGATTTTCTGCCACAAATACACGAATTTACACTAATCTTGTTTTGAGCGAATTATTAAACATTAGTGAACATTTGTGTATTCGTGGCTAAAATAAATTCCAGCAATGCCTTTTCATCTTTATTTCAACGGAGAAATTTCTCCCTTAGATTCTACCATTTTTAAATCAAACGACCTGGCTATTTTACGTGGTTATGGCATGTTTGATTATTTCCGGACTTATAACGGCGTTCCTTTTCGCTGGGATGATTACTGGCAGCGTTTTGAAAATTCTGCCAAATTGTTAAAACTGCCTCTTCCATTAAATCAGGAAGAAGTGGCGGAAATTCTGGCGGATCTTACACGCATTGTCGGGAGAACCAGAAGTTGCTTTTCGTTTTGTTTTGACTGGCGGTTATGCGCCTGATAGTGTAAATGTGGTTCAGCCAAACTTTTTAATTCGTACAGAAGCGTTGCCACAGGACAATCCTGCGGCTTTATTAAAAGGAATGAAAGTTCTGCCCTATCAATATGTTCGTGATTTGCCGGAAATTAAAACGACGAATTATGTACATATGGTTTTGATGGCGGATGAAATGAAAAAGCAGGGCGCTTCGGATTTGCTTTTCCATAAAGACGGTGAGATCAGTGAACTGACCAGAAGTAATTTCTTTATTTTCAAAGGTGATACGCTGATTACTTCGGATACCAATATTTTGAGAGGAATTACCAGAAAAGTGGTTTTGGAATTAGCAGAAGCACATTTTAAAGTCGAAGTTCGTCCGCTGTTATATTCTGAACTGGAAACGGCTGATGAGGCTTTTACTACAAGTTCAACGAAATGGGTGATGCCTATTGTACAAATCGGGGATAATCTGGTTGGCGATGGAAAAGCCGGAAAACGGACACTTTCATTGCAGGACTTATTCAAGAGAGCAGTGTTGGAATGGGGAAAGTGATTTTTCTCTTGTTGGTTTTTGGCTCTAACTAGGTTTTATTTTCAGCTTTGAGTTTTTATTACCCGTCCGACGGCGGAAAAAGCCGTCGGACGGGTGGCTCGGAAAAAGCCCTGGGCTAGTTCAAATATCTTGGGCTAGTTCAATTTAAGGATCTAATTATTCCAGCCTTGTGCTGTGATTGGAACTCGGTTGTCTCCTTTGGTATGTAACAAAACTTCATCCTTTTTATCGGTCATATAACCGATGACGCTGATTTTTGGATTGTTTTTTATTTTGTCATAATCACTTTGCGGTACCGTGAAAAGCAGTTCATAATCTTCACCACCGTTCAAAGCTGCTGTTATCGGCCCGATATTTAATTCAACAGCACCCATATAGGTTTGCTCGTCGATTGGTAATTTATCTTCAAAAACCAACGCACCAACGCCCGATTGTGAACAAAGATGCAAAAGATCAGAAGCCAATCCATCTGAAAGATCGATCATGGAAGTTGGTATAACACCCGCACCTGCCAGTTCATACACCACATCCATACGCGCTTCCGGGCGAAGTTGTCTTTGGATCACATATTCTTTTCCGTCAAGTTGCGGCTGCATATTTGGATCGGCCAGGAAAACCTGTTTTTCTCTTACCAATAATTGCAAGCCAATATAAGCGCCGCCCAAATCTCCGGAAACGCATAAAAGATCATTAGCTTTTGCCGTATTTCGGTAGGTGATTCTGTCTTTCGCAACGCGTCCAAAAACGCTTACAGAAATAAATAATCCGGATAATGAAGAAGAAGTATCGCCGCCAACAAGATCTACATTAAAATCCTTGCAGGCCGCTTTCATTCCTTCATACAATTCTTCAACGGCTTCAACCGAAAAACGATTGCTCAAAGCCAGACCAACGGTTACCTGACGCGGAATTCCGTTCATTGCCGCAACATCAGAAACGTTAATGGCAATGGCTTTGTATCCTAAATGTTTTAAAGGGAAAAAAGACAAGGTCAAAATGAACGCCTTCCAAAAGAATATCGGTTGATAATAATCCGAATTCTGTGCCCAGATCTATTACTGCGGCGTCGTCGCCTATGCCTGTTATGCTGTCGGGTAAATTATTTTTTAGTCCTTGATTCAGTCTTTTGATAAGACCAAATTCGCCTAAATTGCTGATTTCTGTTCTTGATTCTGCCATGTTGCAAAGTTAGCTAAAAATAAACGAAGCCATCTCTTGCGGGAAATGGCTTCGTTTATCAATAAAATTTTGATATTAAAAGTTCAGTAACTGATTGTTAATTGATAAAATCAACATAACCAAATCAGCATTCAAACTGAAAAATTACTGTGTTGAAAGTGTATATTGATTAATTGTATTTCCTGTTTTTGGACTTGCATCCACACGGGTTAATACAACTTTGGTATCGTCAAGTGAAGTAATTGTGAATTTCACAGTACCACCGCTTCCGCTTGGCTGAGGTGTCAGTCCTGATAGAATCAAAGTAGTTTCTCCGTCCAGTGCCCATGTACCTGTAAAAATATTTTTGTCAAATTCTGTATAAGTTGCTGCGCCGCCGCTGTTTAATACCAGTTTGAAATTCGAATATTCAGCCCGGATATTACCAGCTGCCACCTCTGGTGTAAACAACAACAGTACCTTCCTTCACAGATTCAGCTGTCCAGGATTTTGCAATACGTTCAGATACTGCTTTTGGAGATTTTTTCTTGCATCCCGCTGTTACCAGTGTGATCACCAGCAATATACTGCAAAGTAAAGTATACGTTTTTTTCATTCTATCTTTCACGAATAATTTTCTAATTAAACGCCAAGTTCAGATTTTTTAGTCTTAATATCAAAATATTCTGAAATGATCGTCTTAAATTCCGCCCCGGAAATAAATAAAACCGTTTTTTAAGTAACCAGAGGTAGATGAAAGAATATACAAAGTCTCAGCTCGCACTGCGAAACGGACAGGATAGGGAAGAGATTTGGTGTGCATACCAGGGACTTATTTATGACGTTACAACATCCCGGCTCTGGCGGAACGGCCATCATTACGAACATTGGGCAGGACAGGATCTGACCAAAGAACTTGGAGACGCACCGCATACGGAGCGTGTTTTTGAAAAGTTTAAGGTCATTGGGAAATTAACAGAACCATTTAATTAACAGCACTTGAAACAATATACTTATCTGATTGCAGACAGCGGTTCAACAAAAACAGATTGGCTTGTAGCCACAACAGGAAAAACACCATTTCGTCTTCATTCAGGAGGACTCAATCCTTTTTATCAGACAAAAGAAGAAGTTACAGAAGTTTTGGAAAAGGAAGTATTACCTTATCATCACTTCTCCAATTGACCAGATATTTTTTTATGGAGCAGGCTGTGCTGATAAAGCAACAAGTCGCCCGATTTATGATGCGTTGGTGGATTCTGTTCCGTCGGCAGAAATTATTGAAGTTGCTTCAGATATGCTTGCGGCAGCGCGTGGGTTATGCGGAAACAAACCCGGGATTGCCTGTATTCTGGGAACTGGTGCCAACAATGCTTTTTATGACGGAAATAAAATTGCCCACTCCATCGGCTCGTTAGGTTTCTGGCTGGGTGATGAAGGAAGTGGTTCTTATCTTGGAAAAACGTTGCTGGTCAATTTTCTTCAAAATGAATTGCCGCAGGATCTTCATAAACAATTTGAAGAAACTTATCCGGGAACAAATCGATTATCTGTACTTGAAAAAGTCTATCGCCAACCGTTTCCAAACCGTTATTTCGCAACATTTTCAGAATTTATTTCAAAAAATATTCAGCATCCTTTTATCACCAAACTGGTTCAGGATGCGTTTATTCTTTTTACAGAAAAATATATTCTGAAACATCAGGATGCCGAAACGTATCCGATTCATTTTGCAGGTTCTATTGCTTTTTATTACCGGGAAATTTTAAAAACTGTTTTGGAAAGTAAAGGTTTGCAAGTTGGAAAAATTGCTAAAGTCTCCAATGGAAACGCTTTATGAATATCATTTGCAGAGAGATATGTGAGTGAAATTTTGTTCTGATATTGAACTGGCATACACTTTGAATACTATTAACTTATTTAGAAATTAATTCATCAATGCCAAGACGTTCCATTCGCTGGCTTACTGTATTTTCTGCGCTGCTGATTATCGGCGTTGTGATTACCCAGATTTACTGGGTAAAACAGGCGCTTGATCTGCGGCACCGGCAGTTTAATCAAAATGCACATGTTGCTTTGCAGGATGTTGCCCAGGAACTCGCGTCGGTCAATGGCGTTATGCAGACTTCCAATCCGGTGGAACAATTATCTCCGGAATATTTTCTTGTCAATACCAATGCAACCACGCAGCCGGATCTGCTGGAACATTTTATCAAAGACAGTTTTCAAAAACATAATCTGATCACGGATTTTGAAGTCGGGATTTATGATTGTACTACGGACCGGATGCGTTATGGTATGTCGTTGAGTACAAAAACAAATGACAAAACATCCGCGAAAACGTCAAATTGGGATAAAACAGATAAATATCCTTATTATTTCGGCGTAAGATTTCCGGAACAGTCAACCTATATTGTCGGAAATCTGAACGGCTGGATCTGGTCGTCGATGCTGGTGCTTGTTGGCGGTTGGTTTTTTTGCCTATGCGCTGTTTATTATTTTAAGACAAAAACACTTGTCGGAAGTGCAGCGGAATTTTGTCAATAACATGACGCACGAGCTGCAAACACCGATTTCTACGATTCGAATTGCTGCGGATGTTCTAAATTCTGATATTATTGTCACCCAGCCTGAGCGTCATAAACGTTATGTACATATTGTTCAGGAAGAAATTTTACGATTGCAGAGGCAGGTTGAAATGGTACTTTCCATGGCCAAAGCGGAACGGAATTCGCTGACATTTAAAGAAAGAAAAGATTGATGTAAATCAGGTTATTGAATCTTTGTTGTTACCTTTTGAAGGCAAAATAAAATTGAAATATGAAGCGGCCAATCATTTTATTGAAGCCGATCTTTTTCATTTCAGAAATATGATCACCAACCTGATCGACAATGCGATTAAAATATTCCCCTAACATGCCGGAAGTTGTTGATCAGGACTTTTAACAAGAAAAATTGTCTGATTATTTGTGTCGAGGATCAAGGGATTGGGAATTGCCCGGAGTATCAGAAAAAGATTTTCAACAAGTTTTTCCGGATTCCATATGGCGGATGTACATAATGTGAAAGGCTCGGGAATTGGCCTGAGTTATGTCAAACAAATCGTCCGTTCCCATCACTGGCATCTGGAACTTGACAGTGCATTGGGACAAGGAAGTACGTTTAAGTATCAGTATTCCTCAAAAATAATTTTTGCATCAACCTAAAACTTAAACCAGTTACATTGAAAAAGAAAATTTTATACGTCGAGGACGACCCGAATCTGGCCTTTGCAACGAAGGATAATCTGGAAGCATATGATTATGAGGTTGTACAGCGCAAGTGACGGCGCAGAAGCTTTGGATTTTATTGAAAAGGAACATTTTGATATTTGCGTGCTGGATGTAATGCTTCCGAAAATGGACGGTTTTACACTGGCAGAAAACATCAGGAAATCAGACAAACAGGTTCCGATTTTATTTTTGACTGCAAGAGCTTTGCAGGAAGATAAGATCAAAGGTTTCGAACTAGGCGCGGATGATTACGTAACCAAACCTTTCAGTATCCAGGAATTGAAGCTGCGGATCGAAGTGATTTTGCGCAGAAATAATTCAGGAAAGCCAACACCTGTTCAGCCAAAAACCAATACAGTTGGCAAGTATAATTTCGATTTTCACAAAGCTTACTTTGTCTATAAATGACAGTCTGCAAACCTGACTTTTCGTGAAGCAGAGGTATTGAAATATCTTTCCGAACGTCCGGATCAGGTGATTCGCCGGGATGAATTGCTGAAAGCGATCTGGGGCGATGACGATTATTTTATGGGAAGAAGTCTGGATGTTTTTATTTCAAGATTGCGTAAATATCTGTCCGCAGACCCTGCAATCCGCATTGATAATGTTCACGGTGTGGGATTTAGAATGACTTTCTAACGCATTCTTTTTCAAATATCTTTCATTTTTATTTGCACCAAAATAATAAATACCTATATTTGCACCCTCATTTGGAAAAATTGATCGTCATGGCTAAGGTTTGTCAAATTACTGGTAAAAGAACACGCGTTGGAAATAATGTTTCTCACGCTAACAATAAAACAAAACGTAAATTCTTCCCGAATTTACAAAAGAAACGTTTCTTCCTTCCTTCATCAGGAGAATGGGTTACGTTGAAAGTAGCTACTTCTGCTCTTCGTACAATCAACAAGAACGGTATTGAAGCTACGATCCAAAAAGCATACGATAAAGGAACGCTTACGTTCTAAGAAATTTGCGAATTTATTAGAAAGGACTTCCTTTTTTCAGGGAGTCCTTTTTTTCGTAAAGCTTTTGAACTGGGAATGTCCGGAATTATGATGGTAAAGAAATTACAAATTCAGTAAATATTTATCTGAATCATGATTGACGAAATTTCTGCTGTTCAAAACGTTTTTCTTCTGTTAGGCTCCAATCTTGGTGACAGATTGCAGATTCTGCAAATCGGCGGAGACGTTGATTGAAGAGAGAATTGGCAAAATTCAATCTGCTTCTTCCATTTATGAAACCGCTCCCTGGGGCGTTTTGGATCAGCCTGCTTTTTTGAATCAGATTCTTATCGTTTCAACCGGATTATCGCCGGAAGAAGTCCTGCGCATTATTCTGGAAATTGAACATGAGCTGGGACGAATTCGCTATGAACGCTGGGGCGCCCGCGTGATTGATATTGATATGCTTTATTATCAGGATCTTGTTCTGGATACTGCCCGCCTTACCTTACCACATCCAAGACTTCACGAACGGACGATTTACGCTCGTTCCCCTAAATGAAATCGCTCCTGATTTTATTCATCCCCTTTTGCAGAAAACCACAAGTCAATTATTGGCAGAATGTTCCGATCACGGGAGCTGTTGTAAAAATTTCTCCAAATAATACTAATTCTGATTTTTCAAATTAGATAATAAATCTTCCCATTCATTCCACTATTTTCGGCTAGTTCATCATTTTTTTATATTATGGTAATCTGATTATCACTTGTTTTACATCACGGTGAGAGAAAATCTTAATATTTATTTTTGAACCATCATAGGGGGAAGTCTAATATCGGTTGTCCTGCAAATAGGAAAAGTTCAATTTATTAACAGTAATAAGTTGTCTTGATCCGTCTTCGTACTATCATCAATCAATTAGCATGAAAAATAAAATACAAAAAAAGTGGATTGGACTTTTGCTGTCTTTTTTCAGTGTAGCAGCCTTTGCGCAAACAAAACATACCGTAAGCGGGTATGTTAAAGATCATGCAAACGGCGAAGGTTTAATCGGCGTTTCGGTTTACGTTCGTGAAGCACAGACCGGCGTGGTAACAAATCCGTATGGCTTTTATTCACTGACCTTGCCGGCCGGTTCTTACACAGTCGTTTATTCCTATATGGGATATCAGAAAAATACGAAGACAATTGATACTGAATGCCGATCAAACGATCAGTATTGAAATGGCTGATGAAAGCGAAAACCTGAAAGAGGTTACGATTTCAACCAAAAAAGAGGACGACAATGTGCGAAGCATTGAAATGTCTGTCAACAAAGTTGAAATGAAGACAATCAAAAAAATGCCTGCACTTTTGGGGGAAGTTGATTTGATTCGTAGTATTCAGTTATTACCTGGTGTTACAACGGTTGGAGAAGGTGCTTCCGGATTTAATGTTCGCGGCGGTGATATTTCTCAAAATCTGGTTCTTTTGGATGAAGCTCCGGTTTTTAATTCTTCTCACTTATTCGGTTTCTTCTCGGTTTTTAATCCGGATGTTGTAAAAGATGTCAAGCTATTTAAAGGTGGAATTCCTGCACAATATGGTGGACGTATTTCTTCCATTCTGGATGTTCGGATGAAAGAAGGAAATGCTAAAAAACGTGAAATCAATGGTGGTATCGGTTCTATTTTCTCACGACTTACTTATGAGCAGCCATTTGCAGCAGGCAAAGGATCATTCATCGTAGCCGGCCCGCCGTTCTTATATTGATATTTTGGCAAAACCATTTTTGAACAAAGATTTGAAAGATTCCAAGTTCAATTTTTATGACTTAACTGCCAAAGTAAATTACCGGTTAGGAAATAAGGATACATTTTTTGCTTCGGGTTATTTTGGGAAAGATGTTTTTGGAGGAGGAGATTTTGGTTTTGGCTGGGGAAATAAAACATTAACAGGACGTTGGAACCACATTTTTTCCAATAAACTGTTTATGAACCTGACCGCTTATTACAGCAATTACGATTATAATCTGGGCCAAAATGAAAACGACAAAAATGCAAAAGACCGTTTCGTACTGGAATTCCAAAATTATCACTAAAAGTATAAAACCTGATTTCACCTATTATATCACACCAAAAAACCAGCTTACTTTTGGTGGTCAGTATATCAATTATGATTCCAGTCCGGGAAAAGCTACTGCAGTTTCGGAAGGTGAAGGACTGAATCTGGATCTTCCTTCCGCGTCACGCAGATGAATCTGCTTTATACATTGCCAACGAACAAAAGCTGACGGATAAGATTTCCTTACAATATGGTATCCGTTATTCTTATTTCCGAAGTTTAGGAGCAGGTATAGAATATTCTTACCGCGATACGACGGCAGGAATCAGAAGACAGCCAATTTTTCCTGGAAAAGAATATAAAAGCGGAGATGTGATCAAAACATACGGAAACTGGGAGCCACGTTTTGCGGTGAATATTGGTCTGAGTTCGGTTTCATCTTTGAAAATAAGTTACAACCGCATGTCGCAGTATCTGCATTTGTTGTCTAATACGGCAGCAAGTTCTCCTCTGGATGTCTGGACATTGAGTTCTTCCAATATCAAACCAGAACTCGCTGATCAGGTTGCGTTGGGTTGGTTCCGGAATTTCAAGGATAATATGTACGAAGCTTCGGTTGAGGTTTATTACAAAAAGCTGCACAATCAGCTTGATTACGTAGTCGGTTCCGACTTGTTATTAAATCAATTTGTAGAAGGAGATTTGCTTACAGGAAAAGGAAGAGCTTACGGAGCGGAATTTTATCTGAAAAAGAATAAAGGCCGTTTAACAGGCTGGGTAAGTTATACTTTGTCAAAAACGGAAAGACAGGTAGACGGTGTGAATAACGGAAACTGGTTTAATGCACGTTTTGACAAACCGCATAACTTCACATCGGTAGCGATTTATGAGTTAAATAAAAGACTGACCTTATCTTCCAATTTCACGATTACTTCGGGAACACCTGCAACTTTCCCAACCAACGGTTATTCATGGGGCGGTTATTCGCTGGGTAACAATTATAATAATGCCAGAAATAACAGCCGAATCCCGGCATACCATCGTCTGGATCTTGCGGCGACACTTAAAGCACGAAAAAAACTTTTTGGAATTGGTGAAGGCGAATGGGTTTTTTCAATTTACAATGTTTACAACCGCAGAAATGCATTCTCGGTTTATACGCGCCAAAATGAAGACAAGCCAACTGTCAGCGAACAAGCTCAGAATCTACTGAGAACACAGGCGGTGCGCTATTCTGTAATTGGAAGTCTTATTCCTTCTGTTACTTATAATTTTAAGTTTTAATCAGCCATGAAGAAACAAAATATAAATTCTCAAAATAGGTTTTTTTAGCTTTGCAATCGTACTTATGGCAATCATCGGATTGTCGGGTTGCGAAGATGTGATCGATTTAAAAACAGAAACCGGCCCTACCCAGTTGGTGGTGGATGGCTGGATTACAAATCAGCCCGGAACACAAACGATTACACTTACCTGGTCTTCCGCTTATTTTGACAGCAATCCGATTCAACCGGTTTTGGGCGCCAAAGTAACGGTTACCGACAATGTTGGTAATGTCTATAATTTCGCAGATGCTGCAGGAAACGGAAAATATACCTGGGGCAGCCTTGCAAAGGATAGTTTGGGTCGTATCGGAAGAAAATATACTTTGAGAATCGAGTACGAAAAAGAAGTTTATACTGCTCAAAATGAAATCAAACGTGTTCCTAAAATTGATTCCATTGCTTATACCAATGAAACATTTACCTATTAAACCGGAAAAGGATAAAGGACAGAAGACAGGTTATATCGTTGAATTTTACGCAAGGGATTTCACAGGAGCAGGTGATACTTACTGGATTAAAGAGGTATTGAATGGAAAAACGAATGTGGATAAAGCTGAGAAAATTTCCATTGCTTATGATGCAGCTTTCAGCGCAGGTGCGCCTTCGGATGGTTTGATTTTTATCCAGCCATTGAGACGATCAATTACTTATGATTCTTTGTATCAGGCTGGTAGTCATGTGGGCGTTGAGCTTCACAGCATTACGAATGAAGCATTTTACTTTTTGCAGCAGGTAGTGGATCAAAGTACGAATGGCGGGATTTATGCCACGCCTATCGCAAATATTAAATCCAATGTTATAAATGCTGATCCGAATGGCAAGAAAAGCACTGGGTTACTTTGGTGCATCAGCGGTAAGCAGAATGGAAACAATCATTGATCCCGCAAAAGCGAGACCGGAAGAAGATTAGGGTGTATATTGGTAATATAATTGTAAAGCCGTCAGAAATTCTGGCGGCTTTTGTTTTTGCTAATAATCCAGGATTTTCATCGTCAGGCAAAATCTTACTTTGTATCTTGGTCGTTCAAAACCTGATTTTATGAAAAACTCACTCCTTATCATTTTACTATTTCTTTCGGTTCAACTGTTTCGCCCAAAAACGGCCGACGCGAACTTGGAATAAAAATTGGTGTTCTGCCAACGGGTCAATTTAATGCGATAACGGATGTTGCGGGTGTAAAAGTTGGTCAGGTAACTTTGGTTGAAGGGAAAAGATGTCAGAACCGGTGTTACAGCTATTATTCCAAAAGATGGAAATCTGTTTCAGCAAAAAATCCCGGCGGCGATTTATATAGGAAATGGTTTTGGAAAACTTACAGGTTACTCGCAGGTTGAGGAATTGGGGACGCTGGAAACGCCGATTATTTTAACAAATACACTAAGTGTCCCTACTGCTGCCGACGCATTAATTGACTGGACATTAAATCAAAAAGGTAACGAAAATGTACGATCTGTAAATCCTGTTGTAGGCGAAACAAACGATAGTTTCCTGAATGATATTCGTGGTCGTCATGTCAAAAAGGAAAATGTTCTGGAAGCTTTGAAGAAAGCAGCAGACGGGAAAAGTAGAGGAAGGAAATGTGGGTGCCGGTACCGGAACCGTTTGTTTTAACTGGAAAGGCGGAATCGGAACTTCATCCAGAAAATTGCCTGAGAAACTTGGCGGTTATACGGTCGGTGTTTTAACCCAAACAAATTTTGGAGGTGTTTTGAAAGTTAATGGCGTTCCGGTTGGAGAAGAATTAGGGAAATATGCTTTTAAAGAATCTTTGGACAAATCTTCCGACGGTTCCTGTATGATGATTATTGCAACCGATGCGCCTCTGGACGCCAGAAATTTGAAACGTCTGGCAAAACGTGCTATTATGGGTATGGCAGAAACTGGCGGAATTGCTTCAAATGGCAGCGGAGATTATGTCATCGCTTTTTCAACAGCTTACCAAATTCCGCACGAAACGACGCAGGGCACTTCCAGTGTGACACTTTTACATAATGATTTTGTATCACCGCTTTTTATGGCTGCGATTGAAGCCACCAATGAGGCGATTATCAATTCGCTTATTTATGGCCAAAACAACCGAAGGATTTCAGGTCATAAAATAGAAGAATTACCAAAAGAAAAAGTATTGGAAATCATGCGAAAATATGGCCGTTTGAAGTAAAAGCTTACGAATCCTTCTCATAATTTACAGTTTGTCAAAAGGATAATTCAGATATTTCAGGCAAACCATTTGCGAATGTGATATTTTGGTTTAAAATTTGCGTTTTAAATCGAAGACCGAATCGTGCAGACGAAAAAAATTATTAACCAGACCATTAGCTTATTGCTTGCTTCCATGTTACTCATGGTGGCCGGTGCGCGGTCATGGTCGGATAATGTAAATTCGGTTCAGAAATTTGCTCAGAATACCAAATCAATAGCCAAGGGAATTTCCCACGAAAAATCGACTTCTAACACAGCAGACGATCAGCAGGCTACGGTAAGTGCACTTTCTTTGGATGCGGTCATTACGCCTGCCATCTCGTTTGATTTCTCTCATTATTTTTATTTTGCCCCGCAGCCGGTCTGGCAGTTTATTGAAAGTCAACACATTGTTGAGGTTGATTACCAGGAATCGTATTTTCTGTTTACCTGTTTCAGTAGAGTTTTCGCCAGATATATTGTCACGAATGCCCCGTGACAGTTTTGTTATGACCTTTCCATCTTGACATATGAGTATCATCGCGTCTTGCGAAGAACTTTTGTATTCTCATATATCAACCCATAGTAAATCCACTTTCAAAAATCTCACAATTTTTACAAAACAATGACTAACAGGAATGGAATAATCGGGCTAACCATTGTGTTGGCTCTTATTAGCGCCTATTACCTTTCGTTTACGTTCGTTTCACGTAACATTAAAGGAAAGGCAGAAGCTTACGCAACGGATGCTTCTGGCAAAATAGACGACAAGAAAAAACAACATTATATTGATTCACTTTGGCGCGAAGATGTCTATTTGGGACAAACTTTGCAGGAAGTAATGGAACGCGAGCTTAGCCTTGGTCTTGACCTTCAGGGTGGTATGCACGTAGTTTTGGAAGTTGCTCCGGCAGAAATTCTTAAAGGAATGGCTGGTGGAAATGCACGCAGTGCTGCGTTCCAGAAAGCATTAGCGGCTGCACAGGCTGACAAAAAAGCGGATAACAAAGCATTTGTAAAAATCTTTGTATCTGCATTTAAAGAAGCTGCGCCAAATACAAGTCTTGCAAGCGTTTTCGCTACAAGTGCTAACCGTACCAAAATTAACAGCAATTCTTCTGACAGCGACGTTGTTAAAATGTTGAACACAGAAATTGACGGTGCGATCGACAGAGCATTCCAGATCACTCAGGCTCGTATTGATAAATTTGGTGTAACTAACCCGAACATTCAGCGTTTGCCAGGTACTAACCGCGTTTTGGTAGAGCTTCCGGGTGTTGATAACCCTGAACGTGTTCGTCGTTTGTTATCAGGTGCTGCGAAACTTGAATTTGCACAGGTATATCTTACCAATGAACTGGCACCTGCAATTGATCAGTTGGGTTCTTATCTGGCAAAAGAAGATGCAAGAATTAAAGCTGCCGGAAAACCTGCTGCTGCGGTTTCATCAACTGATACTACTAAAAAATCTGGTGCAACAGGATTGGCTGCCCAGCTTGAACAAAAAAGTGATTCTGCTAAAACAGATACATCTGCTTTGGCTGCTCAAAGTGCTGCATTGACAAGTCTTTTTGTTCCTATGCCGCAAGGTTTGGGTGTTTATTTGAAAGATACAGCTCGTGCAAACGAAATGCTTGCTCGTCCGGAAGTTCGTTCTATGTTCCCTGCTGACCTTGTTTTCATGTGGGATCGTAAAGGAACAGAAGGTACAAACAATCAGTTGATCCTTCCTTTGTATTTTATCAAAAAACAAAATGGCCAGGCTGCTATGGAAGGTGATGTGATCGTTGATGCAACACATGACTATGATGATCGCGGTCGTCCGGAAGTAACGATGCGTATGAACGGTGAAGGTGCACGTAAATGGCGTACACTGACAGCCAACAGCATTGGTCGTCCGGTTGCTATCATTATCGATAATCTTGTTTACACTGCTCCTACGGTTCAGGGTGAAATTCCAAATGGTAATTCAAGTATCACTGGTAACTTCACAGTTGAAGAAACAAAAGATATGTCAAATGTGCTTAAAGCGGGTAAATTACCTGCTCCAACGCACATTGTTGAAGAAGCGATTGTTGGTTCAACTTTGGGATCTGAAGCGATTACTGCCGGTGTTTTGTCATCCGTGATCGGTTTGATCGTAATTCTTGTGTTCATGGTTGCGTATTACAGCGGCGCAGGTTTTGTTGCTGATATTACACTTCTTTTAAACTTGTTCCTTCTTTTGGGAGTAATGGCTTCTCTTGGAGCTGTGCTTACGCTTTCAGGTATCGCGGGTATCGTACTTTCTATTGGTATGGCCGTCGATGCGAACGTACTGATTTACGAAGGGATCAAGATTGAAATTGAGGAAGGGAAGCCGTTTAAGCTGGCTGTTCAGGATGGTTTCAAACATTCTATGACAGCGATTATTGACTCCAACGTTACGACACTTTTAACAGGTATTATCCTTTACACATTCGGTTCAGGTCTTGTTTTAGGTTTTGCTACAACGCTTGTTATTGGTTTGCTTACTTCTTTGTTTACAGCGATCTTCATTACAAGATTATTCCTTGAATATCAGATCAGTCACGGAAAAGTTTACAAGTTCTATTCTGGTTTGACTAAGAACTGGTTTAAGGATAACAATTTCGATTTTGTATCTCAACGTCGTCGTTTTTACATCATTTCTTCGGTGATCATGGTTATTGGAGTTGGTTCATTCATCTTCAAAGGATTCGGACTTGGTATTGACTTTAAAGGTGGTCGTTCTTATGTAGTTCGTTTTGATAAAAATGTTGAAACGGATGAAGTACGTGAAGTAATGGGTGCTAGCACTTGGAAACTCACCGGAAGTAAAAACTTTCGGAGGATTTGACCAGGTTAAAATCACAACGGATTACCTGATTGAAGATACTGCTCCTGATGCTGATCAAAAAGCAGAAACGAAAATCATGGAAGGTGTTTCAAAAATTAAAGACAATAAAGGAACAATCGTAAGTTCAAATAAAGTAGGTCCAACGATTGCATACGATACAATGATCAATGCATTGTATGCGATTTTACTTGCTTTGGCTGCCAACTTTGTTTATATCTTCTTACGTTTCAAACGACTTGCATTTAGTTACGGAGCGGTAATGTCTCTTGCACATGACGTGATCATTTTGCTGGCTGTTTATTCGTTGTTCAACGGATGGTTGCCATTCTCACTGGATATTGATCAGGCATTTATCGGAGCGATCCTTACCATGATTGGTTACTCGATGAATGATACGGTTGTAATTTATGACAGGATCCGTGAATACTTGAAAGATGACAAAGCAACAACAGAATCTTTGCCAACAATTATTAACAACGCCTTGAACAGTACGCTTAGCCGTACAGCGGTAACCGGTATTTCGGTAATGCTTGTATTGATCGTGTTAATGGTATTTGGTGGTGAAGTAATTCGTGGATTTACATTCTGTATGTTACTGGGTGTAATTGTAGGAACATATTCTTCACTATTTGTTGCTGCACCGATCGTTGTTGATATTTTACAACGTGAAAAAATTAAACAAGCTTCTTTGGCCGTAACAGGCGGTTCAGATGCTGCTTCAACAAAAGGAAAAATTGTAAAAGCATAAGTGTTTAGATAATAAAAGGGGGAAAGTTTTTTACTTTCCCCCTTTTTTATTCTGCATCTACCAATAATTAACAAATTTTATTTTAGTTTTAAGGTATAAGGACATAATAATCTACAAAAACTATTTATGGCAAATCAACTCTGGGTCAAAAAGCCTATTGACAAATTATTAAAAGAATCAACTGGGGAAGGTAATCAGCTAAAACGCACACTCGGACCTGGCAGCCTTGTGGCATTGGGTGTCGGAGCAATTATTGGTGCAGGTTTGTTTTCTATTACAGGTGGTGCAGCCGCTGAATCAGGCCGGTCCTGCCATCACAATTTCATTTATGGTTGCGGCATTGGGCTGCGCCTTTGCAGGTCTGTGTTATGCAGAATTTGCTTCAATGATACCTGTTGCAGGTAGTGCTTATACCTATTCTTATGCAACAATGGGCGAATTTATCGCCTGGATTATCGGATGGGATCTTGTTCTGGAATATGCTGTTGGAGCTGCCACGGTAAGTATAAGCTGGTCTCGATATCTTGATTAAATTTTTAGAAGGATTTGATGTCCATCTCCCCACCGCATTGACGGTTGGTCCATGGGATGGAGGTATTGTCAATCTTCCTGCGGTATTTATTGTAATTCTTGTGAGTTTGCTGCTCATGAAAGGTACAGAGGAAAGCGCAAAAGTAAATGCTGTTATTGTAGGCTTAAAAGTTTCTGTTGTAATTATCTTTATCGTTTTAGGATGGCAGTATATCGACAATTCGAATTACATTCCTTACATTCCTGATAATACTGGCACATTTGGTGAATTTGGTTTTAGTGGAATTGTCCGGGCGGCAGCTATTGTGTTTTTTGCCTATGTCGGATTTGATGCAGTAAGTACAGCAGCTCAGGAAGCAAAAAATCCAAAAAAGGATATGCCGATCGGTATTTTAGGATCACTTGCTATCTGTACAATTCTTGTATATCCTTTTTGCACACGTAATGACAGGTGTTACAAATTATACTTCATTCAAAGGTCAGGATGGTATCGCACCGGTGGCAGTTGCTATTGAACATATGGGAACTACTGATGCCTCGGGCATGATTCACCCTGATTATCCATGGTTGAACCGCGCGATCATCGTTGCTATTTTAGGTGGTTATGCTTCTGTAATTCTGGTAATGCTTATTGGGACAAAGCCGTGTATTCTTCAGTATGAGTAAAGATGGGCTTGCTTCCTACGTATTTTTTCAAGCGTGCATCCAAAATACCAGACGCCGGTTAGAAGCAATTTCATGTTCATGTTATTTGTGAGTTTGTTCTCTGCGTTTGTACCTGCACGTGTGGTTGGTGAAATGACAAGTATCGGAACATTGTTCGCGTTCATCCTGGTTTGTATCGGTATTATTGTCATGAGAAAACAAATGCCGGATGTTCCTCGTGCGATTTAAAACGCCGCTTGTTCCTTTGATCCCGATTTTGGGTGTTGGAACGTGCTTCTTCATGATGGCATTTTTACCACTTGATACCTGGATTCGTTTATTCGTATGGATGATCATCGGATTTGATGTGTATCTATGGTACGGTATCAAAAACAGTTTCTTATCCGACGGACAAGCTTCAACAATCCTGAATGGCCGTAAGGTAGCCGGATTGACGGGAATTGTTCTTTCTGTGATTCTTGCAGGAATTGCCATTGCGCACGAAATGATGACAAATGGTGAACAAACAGGTTTGTTCTATTTCTCAATGATTTTTGCAGTTGCGCATGTAATTCTATTCGCATTATCGCAGAGAAAGAAATAACGTTTGAAAAAGTCATTGATATAAAAACAGAAAAGCTTCCTTTATGGAAGCTTTTCTGTTTTTAACGGTAATATTATTTTCTTAAAGTCTTGCCAAAACTCTTTCGGAAACAGTTTGTCCAATGGAAAGAGAAGAAGTTGCTGCCGGTGATGGTGCGTTACAAATATTGATAGCGCCTTTATTTTCAATGATTGAGAAGTCATCCAGTAACCCGCCGTCATGATCGCAGGCCTGCGCACGAACGCCTGCTCCACCCGGTATTAAATCATCACTTTGTATTTCGGGAATTAATTCCTGCAAAGCTTTGGTAAATGCAGCTTTGGAAAATGAACGATAATATTCACCCATGCCCGTTTTCCAATATTTCATAGCGACCTTCCTGAATCCAGGCCAGGCTAATGCTTCAAAAAGTTCAGGAAAATTAATGTCTGTTCGCTTATAACCTTCCCGCTTAAAAGCAAACACAGCATTTGGTCCAGCCTCTGCGCCACCTTCGATCATACGTGTAAAGTGAACGCCGAGGAAAGGAAAATTAGGGTCAGGAACAGGATAAATCAGGTTTTTAACCAGATGATGTTTTTCCGGTTTGATTTTGTAATACTCACCACGGAAAGGAATGATCTGAACTTTGATTTCCTCGGCTTGCGTTAACTGAGCGACTTTATCAGAATATAATCCAGCACAATTAACTATCAGTTTGGTGCTATAAACATTTCTCGAAGCCGTAATCACTTCGCTATTAGAAGTAAGACTTTTTATATTGACAACTTTCTCTCCAAAACGTATTTCTCCACCCAGCTTTTGAAATATTTCAGCATATTTTTCACTTACAGCCGTATAATCAATAATTCCGGTATAAGGTACAGCAATCCCTTCCAAACCATTCACATGCGGCTCCATCTCACGGATTTCGCCAGCGCTGATCATCCGGTTTTTAGTCAAACCGTTTTGCATTCCACGATCATAAAGATTCTTCAAAAGTGGAATTTGCTCTGGCTTGGTCGCCACAACTATTTTTCCGCAAAGATCGTAAGGCACATTTTCACGGTTACAAAAATCCAGCAAGCATATCATAACCTCGGATACAATTTGTCGCTTTCAGACTTCCCGGTTTGTAATACAATCCTGAGTGAATAACGCCACTGTTATGTCCGGTTTGATGTTTGGCAACACCGTTTTCTTTTTCTAACAGCAAAACCTTTAAAGCCGGTTTTTGCTCTTTTATACGAAGCGCGGTGGCCAGGCCAACAATTCCGCCTCCGATAATGATGATGTCATGCATATTTTAAAAACTTGGAAGCACAGAAGAAAATATTAAAACTTGCTTGATTTCCTTTTCTTGTGTAAAACTACTCTGTTCTCTTAAAATATTTTATGAACGTAATATTTATTGTCCAAAAATTCCTTTAACCGAAATATAAAATAGGGTGGAATAGATTGATATCACGGTCATATTTTGATCTATCCAAAGCAGTATATACTTCCAATTATTGGGCCCATACAAATATTCGTTGCGTAGTGCTTTATACAAAGGATGATAACAACCCAGATACAGAAGAGGTACCACTATGATGGAGATATATAAACTAAACGATAGCGATAAGGGTAAAAAACGGCTATTTATAATTATGAAATAAGAAAATATAGCCGATAATAAGATCAGTATAAAAACCGTTGAATTGAAAATGAGTGAATTATTTATTTTTAGCCCCGTGACGTTGCTTAAAATATAAGCAAGGCCTCTTAAAGCCACATAAGTCAGGGGTATGTAAGAGAAGTAATCAACAACTATCCAAAACATAAATGAAAAATTTTAGACAGAGTTCATTTTACAGTCTCCTCTGTGACGGTTTTTTCTTTCCTTTAATTTAACCCTATATCAATTATTCACGTTGAAATGCACTTCCACGTAAAGTAGGAGCAATAATAAAAGAATCTTTGTCTATTGTTTCTGTAAGTGGTTTTAATTTATCTATAAGTAACAAAATGCGTATTAGGTTCCATCGTAAAGTATCCTCACTTCCTTGACATTCTGAACCTATACCTAAATCAATAAATGGATAAATGAACCAACAAAAATCAGTAGATTTGCTTCCTGGGGGCATTTTCCAGTGCCCTGCTGTTTTATTAATGTTATCAACGATTTTGGTGGTTATGTCTTCACTTATAACTCCATGATCGTAGTGAACGCTATCTACTTTTCCTAGATTATTAACCCTGAAATAAAAAAATACCTCACTTACTTTACATTCTTTATTTAGTGTAATGTATGGTACATCTTGTGATAAAAAGTCGGATAAATTCATTTCACTCATTCTTAAGGGATGAGTTTTTTTAGATTTAAATTCAGGATGCCATGTTTTTTTTTGAGAATAAGCTTTTGAAAAACAGCTAGCAACAAGAATAATTAGAAGTATCTTATTTACAGGGTGTACCATATTGATGATTATATTGATTATTTAAATTTTTAAATTGTGCATTTGTATCGACTATTTTTTTTTGTGTGCCTGGATCTAGTTTATTCCAAGCTTTTGAATCATATAAGCCTGACCAAGCCAATGATGCCGCATCCTCTTTACTTAGTTTAGGATATTGAATCATAAGCGCACTTGCTATCGGACTAACATAATTTTTTGCCATGATGTTATGATCACTTATTTCAGATACATTTAAATAAATATGAAGTATTTCGTGATATATTGATTTAGTAATAAATTCCTGAGAAGCATTTGCAAGTGCAAAGTTATTTAGAGTAATACTTTTGGCACTTACGTCTGTATACGCATTTTCTTGTGGATACTGTGAAATTGAAAAGTCCTGAATTGTGAAAGCAAGATTTGCCGATTGATTAAAATTCTTAAGAATGTTTTGAACTGCATTATTGAATTGAGCTGCACGCATCTTATTAAATGCGTCTACGATACAAGGGGTAGTTAGTTTATTACTGATGTAAAGTGAATAGCCACCATTCGGACCTCCTCCACCTACCAGAGGTATAATACCTGCTCCAGCTGAATTATTTCCTGGTGCAGAAATAGTTACACCGCCTAAAAGTCCGTTTGTTGCACAATATACAATCCATGGTCCTTTTGGATTTGTGCAATCTACATCATCACTTTTAACTTTGGCTTGGTTAGCTTTGTTGATTTTAAATTCATTTAAAGCCTTCCCTTTTTCATAATAGTACCCATCAATAAAGTCTCCATTTGTTTCAAATTTTAAAGAACTACCAGTATAATCAGAAAAAGAGATATTTGAATGAGGGTATGAATTTATTTTATTTATCCAATATTCAGAATCTGGAAAGCTTAGTAATATATATTTTTTAACTAAGCCGTCCTTATTTTTTTCAAAAATAAGCTCCCGGATACCTTCATTTGATTCCAACGGCACTTTTAAGATATCTTTTATTCCGTTATAATAGTAGGCGTTATCCCAATCAGGTTCTCCTGTGTAAAGCTGCTTATTGGCATTATAAATATTTTTGGCGCTTTGAATACTTAGTCCATCTTCAGGTGCCTGAGTTAGTTTGTCATTATCTTTACAACCGTACATTACAAATAGAAATAGTAATGATAACGTGATTTTCAACAAAAAAGATGTTTTCATAGTTTTGTTAGTGACATGTGAATAATAACTAATATTACGTCAAATGTAGAACTAACAACAAATACTTAAAATACCCATTTAAGGGGTATTTTTATTCATATTTTGAATAGCTAGCCTTAATAGTGAATCAAATTGTAAACCTCCCGCCTTGGCCTTCCGGATGATATTTTTTCGATGTGTTTTAACTGTATCAATGCTAATTATTAATATCTTAGATATAGCAACAGAAGTGAATCCCTTAGCAATAAGTTCTATAATCTGCTTTTCCCTTTCCGTAAACATATGAGTACAATTAATGCTCATATGAGACTTAAAATAGAAAATTTGTCACAATTCATTTTCTATAACCTTTATAAATGCAATCCATCTAAGAAGCTAAAAGCTACGAAGACCAGTACCAAACTCGGAAGTGGATATTAGAGTTTTATAATCCTTTTATATTAAGTGACGGAACATAGAGTTAGGAGATAAATGCCTTTCGGCTACGGTTCTTTGATAGAATTAGGAGAATGCAATCTTCCCACTTGTTTACCTTATTATACCCTTTTAGAACAACAAAAATATAAAAGTGCTATCTGTGCTTTTAGGCCTCTGGGAGAGTATTTTAAGTACAATCCCTTAATTTAAATCTACAAACCCAAAAATAACAATAATAGAAAGCTTGTAGATATAGAAAAAATGGAAATGGTTTTACTGCTTTGGCGAAATTTTGAATAAATGTCTTCATTTAGACTGATAAGGGGAGCAGTAACCAAACCTGTTAATTTACTAATATGATGTTAAGGTTATCTATCCATATGTATTTCACCCCGGAAATGAAATCTTCCCCATCGTAACACTAGGCACGCCTTCCCGCTCACCAAAGGCAACTTCTCCGCCAGCCACAGTTTCATTCGCTAAAACGGCAAATAATACCGCTTCTTTTGCATCTCCTGATACGCCAAGCTCATCGATAAGAGATAAATGGCAGTTTGGTAATTGCTCATGAATGGCAGCCATCAGAACAGGATTATGCGCACCGCCGCCACTTGCATAAATCTTGTAAGTTTCATTAGGTTTGATCATGCGAAGAATTGCACTTGAAATCGTATCTGCACTAAATCTTGTCAAGGTCGCAAGAATGTCTTCCTGCGAAATTTCAGACAAATGATTTTTATAGATCAGATTATTGACAAAGTCTTTGTTGAAAACTTCCGGCCCGGTAGTTTTTGGAAACGGCGCCTCGAAAAATGGAAGAGATTTTAGCGCGTCTAATAGACTTTTATTCACAGTACCACTCGCTGCAATTGCCCCATTATCATCATATGGAATGTTGAAAAATTGTCTTGAGAAGGCATCAATCAAAGTATTTCCCGGACCGGTATCCGTTGTGAAAATCTCAGATGGATCTAAGGAACCAGGCAAATAAGTAAAATTGGCAATCCCGCCCATATTCAGTAAAATCCGGTTTTCTCCTTTTTTGGAAAACAAAAAATAATCACCGTAGACAGCAAGTGGCGCACCTTCTCCGCCTGCGGCAATATGTTTTTGCCGGAAATCACTTAGGGTAATAATATTGGTTGTTACGGAAATATGATCTCCGTCTCCTATTTGTAAAGTTGAATTCGGAAAACCGGGAAGATTATGCTGCTTTTTTGGTGCATGAAAAACCGTTTGTCCATGACTGGCTATAAGATCGATTTCCTCTGGTGCAATATTCCATTCTTTCAGGCATTCCAGAATCATTCGGCCATGTTCGAGTCCGATTTGCGGGTTCAAAACACACAAATGTTGAAAATCAATTTCCCGATTGGCAAAAATTTCACGAATACTATCACGAAATTCTTCTGTAAAAGGTACGGTTGCAAATTTCTCGACTTCCAAAATGGTTTCTGTTCCGCTTCCGTGGATTTTGCAAAGCGCAACATCCAGTCCGTCCAGCGATGTGCCGGACATAAGTCCTATGATACGTCGTGAAGGCTGATTGGCAATCTCGGCCAGACGAATGACATGATTTTTCAAGAATGTGTTGGGTTTGGTTTTAAAAGAAAATGAGCTGCAAAATATCAATTTTGCAGCTCATTTTCTTTATTTTATTGAGGATTTGAAGGTGTTGCCGCCTGAGGTGGCTTGGCTCCACGGTTTTTATTACCGTTCCTGTTTTTCTTCTTTTTCTTCTTTTTCTGTTCTTCGCTGTACTTACGATCCAGATTTGCCAGATCACTGTTCAACGACTGAGCGCCTCTGTCAAGTTTTTTCTCAGGTTCGCGGAGTAAGAATTTCAAGTGATTCAGGAATGATATTCTTCTTATTCAGTTCCATAATTTCCAGAACCTTATCGATCGCAACCGGATACCAGTTTGTATCTTTTTCAAAACCAAACCACATGATCTTTTTGAAAATGTCGGTTTTTTGAAGCGTTGCCGTTCCTTTTTTCGTTTTCAAAGGAACATCTACCGTTGGAATATCGCGCAAAGCATCAATATAGGTTTCCAACTCGTAATTCAGACAGCATTTTAACCGTCCGCATTGTCCTGAAAGTTTTGCAGGATTCAGGGAAAGATTCTGATAACGTGCTGCCGAAGTCGAGATATTCTTAAAATCCGTCAGCCAGGTTGAACAGCAAAGTTCACGCCCGCAGGAACCTAATCCGCCTAAACGGCTCGCTTCCTGGCGAAGGCTGATCTGCCTCATTTCAATCCGAACCTTAAATTCAGAAGCCAGAGATTTGATCAGTTCCCGAAAATCAACACGTTCTTCGGAAGAATAGTAAAAAGTAGTTTTGGTATTATCCGACTGAAATTCAACGTCTGATAATTTCATATTCAGCTTCATCTCACGGATAATTTCCCGTGTACGATACAGCGTAGGCATTTCGCGTGCCATCGCCTGCGTGTGTTTGTCCAAATCTTTTTCGTTGGCGATCCGGTAAATAACATGAATGTCATCACTGATCGCAACGTTTTTACGCTTCATCTGAAGCCGTACAAGCTCGCCCTGTAAGGAAATCGTTCCTATATGCTGGCCGGAGGCCATTTCACAAACAACATAGTCGCCTGTGACAAAATTCCAGCTGATTTATATTCCGGAAATATTCTTTTCTTCCGCCTTTAAATTTAACTTCAACAACGTCAAATCTCTGGCTTGCAGGCACATCCATGTGGCTGAGCCAGTCAAAAACGTTCATTTTATTACATCCACCTGTACCACAGGTTCCATTACTTCCACATCCTGAGACGGCCGATCCTTCTTTAGTACCGCATCCGCCGGATGCACATGATCCACATCCCATAGTTCATCGTCTTCATCAATCGTTATAACGAATTAAATCCATACCGATGTCGTGTCTGAAATATTTACCCTCAAACTGAATCGCCTGCGCGGCACGCTGCGATTTGTGGACTGCATTTTCCAGGGAATTTGCTACGCCGGTCAAAACCATCACGCGGCCTCCATTTGTCACGACTTCGGTATTTGCATTAAATGTAGTTCCTGCATGAAACAGAAATACATCTTCAAGCTTATCACTGCCGGAAATTACTTTCCCTTTTTCATAATCCCCCGGATATCCACCCGATACAAGTACCGTTGTAACAGCCACTTGTGGAGAAATCTGTCATTTCAATATCATGCAAAGTACCTTTCGCAGTTGCTGCCAAAAGTATCAGGAAATCAGATTGAATGCGTGGTAAAACCACTTCAGTTTCCGGGTCGCCCATGCGTACATTGTACTCGATCACGATAAGGTTCACCTTTAATATTCATCAATCCGATAAATATAAAACCTACGTATTTGATGCCTTCACTTTTCAATCCTTGAAGCGTAGGTTTAACAACTTTTTCTTCAACTTTTCTTAAAAAATTGGCATCAGCAAATGCAACGGGAGAAACAGCGCCCATTCCGCCGGTATTTAGTCCGGTATCATTTTCGCCGATTCTTTTGTAATCCTTTGCTTCCGGCAGAATTTTATAATTTTCACCGTCACAAAGTACAAATACTGAAAGCTCAATTCCTTTCAAGAATTGCTCAATTACGACTTTATTTCCTGCTGATCCAAATTTGCCGTCAATCAGCATTTCTGTAAAGGCAGTTTGCGCGTCCTTATGCTTTTCAGCAATAATAACACCTTTTCCAGCCGCAAGTCCGTCCGCTTTTAATACGATTGGTAGAGGCATGGTTTTCAAGATATTCAAGGCCGCTTTCCAAAGTTTCAGCCGTAAACGTGCGGGAAGAGGCTGTTGGAATATTATATTTTTGCATAAACGCTTGGAGAAATCTTTGCTTCCTTCCAGCTGCGCACCTGCTTTATTAGGCCCAATGATCTTGATTTTTGCAAGATCAGCGACGTGCTTCAAAATAATCTACAATTCCGTTAACCAATGGTTCTTCCGGACCAACAATAACCAGTTCAATGCTGTTTTCAAGAACAGCCGTCTGCAACTGACATCAAAATCATTATAAGAAATTGGAATATTTGTTGCCACAGCTGGCGGTGCCGGCATTTCCGGGCGCTACAAACAAACTGTCACAAAGAGGGCTTTGGGCAATTTTCCAGGCAAAAGCATGTTCACTTCCGCCTGATCCCAATATAAGTATATTCATAACCTGATAATAATAATTTTAACGAACAAAATCACACAGGCAAAATCCTTGCCTGAGACTGAATTAATTCGCCAATTCTGATAAAAACTTAATTCGCATCAGTCTTAATTCTTCTTCACTTACTTCGTCACTTGAAAATTCGTCTAATGCTGCTGCGATATTATCTGTTTCCGCGCTCATGAAATAGTCGTAAATATCTTGCTGACTTTCTCGGTCAATCACCTGGTTGATGTAGTAGTCAAGATTCAGTTTCGTTCCGGAGTAACAGATATGTTCGACTTCTTCAATAACATCGCCGAGGGCCAGATCTTTGACATCGGCAATTTCGTCCAGACTTATTTTTCTGTCAACCTGCTGAATGATAAAAATCTTGATCTTGGATTTGTTAACCGTTGATTTTATGACAACATCTTTCGCCGTTTCAATCTCATTTTCATCAACATAACGTGTAATGAGATCGATAAACTGACGTCCGAATTTCTGTACCTTACCCATTCCGACGCCGTTGATCTGCGCCATTTCCTGTTGTGTGGTAGGATAAGTTGTTGCCATTTCTTCCAGAGACGGATCCTGGAAAATAACGTATGGAGGTAGATCTTTTTCTTTGGCAACTTTCTTGCGAAGTGCCTTCAGCATTCCTAAAAGCGCTTCATCATAAGCATGCGCGCTTCCCGCCTGATGCTGAATCTGTCGTCATCCTCTACTTTTACCTCTTCTTCTTCGAAGTTGTGGTCTTTGTAAAGTGTTACAGGATACGGATCATTGATATAATTAAGCCCTTTTTCTCCGATTTTAATGAATGCCATAATTCTCAATATCTTTTTCAAGATAATTTAAAATTACAAGCTGACGAATCGTCGAAATCCAGTAATCGCGGGATTCATTCAGTTCTAGTACCTTTTCCAAAAACATCCAGCTTGTCATGTTCATAACTTCGGACGTACTGATTGTCAGTTGCTGTAATTAAATCGGTAATATGTTCACCGTCAAAACGTTGTTCGGTAAGCTGAACTGCGCGGAGCACAAGTACAACTTCATCCTGAACTTTGCTTTTTTCGGTTGGTTTGATACAGTTGTCGCAGAATCCGCAATCCTTGTCCAGATATTCACCAAAGTAGCTCAGAAGTTGTCTTCTACGGCAAACGCCCAACGTTGAATAAGCTACCATTTCGTTCAGCAAATGGCGGGCATTATCACGTTCGGTTACGGTTTTGTCTTTATTGAATTTTTCCAGTTTCTGAATGTCATCATAGCTGTAAAACATCAGACAGTTTCCTTCCAGACCATCACGACCGGCGCGGCCCGTTTCCTGATAATATCCTTCCAGTGATTTTGGCACATCGTAATGGATCACAAAACGAACATCCGGCTTGTCAATTCCCATTCCAAATGCAATCGTGGCCACAATGACGTCAACTTCTTCATTCAAAAAAGCATCCTGATTCGCCATACGCGTATTGCTGTCAAGACCGGCGTGGTATGGAAGTGCTTTTACGTCGTTAACAGAAAGCAATTCAGCAATTTCCTCAACCGTTTTACGGCTCAGGCAATATACAATTCCGGACTTGCCCTTATTGTTGCGGACGTAGCGGATCAGTTGTTTTTTAGTATCTTTTTTAGCGACGGATCTCGTAATAAAGATTTTTACGGTTGAAGGAAGACTTGAAAGTCTCGGCTTCTTCCATTTGTAAATTTTTACGGATATCCTGCTGAACTTTTGGTGTGGCAGTGGCAGTAAGCGCAATGATCGGCAGGTTACCAATATTTTCGATAATTCCGTAAATGCGGCGGTATTCCGGGCGGAAATCGTGTCCCCATTCGGAAATACAATGCGCTTCGTCAATAGCGACAAAAGAAATTTTAACTCTTTTCAGAAATTCAAGATTTTCTTCTTTTGTCAAAGACTCCGGTGCGATGTAAAGAAGTTTCAGACTTCCGTCAAGTGCATCGTTTTTTACTCTTGTCATCTCCGCTTTCGTAAGCGTAGAATTCAAAAATTGTGCGTTAATCCCAAATGCTGTCAGCTGGTCAACCTGATTTTTCATAAGGGCAATAAGCGGCGATATAACGATTGTCATACCTTCCGTCACAAGTGCCGGCAATTGATAGCAAAGTGATTTTCCTGCTCCTGTTGGCATAATAACGAAAGTATTTTTGCCTAGCAGAATATTTTGAATTATAACTTCTTGCTCTCCCCGAAACTGACTGTAACCAAATATTTCTTTGAGTCTTTCTTTTAATGTGTCTAAAACGACATTATCAACCTGCTTTACCATACTTTGTCAACAAAATGGATATCCCAAAAGTCTCTATCTTTGTCTTTGATCTTAATAATTGGAATTAGTTCTCAATAAAACTGTAATTCAGATTTGAAATTAATAAAAAATATTCAGTCCATCGCAAAGAATGTGATACTGCACGAAGCTATTGCTTTACAGAATCTTGTTGAAAGGATTGATGACGAATTTGAAAAATGCGTATATGCCATTCTAAATTCCGGTGGCCGTGTGGTGGTTTCGGGAATTGGTAAAAGTGCAATTGTTGGACAAAAAATTGTTGCCACTCTGAATTCTACTGGTACGCCGGCATTATTTATGCACGCTGCGGACGCAATTCACGGAGATTTGGGCATGATTCAGGATAATGATGTGGTTTTGGTATTGTCAAAAAGTGGTGATACACCTGAAATAAAAGTACTGGTTCCGTTACTTAAACGTACTGGTGTTCCGATCATCGCGATGGTTAGTAATACCGATTCTTATCTTGCTCAGCATGCTCAATTTATTTTAAATGCCTATGCGCCTACGGAGGCAGATTCACATAATTTAGCACCTACAACAAGTACCACTGTATCTATGGCGTTAGGTGATGCGCTGGCCATTGCATTACTGGAAACGCGGGGGTTTACACGTCAGGATTTTGCAAAATATCATCCGGGTGGTGCGCTTGGAAAAAGATTATATCTGAAAGTATGTGATATTTATCCAAACAATACACTTCCGATTGTTGATGAAAATGCGACGTTGAAACAGGTTATTATGGAAATCACTTCCAAACGACTTGGTGTAACGGCCGTAAATAATGCCAAAGGAGAAATGGCTGGAATAATTACAGATGGCGATTTACGTCGTATGCTAAATCAGCATTCGGGAGAGGAATTATTACATTTAAAAGCTTGTGATATCATGACAGCGTCTCCAATTTGTGTTGATCCTGAGGATTTTGCGGTGAAGGCCTTGGAAATTATGCAGTCAAAAAGTATTACGCATGTAGTTGTGGTTGAAGGGAATATTGTCAAAGGTTTTGTTCATCTTCACGATTTACTGCGGGAAGGGTTGGTTTAAAAAGTAAAAATCTATCACAAAAAAGGCTTGAAAATTGAAAGTTTTGCTTTCTCTTTTCAAGCCTTTTCTATTTAAATTATTTTCGCCGAGTTATCTCAATCGGTTTGATTGCTGAACTGTTTTTTCGTCTTTACGAATGTAACGGTTGGCCATCACGTTTGCTAGCATTGCAGCTACGAGACCGTAAAACCCAATTGTATAATCACCAGGAATCTGAGGATCAAATAACTTGGCTGCTTTGTAAAAAGTTAAATAAATAACAAGTCCAAGAAGTGTGCTCATCAAAATAGAATTTACTGCACAAAGAGCAGACTGTAAGATCCGGTTACGGAATTTAACAAGTGAAAAAGCAGAAACTCCTGCAATTACAATAGCAAGAACCAATAAATAAGGAACCGAATCAATATTGGACTGAACCGGATTAATCTGATGTGTCATTTTCAGGGCCGTCAGGGAAATCTGCTGATCGCCTGCGGCAGCTATTTTAGTCCAAACCGGAAAGGAAACAAAAATGCCCATTCCTATAATCGTAATGGCTAAAAAAATGGATTGAATGCGTTGCAACATGTTTTGTAATAATTATTGTTTTGCGGATAAAGTGCAAAATTAGTAAAGAGCCAGAGTATGAAAAATTTATTTGTAAGAATCGTTAAACAACTACATCCCCATACAAATCAAACTCTTCAGCATTATTGATTTTTACATTGGCAAAATCTCCCAAACGCACATATTGACTAGCCGGAACCAGAACTTCATTATCAACTTCGGGAGAATCAAATTCCGTACGGCCAATAAAATGTCCACCTTCCTTACGATCAAACAGAACTTTGTAAGTATTACCGATTTTTTTCTGGTTTAATTCATGAGAAATTCCTTGCTGCAATTCCATAATCGCATCGGCACGTTCCTGCTTGATTTCAGCAGGAATATCGTCCGGCATTGTGTAAGAATGTGTGTTATCCTCATGAGAATATTGGAACGCTCCCAAACGGTCAAAACGCATTTTTTCAACAAACTCATACGTTTCATCAAAAAGTGCTTCGGTTTCTCCCGGGTGACCAACGATCAATGTAGTACGTAATGTAATTTCCGGTAATTTTTCACGAATAGAATAAATCAAAGATTCTGTCTTCTCACGTGAAATTCCCCGGCGCATTGATTTCAATATTTCCGAAGAACCGGATTGCAATGGCATATCCAGATATTTACAAATATTACTGCGTTCTTTCATCACGTCCAGCACATCCATTGGAAAACCTGCCGGATAAGCATATTGTAATCTGATCCACTCAATACCTTCAACATCAGAAAGTTGAGCCATTAGATCAGATAAATTTCTTTTTTTATAAATATCAAGACCGTAGTAAGTTAGATCCTGTGCGATCAGAATTAATTCTTTTGTACCACGTTTGGCAAGTGATTTTGCTTCTTTTACCAATTCATCGATCGGACGGGAAACATGGCTTCCACGCATAATTGGAATAGCACAAAAACTGCAAGGTCTGTCGCAGCCTTCCGCAATTTTCATGTAAGCGTAATGTGTTGGTGTTGTCAAAAGGCGTTCACCAACAAGTTCATGTTTGTAATCTGCTTTCAGCGTTTTAAGCAAACGTGGTAGTTCATTTGTCCCAAACCAAGCATCTACGGTTGGAATTTCAACAGAAAGTTCGTCTTTGTAACGGTGAGATAAACATCCTGTTACATATACTTTATCCACAATTCCGGCTGCTTTTGCATCAGCATAACGAAGAATAGTATTGATAGATTCTTCCTTTGCATTGTCGATAAAACCGCAGGTATTGATAACAACAATCTGGGAATTATCCTTTTTTGACTCGTGCGTAACATCGAATCCGTTTCCCTTTAACTGGGTATATAAAACTTCTGAGTCAACCAGGTTTTTTGAGCAACCCAGCGTGACAATATTTACTTTATTGGTACGTATTCCTTTGGTTTTCATAGGATGTAGCTATTGGCGATTAGCTTCTAGCTATTAATTTTTATTGAATAGTAATTCATCACGCAACCGGAAGTCAGAAAAGTTTCCTGTGAAGTAGTTGATAATGAACGGTCAAACGGGGTGCAAAGTTCGTGAAAAATTAAATAGCAATTTCTATCGGGCGATAGAATTGTTTAAATTCCCGAAATTAAGTAATTCAAAGAAGGTTATAATTTGATTTTTCTGGTTGCTTTTATTCTGGAAATGCTCCTGCTAGCGTGAATAATGTTCAGTACTTCAACTCTAACCATAGTAATTTTATAAATTACCAGATAGCTTCCATAACGAATATTTCTATACTTTTTTGACTTTGTTGCCAAGTACTTACATTCCGGATGATGTAAATAGTCTTTGGACAAGGATTGAATTTGCAGATTTAATTCATCGACAAAAATGCTTGCAGAAGCATGTGAAAAAGTTTCAATCCCATACATGAATATTTCTTCAAGGCTTAGCAAAGACTGCTCGCTAATTACTATTTCGAGTATTTCGTCTTCCAATTATTTATACGTTCTGAAGCTTGCTGCATAGTATAAAACGGGCCTTTTTCAGCCGCCTTAATCATACCCTTAAATTCATCTTCGTTCATGGATGGACCTTGAACTACAAGACTATTTTTTGAAGTTTTTAATTTGCCCATAATCAAAGATAAAAATTTATCTGATGAAGATTAAATTTTCTTGAAAAGAGAATCAACAAATTCACTCCTATCAAAAACCTGCAAATCTTCCATTTTTTCTCCCACACCAATGTATTTGATAGGGATTTTAAACTCATCCGAAATACCAATTACGACACCGCCTTTTGCCGTACCGTCAAGTTTGGTAATAGCCAAAGCCGAAATTTCTGCAACTTTTGTAAACTCACGAGCCTGAATTACAGCATTTTGTCCTGTACTTCCATCCAAAACCAGGAGAACTTCATGCGGTGCATCCGGAATGATTTTCTGCATCACGCGCTTGATTTTCGAAAGCTCGTTCATCAGATTAACTTTGGTATGCAATCTTCCGGCAGTATCAATAATGATCACATCAGCATTGATTTCCATACCACGTTTCAGCGCGTCATATGCAACGGCCGATGGATCTGTATTCATTCCATGATCAATCACAGGAACATCAACACGTTTGCCCCAAAGTTTTAATTGTTCAACCGCCGCAGCACGGAAAGTATCCGCCGCGCCTAACACAACTTTATGTCCGCGGTGAGTGAAACTGATGTGCCAGTTTTCCAATCGTCGTCGTTTTTCCAACACCATTTACGCCAACAACCATAATCACATAAGGTTTCGGCAAATGTTCCGTTTCAAAACTATCGGTGACGTCAACAGATTTGTTTTCTGTAAGAAGCGAAGCGATTTCTTCCCGTAAAATAATATCAAGTTCAGCCGTCGTTGCATATTTATCTCTCGCAACTCGTTCTTCAATACGCTTGATAATTTTTACAGTTGTTTCAACACCTACATCAGAACTGACAAGAATATCTTCAAGTTCGTCAAGCACGTCTTCGTCGATTGTCGTTTTACCAACAATGGCACGGGAGAGTTTGCCAAAGAAACTGTCTTTGGTTTTTTCGAGACCTTTGTCTAATGTCTCTTTTTTTTCTTTTGAAAAAAACCCAAATAAAGCCATAGTCTGATGTGTAGGTTTAAAATCGAATTTTGTTAGTATGCCAAAAGTATCATATTACTTCCGCATGAATGTTTTTAGAACCCAAAAATAAAACAAAAAAGTCCCTCTTGGGACTTTTCGGGCAATCTAATATAAAAACCTTCGAAACATAAGGGAGAAATTCACCTTAGTTTTTAAGCGCACCTTGTACACCTTCGATAGGCACCATTTCTTCTTTGAAGGTCCAGGCTCCTGTTTTTGGAGACTTAACGGCTTTAATCACTTTGGCAAATGATTTACCGCCTTCTTTTTTCAGGGTAGCAACTACTTTCTTTGCCATGTCTGTATATAGTTAATATGTTATTGTAAATATTAAATGCTATTGTAATTACGACATATCGCCAACCTTTCGGTTAGCAAACATTGAAAGTAATTACTTAATCTCTTTGTGAAGAGTATAACGTCTTAGGAAAGAATTGAATTTTTTCAATTCCATACGACCAGGCGTATTTTTCCGATTTTTTGTCGTTACGTAACGTGACATTCCTGGTACACCCGTAGTCTTTCTGTTCGGTGCATTCCAATATAACCTGTACTCTATTACCTTTCTTAGCCATTACTTTACATCGTTTTACAAATAGGACTGCAAAAGTAAGAAGATTTCATATTATTTAAAAAACATATTTCAAATAAAATTTAGATAAATAATAAATTTCAAGAATTTATGATAGTTTAATTTGATTCAAATTGCTGATAATAAGTTATTTATATTAAATATTAAATTTTTGATCTCATAACGATTTATAATATACAATAGGGAAATCTAAGACAAACTTGCTTTCTTCGTGTAGTGATTAATCGTAGAAACCGATAATCTGGCGGAATTACTTTAAATATGTTTAAAAAAATGGCACTTAAAAAATTTACTTCTCTGGCAATAGTTGCCATAGCTGCCTCAATCTGGATCGGCTGTTCTTCCAAGGAAGACAAAGCCAAATATGATACGTATTATGGTACGGGCAGCAAAGCTCGTGAAGCAGACTGCACTTAACAGTTCTTCAGGCTGAAAAAAGAGATGCACCTGAACCTGAGAAAGCGCCCGCAGCTGCTGCGGCACCGGCTGCAAAAGCTGACACTGCCAAAGCTGCACCTGCTGCTGAAGGCGCAACACCCGCTGCTGCTGAACCTGCTCCTGAGGCAAAACCAAAACGCAAACCTGTACCTGCTGATGTATCCGCTTTGTTGAACAAACATGCATGTCTGGCTTGCCACAATCCTTACGACAAAATTATCGGCCCTCCTTACGCGGAAGTTGCCAAAAAGAAATATACAGTGGATCAGATTGTTGAACTGGTTCATGCTCCAAAACCGGAACACTGGCCTGGTTATCCCTCCGATGGCTCCAATGGCACATGTTCCAAAAGCAGATATTGTCGTGATTGCAAACTGGATTAACTCGTTATAAGTTGATTTGACGCAGTTTATTATAGAAAAAACGGGTCGTTCATATGCGTGGACGGCCCGTTTTTGTATCTTTGCCATAGAATTTTTAAGTAACATGACTGAAAGCATACTCAATCCAACAGAGCTGACTGAAGAACTTATTGCCACTTACGAAACGGTAATTGGTCTTGAAGTGCATTGTCAGCTATTAACAGAATCGAAATTATTTGCTCAGGATCTCAACCGTTTTGGTGCTGAACCGAATACCAATATAGGGCCATTGACACTGGCATTGCCGGGGACTTTACCCAAACTGAATAAAAAAGCAGTTGAATATGCCGTTCGCATGGGACTTGCTTTGGGCTGTTCTATCAGCAGACGAACCATTTTTGATAGAAAAAATTATTTTTATCCGGATCTTCCAAAAGGTTACCAGATTTCCCAGGATAAAAAACCGATCTGTGAAAATGGCGGGATTACTATTTCTGTGAAAGGAAGTGATGGGAAATTGTATGAAAAATATATTCGTTTTCATCATATCCATTTGGAAGAAGATGCCGGGAAATCTGTTCATGATGGGAGTGATACTGATACTTTGCTTGATTATAACCGTGCAGGAACTCCGTTGGTGGAAATGGTTTCTGAACCAGATTTGAGATCAGCAGAGGAAACGGGTGCTTTTGTTACAGAAATTCGTCGTCTGGTACGTTATCTGGATATCAGCGATGGAAATATGGAAGAAGGATCACTTCGTTGTGATGTCAATGTTTCTCTTCGTAAAAAAGGCGAAACAAAACTTGGGACAAAGGTTGAGGTCAAAAATATGAACTCGATCCGGAATATGATGCGTGCGATCAATTTTGAAACGCGCAGACAAATTTCGATGCTTGAAAATGGTGAAACGATTCATCAGGAAACCAGAATGTTTGACGTTGACAGCGGAAAAACTTACGGAATGCGTGTGAAGGAAACGATGAATGATTATCGATATTTCCCGGATCCGGATTTAAGTCCTGTCGTTATTTCGGAACAATGGTTAAGTGAAATTACGGAAGCGATGCCGGCTTTACCGCAAGCATTACGTGAAAAGTTTACCAAAGTTTACGGTGTTCCTGTTTATGATGCGTTGGTATTGACGGATACCAAAGAAATGGCTGAATATTTTGAAGCTGTTTGTGCTAAAACGTCAGCTTACAAAGCGGCATCAAACTGGCTGATGGGTTCCGTGAAATCTTATCTGAATGAGCATGACGGAAATATCGAATCTTTCCCGATTTCTGCACAGATTTTGGCTGAGCTTAATTGAGTTGACGGAATCAAATCTGATCAGTAATTCTATTGCGACTCAAAAAATATTCCCGATTCTTTTAAGTGAGCCGGAACGCTCTCCAAAAGAAATCGCAACAACAAATAACTGGCTGCAAAACAGCAATACAAATGAGCTGGAATCGTTGGTAGATGAGGTTATTGCATCAATGCCTGATAAGGTTGCCGCTTACCGAAAAGGTAAAAAAGGTCTGTTAGGATTATTTGTAGGAGAGATTATGAAGAAATCGAACGGAGCGGCTGATCCTAAAATGGTCAATCAGTTGTTGGCGCAGAAACTGTAAATCTAATAAAATTACAAAGGAGAATATCGCATAGCAATTATGAAGAAACGCATTAAAACTGGCTTTTTTATATTAGGATTGGCCTTAACGGGTATCTCCGTAATGGCCCAGATAACTCCTAAAAGTTTTACAATTAACGGAAAAGTTAAAAATGGCTCAGCGGGAGAAAAAGTCATTGTTAAGCCAATCTCTGGTAACGGGAACAGCTATAAAACTGGATTCTGCAAAAATGAATGCCGACGGATCTTTTACGATCAAAGGATTGGAAAAAGATGGAGGCAGTTTTTATTTGTTGAATATCGCAGACCGCCAGAAAATTGTTTTGCTTTCTGAAGGTGGTGAAACGTTCAATGTTGTTGCCGATGGTTTTGATAAAGACAGCAAAGGAAATCCTGGTAAAGTAGAAATTACCGGTTCAAAAAACATGGAGTACTATGCCAAACTGGTGGATATAAATCGTAGTATGGCTTCGAAAGTTGCTGTCTGGAATGACGAATATGCCAAAGCAGAAGCAAAAAAGGATACCAAGAAAATCCAGGAAATCCAGAAAGCATACCAGGGCGCAGAGCAGGAACAGGTAGCAAAAATCAAAACTTTGATTCCTGAAATGGGAACATCGCTTGTTGCTATTTTTGCGGCTAATAACTTTTTAAATCCGGAAACAGATCTTCCTATGTTGCAGGAAGTAGCCAAAAGATTTGAAAGTGTGAAGCCAACACCAAAACTTGCGGAAGCATTTATTGGACAGATTAAAAGGATCAAAGGAATCTCCGTTGGAGATGAGGCACCGGATTTTACACTGAATGATCCGGAAGGAAAACCAGTTGCACTTTCTTCCTTACGCGGAAAATTTGTTTTGATCGATTTCTGGGCCTCCTGGTGTGGTCCATGTCGTATGGAAAACCCGAATGTGGTTCGTATGTATGACAAGTTTAAAAGCAAAGGTTTTGACATTTATGGCGTTTCACTTGACAAAGAAGCAAATGCCTGGAAAGCTGCCATTAAGAAAGATAATCTGACCTGGATTCATGGTTCAGACCTTAAATTCTGGAATTCGGTGGTTGCGCAGACTTATGGTGTGAGTGCAATTCCGCAGACTTATTTATTGGATAAAGAAGGGAAAGTGATTGCAAAAAATCTTCGCGGACCGGCTTTGGAAGCCAAATTGACGGAGCTTTTGGGAATGCAGTAATTGACTGAAAAATATAGATTTAATAAAAAATCCGTGGGACCTATCTCACGGATTTTTTTATTGCTTTTGCTTAATTATTCTTCATAATAAAACTGCAAAGGATCTGGATATTTGAAATTGTATTGATAAAATGAATTCAACTTTTCAGCAGAAATAATCTTAAAGTCCGGTTGTATATCTTGCTCCGCGAAAGTCGGTGCTTCCCAGTCAAATTGAGCACAGGATTTGATGTAAATTTCTTTTCTCGTCGGATGCAATGGAGCAACAATATTGAAAGTTTCATTGACTACGCCTTTTTGTAAAATCGAAATCATAATTCCAACAGAATCATCCGGATGGATGTAATTAACAGGTATTGAGCCGGTTGTCATATCTTTTTGTCCTTTTACATATTTTCCCGGAATGCGGTTATAACCCAATAATCCTCCGTGACGTAATATCGAAACATTCCTTTCCCCCCGAAGATTAATTAACAGATTTTCGGCTTCAACCATCGCTGGTGATGGTGATTGTTCTGGTGAAGTAACATCATTTTCCACGACAATTCGGTTCAAATCAGGATAAATACTCGTTGAACTAATGTATAAAATCTCTTTAACCGGAGAATTTTTTATATGTTCAATAACGGACTGAATTTGTCTTGGATGAAAGTCAGGTTCATTTTTTGTTAATCTTGGAGGAATAGAAATAATTAAAGCATCACAATCAAAAAAAGACTTGATCTCATCCTCATTCCCTGAAATCTCAGGATTCAGATTCAACAAAAAACCCTCTATTCCTAATTGTTTAAATTTTTCAATTTTATCCGAAGAAGTTGTGCTTCCTTTTACCTGGCATGAAATATCGTCACTTAGCAAACGTTGAGCTAAGGGAAAGCCGAGCCAGCCGCAGCCTAAAATGCTTATCCGTTTTTTTTCTATTTTTGTATTTTGATCAATCATGATAATTCGTTTCTTCCGAATGTTTTATATACGCATTTTAATCATTGTAAGCTGCCTTGCATTAGGTTTTTCATCCTGCAAAACAGATTCTAAAAAAGAATCAGTTTCAGATTCCGGTTCTTTGGACGTTACGGTACGCACTGAAAATCTGGATGAAGAATTGTTTGCCTGCAAATCTGTAAATGAGGTACAAAGTTTTCTGGACAAACACCCTTATTTATCTGACTGGTATTTCACCGATGCGCCCGTGGCCAAAACAGAATTACCGGCTCATCTTTTTCAGATTCTGCAAAATAAAGATTTTAGGGCATTCAAAACACAGCTGGATTCAATCATTGGTGATAGAAATGTTTCTGTGATCAATCCATTAAAAGAGGCTTTTGGGCAGATCGCGAAATTTTATCCGCAATTTAAAGCACCGGAAGTAAAATTCATGGTGACCGGTTTTGCAGGAAACGATCTATATATTTCTGATTCACTCATTGTTATCGGCCTGGATTATTTTGGCGGCCCAAAAGCAATGTACCGTCCTGATGTGTACGATTATCAGTTGAAACGTTACCAAAAAGAATATATCGTTCCTTCGATTGTTTTCTTCATGTCGAATAAGTATAACCACATCAACGCCTCCGATCGTACGCTTCTGGCTGATATGATTGGGTATGGAAAAGGATATGAATTTGTAAAACAGGTCATGCCAAACGCTCCAGATAGTCTGATTTTAGGTTATTCAGAAGAAAGTTTGGCAAGAACATATAATAGTCAGGGGGCTATCTGGTCATTTTTTGTATCAAATAAATTGCTGTATGAAAATACAGATCTTAAAAAACAAAAATTCATAGGCGAGCGTCCCTTCACCACTGAAATTGGTAACGAAGTCCCGGGCGGAATCGGACGCTGGATAGGCTGGCGGATTGTTAGTCGCTATATGGCAGAAAATCCAAATGTGACGTTACCTGAGCTCATGAAAAATGACAATGCCGCAAATCTTCTGCAAGCTTCCGGTTATAAGGGACAAAAGGATGAGGAGGAGTAACATTTTTGCTTACTTTTGCCCGTACAAAATTATAGAAGTTGGTTAGTAAAAGCTCGAAATCGGAGAGCGCTCAAAACTTTCAACTTTCAACTTTCAATTTTCAACTCGTTAATGCCTATAACGCTTCTGATATTCCTTGCAATTGTTCCCGGCTTCGTTGTGGTCGGCGTATATCTTGAACGAAAAGTTTCCGCTTTTATTCAGGATCGTCTGGGGCCAATGGAAGTTGGGAAATGGGGTTTATTACAGCTTTTTGCCGATCTTTTGAAGTTGCTTCAAAAAGAAGATATTGTACCAAAAGCGGCGGATCGCAGACTTTTTCTAATCGCACCAATCGTAATTTTTGCATCCGTTTTTACGGGTTTTGCAGTTGTTCCACTGGCTCCTGATTTGGCTGGTTCTGGTGCCGCTGTGGGTGTTTTCTTCTTATTGACTATTGTTTCTGTTGACGTAATCGGTCTTTTAATGGCAGGTTGGGGATCAAATAATAAATTTGCTTTGTATGGTGCGATGCGTGCAGTGGCGCAGATTATTTCTTACGAAGTTCCGTTGGGATTATCAATTCTTTGTGTTGTTATGTTATCCCAAACGCTGGATTTACAAATCATAAGTTTTCAGCAGGGAATTTATTCGGGAGAAACCGTTTATCTTTTTGGGATGAGAAGATTTGGTATTGACGTTACCGCGGTAGGCGGGTTTCTATCATGGAATGTTATCAGAAATCCTTTTTTACTTCTTGCCTACGTAATCTTTTTTATAGCTTCACTAGCAGAATGTAACCGCGCTCCTTTCGACTTGCCAGAAGGAGAATCGGAATTGGTTGCAGGTTTTCACACAGAATATTCAGGTATGCGCTGGGCATTGTTCATGTTATCTGAATATGGCATGATGCTGCTTGTTTCGTTGCTTGGAGCTATTCTTTTTCTTGGAAGCTGGAATACACCATTTCCAAATATTGGTCCTCTAAAACTGGCCGACTGGACAAGCGGCGAGCCCGGAACCTGGTTTGGCTATTTAACCGGAGCTTTCTGGTTATTAGGAAAAGCACTGATGGGCATACTTGTCCAAATGTGGGCACGCTGGACACTCCCACGTCTTCGTGTGGATCAATTGATGTATCTAGGCTGGAAAGTTTTGACTCCGGTTGGGCTGGTTTTATTCTTTATTTCCGGAGTCTGGCGATTGTTGGGTATTTGAGCTATTCTAACAAGTTCTTAATTTCAATAGAAAACCCGTCCAAAATTTTAGATTTTACTGATCCTTCGTGTTTTGAAAAGGAAAATCTTATAAATTCCATATCCAGGTTTTCTAAAATTTCAACTGTCTTTTTCTTAGGATCAACCAGCCAAAATTCCCGCACACCAAAAATTTCGTAAGAATAGCGTTTGGTATTTAGATCATGATATTTATTGCCAGACAGAATTTCTATAACTATGTCTGGTGCGCCAGTAATTTTGGAGTCTTTTATTATTCCTGAATTAGTTTTGGAGATAAAGAAAATATCTGGCTGATACACATTCATATCATCAAATTCGACATCCAGTGGAGCACACAACACTTCACCCAGGCTATTTTCTTTTACAAATTTGTGCAGCGCAAAAAAAAGATCACGAAGGATGCGCTGATGTTGGTAAGTTGGCGATGGAGACATAGATAAATTACCACTGATCAATTCATAGTACGGAGGACCATCCGGCAATTTTTGCAGGTCGGAAGCCTTATAACGTGGATTGAGTATCATTGGATTATTGCTTATGCTCATAATCGTGTTAATCAACTATTTCAGCACCATCCAGAATATAGTTCATTTTGTAGATATCGTCGGCATTCAATTGCAGCGTTCCCTGAAAAGTCAGCCTTTCGTCAGTTTTAAATTTTCTTGTTCCTTTTTTGAAATTCAAAGTCATAACCGTTTCTGGTCCGGCTCCTCCGCAGAAAAAACACGCACTGAATGGAAAAGCTGATAAAACATATAAATTAGCATCAAGATCGACCGGAAGAATATAACCTGTAATCGTTACCGGCTGATTTTTTAATTTCTGAACACTTGGACCAAAAGTCGGATGCAGCATATATATGGATTCTTCTGCATACCATTTTTTCTTGAAAGTAACATCACGCAACGTTTCCCAGGTTAAGTTTTGCCGGAGCCGACGCCGGTGTAAACGCAAATAAAGAAGTAAGTAGCAGTGCCAGCGTTATGAAACGTACAGATTTCATATTATATAATTTTTTAGTACAAATAAGGATTCAGGTAGTTAAACAAAAATACAATTAATATCATTCCTCTGCCAATGTCCGGGAGATATTCAACCGGTAAATACCAAGAGAAGGAAGTGCTGCCGCCAGTAATCCAAGAATAAGTGCTCCAATTAATAAATAGAGTTCTTCGGGCAGAAGATTAAATTCCTTGAATAGAATAATGAAAATCCTGCTCGGCAGCTCTGCTGAAAAGCCATAGACCAACACGGCTTAAAATCACTCCGGAAAGATATCCGGTGATTGCCAAAATCAAACCTTCCAACAAAAGCATGAAAAACAATTTTGTTCTCGTGGCACCCATTGAAAGCATCAGAGCCATTTCATATTTCCTTTCTTTAAGTGAATTGTAAAGAGAAATAAAAACGCTTACGCCGGCTATGACAATGATAACAAGTGCCAATGCTCTCAATGTATCAATTCCCACGCCCAAAAGTGAAAATAACCTGTTAATTTCAATACTTGGCAAAGCAGCCTGCATAGAAGTATTTTGATTGATTTGCCGCGGAATTGTGATTAATCCCATTGGATTTCGAAACTGGATCAATGCGCTGGTAACCTGCTTTTCTGCTTCATGATGCAGTTTCACCCATTTCTTCTTCATGTGCAGGATCATTTTCTTTGATATCTCGCAGCAGGAGTTTCAGCATGTTCATGAATTTCCCAAACACTTTCAAGATTTGTTAAAACCAATTGATCAACCACAGAACCTGTTGGCTCAAAAATGCCGGTAACCTTATATTTTTTGTCATTATGCGCATCACCATCTGAATCCAGACCGTGCGAACTGGCAAAAGTATCTCCGATTTTTAATTCTGAATTTTTGGCAACTTTGCTTCCCAACGTCACATCCATCGGCTTACTGAACAAAACTCCTTCTTTTATTTTAGCCTGAAAATGCTCAACATATTTTGGCGTGGTACCCACAATCCGGAATCCATGATAATTATCCCCCATTGATAACGGGATGATGTTTTTGATAAATGGATTTCTTTTCAGCGCATTTACTTCACTTAACGGAATATTTCCCGTTGGAGAATCAATTTGATAAATACTGGAAAGTATAAGCTGCAACGGACTTCCTTTGGCTCCCACAACCATATCAATGCCTCTGATATTTCTTCTGAATTGTTCGTCGAGCTGTTTGTTTAAAAGCAGCAGTAATGAAATCATTCCAATACCCAGCGTGAGCAGCAAGGCGCTTAAAAAGCTGTTTAATTTTTTTTCTTTAAGATTGGCAACACTTATTTTGAAGAGATTCATTCGGATCGTATTTCTATAAGTAAAAGTTTACATTGAGTGTAAACTCACAAGGTCATTGAGGAATTGAATTACAAGAAAACCTGATTTGGAAATTCATCTTTTAACCGCTGATCGTGTGTTACTACCACAAGACTTGCTCCGATTAATGAGGATTGTTTTTTAAGAAGTTCTATTACTTTCTGACAATTATTATCATCAAGATTGGATGTTGGTTCATCGGCCAGAATCACATTTGGATTGTTCATCAATGCTCTTGCAATACTCACACGCTGCTGTTCACCCTGGCTTAGTTGTGTTGTTTTTTTATTAAGATGATCTGCAAAACCCAATTGTTCGGCCAGATATGAAGCTTTTTCCTTATCCTGTTTACTTCCTGCAAGATAATTGGACAGCAAAATATTATCCATTACCGATAAAGCACTGACAAAATGTGCACGCTGATAAATTATTCCCAGATTTTTTGCTCTGATATTCGTTCTTTCTGCTGATGATAAACCGGATAACGCATGACCAGAAATTTGGATATTGCCTGAATCCGGTTGTAAAAGAAGGGCCAAGCAAATGTAGAAAAGTGGTTTTTCCTCTGCCCGATTGTCCAAGTATCAGAAGAGCTTCTTTGTCATTGCAAGCTGATGTCCGGAAAACTGAATTGCTTTTGTGGTGAGTAGGAAAACGTCAGGTTTTTGCTGGTAATCATTGCGCAGATCTAAATTTCAATTATACAATAATAGTAAATTTACGGTTTCTGATTGAGAAAGAGCATAATATAAATGGTATTCAAAGTTACTTTTATGACTTTGCGACTGTACTCTATTCGAAGTATGATAACTTCCGGTCAATTTATTTTATTCTTGCCCTACAAATAAAATTTAGAGAAATACGTTGAAAAGGAGATATATCCTTAGGAAAACCGACAACTGTTCTATTTTTGCAAAAAATTGATCTAAAAATGGTTAAAACTTTTAAAATGAGACCGATAAGCAAAAGACTGTCATTTCTTTTAGTGCTTGGATTATTGGTTGTTACTTACAACGCTGATGCACAGGTAAGACGCGGTACTTTTATTCCTTACTCGACCGTGGGATTTGGGGTTGGAACCTCAAATTATTATGGAGATATGGCTTCATATACAACACCATTGAAATCAACCTTTGGTATGATGCGATGGAGTGTAACAGGAAATTATACGAGACATTTTACACCACGATTGGCTGCAAGAGCATCTTTTACTTATGCAAGAATTGTTGGTGATGATTATAAAATGAATAAAAATGATCCGACAAATCTTACGGTTTCCCACGAAATCTGAGTTTTCGAAATGATTTGAAAGAATTCGCAGTTGAAGGTATTTACAAATTAACGCCGGATAACAGAAGTTATGACCGGAGACCACAGTTTAGTGCCTATTTGTTTGGAGGAGTTGCAGTTGTTGCACATAATCCAAAAGCATTGGATGCTCCTGATGGTAATTGGGTGAAACTTCAATCGCTGGGTACCGAAGGACAGGGACGTCCGGGTTATGCCAAGCCTTATTCGCTTATCCAGTTTGCTATACCGGTTGGAATTGGTGTCAGATATAAAATTAATGACAGGTTTGATGTTGGTGCTGAGCTCGGTTTTAGAAAAACATTTACAGATTATCTGGATGATGTTGCCGGAAATTATGCTGATCCGGCCGTTTTTGCGGATAATCCATTGGCTTTACAAATGGCTAACAGGTCAGGTGAAGTACTTACAGCCAGAAAAGGGCAGGACAGAACCGCAGGACTGACAAAATATGTAGAATCTGTTTATGGCCCCATATCAGAAAGTCCTTTTCAAGTTTTAAAAGATGGGAATTATGGTTCGGCCGGATCACCTCGTGGTAACAGTCCATCACCTCAAAGACAATTATCTGATAGGAACTATTCATATCAATTATGTGCTTCCTACACAGATCAAGTGCCCTCCGTTGAAATAAACAGATCAATATAAAATACATTGAAACAGTTGAGTGTAAAATTTTTGCTAAGAATTCTCGTATTAACCGGTTCGGTTTTACTGGGACTTGAAACCAAAGCCCAAAAAATTGAAGTTGGTGGTGGCTTAGGTGTTTTTAATTATAAAGGTGATATTTCACCATCATTACAGATTCCGGTTTGTTAAACCAGCGGGAAGTTTATTTTTTAGATATAATCCTAATCAGGCATTGTCTCTTAAGGCAGAAGTTGCCGCTGGGCTGGTTGGTGCTTCCGATCAATACAGCAAAGATCCTTTTCAAAAAGCAAGAAATATGTCATTTCGGTCGCGAATTACTGAAATTAGCGACGGTAGCAGAATATAACTTTCTTGATTATCAGGAAAAACGTTATGCTGTAAACTGGACGCCTTATGTTTTTGGAGGCATCGGATATTCGAAATTCAAGCCGGATGTGGTTACCGATAATTATAAAACCAACACATTTATCATTCCTTATGGTGTTGGGATAAAATATCAGATCAAGCGTCCATGGAATATTGGTCTGGAATATGGATCGAGGAAAACTTTTAGTGACTACATTGATAATCTTGGCGGAGATCCAAAAAATAATGACAAGCTTCAACAGGGAGACCCGTCCAGAAAGGATGCTTATTATTATATCCGGCTGTCTGTAAGCTATACTTTTTACCGAATTGTTTGCCCTTAACTCCTATGAAAAAAACTCTCCTGATCCTTTCTGTAATTCTTGTCCTTTTAATTATCGGTTTTTTTGGTTTTAAAAAATATACCAAATCTTCCAGTCCTGCGGCTGTCGCAGAATTTCATCAAAAGGGTATTGATATTGAAGTGAATTACAGCCGGCCTTCAAAGAAAAAAAGATTTATTTTTGGCAGGGAGCAGGACAAAGCGCTGGTGCCTTACGGCAAAGTATGGAGAACAGGAGCCAATGAAGCTACACAATTAAATTTGGCGAAGACATGGTGTTTGCAGGAAAGCCTGTGAAAGCCGGTACCTATTCAATATGGACAATTCCCGGCCAATCCGAATGGACAGATAATTCTTGAATAATGAAATCGGTCAGTGGGGTACAAATTACAATGATGGCCAGGATTTCCTGAAAGGAGATGTCCCAATCAGAATTAACCGAAATGTTGAAGAATTATTTAAAATTTACTTTGAAGAGCAGCCTTCTGGCGTAAACATGATTTTAAGCTGGGATCAAACGGAAGCGATTATTCCAATCAAACTTCAGTAAATCCCTAACCTCTCCTTATTATTATGTTTGTTGAAGCCATTGAAAGGGTCGACCAGTTCACCCGTCCTATTCATTTTATTGCGCGTTATTACGGAGGCAGTGATATCATTCCAGGAACCGGAACTTTATTTTTTATCAATGAAGATGGTTTTGCCATCACGTGCCGGCATATCGCCAGACAAATTCTTTATGCCAATCAGATTTATGAAAACTACCTTAAATTCAAAGGTGAGCTGAGAAGATTTGAGCGCGATCCGGGTTTTGATACGCAAAAACAATTTCTCGAAGGCAAATACAAAATCAATTCTGAAACACCGATCCGGATTCTTTCCAATTTTATTAATTGTGTTAATGCTTACAAAAGCTTGACCATTCATCTGCATCCAACACAAGATCTGGCCGTCATTCAGTTCAGGGATTATGATACAAAATTCTATCAGGGACATGCCACGTTTTTGAAAGATACGAGAAGTGTAAAACAAGGAAGATATCTTTGCCGTTTAGGTTATCCTTTTCCGGAATTCACAAATTATCAGCTGCAATAAAAATACAAATGATATTGAGTGGATCAAAGAAGGCCGTATTAACACGCCCAGTTTTCCTATTGACGGTATTATTACCAGACATATTGGAGAAAGCAACAATATTGTAGGAATAGAAATGAGTACTCCGGGACTACGCGGCCAAAGCGGTGGTCCTCTTTTTGATCCCAATGGTGTAATTTATGGCATGCAGAGCGCGACTAGGCATCTGCATCTGGGATTTGATCAGGTGAACCGCGAAGTGATCACTGACGGACAAAGAAAACGGGTCTCAAATTTCCCGTTTCTTAATGTTGGCCAGTGTGTTCATGTTGATGTAATTAAAAATTACCTTCGTGAATTGAAAATATCTTTTTATGAAGCAGATGATGTGAAGTAATTTATTGATAAAAGACCAACAGTTTACTTTTACTTTTTCGTCAAAATTAAAAAATCAGTTTTAATTCTTCCAGGCGGCGAATATCATAGGTTGGCGATTCATCAAAAGAAAGTCCGGCAGGATTGAGATAAACCGTGTCCATGCCAAATTGTTTTGCACCCATAACATCAGCAATCCAGTTGTCTCCTATCATAATACTTTCTTCCGGTGACGCATTTGCCATTTCCAGTGCATAAGCAAAAATCTTTGGATCAGGTTTTTTTGCATTGGCATTTTCAAAAGTTATGACATTTTTAAAAAAATGAGAAATGCCCGAGCTGGAAATCTTTTTTGCCTGAATGTCATTAAAGCCATTTGTGACAATATGAACGGAATATCCTTTGTCTGTGACGTAATTGAGAATATCCAGCGCTCCTTCCAGTAAATGTTTTTTTTCAGGAAGTGTATTAAGATAAATCTCACCAATTTCGACATGATTTGATGGGCAAGCAACGCCAAGTTCATCAAAAACCATTTTGAAACGATTTTCACGTATATAGGTATGGTGCAAAGTTCCGCGGTCAAAAGCATCCCAAAGTGCAGTATTTATTCTTAAAAAAGACTGGATAAAAAGCTCCATGGAAGAAACTCCATGTTGTTTCAGGTCAGAATTGTAATAAATATCCTGAAGTGATTCAGAAGAATTCTTTTCAAAATCCCATAAAGTATGATCGAGGTCAAAAAAAAGATGCTTGTATTTCATATCCTAAAATTATTGTTTGTTTTTAAATAAAACATTAAAATTCTGATCTGGAAATTTTAATAGAATTATTCTCAATTCGATCCAAAGTCCTATATTTTATCGTATATTATTTGATAAGTTCTATTAATTGCACCAATAGGTATACACGTAAGGAAATTGTGGTAAAAACGGGCAGTTGTGTTATTTACTTGTTAATATGTGTTAATTAGATTTAAATTAGAAAAAAAAGGAGTGCAAACATTTGCAAATCAATTGCCAAATCTATTTCTTTGATTAATATAATTCAAAAACTACCAGAATAACATTATTTTCACACTTACTAAAAGAAAGGAGAAACAATATAGACGAACTGCTCTACGTTAACTAAATCGAATAGTAAAATGGAGAAAGTCCAAGTTAGCGACAGTGAGTTGGTAACATTGTATATTCGTGGTAATGAGAAAGCTTTTGAAAAGCTTGTTCAGCGCCATAAGTCAAGAATTTACACGACTATTTATCTGATTGTCAAGGACCAATATGTAGCCGAGGATTTATTACAGGACACATTTATTAAGGCAGTTGACACAATAAAGTCAGGCAGATATAACGACGAAGGTAAATTTTTGCCATGGATTATACGGATCGCACACAACCTAGCCATTGATTATTTCAGACGCGATAAACGCTACCCCAATGTAGTGTTCGAAGATGGAAGCAGCGTATTTAATACACTGGATTTCGCGGAGGATTCCGTTGAATCAATCCAGATTCGGCAAGAAACGCACGAGCAACTGCGGGAGATGATCCAACGGTTGCCGGATGTGCAGAAGCAAGTTCTGATCATGCGCCATTATGAGGACATGAGTTTTCAGGAAATTGCTGATGCCACAGGTGTGAGTATTAATACGGCATTGGGAAGGATGCGTTACGCGTTGATAAATTTGCGCAAGCAATTCAGCCAACGTACCCCGCAATATGACAAAAACTTTTACCTACGATGATGTTATTAGGTATTTATATGCCGAAACAACTCAAAATGAAAATGACCAGATCGTTGAAGCGTTAGCGCTCGACGATGATTTGATGAATTTTTATCTGGATTCTCTGGAAATCAAAGAACAGATGAACAAAATTGTCCGGACTCCTTCGGATCGTTCTGTCCAGAAAATTATTCATTATTCACGGCAAAAAACAATTAAAACAATCTACTGCTCTTTCTTGTTAGAAAGCTCATTAGGTTGTTTTTTGTTTTTAGGCGTGTCTGATATCTTTATCAGACACGCCTAAAATTTCGTTTTCTATTTTGAAATGAGAAAACGAGGAAATTTATGTCTTTAATTCAATTTGTCTGTTGATTAGCCAGATTATCATCTCATTTCCATTTGAAATTTATCACATCCGTATTTTAAATAATAAGGCATTAAGTCCTTAATTATTAATTTTGTCGACGGCAGGATTTTTTCTGTCGTTATAGATAATTATCATCACGTTTGTTCAGGTTTATGAATAGGAAAGAACGCTTTCAATCATTTTTAGCATATTTTACAACAAATTTTCCCGAACCTGAAACTGAGCTGCATTACGGTAATCCTTATGAATTGTTGGTTGCTGTAATTCTTTCAGCACAATGCACAGATAAACGTATCAATCAGGTAACTCCGGCTTTATTCGATCGTTTTCCTGATCCTGAATCATTAGCTGCTTCTAATTCGGATGAAGTATTTACTTACATCCGGTCTGTTTCTTATCCAAATAATAAAAGCAAACATTTAGTCGGGATGGCCAGAATGCTGGTTGATAAATTCGGCTCAGAGATTCCGGCGTCAATTCCGGAATTACAGGAATTGCCTGGCGTTGGAAGAAAAACAGCAAATGTTATAGCCTCTGTTATTTTTAATCAGCCGGCAATGGCGGTTGATACACACGTTTTTCGGGTTTCCCGACGTCTTGGATTGGTTCCGTCCACTGCAACTACGCCACTGGCAGTTGAAAAAGGATTGATGCGCCATATTCCAAAAGAACTTGTTCCAAAGGCGCATCACTGGCTTATTTTACATGGACGATACATTTGTCTGGCCCGAACTCCCAAATGCAATATTTGCCCGCTGACTTCCTTTTGTCTGTATTACGAAAAGATGAAAATTTAAATTTTTTTAATAAGTGTTCCAACCTTTTCCGGTCCAATCAGGTCTGAATAAATAGAATTGGAAAAGTAACAGTGAATAACCTATCTTGAAAAACATTAAAAGGAACAAAATGAAGAGTAAAATTTTAACACTGTGTGTGATGTTGGCTGGGCTTGTGGGATGATATCCTGTAACAAAGGGATGGAATATGACGATGAAGCAAAAGCGATTGAGAATCAGCAATCAATAGAAAAATATCTGGCAGACAGCTCAATTACAGCTACGAAAGATTCTTCCGGTATGTATTATGTTTTGAGAAAAGCAAATCCTACCGGAGCAAAACCAAAAGCTCAGGATGGTATCAGGCTTAATTTTAATGCTTATACATTGGATGGAAGAAAAGTGGCCTCTTCTGAAAACACGGATAAAATTCCTTTTGTTCGTCCTTATAACCTTGGGTTTCTGTTACCAGGAATGGAAATAGCACTTAATATTCTTCGTGTAGGAGAATCTGCAACCTTGTACATGCCCTTTTATCTTGCATTTCGGATCTTATGCGTCTGATGATGTTCCTGCTTATTCAGTAATTAAAATGAATATTGAGGTTGTTAGCAGCCGCACGGAAGTACAGCAAATTGATGATTTTATAGCTGCGAATAAATTGACAGTTTCGGATAGAACAACTGATAATCTTGTAATTGTCAGAACAAATACTGTAACAGGAGATTCAATTGGTATTGGAAAAACGGTTAGTATAACTTATAAAGCAAAGTTATTGACTGGTGCCATATTTGATAATGGTAGCTAACACCTCTTTCAATCACAACCGGTAATGGTCAGTATATTCCTGGTTTTGATCGTGCAATTCGCAAATTACGCAAAGGAGAAAAAGCAACTATTATTTTTCCATCAGCCTTGGGTTATGGTAAAACTGGTGTTCAGTCTTCCGGAATTTATCTTATTTACCCATATTCACCTACTTAAGTTTGATGTTGAGGTATTGTAAATAAATTTTAATAAGAATTAAAGGCCTTCCGATCATACTTTCGGAAGGCTTTTTTATGACTTATGAAATAAGTCCCTAATATTCTCACAAATAAATAATAAATCTTCTTCGCTTAAACCAGATCCCAGACGGCAAACAAAGCCCTCTCTCAAAAAGCTTTTCCGCCACATTTCCTCCAAAATACGGAGCATCTTTAAAAACCGGCTGCAAATGCAACGGTTTCCACAAAGGCCGGGATTCAATATTTTTTGCTTCCAAATGCAGACGGATTTTATCTGGATTTATTCCTTCTGATAATTCAGATCAATCAAAATACAAGTCAGCCATCGGTTAGAAATAAAATCCGGAAGGTTCATTTTGAAAAGAAATACCAGGTAATTTTCCCAGCTCTTTTTTGTAAAAATCAAAATTAGCTCGTCTGCTTTCAACACGTTCATCAATAACTTCAAGCTGTGCCCTTCCAATTCCTGCGCAAATATTACTGAGACGATAATTGTAGCCAATTTCAGAATGCTGATAATGCGGAGCTTCATCTTTTGCCTGTGATGCCAGAAATTTTGCTTTTTTTATTATAACCGGATCATTTGAAAGTAAAGCACCACCACCGGATGTAGTAATAATTTTATTTCCGTTAAAAGAAATGATACTCATTTTCCCAAACGAGCCCAACTTTTTGCCTTGATAAGAAGATCCCAATGCTTCGGCGGCATCTTCAATAAACGGGATTTCATATTTTTCACAGAGAAATAATATTTCGTTTAACTGCATTGGCATTCCGTAAATGTGGACACCAATGATTGCTTTCGGTTTTTTGCCTTTTTTGATATAATACTTGATCGCTTCTTCTAAAACATCCGGACAAAGATTCCATGTTAAGTTTTCACTGTCAATAAAAACGGGTGTTGCTTTGAGATAAACGATAGGATTTGCACTTGCTGCAAATGTAAAAGTTGGACAAATGACAATATCACCCTGACCTACACCAGCCATAATTAATGCAAGATGTAAAGCTGCCGTACCTGATGAAAGTGCGACTGAATGATTAACACCAACATAATTGGCAAGTTCTTCTTCAAAAGCATCAACATTTGGTCCCAATGGCGCAATCCAGTTGTGAGTCAAACGCTTCCTGAATATATTTCAACTCATTTCCGCTCATATGTGGCGGAGAAAGCCAGATCTTTTTCATATCGCGGCGGGAAATTATTCTGGCTGGATTTCCTCGCACAATTACTCCATCCGGAATATTTTTCGTCACAACACTTCCAGCAGCCACCAGAGCAGTTTTTTCCAATCGTTAGACCTGGCGCAACAATACTTCCGACGCCGATTAATGTATTTTCTCCAACGCAAACATTTCCTGACAGAATAACGCCGGGAGCGAGATGAACAAAATCCCCGATGATACAGTCATGATCAACAGAAACGGACGGTATTAATAATGACGTGTCGGCCAATAATGGAATCGGCCTGGATGACTGCATTATGCAAAACAACAGTTCCCTTCACCGATTTTTACGCTTTTATCAACAATGCAGGAAGGGTGAATTGTTATTCCAAAAGCATGTTTTACCTGATCTGAAATCATTCTTCGGATCAAATTATCACCAATTGCGATAATCAAGTTTTTGATCGGGCAAAATAGTCGGAATTGTAACAATCCTGCAACTGAAATTCCATAAATTTCTTTCCTGTCAGGATTATCGTCAAAGATTGAATCAATCGAATTTTGATTCGCCAGAATACAGGAAATTATGACCTTGGCATGTCCGCCGGCACCGTAAATAAGCATTTTTGAAAGTGTGTGTTATTTGAGATATTAATTGATCACGGATGAAGATCCGGTAAATTTTTCCATCATTTTATCTGAATAAAATGTATGGTTTCTCTGAAAAATCACTATTTTGAATTGTTATCAAAAGAATCTTTAAATCAAGCTTTAAATGACAGATTATCAACATAATATAAATCATAATTGAATTTCTCTTCCCAGGTTATTTCATTCCGTCCATTAACTTGCGCCCAGCCGGTAATACCCGGTTTTACATCATGGCGGCGAAGTTGATTTTGATCATATCTTGACAAATATTCTGTTAATAATGGCCTCGGTCCTACCAAGCTCATATCTCCTTTTAATACATTCCAAAGTTGCGGGATTTCGTCCAGTGAAGTGCGGCGAAGAAATTTTCCAATGGATGTAATTCTTTCGTTGATCAGTTAAATGATTCTCATTTCGCATCGTTTGCGTCAAGCATCGTTTTAAATTTTACAATCATAAAAATCTTGCAGAATAAACCGGGACGTGATTGGAAAAAGAAAGGTTTTCCTTTATTCAAAAAAGATAGAAGAATTGTCAGAAAAATAAAAAGCGGCGACAGGATGATTAATCCCGCCGCCGCTGATATGATATCAAAAAATCTTTTGCCAAAGCTTTTGTACATGTCATCATTTATTAAAATCAACTAATAAATTTCAGACAGGCAACTCAATTCAATCTGTTAATACAAAGCAGGAAAATGAGCTCGGATCCGTTTCCTGCATAATTTTGTACGCTACTTCGATCACATCATCCATATTCGGTTTGGTGAAATAATCTCCATCAGAACCGTAAGGAGGACGATGTGGTTTCGCTGAAATCGTAACAGGTGAAGAATCAAGCCAGCGATACGCATTTTGCGTTTCCAGAACTTGCTGCATCATGAACGCCGAAGCACTTCCCGGCACATCTTCATCCGCAAAAATCACTCTGTTCGTTTTCTTGATTGATTCTAAAATCCGGTGATCAACGTCAAATGGTAACAATGTCTGCACATCAATGACCTCGACTTCAATTCCCAGATTATGTAATTGCGTTGCTGCCTCCATCACTATACGGCACATGGAGCCATAAGTAACGATGGTGATATCTTTTCCTTCTTTCAGAATTTCCGGCTGGCCCAGAGGAATGCAGATTTCTCCAATATTATCGGGCAGTAATTCTTTTTGACGATACGCATTAAGTGGTTCAACAACAAGAGCCGGATCGTCGCCTTTTATCAAAGTATTATAAAAACCGGCAGCTTGTGTAAAATTTCTTGGAACAACAATATGCATACCGCGAACGCTGCTGAGCATAGTACCCATCGGAGAACCTGAATGCCAGATTCCTTCCAGACGATGCCCGCGTGTACGAATAATTAACGGCGCTTTTTGTCCGCCGGCAGTTCTGTAACGCAGACTTGCAAGGTCATCGGTAAGTGTTGCCAGTGCGTAATAGATATAATCAAAATACTGAATTTCGACGATCGGGCGCAAACCTCTCATCGCCATTCCAATTCCCTGTCCGATAATCGTTGTTTCCCGAATTCCGGTATCTGTAATTCTTAATTCACCGTATTTTTCCTGTAATCCGGCCAATCCCTGATTTACATCACCGATCATACCGACATCCTCACCAATGGCAACTACGCGTGGATCCTGAGCAAATAATGCATTGAAATAAGAACGGATAACTTCACGGCCGTCAACCGTTATGCTTTCATCGGAAAATACCGGATTTACCGGTTCAACCAGAAGTGGAGATTCATCAGATTCACTGTATAGCTGTGAATTATAGCGAACTGCATTTTCTTTCAGTGTATTTTGAAGCCATTCCTGCAAGAGCACGCGCGAAGGAGTATTTTCATTACGAATAAGCCGAAGCGCTTTGCGGACACTTACTGCATTATCACGGCGAACTGGATAATATGTTTTGCTTAGTTCAGTGGCAATTGCTGATAATTCTTCTGAAAAAATACTTTCTTTTGCCGTTTTTTGAATCAGTTCTATGGTTTCCAGATGTTCTTTATCGAGATCTTTCCGGTAAGCTTTCCAGGCCTGGTTACGGGCATCTCTGGCAGTTTCTTTTGCATCGGCTTCAATGCGTTCAAGTTCTTCGTCCGTTGCATAACCATTATTTAAAATCCATTCCCGAAAACGCACATTACAATCCCGTTCGTTTTCCCACTGGAGTCGCTGCTTGGATTTGTATCTTTCATGCGATCCGGACGAAGAATGTCCTTGCGGCTGCGTCAGTTCGGTAACATGTACCAAAACCGGAACTTGTTCATTCCGGCAAAGGTCGGCTGCTTTTTGATACGTTTCAATCAGAGCAGGATAATCCCAGCCATTCACAGCAATAATTTCAAGACCAGGTTCCTCTTCATTTCGTTGCAATCCGCCAAGTGCTTTTGAAATACTTGATTTTGTAGTTTGATATTCAATCGGAACAGAAATACCGTATCCATCATCCCAAACAGACATCAGCAACGGAATTTGTAAAACTCCGGCAGCATTCATCGCTTCCCAAAACATGCCTTGGGAAGTGGATGCATCACCAATTGTTGCAAAAACAATTTCGTTTCCCTTTTTTGAAAAAGTATCTAAATATTGAATTTCTTTATTTTCCCTGTAAAGTTTCGAAGCATAAGCCAACCCAACCGCGCGGGGAATCTGTCCGGCTGTCGGGGAAATATCACAAACTGAATTATATAATTTTGTCTGATCCAGCCATTTTCCGTTTTCATCCAGCCAGCGTGTAGAAAAATGTCCGTTCATGGAACGGCCGCCGGTATGTGGTTCATGTTCCAGATCAGCATGGGCATACATTTGAGCAAAAAATTGCTGCCACGTTAGATTACCCAAAGCAAGCTTCAATCGTTTGGTCTCTGTAATAGCCTGAGCGAAAATCACCTAAGCGAAATGCTCTTGCCAAAGCAATTTGTGCTACTTCTTTTCCATCTCCAAAAATTCCGAATTTGGACCGGCCTCCCATGGTATCTTTTCTTCCCAATAAGCTGACTTGCCGACTTTCACAAGCCAGGCGATAATCGTCTGTTATATTTTCTTTATTCAAAACACTGGAACCGGTCAAACTATCATTTAGAAGCATAAGCAAACGTTACGGGTTGAAACCGTAGTTAAGTTACATTTTTTTATAATGCACGCCAAAATTATGCAGGAAAATAATAATCATAACAATGAATCGATAATAAGTTTAAAAGCATTGTTAACATAAGTTAATGTTTATTAAATTTCGTTTTTATAACTTTAATCTTGTTATTTAAATCAATTTTACACAAAAACGTTACCACTACAACTATGAAAGTATTCTTTTCCGCGTTGGTTTTACTAGTTGGTTTAACCACTGTCAGTTTTGCACAAAAAGGTGTTTTGAAATTCAAAGAAGAAACACACAAATTTGGTAAAGTACCTCAGGGAACTCCGGTTACAAATGAATTTGTTTTCACAAACACAGGTACTGATCCTGTTGTGATTTCAAACGTAACAGTTTCATGCGGATGTACAACACCGGTATGGTCAAAAGCACCGGTATTGCCAGGAAAAACAGGTATCATCAAAGCAACATTTAACGCTGCTGCGGCCGGTTCTTTCAACAAGCCTGTAACTGTTTTCAGTAACACAGAAGGCGGATCTATTACTTTGTATCTGAATGGAGAAGTTGTTGCAAAAGAAGCAGCAAAAGCTTCATCAAAGTAATTTTATCTCAAAAACATTATGCAAAAGCCGGCCCAAAAGGTCGGCTTTTCTGTTGTTAGTCGAAATAAAAATCATGGAAGTAGTTTCTGACCAATATGAACAAACGAGCTCACCAACCAAAGCTAAAAGCGGCTAGCTGCCGGCAACAGCTATTAGCTAAAAGCTAGTAAGCTGCCCTATCCTGGAACGACCGTCTTCGGGTCAGTTTCAAATCTTGAAGAATGCTTGATTTTACTTTCAAAATAAAGTTATAATTACTTACACGTGAAGCACTTCCTGCAAAAGGCGTCCAGCTGAAACTCATATCCCAGCAATGCAAATCACGGTATAAGTGTCAAGTGTTGTAATGGTAGGCTTAAAGGCCGTAAAGTCAAAACCGGTTGTTACACTGATTTTGAAATTTTTCGACAAACTCAAATCACCTGTCGCATTAATCGCCTGGATCAGCTGTAGCATTGGACAAACCTGGTTTGGTTAATCCAAAGTTATAGTTCAGCGACAAATTCCAGGGTACATTAAAATCGACATACATGTCCGCATTTCGTCTTATAAATTCCCGCTGCTCTTCGGTGACATTGGCATCTGGCAGTCCGGTCGTTGTGGCGGCAGGTTTGGTTTTGTCTGATTTTTTTGGAGAAAAACTGGTTCCCAATGTAAATCCAAGATTTTGCAAATTGGCCAGTCCCTGTCCTTTCGTAATCGCATATTGGTTTACTCTTATCCCGGTCTGTATTGGTTCTGTAAACCGGATCTGCGATATAGGCATAAGGATCCAGGTTCGCATTGAAGTTCAGGTTTAGATTCTTACCAATACGCGCATTAGCATTGACCGTAATATTGGATAAATTCAGGGAATCTGCCATCAGATTATAACTTCCTCCAAAACTTAAATTGTCCAGTAACGAAACTTTTGTAAACTGCGCCGCCGCAGTATCACTTTTGGATTTAAGCTTCATTTCAAAAGAGTTATTCAAACTGAATGAAATAACACTCGTCGCTCTTCCATTGCTTACGCCAGTACCGATACCGCTGATACCGGGATAATTTCTTTGTTTCACCCAATTCATTGATCTGTACTGTTTGATAAAAACCGTAATTATCACCCGTGAAATCAGGTGTGTAAGTATAGGATAAAGTCGGAATAACGGTATGCCGGATTGCTTCAAGCCGTTTTCCACGTGACAAAAAATGTCCCGTAAAAACGGGTGTTAATCCCTGCTCCGAAAGTTGTAGGAATATTGATTTCCTATTTTGTTCAGCGTATCAATATGAACCGTGTTCCCGCCTTTAAATGTGTATTGATATTGTTTGGTATAAATCTGGCCAGACAAAGACATGCTTGGCGTTAAATTTATAAACCGGAAAATTTTAAAGTTTGGAAGAGAAATCGGGATACTGTAAGTACCTGTAAATTGAGCATCTTTCGCAAATTCCGGAAGATTTGCAATATTGAAAGGTAAGGTAAGCGGTATGGTCGCTCCTGTCGAATCCGTCGCTTTTCTGATTTTATTATCAACTCTGAAACCAAGACGCGTGTACGAAGTATCAATTAAAGTGATTGAGTTAGTTAGTGTGTAATTTCCGCTAAAATCCATTCCTAAACGGAAACTGTCATACCATCTCGAACGTCCTCCGTTCAACGCAAAAGGAGCGATCTGGTTTACACCAAAACTGAAATCAGATGAAATATTGGTTTTACCACCTACTTTAACGTTCGTATTACCTACTCTTTGTCCAAAGTTTTGATTGACACGTAAACTGGCAGCAGCTCTCAGATACTGTCCCATCGTCTTGTTATATTGAACAGAAGAACTTGCTACGTTGGCAGTATATTTCGCGGCATTTGTTTCTTGTAACGAGTTATAGTTGTTACTGGCAATATTTACATTGGCAGAAAATGTCGAGCTACCGCGCGGTTTTGGCGCATGAGACCAAACCAGGTTGAAATCAGAAGTTCCGCCAACACCTAGACAGATTTAGAACCTCATCACTGGATTTGTTTCTATTAAGATCGCAAAGAAAAATTACCTGAGTATTGGTAACGCTTCGAATAAGTTGTAGCAACGCCAAGTCCCCAGCTTCCTGTTGAATAAATTTGTCCGGTTACCGATGCATTGATATATTCACTGATGGCAAAATAATAACCGCCGTCACGCAGATAAAATCCACGTCCGTTAGGTTCTTGTCCATAGGTTGGGAAAATAATACCGGAAGTTCCGGCTTCTTTCTTTTTTGGAAAAGGGAAAAACCCAAAAGGAATAACAATCGGCAAGGGAACATCCGCAATCACCAGGTTGAAAGGCCCGGAAATCACCTGTTTTTTATTCACCATTTTAATCTTTGGCGCATTGATATAATAATGCGGATGCGTTAGATTACAGGTTGTGTAAATGGATTTCTGAATGTAGAAATTGCCTTCTGTATCTTTTTTTACTCTGTCACCACGCACGTTCCCATCACCCTGCTGGGTCACAATTCCCCTGATAATCGCTTTTTTGGATTTAAAATTATAACGGATTTCTTTGGTGTTGTAGGTTTCCGGTCCGTCCTGAAAAATGGGTTCACCTATCGTTTTTTGAGAAGTAGAATCATAGGTTCCATGTGCAAGTACCTCATTCGTTACCCAGTTCAGACGTATATAATTTGCTTTTAGATTAATAGTACCATAATTTACCTCTGCGTTCCCATACAGGTGAACCTGTTTTAATACCACATCCATGATGGTTGAATCTTCCGCAGTATATTTGACAACGTTTTGCAGATCATCAGGATTGGATAGTGAATCGGCAGCGAGAGAATCAGCTATGGCCATATTGGCCTTAATTATTGCTGAATCCGCTAATGTGGAATCTCTTAAAGGAAGTGTATCTGTTTTAGCAATTTTTCCGTCCTGAGTTTTGGCTATAGACAGATTTGTCTGCTGCCGAAGGCGCAGAATTTTTGGTTTTGGCTTTCGATGTCAGAAGATCTTTTCCAGATTTCTTTGTGCTTTGCTTCACACATGCCATCGTCCCAAGCAGAAGAAACGCAACAAGTCCCAGCGATATAATAATCGCCTTTTTTTTCAGTTCTAACAAAAGGAGTATTTTTGCATAACGAATGTCAAAATTAGCAGAGAAACTCCTAAAGAATAACGCCGTAACTAAAAAATAATGTTAAAAGTTCTTAAAATCGTAATTGCATCGAGTTGTTTGGCTTTGAGTCTCGCCTTTGCTTTTCGTAAAAACCCCGCTACATATAATTTGCAAAGTAAGGTAAATGTTGTGGTTATTGATGCCGGTCATGGTGGTCATGATATTGGAACAAGAGGAAAAAAGGCCAGAGAATCCAATGTTGCGCTAAGAATCGCACTGGCACTAGGCCGTAAAATCAAGGCAGATTCTCCGGATGTCAGAGTACTTTATACACGCGATACGGACGAATTTATTGAACTTGGTGAGCGTTCTGCTTTTGCTAACCGTAATAATGCCGATCTTTTTATATCCATACATTGCAACTCAACGCCCAATTCGCACAGCGTTAGAGGAACTGAGACGTACGTGATGGGGTTACACAAGACAAATGGTAACCTGGAAGTTGCAAAGCGTGAGAACTCGGTAATTCTTAAAGAAACGAATTACAAGCAAAAGTATAAGGGTTTTGATCCGGATTCTCCGTTGGCGGCGCATTATGCTGGCAAATTATCAAAGTGCATTTATTTCAAGCAGTCTGCGTTTTGCGGATCATGTTGAAAAGAAATTCCGCATCGGTTTCGGATCGTGACAGCCGTGGTGTGAAACAGGCAGGATTTCTGGTATTGTGGAGAACAACAATGCCCAGTGTGCTGATTGAAACCGGATTTTTATCAACACCGGAAGAGGAAGAATATCTGAATTCGGAAGATGGCCAGGACGAAGTGGCTGAATCAATTCTTCAGGCATTCAAGGTTTATAAAAAACAAATGGATAATTAACATTTGTAAGAAGGGTTTTTTATTGATCCGTTGTCATTAATCAATAACGAAGGGATTTGTAAACATTTATTATTTTTAAGCTTTTAACGAAAGTTGAAAGCCACTTACTATTAACTTCATGAAGCTAACAAAAGAAGTAAAAGTCGGGTTAATGGCGGTTATGGCAATGGTCTTATTATATTTCGGCTTCCATATCCTAAAAGGCTCTGACGTATTTTCAAGAACATATAAGTACTACGTTGTTTACGATAATATTGATGGATTAACAGCTTCCAATCCTGTGTTACTGAATGGATTAAACGTTGGCCGGGTTCAGGAAATAAAATTGCTTCAAAATCAGCAGAACCATCTTTTAGTTTCCCTGGATATTCAAAAAGGTATTGTTTTGCCAAAGGGAACGGCAGCTTTATTAGCGGATGGCGGATTGCTTGGCGGAAAAGTTATTCACTTGTCTATGGGAACTTCTTCTGTTAATTTGCAGGATAATGATACTTTACTTGGAAAAAAAGAATCGGGTATTTCTGCTGTTTTACAGGAAAAAGCATTGCCGCTGGTTACACACGCAGATTCCTTAATCAAAAATCTTGCCGCCGTTGCAGATGGATTTAAGGAGACCGGAAAGATTTTAAACCAGATGTTGAAAAACTATGACCAAACCGGAAATGCGGTACAAGGATTGGTCACTGAAAACCGTAAGAATCTTTTGGTAATGACTTCCAATCTTAATAAATTATCGGAGTCGCTGGTAGAAACTGAAAAAGAATTAAAACCAATTTTGGCTAAAACCGGCTCATTTGCAGATTCTCTTCAGGCATTAAGATTAGGAGCAACGGTGCAAAGTGCAAACCAGACCATTTTGGAATTACGTCATATAATTGCTGAGGTTGAATCCGGAAAAGGGACTGCCGGGAAACTGATAAAGGATGAAACTCTTTATAATAACCTGAATAGTACAATTGTTAGCCTGAACAAATTGATGACGAATTTCAGAGAATATCCTAAGCGATATGTGCAGTTATCGATTTTTGGAAAAAAAGATAAAGGCCCGTCGGAATCGCCCTTGGATACGACGACTAAAATTAAATAGAAGTATAAGTTAAGGTTCAAATATAAAGAAAGTCGTTTGCTGTCAGCAGGCGACTTTTTTGCTTTTGATAGTATTCGTTCTGATAAATTTCTACCTTGAATTTGAAATAATTATAGTTTCAATACATTTCATCAGACTATGGCAAATCAGGAAAACACACGACAACTTATTGAAAATCTCAATAAGCGATATGAAAAAGTAAAATTGGGCGGAGGACTGAAAAAGATTGAAAGTCATCACAAAAAAGGAAAACTGACTGCCCGGGAGCGAATAGATTATTTAATTGATACAGATTCTTACTTTTTAGAAATCGGTGCTTTTGCAGGTGATGGAATGTATGTCGAGGATGGCGGTTGCCCTTCTGGCGGCGTCGTCGCGGGAATTGGATATATTTCAGGCAAACAATGTGTAATTGTTGCCAATGATGCAACTGTCAAAGCCGGTGCCTGGTTTCCAATCACTGCCAAAAAGAATTTAAGGGCACAGGAAATTTCTATGGAAAATCTGCTGCCAATAATTTACCTGGTCGATAGTGCCGGTGTTTACCTTCCGATGCAGGCAGAAGTTTTTGCTGATAAAGAACATTTCGGCAGGATTTTTCGAAATAATGCGAAAATGTCGGCGATGGGTATTGTGCAGATTTCCGCTATTATGGGAAGTTGTGTGGCGGGTGGAGCTTATTTGCCGATTATGTCTGATGAGGCGATGATCGTGGAGGGAACCGGATCAGTTTTTCTGGCCGGGCCTTATCTGGTAAAATCTTCGGTGGGAGAAGATGTGGATTCTGAAACTTTGGGTGGCGCGGCAATGCATTGTGAAATTTCAGGTGTTACGGATAACAAGTACCCGGATGATAAAACCTGTCTGGATGCGATCAAAAGACATATTGATAAAATCGGACAATCGGCAATTGCAGGTTTTGATCGAAAAATAGCTGAAACTCCGGCTCGTTTCCCAGAAGATATTTACGATATTCTTCCGGTCGACAGGTTGAAACCTTATGACATGAAACAGATTCTGGAATGCATTGTGGACGCTTCAGAACTTGATGAATATAAACCTGATTTTGGGAAAACGATTATTTGTTCCTACGCAAGAATTGATGGCTGGGCAGTAGGAATTGTTGCAAATCAGCGGAAAATGGTAAAATCCGGTAAAGGAGAAATGCAGATGGGCGGTGTGATTTATGGTGAATCGGCGGATAAAGCTGCCAGATTTATTATGAATTGTAATCAAAAGAAAATCCCGCTGGTTTTTTTCCATGATGTGACGGGTTTTATGGTCGGGAGCCGCGCGGAACAAGGCGGAATTATCAAAGACGGAGCAAAAATGGTTAATGCTGTCGCGAATTCTGTGGTGCCGAAATTTACTTTTATTGTTGGAAATTCTTATGGAGCCGGAAATTACGCAATGTGTGGAAAAGCGTATGATCCTCGTCTGATTTACTCCTGGCCAACAGCGCAAATGGCAGTTATGAGCGGCGCGACGGCTGCGAAAACTTTGGTTCAAATTCAAACTGCAACCTTAAAAGTCCAAGGAAAAGAGATTACGCCCGAAGCTGAACAGGAATTGTTGAGTGAAATAACAGATCGGTATAATGAAGAATTGTCACCTTATTATGCCGCAGCGAGACTTTGGGTTGATGGAATAATTGATCCGGTAGAAACCAGAAAAATTATTTCTGTTGGTATTGAAGCGGCAAATCATGCGCCGATCAAGGAAGTTTTTAATGTGGGAATTATTCAGGTTTAGATAGAGAAAGTATTTTTTGAACAAAAAAGAAGCCAACTTTCAAAAGTTGGCCTCTCCATATTATGCCGATAAGGCTATTTCTTTAACTACTATTTTATGCTTCTCTGATTTCAAGAAGCATATCATCAGTAATTTTATTTTTCTCTTTAAAGTCTGATACTTTCTCTGTAAAAGAGATGTGTAACGCTTCAATATTTTCTAGGTTTTTGTATGCGCCGTCGTAAATTTCGTTCAACGATGCTTCAAGACCATCAGCATTAATATTCATATTTTCGGTCTCAACCTGGCCGATTTTTTTAATTACAGCTGTCTCGCTATTTTTCAAATCTTCGATTTCACGAAGAATTTTTTCCATTCCTCTGTACTTTTCAATATTCTCCATAAGTTTCAAGTTGTTGTTGTAATTGGTACTCTTAAAATATCATACCAACGTTGAAACGTAGAAGCATTAATACTCAATTATTTGCCCAGATTTGCTTTCAATTTTGGTATCACAAAAATCTCTTTTTGTCGCCCATTGATGAAGCGAAAGCCGGTTTTATCAAAATATCCATCCTCTTCCAGCATAATCCGAATTGACTTATTCCACTCATCGATTTTCACTGCTGCATTTAATTCAATTGAGTAGGCCGTATTTTCGTAAAGTGGGTAATCTCCCGGACCTTTTACCCCTTTTTGCTGATCCCATAAACCGATAGTCGGGCCGGCAGCATGGCCATGTGATCCAATTGGATGCGTGTAAATTGACCCGTTTATTCCTTCTTTTTCCGCTTGTGCCAATGCGTCCAGAAGAATCTGATTACCTGACTTGCCAGATTTAAATTGAGAAACCAGAATATCTTGTAGACGATTTCCGGTAGCAAATGCTTTTTTTAAGTATGCCGGTACTTCGGTTTCGTTCGGTTTAAGAATATAAGCATGCTGCTGCTGATCCGTGTTAAGTCGCAAATAGGTTATTCCAAAATCACAATGAAGCAGATCTCCGGGTAAAATCACCTGATTGCCCGGACGTTTGGAGAATGTTCTCAAATGATCAAACTTTTGGTCATCTGCACGCTGAATATCAATGGTTGGATGAAACCAGGTTCCCAAACCTAAATCGGTAACACGTTGTCTGAGAAACCATACGACATCATCAATAGTTGTAATTCCGGGCTGAATCACTTTTTCAGAAAAAGCTTCTTCAATAATTTCATGGGAAATGCGGATGATCATTGGATAGATCATCATTTCTTTTTCCGTTCTCGTTTCCAGCCAGCCAACCGCCAGTTTTTCAGCAGAAACTATTTTCGACTGAAATTCTTTTGGAAGTTTTTGAAGAAATTCTTCATGTTCATTGTAAGTCAGACCGTCTGCGTGGCCGTAGTTTTTGGAAAAGTTAAGCGCAATTTTTTTCGGATTTTTCTCCTTGATCACTTTCGCCAATGCGTCCCATTGATCCGGATTTGAACTTATATCCCACTCACCTTTCAGTAATGTCCCAACATCATATCTTGCAATCGCAAGTTTATCAAGCGGTTTTCCGGCTCCCGGATCAAAAAATACCATGACCGTTCTTCTCCGTGCCGAAAGCCAGGTACTCGGAAGCATCGTTTTCATGACCGGATCTTCATTGTATTCTCGTGAAATAATGACCCACATATCAATTCCCTCACGCCGCATCAAAGTTGGAAGCAAATTTTCAATCCGGTCTTCGAGAATATCGTCAACGGCGATCGCGCGTTCCCGTTCGGTTAGGATAATTGGGACAGATTGAGAAAATGTATTATTTGAAATAAGAAAAATAAAAAGAAAGATTAACAGAATAGGAGAAGTCCGGGACATTGGCAGTAAAGAAGTTAGGTAGATAATAAACCAATATAATAATTGTTGACTGGAAAAAATAAATAAGGCTGACGCTTATATGTTAGAGATAAGCCATTCCTGTCTTTGTACTATTATGAAACAGATAAAATATTCTTGCGGAGTTCTTTTCACTCTTATCCTTTTAAGCTTTTCCGGCAATTTATTGGCGCAAGCTGATGAGCAGACTTCCGCTTGGAAGGGTTTTGAAAAGGTTGAATTTTCATTTCAAAATACAAAAGCCTGGTATGTAAAACCAAAGCAGGCACTTCCCGGAAATCCATGGGTCTGGCGTGCGCATTTTCCAACCTGGCATACGGATATGGACAGTGTTTTGCTGACCAGAGGTTTTCATGTTGCTTATGTCAATACCAACGATCTTTTCGCGCATCCGAAAGCGATGCAGGTTTGGGATGCCTTTTATGATTATCTGGTCAAGGAAAAACAATTTGCACCAAAAGTTGCGCTGGAAGGTGTTAGTCGCGGTGGATTATATGTGTACGGTTGGGCAAAAAGAAATCCTGATAAAGTTAGCTGTATCTATGCCGAAGCGCCGGTTTGTGATCCAAAAAGCTGGCCGGGTGGAAAAGGTAAGGGGCAAGGTTCTCCAAAAGACTGGACAAGCTGGCTTGAACTGAATAAACAAACAGAAGAAACTGCAAAAACTTTTGACGATATTCCATTAAATGATCTGGCCGGTTTGGCGTCTTTCAAAGTTCCGATTTTACATGTGATCGGCTTAAATGACAAGATCGTTCCACCGGCAGAAAACTCGGATATTTTAATTGCCAACTATACCAAACTAGGCGGTCCGGCCACAGTTATTCCTATGACGCGTGGAGAACAGGCTTTGGAAGGACATCACTTTACAATTGAACATCCGGAAATGCTGGCGAATTTTATTTATGATAATAGTGTCCCAGTTTTAAAACCACTTTCACATACGCCTTATATTGAAGTAAATCGTGGATTGGCAAATGCCTATGAAAAATTCAGAACGACGAAAAAAGGAACAGTGGCTTTTTTAGGAGGCTCTATCACACATAATCCGGGATGGAGAAATAAAACGGCAAAGTATTTACAAGAACATTTTCCAGAAACGGAATTCACATTTATCGCTGCTGGAATTCCATCTTTGGGAAGTACGCCGCATGCTTTTCGTTTTCAGCGTGATGTTCTGGAAAAAGGCACACCTGATTTACTTTTTCTGGAAGCAGCGGTTAATGACAGAGGAAATGGTTTTAGTGAAAGGGCACAAATAAAAGGTCTGGAAGGAATTATTCGACAGATGTACGCTAAAAATCCAAAGGCAAATGTCGTTTTAATGGCTTTTGCTGAGCCGGCAAAAAATGCGGATTATGACACAGGAAAAGAACCCCTTGAAGTCAGTGTACATCAGAGAATTGCAAAATATTATGGAGCGGCATATATTAATCTGGCGCGGGAAGTTTATGATAGAATTAAAGCGGGGGAATTTTCATGGAAATATGATTTCAAAGATCTGCATCCATCACCTTATGGACAGGAGGTTTATTTTCAAACCATTAAGGAATTGCTGAAATTAAATCCGGATAATACAACAGCTGGAATCGCAAAACTGCCGAATGCTATTGATAAATTTTCTTACGAAAAAGCAAGTTATCATCCTGTTGCAGAAGCTAAAAAACTGAATGGTTTTAAGATTGATCCCGATTGGAAAGCTGCTGATAAAGTTTCCACAAGACCGGGTTTTGTAGATGTTCCAATACTTGTTGGTGAAACATCAAACGCATCTTTTGAATTCGATTTCAAAGGGCGCGCAGTTGGAATTGCCATTATTTCCGGTCCTGATGCTGGAAAAATTTCCTATTCAATTGATGGGAAAAAAGCACAGACAATGGATTTATTCACGCAATGGAGCACGCAATTACATCTACCCTGGTATCTGATGTTGGCAGATGAGCTTTCTTCTGGCAAGCATACTTTGAAGTTAAATATTGCTCAGGATAAAAATGAGAAGAGTATCGGGAATGCTTGCAGGGTTGTTTATTTTTTGGTGAATGAGTGAATTGAATACCTATTTAAAGACAGTTAGTCTATAATCAATTCCGAACATGAGGAATTTCTTGGTGTGAAACTTTTCTAATTTGGGATGCTAATATGGTTTCAACTACAACAGTTTGACCGTCAAAAGTTATGAATTCGACCTCATAACCTTCTCCATTGTTATATCACAACTACGTTTCCAATATCTCCCCTTTCTAAACCGGATTGTGGTAAATCGATGTTTAAAATGATTTTGCCGAATTCCTTTATGTTTTGCATTCCTTTATTTGAATAACCAACTAAAAATCTAGCAGCACCAGGTCTAAATCGGGAACATTGGCAAATCCTTTGTCAAAAGTTACAAACTCAATTTTGAGAAATTGAGCCGTTGCCGCGATAATGGCATCGGGAAGCTTTATTCGATGAGATTGTTTCAAAGAAATAGCTTGTTGTTTGATGCCTTCGGTAAGTTCTAATGTGGAGCAATCATTTAAAATAAGTTGAAAATATTCTTTTTCTGCCTTCGTAATTTTATAATATCCTAGTAATTCAATCTCTGTAATTGCAGAAACATATATTTCTTTTCCCTGCAAATGAGATTCAATTCCTTCTTTGCCCTCAGCCAGATTTATAAATACATTTGTGTCGGCAAGAATTTTTTTACCACTCATCCCTTACCTTCTTTTGGTAAGTCAAGCCATCCAAACCTCGTTTAAGTTTTCCTGCATATTTCTTAGCATCAAAACCTTTCCTAGTTCCTTTATCTTCTTTACCAACTTTCTCGGCCTCCTTAATTGCAGAAGCTGTGGTATCTTTCTTGATCACTACAACCATAACTGTTACAGTTAATTTTTCAATCAGTTTAACTTAATACTAATTTACGCATTCGCTTTTGATTAGCAATAAGTTAGAAGCCTGTACCACAACTTTGAATAAAATAGTTGTTTACTTCCCCGTTTGCGTCGTATAAGTACTCTCAAAAATCTTATCCGCATTGGCTGCTTCAAAGCCATCCCGGCGATTTTTTCTTGAAATCTGATTAGATGGCAAATTCACGAATTCGGGTAGAACCTTTCTTTCTGCAAACTCAACATAAGAACCTGAAATTGTATAAGTCTCACCATCCGCAAATTCAGCTTCAATCATCTGAGCAACAGTAGCACTTTGTATCAAACCTCCATCCGGACTGGTTTTTATTTTTCCTCCTGATGTATTGAGTAAAATTCCATGTTTTTCAAGAAATACATTAAAATCTGAAACCGTAGTTATATCCTTTCGGCAAATTGTGGACACTGATCGTGAAATGATTCAGATAATATCGATTATAAATCACCCAGGCCGCGTATTCACTTTCTTTCAATAAAGTCAGATAATCACTTAATGTAGGTGTTCTCCAAAGCGGCGTATGTAAAAAATGGTCAACAGCTTCACCCTGGTTTAAATCGAGCTTATCGACGGGATCACTGATAACTTCGTCTGTGTAACTTTTAATAATACGCTGACTTTCTTCTGAAAGATCCCCCACCCGAAGTTCACTTACAAAAATTCTTGGATCTGTCTCTCTTGGCGGACTATACCACCATGCATCCAGTTTTTTACCTTCAAAGAAATAATGATCCTTTTTTTCGTATCCATAATGAAGAAAGATTTTTTCAAAAGATTTTATGCCCAGTTGCGGAACGCCCATAGTTCTGAAAGCGATGTGATCGTTTTCAATATCTGTTTCCCGGGTAATAATTCCCTCTGAAACCATTGCATTCAGGATTGTTTTTACATCAGGGACCCGGTCTTTATAACGACGCATAAGTCCCTCTAAAACTATATCCAAAGTATTCAAATTCTGATTTGGAATTAACATATTAAAATTTGTTGAAATTAGAACTGTATTATGTGTAAAATATTAGTTATTATTTTGAGATTTTGACACTTTGTAAATGATTATATTGTGTGATTAAGTTTTAATGAAATTTTGGAAAAACTAAAAATGAGAAAATTAAATTTGTACCTATGTTCATACATAATCAATGGTTTATATCGTTTTATTAAAATAATTTAAAATATTTAGAGTATAATCATACCGCTGATTATTTTCTTTATTAATGCCTTTTAAAAGTTTATAACCCTGAACAAATTAAATTAATGAAGAAGCGACTCTTCTTTTTGGCTGGAATAATACTAACGATCGTGATGGGTATTATATCATGTTTCCAGAAGAATGGCATTGCCGGAAAGAAATCTTCTGACGAAATAGTTAGCTACAATTTTAATATCCGGCCGATTTTATCTGATAAATGTTTCGCCTGCCACGGACCTGATGCAAATAAACGGGAAGCAGGTTTACGGCTGGATATGGCGGAAAGTGCTTATGCCAAATTAAAGGATGGAAAAGGTGCCGTTGCAATTTTTCCGGGGAAACCTGAACAGTCAGAGTTGTACAAAAGAATAACTTCTCTTGATCCGGAAATGCAGATGCCGACACCGGAATCACATTTAGGATTATTAAATGAATCGGAAATTGGCTTGGTAAAAAAGTGGATCGAACAAGGTGCAAAATATGAAAAACATTGGGCATTTTCTGCGCCGGTTTTACCAAAAATACCTGAAGTCGATAAAAAAGACTGGCCAAAAAACGAGATTGATTATTTTGCTCTTGCCAAAATGGAAAGTCTTGGGATTACTCCTAATGAAGAAGCCGATAAAAGTCATTTGCTGAAAAGAGTTGCGCTGGACTTAACAGGATTACCTCCATCGATCGAACTTCAAAATAAATTTGCCGCGGATAATAGTGCTAATGCCTATGAAAAAGTAGTAGATGAACTGCTCAGCCAAAAAACATATGGCGAAAAAATGGCACTTCATTGGCTGGATGTCGCCCGATATGCCGATTCTTACGGTTATCAGGATGATGAAATCCGTACACAATGGCCATGGCGTGATTGGGTGATCAACGCTTTCAATAAAAATCTTTCTTACGACAAATTCCTGACCTGGCAGATTGCCGGTGATATGCTTCCAAATGCAAGCAAGGAACAAATTCTGGCAACCGCTTTTTTCAGAAATCATAAATACACCGAAGAAGGCGGTGTGATTCCGGAAGAATACCGGATTGAATATAATATTGACAAAACGAAAACATACGGGATGGGAATTCTGGGCCTTTCCGTGGAATGCGCCCAGTGCCATGACCACAAATACGATCCGATTTCCCAGGAAGATTATTACCGGCTTTTTGCCTTTTTTAATAACACGAAAGAAGTTGGTTATGAAGGCGATGTTTCTCAGTCGAAACCAGCCAAAAACCCGATTATGAGCATTACAGATGATGAGGCAAAGAAAATTTTGACTTTTATTAATCGCCCGGATACGAGCAGATTGATGGTTTCGGTTATGGGAGAACGGGATACTTTACGGGCGACACATATTTTAAACCGTGGTGTTTATGATGCTCCCGGAAAAGTTGTAACGGCTTCCGGACTTCCGTCTGTAATGAAATTTGATACGACAAAAATTCCTCAAAACAGATTGGGATTGGCAAGCTGGACAACAAGCAAACAAAATCCTTTAACTGCCCGGGTTTTTGTAAATCAGATCTGGCAGGAATTCTTCGGTCGCGGTATTGTAAAAAGTACCGGTGATTTTGGAATGCAGGGAGAATTGCCAACACATCCTGCATTGCTCGACTGGCTGGCCGTAGATTTTATGAATCATGGCTGGGATATCAAACGACTGGTAAAAGCAAATCGTTACTTCGAGTACTTACAAACAATCAGCGAAGCTTACCAAGGAAAAGGAAAAGCTGGATCCTGATAATATTTATCTTGTCCGTGGACCACGTTATCGTTTGCCGGCGGAATCTGTACGGGATATGGTTTTATCAAGCAGCGGATTGTTAAATTCTAAAATCGGTGGGCCAAGTGTGAAACCTTATCAGCCAAAGGGTTTGTGGGAATCCGCTACTTCCGGGCGTGGTCAGCTTGCAAAATACAATCAGGATCATGATGACGCACTTTATCGACGGGGAATGTACACATTTATCAAACTCACCGTTCCACCTCCATCGATGATCATTTTTGATGCCAGTAACCGGGATCATTGTGAAGTAAAACGATCAAAAACCAATACACCTTTGCAGGCTTTGGTGATGCTGAATGATCCGGCAGTTTTGGAAGCATCCAGAGTTTTGGCAGAGAAAATGACTTTGAAATCGTTATCTCCTGAACAAAAAATTACCGAATCTTTTCAAAGAATTGTTTGTAGAAAACCGTCTGATAAAGAGATTAAATTACTGACTGAATATTACAAAGATGAATTTTCTGTGATTGGGAAAAATAAAAACCAGGCGCATAAAATTTTGAATGTAGGCGAACATCCGCATGAAGTGAAGGTGAATGAAAATGAAGCGGCAGCACTAATGCGGGTAATTAATACGCTTTACAACATGGAAGAGACAATTACAAAATCTTAGGCGTAAACATAAATTAACCGCAATAGACGCAATAGTTTTCGCAATGGACGCGATGAAAAAAGTCCTTGCATCCATTGCGAAACCCATAGCGTCTATTGCGGTTAGAAACAGAACATGGAAAAATCGATTTTTGATTTTGGTTTAAATACGAACCGCCGGCATTTTTTATCCAAATTAAGTTTGGGTTTGGGAAGTGCGGCTTTGGGTTCTCTGCTGATACCTGATATGTTTAAAGGCGGAGGCGAAAGTGATGTGAATGATTTAATGGCCGGATTGCCTCATTTTGCTCCCAAAGCAAAACGGGTGATTTACCTTTTTCAAAATGGTGCACCTTCCCAGCTGGATTTGTTTGATTACAAACCGATGCTGAATAAAATGCATGGTCAGGATTTGCCTGAATCTATTCGCGCTGGTCAGCGGCTAACGGGTATGACGGCCAACCAGGCCAAATTTCCGCTGGCAGGTTCTGTTTTCAACTTTGCACAATATGGAAAATCGGGTGCCTGGATGAGCGAGTTGCTGCCGCACATGTCCAAAATTGTGGATGATCTTTGTATTATAAAATCACTCAATACCGAAGCTATTAATCACGATCCGGCCTTAACTTTTTTCCAAACTGGCGCGCAGGTGGGAAACCGTCCAAGTATGGGTTCCTGGCTGAGTTATGGTTTGGGAAGTGAAAATCAGAATTTACCGGGATTTTGCGTGCTTTTGTCGCGTGGAAAAGGAAATGGACAAGGTGTTTATTCCAAATTGTGGACGAATGGATTTCTGGATTCTGTGCATCAGGGTGTTCAATTCAGCAGTGGTGAAAATCCGGTGTTGTATCTGAATGATCCGGATGGAATGAACCGGGAAGAAAGACGTAAAATGCTGGATAAGCTTTCCCAATTAAACCAAAATACTTTTGACGAATTTGGTGATCCGGAAGTGACAGCCAAAATTCAGCAATACGAAATGGCATACCGTATGCAGACTGCTGTTCCGGAAATTACGGATATGACCAAGGAGCCGGAATCTATCGTGAAAATGTACGGACCGGAATGTCTTGTACCTGGAACCTATGCTGCAAATTGTCTTTTAGCAAGAAAACTGTCTGAGCAGGGCGTTCGATTTATTCAGCTTTATCATCAGGGCTGGGATAGTCACGGCGGACTGCCAAATGAAATTAAAGGACAATGTATGGATGTTGACCAAGCTTCTGCTGCATTGATAACGGATTTGAAACAACGCGGATTACTGGATGAAACACTGGTGATCTGGGGCGGAGAATTTGGACGGACAAATTATTGTCAGGGTACTTTGACGAAAGATAATTATGGTCGTGATCATCATCCGAGAGCATTTACAGTCTGGATGGCGGGAGGCGGTGTGAAACCAGGAATTGTTTATGGAGAAACGGATGAATTTGGTTATAACATTGTAAAAGATCCCGTACATGTTCATGATTTTCATGCTACCATTTTAAATCAATTGGGTTTGGATCACGAAAAATTAGTTTATAAACATCAGGGACGCCGTTATCGGCTTGACGGATGTGGCGGCAAACTGGTAAAAGGAATTATTGCTTAAATGGAGTCAGCATCACGACCAGACGGCCGTTCTTTTTCAAATTGGAAGGGATGGATTTACAATTTTGCCTTCTTCCTGAACGGCCTTTTAATTTTTCTTTTACTATTTGAAAACCGGTTTATAGTACCAGTATGGATGCAATCGTTGGGACGTATGCACCCGTTGGTATTGCATTTTCCTTTGGTAGTTTTAATGCTTTATTCCTTCTGGATTCTTATTGTTGAGAAGAAAGAATCGAGCAAATGGAATGAAGATCTGGCCGACACACTATTATTAATCGGTATTATAACTGCGGCAATCGCAGCTTTTTCCGGTTTTGTATTATCCCAGGAAGGTGGTTATGAAAAAGACGCGATTTTCTGGCACAAATGGCTTGGAATAATAATCTCAGTTGCCAGTATTCTTTGGTATAGTTTTCAAAAATATTTGCCTCCCTGGAAAATTCCTGCAAAAATTGTTTCTGTCTCGCTGCTGATTATGCTTTTGGTCGGCGGACATTTAGGTGGAAATATCACACATGGAGAAGATTTCCTGACTGCGCCTATGCAACTGGCAGTTGTTGAAAACGACAAAGTAACATTTGAAGAAGCAAATGTCTACACCGATTTGGTTGAGCCGATTTTGGAACAAAAATGTATTTCCTGTCACAATGAGCAGAAATCCAAAGGCAATTTGCAAATGCAAACCAAGGAATTGTTTGCAAAAGGGGGAAAAGAAGGAACTCCCTGGGATACCACAAAAGCAGATCTGGGTGTATTATTAACTCGTGTCCATTTGCCATTGGACGACAAAAAGCATATGCCGCCAAGAGGAAAAGCCCCGCTTACGGATGATGAAATTGCTTTGCTGGAAGCGTGGATAAAAGGCGGTTCTCGGTTTGATGAAATGGTGAAATCCGTTAGTCCGCAAAGTCCGATTTATAGTTATGCACAAAATGTTTTGGCCGGATCCGAGACGGAAGAAAAGTATGATTTCAGCGCGGCAAATCCGGATAAAATTAAAGAATTGAATTCGACCTATCGTTTGATAAAATCAGTTGCAGCAGAATCGCCTGCATTGGCTGTGAATTTTTATAATCGGGCTAATTTCAAAAGTGAAGATATCGCCGCGTTAGCGCCTTTGAAGGAACAGATTATTGAAATGGATCTGAGCAAAATGCCTGTTAAGGATGAAGATTTGAAAACAATTTCACAGTTTACCGAGTTGCGAAAACTGATCTTGAATTTTACAGATATCACAGGATCCACCTTGCCGGAATTGAAAAAGTTGACAAAACTTAAAAATCTGTCATTGAGCGGGACGAAAGTAAAATTGCCGCAAATTCAGGTTCTTTCGGAAATTCCGGCTTTGAAAAATGTCTTTGTCTGGAATACGGATCTTACAAAAGAGGAAATGTTAACATTGAAAAAATCTTCTAAAATAAGTTATGAAACAGGTTTTGCAGGTGACACTGTTGTACTCAATCTAAATCCGCCAATTATTGAAAATGAGGATGCGATACTTTCGGGAAATACAACCATTCGTTTAAAACATCAGATTCCCGGAACAATAATCCGATATTCATTGGATGGAAAAGAACCGGATAGCACCACTTCTACAATTTATAATAAACCTTTTCCTGTAACTAAAAACACAAAACTGATTGCGAAGGCATTCAAAAAAGGATGGTATGGAAGTAAACCGGTAGAAAAGTTTTTCTTCAAATCTACTTTTCATCCTGACAGCGTGAGATTAATTACGAAATCAGATTTGAAATTTCCTGCACAGGGCAACAAAACTTTGAATGACCGCGTCAAGAGTGATAATTCTACAACAAGCGGAAAATGGCTCGGATATCGCGATCAGGACTTACAGGCTTATTTGTATTTCAATAAACCAGTCAAAGCGCAAAGTGTCACGCTCAGTATGCTTCGGAATGTTGGCGGTTTTATTTTCCCGCCAACCCGAATCGAAGTTTGGGGAGGTATCAATGAAAAACAAATGAAGTTACTTAAAGTGCTGACTCCGCAGATGCCTGACAAAACCACGTCGAATTCTGAAAATCTGGTATTTGATTTTGATTTTCCTTCACAAGAAATCAGTTGTTTGAAAGTAGTTGCAAAACCTCTGGCAAAGCTTCCGGAGTGGCATCCGGGCAAAGGTCAAAAAGCCTGGGTATTTTTGGATGAGGTATTTGTAAATTAAAAATTCCTGTAACATTTATCTTTCTGAAAGATAAATGTTACAGGAATTATATTTGTAATATTATTACTCTTTATCTTTCTTCAAAAAAGCCTGCGGATTTTTTGCCTGGATTTCTTTCCGGATTCCTTTTGCCCAATCCGTTACTTCCTTAATTTCAATATCAGTTAGTTTGGCATCCGAATGCAGCCAAAGATAAGATTCTAATGGCATTCCGTGTTCTTCAATTTCTTCTGAAAATTCATCCAGTTTGTGATCTGCTTTTTTAGGTTCATAAGCTGCAAACTCCGATAAATTAAAATGTCTTTTTCCATCGACAATATGATCGTTCATAAACCATGCGCCTGGTTGAAATTGTGCATACCATGGATAAACCGTATTATTTGAATGGCAATCGCGACAAGCTTTACTTAATATCAACTTTACATTTTCAGGAGTTTCGTAGTGTTTTTCTATGTCGTTGGGTGACATCGCTGTGGATTCATTACGAGTTGGCCTGATAAATTGCATTAAAATAAAAATGACCAAAAGACCGATCAATATTTTCTTTGCCATAGTGAATAAGGGTTATCTGTTAAAATGAAAAGATACGTAATATAACGGCAGCCACAATGGCACCTAGAATAGGTCCCGGCAATTGGAACCCAGGCATATCCCCATTCAGAGGATCCTTTCTTGTGTATTGGTAAAATGGCGTGAGCAATTCGTGGTCCCAGATCCCTTACCGGATTGATTGCGTAACCAGTTGTTCCGCCCAATGATAATCCAATACTCCAAACCAGCATACCAACCAGATAAGGTGCAATTCCCGATGGAATCGGTCCTCTTTGTACATCAGAAGTTCCTGAAAATCCTATGGCTGCAATGCCAACAATTAAAACGATAGTCGCAATAAATTCACTTAAAAAATTAGCTCCTGGCGATTTAATGGCTGGATTTGTAGAAAAACAGGCAAGCTTGCTTCCCGGATCTTCGGTTGCTTTCCAATGAGGCAAGATATTGAAGCCAAACAATTACCGCTCCTAAAAAAGCACCAATTAATTGCGCCGAGATAAAACTAAAAACATTACTATAATCACTTTTTAAAACTGCAAATGCAATTGTAACAGCAGGATTTAAATGCGCGCCAGGGCTTCCAAAAGCATTGGCAATAAATACACCGAAAATTACTGCAAATGCCCAGCCGGCGGTAATTACAATCCATCCTCCATTTTCTCCTTTGGTCTGTTTCAAAACAACATTGGCTACGACGCCGTTTCCTAAGTAAAATGACGATCATGGTACCAATTAATTCTCCGATAAATGGGGTTTGCTGCATAAGGGTGGAATGTAGATAAAGATTGTTAAGCAAATATGTAAATAGTATTAAAATAACCTAGACAAATACCAAAAAGAATATTTCGTGCACTATTATACCAGTTTGTCCTCGTGAATTCTTTTAACTTTGTATCAAAATTTATCTTTCTGCATTGTAAATCATGTCATTAAATCAACTTACGGCGATTTCGCCGGTCGACGGTCGCTACTATAAGCAAGTATCTGAGCTTTCTTCATATTTTTCTGAATACGCCCTAATCTATTACAGAGTATATGTTGAGGTGGAATATTTCATAGCACTTTGCGAAATCCCGCTTCCTCAGCTGTCAGAATTTGACAAGAAACTTTATTCTTCTTTACGTAAGATTTACGAGGATTTTAATGAAGAAGACGCGCTTCACATCAAGGATATTGAAAAAGAAACCAACCATGATGTAAAGGCGGTTGAATATTTTATCAAAGAAGAATTCGAAAAACTGGGCATTGAGGCTTACTCGGAATTTATCCATTTTGGTCTTACTTCTCAGGATATTAACAATACTGCCATTCCTCTTTCACTTAAAGATGCGCTGGAAAGAACGATTAAACCATTGTTCCGTCAGGTTCTTTTTGTGCTTAAAGAGAATGTCTATCGAATGGAAAAATATTCCAATGCTTGCTTTCACGCACGGACAACCTGCTTCTCCGACACGTGTTGGAAAAGAATTTCTGGTATTTGTTGAGCGTTTGGAACGTCAGCTTGAAATGCTGGATAAAATTCCTCATTCTGCAAAATTTGGTGGTGCAACAGGTAATTTCAATGCACATCATGTAGCTTATCCAAAACAGGACTGGATGGCTTTTGGAAATCATTTTGTGGATGGATTGGGTTTAAAACGCAGTCGCCATACAACACAAATTGAGCATTACGATAATCTGGCGGCGATTTTTGATAACCTGAAAAGAGTTAACACAATCCTGACAGATCTTAACCGGGATATGTGGACTTACATTTCCATGGGTTATTTCAAACAAAAAATTAAAGCAGGTGAAGTGGGTTCATCAGCTATGCCACATAAAGTAAATCCGATCGATTTTGAAAATTCGGAAGGAAACCTTGGATTGGCTTCTGCTTTGTTCGAGCATTTTGCGCAGAAATTGCCAATTTCACGTCTGCAAAGAGATTTAACGGATTCAACAGTACTTCGTAATATTGGTGTTCCATTGGCACATCAGGCGATCGCGCTTAATTCTTTGATTAAAGGATTGGGTAAATTGGAGCTGAATGAGGATATGCTGAAAGCAGAACTGGAAGAAAACTGGGCCGTTGTTTCAGAAGCAATTCAGACAATTCTTCGTCGCGAAGGATATCCAAAACCATACGAAGCACTGAAATCGCTGACACGTACAAATTCAAAAATTACACACGAATCGATTTCACATTTCATCGAAACGTTGGATGTGGCTGAAAGTATCCGTGAAGAGTTGAGACAAATTACGCCGTTTAATTATTTGGGTGTTGTTGAGGAGACGAAGTAATTGAGATTTTTCATTTTGGTAAGAATTTAAGAAGTCAGGTTTTCGAAACTTGACTTCTTTCTTTTTCAAGCTGTATATATCCTGACAAGCTTATTGAAAATGGAAGAACAATGTGTTTCTAACATCTTTTCGTTATTTTTATAAAAAAAGGTCAATATGCGATTAGCAATTAACATTCCTCAAATCGATGTATTTTCAGATGAAGAGCTTTATACTTTTTGTCGGGCTAATCCTGAATTACGGATTGAGCGGAATGAAAAGGGACAAATAATTATTATGCCACCCACCGGAATTGAAACAAGTTTTCGAAATAGTGATTTATTGACCGAAATTAATATTTGGAACCGCAAGACACGTTTAGGGCGTGTTTCTGATTCAAATGGCGGTTATACTTTGCCTGATTCTTCCATGCGGGCGCCAGATGTTGCCTGGGTTTCAAATGAGCAGTTAGCCAATGTGACCTTATCTGACCTTAAGAAATTTGCACATATTTGTCCTGATTTTATTATTGAACTGATGTCAGAATCGGACGAAATAGCTGATTTGAAGGAAAAAATGGTGAAGTGGATCGATAACGGTGTGCGTCTTGGCTGGTTAATTGAGCCTAAGAAAAGACAAACATATGTTTATCGATTATCGAATGGAATAGATTACGAAGTAATTCCATTTGCAGAAAAACTTTACGGAGACGAAGTTCTTCCAGGATTAGAATTAAGACTTACGGATATTTTTTAGAAAATGATTGATATATAACAAAAGAAGTCAACTCTAAAAGGTTGACTTCTCCAATTTTACAGCGTACTATAATTTATTAATATCTCAACCACACTTCGAAGAACCGCAATCCTTGCAAGTCAGACAGCCTTCCTGATAAAGTAGATTCGTAGAATTACAATTCTGACATTTCTGCTTTTTAACCTCCGTTCCATCCGGAACATAACGTTTCAGTGCACGCGCCACACCATTTTTCCAGGTATTAATTGATTCATCCAGTTGCAAACTGCTGATCAGATCAACTACTTTTTCAATCGGCATGCCGTGACGTAAGGTACTGGAAAGCAATTTTGCGTAGTTCCAGTATTCAGGATTGAATTTATGCGATAATCCTTCAATCGTCGTTTTGTAACCACGTGTATTTTTGTATTGGAAATCGTAACGTGAACTTCCGTCTGCTTCGCGGTTTTTGATGATCAAACCTTCATTCACCCATCTCGGGATCAAAATTCCATCTTCATCATCTGCGAAACCAGTGAAAATTTCATACGGTCTGTCATCAATCAAACCAATAAAAGCAATCCATTTATCTTTTTTATTCTGGAAACGAACGATTTCAGCTTCCAAAGTCTGTGGTCTGATTGTCGGGAACGGCGTGTTGCTGATTTTGTCTTCCTCTTTCTTTTCTTCATTCGAAATCAAAACACCCGAACGTGAGCCGTCTCTGTAAACCGTAACACCTTTACAACCCGCTTTCCAGGCTTCCAGGTAACATTCTCCAACCAATTCTTCCGTCACATCATTCGGCATATTGATCGTTACACTGATCGAATGATCCACCCATTTCTGGATTGCGCCCTGCATTTTTACCTTTTTCAGGTAATCCACATCGTTGGAAGTTGCTTTGTAGTACGGCGACTGTTTTACCAGATCATCCAGTTCTTTCTGAGCATAATTTTTTGTCAGATCATGACCGTTCACTTCCATCCATTGTTTGAAACGGTGGTGGAAAACGACATATTCTTCCCACGAATCACCAACCTCATCCACAAAATCAACACGTGCATCCTGATCGTTCGGATTGACTTTTCTTCTTCTTTTGTAAACCGGCATAAATACCGGCTCGATACCAGAACTTGTCTGTGACATCAAACTGGTTGTTCCAGTCGGAGCGATCGTCAGCAGTGCAATATTTCTGCGACCGTGTTCCAGCATTTCGTAATAAAGCTGTCCATCCGCTTCTTTCAAACGAAGCATGAACGGATTATTTTTCTCTCTGTCTGCGTCAAAAATCGTGAAATGCACCACGTTCTTTTGCCGTATTAACCGATGCACGGTAAGCTTCCAGCGCAATCGTTTTATGGATTTCAACAGAAAATTCAGAACCTTCGTCGCTTCCGTAACGCAAGCCAAGCGCAGCCAGCATATCACCTTCGGCTGTAATGCCAATTCCGGTTCTTCTGCCTTCTCTTGCTTTGGTCTGGATATTCAGCCACAGATTTTTTTCCGTGCGTTTGATTTCTTCGTCTTCCGGATCTTCGTTTATTTTTTCAAGAATAGCATCAATTTTTTCCAGTTCCAGATCGATGATATCATCCATCATACGCTGCGCGGCGTTGATGTGTTTTTTGAAAAGCTCCCAGTTGAAAGCTGGCCTTTTTGGTGAAAGGATTTTCAACGTAAGAAAATAAATTGATCGCCAGCAAACGACAGGAATCATACGGACATAACGGAATTTCACCGCATGGATTTGTTGAAACCGTTTTGTATCCCAAATCAGCATAACAATCCGGCAAAGATTCCCTGATAATGGTATCCCAGAACAAAATCCCCGGCTCAGCCGATTGCCACGCGTTATGAACGATTTTTTTCCAAAGTGCAGTTGGATCGATTTCTTTGGTATAAACCGGAGTTTTGCTATCGATCGGATATTGTTGTGTATAAGGTTGCTGCGCTTCAACGGCGCGCATGAAAGCGTCATCAATACGAACAGAAACATTGGCGCCGGTCACTTTGCCTTGTTCCAGTTTAGCATTGATAAAATCGTCGGAATCCGGATGTTTTATCGCAACTGAAAGCATCAAAGCGCCTCTTCTTCCGTCCTGCGCAACTTCACGCGTAGAATTTGAAAAACGCTCCATAAACGGAACGATGCCGGTTGAGGTTAAGGCAGAATTTTTAACCGGCGAACCTTTTGGACGGATATGTGACAAATCATGGCCAACTCCCCCACGTCTTTTCATCAACTGAACCTGCTCCTGATCAATTTTCATGATCCCGCCGTAAGAATCTGAATCGCCATTATTTCCAATCACGAAACAATTGGAAAGCGAAGCAATCTGATATGGATTACCAATTCCGGTCATCGGACTTCCCTGTGGAATAATGTATTTGAAATCTTTGATCAGATCAAAAACTTCATCTTCCGTCATAGGATTTGGATACCGAACTTCGATTCTCGCAATTTCACTGGCGATACGGCGATGCATATCGTTTGGCGTCGCTTCGAAAATAGCTCCGTAAGAATCCTTTAAAGCATATTTATTAACCCATACACGGGCAGCAAGATCGTCGCCCTTGAAATATTCCAGCGATTGCTGATATGCTTCTTCTGATGTGTAAGTGGTTTTATTTTCAGATGGTTTAGTTATTTCCATGTTATATATTTTTAGTCTTTTTGATGCATAGCATAATTATCAAAGTTAATTATTTGTTAAGTTTTCTAAACATTAAAATTTAAAAAGTTTTCAGAAAAAATTTATAACTGATTGTTATTCAGAAAATTAAATTTATGAAGTGAGGAAAAGTTGACAAATTATTATTTAACGGAATTTCCGATGTGTAAAAAATCTCAACAACTTTTTTTTCGAGACTTATGTTGTTGATTGTGTTTTGCTTAGGGGAAATAGACTGTTAGAATTTTGCTTTCAGATAAATATTTTAGATTAAAAAGGAAAAAATCCCACGCTGTCTGGCATGGGATTGAATTATTTATAGCGAAGGAATTAGCTTTTTGAAACTTATATAAATCTTGTTTCTGCGGTGCTACTCATTAAGGCTTCTCATTTTCTACCCGAATAATGTCGGTTGTTCAACTTGATTAGCTTTTAAACTATATTGATTTGTTCTGCCTTTTTTTACTATTTGAATTTTATCCATTTTTTGTAAAAAGGTTGCCAGCTTTTTAGTTGTCCAATTCAATCCAGCCTTGTCAAGAATTTCTTCTGCGGAAAGTGGTTTTCCATTAAAAACCCTGGATATTCTTTCATTGACGTCGTCAATAGAATTCAGCGATTCTTGGACTAATAATGTTGGAGACGATTGTTCAGTATAAATAGTTTTTGAATCTTCAACCCCGTTTGAGTCAACAGCAACTGCACCTTTTTGTATTAGAAGAAGGTTTGCATTTTTTTCATTTGGCTCCGGCTTCCTTACAAAAATTTTCCTTCCCTTTTTAAGTCCGTCAATTACGCCTGACCATGTCCCACCTTTTTCGCTTGATTCAGCTACGAAAATTTCGTCCGCAAGTCCGTAAATGATAGGATTACGAGCCATTGCTAATCCAGCCGACCAAACAGATTTTGGGTGGAATGTACTTAAAACTAAAACATCACCATCTACAATTTGCTTGTAGTAAGTTTTAAAGCCAGAATTGAATGTTGTAATTCCTTGGGGAAGAACAATAATGCTTTGGCCTTTATGTTTTATTGCGGAATCCAGTGCATGTTTATCAACGCCTTTTGCAAATCCACTAACAACTACCTTGAAGTCTTTGCTTGCTAATTTTGCAATATTATCTGTGAATTCCAGGGACTTTTCTTCTGCTGCTCTGGAACCTACAATTGCAATTGATCTTTCATGAAGTATTTGCTTGTTACCTTTTACATATAAAAGTGGAGGAGAATGAGTGGCTTTGAGATTTTTTTTTAATGTTTTTGAATATTCAATAGAAGTTATTGGTATAAGTTCGTAACCCTGACTAAACAAGTTTTCTGCAAAAAAGGCATTGTTAGGAAGCTCAGTTTTTGCATTCTGTAAATCCGAAATTTCTTTTGAGTCAAGGTGGTATTTACTGCCTAAAACCGATTCAGGCAAATTGAAAAATTCTTCTATTGTTATTTTTTCTTCATGAAAGAATTTTACAATAAGGCTATTGATCTTGCCGTAGCCCCACTTGGGTAAATGGGCTAATGTTATCCAGTACGTTGCTTCGTTTTTCATTTTATACCAGGTCTCCTCCTATTGTTTTTGCAATGACAATTGGAGCAATTTTTATGGCTCTAAAGGTAGTGAATAATCTCCCCAGTTCTTTTAACGTCGCTCCGCTGTCGAATATGTCGTCCACAAGCAAAATGCTTTTTCCTTCTAAAATACCAGGATTGTTAAATGAAAATGCTCCACTAACATTTTCAGATTTTAGATAACCATTTTCAAAAACCTTTTGCTCTTCTATTTGCCTTGTCTTTACCAGGTCATGCGTGATTGGAAATTGTAAAACGTTTGAAAGTTTTGTAGCAAAGTTTTTTACAAGGTTGCCAGATAAAGTTGATGGGACATAAGCGATATAATCGAATTTTTCCTGACCAAATTTTTTGCGATAAGCCTTCAAACATAATTTAAGCAAAAAATCGGGGAAATCTTCCTTTGTTTCGTATTTACTTCGATGTATTGCAGCACCAATATTTGAAAACCCATAGTAGCTCGCTGCTATTCCGTTCACAATATTTGAATCTTTTCCTTCGACTTGAAGATTTGGGAAATAGTCTTCTCTAAAATCTTGAAGTTTCTGATTCCATTCGTTATTTGGTTTAAAAGTAATTTTATTTAAACCGGTATTGTCGCAATTAGTAAAATTGTGAGTTGTTGAATCTCCTAAGAAATCGCACAAAAACTTCATTCTCGATTGAGAAGTCTCAACATACTGAATCATTTGCTCTAAATCAGCTTTTTTACTGTTTCGTAATTCTTCAAATGCTTGAGTATTTAGTGCGGGAGCATTTGTTATGTATTCGAATTTTTTATTTCTTCCAACCATAACTTCTCTGATAATTCCTTGTTCAACCAGGTCAGATTTGATTACTCTAATTTGTGTCTGTTTCAGATTGGTTTTCATCATTAATTCTCTTTCGCCCAACAGCTCATTTCGAATTGCATATATTACCTTTTCATATTTTGCAATTGATGGTCTTCCTCTTTCAATAAAGGCCTCAGGAAGTTTCTTATCTTCAGGATTATAAAATAGAATAATGTTGGATAGCTTTCCATCTCTGCCTGCCCTGCCTATTTCCTGGTAATAATGAATTGGGCTTTGCGGAATTTGCGTATGAATAATGAACCGAATATCTGGCTTGTCTATTCCCATACCCAGGGCATTGGTGGATATTACACATTTCCATTTATTATTCATTAATCCATTTTCAATAGAAATTCTCGAATCTGTATCCAGGCCAGCATGATACCTAATTGCAGAAAGTTGAAGATGTTCAAACCATCTGGAATAGATTTCGGTATCTACCCTTGTACCGGTATATAATATTCCAGTTCCTCCTAATCTATCTAAATTCTTTCCAAGCCAAATTAGTTTTTCATCCTCTGATGTGACTTTTACAACAAACAAATTGAAATTTTCCCGAAGTAAATTGCCTCTCAAAACTGAAATATTTCCACCAATCTGAGAAGCGATATCTGTTTCCACTTTTTTCGTTGCGGTTGCAGTCGTTGCTAAAACAGGCAGTCCCGTTGGAAGTAATTTAACAAGATTAATAATTCGTCTAAAAGCTGGCCTAAAGTCATGACCCCATACAGAAATACAATGAGCTTCGTCAACAACAACCATCGATAAATTCATCTGTCGTGTTGCTTCTATCCATTCACTATTCTCTTGTCTTTCAGGAGCTATATATAAAATCTTGACCTGACCATTTTTTGCATCCTCGATTATTTGTGAGTTTTCTTCGGATGTCTGCTCACTGTTGATGCACCTTGCGGCAATCCCTAAACTGTTTAACTTTTTCACCTGGTCTCTCATTAATGCAATAAGAGGTGAAAAAATAACGGTTGTTCCTTCAAATACTGTGGCAGGATATTGGAAACACAGGGATTTGCCAAAACCAGTTTTCTCAATCAACAAAACTCTTTCGCCTTTTAAAATTCGAGCAATAGTTTCCCATTGATCATGAAAGAACTGGTCAAGACCAAATGTTTGCTTTAGCCTATATTCTTGCTCTTGTCGTGTGGTCATAGCAATATTTTTATAGTGTGTGAAAGGCTTATCCTACTTTGTTGCCTTTTCTCGTTTCGGCCGTTTAATCCACTGCCTTGACATTCTATATGAATGGCTTATTAGACGGAATCATCTTTCTTCAGGTAACTAAAAAAATAGTAAGATTGCTCTCTAATCCTGAAGATCATTTATTGGTATCAATTCGTCGGTAAGAATACCAAAAGGAAGATTCTTGTTTCTAAATTATTAACCGGAGTGTGTCCCATTACTTGCAGATAAAGTGTCTTATCCACAAATTGCCAGTCGACTACCTTTTTTGAGTTCTTTTTGAGTATGAAATCCAGCTAGATACCCATGGATATATGGAAGCCTTCCGGAAAGGTTTTTTATTTTACGGTGGGAATTAGGGAGTCGATGGATTGGGGATATATAGCAGCCGGGGTTGTGCTGAATATGGAGATTTAATGTGCCAAATGGCATACGAGATTTAACAGAAGAGCAATAGGAGTTCAGTGTGGTCGAATTCGGCACCGACAGCCGACCAAGTTTCCAGAAAGCTAAAACTATCTTATATAGTTATTTAGTGTGAATTCGGGATTGGAATTTAGTTTATATACTGTAAAGACAGGAGAAATATTACATTAGTTAGATGCATGAAATTCAGATATTTAACCAATATCATCATCCTCTTTTCGATAGCCTTCGTAATAATAGGATTGTTCTATTCCTTTAAAAATAATTTCCCGGTTATCAACTTCGTCGGTCAGATTTGCAAAAAGCAAAGTTCTTAATTCCAGGTCATTAATTGGACTGCGTTCCATGGCTTGGAGGTAAAGTGTTTTATCCACAAATTGCCAGTTCACTACTTTTTTCAAATTGTTTTTTAGTATCAAATCCAGCCAAATACGCATCGTTCTGCCGTTACCTTCCATAAATGGATGAGCGATATTCATTTCCACATATTTAGAAATAATTTCTTCGAATGTGTTTTCAGGCATGGATTCAATTTTTACCAAAATTTCATTCAAATACAAAGCTGTTGCAAATCTGAATCCACCTTTTAAAATATTTTGAGCACGTATTTTTCCTGCAAAATCATAAAGTCCTTCGAATAGATATTGGTTTATCTGCTGTAAGCCTTTTGTTGTTCCGGTTTTTATCTTGTTGATATCACCGGATTCGAATAATTGGAAAGCGTTTTCGAGGCTTGTTTTATCTATGCTTTTCATTTAAGATGCGAGTTAGGCAGGCGACGGATCGGAGAGCCTTGCACCTTGAAATATTGCCATATTATATGTCCAACTTATTTCTCTCACCACTGGTGAGAGTTTTGGAAAGTTCTTAATGTTTCGAAAAACTGCTTCATTCTCCAAATATTTTTATCGGAGAAACCTTTTATTTGGGGGCATTTTTTTGAATATGTTTTGCTAGCTCAGTTACCACCGAATCGCCCCATTCAGCCTGTTCAATCTTTTTACTTATATATTCACCAATATTCCAATGAAGGTTGATCATTTCAGCATTTACGGCTCTAATTGCATTCGTCCGGGAATGTTTAATGAGTTGAATAATGTCCGTAAATCGATTGTCCATGTGTATGTTTGTATGCTAGGAATTGATGTTATTAGTCTTATTTGTTTGTGGGAGCCATTTCTCTGCTATTACTGCTAATGTACACACATCGGCTGGGGTATGGACTTTGAAGTGCTGATATTCAGTTAATTACAAAAATAAAATAGTGTTCCCAAAGTTCAATTACTTCTGTCTGCCGTACTGTTGCCAATATGATGTTATGCCTCGTTTTTTTATAAGCAAACCGTTCTATTCCGTCTTGTTTCTTTTGTTCCTTCAATTGGGAAGTCCATAAAATATCTGTCAGTCATATCTGCCGATGTTGTCATATGAATTAGATTGGAAATAAAGTAAGAATGTGATAAATCTTTTAATTCATAAATATTATAAAAATTAGCGTTACAATCTGCTTCGATTTGAGGGTTTAATCCTTCGCTGTCTAACCAATGACGAATGAAAATATTACCACCTAACGAAAAATGATTGATAATTCCTCCTGAGAGTCTTAGCGAATCATCTATAACGGTTGAATTTATTCTTCCTTGAAAATCAAACGAAATTAAACCTCTAAATATCCGATTGTTATCAGTTCTTGATAGTCTTGGAAACCTAACTATTGAACTGAAATTTTCTACAACCTTGTATAATCCATTTTTGTCAGTTCTATTTGATAATACTCTCGATTTTACTTCAATTAGGGCCTTTACGCTGTTTTGAGTTATTATTACAAAATCACCTTCACTAAATATTGTAGGTTGTGTATTGTCATAAATTAAAATGTCAATTTGTTTGGAAACAACATTTTCATTGTGAGATATTTGATTTAGTACAAACCCTGTACCAACGGATAGATTGTTAGGTAATCTGGTTCTTAAAACAGCTTTAAGTTTTTCTTCTTTATACCTGCCATCTTCTCCCCAATTAGCATCACCAATTAAATTTCTTACTCGATTTTTAATTGTATCTAGTTCTCTGCTTATTGAAATTTGATATTCTAATGTATTTATCATATCACTTTGTTATTGTCGTGTTTTAAAATGAGGCGTAACTCCCTAATATGCGAAAGTTTTGTCGTACTTTTTGTATTAATTAAATAATTACAAGATATTATAGGATTAATATGGTGTTAATCGCAGATAATGAACCACCTCACCCCTTCGACAACTCCTCCGACCTCTTCTCCGCCGCCAAAATCCCCCCAATCAAAGCCCCATCCAAATTCCCAGCTTCAAATTGTTTCAAAGCAGCTTCCGTTGTTCCGCCTTTTGAAGCAACTGCTTTAATCAGTTCGTCCAGCGATTTGTCTGCTGTGTTAATTAAATGAAAAGAACCAAGCATTGTTTGTTTTACCAAAAGTGCGGCTACGGATTCTTCGAAGCCCATTTTCTTTCCTGCTTCGATCATTGCTTTTACTACGTAGAAAAAGTAAGCTGGTCCGCTGCCGCTTAATGCGGTTACGGCGTTTAATTGTTCTTCTTCTTCCAAAAACACAGAACGACCGGTTGCATTGATCAGGTTTTCGATTTTACGAAGCTGGGTAATATCAACTTCCGGTGACGCAGTATACGCGGTAATACCCATACCAAGCATGGCTGGTGTATTTGGCATGGCACGAATTACGGCTTTATGATCCAGTACCGTTTGAATATTGGCAATCGTAACACCGGCCATAATGGAAAGTACAACCTGTTTTGGTGTGATCACGGCGCGTAATGCTTCCTGAACTGACGGGAAATCCTGTGGTTTTACGGATAAAATGATCAGGTCATACGTTCCGATCTGCGGTCCGATTACACCGGTGATAACGCCTGGCTGGAAGCTGCTAAGCTTTTCCATACGGTCTTCGCCTTTTTCAACCAGTAAAAAATCTTCTTTTTTAACAAGATCAAATTTCAGGAATGCGCGGGCGAAGGCAAGTCCCATGTTTCCGCAGCCAATGATTGCAATTTTCATTTTAAATAAATGTATTTGATATTAAATTCGAGGTAAAAGGAATTTGGAGAATGCACGACGAAAATTTATTTCCGGTTTGAACATTAGCCACGGCGAATTACGCAACTTTTAGTTGAATATCATAAGGCTATCGGCAGTCAGCTTTCGGCTGTCAAACAGTAGAAAATGCGACTTTTTGGGCGACTGCCGATTGCCGACAGCCGATTTCGTAGTTTATCTTCTTACCTTCGGGTTCAGTTTGAGAGGATGAATACTTTTTTAAAATCTGTTCGCAAGATATTCTGTTGAAATAAATTCTTGTAGAAATATATTTTGAAAAATACGTATTATACATTTTTTTAGAGCAAGTAAGATTCGTTGCCGCCAAATTATCATTGATTATTGTAATTCTCCAATTATGGCTATAAAAGTTGCTATTTCACACAAGACCAAGTACAAGTTTGATAGGAGTGTTGCATTGTCACCGCATATTTTCAGATTACGTCCTGCGCCGCATTCCCGTACGGCCATCGAAGGATATTCGTTTAAGGTTACACCTGAAAACCATTTTATAAACTGGCAGCAGGATCCTTTTGGTAACTACCAGGCAAGGGTTGTGTTTCCTGAAAAGGCGACAGAACTGAGTATTGAGGTGGAGGTAATTGCCAAATTACAGGTGATAAATCCTTTTGATTTCTTTGTCGAGGAGTATGCCGAAAATTTTCCTTTTACTTACGAGCAAGGTTTAAAGAAGGAGCTTGGTCCTTACCTTGAACCAAGGGAATCCGGCCCGAAGCTGATGGCATGGATTGAGGAAAATAAACCTGCAAATGGTATTAAAATAGTTGACTTTCTGGTCCATGTAAATCAGCGCGTTTTTAATTCCATCGGCTATAACATCCGTATGGAAGTGGGTGTGCAGACTTGCGAAGATACGCTGACGACCCGAAGTGGTTCATGCCGGGATTCTGCGTGGATGCTTGTTCAGTTTTTAAGACATTTAGGAATTGCTGCAAGATTTGTTTCCGGCTATCTGGTTCAGCTTGCTTCTGATATCAAATCATTGGATGGTCCGTCTGGCCCGGAAGAAGATTTTACGGATTTGCATGCATGGGCCGAGGCTTATGTTCCTGGTGCTGGCTGGATCGGACTGGATGCTACGTCCGGACTTTTAGCAGGTGAAGGCCATATTCCACTTTGCTGTACGCCTGATTATGCAAGCGCGGCGCCGGTTTCAGGAGCAACCGATATATGTGAGGTAACTTTTGAATTTGACAACAGCGTTTTCCGTATCCACGAAGATCCGCGGGTAACGAAACCATATACAGAAGAGCAGTGGAATAAAATCATGCAGGTCGGCCACGATGTGGAAAAAGATTTGCAGGAAGGCGATGTGCGGATGACGATGGGTGGAGAACCGACCTTTATTTCTATTGACGATTTTGAAGGTGCGGAATGGAATACCGCTGCGGATGGTCCCTTGAAAAGACAACTGGCATATGATCTTGCATTACGACTGAAAAACCGTTTTGCACATGGTGGTTTGCTTCATTTCGGACAAGGAAAATGGTATCCGGGCGAATTATTTCCGCGCTGGCAATATGCGCTTTATTGGAGAAATGATGGTTTGCCAATGTGGAAAAACGATGCCTTGGTAGCGAAAGAAGGTGAGACAAAATACACTTTCCGTGATGCAGAGATTTTCACAACCGAGCTGACAAAATATTTAGGAATCGATACCAATAATATTACACCGGCTTACGAAGATCCGGTTTATTGGGCGATGGAAGAAGGGAAATTGCCTGTCAATATTGATCCGTTGCAGGTAAATCTTAAAGATTCGATTGAAAGAAGAACACTAGCCCAATTACTGCAAAAAGGCCTGAACAATCCAACGGGATATGTTTTGCCTTTGAAATATAATGTTAAAGAAGAAAACTGGTCGAGCTGTGCCTGGGAGTTCCGTCGTAAAAATTGCTTCCTGATCCCAGGAAATTCGGCTATGGGTTTCAGGCTTCCGCTTGATTCCTTGCCGGAAGTTGCAAAAGACAAAAGAGAACAGCCGATTGAACGCAGTCCGTTCGAAGATTTACCGCCGCTAGGAGAATACAAATCGGTTGTAGAATCCAGATATGGAACGGTTGCCCCAGCCTATGTTGCGCCGGATAACAAAATCATTGAAGACGAAGACGAGGAAAAAGATAAAAAGGTAAAGAAAGAAAAACCGGCGGAGCAGGCATTGCTTTTTGAAGTTCCGATTATCAAAACTGCGCTTTGCGTAGAGGAGCGTGATGGAATAATTTACGTTTATCTTCCGCCAACGGATTATCTGGAACATTATCTGGATCTGATGGCGTCCATCGAGGCGACTGCTGAAAAATTGCAGATGCCGATCCGGATTGAAGGTTATCCTTCGCCTTCGGATCACCGTATTCAAAAATTAATCGTTACGCCGGATCCGGGTGTGATTGAAGTAAATATTCATCCGGCAAAAAACTGGACGGAGCTTGTGGATAACATCAGTGCTTTGTACGAGGAAGCATTTTTCTCTCGTTTGGGTACGGATAAATTCATGGTTGACGGTCGCCATACCGGAACGGGTGGAGGAAATCACGTGACGATTGGCGGTGCAAAACCTGCGGATAGTCCGATTCTGCGCCGACCGGATTTGCTGAGAAGTCTGGTAACTTATTGGCAGCATCATCCGGCGTTGAGTTATTTATTTGCAGGTCCGTTTATTGGCCCGACAAGTCAGGCACCGCGTATTGATGAAGGTCGTGATGAAAAATTATATGAGGTAGAAATTGCGTTTGAGCAGATTCCGGATGGCGAAGAAATTCCGTTCTGGATGGTTGACCGGATTTTCAGGAATTTGCTGGTCGATATTACCGGAAATACGCACCGCTCGGAATTCTGTATGGATAAATTGTATTCACCGGATTCTTCAACAGGGCGATTGGGAATTTTGGAATTCCGTGCTTTTGACATGCCGCCGCACAAACATATGAACCTGGTGCAAACCCTGCTTGTTCGTGCGTTGATTGCCAAATTCTGGAAAGAGCCTTACAAACATAAATTAATCCGTTGGGGTACTGAATTACACGACCGTTTCCTGTTGCCGCATTTTGCTTACATGGATATGGTTGATGTCGTGAACGACCTGAAAGATTCCGGTTACAATTTTGATATTTCCTGGTTTGATCCGTTCTTCGAATTCCGTTTTCCTTTTTATGGAGGAATTACGGTTGATAATATTCAGCTTGAAATCCGTCTTGGTATTGAACCATGGCATGTTTTGGGAGAAGAATTAACAAATTCCGGTACTTCCCGTTTTGTGGATTCTTCTCTGGAAAGAATTCAGGTAAAAGTGAGCGGATTTATTGAAGGTCGTCATATTCTGGTTTGTAACAGCTGCCGCGTTCCGTTGAGAAGTTCGGGAATTAAAGGAGAATTTGTGGCCGGAATTCGTTACAAAGCATGGAATCCGCCGTCTGCATTACATCCAACAATCGGAGCAGATGCGCCGCTTGTTTTCGATATTGTGGATACCTGGAATAATCGTATTTTGGGCGGCTGTACTTATTTTGTTTCACATCCGGGCGGTCGCAGTTTTGATACGCATCCTGTGAACAGTTTTGAAGCGGAATCAAGGAAGATCAGTTTGTTCCAGGGTTTTGGACATACGCCTTCTTTTGGTCAGGAAGTTCCAATTGTTGGACAAATCATCACCAGCCGTTTCCCGTTTTGTTGCAGAAACCAAAAAGGATTTAAGAAGTGATACGCCGGTTGAATTAATTGATCCGGAATATCCAAATACACTGGATTTAAGAAAATACTGGAAAGCGAAATAATTCGCCCCTCTGATAAATAATTAGTTGAATTATGCTTACTGAAGCTTCCGTGAATCTTTTACAAACCTATCGCAGCGGGCTGAATTCGTATGATGAAATTCTGGATGTAAAAGGTCGTGTGAAACCACACTGGCAAGCTCTTTTTGCCACGCTGGAAAAGCTTGGGATTGATGAGTTAAAAACCAGGAATCAGGAAATTATTGATAAACTCCGTGAAAACGGGGTTACCTATAATGTGTATGAAGGCGTCGACGGACTGAACCGTCCATGGCAGCTGGATCCGATTCCTTTTTTGATTGAACAAAAAGAATGGAACACGATAGCAAAAGGTTTGCAGCAGCGAGCCTTGTTGCTTGATTTGATACTTCGGGATATTTACGGTCCGAGAAATCTGGTCAGGGACGCGATTATTCCGGCGGAACTTGTTTTCGACAATGTAGGATTTTCCCGTCCCTGTGCCGATTTAATACTTCCTGCGCCGAACCAATTGGTTCTGTACGCAGCTGATATGGCGCGCGGCCCGGACGGACAAATGTGGATCGTGGATAACCGCACTCAGGCTCCTTCCGGCTCTGGTTATACTTTGGAAAACCGTGTGGTGATGAGCAAGCTGCTTCCCGAGCTTGCCGATGGGATGTATGTGAGTAAATTATCTCCGTTTTTTAACAGTATCCAAAGTACCGTTTCCAGATTATCAGGCAAGACAAAAGAAGCGCCAAATATCGTTTATCTGACACCCGGACCAAATAATGAATCCTATTTTGAGCATGCTTATCTGGCATCTTATTTAGGTTATACTTTGGCGCAGGGAGATGATTTACTGGTTCGTGACGGTTACGTCTGGCTGAAATCCATCGAAGGTTTACAGCGCGTGGATGTTATTATCCGCCGGATCGACGACGACTGGTGTGATCCGCTGGAACTTCGGGAAGATTCTCGTCTGGGAGTTCCGGGTTTGCTGCATGCGATTCGTAAAGGAAATGTAAAAGTGCTGAATCCGCCGGGAACCAGCGTTTTGGAAAATCATGCGTTTCTGGCTTTTATGCATAATATCTGCCGGTATTTTTTAGGTGAAGATCTGATTATGCCGTCGGTTGCTACCTGGTGGTGCGGTCAACCGAAAGAGCTGAATTATGTTTTAAATAATATTGACAAACTGATCATTAAAAAAGCAAACCGGAAATCGAAATTCCGGTCTGTTTATGGTCGTTTGCTTACGCCAAAAGATAAGGAAGATTTGAAAAAGGCGCTGATCCAGCGTCCTCATGAATATATTGCGCAGGAGGAAGTAAGTCTGAGTACAACGCCTTCGCTGGTCGACGGGAAGATCGAACCGCGTTATGCAGCTATCCGTGCATTTCTGGTTTCTGATGAAAAAGGATACCATGTCATGCAGGGCGGACTGACGCGAAGTTCTCCTGTAAAAGACCGTTTTGTGATTTCCAATCAGTATGGCGGTCTTTCAAAGGATACCTGGATTGTTTCTGATAAAACGGATCAAGCCTCAGGAAAAAATAGTCTTACCTGCCGCATCCTCGTTAAAAAGCAGGTTTCGCTTCCAAGCCGGAGTGCAGAAAATCTTTTCTGGGTTGGGCGTTATTGCGAGCGTACGATGGCGGTTATCAAGTTTATGAACATTGTTATCAATGTGCTTAATCATTGACCGGAATTTTGGCGGCTCGTCCAAGCAGGAACACATCAAAATATTACTTCAATCGCTGACACATCTTTCTTCAACCTATCCGGGTTTTCTTGGAGAAGATAGATCAGGAATTGCTGCACAAACCATATATTGAAATTATTAAACTGGCTTCGGATGTTTACCGGCCGGGTACCATTGCTTCCAATGTCTCATCATTTTTGCACGCCGTTGGTGCAGTAAGAAATCAGTGGGATCTTGAAATCTGGCGGATTGTTGATCTGATTGAAAATGGTTTTCAGGAGATAAGGAATGCATCGACGATGAATAGCAGCAATATTCAGAAAACGCTGGATAAGCTTTATAACAGTATGCTGACTTTCTTGGGTGTTATGTCCGAAACGATGCCACGGGACAATAGTTATCTGCTGCTTGATACCGGAAAAATAATCGAACGGATTCTTTCCAAGGTGAGTATTATCCAGTCGAATTTTGGCGTTAAAAATGAAGCAAATGTTGAAAATGAATTGATCGAAGCGACTTTGCTCAATCATCATTTACTGGTCAATTACCGTCAGATCTATAAATCACAGTTAAGCGTAGAAGCGATGCTGGATATGGTTTTGCTTGAAAAAACGTTGCCGTATTCAATTGTTTATTTGCTTGATTCGCTCAAAGTAAATCTGGAATGTCTGCCCGGAACGGTGGGTGAAAGAATGAACGAGGCGCAAAAATCTGTTTTGAAAGCATCGACTTTGATCAAACTGGCGAGCATTCCGGAGTTAAGTCAATAGCAATCCGGTGACGTTGGAAAGAGAAGAATTATTCAATCTGATGTCAGAGGTTTCGGGATTAATTTCGTCGGTATCCATGGCGCTGACGAACATGTATTTCAGCCATACGATTATGCAACATTCGTTTTTTAAACCGATAGAGAACGATGAAATATAAGCTGACCCATTTAACGGAATATCGATACGTCGAGCCTGTGAGCACTTATCATAGTCTGGTTTGTCTCACGCCGAGGACTTTGCCGAAACAGCTTTGTCAGGATTTTACGATGGAAGTAACACCGACGCCCGCTGAAATTGTGGAGCGGGTGGATTATTATGGCAATACAACGCATTATTTTTCGCTTCATTCGCCGCATAAAAAACTGACGGTAAAAACGACAAGTATTGTCGAGTGTCTGACGGAAACAACCGGTGCGCCGATCCGCTTCGGATGTTACCTGCGCAGAAGCGCGGTCGCGTTTTATGAATGATCGTTCACTGAAAATTTCTTTGCTGGAATATTTGCTGCCGAGTCCGTTAATCAAATGGGATCCGGCCATTATGCATTTTGCCGAAGATTGTTTTCAGGATGATCGTGCCGCTTGTACGAATGTGTACATGCGCTTAGCCGGAAAATATTTACAGAATTTGATTTCGTTCCTGATTTTACAACGATTCATACGCCGATCAGGGAAGTACTGGCTGCGAAAAAAGGGGTCTGTCAGGATTTTTCACATCTGGCCATTGCCTGTATCCGCAGTTTCGGATTTGCAGCACGATATGTAAGCGGATATCTGGAAACGCTTCCGCCTCCGGGAAAGACAAAAATTGCAGGGATCGGATGCTTCACATGCCTGGATCTCGGTTTTTATTCCGGATTATGGCTGGTGTGATTTTGATCCGACGAACAATGTTGTTCCCGGTGAGCGTCATATTATTACGGCCTGGGGAAGAGATTACAGCGACGTGCCTCCGTTGAAAGGAATTATTTTCAGCTCTGGCAAACATACATTATCCGTTGAGGTAGATGTAATTCCGATGGATTGAGACTTAAAATTGTAATATATCTTTACTTTTCTGATAATGGTTGTTTAAACAATTTGAGAATTGACCTTGTTTCTCTAATTTTACCACATCATTTTCGAAACCAGTATATGATAACCTTATTTTGATGAAACCAGGCGTTACGAAATTTTACCCTCTTTGGACAAATTTGCCTGGTTACATCCCAGTGGGGAACCACGGAACATTAAATAATCATAAAATTACGGATGAAAGAAATAGCATTTAGAGATGCCATTCGCGACGCCATGTCGGAAGAGATGCGCCGGGATCAAAGTGTATTCCTGATGGGCGAGGAAGTTGCAGAATATAATGGCGCCTATAAAGCCAGTCAGGGAATGCTTGACGAATTTGGACCGGAACGTGTGATTGATACACCTATTGCCGAACTTGGTTTTGCAGGAATCGGGGTTGGAGCAGCCGGAAACGGTCTTCGTCCGATCATTGAATTTATGACATTCAACTTTTCGCTGGTTGCGATCGATCAGATCATCAACAGCGCGGCGAAAATTCTTTCTATGTCTGCCGGACAGTACGGCTGCTCCTATCGTTTTCCGCGGACCAACTGGAAATGCAGGTCAGCTGGGTGCTCAGCATTCTCAAAACTTCGAAAACTGGTTTGCTAATACGCCAGGTTTGAAAGTGGTTGTTCCTTCAAATCCATATGATGCAAAAGGACTTTTGAAATCATCAATCCGCGATAATAACCCGGTTATTTTCATGGAATCGGAAGTGATGTATGGCGATAAAATGAGGTTCCTGAGGAAGAATATCTTATTCCACTTGGAAAAGCAGATGTAAAACGTCAGGGAAAAGATGTTACCATTGTTTCTTTTGGTAAAATGATTCCTCGCGTAGTTATGCCAGCGATTATTGCAATTGGAAAAAGAAGGAATTGATGTAGAAGTTGATCGATTTGAGAACAGTTCGTCCGATTGATTATGCTGCTGTTATTGAATCTGTAAAGAAAACAAACCGTTGTGTGGTTGTTGAAGAAGCCTGGCCATTGGCATCTATTTCAACGGAAATTACTTATCATATTCAGCGTCATGCATTTGATTATATGGATGCACCGGTAATCCGTGTTACAAACCGCGATGTGCCGCTTCCGTATGCACCAACCTTGATCGAAGAAATCTTGCCAAGCGTAAAACGTGTGGTTGAAGCAGTAAAATCGGTTTTGTACAAATAAAATAATATAAAAGAACAAAGCCATTTCCCGTCGCAGGTTGTGGCTTTGTTTTTATATGCCAGTGCTTTGCCTTGCCAGTTGAGTAGCTTTTTTGAGTGATTTCAATCAACTAGGGAGCTTTTCCCAGAATTTATTGTTTAAATAGAAAGAATACTATTATTTTTGTATTTTAAAACGCTCCTTCATACGGATTACAAATCAATTAAGATTATGCAAGAAGAAAGGACAAGATATTCTGAGGAGGAATTAAAGGAATTTGAGGAACTGATTCGCGGAAAATTGGAAGCTACAATGAAGAGCTTAATTATATTAAAGGAGGTTTGAGTAAAAAAAATGACAGCGGTACGGATAACACAGCCAGTACAGCAAAGTCGATCGAAGATGGAGCAGATGCTAGTGAACGTGAAAATCTGAGCCAATTGGCTGCCAGATTACAGAAATACTCGATTCAGCTGGAAAATGCGCTGGTACGTATTAAAAACGGTACTTACGGAGTTTGTATTGATTCCGGAAAACTGATTCCAAAAGAAAGATTACGCATTGTGCCTCATACACAGCAAACGATTGAAGCAAAATTGAAACGGGTAAACTAATTTCAATCTGAAAAAACTTTACTCCATTACTATACAAAAGAAACAAAGGCAGGCTTACTTTTCAGTAGGCTTGCCTTTTTGTCATCTATAGATTTCGAATTATTCTTCCGTTCCCAAAACTTCCCTGAAAACATTCAGCAATCCTTCCGACGGTTCCTGGCCTTTATTTTTACTTTTGAAATATTCCTGAAAGAGATTTTCCATACTCAACGAAAGATCGATACTTGAAGCACTTCCTTCTTCTGTAATTTTTTTGATCTGAGGAATGATCTGAACCAAACCTGAATGTGCTTCCGTCAGTCGTTTTTTATCCGCGGCTTCCAGATAGTTATCCGAAACGATTGTAAGTTCAACCAGATCTTCGGAATGTTCGTGAAGCCAGTTATCGCTTCATCAATGGAATCAAACTTTCCGCGACGTAATTTCTTGCCTTTTGTCAGTTCGATAGCGCGATAATTATTTAATTTCCCTGCTTCTGCGTCAAGGAGAATTACATATTTTGTCTGATTGGCTTCTGAAAAACTGTAAGCTAGCGGACTGCTTGAATAAACGGACGGAGCCGGAATTTTGTCAACCCGATGGTATCGGTGCAAATGACCGAGTGCGATATAATGAATTTGCTTAGGGAAATTTTCAGTGTAAATCGCCTGTGCACCACCAATATGTAGAATCGGTCGCTCTTCATCCGGTTCTTCTTCCGGTGCCGGATCACCTTTTTTCATCACATATAAATGTGTTACTAAAAGATTGAAACCATTATCGTCCAGATATTTTTCAGCCAGTTCCTGCCAGTGTTTTTGCAAATGTGTCCGTAAGTTTTCTTCCGAATCTTCAAGCCCCAGAAATGTTTTTAAACGCTGTTCATTCGCATAAGGTGTATGCAAAATACGAAGCGGAACATCAGAATTTGGAAGTTTTATTTCAATAAACCCTTTGTCGGATTTAGTAACTTCAAGTCCGGCCTGGGTACGGAAAGGTTTTATTTCTGTATTGGGAAAACCAACAAAAATGATCCCGCAAACTTTCGCCAAGGCATCCGGAACTTCAATGCGTTCCGGAGAATCATGGTTTCCGGCAATGGCAATTACGGCGCGGCTTCCATTTGCGGAAAGTCGATGTAAAGTGCTATATAATAATTCAGTGGCTTCTGACGACGGATTAAAATTATCAAACAAATCGCCCGCTACAACAACTGCGTCAACTTCTTCCCGATCAGCGATCTCGCAGATTTCATCCAATACAAGCCTTTGCTCTTCCAGTCTGGAAAAGTTATCAAGCTTTTTTCCAATATGCCAGTCTGCGGTGTGGAGAATTTTCATTTTGGGTAATTATTTTAGCGAAATTAATACTTCGTTTGAATACATTTGAAATATTTAATCAAACTCCATTGGGCTATCGCTTCCAAAGAATATATAAAACCATCAGGATGTCGGCGTTATTCGCCTTCATCTTATTATTGATAACCTCCTGCGAGAAAGAACCAACCAACTCAGAAAAAGCCGGTATCGCCATTTCCTTCGACGATCATTTTATAAACGATTGGTATGCATTAAGGCCACTTTTTCAAAAATACAACGCCCACGTTACGTTTTTCCTCACCTGCCCCGATTCACTGACCACCGATGAAATTGTCAAAATAAAACAACTGCAAAAAGACGGACACGAAATCGGTTTTCACGGAACAATTCATGGAAATGCGACAGAAATGTTAAAATCCCAGGGCCCGCAAAAATATATCGAAACCGAACTTGAACCTGGATTAGAACATCTGGCGAAAATTGGCATAAAACCTACTTCCTATGCTCATCCTGGCGGAAATCATACTGATCAGGCAGATTCTATTTTATTGGCAAATGGTTTTAAAATTCTCAGAGACGTAGCGCAGGCAGAACGAAAAATATTTGGAATTCCAGTGTATCATTTTGCACCAAGAGTCATGAGCTGGATTTATTATCCGTTCAATAATGAAACAAATTGTCGATGCGCTGATGATCGATGAAGGAACAAATATCAGCGAAAAGGAAATAGAAGAAGCGATAAAAAAGGCAAAAGACACAAACACTGCCATCATGCTTTTTGGTCATCAGCCGTTATATGAAAAACCAAAAAACGGACAATACGGATTCAGCGTAGCATTTTTAGAAACAATCCTGAAAGAAGCAAAAGCCCAAAACCTGAAATTCTACACCATGTCCGAACTCCCGGATAGCAAATAAAACTCCCCCAAACTCCGCGACAAAACTTCTGAAACTCTGCGTTTAAATAAAACTTATCGCCCGAAGTGCTTGTCTTTAAAAGCCAGCAATGGTTTTTCGAAATAGGTATAGGAAAGGCCGTCACTGCAACCGACAAAACAAAGCGTTAAAATATAAAGTATGATGTGATATGTAGTTCCGGTAATTTGAGGAGCAAAAGTTCTTAATGCATTGATTATAAATACAATTACAAAAACGTGATAGATGTAAAGACCGTAGGAAATCTTACCCAAGATAACTCATTACCTTATTTTCCAGACTGATAATCGTGTTTTGGATTACAAGAAACATTCAGCACAAAAAAGCTGAAAAAGAGCGCGTACAATTCCAGAAATCCAGTAAAATGAATGCCGGAAAAAAACAGAATGGCCAACAAACGTATAAACGACAATTTGCACATCTTTTCTGAAAACAAAATCCAGAATTCTTGTTTTTTGATTGTAAACCAGATAGGCACAAAGTCCTCCCAAAGCCATGGTCTGAATCCGGAACTGACCTAAGAAAGTAGTGATTGCCGTACATTTTCTCTTCATCTGTTTTATCCAAGAAGATAAGTACCGCCTAATAAGCAGAACAGCAGTTACTACCAGGAAGAGAAAAACGATCCGTCCGCTCTTTTTGGGATACTTGATAATCCATGGCCATAAATAATAAAATTGCTCTTCTACACCAATAGACCAGGTTTGTGCGCACCAGTAAGGCAGATCGTACAGTACAAAAGCATAATTGGGAAGAACCAATAAGCAGCAATGCCAGCCGTGGCGCGACATCATGCGTTAATTTTTCATTGGCACCCGGAAAATAAAGCAGATCAATGTGTGGAAATACAAAAAAGGAAAGGCCAATGATCAGGAAATAAATCGGCCAGATCCTGAAAACTCTGCGCAGATAAAACTTCTTGGCATCAACATCACCAAAACGGCCTTTTTCTTCCAGCAATAAATAAGTGATCAGAAATCCGCTTAATACAAAAAATAGGCCTACACCCAGTCTTCCGGCGTGTTTGATGATGGTAACATCATAGAAATTGTCAATACCAAAAGCATGTTTGGCTTGCTCCAAATGATGAAAAACCACCAAAAGTGCTGCAATGCAGCGAATACCATTTAAATTGGGAAAGTAACGCTTTTTTCCGAGTGTGCCACGTATTTCTATTCTTACTTCGATTCAAACCACGACATCCATTTTCCCTGCGCGCGCATCACCTGCTCAATCACGTCGCGAACTGCTCCGTAACCGCCTTTTGCAGGAGAAACGTAATCTGCAATCGCAAGAATTTCCTGATCAGAATCGGCTGGACAAGCGCCCAACACGGCAGTTTTCATCACTTCATAATCCGGCAAGATCATCGCCCATGAATACGATTTCATTTTCGGTAAGGCCGCGTTCCTGAAGATATTTTTTGAAGATCGGTAATTTTCCGTCTGGTGTTGTTCCGATGAAAATGTCTTTTACACCCAAATATTCCAGCCTTTTGCGAACGCCAACCTGATTTTGTGCAGAAAGAATGGCGACATTATATCCCAACTCTGACAGCACGATTGATACCATATCCGTCACGAACATTGAAAATCCGGGGTTGTTCTCCGCTTTCCAGCGCGATAACGCTGCCGTCGGTCATGACACCGTCTACATCAAAAATAAAGGTTGTAATCTGTTTGAAACGCTCTTCTAAGGCTGAACTCATAAAATTTCAAGATTGGAATTGTGTGCAAAGATAGTCTAACTTTTTTTCCGGCGAAGTACCGGTTATTCATTTCCCATATGACGGGTTCTGATCCGTTCGGTCATTAAACGATAAATATCGGTCCAGTCGGGATTAATTTCCTGTAAATATTCCAGATGCCGGCCGGTTGTGGCCCAGTCGCCACGTTTTGCAGGACCCGTTTGTCCCAAGGCCGGATTGTCTGATTGCAATGCTTTTTCAACTGTTGTTCTGATTAAGCGGTATCAGCAAGCCAAAATCGAGTTGTTCCCGGGCGAGCAGATCGTGTGAAACACTTAACAAATGATTCGTGAAATTGCTGGCAAAAACAGCTGCGACGTGCAAAATAAATCTTTCATCCGAATCCACATGCCTTACATACCGGCTAATACTATCCGCCAGATTGGTAAGTCTGGTTTCAACAATGTCGCTTGTTCCTTCAATACAAATTGGTAAAGTTTTATAATCCATTGGAACCTCCTTTGTAAAAGTTTGTAACGGATAAAAAACACCGGTTTGTACGGGAACATCACTATAAATTTCCAACAGATTTTGAAGTTCGGCCAAAGATCTTGTTCCGGAAGTATGAACCACAATTACGCCTTCCGGTAAAACAATCCGTTCAATGACCGATTTTAAAGCATCGTCCGAAACCGTTATAAAAATAATCTGCGTATCACTTTCTGAAAAATTCAGATCCGGCTGAATTTCTGAATCATATAATAAGGATACAAGCTGCCGGGCTTTCTGCGTATCGCGACTGTAAACTTCGCAAATAAGATGACCGGCATCTTCAAAAGCCTGAGACAAGATGCCATGCAACATTTCCGGCACCGATAAAGGAGATTTTCATTTTATATTGAACATTGTGATATCCGGCGTAAGTTATTAAGGCATAGTCAACTTCACAAATCAGTTAACGATTGGTGCGGTTTGTTCTGCGCGAAGTTATGCCGGAAGGCAGTTCCATGATTCGCATATTACGAAAGTGAATTTCAGCACCTTCCGCTTCCAGACAGATATATCCTTTCTTCCGTTCTGATGCACGCAGGCCATTTACAAATTTTCCGTTGACGGATAATTTTACGGTTCCGTCCACGCAAACTACCACATATTTATTCCACTCGCCTTTTCCTTTGCAGCGTTTTTCAATGGATTTGCTGCGTATTCCGCGCGGATTATCAGGAATGGCTGTCATGCCCATGGTTGGAAATAATTCGCCGTGAACGTAATCGTCGGTGGCATTATGCTGTCTTGCGTAATCCAGTTCAAGCATTTGGACTTCAATGGCTTTTGTCAGTGGATCTTCTTTAAACTGCGTTCCTTCGCTCCACACAAAAATCCCGGAATTCCCGCCCGCTGTCATATGTTTCCATTCTACCTCCAAAATAAAGTTTTCATATTGTTTGTCAGACCGCATCACACCAATTGGTAATCCTGAACAAATCAACGTCCCATTTTTTACTTTCCAGGTTTCTTTGGAAGTATTGACATCAATCCATCCATTCAGATTTTTTCCATTAAAAAGTGGACGAAAAGCGAGCACATCAGAATCCTGTGCAAAACCTGAATTGAATAAAAACAGGACAAAAAGAATAATCAAGCCAATCGGATTGTTTAAAAAGACGTCTTTTACAGTACGTATTTTAATATTCATATGGTAAAAGGTTAGGATTTTTGGGATCGGAATTAATCACTGAAATTATTTAAACAAAGTATTTTCAGTTTGTGTAATACTTGCTTAGCAGCTGACAGTCACCGAAAAACTTCATAAATCCTCATTAAAAAGCGATTTTTCCTATCAATCACCCATATCATAAGTATTGCAAAAAATACATCATCCGGGAAAAATTACAAACATACTTGTAATTCAATTTGTTAAACTCTATATTTGCACTCCCATTTTGCGATGGGACTGTTCTATAACAGTGTAATTTATTGAAAATCAATTAAAATTTTTGTTAATCGTGGATACGTTAAGCTACAAAACCATCTCGGCGAACAAAAACACAGTAAACAAGGAGTGGGTTGTTGTGGATGCCAAAGGTGCAGTTCTTGGTCGTTTGGCCAGTGAAGTTGCCAAAATTATCAGAGGCAAGCACAAAGCAAGTTATACTCCTCATGTAGACTGTGGTGATAATGTTATCATTATCAACGCCGATAAAGTAAAGTTGACAGGTAAGAAGTTGACAGACAAAATTTATGTTCGTCACACTGGATACCCAGGAGGTCAGCGTTTTCAAACTCCTCGCGAATTGCTTGAAAAACACCCGGAACGTGTGATCGAGAAAGCCGTGAGAGGTATGCTTCCAAAAAGTCGTTTGGGACGTCGTTTGTTTACTAATTTGTTCGTTTATGCCGCTGCGGAACATCCGCATAGTGCTCAACAACCTAAAGAAATACAGTTTTAAGCCTTTTAGGTTTATAACTGATAACGCAAAAGCAATACATGGAAGTTATCAACACAATTGGTAGAAGAAAAACAGCTGTGGCGCGCATCTACCTGACGCCAGGTAAAGGAGAAATCAAAGTAAACGGCCGCGATTTTAAGGAGTACTTTCCTTTTGAAGTACACCAGATCGTTTTGCAAATGCCTTTCGTTACCATTAGCGGTAGCAATGGTTACGATGTTAAAGTAAACGTAAGAGGTGGTGGAATTTCAGGACAAGCTGAGGCTGTTCGTATGGCTATTTCACGTGCATTGGTTGAATATAACGGAGAATTCCGTGGAGCGTTGAAGAAAGAAGGATTCCTTACTCGTGACCCTCGTATGGTTGAACGTAAGAAATACGGTCGCGCTAAGGCTCGTAAGAGATTCCAGTTCTCGAAACGTTAATATTTATTTTGTCAGGAATAGTCAGGAAATAGTCATTCGTAGTCAGTTATTGTTTTTAGCAATCCCTGACAACCCTTGACATTAAATGTCAACCCTTGACAAAAGATTGTCCAGACAGTACTTATCGTGCCCGATGTACTGTGCTGCGTATGTAATATCTTTTTCAAAATATTAAATTCAAATTTGGCAATGGCACAAATAGAATATAAAGAACTATTGGATGCAGGTGTGCATTTTGGTCACCTTACCCGCAAGTGGGATCCCCGTATGGCTCCATATATCTTTATGGAGAAAAACGGTATTCACATCATTGACCTGAACAAAACACTTAGCTGCGTAGAATCAGCAGAAGCTGCTTTGAAACAGATCGTTCGTTCAGGACGTAAGATCATGTTTGTGGCTACTAAAAAACAAGCGCAGGAAATCGTAACGGAAGAGGCAAAACGCCTTAAAATGCCTTACGTAACTGATCGTTGGTTAGGTGGTATGCTTACAAACTTTGGCACAATTCGCAAGTCTTTGAAAAAAATGCAGACTCTTGAGAAGATGCTTAAAGACGAAACCACGGTTAGCAATATCGCGAAAAGAGAACGCCTGATGCTTACACGTGAAAAGGACAAATTGGAAAGAGTGTTAGGTGGTGTAGCTGACTTAACGCGCCTTCCTGCTGCACTTTTCATCGTTGATGTAAAACGTGAACACATTGCAGTTTCAGAAGCAAAAAGATTGAACATCCCTATTTTTGCAATCTGTGATACAAACTCAAACCCTGAATTGGTTGATTTCCCAATTCCAAGTAATGATGATGCTTACAAAGCTATCTCATTGATTACTTTGGCGATCGGAAAGGCAATCGAAGAAGGTCTGATGGAACGCAAGCAGGATAAAGACGATCAGCGTCTTGTAGAGGAAGAAGAAGCCAAACGTCAGGTTGACAAAGGCGGTGAGGAAGCAGCTGCTGCTGCACCACGTGCTGAGGTTCCAGCTATTGAAAGTGACGAAGAATAGTCAGGGCGATATGAATAAGGTTATTTTTTAACTCTTATTCTTTCTGAATAGATAAAGTAGCCCATAGCCATTTGCTATGGGCTATAGTTTTTTAAAATTCAAATTGAAAAATAGTCTTTACCCTATCGTTAACATTTGCTTAATCTGTTAATCATAGTAATTGAACTGTTTTGTAAAAAAGTTTTTAACCATTTAGAAATAAGTCATGGCAATTACCGCTCAAGATGTAAATAAACTTCGCCAGATGACTGGCGCAGGTATGATGGATTGTAAAAAAGCACTTCAGGAAGCTGATGGTGATTTTGACAATGCCGTTGATATTCTACGTAAACAAGGACAAAAAGTAGCTGCAAAACGTGCTGACAACGAAGTTTCAGAAGGAACAGTATTGGTAGCAATCAGTGCTGACGGAACAAATGGAAAACTTGTTGCTTTCGCTTGCGAAACTGAACCGGTTTCCAATGTTGAAGATTTCAAAAATCTTGCTCAGAGCATTTTGGATAAAGCCGTTGCTGACGATATCCAGGATAAAGAATCTTTACTTGCTGCGACTTTGGCTGATGGCCGTCCGGTAAGCGAAAACATCATTGACCTTGTTGGTAAATTAGGAGAGAAACTTGGTTATCGCTGCTTACGAAAATGTAACAGCTGACCAGGTTGTTTCTTACATCCACTCAAATGGAAAACTTGGTGTATTGGTAGCATTCGAAGGCGTTAACGGAACTGACGTTAACGAACTTGGAAAAGACGTTGCTATGCAGATTGCAGCAATGAAACCAGTTGCTCTTGACAAAGACGGAGTTGATTCAGCGACAGTTGAACGCGAAATCGAAGTTGGAAAAGAACAAGCTCGTGCAGAAGGCAAGCCAGAAGCTATGCTTGAAAAAATTGCTCAGGGTAAATTGCAGAAATTCTACAAAGACAACACTTTGTTGAACCAGGAATTTGTTAAAGATTCTTCATTGACTATCCGCCAGTTGGTTGAAAAAACTGCTAAGGGTTTGACTGTAAAGTCATTCAAAAGAGTTGCAATTGGTGCATAATTGAAATAAATAGTAAAAAAATAAAAACAACGCCTGACGTATACTTGTATACCAGGCGTTGTTTTTGTTATTTGCCGTCACAAAAATATTTTTTACACACTAAATAAGGCTTGCTCTGTTACTTTTTACATGTATGGCAGTCAAAACGTTTAAAGAAGAACTGAAAGAAAATAATTATACTGACGAAGAGTTGGTTAAATTATTCGTGGATACGCAGCGTAACCACTATTTCGAAAAATTGTACTCGAGATATGCCGATAAGGTCTATCATAAGTGCCTGTCTTTTGTAAAGGATTCGGCAAAAGCTGAAGACCTCACACACGATATCTTTCTGAAACTGATATTTAAGTTAGGGACCTTTAAAGAGGATGCTAAATTTTCCACCTGGTTGTATTCTATCACGTACAATCATTGTATGGATCAATTGCGTTCCAACAAGAAAAGAGGCGAAGTATATCAGGACGAACCTATGGAAGTTCCTGATGATATTGATCTTAACAATCTTTTTGATGGAGACGACATTGAAGCAAGAAATCTGAAAACTGCGCTGGATCATCTCACAGTTGATGAAAAGGGTATTTTGTTTATGAAGTATACCGATGATCTAAGTATCAGGGATATTGCAGATATATTCAAAATAACAGAAAGCGCCGTAAAAATGCGCCTTCTCAGATCAAGGGAAAAGCTTCGTAAGAAATATCTGGAAACAATTATTTTCCTGGGAATATTCTTCGTCAAAGTAATAGAAATAATAAGGTATTTTATAAACAGCTGACATATGCCCACAGGAAATACGGTATTTAAGGATCTGGAATCTACTGATGAAGTTCCAGCTTACCTTAAAAGAGCTTTGGTCTCAGAGGTAAATACAATCCGGGATACAATGCACGTTGTGGAACATTTTACAGAACATTTTATAAACACGCTGATTGTTAGCCTTTCCATTGAGGATACGGATTTATAATACAAAAATTATTAAGATTGCAAGTCAAAAACACACATTTACCCTCTCAATATGAACAACCTTCCTAACATTTCAGAAATTTTAGTCAACACCTTTAATACACTAATAAACCAATTTGTAATTTTTGTTCCCAGGGTTATTGGTTGCTTTATCATTATAGCAATAGGCTACCTTGTGGCAAAGGGCGTAACAATTGTCATCAGAAAAGTATTAAGTTCGATCGGATTCGATCGTATCGGTGACAAGTTGAATGAAATTGGATTAATAAAGCAGCTTAAAACGGAAATTAAGCTGAGTGATATTGTTGCAAAAGTCGTGTATTACTTTATTCTGCTAATATTTCTTACCGCTGCTACTGAGACATTAGGGGTTGATGCCATCACAAGTATGGTCCTATCGTTAGTTAATTTTATTCCAAAATTAATTGCTGCGGCCGTCATGCTGCAAATTGGAATTATGATTTCGGATGCTATAAAAGGTGCCGTTGTTGCTACATGTAAATCTTTCAATATCCCTTCCTCCAAACTAATTGGAAATATTGCTTTTGTTTTCTTCCTGATCATCACATTTATCAGTGCCTTAGGGCAAATCGGAATCGAAACTACTTTGCTTGAATCCAGTTTTATTCTTGTGATAGGCGGAGTGATTCTCTCCTTTTCATTGGGATATGGCATCGCTTCCAAAGACGTTTTATCCAATATAATTTCTTCATTTTACAGTCGTAAAAATTACAGAGAAGGCCAGGTTATCAAAATTGATGACGTTAAAGGAGTCATTACTAAAATTGATAATACTACGGTAACCATCGTTAACGATACCACCACTACAATACTGCCATTACAGTTTTTTCAGACCCGGCAGGTTGAGATTTTTAATTAATACGTTAAAATTTGAATAAGCATGAGTCTCAAAATTACATTCCGCGCACTAATTATTTGTTTGGTTTTTATCGCCGCCAGAACCGCTTCTGCACAGGATGATATCACTAAAAAAGTAGATCTTACGAATTCTTTAAGTGGTGCAAGACTAAAAGTTAAAGGTGATACTACCTGGAAAAAAATAGAATTTGGAGTTAATCTTACCCAAGGATCGTTTAGCTCTAACTGGACAGGTGGAGGGGTAAGTTCCATTGCTCTTGGGGCATTATTTAACGCACTTAGTGAAAAAAGAACCGGAAGACATTCATGGAGAAATGACTTTCAATCACAATATGGTATTGTAAAAAATAAATCTCAGGGAAGCCGGAAAAATCTTGACCGTATCTTTTTTGATACGAAATATAATTATGAGCTGACTGACAAATGGAGTTTATTTGCAAATTTTAACCTTTTGTCTCAGTTTGCAAACGGGTATACTTATTCTACCTCTACATCTCCTGATTCCATAGGTGCAAGAAAAAAAGTTTCCGGATTATTTGCACCAGCCTATCTTACCGAAGCAATTGGTATTGAATATCGTCCGGCTCCTTATTTCTTTGTTGATCTTGCTCCCGGAGCAGTTCGTCAAACCATTGTTTCCGACAATAAGTTATATCTGACAATTCCGGAAAATTATGGTGTTAAGATTGGAAAACGATTCCATAATGAGGTCGGTATTGTACAGTTGGTAGCCAATTTTGATAAGGAGGTTGTTAAAGATTTAAATCTGAAATTCAGATACCAGTTATTTACAGCCTATAACAAAAATCAGATTACAGGTGTAAGAGAGTTTAAAAACGATCATCGTCTGGATGCAATGGTTACTGCAAAAATTGCTAAGTACTTCAATGTCAATTTAGGAGCAATTGTGATTTACAACAAATCTCAGGTAGACGACATTCAGTTTGCACAAGGTTTAAGTATTGGGTTTTTATATACTTTTTAATTAGATTTAACCCACATACATTTAACCTTAGACTATATGCTACAGGAATTTAAAACGTTTATCGCTCAGGGCAATGTGCTTGACCTGGCTGTCGGTGTTGTTATCGGTGCAGCTTTTGGAAAAATCACAACTTCGTTGGTTGAAGATATTATCAACCCAATCTTAGGAATCCTTATTGGCGGTGTAGACTTCACACAGTTAAAAATTGTATTGAAAGAAGCAGTTGACAAAACGCCGGAAGTTGCCATCAAATATGGTAATTTTATTCAAACACTTATCCAGTTCCTGATTATTGCATGGGTGATTTTCATGATTGTGAAAGTTGCAAACCGTTTAAGACTTACAGAAAAGAAATAAAATTAAGACATTATACAAGTATAAATTAAAGGGGCATGATTTCATGCCTCTTTTTTGTTTACACAGCTTATTTTAAAAGAAAGCGTAAAAAATTCTTCCGTGAAAGAGATTAATCTGCGTACTTTACTTCTTAGTTTAAATTTGAACATATGTTGCAGAAAAAACTGGTCGTATTAGGTGGCGGGGAAAGTGGAATAGGAGCGGCAATACTAGGTAAATTAAAAGGGTTCGATGTTTTTTTATCGGATCGGAGTCCAATCAGTGATAAATACCGTGAAGTCTTACTTCGCGAAAATATAAATTTTGAAGAAGGTCTGCATACCGAATCGTTGATTCTTGACGCAGATGAAGTCGTGAAAAGCCCGGGGATTCCTGACAAAGCACCTATTATTAAAGCCTTGACGGATAAGGGAATATCCATTATTTCTGAAATAGAATTTGCATCAAGATATACAAAAGCAAAGCTAATTGCGATTACAGGAAGTAACGGAAAAACGACTACTTCTTTGTTGACTTATCATCTTTTACGCGAAGCAAATCTGAATGTTGGCCTTGCCGGAAATATCGGAGAAAGTTTTGCATGGCAGGTAGCTGAAAAGAATTTTGATTATTATGTATTGGAAATCAGTAGTTTCCAGTTGGATAATATCGTTGATTTTCATCCGAATATTTCTGTAATACTTAATATCACACCAGATCATCTGGATCGTTACAATTACGAATTTCAAAATTACGTTGATTCGAAATTTAATATTATTCAAAATCAGACCGCAGACGATGATTTTATTTATTTTTCTGATAGCGAAGTTATCATCTCTGAACTTCTGAAAAGAACAGTTTCACCGAAAAAATGGGCTATTTCTTTAAAAGATACGGTTACCGAAGGCGGATATCTTAACAATCAAAAACTGGTTTCTCAAAGAGAAGATGAACATTTTGAGCAGGATTTTTCAGAACTTCCAATAAAAGGACCGCATAATGCCGTTAATGCATTGGCCGCAATTCTGGTCGCTCAGTCTGTTGGAGTAAGTCACGAGGTAATAAAAAGTGGTTTGCTAAGTTTTGTTAACGCTCCTCATCGTTTGGAACAGGTAGCGATATTGGATGGCGTTACCTATGTAAATGACTCAAAAGCAACTAATGTAGATTCTGTTTTTTACGCTTTGGGAAGTTTTGAACAACCAATCGTGCTTATTGCCGGTGGTGTGGATAAAGGAAATGATTATAGCCAGATTGAAGAGCTGGTCAGAAAAAAAGTAAAGGCGCTGATTATTTTAACACCTGATTTCAAAAAATTAAAGGAATATTTTGGCGAAATTGTACCTCAAATTTACATAACAGAAGATGTTCAGGATGCCGTAAATCAGGCTCAGAAATGGAGTGTTCCGGGAGATATCGTATTGCTTTCTCCTGCTTGCGCGAGCTTTGATTTATTCAAAAATTATGAAGACCGCGGCGAGAAATTCAAACAAGCCGTTAAGAATTTAATAAGCTAGCATAAGCATTATGGATGGTTTTCAAAAATTAAGGGAAGAAACCCAGGCATGGTTTTCCAGAAATCTTAAAGGTGATCCTTGGATCTGGGGCATTTGCATCGGAATGTTACTTTCAAGTATCGTTGTCGTTTACAGTGCGAGTGTGAAAGATGCTTACAGCGTGAAACAGGGAAATACGGAATATTATCTTTTTAAACATTCTGTATTATGCTTTTTGTCACTGCTGATCATGTTTTTTGTACATCGTATCCCCTACATAAAATTTGTGTACGTGACACGCATGGCGGTTTGGAGTTCGATTCTGCTGCTGATTTTTGCCATGTTTTTTGGAAGATCGGTAAATGAGGCCTCACGATGGATTGAAATACCAATTATCGGACAGCGTTTTCAGCCTTCAGAATGGGCAAAAGTGGCTTTGATTGCACATTTATCGCTGATTCTTGCAAGACATATCAAAGGCGGATGGAATACCAGGGAATTATTTATGGAGCCACTTGCACTGGTGGGTGTGGTTTGCGGACTGATTTTTACCAGTAATGTTTCTACGGCTTTTATGCTTGCCGGAATTTGCTTTTTGTTAATGTTTGTCGGAAAAGTACCTATTCATTATTTGCTTTTTACGGCACTGGGACTGGTCTTTTTTGCTGGTGTCGCGATTCTGCTAAATTCAACGCAAAGGTCAGAATACGGCACAAAACAGGATTTCTTCTTTTTTGGATAAAGATGTTGTTGTTTACCAATCGCAGCAATCTTATATGGCCATGGCCCGCGGCGGACTTTATGGTGAAGGTGTTGCCAAAAGCCGTCAGAGAAGATTTCTGCCAGAGCCACAAAAGGATTTTATTTTCGCAGTGGTCGTTGAGGAATATGGCACATTGGGTGGAACTACTCTGATGGTATTATATCTCATTTTATTATTCCGCGGACTAAAAGCCATTGAAGCAACCAAACGACCTTTTGGCGGATTGTTATCAGCCGGATTAACCTTTGTAGTCGTTAGTCAGGCTTTTTCTGCCATGGCAGTAACGGTTGGATTGGTACCAGTAACGGGGCAGACGCTACCATTTTTTAGCCAGGGAGGAACATCTCTGCTATTTACCGGCGTGGCCATGGGAATGATCCTGAGCGTCAGCCGGGGAGAAAAAATGGATGAGCAAAAGATTTAACAATACTTATGTCAAAAAGAGTAATTATTAGCGGAGGCGGTACAGGCGGACATATTTATCCGGCTATTGCGATTGCCAATGCATTGAAAGAAATTGAACCGGGTATTGAAATTCTTTTTGTTGGAGCACTTGGCAAAATGGAAATGGAAAAAGTGCCCCGTGCCGGATATAATATTATTGGATTGCCGATTGTAGGTATTAAAAGAGAAATCTCACTGGATAATCTCGCTTTTCCGGTAAAACTGACGCGCAGTTTATGGAAAGCCAGATCGGTTATTAAAGATTTTAAACCGGATGTTGCCGTAGGTGTCGGCGGTTTTGCAAGCGGACCTTTGCTTATGATTGCATCTCTGCTTGGGATACCGACATTAATACAGGAACAAAATTCCTATGCAGGAATTACAAATAAACTTTTGGCTAAAAGAGCCAGTAAAATCTGTGTCGCTTATCCCGGTATGGAAGCTTTTTTTCCAAAGGAAAAGATAAAGGTTTACGGAAATCCGGTGAGGAGCGATATTGTTGATGTTACTTCCAAAAGAAAAGAAGCGCTGGCTTATTTCGGTTTTCAGGAAGATCGTAAAACACTTTTTGTAATGGGAGGAAGTCTTGGTGCAAAATCGATTAATGAAAGTTTAAATGCTGGTATTGCCGATCTGGTTAATGCCGGCTATCAGGTTTTGTGGCAAACAGGAAAAGGATTTATCAGTACCGCGCAGGCAACCGTTTCGGCTTTGAAATCGGATTCAGCGAAGGCTTTTGAATTTATTTATGAAATGGATCTGGCTTATGCCGTTGCCGATGTAGTCGTTTCACGTGCTGGGGCTTTATCGGTTTCAGAATTGTGTCTGGCGGTTAAACCAACGATTCTTGATACCATTTCCTTTTGCATCAGAAGATCATCAGACTAAAAATGCGATGAATCTGGTGGAACAGGATGCCGCTATTTTTATCAAAGATTCCAGTGCTGCCGAGGAATTAATTCCAGGCGCATTGACTTTGTTGGGCGATGATGAAAAGGCAGGAGGAGCTGAAAACAAATATTACAAAAACTGGCTAAACCAACCGCTGCTTATGATATTGCGGCCGAAGTGCTGAAATTAATTAAGTAGTCTTTAAAATTATTAATACAAAACATTACTAAGTCTTTATGAATGACTGGAAATACATCTATTTTGTAGGAATTGGCGGAATTGGAATGAGCGCTTTGGCCCGATGGTTCAAGGCAAATTCTTTTCAGGTGGCGGGTTATGACAAAACGTTGACACCACTTGTACAAACGCTGATTTCAGAAGGTATTCCTGTTAATCTGGAAGATGAAATTGAAAGTATTCCAGCAGAATTTATTGCAGATCCTTCGCAAACGCTGATTGTTTATACACCTGCCGTTCCTGTTCAGCATAAACAAATGAATTATTTCAGGCAGGAAAATTTTATGATCCTGAAAAGATCACAGGTTTTAGGTTTGCTTACAAAGAATTTGAAAACAGTAGGAGTGGCCGGTACACATGGAAAAACGACAACTTCTTCCATTGTTGCCCATATTTTGCGTTATGCTGATGTTAATAGACTGCATTTTTGGGCGGAATCACCCAGAATTATGGCACCAATTTGTTGCTTAAATGCGCCAACCGAAAATCTTAGCGAAGTTGTTTGTGTGGTAGAAGCCGATGAATTTGACCGTTCATTTTTAACTCTTTTTCCTGAAATCGCTATTGTTACTTCCACGGATGCTGATCATCTTGATATTTACGGAAAACATGAAAATGTTCTGGAATCTTTCAGGGAATATGTGGGCCAGATTGATGAGGATGGAGCTTTGTTTATGAAAAAGGGACTTGATCTGGCTTCAAGTACAAAAGCAAAAGTTTTCACTTATTCTTTGACAGAAGGAGATTATCATGCGGATAATATTCGTATTGAAAATGCACGTTTTGTTTTTGATATTGTTCATCCGGATGGTGTGATTGAAAGATGTGGCCATGAAAATTCCGGGTTATCATAACATCGAAAATTCACTTGCGGCCAGTGCCGTAGCTTTGTATCTGGGCGTTTCTTCTGAAAATATCAAAGGTGCGCTGGAAAGTTATAAAGGAGTAAAAAGACGCTTTGAATATCAGGTTGAATTACCTTCAAAAGTTTACATCGACGATTATGCACATCATCCGGCAGAAATTGAGGCTTTTTTATCATCTGTAAAAGCACTGTATCCGGGAAGACATGTGACGGGAATTTTTCAACCTCATTTATTTACCAGAACAAGGGATTTTGCAGATGGTTTTGCGGAAAGTCTTTCTATGGTGGACCGATTGCTACTTTTGGAAATTTATCCGGCCAGAGAACTACCTATTGAAGGCGTAAATTCTGATATGTTATTGGACAAAGTAACCATCTCAGATAAAAATTTGGTAAGCAAAAAAGATGTTTTAGACCTTTTACCAAAATTAAATACTGATATTGTAGTAACAATTGGTGCCGGTGATATTGACACACTTGTGGAGCCAATTAAAATATTGTTACAAAACCCATTTAGTAATAATTAGTCACCGCATTTTTAAAATTACTAAGATGTTACGTAAATTTGACTATTCTTGGCATTGGATTAAACGTAGCTTGTGGCTCATTTTGCCTATTGCCGGAATTGGTATGGCAGAAAGTCGCCTTGGTAATCAGCGGTGTAACAATATTATCATCACAATTGATGGTGATTCTGGAATGCATTTTCTGGATAAAACGGATATTCAAATGCTGCTAACCGAGAATGGAGGAGATCCATTATTAGGTAGCAGATTAAGCGATGTTCATCTTTCGGACCTTGAAAACAGGGTACGAAAGAATAAACTTGTAAAAAAATGTCAGGTTTTTCGTGACCTGAAGGGTAATGTCGTCGTAGAAGTTGAGCAGGAAAAACCACTTGCAAGATGGATCAATACTTCGCAAAAGTGGGGAGTGGCGAAATACCTCGGGATACTATATTAATGATGAAGGCGTTTTTTTTCCTTTATCTGAAAGTTTTTCAGCAAGAACGCTGTTGGTTTCAGGTCCCTTTTTTACCAGTTCGAAAGAAATGAAGACGAAAAAGGGAATGATGGTAATGGATTTGATTCGTTTTTTGAATACCAATGAATTTTGGAAAGCGCAGGTTGCTGAAATGTATGTGGATAAAGATGGGGAAGTCCTCTTAACCACAGTTTTAGGTGATCAGCGGATGGAGTTAGGGATGGCAGAAGATTTTGAATCGAAATTTAGTAAACTTCGTATTTTTTATGATAAGGTACTTAGCAAAGACTGGAGTAGATATTCAAAAATTAGTGTTAAGTTTCAAGATCAAATAGTTTGTGAATAATAATTCACCATCAGCATGGCACAGGATAATATTGTAGTAGGAGTAGATATTGGAAGCACGAAAATTACCGTAGTAGCAGCACAGGGCACATCAACGGGATCTCGTTTTGACAATATTGAGATTTTGGGATTTAGTGAGGTTCTTGTGCCTGAGGGAGCCGTGATTAATGGTTCGGTTGAAAATATAATGCAGGTTGGAGATGCAATTCGTGAAGCATTAGGCGAGGCGTCTTCCCGTTCTGATCTGGATATAGGTGTTGTTAATGTAAGTTTCAGCGGATCACACGTAAGAGTTTCTCCACAGAGTGATGGCGTGATACGCCCTACTTCATCGACAGGTGATGAAGTTACCCAGAAAGATGTAGACCAATTGGTTGATGATATGTACAGGGCAAAAACAGAAGCAAATTATGACGTGCTTCATGTTTTGCCTATGGAATTTGTAGTGGATAGTTCTATGGGCGTTCGTCAGCCTGTGGGCAGAACCGGAATTAAACTGGGAGGGCATTTTCTTATTGTTTCAGCAAATAATCAATCCATTCAGCGAACGAAAAAGAGTCTTGCTTGAAGCAGATTCTCATCTGAAATTTGATAAAATGATCTATGCACCTCTTGCAACCAGTCTGGCTGTTTTGGATGAGGGAGAAATGAAAGCAGGTATCGCTATGGTCGATATTGGTGATCATACAACTGATCTTGTTATTTATTACGATGGCATTATTCGTCATATTGCATCTTTCCCGATCGCGGGCAGGCATATTACAGCTGATTTGCGCACAGGTTGCGGAATTCAGTTAGGCAATGCTGAAAAATTGAAAAAAGAACATGGTGTAGCGATTTCTGCCGATGTTCCGCTGAATATCGAAATCCTGGTTAATTTCCTTGCCGGCCGCGCGCCAAAACAGGTTTTGAAGAAAAACGTCGCTTTGATTATTGAAGAGCGATTGAAAGAAATTGCTGCGATGGTTTATGCTGAAATCCTTAAATCCGGATATGAAGAAAACCTGATTGGCGGAATCGTTCTGACTGGCGGAACAGCCAATATTCCTGAAATTGAAATTTTATTTGAAAAAGTTACCAATATGCCTGTTCGGGTTGGATTACCCGAACGTCTGGCACATACTGCCAAAGCCGATGCTGTAAGCAATACTTCCTATTCCACTGCGATAGGATTAGCCTGGGCTGGTATTAAGTCAATTGATCCGAGAGTAAAATCAATATGTAAACCTCCTGTACATCTAAGTGCCCCGTTAAGAGAAACCCAACACAGACTAAACCAAAAGAATTGAAAAAAGTACCAAAAGATGATGGTTCGTTTTGGGACCGCATTATTGGCCGCAAAGATGACAGTATTGGAGACTATTGAAAGTAAAGGAAGAAATTGCACTTATATCAACAACCACCCCGGACTATGAATAAAAATTTGTTGCACTCTTTAGACCAGGACTACATTGTGAACGAAATCGTTAAGGAAACCAACGGAGTCATGTCCGAACCTGCTATCATCAAAGTGATAGGTGTTGGAGGCGGAGGAAGTAATGCCGTCAACTACATGTTTGAGAAAAAAATCAAAGATGTAGAATTTGCTGTTTGTAATACCGACAGACAGGCATTGGCAAATAGCCCGGTACCTGTAAAGATTCAGCTTGGAGCTACCTTAACCCAGGGATTGGGAGCAGGAACAGATGCAACAAAAGGAAAAGAAGCCGCACTGGAAACGATCGAAGAAATAAAAGCTTTGCTTGGAGGTTCTACGCAGATGGTTTTTATTACTGCTGGTATGGGTGGTGGAACCGGAACCGGAGCTGCTCCTGTAATTGCGCAGCTTGCCAAGGAAATGGGCAAACTTACCGTGGCGGTTGTTACGGCACCTTATACCTGGGAAGGACTTGACAAAAAAGAGCAGGCACTTGAAGGTATTGAGCAGCTGAAAGAATTTAGTGATACTGTACTGGTCGTATTGAACGATAAACTGGAAGAGCTTTACGAAGACATGACGTTGACTCAGGCTTTTGCCGAGGCAGATGGAATTCTTCTTAATGCTGTAAAAAGTATTTCCGAAATCATTACAACCAACGGAAATATAAATACGGATTTTAAGGACGTTGAAAAGGTTCTTAAAAATGCCGGCCAATCTGTAATGGGTACTGCTGAGGCAACCGGTGTTGACCGTGCCCAGCTGGCTATCAAAGAAGCACTGGATTCGCCTCTTTTAAATGACCGTGATATTCGTGGTGCGAAACGTATTCTTGTGACGCTTGCAACCAGCAAGAAGCGCGAAGCTACAATGAAAGAGCAACGTGAAATCTGGCGTTATGTACTTTCGCAGGTTGGCGGTGAAGCAAGAATGTTTAAACTTGGTACGATCACAGACGATTCTCTTGGAGACAAATTACGTGTTACAATTGTAGCCGCAGGTTTCGATAGTATTGAGTCGCCAATTCCGGGTATTGAACTAAAAAATGGATTTACAGGAAAAACGCAGCCACAAGAAGTTGTTGTTGAAATTCCTTTCGTAGAAGAACCAGCTCCTGAAATGATTCTTACGCAGGAACTGGAAGAAAATACAGCAACGAGTTCAATTGATTTTATGGTTGACCCTGAAATCATTGCCATGGACAACAGAGCTTATACACATGTTTCGTACGTGGAGCTGGAAGACAGCAGTGAATGGTCGAACGAAGAAACTGCAAAATTGCAGTCAATGATCAAATCTTTCCAGGGAGGTTTGGTGAAATGGGGAGATCTTGAAGGCCCGGCTTATCGCCGCAGTCACATTGAATTGTGGAAACGACCTTCAATTCCTTCAAATGAAATGGAACAACATTGGTTAAAATAAAAAAGAGAGGAGCCATTAGGCTCCTTTTCTTTTTAAAACTGAATAATTTGTTCCGCCTGAATTTCAAGCAATTCTTTATATAACGGATTGGTTATTTCATTATCAACAAAATGGGATTGTATCTGGGCAAGTTTTACACGTAGTGCAAGTGTGTTCATTCCCAGATAGCTGAAAATATCATTCATATGACTCAGCGCTACAATTGCTCCATGCATGTTGGATGATAGACCAACAAGTGCCGCTTTCTTATTTGTAAAACTATTTGGATAAGGAAGGCCGTCGATAAAAGCTTTTAACACGCCAGGATAAGAACCATTATATTCCGGAACAATGAAAATGAATTTTTCAGCTCCGTCAATGTGGTTTTTTAAAATATTGAATGCATCATTCTTTCCACTATTGCTGTAAAGTGCGGTAAATGTAAAATCATGAGGCAAATCAACCAGATCAAGTATTGTGCTTGAAGTGTTGGACTGAGCGAGAAGTTTTTGATAATATTCTGCAACACGTCGTGACATGGAATTTGGCCGGTTGGTACCAACAATGATCACAATAGGGGAAATGGCTGACATACTTTAAAATATACGAATCTGAATCGTTTGGTTAATTCGTTGTGAATCTTGATAAATTGATAAGGCAACAAGTTATAACTATTTTTTGTTCGTACCGAATTGTCAATAAACCATGCCTGGCAAAATGCTGAAGGCCAATACTCAATCACAGCTTGACGATACCAAACATTTATTAGTATATTTGACCCCTGATTTCATCATGAATGTTAGATAAAAGGTTTGTTTACAAGCTATAATCAAAGATATTAACCCACTAAAAAATATGTCCTGGTTTATTCGGAAAGAAAAAGGCATCAATACACCCACGGAAATGAAGCGCGAAGCTCCGGATGGGTTGTGGTATCAATGTCCAAGTTGCAAGAAAATTACTGCTACAAGAGAGCATAAACTGAACGCTTACACTTGTCCGCATTGTAATTACCACGAAAAGGTGGGTTCTGATATATATTTCGAATTATTGTTTGACGAAAATAAATATACTGAACTGGATGCAGATCTTACTTCTGGCGATCCTTTACATTTTGTAGATACCAAAGCATATCCGGATCGTATCAAAGCTACCCAATTGAAAACGGGCTTGAAAGATGCCGTACGTACGGGTCATGGAAAAATGAACGATGTTAAAATCGTGATTGCCTGTATGGATTTCAATTTCATCGGCGGTTCTATGGGTTCAGTTGTTGGTGAGAAAATTGCTCGTGCGATTAATTATTCGATCAAACACAAACAGCCGTTTTTGATGATTTCCAAATCGGGTGGAGCGCGTATGATGGAAGCTGGATTTTCGTTAATGCAAATGGCAAAAACTTCTGCAAGACTTGCGTTATTATCTGAAGCGAAAATTCCTTATATATCGTTATTGACTGATCCAACAACGGGTGGTGTTACAGCTTCTTATGCGATGTTAGGTGATTTTAATATTTCTGAGCCAGAAGCTTTGATCGGTTTTGCCGGTCCGCGCGTTATTCGTGAAACAATTGGTAAAGATCTTCCAAAAGGTTTCCAGAGTGCAGAATTTGTTTTGGAGCACGGTTTCCTTGATTTTATTGTTGACCGTAAAGATTTGAAAGACAAACTAAGCAGTCTGTTAACGATGCTGAAATAATATGCGTTTAATCTCCCATCCTGTCCTTTGTAACTACTACGTAACGTATCGCTGTAATGCGTCCTGTGGTTTCTGCGACATATGGGAGAAGCCTTCGCCTTATATCACGGTTGAAAATCTTAGGGAAAATATCCGGGATCTGAAACGATTAGGTGTAAAGGTTATTGATTTTACAGGAGGAGAGCCATTGCTTCACCGTCAGCTTGATGTTTTACTTCGTGAAGCAAAAGAGCAGGGAATGATTACCACGGTAACCAGCAATGGTTTACTTTATCCAAAATATGCGGAAAGATTAAAGGGCCTTGTTGATATGCTCCATTTTTCACTGGATTCTCCGGATCGTGATGAACATGATAAATCACGAAATGTAAAATGTTTCGACAAAGTAATGGAGTCGATTCAGATTGCACGGGAAATGGGCGAAAGGCCGGATATTATTTTCACCATTTTTGAAGATAATGTTGATCAGATAAAACGGATGTGGGAAGAGGTTTGTCTGCCCAATGATCTGATCCTGATTTTAAATCCGGTTTTCGAATACAACGGTGTAGGCGGAAATCTTTCGGAACAAACGTTGAAAGAGTTGCTTTGGTGGGGAAAACAAAAAAATGTTTATCTCAATGAAGCATTTATCCAGTTACGACTGGATGGTGGAAATCATGTTGATGATCCGATCTGTAAAGCCGCAAGTACTACCATCGTAATTTCTCCTGAAAATAAACTTGTTCTCCCCTGCTATCATTTAGGTTTGAAAGATTTTCCAATTGAAGGAAATCTGTACGATTTATATCATTCTGATGAAGTCCAGAAACTGGTTGCGTTGGAAGGAAAATTGCCGGCTTGCGAAGGTTGCGCGATCAATTGTTATATGCAGCCGTCTTTTGCTGTTGAGATGAACAGATATTGGTGGAAAGCTTTGCCAAGTACGATCAAGTATAATCGTATCAAAGGTACCTGGAAGCAAATGTTGAAAATGTAATTACAGACAATCTGTTTTTCTTCTGGTATCGGTGATCGCATTTATTTTCCAGCCGCTTTTGTTTTAATCATAGTGAAAACATTTACTCCACAATGTGAAAATGTTTCGCCACGGTAAAACTTATACGGAGCCCAGACAATAGCCATAGGTCCATCCACTGAAATTTTTACATCATAAATTCTTTCATCCCATTTTTCAGTATGCGGTTTTCCTACGGCGGCTACAAAGTCGTCCGTTTTACTTACATGCGTCATCACGGAATCTTTCGCATTGATTGAAACAGAAGTCAAGGTTGATTGAGGAATAAAAACGCTTCTTACCACAGAAGAATCTCCTGATCTCATTCCTCGAAAATAATTTATCAACAGAAGCTCTGATAGCTGCATCCTGCGACTGAGCCATCACGATTTGTTTCGAAAAAATTAAAATAATCACAAAAAGGAGAAATTTAAATCGATGCATGCAGCTCGTTATTTTCATTTGTTGGTATAGTTTTAGCAAAACCCCTAATTTTACAGACCTTTTTGTGTTAGGAATATAATATGTCAGAAAAATTAGTAAAAAAAGTCGATATCCGAAACAGACGTGCGTCGTTCGAATATTTTTTTCTTGAAGAGTTTACAGCAGGCTTGTCGTTGACAGGAACTGAAATAAAATCGATACGTCAGGGAAAAGTGAATCTTACAGGATGCATACTGTCTTTTTATGGATGGAGAATTGTACGTCCGTAGTATGCACATTTCTCTTTATACCGAAGGCACACACTGGAATCATGATCCTATGCGCGATCGCAAGCTTTTGCTTACAAAACGTGAAATGAGAAAATTGAGTGAAAACTTAAAAGATCAGGGATTGACAATTGTTCCGGTTAAACTTTTCACAACCGATCGTGGTTTTGCCAAATTACATATTGCTTTGGCAAAAGGTAAAAAGCTTTATGACAAAAGGGATAGTATCAAGGAAAAGGATCTGAAACGTGAAAGTGACCGTTCTGACTATTAATTGGTATCAGTCTGAGAGTTAGCTATTTAATGACTTGGCCGGAAAATTTCCGTATAATTAAATGTCAGGCGGTTGGTGGAAGTCTTTTTTAACAATAATTGAATTTTACGAAACGTTTTTTTAGGTAAATTTCCTATATTGTGGGAATTAATTGCCGTAAAGACTCATGGGTAAAGTTCTGGTTCTTAATCAAGATTACAGCGCATTTAGTGTTTGCACAGTGCCAAAGGCATTTCTCTTAGTTTATCTGAACAAAGCTGAATTGTTGGCTGAGTCCCCGACTCATTTTCTCCGGACTGTAAGGGATCAATATCCCATGCCCATCGTCATCCGCCTGAATCGTTACATTCATCTTCCCTATCGCGGTGTTGTGATGACCCGTCATAATATTTTCAAAAGGGATGGTAACCGATGTCAGTATTGCGGAACACATGATCATCTGACACTGGATCATGTCATGCCAAAATCGAGGGGAGGAAAAACAACCTGGGATAATCTGGCAACTGCTTGTAAACGTTGTAATTCAAAAAAAGGGGATTATACACCGGAAGAAGCAGGAATGCATTTACGACAGCGCCCATTCCGGCCATCTTTCCTCATGTTTATCCGTGATTTTTCAGGATTTACCGATGCAGAATGGCTTCCTTATCTTGGTGTGAAAGAAAGAGCAGCTAACTGATTGAAACTCCCCTACTTCGCCTTTTCAGGCATCTTATAATTTTTTTCTAAATCAAATCCTAGAGAACTGGATTTTTATTTAGAAAAGTCTTACCTTTGCGTCCTGTTTTTAAAATAACAAGTCAAACTAATTTTCGACTGCGTGGCTCGCCAGTTGATGTAATCAAGAGCTTTAATTCCTATTTATGTCTAAGGAAAAACAAACACAAGTATTGCCTGATTTCGATTGGGAAAAAGCAGAAGACAAAGGATTCGGTACAGGCTATTCAGCTGCTGACCGTACTCGTTTTGAAGAAATGTACGAAACAACAATTTCTCCTGTTCAGGAAAAAGAAGTTGTTAAAGGTGTGGTTGTAGGTATTACAGACCGCGAGGTGATTCTTAACATCGGTTTCAAATCTGATGGTATCGTTTCATCAAATGAATTCCGTGACTTGCCAGCTTTGAAAATTGGTGACGAAGTGGAAGTTTATGTAGAAAACCAGGAAGACGCACAAGGTCAGCTTGTTCTTTCACGTAAAAAAGCAAAAGTAATTACTGCATGGGATAACATCCAGAAATCGTTTGACGAGGATGTGGTTATCGATGCTAACGTGAAGAGAAGAACCAAAGGTGGTCTTATTGTAGATATATTTGGTATCGAAGCTTTCTTGCCAGGTTCACAAATCGACGTGAAACCAATTCGTGATTTCGACATTTTTGTTGGAAAACGTATGGAAGTGAAAGTTGTTAAGATTAACTACGCAAATGATAACGTTGTAGTTTCTCATAAAATCCTGATCGAAAAAGATCTTGAAGCACAACGTCAGCAAATTCTTAACAACCTTGAAAAAGGACAGGTTCTTGAAGGTGTTATTAAGAACATGACTAACTTCGGTGTGTTCATCGATCTTGGTGGTGTTGACGGTTTGTTGCACATTACGGATATTTCATGGGGTCGTATCAACCACCCGTCAGATCTTTTGGCACTTGACCAGAAGCTTAACGTTGTGGTTCTTGATTTTGACGAAGAGAAAAAACGTATCTCTCTTGGCTTGAAACAACTTCAGTCTCACCCATGGGATTCGTTGTCAGAAGATATCCAGGTTGGATCAAAAGTGACAGGACGTATTGTTAATGTTGCTGATTACGGCGCTTTCCTTGAAATCAAACCAGGTGTTGAAGGTTTGATCCACGTATCTGAAATGTCATGGTCTCAGCACCTGCGCAATCCTCAGGAGTTTATGAACGTAAACGACGAGATCAACGCAGTTGTATTGACACTTGACCGTCAGGAACGCAAAATGTCTCTTGGTATCAAACAACTTACTGAAGATCCTTGGACTCAAGGTTCATTGAAAGATAAGTATGCAATTGGTACTCGTCACAAAGGTGTAGTACGTAACCTTACTAACTTCGGTTTGTTTATCGAACTTGAAGAAGGTATCGACGGACTTGTTCACGTTTCTGACTTATCATGGACTAAGAAAATCAAACATCCTTCGGACTTCGTTAAAGTTAATGACGAACTTGAAGTTGTTGTTCTTGAGCTTGACGCTGAAAACCGTCGTCTTGGCACTAGGTCACAAACAACTTGAAGAAAATCCATGGGATACTTTTGAAACAATCTTCGCTGTTGGATCTGTTCACCGTTCTACAATCGTAGCAAAAGGAGACAAATTCGCAACTTTGGAATTGCCATACGGTATCGAAGGAATCGCTGCGGTGAAAAACCTTACGAAAGAAGATGGCACTGTTGCTGAAGTTGGAGAAAGCCTTGACTTCACTGTTCTTGAGTTCTTGAAAGACGAAAAGAAAATCGTTCTTACTCACTCAAAAGTGAAACCTTCTGCTGCTCCTGCTGTTGAAGAGAAAAAAGAAGAAAAAGCTCCAAAACCTGCTGCAAGTCAGGCTAAGAATACAACTTCTAACACAGATAGCGCTGCCAAAGAAGGAGAGAAATCTACTTTTGGTGACCTAAGTGTACTTTCAGCTTTGAAGGAGCAATTCGAAGAAACTGAAAGAAAAGGAAAAAAAGTAGCGAAAAAAGACGACGAAACTGAGGAGTAGTCAATTTTTTTAATACTTTTGCACCCGGGTTAGCAGTAAGCGGATAATCACTTCTGCTAACCCGATCTGGTTCCGTGGCCGAGCGGCTAGGCAGAGGTCTGCAAAACCTCGTACAGCGGTTCGAATCCGCTCGGAACCTCGTCATAAATATCTTGAGAAAATACCATTTGAAAAGGCTGTTTTTTAGCTTTCTTTCAAATGGTATTTTTTTGTTAAAACATTGAAAGTCAATGGCTACCAATGACTTGCGTTATTCTGACACGAATAATCAAATTAGAAGAATTATAAATAAGTGAGTACTTTAAAATATCCCTCAAATACTTTTGTGGATAAAAAATCGTGACACTAGATTTGTCTGTTGAAGTATTATGAATAGTTGATTATGAATATACCATTCCGAGAAGACTCTAAGTTTTGTTCCTTCTTTCCCAGCTCAAAATCGTTTCTGGCTATTATTGTAGCTATTCTCTTAAGTACCTGTAGCTTATCATGGGCTCAGGATAGTACGGCTGCTGCCGGTGCTGCCCCTGCGGCCGCTGCTGGTGGTGGAGATGCTGCTAAGGGTGAAACGTTATTTAAAAACAACTGTGCTCAATGCCACGCTGCTACTGACGAAAGAATTGTAGGTCCTGGTTTGAAAGGTGCAACGACCCGTAACAACATTGCAGTGGATTACGAAATGGGTTCACAATTCACAAGCGGTTATCGCATCCGGTGATCCTTACGCTGTAAAAATTTACAACGAATACAGCAAAGCTCAGATGACAGCTTTCCCGAACTTGTCGGAAGATGACATCAAAGGCATTTTTGCTTATGTTGATAAAGCGGGTGCCGCTCCGGCTCCTGCCGCCGCTGCTGCTGGTGGAGCTGCTCCTGCTGCGGGCGCTGCACAATCAAGCGGACCTTCTGATCTTTTCATGATTGTTCTTGTTGCACTGGTAGTTGTAATGCTCTTGGTATTAGGCGTTTTGCTTGTTATTGTAACAATTCTTTCGAAAGCCGTTACAGGCGGAGATACAGAAGACAGCTGACAAAAGGAGACTTTATGTCACGCCTTGGTAGCTTCTCTTAAAGGAATTGCTGGTGATCCTGCCATTCGTTCTGCAACGATCTGGATTTTTGTTCTTCTGGTGATGAAAGCTACAATTGACGGTGCGTATAGTGTTGGTGTTCAGCAAGGATATGCTCCTAAGCAGCCAATTTCATTCTCTCACAAACTTCACGCGGGAGAATACAAAATTGACTGTAACTATTGCCATACAGGTGTAAACAGAGGTAAATCTGCACATATTCCTTCTGCGAATATTTGTATGAACTGTCACGGTGTGATCAAAAAGGAATCACCAGAAATTCAGAAAATATACACTTCAATAGAAAACAATACTCCTATTGAATGGGTACGTGTACATAACCTTCCTGATCTTGCTTATTTCAATCACTCTCAGCACGTTAATGTTGCTGGATTGGAATGTGAAAATTGCCACGGAGATATTGCTAAAATGGAAGTTATCCAGCAGCGCTCTTCATTAACAATGGGTTGGTGTATCGATTGTCACCGTAAAACTGACGTAAATACAAAAGGAAACGAGTATTACGACAAACTGGTACAATTACACGCATCAGATAGTAAAGAAGCTTTAAAAGTAGCTGATATCGGTGGTCTTGAATGTTCTAAGTGCCATTACTAATCACTGCAAATAGATACTAGAATACAACTCATTGTATTAACAGTTTTATGGAAAATACTAATAAAAGATATTGGAGAGGACTTGAAGAGCTGCGTAATGACGAAAAATTCATTAAAGACGCAGGTTCAGAGTTCGCTGATGCACCAACAGAAAATCAATACGAAAGTCTGGTTGACGGAGCAGGTACACATCGTCGCGATTTCTTGAAAGTTTTAGGATTTGGTATGGCTGCTGTTTCTCTGGCAGCTTGCGAAACTCCTGTTAAAAAAGCAATTCCTTACGTTAACAAGCCTGAGGGTGAATTTCCTACGATTGCTAACTGGTACGCTTCTACTTATGCAGAAGGAGGAGATTATGCAAGTATTCTTGTAAAAACACGTGAAGGCCGACCAATTAAAATTGAAGCCAAATTCACTTTCAGGTATTACAAAAGGTGTAAGTGCACGAGCACATGCTTCTCTACTTGGGCTTTATGATAATGAAAAATTAAGAGGTCCTAAAAAAGGTGAAGATATAAAAGTTACCTGGGATGCTGTTGATAAAGATATAACAAGTCAGCTTTCTTCAGATCGCTGCAAAAGGAGGAGCAATTCGTATTGTTTCTTCAACCATTTTAAGTCCTTCTACAAAATCGGTTATTGCTGATTTTACTACAAAATATCCTACAACACGTCACATTGTTTATGATGCAAATTCAGTTCTTCTGCAATTGTAAAAGGAAATGAGCTTTCTTTCGGAAAAGCTGTTATTCCTTCTTACGATTTCAGCAAAGCAAAAGTAATCGTTGCTATTGATGCTGACTTTCTAGGAGCATGGATTTCGCCTGACGATTTCTCTCGTCAATATGCTGAAACTCGTCGTGTTAGCAGCGCGAAAGATGGCAAAAAAGATATGTCCCGTCATTACCAGTTTGAATCTGTTCTTTCTATGACGGGTTCAAATGCAGATTATCGTTCAGCTGTAAAGCCTTCTCAGATTGGGTCTGGTTGTTACTTCTCTTTATAATAAAGTTGCTGCGAAACTTGGTGGAAAGTCAATTTCTGCTCCTGCTGTTGAATGCAACACATCTTGATAAAGCTGCTGCGGATCTTGTTGCTGCAAAAGGAAGTGCTTTGGTTGTTTGTGGTATCAATGATCCTTCTGTTCAGGTTGTTGTAAATGCATTGAACAGTTTACTTGGAAGCTACGGTTCAACAATTGATTTGGATACACCTGTTAATTTCCGTCAGGGAAATGACATCGCAATGAATGAATTCGTTGACGAAGTTAAAGGTGGAAAAGTTGACAGCAGTTATTTTCTACGCGTGCTAACCCGGTTTACGATCACCCACGTGGTGCTGAACTGGCTACTGCTCTTCCAAAAGTAGCATTGAGTATTTCATTTAATGACCGTGCGGATGAAACTGCATCATTGGTGAAATTTATTTGCCCTGCACCTCATTACCTTGAATCATGGAATGATGCAGAGCCAATGGCAGGTTTTTACAGCTTGACTCAGCCTACAATCAGTTTGATTTTCAGTACACGTCAGGCACAGGCCAGTTTATTGAAATGGGCAGGTCAGCCATCAGACTATCATGAATATGTAAAAGCTTATTGGAGAAAAAATATTTACACACAAGGAGGTACAGACAGTTTCGATAAATTCTGGGTACAATCTTTACATGATGGTGTTCTTCAAAACAAACCGTACGGCTTCTGCTGCAGGTGCAACTTTCGCAGGAAATGTTGACGAAGCTGCATCAGCAATTGGCTAAAAAATATAAAGCATCTTCGACAGGAATTGAGCTGGCGTTGTATGAAAATGTTGGCGTAGGTAATGGATCTGCTGCTAATAATCCTTGGTTACAGGAATTACCTGATCCTGTTACAAAAGCATACTTGGGATAATCACGCAAGTATTTCGCAAAAAACAGCCAAAGATCTTGGTGTTGCTCAGGGAGATGTTGTAAAAGTAGATTTGAAAGGTAAATCTGTTGAAGTTCCTGTTATTATTCAGCCGGGTCAGGCTAACGGAACTGTTGCAATTACAATTGGTTACGGTCGTGAGAAAGCAGGAAAATCTGCAAATGGCGTTGGTAAAAATGTTTATCCGCTGGCTTCATTCTCAGCTGGATTATTTAACTTTTGCTCCAGGAGAAGTTACTGTTACTAAAACAGGAGAAACCCGTGAAATCGCTCAGACTCAGACACACAATACTGTAATGGGCCGTAAATCGGTTCTTCAGGAAACTGTGTTAGCTCATTTCCAGAAAGATCCTTTGGCCGGACGTTTTATTCCAAAAATTGAAACATCAGAAGGAGCAGTAGATGCTACGGATCTTTCTCTTTGGAATGGACATAAATATCCAAATCATTCATGGGGTATGGTCATTGACCTTAACACATGTTTTGGTTGCGGATCTTGTGTAATTAGCTGTCAGTCAGAAAATAACATTCCGGTTGTAGGACGTCAGGAAGTTATCAACAGCCGCGAAATGCACTGGTTGCGTATTGACCGTTATTATAGCAGTGATGCAGAAGTTGGTGATTATACAGCAATGGAAGTTGCTTCTGAAAATCCGGAAGTTACATTCCAGCCTATGTTGTGTCAGCATTGCAACAATGCACCTTGCGAAACTGTTTGTCCGGTATTGGCGACAACCCACAGTTCTGAGGGCTTGAACCAAATGACTTATAACCGTTGTGTAGGTACTCGTTATTGTGCAAATAACTGCCCTTATAAAGTACGTCGTTTCAACTGGTTCAAATATTTTGATAACGATAACTTCGATTACCATTTCAATAATGATCTTGGTAAAATGGTTATCAATCCTGATGTAACTGTACGTTCACGTGGAGTTATTGAAAAATGCTCAATGTGTGTTCACAAAATTCAGGAAGGTAAGTTAACTGCGAAAAAAGAAAGAAGACGCGTTGTTGATGGTGAAATTAACGTAGCTTGTGCTTCATCTTGCCCAACGAATGCAATTACTTTCGGAGATATGAATGATCCGGAAAGCAGAATTTCTAAAATGCTTGAAGTAGAAAAAGAAGGTCGTGCATTCCATATGCTGGAAGAAATCAACGTACGTCCTCAGATTTCTTATCTTACCAAGGTTAGAAATAAGGATGCAGCAGCAGCACCAAAGGCAGAAACTGAAAAGGAACACGCCTAAGTCTGGTTGAAAGTTTTGTATTTGTTTGAAGATTAAATCATTATAAATTATAGTAGTATGCATGTTACTTCACCCGTAAGAGAGCCCCTTATTCAAGGCGGGAAAACGTATGCAGACGTAACGGAAGATATATGCCGACATGTCGAAGGAAAGCCTACAAAGGAATGGAAAATTGCTTTCGGGATTTCTCTTGTTGTTTTGGCATATGGATCTTGTTGTCTTGCATGGACCTGGTGGGAAGGTCTGGGCGTGTGGGGATTAAATAAAACCGTAGGTTGGGCATGGGATATCACCAACTTCGTTTGGTGGGTTGGTATCGGTCACGCGGGAACACTTGATCTCTGCGATTCTTTTACTCTTCCGTCAGAAATGGAGAACATCTATTAACCGTGCGGCAGAAGCGATGACAATTTTCGCTGTAATTTGTGCTGCATCGTTTATCCTGATGCACATGGGTCGTCCATGGATGGCATATTGGGCTTTACCATTACCAAACGCATTCGGTTCTCTTTGGGTAAACTTCAACTCTCCCTTGTTTGGGACGTTTTTGCGATCAGTACTTATTTCTCTGTATCACTTGTTTTCTGGTATATTGGTCTTATTCCTGATTTTGCTACAATCCGTGACCGCGCAACCAGCAAAGTTTCCCGCTTCATGTATGGAACTTTTGCAATGGGATGGGACGGATCAGCAAAAACATGGTCTCGTTATGAATATATCAGCTTAATTCTTGCCGGTTTATCTACTCCACTTGTACTTTCTGTACACACGATTGTAAGTATGGACTTTGCTACCTCGGTAATTCCGGGATGGCATACAACAATTTTCCCTCCTTACTTCGTTGCGGGTGCGATTTTCTCAGGATTTGCAATGGTGCAAAACCTTATGTTGATCACACGTGTGGTTTACAAACTGGAAGATTATATTACACTGGAACACATTGAAACAATGAATAAGGTAATTACCTTGACCGGTTCGGTTGTAGGTGTTGCTTATATCACTGAATTCTTTATTGCCTGGTATTCAGGTGTTGAATACGAAAGTTATGCATTTATCAACCGTGCTGACCGGACCTTACTGGTGGGCATACTGGGCGATGATGACTTGTAACGTAATCTCTCCACAGTTATTCTGGTCAAGAAAACTACGTCGCAGCATTACATTTACATTCTTTATCTCAGTTATTGTAAACATTGGTATGTGGTTCGAGCGTTTTGTAATTATCGTTACATCACTTCACCGTGACTACATTCCATCCAGCTGGGCAATGTTCTCCCCTACCCGTTATGATATTGGGGATTACATTTTCTCTTTCGGATTGTTCTTTACGTTGTTCCTGCTTTTCTCTAAATATCTACCAGTTGTAAACATGGCGGAAGTAAAAGCGGTAATCAGATCTACTTCTGCAAACTTGCCTAAGAAAATTGCAGGTGTTGCAAAAGTAAGACAACGCGAAGCTGCTGCTCCGTTATTTAACAAGGATATAGAATAAGTAAATCGCTGAAAGCGAAAGAATAATATTTAACATTAGTATAAATATGGCAGAATTATCTGGTAAATATTTAGTTGGAGTCTATGACGATGACGATACTGTATTACATGCAGTACCAAGACTCAGAAAGGCAGGAGTGAAAATACAGGAAGTATATTCTCCTTTTCCAATTCACGGAATGGATGACGCATTGGGTCACCCACGTACAAGAATCGGTATTGCTGCATTTATGTTTGGTGTAACCGGATGTTGCGTTGCATTAACCCTGATGATCTGGACGATGGGTATTGACTGGCCAATGATTGTGGGTGGTAAGGATTCAATTTCTATTGCCTAACTATATCCCTATTACATTTGAGTTAACTGTACTTTTTACAGCATTTGGTATGGTTACTACATTCTTTATCTCAAATGGACTAGAGCCCTGGTACTCATTTCCATCGAAAGATTTGATGTTCGTGCTACGGATAACAAATTTATTATGGCGATTAACTTAGGTAGAAATTCAATGAGTGAAGATGAAATATCCCGTGCACTGAGAGATAGTGGTGCAGAAGAGGTCAACATCAAACAATTTTAATGTGCTTGGATCGATGAAATTGAAAAGTTTATATAGATATTCTCTGGCCCTGGCTGTTATTCTGATCGCTGCATTCAGTTGTACAGCGTGATCCTAATAATCCAGGTAAAGAGTATGCTCCAAATATGTACCTGCCAGTTGGTTATGAACCATACAAACAGGAAAAAGCAAATCCAATTAACCCAATGGGTTTGACAATGCGTTTGCCGGTTGAAGGAACAGTAGCGCGCCGTAATTATCAATACCTCATTTGGTGACGGCGATTCTGCAAAGGTAGATCTTATGGTTTACAATATTCCTGCTGATAGTATTTCTATTTCTGAAAGAGTATTGAAAAATCCGGTACCTCTTAATGAAAAAACCTTGGCAGAAGGTAAAGTGTTATTTGAGAGATATTGCCAGCATTGCCACGGAGCAACCGGAGCAGGTGATGGAAAAGTAGGAGCTGTTTACAAAGGGGTTCCTAATTACGCAAGTGATGCTTACAAGAACCTGAATGAAGGACATATTTTCCATGTTATTACCTACGGTAAAGCACGTATGTGGCCTCACGGTTCACAAATTAATCCTGAAGAGCGCTGGAAAATTGTACATTATGTACAAAAGCTGCAAAAAGGAGCATAATTTATTTTTGATAACTGAGAAATAATATTTGAATAATGGCATCAGCACATTCGATTCCTTCTATTGAAGAACGGTTTGAATTCACATCGGGAGCTAAAAGAAACTTATAATTGGAGGAGCTATTGGCGCTGGCTTTGGTTGTAGTTGGGAGTTTATCTTGCAGCACAACCGGGAGGACATCATGAAGCAGAAGCAGCACATGGTGCAGTAAATGCAATAACCGGACATGCTGCGGCGGCTAGTCATGAAGCAGCTGGTCATGCTGTCGAAGAACATCATGTTAGCTGGCTGACACGTATTTGGGCTAACATTTGGGTAAATGCAGTTTATTTTACTGGTATATCTGTTGTAGGGATGTTTTTTATTTCTTACAATTATCTTGCACAGGCTGGATGGTCAGCAGTATTTAAAAGAGTTCCTGAAGCAATGCCTGCATTTTTGCCAATTACAGGTGTTATAATGCTTTTGGTATTTATTTTTGGAGGTCATGATTTATTTCACTGGACGCACAGTGAAGTTTATGAAGTAGGCGGACCGGAGTATGATCGAAGTTATTGCAGGAAAACATGGATTATCTGAATACACCATTCTTTGTTGGCAGATTGGTATTTTATTTTGTGGCATGGTATTTCATGTGGAGAAAGATACGTCAGTTTTCTTTGGAAGAAGATCAAATCGGAGGAACAGAATTATATGATAAATCAATACGTTTAGGAACAGCATTTCTTGTAATATTTGGAGTAACATCTTCTACTTCTGCCTGGGATTTTGTTATGTCAATTGATCCGCACTGGTTCAGTACAATGTTTGGATGGTATACATTGGCAAGCTGGCACGTAGCCGGTCTGGCAGTTATTACATTGACAGTTGTAATGCTTAAGAGAAAGAGGATATTTGAGAGCTGTAAATTCAAGTCATCTTAAGAGATTTGGGTAAGTTTGTTTTTGCATTCAGTATTTTCTGGACCTATGTTTGGTTTGCTCAATTTCTTTTGATCTACTATGCTAACCAGCCGGAAGAAATTATTTATTTCATTGAGCGTTTCAGAGGACATGGAAGTATTTTCAAAGCTCCTTTCTTTATAACTTTGTTCCTTAATTTCTTCTTGCCATTCCTGGTTTTGATGACAAGAGATTCTAAGTTTACACATTCGATTCTTAAAGTGGCATGCTGGAGTGTAATCATCGGTCATTATATGGATTTTTACACGAACATTATGCCTGGTAGTGCTGGGGATACGGCGGGATTTGGACCGTTGGAATGGGGATTTTTCTTGTCTTCATTTGTGGATTTGTTTGGTCAATGGCGACTCAGTTGGAAAAGGCAAATTTGATTCCAAAGCACCATCCAATGTTGGAAGAATCATTGCATCACGATATCGCCTAATTTGCTTAACCTGTTATTATCATGTATTTTATCATCGCATTAGTTGCCTTAGTTTTTGTGGTTCTCACCGGTGTTGTGATTTCCAGGCTCCAAGGCGTTCTCAAAAGTGTTAAGAAGCCAGAATCTGCTGATGCTGTGCCGGCAGGTAATAGCTGGAATGGAGCGATGTTTATCGTTATCCTTGTTGCAGCGGCAATTGGGATTACCTGGTCATACCTACATGCAAGAGAACATTTTCTTACCGGTTGCTTCATCTGTACACGGAAGAAGAACGGATGACTTGTTTTGGTTCTCAATGGGAATTCTGACAATTCCGTTTGCTTTTGTTAACTTCCTGATTTTCTTTTTTGCCTGGAAATACCAGTATAAAAAAGGAATCAAGGCATCTTTTTATCCTGATAACCACAAACTGGAACTTATCTGGACAATCATTCCTGCAATTGTAATGGCTATGTTGGTTTTTACAGGTTGGAAAGCATGGTCTGATATTACATCAGATGCTCCGCTGATGCAGAAGTTATTGAAATTACCGGAAAGCAGTTCAACTGGATTGTTCGTTATGGTGGTGTTAGTGATAACAAACTTGGGAATTACAATTACAAGTTGATCGATGCGCAAAATGAAGTGGGTATTGATTTGTCAGATGAGAATTCATTTGATGATTTTACTTAACCCTACGGAAATGCACATTCCGGTAAACAGACCTGTACTTTTGAAAATTCGTGCACGTGATGTTTTGCATAGTGTATTTATTCCTCATATGCGTGTGAAAATGGATGCGGTTCCTGGTATGCCAACTAAATTCTGGTTTGTACCGGACAAAACAACTGCAGAGATGCGTGCTGATCTGAATGATCCGAATTTTAAGTATGAGATAGCATGTACTGAAGTTTGTGGACAAGGCCATTTTTCTATGAAAATGAATTTGGTTGTTGAAGACGAAGCTTCTTATAAAAAATGGTGTGCTGAACAAACAACATTTCTTCAGACATACCCGGAATATCTTGCGAAAGTACCTGATAACTTGAAAGCAAAGGCAATGAAAGGTTTGCCAGCTGAAACTACAACACCGGCTGATACAGCTAAAACAGCTTCTGTTGGTGGTGGAATGGGAACAAGTGCAGCACTTCGCTAATTTTATTAATTTAAATACAAAATAGGCATATGTCAGCTATTGAAGGAATGGAAACCGCTGTACACCACGAGGAACATGCGCACCATCACGAGGCACAAAGCTTTTGGCAGAAATACGTATTTTCTGAAGATCACAAGGTTATAGCAAAGCAATACCTGATCACAGGTATTCTTTGGGCGGTGATTGGGATTTCTATGTCCGTAATTTTCCGTATCCAGCTTGGGTATGCCAGATTCTAATTTGTCATGGCTTAAGACCATTGTTTGGAAACTGGATTAGCGAAACGGGTAAACTGGATCCTAACTTTTACCTGGCTTTGGTTACAATGCACGGTACCATCATGGTATTCTTTGTACTTACAGCAGGTTTGAGTGGTACTTTCAGTAACTTCCTGATTCCATTGCAAATTGGTGCACGAGATATGGCATCAGGATTTATGAACATGTTATCTTACTGGTTCTTCTTCCTTGCCAGTGTTATCATGTTCGCTTCTTTGTTCTTGCAAACAGGTCCTGCTGCGGGTGGATGGGTAATTTATCCTCCATTAAGTGCATTACCACAAGCACATCCAGGTTCAGGAATGGGTATGACGCTTTGGTTGGTTAGTATGGCATTTTCATTGTGTCACAGTTATTGGGTGGTATCAACTACATCACAACGGTAATTAACTTGCGTACACGTGGTATGTCATTTGACCGTCTTCCTTTGACAATCTGGTCTTTCCTTATTACAGCGATTTTGGGTCTTATATCTTTCCCGGTACTTTTCTCATCAGTATTGTTATTGATTTTTGACCGTCACTTCGGAACGAGTTTCTATCTTTCTGAAATCTATATTAATGGTGAAGCACTTCCAAATGTTGGTGGTAGCCCAATTCTTTTCCAGCATTTGTTCTGGTTCCTGGGTCACCCAGAGGTATACATTGTACTTCTTCCAGGTCTTGGTATTACATCAGAAGTTATTGCAACCAATTCACGTAAACCAATTTTTGGTTACCGTGCGATGATTGCATCAATGTTAGGTATTGCATTCCTTGCCTTTATCGTTTGGGCTCACCATATGTTTGTAACAGGTATGAATCCGTTCCTTGGATCTGTATTTATGTTCCTTACATTGATTATTGCGGTTCCATCTGCGGTAAAAGGATTTAACTACATTACTACTTTGTGGAAAGGTAATATCGTATTTACTCCTGGTATGCTGTTTGCGATTGGTCTGGTTTCGTTGTTCGTATCAGGTGGTTTGACAGGTATTATTCTTGGAAACAGTGCACTTGATATTCAGCTTCACGATACTTACTTCGTTGTAGCTCACTTTCACCTTGTAATGGGTGCTGCATCTGCTTTCGGTTTATTTGCTGGTGTTTACCACTGGTTCCCTAAAATGTTTGGTAAAATGATGAACACGTACATTAGGTCAGATTCACTTCTGGTTTACGTTTATTGGAATTTATCTGATCTTTATTCCAATGCACTATGTTGGTATTGCAGGTTTCCCACGTCGTTACTACCAATTCACAAGCTACGACTTTACGCATAAGTTTATGGACATGAACATGTTCATTACTGTGGCTGCTATTTTATCATTTCTTGCTCAGTTCATATTCCTTTACAATTTCTTCAGCAGCATTTTCAGAGGCAAAACAGCTCCTCAAAATCCATGGAGATCAAATACATTGGAATGGACTACGCCAATTGTATCCAGGTCATGGTAACTGGGAAGGTGAAATACCAGCAGTATATCGTTGGTCATACGATTATAGCAAACCAGGTGCAACGGAGGATTTTATTCCTCAAAATATTCCATATTCTCAAACATTGGAATCTAATTTCCCGCATGAGAATGAGTTGATTGCGACCGAAAAAGAGATAGCGGCTCAAAATTTTAATGACCAGTTCAACCAAGCTCATTGATTCACGTGTTAACCGTCGTTTTCGGCGGTTAACACTGAATACTGTTATTGTCCTCTACTTCCTTATTATGGTAGGTGGGGTTGTAAGAAGTACCGGAGCTGGTATGGGATGTCCTGATTGGCCTAAATGCTTTGGTAGCTGGATTCCTCCAACGGAGGTCTCACAGCTACCATTAAATTATAAGGAGATTTACGGAGCTAAGCTTAAAGGCGAAGTAATATTTAATCCGGTAAAAACCTGGATAGAATATGTAAACCGTCTTTTTGGAGTTTTTACAGGAATTATGATTTTCGTAACACTTGCTTGCTTCAACTCCCTATTTAAAAACAAATAGAAAAAGCTTTTTTGGTTTACAGTTTGTTAGCTTTTATTTTAGTTGGATTACAGGGATGGTTAGGATCAAAGGTTGTTTCTTCTGAATTACATCCTGTGATGATCACAATTCATATGCTTCTGGCAATTGTCATTGTTTTTATTCTTATTTATCTGTTTATCAGATCTTCCTATTCAGCAGAAAAAGATGGTAAGACAGATTGCTAATAAAGGATGTAATAGATAAATTATCCATTGCTGGTTATTATCATTGTCTCTTATCCAGATTTTGTTAGGGACACAGGTTCGTGAGGTAATGGATGAAGTTATTCGGTCGACTTGGATATTCAGGACGAGATCGAATGGATTGAGACAATTGGATTGCCATTTTATATTCACCGCTCTTTTTCCATACTGGTACTTGTTTCAAATTTGTTTTGGATTAATAAAATCAATCATTCGATTGAAGGAGAATCCAGAATTAAGCAGATGGGAAAAGGTTGTTCTGGCTATTTTAGTACTGGAAATATTAACAGGAATTATAATGGCTTATTTTGGAGTACCGGCATTTGCACAACCTGTCCATTTGACGCTTGGCGATAATTATGATTGGATTACAATTTATGATGTGGTTGTTGATGAATGCGAATCAGTTGTCGTGGAGTAAAGATATTGTTAAATTGAGTAAGGATTTAGTGTAGTTGGAAATTGAGTAAAATAATGACATCAGCACAAGAAAGTTTGGATTTAAAAGTTGGAGATAAAGTAAAGGCTTTGTTTGAATTGTTAAAATTCAGACTGGCATTTTTGATCGCTTTTTCTGGTGCAATGGGTTATAGTCTGGGAGCCAGTAGTGTTAGCTGGGGTAAAATTGTTCTTTTCTGTATTGCTTCAATTGGAATCACCGGTGCAGCGAATATCATTAATCAGATTCTTGAAATAGATCTGGACAAAATGATGAAAAGAACAGAGAACCGTCCATTGCCAAGTGGCAGGAGTAACGGTGGAACAGGCCATTATCTGGGCTGTGTTTCTGGGTGTTTCCTCTCTTTTCATTTTCGTTGTATATTTTAATCTGATCAGCGGATTACTGGCCTTGTTATCGCTTGTTTTATACGGATTTGTTTATACTCCTTTGAAACGAGTAGGCCCGATTGCTGTTTTTGTAGGAGCTTTTCCAGGAGCATTTCCTCCTATGATTGGCTGGGTAGCAGCTACAAATCATTTCGGTCTTGAACCAGGAATTTTATTTGCGATTCAATTTTTCTGGCAGTTCCCGCATTTTTGGGCTATTGCCTGGGTTTTGGACGATGATTATAAACGTGCAGGTTTTAAATTATTACCAGCAAACGGTTTGAAAGATGCAGATACAACGATGCAAATTATGATTTACACGTTATTTTTGCTTCCGATAGGTTGGTTACCATATCAAATTGGGTATGACTGGAATCAATTCAGCTTTTGTAGCAACAGTCTTTGGCGTTTTGTTCCTGGCTCAGACTTTTCATTTGATGAGAAAGTGCTCTGATAAAACGGCCCGTCAATTGATGTTTGGTTCCTTTGTATATTTGCCTATTGTTCAGATTGCGTTTTTGTTGGATAAATTGTGATATAGTAGTTTAGTGAAATGGAAAATATTCAGCAGTTAAAAGTAGATAAAGAGCCGCAGGAAACGCTTGGCTATGGATCCAATGAAGTTTATTCTTTGGTTGTTTTTGGTTAGTATTATCATGCTTTTTGCGTCTCAGACAAGTGCTTACCTGGTAAGAAGAGCAGAAGGTAACTGGCTAGAATTCGATATGCCTAAGATTTTCTGGTACAGTTCTGCTGTACTGTTGGTTAGCAGTCTTTCTATGCAGTGGGCTTATTTTGCAGCAAAAAAAGATGATTTCAAGACTTTGAAAATAGCAATTTCTGTTACTTTTGCACTTGGACTGGCATTTTTGTGGATGCAGTTTGAAGGATGGAAAGAGCTGGTTGCAGCGAATGTTTATTTTGTGGGAAACCCATCTGGTTCGTTTTTTTATGTATTTACAGGGTTACACGGATTTCATATTATCAGCGGTCTTATTGTACTGCTGTATGCACTGGAGAGCTGTTTTCCGCTTAAAAGTGCATTCAAAGAGTTTGAGACAGATACAGATCTGTGCTACTTACTGGCATTTTCTGGATTTACTTTGGTTATACCTTTTTGTTTTTTTATTGACTTTTAATTGATAATTTTTCACCAATGGCTGCACATGTAACAACACCTGGCACGGTAGAACCCAAAATGTGGATGGGCGGGATCGAGCCTATGAAAGCAAGTTACGGGAAATTGATGATGTGGTTTTTCCTCATCTCAGATACATTTACTTTCTCCGCCTTGCTGGTGGCTTATGGAACAGCACGTTTTAGTTTCCCTGCCTTTGCCGGAAAAGCAGCAGATTTTACATTTTCAAATCTGTACTGGCCAATACCTGAAAAGGTATATGAATCTGTGCCATTTTTGCATGGAATTTCATTGCCATTGGTTTTCGTTGGGATTATGACATTTATTCTTATTGCAAGTAGTGTTACAATGGTACTTGCAGTAGAAGCCGGACACCGTATGGACCGTGCGAATGTTGAAAAATATATGCTTTGGACAATTCTTGGGAGGATTTACTTTCCTTGGATGCCAGGCTTGGGAATGGAGTCACTTTATCCACGGAACAGAAGCAGGTTCAATGATGAAAGTTATTTGAAAACGGTTCATACGTTGAAAAAGTAATCTATGGAGCAAATCTTACACAAAACCAGTATGGTCCTCCTGCATTTGCTGATTTCTTCTTCTTCATTACCGGATTTCACGGAACGCACGTATTTAGTGGAGTTATATTGAATATTCTTATTTTCTTCCGTTCTGCGACTGGTTTCTATGACAAACGCGGAAGTTATGAAATGGTTGAAAAAGTTGGTCTTTACTGGCACTTTGTAGATCTTGTTTGGGTATTTGTATTTACATTCTTTTATCTGGTTTAATCAACAGGAGCTTATTTAATTCTAAATCATATGTCAGAAGTACATCATATACACGAGCAGGATCCTAACGCAGGTGCAGAACAGCGTAAAGCAATCTGGAAAACTTTCTGGATTCTTCTTGTCCTAACATCACTTGAATTCCTTATTGCTTTTACAGTTCCTCATGGAGTTTTGAAAGTTTCGATTTTCATTATCATGACGATCGTTAAAGCATTTTATATCGTAGGTGAATTTATGCACCTTAAAGCATGAAACTAAAACGTTGATCTGGTCTATACTTGTTCCTATCATTTTTATTGCCTGGTTAATTCTGGCACTTCTTCTTGAAGGAAATGCTATTTTTGAAGCGATATTCAAGTAGATAATACGTTATGATAAACTTCCGTAAAGCCGGATTACTGATTGTCACATTAGTAATTCCGGCTTTGGTTTTTACATTTTTAAAATTCTTTGCAACAAATCATTACGATCTTCAGCATTATTTCCCAATCACTGATACTTCCGGAAAGATTGTTGTCAAAATGGTGATACTGCGTTTTACAAAGTTCCGGTTATTCACTTGAAGAACACAAGTGGAGAAACGGTTTCAGAAGAGTTTGATAAAGGGACAAGTTACTGTGGTTGGATATTTGCCTGAACATTGTTTGGATACGTGTGAAATTGTCTTGGATCAGGTTGAACGTGTTTTTGCTCTGAGAGAAACTATTCCATACCTGAATTTGATATCACTTGCAGATAAATGGTCTGGAACAAAGGAAAGTTATCCGCAAGCAACTGGGCACAAAAGGATGGAAAGTATTGACAGGATCGGAGGAGGAAGTCAAAAATACCTGGGATTCTGAGTTGAAATTACTAACTGAAGTACCTGGGTCGAAAACTAATTCTTTGGAAACTAAGTTAGTATTGATAGATGCTGAAGGACATATCAGAGGTTATTATAATGCGTCTGATTCGGAAGAAACCAACCGGTTGATGGCCGAAATTAAGATTTTGGATTACGAGAAAAAGGAAAATTACAAATAGTTATGGCAACTGTTGTGCTTGAAGAAAACAAAAAATACAGGAAAATAATTAATATACTGGCTATTGCAATACCGGTTGCAGTGGCTGTTCTGATCGGGATCCGTCAGAAAATTGATTTAGGGACCATGGACAAAGATTTTGCCTCATGTTATTGGCATGTTGAACACCGCAACAGCTATTCTTCTGATTCTAGGATTTTATTTTATTAAGATCAATAACAGAAGTGCACATCGTTTAATAATGACGGTTGCATTTATTCTGGGTGCTGTTTTTTTGGTTTGTTATATTCTTTATCACATTTCAAACGAATCGACACCGTTTGGGGGTTCAGGATTTATCAGACCAATTTATTATTTCCTTTTGATATCACATATTGTATTGTCAGTTGTGGTCGTTTGGTTTGTATTAAGAGCAGTTTATTTTGGTTATAGTAATCAGCTTGCAGAACATCGTAAAGCCGTGAAATGGGCATTTCCTATCTGGTTATATGTGAGCGTAAGCGGTGTTATTGTTTATTTACTTATTAGTCCTTATTACACATGAAAAAGTTTCTCGTAATTTTTGGATGTTTTATAGCTTTTCTTATCCTTACAATGCCTTCGGCAATGGCGCAATGTGCGATGTGCAGAGGAACTGTTGAAAGTTCAATGGGAAATGGAAGGAATAATGTCGGTGTTGGTTTGAATACCGGAATTATGTATTTGTTTGTGATGCCTTATTTATTGGTTGCAGTGATTGGATATATGTGGTATCGCAACAGCAAAAAAGCACAGCAGGAACGTCAGTTTATCAATGCAAGAGTAAGTCAGGCGTTAAATCGTCAATAGAAAATATCATTTTAAGAAAGGCGGAATCGTAATTGGTTTCGCCTTTTTTTATGTACTCACTTACAATCATTTGTTACGCTTGAAATAATATTTGTTAAAAATATGGGTAAAGGTAGGTGTAGAAATGAAGGTTACAGTCTTTACTGGTAAACAGACTTTTATGCGTTTATTTATTTTAGCGGTTTTATTATTTTTGAGTTTATCTGGTAATGCCCAAAGCATTTCTACAGCCAAGCCATGGACTTATTGGTGGTGGATGGGAAGTGCAGTAACCAGAGAGGATATTAGCACGCAACTGGAACAATTTTCGAAATCAGGTTTAGGCGGCGTTCATATCATTCCGATATATGGCGTGAAAGGTTATGAATCGGATTTTATTCCATTTTTGACAGATCATTGGCTTGATGTGATGCAGCATACCGTGTCCGAAGGAAAACGTCTGGGACTTGGTGTTGATATGACAACGGGAACCGGCTGGCCATTTGGCGGTCCTAATGTTAGCAAACAAATGGGTGCCAAAACGATAAGTTTTAAAGATAATAAATGGGTTGTTGTTCCAACAAAGCAAGAGGTAAAACGTGCGGCTCCCGGTGGCGAAGGATTAGTATTTGATCCTTTTCATCCAACAGCAATGTCAAATTATCTTTTGAGATTTGAGTCTGCTTTTGTACATGCCAAGGAAAAACCACGGTCGATGTACATGGATTCTTACGAGGCTTATGGAGCTAACTGGACAGATGATTTTTTGAAAGAATTTAAAACACGTCGAGGTTACGCACTTGCAAGATACACCTGAGCTTTTGACGGACAGTTCTGGGAAACCAGAATCGGTTCTGGTAAAAATAGATTACCATCAGACTTTGGCTGAATTATTGCGTGAGCGTTATGCGCATACCTGGACGCATTGGAGCAAAGAAAAGGGATTTCTTAACGCGTTATCAGGCGCATGGTTCTCCGGGCAATTTGCTGGACTTATATGACGAGGCGGATATTCCCGAAACAGAATCTTTCGGAACAAGCCGTTTTCCGATTCCGGGATTAAGAGTCGATCCGGATTATTCCGAAAAACAATTTGGTACGCCAAATCCATTGGCCATGAAGTTTGCATCTTCGGCGGCGGATTTCTCCGGGAAAAAACTTGTAAGTTCGGAAACAGGAACCTGGCTTGCTAATCATTTCAAAGTTTCCTTGTCGCAGGTCAAGCCGCAGATTGATGAACTTGTTTACAGCTGGAATAAACCATATTTTTTATCACGGCACGACTTATTCTCCGGTTGCAGAAACATATCCCGGGTGGTTATTTTATGCTTCAACCAATTTTGGTCCTTCCTCACATTTCGCTGAGCACTTTTATTTGTTAAATCAATACGTAGAGCGCTGTCAGACATTGTTGCAGGAAAGTAAACCCGATAATGACATTCTGGTTTATTTCCCAATTCATGATCTTATGGTCGACGCCTGCGAAATCTGCGGGTGGCGTACATTTATTGGAAGTACATCATGTGGATCGCTGGTTACTACAATTACCCTTTGGGCAATTGACTACCAAACTCTGGAAAGATGGTTATACTTTTGATTATGTTTCAGACCGTCAGTTAGGCAGATTATCTGTGGATAAAGATGGAAATCTGAGTTCAGGTTCGTCAGTTTATAAAACCATTATTGTTCCACCTTCCACCTATATGCCGGATGAAACTCTTTCTCAACTTTTAAAATTGGCAAAGAACGGAGCAAAAATTGTATTTGCTGATCATGTACCAACTAAAGTAACGGGTTACAATAGTCAACGAGACAAGACAGAAGTTATTTAATTCAAAGCTGGAAGAACTAGTAAGTCAGAAACAAAACGTACTGGTTGAAAAGGATTGGGAAACAGCGTTGATTAAACAAGGTGTTGTACAGGAAAAATGGGCAAAACTTGGATTGACTTTCATCAAGAAAATCTCAGTATGGCAAACCAGTCTATTTTGTGGCTAACGTTGGTAATTCTTTTCAGGAAGGCTGGATAAGTCCTGGAAAACTTACGGCTCATGTTGAACAATATGATCCGCTGACAAATACATCTATCAATCTACCTCAGCGTAATGAAAATAACAGCAATGAAATTTTTCTTTCTTTAAAACCAGGTCAATCTTGTTTTTTAAGGGAATCAGCAAATAGCGGTGAAACAGTTCCTGTTTTTATTTCAACAAAACAACAACCAATTACAGGAACCTGGAAAGTTGATTTTTTAAAAGGCCGGCCATCCATTCCTGCTTCGGGAAAACTTCTTAAACCTGCGTCCTGGATCACGCTTTCGGATACCGCGCGTTATTTCTCAGGAACTGCGCGTTACACGGTTTTATTTGATCTGACATCTGATATTATTGCTTCAAAAATGATAACACTGGATTTGGGGGATGTCAGAGAAGTGGCCGCTGTGAAATTGAATGGAAAGGAAGTCGGAATTGCATGGTCAATTCCTTTTCAATTAAGAGTAGTACCGGAATTCTTAAAGGAAAAAGGAAATAAACTTGAAATAGAAGTAACCAATCTTTCAGCGAACTTATATGAGGTTGCGGGATAAGAAGTTGCCTGACTGGAAGAAATTTTATGACATCAATATTGTCGATATTACTTACAAGAAATTTGATGCTGCAGGATGGCAACCAATGCCATCCGGGTTATTAGGGCCTGTAAGATTTTTATATTGAAGATTTTCTGGATAATTTATTTATCGCGGATCAGGAGGCTCAATCAGAGTCTACTGATCCGCGATCCTTTATTCCCAAAGCGGATAATGTTCCAGCTGGATTTTCTGTCCAAAGAAAATATTGGTCGACTGCTCAAAGGAAAGTGTATAATCAGAAACATAAAACTGACGTTTTCCTGTCCCTTTTTCATTGACCAGATAATGTTGTTCCAGCCACGCCCGGAGTGAATGCGCTACGATTTCAGATGTATCAAGGATCTCAACATCATTTTCATAATATTTACAAATCTGGTTTTTGATCAAAGGATAATGCGTACAACCCAGAATTAACGCTTCAATACCTTCCAAAGAAGGATCCGAAAGATAGCTGTCAATAATACTTTCACTGATGTTATTATCAAAAAAACCTTCTTCAATCATCGGTGCCAGCAAAGGCGTAGCCAAGGATTTCAGGTGAATATTTTTATCCAGGGCATCTACTTTCTTTTTGTAAACATTGGACAAAACGGTTTGTTTGGTACCAATAAGTCCGACTGTTTTGCCGTCGTAATGTTCCTTGATATAGTCAACCACCGGATCAATTACATTCAGTACTTTTGCTTTACTTCCTACGTATTCACGCACAAGTTCAAAAGCAGCCGCAGAGGCAGAATTACAGGCGATCAGAATTAACTTACAATTCTGCTGCAAAAGCATATTGCAGATTTTGATAGAATATGCCTGAATGGATGCGGTAGATTTATCTCCGTAAGGCAAATGAGCAGTATCTCCGAAATAAATGGTATTTTCATTTGGTAAAAGTCGCGTAACGGCACTGGCAACAGTCATGCCGCCAATACCGCTGTCAAATATTCCGATGGGAGCTGAAGAATCAAACATTTGGTTAATCAGATTTGTACTTAATGCTATAAAGCTAAATGAACAGTTTAAATATTCTTCTTGAAATGAAAAAATAATATTTTGAAGAATAAATTATAAAAACTGATTTAAATTAACGTATTGAATATCAGTAATATAAATCTTACTGAATTTGTATTTAAAAGTAAAAAACAGAACATCCGGCATTTAATTTTAAAAAACCTTACATGCCTATGCAACCTCAGCTATACTTTTTGACATCTTACCATTGAAACAACATTAGGAATGGGTCGAATTTTATCATTTTTCAATCAGGAGGCACAGCTCGTCAAAGCCCTTAAGCATGGAGATGCGAAGGCGCAGCGGCAGGTGTACGAAAAATACGGTCCTCGTATGTTGGGCGTATGCTTCCGTTATGTGGGTGATGAAATGGACGGCGGAGGATGTGATGGTTGAAGGATTTTTAAAAGTGTTTGGTAAAATTGACCAGTTTAATGGCGAAGGAAGTTTTGAGGGTTGGATGAGGCGGATTATGGTGAATGAGGCGTTGGGGTTATTGAGAAAGAAAAGAAAAATGCCGGAAGATATTTTGTCTGATGAGGCGGCTAATATTCCTGATTACAATTATGCTGACCAGCATTTGGAAACACAGGAATTGTTGGATCTTATCGAGCAATTGCCGGTTGGTTATCGTACAGTTTTCAATTTATATGCTATTGAGGGTTATGCGCATAGCGAAATAGCAGATGCACTAGGAATAACAGAAAGTACATCAAAATCCCAGCTCCACAGAGCGCGTGCGATGTTGCAGAAGATGGTAGGAGCGTGGGAAAATGATTCTAAAAAAAAACTAAACTATGAAAAAGCATCCAGTTGATGATCTTTTTAAAAAGAGACTGACTTCGTTGGAAAAAAAACCTTCGGAGCTGGCATGGGAACGGATACAGCAAGGGCAAAAAACGAAGTCCCGGCGGATAGCCGTCTGGGTTTGGTATGCCGCGGCAAGTGTGAGCCTGGCGCTGATTTCCGGATATGTTGTTTGGCAAAATGAAACTGAAAATTCAGGCAAATTGGCAAATCAGACGGAGATGGCAAAAGTGGAAAAGATTACGCCGAAAACCGGGTTGACGGAGAATTTGGAATCAGATAAAAATCTGGCGCAGGCAGGAGTTAAAACCGAGGTTTTATCAGATCCGTCTTCTGTTGAGTTAGTACAGAATTCAAAATTGCCTAAGGTTCAGAAAATTCGTGAGGTAGGAAAGGAGCGCCAGTATAAGGAAACACAGCCAGGAAATCAAAAAACCAATAATTCGGATATCATACAGGTTTCGGTGATCCCTTCTGCTAAATCTGAGGAGATTAGAACAAATAAAATTGATTTGCAACAGTCAGTTGTTGCGGAAAAAATTAATTCTAAACCGGTGGAGTTAGCACAGGTTGAAGAGAAAAAGGCTGATCGCACAATTGTTGTTGAAGTAGAAGAGCCTAAAAATGAATTTAAAGATAAAAAACCATCTCGTTTGGCCCGGGTTTTCCGCCAGCTGAAAAATGTTCGGGAAGCTGAACCGGTTGATTGGGACGATGTTGGTTTTAATCCAAAAAATATTCTTGCAAGAGTAGATGACCGACCTAACACTAACGATGAAAAAGTATCAGGTAAAAGTGAAAGAAAAAATTAACGGTAATTTCTATTAGCCATGAAAAATAATTTTATTGCAGTATTTGTAATGCTGCTGTCGCTCACACAGGTATGGGCGGGAAGTGATGTAAAACCATCGCTCAATAAGGGAAGTTTAAACGATTCAATTATCGTACGTTTTGGTAATAAAACCAGAATGGTGATTTACGGAGAGAATAAGAAGGAATTGGAAAAAATCCTGAAATATGATCTTAACGCGCTTTTGAAGGATCTTGAAAGTCAGGCTTGATAGTACGCAGCAGGATACAACGCTGATTGTAGAAGAATTCAGCGGGAATGATTATCTGAAAAATAAGCCGGATTTAGCGGATGATAAAAATTATGTGCGAATTGGCGGAAGAGGTTTACGGATAAAAAACGGCAACAAAAGTGTAACCATTGAACAAGGAACGGTTGTAACCAGCGATGATAGTGATAGCAATGGAAGTTTTGAGAAGATAGGAAGAGCTGCCAAAATGTATGTGCCATCATGGGGATCAAGTCCACGAAAAGGATTTAATGTAAGTCTGGGATTAAATGCCTACGGAAGTAATACGCCCATGATGACTGGCAGCCCGTCAATTGAAAATGCAATGCCTGATTTAAAACCTTGGGGTTCAAGATATATAAGTCTTGGCTATGTGGCGTCCACAACGGTGGCCACAGGACAAAAAGCTAGGCTTCACCTGGATTTTGGAATTGACTTTTCCTGGTACAATTTAATGTTTCAGGATAATATGAAAATTGTAAAATCTTCGGATATGACTTCTTTTGAACCAGCGAAGGATGTCAGCAATAATTTAATTGATTTAAAGAAAAGCAAGTTCACAGTGCCCTTATGTCAATCTAAGCTTCATGCCAACCCTGAGTTTTCGTAGATCTTTCATTTCACATGTCAGTGCCGGAGCTTATGGTGGATATCGTCTGGGTAGTTATTCGAAGACAGTCGAGAAGGAAAGTAAGGATAAGAAATTTAACCGGACCAACTTTTTTGTCAATGATTTCAGATACGGTCTTGGCTTTGAATTAGGTATCCGGAGATTTCCTGATTTGTTCGTCAACTATGATTTGAACAACCTTTATGAAACAAATCGTGGCCCGGCGGTAAAAATGTTAAGTTTTGGAATTAAATTATTTTAGTTATAACCTAATGATTTAGTGTCTGCTAGAATAGTCTTTCTGGCAGACACTAAATTTTTTTGAAAATATTTTTCCAAATAAGTTGCAGGATATTAAAAAAGAACATAATTTTGCAGCTCCAAAAGTGAGACAAGAGGTTCTCACGGTTGTATTGAAATGTTGAAAGGGGGTGTACCAGAGTGGCCAAATGGGGCAGACTGTAAATCTGCTGGTGTACGCCTACGGTGGTTCGAATCCATCCGCCCCCACAGTTTAAGCCAGAATTTTCTTTATGTTTACCAGTGTAAAGAAAGGTTTATAACAATTGCGAAAGTAGCTCAGCTGGTAGAGCGATAGCCTTCCAAGCTATAGGTCGCGAGTTCGAACCTCGTCTTTCGCTCATTTTTAAGACACGTCAAGCGATCAGCGAAAACATTCATTTTGAAGCCTTTCGCTGATCGCTTTTGGCTGTTGTTTAAATTGAGCATTAATTTCTCACGCGAATGTGCTAAACGTAGCATTTCGAAAATATTGAAAGTTTGCTGTTGTAGCTCAGGGGTAGAGCACTTCCTTGGTAAGGAAGAGGTCAGGGGTTCAAATCCCCTCAATAGCTCGGAGAATGCTGAATAGTTTGCAGACATTCTGTTCAGGGAACTTTGAAGAATGACTTATATTCATGTCAGAATTAAATCGGAAAGATTTTGATCCTTGCATTTAGTGTAATTGATTTTGAAGGGCTTGGTAAATGTAAGCTAAACGGGATCAATCAATAGTGTTTAATAAATTCGTAATAACTTCAAATTTTAAGCGTACTTAAGACATGGCAAAAGAAACATTTGACCGCTCGAAACCACACGTAAATATTGGTACTATCGGTCACGTTGACCACGGTAAAACTACTCTTACTGCTGCTATCACAACAGTATTGGCTGAAAAAGGGTTTAGCAGTACTACGTGATTTCTCATCAATTGATAATGCTCCTGAAGAAAAAGAACGTGGTATCACAATTAATACATCACACGTTGAGTACGCAACTGCAAACCGTCACTATGCACACGTTGACTGTCCAGGTCACGCGGATTATGTGAAGAACATGGTTACTGGTGCTGCTCAGATGGATGGTGCTATCATTGTAGTTGCTGCTACTGATGGTCCAATGCCACAAACTCGTGAGCACATTCTTTTGGCTCGTCAGGTAGGTGTTCCTCAACTTGTTGTATTCATGAACAAAGTGGATATGGTTGATGATCCTGAATTATTAGAACTTGTTGAAATGGAAATTCGTGAACTTATTATCTTCTACGATTTCGATGGTGATAACATTCCAGTTATCCAAGGTTCTGCTTTGGGTGGTTTGAACGGTGATGCCAAATGGGTTGAAAAAATCGATGGAATTGATGGATGCTGTTGATAGCTACATTCCAATTCCTCCACGTTTGACTGATCTTCCTTTCTTGATGCCTGTTGAAGACGTATTCTCGATCACTGGTCGTGGTACTGTTGCAACTGGTCGTATCGAACGTGGTGTTATCAACTCTGGTGAACCAGTTGATATCCTTGGTATGGGTGCAGAAGAACTTAAAATCAACTGTTACAGGTGTTGAGATGTTCCGTAAAATCCTTGACCGAGGTGAAGCTGGTGATAACGTAGGTTTATTGTTACGTGGTATTGACAAAGACAGATATCCGTCGTGGTATGGTTATTTGTAAACCAGGTTCAGTAAACCACACGCTAAATTCAAAGCTGAAGTTTATGTACTTGTCAAAAGAAGAAGGTGGACGTCACACTCCATTCTTTAACAAATACCGTCCTCAGTTCTACTTCCGTACAACTGACGTAACTGGTGAAATTACTCTTGCCAGAAGGTGTTGAAATGGTTATGCCAGGTGATAACATTACAATCGAATGTGAAATTGATCAACACAATCGCTATGGAAAAAGGTCTTCGTTTCGCTATCCGTGAAGGTGGACGTACCGTAGGTGCTGGTCAGGTAACTGAAATTCTTGACTAATCAAGATAAATGATTTAAAACAAGTGCATTTCTTTTGAAATGCACTTGTTTTTTATAACATTAATATTGTATCTTTGCAGCCCGAAAGATTGGTTAGCACGAAATACGGGTGTAGTTCAAGGGTAGAATAGCGGTCTCCAAAACCGTTGATGGGAGTTCGAATCTCTCCACCCGTGCATAAGCAAAAAGCAAAAATGGATAAATTTACTTCTTTTCTAAAAGCGTCTTGGGAAGAAATGACCGAGCATGTTACATGGCCTCCCTTTAACGAGCTTCAGGCGAACACAACATTAGTGCTTGTTGGATCACTTATTTTTGCCTTTGTGGTAGGAGTAATGGACTTTGTTTTTGAAAACGCACTCAGACTGTTTTATCAGTCTTTCTAAGGTTATTTTTTAGCGACACCCCCTGAATGGTATGAGTGGATTAAATTGGTTTGTATTACGTGCTGTGTCAGGACAAGAGAAAAAAATCAAGTCCTACATTGAGAATGAAATAACACGGCAGAAACTCACATGAATTTGTTCCGCAGATTCTTATTCCTTCTGAGAAGATATATGAAATGCGTAATGGAAAGAAGAGAGTTCGGGAAAAGAACTTTTTTCCTGGATACATTATCATTTCAGCTGATTTGTCAAAAGGTGAAGTTTTGCACATTATTACAAGTATTCCTGGAGTAATTGGTTTTCTAGGAAATGCAGAAGGGAATTCAAAAGTACCTGTGCCCTTGCGCCAGTCAGAAATTAACCGGATTCTTAGGTAGAGTTGACGAAGCAGAACACCACGAAGAAGCACCAAACATGTCTTTCATGAAAGGCGAAACTGTAAAAGTAGTGGATGGTCCGTTCAGCGGATTTATCGGTTTGGTGGAAGAAGTATTCGATGAGAAGAAAAAACTCAATGTAGTTGTAAAAATATTCGGGCGTAATACACCCGTTGAATTAAGTTACGCACAAGTAGAAAAGGATAATTGATTAAGAGAACGGGCAGGGTAAGCTTCCACTTGCATGTAAGCCGTTTAATTAATCAGTGAACCGCACAAATTCCAAAACAATGGCAAAAGAAATAGGTGGATACGTCAAACTACAGGTAAAAGGTGGCTCAGCCAACCCTTCACCTCCAATCGGTCCTGCATTAGGATCGAAAGGTTTGAATATCATGGAGTTTTGTAAGCAATTCAATGGCCGTACTCAGGATAAACCTGGTGTGGTGTTGCCGGTAGTTATTACGTACTACAAGGATAAGTCTTTTGACTTTGTCATTAAGACTCCCCCGGCCGCAAATCTTCTTCTGGAAGCATCAAAAGTAAAAGTTGGTTCGGCTCAGCCAAACCGTCTTAAAGTTGGTTCAGTTACTTGGGATCAGGTTCGTACGATCGCTGAGACTAAAATGCCTGATCTAAACTGCTTTACAATTGATTCTGCTATGAAAATGATCGCGGGAACGGCTCGTAGTATGGGTATTACCGTAGCTGGCAAAGCCCCGTGGGAAGAAAACAACTAAGCGTAGTTTAATTACGCTAAAGAAACAAAGAACATGGGAAAATTGACCAAAAAGCAAAAAGACGCTCTTTCGAAATACGACGCAACCAAGGCTTATACCTTGGAAGAAGCAGCGGAGGTCCTAAAGACGATTTCTTATACTAAATTTGATTCATCTGTTGATATCGACGTTCGTTTAGGCGTTGATCCTCGTAAAGCTGATCAAATGGTACGTGGCGTGGTAACATTGCCACACGGAACCGGAAAGGATGTTCGTGTATTGGTTTTGTGTACTCCTGATAAGGAAGCAGAAGCGAAAGAAGCAGGAGCAGATTTCGTTGGTCTTGACGAGTTTATCACAAAGATAGAACAAGGCTGGACTGACATCGACGTGATCATCACAATGCCTAGTGTAATGGCAAAAGTGGGTAGGTTAGGTAAAGTATTAGGTCCTCGTGGTCTTATGCCAAACCCTAAATCAGGTACAGTTACACCAGATGTAGCTAAAGCTGTGAAAGAAGTTAAAGCTGGTAAGATTGATTTCAAGGTTGATAAATCCGGAATCATTCATACCAGCATAGGAAAAGTTTCTTTTGGACCAGACCAACTTGCACAGAATGCGACTGAGGTTATTCAATACCTTGATCCGCCTTAAACCTTCATCGGCAAAAGGTACTTACGTAAAAAGCATTCACTTGTCTTCTACGATGAGCCCGGGTGTGACTATTGACAAAAACACGATTCCAGGATTATAATATGACACGGGAAGAGAAAGCAGTAATTATTGACGAGCTAAGTCAGAAATTCTCGAACACGCCATACTTCTATATTACCAGTGCTGCAGGAATGACTGTAAGTGAGGTTAACGTACTTAGAGGCCTTTGCTTCGAGCGCGGTATCGAGTATCGTGTTGTTAAGAATACTTTGATTAAGAAAGCATTAGAAACACTAGATACGGATTATTCTTCTTTCGACACAGTTTTGAAAGGTTTTTCCGGTGTAATGTTTCACCCGGAGTCAGGTAAAGTTCCTGCACAGTTGATTAAAGAATTCAAGAAAAAAGCAGGTAGTGACAAGCTTAAATTTAAAGGAGCTTCTGTTGATTCATCTGTTTTTGTTGGTGAAAGCCAGCTTGACGTTCTGATCGCTCTTAAATCTAAACAAGAGATGGTTGGAGAGATTATCGGTTGTTGCAATCACCTGCCAAAAATGTTATCTCGGCTCTTTCAAGCGGTGGCAACAAATTGGCTGGTATTCTTAAAACTTTATCTGAGAAAGAAGACTAATTTATTGAATATCTGCCAGGCTGAGCTCTTCGGGTCAGAATTAATACTGAGCTCATAAAATTCATCTATTTGTATAATCACAAAATCAAAAATAAAAATGGCAGATTTGAAAGCTTTCGCGGAACAGCTTGTTAACCTAACGGTTAAAGAAGTGAACGAATTGGCTACAATTCTTAAAGACGAATATGGTATCGAACCAGCAGCTGCAGGTGCAGTTATGGTTGCAGGTCCAGCTGGTGGCGGTGACGCTCCGGTAGTTGAAGAGAAAACGTCTTTTGATGTAATTTTGAAAGCAGCAGGTGCTAGTAAACTAGCTGTTGTGAAATTGGTTAAAGACCTTACAGGTCTTGGACTTAAAGAAGCAAAAGAACTTAGTTGACGGTGCACCAAAACCAGTTAAAGAAGGAGTTGCTAAAGACGAAGCAGAAGCTTTGAAAAAACAACTTGAAGAAGCTGGTGCTGAAGTTGAAGTGAAGTAATTTGCTTTATACCAATCATCAATAAAATCTTGGGAATAAGGCCTGACTTTCGTCAGGTCTTTTCCTATTTTGCATGTAAACCAAACGAAATCTCACTTCTTTTCGTTTGGTATATATGGCCGAAGATTAATTTCATTTTCGGTAATCTAATTCTCCTTCCGGATAATTGGTCTGAAACACTTCTTTACTCGTAGAAAAGAAGAACAGGGATCGTTATCTATATTTCTCTACGAGGCAAACGATTAAGGTTTTAAACTAATTAGTACGATTGCGTGTTGTAAAGAGTTACACCGTCGCTTTAGTTTTCGTTCTACTAACCCAAAATCAGACATAGCCTTGGCTACAATTAAAGCAACTCCCAGAAAAAATTTCTCCAGGATTAATCAGATTATTGATTATCCGGATCTGTTGGGAATCCAGGTACAATCATTCCGGGATTTCTTCAGTCTTGATACATCAGTAGAAGATCGTTCTGATGAAGGATTGTACAAAGTTTTCGCTGAAAACTTTCCTATTGCAGATTCACGCGACAATTTCGTGCTTGGAATTTATCGATTATTTTATTGATCCACCAAAATATTCTGTCGATGAATGTATCGATCGTGGATTGACTTATGCAGTTCCATTAAAAGCAAAATTACGTTTGATATGTAATGATGCGGATCACGAAGATTTTGAAACCATTGAGCAGGAAGTATTCTTAGGAAATATTCCTTACATGACCGACGAGGTTCATTTGTAATCAATGGTGCTGAACGTGTTATTGTTTCTCAGTTACACCGTTCACCAGGTGTGTTCTTCGTCCATGAGCAAGCACACAAACGGTACTAAATTATATTCTGCACGTATTATTCCATTCAAAGGTTCATGGATTGAATTCTGCTACTGACGTGAATAATGTCATGTATGCTTACATCGACCGTAAGAAGAAATTCCCGGTAACTACACTTTTCGAGCCATCGGTTATGGTTCTGATAAAGATATTCTTGATCTCTTCGGACTTTCTGAAGAAATCAGAGCGACACAAACAAACTTGAAAAAAGCTGTTGGCCGTAAGCTTGGCTGCAAGGGTTCTTAGAACCTGGACAGAAGATTTCGTGGATGAAGATACCGGTGAAGTTGTTTCTATCGACCGTAACGAAGTATTGCTTGAGCGTGATTCAACAATCACTCGCTGAAGATATCGAAGTGATCATGGAATCAGGCCAGAAGTCAGTGATCCTTCACAAAGAAGATATGAATGTTGCGGATTATAATATTATTTATAATACGCTGCAAAAAGATACTTCAAACTCTGAAAAAGAAGCTGTTGAGCAAATCTACCGTCAGCTTCGTAATGCAGAAGCACCTGATGAACAAACTGCACGTGATGTTATCCAAAGCTTGTTCTTCAGTGATAAACGTTATGACCTTGGTGATGTTGGTCGTTACCGGATCAACAAAAAATTAGGTTCTGATACCAGTCTTGACGTTACGCGTTCTGACCAACAGATGATATCATTTCAATCGTGAAATATCTGATCGGTCTGATCAACTCGAAAGCAGTTGTCGATGATATTGATCACTTGTCAAACCGTCGTGTTCGTACAGTAGGTGAACAATTTATGCTCAGTTCGGTGTTGGTCTTGCTCGTATGGCGCGTACCATCAAAGAACGTATGAACGTTCGTGATAATGAAGATTTCAAGCCTGTTGATTTGATCAATGCGCGTACGCTTTCTTCTGTTATCAACTCTTTCTTTGGAACCAACCAGTTGTCACAGTTCATGGATCAAACGAATCCATTGGCTGAGATTACCCACAAACGACGTATGTCTGCACTTGGACCTGGTGGTCTTTCCGTGAACGAGCAGGTTTCGAGGTTCGTGACGTTCACTATACGCACTACGGTCGTCTTTGTACAATCGAAACTCCTGAAGGACCAAACATTGGTTTGATTTCATCTCTTTGCGTATTATGCCAAAGTTAACGGAATGGGTTTCATCGAAACTCCTTACCGTGTGATTGATAGCGGCAGGTAAAGCTGACGAACGAGCTTATTTATATGACTGCCGAAGAAGAAGATGCCAAATACATCGCTCAGGCGAATGCCTCTGTTGATGACAGAAGGAAACTTTACGGTAGATAAAATCAAAACACGTTTTGAAGGTGACTTCCCAATGGTTGATCCATCACAGGCATCTGATATATGGACATTGCTCCTAACCAGATTGTATCGGTTGCAGCTTCTCTTGATTCCTTTCCTTGAACATGATGATGCCAACCGTGCCTTGATGGGATCGAACATGCAACGTCAGGCTGTTCCATTGTTGCGCCCACAAGCGCCAATCGTTGGAACAGGTCTTGAAAAGCGTGTTGCAATGGATTCACGTGCATTGGTAGTTGCTGAAGGAGATGGTGTTATTGAATATGTTGATGCAAGAAAATTGTTATTAAATATGACAGAACTGATGAAGAACGTCTTGTCAGCTTTATTGAAGACAGCGTTTCTTACGATCTTGTTAAATTCAGACGAACCAACCAGGATACTTGTATCAACCTTACAGCCAATGGTTCTTAAAGGCCAGAAGGTTGTCAAAAGGAGAAGCACTTTGCCAGGGTTATGCTACAGAAGGTGGAGAACTTGCATTGGGTCGTAACCTTTTGGTAGCATTCATGCCTTGGCAGGGATACAACTTTGAGGATGCGATTGTAATCTCTGAGAAAGTGGTTCGTGATGATATCTTTACTTCTATTCACATTGAAGAATTTGAATTGGAAGTTCGTGATACAAAACGTGGAGAAGAAGAACTTACTTCTGAAATTCCTAACGTAAGCGAAGAAGCTGTTAAAAATCTTGATGAAAACGGTATCATACAAGTTGGTACGGAAGTAAAAGAAGGAGATATTCTAATTGGTAAGATCACTCCAAAAGGAGAATCAGATCCAACTCCGGAAGAAAAACTTCTTCGTGCAATCTTTGGTGACAAAGCCGGTGATGTGAAGGATGCTTCTAAAAAAGCACCTCCATCAATGAAAGGTGTGGTTATCGATACCAAATTTTTCTCTCGTCCAACGAAAGAAGAGCGTGCCAAGCACAAAGACGAATTGAAATTGCTTGATGAAGAAATATGGCCGTGACTTGACAGCACTTCGCGGACGTATTATTGAAAAGCTTGTTGCTATTGGTTGATGGTAAAACCAGCCAGGGTGTTAAACATAAATTTGGTGATGAGTTGATCAGCAAAGGAGTGAAGTTCAACGTGAGAAATATCTCTGAGAACTTGTTCCCTGCAAACAACCCATATCGTGATGAAAGCCAGTACACAGTGGCTGAAGAAGTAAACTTGATCGGTGATGTATTGACAGATTCATGGACTGAGGATGCTCATACAAACCGCCAGGTTTCTCTGGCATTGAAGAATTATCTTAACGCTCGCAGCGAGTTGATGGGCCGTTTCAAACGTGAACGTTTTGCTCTTGAAGTTGGAGATGAACTTCCAGCAGGTATCGTTCAACTTGCGAAAGTTTATATCGCTAAGAAACGTAAATTGAAAGTTGGAGATAAAATGGCAGGTCGTCACGGTAACAAAGGTGTTGTTGCCCGTATTGTTCGTGATGAAGATATGCCATTCCTTGAAGACGGAACACCAGTTGATATCGTGTTGAACCCACTTGGGTGTACCTTCACGTATGAACATTGGTCAGATTTATGAAACTGTTCTTGCATGGGCTGGTCATAAACTTGGTCGTCAAGTTATGCTACTCCGATCTTCGATGGAGCTACGCTGAAGCAGAAGTTGCAGACTGAATTGAAAGAAGCTGGTTTGCCAGATTGGGGACGTACTTATCTATACAATGGATTTACCGGAGAGCGTTTTGATCAGCCAATTACAGTTGGTCTTATGTACATGCTGAAACTGGGTCACTTGGTTGATGATAAAATGCACGCACGTTCTATCGGACCATACTCACTTATTACACAACAGCCATTGGGTGGTAAAGCACAGTTTGGTGGTCAGCGTTTTGGAGAAATGGAGGTTTGGGCACTTGAAGCATTCGGTGCATCTCACATTCTTCAGGAAATCCTTACCGTTAAATCGGATGATGTTGATCGGCCGTGCCAAAGCATACGAAGCTATCGTAAAAGGTGAAAACCTTCCGAAACCAAATATTCCGGAGTCATTCAATGTACTTGTTCACGAACTTCGTGGTTTGGCATTGGAAATTACACTGGACTAATTTTAGTCGTAAGGAGAGCGGCAGAAATGCTGCTCTCCTTAGAAATGCAATACAAATTGAGTTTCGACTAACAGACAAACGACTCTTTAATTATGTCTTTCAAAAAGAATAAAAAACTAAATAGTGATTTCTCCAGAATCACCATCAGTCTGGCATCACCTGAATCAATTCTGGAAAGTTCACATCGGTGAAGTAACCCAGCCTGAAACCATCAACTACCGGACTTACAAGCCGGAAATGGGTGGTTTGTTCTGCGAGCGTATTTTCGGTCCTGTGAAGGATTGGGAATGTCATTGCGGAAAATACAAACGTATCCGTTACAAAGGTATCATCTGCGACCGTTGCGGTGTTGAAGTAACTGAGAAAAAAGTACGTCGTGAGCGTATGGGACACATTGAACTTGTGGTTCCTGTTGCACACATCTGGTACTTCCGTTCCTTACCGAACAAAATCGGTTACTTGCTTGGGCTTGTCTACCAAAAAACTGGATCAGATCATTTACTACGAGCGATATGTCGTAGTTCAGGCTGGTGTTAAAGAAGAAGATGGCGTTAGCTATCTTGATTTCCTTACAGAAGACGAATATCTTGATATCATCGATAAACTTCCTCGTGAAAACCAATTGCTTCCTGACACGGATCCAAACAAGTTTATCGCGAAAATGGGTGCTGATGCCCTTGAAATGCTTTTGAACCGTATCAAACTGGATGAGCTTTCATACGAACTTCGTCACCAGGCTGCAACAGATACTTCTCAGCAACGTAAAGCGGAAGCGTTTAAACGTCTGAAAGTTGTTGAAGCTTTCCGTGATGCAAACACGCGTATTGAAAACAACCCTGAATGGATGATCATCAAAATGGTTCCGGTAATTCCACCAGAACTTCGTCCACTTGTACCTCTTGATGGTGGTCGTTTTGCGACTTCTGATTTAAATGATCTTGTATCGTCGCGTTATTATCCGTAACAACCGTTTGAAACGTTTGATCGAGATCAAAGCTCCTGAGGTAATCTTACGTAACGAAAAACGTATGTTGCAGGAAGCTGTTGATTCGCTTTTTGATAACATCACGTAAAGTGAACGCGGTACGTTCTGAAGGTAACCGTGCTTTGAAATCACTTTCTGATATGCTTGAAAGGTAAGCAAGGACGTTTCCGTCAAAACTTACTTGGTAAGCGTGTCGATTATTCTGGTCGTTCTGTAATTGTTGTAGGACCTGAATTGAAACTGCACGAGTGCGGTTTGCCAAAAGATATGGCTGCTGAATTATTCAAGCCATTTATTATTCGCAAGCTGATCGAGCGTGGAATTGTTAAAACTGTAAAATCAGCTAAGAAAATTGTAGATCGTAAAGATCCTGTGATTTGGGATATTTTGGAAAACGTTTTGAAAGGACATCCTGTTCTTCTAAACCGTGCTCCAACGCTTCACCGTTTAGGTATCCAGGCTTTCCAACCTAAATTGATCGAAGGAAAAGCGATCCAGTTGCACCCATTAGTTTGTACTGCATTCAACGCTGACTTTGACGGTGACCAGATGGCCGTTCACGTGCCATTGGGTCAGGAAGCAATTTTGGAAGCTTCGATGTTGATGCTTTCTTCTCATAACATTCTTAACCCTGCGAACGGTGCACCTATTACGGTACCATCACAAGACATGGTTTTGGGTCTGTATTATGTAACAAAAGGTCGCGTAAGTACTCCTGAGTATCCGATTGTTGGAGAAGGAATGATTTTCTACGGTCCTGATGAAGTTATTATTGCGATCAACGAAGGCAAACTTTCTAAGCATGCTAATATCAAATGCCGTCTGCGTGTACGTAATGATGACGGAACATTTGAAATTAAACTAGTCGACACAGTTGCCGGCCGTATCCTGTTCAACCAGGCGGTTCCAGCAGAAGTTGGTTATATCAATGAATTGCTTACCAAGAAAAAATTACAGCAAATCATTGGTTTGGTATTCAAACTTGCAGGTGTTGCACGTACAGCGCAATTCCTGGATGATATCAAAGAACTCGGTTTCCAAATGGCCTTCAAAGGTGGTTTGTCAATGGGCTTGAATGATGTAATGGTTCCAGACGAAAAAGTAAAACTGATCGAGCAAGCGCAAAATAGACGTTGAAAACGTTTGGAGTAACTACATGATGGGTCTTATCACTGAAAACGAACGTTACAACCAGGTTATCGATATCTGGACACGTGTTAACTCACGTATCACAGAAACGTTGATGAAGCAATTGGAAACAGATCAGCAGAGGATTTAACTCCATCTATATGATGATGCACTCCGGTGCACGTGGTTCCCGTGAGCAGATTCGTCAGCTGGGTGGAATGAGGGGTCTTATGGCTAAACCTCAGAAAAACATGGCTGGTGGAGCAGGTGAAATTATCGAAAACCCGATTCTTTCTAACTTTAAAGAAGGTCTTGACGTTTTGGAATACTTTATCTCAACACACGGTGCACGTAAAGGTCTTGCGGATACAGCCTTGAAAACAGCGGATGCAGGTTACCTGACCCGTCGTTTACATGACGTTGCGCAGGATGTTGTAGTTGTTGAAAAGATTGTGGATCACTTCGTGGTATTGCAATCTCTGCTTTGAAAGACAACGAAGATATCGTTGAACCACTTTCTGAGCGTATTTTGGGTCGTGTAAGTGTTCATGATATTTTTGATCCTTTGTCAGAAGAAATTATCCTTGACATCTGGTCAGGAAATCACAGAAGAAATTGCTTCTTATATTGATGAAACAAGTATTGAAAGCAGTTGAAATTCGTTCGGTACTTGACTTGCGAAACACGTAATGGTGTTTGTGCAAAATGTTACGGACGTAACTCTTGCTATCGGCTAACATGGTTAACATCGGTGAAGCTGTGGGTGTAATTGCATCGCAGTCAATCGGTGAGCCAGGTACGCAGCTTACACTTCGTACATTCCACGTGGGTGGTACTGCATCTAACATTTCTGTTGAAGCAAACATCAAAGCGAAGTTTGACGGAACAATTGAATTTGAAGAATTACGTCTTGTTGATTCAGTAAATAATGAAGGAGATCCAATTACAGTAGTAATGGGCCGTTCAGGTGAGGTGAAAATTGTTAACCTTGAAACTGGTCAGTTGCTAATCTCTAACAACGTTCCTTACGGTGCTCAGCTTCTTGTAAAAGATGGCGAGAAAGTTAACAAAAGGACAGGAACTTTGTACTTGGGATCCATATCACGCAGTAATTCTTTCTGAATTCACTGGTACCGTTTCATTCGATGCTATTGAAGAAGGAATTACTTACCGTGAAGAATTTGATGAGCAAACAGGTTTCCAGGAATCAGTGATTATTGAAACACGTGATAAAACCAAAAACCCTGCATTGGTGGTAAAAGGTAAGAGCACGTTGTTGAAAGACCAGACTGAAAAAGGATATAACTTACCAGTTGGAGCTCGTTTGGTTGTTAAGAATGGTTCGCCGATTAAAGCGGGTCAGCCTTTGGCAAAAATTCCTCGTGTTGTTGGAAAAACACGCGATATTACGGGAGGTCTGCCACGTGTAACGGAATTGTTCGAAGCACGTAACCCATCAAACCCTGCAACGGTTTCTGAAATCGATGGTGTTGTATCTTACGGTGGTGTTAAACGTGGTAACCGCGAGATTCATATCGAATCAAGAGATGGTACACAACGTCGCTACATGGTTGCTCTTTCGAAACACATTCTTGTACAGGATGGTGACTTCGTAAAAGCAGGTGATCCGTTATCTGATGGAGCGATTACACCAGCTGATATCTTGTCTATCAAAGGACCAACAGCAGTTCAGGAATATCTTGTGAATGAAATTCAGGAGGTATATCGTCTGCAAGGTGTGAAGATCAATGATAAGCACATCGAGTGTATCGTACGCCAGATGATGCAGAAAGTAGAAATACTTGATGCAGGTGATACTAACTTCCTGGAAATGCAAGCGGTTGACCGCGTTGTGTTCCGTGAAGAAAATGATAAGATACTTGACATGAAAGTTGTTGAAGATGCTGGTAGCTCGGAAACACTGAAACCAGGTATGATCATTTCAGTACGTCGTTTGCGTGATGAAAATTCAAGCTTGAAACGTCGTGACCTTGAAACTGGTTGCTGCACGTGATGCACAGGCTGCTGTGGCGAAACCTACTTTGATGGGTATCACACAAGCTTCATTAGGTACTGAAAGCTTTGTTTCTGCGGCTTCGTTCCAGGAAACAACCAAAGTACTTTCAGCGAAGCTGCGGTACGTGGAAAACGTGACGAACTGAAAGGCTTGAAAGAAAACGTAATCGTAGGTCACTTAATCCCGGCCGGTACTGGTATGCGTAAATACGATGACATCATCGTTGGATCGAAAGAAGAATACGATGCATTGGCTGAATCACGCGAAAAACAATCACGTAAAAAACGTGAATTGGTTTAGTAAGATTTAGTTTAAGATAAAAAGAGTCGGTTCTGCGCAAGCGGAACCGACTCTTTGTTTTTAGATGCTGTATAATTTTAGTAATTTTCACTTTCTAAACGATGTGAATAACCTGTTGCAAATATATCCGGCACCCAATCACTACCGAAAACTTAACGATGGAAGACAACAACAAAGAAAACGAGCAGCAGATTAATGTAGAACTTTCGGAAGAAATGGCCGAAGGTGTTTACTCCAATCTTGCTATGATCGCGCATTCTAACAGCGAATTTATATTGGATTTTATCCGTCTGATGCCAGGTGTTCCCCGTGCAAAAGTAAAGGCACGTATTATCATTACACCAGAACATGCAAAACGATTGGTCGCAGCGCTAAACGATAATATCGAAAAATACGAAGATCAGTATGGTCCGATTCAGAGCAATCATGATACTGATCCTTCTTTTAACTTTCCAATCAGTTTTGGAGGACCTGGCGGAGAAGCTTAAAAGTTATACATTATATATTTATCCTGTTGCATCATACTATTGCAACAGGATTTTTTGTTATAAAGCAGTCGTGAAATCATTCCTGTGAAAATTGATAAAATTTAAATATTCAAAGAAACAGGAAATCGTTTTAACGATTTTGCGGATATTGCAGTCAAATTGAAAAACACTATTTATGAATACGCGTAGCACACATTTTCTTCTTGTAATATTGATAAGTTTTGTAATTTTTTCTTGTAAACAGGAAAAGAAAGCAGAAACAGCAGCTGTTCAAAAAATACCTGTAGCCGTTACTGCAAAAAGCAGATTTAAAATTGGAGATTCTATTGCTATCGGTTTTACGCAGCCAGTTGCTGAGCTTGCAGTAAAATGGAATGGTGCCGAAATAAATAGTACCAAATCAGTTTCTGATTCAATTTTTGTAAAAGCAGAATCAGAAAAAACAGGTTGGAAGCAACTTATTGTAAGCGGTACAACAAAATCAAAAGTGGCATTTACCGATACTTTATCAGTTGAACTTAATATCTGATATCACACCAAAAGAAATGACATACAGCGTATTGTCATCATACCCTCATCAGAAAACAAGTTTTACAGAAGGACTGGAATTTTATAAAGGTGAATTGTATGAAAGTACCGGAGAAAATGGAAAATCACTTTTGTTGAAAATTGATCTAAAAACAGGTGCTACCATAAAATCGGTACCACTTACAGATCAATATTTTGGAGAAGGTTTGACGATTGTCAATGATAAAATTTATCAGTTAACCTGGACAACCGGTGTAGGTTTTCGTTACAATATGGATTTTTCACTGGATAAAACTTTTACTTATTACACCCAGGGCTGGGGAATGACACATCATGATTCAACAATTATTATGGGTGATGGATCAAATAAACTCTACTTCTTCAATACCGAATTTCAGAAAACCGGTGAAGTCGAAATATACGACAACAAAGGACCGGTTATTAAAATTAATGAACTGGAATATGTCGATGGTTATGTTTTTGCCAACATTTGGGAAACAGACCGAATTATCCAGATTGATATCGAAACCGGAAAAGTGGTAGCCTCAATGGATATGAAGAAAATTATTCCAGCAGAAGTTGACCAAACCGGATCCAGTGTTTTAAATGGTATTGCATATCAACCACTGGAAAATGCATTTTATGTAACAGGTAAAAACTGGCCGACTTTATTCAAAATACGTGTTTCCGGAGCAGCTCAGAAAAATAAAAAAACGTTGGCAAAAAATTAAAATAATAGCTGAGGTGTCAGCTCATGATATCCTTCTTTTAGCTTTCCGGTACGAAATAAATTGACGAACTCATGCGCTCTTCGGGTAGGTTCTGGTAACCGGTAATTTCCCGCACAACGAATAGCTATTTCCAGACTGTCGGCTAAACTCATTCTATTTCCAGGAGAAATGAAGACCGGATTGGTTTTAAATTTGGATCGTAAAGCATATCCGATAATTTCTTCCTTGTTCATTATTGGCCGATAATCACCTTTCTGAATTCCTGGTTCCTGCCACTTACCAAACAAAATATTTTTGGCACATCCCATCGTTACTGTTCCAGTTAAAGCACCGAAATGTGCAGCAATTCCCATCCGTCTGGGATGTGCGATTCCATGTCCGTCAATCATTAAAACGTCAGGTTTAACCGGTATTTGTTCCAGAGCCTGAACCAGTGCCGGTACTTCCCTGAAAGCCAGAAATCCCGGTACATAAGGAAATCTCGTTTTACTTTCCACCATGGAATAGGCAATGGGCTGCAAGTCCGAATAGCGAAGAATTACTATTCCGGCAAAAATAATTTCACTGAATCTGTTCAGGGAAATATCTGCTCCTGCAATGGTTACAATCGGTGATGGTTAACGGATCAAGATTTATTTTATCCCTAAGTCCGGATTGTATTGCTTTTGCTTCGGCCAGATTTAATTCGTCATATTTTAAATAATCTTCATTCATAATGCATGCGGCCCAACGGACATTAATACTTTGTTAACCAATTTTTAACTGTTGCCGGTTTACTTTGGATATTTCTAATCCATATACAATTCTTATTCCACCTTGCCTAATTATTTACTATGAACATGAAAAAAAGCATTGTCTGGCTTTTCTTTCTTATTTCGCTAAACTGCCAAAGTCAGGATACGAATGTCGCTGTTAAAAAAAGTGTGAAAAAATATAACGAATCCGGATGTCTGTTTCACAACTTACAAAGGACTGGTTATGGCTGGATATCAGGGTTGGTTTACGGCGGAAGGCGACGGAAGCGGTAGGGGATGGCATCATTATCAGAAACAAGGAAAATTCGAGCCGGGATTTGCGTCTGTGGATTTCTGGCCGGACGTAACGGAGTATGAAAAAACGTATCAAACTGCATTTAAATATGCAGATGGAAGTGCCGCCAAAGTTTTCAGTCCTTACGATGAATCAACTGTTGATCTGCATTTTAAGTGGATGAAGGAACATGGGATCGACGGTGTTTACATGCAGCGCTTTGTCAGCGAAATAAAAAGTGAAAGAGGGAAAAATCATTTTAATAAAGTACTATCAAACGCGCTTAAAGCTGCAAAAAAGTATGGAAGAGCGATTAGCATTATGTACGATTTAAGTGGATCAACTTCTGCCGATATGGATTTTATCGCTCAGGATTGGGAAGAATTGCAAACACTTTTCAAACTTTTTGATAACAAAGAAAACCCAACCTACCTGCGACATAACGGTCGTCCGCTGCTGGCAATCTGGGGTGTTGGTTTTAATGACGGCAGAAAGTATACGATCGAGGATATCCAGAATCTGATGGGAAAGCTAAAAGGTGCAGATGAGAAAATGTCTGTTTTGCTTGGGTGTTCCGTACTATTGGAGAAGTCTGTCAAAGGATACAGAAAATTCCACATTACTACACACATTGATTAAAAGTGCTGATGTTATTATGCCCTGGGCGGTCGGGCAGGTATAATGCTGCACACTTATGCAAAGTGGTCGCAGCAAATTTGCCGGAAGATATTGCCTGGTGTAAGAAAAACAACATTGGTTATATTCCACTGGTTTTTCCCGGGTTCAGTTGGGGGAATTTAAAAAATGATAAAACCTTATATAACCAGATTCCAAGAGCGAAAGGAGATTTTTTGTGGAAGCAAATTGCAGGAGCGAAAATGGCCGGTGCCGAAGCGTTGTACGTAGCCATGTTTGATGAAATTGATGAAGGGACTGCTATTTTTAAAACAAAAAAAGAAGGAGAAACACCTTTAAACGGTGATGGGAAATTTGTAGGTATTGAAACCGATCTTAGTTCAGATTATTATCTGTGGCTTACCGGCGCAGGGTGCAAACTGGTTTCATGGAGCAACAAGGGTTATAATGCTAAAAAGCCGGTGCGTAAGAATTAGACACAAATTGGTTTCTTACAAATAATTCTCTTTATTCGCCTGATTTTATGTAACCAGATAAAAAATGAAATTGCTTCTCCGCCTTACTTTCCTTTGCCTGATTTTTACCGGAACTGTTTTTGCTCAAAAAATAAGTCCTAAACCTGTTAATACCTATCGAAATCCGGTTATCGCCGGAGATTTTGCAGATCCTTCCGTTATTCGGGTCGGGGATACTTATTATGCAGCCGGAACTTCATCGGAATGGGGACCGGCTTATCCTATTTACACTTCCAAAAATCTGGTGGACTGGGAATATCTGGGTCCTGTTTTTGCCGAATTACCGTCCTGGACGATGGGAAGTTATTGGGCACCTGAATTGTTTTATCGCAATGGTACTTTTTTCGTTTATTATACAGCCCGCAGGAAATCTGACAAACAATCTTTTATAGGTGTTGCCAGTACAAAAGATATTAAAAAAGGATTCACGGATCATGGCTTGCTTCTGGAATGGACCAAAGAAGCGATTGACGGTTTTGTTGTGGAAGACAAAGGTAAATTATTTTTTACCTGGAAAGCATACGGTCTGGATAAGGGACAGAGGTATTGAAATACTGGGTGCTGAGCTTTCTGATGATGGTTTGAAAGTAATTGGCAAGGAATTTAGTTTGATAAAAGCAGATCCAAATAACTGGGAAGCTGGCGGGGCAGAAGGCCAGGCAATATTTAAAAGAGGGAATTACTGGTATATGCTTTATTCCGGAAATGCATGTTGTGGAGAGAATTGTAATTATCAGGTAGGTTTGGCAAGAGCAGAAAAAATACAAGGACCCGTGGACTAAATATTCAGGAAATCCGGTTCTTTTTGGTGATGAAACCTGGAAATGTCCCGGACATGGAACAGTCGTTACAACGCCGGATAATCGTTATTTTTATTTACACCATGCCTATAATGGCATCCGATTTTACCTATGCTGGCAGACAAGGCGTATTAAGCGAACTGGTTTGGGATGAAACTACCAAATGGCCGACATTCCGTTATGGAAAAACAACACCCGCACAAGCAGAAACGCCATTGGTTGCAAGTGAAAAAATCAATGAAGATGTAGAGATCAGTTTTGATAAAACGGCAAATGAAACTTCCTGGGTTTATGATGTGAGTTTTCCAAAACCTCTATATAAAGTTCAAAACGGATTACTGGAAATTGAAAACAGCAACCAGACAACGACTGGAAATTTTCTTGGTTTGGTTGTGAAAAACGGAAATTATACTTTTTCAGCAGAAGTAATTCCGAAAGAGGATATTGCACAAAATATTACTGTTTATGGCGATGCTAATAATGCCATCGGATTTGGTATTCAGAAAGACAAGCTTAACTTTTGGCAGATAAAAGATGGAGTTTATAAAGTCATCAAAACTGAGGAAATTACCAGGAAAGTATGAATCTGTTAATTTGAAATTACAAAGTCGTTTTGGCCGTTTTTATGAATTTAGCTGGAATGTTAAAGGGGAAAAAGCAGATCAGCTACCTTATAAAATTGAAGGTTCATGGCTGCCGCGCTGGGATCGTGCTCCCCGGGTAGGAGTAAATGTTTCCGGAAATAAATCAGGAAACAGCGCGATCCGTTCTGTTCAAATGAATTACAATTAAAAGGAATTTCAGGAGTGTAAAACTTCCGGCATATCCTTCTGGAAATCTTCACCATAAATGCGGTTATACTCTCTGGCAAAATTCTCATAAGTAGTTTTTGCCAGGGAATGTTTTCCCAAATGCGCCAGTGCCTTGCATTTTATAATCATGGCATCTTCATTTACCGGATCAAAATAGAAAATATAATTAGCCAGTTTGATAAGGAATTCCGGATCATCGGAGATTTTTACCGAAGCAGCAAAACGCAGATAAGTATCTACAATTTCATTTGAGATCTCGGATTTGAAACTATCCAGCCACTCATATTCGACGTTGGATAAAAAATTTCCACGTTTCGTGATTTCAGCCAGTTCGGTAATACTTTCTTTATTTAAAGCACGTTTGTTGCCAATGATGGCCAGGTAATGCGTGTAATCCACATGGATTTTATCATAATCAATTTTGATCTTCCAATAACCGGTTTCTTTCGAAACCTGGCAATATTTCATTTTATCCAGAATGCCTTTTAGCTTCGCAATATTAACCGAGCGATTATTCCGGGCACTTTCCGATGGCTTGTCAAACCAAAGTAATTCTTTCAATTTCTCGGAACTGATACCTTCCCAACGAATGGAATAAAGAAGGATCACCAGAAATAATTCCTTCACAAGCGGACTAAACTGCTTGGTGATTTCATTTCGTTCGTCATCAAACAATTGAAGATTCCCGAATAAGAAGATACTACTTTGAAGTGCAGTTGCTCTTTCCTCATTTACTATTTCTTTTGTGACAGTAAGAATTTCGGGTTCCGGATGTTGTGATCGGTATAATTTCAGGTTCTTTTGTTAAAACCGGCATATCGATTTTTGTCTCTTTTTTGGCATACTTGAAATAACTGAAAGCAAGTAATGACAAAATGATAAAACCGACTGCAATCCAAATTGTTTTGTAGTTATCAGCTTCAACTGTTGTGACAGGTTCTAACGATTCCAGTGGTGGTGTATAAAGAGAATAAACCGCCAATTTTTGTCTGATTATTTTCTGCCTGATATAACGTCACTGCAACAAAACGGCCACTGGAAGGATCAAAAAATAAATCTGCATAGGACTGTATATCAACAAACTGATAAGGAATTTTGGATCCCACAATTTTAAAATCCGGCTTAGTCAGCGATCCTTTAATAAGTTGTAATTCAGAATTAAACTTATGTTTTGGAAAAATCAATGCATAATAGCTGCTGTCCTTTTCATTAATGATCATGGAATTTCCGAAGACAAAATCTTCTTCTGGTGTTTTTAACTCATAAATCTTTTTGAAATGATTTGTTTTTATATCAAAAAAGAGCAGATCATACCAGTTTCTTGGATTCAGCATTTGTTGTCCGGTTGAGCTTCCATAACCACCAAGAATGTACGCACCATTTTTAGTTGTACCGAGAGCGGCCAGATACCTGGGTGTGAAAACGGAATCTTTCATCTGGATATTTTCCCATTTTGCCTGAATGGTACTATTATACCGCTGGACGTTGTTTTTATAAGCCAGATGACCATAACCTCCCAAAATGTAAATAGAAGAATCCTGCTGCGGAATAAAATTTATTGGCATGAAGGAAATTTCTTTTTTGGAGCAGAAGCAATTCCGGTTTTATCCCAAATCCGGTTTTTTATATCAAAAGTGGAAACTTGCTGTTCGTCAATATAAATGTTGTATAGTTGATTCTTGTTCTTATCAAAAAGTATCTGATTATCAATGTAAAGGGTTTGTTTTTGATCGTTGAACTTAACACTTTCCGAAACTATCTCCGGCGATGTTGTAATTGAACCAGGGAATCCTTTGAAATGAAATGAAGAATACCTTTATTTTGATCAAACCCAACTTTAACGAAATCCTGCATTGTCAGCGTTCTGAACCAGTTGCCATTCGTAATGTAACTTTTTATATCCAGACCGGATTAACAGCTAGACCATCCTTTTTCTGGATTTCTTCAATCGCTTTTAAGCCGTCCGTTTCGTTCAGTGACCAGCGATATTTTAGCAGCGCATTTTCAAGAATTGAAATATTCCTGATCTTCATTGGAGGCACGTCGGTAGACTTGAAATCTTTATACTGATTTGCTCCAAACAGAATTTTGAAACAGCCGTTATCACTAAAAGTTATACGGTTGAATAAAACTTTTGTCGCCATATGTGACCTGAATATTTTTTTTGTCTTTATTAAATTTCAGGGTAATCCTGTTCCATTTTTTGAACAGATCAGTTGCCCGGAAAATCGAATGAAACAGGAGCGAATTTGTCTCCAATTACCAATTTGAAATGTTTGCTTTTTGCACTGTTGTCGTAAATCAGATCGATGTTTTGCTTATCATTTTCAATCAACCTTACGATATAGCCGAAGTAGATTTTTTTATTGGCCAGAAATGAAAGTTCGAATGACAATTCAAAATCTTTATCAAAACAGAAAGTATTGCCCGGACTCAAATCCAGACCAGTTCTTTTGTCCTGTATCACTTCGAAACTGTCGAAGCCAAGGCCATAGGATTGGGCCTGGCAAAAACGAGAAAAGCCGGGAAGTTAGAAAGATGAAAAATAAAAAGAAGAGAAATTTAAATTTCATAGGTATAAGGTAGAGAGAAATAAAATTAAAATTCCCTCCAGGCAGTCATTAAGGGTCTTGTTAATCAATTATTAATTTTTTTTTAATGGTTCAACGTTTAATTGCGCACTCATTTCAATCGGAATATGAAATTATTGATTTAAAGTTAAACAATAGTTAGTGTTTTTAATAACAGCACAAATTGATATAAAGTGGCCGCGAAGTTAGATATGTATTGAATAAAGAAGAAATACTTCGAATTATAAGCACCGTTAGAGTTAATAAAATTTAGTTTCACATGATTTATCCCTTAAAAACGTTTAAAATCCTTTTCTTAATCTTACTTGGTTTTTGTTTTCATTATAATTCATTTGGCACAAAAAAACGGTGTTGATAATTTAAAATATGTTGATCTGCGCGTTGGAAATGTTGGGCAGCTTTTGGAACCTACCAGACCAACGATTCAGCTCCCCAACCAGATGATCCGGATGTACCCGGAACGCAAGGATTATCTGGACGATCAGATTTCAAGTTTCCCGCTTATTGTAGTTTCGCACCGCCTCGGCCAGGCTTTTTCAATAAAACCGTCCGTCAATCCTGTAACAGCTGCCGGATGGAAACAGAAACTTACTTATGATCACGATCTGGAAGTAATGCAGCCCTGGTATTATTCAACTTATCTTGTCGATGACGAAGTTACTGTCGAATTTACACCGGGTAAAAAAGCAGGAATTTTTCGTTTCGAATTTCCCGAAAAGTCGTCAAAAAGTCTTTTGTTCAACTTGTATAATGAGGGTGAAGGTTCCTGGAAATTTATTTCAGGTAATGAGATCGTAGCAACGGAAATTTATCACGGGGATATTCCGGTTTACATGTATGGAGTTTTCAGTGAAAAAGGTACAGCTGGAATTTTACAAAATGATAAAACTTCATCGGAACAAACTATAAAAGGAAAAAATGCCAAAGCCTGGATCAGTTTTCCTGACAATAAAAATGGCAAAATTGAACTGAAATATGCCATTTCGTACATCAGTCCGGAACAGGCGAAAAAGAATTTTGAAGCAGAATTAAAATCTACGGGTTTTGACGAATTAAAGAAAAAGGGCGAGAAAGTTTGGTCTGATGTTATAAACCAGATTCAGGTTGAAGGCGGAACAGAGGGCCAGAAGCGCAGTTTTTATTCTTCTCTTTACCGCACTTATGAACGTATGGTTGATATTTCTGAGGATAATCAATATTACAGCGGTTTTGATAAAAAGATTCATCAAAGCAATCGTCCATTTTATGTTGACGACTGGACGTGGGATACTTATCTGGCCCATCATCCATTACGAATTATCCTGAATCCTGCACAGGAAGAGGATATGCTGAATTCGTTCGTGAACATGTATGATCAAAGTGGCTGGATGCCCACATTTCCGGTGCTTTTTGGTGATCATGCCTGTATGAATGGATTTCATTCTTCGGTTACTTTTTTGGATGGATATAGAAAAGGACTACGCAATTTTGATGTTTCAAAAGCATATTCAGGTATGTATAAAAATGCTACCGAAGCAACGATGCTTCCATGGCGAAACGGCCCGAAATGTGAACTGGACGATATTTATCGTACCAAAGGGATTTTTCCCGGCTTTGAGAAAAGATGAAAAAGAAACTGTAAAACTGGTTGATCCTTTTGAAAAACGTCAGGCAGTAGCAGTCACTTTGGGCGGAAGTTATGATGACTGGGCCGTTGGCGAACTGGCAAAAGATCTTGGCAAACAGGAAGATTATAAAACTTTCAGTGCCCGTGCATTGAACTACAAAAATCTGTGGAGTACCAGATAAAAATATGTTCTTGCCAAAAGACAGCAAAGGCGCCTGGATTGCTATCGATCCAAAATTTGACGGAGGTATGGGCGGTCGTGATTTTTATGATGAAAATAATGGCTATACCTACAAATGGCAGGTTCAGCATGATATCCCTGGATTGATCGGTTTGATGGGCGGAAAAAAACAGTTTGAAAATAATCTGGATCAGCTTTACAGAGAAGATCTGGGCAGAAGCAAATACGAGTTCTGGGCGAAATTTCCGGATGCGACCGGTTTGGTCGGACAATATTCAATGGGAAATGAGCCAAGTTTTCATATTCCATATTTGTACAATTTCACGGATGCACCCTGGAAAACGCAAAAACATATCCGTTTTCTGCTTGATGTCTGGTTTAAGGATAATATTTTCGGTATTCCCGGTGATGAGGATGGTGGTGGTATGACGGCTTTCGTTGTATTTTCTTCCATGGGTTTTTATCCAATTACACCAGGACAACCTGAATATACGATCGGTAGTCCGGTTTTCGAAAAAGTGTCAATTGCTTTGCCAAACGGAAAACAATTTAAAGTTATCGCCAACCATAGTTCCGTTAGTTAACAAATATATTCAGAGTGCAAAGTTTGACGGCAAAGTGCTAAATGTTCCGACTTTTACACATGAACAACTGATTGCCGGTGGAACGCTGGAACTTGAAATGGGACCAAAACCCAATAAAACCTGGGGACTGGGCAAATAACACTCTCTCTAGTAGTCATGAACTTTTAAGATTTTATCTATTCCTACCCTTAAAATTTTCTTTTCGGAAAATGCTTTAAATCAGGCTTACAGCCTGATTTTTTGTTTTAACTATACATAGCAATGGTGATTATGTCCGAATATTTTTACATCTTTTAAAATATATTGCACCAAAATTCAGGAACAATTGTTCCTAAGTAGTAAAATAATTTTAGAACAATCGTTCAAGATGGTATATTTGTGTTATGGCACGAAAAAAGGAGTTTGATCCGGAAGAAAGGATGGAAAAGGCGCGTGATCTTTTTTGGGAAAAAGGATACAACGCAACTTCCATGGAAGACCTCGTACAGACCATGGGCCTGAACAGGGGTAGTATATATGATACCTATGGCGACAAGCATAGTTTATATTTACAGTGCCTTGGTAATTATGCAGCTGAAAAGTTAAAAGAGCATAAGGAAGCTGCGTTCGGGGACTTCACCGATGGAGCGTGTTGAAAATATGATCCGCAGTGCCGTAGAAGCGACTGTCAATACCGGAAAGTGTTGTATGGCGGTCAATTCGACTTTTGAGCTGGCCGCTGTGGATCAGAGTGTACATTCCATTATCAAAAATAACTGGAAAGATATTGTCGATTTTTTTGAGCAGCTTTTAACCGATGCAAAAGCACAGGGCGAAATTTCTGCTGATAAAGATCCAAAGCTTCTGGCAGAATTTATAGCAGCAAATTTTACAGGATTATGGCAGACATTTATTTTGTCGAAAGATAAAAATCAGGTTGAAAAATTGGCGCAGTTTTTAATCGATATGGTTAAGAACTAATTTTTTTAAAATATACGGAATGAAAATTCCGGAATTTATATTTGATGATGAGAGGCCTGATTACTGGCCTCTTTTTTGTTGTTCATTTGAATCGTGTGCATCCAACAATACGTCATTGGAGATCTGAGAACTTAATTATTATTGGTAATTTAAAACTTTGGTATTTTAATCACATTGGATTAAATGAAAATTATTTCCGTAGCCCATCTGAATAAATTACTGAAAAGGCCCTTTACCAGACAAGTGGCAACCTGGCTTACTACTATTTTGATTGCTTGCTTCTTTATTGATAATGCCGTCAAAAAAATAATTTCTCCGAATGAACAATTAAAAGGTGGATTGAATGACGTCCAAATAGTTGTTGTCGGTATCTTACTCTTGTTATTTGTTATGCTATTCCTAATACGGACAACTGGTGTTTGGGGAGCCTTTTTTTTGATCTCTTACATGGTAGTCACACTGGCCCAGCATATAAAACATAATAAACCATTCGCCATCACAGCAGCTATTATAGTGCTAATTGTTGCTTCTGTTCTGCTACGCTATCCTAAGCTGCTCTCACGAAAGAGATGAAGATCACATAAAAAATCTTACCGGTGCGTTTTATCCATATAGTAAAATTCGTGTCCCTTAATATAATTCGACTTCAAATCTTGGGATTTCAAAACTTTGCTACGAGGTTTAGACACAGGACTTATGTTTTTGAAAATTATCAAAGATTAGAAACGATTCAGACAGGTTTATCCTGTGGATACTTTCATCTTATTGTCTGTCAAAAAAACTTTGACCGGTTTGTAATTAATAATAATTGTCAAATGATCCTTCAGCTATTATATTTGAAGTATGTCAAAAATGATTTCAGAAGATTTAAGAGCGATCATGATTCAAAATGCGTTCGAAGTTCAGAACGAGCTTGGAAAAGATCATGCGCCGGTAGTGAAGTTATATTCACAATATGGTAAAGCCATCTGGCTGTTGTCGGAGCTGGATCCAGCCAACAATATTGCATTCGGACTTTGTGATTTGGGACAGGGGCATACCGAATTAAGTTACGTTTCCATCGAACATCTTGAAAGTATAAAACACGCCCGGCTAAAAGTGCCGATGGTTGAAATGGATAAAAATTTTGTCCCTCAATATCCTATGAGCGTTTATGCAGAAGCTGCTAAAATGGTAAAAAGAATAACGGATGACAAAGAGATTTTAGATCGTGCTGTAAAAGTGATTGCAGAAAGAGAGTTTAAATGACCAACAGTTACGGTATATTTTTAATTTGAATTTGTGCCTTCGATCCCGTTAAATTGTAAACTTCAAGTAATTTTAGAAATTAAATTATTTGAAGTTTAGTATTGAATTCACTCAACGTTAACTTGTAATCATGCCCATGGCGATGTCGATATGAAGTCGGGATTTTTACAAACTATAATCTTTCTGTTTCTGCATGTCGTTTGCCTTTCGCAAAATGTAGAAAACTCGTATCGATTTTCAAACAATTTTCAGGTGGCCGAACCGGCCTGTGCATCGGACTTAACACAGGCAAAAGCGCTTGGATCCTGTACATTTGGAACTTCACCAGGCTCATTTGTGGTGGACAATCTCGATTGCCAGGTTTCCCGAACTGTTTATCATACCAATCTGAATTACGGGCTTATGTACGCCAATACAGAAGGAACCGTTTCCGAAACTTACACCATTCAAATGTATATCAAGAACACGAGCTGGGGCAAAACCTGGGCTCGGATTATTGATTTTTCAAACGGACAACTGGATGACGGGATTTATTTTAAGAATTTAAACGGGTCCACTGATCGCTGTATAGATTTTTATCCCACAGGAATCTCAGGTGATTGTCCTTATTTTAAACTGGATAAATATTATTTATTGACGTTTACACGAAACGGACAAACAGGTATCATGGACGTGTATGTCAATGATAAACTTTTTGTTTCTTACAACGACAGTGGTAAAAAATATGTGGGTAAAACAGGTGTTCCGATCTATATTTTTCGTGATGATAACCAAATTTCCTGTGAATCCGGGGAGGCAAATTTTGCTTACTTATCTTTTACAAATTACTACTCTTCCCAATCTTCGGTTTCCGCAGTATACCAGAATATTTGCAGTGTTGCCAATATTAATGTAAGTGCCGACTTTTCAATTGATCCACCTGCCACATGTGGAAATAAAAATGTTAAAGTTGCCTATACCGGAACTCTGCCGTCAGCTACCGGATACTCTTTTATATGGAATTTTGACGGCGCGACGATTGTCAGCGGATCAGGAAAAGGGCCTTATCTTTTGCGCTGGAATTCAGATGGTAATAAGAAAGTTACGCTTACGCATCAAAAATGAAGTTTGTGGCAAGGAAATAACCAATTCCAAAGGCAACAAATATTACATTCATGGATATTGAGTGAGTTATTGACGATAAGAAGTGTGATGGAACCGCAACGTTGACAGTATACCCCAAGAAAGCCATTTCTCCGTTTCAATATTCTCTTGATTCAATAAATTATCAGACGTCGAATGTTTTCAATGTTAGTAGCAAAGGAGTATAGAGTTTTTGTTAAAGACTATAATGGGTGTATCAATGATACACTGATCAAAAGTAAAACTTAATGGGGCAATTCAGCTTAAAATCAATATCAGATACGACAATTTGTGTCGGACAGGAAATACAATTACTTACCACGACAAACGTAACAAATTATTCCTGGTCACCTGCTGTAGGTCTTGATAATCGATCAGCACTTGAACCATTTGCTTCACCTCAGCACAAACCACGCGTACATGATCACCGCAACCGATAAAAATTGCTCTTTCAAGGATACAGTTACCGTGACAGTCATTCCGGAAATTCAGGTTGTTGTGACCCCGGATACGGGATATTCCTGCCAATAAACCATTTCCACTTACAGCATCTTCTCACGCAGTTAGCAGGTGTTTCAGGAGTGAGTTATGTGTGGTCACCTCCATATGGACTGAATAATCCGTCAATTTCAAATCCAAGTGCAACACTCAATGCAAGTCAGACCTATTCCGTAACTTTAAATACGCTTCAAGGATGTAGCGGAAACGGGAAAGTAACATTGACCGTAACTCCTCCCGCTTCAATTACACTTCCGGATATATTTACCCCCGATGGTGATGGTAAAAATGAAATGCTGGTCCCTATTGCCAGCAGTATTGCTTCTCTTAACTATTTAAGAATTTATAATCGCTGGGGAGAAGTAATTTACTTTTCAAAACAGCTGAGTGATGGCTGGGACGGGAAAATCAAAGGGATTAAATCGGATAGCGGCGTTTACGTTTGGAAAATGGAAGCAGTGACTAATAGCGGAGAAATTGTGAGTAAGAACGGAACGGTTTTATTGGTAAGATAAATTTGCTCTGAAAGCAAAAAACACCTGACAAATCAATGTCAAGTGTTTCATTTTTGTCGGGGAGACAGGATTCGAACCTGCGACCCTCTGGTCCCAAACCAGATGCGCTACCGGGCTGCGCCACTCCCCGAATCCAAGTATTTTTCTTTTCAGTAAAAAGCACTTATCATCTCTGATAAGTGCTTTTCGTGGACTTGTAGGGATTCGAACCCCAAACCTCCTCATCCGTAGTGAGGTGCTCTATCCAATTGAGCTACAAATCCATTCCTTGAATTGGACTGCAAAGATAGAGTTTGTGTTTTGATTATGCAAATATTGAAGGAAAATAATTTGAAATTTTTTTGCTAAAAAATTTATTTGCCCTGATAATCAGGTTTTTTCTTTTGTAAAAAAGATGAAATTCCTTCTGCTGCATCTTTGGTTTTTTGTAACAAATCCTGATTTTCCATTTCAAGATTTAATATTTCTGTCAAATTGGATTCAAAAGATTTATTGAAAACTTTTTTGATCGCGCCAATGGCTTTGGTAGGAGCGTGGCGATAATACGAGATAGCTTCGTCAACTGCCTCATCCAATTTTTCTCTTGAAACTGATTTGTTTATTAACCCAATTTGAACCGCTTCCGGCGCATAAACTTTTCTTCCGGTTGAGGCTAATTCAAATGCTCTGGCCATTCCTATCAATCTTGGTAAAAAGAAAGAAGCACCTGCATCCGGCATCAATCCAATTTGTACAAACATTTGGCTTAAATAGGAATCTTCACTGGCAATGATCAGATCACAGGCAAGAGCAAGCGAACATCCGGCTCCAACGGCAAGACCATTTAATCTGCAAATAACCGGTTTTGGAATATTTCTTATCGCCTCAATCATAGGATTATACCCATCACGCAGCATTTCTCCCGCACTTTTTCCGGATTCCATGGCCGCTTTTAAATCAGCTCCTGAACAAAATGCTTTTTCGCCTTCACCAGTCAAAACAATTACCCGAACAGAGGAATCTTCCTCTGCTTCCTGAAATGCTGTGGTGATTTCTTTGATTAATTCGAGGGTTAAAGCGTTGTGAACCGCCGGTCGGTTTAAACTGATCCTGACAACACCGTCATGGTTATTGAAAAGAAGATTTTGGTAAGTAGCCATAATTGAGGATGAAGATTATTCCGGGACTTAATTTGTTAAATATAAGTCGCTAATCTTTCAGCCTTACTGTTATTGCTTTTTAAAATAAAAAATAAATCGTAGCACTACTTACGGCAAGTCCGCAGGCAAGTCCAGCGATAATTTGTGCAGGGGTATGGGCATTCAAATAAAGTCTTGCACTTAATAAAATACCGCTGATTAAAACAACAATCAGCAGCGGTGTTAATAATAAATGTTCTTCAAAACGAACAATTAAACCTGTAAGAATACCAATAGCGCCGCCCATGCCGGTTGCATGTGCACTTATTTTCCAGGATAAGCTAACGACTGCCACAATTATTAAAGATACCGTCACGCTTCCCAGAATAATAGAAATCTGTGGCGCCAATTCTGCTATTGGCTGTAATTTCCACCCAAATAAATAAGTCGCTATGGCGTAAATAATGCCGGTTGCAAGGTAAGGTAGACGTCTTTCACGCAAAGAATCTACATGCAAAGTGCTGACAATTCCCAGACGGAAGAAATAATATATGACGATTGTCGGAGCGACAAACGTATTTAAAAATATCAAAAGTAAAAGGCTGCCCAGTCCCGGAAGTTCCAGCGCACTGACGCCGGCAAGCTCAGGTGTGATAAGGAAAAGGACTGCAAAAAGATACGTAGTAATAATCAGAGGGTGAAATACTACGGATAAAAATGTGGCGATGCGGGTATTCAAAATTGGATATGCGTTAGTCATAGTTTGCAAGGAACAAAATTAAGCCATAAACCAGTTCGGGCAATGACCTTTTTGAACATAAAAGTAAGTTGGTCTTTTAGAATAGGTTTTCGTAGGGTATTTTGTAATTTTGCGCCTCATAAAAAATTGGAAGTTTACAGTTGAGTTTTATATAAGGATTGAATTTATATTAAGATGGGACCTTTGCAGATCAAAGAATTATTACAACAGACTCCGGATGCACAATCCGTTACCCTGAAAGGTTGGGTACGTACGAAACGTGAAAGTAAAAACGCGATTTTCATAGCGCTTAACGACGGATCAACCATTCATAATATTCAGGCGGTGGCCGCTCCGGGACAATTCTCTGCTGAACTTTTGCTTACGGTTACCACTGGTTCTTGTTTAAAAATAACGGGCCAGCTTGTAGCATCTCAGGGTTCTGGTCAGGCTGTGGAGGTTAAAATCGATGATATTTTCGTTTATGGAACGGCAGATGTTGATTCTTATCCGTTGCAGCCCAAAAGACATTCACTTGAATTTTTACGTGAAATAGCACATTTGCGCCCTCGTACAAATACTTTCAGTGCGATTCTGCGCATTCGTCACGCGCTGGCTTTTGCTGTTCATAAATATTATAACGACAGAGGATTTTTCTATCTTCATACACCAATTATCACCGCGTCTGATGCAGAAGGTGCTGGTGAAATGTTCCGCGTTACGACGCTTGGATCTGGACAAATTGCCAAGAACGGACGAAGGCGACATTAACTTTAAAGAAGATTTTTTTGGAAGAGAAGCAAACCTGACGGTTTCCGGACAATTGGAAGGAGAGTTGGGAGCGATGGCACTTTCCAAAATTTATACTTTCGGACCAACATTTCCGTGCTGAAAATTCAAACACAACGCGCCATTTGGCTGAGTTTTGGATGATTGAGCCTGAAATGGCTTTCTTTGAGCTGGAAGATAATATGGATCTGGCTGAGGATTTTATCAAGACTGTCATCTCTTATGCGCTTGAAAACTGCAAAGATGATCTGGCTTTCCTTGAAAACCGTTTGGCAGAAGAAGATAAAAACAAACCGCAAAACGAACGTTCAATTCCACTTTTGGAAAAACTGAATTTTGTTGTTGAAAATGCATTTGAACGTCTGACTTATACAGAAGCGATTGATATTCTTTTGAAATCGAAACCCCATAAAGAAAAGAAATTCCAGTATCCTGTGGGTTGGGGAATTGATCTTATCCAGCGAACATGAGCGTTATCTGGTTGAAAAACATTTCAAAAAACCGGTTATCCTGACCAACTATCCGCGTGAGATCAAATCGTTTTACATGAAACTGGATGACGATGGAAAAACGGTTCGTGCGATGGACGTTCTTTTCCCTGGAATCGGCGAGATTATCGGTGGAAGTCAGCGTGAAGATAACTACGAGAAATTACTGGAACGTGTTCACGAAGTAGGAATCGATCCTGAAACGATCTGGTGGTATCTGGAAACACGTAAATTCGGAACGGCGCCTCACTCCGGTTTCGGTCTGGGTTTTGAGCGTCTGGTATTGTTTGTAACCGGAATGGGTAACATTCGTGATGTGATTCCTTTCCCAAGATATCCAAAAAGCGCTGAGTTTTGATCAGCGCTTTCTGAAACTATTTTTCACCGTAATAGCAGGCAAAAACGCTGTTGCGGTGAAGAATATCATAATGAGAAAAGCCGGAATAACGCAGCAAACCAAGCTGAAACGGCAAAGAACGCGGAGAGTCTTCCTTATCAATATAAGCGAAGACTTTTTCTTTATATTCAGCTCCTCCAAGCGATTCCAGATAATCGCCATAACGTTTCCACATCAGTTTATGAACGCCCGGTTCATCAAAGGAAACAAGATCGGAAACATAAATCCTTCCGCCTGGCTTTAACCAGATATATAATTTTTCAAAGGTTTCCTGCCAGTCTTCATCATCCCGAAGGTGATGCAAAACTGCTCCTGCCAGAATACAATCGAAAGAATTTTCTTCAAAATCCAGATCGCGAAGATCTGATTGATAGGTTTGAACATATTTCACACCAGATGCTTCAATACGCTCACTGGCTCTTGTCAGCATAGGTTGACTAAGGTCCACCAAATGACACGCCAACGGATGAACTTCCTGCAAAACTCTTAATGTAAAATTTCCGGCTCCACAGCCAATATCAAGAATTGTATCGTTTGGTTTTAAATGTAAAGCGGCTGTTTCTGCTACCAGATCCAGAACCAAAGGTGCATCAATGGTTGCCTGCTGACCGGTTTCAAGCTTGCTGAAACGCTCAACGTCATGATCAAAACGGGTCTGGATTTCCTGAATTGTTGATTTTTGTGTTAATGGAGTCGTCATTTATTTTGCCGGGTTTGTCTGTGGTGTTAACTTATTTTGGAATCAATCTAAATCGGAGTCAGGTTCTTTACTTTCTAATATATATCTTTGTAAGCCTGGGAAATTTTATTCTGTATACGTTTCAATTTGTAATGTAATACGAAGATAACGCATAACCGGGTTGCTATCATATTGAAATAGATTAGATAAAATATAGAAAATGCTAACTGTTTATCGTTAGCATTTAACGTTTAAAAAACTTTAATGGCCAAAAGCCTATGTTGAAAAAAGTGCAGCCGAAAGTGTGGTGGGCGGCGTTATTTGCCGTATTTGTAATAGTGCTTTCCCTGGTATGGGTAAGGAATAGTAAATCTCACGATCTGGTTAATTTCAAAAGAAATGCCAAGTCAAATCCCAATTTGGACCCTGTTGAGATCAAGGATCCGGATGCAAAAACACTGGCTAAAATAGAACAAATTCAAGATATTTTCAGAAGGAAGAGGAATGCCGGTTTTAACGGTAATGTTCTGATCGTTCAAAAAGGAAAGATTCTTTACCAGAATTCTTTTGGTTATGCGCATTTGCGGGATAAGGATTCGCTGCAAAGTCATTCCAAATTTCAATTGGCTTCTTTGTCAAAACCTTTTACTGCTGTTGCTATTCTGAAACTGATTCAGGAAGGAAAGGTAAGTCTGGAAGATTCTGTACAAAGATTTTTTCCTGATTTTCCATATCACGGCGTGAAAGTGGATATGCTGCTAAGTCACAGAAGTGGTTTGCCAAATTACATTTATTCATTTCCCGGATAGCGTTCGTCACGGTAAAAAGTTTCCTACCAATATGACGGTGATGGACTGGTACGCCAAGGTTGTTCCAACGCCGCATCCATACAACCGGCCCGGTCGTTCTTTTAATTATTGCAATACAAATTATTGCGTTCTGGCAGCCATCGTTGAAAAAGTGAGCGGAGACTCGTTTAACAATTTTGTACATAACGAGATTTTTACGCCGCTAGGAATGAACAATACTGTTTTGGTAACGGATACTTCCGAAAGTGCGATGATGTACCGAACTGTCGGTCACCAATATGGACGGATGCTGGCAAAAGATTATTATGATGATGTGGTCGGAGATAAAGGTTTGTATTCCACGACAGGAGATATTTATCGTTTTTACGCCGGACTGACTTCCGGTTTATTGATCAATAAAAAGCTGTTAACCGAAGCCTGGACGCCCAGAAGTTTTGAGCGGGATGGAATCAGAAATTATGGTTACGGATTCCGTATGCACGTAAAACCGGATCATTCAACAAGATTTATTTATCACGGCGGCTGGTGGAAAGGATATAATTCCATGTTCTGGATTTGTCCGGAAGATGAGGCGGTTATTATCATTTTAGGAAATTCTTACAACAAAAATATTTACGATATCAAAGAGTTATTAACGGTGCTGCACGGCAGCGAAAGTGAAAAGCTGGAAGATATCGAGAAAGACCTTTAGCTTAGTTTGAAATCGGCGACTAATTCAGGATATTTGCCGGACTTAACGAATACTCACCTCAATGTCAGAAACTGCTTATACCATACCTGCATCTTTACTTCTGGGTTTACCGATTCTGGCATTTTTTGTTTTGTGGCTTGGCGGGAAAAATCTGAATAAACCGGCGGGTTGGATTGGTGCTTTTATCACGGCAATTGGTTTGGCGACAAGTATTTATTTCGCTGATATTGAAACGCTTCACACAGTAAAAATCAACTGGGCGCTTATCGGGCAAACCAATATAGAACTCTCTTTTCGCTTCGATGAACTGACGCTGATTATGTTGGTCATTGTTCATTTTGTAGCTTTTCTGGTACAGATTTATTCCATGTCTTATTTGCACGGCGACCAGAATCTTCACCGTTATTTTGCCTTTATTCAGCTTTTTCTTTTTTCAATGGTTGGAATTGTGCTGGCTGGAAATCTTCTGGTGATGTACATTTTCTGGGAATTGGTGGGTCTTTCTTCTTATTTATTGATTGGTTTCTGGTATTTCAAACCACGTGCAGTTTGGGCGGCTCAGAAAGCTTTTGTTTTAAACAGAATTGGTGACGCAGCATTCCTGACCGGAATTTTAATGCTGTTTTACTATATTGGTTCTACCGACTTTGAGGTGCTTGCCACGTCCAATCCAAACGCTTGATCCGGGAATTTTAACGGCAATCGGTTTATGTCTTTTTGGAGGTTGTATGGGAAAATCGGCTCAATTCCCATTATCAGGCTGGTTGCCAGACGCCATGGAAGGGCCAACGCCAGTTTCAGCTTTAATCCACGCAGCGACCATGGTTGCAGCCGGAATATTTTTATTGGCGAGAATTTCCTTTTTACTAACACCGGAAGCACAAATTGTTATTGCTTGTATTGGTACGATTACGATGGTAATTGGTGCGGTAAAAGCAACACAGGTTTGGGATATTAAAAGAGTACTGGCTTATTCAACCATGTCGCAATTGGGCTTGATGGTTATCGCCGTCGGACTTGGCAGCTGGCGGACTGCACTTTTTCATCTGGCAACACATGCATTTTTCAAAGCCGGATTATTTCTTTCTGCCGGTTCGGTTATTCACGCCGTAACACCTTCTGAAAACGACGAAACTTTTGATCCGCAGGATATGCGTACGATGGGCGGACTTCGTAAATATTTACCGATCACTTTTATCTGTTTCGTAATCTGTTCCTCCGCTTTGGCCGGACTTCCTTTTTTCTCTGGGTTTTTGTCAAAAGATGCAATCATTGTCGAAGCATTTTTCTGGGCTGAAAGACATGGGGCCTGGGCATATTTCTTCCCGGTCATCATTATGATTTCTGCCGGAGTTACGGCTTACTACATGACACGTCAGGTTTGGCTGATCTTTTTGGGTGAAAAGCGATACCAGATTTTCAAATCTGTTCATCCGCACGAATCTCCATTAACAATGTGGGGACCGATGGCTTTACTGGCTGCACTTTCTGTTTTTATCTGGTTTTCTTGGAATCCGTTTGATGCATCTTACGGCTGGTTTTTAGAGTTGGTAGGAGCGGAGGAATTCGGACATATTCTTTGGGTGCCTTTTGTAGCAACCGGTGTTACAGTTTTATCTATTTTTCTTGCATTTAAAGAAACCAAGGCAGAAGATCCATTTTCCATGTATGCCGGAAATTCTAAAAATTCAATTCCGGTTTTGAAAAAACTGGCCGGATTAAATGAGTTTTCAAGAGAACATTTTTTCATAAAATCCTTTGCTTTTATTTCAGCTGGCTTAATGCACTTTGAAAGAAAAATTGTCAATTCTTTTGTAGATGGCGTAGCAAAATGGAGCGTGGTTTTGGCGCATGCATTAAGCTGGGGAGATAGAAATATTGTTGATGGCGGTGTGAAGCTCACCGTTTTTACATTTAAATCGGCAGGACAAGGTGTTCGTGGATTACAAAATGGGAAAATACAATCCTATTATTTAGTGACCGCATTAGGAGTAGTTCTTCTTGTTTTGTGGTTAATGATTTTATAAGAAAATAATTCGGGAGCATCATTCCGCTCTTTATCATATATTTTGTTTCAGTTTATACTAATGATTGATCATATACTTTCCTTACTGATAGCCATTCCATTATTCGGAGCCGTTGCCGTTGCTGTCTGGCCGTCCCAGCGTGCAGGTGATTTCAGATTGATTGCGCTTTCCGTTTTGCTTTTGGAATTGTTAACAGGACTTTCACTATTTCTCTTTTTTGATAATCAAAATACCGGTTTTCAATTAAGCGAAACCGCAGACTGGATCACACTTCCAATTGGTTCTTTGGGGACAGTTTCTATCGATTATGCTCTGGCTGTTGACGGAATCAGTTTTCCTTTGGTTTTATTGGCGGTTGTCGTTCTATTTGTCGGAATGATCAGTTCATGGAGTATCAATCAGAAAACAAGAGCTTACTTTGCTTTATATCTTGTTTTAAGTGCCAGTATAATCGGTTGTTTCCTGGCTCAGGATTTCTTCCTTTTTTATCTGTTTTTTGAATTTATGCTTCTTCCGATGTACTTTCTCATTGGTTTATGGGGCGGACCAAGAAGAGAATATGCAGCACTTAAATTCTTCGTTTATACATTTTTTGGATCGTTATTAATCCTGATCGTCATGATCGGATTATACCTTTCTGTAATCGATCCAATTGAAACGGCTCGCGCTGTCGGAATTCTAGGCCCGGAAGATTTAATCCAGACTGATATCATTTTACAAATTCAACAATGGCTTGCTGATGGAAGAATTGGTGCGGATCAACTGGTGCATACCTTCCGTTTTTCATATTTGTCTGACGCAGGAAATTATATTCCAGGCTCCATTTTAAGTCCTGAAACAGAATTTATCTTATTTGGAATTCCGGTTCGTTTGCTGGCTTTCTGGTTTTTGTTTATTGGTTTTGCTGTGAAACTTGCCAGTGGTTCCCGTACATACCTGGTTGCCTGATGCGCACGTTGAAGCGCCAACACCGATTTCTGTCGTTCTGGCAGGAATTCTTTTGAAAATCGGAGGTTATGGTTTTATCAGAATTGTAGATGGATTTTTTCCTGTTGAAGCGCAGTATAGTATGGTTCCACTTGCAGTTTTAGGAATGATTTCAATTGTCTACGGTGGATTTAATGCATTAGGACAAAGTGATCTGAAAAAGATGATCGCTTATTCTTCGGTATCCCACATGGGTTTTGTTTTGCTTGGTATTGCCGCTTTTACAGCGGAAGGTATCAATGGAGCCATATATCAAATGGTGAGTCATGGCGTACTTTCTTCGATGTTATTTCTTTTGGCAGGCGTAATTTACGACCGTACGCATGATCGTAAAATTGATAATTACCGTGGATTGATCGGTCCGATGCCGCGATATACCGTTTTGACTGGAATTGCATTTTTTGCTTCTCTTGGATTGCCCGGTTTTTCAGGTTTTGTGGGAGAATTATTTACATTGATGGGTGCATTTCAAGCGTCTGCTTTGCCTGTCTGGATTCCTGCACTTTCTACTTTGGGAATTGTATTGGCAGCAGCTTACTTCCTCTGGACTTACCAGCGCATGTTTTTTGGTTCGTTTTGGTATAAAAATGAAAGTCATACGATGTTAACTGACTTAACAATTCGTGAAACGGCGCTTTTGGTTCCGCTTGCTATTCTGTCTGTTTTGTTGGGAATTTTGCCTGGATTATTATTTGATATGACCGGGCCTACGGTTCAGGCTTGGCTGGAAAGATTGCAGTAGTTTTTTGCCACGAATGCACGAATTTTTCGCGAATTGGTTTGAAAATTATTATGAGACGTTCCGGTGAAAGTTAGCTACTCATAAATATCTTTTCGATGACCCTAAAGCGATAACATCAATTATTAATTCTTTATCCAAAATTTCATAAATAACCCGATAATTACCAATTCGTATTCGATAACCTTCTCTGCCTTTCAATTTTTTGCAGCCATCAGGTCTTGGGTTATTTTCAAGTGCAGCTATCGAGGGAATAATTGAGGACACAATTTTGTTTGGAAGATTATCCAATTGCTTTTGAGCTTTCTTAGATCAATAAACAGAAGAATCAGGCATTCTTAGATCTCCGATCCTTTAAATAATCCGAAAAAAGGATTCTGGTTCCATCATCTTCTTTTTTTGCTTCATCATACAATCGTACATCTTCCTGGTCCTCCAATGCTTCTATAATGTTGTCAAACTCATTTTGCGGGAGAATAACGAGTTGTTCTCCTTCGCTGCCAACTATATATTTAGGATGTAAAGCTATCATAATCTTTTACTTATGTTCAGGAAAACTTAATGACAAATTGAGAAAGCCAAATTCTATTCATCATCAATTTAGATAATGATCTTTTGAATTCAAAGCAGGACTTCTATTAACTATAACGAATTATAATAATAGAAGTCACACTTTCTTATTTTACTTCCCAAAAATCCGGTCAAAACTAAACCTGTTTTTCTTCGACAACACTTCCAGTTTTTGCTGTTGCTCATTTGTTAACACATACAAAATCTCTTCTCTTTTTGCTTCTGCCAGTTGTTTATGGTCACGACGTTTTGCTTCATCATTTCTGGATAATTTTCTATCCTTACGAGCATAACGTTTTTCAATTTTTTTGATCTGTTTTACCTGTCTTTTGGAAAGATCAAGATCAGCTGCGAATTTTTCAAGATTTTTTTCAAGCCGTTTGTTATTAAGCTTTGGGTTGATGGTGGTTGTTTCCTGGTAATCTTCGGAATCTTTTGAAGATGAATTGTTAGAACTCGCACAGCCTGTAAATAATAATCCGGATAAAGCCAGAAATAAAAAGATGAGTTTTTTCATGGACGGCATTTTGTTGAAATGAATATTGATGGTACTAACGAAGATCATATTGGAAAGAATATAAACCTGAAATGAAAATTCTGTCGCAAAACTTCTTTCATTATCCTTTACTCAAATATGGCTTATTTAAATAAAATCACTTTTGCGTCAAGTCGCAGATAGTATTTTTCAGTAAGAATCCAGTAATTGTAGTTGTGTTTGTGAACGTAAGCCATAAAAGTTTTTCATAAGTACTGCTTTTACCAAATTTTATTTCCTTTACCCTTATTTTTCAAATGAAAGAAAATTCTACTTCGCACCGGTTGCTGTCTTTGGATACGCTGCGTGGGTTTGACATGTTTTGGATTTCCGGTGGCGAAGATATCTTTGCTGTTTTGGCCAAAGTTACCGGCTGGTCCTGGGCGGTATTTATTGCACATCAGCTTACACATCCCGACTGGAACGGTTTCCGTGCCTATGATCTAATCTTCCCAACTTTTCTTTTTATGGCAGGTGTTTCCACACCATTTTCGTTGGGAAGCCGTTTGGAAAAAGGAGTACCTGCGTCAGATTTGATCCGAAAAGTAATTCAGCGAGGACTTATTCTTGTGTTTTTGGGGATCATTTATAACAATGGAATTTTTCATACCGAATGGGCTAATATGCGTTATCCAAGTGTTTTGGCACGTATCGGTTTAGCAGGAATGTTTGCGCAGATTATTTATTTATATACCGGAAAAACAAGTCGCTGGATCTGGTTTGCGGGTTTGTTATTAGGCTATTGGGCATTTATGATGTATTATCCGGTTCCGGGTTGCGAAGCAGGATTGATGACAATGGAATGTAATCCGGCCAGTTATTTCGACCGAATGATTCTTCCGGGACGTTTGCATTTGAAAATTCATGATCCGGAAGGTTTGGTTTCAACAATTCCTGCGATTGCAACGGGTTTAATGGGTATATTTTCGGGAGAAATTTTAAGAACGGATCCTGCTAAACTTTCTCAAAATAAAAAAGTACTTTATTTAGTTGCTGGCGGTGTCGTCAGTTTGATCATTTCACAACTTTGGGATATTGTTTTTCCGATCAATAAGAATTTATGGACGAGTTCGTTTGTGCTTTGCGCAGGCGGATGCAGTATATTGTTGCTGGCATTTTTCTACTGGATTGTAGATGTGTTGAATTATCGCCGCTGGACATTCTTTTTTGTAGTAATCGGTATGAACTCCATCGTAATTTACATGGTCGGCCGTTACATTGATTTTGAATATACAGCAGATGCACTTTTCGGAGGGCTTACTGGAATTCTTCCCGGAACCGGTACAAGCTGTTGGAGGCGTTCTTGCATTTATCGGTGTCCAATGGGCATTTATGTATTTGTTATGGAGAAATAAATTATTTTTAAAGGTGTAGGAGCGACCTCTGGTCGCACTTGAATTCGCGCGGCAACTATCCGGAAATTCTCCAGAATTTCCGGATAGTTGCAAAGAATTTCCAGATATTTGTGTAGAAAATAAAAGGAGATCAGGAGTGAAAGGGTAACCACAAGGGATTACCCCAACAGGATTACCCCAACAGGATTATCCCAACCTGATTACTCAAACCAGGTTACCCTAATGATTACCAGCGGTTCCCAAACGAAATAAAGCAGATAAATGTCAATACAAGTAACGAATCTTACAAAAGTATACGGAACGCAGCGAGCGGTGGACGGGATTTCCTTTTCCCTGAAACCCGGAGAAATTGTAGGTTTTCTTGGGCCAAATGGCGCAGGAAAATCAACAACCATGAAGATTCTTACCGGTTATCTTAATTCAACTTCCGGAACAGCAACCGTTGCCGATTTTGATGTACAACAACAAGCCATGCCCGCGCGCCGGGCTATCGGATATTTGCCTGAACATAATCCATTATACCTGGATATGTACGTCCGGGAATTTCTTCTTTTTTCAGGAAAACTTTATGGAATGCGAGGTTCAGCTTTAAAGTCACGAGTGGATGAAATGATCAATCTTTGCGGACTGGAAGTTGAAAAACGAAAAAAAATCGGTCAGCTTTCCAAAGGATATCGTCAGCGTGTCGGTTTAGCCCAATCTTTCCTGCACGATCCGGCGGTACTTGATTCTGGATGAACCAACGACAGGTCTGGATCCAAACCAGATACAGGAAATCAGGGAATTGATCCGCACAGCCGGCCATAACAAAACGGTCCTTTTTTCAACGCACATTATGCAGGAAGTAGAAGCATTGTGCGACCGTGTGATCATCATAAATAAAGGACGCGTTGTGAGTGACAGCTCTCTTGAAACATTAAGGCAAACAGGAAAGTCACTTGAAGAGACTTTTCGAAATTTAACCGTCTAAATGTTTTGTTATTAATTGTTAATAGTGAAATCATCAACGATCTGATAATGAGCCACCAGCTAAAAGCCAAGAGCTATCAGCTAACCGCTAAATATTAGAATTGCCTTAAAACGAGTTTAAAGCGGACTTTTTGCAGTTGATAATTGTTGTTGATATAAATAAAGAAAGAAAAATTTGGCTCAACGACCTTAAATGTTTTGAATAATACTTCCTTATAAAGTTTGGGAAAATAGAGATGGAAAAAAGGTTGGGAAGCCGTATTCGGGTAGTTGCAAGTATTTTGATTTTGGTCTTTTTCGGTTCAGTATCCGTTGCCTGGAAATTAATCCAGACCAGAGAAACTTATGCCGAAATCGAAAAACCTGTTATGGAAAAGAAACAGGTTAAAGCTCCAAAAAGACATGCGGAGCCGGTTATTGTTTTGCCCGAAAATCAATGGGTAGACAGTACACTAAAATCGCTTTCACTGGAAGAAAAAATCGGACAGCTCTTTATGGTCGCTACTTTTTCCAACCGGGAAGAAGCAAATACACGTTATATCGACAGGCTGATTGACGATTTTCATTTAGGCGGATTGATCTTTTTTCAGGGTGGTCCGGTTCGTCAGGCTCAACTTACAAATCATTACCAGGCACATTCAAAAGTTCCGCTTTTTATCGGAATTGATGGTGAATGGGGTTTGGGAATGCGTTTGGATAGCACCATTTCTTTTCCAAAACAAATGGTTTTGGGAGCAATTCAGGATGATGAGCTGATTTATAGAATGGGTAGCGATATTGCCAGACAATGCCGCCGCCTGGGAATTCAGATCAATTTTGCTCCTGTTTCGGATATCAACAGCAATCCAAAAAATCCTGTTATCGGTATACGTTCTTTTGGTGAAGACCGGGAGAATGTAACGCGGAAAGCCGTGGCTTATATGAAAGGTTTGCAGCACAACGGCATTATTGCTACTGCAAAACATTTTCCCGGACATGGCGATACGGATGCAGATTCACATTTTACATTACCCGTTTTGACTCATTCGGTTGAACAGCTGAATAATATTGATCTTTATCCTTATCGTCAGCTTATTGCAGATAGTTTGATGGGTGTTTTGAGCGGCCATTTGTTTATTCCTTCTCTGGATAATTCACCACAGCTTGCCAGTTCGCTTTCTGAAAAAGTGATTACCGGTTTGTTGAAAAACCAGATGGGTTTCCGCGGACTTGTTTTTACAGATGCGATGAATATGCGTGGTGTTTTGAAAACTGGCCGGGCAGCTGAAGTAAATCTAAAAGCACTGATGGCAGGAAATGACGTTTTGTTATATCCTGAAAATGTAGCAGAAACAATTACCAAAATAAAAGACGCACTTAACCAGGGAACGATCACTCAGAAATTTCTGGATGATAAAGTAAAACGGATTTTACAGGCAAAATACTGGTCCGGTTTAGGTCAATACAAACCGGTTGATATCAATAATCTGTATGCTGACCTTAATACGGAAGATAGCAAAGAATTATATCGTGAATTGTCGGAAGCTTCGGTTACTGTTGTTCGGAACGATAATAATATTTTGCCTGTAACATCCATCATGGCGCAGACTATGGCGTCTGTTTTAATCGGAGAGGGAAGTACGTCAGTTTTCCAGAAAATGCTGTCGACGTATAAGCCTATGAGGCCTTATACATTTTTATCGGATCCTTCTCAGGAAGAGATTTTGCAAATGCTTAGTTATCTGCAACCTTACGAAACTGTGGTTGTTGGAGTAACCGGGATTTCATCAAATCCGAAATATAATTATGGTATTTCGGCTGGTACTGCGGAGTTTGTAAAACAATTAAAACAAGGTGGCAAAAAAGTTATTTTGTGTTTGTTTGGCAGTCCATACAGTATTCAGTTTTTCCCTGAAACGGATGCGTTGATCTGTGCAAACCAGGATGGATCTGATCAGCAGGAAATTGTTCCGCAGATTATTTTCGGCGCATTAGCTTCCAAAGGAAAGTTGCCGGTTTCTGTACTTTCCTATAAAGCTGGTGATGGAATTGAAACAGAATCTTTGAACCGTATCAGTTTCGGTACTCCGGAAAGTGTTGGAATGAATGCGGCTATGTTACAAAAAATTGATGGCATTGCTAACAGCTGCTATAACAGATCATGTTTTTCCTGGTTGTCAGGTTGTGGTGGCCAGGAGAGGAAAAATTATTTATGACAAATCTTTTGGCGGATTAAATTACCGTACGCCGGAACGAGTAACTTCTGAAACGATTTACGATGTTGCTTCGGTGACAAAAGTAGCGGCAACTTTACAGTCTGTTATGCTGCTTTATGATCGTAAACTGATTGATCTGGACGAAAAAGCTTCTCATTATTTGCCAGAACTGATTGGTACAAACAAACAAAATTTTACCATCCGTGATTTGTTGATGCACCGTTCAGGATTGGTTTCTTTTTATCCGACCTTATGGGACAGGACTAAAACCAGTGCCGGAGGTTTGCTGCCTGAATATTACAGTTCAAAACCGGATAGTGTTTACAATCTTCAGGTTGCACCCAAACTTTTTGCAAAACCTGCTTTGCGGGATTCTGTATGGAAATGGGTAGTGAAATCTCCGATGAATAATTCAAAAGACAAGGCGGGGAAATACGGTTATTTATACAGCGATCTTGGTTTTCTGACTTTGCAAAAAGTGATCGAAAAAGTAACCGGACAGCCGCTGGATATTTTTGTTGCCGCCAATATTTACGAACCATTGGGATTACCTTATACCGGTTTTAATCCATTACAGCGCTTTCCTGAAAAACAAATTGCACCAACAGAACAGGATTATCGTTTCCGAAGCCAGTTAATTCAGGGAACCGTGCATGACCAGATGGCGGCTGTACAAGGAGGTGTTTCCGGACATGCCGGGTTGTTTTCTACCGCAACGGATCTGGCTGTTTTGATGCAGATGAATTTATGGAAAGGAAATTATGGCGGCAGACAGTTTTTTGCTCCGGGTACTGTTCCGCTTTTTTCGAGAATGTATGATGAAGCGCATCACAGAGGTTTAGGATGGGATAAAGCACCTTCTGATGGAAACAGTGCTTATGTTTCTGCTCAGGCATCTGTAAATTCTTTTGGACATACAGGTTTTACAGGAGCAATTGTCTGGATGGATCCGGATGAAGATCTGCTTTTTGTATTTTTGTCAAACCGTATTCATCCGGATGCTGAAAACAACAGCATCACCACGCAGCGCACACGCAGAAAAATTCACGATGTTGTATATATGTCACTTCTTGAACGTAAAAGTATTCTTCGTTAATTTCATAGGAAATGTATTTGAAAATATCTCTAACTTTACCTTTCATTAACAGGTAAGTGGAAAGATATTAAGATACATACATGAAAAAAACATTTATTAGAAAAGGAATTTTTGCATGCATTGCCGCTATTGTTGGAATAGCTTCTTCATTTGCTCAGACGCAATTACAACGGGTGCTGTTGACGCATCTGTTTGTGCCGGAAGTACTATCTCTGTTCCATTTACAACAACTGGAACGGTTGGAACGGACTTTACGGTTCAGTTGTCTGATGCTTCGGGGGCATTTACGGCTCCGGTTGCGATTGGGACGGGTACTGCTTCCCCTTTGTCAGCGACTATTCCATTTGCTTCTGTGGCTGGATCGGCATACAAGATGAGAGTCGTCACTCTGACTCCAAGTATTATTGGTGACCCTAGCGTAGTTTTTGCAATTAAAGAACTACCAGCCGCTCCGACGGGAGCCGATTTTTACCGGCTTTGTGTTGGCGGCACTCCGGTAACCCTTACGGCCGCTGGACAAAATTTGAAATGGTACGCATATGATGCGCAGGGAGGCTCACAGGCTTTGTCTGCTGCTCCGACTATAAATCCAACCAGTAGTTCAGCGCCTACATCACCATCCTATAATGTCAGGCAGACTGTTAATGGTTGTGAGGGTGCTAAATTGGATATAACGGTCGCTGTCTCATTACAGACTCCCACCCCAGTTATAACTCAACCGGCACCAGTATGCCAAAATAGTGCGGCTAGCAATACTATTCTGACTAATTCCATTACAGGTCCAGATACTCATTTATGGTACGAAACATTGACAGGTCCTGCACTTACAGTTGCGCCGACACCTTCTACTGCTGTGGTAGGTTCTCAGGATTTTTATGTATCAGAAGTGGCAAGCCGTAGTTGCGAAAGCGCAAAAGTAAAAGTCACCGTAACAGTTGTCGCTTCGCCAAATGCACCAACTGTAACAAATAAAACTTACACTGTAAATGATCCTTCCGTAGCGCCACTTTCCGTCTCATCCTCAACAGGAACATTAAAGTGGTATGAAACAGCTACAAGTACAACTGCACTAGCTGGTGCTCCAACACCTTCGGTTACTGCGGCAGGAACTAAGAGTTATTTTGTTAGTCAAACTGTGGGAGATTGCGAAAGTGCGAGGGCTGAAATTGTTGTAACTGTAAATGTTGCAGCCTGTACAACACCTGCCGCACCTGTTGTGGTTACCCCATTAAATTATACCGTAGGTCAAACAGCAACTTTAACTGCAACAGCGATTTCCGGTGCAACTTTAAATTGGTATGGAACCAATGCAAGTGGTGGAACAGCATCTGCTACGGCATCTGTACCTTCCACAGCAGCAGTTGGGTCAACAACTTATTATGTCAGCCAAAGTGTAGGAACTTGTGAAAGTCCACGTTCAGCGATTGTTGTAAATGTAGCTGCTGCACCTTGTACAACACCTGCCGCACCTGTGGTAGTTACCCCATTAAATTATACCGTAGGTCAAACAGCAACTTTAACTGCAACAGCGATTTCCGGCGCAACTTTAAATTGGTATGGAACCAATGTGAGTGGTGGAATAGCATCTGCTACGGCACCTGTACCTTCCACGGCAGCAGTTGGGTCAACAACTTATTATGTCAGCCAAAGTGTAGGAACTTGTGAAAGTCCTCGCTCTGCAATTATTGTAAATGTGGCTGCTGCACCTTGTACAACACCTGCCGCACCTGTTGTAGTTACCCCATTAAATTATACCGTAGGTCAAACAGCAACTTTAACTGCAACAGCGATTTCCGGCGCAACTTTAAATTGGTATGGAACCAATGTGAGTGGTGGAATAGCATCAGCAACGGCCCCTGTACCTTCCACGGCAGCGGTTGGGACAACAACTTATTATGTCAGCCAAAGTGTGGGAAGTTGTGAAAGTCCACGTTCTGCGATCGTTGTAAATGTAGCAGCTGCCCTGTACAACACCTGCTGCGCCTGTGGTGGTTACACCTTTAAATTATACAGTTGGTCAAACAGCAACTTTGACTGCAACTGCAATATCCGGTGCAACTTTAAATTGGTATGGAACCAATGCAACGGGTGGAACAGCATCAGCAACTGCACCTGTACCTTCCACGCCACGGTTGGGGTCAACAACTTATTATGTTAGTCAAAGTGTGGGAAGTTGTGAAAGTACACGTTCGGCGATTGTTGTAAATGTAGCTGCTGCACCTGTACCACGCCTGCTGCGCCTGTTGTTGTCACACCTTTAAATTATACAGTTGGTCAAACAGCGACTTTGACTGCAACCGCAATATCCGGTGCCACTTTAAATTGGTACGGAACCAATGCAACGGGTGGAACAGCATCAGCAACTGCACCTGTACCTTCCACGCCACGGTTGGGTGCAACAACTTATTATGTTAGCCAAAGTGTGGGAGCTTGTGAAAGTACACGTTCGGCGATTGTTGTAAATGTGGCTGCTGCCCTGTACCACGCCTGCCGCGCCTGTTGTCGTCACACCTTTAAATTATACAGTAGGTCAAACAGCACTTTGACAGCAACCGCAATATCTGGTGCCACTTTAAATTGGTATGGAACCAATCCAACGGGTGGAACCCCATCAACAACTGCGCCAGTACCTTCCACTGCCACTGTTGGGAACAACCACTTATTATGTGAGCCAAAGTGTAGGTAGTTGTGAAAGTCCACGTTCGGCGATCGTTGTAAATGTAGCAGCGGCAGTATGTGCCACACCTGCACCAACAGTTTCCAGTCCAGTAAACTATACCGTTGGAGCTACTGCATCTGCATTGACAGCAATCGGAACTAATTTGAAATGGTATGCGGCCGCCTCCGGAGGAACGGCTTTGGCTTCGGCTCCTGTTCCTTCGACTTCGGTGGCAGGAACCACCTCATATTTTGTAAGTCAGACATTGAATAATTGCGAAGGTCCACGCGCTGAATTGAAAGTTATGATTGCAGGATGTTCTACACCTGCACCAACAGTTTCGAGTCCAGTAAATTACAACGTCGGAGCTACTGCGTTACCTTTAACCGCAACTGGAACTAATCTGAAATGGTACGCGGCCTCCGCTGGAGGAACGGCTTTGGCCTCAGCTCCTGTTCCTTCGACTTCGGTTGCGGCAACCACATCATATTTCGTAAGTCAGACATTAAATAATTGCGAAGGTCCTCGTGCTGAAATTGTGGTAATTGTAGCTTCATGTGCAACGGTAGCTCCAACCGTAGTAAATCCGGCTACTTACTGTTTTAACGCTACGCGCATCGCCTTTAACCGCAACCGGAACGGCACTCAAATGGTACACAGCTGCATCTGGTGGAACTGCACTTGCATCTGCGCCAATTCCTTCTACCACGGTTGCAGGGACAACTTCATATTTTGTAAGCCAGACACTGAATGGTTGCGAGGGGCCAAGAGCAGAAATTAAAGTTACGATTACAGTCGAAACACCTAAGCCAACAGTAAGTGCCACATTAACTTATTGTTTTGGGGAGACGGCATCTGCACTTACAGCAACCGGAACAGTTACTAAAATGGTATGCGGCTCAGCAGGTGGAACCAGCTCTTGGCGACTAGCTCCTACTCCACATACCACGGCATCCGGAACAATTTCATATTTTGTAAGGCAAACACTAAATGGTTGCGAGGGAGCAAGAGCGGAAATTAAAGTTACAGTTAATCCGGTAACCCCTGCTCCAACTGTTTCAGCTTCCATTAACATATTGTTTTAATCAGACACCGGCCATTTTAAGTGCAAACGGAACCGGATTAAAATGGTATGCAGCAGCATCCGGTGGAACTGCTCTTGCAACAACACCGACTCCAACAACTTCCGCCGCCGCAACAACTTCATATTTTGTAAGCCAAACATTGAATGGTTGCGAAAGTGCACGTGTTGAAATTAAAGTAATTGTTAGTCCACAAGTCTGCACCTACGGTCACTGCAAGTGCCTTGAATATTGCCAATCCGTAAAAGCACCAGCATTATCTGCAACAGCACTTGCAGGTAATACTTTAAACTGGTACGGAACAAGTGCAACAGGTGGTACGCCATCAGCATCTCCTCCAGTACCTTCCACAGATACAGAAGGAACTGTAACTATATTACGTAGGACAAACGGATGCCAATGGTTGTGCAAGTGCCAGAGCAGCTATTTCTGTTAAAACAAACGTGACGCCCAAACCAGTCGTTGCAACTTCATCGGTTGCTTATTGCCAAAATGAAGTCGCACCTGCACTTGTTGCTACCGGAACAAATCTGAAATGGTATCTGACAATTGACGATACAAGTCCAAGAACAACGCCTTTGACGCCTTACACGCTCAAAGTGGAAGACTATTCTTTTTACGTAACACAAACAGGAACTAATACTTGCGAAAGTGCAAAAGCTGAAATAAAAGTCCATATCAAACCACTTCCTTCTGCCACGATTTCAGGAAATTCTTCTATCCCGTTAGGTGGTACTGCTAATGTTAATATTGCTTTTACCGGTGATGCACCGTGGTCTTATATTTTGTCAAACGGTGTTACTGCAACGACAAGTAATGCAAATCTTTCTGTTTCAGTTAGCCCAACTACTACGACCACTTATGTGCTCACAGAAGTTTCCAATTCTTGTGGAAAAGGTATTCCAAACGGAAGTGCGCTTGTGACGGTTCAGGTACCAACATTGACTATTGGTGTTCCATCGGTATCAGAATCCTGTGCTGGTAAAACTTTCACAGTACAATTCCAGCAATCAGGTACCTTCCCGGATGGAAGCACAATTAAAGCGCAAATTTCGACAACAAATGAAACCTCTAAATTTGTATCTATCCCGTCGGTGATTAATGGAAATGTAATTACCGCGACAATACCGGATACAACTGTGAAGGGTATTTATTATGTCCGCATTGCCAACATTGGAAAAGACGGTGCTTTGATTGCAGCTGGAAATGTAAGCTCAGGACAAATCACGGTTAACCCTTTACCTGTGGCCACTATTTCAGGCGCATCCACTATTTATCTTGGTGCAACTGCCAACCTGAAAGTGGATTTAACCGGTGACGCTCCATGGACTTTTAGTTTGAATAATGGTCTGGTCGATTCACTTGTATCAACAAGTGTTAACCCGATAATTGTGAAGGTGACACCGAAAACGACAACTACTTATACTATTTCCAAAGTTTCCAATCTGTGCGGATCAGGAAGAGGAGCAGGTACTGCCAGAATTCAGGTAGATCCTGTTTTAGGTACGGAACCACCCGTTGTATTCGGCGGATTGGCTGAAAATATATCCAACGCTTGTTGATTCAAAATGTACTGTCGAAATAACATCAGCGGTTTCAGCGAAAGAAGCAGATGTTGAAATACTGGATTTGAATGGACGTTCTTTATTCAAAAAATCAATACGTCAAAAAATAACGGAGGTTGATTTTTCTCAGAGACCGGCAGGTTTATATCTGCTGAAAGTACAAAACGGTAAATATTCTTCGGTGCAGAGAATTCTCAAACCTTAGATAACGAATTTTTTAATTAAAGCGGGAAGTATATAACTTCCCGCTTTTGTTTTGATACAGTATTAAAAAAATCAAAGAATGACTTCCGATTTTCTGGATAATTATTTCATGGCGGAGGCACTGAGAATGGCTCAGGTTGCCTATGAAGAAGGAGAAATACCTGTTGGCGCAATTGTTGTAATTGGAGAAAGAATAATCGGAAAAGGGTACAATCAGACGGAGCGGCTTAAAGACGTAACAGCACATGCTGAAATGCTTGCTATAACCGCCGCTTCTGAATATCTGGGAGGAAAGTATCTTCAGGATTGTACTTTGTATGTAACCCTCGAACCCTGTGTGATGTGCGCGGGAGCCTTATACTGGACACAAATGAAGCGTGTTGTTTTTGGTGCAATCGGATGAAAAAAGAGGTTTTTCAAAACTGGGAAAGAATGTTTTACATCCTAAAACACAATTGAAAACAGGTATTTTGGCAGATGAATCCCAAGCGTTGTTACTCAAATTTTTTAAGGGTTTAAGAACATAAAGCACTTTTCTGCTGTTAACCAACTAAGAAAACATATTCAATAACCAATAAACCTATTTCAAGAATGGCATTTACACTTGATCCCTTACCATACGCAAACAATGCGTTAGAACCGCATTTCGACGCGCTTGACAATGGAGATTCATCATGACCGTCACCACCAGGCATATGTTACAAATTTGAATGCAGCTGTAACAGGTACTGAACTGGAAGGCAAAACAATAGAAGAAATAATTGCTAACATCAGCAAAGCACCAGCACCGGTTCGTAACAATGGAGGTGGTCACTGGAACCATACATTTTTCTGGAAATCACTTTCAGCGTCGGTGGTGGAGAACCAACAGGCGAACTAGGAAAAGCAATCACAGCAAAATTCGGTTCTTTTTCAGCATTTAAAGATGAGTTCAAAAAAGCTTCAATCGGCCGTTTTGGTTCAGGATGGGCATGGCTTATTGTTAAAGCAGATGGTGAAATTGCAATCACTTCTTCACCAAATCAGGACAATCCTTTGATGGATATTGCTGAAACAAAAGGAACACCGGTTATCGGTTTGGACGTGTGGGAACATGCATATTATCTGAAATATCAAAATAAACGTCCTGATTACATCGATGCATACTGGAACGTAGTGGACTGGAAAGCCGCTGACGCTCTTTACGTTGCAGCGAAATAATCAGATTGAAATAAAAAAGGTTTACAGTTTTCGAAAAAAAATATCCAATTTGTCTTGGAAGCTGTAAACCTTTTCATAATTTTGTGTCCTCAAACGGAGGTTGTAGCTCAGTCGGTTAGAGCGCTAGATTGTGGTTCTAGAGGTCGCGGGTTCGAGACCCGTCTCCCTCCCTCGTTTTAAAGACTACCTGAAAAGGTAGTCTTTTTTGTTTTTGATCTATTTAAAATGGCTATTCAGCCCATTAGTCCTCCAAGGCAATCAAAGCTTTCCTTCAATTAATTGTAAAAATCTGCCATAGTTTTTTTGCTGATATTTTATTAGTTTCTTCAACTAAAGTTTGAAAACAAATCTTCCCTGAGTCATCTGAGTCATATAAAATCATGAATTTCAGGTCCACTATGTTTTCTGGCATAATTATTGCTTAAGACCCAAAAAGTAAAATTATTTTAAAAATCGTAAGCCTTTTTCATAATCGAAAAATTCTGATTTCAATGAGTACTAGAATCGCCTAGCAACCTAAACAGAACTATTAAATTATTACCTAAATCACCAACAGGAATTCTTGGACTAGACAAGATCACTGAGGGTGGTATACCGCTTGGACGTCCAACCCTGATATGCGGTGGAGCGGGATGTGGCAAAACTTTATTTTCCATGGAATTTATTGTTCGTGGAGCACTTGAATTTAATGAACCAGGTGTTTTTATGGCTTTTGAAGAAAAAGCCGATGAACTAGCAATAAATGTGGCTTCTTTGGGTTTTGACCTTGAAAAACTTCAAGCTGATAAAATGATCAAACTGGATCATGTTTATATTGAAAGAAGTGAAATTGAGGAAACCGGCGAATATGATCTTGATGGGATCTTTATACGGCTTGGACATGCTATTGATAGTATCGGTGCCAAGAGGGTTGTGTTGGATACAATAGAAAATCTTTTTGCAAGCCTAAGTAATCAGGCAATTATTCGCGCAGAATTACGCAGACTTTTTCAATGGTTAAAAGATAAAAACGTAACAACGATCATTACTGGTGAAAAAGGCGATGGCACTTTCACCCGTCACGGTTTGGAGGAATACGTTTCTGATTGTGTGATTCTTCTTGATCATCGCGTTACCAATCAAATTTCTACCAGGTTATTGCGCATTGTAAAATATCGTGGTTCATATCACGGGACTAATGAATATCCTTTTTTAATTGATAAAAATGGTATTTCTGTTCTTCCTGTTACAGCACTAACATTAGATCATGAAGTTTCTACCCAACGGGTTTCGTCGGGTATTCCTGCGCTGGACAAAATGCTGGGTGGACAAGGCTTTTTTAAAGGCAGCAGTGTGCTGGTTTCCGGAACTGCCGGAACAGGTAAAACAAGTATAGCGGGTTATTTTGCGAATGAAACCTGCAACCGTGGTGAGCGCTGTATCTATTTTGCTTTTGAAGAATCTCCAAAGCAGATTATACGGAATATGTTATCAATTGGAATAACATCTACAAAAGCATGTGGATAGCGGCTTACTAAAATTCCATGCTTCGCGACCTACACTTAACGGACTGGAAATGCACCTGGTTTCGATTCATAAAATGGTTGAGGAATTTAAACCCCAAACCGTTATTCTGGATCCGATTACTAATTTAATTACTGTCGGGTCAGTAAGTGAGGTGAAAACAATGCTGATCCGTTTGATTGATTTTTTGCAATCAGAGCAGATCACGGTAATGTTTACAGCACTTACCCTGAATAATATTGTTAATGAACAAACCGACGAAGGTGTTTCTTCATTGGTCGATGCGTGGCTTTTGGTAAGAGATATTGAATTTAACGGAGAGCGTAACCGGGGTATGTATGTGATGAAATCCAGAGGGATGAAACATTCAAATCAGGTTCGTGAATTTGTGATTTCTGATGAAGGATTAAATCTGGTCGATGTTTATTTAGGGCCGGAAGGTGTACTTACAGGATCTGCGAGAGAAGCTCAACGCTTACAGGAGAAGACAAGTGATGTTCTGAAAAACCATGCTTTGACAAGAAAAGACATGGAAATTGATCGTAAAAGGAAAGTTTTGGAATCAAAGATCGCAAGCCTTCAGGAAGAGTTTGAATCAGTTCAGGACGAGCTTAATAAAAGTTATATTGAAGATGAGCTCAGGAAAAATGTACTTGATCAAAACAGAGAACAGCTTACTAAAAGCAGACATAACGAGGAATAATCAGTAAACCAGCCGATCAGAATGGAAGCCACGGAATTAAATGAAGAAATTTGGGAATTAAGACTTTATGTAGCGGGCAAAACGACAAAGTCTGTCACTGCTCTTAGTAACCTGAAAAGATATTGTGAAGAGCATTTAAAGGATAAATACATTATTGAGGTTATTGATTTGTTAGTGCAGCCTCAGCTTGCGGAAGGAGACCAGATTCTGGCAATTCCTACACTCGTTAAGAAAGTTCCTGAGCCAATCAGGAAGATAATAGGTGATCTTTCCAACGAGGAAAAGGTTTTGGTAGGATTGAATATTCGCCCAGCAAAAAAACTCGGATGAAAGAACTGCTCAATATATCCGATAATGATAATACCGACATTGAGAATAAGCGGTATGTATTAAGATTGTTTGTTACTGGCGCCTCAACAAATTCAATACGGGCAATTAGTAATATTAGGGAAATATGTGAGAAATATCTCAGTGATAATTATTCTCTGGAAATAATAGATGTTTACCAGCAAAAAGACGTTGCTGAAAAAGAGCAGATTATTGCTCTGCCATTATTAATAAAAAACTTCCCTTTTCCGGAAAGAAGATTGATAGGAGATATGTCGGATACTGACAGGGTACTTAAAGGATTGGGACTTTCATCATAATAATTTAATGAATCCAGTAAAAACGTACGATCAGCTTGTAAAAGAAAACGAGAGCTTACTCTGGCAATTGGAGGAGGCTACCGAAATTATTCATGCTATACGTACAGGCCAGATCGATGCGCTGGTTGTAAAAGGAAAAAACGGACACGAGCTGTATACTCTGAAAACGGCAGATCAAACTTACCGTGTTTTTATTGAGAAGATGAATGAAGGCGCTGTTACGCTGAATGAGGATGGGATTATTTTATATTGTAATTCCATGTTCGCCTCTATGGTAGATCTGCCTCTTTCCAAAGTAATAGGATTATCCTTCAAAAAATTCATTGCCGAAAACTGTCAGGATGCTTATCTGGAAATCTTTCAGAAAGGCTGGACCCAGGATGGCAAATTTGAGATTTCTATAACAAGTCATGAAAGTCTTATTCCTTGCCAGCTTTCTGTAACTACTCTTCAGCTGGATGAAGGCGTGTCATTAAGCATTATTATCACTGATCTGACTTATCAAAAGGAAATTCAAAGACTCTTGAAATTGAATAACGAGAGGTTGGAAAAAATGAATTTTGCCCTTGAAATGAGTAATCATGATTTGCAGCAGTTTGCTTCCGTGGCCTCTCATGATTTACAGGAACCGCTGCGTAAAATTCTTATTTTTTCAGGATTGCTTAAAAGCAGACATTTGAATGAACTTCCGGAAGAAAGTTTGCAATATCTGGAAAAGATTATCGCTTCATCCGGTCGGATGAAAACGATGATTATTGATATTCTGAGTTATTCCGGATTATCGGTAAATAATAATCAATTTGAAATGACCAAACTTAATGAAATTGTTCATGAAGTTCTGGATGATTTTGAGCTTTTAATACAGGAGAAAAAGGCGAGAATTGAAATTGATGAACTTCCTGAAATTGAAGTGAACCGTGGACAAATAAGACAGGTATTTCAAAATTTAATCGGGAATGCACTCAAATTTTCTAAGGTTGATGAAATCCCTGTAATTAAAATTCATTGCACTAAAAACAACGATAATGCCATTAAAACAGATTGTTATATTTCGGTTTCGGACAATGGTATTGGATTTGACGAGAAATACGGAGAAAAAATATTCTCCCTATTTCAACGTCTAAATACCAAAGACAAATATGAGGGGTCAGGAATTGGTCTGGCCATAACAAAAAAAATTCTTGATAAACACAATGGCAGCATTACAGCCAATAGTAAAGAAGGTGTCGGTTCGGAATTTATAATTACCTTACCTTTCCTACGTAGTACTAAAGATATAGTCTAATTATTTTAACCAACAGTATTAATCGAATTTCTCTGATTATACGAATTTAGATTATCAGCAACCATTTGAAGTAATCTTTTCCTTGATTCAAAAGAGGCCCAGGCAATATGCGGGGTAATTACGCAATTCGGTGCTGATAATAAACGGATTAGTTGAAATGGGAGGCTCAGAAGAAAGTACATCCAGGCCTGCTCCGGCTATTGTTCTATTTGCCAACGCCTGAGCCAAATCTTCTTCATTTATAAGTGGACCGCGACCTGTATTCAATAAATACGAAGTTGGTTTCATTATCGACAAACTATCTCTGTTAATTATATTTTTTGTCTCATCCGTAAGCGGACAATGCAAACTGATTACGTCACTTTCTTTGAAAAGCTGTTCCAAAGAAACCATTTGAATATTAGGATTATTGGTATGTCCGGGATTTTTACGGTAAGCAATGACTTTCATTCCAAAGGCAAGTGCAATTCCTGCAACCTGAGAGCCTATATCGCCCAATCCAATTAATCCAATCGTTTTTCCAGCAAGTTCAACGAGCGGGGTTTTCGTGTAAGCAAAATCAGCAGAAGCAGACCAGTCTCCCTTAAAAACACTTTGGCTATGCGTTTCAATCCTGTTCACCAAAGCCAGAAGCAAAGCAAAGGTATGCTGGGCAACAGAAGCCGGGCCATAAGCTTTTACGTTGGTGACGGTTATATTATGTTTTTTTGTTGAAGTTATATCGATGTTGTTATAACCTGTTGCACAAACGCCAATGTATTTCAATTTTGGCAACTGACTTAATATAGCATCATTTAGCACTACTTTATTTACTAAAACAACATCCGCATCTTTGGCTCTTTCAACAATTTCTTCTGTATTTGAACGATCGTAAATGGTGGTATTTCCCAGGTTAGAAATCGGTGCCCAGTCGAGATCACCGGGATTTAAAGTATAACCGTCTAAAATGACAATGTTCATATGTATTTAGTTTGAAGAATACTTCTGCCAAAGTAAGTTACTAATAGCTTGTATTCTGAATTTTATAGTTTGACTGCAATCAAATTTACCTATTTAATATACCCGGAATTGAAGATAATAGACCAGTTTGTTTATAGGATTTTAAAATTCAATAATTCAAATCCAATTTAAATCCAGATCAAGGTTCCCGTTCTTAATATGCAAACTTAGAATTTAAACAAAGAAATCCCGCTCTGCATAATCAGTACAGAGCGGGATTTTGTTATTTATCTTTTCTAATAAGTTCTCTAATTTTTAGGTTCTCCCCCCACTTTTCCTGCGCCTGCACCTTGCTGTTGCATAGGGTTTGGCTGACGGCGCATTTGTGATTGTTTGAAAATCTGGAAACGTGTTGGTTTTGCCACTCTTGGATAAGAGTTATTTTCTGTGTCAATATCAGCAATCTGATAATAAGGATCCAAAGTCCACTGAACTACTTTTTTAGAAGTAGAAAGAACCTTTTGAAATTTGCTGATCATTGAAACGCCAGATTTCTGCCGGGAAAGTTACCAGAGAATCTGTACCATCTTCAAAGCCCATTTTCACGATAACCGGCATTGGTAATCCACCTTTATTTTTGATAGAAAGCGTATAGAAGTTTGTGTTTTTCTGAACAAGTTCCTTTTCGCCAGGCGTTAAAGTTGCAAGATATTGCTCGTATTTCTGCTTATCTGTATCCGTAACTTTGTATGGATCATAAGAATTGTAAAAATCGGCCATCGTAGAATCTTGTGCTACTACTGTTTTCGATTTGTCAGCAGCATCACGGATTTTACTGATCGTTTTTGCTTTCGCAGCAGCATCTTTACGTGCAATTTCCTTTTCAATTTCAGGATTTTGCGTATCAATGCTAAACCAGTTTACACTTACCAAATCCTGATCAACAGGTTCTACGCCATAAAACCAGCCTTTCCAGAACCAGTCAAGATCTACACCTGACGCATCTTCCATCGTACGGAAAAAGTCAGAAGGTGTTGGGCTTTTGAATCTCCAGCGCGTAGCATATTCTTTAAACGCATGGTCAAATTGTTCTCTGCCCATTACCGTTTCGCGCAGGATATTTAATGCCGTTGCAGGTTTTGCATAAGCATTTGGTCCAAGTCCGATAACATTTTCAGCAGAAGACATGATCGGAGATAAAACAGATTTGTCAGACGACATATAATCTGTAATAAACATTGGCTCTCCGCGACGGGAAGGATAGTTGAAATCCCATTCTTTTTCAGCAAGATATTGGCAGAAAGTATTCAAACCTTCATCCATCCATGCCCATTGACGCTCGTCAGAATTCACGATCATCGGGAAAAAGTTGTGACCAACTTCGTGAATAATCACACCGATCATACCATATTTTGTCTGCTCGCTATAAGTTCCGTCTTCTTCCGGACGACCGCCGTTAAAGCTGATCATCGGATATTCCATACCACCGCCAACAGTTGAGTGGCAGGAAATTGCAACCGGATAAGGATATTCAAAAGTACGGTTTCCGTAAGATTTCAAAGTATGGGCAACGGCGCGGGTTGAATACTGTTCCCAAAGCGGATTTCCTTCTTTTGGATAAAATGACATACACCAGATTTTCTTTCCGTTTTTGTATACATCACTTTGCATCGCATCCCAGATAAATTTACGGCTGCTTGAAAACGCAAAATCACGCACGTTATCAGCTTTGTAAATCCAGGTTTTCTTACCTACCGATTTGTTTTCACGTTTCTCAGCTTTTTCAGCTTCGGCTTGTGTTACGATGATAACCGGCGTTTTTGAAGTTTCAGCTTGTTTCAAACGTTGTTTCTGAGTAGCAGTTAAAACGGTAGCATAGTTCTGGCATTCACCCGAAGCTGCAACAATATGATCCGCTGGTGTAGTGATCGCTACTTTGTAATTACCAAAGATCAATGCAAATTCACCTTGTCCCAGAAATTGCTTGTGATTCCATCCGTTTACATCATCATAAGGTGCCAGACGTGGGAACCAGTGTGCAATGAAATAGTTTGAATTTCCATCTTTCGGGAAAAACTCATATCCGCTGCGACCATAATATTCTGTGATATTATATGCCCATTCAACACCAAAAACGATGCTTGTACCTGGTTTCAATCCGGTTGGCAGATCGATACGCATCATCGTATTGTTGATCGTAAAAGGAAGCGCATTTCCGGCTTTGTCTTTCACTTTCTTGATTTCATAACCGTATTCAACTTTTGGATCAAGAGAAGAACCGCGGCCATTGTTCAGATTTTGAAGCTGACCTGTGCTCATTCCTTTTTCGTTGATAGCACCGGTACGTGAAGTTGCACCAATTCCGTCTTTCTTGAACAAATTCTGCTCCAATTGAAGCCAGATGTATTTCAATTCATCCGGAGAATTGTTGAAAAAAGTAATGGTTTCAGAACCGATGATACGGCGTTTTTCATCATCCAGTTCAACTTTAATGTCATAATCTGCACGCATTTGCCAGTACTCTTTTCCAGGAGCACCGGAAGCGGTACGATAAGTGTTAGGTGTTGGCAAGACAGTTCCCAATTGTTCAAAACGGTCATTCGCCTTGTAATTGGGAGATGTTGGCATCTGCTGGGCATTCACGGCCAGAGAAAGCAACATCAAAAAAGGTAAAAACAGTTTTTTCATAAATAATTGGAGTGTTATTCAGTAGTTGCTATTAATTTATTGTTGATCCTATAAGTTCTTTAAAAAGCACGTTGTTAATGATGAGCGACAAAGCCATTCCGACAATGATCCCGGAAAGTATGTCATTCCATTTTAACTTGGACACACGAAATAATTCGATCATGACAAAGGCGATCGAAAGTACGATAAGTACAATGATCAGCTGTCCTATTTCCAGTCCGATATTAAAGCCTAGTAATGGATTCAGTATGTCAGCTTCTTTGCCAAGTAATGCCCGCAGATAATTGGAAAATCCAAGGCCGTGAATAAGGCCGAATGTTAATGCAAGCGGATAACGTGAGCTGTATGTTTGTTCTTTTGCATAGGAAGTTTTAGGGGTTTTATGGAAAAAGTTAAGAATTGCTGTAATAAGAATCGTAATCGGAATCAATAGTTCGATCACATCAGGTCGGATCGAAATCATGCCCATAGTTGCCAGTGCCAGTGTGATGGAATGTCCAATGGTAAAAGCAGTAACCAGAATAATTACTTTTTTCCAGTCAACCAAGTGTATAAACTGTACAAAGCGCAACGATGAAAAGAATGTGGTCATAGCCATTGGAATCTGTTATATGATCAAAACCTAATTGGAAATAAGCTTGAAATTCGGACATGAAATGTTAATTAATAAGTGGGTTACTGAGGAGGTTTAAGGAATATTATCTAACAATTTGTAATTATTGTCAAAACAAAGTTCCGAAGATATTTCATTAAAGGAAGGAAAACAAAGGTTGAATCAAAATGTAGAATTATTTTATAATCTAACATGGCAAATACCAAAAAAAACCGGAAGCAAACGCCTCCGGTCTTTTTAAATTCTGACACCAATTATATAAGATTATTATTACAAAATTTTATTTGTAAATAGTATTTTGTGGATCCCAGTTGGTCCATGTTTTAGTCCAGTCCGTTGTTCCGAAAGCTCCTCTGAAAACTTCTTTTGTAAAGAAAGCATCAGAACCTTTTCCATCCCAGATCGCACCAGCCAATAGAGGCGAAGTAGCTTGTGGAAGGAAAGCAGGAGTTGTTAAAGTAAAGTTTGCAGAATTCAACAAAAGTGAAGCAAGATCTTTTGTTTCGTTTTTACGTGCAGCTGCACCGAAATAAGCGATTGCCTGATCATTTGTAATATCAGCAGCACCACGAACAGGCGTTGTAATGTTAGCCAAAACAATACCTTTCAAATCAAGAGCTCCGCTGTTGCGTTAGCGTAAGTTCCGGTTGCTGAACCGTCAAGACGAAGACCTTCCGGATATCCAACAAATACTGAGTTAAAAATACTGATTGAAGTATTTCTTCGTAAGTGCATCGCAGACTGGTAAGGACCAGCTTCCTTTGATAGCAGCGTTTGAAGGTGTTCCTGACGTTACGAAATTACTAACGTTAGCAAAAATCGGAGCCGTTAACGGAAGACCATTGTTAGGAGCCGTTGCAGGCTCGCCTGTACCAGCGTAGTTATCAGATTCAAATCCGTTTGAAGCCAGACTGATCAGCGTATTCCGGATCACGAAGAGAAAGTGCATATTGTACTTTACCTGTGAAGCCCCAGTCAGTATCAAAATCATCATCAAATCCACGGTAAGCGACAAGATATTTTGCGTTTACAGTACCACCAAACCATTCGTAAGAATCATCACCTGAGTAAGAAACCTGTACGTGATCGATTGTTGTTCCTGATCCAACAGCATAAAGTGTCAAACCATTGATTTCACTATTTGCAGTAGAGCTAAGTGCAATACCTGCGAATTCGATACGAACATATTGTAAAGTACCGGAGTTATCGTTTGCGATGTTATCAGCACCAATTGTTCCTGTAATTCCACCTTCAAATACAGTACTTGCAGGACGGTTATGAGGAGCTTTACCAATTAAAACAACTCCACCCCAGTCACCATAAGTACGTTTTCCCGGTTCGTTAGAAGAAGTAAATACGATAGGAGCGTCAGCCGTTCCGATAGCCATCAATTTTGCACCTGGCAAGATGATCAATGTACCACCTTTTCCTGATGCTGTTGGATCTGCATCTTTACCGGCACCTTTAATGATCGTACCTGCTTCGATTGTCAAAGTAACACCAGATTTTACGTTAACAAAACCTTTAAGCGTATAGATATTACCTTTTGTCCAGGTAGTGCTTGCTGTGATATCACCTTTGACCTCTATCGCACCGCGATCAGAAATTGTGAAACTTGCAGTACTTTTTGCAGTTACACCACCAGATGTTACAGTAACAACTCCCGTAGTTGCACCTGTTGGAACCGTAACAGTAAGTGAAGTTGCAGTTGCAGCAGTTACCGTTGCAGGTGTTGTATTAAATAATACGGTGTTATTTGCCGGAGTTGTGTCAAATTTTGTTCCTGTAATAATCACTGAAGTACCCACTGGTCCGGAAGTTGGCGCGAAAGATGCTACGCTTAGAGAAGGCGTTGGCGTTACAACCGGTTCATCATCGTTTTTACAAGACGACACTGCTGCAAAAAGACCAAGCAGGACGAGTAAAAAGTACATTTTGTTTTTCAAAATACTCATAGGGATTGTTGTTGGTTTTTAAACGATTATTGTAAGGTTATTTGATTGGTGAATGCTTATGGGATAATTGTTCTTTTTCCGAATGTGTAAGCGGCTGTCAAAGTGAAATAACTTCCTCTTTTAAACTTGCGTACATCCTGATCTGCACTTGCAGTTTTTGACGTTACATCACTTCCGATTTTACCATCGTGGTTGAAATCCTGCGAGAAACGTACATTTTGATTTAGCAGATCCTGGATACCCAGACGGATTTCAAGATTGTTCCGGAATTTTTTGCTGATGTTCAGATCAATCACGTTACGCGGCATTTCGTAAACCGTTGGATTGTTCATATTACCTACAGCGAAAATGCGTTGTCCAAATACGTTGTAAAGGATATTCCACTGCCATCCTGAATTTGGCTCAGCGTAATATAGACCAGCGTTAACAAGGTATGGTGACTGATTTTGCATCGGACGTTTTTTGTCAGTAATGCCAGTCAGGTCATAATCTTGTGTTGCTCCACTCAAATCCGGACCTTTAACAGATTGCGCCAAGATCAACACTGCTTTTGATCAAAGATGCATTGGCAACCACGGTCAAATTCTGGAAAAAGCGGCTTGATGATTGTTCGAATCCTTTGCGGATTTCCAATTCAACACCGTATGTTTTTGCAGAATTGGCATTGATAAAAGTATAAGCCAGTCCATTTCCGGTTGGAAGAAGGAATGTTTCGATCGGATCTTTAAAGTGTTTGTAAAAAGCAGTAACCGAGATCAATTCATTTGCTGTCGGATACAATTCCCATTTCGCATCAAGGTTTTGAATTTTAGCTGTTTTAAGTGCCGTATTTCCACGGATATCAGCTAACAAATTGAAATCGAAATAAGAGAAAGGAGCAAGTTCACGGAATTCAGCACGGTTCAGAGTTGAGGAATAAGCGAAACGAAGATTTTGCTTTTCCGACAATTTGTAAGTGAAATTCAAAGAAGGAAGCGGGATGAATACGATGTTATTTACCAGCTCTTTCTTTTCATTTACAACCGTTGAGTGCAATTGCTGATTGTTATATTCGCCACGGAAACCAAGTGTCAAAATCGCTTTTGAACCAAAATTTAAATCTCCGCTTAAATAAGCTGCATAGTAATTGTTGATACCATTATAAGAATCAAGATCTTTTGTTCCGTCTTTAACAGTCAAGCCACCATCAAGTCCTGTAACATTTTGAGGAGTGAAAATCGAACCGATATTTCCCTGTAAAATGCTTGAAGCGTTACCTACATTGGTATATCCGTAGAAAGTGTGCTGAATAATCACGGTCTTTACGTTCTCCATAAACACCGAATCTGATTTTGTTTGGCTCACGGTCCGTTGGATTTCCAAAGGCATGTTCTCCGTTTACTGCAAGTGTTAGAACGCGCTCATTAAGTTTTGAGAAGAAACGACCCAGGTTGATCGGGTTAGGATCGATTGGTGCAATAGCCTGGAAAGGTGCAAGTTGTCCGTCAGCACCGGTAGCTCCGGTTACACGTTGATAACCGATACGTTTCCAATCCGGCTCCCAACGACCTGTGTAACCAAATCCTGTAATCCAGTTCAATTTTGTTAAATCACCAAATTTGTGATCACCTGAAACTTGTGTGGTCACGATGCTACGGTTTTCAAAACGTTCAGAATAATTGCGAACATCATAACCATCTACTACTTTTTGTCCGTCACGAACAACCGTTTCTGTATTTCCTAACTGATTAAACAATGTTTTCCATTCCAGGTTGAAAACAGGAGAGAAACGGAAAGTCCAGTTGTGAAGAATACCGATACGTGCCTGGCGGGAATAATTTGAATCCGTATATTTTTCAAAAACGTCGTTTGCTACTAAGCCATTCTGGTACAAATTCAAACCAACTTTTGAATTTTGATTTGTCAAAGAATAGTTGATGTTTGTGATGTTGCTCACATTCACATTGCCGATATCAAAACGTCTTCCCAGATTAAGCGCAAAACGCATATCCGGATTAACTGTTTTGCTTTGAAGTCCCCATGAATTTTGGAAGATATTTCCAAAAGCAGCTCTGTCTTCTGAACTCAGCGCATTAAAATCTGCTGAACGTTTTGGGAATGCGCTGGATAAAGTCTGGTCTTTTCCCCACAGTCCTAAAAAGTTTAAACCGCTGCGGTCATGTGTTTGTACATTCTGGAAAGTTGTATTTCCACGATATCCAATGGTTGCGGCTGCTTCGGTGAAGTTTGCATCAGGACGGCGTTTGGTATAAATTTTAATAACACCACCTGCAAAATCTCCCGGAGATTCTGCTGAACCGGATTTGTATACGATCATCCGGTCGATGATATTACTTGGAACAAGGTCGAATGAAAATGCGCGGGTATCAACTTCTGATGAAGGCGTGATTACATCATTGATCAAAACTGCATTATAACGAGAACCCAAACCACGGATCATTACGAAACGGTTATCCACAATACTCACACCCGGAACCCGGCGTATCGCAGCTGCTGCGTCACGATCCTGTGATTTCTGGATTTGTTGTGCAGAAATACCAACTGCGATAGGTTTCATTTGTTTGATTTCGCTGATTACGGCAACTTCTGTGTTGGTAGCTCTTGCGCCGCGAACGACAACTTCTTGTAATGCAGTGCCTTCTTCGTCCATTTCTGTGTCGATGACAGTCGTATTTCCTGACTCAACACGTACATTTGGAATTTCTTTTGTTTTGTAGGAAACAAATGAGATGATTACTTTGTGTGTACCAACCGGTACATTAGCAAGTGTGAAATTTCCTTCTACATCAGCGGCAGCACCAATTTGTGTGCCCTCGATCATGATGGTGGCGCCGATCAGCGCGTCTTTGGTTTTTGCATCTTTAATTACACCGCGGATAGTACCCGGACCGGCAAAAGCTAAAGAAACTGAAAGTAGTAATAAACTGAGAGTAGTGAGTAAATTGGTTTTCATATCAAGGTGTCAAATTTTCGACAGCAAAAGTAGAACCTCAATATTATCCCAGTGTTAACTCAGTATTATGGCTTAGTTATTAAAATAAGATTAAAATATCTGTAAATCAATTATTTACATTGTTTGTAGTGATTGTTCGACGTGTTATGTCTGGTATAAATGATTTTACATTTGTCAGCACGTAAACAACTATTCAATAAGGCCATTTCCATCAAAAACCTTAAAATTCTCCATATCGTACACAAATCCGTTGACGACTGCATAACGCACAACATCGTTTTTCTTCAATAGAAAAGTGCCGAAACTTCCTATTTCGGGTGTTAATGTTGGCGCCGTTTTTCCGCTTCTCAAAATATGAAACGGTTGGTCATAAACGATGGACAGTAAGAGCTTTATCGCTATCTGGGTTTGCCATTTTAACATATAAATATCCCTGTTTAAAAAGCGCTTTGGCGTTTAATTTTTTTAAATCCTCTTTTGTATTAATTGTAGTTGGATACACTTTTCCATTTTCCAAAACCAAACCAGATGCATTAATTTCTTCTGTGCCGAAAACGGTTGACAGATCTCCATATTCTTCCACTTTGCCAGAGTAGAAAAACTTTTCTGCATTGGAATAATTGACTTCATTTCTATTAATTCCAAGATCAGAAAGAAATGATTTTCCATCCTTTTTTAACCGTAGCACCGCGAACGACCAGATCAAAAAGTGACCTGCCATTTTCAGGAATATCTTCGTAGCGGTCTTTGTTTTCCTTTGCGTAAGTTTTGTTTGAAATTGATTCAAAGGCTGTCAAAAGCGTCATGAAATTCAATTTTCGGATATATTGTTTTTCCGGATCCCCGGCATATCCGCCAGATTCTATAAGGATTAATGTCGTTCCCCATTTCTGAAAATTATCACCAAATGCACGCGGTTCATGATCGTCTGCATAGCGACCAACTTGTCCGGGAATAAACTTTTGAAGGTTCCGGTTCATATTTACAATCATCTGCATAGACTTTTCCCGTACAGAATTGATGGATCTTGGATAATCATAAGCCGTGGCAAGAAATGATATGGTTGCCTTTTTCTCCGATCTTCCAACAGAATATCTCGGACTTTGGTCATGAAGATTAAAGCCGAATTCTGGCTTTGATAGTATTTTGAAGTTCTTTCAGGATTTTCGCTTCCGGTGCCTGAAGAAAAACGGCATCGCGGTTCAGATCAAATCCCTGGGCGTTTCTGCGTTGGTATTTTTCTGCGCCATCGGGATTTAACATGGGGATAAAATAAATCGTGGTACTGTCCAGGATTGTTTTTCTCAATTTGTCAAAACCGTCACCTTTTGCTTCCAGAAAGTTGAATATGTCAAAAATTGCCATCGTGGCTGTTGGTTCATCGCCATGCATCTGCGACCAGGCCATGATTTTATGCGGACCTTTTCCAACTTTAATCATTGTAATACTTCTGCCTTCAAAAGATTCACCGACTTTCGAAACTTCGTAAAATTTCAGGGCGCTTCTTTTTGTGATTAAAGGCTGAATATCCTTATGCTTGAATCTTCTGTTTGTGAGCGATTTCTCCTTATACTTATCATGGGATTTCATGAGCTTTTCAGGGAGCTCATTTGATTGTGAAAAAGATGATGTTGTAAAAAAGAAGAAAAGTAAGGTTAGGAGTGATTTCATATTCGAGTTTTTTTTCACGCAAAGGCAGGAAAGTTAAAGGGCAAAGATCGCTAAGTTTTTAAAAAACTTAGCGTTCTTTGCGCTTTTCTTACCTGCTTTGCGTGAAACTTTAAATTCTTTTATTCTATCACCCCATTATAAAAAGCAGGAGCTTCTCCCGATAAATCATATAAAAACCCATTTACCACCGCAAATTTCACTACCCCGTTTTTTGTTAAAATAAAAGTCGGGATATCTTCAAAAGTCGGCGTGGAAGTTGGAGCCGATTTATCCATTAATATATGCAGAGGAAGATTGGTGAAAAATATTCCTTCCGATGTCAGATCCGTTTTGATATAGGTATAACCTTCTTTCAGCAATTCCCAGGGATCAAATTTATCAAGCTGACTTATTTCAGAATATGAAACTGAAAGAGTTTTTCCTTTTTCCAAAGTATAACCCGTCGCGTCGAATTCTTCACTACCGAAATAAATAGAAAGATCTCCATAATCTTCGATTTTACTCCGATAGAAAAATTTCGTAGCGTTATCGTAATTTACCTCACTTCTGTCAATTCCTAAATCAGTCTGATAACGTTTTTCCTTCTTCATTAATAGTAGCATTCCGAATTAGAAAATCAAAAATATAACGGCTGTTTTCGGGTAATTTATAATAATCTTCCCGGCCTTCCTGGGCAAAGGAATTATCTGCAATAGAATCCAAAGCCGTCAGAATTGACATGAAATTTAGCTTACGGATATATTGTTTTTCAGGATCGCCAACATATCCTCCCGATTCGATGAGAATTAATGTTGTTCCCCATTTTTGAATATTATCACCAAAAGCGCGTGGTTCAAAATCTTCATTCCAGCGACCAACGGCATCAGGAATATAATTTTGTAACATCCTGTTCATTCCCACAATCACCTGAATAGCTTTTTCACGAACTGTATTTACATTTCTTTCCTGATCATAAGCGGTAGCCAAAAAAGAAATCGTAGCCAGTTTTGAGGTATTACCAACGGAATAACGTGGATTTTTATCATGCAAATTAAAACCAAATTCCGGCTGCAAAGTTTGCTGCAATTCTTTTAATATTCTGGATTCGGGCGCCTGCAATTGTAATGCGTCACGGTTGATGTCAATATTTTGTGCATTGCGCCTTTGAAAACGTTCAGCTCCGTCCGGATTCAGCATCGGGACAAAATAAAGCGTTGTTTCCGATAGAATTAATTTCCTGATCTCATCAAATTCATCATCTTTTGCTTCAAGGAAATTGAGAATGTCAAAACAGGCCATGGTTGCTGTGGCTTCGTCGCCATGCATCTGCGACCATAGTAAAATTTTACGCGGACCTGTTCCTGTTTTTAAGATAATGAATTGGCCTGCCTTCAAAAGATTCTCCCACTTTCTTGATTTCATACGCCGGATTTCCTGCCCGTTTATCGATTAAAGTATTAACCGAAGTTTGTTTAAACCGACGATTAGATAATGTTTTCTCCCGAAATAAATCGTAGGCAATGTATAAGGGCGTTGTGAAATTTAGATTTTTGATTCATGAATCAGGATTTGGCAGGCACGTAAATTTAAATATATCAGGCAGTTAAATATTATTTAAGATCACCGGAACAAAAGTAAGCACATTCGTTAAAAACGGACATACAATTTCTTCGTGTTTTTATGCGGATAATTTGCAAAAATTGTTCCAATCTCTAACAAAGTTTTCTTATCTTTGCAGCATGTTAAGAGCTGAAACATATCATCATTTTCATCAAAACCATTTGGTTTCCGGGCGTCTTGGGTGATGTGTTTTTGCAAGTAGTGTTGTAATAAGGTTGAATACATAGTATCCCAGAAGCCCGATTCCTAAACCGAATCGGGCTTTATTTTTGAGATATAATTTTAATTTGACTGGTTTCGTCAAAAATTAACAGCCATCCGGCTAAAATCTTTAATCCTAAACGAATGAAAACCGTTATTATCAAATACAATGCAGGAAATGTGCAGTCGGTGATGTATGCGCTCGACCGGATTGGTGTTGAATATTTGTACACAGACGACGAAGAGGAAATTCGTTCGGCGGATAAAGTTATTTTTCCGGGAGTAGGCGAAGCCAGTACAACGATGAGTTATCTGAAAGAAAAAGGCCTGGACAAACTTATTCCGTCCCTGAAACAACCAGTTTTGGGAACCTGTGTCGGAATGCAGTTAATGTGCCGTTTTTCAGAAGAAAACAATACGACCTGCATGGGAATTTTTGATGTGGATGTAAAACGATTTCCCGCAACACCAGGTATCAAAGTGCCGCATATGGGTTGGAACAATATCACAGATTACAAATCAGAACTTACAAAAGATCTGATCGATAATGCATACGTTTATTTTGTCCATAGTTACGCCGCACCCGTTTGTGAATATACGGTGGCAACCTGCGATTACATCAATCCATTCAGCGCTATGTTGCATAAAGATAATTTCTACGCAGCCCAATTTCACTGCGAAATCAGCGGCGACATCGGACAGAAAATATTAGAAAATTTCCTGAAACTCTAACCAACCCAGGCCTGAAAGGCTGTCATATTTCAACACAGGCCACCGGCCTGTGAATTACAACACAAAAAACATGATCCAGATAATTCCAGCCATAGACATGATCGAAGGAAAATGCGTGAGATTAACGCAGGGCGATTATGGAAAAAAAATTATATACAACGAAAATCCGCTGGAAGTAGCCCTGGAATTTCAGGATTCCGGCTTAACCAGACTACATCTGGTTGACCTTGATGGCGCAAAAGCAAAAAAAGTTATCAACTGGAAAGTTTTGGAAAAAATAGCTAGCCAAACTTCCCTGCATATTGATTTTGGCGGCGGCGTACAGTCCGAAGAAGATATCCGAATTGTATTTGAAAGCGGAGCAAAGCAAGTTACCGGCGGAAGTGTTGCCGTAAAACAACCGGATTTATTCAAAAGCTGGCTGGATAGTTTACGGAGGTGAAAAGATCATTTTAGGCGCTGATGCGAAAAATGAAAAAGTAGCTGTAAGCGGCTGGGAAGAAGGAACGGAATTATGGGTTTATGATTTTGTTGAAGAGTATGTTGATAAAGGAGTGAAGTACGCAATCAGTACAGACGTAGCCAAAGACGGTCTTTTACAAGGTCCTTCTTTCGATCTTTATAAAAATCTGCAAGACAAATGTCCGGACCTGAATATTATTGCCAGTGGCGGAATCAGCGGTTTGGCCGATGTTGAAAAACTTGCAGAAATGAATATTTACGGTGTCATTATCGGAAAAGCAATTTATGAAAACCGCATCAGTCTGGTCGATTTACAACGATTTATAGCTTAAAATTATGCTGACAAAACGCATTATACCATGTCTGGATGTAAAAGACGGACGGACGGTAAAAGGAGTAAATTTTGTAAATCTTCGTGATGCCGGCGATGCCGTAGAACTTGGCGCGATGTACGCGGCCCAAGGTGCGGACGAACTGGTTTATCTGGATATTGCAGCCACCGTTGAAGGCCGCTCAACATTTATTGATCTGGTTCGACGGGTAGCTCACACCATCAATATTCCTTTTACGGTAGGTGGAGGAATTTCTTCGATTGCAGATGTTTCGGCTTTGTTACATGCCGGTGCGGATAAAGTTTCTATCAATTCATCAGCCGTTCGCAATCCTGATCTGATCAATGAACTTGCGCTGGAATTCGGAAGTCAGTGTATTGTTGTTGCTATTGACACAAGATATGTGGAAACAAGCGAAGGCGTTTTTGAACATATTGTTCATACGCATGGTGGCCGGAAACCAACGGAACTTCGTACAATTCCCTGGGCAAAAGAAGTGGAAGAGCGCGGCGCAGGAGAACTTTTGCTGACTTCCATGGATACGGACGGTACAAAAAATGGTTTCGCACTGGAATTGACTTCAACCATTTCAGCCAATGCAAATATTCCGGTAATTGCTTCCGGAGGAGCAGGAAATATGGAACATTTTTACGATGTTTTTACAGAAGGAAAAGCAGATGCCGGACTTGCTGCCAGTATTTTTCACTTCCGGGAAATAGATATTCCTGATTTGAAGCAATATTTACAAAATAAAGCGCTTCCGATGCGCATGACAAAATAGATTCACCGCTGTTGATGACAGCTCAAATTTTATATTAAACAGTACAATGACGAACGAACTTTCGACCATAGATTTTACAAAGTCAGCAGACGGACTTGTGCCGGTTGTGATCCAGGATTCTGAAACTTCTGTTGTTTTGATGCTTGGGTATATGAACCGCGAAGCTTTTGAAAAAACACAGGCAGAAGGCAAGGTTACATTTTTCAGCAGAAGCAAGCAACGTTTGTGGACAAAGGGTGAAACTTCTGATAATTTTCTTTTTGTAAAGGAGATTTTGGCTGATTGTGACGGAGATACGATCCTGATTAAGGCGACGCCAGCAGGGCCGACCTGCCACACTGGGGATGATACATGCTTTGGGGAAAAAAATAACCGAAATACACGGATCGGGGAAGCTGCTTTTCTAAATTATCTGCAAAAAGATATTATTCGTGACAGAAAGTTACATCCGTCGGACAGCTCTTATACAAGCAGTTTGTTTAAACTCGGAATTAATAAAATTGCCCAGAAAGTAGGAGAGGAAGCAGTTGAAGTTGTTATTGAAGCAAAAGATAACGATGAAGGACTTTTTAAAAATGAAGTTAGTGACTTGCTTTTTCACCTGCTTGTGCTTTTAGAGCAAAAAAACATTGACTTAGATGAGGTAATTAGCGTACTTCGTAGCCGTCACTCATAAAAACTAAAAGCCCGATGAATTTATTAATACGCCTTCTAATCAGTACATTGGCCATTTATGTCGCCGCCCACTTTGTTCCTGGTGTTACAGTGAACGGCTGGACAACCGCTTTTGTGGTAGCTATTGTGCTTGGGACTTTTAAATACATTTCTTAAACCAGTGTTACAGATTTTGGCATTACCCATCACAATTCTCACACTTGGGCTTTTCTATTTTGTAATAAATGTATTCATAATCTATCTGGCGAGTTATCTTGTTGACGGTTTTGCTATCAGTGGATTTATATCTGCACTTAATCTTTGGTTTGGTGGTTTCAGTAGTTTCTGCAATCCTTGGTATGTTTTTAGATTAATGTTTTAAAAACTTAATCTAAATCAAACCATATGATTTGCAAACTACACGCCTATGTTTAGTCAACTCGAAGAAATAAAGGAAACTCTTTTTAAATATTTCGAAACCAGAATCGATTTATTTAAGATTGAGACCCGGGATAAAATAGAACGTGCCGCCGTTACAGGTGTTTACGCATGCAATTATTCTTAGTATCGCATTAGTCGTTCTGATCCTGATTGTTATTTTGCTAGGCACTTTTTTAAACAAATGGCTGCATAGTGATTATCTGGGATACCTGATTTTATTGGGATTTTTTGTTTTGAAATTGATTCTTTCAATTGTATTCAGAACAAGGCTGATAGGCTTTATACGTAATATTATCATTCGTTTTGTCCAAATAAAAGAAGATTAACCATTGTTAAATGGTACCTGTAAATGATCTTTTCCAAATGGAATTGCTATTTTTGGGTTCTGTTATGGTAATCTCTGCATAATATTTTTAATTTAAGCTAAAGATATGAGTAGTTCACCAATAGATTCAACCGTAAAGTTGTCGAAACCATTTTCGTCAGATACAGATAACGGAAAAAGAAGATTTGCTTAAAGAAGCGGATCTTTACAAGGATAGGCTGGAGTTGCAATGGGATAATCTGAAACAGGATGCATCCGGATATGGCAAACAGGCATTAATTATTGGAGGTGTAGTAGTCACTACTTATATATTGCTTGAAGGCAATACTTCCAAACGCCAAAAAGAAAGAAAAAATTGAAATTGCTGAGCCTGTAAGACCAGTTTTACAACAAACGGTGCCTAAAAGGAAAAGCAAATTTGCGGTTGGGGAAGCCGTACAAAGCTTAGTCTGGACATTGGCTGTTGGATGGGCCCGCAAAAAGCTAAAGAATTACATTGCAGATGATCACGAATCGGATGAAAATAGCAAATCATAAAATAGCAGACCTCCTTTCAACCAGAAAAGAAGAAAAAAGGAAATCTTTTGCTGTACTCCTGGATCCTGATAAAGTGGATCTCGCTACTTTTCCTGATTTTTTGGAATAGGCGGTGGAAAATGAAGTAGACTTTTTCTTTGTCGGTGGCAGCCTTATAACCAATTATGCCATTGATCAGCTTATTCTGGCTATTCAGAAACATACCAATATTCCAACGATTCTTTTTCCGGGCAACGGTCTGCATATTGATCCGTCTGCCGACGCAATACTTTTTCTTTCGCTAATCTCCGGCAGAAACCCGGATTTCCTGATTGGTCAGCATGTTATTGCTGCGCCTATGTTGAAAAAAAGCGGCCTTGAAGTACTTCCAACAGGCTATATGCTTATTGAAAGCGGAAAGCTGACCACAGTTTCCTATATCAGCAACACCATACCAATTCCTAGCGACAAACCCGGTATTGCAGCTTGTACTGCCATGGCGGGTGAACTTTTAGGATTAAAAAATATATTTCTTGATGCTGGTAGCGGCGCACATATATCCGGTACCGGCTGAGATCATCGAGGCTGTTCGTGCTTCTGTGGATACACCTATTATTGTTGGTGGTGGAATTAATTCCTAGTGAGAAAGCTTTGATTGCCATGCAGGCGGGTGCTGATGTAATTGTGGTAGGTAATGGAATAGAACAAAACCAGAACCTGCTTTCCGAAGTTGCAGCCAGTGTAAAAATGTTTAACCTCCAAATGGAAAAGGTTTACTAGACTTATGTGATAATATTTTGTACTAAAGGAAGGGATTTCATTATTTTCTAAGGAAATTTTAAGTTCTTGGAAAAATACAATCCAAAATGTTGGGATTATTCAAACTTATCATGTTACCTTTGTAGCGAACCTTAATTACACCCAAGAAATGAAAAAATTCGTAGCATTTGCGTTTGTTGCCGGAATGGTAGCTTTCGCTGTCTTGTACTAGCAAGCCAAAAGAAGAAGCAGCTGATTCTACTGCTGTAACTGTTGAAACTCCTATGGTTGATACTGTAGCTGTTGATTCTGTTGCAACTGATTCTATCAAAGCTGATTCAGTGAAATAATCATGAGCTTTTTTTGAAAGTTATTGAAAAGCCTTATTTATAAGGCTTTTCTTTTTTTATTTGGGGTATGGAAAAGAAAATATCCTTTGAGGCCTACGTTCCGGAATTAGCTTACGCCTACTGTGATCATCTGCACAAAATTTACAAGTTCGATTTTTTTCTATCTCGTCCCCGTCAAAGCCGCTTAGGTGATTTTACGGTGAAGCCGGGTTTTGTTCCAAGAATTACGGTAAACAAAAATCTCAATCCATATAATTTCCTGATTACTTATCTGCATGAGGTTGCGCATCATGTCGTTTACACCCAAACGAAGAGTCGTGGCAGAAAACGTGTGGCGCCTCATGGAATGGAATGGAAAAGAGAGTTTGAGATTTTATTAATACCGGTTATGAATGATAAGATTTTCCCGGCTGATATTCTTGAACCGCTTTTGAAATATTCCAGAAACCCGAAAGCGTCAACGAGCGGTGATCATGTTTTGTATAATGCAATAAAAAAATACGACGATCATTCCTTAAATCCGAATAAAGTTGCACTGATCCATCTTACGGAAGGCAGCAATTTCGTTTTTCATAACAGACAGTTTGTTAAAGGCTCTCTGCGGCGCACAAGGGTTTTATGTATTGATAAAGCTTCTCAACGCCGTTACACAATTCCTGCTCATGCATTGGTCGAAGCTTGTTAAAGATTTACGGCAAATTTGTTATCCGGCACTTTCATGCTGGATTTTTTTGCTGTTAACTATTCAGGTAAAAGCACAGGAATCTTCCGTTTTGTCAACAGGTAACTGGTACAAAATTGCAATCACAGAAAGCGGTGTTTATAAAATCGATGCGACTATGCTCAGATCTATGGGCGTAGATCTAAACGCACTGATACCCGATCAAATAAAGATTTATGGTAACGGAGGAAGTGTTTTACCTCAAAAAATTAGCGCAAAGCGAAATAAAGATCTGATTCAAAATGCGATTCTTGTTAAAGGGGAAGAAGATGGAAAGTTTGATATCGATGACGCAGTTTATTTCTATGCCGAAGGACCGAATGTGATTTCCTACGATTCTGCAAAATCTAATTATTTCCACCAGACTAATATTTATTCCGATACAACTTATTACTTCCTGACTTATGGAAATAATAAGGGATTAAGGATTCAGAGTAAACCATCTATTAATGTTGCCAATCAAATACCAATAAATCAATACGACGACTATTGGTTTCATGAAGTTGAATCAGTCAATTTATTAAGATCTGGTCGTGACTGGTGGGGTGAATATATTGGAACGTCCGCTACATTAACGTTAACTGCCGATTTTCCTGATATCATTCCGTCTTCAAATGTTATCATGCTCACCTCGGCGATTGGAACAGCACAGGTTGTAACCAAATTTCAATGGCAGTTGAATGGACAAAGTATTGGAGAATCGGGCGTTGGCGTTGTAGGTACGGGTACGTATGATATCAAAGCGCAGCAAGCGAAAAGCAAATTTGTTTTGAGTACATCCACAAATCCAGGGACTACTCAGACAGTTGGTGTTACGTATAATAAAAACGGACAAAGTTCAGCTCAGGCTTATCTTGATTATATTGGCTTTGCAGGTAAAGAGACTTTTAAGGGCGTATGACAAACAGCAATTTTACCGATTTGCGCCTAACACAAGAGATACGGTTTCCTATCAAATTCAAAATGTTCCCACAGATTGGAACTGGTGGGATATTTCAAATCCAGCTCTGATTACGGCTGCTAGTTTAAAAGACAACGGAAATAATAGCTTCACTTTTACAGAAAATAAATCAAAAACATTAAAACAATATATAGGTTTTACAACCTCCCAGGCAAAAATACCGGTTTCCTGGCAGCGGATTTCAAACCAAAATCTGCAAAAATATTCCACGCCGGATTTATTGATTATTACGGCAAAAGCTTTTGAAACGGAAGCAAAACGACTGGCAGATTTTCGTAATAGTAACGATGGACTGGAAAGTCTCGTTGTAACAACTGATCAAATCTATAACGAATTTTCAGGTGGTAAAACTGACATTTCAGCGGTTCGGGATTTTGTTCGTATGCTTTACAAAAACGATCCTGAAAAGTTAAAATATCTGCTTCTTTTTGGTGATGCGACTTATGATTATAAAAATCTTTTGCAAAACCAGTCACAAAGCCAGCGAAATAACTGGGTGCCGGTTTATGAAAGCCGGGAATCCTTAAATCCGGTTTACACATATTCTTCCGACGATTATTTCGGTTTTATGGAGGATGACGAAGGCGACTGGATTGAAACAAATGCGGGAGATTATTCTGTTGAAATAGGTATAGGACGGCTTCCGGTAAAATCTGTTGACGAAGCAAAAATTATTGTTGATAAACTGATTCATTATGCATTTTCTCCAAATTCGCGCGGAAGCTGGCAGAACACGGTCAAATTTGTGGCTGACGATGGAGATGGAAATATTCATCAGCAACATGCAGATGCATTAGCTAAAATCACCCAGACTGAATTTTTATCAAGCCGTATTTTTCTGGATGCCTATCCGCAGACAACCACGAGTCAGGGTCAAAAAGTACCAGCTGTAAATGCTGAAATTAAAAATAGTATTAATAACGGAACGCTGATCCTGAATTATACAGGTCATGGCGGAACGAGCGGTTGGGCGGAGGAACAGGTCTTGACTTTATCCGAAATGCAGACTGCCCGGGGTTATGATAATTTGCCTTTACTGATTACTGCAACCTGTGATTTTGGAAGATATGATGATCCGGGTTTGATTTCAGGCGCTGAATTAATGGTATTAAGTCCGAGAGGTGCAGCGATTGGTTCAGTAAGTACAACGCGGCCGGTTTATTCCAGCACTAATTTCACCATCAACAAAGCGTTTTATGAATCTCTGATCAAAGCCGGGAGCAATGGGAGAATGGGAGAGATTTTCAAGATGACTAAAAACGCAAGTCTGGCTGGAAGTTTAAACCGGAATTTTACTTTGCTGGGAGATCCGTCAATGAAGTTGGCGAGAGCAGAAAAAAAAGTATTTTGGAATGTTCAGCCTGATACGTTGCGGGCACTTGAAAAAGTTGTTTTAAACGGAAAAGTCGGTGATGAAAATGCAATTGATAAAACATTTCAGGGAACCGCAAGAGTTATTATTTATGACAAACAGACAAGTTTCCGGACCTTGGGAAATGAAGGTGATGTAGAAACATACAGTGAATTCAGAAGTAAACTTTTTGATGGGACAGTACGTGTAAAGGACGGGCAGTTTGTTTGTGAATTTGTTATGCCAAAAGATATTGATTACCGGACCGGAACCGGGAGGGTTGATGTTTACGCTTTGAGTGCAGACAGTTTGACTGATGCCTCGGCTCAGCTGGATGTTTTGGTTGGAGGAAGTGCCGCATTAATAGTTGATAATTCACCACCAAAAATATCTGCTTATCTCAATTCTACTGATTTCCAGAGTGGAAATACCGTGGATGGATCGTCGATTTTATTTTTAAAGCTAAGTGACGAAAATGGGATTAATGTGTCAAAAGCAGGGATTGGCCATGACATCACCATAACACTCAACGACACACTGACTTTGATCTTAAACGACTACTACACCGCGGATCTGGACAATTTTAAAAGTGGAATAGTTCGCTATCCCTTTGAAAATCTGGCTCCGGGAAATTATACTATTCGTATTAAAGTCTGGGATACGTATACTAACTCTTCAGAATTAACGTTCCGATTTCAAGTAGGTTTACCAACCGGGATAAAACTAAATAGCTTGACTGTTTTTCCAAACCCTTTTGATCAGGATCTTTCATTTGAATTGAATCAGAGCAGAGCCGATGATGATGTAGAAATTGTTTTTAGTATATTGCTGAACACCGGACAAATACTCGGTTCTTATCAATGGCAATATTATAATAGCGAGTCTGTTATCAAACAAACAATTCCTCCCATACGTCATGGCGGATTCACTTCCGGTACCAGTTCCTATATATATGTAGTAAAAATCCGATCGCTAAAAGACAATTCTGTGGACACCCGCTCCGGGAAACTTCTACGTTTGCGTTAGCGAATAATAAATCTTGTAATTTTATTATAGTATTAAATATCTTTCATTGTATTTTTGACCCTTTAAAAGAAGTCGCTTAACACCACTTCCTATCGCAAATCCAATAAATATGAGACTATTTTTTTTAAGTGTATCTTCATTAATCATTTTGTCAACGAGTGTTTTACTTGCTCAGTCCACAGTAGACACTACTCGCAGAATACCGACTTCACCTCTATCTTTTTTAACTTTTGCACCTGACGCGCGTAGTGCCGGTATGGGTGAAGCGGGTGTCGCACTAAGTGCCGACGCAAACGCTACTTACTGGAACGCGGCAAAACTTCCATATGCACAAAAGGATTTTGGAGTTTCAGCATCTTACACACCATGGTTGCGTAACCTGGTTGATGATATGTGGCTGGGATATCTTACAGCTTACAAGAAAATCGGAAAAGACCAGGCAATTGCCGGTTCTGTTAATTTCTTCAACGGTGGCGAGCTTGACTTGCGTAACGGAGTAGGAACCCAGCTTGGTACTTTCAATTCAAGAGAAGTAGCGATCAGCGGTACGTATTCTCGTCAGTTAGGTAAAAATTTCTCTATGGGTTTGACACTGAAATACATTTCGTCTAACCTTGCAGGAACGGCTGTTGTAAATGGCGTTTCTCTTCGTCCGGCCCGTACCGTTGCTGGTGATATCAGCGCTTACTACCGCAAACAAATTAAAAACGAGGATACTGGCAGTGAGCTGACATGGTCGTTGGGAGCAGTATTGTCCAACCTTGGAGGTAAAGTAAATTACGGCTCGAACACTGAAACGGAAAGCTTTATTCCTACAAACCTGAAACTTGGTGGTGGACTTTCTTTCTCTGCTGATGGCAGAAACAAATTTAATTTTATTGTTGATGCAAGCAAACTGATGGTGCCAACGCCGCCAAAAGGAACGGTCAATACAAATTATACAAAAGGAGCACTTTCAGGAGCTTTTGGTTCTTTCTCGGATGCACCGGACGGATTCAAAGAAGAACTTCAGGAAGTTGCTGTTGCTGTTGGAGCTGAATACTGGTATAACGATATTTTCGCGCTTCGTGCAGGATATTTTACTGAAAATAAAAACAAAGGAGACCGCAAGTTTTTCACAGCGGGCGTAGGTGCTAAATTCCTTGAACGCTATTCTGTTGACTTTGCTTATATGTTCCCGGTTGTTCAAAACAGCCCATTGGCACAAACTCTTCGTATTACACTTGGTTTGAGTTTGAACAAAGCAGAAAAACTGGACGTTAGTGACAATAACTAATATCTTTACTTCCTATTAATTAATGAAAAGCGAATGATGTTATGAAACGTCATTCGCTTTTTTATCAATATATGACTATGATACTCGACCGGACCGAAGCTCCTGATTTTAAAATTATCAAAACAATAAATTTGCCTGAGCCGCAATCTCATGTACTTGATAATGGAATTCCTCTTCATGTGATCAATATTGGTGAACAGCCAGTTGTCCGTTTTGAGTGTATTTTTGAATCAGGAAACTGGCATGAAGCATCTGCTGGCGCGTCGTTTTTTGCTATCAAAATGCTTCCCGAAGGAACAAAATCCTACACTTCTTCCGCACTCAGTGAAGCTTTTGACAATATCGGTGCTTTTATTGATATGACGCATTCTTCTGATCGCTCAGGGGTTGTGATTTATTGTTTGTCAAGATTTTTGCCGGAAGTGTTAACATTAATTCGTGAGCTGATTGAAAATCCGCTTTTTCCGGAAAAGGAACTGGATGAAATGAGAAATATCACTTTACAGAATCTTAAAATCAATAAAGAGAAAACTGCTTACCTGGCCACTACGGAATTCCGAAGACAATTATTTGGAAGTACTCATCCATATGGACAAAGTCAGGAAGAAAAAAATATTCAGGAATTGCCATTGGCGCAAATTCAGGAACATTTTGAAAAACATATCAAAAACGGAAAACGTACTTTGGTTTTGGCCGGACAGGTTAGCGATCAGGATGTAAAACTGGTTAATGATTATTTTGGTAAGCTTGAATACAAAACAGATGAATCCGAAATCGAGCACGACAGCTATACCGAATATCAGGGAAAAGAAGTTCTGGTTGAAAAATCAGATAGTGTACAATCTACAATTCGGATCGGAAGAAAATTGTTTACCAGAACACATCCGGATTATTTCAAAATGCTGGTAACAAATGAAATCCTTGGCGGATATTTTGGATCTCGTCTGATGAAAAATATTCGCGAAGAAAAAGGACTGACCTATGGCATTTCTTCGCACATGATCACACTTGGACGTGAAGGTTATTTCATGATCGGAACAGATGTGAAAAAAGAATTTACACAACAAACGATCGACGAAATAAAAAAGGAAATCTATCGCCTTCAAACAGAACTCGTCGGTGAAGATGAACTGCAAACAGTTAAGAATTTCATGGCCGGAGAATTTGCCGGATCTTTAAATACAGCATTTGAAGTAGCAGACCGCCAGAAAATTCTTTTGCTTGATAATTTACCAGCTGATTATTTCAGCAAATACATCGATCAGATTCACGCAACAACAGCAGAAGATATCCAGCTAATGGCCTCAACCTATTTGTTGCCGGAAGAAATGATTGAAGTAGTAGTAGGAGGAAAATAATCTTTTTAATGGTTAAGGGTTAATTGTTATGGGATGGGGTTGGTGAGCCAACTTTCAATCATTAGCAATTAAAGTATTGGGTTGCAAGAAATATCATTCCTGCCAAATAACTTCAATTATCAATCATTAACCCTTAACAATTAATCATTATTAAGCGCTTCTTTGTATGCCTTCAAGCAACGTTCGCGGGCAAATTTATGATCAACCATGGGTGTCGGGTAATTCATCGTATTGAGTTCCGGTACCCATTTTTTAATATATTCTCCTTTTGGATCAAACTTGGCAGCCTGCGCTTCGGGATTGAAAATTCTGAAATAAGGCGCGGCATCCGTTCCCGATCCTGCAACCCACTGCCAGCCGCCATTGTTGGCAGATAGATCATAATCCAACAGTTTTGCGGCAAAATAAGCTTCTCCCCAGCGCCAGTCTATCAGTAAATGTTTGGTTAAAAAACTTGCTGTAACCATCCGGATACGGTTATGCATAAAGCCGGTTTCATTTAATTGATGCATGCCGGCATCAACCAACGGGTATCCTGTTTTTCCCTGACACCAGAGCTCAAATTCCTTTTCGTTATCACGCCATTTGATTTTGTCATAATCAGCACGGAAAGCCTTTCCTTGTCCAACGTGTGGAAAATTCCACAGAATCTGAAAATAGAAATCCCGCCAGATTAATTCACCCAGGTAGGTTTGACTATGTTCAGAAGCTTCTCTGGCCAGCTCACGAATACTAACGGTTCCAAAACGCAAGATGTATGCCCATTCTCGAAGTTCCGGGAAGCGCGGGATAATTACGCTTTTCTTCATATTTTTCAATCAGATCAGATTTGTACATGTTCATCCGGGAAATTATGATCTGTTTCGACAAATCCGATTTCCTTATACGAAGGAATTTTGATGAGATTTTATTTTGAAGAAATTGGAAAAGTATTTTTCTGTCGGATATGACGATAGATAGAAGTCGTTCAATTTTGCTTTCCAGGCTCTGCTGTATGGTGTGAAAACAGAATACACGGTATTTTGTCCCGTCAGAACTTCTTGTTTTTCAAATATCACCTGATCTTTAAAGCTCTTGAATTCTGCTCCGTTTTTTGATAATAAATCTTTTACTTGTCCGTCGCGTTCCTTTGCGTAAGATTCGTAATCGTTATTTGTATAAACTTCGGCAATGTCAAATTCTTCAATAAGATCTTTCCAAACGTCAAGTGGAGCTCCGTAGCGAACCAAAATATCGGAATGATGTTTATGTAGTTCGTTTTGTATATCAAGAATTGCATCAAAAATAAAAGTGACGCGTTTGTCTTCCTTATTTTCAAGCTTATCCAGAATAATTTTATCAAATATGAAAAGAGGTAATACAGGCAATCCTGATTTTAAAGCGTGATATAAGCCGGCGTTATCATGAAGACGTAAATCGCGGCGATACCAAAAAATTGCTATTTTCTCTTTTTTCATAAATCTGATTAAAATTAAACCGGGGAAATAATTACATTGGCTTCGTCCCTGAAATCACATACATCATTGCGCCACCAGCAGAATGGTATTTGTTAGCATCAATATTACGCAACATGCGCTCACCTAAGATGCGCGTATTTTCTTTTATATTTTTCAAAGAAATCAAGATTTTCCTGACCCATTGCCCTGAAATAATCATAATCCGAAAATTCCTCATTACTCCACGTGTTACCGTTTTGCCACTGTTTCATTGTAGCAATTTGCTCATCGGTATTATAAGGCGGATACATGGCAATGGCCTTATCCGAAAGCCGGACCTCAACCTGATCAAATCCTGCCTGAGCAAGAAATCCGGGAACAAGATCGCCAAGAGAATTATCGCCAAGTCCTAACTTCTTTTTCCCTCTTTCAAAGATCAAAGCATACTTAACATGATCCAGAACTTCATCAATCGGGTCATTCATGGAAACCGAACTTTGTGTCAGACTTTGCACCAGATTATTCGGTTCAACACAAAGAATTGTGCCACCAGGTTTCAAAACCCGCTTCATTTCATCAATTACAACTTTTGGGTGTTGAACATGAATTAGTAATGTTTGACAGGTAACAATGTCAAAAGTTTCATCCTCGTACGGGAGCTCATGGGCGTCTCCTTTTTTTAAATCAAAATCAATTCCTTTGGATTCGAAATAATTGCGAAGCTCACTTTCACCTTTTGCCCATTTTTTGTCATTGTCGACACCAGAAACTTTGGCCGGAGAACCAAGATAATCAACAAGCAGCCGGCTCCAATGGCATTGTCCGCAGCCAACATCCAGCAGGTTGAAATGGGTATGCAGCTGTAATCTTTTTGCCAGTAAATTTAAAAATCCTTCATTCCACCAAAAGTCACGGTATTCACCAAAAAAATCTTCCGAATGTCCTTTACGCTTTATATTTTTAGTTCTCATAGTATATTTACAAGATCAGAGCTTACAAAGTAGTAGGCTTTAATCTGCCTTTAGAGAACAGGATTTTGGACAGGATAATTCGTATAGCGCATATATCTTTCCTTTTGTCTGACAATTAACATGTTACATCATTTTAAATAAATAAACCGCTCATGAAATTAGTATTCAGTATTGCACTTACTCTTTTTTGCTTTGGAGCTTTTGCCCAAAAGCAGGTAGATAAGAAAGAATGGAAGCAGCTTTTTAATGGAAAAAATCTGGATGGCTGGGATATCAAAATCCGTGGTTATGATTTGAATGACAATTTCGGAAATACATTCCGGGTAGAAGACGGGAAAATGGTCGTTCGTTACGATAAGTATGATGACTTCAAACAAAAATATGGTCATATCTTTTACAAAAGTGATTTCTCATATTACCGAATTGCCGTAGAATATCGCTTTGTAGGCGAACAGGCGCCAAAAGGAGAAGGCTGGGCATGGAGAAACAGTGGAATCATGGTGCAAGGCCAGCCAGCTGCTACGATGGGAAAAGATCAGGATTTTCCAATTTCTATCGAAGTGCAATTACTTGGTGGAGATGAAAAAAAACGTACTACCTGTAACTTATGTACGCCGGGAACAAATGTGGAAATTGATGGAAAACTGGTGACTCAGCATTGTGTTAATTCTACTTCAAAAACGTACAACGGAGATCAGTGGGTGCGTGCAGAAGTATTGGTTTTGGGTGATTCATTGATTCAGCATTTTGCAAACGGTGAAATGGTTTTGGCTTATAATAAACCACAAATGGGTGGAGGAAATGTAAGCGGAAATGATGGTGAAAAAGTGATTGAGGGAAAATTACTGGATCATGGTTCCATTTCATTACAAAGCGAAAGTCATCCGGTAGAATTCAGAAAAGTTGAAATTCTTAATCTTAAAGGCTGTATTGATCCGAAAGCAACGAATTACAAAGATTATTATGTAAAGTCTGATAATTCGGCTTGTACTTATAAGAAAAAATAATCTTGTAAGAAAATTACAAATCGTTATAAAACAAAGAAAGGCGCTTCATCGAGGCGCCTTTCTTTGTTTTAACTTGGATATATTACAAACGTACGATTTCCGCACCAATTGCATTTAAACGTGTATCGATGTTCTGATAGCCACGGTCAATTTGTTCAATATTGTCAATGATACTTACGCCTTTCGCAGACATGGCTGCGATAAGAAGCGCAACACCTGCACGGATATCAGGAGAAGTCATACGGATTCCTCTTAATTGCGTTTCACGGTTGTGGCCGATAACTGTTGCACGGTGCGGATCACAAAGAATGATCTGAGCACCCATTTCAATCAGTTTATCCACAAAGAACAAACGGCTTTCAAACATTTTCTGGTGAATAAGAACCGTTCCCTGCGCCTGTGTTGCCGTAACCAAAACGATACTCAGCAAATCAGGCGTGAAACCTGGCCATGGCGCATCGGCAACAGAAAGCGTAGAACCGTCAAGATAATTTTCCATCCGGTATTTTTCCTGTGCAGGAATAAAAATATCATCACCGCGGAATTCCATCTGGATCCCAAGTTTCTGGAAAACTTCCGGAATAATTCCCAATTCAGGGATCTGACAGTTTTTGATCGTAATTTCAGATTGCGTCATGGCTGCCAATCCGATAAAACTACCGATTTCAATCATATCCGGAAGCATCGTATGTTCCGTTCCTTTCAATTCACTTACACCTTCAATAACCAGTAAATTGGAAGAAATACCGGAAATTTTCGCGCCCATGCGGTTCAGCATTTTACAAAGTTGCTGAAGATACGGTTCGCAGGCTGCGTTGTAAAGCGTGGTAGTGCCTTCGGCCATCACAGCTGCCATCAAAATATTGGCTGTTCCGGTTACCGAAGCTTCATCCAGAAGCATGTAAGCACCTTTCAGATTCTTGGCATCAACACGGTAAAAACCTCCGTCTTCGCCATCATAACTGAATTCTGCACCCAGTTTTTCAAAACCGATAAAGTGCGTATCCAGACGTCTTCTGCCAATTTTGTCACCACCCGGACGAGGAATTCTTCCTTTACGGAAACGCGCCAGCATAGGCCCAAGCAACATCACAGAACCACGAAGTGCCGCAGCTTTCTGACGGAAAGAATCTGATTCAAGATAATCCAGATTGATATCATTCGCTTCAAAACGAACAGAAGAATCACTCAAACGCGTTTTTCTGACACCCAGATCTCCTAAAAGATCAATAAGCTGATTGACGTCACGGATGTTAGGAATATTATGGATTGTAACCGGTTCCGATGTCAGAAGTACGGCACAAATAATTTGTAATGCTTCGTTTTTTGCACCCTGAGGTACAATTTCACCTTTCAGGCGTCTGTCTCCTGTTATTTTAAATGAAGCCATAGGTAGTTGCAGGCAGTATATGGAAGTTAAAAACCGGTTGAGAAAATAAGGCCGGACATTAAATTCCAGGCTTTTTACGATTATTATTATTGTTGTTATTACGTTATTGTTGTTGTTATTATTTCTGCCTGCGAATTTATTATTGTTGTTATTGTTTGGGCGGTTCCGGTTGTTATTATTGTTCGGATTATTCGATCCCTGACGATCCTGGCTAGGCTGCGCTTTGAAAGCATTGGAATGATTTCCGCGGTTTCTGTCCTGATTGCTGTTACGATCTTTCGGAGCAGCATCTACCGGTCCATTTTTACGGATATAGTCAATTTCCTCTTTCAGTTGCCCTTTTGTCAAAAGTTCAAGCTGCCCGATCAATACATGATCCTCCGGATTATCCTTGTTCCAGGTATTAAAAAACGAACGCATCAAACGGAAAACGTAGGAAACAAAAGCAAGTCTGTCTTCTGAATTTTCAGTCTGAATGGCTTTTTGAAGCAATAAATCAATGTTACGTCCATAGTGACGGTACATCAGATTATGCTGATTATAACCAACTGTCAAAGGTTTTTTACCCAAAGATTCTGGCGACGGCGGTGGGTATGGGCTGTCCACATCCAGTTGAAATCCTGACATGATGTACAGATCATCCCAGAGTTTGTTTGTATAATCCTGATTATCCCTCATGTTCGGATGTATCTGACGCATGAGTTCAATCAATATGTGCGCGTAGAGATTGCGTTTAGCCTTATCCTCCATCTTTACGATGTGGTCGGCAAGTTTTTGTACGTTGCTACCGTATTCTTTCAAGAGCTTCGAAGATTTTTAGAATTGACAAAAATAAGAAGTTTTTGTGGAAAGTAAAGGTAAAGGGTGGGAGAAGTCGGGTTGAAGGAGGGAAAAAGCGGGAGATTTGGGTTTTGGAATTCAGTTTAGAAATCTAAGAAGATGTTTATCACTGATATCAAGCAATCAATAATGATCTTTTAGCGATTCAATTTTAATGAATTTTTCAGTTACATGATAAACAATCCTATGCTCATTGTCAATCCTTCGAGACCATGAACCCGATAACCCGTATTTTAAAGCTTCTGGTTTTCCTATTCCATGAAACGGTGTTTCTTGAATTGCTAACAGGAGTTCCTTGATCTTTTTTTGAATTTTAATATTCCCTGTCTTTTTCCAATATTTAATATCTTGTTGAGCTTTTTCAGAAAAATCGAGCTCTCTAGTCATTTCCACAAATCTTCAATGTCAATCACCTTGTGTTGACCATTTTCAAACTGCCGTCTACTTTCTTGAATTTTAGCTACAAACTCAGGATCATAAGGCTTCTCCTCAATCTCAAAATAAATATCAAGAGATTTCGCAAATGCTTTTAGGGCATCCAGTTTCTCATGATTATCAGATTGAAATATTAATGTTTCCATAATTGCTTTGTTTTATTATATAAAGTTAACTTTTTTTGAATGTTTTAAAAAGTGTTATTTGGTTAAGAAGTATTGATTCTCTTTTATTTAATAAAATATAAAATTTTCTATCAACCCATCTTTCGGAATTATTTCAACCCAGGAAATAACAACAAAAACAATCAACAAATTCTTCAATCGCATTGTAATCTGTTCATCCGAAATTCCACAAACGAGTCCGCATAAAACAAGAAAAGTAAATGGGGATAATAGCCGGTAACCAGGTTCGTCAAAGTGACTGAAAATTCTGATTATGAAAAGAAAAATCAGATAGGCGAAATGCGATAATGAAATTATGTTTAACCCAATTGGTTATGACAAATTTTGAGCCCAATTCTTTAACTATCAAAGCAGTCAATAGAATCTGAAAACCAATTCCAATAACAGAAAAAACTTCGAAGGGAATGAAATGTGAAGTTTCCAAAAAATGATATTTCGTTGATTAAGCCCCTTGCAAAAGAAATGATATTTTTAGCCAATCCGGATAATTCCTTCAAAACGAGGTCCACCATATACTTCTTCGCTATTTTGATAGTTAAGTAAAAGATAAAAAATGAAGCCGACCGACCAGAAAACGGAAAGAAATAGCGCGATCAGGCTTTTATGTTTTCTCTTTCCTGAAATAATAAATGCTGTAACCAAGAGTCAATGGAATGATAGAAGATTCCGGCATATCGAACAAGCATCAACAAAAAGCCAAGCACGAGCACTGAAAATAATTTTGAAATTGATAATTCCGATGAAGTTAGCTAATCGGGATATGACTGATAAGTCCAGCAAAATAAAATCACCAGAAACAAAGGCTCGGACCAGGTATGAGGCCAAAGTTTCAGAAAGGAGCCAAGCAAAAGAATGCAACCGATTAAGACGGATTTATTTCTGCCAAACCATAGATTTAAAAAGAAAAACCAAATTCCTGTCGCAACAATATTGACTATTTTAGAAGCCCAAAGGACATTGATTTTCGCACAAAAGGAGACCAAGGCGATCGCCAGAGAATAACCTGCCGGAAATGTACCGTTCCAATGAAATCCATTTTCTTCCCGAATAGTGTAACTATGTCCTTCCAGAATATTTTTGGCAGATTCAAGATAATATTGCGAATCAATTGTTGTGTAATGATTTGGATTAATGTAGGCCAGAAACAAAATTAGTGAACTGTGAAAAAGCCACAGTAGGAATAAATGATAATTGGGATTCCATTTGCCTGACATATCAATGCATCCAGATCAATTTCCCGCTCATTCCTTTTTTCGCTTCCGGTGTTAGAGAAATATTTTCGGCTTCAATATCCGTACGATATAGATAAGCCCCAGCAGAAATTCCTTTTGGATTCCAGATAAATTCGTTTTTGCCAAGATGTGGGATGATCTCTCTCTTTTCAATCGCTGTTCCCAATTTATCAAAGACGGTAATATTCCATTTTTTAGGAGGTTCCGTTCCTCTGAATTCAATGTTAAATTTGAAAAAATGACCGGAAGGATTTGGAGAGACATAAGCGGAAACAATTTCCAGCGTATCGGAAACGGCGTTATCCGAAAGGAGTAATTCTGTTGAAAAAACGTTATTGTTCTTAGTTTCTTCTGCTATTTCATTTGTTGGATCAATTGTGAAAATCCACTTTTCTTTTCTTGGATTGATATACTTGTTTGGGATAGTGAACGAAATTGTATCCAGGTAAATGACGGATGGTTTTACAAAACGATAAGTTTCAACCGTTAGGGAATCTCTTGTGCGACTGATGTTTATTTTCAAATTCTCGCTTTTATATTTTCCAAAATTATTAAGTCCGATTACAACTTTAATCGAATCTGTTTTGGCCGATAATGTCTTTCCATAAGGATTGGAGAATTTTAATAAATCAGATTTCCAGGCGTAATCTGGCAATGTTGCAGGAAATAATTTAATCGCCGGATCACCTTGCAGATTCATTTGTTGCGCCGTAATTCCGTCTGAAAGTGTTGGATACTTAAACATGTTTCTTTTAATCGCTTCCTGCTGAATAATTCCAAAAGGTTGATTGGTAAAGGAACTATCGGCTAAAACTTCATAGAAAGAATCGGTGTAATGTTTCAATGAAGAAGAAACGCCGTTGTGCGTATGTGCGAGAAATAATACTGCACCTTTTTTTTGTGTAAGAATCCAGTTATTACTAATTGTTTCAGGTGAATAAAATGAATTACCTAATGCGCAACCATTCATAATGACAGCCGGAAACAAGGAATCGTTTTTGTAATTTCTTTTTTGATCGTCGGCAAAACCTAATTCCATATCAGTAGAAATGAGACTAGAATGTCCATAAAGCGTGATTAATGCCACACCTTTATTCAAAATCGTATCAAGCGGAAAATCTTCTTTTAGCGCATTGGTTTGTTTGGAAATTGTAGTGACTTTGCCACCAACAGGAGAAATTGTTTTTTCAAAGGATTCAACATATTCTCTGTAAACTTCCCGTTCGGCATCCGTATGTCCACCGCTTAAATGCAGAATGTTTTTTCGCCAGGGAGCTGCTTTGTTCTGACCTTCAAACGCTTTTACTTTTTGTAAATAATCGTAAACATTTTGAGAATTTGCAGCATTAACTCTTCCAACCGGAACCAAGGGGACATATTTAGAAGAATCTGCCAATCCCATTGCCAAAGCAATATCTGAACCAGGCCAGCCTGCGTTTGGAATCATATCATTTTCTCTTGCCTTTATTTGATGACGCGCCGTTTGCGGATCAATCGATTTCCCAAGTAATAAAACAAATTTCAATGCAGCTTTTGCATGTAAAAGAGAAATTGCATTTCTGATTCCCAACGGTCCGGGTTCTCCGTAATTGAATTGATCATAAATTTCTTCGCTATTTAAAATCAATGGTTTAAAGTCACCACCAATTTTTGAAGAGCGATATACAGCATAATCTTCGACCGGATCTTTACTTTCTTTAACTGGATTTCTAACCAGCGGATGGCTGATGATCAGATAATCTGTTTCAGGGTTGATATTTCTAAATTTTACTATTCTCGGAGTGAGAATCTTCATCGGCTCTGTGAAAGCAATAACTTTTGAAGAGCCATTTATTGATAAAATGGAATTTGTAATAGTTAATCTTTTGAGATGATAAGGATTTGAACAATCGTAAAAATTCCAGTTTTCAGCATTAGTTACCAGTGCAGATTTATCTAAAATTTCAGGATTGAAATAAAATGTTTTTTGAAGTGAATTTCCAGGAAGTGAAATTCTTTGCGGATAAATCCATTTGATATAGGAAACAGAAATGGAACCGGAATTATTGACTGGAACGACCGAAATGGAAATACTTCCATCAACAGATAAATCTTCTTTTTTGAGTGAAACAGTAAATTTTTCTGAGTTGTAATTATTTAATTCGACGGTTGTTAATTTCCTGCCGGTTGTTTTGGAATCACCTGCCCAAATTTCAATCTGATGATTTCCTGCATTTCTTCCAACTAGTAATAACTCAACTTTTGTCTGATCAAATTTCTCATGAATTGTATTTTCAGGAATTATTTTAAATGTTTCCTGTTGCTCATTTACTATGATTTTCCCGGTCCAGCCTTCACCATAATCATAGGTCGTTAGCGCAGTTCCAGTATCATAATCGCTACCCATTGGATATAAATTCCCGGCTGGATAATCGGTCGTATTAATTTGTAATACTTCATCCAAATGATAATCAATAACAATCTTAGAGCTATTGGAATCTGAAATTTCGATCCTTTTTCCGGGGATATTATTTTTATTGTAGGTTAAGAAATAAGATGCGGTGTCGGAATACAGACTGTAATAAGCATGCGGCATTGCCTGAGGATTAACATAAAGAGAAGAATCCAAAGCGCCGTCATTCTTCTCTCCCAAAAAAGTCAGATAACCTTCCGGATTTAATTTTTCTCCCGAATTGTTATTGATTTCAATCGCAACTTCCTTGCCTCTCCGAAATAATTGCAGAGAAGAAGCAGGAAAGGAATCTATCGGAAAACCTGCCTGCCGAAGTTCAGAGGAGGTAATTTTATAAATTCCTGTCTCTACGACAGGAATGCGCAGATAGGTTTGTGAGGTATTAATCCATTCATTTCCATATTTCTTTTGTGCGGATAACCTGCGTAGTCAGCAGAACGAGAAATACGATTTTAAAAAAGTAATGTGTGTACAGCTTTTCCATATTTCCAAAAGAAAATCAGGATGGCCATACACTGTTTTATGCTTCTTTTCTTTCGTAAAGATTCATAGAAAATGCGTATTTGTGGCGTTCATCCTTATCATGAAATTCGGAGGAAATCAACTCCCATTCATCCCAATTTAGTTTCGGGAAATAGGCATCGCCTTCAATGGTTGTATGTACAATGGTCAGGTACAATTTTTCCACCAACGGCAGTGCTTGCTCAAAAACAGAAGCGCCTCCTAAGACAAATACTTCGTTTTCGTCTTTAAGTAACGCGATGCCTTCATTTAAATCGTTGGCACGTTCTGTTTTGTCAAAACTTTCAAGATTTTTATTCCTGCTTAACACAACGTTTTTGTAAGACGAATGCAGTGCATCAGCCGCTTCAAAACTTTTTCTTCCCTGGATAAATGGCTTTCCATCCGTCACTTTTCTGAAATGTACCCACTCATCCGGCAGGTGCCAGGGCAAGCGGTTTTCCTGTCCGATTACCTGATTTTCGCTCATGGCAGCAATGATATATAAGTGTGGTTTAGTTGTCATGTAGATTTTAGTGTTGAGGTTAATGACTGAAAATATAAGCTAAAAATAATCAAACTTCTAAAATCACGGTCTGTTTTTGCCGGTCAACCTGAAAATTAACCACTTATCAAAACACACAAAAAGATTTTTACCATAGTACCTTGCATCGCAAAGTACCTGTGTATACCTTTGTACGTATAGAAGGTGCAAATCCTGTCTGTTAGCCATGAAATAATATTTCATTTAGTAAAACATGAAACCGTATGAATATCGAAAATGCCCAAGTGCAGATGCGGAAAGGAATTTTGGAATTCTGTATCCTGCACATCATATCCCGGGGCGAAGTGTATGCCTCGGATATGTTGGATGAATTAACTTCCGCACAAATGATGGTTGTGGAAGGCACACTCTACCCTCTATTGACACGATTGAAAAATTCGGGCTGGCTGGATTATAAATGGGTGGAGTCGTCGTCCGGGCCCTCCCAGGAAGTACTATGTTTTGACAGATGAAGGAAAGATATTTCTGGATGCTATGCAGGCCACGTGGTTTGAACTTGCGGATTCGGTAAAAACGGTTATTCATCGTACCGAAGAACTGAGCAAGACAGCTTCAATAATCTTCCTAATTCCTAACTGATCATTTAAAGACCTTCGATTATTTCAATCATGAAAAAGACAATCAGTATCAATATAGGCGGTGTCATCTTCCACATCGAGGAGGACGGATACGAAAAGCTGAAAAGCTATCTTTGTTCTATTCAGAAATATTTTTCTTCGTTTGCCGACAGCAAAGAAATTCTTTCAGACATTGAAGGACAGGATTGCAGAGCGGTTTTTGAACAAACAAAAAGCAGAAGCAAAACAGGTTATTTCGCTTTCTGATGTTGATGAATTGATTTCAGCTATGGGTACCGTAGCAGATTTTGAAGCTATTGAACAAGCAGAAGATATTTTTGCGGATCCATTGCAATCAGCGGCTCCGCGCAACTTCAACACCAAAAGAAGAAACTTATTCTTCTGCATTCACTTACAACTGCTCCAAAAACAGAGACGAAGACATCCGGCAGCGCCCGAAAAAACTTATACAGAGATCTTCGCAGAAAACTTCTTGGTGGCGTTGCAGCTGGTTTGGCGACATTATTTTACAATTGATCCACTTTGGGTAAGGCTTGCGTTTTTATTCGCTGTGATTGGTTTACCAGCCGGTTCAGGTATGTTAGACCTGAATATGGAAGATGAATTTGGTCCGTTATCAGGAATGGTCGTGTTGGTTTATATCGCCATGTGGATCGCATTTCCGGGTTCTACCACTTTGGAAGAAGATACCAAGATCAAGAAATTTTACCGTAATCCGGATCGCAAAGTAGTCGGTGGTGTAGCTTCCGGTGTTGCTTCTTATTTCGGTGTGGATCTGGGTGTTGTTCGGTTTCTTATGGGTGCTTTCGATTTTTGTATTTGGTACCGGAGTTTTGATTTACATCGTTTTGTGGATTATTGCGCCTGCGGCCAATACTTTGACAGAAAAAATGGAAATGCAGGGAGAGCCTATTACGCTTTCCAACATTGAATCGAACATTAAACAAAGTCTGAATTTAAATGATAAAGGCGGCGAAGAAAATCCGGTTACCAAAATTCTGCTTTTCCCTTTCCGTGCCATTGCTTTAATTATCCAGGCATTGGGGAAGTTATTGAAAGGCCTCGGGCCCGTGCTTAGAATATTGACAGGCGGATTTTTGGTACTTCTTGCCGCAGTTTCATTATTTGGAATTGTAGTCGGCGGAGCGGTTGTCATGGGTTTTGCCAATGTTGATACTTTCGACGGGATGCCGGTTCCTTTTCGGATTTTCCAGGAATTACCATCAAGTCTGATTTTATCCGGACTTCTGGTTTCCGCAGTTCCTTTGATTACTTTTCTTTTGTTAGGTTTAACACTTTTATCAAATAAGAAAATTGTAAGCGGTTCAGTTTGGCTGACTTTATTAGGTCTTTGGATTGTGGGAATTATCGTTGCAACCGTTCAGGGAGTTGCTTACCAGCAGAATTTTGCCAAACGAGGAGAATTTACATCATCTGAATATTATGCGATTCCGGCAGGAACACTTACGCTAGACGAACAGGATAATGACGAAGATGAAAGTATCGATGTAGATATCAGACTTGCAGGTTACAATGGCGGCGACAGTCTTAAACTTGATAAGAAAATGACATCAAGAGGCCGTACAAGACATTGATGCAGGAAAAATTGCTTCTGAATTAAAGTACAATGTAACGGTTAAAGATTCAGTATTTACCTTCCCGGAAGGACCAACATTAGGAACAACGGGTCGATTCAGAAATCAGCAAATTGATCTGACACTTGAACATTCCTTACGACAAACCTTTTATCATTTCAAGATCAATCTGGTATTCCATTTCTCATTATTATAGCGGTAATCATCATTTAGATACGTACGATTTGGGTGATGATGATGTAAACTGGAACAATCTGCGCTGGACGATCCGTCGCGATTCAGGATTGGTTTGTACTCAATATTCCCGCAAAATATGTCCGCGAAGATGATAACGATCATGATAACAACGACAACGAAAGTTACTCCGTCGATGACGACGATGATGATTTCAGCTTGGGTGATCGTGGAAATTATATCAAACAATTCCCGGTTAAAGATTTCAAAAAGATAAGTATCGGTGGCGCTTATGCGATCAGTATCAAACAGGGAGCTGAGTTTAATGTTTCAGCAGATGGTGACGAAAAAGACGTAGATGATTTGAAAATATACGAAGAAGATGGTGTTCTTAAAGTTAAAGGCAACTGCTGGTTTTAGTCTTTTTGGAAACGACGGAAGAAGAGTTGGTATCGTGATCACCATGCCAACAGTTGAAGGAAGTTTCTATTGTCAGGTGCCAACAAAGCCAAAATTTCAGGATTTAAAGGTCTTTCGAAACTTAGTGTAGATTTGACCGGCGCTTCTAAAACAGATATTGATGTTGAAACAAATGAATTGACGGTTGAACTTACCGGCGCTTCAAAAGCTACATTAAAAGGTTCTGCAACCACAGCTAACTTTGATCTGACAGGAGCTTGTAAACTGATAAGCACAGGAATGAATATCCAGAATGCAGATGTATCGGCAACAGGCGCATCAAAAGCAGATCTAGGACATATTCCGAATTTGAAAAAAGATGCTAACGGGTGTAAGTAAAATAGAATCTCAGGAATAATTTAAATAGTGATGCAACCTATTTTATTGATTTGACATCCATTGCATCGTAATCAAAACCTAAAAAGAAATTAGACATGAAAAAATTACTTTTATTCGGCCTGTTCTGTTTGTTGTCAGCGAGCGTTTTCGCTCAGGAAAGCCGTACATTCCATGTTTCCGATTTTAGCAAACTTTCCATGGGAAGTGCTTTTAAAATTGATGTAAAACAAGGAAAACAATATAGTCTGACAGCTTCCGGTGAAAGCGACGATGTAAAAGATCTGGAAGCAAAAGTTGTTTCCGGCGTTTTGAAAGTTGGATACAAAAGATAATAGCTGGAATAAACGTCGTAAAACAGTTAACATCAATATTGTAATGCCTGCGTTGGACGGAGTGGATTTTTCGGGGGCTTCGAAAGTAGTTGTTAATAAATTTGTAGGTACAAAATCGATGGCGATCGAAGTTTCGGGAGCTTCTCAGGTAACGATGGATTTTTCTGCACCAAAAGTTACTTTTGAACTTTCAGGAGCGTCTTCGTTGGCAATTACAGGTCAGGGTGATGTTTTGCATGGTGAAGTTTCAGGTGCTTCTTCTTTCAAAGGACAAAGTTTTCCTGCAAAAGAAGTGAATATCGACGCTTCGGGAGCTAGCAATGCACATGTTGTGGCGAGTACAACTGTTCATGCAGATGCAAGCGGTGCCAGCAGTATCCGTTATGCAGGAGATGCAAAGGATATTCATTCCAATACTTCGGGTGCCAGTTCTGTGAAAAGAGAGTAAAGATTTTTGTGACAAAATATTTAAATAAGCCGGCATTGTCCGGCTTATTTTGTTTTAGAACGAATTACAAATTTACTTACGAACTAATTTGATGGGTAATATATTTAGGGACATTGTTAACTTAGCACCCGGTTATTAAATTTTGTTGATCCGTTTGACAGTATCGCATGAAACGCACATTTGCCAGTTTTATATTATTATTTTTCTCGCTTTTTTTAGTTGAACCTGTAAAGTCCCAATCCACGGTCAGTGAACGGTATTTACATCCTTTTGGCGTTTTTAGTTTGACAGGCGGCGTAGGCATTGCTTATTATCAGGGCGATTTACGAACGAGTGTCAATAAACACCTTGGATTAGGTCCGTCTGTTTCGGTAGGCGCACTTATACCGGTTATCAGAACATTTCAGCGCGAGAGGTGAAGTAAGATTTTACCAGGTTTCTGCTGATCAGAAATATGATCCGAATTATATCCAGAATCTTTCTTTTAAAACTACAAATCCGGATATAAATATTGGAATTCAGGCGGATATGTTTGCTTACAATAGACACAAGAAAACCAATCCATATCTTCTTGGAGGAGTAGGCGTGACTTATATGACACCAACGGCCGTGCTCGATGGAAAGCGTGGAAGTTTGGCTCCTTTGCATACAGAAGGTGTTAAATACAATCGTTTACCGCTGGTTTTTATGGCAGGTATTGGTATTTCAACCAAAGTTTCAGACCGATGGAGTGTTGGCCTGGAATTGTGTAATAACTTCGTAAATTCAGATTATCTGGATGATGTAAGTACTGTTTATCCCGATCCGGCTACTTTGTCAAGTGATATAGCGCGTCGGCTTTCTGACCGTTCTTCGGAAATTGGACAGCCGCCACAACAGCCCGGATGGCATAGAGGTAGTCCAAAACGTAAGGATAGATATCTTTTCTTTCAATTTCGTGCCAGTTATTTAATAGGAACAAGAAAAGAAGCACATGAGCGCAAAGCAGTTCGCTGCCCATAGCGGCTCACTTCCAACCCCAAAAGTTAAAAAGAATCAGCCCCAATGTTAAAATCGAAAACCCCGCAGCAGTCGGAAGTTACCATGACGGAAATGGTATTGCCCAATGATACCAATACGCTCAACAATCTGATGGGAGGCCGGTTGCTTCACTGGATGGATATTTGCGCCGCGATTTCTGCACAAAAACATTCAAACCGCATTGTGGTAACGGCTTCTGTGGATAATGTTTCTTTTACTGAACCGATCCGTTTGGGAAATATTGTCACGATGCACGCCAGAGTAACCCGTGCTTTTAATTCTTCCATGGAAGTTTTTCTGGAAGTTTGGGCCGAAGATATTCCTGCCGGAATTCGCGTTAGTACCAACCGTGCTTTTTACACTTTTGTCGCCGTTGATCAAAATGGACGGCCTATTGAAGTCCCGCCGCTTTTGCCCGAAACGCCGGCTGATGAAGAATTGTTTGTAAGCGCACTCCGTCGCCGTCAATTACGACTGGTTTTGGCTGGCCGTATGAAACCTTCCGAGGCAGTGGAATTAAAAGCATTATTTGAAATCAAAGAAGAAAAAGCATAACCCATCTTTTTTTGGTAATTTTGCCAATTGTCAAGCAACCATTTAGTGGTGAAAAGTCGTTCAGATTAATATCTGCTTGTCTTGCTTAATAATCTTATTCAATTTTAAAACGCTCTCATTCAATAGAAATATGCCAAAAGAGATCATTTTTTCTGAAAAAGCACCGGCTCCGATCGGACCTTACAGCCAGGCTGTTAAAGTAAATAATACGTTATATGTTTCCGGACAAATTGCTTTTGAAGCTTCCCAATTGGGAAATATCAAAATTGAAGCCGGCGTCGTGATGGAAAATATCGGTCATATTCTGAAAGCAGCTGGCTTTGGTTTTGAGAATGTCGTGAAATCAAGCATCTTTCTGAAAGATATGAATGATTTTGCAGTCGTGAATGAAGTTTACGGCAGTTTTTTACCAACGAACCACCAGCACGTGAAACAGTTCAGGTAGCACGTTTGCCAAAGGATGTGAATGTGGAAATTTCGGTGATTGCGGTGGAATTGTAAGTCAGGGAATTGTCAGGAAGTGGTCAGGAATTGTCAAGGGTTGTCAGTAAATAGTCAGGGGTTGTTAACAACAAATGACAATCTCTGACAACAAATGACCACTCTCCTGACAGAATATATTTTAATGTTGAAATAAGTAAATGAATAAGTTACCAGTTCGGGTGAGATTTGCCCCTAGTCCAACGGGACCGCTTCATGCAGGAGGTGTTCGTACGGCTTTATATAATTATCTTTTTGCCCGTCAGCAAGGCGGACAAATGTTGTTGCGTATTGAAGATACAGATCAAAACCGCTATCGTTCCCGGAGCAGAAGCATATATTTTAGAAGCACTGGAATGGCTTGGGAATTGAAATTGATGAAGGTCCGCAGCAAGGTGGCCCTCATGCGCCTTACCGCAGTCGGAAAGAAAACCAATGTACCGTGAATATGCTGAAAAGCTGGTTGCGGACGGAAAAGCATATTACGCGTTTGATACGGCTGAGGAACTGGACGTAATGCGTAAACGACTTGAAGAAGCGAAAGTTGCAGCGGTACAGTACAATGCAATTACGCGTCAGGAAATGAAGAATTCGCTGACACTTTCTCCCGAAGAAACAAAAGCACGTCTCGAAAGCGGCGAGCCTTATGTGATCCGGATGAAGATTATGCCGAAGGAAGATATTCGTTTCAATGACCTGATCCGTGGCTGGGTGGTTGTGCATTCTTCACAAATTGATGATAAGGTTTTGTTGAAATCGGATGGTATGCCTACGTACCATTTGGCCAATATTGTGGATGATCATTTGATGGGAATTACGCATGTTATTCGTGGAGAAGAATGGCTTCCATCGGCTCCTTTGCATGTTTTGCTGTATCGTTATCTGGGTTGGGAAAGCACAATGCCGCAGTTTGCGCATTTACCTTTGTTGTTGAAACCGGATGGAAACGGAAAACTTTCAAAACGCGATGCAGATCTGGGAGGTTTCCCGATTTTCCCGCTTGCAATGGACAGATCCTAATACGGGTGATAACGCAAAAGGTTTCCGTGAAGAAGGTTATTCTCCGGAAGCAACGGCCAATTTCCTTGCGTTACTTGGCTGGAATGCCGGAACAGAACAGGAAGTTTTCAGTATGGATGAAATGATCAAACTTTTCAGTTTTGAACAGAGTTCATAAAGCCGGAGCAAGATTTGATATTCAAAAAGCAAACTGGTTCAACCAGCAATATCTGAAACAGCAGGATGATGCTTCGGTAATTGCAGAAATTAAACCGCTTTATGCAGGCCAAAGGAATTGAAGTAAATGATGATCAGCTTGCTCAGATTGTTCATTTGTTGAAAGACCGGGTACATTTTATCAAAGGAAATTGTTGCAGAATCTATTTTTCTTTTCAGTGCGCCGGAAATTTATGATCAGGATGTGGCTGTGAAAAAATGGAATGAAGAAGCTGTGAATGCGATTTCCGAATTTAAAGATGCACTGGAAGGTTATGAAGGAGATTTTGTTGCTGAAAATATAAAACATCTGCTTGCTGAAAAAATGGAAGCGCTGGGTATTAAAATGGGGAAAATCATGCAGGCGCTTACGTCTGGCTGTTACCGGTGCCGGTGCTGGACCGGATTTGATGGTGATCATGGAGATTTTGGGAAAAGCAGCAGGTAATTGCAAGATTGGACACAGGCACTTGACCGTTTGCCTGCCCAAATTCGCCTGGCATAATCCTAATATGAACCGTTCGATCAATTTCATTGTCATTGAAAGTTTGATAGTATAATTTCGTAACAGTAATTTATTTACTGGCCTGTCGGCAAAAGCGGTCGCCACTGCCAAGGCCGTTAGCCGATTAAACACTATGGCTAAGAAAAAACAACCTGATGCCGCAAAGCCTGCTAACGAAAAACCGCGCGTGCACAAAGATCTGGATGGTTTTGATATTCAGATTAATTCATTTGGTGAAATAACGACCAGTTTTGATATGGATCGTATCAATGCATTTTTGAATAAAAATGTGGATGACAAAAAACTTCGCGACCGGGAAGATATTCCGGGCAGAAAAACGAAGAAAGTAAAAGCTAAAAAAACGAGAGGAAGAAGAGGAGGAGGAATAGTAGAAGTGCTGTTATTGCAGGTGAACTTGCGTGATTTTACTACAAACATATAAACTTCAAAAGCTAAAATGATCTCACACGAAATTGATTACAAGATTATCGGCGACGATATCCAAATCGTGGAAATAGAACTCGATCCTAATGAAACGGTGATTGCCGAAGCCGGTGCTATGCTTTTTATGGAAGATGGTATTCAGTTTGAAACCAAAATGGGTGACGGATCTGAGGCCAATCAAAGTATTATGGGTAAGATTTTTCAGGCAGGAACACGGGTGATCACGGGTGAATCGCTTTTCATGACGCACTTTACAAACCGTGGTGTCGGAAAAAGAAAAGTTGCTTTTTCTGCTCCATATCCGGGAACAATTATGCCGATTGATCTGTCAAAAATTTACGGTAACGAACTGATCGTTCAGAAAGACGGATTTCTTTGCGCAGCTTTGGGAACGAGTATGAAAATTCACTTCAACCAGCGTTTCGGATCAGGTCTTTTTGGTGGTGAAGGATTTATTCTTCAAAAACTGAAAGGTGACGGAATGGCCTTTGTTCATGCAGGTGGCGTAGTAATAGAACGTCAGCTTAATAATGAAACATTGCGAATTGATACAGGTTGCGTTGTTGCTTTTGAACAATCACTGAGCTTTGATATCCAGCGTTCAGGTGGTTTGAAATCGATGGTTTTTGGTGGTGAAGGAATGTTTTTGGCAACACTTCGCGGAACCGGCCGTGTCTGGATTCAGTCTATGCCAATTTCTAAACTGATTCAGAGATTATCTGTTGGCGGACCTAATGCCAGAAAAGAAAGTGGTTCGGTAATTGGTGGATTGGGAAGTTTGTTTGAAGATTAATAAGGTTCAGTTCATATAGTAAAAAGGTAAGTGCTTCGGCGCTTACCTTTTTTTGTTTCAATGAAAAACTACACTTTGTGTACTCACACCTGATTTACTGACAATTTTTAAAATATAATTTCCGGTTGGTAAGCTATGAACAGGACGTAATGACAAAAGTCCGATAATCTCACTATCGGAAACTAATCATGGGATGTTCTCGACCGCGGATATCAAAAATGGAACATTGAATATCCGGTTTCCATGACATCAGGTCTTAAATAGAATTGCTGTTTTGTTACCGGATTTGGGAAAACAACAAAGTTTGGTGGCGTACCTTCTTTTAGAACGGCCAAAACGGTTGAATAGGAAATTTCTCCATTTGTACCTTCTCCTTTTACTCTGTAATAGAAACTTTCATTAGTTATCTTATTGTCAGTATAACTGTAAATGTGTGAATGCAGTTGATTATCCAGTGCATCAAAACCAGCCAGATCCGAATAGTTTTCTCCATCAACAGTTTTTTGAAGAACCATCTTTTTTAGAGATGGATTTGCTGCTACATGCCAGGATATGATAAAGCTATTATCCACCTTTCTGGCAGAAATAGTATTGATAAATTCGATTTTGGTATACGTTTTACTTACCAAAAATGAACCGGAAATACTTCCGGTCAGGATAGGATTTACTGCTGACAATCTTATTCCATAACGTCCATCCAAAATATCGGTTGGTATTTGAATGTTTGCCAGATTTCCGCTTCCGGTACCAATCAGCCGGACGAATTTTCCTATTTCATCCAGTAATTCGACCTGAACCGAGTAATTCGTATTGGCAGAGCCGGTAATGTTATAGGGTAAAGTAAATGTGGCTCCGGGAAAAACTTTTGAAGGAACCAGTCCGGTATGTATTGCAAGTTTGGGTTGAAGCGGAGTTATTGTTTTGAATAAAGAATCAGTAAGAATCCGGTTCCAGGCAGTGGCTGCCAGCGTTAATCCCTGAATGCCGCCGGAAATGTTTTCAAAATGACCATTCGTGGGACGGGGAATTTGTATGGTATCAAGATCAGGTCCGGCGTAGGAATTGAAATTTTTTATGTACAGCCAATCTGTTTTGTGCATTTATTACCGGCGCGTACGGTTTTGGCAAAGTAAAACTGGCGGAATTTCTGGCAATGATCCAGGAAGCCGGATACCCGGAATCTCGTCTGCTATTCTCAATCAGCGTTTTTATGTTGTTGAAATAATTTTCTTCCGTAAAATTAAGCTGCGCATCGTTTTCACCATGCGACCATAAAACAGCTCTCAGTCCAAGTGATGAATTAAAATAACGAATCGTGTTGACAATATTGGTATAAGGTTGCCGGTTTGGCCAGTATTTTCCAACGTAAATATTAAAAGCATCTTTTCCCATGAGCACCATCCCGATAGTTTTCTGAATTGGCGGCGGCCCAGGCTGCATTTAAAAATAAAACCGGTGTATTCATTTTTCTGGAAATCATATCGCCCAGTTCACCCCAATACCAGGAAGTTTCTCCGGAAGGGAAAATATTGCTTTTGGCAGCTATCGGACTATATTCAGGTATTTGCATCGGTTCGTCCGGCGCAACGGTTATATTTTCTGAGTTCAGCGTTTTATTAACTGCATTAAAAGAAATAACCTGATCAGAAGCATCTTTTGCTCCAAGATCTGGTAAGCCCATGGCATTGGAATTTCCGGCAACCAGGAAAACTTCGCCAATTCCAACACGTGAAATACTGGTGGAATCAACAATTCCCTTGTCACCATATCCGGTTATTTCCAGTCGATACCAGCCGGTTTCAGCCTGCAAAGTTGTATATAAAAAGCCTTGTTTTATTTGATCCGGAGTAAAAGAAAATTCTTTTCCTGTATGAATATTATTTTGATCAGGAATAAGTCGGGCTTCGAATCCGGGAATATGGAAAGTGTGCGAAAGCGGTTATAGCAACACTGGCAAAGCCATTTTCATCACGTTGGAATATCTGATTATTAACCGGATTTGAAATAATTAGCTGTGCATATGAAGTTGATAGCCAATGAGTTAATAGTATTTCAATGACAATGAAAAGGTGAATTTGGTAATTTTTTATTCCCATCCTGTTTTTATTAGGCTCTGAATTTAAACGTAATTTGATCGAAAAGGAATATTTCAAACATGTAATCTTAATCAAAAAAGCCAGCCCCGGCTTTACGCTTGTGGGACTGGCTCAATTTAATCAGCAATATTTAAGAATCAATACCCAGGATTCTGAGGAGTCAGATTTGGGTTGTTTTTCATTTCCTGAATTCCTAATGGGAACAAAAGATGTTTTGCTTGCAACGCAACACCAGAACCAACGTTCAGGTTAAGGTGACCAACAAACGGATCAAATCCTTTTGTTTTTTCATTGAACACTTTACGCAAACGAACCATATCAAACCAGGTAATTCCTTCGTAAGCGAATTCATACCAACGTTCTCTCAAAACGGCGTCACGGAAAGATGACTGGTGAAAGTTCCGAAACCAGGTGTTGTCAATTTAGAACGGTCATGCACTTTTTTGTAAGCATCATATGCTTCCTGCGTTGGTGCACCCAATTCATTTTGTGCTTCTGCGAAGATCAAAAGAACTTCTGCATAACGAATCAACGGAACGTTCAGGTTGTTGTTACGAGTACCTGGAACACCCTGCGTACCATTAGCAGTCTGGTTGAAATGTTTGAAAACATAAGGAGCACCCAAGATCAAATTTAGCACCATCACCATTTGTGAAGTAAGTAGTGTAAAACCAGCCTTCCTGATCAACCGTACGAAGATCTCCTGTTTCGTAAGAAGCATAGAAAGAACGTGTTGGAACAGTACTTCCCGTTCCTCCCGGACCTGAATAAGTCACAGGTTTGAAGTTCGGATAATAATCACCAAGTGGATTACCAGCAACCGCAATGTTGTACTGAATCATAAAGATATGTTCAACACGGTTTTTAAGATTTTCCTGATGAACTTCCTTATACGTGTTAAACAGATTAAGTGTCAGTCGGATTCGCTTTTGAATAATTGATTACTTCAAGTGCTTTGTCAGCAGCAAGTTTGTAATGCGTAGCACCTTTGCTCAGCGGGAAACCAGCCATTGTCAAATATACTTTCGACAATAAGGATTTAGCAGCAATTTGCGTAGCACGACCATTCGTTTCTGTTACAGGCAAACCAGCAGCTTCAGCAGCAAGCAAATCTTCAACGATAAGCTTGTAAACTTCTTCCTGCGGTGCACGTGATGGAAGGAAATCTGTCGAGTTAGCTGTTTGAGGTGTCGTGATCAAAGGAATATCACCCCAAAGTCTTACCGCATAGAAATATGCCCAGGCACGAAGGAAACGAGCTTCTCCAATCAATTTTGTTTTCTGAGCATCTGTTGCCGGAGCCAGGAAATGGAATTGTTGGGATTTTATCCAAAGCAAGGTTTGCATTTGCAATAATTCTGTACAAACCATTATACCAGTTGTTGATATGCGCCGTGTTACCGTCATAAGTCAGACGAGTAAAGGTTGTTTAAATCTGAATTCTGACCTGTTTCCGTTGTTGCAGTTCCTGTTACAGCTTCAAGCATTTGCCAGTTTGCAGAGAAAATACCTGCTCCGTCACCATAAAAACGAAGTCCTGCATAAGTTGCAGCAACAGCTGCTTCTGCGTGATCAGGTATGGTGTAAAAACTTTCCGGCGTCAGGTTAGATGGATCCTGTTCGTCAAGGAAGTCTGAGCAGCTCGTTGGGCCAAGTAAAATGGATCCGCAGAGAAGTATCTTGGCTACATTTTTTAAATTATATAACTTCATAATCAATGTTTTTTAGGATAAATTAATTGGCCAATTAAAATGCGATCTGTAAACCTGCCATGTAAGTAGTTGGTTTTGGATAGCCGTGCCAGATCATACCTTGTGAGAATACATTGCTGTTCTGATCTCCGTTTGTTGGTGTAACTTCCGGATCACCATGTGGGTACTTAGTCAGCAAGAAGAAGTTCTGAGCAGAAACATAAACTCTTAGTTTGCTCAAGTTTAAGTTTGCTGATCACATCTGATGGGAAGTTGTAACCTAACAAAAGGTTTCTTCCACGAAGGAATGATCCGTCAAAAATCCAGTGAGAATCTACGTTTGTTACATAACCTGCTCTTGTTTCACGAATCTGAGCAACCGGTGTATTCTGGTTTGTAGGAGTCCATGCATCCAATACAGTAGTGTAGCTGTTTGCGATAGAAACGCGGTCTTCACTTGGGTGTAGCGTCATATCCAAAACATCGTTACCATAAGAATATGCAACATCAAATGTCAAATCAAAGCTTTTGTAACGAACTGTGTTGGAAAATGTACCCCAGCGCTTTTGGGCTACCATTACCGATAATTGTACGGTCAGCATCTGTAATGGCTCCGTCACCGTTGATATCTTTGTATTTAATATCACCAGGAAGCATTGTAAGGTTGTTACGGTAGCTGGTGAATTTAGCAGCCTCGATCTCTTTCAGCTTCGCTCCATGTTCCTAGACGTGTCAAGTCCCCAGAATGATCCAACTGGCTCGTCCGATACGGATAATACCTGTCTGGTTTGTAAAGTTAGGACCACCCACTCCGAAGATATCCGAAGGTGTTGCCAATGAAAGTACTTTGTTTCTGTTCAAAGAAATATTGAAACTTGTATTCCAGGTGAAGTCACCTCTTTCGATGTTGGTTGTGTTCAAAGTAAATTCAAACCCTTTGTTCTGCATAGAACCGATGTTCTTTCTGATTACAGCATAACCGCTTGAACGTGGTACCGGTGCATCCAAAAGCATGTCAGTTGTTTTTCTGTAATAGTAATCTGCTTCTACCGAAATTCTTCCTTTCAGGAAACTGATTTCAAGACCTGCATCAGTTTGTGCTGTTTTTTCCCATTTCAAATCAGGGTTAGCCAAACGGTTGATACCTGTTCCGCTTACTTTCGTATCGTTGTAGATCGTTGCATAAGTTGAGCTCAACAGATGACAAAGATGAATACGGAGGAATTTCAGAGTTACCAGTCAAACCGTAACTTGTACGAACTTTCAGGTTAGAGATCACTGAATTTCCTTTCAGGAATTCTTCGTCAGACACTTTCCATGCCAAGGCAGCAGAAGGGAAAAATGCGAATTTGTGGTTTTCTCCAAATTTAGAAGATCCATCCGCACGTCCTGTAAATGTAACCAGATATTTGTCAAGCAAGGTATAGTTAACACGACCGAAGTAAGAGTTAAATGCAAAGCTTGAGCACCTGAAGCTAACACCAGGAAGCGTAGCACCAGCACCAAGGTTATCAAATCCAAAATAATCCGTTGAGAAGTTACGAACGCTTGCTCCCGTTGTTGTGATATTTGTTTTCTGCCATGAAATACCGGCAAGTGCGTTGATTGCGTGGATACCAAATGACTTGTTGTAAGTCAGATAGTTTTCCCATGACCAGAACGTTTCTTTTCTTGCGTCTTTGCTGGCAGTACCAAATTCAGAAATAGCCAAAGTACGTGTCTGAGACTGGTTAACTTCCTGGTTCACCACGTTGATACCCAATACTGAACGTAGTTCCAAACCTTTGGCAAGTGTAAGATTTCCATACAAGCTACCCAATGTAGTAGCAGTATTTACGATATATTTACGACCTTTCAATCTGTGGATTGAACTGAAAGAACCTTCTGCCTGTGGATAATCACGGTTGTTAGCATAAGTTCCGTCAGGATATCTTACAGGAAGGAAAGGAAAATCTTCAACCATTTGACGCGGAACAGCATCGTTGATATCGACAAGGTTTTCACTCTGGTTGTTATAACTCAAAGTAGCTCCGATTTTCAACCATTTTTTAACCTGGTCATCAATGCTGAAACGAGTTGAATAACGTTTCAAATAAGATTCTTTCAATAAACCCTGATCATCACGGTAGCCAAGTGACAAAGCGTAAGTTGTTTTTTCATTTCCACCGCTAAAACCTAACTGATGGTTTTGAGAAATTTTATTCTGAGTTGCTTCTTTGAACCAGTCAGTATCGTAGTTTGGTTTGTAACTTCCGTCCGGAGCAAGTGTAAATACATCAGGATGTTGCGCAGAGAAAGCTTTTCTACGTGTCTGAGGATTCAGGTTTGCATATTTTCCGGAAGCCCATCCAGCCGGGTCAAATTTTTCGATGTTTTTGTAAGCAAGATCTTCAACATCAAGATATTGCTGAGCATTCAATACATGCGGTCTTTTTGGGCCGATTGTCGGAACGCTGATATCAACATTGTAAGTAATAACGCCTTCACCTGATCTTCCTTTTTTAGTTTGAACAAGGATTACACCATTTGCACCTCTTGCTCCATAAATCGCAGTAGAAGATGCATCTTTCAATACTTCAACCGAAACGATATCATTCGGGTTGATATAGTCAATCGCAGAACTGTACTGATTTTGTGTTCCTTGTGGAAGCATTACTCCATCAACAACATATAACGGGTTGTTTGATGAGTTGATAGAACTGAAACCACGGATACGGATATTGCTTCTTCCACCCGGACGTCCTGAGTTTACGTTAACCTGAACCCCTGAAACTTTACCCTGTAAAGCCTGGTTTAGAGAAGGAGAAGGTCTTTCTTTCAAGTTGATCTTCTTTTACAGAACCAACAGAACCTGTTAAATCGGATTTTTTGGCAGTACCATAACCGATAACAACCACTTCACTCAAGTGCTTTTGTATCTGATTCAATGGCAACATCAACTGTAGAACGGTTGCCTACGATAATTTCCTGACTTACGTAACCTACAAAACTGAATACCAGCGTAGCGCCGCTTTCAGGTACAGAAAGTGTGTAAGCTCCTGTTGCGTCTGTGGTTGTACCTGTGCTCGTTCCTTTGATAACAACGTTAACACCCGGAAGGCCTTCAGCTTTATCTTTTTCAGTAACTTTTCCTTTGATCGTTCTGTCAGCAGTTTGAGTTCTGCCGGAGTAGAATTTGTTCCTTTTGCTACTGTTTTTTCAAGTCGGCCGTTGGCATATGTTCCAAACGAACATACAAGCGCAAGCAGCACTAAGGTTGTTTTTTGCATGGCTCCTTTGAGAGACATGCTATTTCCGGTAATATTCCTTTTCATACGGTTGGTTGCTTTAATTATGAAAATGTTGTGGTATATTCTATTCACGCAGATGTAGTTAAAGTGAGTGGCATCTGCTGAACGCAGCCTGGAATTCTTTTCAGGGGAGTTTTCTTTCATAAGTAAATTGTGTTTAAGGTTAGAAATTGATTGGTACTGTATAACGATGTAACTTTCAAATGTTCAAATGCAGTGTCGTGCAGGCGAAATTTTAAATTTTTAATTGTGTGGCCTGTGCATTGTCTGATCTCAGCAAGCCAGTAATCATTGATAGATTTTTCAATAGGCAGCTTTTCGGGATGTTTTTTTCTTTGATTTCTTTAGTTTAATCTTAGAGCGTATTTTTTCAAATACAGCATTAGAATATTCATCATTTTTGGATTCCGGGAAGGCAGAATCGAGTTCGGGTTATTTTCAAACGATTGATACCAGGATTCCACTTCTTCACGCTCTTGTGATGTAGCAAGTGCCGTTTAAATATTTGTCCAAAAGCTCAGAAGGTATAGGTCTATTCATGAATTCATTTGTTTCGGATAAAAATTAATCGTTTTAATGCAAAAAGAGCCTTTTGTACAAGGACGTACAAGAGGCTCTGATACCTTAGTTGGTTATAAAAAAAAAGAAAATATTTTTATTTTAATCCTAAATTAATTCAATTGTCTGGTCTAACAAGCTGATTAAGAATGAGAAGTAACAAGCTGCGGAAAATTCACGAAGTTTAAAACGTATTGTATTTCTTGCTTTTAGAAGATGACTTTCAACAGTTTTGGGAGATACCTTGGAAAAGTTAGCTATTTCCTGAATTGTAAGTCCGCTCTCGAACATCTCGTAGGTATTGCGGCATTTGTCCGGCAAAACAGAAACACTCTTGTCGTATGCAAATTTCAAATCATTATAAGCAATTTCTTCATTCGTTGCTTGTCTGTCTTCATGCTCGGTAAAGTCGGCAGGATACTCGGAAATCTTTTTATTTGTACGGAAAAAAGAAATTACGGCGTTGCGCAAACACGTGTGTAAATACGCATCAAACGTTTTAGCAAGTGTAATTTGATGTCTTTTAAGCCAAATTCCAACAAAAAGCTCTTGCACTAATTCTTCTGATTGATCACGGTCGTGCAGCCTTTTGTAAGCATCGTTAAGAACTCTGTAAAAGTATCGGCGATACAGTTCTTCGAAAGCATGATGATTATCAAGCTTAACTTCGGAAAAGAGGTTTTCATCGCTAAATTCAATAAACTGAATCCGCTTAGTTTTCATAATTTGCAATTTTTGCCAGGAATGAGAGAAATGTACTTTTGACAGTATATATTTCAAAATTTTAATAACTCATGGCAATATTAAAATAAATAAATAGAATATTTAAATACTATTTTAATATTGAGATTAAAACACTCATGCAAACGTTTGCAAAAAAAATCTCCTGCCAAAAATTAACTGTTTGTTAAAACAGCAATTCTTAGCAGGAGATTTATTTTTAAACTATATAACTTAAACTAGATCAATTGTTTTTCCACCGTTACGTACGGATTCATCACATGCAAATGCAATTTGCAAACTTGTAACTGCATCTTCCAGGTGATCAGTCAGATCGATATCTTCTTTAATTGCTTTCAGGAAATAAGCTTGTTCACGATTACAAAGTTCCTGGTGATCCGGTTCGTCTTCCAGATTGATCCAGCTGTCTTCCTGCACAAATTCATCTTTATCATTCAAAGCTGCATGATGCACACGAATTGATTCTGTTTTTGTATGTGCTTCAACCGAAGATGATTTTCCTGATCCACCTGCATCTTTTGCCACAATGGAAACAGAACCTTTTGGCCCGATTACATCTTTTACAAAAAATGCAGTTTCACTGATCATCGGTCCCCAGCCAGCTTCATACCAGCCAACCGAACCATCTTCAAACCAGATCTGAAGCTGGCCGTAATTATAATTTCCTTCCGGAATATCATCCGTCAATCTTGCACCGATCGCATTTACACGAATTGGTTTCGAACGTGTCATCTGGCACATCACATCAATATAATGCACACCGCAATCCACAATCGGGCTCAGGCTTTTCATCAGATTACGGTGAACAGTCCACATATAACCATGGCTTTGCTGGTTCAGGTTCATGCGCATTACCAATGGTTTTCCAATATTCTGGGCTTCTTTAACAAAACGTTCCCATGATGGATGATGACGAAGAATATAGCCAACCACCACTTTTTTGCCTGCTTCTTTCGCAGCTGCAACCACTCTTTTAGCGCCTTCAACAGAAGCCGCCAAAGGTTTTTCTATAAATACATGCGCACCCGACTGTAACGCCTGGATTGCAAAACTTTCATGCGTATCCGGATAAGTGGAAATACAAACCGCATCAGGCTTTGTCTCTTTCAATGCAGTTTCATAATCACTGAACAAGGCATAACCACCGCCAAGTTTTTCATTCAAAACTTCTTTGCTTTTTCCGGTTGAGACAATTCCGCAAATTTCAAAACCATCAGATAATTGATAGGCAATGGCGTGTGATGCGCCCATATTACCACAGCCGACCACCAGGACGCGCAACGGATTTTCATTCATTGAAGCAGACATACGAAATGTTATTGTTTAATGATATTGGGTTGATAGGAATATTAACCCCAAAAATAAGGATTTAAATCCGTTTTAGGGAAAAATCCGTTCGAAGAGGTTCGGTTACAAGCGACAGCAATATTGCTGTAAAATGCAGCAAAAATAAAAATTGCAATATCTTCTTTTATTAATGAACTAAAGGTTGCATAATGCACGAAATTTACCACCTCTTATCAGATGACATACAGTTTAAGTACAGGTTTCCCCTCACTCCGAGCGGGAATGAAAATTAGTATATGCACTTTTCTGGCCGTTTTTCTCTTTCTGGCCAAGGCATTTTCACAGGAAGATTTTAAACCGAAGCTTGGCCAGATTGATCGTGCTTCTCTTGAAATGACAGCTTATCCGGAGGATAGCACGGCTGATGCAGTATTTCTCTATGACTATGCCGATGTAAAATTTGGCTATCAGGACAACATTGGTATCGTAATAACTTTCCGATACAGAGCCAGAATCAAAATCCTCAAAGAATCGGCTCTGGAAAGAGCTTCCGTATCCATTCCTTATGCGGAGGCAGGAAGTTTTGCCAAAGACGAAAATGTTTTTGAGATCGTGGGTTATACGTATAACCTGGTTGGGAACAATATTGAAACCACCCCTTTATCCAAAAAATCCATCGTGAATGAAAAGATTTCGGATAAATATTTCGGGTATAAATTCAACCTTCCAAACGTTAGAAAAGGATCAGTAATTGAGTATTCTTATACCAGGACCACGCCTTTAAATTTGCGTGACAAGCCGGATACCTGGAATTTTCAGAGTACAATTCCTACCAAATGGAGTGAGTATAATATCACGATTCCCAACGTACTTTATTACAAAATCAACATGGCAGGTTATGTTCCTCTTTACATCAATAAACGGCAGGATGTACCGATCAGCATTGGACATCCTCAAATTGATGGCAATGGAATGTCCTATCGTTTTGTAGTAAAAGATGCGCCGGCGTTTTCAAACGAATCATTCATTACCACAGCGTCTGATTACCTATCCAAAATAAGTTTTGAACTTTCCAGTATCTCATTTCCAGGTGAAAAAATTAAGAATTACTCCCAGGATTGGAAAGATGTCGATCAGACTTTAAGGGATATTGGAAGCTTTGGCGGTCAGTTGAAAAAGATGGCTTTCATTAAGGAGATTAAGGATGGCATTGCAGCAAAGTCAACGGATCCGACTGAGAGAATGAATCTGGCTTATCAATATGTCCAGAAAAATATGAAGTGGGACGAAAACGGCGGACTTACTTCCAAAGAAGGTGTAAAAAAGGCTTTTGACAACAAAAAGGGAAATTCAAGTGATATAAACCTGATGCTTACCGGATTATTAAGGGAGCTTGGTCTTGAAGCAAATCCTCTGGTATTAAGCACGCGTTCCAATGGCCGGGTTTATGAGTCTGTTGCGCTTCTGGAAGGATTTGATTACGTAATATGCCACGTTAAAATAGGTGATAAAACCTTTTTCCTTGATGCTACGCAGAAAAACATAATTCCGGGCGTATTACCAGAATTTGCGCTGGCGGGTATTGGGCGAATAATTCCCGAAAAAGGAGAAGGGAGTTTTGTAGATCTCACACCGAAACTTATGCTTGGCAGACTTGAAAAAATAGAGGCTGAAATTTCACCTGCGGACGGAACTGTAAAAGGACAATATGCTATTTCTCTTGGCGGTTATGAGGCTATAAGATGGCGTGATAAATATGTTTTGGAACCAGAGAAAACCTACACCGACGTTGTTAAAAAGCAAAATCCGGAATGGGAAATGGAGAACATTAAAGTTGTCAATAAAAATGAAAAACTGAGTGAATCCGTTGAAGTAAGTTACGATTTTGAAATTGACAGCGACGGAGGATCGCCTGAGATTTTTTATTTCAATCCAATGCTTGCGGGCAGAGTTCGTGAAAATCCTTTCAAAGGGGCAACACGTATTTATCCGGTGGATTTTATAGCGGGAAGCAGCTCTTCTTTTATGGGGAATTTCAAGATTCCCGATGGATATTATCTGGAAGAAATTCCTAAGGTTGAAATTATAACGCTGCCCGAAAAAGGAGGAAAGTTTGCTTACCAGGTCAAACAAAACGAAAATGTGATATCTGTCCAGAGTCTGGTTATGATAAACAAAACAAGCTTTTCCGCAGACGAATATGATTTCCTACGGGAGTTTTACGACCGGATTGTAAAAAAACACGCACAGCCACTTATTCTTAAAAAGAAGAAATAACGGATTGCAGTCATGATCTTAATCAAAAAGTTATCGCCGTTTAGAAAAGTTGTTTTTCTTTCGTTTTGTCTGTCAGGAATTTTAAATCTTGCCTCGGCCCAAACGGATTTTAATGTCAGTAAAATCAATCCATCGTTATTGGTTGATGCAAATGCAATTGTCCGTTTAGACGAAGATTATTTTGAAATCCTGTCCAAAAGCGAAGCCAGATTACACCATCATTTTGTAGTAACGGTTTTGAACGAAAAAGGAGAAGATGAGCATAGCCAGATGGGTGTTGGTTATGACAAATTCACCAAAATCCTGAATATAGAAGGTGCGATTTATGACGCTTCCGGAAAGCTGGTCAAAAAACTGAAAAGCTCAGATATCAAGGATTATGGTTACGGAGCCATGGGTGATGATATTTCCGATGCAAGAATGAAACTGGCAGATTTTGGAAAAAAGAGTTATCCATATCCTTACACGATCGAATTTAGCTATGATACCAGGGATCGGAATATGATGTTTTATCCCAAATGGATTCCGCTGAATACAAAAAAAAATGCCGTTGAAAAATCCAGATTTAAAATTAAAACTCCGGCCGGATTTGTATTCAGATATAAGGAATACAATGGCGTTCCTGCGCTTAAAAAATCTTCGGATACGGACGGTTTGCCGGTTTACGAATGGGTTATGGAAAATAAACCCGTACTTAAAACTGAATCTTATCAATTGCCTGATAATGAGTTTCTTCCTATGGTTTTAACGGCGCCATCGGATTTTGAAATTCAGGAATATGCCGGAAATTTTAATCGTTGGGAGGATTTAAGCAAGTTTTATTTTATCCTGAATAAAGACCGTGATGTTCTGCCGGCAGCTACAATTTCGGAGATTAAAAATTCGGTAAAAGATTCAAAAACGGATCGGGAAAAGGTGCTGACACTGTATAAATGGATGCAGTCCAGAACTCGTTATGTGAGCATTCAGCTGGGAATTGGCGGATGGCAAACGATTGATGCTACGACTGTTGCAAATAAAGGTTATGGTGATTGTAAAGCGCTGACCAATTTTATGATTGCAACTTTAAAGCAAGCCGGAATTCCTGCATATGCGGCTTTAATACGCGCAGGCGAAGATGCAGAACTGAATCCGGATTTTCCGAGCAGCCAGTTTAATCACGTCATTGCTTTTGTTCCGTTGCCAAAAGACACGATCTGGCTGGAATGTACGAGCCAGACTACCACTGCGAATTTCATGGGAACATTTACCGGAAACCGGCAGGCACTTTTGGTAATGCCCGAAGGCGGAAAACTGATTGCTACCCATTATTATGATTCAGGCCAGAACCAGAGAAACCGGATAACTTCGGTGAAAATGGACGAAAACGGAAATGGTCATTTGCTGGTACGAACCGAATACAAAGGTTTGCAACAGGAAACACGGGAGCAATTATTTCATAATTATAGTCAGGAAGAACAAAAAAAATGGCTGTTGAGTCATCTGGATCTGCCGAATATGGAGCTGGATAAATTTGAGTATGTAAAGGGAAAAGAAGTAATCCCGGTTATCTCTGAAAACCTGGATTTGAAAGTAAGAAACTGCGCGACAAAAACGGGCCCACGTTTATTTGTAAAACCAAATCTATTAACAAGACCGCTTGACTTACCCGCAAACACGACCGAACACACGGGCGATTTTTATCTTCCGGCATCGGAATATGATATTTCAGATTCTGATAGTTTGTCATTTGAAATGCCTGCGGGTTTAAAACCTGAAACGACACTTCCTGCGTTTAAGATCGAATCTGTTTTTGGATCTTTTGTTGTAAAAACTACATACGATAATAACAGACTTTCTTATTCCAGAAAAATGATCATTAAAGGAGGAAGGTTCGCGGCTGCGGATTATCCAAAATGGATTGAGTTCATCAAAAAAGTTAGAAAAGCCGACCGTTCGCAGGTTGTTTTTATTGAAAGCAAAACATGATCGTCAGCGTTCATTTTTTACCAATATTGACATTTTCCTATTTTTGCAGTTGTTTCATAGCTTTTTAAGTATGAGGCAACTGCATTTATGTTAAAATCTGTGTATTATTGATTAATACTAGAAATGTTTCCGGCAATTCAGCGAATTATCTTTGTTAAAAATTCAGAATTCTTAATTTTATCAAAACATATATTATGAACAAGGCATCATGGCAGGGCATATTTCCTGCACTCTTAACTCCGTTTAACGCTGACGATACAATCGATTTTGATCTGTTTGAAAAAAATCTTACGGCTCAGGTTGAAGCCGGAATTAGCGGTGTTATTGTTGCAGGATCGTTGGGAGAAGCAAGTACTTTGACAACCGAGGAGAAATTCGAATTGGTAAAGTTTGCTAAAAAATCACTTCCTGCCGGTATGCCGGTTGTATTGTGTATCGCAGAACAATCCACTTTTGTAGCGGTAAACATTGCAAAACAAGCCGAAGCAATCGGTGCAGACGGATTGATGGTTTTGCCTCCGATGCGTTACAAAGCGGACGATCATGAAACGGTTGTTTATTTCTCAACAATCGCGCAAAATACTGCTTTGCCGTTGATGATTTACAATAATCCTGTTGATTATAAAATTGAAGTAACCTTGGATATGTTTGAGCAATTGTCGGCTTATCCAAACATTCAGGCAATTAAGGAATCAACGCGTGATGTAAGTAACGTGACACGTATTTTCAACCGTTTCGGAGATCGTTTCAAGGTTTTCTGTGGTGTTGATACGTTGATTATGGAAGAAGTGATGCTTGGTGCCGACGGTGTTGTTGGCGGATTGGTTGATGCATTTCCAAAAGAAACAGTTGCGATTTTCAACCTTGTAAAAGCAGGTCAATATAAAGAAGCACTAGCAGTTTACAGATGGTATCTTCCTCTTTTGGAACTTGATATTCATGCTAAACTTGTACAAAACATCAAGCTTGCAGCAACGCTTGCAGGAATCGGTTCTGAGTTCGTAAGAGCACCAAGATTGGTTTTGGATGGTGCAGAAAGAGAAAAAGTTTTAGCGATTGTTAACAAAGCAATTGAAACACAACCTGAATTACCTGAGTATCTTAATTTGGAAGCAGATTCATCTCTGGTTTAGTTTTCACTATACAGAATTGTCGGCGAGCATTCGTTTTATGTTTTTGATTTGATAAAAATCGGAAGCATAAAACGTAGCCAGATTTAATGATATCCAGTACTAAGCTATGAGAAGAGCTTCAAACGGAGCTTGACAAAGAAATCAAATTCTAAATGCTTAGCAAACAGGTAAAAGTTACAAAACAATGGATATCTCAAAAGAAGAATTAAACAAAATAGTTGAAAAAGCGAACGAAGCTTTTTTGATAAGTAAGAAATTTTCGATTCAAAAACGTGTCGCTTTTATGCGTGCCGTGGCTGATGAAATTGAAGCATTAGGTCCTGAATTAATTCAGACGGCTCAAAAGGAATCCAATTTGCCGGAGGCTCGTTTGACAGGAGAAAAAGGCAGAACGATTTTTCAATGGCGCAGTTATGCTGATGCTGTGGAACGTGGTGATTCTCTGGACGCAAGTATCGATACAGCCAATGCAGAACGTACGCCTCCAAAACCTGATTTGAGAAAAACAGCAGTTCCATTAGGGCCTGTTGCTGTTTTTGGTGCGAGTAATTTTCCATTTGCATTTTCAACGGCAGGTGGTGATACCGCGAGTGCTATTGCAGCCGGTTGTCCGGTCATTGTGAAAGCACACGAAGGTCACCCGGTAACTTCGGGAATTATGGCAGATGCCATTTCCCGTGCAGCTGAAAAAAGCGGAATGCCGGAAGGTACTTTTGCACATGTTTATAGCTCAACCTATGAAACTGGTCAGCAATTGGTAAGTCATCCGTTGATTAAAGCAGTTGGTTTTACAGGTTCTTACCGTGGAGGAAAAGCGTTGGTGGATCTGGCCAATGAGCGAGCAGAACCAATTCCTGTTTTTGCTGAAATGGGCAGTGTAAATCCTTTGTACTTATTGCCTGGAAAATTAAGTTCAGCTCCGCAGGAACTGGCAAAACAATATGCCGGATCACTGACTTTGGGGGTAGGTCAATTTTGTACTAATCCGGGATTGGTAATTGGAATTGCTGGTGAAGAACTGGATCAGTTTATAGAAGCATTAAAAGGAGAAATTGTAAAAATTGCTCCTGGTGTGATGCTTAATAAAAAAATCGCGGCTGGATATTCTGAAAGTCGTGAAAAAGTAATCGGACAATCGGGTGTTGAAGTTCTTGCCGTTTCTGAAACTGAGGCAGCAGAAGGACAGGGAATTCCAACAGTAGCAACCGTTGCAGGTGTTGAATTGCTTGTAAATCCGGCTTTGCTTCATGAAGTTTTTGGTCCGTTTGCATTAATCGTTCAGTGTAAAGATGCGTCAGAAATGTTGGCAGTTACTGAGAAAATTGAAGGACAATTGACGGTTTCACTTTTTGCAACAAACGAAGATCTGGCTACTCAGGAAGAAATTGTTTCTCTTCTACAAACCAAATGCGGAAGGATTTTATTCAACAATTATCCAACCGGCGTTGAAGTTGTGAAATCGATGCATCACGGCGGACCGTTTCCATCTTCAAGCAACAGCGCATTTACTTCTGTTGGTGCCGATTCGATCAAACGTTTTGTAAGACCATTAAGCTTCCAGAACTGGCCGGATGAATTTTTACCGGAAGAATTGCAAAATGCCAATCCGCTGAATATCTGGCGGACGGTCAACAATGAAAAAACAAAAGAAGCAATAAGCTGATTACAAAAAGTCAGTTTGTAGATAACAAAGTAACTAAGATTAACCGCCAAGCTAAAAGCCAATCGCTATAAGCTAACAGCTAAATAAAATGCGTAAAACTTTTTTCTGTATTGATGCCCACACGTGCGGCAATCCTGTGAGAGTGGTTGCCGGCGGCGGGCCATTGCTGCAAGGCAATAGTATGATGGAGCGCAGACTTCATTTTTTGAGAGAATTTGACTGGATCAGAAAAGGATTAATGTTTGAACCACGCGGTCATGATATGATGAGCGGAAGCATTTTATATCCGCCCGTTGATCCTGAAAATGATATTGGTGTTTTATATATTGAAACCAGCGGTTGTCTGCCAATGTGTGGACACGGAACAATCGGAACCGTTACAATTGCCATCGAAGAAGGATTGGTAACACCAAAAGTTCCGGGAAAACTGAGATTGGAAACACCAGCCGGACTTGTGCTTGTTGAATATGTACAGGAAGGTAAAAAGGTAAAATCCGTAAAACTGGTTAATATAAAATCATTTTTAGCAGCTGAAAAATTAACGGTTGAATGTCCGGATCTGGGAACATTAACGGTTGATGTTTCTTACGGTGGAAATTTCTACGCGATTGTTGATCCGCAGGAAAATTTCAAAGGACTGGAAAATTATACAGCCGATCAGCTGATCAGTTGGAGCCGGGTTTGCCGGAAGCGTATGAATGAGCAGTATACTTTTGTTCATCCTGAAAACGAACATATCAACGGACTTAGCCATTTTCTATGGGCTGGTGCCGTTTTAGATCCAACGTCAACCGCAAGAAATGCTGTTTTTTACGGCGATAAAGCGATTGATAGATCACCCTGCGGAACCGGAACTTCGGCGCGTATGGCGCAATGGCATGCAAAAGGAAAATTGAAAAAAGGCGATCAATTCATTCACGAAAGTATCATCGGCTCCAAATTTATCGGAACTGTTGAGGATGAAGTAACGATCGGCGATAAACCTGCCATCATTCCCGGTATTGAAGGTTGGGCCATGGTGACAGGTTATAACACGATTATCATTGATGATGATGATCCATATGCTTATGGTTTCCAGGTAATCTAGTAGGAAGCTTTTAGCTTTCGCTATAATCTGATTTTTTTTAATCGATTAATTATAAAAATTGAGTAAAATAATATTATAATTAATTTAATTGATACAACATAATATTGTAAATTAAACCCGGTAGCCATAAGGCTAACAGCTTAACGCTAACGGCTAATGAAATCATGGAATCAGTAGAAAAAGGAAAAGTTGTCATTATCGGAGGCGGGATTATGGGTTTGGCTTCGGCTTATTATTTGCTGAAAAGCGGATGGAAAGTAACGTTGCTGGATAAAGGTGATATGACAAATAATTGTTCTCTTGGCAATGCCGGGATGATTGTTCCCAGTCATTTTATTCCTCTGGCTGCACCGGGAATGATTTCAAAAGGTATCAAATGGATGTTCGATAGCCACAGTCCTTTTTATGTAAAACCTTCACTTGATTTTTCTCTGATTTCCTGGGGTTTGAAATTCATGAAAAGTGCTACGGCTAGTCATGTTGAACATTCAGCTCCTTTTCTTGCGTGATTATCATTTGCTAAGCAGACAATTGTACAGAGATCTTGCCAAGGAACCTGGCTTTGATTTTGGTCTGGAAACAAAAGGAATTCTGATGCTTTACAAAACGGAAAAAGCAGGTGAAGAAGAAATCCATGTAGGCCGTGATGCGCAGAAACTGGGATTAAATGTTGATATACTAACTAAGGAACAGGTTCAGGCACTGGAACCAAATGCAAATCTGGATGTGATCGGAGCGGTTCATTATCGTTGTGATGCACATTTATATCCAAATGCATTGATTCCGCAACTTGATTGAATTACATCAAAAAAAATGGCGGCGAAATAAGAACCGACAGTGAGGTTACTGGTTTTAATATCAAAGGCGGCGAAATAAAATCCGTACAAACCACGGCTGGAAATTTTGAAGGAGATCTGGTTGTAATGACAGGCGGAACCTGGCTGCCACAGCTTTCCAAATTGGCAGGATTGACAATTCCGGTCATGCCGGGAAAAGGTTATTCTTTTATGGAATCCAATTCGGAGCATGAAATTATTCATCCTTCGTTGTTGATCGAAGCAAGAGTTGCCGTGACGCCTATGAACGGGAAAGTTCGTTTTGGCGGAACGATGGAAATTGCGCCTGTGAATGATAAAGTAAATATGAATCGTGTTGAAGGAATCGTAAATTCAATTCCAAATTATTATTCTGATCTGAAAACAGAATTGCCGGAAGTAAAAGATATCTGGTATGGTTTCCGCCCTTGTTCTCCGGATGGATTACCTTATCTTGGTTATAGTAAAAAATTGAAAAACCTGATCGTTGCCGGCGGACATGGTATGATGGGAATCAGTCTCGGCCCTGCAACCGGAAAAGTGGTAGCAGAGCTGGCCGACAGAAAACCCACTTCCATCAAGATTTCGGTTTACGATCCACAGCGATATAATTAGCAGCTGATTTTTAGTATTTCAAAGGCGGGTATTTTCTCAAAAAATGCCCGCCTTTTTAGTTTTAATTCATTGACGAAGATTTAACTTTTTTAAGAATTGTATTCCTAACTATTAAATTGTTACAATGAAATATCTCGACGTTCAAAGATTCACTTCCTGCAATTTTCTTCTTTTTAGTTTTATTTTTTGTTTTGGAAAAACTGGAAATGTAACTGCCCAAACCTCTGACAAATTCAATCTTTACAGTCAAACCAGCGAAACAGCCGGACTTGTCATTCAATATGAACAGGATCTGATTGCAATCCGGGATTTTTATTCTCCCGTTGTTCAGGGACGCGGAGGTTACGCCAGTTATAGTCGCAATCAGCCTTTGAATTCACCGGAACAGCGAAAAAGATGTATTGAAATTGACAACAATTATCTGGATCAGCTAAGCTAAGCTGGACTTTAATGCCATGAGTATTTATGGTAAAGTGGATTATATTTTGCTGAAAAGAAATATTGATGATCATTTGCTGAGATCTGGCTAATGAAGAAAAACAATATGGCCAGATCGTAAAATATATTCCGTTTGCGGATAAATTATATGCAGCTTGAAAAAAGCAGACGAAGAGGCGCAACAGTAAACGGTCAGGAAGTTGCCGGCATGTTGAATTCAGTTAATAAAGAAATAAAAACAGCTTCGGAAACATCTTAAAAAAGTGGAATCTCTGGATATGCCTCTGGCTACTTTGGCGAGCAGGCGGTGAAAGGAATTCAGGCAAGGTTGAAAGGTGTGAATGATTTTTACCAGGGTTATGATCCCTTGTATTCCTGGTGGGTTCCTGAACCTTATGAAACCTTGGACAGTGCCTTAATGGCTTATGCCAAATTGATTAAAAGCAAAGGCAAACTAACTACAACCCAAAAAGATGACGGAAGCGGAATCAACGGCGTTCCGATTGGAAGAGAAGAATTGATCAGACAGCTTCAGGTTGAAATGATCAGTTACACACCGGAAGAATTAATTGAAATGGCCAACAAAGAATTTGCCTGGTGCGATAAGGAATTATTGAAAGCTTCCCAGGAAATGGGCTTTAGGAACGATTGGAAAAAGGCGCAGGAAAAAGTTAAAAACAGCTATGTACCTGCCGGAACCCAGCCCGAATTGATTCTGAAACTTTATAACGATGCCCAAAGATTTATCACAAGAATAGACCTGATGGATTATTCCGCCAATTGCCGACGAAACCTGGGGAATGCACATGATGACGCCGGAACGACAATTGGTTAATCCGTTTTTTATGGGCGGAAGAGAAATCATCATTTCGTATCCGACCAACACCATGTCGCATGAGGATAAGCTGATGAGTATGCGTGGCAATAATCCTTATTTTTCCAGAGGCAACGGTGCATCATGAACTTGTTCCGGGGCATCATTTGCAGTATTATATGAGCAGCCGTTACAAAGCTTACCGCAATGATTTCAGGACTCCGTTTTGGACGGAAGGCTGGGCACTTTACTGGGAATTGTTGCTGTATGACAAAGGTTTTGCCAAAACGCCGGAAGAAAGAATCGGTATGTTGTTCTGGCGGATGCATCGTTGCGCACGGATTATTTTTTCGCTCAATTATCATTTGGGAAAATGGACACCGCAGCAATGTATCGATTTTCTGGTGGATCGGGTAGGGCATGAGACGTGCAAATGCCGAAGGTGAGGTAAGAAGATCTTTTGAAGGCGGTTACAGTCCTCTTTATCAGGTTGCTTATCTTATCGGCGGCTTGCAGATTTTGAGCTTGAAAAATGAATTGGTCGATAGTGGCAAGATGACTTATAAAAAATTCCATGATGCGATGATGAAGGAAAACAATATGCCGATTGAGATGCTAAGGGCAACTTTGATCAATCAGCCGCTTAAGTCGGATTTTAAAACGAAATGGAAATTTTATAGTTTCTAAATAAAATTGTAGCTTCAGGAAACAAAACCTAGCCTGAGTAAATCCAAACCTTTTATGTCACAAGAAAGTACGTCACCGGAAACTACTTCATTTAAACCTACCTTGGCCTCGTAGATGCCACCATGCTCGTTGCCGGAAGTATGATCGGTTCGGGGATTTTTATTGTAAGCGCCGATATTACCAGAAATACCGGAAGCGTTGGCTGGCTGATGTTTGTTTGGCTGATCACCGGTTTCATGACGCTCACCGCTGCATTAAGTTACGGCGAATTAAGCGCCATGTTTCCAAAAGCGGGCGGACAATATGTTTATCTGAAAGAAGCCTACAATCCGTTGATCAGCTTTTTGTATGGATGGAGTTTTTTTACGGTAATTCAAACAGCCACCATTGCTGCGGTAGCCGTGGCTTTTGCCAAATTTACGGCTTATCTCTTACCCATATTCAGTGAAGATCTGGTCGCGATTGATCTTGGGTTTTCTCCAAATAACACCCGCCCAGTTACTTTCAATTGTCGTCATTGTGCTGCTTACGTTTATTAATACACGTGGTGTAAATAGCGGTAAAATTATCCAGACCACCTTCACTTTGGCAAAACTTTTAAGTCTTTTGGGACTGATCGTTTTTGGTTTGCTTTTCATGAAACCGGAGATCTGGAATACCAACTGGGATTCGGCTACGATGTGGGATTTGCATAAACTGAATCTTGACGGAAGTATTGAATCTTATACAACAATTGCTGCTTTTGGAGCGATTGCTGCTTCCATGGTGGGATCAATTTTTAGTAGCGATTCCTGGAATAATGTAACATTCATTGCGGGTGAAATTAAAAATCCACAGCGTAATATTGGATTAAGTCTTGCACTGGGAACGATCATCGTGACTGTTATTTATGTGATGACAAATGTAATGTACACGGGCGTTTTGTCCTTCCGGAAATTGCATCAGCAGATAAAGACCGCGTTGCCGTTGCTGCTTCTCATGTTATTTTCGGAAATTCAGGAACGATCATTATTGCGGTCATGATCATGGTTTCCACTTTTGGATGTAATAATGGTTTGATCATGTCTGGAGCGCGTGTTTATTATTCGATGGCAAAAGACGGTTTGTTTTTCAAAAAAGTAGGAGAGCTGAACAAGAATTCTGTTCCGGAATTTGGCTTATGGATTCAATGTGTGATTGCTTGTCTATGGAGTTTGAGCGGGAAATATGGTAATCTTCTGGATATGATTTCCTTTGTGGTTGTTGTGTTTTACATGCTGACTATCATCGGAATTTTCATACTTCGTAAAAAGAGGCCAAATGCAGACAGACCTTACAAAGCATTTGGTTATCCGTTTTTGCCAATTATTTACATCGTGATGGGCGTGGCATTTTGTGTGCTGCTTATCATTTACAAACCGGAATATACCTGGCCGGGATTGATCATTGTGTTGCTCGGAATTCCGGTTTATTACCTGATCGCCAAAAAAGAAATTGTTGCCTAAATCTTAACTATAAAAAACAACAAACGAACTCATGAAAAGAATTTTTTATCCCATGTTGATGCTTTTTCCGGGTGTGCTATTTGCTCAGGAAATTGATATGGATGCCATGGCCAAAATCCGCAAGGAGGGTATGGATAATTCAAAAGTTAAAGAAATTGCCCATCAATTAACAGATGTTTCAGGTCCAAGACTTACCAATTCTCCGGGTTTTCAACGCGCCGCAGAATGGTCTGTTGGTGAAATGAAAAAATGGGGTTTGACACAATTCGCGTATCGAAGAATGGGGTGAATTTGGAAAAGGCTGGCAGGTTGAAAAAAGCTATCTGGCCATGACCAAACCTTATTATATGCCTTTTATTGGTATTCCAAAAGCCTGGACTTCCGGCACTGGCGGTCCGATCAAAGGTGAAGTTGTGGTTGTAAATATTCAGAATGAAGAAGATCTTCAAAAATATGCAGACGGAAAGTTGAACGGCAAAATTGTGTTGATGAAAAGCACCGTTGATACCGATCCAACTTTCAAACCGGATGCTGTTCGTTATACGACCGAAGATCTTGATAAAATGACAAATTCCCAACCTTTCGGTCAGGGGAACTTTACACCGGAACAAGCGGAGAAAATGCGGACCATGCGGTCATTCCGTAGTAAGGTGGACAGCACGTTGAAAACACAGAAAATTAAACTGGAACTAGCTGCCAGAATGGGAAAACATGGTACCTTCTACACAAGTAATGGTGCCTCTTTTTCAGGAAAATCTCCATTGGCAGGACCATCCTTCGAAATGTCTCCGGAACATGCCGGATTAATAACCCGTTTGGTTGAAGATGGAATTCCTGTGACACTGGAAGCTGAATCGGCTACAACTTTTTATGATAAAAAACTGACAACAGGAAATGTAATTGCTGAAATTGCCGGAACCGATCCAAAGTTAAAAGATGAAGTCGTTATGCTTGGCGGTCACCTTGATTCATGGCACAGCGGAACCGGCGCGACAGATAATGCAGCCGGTTGTACGGTGATGATGGAAGCGATGCGGATATTGAAAGCATCAGGTTTAAAACCAAAAAGAACGATCAGAATTGCGCTTTGGTCTGGTGAAGAACAAGGATTACACGGTTCAAGAAATTACGTAAAAAATACGTTTGGTGATCCGCAGACGATGAAACTGACTGCCGGCACATGAAAAATTATCAGCCTATTATAACATTGATAATGGTACGGGACGTATCCGTGGAATTTATTTGCAAGGAAACGAAGGCCCACGCGCAACTTTTGAAAAATGGCTGAATTCATTCTCTGACATAATTGATCATCCAACCGTAACATCGAGAAATACAGGAGGAACCGATCACCAAAGTTTTGACGCCGTAGGACTTCCGGGTTTCCAGTTTATTCAGGATGGTATCGAATATGGAACGCGTACGCACCATTCCAACGCAGATACTTACGAGCGTCTGGTTATGGATGATTTGAAACAAATGGCTGTTGTCGTTGCTGCATTTGTGTACAATACGGCACAAATGGATCAGAAAATTCCAAGAAAAGAATTGCCAAAAGCAAGAGGAGAACAGGGAGCGAGAAGATAGTTTTTTCTTATTGATATGTTAAATAATTGGCTAAAATACCTGAGGGTGTTTTAGCCTTTTTGTCTAATATAGCGGTGTTGGCGAAAACAATAAAACTCTCTTTGGCCCGTGAAACAGCGACATTCAACATATTAGGTTTATTATCCCGATCGAAAAACATGGTTCCGGAATCTCCTTTTCCATATACCATCGAAAATAAAACCAGTGATCTCTCTGCGCCTTGCAATGCATGAACCGTTCCGATTTTGAAAATGCTCGTATCGAATCCGGCTTTTTTTAATGAAGATTTTAAACTGTTTTTCTGTCCCGCAAAAGGAGTAATGATACCAACGGCATTTTCAATTTTTCCATAATGTGCTTCTATATCCTGTTTGTTTAAAATCAGCCAGCTCACGATCGCCTCAACTTCATAAGGATTTGTTCTGCTAGAATTCACAACGGTCGAATTTCCATCCACGTGGATGCAATACATAGGCGGGAAAAGATTTGTTTTCTTAGCTTTTCCTTTCAATGGTTTCAGTTGTCCATTATAGGCTAAAACATTACAATAGTTGATAATTTCGTCGTAACAACGTCGGTGTTCAACCAGAATTACACCTTTTTCATCCAGATCTTTCTCTTTGTATTTACAAGCATTTTGAGCCATTTTCATGATACTTCCGGTAGAAGCTAAAAATCCCTTTGGATCAAAAGACGTCTTCAAAAATCGGATCAGAATAGTCTTTAATTAGGCCAACTTTTTTCAAATTCCCGACGTCAATTTTATTTGTAATATTCCAAACCGGCTCAATTTGTTTCACATCTCCGACAATCACAGCTTGTTTGGCAAGTGAAAAAGTTGCTGCGCCAACTTCCGGCGAAACCTGACCGGCTTCATCAACAATCAATAGATCGATAAAATCAAAAAGAGGCGGATTGTCAAAAATGTTTTTCCCATCTTCACTTTTCTTCAAAAACTTGAAAGAACTGAAAAACTTGGGTGACATATAAAACGTGCTTACAAAACAAGGCGTCAGCATAGCCTGTCGCGTCCAGCGGTTTTTTACTGCTTCAACACCCTTTTTATCGAAATTCGAATCTTTCAAATCTGCATCAATTTTTGACAGCCAACGTGCTTCCCAATAATGCAAACTCAATTGAAATGCCTTATGCCTAAGTGTTACATCCAGTTCGTCATAGAAACAATTTGGTTTTGATTTTTCCTTGTTATTTTCCTTAAAACCATCGATTTTAAGGTATTCAAGAGCCCAATATTCCTCTTCTGTTTTAGGAGGATTGCCATGAATTTCATTTTTCTTTTTCCAGCTCTTCCATTCTGTAACGGTTTTGCTTATCGATTTCGCAATATTGATTTTGTTGTTAATGATATCGAGTATTTCACTTTTTACGAATTGAAAACCATCCGTTTCAGTGATGAGCGAATCTCTCAAAAGAATACGGATTTCAGCTGCTCTGTTTTTCAAGGCAGTTTTTATGCCTAAGGAACAAAACAGTTTTCGGAAAAAGGATTCATTTTGGAAATATTGAATGATTCGTTCTTCTAAAACCAGCAAACTAGATAGGTCTTTGTTTAAAACTTTTTCATCAATAATCTCATCGGAATAATATGTTGTTTTTGCCAAAAACGGATCGCCAACATAAGCCGCCAAAATATTTTCTGCATTTAAATATTCTTTCCATTTTAAAGAAGCATCTTTTAACAAAAGTTGAATATCAATTATTTCATTTCGAAATCTTTTCGCAATTTCTTCTATACTTAAATGTGAAGAATTGAAATAAGCAGGTACTTTTTTGAAGAAAATATTCTGTTGCTATTTTCTACGTATTCCTTATTCTCGACTTTGCTGAAAAGTCCGTTTCCACTCTGTTTTTTATAATTTATTCCTTTTAGTTCGGCCTCTGTTTTTCCATTTGAAGGTAAATAGGTTGCATAACCATCCAGGTCAGGTAGCCATCTTCCTTCCAGATTTCCTGGTTTGGTACTTGATTTTGAAAAGCTGTCAATGATGTTGGTGACAGCCTGGTTATTGGTTGAACAAGCTAATATTACAGGTGGATTTTCACCAGCAATCGCACTTTCAACAATTTTATTGGCGACAATACTTTGGAGCAAAGTAGTCGTTTTGCCGGTTCCAGGAGGTCCATTAACAGCAAATACCTTATCATTTCCGTGCAAAAATGTATACAAACCTTTTCTCTGGGAGATTGATAGAGGGAAATCAAATCCCATTTGACCTACATGCAGAAATGTTTGCGTCTATCAGTTTAGAAATTGGAAGCGGCAAATTCCGTGTATTATTTTCCAGATTAATAAATTCGGAAAGCAGCGGCGGAATTATAGTTTCCGCTCCAATTTTTTCATAAAGCTGAATTATTCCTGCTGCGGCATTAATGTCTTCATCCGGCAACAAAATTATTCCGTTATAAACTGTTTCATATCCGTCGGCGGCAAAAGTGCTTATAGTTTGTTCAACAGCCTCCTTGAAAACAGCATTTTATATAGATGATATAGTCTTGGAAAAATTTATATTTCTCTTTTCTGAATGGCGTTGCCTTATCCACCTTTTCAACGCTACTGAAAATAAATTCAGTCCTTTCGTCAGCAAGTGGTTCAAGATATTTTCTTTGAAAGACAGGAAATAATTCTTCGGGGATCGACAGAATTCCCTGTCTGTTTATCTTCGCATAATACCAAAACGGAAACTTGGTTTTTTTGTCTTTGAGAAAAGTTAAATGCTCGGGTAAGGGGACAATTTTTATTGGTGCTATTAGTATCTGAACGGTTTCCAGTTTTTCCCAACTTTTGCTGTTTTTGTCTGTTATCCCTTTTTTTCTATTAATTCGCTCTTCTTCAAAATCAATAATTTTATTCACTTCCGCGGTTGATTCAACGGTCTGAGAAGCTATATCGAAATTCTCTATTTCAAAATGTTTCAGTTTTTCAATGTTAATTTCTGCTTTTAAAGAATCGCTCAAACTCTTTTTCCAATAATTAATCCACTTTTTTTGCTCCATTTTTTCAATTGCTAATGTGTGGGAATTGCCTTAAAAGCTGCAAATCCAGATTAAATAATATTAAATTTTATTTCAAAATTGCCTGAATCCCTAGTCCAATCATCACCAGAACCACAATCCAGCCAACGATTTGTAAGAAATACGGATGTTTATATAAATCCCATAATTTTGGATTTGGTACTGGCAACCAACAAAATTCCCAACGCAATTGGTAAAACGAAACCATTAAGCGTTCCAACAAAAATTAATACTTTCACCGGTTTGCCAACAAACAGAAAAACGGTTGTTGAAATCAGAATGAAAATAATGGTTAAATAAGTATGATATTTTTCCAAGTAACGGATGAAAAGATCGCAGGAAAGATATTGAAGTATAAGCTGCTCCAACGACCGAAGTTATTGCCGCAGACCAGATCATCAATCCAAACATTTGTTTTCCAAATTGTCCGGCTGCATTTTCAAAAACAGATGCAGTAGGATTATCAGGATTGATTTGCGCTCCGGTCAAAATAATACCTAAGGTCGCCAGAAACAGGAAATATCGAATTACAGCAGTTACCAAAATTCCCGTAGCCGCTCCACGGTTCACTTGTGGTAATGATTCTTCGCCTTTAATTCCGGAATCCAAAAGTCGGTGTGCTCCGGCAAAAGAAATGTATCCGCCAACCGTTCCACCAACCAAAGTCAGCGTAGAAATTGCATTAAATTTTTCTGGTAAAAAGGTATGATGAATAGCTTCTAAAAATGGAGGATGTGAGGTAAAAGCAACATACAGAATAAGGCCGATCATAATCAAACCCAAGAATTTTGGAAAAGGTATCCATCGCTTTTCCAGCTTCCTTAAATAGAAAAATTCCTATCGCCATAGCTGCACTTACAATAGCGCCAGTTGCTACCGGAACACCTGTCATCGCTTCAATTCCTAATCCTGCACCAGCGACATTTCCAATATTAAAAGCAAGTCCGCCAATGACGATCAGAAATGCTAATAGATAGCCAAGTCCCGGAAAAAGTTCGTTAGCAAGATCCTGTGCATGTTTTCCTGAAACAGTCACAATCTGCCAGATATTGAACTGAACACAAAGATCAATAACGACGGAAATCAAAATAATAAAACCAAAACTGGTGGCTAGCTGCTCCGTGAAAACGGTTGTTTGGGTAAGGAAACCTGGCCCAACAGCAGAGGTTGCCATTAAAAAAGCAGCACCTAAAAGTGCCTTGGAGGATTTATTCGAGGCCATCTATTTTTATGTTACAAGGAGTGAAATGGTAGGTTACACAGGGAACCACAGAGTTAAAAGGGAGATACACAGAGTTTTTATTAATGTTAGAAAATCTCTGTGCTCCTCTTTTTATCTCCGTGTAACTCTGTGTAATTAAACCGATGCACCGTATCCGCCGCCGCCGGGCGTTTCGATTGTTAAAATATCACCAGACTGAACTTCCAGACTGCATATTCCAGGCAGTTTTGTGGTAATATGATTTTTTGAAATTAAAGTGTGCTGACCCGTTTTTCCGTCTTCACCACCATTTAATCCATAAGGTGCGTAGTTACGATGTTGGCCCAGAAGTGTTACCTGCAACGGTTCCAGAAATTCAACTTTTCTGAGAATTCCATCGCCTCCGTTAAATTTCCCGTCACCACCAGAATTTTTACGAATTCCGAATTCAAGTAAACGAACCGGATATTTTCTTTCCAGTTGTTCAGGATCCGTAATTCGGGTATTTGTCATATGCTGATGCACTGCTGCCCGACCGTTAAAACCATTTCCGGCTCCGACGCCACCGCCAATGGTTTCGTAATAGCCGAAGTTTTGGTTTCCAAAGAGGAAATTATTCATTGTTCCCTGACTGCAAGCGGCGAGTTCAAAAGCCTTTAATAAGGTATCCACCAAGTCGTTGGCTAACTTCCGTATTTCCTCCAACGACAGCCGGACATTTTAACGGATCATCAGAAAAATCCGGATGAAGAAAACTGTTATCTGGCAGAATAATTTCTACGTTTTTCATCAATCCGTCATTCAGTGGTACTTCCTTATTGATGAGCAATCTCAAAACATAAAGAATGGCACTGTGCAAAATGGAAATATTGGCATTCAAATTATTAGGATGAACTGAGGATGTGCCGGTAAAATCAAAAATCTGTTTGTCTTTTGAAATTGAAATCGAAACCTGAATCCGATGATCATCATCGAGAAATTCTGTTGCTTCAAAAGTTCTTGCCTTCCAGCGGTTTCAATGCATTTTGTAATTGTAGAATTGCACTGGCTTTTAGCAAAGTCATATATTTTTTTACAGTATCAATTCCATGAATTTCAACCAGTTTTAATAGTTGCTGACTTCCTTTTCTTAATGAAGATAAAGCCGCAATGATATCGGCTTCATTTGATAAAAAATTACGTGTTGGATAAGCACAATTTGTAAAAAGCTCATGAATTGTTTCCCATTGAAATTCACCAGCTTTTACCAGATATTGAGGAAGTATCACAACGCCTTCTTCGGCCAGACAAGTAGCATCCGGCGGCATGGAGCCGGGCGTTTTTCCTCCAATTTCAGCATGATGTGCACGGTTGATAACATAACCTATGCATTCCCCTGAATCAGTAAAAACGCCTGAGATTAAAGTAATATCCGGTAAATGCGATCCTCCGTATTTTGGATGATTTGTAATGATTACGTCACCCGGACCGATATGAATTGCCTCGCGAACCAGTCTGCCGCAAATTCCCATACTGCCCAAATGTACCGGAATATGTTGCGCATTGACCAGTAATTCTCCATCAGCATCCAAAAGCGCGCAGGAAAAATCGAGCCGTTCTTTTACATTAACCGAAAACGCGGTTCTTTGAAGCTGAACGCCCATTTCGTCTGCTATCGCTTTAAAACGATTCGTGAAAAGTTGTAAAGAAACTTCTTCACCATGTGCTTGCGAAACACTTTGTTGCCTATCTCGTTTTGAAAACAATTGCATCTTTATTTTCCTGAATGACCAGTTTCCAACCCACAGGAATATAGGCTGTCGATGTATTATTGAGCAGAATAGCGGGCCCTGAAATTTCTTCTCCGGTTACTAAAAGATCCCATTCATACAAATCAGACGCGGGAAAATATTCCAGATTCTCTGATTTGAATATTGAATTAACCTGTCGCAAAGGAGAAATGGGGGTGCCATCTTTTAAAATTGTTTTTGATAAAAATGGCTCCGTTTTTTCCTGGATTTTCAATCGTATACTTTCCAGCTCTATGACTACATTTTCAGGGTAATAGCCAAATTGTGTGGTATATAAATTCTTAAACTTTTCAAGTATCTGACCACTTTCAAGCGCAACTTCAATCGTATTTTCCTGTCCCGCAAAACGTAAGAAAAGTGAACAAAAGGCAATTTCGTAAGCATTAATATTTTGCTTTTTTAACTCAATTTCTGCGTTTTGTAACAATTCATTTTTCCAGGCTTCAATTTGTATTTCAGCTTTTGTCCAGGGAAGTAAAATTTGTTTTGAAACAATAGTACTGATCAGCGCTTCACCAATTCCTACTGCGCTGAAAAGTCCGGCGTCATAAGGAATGATTACACTTTTTATTTCCAAAAGATCAGCCAATTGGCAACTATGCAAACCACCTGCTCCGCCAAAAGTGATCAAAGCATATTCAGTCGGATCGATTCCTTTTTCTACCGAAATTTTTCTAATGGCATCGGCCATTTTTTCATTGGCAATTCTTTCAAGTCCGGTGAGGATTTCCTGCTCAGAAAGTGAATTTCCATTCTTTTCAAAAATAGTATTTTGTAGTTTTTTCAGTGCATCAAGTGCAGCTTCCGGACGGATTGGAATACCAAATTTCGCCGCATCCATTTTGCCAAGCAGCAGATTTACATCAGTAATTGTCAACGGTCCTCCTGCACCATAACAAGCCGGACCGGGTGATGCACCTGCACTTTCCGGGCCAACTTGTAATGTAAAACCATCAAACCAGCAAACAGAACCTCCGCCGGCTGCAACGGTTTCAATCGCCAAGGTGGGATTGTGGAATTCAATTCCATCAATTTCGGTAATGTATTTTAATTCCGGCTCACCGTCAATTCTGGCCACATCTGTGCTGGTACCACCCATATCAAAAGTCAGAACTTTGGAGAAACCAAGACGTTTTGCTGAATTGGTCGCCGCTACCATTCCACCAGCCGGCCCGCTAAGCAAACTGTCTTTTGCCTTAAAACCATTCAGCTCCGATAAACTTCCGGTGCTTGTCATGATTTTCAAGCTTCCTTCATTCAGCGTATTTTTAATATTGGTCAAATATTGATCTAAAACCGGATCCAGGTAGGCGTTGACGACAGCCGTTTGCGTCCGTCTCAGATAATGTGAAAAAGGAAAAAGCTCAGATGACGCAGAAACATATTTCGAACCATTCTGTTTAAATGCAGCTGCAACTGCGGTTTCATGCTCATCATTTTGATAAGAATGCAGCAATGAAATAGCGATGGAATCAAAATGAATTCCTGGGAAAAGACTAAAATCCGTACTTTCCAATTCTTTGATAACTTTCCCGTTCTGCATCAAGTCCGTTCATGAAGTTCAATGACATCATGATATAATAATTTAGGTTCAGGAATATTAAGTTGAAAAAGCGATGGTCGTTGCTGATTTCCTATATAAAGCAGATCTTTAAAACCTTTTGTTACAACCAATAATGTTTTTGCACCTTTTCTTTCCAGTAATGCATTGGTCCCTTTGGTGGTTCCCAGACGCATTTCAATTGGAGGGAGCGGATTTTTTAACGGAGTTTTGGTTAACAGCCGCGCTGCTAAAACGGGCGCTTCTTCTCCGCTGAATAATTCAAAATCGACATCAGTTATTTCGGAAATATCAGTATCAAGTGTAAGGAAATGTTTCTCGTAATCTATGGAAACGAGGAGAACATTTGAAATGCCAATTTTGATATGATATCCTGTTAACAAATCTTCCTCATATTTCCATGGCGATTCGAATTCGTATGTAAACGGTCCGGCTTTACAAATAATTCGTCCTCGCAGACGCGCTGAACTTAGCACTTTTATTCTGGTAACGTACCCATCCGGATCAGTGGCAAGACAATCTGTGAAGGTTCCTCCGGTATCAATACTTATTTTCCAGATCGGTTTTATTGACGTATTCAAAGTAATAGGTTTAGCGCGAAAAGATACAATTACCAAATTACATCGTATTTTTTATAAAACCACAGCATTAGGAGGGTACCGGTCAAATATTCAAAACTAGAATAAAGTAAGCGGTTTTGCATAGACTTTAATTGAAGAACGTTCTTCAAATTTGCATTGGACATTTATATCCTCACACACACTTTAAGAATTTGAAATGAAAAGAAATGATACATTATGGAAAGGTATATTAGAGAATATATTTTCAGATTTTCTGAAATTCTTTTTCAAAGATGCTGAGGCTTTATTTGATCTGGAAAAAGGCTTTGAGTTTCTGGATAAAGAGCTTGAACAACTTTTCCCATCGGAAGAGATCAAGTCTCCAAAATTTGTTGATAAGCTTGTGAAAGTTTTCTCCAAAACCGGTGACGAAAAATGGATATTGGTTCACATTGAAATTCAAGGTTATGAAGACAAAAAATTTGGCGAGCGGATGTTCACTTATTTTTATCGAATTCTGGACAGATATAAAAAACGTATTACAAGCATAGCGCTTTTCACAGATGCAGACAAAAATTTCAATCCAAGTGTTTACGAGTATGACTATCTGGGGACAAGACTAACTTTTCAATTCAATACTTATAAAATTATGGATCAGGACGAAACGTTATTATTTGCAGATAGTAATCCTTTTGCTATCGTAATTTTAACGGCAATTCTGGCTTTGAAAAAGAAACAATTAAATGACGAAAATCTGTACCTTCTGAAATTTTCGATAGCAAAGAATTTACTTTTGAAAAAGATATCAAAGCAGAAAATTGATGATGTTCTGATTTTTTTACAACGCTATATAACCTTTGCCGATTCCGAATATAATATTAAATTTGATCAGGAAATTGAGGTCTTCACTCGAAATGAAAAATCCATGGGAATAAGAGAAATGGTCCTTGAACAGGCTAAAAATGAAGGAATTGATATTGCAAAAGAGCAAATAGTCAAAAATCTGCTTTTGGCTAAGAGATTTACGGCTGCTGAAATTTCAAACTTTGCGGGAGTAACCGAAAAATTTGTGATTAAAATACGGAGAACTTTGAAATAATAATTTCTATACACATCCTGAAAAATTAAAGGCTCCAATTAGGAGCCTTTTGTATTAATACATGTTATCTTCAAATCTTAATTCAATGGTATTGAAATAATAGAATTAATCCTCTCTAATACATTTATGAATTTTTGTTTACTTCTGTTTTCAGTTCTTTTAATTTTCATCCTGTTTTTCCTTACTTCAGATAAAAGTTTCTACACGAGAATCCGTTTCTCATTTGTATTATCCCTTATCGTTAATGCCGGAGTAGTATTTGTTTACAATGAGGTATTTTCCCTTTTCAATGCTTTAAATCCAACATCAATCTTTATTTTCTGGCTGACAGACGTTCTAGGTTTATCAGTATTGTTGGTTTACTGGAAATCAATTGGTAAAATTAATATCGCTGAACTTTCTTCTTTAAAAGATGCAGTTTTATTAAAGGGACTAAGTAAAAGCAATAGAATAATTACTATTGCAGCATGCTTGTTTTTCATAGTTCCCTTATTGTTTCTAGCAGTTTATCCTCCGCCCAATAATTTGGACGGACACAATTATCATCTCAATCGTGTTCTTTTCTGGATTTACAATAAAAATCTTGAACATTTCCCAACCATTTATATACAACAACTCTATCTGAATGTACTGGCCGAATATATAGTGCTGGATACAATGTTACTTTCCGGCTCAGATTATTTTGTCGGGCTGGTACAGTTTGGCTCATTTCTTGGTTCCCTGGCCGGGATAAGTCTTTTGGCAAAAAGATTTGGAATGAAGGCAGATGGACAAATACTTTCAATTATTTTATTTCTGACACTGCCAATTGGTATTTTCGAAAGTACTACTACTCAGGTGGATCTTGTAGCATGTTTTTTCTTCATTGCCTTTGTATATTTCGGGTTTGATTTACTTGAAAAGAAGTCCTGGATCACACTTTTGGGAATGCTTTTATCTTTGTCTTTTGGAGGATTTACCAAATATCCGATCTTCATTTTTGCTATTCCTTTTACCGCTTTTTTTGCACTACGCATACTTTTACAATACGGATTTTTATATGCTGCAAAGGTTCTGTCCGTGGCAGTAATTATTCTGGCTTTAACATTCTCTCCATTTTTCTATCGAAATTATCAGCTTTTTGGCAATGCCATGTCGCCGAAGGAGAATTCGGTATTTTTCGCGGAAAGGATTCCTGTCGAGAAGCATTCAGTATCGTTTTGCTTTATCGGGAATTGTCAAAAATGTTGGTTTGCATCTTGGCCTTCCAAACACTGGTTATAATGAATTTGTAACTTCAAAAATTAAAAATTTCCATGAGGTTATCGGTGTTGAAGTTGATGATCTGGGAATTCGGCTTGACCCGTTTTCGGTGCGTTATTCCGTTCATGAAGACATGGTGCCGAACACGATACATTTTGTTTTAATGTTGCTGGCAACGATACCTCTGTTTTTTATCAAAGGAGCCAGAAATATTAAATGGTTCTGGCTTTTTGCAATACTTGGATTTGTATTATTTTGTTCTCTGTTAAAATTTCAACTTTGGAGTACGCGGACGCATATGCCGTTTTTTGCGATGGGTGCTGTTTTAACAGCGTATGCATATAACCAGATTTTAAAGTGGAAAACGGGTTATCTCATCATGCCACTAATGCTACTGTCAACCGTTTTTGTCTATGGAAATCCAAACAAAGCGCTGATTCCGATTGGTTATTATACAAAGAAAGTATTAGGACATATACCCATTGCATTTTGCGTTACAGACAGCGTTCAGTCCAAAAGTTACGAGAGAAATTTAGGTGCTTTTTATGACTTTCCGGGGAAAGATAATTGTCATCCTTTGAAACAATTACCAAGTCATGAGGAGCGCGTGAAGATTTTTGATATTCTGGAAAAAGAAGGATATTATGACGATGATAAATCGGCAACCGTTTTTGGGACGAGTCGTACCAAAGCTTACTTTTTAAGTCACCTGAACGATTATTATGGTTTTGAACCACTTCTTGCACATATAAGTGGCGATAATAAAAATATTGGGGTTTTGTTTAAAAATGGAAACGGATTTTACAATTACTCAACTGCCGTAGCTTTAAAACTAAAAAATCCGGGAGAGATGAAGTACATCCGGTATCTGAAAGATTTTACAATATTGAAAAATGAGCAAAAAGGTTTTTGTTATGACTATATTTTATGTGATAATGCCGACTTGCTAAAACAATTTGTCCCGGAAAATAATATTGCAGAAATTCATCATACTTCTGTGTTTTACCTGGTTAAGCTTAGAAATAAGAGTTGTGAACGGTTTTTGTACTGAAAAATCTGTTTACTTTAAGCATTGGTTCGTTTTATCTACTTTATACTTTAACATGAAAAGAAATTTCCATTTTCACTGGATTATCGTGACGGTTTTGCTGCTTAAATCGGCGACCCTTTTTGCACAAACGCAGGATCCCGTCCAATTCACAATAACGATGGCAAATCCGGCGAATCATACTTTTCATGTTGTGATGGATTGTAAGGTTGGTCCTCATGAAACATCCAGACTGAAAATGCCAGCCTGGTCGCCGGGATATTATCAGATCATGGATTTTGAATCATTTGTGAGTAATTTTCAGGTTACGGATCAGGCGGGAGCTAAATTGTTTTTTGATAAAAAAGGAAAAAATGAATGGCATGTTGAAAAAGCCAAAGCGACTTCTTTACATGTTGAATATGATGTTTTAACGACTCGGGAATTTGTAGGAACCAGTTTTGTAGATGAAGATCACGGATATATTATTCCTGCCGGCTTATGCATGTATCTTGAAAACGAAATAAAAAGACCAGCGGAAATTACTATCAAACCTTTTGACAAATGGAAAGATGTGGCGACCGGACTTGATCTAATTCCCGGAAAGAACTTCACCTATACCGCTCCTGATTTTGATATTCTTTACGATAGTCCGATCCTGATTGGAAATCTGGAAGAATTGCCAGCATTTGAAGTCAAAGGAATTCCTCATCGTTTTATTGGTTATAAAATGGGTGATTTCGACAAGGTGAAATTTATGCAGGATCTGAAAAAAATGGTTGAAGCGGCATCTTCTGTAATTGGGGATATTCCTTACAAACATTACACATTCCTGGCAATTGGGCCTGGCGGAGGTGGTATTGAGCATCTAAATTCGACTGCCGTAACATTTGACGGAACACAACTTAGCAATCCGGCAAGACGTTTGAAAATTTTGAGTTTCTTAACCCATGAGTATTTTCATCATTACAATGTGAAAAGAATCCGTCCGGTAGAGCTGGGTCCTTTTAATTACGACAAAGGGAGCAAAACCAATATGCTGTGGGTTTCGGAAGGTTTAACGGTTTATTACGAATATCCTGTTTTGAACCGCGCCGGGCTTATGACAAGGGAAGAACTTTTGAATGCATATAAATCTTTAATTCTGGCCTTGGAAACACAGCCTGGGCGTCACTATCAATCGTTAGCACAGGCGAGTGCGGAAACCTGGTCGGATGGGCCAAGTGGCAGAGTTAATGATGAATTTAATAAAACAATATCTTACTATATAAAAGGCCCGATTGTTGGTTTAATGCTGGATTTTAAGATCAGGCATGAAACAAATAATAAAAAATCGCTGGACGATGTGATGCGCACTTTGTATCAGGATTTTTACCAAAAACAGAACCGTGGTTTTACGGAAACGGAATTTAGAAAGGTATGTGAGAAAGTAGCAGGTGCTTCACTGGATGAAATCTTTCATTACGTATATACAACTAAGGAGCTGGATTATGTAAAATATTTCAATTATGCAGGATTGAATATTGATGTCGCGCCGAAACAATTGCCGGGAGCATATTTGGGTATAAAAGCAAAACTTGAAAATGACAGTCTGAAAGTTTCGAGCGTTGACTGGGATTCTCCGGCATGGAAAGCGGGAGTTCGTAGGGGAAATGTTATCGTTGATGTGGATGGTAAACCAGCAACTGAAGCAAGTATTGCTTACATTTTTACAGACAAAAAAGCGGGAGATAAGATGAATTTGAATCTGATTAAAAATGATACAAAAATCGATTATCCGATTGTTTTGGGAACAAAATCCGAACGTTCGTTTAACATCACGCCAGTTCCAAATCCTGACAAATTACAGACAGCTATCCTGAAAGACTGGGTGAAATAGTATAGGTTTTGATGAAAATTTAAAGTAGTTTTTTGAAAAAGTCACGGTGATATTCCCGTGGTGATTTTCCGATTGTCTTTTTAAAAACACGGTTGAAATTGGTAACATTATCAAAACCTGTTTTATAAGAGACATCGGAAAAACTATCGAATCGATTTGAAACTACAATTTTACAGGCTTCGTTAATGCGGACTTCATTAAGGAAACTTATCAAAGTTTTGCCTGTATGTTTTTTAAAATAACGGCAGAATGCCTGCGGTGTAAGGTTAGCAATGGAAGCAACCTCATTCAGCGTAATATGGTTTTTATAATTTCCTACCACAAACTGAAAAATCTGATCCATCCGGATTCCTTCAACATCGGACATAATCTGTTCATTGTTGTTGGTTGATAACGGTTTAAGATTTTTTAAGGTGGAAAACAGGTGAAGCAATTCGATAAAAGCAGCGACTCTCAGACTGTCGGCCTTTTCCATTATTTCTGTCATTGTTTTTTTTACCAATTCGTCAGAAGTATCCTTGATCTGCAAACCGTTATGAACTCCTTCGACAAATTTTCGTATAGCGCCCATTTCAGGGAGCCTTAACAGATTCTGAAAAAGATGGTCAGGGTTAAAGAAAAACGAGATTTCATGGACGATCTTATTTTGTGACGGATCATAATACGTGTCATCACTTTTGAAAACATGCGACTGATTGGCCCCGATAATATACACATCACCAGGTTTAAAACGCTGCATATAATTTCCTGCAATCAGCATTCCTTCACCTTCCTTGATCCACGTGATCTGAACTTCCGGATGACGGTGCAGGTGATTGTAGAAATGCGGAATAATATTATCCTGTACTACAATCGTAGTTTCTTTGGCAACCGGGATAGTAAATGGGACAACTTTCATGACAGATTAATTTCGAAGGATGTATCAGTAATTAAATATGCTAAAATTATCTGTTAGTTTTAGTTTGATATCGTAATGAGGTTAAAATCGGTATATAATTGCTTAATATTGAACAAAAAAATAGCCATCACTTTTGAGTGATGGCTATTTTTCAAATTAAACTTTTTACTCCTTAACAACTTTCATTACACCAGTCATCAGTCTCCAGTGCCCCGGAAATGTACAAACGTATGGATAGTCGCCCAGATCTTTTGGAACAACAAATCGCAGACGATAAGTTTGTTCAGGATTTACAAGTGGTGTTGAAGCGATAATCTGCGGAATGTTTGGTACGTAATTTTTCTCTGCACCGTCTTTTGCCGTGATCATTTTATCAGCTGCTGCGCCGATGATTTCCTTTGTTTTTGGTTTCCCAACAACGATGTTATGCTGCATCGCATCCGGGTTTTCAAAAACAATTTCAACCGTTTTCCCTGCAACAGCAGTAAATTCAGTAACGCTGAATTTCATCTCTTCACGAATCGCTTTAATGCGAACGATCTGAACATTAGGATCGGCTGCAACTTCATCTTTAATGCCATAAGATTCCATCAAAACATTAAGTTTTGCACTTAAATCATCCTGCGTATTTGCTTTTACAGTAGCCAATAAAGTACGATCCGCAGCTGTTGCAGTTTCCTTACGTTTTGGATTCCATGCGCCAAGAACACCTTTCATAACCGCATTTCTTCCTTGTGGATCAAGATATTGTGCAGTATTAATCAGATCAATAACTTCACCTCCGGTAGCATAAGAAGTATAACCACGGGCAGCACGTTCCAGAGAAAAGTCAGACAAACGATCCAGACGTTTTACTTCAAAACTTTTGGTTAACGTGTTGTTTCTGTTTTCGTCTTTTTCAGGAACAACGTTATCAACATCAACAGTTGCCGTAACATTTACTTTCCCTGCTTCATCAGATGAAAATCCAAAAGTACTTCTCCAAGGACCGTTATTCCCTTCTGTCAATTTAATCGTTTCGCCGGGAGCAATGCCATTAACAAGCTGTCGGCTAACATAATTGGAATTTAAAGAGCGACTTCTGATACCAACATTTACAACCGGAACAAGATCTTTCGGAACAGCAACACTTCCCTGATTCGTAATTTCAATCGTCACTTTGGCATATTCACGAACATATGGCGTAGCTGGCTCAATAGTAATATTCGTGATCGCCAATTCCGCAGAACCCTGAACGGTAACTTTATTTGCCTCGTGACCATCATGGTTCATTTTTGAATGATCCATTGCCATTTTGTCTCCACCGGTAGTAGAAGGCTTTTGTAATTTTGCTTTTTTTACACGTTCAGCTAAATAATCTTTACGAAGTTTTCCGTCGTGAGAATTCAGAATCGCAGCAAAAGCATCCGGCATCCAGCGATCATCCGCTTGTGCATAAGTATCAAGCAACCCAAGCACAGCGGTTTCGATTTCTGGCGTCAAAGGAATTTCACTGAAAGCCAAAAGACTGTTTAGTACTACCAATGGCTCTTTATCATGCAAAGCGTCAACAGCAAGCAAAGTTTTTCCTGTTGCTGCCGTACGTGGTAAAACCTGAACCGCTGTCTTACGAACGGCGTTGCTTGGATGTTTCAATGCACCTGTAACAGCAGCCAGAACTGCCGGATCTTCAATGGCATTTAATCCATGTAAAGTCCATAATGCATGAATTAGCAGCAGTATTCAATCCAACTTCATCAACCGATTTATCATTAACCAAAGCAATTAATTGAGGAACAACATCTTTTTGTCCGCGTTCAACCAACAATCTTTGTGCATGACGTCTCCATAACATATTGTTATTTTTCAAAGTCGCAACCAATTCTTCCGGACGACTTTTGCTCAAAGAAATCGGTGTATAAGCCGGCGCTTTTTTATATGCCACACGATACAAACGACCATGTGTAAAATCACGTAAATCTGTTTCATATGCATTACCAGCACCATTTTCAGATCCTTTTGGAGTCGGGTTATGCTGAATGATGTAGCTATACCAGTCTGCAATCCAGACAGCTCCATCCGGACCAACTTCTGCAAAAACAGGAGCTACCCATTCGTCGGCACCAGCAAGAAGGTTGAAACCAAGATTATCTTCATAATCCGTTCCTTTTTTTACCATCATATTCTGGTGAAGAATGTGACCTGTTGGCTCAGAAACGAATGCTACATTGTTCCAGTATTTTTTCGGAAATGCACGGGCAGTATAAAAATTTTGTCCCGCAGCAGCCGTAAATCCACCAAAAACATCAACCTGACGAACTTTTGGCGTAATTGGCTGCATGTCTTTATGCGTATCCGTACTGCGACTTCCGTTATCAACTTTGCTCGCTCCAAAATAACGATTTGGAATTGCACTGTACCAGCCGTGAGAGTTGTTTGCAGTTGATCCAAATAAATCACCAGCTTCATTGAAACCTAAGCCCCAGGTATTGTTTGAGGTTTTAGCAACGATTTCCATATCCGAACCATCTGGTTTGAAACGGAAAAGTGCCTGTCCGAAATCCAGAGAATCGCTTTTTCCAACTTTTCCTTTAAAACCGGAATAACCTACCGATCCATAAACCCAGTTGTCAAAACCATAATGCATATTGGAAGGCCCTGCATGCGTATCACCAGTTCCAAAACCGCTGAAAAGAATTTTCTTCACATCAGCTTTGTCATCACCATTGGTATCCTGCAAAAACAACATATGAGGAGCCTGAGAAACGATCAGACCGCCATTTGCAAAAACAAGTCCGGTTGGAATACTCAAATCATCAGCAAATTTTGTGAATTTATCAGCCTTACCATCCTTGTTGGTATCTTCACAAATCAGGATATAATCGCTTCCGCCTGTGTCTTTACGTTCGTTTGGATAATCTTTTGTGATCAATACAAATAATCTTCCACGCTCGTCCCAGGTCATTGCGATCGGGTGCATTACGTCAGGTTCGTGCGCGAAAACATCAAGTGTAAAATCTACCGGAATCTGAATATGTTTAACTGATTCTTCCGGAGAAAGCGGTAATTGCTGCAATTGAGGACCAGGGCGTTGTTCATAGTTTGGAAGTTTTGCTTCGCGATACTCGAAAAGGCTGTGGAGCCAAAGCTACAAAAGCCTTTTTTGCATCGTCATTAACAGCCCAAAGAATTCCTTTTTCAAGCAGATCCTGAAAACCTGGCGTTGCCCAGGTACGTTCGTCGTGTCCGTAAGCAGTGTAAAAAACGCGTCCTTTTCCATGCGTACGAACCCATGTATAAGGTTCTTTTTCTACGCCTGGTTTGTCTTTGGCCTGATCTTTCTGGATGATGCGTTCCGTTAGAATTACATTATCCGGTTGTAATAATTTATGTAAATAGGTTTCATCAACCGTTTTGAAAGGTTTTACACCTGCAATGGCAGGATGATCAGGTTTTGTCCAAACCGGTTGAATAGTATCCCAGGTATGTCTCCAGAATTGTCCGCCGATCAGCTTTACAACTTCCGGATTGTTACGGAAACAATACGAAGCACAGTGAACCGGAACAAAACCTTTTCCGCTCGCAACATAATCCAGTAATGCTTTTGCCTGCTGTGGAGCAATAGAATCCCAGTTTGCATAGAGCATTAATGCATCATATTTGTTTAATGTTTCAGGATTAAGGTCGTTCAAATCGTCCGTATAAGTGAAGTTGATTCCCTTTGGCCCTAATGCAGCCATAATCTGGGGAACGCGTTCAGAGGATTTGTGATGACCGATGGTATCACCCAGGAATAAAACCTCAATCCTGCGGCCTTTGGCCTCTGTTTTACTCACAGCCGCTGTCTGTGAGGATTGATGGACGGCACATCCCAAAAGGAAAATGCCAAGTAAAAAGGATAAGGCTTTGGTTTTCATTTAATTGTTAAAATATGTTTTACTGTTCTTATTCTTTAAATTCTCTTAATTGTCCCAAATTGAAATGTCTTGAAAGTCAAACAGATATTGTTCCTGATATTTAATTTCAAAATCATTTAACATCTTAATATACTCTTCTTTGAATGTACGCGTCTTGTGATGCATTTCCTGATTTCCAATGTACTTTATTACAGGATCAATCTGTGAACGACTATATGAAAAAGCACCGTATCCTTTTTGCCAATTAAAACCTGATGGATTGATATTTTTCTTTCAGAAATTTGTTGGAGGATGTTTTAATTTCTTCAACCAAATTTGGTATTGAAATCGTCGGATTGTATCCAATGAAAATATGAATGTGATCTGGCATTCCGTTAATAGCCAATGGTTTCGATTTTTGTTTGGTTATAATTCCACCGATATAAGCGTACAATTCGTTTTTCCAGGCTTTTTTAATAATGCTTTCTCTGCCTTTGACCGAAAAAACAATTTGGATGTATAGTTGTGTGTATGTGTCTGCCATTTCAATTTTTATAGTGTGTGAGTTGTAAATATTTCGGTGCTCTGCACCTTGTCCTGGTTTCGTGTTAATGGTTTGTTTCTACAAATATTACGGTGCTCTGCACCTTTGCCTGGTTTGTGTTAATGGTTTTTCTACAAATATTACGGTGCTCTGCACCTTTTTCTGGTTCGCGTTAATGATTGCTTCTACAAATATTTCGGTGCTCTGCACCTTTGCCTGGTTTCGTGTTAATGGTTTTTTCCTACAAATATTTCGGTGCTCTGCACCTTTTTTCCGGTTCGCGTTAGTGATTGCTTCTACAAATATTTCTGTGCTCTGCACCTTTGCCTGGTTTCGTGTTAATGGTTGTTTCTACAAATATTACGGTGCTCTGCACCTTATTTACCATCAGTAATGTTGGCGTACTGCATCAGGTGCGGAGCACCGAAATATTTGTAGAGAAGTAATAATCTCCTAACCAATCTAAGGTGCGAAGCACCGTAATAATTGATGTCAATTGGCTACTCTTCAATCCTAACGATAATTTCTTACGCATTCTTAAAATCCGGCAATTGAATCAACGCACCACCTTGCAAAGCCGATTCATGCGCCAGAATTCCAACACTTGTCCAGTTAGCCGATTGCCATGCATTCGGGAATGGATCACGATCTTCTATTAATGCCGAAATAAATTCATGCGCCAAATGTGGATGCGAACCTCCATGTCCACCACCCTGAACAAACGAAAGATGTGAATTGTCATCTGCATCATAAACACCGTGACCTGTAAATTGTTGAATTTCAGCAGGCAGCAAATGTGCATAATCAGGTGTTTTTACGTGTTCTGCAATTTCATGTTCAGGTTTTTTAGCGGTATGAATCACCGGATCTTCACCTTCAATCAATGGCCATTCGAAATGATTTTTTACTTCCGTAAACCTCAAAACTTTCACGATACTGACGGGCAACATCAAAAAGCGAACGGTATACATAAGCAGACAAATCACTATCCTTAAATTTAATATGTGCCGATTCCACAGCAAAGGGAGAATTATGGATTTTTGCTAGATCTTCGCTGATCGTTCCTGAACCAAAACAGGAAACATATTCAGCTTCCAGTTTTAATAATCCGGCAACTGGTCCAACGCAATGTGTTGCATAATGCATCGGAGGCAAACCTGGCCAATAGTCAGGCCATCCTTCCATATCCTGCTGGTGACTGGCTTTCAAAAATTGTATTTTACCCAGTTCTCCTTTTTCGTATAATTCTTTCACAAACAGAAACTCACGGGCATAAACCACGGTTTCCATCATCATATATTTTTTTCCGGTTTCATTACAAACCTTTACGATTTCCATGCAATCTTCAACGCTGGTTGCCATGGGAACTGTACAGGCCACATGTTTTCCGGCGCGTAATGCTTTTAAAGTTTGTTCAGCGTGATTTGGAATAGGAGAATTGATATGAACTGCGTCAACTTTTGGGTCATTCAAAAGGTCTTCATAACTTGTGTAGCGCACATCAATGCCATACTGGTCGCCAACGGCGTTTAATTTCGATTCTGTACGCTGACAAATCGCATACATATTAGCGTTTGGATGACGCTGATAAATAGGAATAAATTCAGCTCCAAAGCCGAGACCAACAATAGCAATGTTAATTTTTTGTGACATATAAAGTAAAGGATTAAAGATTCGGTTGGTTTAATTTGCAAACTAAAGCGTGAGTTTGAAAAGGCAGTTTCGTAGATATTTCCAGTTTTGTTGAAAAATGACAAACAGTATTGAGTCATAACTCATTTATCAACAATACAATTTTACAGCAAAATAATGCTAAAAACTTTCTTTCTTTTGATTAGTAATGACTGTATTTTGACTTTTTTTTAACTTTTAAATCTATTTTAGGCAAAATATAGCTATAACGAAAAATGAGGCAAAGTAATATTTCAATCAAAATTATAAATAATAAAATATGATAAGACCAGCTACGCCTGACGATTCAAATGCCGTAGCACCGCTGATGATTTTAGCTTTGGGACATATTGCCGGCATTTTTGCAAATTCTGAAAATTATGAAGATGGCAATTCCATTTTATTGAAATGTTTTTCAAAAGAGACGACAATCAATACAGTTACGTAAATACGCTGGTTTATGAAAATGAAAATGGCATTGTGGGTTCGGTGACAGGATACGATGGAAAACGGTTGCACGAATTACGACAGCCGGTTATTGACGAATTGAGAAAACGTGATCCGGATTTTACGCCAAATGACGAAACGGAAGCGGGTGAATATTATCTGGATTGTGTGAATGTTAAAGAAAACTGAGCAGGGAAAAGGAATTGGGAAAATATTGATTAGCGCTTTCTGTGATCTTGGGTTTTAGTTTGGGGCATAAACGGATCGGATTAATTGTTGATCTGGAAAATCCGGACGCAAAAAAACTTTATACGAATCTTGGTTTTTACGAAGCTGGAACACGGGATTTTATGGGTCACCAATATTTTCATATGGTGAAAGATTATGATAAAATAGAGGCAAAAGATTTGGCTAAATAGATTTAGCGGTATTCTTCATACGCGATGTGAAAAAGCGTTAACTTGTGTTCTCCTAACCTTTAACAAAGAATCATTTTTTGATGAAAACCCGCCTAATTTCTCTGGACGTCCTGCGTGGACTGACCATTATTCTCATGACGATCGTCAACAATCCGGGCGATTGGGGGCACGTTTATTCACCGCTTTTACACGCAGAATGGCATGGCTGTACACCGACGGATTTAGTTTTTCCAACATTTCTTTTTATCGTCGGTGTTTCCGTCGTTTTGGCTACTCCGCAAAAAATCCTGAATGCAAATTCTTTTCAAAAAATAATAACAAGAACATTGCGGATTTTCTGTCTGGGTATGTTTTTATATTTCTTCTCAAAGATCCAGGCTTTTGGTTTGGAAGGACTATCGCTCCTTGGAATTAAACTGGTTTTGACTGCAATAATTGTCGTAGCGCTTTTCAGTGATTATGACAAAAAACTTCAACTTTACGTAGCACTGGCCGTTTTTATTATCATGATGGTCCTGGCGTTTGGCGGATTTAAAGATTATGAAACTGTCAGGATTCCAGGTGTGTTACAGCGAATCGCCATCGTTTATTTTATCGTTTCAATATTATATCTAAAAACAAACTGGAAAACGCAGGCGATTTTCGGAGTTGTGGTTTTATTGACTTATTGGGCGCTAATGACTTTAATTCCAGTGCCGGGCGTTGGAGAACCAAACTTTGAAAAAGGTACAAACCTGGCTGCCTGGCTGGACAATTATTTGCTTCCCGGTCATTTGTGGGCGACATCCAAAACCTGGGATCCGGAAGGAATTCTGAGTACACTTCCAGCAATTGGAACTGGTATTGCCGGATTGTTGGTTGGGACTTTGCTGACTAATTCTTTTTCAAAAGACAAAAAAGCATTGTATTTATTGATAGGTGCAATTTCGGGAATCGTTCTTGGTTTAATCTGGAATATTGTTTTTCCAATTAATAAAGCATTATGGACGAGTTCTTATGTATTATATGCTGCGGGAATCGCTTCACTTTGCCTTGTTATTTTGTATTACATTATTGACGTGTTGGGCATTTCTGGCTGGACGAAGTTTTTCGTGATTTTTGGGGTAAATCCGATGGTCGTATTTTTCTTTTCGGGGATTATTCCGCGAGTTTTAAGCGGGATAAAAGTGGCTTATCCTAATAATCCTTCTCACGAGCCGATTGGATTGCAGGCATACTTTTACGAATTTCTATTATCTCCGCTTTTTTCGGATCCGATTAATGCTTCACTGGCTTATGCGCTCACTTATCTGGCGTTGTGGTTTGTGATTTTGTATGTTCTTTACCGGAATAAGCTGGTGTTTAAGGTGTAAAATAACGTGAAGGGTTTGGCAAATTGCTCTTCGATTTTAAAATAACCAGACGCTTTGTTTACCCGTCCGACGGCGGAAAAAGCCGTCGGACGGGTGGCCCGGTCGGAATACTTTTCGCAGTCGGGCCGGTATCAAAACTGTGGGTTTTAAAGAGAAATTAATTTTGGAATTTGCGGATTTTCAATATTCGATTTGATAAAAGAAAAACCATCACGCATGAGTTGTTCTTCTGAGTCAAACATTTTGCGCCAGATATTGGCCACGGGTAATTTTGGACTGAAAGCTTCGATACTGATCCAGCCATCGTATTTGAGATCACGAATTGCACCAAAAATTCCTTCCCAATCTACATTTCCTTTTCCTGGCGTGGACCTGTCGTTTTCAGAAAGTTGAATGAAAGAAATCCTGTCGCCCATTTTACGCATCGTATCACCGATATTTTTTTCTTCAATATTTGCATGAAAAGTGTCAAACATGATTTTGCAATTCGGATGATTTACTTCATCAACAAAGCGAATTAATTCATCTCCGCAGCTGGTAAGATATAATTCGAAGCGATTCAGATATTCAAGTCCCAAAGTGATGTCAAGTTCTCCTGCATAATCTGCCAGTTCACGGATACTGTCAACACCCCATTTCCATTCGTCCGAAGTAGCAGGTTGTCCGGTGAAAACGCCTAATGCGGAATGATAAGGCCCCATTAATTTTGTTGCACCTAAAACGAGAGAACAATCAATAACACGTTTCAAATGTTCCAAAGTTGATTTGCGCATGGAAGGATCTGCACTGATCAAATGATTATCCGGACCACAAATGGTATCGGTTTCGCAGGACAATCCCAGATCGTCCAGTTTTTTGCGAAATTTAAACCAGTGTTCAGGATTTGTATTAAATATTGGTACTTCAACCCCGTCAAATCCAATTTCTTTTATCAGTTCAAGGGTAGGGAAAAGTGAGTCGTCAATTTGATTTCCCCAAAGGAGAAGATTCATGCTATATTTCATGCGGAGTATTTTTTTTAATACAATTTTACAACAACAAAATACTAAATACTTTTCGTCATTTGATTACTACTAGCTGTATTTTGACTTTTGTATAAATATGTTTGCTAATTTTGGCAAAATTTAGATAAGTTGTATTGTTATGAAAGCTCCGATCCATAAAAATATTGAAAGTCAGGTACGCCTGGTGACGGTGCAGGAATTAAAAGAGCCTCATTTTGATCCAAACTGGCATTTTCATCCGCACTACCAGCTTTTCACAGTTTTGGAAGGAACGGGAAAACGTTTGATCGGAGATTCAATTCATACTTTTGAGCCCGGAGATACTGTTTTTCTCGGACCAGATATTCCGCATTTATGGAGAAGTGATCCTGTCTATTTTGGCGGAGATACTGAGTTATTTACCCATGGCGTTGTTCTTTATTTTCAGGAAGATTTTTTGGGAAAAGATTTTTTTGAAAAATCGGAAATGCTGGCTTTGAAACAGCTTCTGATCGATTCCAAACGTGGAATTGCCTATAAAGGAACGTTACGTGATCACATTCGACAAGAGCTTTTAGAATTAAGAAATGCAGAAGGATTTTCAGGAATTTTAAAGCTTCTGACTTTACTGAATAAACTTGCACATGAAGAAGGCGGCACACCGATAGCCAGTTATGGTTATGTCAATACCTACAAAGTTTCCGAAACGGAAAGGATGCAAAAAGTGCATAATTATGTGCTTCAGCATTTTGCACAGGAAATAAGGTTGGGAGATGTTGCATCACTGGCCGGTATGAGTGAAGCAGCATTTTGTCGTTATTTCAAAGCCCGCTCCAACAAAACTTTTATCGATTTTGTAAACGAAATCAGAGTCGGACATGCTTGCAAATTGCTTCTGGAAGACCAATGGACAATCGCGCAAATCGCCTACGATAGCGGTTTCGATTCTTTATCAAATTTCAACCGGAATTTCAAAAGATATATCGGTCACACCCCAAGAGAATACAAAGGCAATTATTAAAATTTAGCCCTGAAAGGGCGTTATATTTTAGCCACGGGTAACGCCCGTGGGAAATGTGCCATCGTCCATGGGGATGTGCCATTGTCGCCCGTGGGAAATGTGCCAATAATTAAAATTGATCAAATATAATCGTTGCCGGAAATTATAGGGCGTTACCCTATCCTAAGATATAACGCCCTTTCAGGGCTATTTGTTATTGGATTTATAGCCGGGGCCTTTTACGAATTTTCCAGGAGTAGCGCCGGTGTGTTCACCGTTTTTCAAAACCGCAACACCGTTTACAAATACGTCAGAAACCCCAGTTGCGAATTGTTGAGGTTTGTCGTAGGTAGCCAAGTCTTTAACTTTGGCAGGATCAAAAATTACTATATCAGCGTAATAACCTACTTTAAGTTCTCCACGTTTTTTAAGTTTCAGGTTTGTTGCAGGTAATTTGGCAAGTTTATAAATGGCTTTTTCCAAAGACAATAATTTTTCGTCTCTCGAATACTGACCGATCACACGAATGAAATTTCCGTAAGCTCTTGGATGCGGTTGTGATTTAAGAAAAACACCTTCCGGCGTATAACTTCCTTCGTCAGATCCAAAACTTACCCACGGTAAAGCAACCTGTTTTTTGACATTTTCTTCATTCATTAAAAAGTAAGCAGCGCCAAGTCTTGTGCTGTCCTGTACGATAAGATCCATAGCCGTTTCCTCAGGAGATTTACCTTTAATTCTGGCAATTTCTGCCAAAGTTTTTCCAGTATATTTTTTTAAAGAATCCTGCTTAAAACCAAGCAATAATACCTTTTCGGCAGATCCTGCCCCATAATAAAGATTTTCCCAATCAGTAGGATTTGTTTTCATCGCTTTCGCCATTTTTGCTCTGATCACAGGATCTTGTAAACGGAGCCATAATTTTCCAAAACCACCATCCTGCAATGACGGAGGAAATGACGAAGTAAGTCCTGTGGCGCCGGCTAGGTACGTGTACATATCAGCGGTAATGTGCAAACCTTCGGCCCTTGCTTTTTCAATCCGCTTGATCACGCCATCCATTTTCTTCCAATTATCTTTTCCGGCCGCTTTCAGGTGATAAATTTCCGCCGGAATATTAGCTTCCTTTGAAATTGTGATTAGTTCTTCAACAGCTTCATCCAGTTTATTTCCTTCACTGCGCATATGCGAAATATACATGCCGCCATGTTTAGAGGCTTCTTTGCATAAAGCGATCAGTTCCTGTGTATCAGCAAAAAAATCGGGAGGATAAATTAAAGAAGATCCCACACCCATAGCGCCTTCTTCCATCGCCGTTTTTACTAATAATTGCATACTATCAAGTTCGGCTGGTGTGGCTTTGCGGTTATCTTCACCAACAACATAAGTACGTACCGTTCCTGCACCAATGAACGAAGCCACATTACAGCTGATACCTTTCTTTTCCAAAAAACTGAGATATTCACCAAGGGTATTCCAATCGACTTTATATTTGATATCAACTTGCCCTTTTTGCAATTCAGATTTCATTTTTGGATTCAACGGACCCATACTGGTACCCTCACCCATCACTTCCAGCGTTACTCCCTGACGGATATCACTCTGACTTCGACCATCCTGAATCAGGGATTCCGTTGTCCAGCTTAGCATATTAATAAAGCCAGGTGCAATTGCTTGTCCTTTTGCGTCTATTTCATTTTTAGCCGTTTCATTTTTCAGATCACCAATAAATGCGATAGTATCGGCATTAATTCCGATATCCGCGGTGAAAGGTTTTTTACCATTTCCATCGTAAATTGTTCCATTACGGATGATGGTTTCATATTTGTTTTTTGAAGAACAAGAAAACAGGCAGGCGCATAAAAGGAGTGAAGATAGCAGATGTTTCATGAAGCTCAGGTTTAAGGAGTCAGGTCAGTTTTATCCAATTTAACTCAAATAACTTATTAGAAATCAATCTCTTGAAAAAGATTAGATTCTAACAAAAAAATCCCTCCAAACTTCTATGTTTAGAGGGATTTTTCGATTTTGGAACTGGCTTAGCCTTTCACTTTGGTCGTTCCATAGGGTCCGCGTTGTGGTCTTGATAATGTTGCACTGGCTTCTTTATCACCAATAAAATCTTCTTTTTTAGGATCCCATTTCAGTTTTCTGCCAAGTTTCATAGCCGTATGAGCCAGAAGACAAGCAGTGCAGGAACGTTGGGCAATTTCGGCGTGACTTATCGTTTGTTTGCCACTTTGAATACTTTCGATCCAGTTTTGGTGTTGTTCCGGACTTTCATATAAGTGAATTTCATTTTGTCCAATTACAGATCCCAGAATTTTCGGATCGCTGGCATAGAATGCTTTGTTCTCTTTTGCTGATTGTGCTGCGCCCGGATCGGAAGCTGTAACACCAACATTGCCACGAGAAACAAAAATCCAGCCTTCTGTTCCTTCAAATTTCACACCGTTCGGGTTAGTCCCGCCAATTTCCATTTCAACGCCGTTGGCATATTTTGAGTTGACTAAAAAGTCTCCGTGAACATCCCATAATCCTGAACCGGGAGCCGGGAATGTTGCCTTTCCTTCAATCTCAATAGGCCCGGTTAATTCGGTATCCATTCCCCAATGAGCGATATCAATATGATGTGATCCCCAGCCTGTTATCATTCCGGCACCAAATTGTTCCAGACGCAGCCATCCCGGACGTTCATTTAGCATATCAGTCTGGGAATGTACGCGGTCCAGGGTATAATAAATATCTGGCGTTGATCCCAGCCACATATCGTAGTTCAGATTCGAAGGAACTGGCATTTTTGCAGGATTTCCTCCGGAAGGATCACCGGGAAGTCCAACGTATACTTTTTTCAATTTCCCTATTCTTCCGTTTCGTACCAGTTCGCAAGTTCTTTTAAACTGAGGCCAAGGACTTATCGATCTTTGCTGACTTCCCAACTGGAAAATAACTTTTTTCTTGATAACCATATCAGCCATTTGTCTTCCTTCTCGAATTGTCAGGGAAGTTGGCTTTTGCATGTAAATATGTTTTCCGGCTACTGCCGCTTCCATGGCTGGTTGCGCATGCCAGTGATCCGGCGTACTGATAATGACTGCGTCAATATCCTTTCTTGCCAGGATTTCGTGATAATCGTCATATGTTTTTACGTCCAGATAATTTGCTTTTCCGGTTCGTTCAGCGTATTTTTTTTCAATCCAGATTTTTCCTTGTGCCAAACGGTTTTTGTCAAGATCTGCTACGGCAATTACGTGCGCTGCTTCATTTTTTATGATTTCGGGTAAATCGTGCGAAGAGCCGATCCGGCCAAATCCGATTTGTCCGATATTGATTTTATTACTTGGTGCATTTTTACCAAAAACGCTGGCTGGAACAATGGTTGGGAACATTGATGCGGCTATAATACCTGCGGTACCTGTTCCGGCAGTTTTCAGGAATGATCTTCTGCTTTGATTTTTTTCTTCTGAGTTATTCATTGGATTTAGGATTTTAATGATGGATGAGATCCTGGTTCCATAGGGCGATGCCCTATGTTAAGGTATGTCGGCCTTTCAGGCCTATTTCGTTCGGACTTCGTCTGATGGGGTTTTTGCGTAAGCTTTGCTGTAATTACGTGGTTTTTGTGGCCCGATTGCCCATTCAATTCCTCCGAGAATGTGTTTACGTAAATCTTCTTTTAAATAATCCTCTTTTTCGTGCCCGATGGAAGTGTAGAAAGCACGGCCTCCGTCATATTCATGCCACCAGACAGACGGAAATATATTTCCGAAAGTATCAAGTGCTTTTCCAGCAGGTTTTTGGATTGTAGTATGATCATTTACTGCCAGCACGTTCAGGTTTACGCTCATTTCTTTCAGAAAATAAAATTCATCTTTTTCACGATTCCATTTTTGAGGCAGATGTGAAAGTGCAGGATTTTTCGCAGTCAAGAATATTCACAGTAAAACTTTGTCCGGGTTCATGCCAGAAGAACGTTCCACCTAGCAAATTCTTAAACCATGTCCAGCTTCGTTCAGTACCACAAGCAGAATGCAAACCGACCAAATTTCCACCTGCCTGGATATACCGCATCAAGGCAACACGTTGTGCATCCGTATCAAAAACATCGTTATTGGTATTTGAGAAAACCAACGCATCATATTGTTTTAGGTTTTCATCTGTGAATTTTGAAGGGTCTTCGCTTGCATCAACCGTAAAGCCATACTGTTTCCCAAGGGCCTGAATCGCTTCAACGGAATTGGCAATATTGTCATGAATATAACCTTTCCCATTTTTGGTGTAAACCAGGATTTTAACCTTGTTCCACTTGATTTTTTGAGCTTGTGCCGGTAAGCTGAAAAATGCCAGGCAAAGTGCCAGCAGCAGACACGTTAATTTTTCAAAAACTGTTCTTTTCATTATTGAATCGTTGACTTTTGAATTATGGTTAGGAATATTTTATCAAAATCCGATTGAGTTTCCGCCGTCCACGGGAAGCGAAACGCCGGTAATAAATTTTGCTGCATTGGATGCCAGGAATACCGCTGCCCAGCCTACATCGTCAGGTTTCCCCCAGATTCCCATGGGTGTGCGATCCATAGCTTTGTCTCTTCTTGAAGGATCGCCGTTCATGGCGGTTAACATCATCGGAGTTTCTATAAATCCGGGTGCAACAGCATTGATTCTTACATTATAAGGTGAAAATTCTGTTGTTAACGCTTTTACCATTCCTCCAACAGCTGATTTGGATGCGGTATAAGCTACAACTCTATCGATCCCGTAAATGGCCGCCATGGAAGTGATCATGATAATTGAGCCGGATTTTCGTTCGATCATTCGTTTTCCACATTCTCTTGTCATGGAAAAGACCGAGTATAAGTTTGTTTGTACAACTTTATCAAAATCTGCATCCGTTACTTCTACTGCAAACTTTTTCATATTGATTCCGGCGTTATTAACCAGAATATCAATCGGTCCGCATTTATCTTCAATTGCTTCAACAAGCGCCGGAATAGTTTCCAGTTGTGTAATGTCATTGACGAAATAAGTTGCTTTTGACCCTAACTTTTCCACGGCTTCCTGCAAGACAATTTCCCGGCGACCGGTAAGGACAACTTTTGCTCCGGCCTGCACCATACATTGCGCAATGTGAAACCCGATTCCGCTTCCGCCGCCGGTAATGAGGGCTAATTTGCCTTCCAGTGAAAAAATTGCAGTCTGTGAGATTTCTTCTTTAAGAATTGATTCAGGCATTTTATTGAAAAATATAGAATGACAAATTTGATAAGGGTACAAATTGATAAATCCGCGATGTTAACTTAACGCATCTGATAAACGTCCGTGATCTTTTTTATTTCGGCTAAACTCCGTTCAGGTTTCAGGAACGGGGCCGGAATCGGCTGTTTTGAATATTCCTGAAAGTATAGAACACAGGCATCGCGCCACCAGATTGCTTCTCTTTGCTGAGCCAAAAGTCTCCCCGCTACATCTGCAAAGATTTCAGGATCAACGGAAGTTTTTACACTGTTCCATTGTTTCTGCATTTTAGACACCGATTCTGCTCCTGAGTAATAGCGAAAGCAAAGTTCATCCCAAAGTGTGCGTCCGGTCGAAAGTTTTTTGTCCCAGGCAACATGGTGAAACCACAGAAGATAAGGCAGCGGACAAGTCTCAGTATTTTCGAATTGTTTTTGTACCTCCGGACTGTATTGTGCCAAAGCATTGCTGCCCGTTTTTGTTCTGTCAAAACCAATCCCTTTTGCATCTGCACGATGATAGTAAATTGCAGTCCAGTCTGGCCGTCCGCTTTTTTCGAGCCAGGGATGAGGACCAAAATGAAGACCCTGTCCCATTAAATGATGGAGCCCCAATGGCGTAGTGAAATTGACATAATTTTCTCTTGACTTGCCAAGCAGATCTGCGATTGTTTCAACAGATTTAGGATCTTTTGTCAAAGTCATTTTGATCCATTCATCGGCAATAGATTCGGAAGATAAAGTATAATCCCAGGCTAACCTGCCAAAAGCAAACCAGTTGGCCTGACTCATTAAATGACCCGTCCAGTTACGATCCGAACCAGTATTGGCCACGCCGGCAATGGCTGTTTTTGTATATCCATGCAGACTTCCATCTATAACTTTTGAAACCGTCGAACCTGTGCCATTTAAGTAAGTATCAGAATCCAGACATTCTTTGAAAAGTGGAGCGAGGTAAACCAGATTTGTAGAAAAGCCAAGATATTCCTGCGTGATCTGAAATTCCATTGCCAAAGGTGTTTTTGGCATCGCTCCAAACAGCGGACTAAATGGCTCACGCGGCTGAAAATCTATGGGACCGTTTTTAACCTGAACCATGACATTGGATTTAAATTGTCCATCCAATGGCTTAAATTCGTCATAAGCCGCTTTGAAACGATCCCCGTTTGCATCCGCTTTATAAACAAACGCACGCCAGATCACTGTGCCCTGAAACGGGGATAAAGCTTCGGCCAACATATTAGCTCCGTCGGCATGGTTGCGTCCGTAATCCTGCGGTCCCGGTTCACCTTCTGAATTTGCTTTTACCAAAAAGCCGCCAAAGTCAGGAATGGCGGCGTAAATTTCTTTTGTTTTATCAATCCACCATTGTTTTACCTTTGGATCTAATGGGTCAGAAGTAGCTAATCCGCCCAGGATTTTTGGTGCTGCAAAATTGACCGACATAAAAACTTTAATTCCATAAGGACGGAAAACGTCTGCTAACGCCTGCACTTTTGGCAAATATTCCGGTGTTAAAAACCGTGCACTGGCGTTGACATTATTAACAACAGTACAGTTGATCCCGATGGAAGCATTGGCTCTCGCATAATCTTTATATCTCGGATCGAGTGTTTCAGGTAATTCAAACCATTTCCAAAGTGACGAACCAGCATAACCGCGCTCGATAGTGCCCGTAGGATTGTCCCAGTGATTAAGCATGCGATACTGGATTTTGGGACTGGATGTTATATCAAGTTTGGTAAGTGATTTGCCGGTTTGCAGATGCCTGAGAAAAGCAAAACTGCCATAAAGTAATCCACGGTCAGTTTTTGCTGTGATTATAAAATTTTTCCCTTGCTGAAAAATATGATAACCTTCGTCGTTTGCAACTTTTTCAGTATCATCTTTTTTTAAAATAATACTTCCAATATTAGGCCTGCTTCGTTGTAACAAAGAAATGTTTTTACCCAAAAGTCCTCTGAAACCCTCTTGTAATTCTTGCGTTGCAGATTGAACAATCGGAGAAACTTTACCTTCGAAAACGATGGAATTTATGGATGAGGCGTAGATTTTTCGTTGCTGCTCTTCTTTGATCAAATCATATTTTAACCATAATCTATAACCGTCATCCGCTTTTGATGGTAAAGTAAAAAAGGTAAATAGGAGAAATAAAATAAGTTGTAGAGATCTTGAAATTCCCATTTCCAGCCCTCTTAATTCTGCCAGAGCTTTTAAACGTCCAATCGCCGAGTAACCTGGATATGTTTTTTTATGAAGATCATCAAGCATTTGAAAACCATGATCCGGTCGCATTGGTAATGCGAAATCGGAATATCCAGCAACTTTACGCCTTTTTTCTTCTTTCAATAATGCTTTTACAACTTCATACATATCCACATCACCATTCAAATGTGGTGCTTCGTGGAAATTTCTGGTTCCTTCTTCACGTTTGGTAGTACGCAGATGTACAAAATGGATTCGGTCGCCAAAACGTTCGATCAATCCGGGAAGATCATTATCTTCTCTTACACCCAAAGAACCGGTACAAAAGGTAATGCCATTTGCCCGAACATCACAGGCCTGCATTAATTGTTCAAAATCAGATTCGGTGCTGACAACTCGTGGAAGTCCAAGAAGAGATCTTGGAGGATCATCCGGATGAATGCAAAGATTTATACCCAGTTCCTGAGCCAAAGGTGCTATCTGGGAAATGAAGTAATAAAGATTCTGTCTTAACTGACTGTCGTCAATATTGGCATATTGATCCAGCAGACTTTGAAAAACGTTGAGATCAAATGCTTCTTCTGAACCTGGTAATCCTAGTAAAACTGTATTTGTCAATACCGAAATCTGGTGGGAAGACATACTCTGAAATTTGCTTTCAGCAGCAATTCTTGTTTCCGGCTCATAATCTTGTTCTGCGCCAGGTCTTTTCAAAATGAATAAATCGAAAATGGCAAAATCCACCCACACAAATCGAAGTGTTTTTGAACCTTCCGGCATCTCATAATCCAATGCAGTACGCGACCAGTCAAGCACCGGCATAAAATTGTAACAGACCGTTTTAATCCCAGAAGCAGCAAGGTTCGTCAAGGATTGTTTATAATTTTCAATATATAAATCACGTGATGGAAGACCTTTCTTTATATCCTCATGTACCGGAAGACTTTCAACAACTGACCATGTTAGCGCTGAATATTTGTCATTTTTTTCTTCAATCAATTTCTTGCGATTTTCAATTTCTGACAAAGTCCAGACATCACCAACGGGAATCTGGTGAAGTGCACTAACCACACCGCTGCATCCGGCCTGACGAATATCCATCAGAGAAACAGGGTCATTTGGTCCAAACCAGCGCATGGTATGTATCATAGAAGAGCAGATTGAAAATTTTCAACAATTTTAAAGGTATAAATATCTGAATATAAATTTGCATTGCAACCGATTGCATAAATTTTTATTACAAAGCTTACTTTTGTTATTATCTTTCAGCTTTACAATCTATTATCCTCCGCATATGGACAAGGAAGTTACCATTTACGATATTGCTAAAATACTTGAAATTTCTCCGGCCACGGTCAGCAGAGCGCTGAATGACCACCCGGCGATCAATAGTAAAACAAAGCTTTTGATAAGTGAAAAGGCAGCTGAACTGGGATATCGCTCCAATACTTTTGCCAGTAATTTGCGCAGACGTAGTACTAATACGTTAGGAGTAATTGTTCCTCGCTTGAATAGCCATTTTATGTCAGCGGTACTTGCAGGAATGGAAGAAAAAGCCAATGAACTGGGCTATAATCTTTTGATAAGTCAGTCGCTGGAATCTGTAAAAAAAGAAATAGCCAATGCAAAAACGATGTTTAACAGTCGTGTGGATGGTTTATTGGCTTCGGTTGCTTATGATACTGATACCTTTGAGCATTTCGAAAATTTCATAAAAAAGGGCATTCCAATCTTATTTTTTGACCGGATCATTGATCATCCAAAATGCAGCGGCGTCGTTATTGACAATGAACTTGCCGGATTTGAAGCGACATCTCATCTGATAAATCAAGGCTGCAAACGAATTATGCACGTTACCGGAAATCTGAAAAGGAATGTTTATTCGGGACGATTAAGAGGTTACCAGAATGCACTTATTCAAAATGATTTGATATTGCAGGATGATTTTGTAATGATAACGGATTTGAGCCAGGAAGCTGGGAAATCTGTCGCTCAGAGAATTGATGAAATGGAGCTTGAAACCAGATGGAATCTTTATTTCCAATGATATTTGTGCAGTAACTTGTATGAAAGCGTTGAAAGAAATGGGATACAGTATTCCGGATGATATTGCTATTGTAGGATTTAATAACGACCCAGTCTCACAAGTTATAGAACCTAATCTGACAACCGTTTATTATCCGGGACAACAAATGGGAGAGGTGGCGGTTCGGAGTTTAATTAATCATTTGAAGGGTATTGAGTATATTGATGCATCAAAAACAATTGTTTTGCAGTCAGAATTAATTGTCAGAGAATCGTCATTGAAAAGAGGTCAATTTGATAGCTGAAATGAATCTATGTGTTTCTCTCACATATCTTTATGAATTGTTTGATTAAAATATAACTATAGGAAATAATGGTTTAAGGTTTCGGATTTAAAAATGTATTTTTGATAAAAATGAAAATCTTATGGAAGCAGTAGCCGAAAAACTTCACAGCCTGGAAGAATACTTTGAGTTTTGCGAAACGCACGAAGGACGTTTCGAATACGTAAACGGAGAAATTACAGAGATGTCGGGAGAATCGGTTACAGCGAATCAGTATCGCTGGAAATATTCATAGGTATTTGGGAAGTTTGCTGGAAGACAAGCCATACGCTTTTGTTCAGAATTCTGTTAAATTGCAGGTGCAGGAAGGAGAAGATTTTTCGTATTCCCGATTTTTTCATTTTTAAAGAAGATGGTAATAAAGATTAAGTATGCGACAGAACCGTTGCTGATTGTTGAGGTAATTTCTGAAAGTACCGAAAAGATCGATCGCACAGTAAAACTTAATGAATACAGATCCATATCTTCATTGCAGTATTATATTATCGTTGAACAAAATAATTGCTTCGTGGAAATTTATATTCGTGAAGGCGAACGTTGGTATGTCGAGTTTTACGAAAAAATGGATGAGGTTATCAAACTCACCCATTTTGATATTGAATTACCGCTAAGCGACAGATTTACAAAAAAGTTTCTTTTCAAAAAGAAGCCTGATCTTATCTATTTTGGATTGATAGGATTTTACAAAAACCTGCAAAGTTGCATCTTTCCCATTTTCGATCTTTTACTGGTTTGTTAAAAGCAAACAGTTTTCCCATCATGCGCCCAGACAATATTCGTTGGAGCCGGATTTGATGACTTTGTTAAAGTTTGATAGCGATCTTTAAATGGAGCATTTCCTGTTTGGCATAACATAATACTTCCATTCCAAATATAACTTACATGTTTTCCATCCGGATGCCAGCGTAAATTGCCGGAAACATCGGATTCATGTTCGGTTAATTGTTGCGGTTTTCCACCATGCAGGGGATAATGTAAATATTTGAGTAACACCCTTTTCGTCTTTGGCTAAAAAAGCGAGAGTATTTCCATCCGGTGAAGAACGGACAATACCGGAACAACCAGGATGTGCTGAATCTGCCGTGAAAGTCAACCTTCTTTGAACTGTACCTTTTGGAGGCATAGGAAAATCAGTTTTGGTTCCTTCCAGCGGACCAAATTCTCCCGGCTGCTGTAATATCATCAGGAATATCAACTACAAATACTTCCGGTACCGGTTTCCCATTTTTATCAGTTACAGTACCAAAAATGCTCTTGCTATCTGCATTTTTCCATCCGGGCGACGATAACCATTTGTTCCGATCCAGCTGTCACTGGCCGCATGACTGATTTCATCACTGCCGGGTTTCGGTTCAGGCACAACGCGAACCACAATGCGCTGAACCATTCACCGGAAACATTTTCTGCACTTTTGTCAACATGAACAGCTTTTATTTTTTTTGAAACACCAATCGTTCTGAGATTTCTTTTTACGCCGGTGGTATCTTCCAAGTGCTTTTAGAATGGCATCATTGTAAGTAAAACCAATCCATTTGCCATCTCCGCTCCATTCATGACGGTGCGTGCCGCCACGTAAAGCACCAGGCAGTATATGGAAATGTGACATCACGTGGCATCCATATATATCGGAACGTTCGGTTTTGAATCTTCAATAATGACACCAGTACGACGCCATTGCTGATATGGATTTTCTTTAGTGCTATTTTCTAATCCATGAATAAAAACAACCGAATTTTCCTTCGGACTATAACTTACTGCACCAGCGCCTGGTCCCCAAATTCCGTTCTTCTCTACTTTGAAAAGCACTTTTATTTCACCCGTTTTTACATTCACTTTTTCAATTCGTGCAGATTCAGGAATTCCGCCGTCGTCCGTGCGGGTATCATACACCAGCCATTGGCCGTCAGGAGAAAAATTGTCGTTATTATCCAGATCATGATTATAACTCAGATCATGAGTAATCTGTTTTTCTTCGGTTTCTTTTTCCAGTTGGCGGGATGACATTGATAAGAATATTAACGTGAGAAATGCGGAAGATAGTAAAGGTGCTCATAATTCGGTTATTTTGCTGGTGCGCTGATCACACCCAAATATCTTCCCATCCAGTAGGGCAACAAGCCAGATATCACCTGCACTTTCTTCGGATGTGCCGCCTACACCTCTACGATCCAGATCAAAAGTATTGCTGTTGTGCCGTTTGACCGGTTTTTCATCAGGCGGCAAAACTTCCTTTGTTGTTTGTTTACGGAAATTGGGTTCCATCAATTCAATATCTTTTCGGTGACTGTTTTTGATTGACCAGTTGATCATATCCATCGGATATTCCTGCAAATACCAGACTGCTTCTTTCAAGATCAAATTCATCTGTGCCGGTTAGAGCGGTAAAAATATTCCAGGCACCATCCTTTTCCGGACGTTCTACTTGCCAGTGATCAAGGATTTGCTTTTTGTAGGCGGTTTTTAAAGTATCATTAAACGGATAACGATACAATCCCCAATAGCCGATAAAATACATTTCATCATCCGAATGGTTCCAGCCGTCCGACATGTGTTTGGCATGTTCATCAGCATCGTCGGTGCAGCTTTTCCAATGTCGCTCATCGGGCGCATCATGTTTTCGTAGTAGCCATATTTATTCATCAGTTCGAACGCCTTGGCCTTATATTTTTCCTTTTTGGTAAAATGATAAGCCGTTTGCAGCATCGAAACAATATTGGAAGAATTCAGTTTTCTGTCGCCCACATTGGTTGGGAATGAATTAACATATTTAGGATTCCATTTTCCCCACATGGTCGGTTTGCCATCAAAATCAATCAGGTACATATCATTTTTGACAATATGAGACATCACGGTATCCAAAAGCATAATTGCTTTCTTTTTCATCGGCTCATCATCAATCAGTTCTGCTATGGCGCCAAAAGCGAAAACGTGGCCGATAATTTCATCACTGCTGGTAGTCGATTTCCAGTTCCATTCTTTTTCAGGAGCTTGTTGCCAGCGATCGGAATCGGAAAGACTTTCTTATATGTCCGCTTCGTTCAAAAGACCGCGCAGGAAAACCCGGAACAGGATTAACAGTATAAAGTCTTTCCATAGCATCCAGCGATTCACGGCAATTTTGCAACGCGACAGAATCTTTGGTAGCAGCATAACGGAAAATTTCCCCACCCAGATACATGGTTGTCCAAAGTCCGTCATTGTCAGAATCTGACATATATCCTGTTGATAGATTTCCTTTTTCCATGCCATCCAGCGAAGCATTAAATCCGTTGCGGATATGTCTCATGCGAACTTGTTCTTCAAAATAAACTGCCTTGTCCTGAAGCGTCATTTCTTTAAAGACAATTTGTCCCAAACCAGCCGTTGTTAAAACCAAAACTGAATTTTCAGGACCTTCGGAAATCTGGATTACCTTATTTCCCGGCAGCCAGCGTTCACCATAATAGTAATCAAATTTATTATCAGTCCGAAGTGCAAATGCTCCTTCATTTGATCCAAACCAAACTTTTCCATTTATTTCCTTAACAAAAGTGATATTGGTTACCGGAAGTTTTTTATTAATTGCTCCAACTTGTTTTTTTGTAGCAGGATCAAACTCGATATAACCGTCGGTGGTACCGATGATTATCTTTTGACCTTTATCGACAATATCAAAAGAAGTGAAATTCATACCTTCAAAAACCTTTGTTAATATATTAGCAGAAGATAAAACGTACAAAGTTTTCTTTCCAAGAATCCAGAAATCACCGGTTTTTTCCTGATAACGGATGGAAATTACTTCGTCATCCGGTAACGTGCCGCTGTAAAGATTTTTTGAATCTTTGATCAGCTGTAATGATTTTCCATCGGAAACCAGAAATGTAAAATCTTTTCCTCCTGCAAAAAGTTTAGCATTCGGTAATGTATGTTTTGAAAATAATGTTCCCGCCCAGGCATTGCTGAAAACTACCGAATCGCTCAAATAAACCAGTTGTTTGTCATAAATTCCCGTTGCTGAAATTTTCTTTGATTTCATGAAACGGTAAGAATTATCCGATTCTATTGTGCCGTGATACAAAAGTTTTCCGTTGTAAGGATGTTGTAATCCTTCTTTTGCAAGAATCTGGATAACGCCGTTTCTGTCTGAATAAGCAGAGAGTAAATTTAGTTTTGTCGTATCAGAATAATATTTAATGCTGTAATCCTGCACAAAAGGTTTGTCTTCGTGAACAGGCTGTTTTGTTGTCGTCTTGCTGCATGAATAAAAAAATAAGGCGGCAAAAAGTACAAGAAGTGATAAATAAAAGGGCTTACGCATAGGTTAAAATAAGGGATATAATTAGTGTCTATGTTTTAATTGATCAGCCTTTTTCTGGTCAGCCACAAAAAGATTTAGCGAATTTTTGTCTTTCGGAATGATAGGGATAAGTCGTACGAAGCAAACCAATAGAATGATCGCGTGCAGTTACTTCACATTTTTCCGTCTATCCAACATTTCTTTCCACGTAGTCAAAATGATTCCTTCTGATTTTATATAAGCTTTCAGATCAGGGTTCAGCATTGAAAGCATATCCGCATAACGTGAGCCGCCGGAAGCGCTGATATGCTTGAAGGCATCGGTAATATCGCTGCTGTGAACGATCATCATTGCAACGCCCGGCTGCATTTTACCAAGTGTTTCCTTAAATTTCATGGCTTTGTATTTCCCCCATTGTTCGGGAGTAACATTATTTCCTTCAGGTTTCCATTCGCCGCTGTTTGTATGTAAATCATCCAGAACAGGCAAACCCGCATTCCAGATTTTTTCTCCAACAGCTTTTGATTCTTTTACCAATGCAGGATCAGGAAGTTTGGTGCCTTCTTTCCATTTTCCTTCTGCTTTTAGTTTTTTAACAACCGGCTCATTCAGACATTCTATTAACAATTGGTTATTTCCGCCGGGAAACATTACCGGAATTCCATATTCCATCCCCACTTTTATATACCGTTCCAGAAATGGGCCATGGGCAAATAATGTTCCCATGTGTGAATCCAGATGGGTAGGTTTTAAACCCATTTTTTTAGCTCTTTCAACCTGTGCACGGATTTCCTGTTCAACAATATCTGCGTTAGCATTTTTTACAACCTGTTCCACTTCATGCCACATACAGCCTTCGTCGTCAACCAATCCCGGTGAATGCGCAATTCCTCCAAGCGGCGGCCAGCGATATTCCTGCCATTCTGAGGTTAAGGTAAGATGCAAACCTGCATCCATTTTCGGATTTTTTACCGCATATTTTGTAAACGCTGCTGCCCATGGACAAGGCATCATAATGCTGCAAGAAGTGGCAATACCGTTCTCAATGGACTTAATAGCGCCCTGATTGGATGAATAAGACATGCCCGCATCATCCACATGAAAAATGATCACCTTCGCGCCTTTCGGCCAGCCCAGTTTTTCAGCGTAGGTTTCACCAGGTTGAGCCATTATCTTAACACTTATAAAGGGTGCCAGGATAAACAACAGGAATATTGATGCTCTGTTTTTCATGTTTTGTTAAAAAGTCTGTTCAATGTATACTACATTTTTGTAGTAAGAGACTAATAAAAATATCACTTTATCATGCCCAGATATCTTCCCATCCAGTAGGGCAGCTGCCAAAAGACTGGCTCTCTTTCCGTTGAAGGATCACCTCCGGTGGCAGTCCAGGGATTTTTGTCCCATCTTACGGTCATCCGTATACTTGCCGGCTGTATCGCGTCCACCTGAATATCTTCCAGAACAGGTTTTCTTACAATTTTCAGATCTTCTCTTTTGGTATGGTCAATATGCCAATCGATCAGATCCAGAGGTGTGTCAACCAGAAAATCGACTGAATTTTTCAGCTCTGTTTTTTTATTGGTACTGTAACAATAGATGAAATTGATCAGCGGGTTATGATCTCCTTTTCTCTTTTCAAACCAGCGTTCCAGATGCGTTTTGTAAAATGCCAGGCGTTCAGGATTTTTTTCACAATTGATAAGAATCGGGTAGAGGTAAGCCTGTAAAACGACATCGAAATAAATAAACCAGGCAGGATTCTGGTTAGTGACTTCCGACATGTTTTTCAGATAATTTTCCTTTTCAATCAGGCGCAGATATTCTTTCTGATATTTTTCTTCACCGGTCATATGATGAGCGAGTAAAAGAAATGACAACATTTCCATGGAATTCTGGTTTCTGTCGGGCAGCCATTCAGGATCACGGTTCAGTTTATCCGGTGACCAAACGGACCAGCGAGTTGGTTTTCCATCAACATCAACCAGGTCAAGATTATGTTTCATCAAATAATCGACAATCCGGCCAACATGTTTACCAATGATTTTCTTTTCAGTTTCATCTGCAACCAGCGTATAATAAAAATAGTAGCCAAACATATGTCCGCACATTTCGTCGCTGCTGGTATCACCTTTCCAAAGCCACTTTCCGTCTTTTGATTTGTGCCAGCGTACTTCAACGGGTTTATTACGAGGTTCTTTTACCAGTTCGTCAGCCAGTTGTTTTTCGGTAAAATTCTTGTTGTTATCGTGTACATTTTTCCAATCAGCAGGAACAATTGTACGCGCAAAAAAACCATCGGTATCCGTAACTTCCTGTAATAATTTCAAAAAGCTAAAAGCCTTTTTTGCATTTTCCTTCGCTACCGGATTTTTAGTTGACGCATATCTAAAACTTTCCATGGCCAGATAATTTCCGGTGTATTCTCCATCATTGTCATCATCCTCGGGAAGCCATGAAGTTGTATCTCCTTGTGTAGTAAGATGACATTGTCCCGCAATCCATGGCGCACGGATGTGGCGTTTCATTAGAACTTCGTTAAAGAAATCCTGTTTCTGAGCCAGCGTAATTTTCTTCTTTTTGATAGCACTTACACCTTTTGACGTCGCAATCCAGGCATTTCCGTTTTTGTCAAAAGCAATATCATTAACCTGATCATCCATCAGCCAGCGCCTGCTGAAACGCAAAGAATGTGAACCATCAGATTTGTAACGAACAATACCTGTTTGCGTCCCAACCCACATTATACTATCAGGAGCGTATTTCACAGCGGTTACATAAACCGATGGAATTCCATTTTCCGGCTGTAAAGTTTTCTCAGCTTCATCGGCATTGCGTATTGTAACACCACCCAATCCGCCTGCCCATAATTTTTGATCAGCATCAATTGCAAGACCTTTGACATAACCGCTAAGCAGTTCTTTTTGACTGTAAAAATGTTTTGTTTCTTTTTCAGTCCAATGATACAAACCCACATCCGAAGCAATCCATAAACCGTGCGCCTGATCAGAAATTACATCACGGATGGATTTGGGAAGTAGGGTTTCAATTTTGACAAAACCTTTTCCATTATCGAACCAAAAACCATGTGGTCCTAAAACATAAAGTCCGTCGGAAGTCTTACAAATAGCAGAAACCGGACCTTTCGGACCGGTGACCTGCTCTAATTTATTATTTTGATAACGCCAAAGTCCGTTCCATGTACCCAAGCCAAGTTGTTTTGTTTTCGGCAAAAACAGAAAAAGAAGGTCCCGTTTCACTTTCTAAAAGGATGGAATTCCATATAGTAGAATCTTTCTTTTTCTGAAAAATCCCTGCACCGGTAGCAATCCACACATTCGATTCATCATCAACAGCTATACTCCGCACATCATTTTCTTCCGGCGAAGTTCCAACCGAATAACCCTCATGATATTCCTGCCAAAAAGGTTTATCCAAATAAACAGAATCATCAGAACCACTCTTTCTCCCACAAGAAAAAAACACCAAAGAACTCAATAATAAAACTCCCGAAACTCCGCGACAAAACTCCCCGAACCCTGCGTTTAACAATTTCATGACGCGTAGTCAACGTTTTCCTGAAATAGCAGGGAAATCAATTTTTTGTGCTGGGAAAAATCAGGAATCAGCAATTGTGCTCCTGCACGAACCAGACGTGGACGTTTGGCAGGATTATGTCCGAAACGTTGCAATTCGTTACTCGTTATTCCAACAGAAACACCACCAGCACGGCGGCCTTCACGGATTTCGTCCGGACCGTCCCCGAAAACCGCCAGTTCATTTCCTCTCAAATTATTGTCACGAATGATCTTTTCAATAATCATCTTTTTGGAAAACTTGGTATAATCTCTCAAAGCACCATAAATTCCTCCGTCAAATAAATCGGCATAGCCAAGCATTTCTGCTTCATGACGAACATCTTCGGCATCCGTTCCGCTTGCCAGATACATTGTTACACCACGTTCTTTCAGCTGATAAAGGAAATCCACGGCGCCTTTCATAATAAAATCGCTCTGACTTAATTCTCCGGCTTCAAGCTTTTGCATGCGCTTGTTCACCATTTCCATCAAACCGTCATTGTAAATCTCTTTATATTGAAACTTGTCCAGAATTTCATTTTCAGGAACATAACCGAATTCACGAACGAGATTGACCAAACCTTCCATCTGGAAAATCGTTTGGATACCGGTGGTTTTTTGGATGAAATCTTTTACTTTTTCATGTACCTTATTAAAAGTCCCGGAATCAATCGTTTCATATTGATCGCCCAGAATGGATTTCATCATGACCGGCTCCATAATTTCTTCCCATCCCTGACGCATTGAACTAATTGTTCCGTCGTGATCAAAAACTGCATAACGTATATGTCCAAGGCGTTCCATCACCTCCGGGCCGCATAATTCAAATTCTGTTTCAGGAACATATACTGCCTGCCGTTCATTTTCTGCCAGATCTGCATTGTAAATGTAATCAGGCTCAGTACTAATTTTTAAAATTTCCTCTCCGCTTGCAGTTCCGGTTGTATATAATTTCTGAACGGTAACCGCCGCGGCCAAATTGGCAAATTCCGCTGCTTCATCGGCCGGAATGCCAGCGGCCAGACATAAGGTAAGTGCGCTGATCGTTGTGTCTCCGGCACCAACGGTATCAAGTTTTGTTTTTAGCTGCAATCCGTGGATTTTATAAACTCCATTTTCATCAAAAGCCAGAATTCCGCGTTCGCCGGATGTTACGAACACTGGTTTACTTGTTTTGTCAAAAACCGCTTTTCCATATTTCTTAACATCACCGGCAGGAATAATTTCGTCAGGATTAACCTGAATACCTGAAAGTGAAGCAATTTCACGATCGTTAGCTTTCAGTAAAGTATTTTTGAAACGATCATTAAAATGACGCGAATCAAGCATAACAATTTTGTCGCTGTACTTTTCAAAAAGTGCATTAGCGCCTTCAATAAACGATTCGTTATTAATACTGCCAGTAACCTGCTGATTGAAAATCACCGCATCATATTCTACTAATGCGTTTTCCATCGCTTCAAGTATTTTTACATCCGTATCGGTACTGCGTTCATTGAAAATACCGAAGTCAATTCTTGGCTCTTCCTGCCCGTCGATCAGTCGTTTTAAATAGCTATATGTATTGAAATTATCCTGTTGTACAAAAAGTGATGTAGTATCGGCACCTAAATCTTGTAGCTGAGCATTTAATTCTCTTCCAAAAATATCATTTCCAATGGCACCAATTACCTTAATCTGCGCAGGGTTTAGTGCTGAAAGATTTGCAACAACATTTCCCGCACCGCCAGGTGTATAATAATGACGGGATACTGCCTGTGTTTTCAGTCCTGTTTCAACGGAAATTTCGGAACCACGTTCATCGATAATCCAGTAGGAATCCAGGCAGAAGTCACCATAAACCGCAATTTTAACCTTTGAAATTTTTTCCAGAATATTTTCAATTCTATTTTGCTCCATTGCTCAGACAGATTGTTATGTTTAGGAATTTAATTTTTTGAATATATTTTAGCACCGTACGGGTTGTGAATATATACGCGGCATTTTATGGGTTGGACTATCAGGGAGGCAGTGATTTTATTTTGAATATGCATGTTTTACAAGCTTATTTTTCTTTTCATAAATTGAGAAATGAACAAACGAAAAATATTTATTTCGTTTAAAAACAGTCTGATTCTGAGCGTTTGTGGCCTTTTTAAGAAATTATTATTATGTAATTATTAAATAAATCTGATTTTGCGCAAAATGAAGATATATTTACGCAAGTTGCGATATCAATTATTAAAACACACCGTAAATTTATCATCATAATTCTACGGGCTTCATCAATACAAAACATTATAGAAGATTATAATTGCAAAACATACAATTGTTAATATAGTGTTTCAACATATTTTATTTCATAATAAGCGGTTTTTAGGGTAATAACTGAGTTTAATTTGTTAGATAAAATTTCAAATTTTGAAAATAATACTAATTCCAGAATAAAATTAACTAAATGCAGAACTTTAAATTAGACCGATTTTGGTTTTAATCCTGACCCAGTTTTCTTGACATAAACTTTTACGAACGTGGCCTATCCTGACGAACAAACGCTAATCAAAGTAACGCAAGGCGATGAAGCCGCTTTTGCTGAGCTTTACAATTATTACAAAGTACCCGCATTGCGGTTTTCTATCTCACTTCTGAAAGATGAAGAGGAGGCTGAAAATATGTTGCAGGATGTATTTGTGAAAATTTGGCTGAAAAAAGAGCAGATTAAACCAGACCTGAATTTTAATTCTTATCTATTTACTTGTCTCAGAAATATGGCATTTGACCATTTCAAGAAAATTGAGAAAAGTGAATTTTTGCGGAAGCAATATATGGAAGCTATGAAGGCTTCTGTTGACGATGAAAAGGAAGAAAAGGAACGACGTATTTTTATGGTTCAGGCGGCAGTGGATTCGCTTGTCTGTGAAAAGAAAGCAAATCCTTCGTTTAAATATTGAGGAGGGAAAATCGTATCAGGAGATTGCGGAGTTTCTTAGAATTTCAAAAAATACCGTGAAAAATCAGCTTGTCAAGGCTAAACAAATATTAAGAGAAAAGGTTGATTTTGCTTCTGCATAGTTTAAAATAATAAATAATCGAATACCAAGCATTTACCTTACCATTATACCCCGATAACTCTACACAAAATTCCTAAACCCAAAAAAGGAGCCGTAAGGCTCCTTTTTTTATGATCATTTTTAATTAAATTTATTTCAAACCCGAAAGTTTATCAAGATCAATGGCGCCTAAAATGCTTTTAAGCTGATCAATCGAAAGATTATTTCCATTGACATTCACAACAAATCTGTCACCAACCAGCACATTCAGTTCGCCGGATTTATTTTGGTTATCGTATTTTTCGTATCCTTTATATCCTTCCAGTTTCGTGGTTTTTTCGTAACCCGTAGCCGTTTCCTTATCAATATCGGCCATTGTCCATGCTGCCAGAGCCATAGTAGCAACGCCTGCAACACCGCCTGTATCAAATATTTCGACATGCGCTGATGCATCACCATCGCCGCTGTATTTTGCTTCTGCTCTTGAAATTGTAAAACCCATCGCTCCGTTTTTTTCACCGGTTGCTTCGGTTCTGCTCATTCCTTCGGCTTTTTCAGGTAATAATTCTTTTAATTTACGAAAATCAACCGGATCAACAGGTTCTTTGTTTTGCATCGTTTTTGCTTTGTCGGCAAATTGCTGCAATGCTTCAACGGCATTTGAGGGTGCCTCTTTTTCTTTTTCCTCTTCTTCGGCTTTTTTTCCTCCGCAACCAGAAAGTAACAAGCACTGATGCAAGAGCCAGGGATAAAATAAATCTGTTTTTCATACGAGTAGGATTATAAAATTTTCGGGATAAGTGCAATTTAACAAAAAATATATTCTGTTTGACAATCACGTAATTAACTACTCGTTTCAGACTATTAGCCTATTTTCTGCATCGCGTTTTTTCTGGATTGTATGATAAAATACAGACCAAGAATAACGACTGGAATGCTAAGAATTTGCCCCATATTGAGAGCATAATTTGCTTCAAAAGCTTCCTGGTTTTCTTTCAGGAATTCATACAGGAATCTTAATGTAAATACCCAAACGAAGAAAACGCCAAGCAAAAGTCCACGTGGCGTATTTTCCTTGAATTTATTCCATAAACCAAGTAAAATGAAGAAAAGAATAAAGCAGGAAATGGATTCGTATAATTGAGCCGGATGTCTTGGAATCTGTAAAAACTCAGTATTTTTCATAAAAATAAATCCCCATGGCACATCGGTTGGACGACCAACAATTTCAGAATTCATCAGATTCCCGAAACGAATAAATGAGCCTGCAAGCGCGACTAAAATAACCATGCGGTCTGAGATCCATAGAAATGTTTGTCCGGTAGCTTTTCTGCTCTTGGAATAAAGGAATAATCCTATGATAATACCAATAACCGCCCCATGACTGGCCAAACCTGCATATGGCGGCAAAATGACTTCCAGAGGATTTTTAAAAAGTACTTCGGGTTCATAAAAAAGAAAATGCCCGACTCTTGCGCCAACGACGGTTGAAATGACCATGTACAAAGTCAGCGCGTCAATATCTTCAAGCGGTTTTCTTTCTTTTTTGAAAATATGGATCATAATTTGTTGTCCGATCAAAAAACCGGCAGCAAAAAGAAGTCCATACCAGCGAACAGGAAAAGGGCCGAAACCCAGAATTTGAGGGATTGTAAAGATTTCGGGATTCACGTCCCAAATTATATAGGAAATCATGCGTTTATGATGTTAATTGTCAAAGATAATACTTTACACAACGAAGCAAAATGAAATTTCTACTCATTGGACTGGTACGAATTTATCAGGGTGTACTATCACCGTATTTGCCCAATTCATGCCGTTATACGCCTACCTGTTCACAATATATGATTCAGGCTATTACAAAATATGGTGTTTTGAAAGGTGTGCCGATGGGATTGAAACGATTTTCGAGATGCCATCCCTGGGGCGGCCACGGACATGATCCGGTGCCTTGAATTATTTGAGTATTGAAAAATTATCCGATTGCTACTTTTCTCAATATCGAATCAATAATCGTCGTGGTTTTTACGCCGTCTGCTTCCGCTTCATAATTCAATAAAATCCGGTGGTTCATGATATCCGGAGCAAGTTCCTTAATATCTTCCGGCAAAACATAATCGCGTCCTTCCAGATAAGCCAGTGCTTTTGCCGCTCTGTTCAGATAAATTGTAGCACGCGGAGAAACGCCAAACTGAATGTAACGCGCTTCATCTCGCAAACCATAATCCAGTGGACGACGAGTCGCAAAAACAAGTTCGATAATATAGCTTTCCAGTGTTTCTGAAATATTTACATTATTTACATTTTCACGGATCGCAAAAAGATCTTCTTTGTTCAGGATCGGTTTGATCTTATAGTCAAAATTGATATTCGACATCCGGCGCATTACTTCCAGTTCCTCAGTTTTATTAAGATAATCTACATAGACTTTCATCATAAAACGGTCAATCTGTGCTTCGGGCAGCGGATATGTTCCTTCCTGTTCAACCGGATTTTGCGTTGCAAGTACAACAAAAGGTTTATCGAGATAATAAGTCTGGTCTCCGATCGTAACCTGTTTTTCCTGCATCGCTTCCAGAAGAGCGGACTGCACTTTTGCAGGAGAACGGTTTACTTCATCGGCAAGAATAATATTTGAAAAAATCGGCCCTTTTTTTACTTCATAATCACCGATTTTTGGCTTGTAGATCATCGTACCGATTAAATCGGCAGGCAACAGATCGGGAGTAAATTGTATGCGGCGAAAATCCAGTTGCAGCACTTTTGCCATTACGTTGATCGTAAGTGTTTTGGCTAGTCCGGGAACACCTTCGAGAAGTATATGTCCGCCGGTAAAAAGGCCGATCAGTAATCTGTTGAGCAGTCTGTCCTGCCCAACCACTACTTTTCCCATTTCGTCAAGTACTTCTTTTACTTTTTCTAAATACATGTAGTGTTTATTTTACCACGAATTCCGCGGTTTAGCAAAGAATTTTTCTTCAGGAAATCAAAGACATTTTATTTATCCCAGACCGCTCGCACAAATCTGTCTTTACCGTGAATGTCACGAAGAATTTCTACCTGTTTATAATTTCTTTCTTCAAAAACCTGTTTTGTTCCTGCGCCAAAATGTTCGTTGATTTCAACATAACATTTTCCACCTGTTTTAAGATGATGAACACCGAAATCGGCAATGGCTTTATAGAATAATTGCGGGTCGCTGTCTTCTACAAAAAGTGCTTCGTGTGGTTCAAAACGAAGTACATTCGGACGCATGGTTTCTGCTTCCGAGTATGTTACGTATGGCGGATTACTTACCAGACAGTCGAATTTGATAATATTTCCAGGCAATGGAAATGTTACATTCAGCATATCCTGTTTAGCAAATTGCACATCTGCAATGAGTTGTCTTGCATTTTCACGGGCTACCGAAAGTGCTTCATCCGAAACATCCCACGCATGAACGGTAACATGTGGAAGAAAACGGGCCAGAACAATGGCAATACAGCCACTTCCTGTACCAATATCCAGAATGGAAACATCTTTATCCGGTTCGGCATAATCACGCGTTACCATCTGAACAAGTTCTTCTGTTTCCGGGCGCGGTATTAAAACGGATGACGAAACACGGAATTCAAGTCCGCAAAATTCTGTTGATCCAATGATATGCTGAACAGGTTCGTTGTTGTTCAACCGTTCGATAATTCCTTCCCAGTCAGGCTGGGCAGTATTTTCAGGAACTGGGCGATCGACGAGCACATCGATATTTCTCAGCCGCATGTAATGTTCCAGAAGCATGAACGCTATGGCCTGGGTTTCTTTGGGCGGATAAACTTTAATTCCACTAACAATATGTTGATATAACTGACGAGCCGAAGTCATTTTTAGTTGATTTTTTATTCTGATGTCGGAAAGTTAGCAAATTATAAGAACTCACGAAAGTTGAGTTTGAAACGAGGTTTGTATTTTTGTCAAATGAACGAGGATATTAAGTGGATGCAGCGGGCATTGCAGCTTGCAGAATATGGTCGCGGAAGTGTCAGTCCGAACCCGATGGTCGGCTGCGTGATCGTACATAATGACCAGATTATTGGAGAAGGCTGGCATCGCCAATACGGTGGCCCGCATGCGGAAGTACGGGCTGTTGAAGATGTGATCAAAAGGAATAATGAGCACTTGTTTTCCGAAGCGACTGTATATGTTACTTTGGAACCTTGTTCACATACAGGAAAAACGCCGCCCTGCGCAGATCTGTTGGTCAGTAAAAATGTCAAAAAAGTGGTTATCTGCAATGGAGATCCTAATCCTTTGGTTTTTGGTCAGGGAATTTCGCTTTTACGTTCAGTCGGAATTGAGGTTGTTAGTGATGTATTAGCTGACGAAGGGTTGAAATTAAATAAACGTTTTTTTACAAGTTTTATAAAAAAACGGCCTTATATTATTTTAAAGTGGGCGGAAACTGCTGATGGTTTTATAGGTGGAAAAAACGGGGAGCCAATTCAGATCAGTGGTGAGTTTTCAGGTATGCGCGTGCATAAATGGAGGTCGGAAGAAGATGCAATTTTAGTTGGATATAACACGGCGATAAATGATAATCCAAAGTTAAATGTTCGTAATTGGGAAGGGAGAAATCCGGTGAGAATTGTTTTGGACCGAAATCTTCAACTTCCGGAATCTTTAAATTTATTCGATAACGTACAACAAACGATTGTAGTTAATTATAAAAAAGAAACATGGAGCCAGTTACTATCCCGGAAAGATATTCGGAAAATATTGGTACTTCTTTTTTGGAAATAAATCAGGGTGAAAATGAAATAGAAGAAATGCTTCACCAACTTCATAAGCGTGGTATTCAATCTGTAATCGTAGAAGGCGGGACAAAAGTTTTGTCTTCGTTTTTGGAATCTGGTTTGTGGGATGAAATAAGAAGGTGCCAGAGTTTAAAAACAATCGGCAGCGGAATCAAAGCGCCACTGCCGAAAGGAATATTGACAGGTTCTGAAAAGGTTCAGGATGATTTGTGGAGTTTTTATTTGAATTGTTAAATACAAGTCTAAATTTTTTCTATCCTCTTAACTTTATCAAGTATGTGAATCTTTGTCTCTTTACATAACAAGGCCCTCTTTTCTTTATCAGTTTTAATATAATTGCTAAGGGCAATTTCTTCGTCTTTTGTTAATGGTCTTGAATCAACTATAAAATCAACTTCAAGAGGTTCTTTTATTAGTCCCATGTTGTTTTATTGATTGTTGGGAAAGTATTTATTTATTAGGTCTAATGCGGCTTTTGTATCGATTATCATAAGGAGACCTGCTGCATTAATAGCGCCTAATGTTTGAATGTAATGATTAATTAGAGTCGTCTTTGCTAGAAATGAAACATAACCCTCATGACCATGCTGAAGTGAATATTTACAGGCAAATGCAACTAAATTTCCTGGTACTCCAAAGTAGGTTTTATCTCTTCCAATGTTAAAAGGGGCACTTTCAATCAAGTGCATATAAATATGATCTGATTTTACTTCTAAGCTAATAATTCCTTGTATTATTTTAGGATTACTTTCTATGGTTAATTTGAAAACTTCTCTTTCTGTTATTTCAAACTCATTGCCCCAATTAAATCTCCATCCATTTCCTTTTTTGATTTTTTTAATTTCATTGCGAGTCATTAGTGAAATCTTTGTATCAAAACTATCGCCAGATCGTGTGTTTTCAATGGAATTTGTCAGTTTGTCAACGATGAAATCAAGTTGCTCCGATTTCTTTTTTACCATATGAATTTACTGAAAATAGATTTCAATGACAAATTTGAAAAGAAAAAATTCTTAAAACTGTGACCGGGATTTTTTCTCTTTTTCGGAGATATTCATTTCCTAAACACTCCACATATCCTCTTCCGAAGTCCATATATCCCAGGCTTTTTCCGCCTGCATTTCCAGCATTTTTAAGCCGTTGTGCACAACGGCTCCCTGAGCTGCGCCATTTTTCATGAAAAGTGTTGTAGTAGGGTTGTAGACTAAATCGTACATGAAATGGCCTTTGGAAATAAATTGATAAGGTATTTCCGGACAGGTTTCAGTATTGGGGAAAGTACCCAGCGGTGTAGTATTAATTATAAGAAGATGGCTTTCCATAATCTCTTGTGTCAACTCATCATAAGTGATTGAATCTCCACTTTTTTGTCTGGATACTACTACATATTCTGTTTTCATATCTTCCAGAGCAGTTTTTACAGCTTGTGCCGCACCGCCATTTCCTAAAACCAAAGCTTTAAAGTTGCAGCAAGCTTCGCCACGGCGATCCATCCATTCGGAAATGGATTGTCTGAACCCGTAATAGTCTGTATTGTAACCTTTTGTGCTTCCGTCTGCAAAAACTTTGATCGTATTTACTGCACCAATTCTCTCCGCAGATGCATCATCCAAATCGTCCAGAAAAGGTATTACTTCCTGTTTGTAAGGAATAGTAACATTCAAACCTTTTAATTCCGGATGCCTTTTAAGCAACGTGGACAGGTTTTCAAGCTTAGGCATTTCATACAGATCGTAACTGCAATTCAAAATTCCTTCACGAACAAATTTTTCTGAGAAATATCGCTTGGAAAAAGAATGTGTAAGTGGGAAACCTATTAAACCATATAAATCCATAAAAGCAAAATTAGGTGTCATAAATGCCATTTGGTTAATAATGAGCAATTTATGAAGTGGGGGACGAATTGTTTCTTTGAAATATTCTCTGTCTAGAGGCGACGAAGTTACTTCACTCTTTCATGAATAACAAAAACACGTATTACAGGTCGTGAGGTGACTTTTCAATAGTAAATAATTTTGAGCTCGTAGAATGTGTTCAACGGTTGCTTATGTCTGCGAAATTTTTGTAGCAAAAAAATATTGGTCTATATATTGTATCTAACTAATTTTTATTTAACATTAGAAGTAATTCTAACGTAACCCAGTTAAATACTTCTACTTAAAAAATTGACAATATTGAAAAAATTCTACTTTATTGCTACATTGAGTTTTGTTAATTTCTAATGTTGCATCTGCGCAATACCGGCTATTATTAAGGAACGAGTCATTCACTCCGGATAAAAATATCTCTGTGGCAGGCGTTGCGGAATTAAACCGTAATAAGATTTCCCTTAACCGTAAATCGTTTGTTATTATACAATTTGAAGGGATTCCAACGGAAGCGGAAACGCGGGAATTAAAAGAAAATGGGATTCAGTTGCTCGACTATATACCTAATAATGCATATTCAGCAACGACTACCGGGAATATTTCGGCCGCTGCCTTACAACGAGTTAAGGCGAGATCGGTGATTGAATTGTCGGCCTCACAGAAAATGCAGATTTCTCTTGCCAATGGAAATTTTCCTGCACACGCAGTCAGGGTTCCAGGTACCGTTGATGTTTGGATAAGTTTTCCTAAAACATTTTCATTTCAGGAAGTTTCGGATGAATTGAGGAATAAAAGTTTTTCGATTACTTCCGACATTTTCAAGACTTACGGGATTTTGGAATTACGTATACCTGTCTCCCGTATTGGTGAATTAGCATTGCTTCCTTTTGTCCAATATGTTCAGGCAGTTCCAAAGAAAGATATACCTGTGAATGACCATAGCACTGTAAATTCAAGGGCAAACGTACTGGGTTCTACTTCATGTCGGGAAATCGTAATTTACATGGAGAAGGTGTCGTAATTGGTATTGGAGATAATGCAGATCCACTTTTGCATGTGGATTTTACAAACCGGATTATTAACCGGGAAGCTGTGGAGGTAAGTGGATCACATGGTCTGCATGTGATGGGAACCATTGGCGGGGCAGGTATTATCAATGAAAAATATAAAGGATATGCTCCCAAGGCTACAATCCTGGCTCATTATTATTCGAATATATTGGCATTTTTACCCACTTACGTCAAAGATTATGGTATGGTGGTAACCAATAATTCTTACGGTAATGACGTAACCAGCTGTGAGTCATTTGGTACGTATGATTTGTATTCGCAGATGCTCGATCAGCAGGCTTTTCAGATGCCTTATTTACAAAATGTTTTTGCGGCCGGTAATAGTGGTACAAGTACTTGCAGTCCTTTTCCAGCCGGGTTTGGAAATGTTTTGGGTGGATATCAAAGTGCAAAAAATATAATCAGTGTCGGCAACACAACACTGGAAGGAAATATCTCGGAAAGTTCAAGCAGAGGCCCTGCAAAAGATGGACGTATTAAACCTGAAATTGTTGCACAGGGAACAAGTATTATGTCGACAATTCCAACCAATGCATATATCTCTTTCGTCGGGAACAAGTATGTCGACACCAGCTGTGACAGGAAGTATTGCCTTGTTATATCAACAATATAGAAAGTTAAATGGAGGTGCAAATCCAAAAAATGGATTGGTGAAAGCGCTGGTTTGTAATGGCGGAATGGATAAGGGAAATGCTGGGCCGGATTATAAATATGGATTTGGCTGGATAAATCTTTTGCGATCTGTAAAAATGATGGAAAGCAAAAGTTATGAGAATGACTCCCTGACAAACGGATCTTCTAAAACGCATACAATTTCGGTACCTGAAAATACTGCACAACTGAAAGTAATGTTGTATTGGAACGATCCTGCCGCAGCTATTCTTTCCAGTCAGACGTTGGTAAATGATCTGGATCTTGAAGTTACCAATCCGTCATCTGTAAAGACTTTGCCAAAACTTTTGGATGCCGCTCCTGCCAATGTAAATAATCCGGCAACTACCGGTGCCGATCATATCAACAATATTGAACAGGTCGTAATTGATAAACCAGGTGCCGGAAATTACACCGTGACAATTAAAGGAACGGCCATCAACCAAAATCCAAGACAGGAATATTTTGTAGTTTATGATATCGTTCCAGTTGAAACAACTATAACATATCCGATCGGAAATGAGCACGTAGTGAATGGTGAAGTTATGTATATCAACTGGGATTCTTTCGGTAATGATTCAAATGGTTTTTCGGTTCAATATTCTGTTGATAATGGTTCGTCATGGATTGATATTAACATGGCTGTTGATCCAGGTCTTCGCCAGCTTAGCCTGGACAATTCCTGCTGTAACAACGAACCAGGCAAAAATAAAAATCACAAAAAATGGTACCAATCAGGTAAGCATGAGTGAAGCCTTTACGATTGTCGGCGTTCCGACACCAACTTTAAATCCTGTTCAATGCGAAGGATATATTGCTATGAACTGGGATGCGGTTCCGGGTGCAACGGATTATGAGGTCATGATGCTGCAAGGAGATGAAATGGTTTCTGTCGCAACTACAACTAGCAATAATTATACTTTCAGCGGTCTGTCAAAGGATCAAACTTATTGGGTAACGGTAAGAGCACGGTTAAATGGAAATCCTGGAAGAAGAGGAATTGCTTTGCCGAGAAAACCTGATAGCGGAACCTGCGCTGGAACGATGTCAGATAATGATTTAAAAATTGATGCAATTCTCTCTCCTGCTTCTTCGGGCAGAAAATTGACTTCAACTGAATTGTCAGCTGCAACAAGTGTTAAAGTCAGAATAAAAAATCTGGATGATATCAGCAGTAATGGAAATTTTAATGTCAGTTATTACATCGACAATAATCTGGTAAGAGAGCAAACGATTTCGCCGGTTATTGCTGCCGGCGGTACTTACGATCACACTTTTGATTTAACTGCTGATCTTTCCGCTGTTAAATCCTATGCATTGAAAGTAGTAGTAACAAAATCTGGTGACGCTGTTGCTGCTAATAATACAGTCACTAAAACATTTACTCAATTAAGTAATAACAGTGTTTCAATGCCATTTTCTGATGATATGGAGGCATTGCCGCAACAGGAATATTTGACCAGACAAATGGGTTTCTCCGGTTCAGATCGTTACGATTTTACAGGAAGCACTGCCTCCGGCCGCATCCGCACTTTTGTTAATTCCGGCGTTGCTTTTTCTGGGAACAGAGCGCTGACAATGGATACAGACCGGTACATAGCTGATGGTAATACAAATTATCTGGATGCTACTTTTAATTTATCTGCTTACAATGCCGCTTCGGATGACATTCGGATGAATTTCAGATATAGAAATCATGGCGAAGCCAGCAGTGCAGATAATAAAGTTTGGATAAGAGGAAAGGACACCGATGCCTGGATTGAAGTTTACAATCTTTTTACAAATCAAAGTGGGGTTACTGACGGCTACAAATTATCAGCAGATATTGAAATTAGTCATATTCTCGCTGCAAATGGTAAATCATTTTCTCCAAGTTTCCAGATCCGCTGGGGACAATATGGAAAGCTTCTGGTTTCGGATGTCTACAATGGAGCCGGATATAGTTTTGATAATATTCAACTATTTCAGGTTTCCAATGATGCTCAGCTGGTAAGCTTGAATAATCCTGTGGGCGGCTGTGGTATGGGAAATTCTGAACTTGTTAAAGTCACGGTTCGTAATAATTCAGCCAATAATCTTTCACAAATTCCTGTGAAATTCCAGATTGATAATAAAGCCATTGTTGCCGAAACGATTGCTTCATTAAATGGAAAAGCCAGTGTGGATTATACGTTTCCAGGCTACCGCGGATTTGTCTGGCCCCGGCCCGCATACGGTTAAAGTCTGGACGGATCTGGCATCAGATTCTAACCGGTCAAATGATTTGATTACAACAGAAATGTACAATTCTCCTATTATTTCTTCCTTCCCTTATCTCGAAGATTTTGAAAAAGGAAGCGGATACTGGTATACCGGCGGGACCAATGTTTCCCTGGCATATGGCACGCCGTCATCTCCCAAAATAAACAACGCAGCCAGTGGAACAAAAGCCTGGAAAACGGGTTTGTCCGGAACTTATAATATAAATGAAACGTCTTATTTGTACTCACCGTGTCTTGATGTTCGCGGTATGGTTGTACCCACTTTAAGTTTCAATGTAGCACTTGGATTTTGAAGATTGCGGAAAAGCTGCCTGCGATTTTGCCTACATGGAATATTCGACGGACGGCATAACCTGGCGTCGGCTTGGTGCAAACAATATCGGGACTAACTGGTATAATAAAACTTACACAAACAATAACGCGTGGAGTATTCAGGATTATACCCGCTGGCATGTTGCAACGATCGCTTTGCCGGCAGGTAGCGCCAATTTACGACTTGCGTTTTGCTGTAAAAAGTGATGGAGATATTTCCCGTGAAGGAATTGCGATTGACGATATTCATATTTATGATAACCGCAACGGGATTTATGACGGATCGAGCATGTCTGTTGCGGCTACAAGTTCGGCAGGAGAAAAAGAATGGATCAATTATACTTCCAACGGAGCTTTAATTGCCTCGGTTTATGCTAATAATCAAAATCTCGGCGCTACTGATGTTCGGGTTTATATCAATTCAGGATCAATTCGTAATGTAAATTCACAATATTATGGTAAGTAGAAATATTACGATCAAACCTGCCAATTACACGCTTGCTGATTCTGTATCGGTTCGTTTTTACTTTCTTGATACAGAAATAGAAAAGCTTATCGCTGCGACAGGTTGTAACAATTGTGGAAAACCAGCATCGGCAATGGAGCTCGGGATTTCAAAATACAGTGATAGCAATGATGCCAATGAGGATGGAAGTGTTGCCAACAACAACAGCTCCGGATGGTTGTTTATCAATGCTCCAAAAGTAAAAAAGGTACCTTTTGATAAAGGTTATTATGCAGAGTTCAAAGTGAAAAATCTATCGGAATTCTGGCTTAGTAAGGAAGCGATGGGTGCAATTGCTGCTCCGTTGCCTGTGGAATTACTCAGTTTTACTGCAAGAAAAAAAGACGGAGCTGATTCTTCTCCGGATGTAATAACCGAATGGGTAACCATCGTCAGAAGTTAATTTCAGTCATTTTGAACTTGAAGTTGCCAAAGGAAATGATGCTTTAAAACTTGGTCAGTTTACAAAAATTGGAGATATTTTAGCTGATGGAAGTCCAAAATCCGGACAACATTATTCTTTTGTCGATTATGAAGCCAACAAATCAGATGTCAGATATTATCGTTTGAAAATGGTTGATCTGGATGAAACATTTCAGTATTCAGAAGACAGTTTCCGTAGTCTTTGACAATAAAATTGACTGGCAGGTTTATCCAAATCCATCCAAAGATATTTTTAACATCGTTTATCAGGCCAATGTAGGTGAGCAGGTTTCTGTCAATGTCATTGATCTTGACAGGACGATATTCATCTCAAAGTAATTTGCCGGCAAATGGATTTGTTCAAAAACATCAGGTCAATCTGGGATCGGCACAGTTTTCTCCGGGCTTGTATCTGGTTGAGGTTGTAGCAGGAAATAAAAAAGAAGTATTCAGGGTAATGAAATCAAATTAAATAAAAAACGCACAAGCCAGATTCGTGTCGGCTTGTGCGTTTTTTATAGTTATGCACTATTTAAATATGATTGATAAACTTTGGTGCAGTTCGTTTTTTCGAAGCTTGTTCATAGGCATAAGCAATACTTAAAAGTCCGGGTTCATCATATGACCTTCCCAAAAACGAAAGCCCGATCGGAATTTCCCTGACCAATCCCATCGGTACTGTAATAGACGGATAACCCGCCATCGCCGCCGGACCATAAGATCCGTACCCTGTCCAGAAATCACCATTAACAGGATCAATGCACCAGGATGGTCCCGTTGCCGGTCCGCATAATGCGTCGAGTTTATGCTCGTCTAAATGTTGATCAATTATTTTTCGGACACCCATTATTTTTTCATGAACTTCCAGATATTTGGCACTTTTCAAATCGCCCCTCGTTTGTGAAAGTTCCAGAAGATCCTGCGGGAAAATCGGCATTGCCTTTTCCTTATGGTCGTTATTGAATTTAATAAGTTCTTCCAGTGATTTTACTTTTCCATTCGCTTTGCTCAGATAGGCATTCAAACCGTCTTTAAATTCATATTGAAGCAATGGGCCTTCGGAATTTCCCAGATCCTTTATCTTTACAAATTCCAGTTCAACAAGTATTGCACCTTTACTTTTCATTAGATCAATTGCGTCTTTGAACAGAGAATCTACGCCTTCATGTTTTTTAAGAAAGGTTTTTTCTATACCAATTCGTTTTCCATTTAAACCGTCTGCTTTTAAAAACTGAGTATAATCGGTCAACGCTTTTCCCTTACTGCTGGCTGTGTATTTCATCATTTGTATCAATTCCCGTCATTGCACCCAAAAGCAAAGCCGCATCCCGGACTGTTTTTCCAAACGGGCCGGCTGTGTCCTGTGTTTTGGAAATCGGAATAATACCTGACCTGCTTACCAGATCCAACCGTCGGTTTTATTCCAACGACATTATTCATAGAAGCCGGACAAGCGATGGATCCGTTTGTTTCTGTCCCGACCGAAACCACACATAAATTTGCTGCAACCGCCACGGCAGACCCGGAACTGGATCCGCAGGGAGAACGATCAAGTACATAGGGATTTTTCGTTTGTCCACCGCGACTGCTCCATCCGCTCGACGATCGGTCGGAGCGGAAATTTGCCCATTCGCTAAGGTTGGTTTTTCCCAAAATTACCACACCCGCATTGCGTAATTGTTGCACGACAAAAGCATCGGTTTTGGCAATATTTCCTTCCAAAGCAATTGATCCGGCGGTGGTTTGCATTTTATCGGCGGTGTCAATATTGTCTTTTAATAAAACCGGAATTCCGTGTAATGGTCCTCTGATTTTACCGGCAGCTCTTTCCTTATCCAGTTCGGCTGCAATTTTTTGTGCATCCGGATTTATCTCAATGATCGCATTTATTCCTGGTCCTTTTTTATCAATTTCAGCAATACGGTCAAGATAAAGTTTCACCAGAGATTCAGAAGATTCCTTTCCCGTTTCCATCATCTTTTTCAGATCATCAATAGTCAGTTCATTTAGTTTGAAGTCTTTTCCGGCATTATTTTTCGGGTGAATTGTTGTAGACTTGAAATCGAACAGGGTTATTCCAAAAAGCGACAAACCGGCAAATGAACCTGTATGAATAAATTTTCTGCGTTTCATAGATCTGTGACAAGAGTGAAATCTAAATATACAGGCTTTTCGTCCGATCCTGATTATGTTTTTACAAGAAAAATATTAAAATCTGCAACAGAAATTTTCTGATTATTCGAAAGTATAAGTAAGGTTTATTTCTGTTTAGCTTATTAAGTTTATGAATCTGCAATACATCCTTTCTATCAAAATGAAGTACTATTTAGCCTTCTTTTTTCTTCTTGCAAATCTGTATTCTTCTGCGCAAATTTCCCGTACCCAGCAGGTCTCGATGATTCTGGATACTGATATTGGTCCGGATTATGACGATGTCGGTGCAATAGCGGTTATGCACGCGCTGGCCGATAGGGGCGAAGTGAAACCGCTTGCTGTAATTGCCAGTAATAAAAATGCATTGGTTGCTCCGACAATAGAAATCCTGAACACTTATTTTGGCAGACCGGAATTACCAATTGCCGGGTCCAAAAGGAAAGGCGCCGGATATGGGTGCATCGCAAAAATGGCCGGAAATGCTGGTTGACAAATATCCTCATAAAATAAAATCAACGGATGAAACGCCGGATGCCGATTCAGACCTATCGTAAAATTCTGGCATCACAGCCGGATCAAAGTGTAACGATTGTTACAATCGGTTTTCTTACCAATTTGGCAAATTTGCTGGAATCTGAGCCCGATAAGGTTTCAACATTATCAGGTATGGATTTGGTAAAAAGAAAAGTAAAAGAGCTGGTTTCCATGGCCGGAGCTTTTCCAAACGGCAGGGAATTTAATGTTTATATTGATTCCACTGCGGCGGAAAAAGTATTTACAAAATGGCCGACACAAATTATTTTCAGCGGTTTTGAAATAGGGAAAGAAATAAAAACCGGATTACGCCTCGTGGCTGATCAGAAGTTGGAAAGTCCGGTAAAGGACGTTTATGCGCTGGCAATGCCGCAAAGCAAGGATGACGAGCAAGGCAGAATGAGCTGGGACCAGACGGCCGTGCTGGTAGGTATCCGTGGGGCACGAGCATTATTTTGATTTGAAAAGAGGAAAAATGGTAATGAATGGCGGAAAAAATTCATGGAGCGACGATCCGATGGGCCCACATGCCTATCTGACACCGGAAATGCCGTTTAAGGAATTGGCGATGGTGATAGAATCACTGATGATGTTTCAGGGGAAATAATTATAGGCTCAGCAGGAAAAATAAACACAAAGTGCACTAAGGTTTACACAAAGAAGGACAAAGCTTATTTTTGTATTTTCATTATTACAAGAATATTGAAATGTTGCATAGCTTACGCTTTGGACCCTTCATGTAAAACTTTGTGCGCTTTGTGGTGAAAATTAAACAACCATCGAAGTATTATCTCCCAGGTTTTTGGCATCTCCCACGGCATCTTTTATAATATCAAAATCATGGCGTAAACGCTGAGCGAAAAGTGCCACATCAAAACTGTGAACCACAATATTGGCTCCTTCCTTAATCCACTGAATCTGACGTTCCGGTTCCAGTGAAAAGTGAATACCGATGGAAAGTCCTTTGGCTCTGGTTTTTTTAATAATGGTTTTAACGGCCGCTTCAAAGTCAGGATGGTCGTATTGTTCAGGTAATCCCAGACTAACCGACAAATCATGCGGACCGATAAAAACAGCGTCCAGACCTTTCACCGACAATAAATCATCCAATTTTTCCATAGCCGGAACGCTTTCAATATTGGCAATACAAATATTTTCAGCGTTATGATTATCTACATAAGTTTTTACGATCTCAGGAATCGCCGCGGTGCCGTTCAAATATTTTGTTAGCAATTCCCCTTTCAAAGGGCGATATTTTGTAGCGCCAACCAGTTCCAAAACCTGATCAACGGATTCAAGATACGGAGCTACAATTCCTAATGCGCCGCCATCAATAGCCTGACAAGCCAGAAATGGATCCGGACATGGAATGCGTACAATCGGTGTAATATTCAAAGCACGAAATTGCTGACACAAAACTGCCAGCTCATTTCTTCCTAATGGAATGTGTTCAGTATCGATGAAAACGAAATCTACTCCGGTCCGTTTTATAGCCGCCGGCCACATTGGTCCGGTCGAGGTAATGCATGTGCCGTATACGTTTTCTCCGTTTTTCAATTTTTGTAAAAGTCCCATTTGACAATCTTGTTGAAAGATATTTATTTTTTAACTAACCAGATTTCAGTAACCTGTGATCCTCGTTCACCTTCGCCACAATTCCAGATAAAAGTGACTTCACCATCTTTTGTAGCCGCTTTTGGTACGTCAAATTCATAAATCGGCGTTTCTCCCGTTTGAATAAAATCATGAACTGTCTGACCATCATCTGTCGTCATTTTCATTCTTGAACGGAATCTTCCGGTATAAGCAATCTTTATACGATAATCAGCTTTTGGATCAAGTTCATCGTAATGAATTTTCAGCGGCTGGTCGTATAAGGTTTTCACTTGTTTCATCCAGACACGAGGCGTTACCTGTCCTTTAAATCCGGTTGCCTGGATTTCATCAACCCATTCTTCACCGACGAGCCCAACGCCAAAACTTGTTCTGGGCGATAGCAAACTTCCCGGATCTTCTTTCCAACTCAAATTTTTAACAACCCGGTGCCAGCTTTCGGAATCGCCGAAATGATCATAAAAACCGCCAGGACCAGCATCTGTACGATGCAGCATTTCCTGGATTTTTTTCAATCTTTCAGTTTCATTCGTCATTTTTTCAATCTGTCCAAACTGATCTAAAAGCCAGGGTGCATCATTTAATGGCATATTGATCAAATCAATAAAATTTCCTCTGCCAGACATCGCCCCATGTTTTTTCATAGTTAATTGTGCGCCGATACTTTTAAATAATGAATCGGCCAGGGAATGACATTTCGCCTGATAGTCCAATAAAATTGGTTTTTTCCAGGCGGTTTCTAAAATACCTTTTGCTTGCTGAATCGATGCTAATAATGTTCCCGCTTTTGCATTTTCCAAAATTTCTCTGGCCTGCGATTCCAACGCCGTTTCGTAAATTAAACGTTGACGGGTATAGGCATCAAAATAAGCTCTGATTAATCCCATCTGGAAGCGGGCAGTTTGCTGTACTTTCAGTGGTGCCAGTTTTTCAATCTGCTGCCATTGAAGTAAAGTCCGGTCAACACTTTCGTTTGTTAATAATTCACCACGCCAGTTATTTTCCAGCGAGACAATTCCCTGTGCGAAAGTTTCTGTGAAATCCGGACTTATAAACAAACGTGCGTAGTCGCGAAGTGTTTCAATCACAGGCCTTTCCGGATCCCAATCCTGGTCACTCCACACAAATTTGTTAACGTCATCATTTGTCCCTTCGGAATAACTGATACTCCCAACACCATATTGATCAAAAGCATTATGTATCGCTTTTTCATCATGTGGACGTGGATTAATACTTTCCCTTCCCAGCGTCATCGCATAAGCCAGATCCCAGTTTGGAACAGGATATTGCGAGCTGTAATTATGGGTAATGTCGGGATAATGACGAATTGGAATAGAAGGTTTTACAAGCTCCCGGATTTTCTGAACCGGCAATTTTATCCATGGTCCGAAAACAACACCACCAAACCATGAATATTCTTTATTTACATGAGAAAAGAACGCATCAAACCACTTTTGTGTCGGACGGAAAACTTGTGGAGAAACCCAGATTTTAGCGTTTGGATGATATTTTTGTAATAAAACAGCTTCTTTTTCAAGCCAGGCAAAAAGTACATCCGGTTCCAGATCTCCCGGATCGCCGGCTGGTACAAAAACCGCATCGAGTTTTGGTAAAATGGAGAATATTTCTTCCCTTTCTTTCAGTTCTTTTTTAATTGAATCCTGATTTGAATAATCTTTTCCAAGATTAGGATACCAGATGGAAACATTCAACCCATATTCCTTACAAATTCTTGACTGTTCAACGATCATTTTGATTGCCGGCAATTTCATATGCGGACTGGTAAAATCATCATCTGTTCTTGGGGGCATAATTTCAATACTATTCGCACCAAAAAGGGAAAGATCCCGGATGTACTGATCAAATCCTGCTACGGTAAAAGCGTCGTAAGCATTGGTTTTTGGTCGATATCCTAGCTGGTGTCCGCGAATTGGATAACGCGGACTTGTAGCTATGGCAAGATTTTCTTCAACATGAATTTCACCCTGCCGTATTTCCATATTCCGTAGCAAACGGCCAACGCCATAAAGAATTCCTCTGGCATCTTTTCCAACAATCAACACGGTTTTTTCTGTTGGCAAAACCAGAAGTTTAAAGCCTTCACTTTTAATTTCAGGCAATTTATTCAAGGCTGTTTTATAGGAATCCAGGAGTTTTGGAATATTATTTTCCAGTGCGACAAGAATAGTCTGCTGTCCTGATTTTGGAAGTTTTTTAACGATTGGAAACTTGATACCACTGCGTTTTTCAACTTCATTTTGCAGTACTTCCAGACTTCTCAGTAAAGTATTTTTATCAGAAATAGTCGTGTATATCTGTGCCTTTGAAAGATCAACCGTCTGCGCTTCTACATTTTGCGAAAGCGAAAAAATGGATGCAATTAATAAAAAGCTAAAAATGAATTTATGCATAATCGTTAATAATTTGGAGCCAGTCGTTTAGTGCTGGTTCATTCAGCTTATAGTTTGATGAAAACCTTTTTTCGGTAAAGCAGCAGCGCAGGTATAAAATTGATTGAAACAAAAAGCAAAGCGTAAATCAGACTGGCCAGTTTTGGAGCAAATCCGGCAGAAATGAAAGAGTCGACAAAATGTTGATTTAATGTTTTTTCACCAAAAGGCAAGAGATAAAGGAAAAGCGCAAAAACATCTGCCAGAACATAAATCGTAATAGCATTTGCTCCGAAAATAATACCGGGTTTTGTTCCTTTTTGATAACCTAAAATATCAATTACAAAATATAAAGCTCCGAAAAGCAACGTAGCAAAGCCGGAAGTAATAAGGACAAAAGAACTTGTCCAGATATTTTCATTCACCGGAAAACCAAGTCCCCAGAAATAACCGGCAGCAGCTGTGAAAAGGCCGATAGTCATCAGATAACTTACTTTTTCAGTTTGGGAATAATTAGTAAGCATTAATCTTCCCGCCAACATGCCGGTAATACCGGTTACTATGGAAGGGAAAGTGCTCAGAATGCCTTCCGGATCCCATGTGCCCTGCCACATTTTTCCAGGCAAATATTGCTGATCAACCCACGCTGCAAGATTAATACCGCGTTCCAACATTACTTTTCCGTACCCCGGTGTCGGAATTAAATTCATCGCAAGACAATAAAGAATCAAGATTGTAATTCCAATAATTGCCTGTTGTTTCCAGTTTGAATTCAGAAACAAAATGGCGCAAACTAGAAAATACGATAGCAATTCTGTGCAGCGTGCCAGTCCATCGCAGGTTCATCAAATCAAAATCCGGCATCATATTTAGAAACATGCCAACAGCAAATATTTTTAAAGACCGGATGACGATCTTCTTATATAATTCGTTTTTAGGATTACGTTCTTCAAGCTTTTTTGAAAAAGCAAAAACAATGGAAACGCCGACAATAAACAGGAAAAACGGAGCGACAAGATCGGTGAAAGTAAGTCCGTTCCATTTGGAATGACTTAAAGTGGCATAAACATATTCTTCGCTCCCCGGAAAGTTTACCGTTACCATTAGCGCAATGGTAAAACCGCGCATAGCGTCCAGAGAAACTAAACGGGAAGGGACATCACTACGATTAATCATATTTTCCGTTTTTAGGTTTATATACGGAGCGGAATATGTTAAGGGCTATCTTGTCAGGAAATCCTTTTTATAATGGTATGTTTTATTCAATTTGCAGTATTACAAATACGATTACGCGGGATATTTTATTTCCGGGAAATAACTTTGAAAAATCCTTAACGAATCCATTAACCTTACAAAATGAAGAAATCTTTTTTATCAATTATTGCCTCGTTTATGCTGCTGGCTGCTTGCAGTCCGTCTGGTAAATTTTCCAAAGAGGAAGCGCAAAAAATTGCCGTTTCATGGAAACTGGTCACAAATTTTACTGGTGTGGATGGTCAATTCAACGCCAAATTCACAATAAAAAATGGAGGCAATATTGCCTTGAATGATAAAAACTGGACATTGTTTTTCAACATGTCGCCAAGGCCGATTCAGACTAACAAAACATCTGAGCCAGCCATTGTTGAACATATCAATGGCGACTGGTACAAACTGAAACCAGATAAAGATTTTAAATTAAATGGCGGCGATTCCATTACCATCAATTATACAGGAACCGAAGGTGTGATCAAGGAAACGGATGCACCGATGGGATTGTATTTTGTTTTTTATGATAATGAGGGAAAAGAACAGGATATCGTCGAGGTTGCTGATTTCAAGGTTGAACCTTTCACAACCAAAGAACAGATTTTGCGTGGAAAGATGGATTTGGAACCACTTCCGACTGCGGAACTTCGTTACAATCAAAATCTGGTGATGTCAACTTTGGGCGGTGATCAGCTTCAAAAAATTATTCCTGCACCGGTAAAAGTTGTTAATAGTGCCGGTACTTTTAGTTTGAATAATGAAACGACTATTTATGCTGAAACTGGTCTGGAAGCAGAAGCAAAATATTTAAGTGAAAAACTAAAAACACTGACGGGAAAAGATTACCAGCCGAAAAGTGGTTTGCCAACAACGGCTGTAACAAACGGAATTATTCTTAAATCCGGAAAAGTTCAGGTTAACGGAATTTCCCGTGAAGCTTATAATTTGGGAATTAATGCCAGCGGAATTACGATTACAGGAAGTGATGCAGCTGGTGTTTTTTACGGTGTACAAAGTCTACTGGCACTTATTCCGTTAGAAATTTATCAAAAACCTGCTGATTCTATCGCCCTGGGTTTTACGCAAATTGATGATGCGCCACGCTTTTATTTCCGCGGTTTGCATCTGGATGTAAGCCGTAATTTCCAGACAAAAGAATCTGTAAAACGTATTATTGATTTACTTGGCGACTTATAAAGTTAATCATCTCTTATTTTACACAACCGAGGATGAAGGCTGGCGTGTAGAAATTGACGGTTTGCCGGAATTGACGAAAGTTGGTGCACAACGTCAGCATACAACGGGTAAAGAAACGAATGTTTTACATCCTTCTTATGGTTCCGGTCCGTTTGCAAATGCAGAAGGAAAACATGGAAGCGGTTTTTATACTAAAGCAGATTTTATCGAAATTTTGAAATATGCGAATGACAGACATATCAAGGTTATTCCTGAACTGAATTTCCCTGGACACGCCCGCGCTGCGATCAAATCCATGGAAGCGCGTTATGAGCGTTTGATGAAAGAAGGAAAAGAAAAAGAAGCCAACGAATATCGTTTGATCGATCCGGATGACAAGTCGGTTTACCTTTCTGCGCAGGCTTATAAGGATAATGTTGTAAGTGTTGGCCGCGAATCGACTTACCATTTCTTTGAAAAAGTGGTGGATGAGATGGCAAAAATGTACAAGGAAGCAGGTTTGACAATGGATACTTTCCATACCGGCGGAGATGAAGTTGCGGAAGGAGCCTGGTCTGGTTCTCCGATGGCGGCGAAACTGATCAAAGAAAATCCCGAAATCAAAAGCCCTAAAAATCTTCAGGCGTATTTTTTCAGAAGACTGGTGCCGCGTTTGGAAAAACGTGGTCTCAAAATCCATGGCTGGGAAGAAGTGGCGCTTACGAAAACACCTGCCGGAAAATATCTGGCAAATCCTGAATTTGTCTGGTCGCCAGGTAGTACCGTATATCTGGAATAACGTATATGATGTGGATTTGGGAAATCGTTTGGCAAATGCAGGCTATCAGGTTGTGCTTTGTAATGTTACCAATTTTTACTTTGATATGTCTTATAACAATGATCCGAAAGAGCCGGGATTATATTGGGCAGGTTTTGTAAATACGTGGGATAACTGGGCTTTTGCTCCGTTTGATATGTTCAAAACGACATTTGCGACCGGAATGGGAAAACCTATGAAAGAAGAATTTGTTGGAAAAGAGAAATTGAAACCGGAAGCCAGAAAGAATATTCTTGGTCTGGAAGCGGAGCTTTGGAGTGAAACGATCAAGGGAAGAGATATGATGGAATATTCAATCTTGCCAAAATTATTAGGATTCTCTGAAAGTGCCTGGTCTAAGGAAAGAAGCTGGGAAACCATTGAAGATAAAACAACACGTGACAAGGCGATTGCGGTGGGCTGGAATGTTTTTGCCAATTCTATTGCACAAAAAGAAATTCCAAGACTAAGTTATCTGAACGGTGGCTACAATTACCGTTTGCCACTTCCGGGCGCGATCGTTGAAGGTGGAATGCTGAAAGCAAATGTAGATTTGCCAGGATTGGCAATCCGCTATACAACGGATGGTTCCGAGCCTAACGGCGCAGTCGGCGTTATATAGCACTCCTGTAAAAGTTTCGGGAACTGTAAAATTGAAAAGTTTTGATAAGGCTGGTAAGTCGAGTCGTGCCAGTATTGTTGAAGCGAAATAATCAGGATATTATTATCAGTTTTTGATTAATTTTTTAAAATTGATCAAAAACTGATAGCCCTTTACGCATCTAAAAAGACTATTAAATAAGCATATCTAATAAAATTAATCACTTCTGTTTTTTTGATGAATATAGGCGTAGATATCGGTGGGACCAACATGCGTGCCGGGATAGAATTGGGTGGATCCATTACCAGTCAGAGTAATGTGCTACTCGAAAACAAGGATTCACTTTCTTCTACTTTGTCCCAGCTCATGGATTTGATTCGTCCCTACACTAAATATCCGGTTAAAGGAATTGGTATTGGTGTACCTTCTGTGGTGAATGTGGACAAAGGAATTGTTTACAATGTGATGAATATTCCGTCGTGGGAAGAGGTTGCATTGCGGGATCTTGTGGAAAAGGAATTTAATCTTCCGGTTTCCATCAACAATGATGTAAACTGTTTTACCCTGGGAGAACATCGTTTTGGTGCGGCAAAAAAATTCAAATCCGTTGTTGGAATGGCAATCGGAACGGGTATAGGATCGGGTGTTATTATTAATAATGAATTGTATCCCGGAAATAATTGCGGGGCGGGAGAAATTGGTATGCTGCCTTACCGGGATTCTATTCTGGAAAATTACGTATGTAATCGTTTTTTTGAAGATACATTAGGAATGGATGCTTTTGATGCGCACGAAGCTGCGATAAAAGGCGATTCCAAAGTCATAAAAATTTGGGAAGAATTTGGAAATCATTTGGGTGTTGTGATCAAAACAATCATGTATACCTATGATCCGGAAGCCATTATTTTGGGGGGTTCTTTGACAAAAGCACACAGATTTTTCAAAGCCAGTATGCTGGATAATCTGAAAGATTTTGCTTATCCTGAATCTATCAAACGTCTTACCTTATTGCTTTCTGAAAATGAAAATATTGCTCTGTTGGGTGCTGCGGCGCTAATGGATCAATAATCTTAACCGGATAATGGTATCTTGCATTTCCGTTAAGTATACCCTTTCAAACCCACCTTTATGAAGCGCAATGCATTTATCGTTATCCTGATATTACTGATCTTTTTTGTAATATCTTTTCTTACCAACATTTTAGGCCCCATCATCCCTGACATTGTTGAAAGTTTTGATCTGAGTATCGGACTGGCAGGTTTTCTTCCCTTTGCTTTTTTTGTGGCGTATGGTGTAATGTCAATTCCGGCTGGTTTAATGGTGGAGAAATATGGAGAAAAAACGGTTTTGCTACTGGCTTTTATTCTTTCTTTTGGCGGCGCATTGCTTTTTGCTATTATTCCTGGATTTTCAATTGCTTTGTTTTCGCTTTTTCTGATAGGCGTCGGTATGGCCATGTTACAGGTCGTGATCAATCCGTTATTACGGGTAGCGGGCGGGGAGGAGAAATTTGCTTTCAATTCTGTTCTTGCCCAGTTATTTTTTGGAGCTGCTTCCTTTCTTAGTCCGCTACTTTATAGTTATCTGGTATTGAATGTGCATTCAGATAATTCGGGTTTTTTAATTGATATTCTAAATAACCTCGTTCCTGAAAACCTGAAATGGGTTTCACTTTATTGGGTTTTTGCAGTCATTTCTCTGCTGATGGTTGTGATTATTGCATTGGTGAAATTCCCGAAAGTTGATTTAAAAGAAGATGAAAAAATCGATGTTGGAAAAGCGTTCACTGAGCTTCTTGCTAATAAATCCGTGTTGCTTTTCTTTTTTGGAATTTTTGCTTATGTGGGTACTGAACAGGGAATTGCCAATTGGATTTCCAAATTTTTACAAACGTATCATGACGTGGATCCGGCTACTACGGGCGCCTCTGTTATTTCTTACTTTTGGGGATTATTGACGATCGGATGTTTCCTTGGGCTTATACTTCTAAAACTTCTGGATAGCCGGAAAGTCTTAATTTTCTTTACAATCGGGGCAATTATTTCTTTGTTGGCCGCTCTTTTCGGATCAAAGGAAATAAGCTTATATGCCTTTCCGTTAACAGGTTTTTTTGCTTCGGTTATGTATTCAGTGATTTTTTCACTGGCGCTTAATTCTGTCCCAAATCATCATGGAACATTTTCCGGAATTCTGTGCGCAGGAATTGCTGGGGGTGCGGTTGTTCCGTTGATCATTGGCGGATTGGGTGAATTGTTCGGGTTGAAACTTGCCATGCTTTTCTTGCTTGTCACGCTTGGGTATATTTTGAGTATCGGCGTGTGGGCGAAACCTTTGGTTAATAATGATACGGTTAAAAGTTTTAAGGAATTATTAGCGTAGGAAAATTTGTGGAGGAAAATTCTTAAATTCTGACCGGATTCTATTATTTCGAGCGTATTAGCGCACAATCTGTTATGTATAAAATTATCTTACTGATTGATTTTGCCGAGGAGTATAGCAAGGCACTTTTGAAAGGCATTGCAAAATATTCCAGAGAACACGGGCCATGGATTTTTACAAGAATGCCGCTTTTTCATCGCGAAACGGTAGGTATTGAAGGTATTTTAAAATGGGCGCTGGAATGGGGTGCCGATGGGATGATCGGACAGTTTTACAATGATCCTAATATTGGAAAAATTACAGAAGCAGGTATTCCGGTAATCGCACAGGATTTTAAAAAACGCTTTGATGAAATTCCCAACATTACCGGTGCTCATCATGAAGCCGGTGGAATGGGCGCAGATTACTTTTTGAAAAAGGGTTTTAAAAACTTCGCATTTTACGGATTCAAGGATATTGTCTGGTCACAGGAAAGAGCCGAAGGATTTGAAGAACGTATAACGCGGGCGGGTTACAAAGTTCATTTCTTTGAACATAAAATGGCCGACCTTCTGAGCTTTGGTATTACAAACCGAATTCAATTGGAAAATGGCTTAAATCGCTCCCCAAGCCCATTGCCCTGATGGCTTGTGACGATAATCAGGGACAGCATATCACAGAAGCATGCCGACTTTACGGAATCCGCATACCCGGAAGAAATGGCGGTTTTGGGTGTTGATAATGATGAAATGATCTGTGAATTCTCAGATCCACCACTTTCAAGTGTTGGGCAGGATGCTGAAAAAGGTGGCTATGATGCGGCCAAATTACTTCATCATATGATCAAAAACGGGATGCACGATTTTCACGATATCATCGTAAAACCAACGCAGGTAATCACACGTCATTCGACAGATATTTATGCTACCAACGATGATCATATTGCAGCTTCATTAAAATACATCCACCAGAATATTGACAAAAACCTGCATGTGGATGAAGTTGTGAAACAGGTTCCGTTATCCAGAAGGGCTTTGGAAAAACGTTTTATTGAGGTCATGGGTTATCCGATTTACAAGTATATCTACAATTTGAGAATTGAAAAATTTACCCAAAAATTGCTGGATACCGATATGTCAGTTTTTGAAATTGCGCTGGATATGGGATTAACCGATAGTAAAAATATAGCCAGGCAATTCCGTCAGGTAAAAGGTTGTAATCCGAGCGAATACCGAAACCGGTATCTGGCAGGAAAATAATTTTTGGTTGTTAGAATAGAAAAAAGCGGAACCAGATATGAAAACCTGATTCCGCTTTTTTTATAAACATTAAATTGTTCAAAAGGTATTTCTACCAAATCACAATTCTTGAAGCTTCCGGTAAAATCATTTTACTTCCTGCTCCACAGTTCCATGCATCCTGGAATTCTTTCAAATGCGGCAGCGGACCGTTGATACGATCTTTTGCCGGCGCATGCGGATCCGTCTGAATCTGGTTTTGAAGTGCTTCATTCGTTGTATTCATATGCCAAACCTGCGCCCAGCCCAGGAAGAAACGTTGTTTCCAGTTGAATCCGTCAATCGGAGCTGGCTCCGGTTTTCCTTTTAGCGATTTTTCCAAGGCGTAGTAAGCAAGCGTTAATCCGCCTAAATCGGCTACGTTTTCACCAATTGTCAAAGCACCGTTGATTTTGAAACCTGGTAATGCTTCAATTCCACTGAAATAATCAATGTATTTTTTAGTCAGTTTGTCAAAATTGGTGCGATCCGACGCAGTCCACCAGTTTTTAAGATTTCCTTCTTCATCAAACTGAGAACCCTGGTCATCAAATCCATGTGTAAATTCATGGCCGATTACCGCAATAATTCCGCCGTAGTTGATTGCATCGTCAGCGTTGCGGTTATAAAATGGCGGCTGTAAAATTCCAGCCGGGAAAACAACTTCGTTGTTCAGCGGATTATAATAGGCATTCACCGTTTGCGGCGTCATTAACCACTCGCTCTTGTCAACTTCTTTGCCGATTTTTTTGACACTTTCTTTATGTTGGAATAAAGAAGCTGCAATTACATTTTCAAACAATTTGTCAGGAGCAATTTCAATAGAAGAATAATTCTTCCATTTGTCAGGATAACCGATTTTGTACGTAAATGCTTTCAGTTTTTTATGCGCTCTTGCTTTGGTTGAATCGCTCATCCAGGTAAGTTTGTCAATTCGTTCACCGTAAACGCTGCGCACGTTTTCGATCATTTCAGACACTTTTTTCTTGTCTTCTTCCGGGAAATATTTCTTTGAGAAAAGTTTTCCTAACGGCATTCCCAAAAGTCCGTCCGTTGATCTGATTGCGCGTTCGGTACGTGCTCTTTGCTGTTTCGTTCCACGCATTACCGTACTGAAAAAGCGGAAATCTTCTTTGTCAAAACTTTTTGGAAGATATCCGGCAAAAGTTGAAAGCAATTGCCAGCGGGTATACAATTTCAACGTTTCCAACGGTGTCGCTTTCAATAATGCATTCACACTTTTCAGGTAAGGAATATTTTGTACAATAACCGTATCCGTTTTGATATCCTGTTTGTCGGCGAATTCCTGCAAGTCGAAATCAGGCGCCAGCAGCTTGAAATCTTTAAAAGAAGTCTTGTTGTAGGTTTTAACCGGATCACGTAACTCTACATTGCTCAATTGAAGTTTTGCCACTTTTGTTTCAAAATCAAGAACCGTTTTCCCTGGATTTGCATCTTTAAAATTGGCAAAACCAAACATGTTATCCACATGTTTCACAAATTCAGTGCGCACTTTCACGGTACTGGAATCAGTTCTTTCATAGTAGCTTTTTTCACCCAGACTCAATCCGTCCTGGCCTTCGTAAAGCACGTTCATTTTACTATTTTTCAAATCGCCTTCAACACCAAAACCAACAACGGTTGAGACGCCAACTTTTTGAAGTTCACCGGCAACCGAGGCAAGATCTTTCAGTGATTTTACGGCGTTAATTTTATCCAGATATTCTTTTAGAGGTTCGATACCGCGTTTTTCAACAGTAGTAGTATCAAGAAAAGATTGATAATAATCAGCAATCTGCTGTTCTTCACTTCCTTTTTTGCGGTCTTTATTATCCGTGATTTCCTGAATAATTCCTTTTAAACTTACTTCCTTATTTTCTTTATCCAGAATCCCGAATGCTCCCCAACGGCTTTCTGTACCCGGAATCGGATTTAATTTCTTCCAGCCTCCGTTGACATAGCTGTCAAAATCGTCGCAGGCTTTAACGGTTGAGTCAAGTGAAGTAAGTGAAAATCCCGGGACTTTTTCAGCCGTTGATTCTTTGTCTTTTTCTTTGTTACAGGAAGCACTGACAATGACTACGGACGCCATCAGAGACCATTTCAAAAAAGCTGATTTCATATTATATAATTTGCTGTTGATTATACTATGTAGGCAAATGTAATTATTTAAACAAATAAGTTTATTAACATAATGATGATCGGTTTATCTTTATCGTTTAACAAAAAAGTAGTATGGTTTCTGTGTCCCGACAGAAATTTTCTAAACACTTTATCGCTTATCAAATGAAAATAAAAGACGTTCTCTGTTACGCTGCCCTTTTTGGTCTGATTCTCACTGGTTGTAAAAAAACTGAGAAATCAGAAAGGGATGTACCCTTGTCGCCCATTGACGGCAAAGTTTTTTCACAACAAATCGCTGTTTTGGCGTCTGATTCGCTGGAAGGCAGAAAACCATTTTCTACCGGAGAGGAGAAAACGATTCAGTACCTAAAAACAGAATTTGAAAAACTGGGGTTAAAACCGGGTAATGGTGATAGTTATTTTCAGAAAGTGCCGATGGTTGATATCATGTCAAAACCATCCGGCTCATTGGTAATAAAAAATAAAAAAGGAAATGTAACACTGAAATATCTGGATGATTTTGTTATAGCTTCCCGGCGCGTGCAGGATCAGGTAAAAGTGGAAAATTCTGATTTGATTTTTGCGGGTTATGGAATTGTAGCACCGGAATATGGCTGGAATGATTATGAAGGTTTGGATGTGAAAGGGAAAACGGTTGTGGTGATGGTTAATGATCCGGGCTTTGTGGATAGTACTTTGTTCAAAGGAAAAACCATGACTTACTACGGTCGCTGGACTTATAAATTTGAAGAAGCTGCAAAACAAGGTGCAGCGGGCGTTTTAATTATTCATGATACCAAACCGGCGAGTTATGGCTGGGCGGTGGTCAGAGGCGGCTGGTCAAAATCTAAATTGTACCTGGATTCAGAAGACAATAATATGTCGAGAGCCAATATGGAAGGCTGGATCACTTCTGAATCGGCTCAAGAAATTATTTAAGTTAGCAGGAGTTTCGGATAGTTTGCTGATTCAGGCAGGGAAAAAAGGATTTAAACCGGTTCCTTTGAATGTTAAAACTTCGCTTGTAATTAATAACAAGATCAAAAAATCTACTTCCAATAATGTTTTAGCGCTGTTGCCCGGTACGGACAGAAAAGATGAATACATAATTTATTCTGCACACTGGGATCATTTTGGAAAGGGCGAAGCAATCAAAGGCGATTCCATTTATAACGGCGCCGCAGATAATGCTTCGGGAACTGCGGCCTTGCTTGAAATTGCGAGTGCATTTACCAAGCTCAGCAAAAAACCGTCAAGATCGATTTTGTTTTTATCTGTTACAGCGGAAGAACAAGGTTTGTTAGGATCAGAATACTATACCTCGCATCCGGTTTATCCTGTCAAATAAAACGGTCGCTGATATTAACATGGATGTTTTGCAGCCATTTGGCAAAATGAAAGATATTATTCTGGTAGGAAAAGGACAATCTGATCTGGATGATTATGCAGATGAGGCTGCGGCAAGACAGGGACGTACCACACGAGGGGAACCAGATCCATCAGGCGGCTGGTATTTCCGTTCGGATCATTTCAATTTTGCAAAAGTGGGAATTCCTGCATTGTATATTGAAAATGGATCGGTTTCGGTTGAGCATGGAGAGGCGTGGGGAGAAGCGCAGAAAAAGGATTACAACGACAATCGATATCATTCACCAGCCGATGAATATTCACCATCCTGGGATATTTCGGGAATTATCGAAGACATGCAATTACTCTTCAATGTTGGATACGGTTTAAGTAATGAAGCTGCTTTTCCGGGTTGGAAAAAGGGTTCGGAATTTAAAGCTGTGCGGGACAAGTCAATGGGCAAATAATATTGATCAAAAACAAAGAGAGTCAGGTTTTATAGAAAAACTGACTCTCTTTGTAACCTATGATTGCTTTAATTCCTTTACGCTAACAGCTAATAGCTAACTACTGAATTCCCCCCATCCAGTTTTTCACCGGTTTCCAGAATATTAATAATAGCAATCCAAATCCGACAGAGAATAAAGTAACCTGATGGAATAGCGCAGGCATTTGTTGTAAATTTTCTTCGTCAAAACCACCTGCGAATAATCCAGCAATCAGGTTTCCTAGCGATGCAGCTACAAACCATATTCCCATTAACTGACTTACATAACGTTTCGGGGCCAGTTTGGTATAAGAACTTAATCCGACAGGACTCAGGCAAAGTTCACCGATCGTGTGGACTAAGTAGGTAAATGTCAAAAATAGGGGAGACGCCAATTGGCCAGTTACGGCGATTTTAGATGCCATTTCCATGATAAAAAATCCGGTTCCTACCAGCAACAATGCGATGGCAAATTTGATCGGAGTAGCCGGGTTAATTCCTTTGGCAGAAAGATAAATCCACAAACTTGCCATTACCGGGGCAAAGATCAGTATAAATGTTCCGTTGAAATTCTGGAACCAGCTCGAAGGCATTTCCCAACCACCAAAAGTCCGTTGTGTATAACGTTCTGCAAAAATTTGAAGGGATGAACCTGCTTGCTCAAATCCTGACCAGAATATGGCTGCGGCAAGGAAGAAAACGATTAGTACGTAAATTCTTTTTCTTTCAACAGGATCTAATCCGCCTGCAACCAAAATGTAAATAAAGTAGAACAAGGAAACCGTTACGATGATAATACCTGCTCCTTGTGCCAGACCCTGAGCAGTGGTCATATCAATGAATCCTTTTAATTGCAGTGCCGACAGGAATAAAACCAGCATAGCAACAAGACCATAACCAAGCTTTTTGTCTGAACCGGATTTTGCAACGGATTCGGGCGTACTGATTTTGGCCGCTGGAACTTCTCCAAAACCTTGCAAATATTTTTTACTTCCATAACTGAAACACGGTTAATCCGAGTAACATACCTACCGCAGCTGCGCCAAAGCCCATGTGCCAGTTAATTTTCTGGCCAAGAAACCCTACAATGGTAATTCCTAATACTGATCCAAGGTTAATTCCCATGTAAAAAATAGAGAAAGCTGCATCGCGTCTTGCTCCGCCTTCCGGGTATAATTCACCAACAATTGAACTGATATTGGCTTTCAATAATCCTGTTCCAATGGCCACAGTTATCAATCCAATAAAAAAAATACCGGTACCTCCCGGAATTGCAAGAATAATATGACCAATCATGATGACAATACCGCCATACCAGATTGCCTTCTTTTGTCCCAGAATATTGTCGGCCAGCCAACCGCCAGGAAGTGTTAACAAATAAACCGAAGATGTGTATAATCCATAAACAGCAGCAGCTTCTGCGGCTTCAAGTCCCATTCCACCTCTTACATTATCTAAAAGAAAAAGAAGCAGAATGGCCCGCATACCATAGAAGCTAAAACGCTCCCACATTTCAGCAAAAAACAAAACATAAAGACCGCGAGGGTGCTTCTGTGATAGAGTCGAAGTCATAAAGAGAATAGAAGTATTTTATTTGGCAATATGCTCATGCCAGGTGGTTTTAATAGCGCAAGATAGGAATTATGACCAAATTTTAAATATTTATTTGTTTAAGCAATTATTTCTGAGTTTTTAAAATGAAGCTGTAATTAAACGAAAGCTAATAGCAGATCCGATATTATTTTCTTGATATAAAAAAGCCGGAGTAACAGGGCTTTAAATCCTGTTCTCCGGCTTTTTTAACTAATTAACTATTTTACTTCACAGAAAATGATCCTTGTCCAACCTGAAATCCTTCTGAATACAATTCAATTGTATAAGTTCCGGATTTAAAAGCAGCATTTCTATCGTATAAAATGCTTACATCCTGGTTGTTATTGCTATACATTACATCTTGACTGATCGTGTATCCTTGTTCCTGTCCGTTATAATCAAACTTGCCGGAACCAGTTGCATCGTCAGCAATTGTTGCACCGCTTGGATCAATCACGCGCAGATATATTTTTTTGCTATCAGACTGGGTCAACGGATTTTTTTCCAGAATGAAATCAACTCTTATTTTATCAATTCGTTTTGGCTTTTACGTTTTCTCCTTCACGAACTTTCCCTTTTGATGAAATTGCATACACTTTTACGTTACGTGCACGCAAAGCAGCGGCCATTGTCACTTTGGATTCCAGTTCAGCATTTTTTGTAACAACACCGGTCAAGCGAATCTGAAACAGCCTTTTTACTGGTTTCCAACTCTGCTTTTTCCTGAGTCAATGTTTCAGTTTTACTGATCAACTGTTGGTTTTCTTCTCTCAGCTGAGCAATTTCTTCATCTTTTTTGGTAAGGAAAGTTTCGTATTCCTTGATTTTGTTTCCGAGTGTGATTGTGCCTTTGCGTAATGCTGCACGATCTTTTTCCAGATCTGCTTTTGCTTTTTGAAGTTCTTCAATGTTTCCTCCAAGTCCTTGTACTTCAATAATTTTTGCATCAAGTTGTTTGGAAATGGAATCGAGTTTGATCTCGTTCATCGCCAGTTCGTTTACGCGAACTTCCAAATCTGCTTCCTGTTTTGTTGTGATATTACGTTCCTGATAATATAGGTATCCAAAAACGGCAGCCACAACGGTCATAATGATTAAACCTATAACAAGGCCTGTATTATTCTTATTCTCCATAACATTTAATTTAGGTTAAACTTATTCTTGTTAATGTTCTATTAAATAACTGTGCCAGAATATACGTTTAATCGGATTAGATGCGTTAAACAAAGAAAACCCGTTCAAAGTCAGATACTTCGAACGGGTTTTCACCTTTTATTTTTATTCGTTTGAACTAAAACTGGGAATGCTATTTTCGACCAAACTGGCGAATAATTCCGCAATTAATAATCTCCTCCGGCACCACCGCCACCAAAACTTCCACCGCCAAATCCACCGAAACCACCGCCATCACCTCCACCAAAACCACCGCCCCAGTTTCCTGATGAGCTTCCTCCGCTGGAATGTGTAGTATACGGAAAGAAAATCGGTCCGCCTCCCATATTACGGAAACCGCCACCTCCACCGCCTTTATTACGCGAAATGATGAAAATCAATAACAATGAAAACAACGACCAGAATTAAGTAACGGAGAAGTACCGCCTCCGCCATCATCTCTCTTTTGGATCTGCTTTATATTCACCTGTCGCATATTTGATAATCATATCGACACCTTTATCAAGGCCCCGATAATACATGCCATTTTTAAATTCCGGTGTTATCACCTGGGTGATAATTCTTTTGGCGATGGCATCAGGCACTGCGCCTTCCATACCATAACCCGTACTGATGTAAATTTTCCGGTCTGTTGATGCCCACAGAATAACAATACCATTATTCTTCCCTTTTCCTCCAACGCCCCATTCTCTTCCAAGTTTCAGCGCATAATCAGCAATTGGATAATCTCCGGTTGTTGGAACAACCACAATGGCAATCTGTGAAGATGTGGAGTCATTGTAAGCATCCAGTTTTTGTTCAAGTGCACTGATTTCAGTTGGATTCAGCTGCTTGGCAAAATCATTTACCAGACGAGGCGGATTAGGCTTCGCCGGTATATCCTGAGCCGTAACACGACAAAGGATGAATAAGAAACAGGAAAGAAAAAATGATGTATTTTTTCATAGGAATATTTACCCGAAAGAGATATCGTCAGGTAGTTCATTGACATCGTCTGAACGATATGGGAAATGAATTTTTAGTTGTAAACCGGCTTCTTTTATTCCTGCGCAAAGTCCATCGGTAAATTGGCTTTGGGAAAAATAATTGCGAAGCAAGTCTTTGGTACTGTTCCAAAAATCAGCTCGGTACTTTTTCATTGATTCCTTTATCTCCCAAAACTGCAAATTTCCGGTCTTCATAAGCAAGATAAAAAAGTACACCGTTTTGTTCCTGCCGTGGCATGCATATTCAAAAGTCCGAAAACTTCTTTTGCTCTTTCCAGAACATCATCGGCTGTAGCACATTTTTTTTCAATATGCACCTTGACTTCCCCGGAAGTTTGTTTTTCAGCTTCCTGAATTGCAGCAATAATCTGCTTTTGTTCCTCGTCTGAGAAAAAAAGTGAATCAGGCATAGGTGAGTTGAAAGTTGAGATTGGAAAGTTGAAAGCTGGGCGGTTGAAAGTTGGGTTTCAGGATAATTCCTGAAACCCAATTCTTGTATTAGAACTTTACCGATGGTGCTTTTTCTGAACCAGCTGCGGCGGTGAAATAACCTTTTTGAGCAAAGCCGAAAACACCTGCGAACAAATTGGTCGGGAAAGTACGTACTTCCTGATTGTAATCTTTTACAACGGTGTTAAAATCATTACGGGCAACAGCGATACGGTTTTCAGTACCTTCCAATTGTGCCTGAAGTTCCAGAAAGTTCTGGTTTGCTTTCAGGTCAGGATATTTTTCAACAGATACCAAAAGGCGGGATAAAGCGCCGCTTAACTGATCTTGTGCACCCTGGAATTTAGTGATATTTTCAGGAGTAAGCTGATCTGCATTGATGGTTGTTGACGTTGCTTTCGCACGTGCTTCAATAACAGCCGTCAATGTACTTTTTTCAAAATCTGCTGCACCTTTTACTGTACTTACCAGGTTGGGAATAAGGTCTGCACGGCGTTGGTACTGACTTTCGACTTTTGCCCATGATTCTTTTACGACTTCATCTTTGCCTACCAGGCCATTATATTTGCCACATCCAACAAATCCGAAAATAAGGAGAATGACAACAACTGCGATTAGTCCTTTTGACATTGTAATATTTGATTTAGAGTTAATGATTGGGTCCAAAGTTGACCAAAGCTAGCAAAATCTTTAAGAAAAACTACATAACCGGCTAACGGGACATTATACAGCGTCTTAACCCGTGATGACAGGATTAAATACTGCCCACTCCGGCGATCTGTATTCCAGCGTACCCAGTTTCCTGAAACATTATAATCGATCAGGTAACTTTCAAAAAACATAGCACCCCAGGTCCAGTTGATACCAAGCTCGTTGCTAAGATAATCCGCGGCAAGATTTCTTTCTGTTGTTGTAAGATATCCGGTTGAGATTAACTTCGTAATCGCCGCATTTACTTCTTCATTTTCCGTCGTTGCGCTTGTCCATTTTTCAAAAACAGGAAGTTCATTTAACCAGCGTTTGTTGATTTCATGTTTTATACCGCCAGGTTTGAACAGTCTTGAACCATGGCGCAGTAATGTCCAGTTAGCAAAATCTCTTTTTAGCAGATCTCTCACAACAATTGTTGTGTCAGGATTTTGTTGTAAATAAGGCAGCAAAGCATAAATAGACCGTTCTAGGTGAAAGACAACCTAAAGAAAGCCAGGTCGATAATTCATAATCGACGATCGGTTCGTCGGAATTCAGGGCTTTTCCTGTTTTTATATATTCTTCAATAAATTGTTTAGCTTAACCAGCGCAGTAGTTTCTCCGCCTTTTTGCAAAAAGTCAGATGATTTCTTATTTGATTCCGTTATTTCAAACGGATCAATAGAAAGCATTGGAAGCGATGGAATTAATCCGGCTTCATATCCTTGCGGCAAATTAATATGTGAAGGTTCCTGAGAAACAGCTTTCACCTTTAAACCAGCTTTCATTTTCTCGTAAAACTCCGGAAAATCGAAAGGAAGTTTGGCGATTGAAAACGGCAAATCAACGGCACTTCCCAGTGTTGTCATCCAGAAAAGTTTGATATCAACATTCATCACCTTGATATTTTTGCTTAACGAAGTTTCTGCACTGGTTTCATCAGGTGCAATTTCCTTACTCGTATATATATATTGAGCGCTATATTCTTCTGCAAGCTGCGCGATAATCTTTTCGGGCTCACCAACGCGGATCAATAAGTCTCCGCCTTTTTCGCGCAGACGGTTTCTTAAATCCAGAACTGATTCCAATAAAAACTGAGCTCTCAATGCTCCTGCACGCCGAAAACCAAATTTTGTTTTTTCAAATTGACGAGGGTCAAAAACATAAACCGGAACAACTTCCTGAGCAGATTGAGTGGCAGAAAAAAAGGCTTCATTATCCTGAAGTCTAAGGTCGTTGCGGAACCAATAGATAATACGGTGAATCATTGAAGGAAATAATAGAAGAAAAATTTATTGTTGTTATTGCAAGTATACTAAAAATCGACGCGAATGGCTGATGTTACAGGCAGATGGTCATGAAACAAAGAATCCAACAAAATAGTCTCCGAAGACTGATTTTGTTGGATTCGGGAATTTTTAAAAATAATTTTAGTAGCTCAAAATCGTAAATTCTGTACGACGGTTACGCTGATGTTCTTCTTCCGTTTTTGCATTTGGAATTATCAGCTGACGTTCACCATAACCTTTGGCTGTTAATCTTTCGGCTTCAATTCCTTTCAGATTTAAATATTTCACAGCCGATTCTGCTCTGTTTTGAGAAAGCGTCATGTTATAAGCATCCGTAGCACGCGCATCCGTGTGAGAACTTAATTCAATGTTCATCGTCGGATTATCTTTCAGGATCTGTACCAGTTTATCCAGTTCAATGGCCGCATCCGGACGGATGTTGTATTTGTTCAAGTCGTAATAAATATTGTCGAGAACGAATGTTTTGTTCAGTTCCAGCCTGTCCAGTTTGATCGAAACCTGATATGTAGTATCGGTTAATGCTTTGGTTAGAAAGATAGGCGGAATGCTTCGACCATTCATAGAAAATGGCTCTCTTTTACTGATAAAACCTTTTTTAGTTACCAAAAGAACATACGATTTTCCTTCTTCAACAGGTTGTGTTCCAAATTTACCGGCAGCATTTGTTTTCAGCTGGGTAATCTGCGTATCCGAAGTATCCGGCAAAATATGAACAATCGCAGAATCGATCGGCGTAGGATTTGTTGAATTGTCATAAACATCACCCGCCAGGAAATAGCGAACCGTTTTTAATTTTCCTTCGATATAATTCGGGTTTTGCGGATTCAAAGGATCCATCGGATCATTTTACAGCAATTGTTGTATCTGGTGCTTTTGGTGTGAAGAAATAATAAATATCATCATCACCTTTGCCGCCTTCACGGTTGGACGCAAAAAATCCCTGGTTTTTATCTTTGTAAAATATAAGTCCAAAATCATCCTGCGGACTATTAAAAGGCAAGCCCAGATTTTCAATCGTAATAACACCTTGTGTACGGGTTGCCGAAAATAAGATCCAGTTTTCCTAATCCCGGATGTCCGTCAGAAGCAAAATAAAGTTTTCCGCCTTCGGCAACGTATGGGAACATATCATCACCAGCGGTATTGATATCACGACCCATATTCACCGGTTTGCTGAAACGGCCGGATGCATCAATATTCGTTCTGTACAAATCAATTCCACCTGCGCCGCCTGCACGGTTGGAAGCAAAGTATAATGTTTTGCCATCACGGGAAAAAGACGGAGAACCGTCCCATGCCAGAGAATCGTTAATCGGCAAAATCGCTGGAGGAGTCCATTGTCCGTTTACATTACGGCTTTGGTACAAATCCACATCAGCAGTTCCTTTCTTTTTTCCTGTATTTCCGCGGGCAAAAATCAAGTGTTTTTCCATCAGGACTGAAAATGCCGGCGAACCTTCATTGGCATCCGGCGTCAAAAATCTCTTTACTGAATAAAACCGGCGTTCCCTGTGTTTCTCCTGCATCTTTCCGCAAGTGAAATTTTATAAAGACCCAGCATTGACTGACCGTTATTTTTATAGATCTTTTCTTTTTTGGAAGAAGAAAAAACAAGTTCGTTGCCGAGAACAGTCGGAGAAAATTCAGAACCCGCGGTATTGAAAGGAATATCTTTCAATTGAACATCGGCATTTTTTCAATACTCAAGCTTATCTGTGATTTTAAGAATTTCAATTTCGCGTAAAGCGCGTTCCTGCAAATTTTTCGGACTGTTCGGCGCTTTTGCAAATAATGCAAACTGATTAGCCGCTTCTTCATACTGACCGGCCGTTTTCAATGCATAGGCATACTGAAATTGTGCTTCCGGATTTGTCACGCCAGCGTCCAGTGCTTTTTTATAATAAGGAATAGCTTCTTTAAACCGGTTGGAAAGCCGATAGGATTCGGCAATCAGGAAACTTGGTCTGAATTGGTTCATAGTTGGCTGCAGCCGCTTTTTGCAATCCTTTAATAGCCAGGTCATATTCGCCGTTATCAAATTTCTTTACTCCGTCTTTATAAGCCTGCATGGCTGAATTACAGCCAGCCAGCAATGTGCTCAGTACCAGAATACTAATAACGAGGGTAAAATTACACCGCAAAATTTTCATAATATTAAGTATAAATGCAAACGAATTTGATGAGCGTTTATGGGTTCTAAAAGACAATACTACTAAACAACGTTTGGAAATAAAATTCTGGATATGAAGGACAAATATTTTTATTGAAAAAATAAAATGTCTCCTAAAATAGTCATTCGCGTCATTAATTAATAGTTATGACGTTATTATTGTTTAATAACAGTTACAAATGTCTGATTTCTTAGATACTTTTGTCTTATTGCTAACAAAATGCTTAATCGGATTATCAAAAGATGTTTCAGGTTCTGATAATTATCGAATATAGCACTGTTTTGTTGCAAAGTAAGTTTTTAATATAACAAAACCTGCTGTTGGTATCGCAATTCATGAATGATATTTCTGATAAGTATAACTGATCATTGAGGTTTTAACGTAGTATAGTCAATAAAAAAAAAGTATTAACATTTTGTAAATCAATGTTAGTCTGTTACTTTTGCAGTCCGATTTTTCGGGAAAACTGTTTGTAAAACAATAGACTGGTTGATTAACCAGATCAAAATCAATTTGTTAAATGCCAACTATTTCACAATTAGTCCGTAAAGGTAGAGAGACCATTACATGGAAATCCAAGTCACCGGCTTTGGATTCTTGCCCTCAGCGTAGGGGTGTGTGTACCCGTGTGTACACCACAACGCCAAAGAAACCGAACTCAGCACTTCGTAAAGTTGCCCGTGTTCGTCTTTCTAACAACAAAGAAGTGAATGCCTACATCCCGGGTGAAGGCCACAACTTGCAGGAGCACTCGATCGTTTTGATCCGTGGTGGTCGTGTTAAAGATTTACCAGGTGTGCGTTACCACATTATCCGTGGTGCATTGGATACAGCAGGTGTTAACGGACGTAAACAACGTCGTTCTAAATATGGTGCAAAACGTCCTAAACCAGGACAAGTTGCAGCAGCACCAACAAAAGGTAAGAAAAAATAAAAAGTAACTCTCTCTGCTTTTATTAAAGAATTATTCTGATAAATAAAAGGGAAGTAATCCGGATTCTGTTCAGGGTGAATAAGTTGCAAAACGAAACCTCGTGTAAAACATTAAGTACAAAAATGAGAAAGTCAAAACCAAAGAAAAGATATATCCTTCCTGATCCTAAGTTCAGAGATGTACAGGTTACAAAATTTGTAAACAACCTGATGTTCGAAGGAAAGAAAAGCATTGCTTTCACAATTTTCTATGATGCATTGGAATTGGTTGAGAAAAAAACCAGCGAAAGCGGTCTTGAAACTTGGAAAAAAGCATTGAACAATGTAACTCCATCTGTTGAAGTAAAAAGCCGTCGTGTTGGTGGTGCTACTTTCCAGGTTCCAACTGAAGTTCGTCCTGAACGTAAGCAAGTCTTTGGGTATGAAATGGTTGATCAACTATTCTCGTAAGCGTGGAGAAAAAACCATGGTAGACCGTCTTGGCTGGTGAAATCATTGCTGCTGCTAAAGGTGAAGGAGCTGCTGTTAAGAAGAAAGACGATACGCACCGTATGGCTGATGCGAACAAAGCATTCTCGCATTTCCGATTCTAGGAAATCTCCTTCGGGAAGAATATTTGAAAAGGGTTCTGGTTTTAAACCGGAACCCTTTTTTCGTTAGAGTCTTAATTGAATCTAATGTTTCATTTATTAAGAACCAGGTGAAAAGCTCTTGCATGGACTGAAATCATTAAATAATTCGTGTGTCAACGAGTTTGCAGAATGTTTGCACTGAAACTGGTATAAGTGCAATTACGTATATGATCTCACTAAATGGAATTTTTCGATGTTTCAAGTAAAAGTTATTGTCGGCTATATTTAATGTAACTGATCCTCAAAAATTTACTATGTTTTCGTGCTGAATCAACTTAAATAACAGCACTTCAGGTTTTTTTATTAGTTTCTGAAAAAAATAACTTTCCTATTCATTGTTTTTATAATCAACAATTTATACTTTTGCACTCTGAATTTTTGGCAGTGGTGTGAAAATGCCCTAAGAATGTTCAGAGCTTGCTTCAAGAATTGAATTGCACATCGAATATAAATAACACATCACCATTTGCCATGGCACGTGATTTAAGATTAACAAGAAACATTGGTATTGCTGCTCACATTGATGCAGGTAAAACAACAACAACTGAGCGTATTCTTTATTACGCAGGTGTAAGCCACAAAATTGGTGAAGTACACGATGGTGCTGCTACAATGGACTGGATGGAGCAGGAGCAGGAGCGTGGTATTACCATTACTTCTGCTGCTACAACAGTTGATTGGAAATACCGTAGATGAAAAATACCATATCAACATTATCGATACACCGGGTCACGTTGACTTTACTGTTGAGGTAAACCGTTCTCTTCGTGTATTGGATGGTTTGGTATTCCTTTTTCAGTGCAGTTGATGGTGTTGAGCCTCAGTCTGAAACTAACTGGCGTCTGGCTAACAACTATAATGTAGCCCGTATCGGTTTCGTAAATAAAATGGACCGTTCTGGTGCAGACTTCTTAAAAGTTTGTAAACAGGTGAAAGAAATGTTGGGCAGCTAACGCTGTTCCTCTTCAATTGCCAATCGGTGCTGAAGATACTTTCAGAGGTGTTGTTGACTTGATTAACTTCCGTGGTATTGATTGGAATGAAGCATGATAAAGGAATGACTTTCACAGAAGTTCCTATTCCTGATGATATGATGGAAGAAGCAACTGAGTGGAGAGAGAAATTGCTTGAAGCAGTTGCTGAATTTGATGACACTTTGATGGAGAAATATCTTTGAAGATCCTGACTTCAATCTACTGAAGACGAAATTCTTGCAGCTTTGCGCACAGCAACGTATCAGCATGAAAATTGTTCCTATGGTTTGTGGTTCTTCTTTCAAAAACAAAGGTGTTCAAACCATGCTTGATTACGTGATGGCTATTTTGCCTTCACCACATGGATCGTGAAAGCATCATCGGAACTGATCCCGATACTGGACGAAGAAATTTCATCGTCAGCCAACGGATAAAGATCCATTTGCAGCACTTAGCATTTAAAATTGCAACTGATCCTTTCGTAGGTCGTCTTTGCTTTATCCGCGCTTATTCAGGATATCTTGATTCAGGTTCTTATGTATTCAACACCCGTTCAGAAAACAAAGAGCGTATCTCTCGTATCTTCCAAATGCACGCTAACAAGCAAAATCAAATTGATCGTCTTGAAGCAGGTGATATTGGTGCGGTAGTTGGTTTTAAAGATATTAAAACAGGTGATACACTTTGCTGATGAAAAGAACCCAATCGTTCTTGAATCAATGGAGTTCCCTGAGCCGGTTATTGGTTACGCAATTGAGCCTAAGAAATCAGGCTGATAGCGATAACTTCGGTAAGGCTATTACTAAATTGATCGAAGAAGATCCTACGTTTCAAGTTGAAAGTAACGAAGAAACTGGTCAGACGATCATCAGAGGAATGGGTGAGCTTCACCTTGAAATCATCATCGACCGTTTGAAACGTGAATTTAAAGTGGAAGTAAACCAGGGTGCTCCTCAGGTTGCTTACAAAGAAACTCTTACTAAGAACTGTTGAACACCGTGAAGTTTATAAGAAACAAACAGGTGGTCGTGGTAAATTTGCCGATATCCTATTTGAAATCGGACCACGTGATGATAACGAAGAAGGAAAAGAGCCAAAAACAGGTTTGCAGTTTGTAAATGAAATTGTAGGTGGTACTATTCCTCGTGAATTTATTCCTCCAGTTCAAAAAGGATTTGAAGCATCTATGGTAAATGGTGCTCTTGGCAGGATATCCTTTGGATTCGATGAAAGTGCGTTTGTTCCACGGTTCATTCCACGATGTCGATTCAGATGCATTATCATTCGAATTGGCTGCTAAAATTGGTTTCAGAGAAGCATGCACGTCATGCAGGTCCTAAATTGATGGAGCCAATCATGCACGTTGAAGTTCTTACTCCTGATGAATACACTGGACCTATCACGGTGACCTGAACCGTCGTCGTGGTATCATGAGAGGTATGGATTCACGTAATGGTGCTCAGGTTATCAAAGCTGATGTTCCTCTTTCTGAATTGTTCGGTTATGTAACTGATCTTCGTACAATGTCATCAGGCCGTGCTACTGCATCTTTGACATTCGCTTACTACGAGATGTTCCTAAGAACATTGCTGAAACAGTAATTGAAAAAGCAAAAGGCTTAGTTAAAGCATAAATAAAGATGATTAGCTATCTGCTCTGAACAGGTACACGTGATTATTTATAAATATTAAGCCAGTGAAGTAAATGGTTCTTTCGCTGGTGGATTGTCGGAATTCGTTTCGTTCAAGTATTCTCAGAACCGGAAATAAGCAAATAAGATGAATCAAAAAATTCGTATCAAACTTCGGTCATTCGACCACAACTTGGTTGACAAATCAGCTGAGAAGATTGTTAAGGCTGTAAAGGCAACAGGTGCTGTTGTTAGCGGTCCAATTCCATTGCCAACAAAAACAGAGAAATTCACTGTTCTTCGTTCACCACACGTGAACAAAAAGTCACGTGAGCAATTCCAGCTTTGTACTTACAAACGTCTGGTAGATATTTTCTCTACAAGTGCAAAAACTGTTGATGCCTTGATGAAGCTTGAATTGCCAAGCGGTGTTGATGTAGAGATCAAAGTTTAGTGATTCAGACGGCTTATTTAGTTAAGTCAAATATATAATTGGATGAAGGTCCGGAATATCTGGAAACCACATCTGAGCTCATTCAGATAATAATCGAATGTTTTTTTGATGTTCGATGAGTACCAGGAATTAACTGAGGTCAGATGTTTAGTACATCTGACCTTTTTTGCTGATTATCAGTGAGAAATAATAAAATACTGCTTTGATATAAAAATTTGAATTTCTATCTTTGCAGTCCGTTTTAAAGAATAAGGGTTTTACCTGCTAATTTTAATTTCAATAACATGTCTGGTTTAATAGGTAAAAAAATCGGAATGACTAGTTTGTACAATGCTGACGGGCAGGCTCTGGCATGTACTGTGATTCAAGCTGGTCCTTGTGTTGTTACACAAGTTAGGTCCGAAGAAAAGGATGGCTATAAAGCTATCCAGTTAGGTTTTGGCGAGAAGAAAGAGAAAAACTCTTCTCAGCCGTTAATTGGTCACTTCAAAAAAGCCAGTACAACTCCCAAAGCAAAAGCTGGTTGAGTTTAAGGAATTTGAAGTGGAGCATGAACTTGGAACTTCACTATCAGTACAAGATATCTTTGAAGAAGGTGAATTTGTTGATGTTGTTGGTTCTGCCAAAGGCCGCGGTTTTCAGGGTGTTGTAAAACGCCATGGTTTCGCAGGGGTTGGTGGTCAAACTCACGGTCAGCATAACCGTGCACGTCACCCAGGTTCGATTGGTGCTTGTTCATTCCCTTCACGCGTATTTAAAGGCATTCGTATGGGTGGACGCATGGGTAACAATCGTGTAAAAATTCAGAATTTACGTATTCTGAAAGTGATACCTGAGCAAAACCTTTTAGTTGTTAGTGGCTCAGTACCGGGTTCAAAGAATTCATTTCTAATCATTGAGAAATAGTACCATGGAACTGTCCGTATTAAATATAAAAGGAGAAGATACCGGCAAGAAGGTAAGTGTGTCTGAAGAAATTTTCGGCATCGAACCTAACGACGCATGCGATCTATCTCGATGTGAAATTGTACTTGGCTAATCAACGTCAGGGAACACACAAATCAAAAGAACGTGCAGAGATTAATCACTCAACACGTAAGATCAAGACGCAAAAAGGTACAGGTGGAGCTCGTGCAGGTAGCATTAAATCTCCGGTATTCGTAGGTGGTGGTCGTATATTCGGTCCAAGACCTCGTGACTATAGTTTTAAAATCAACAAGAAAAGTAAAAACATTAGCTCGTAAGTCTGCTTTTTCTGCGAAAGCTACAATCTGATGCAATTTCTGTTTTGGAAGCATTTACTTTTGATGCACCAAAAACTAAATCATATCTGAATGTATTTGAATTCACTTTCATTAGTGAACACAAAAACATTGTTGATTCTTCCAGCAGTTGATAGCAATGTATATCTGTCAAGCCGAAACATTCCAAAAGCAAAAGTTACTACTGTTGATTTGGTAAATACATATGATCTGATGAATGCAGACCGTCTTTTGATAAGTGAATCTGCTCTGTCTATTTTGGAAACCCAATTGAACAAATAATGATGAGTGTACTGAAACGTCCGATTATAACCGAAAAGGTAACGGCTCAGGGTGGTCAAGGAAAGTATGCCTTTGAAGTAACTCTTACTTCAAACAAAGTTGAGATCAAAAAGGCTATTGAGAAACTGTTTGGGGTTACCGTAGAAAGCGTTCATACAATGCGTAGCATTGGTAAAAGCAAATCCCGCACTTCGGGTGGAAAGTTTGTAAGTGGAAAAACGTCAACTATCAAGAAAGCTATTGTAACAGTAGCTGAAGGTGAGATCATCGATATTTACGGTGAAGCATTAGAATTTAGTTGAGCGATTCAAATCTTTGAAGAGTTAAGTATAGCAAATGGCAGTTAAAAAATTAAAACCGACAAGTGCTGGTCAACGTTTTCGCATCGGCTCCTACTTTTGAGGAGATCACAGCGTCAAAACCTGAAAAGAGTCTATTAGAGACCATCAAAAGAACAGGTGGTCGTAATAGCTCAGGGACACGTACCATGCGTCATATAGGTGGTGGTCACAAACGCAAATACCGTGTTATTGATTTCAAAAGAAATCGTTTTGATGCACCAGCAACAGTTCTTACAATTGAATACGATCCAAACCGTTCAGCACGTATTGCTCTGGTACAATATGCTGATGACGAAAAAAGATACATCATTGCTCCAAACGGATTGAAAGTAGGACAAGTAATTGTTTCAGGAAGTTCAGTAGCTCCAGAAGTTGGAAATGCTCTTCCATTAAGTTCAATTCCAATTGGTACAATTGTTCACAATATTGAATTGACTCCTGGTAAAGGCGGTCAGTTTGCAAGAAGCGCAGGTGCTTATGCTCAGCTTGTAGCTCGTGATGGTAAATATGCAGTTATTAAAATGCCTTCTGGCGAAATGCGTATGATTCTTTCAACTTGTATCGCAACTGTTGGAACAGTTTCTAATTCAAGTCACATGAATGTGGCATTAGGTAAAGCAGGTCGTAAACGTTGGTTAGGTCGTCGCCCAAGAGTTCGTGGTGTTGCAATGAACCCAGTCGATCACCCAATGGGTGGTGGTGAAGGTCGCTCATCAGGAGGTCAGCCTCGATCAAGAAACGGACAGTTCTCAAAAGGACTTAAAACTCGTGATCGCAATAAGCATTCTGAGAAATTGATTATCAGCCGTCGTAAAAAATAATAGAATAATATGGCACGCTCATTAAAAAAAGGACCATATATTGACTTTCGTCTGGAGAACAAAGTTACAGATGATGAACAGCGCAGCACGTAAGTCAGTAATTAAAACATGGTCACGACGCTCAATGATCTCTCCGGATTTCATTGGACATACATTTGCAGTTCACAACGGTAATAAGTTTATCCCTGTTTATGTAACTGAAAACATGGTAGGACACAAACTGGGAGAGTTTTCTCCAACGCGTAACTTCCGTGGTCACACAGCCAAAAAAGATAAAGGTAGAAAATAATTAGTCGACGATAGCTGGGTTTCGTCATCGGAACCAGCCTATATCTGAAAGAACATGGAAGCAAGAGCTATATTAAGAAATGTGCCTACTTCTCCTCGTAAGATGAGATTAGTAGCCGACATGATTCGCGGACAAAAGGTCAGCAAAGCGTTGGCGCTTTTAAAGTTTCAACCAAGAGCTTCTTCACCAATTTTGCACAAAGTTTTACTTTCTGCAGTTGCCAACTGGCAACAATTGAATGAAGATGCTAAGCTGGAAGACGCTGATCTTTATTGTTAAAACCGTATTTATTGACGGTGGACGTATGTTGAAGCGTTTGCGCCCTGCACCGCAAGGAAGAGCACACAGAATCCGTAAACGTTCAAACCACATTACACTTGTGGTTGATGACACAGCGGAAGTTGCCGCAAGCGTGGAAAACAACAGTAATCACCGAATCATAAGTAAACGATCTATTTCGAATGGGACAAAAGGTTAATCCTATAGGTCTGAGATTAGGAATTGTTAGAGGTTGGGATTCTAACTGGTACGGTGGAAAAGACTTCTCTGACAAATTAGTTGAAGACGAAAAAATCCGAAAATACATAAAAGCACGTATCCCAAAAGGATCGATCTCTAAAGTAGTTATCGAACGTACATTAAAACGTATCACGCTTACAATTCACACGGCTCGTCCGGGTATTGTAATTGGTAAAGGTGGTAGTGAAGTTGATAAGATCAAAGAAGAGCTTAAAAAAATCACAGGAAAAGATGTTCAGATCAACATCTTTGAAATTAAACGTCCTGAGATTGATGCAAAATTAGTTGGAGAAGCAATCGCACAACAACTAGAAGCTCGTATTTCTTACCGTCGTGCAATGAAGCAATCAATCGCTTCTGCAATGCGTGTAGGAACTGAAGGTATCAAAATAAGTCTTGCAGGTCGTTTGGGTGGTGCTGAAATGGCACGTACAGAAGAGTATAAAGAAGGACGAATTCCTCTGCATACATTCCGTGCGGATATTGATTATGCAATCTCAGAAGCACAAACTATCTATGGTAAAATAGGTATCAAAGTTTGGATCTTCAAAGGTGAATTGTACGGAAAGCGTGATTTGACTCCAAGTGCTGCAACAGCTGCTCGACAGAGCTGACAGAAGCGACAGAGGAACTGGATCAGGCGGCGGAAACGACCGTAGCAAGAGACAGAAGAGGTGGTCGTGGCGGAAACGATAGTAACCGTGGCGGTGGTAGTGAAGGCGGTGGCGGCGGAAGCGAAGCTGATCGTCGTAAGAGAAATAGAGAATAAGAAGAAGTAATCAGACATTTTCCGATTTTGTTAAATCGGTTCAAATAGATTAGAATCATGTTACAGCCGAAAAGAACAAAATTTCGCAAGCAACAAAAAGGCAAAGGTTCAGAAAAGGGACTGGCCACTCGTGGTGCATGAAATCGCTTTCGGATCTTTCGCAATCAAGTCACTTGAGCCAGGCTGGATAACAGCACGTCAGATAGAAGCAGCACGTATCGCGGTAACACGTGCTATGAAACGTGAAGGCCAGGTATGGATTCGTATTTTCCCTGACAAACCTATTACTAAAAAACCTGCAGAGGTTCGTATGGGTAAAGGTAAAGGAGCTCCTGAATATTGGGTAGCAGCAATTAAGCCAGGAACAATTATCTTCGAAGCAACCGGTGTTCCACTGGAAACTGCAAACGAAGCATTGCGTTTGGCTGCACAAAAGTTGCCAATTAAAACGAAGTTCGTGGTACGTCGGGATTATCAAGAATAGACCAACCCCGAACGTTATCTAAGAACGCTAATTATTAAAAGCAATGACTAGTAAAGAAATAAAAGATCTGTCGCAGGATCAGCTGAAAGAACAGATCGCACAAGAAAGAGAGCGCTTACTACGATTGAAATTCGCGCACGCTATTTCACCGATCGAAAACCCTTTGCGTATTCGCGCCTCGCGTAAGGAAATTGCAAAACTATTAACCGAACTGTCGGCTAAAACTAACCAACAGTAAATCAGTTTAAGAAATTATGGAGGCAACAGAAAGAAATTTACGTAAAGAAAGAGTCGGTAAAGTAGTGAGCAACAAAATGGAGAAATCCTGTGTGATCACTGTTGAGCGTAAAGTGAAGCACGCGAAATATGGTAAGTTTATGACTAAAACTACCAAGTTAATGGTGCATGACGAAAATAACCAGGTTGGTATCGGTGATACAATCAGAGTTATGGAAACTCGTCCGCTTAGTAAGAATAAGCGTTGGAGATTAGTTGAAATCCTTGAAAAAGCTAAGTAACAAATGGTACAGCAAGAATCAAGACTGTCGGTAGCAGACAACAGTGGAGCAAAGGAAGTACTCGTAATACGTGTACTTGGTGGAACTGGCAAACGCTATGCTTCAGTAGGCGATAAGATCGTCGTAACAGTAAAGTCTGCTCTTTCTTCGAGCAGCATGAAAAAAGGAACGGTTTCAAAAGCCGTGGTTGTACGGACTAAAAAGGAAGTACGACGCAAGGATGGTACATACATTCGTTTTGAGGATAATGCAGCTGTTTTATTAACAACAACGATGAACCACGTGGTACACGTATTTTCGGTCCAGTAGCACGTGAATTGCGTGAAAAACAGTTTATGAAGATTGTTTCCCTGGCACCGGAAGTGTTGTAAGAAATAAAACAAAAGTATTTCTTTAGAACCGATAAGAGAATACCTCAAATGGAAAGCAAAAATAAAAACGCACCTGCAAAATTGCACATTCGCAAAGGAGATACTGTAAAAGTAATTTCCGGAAACGCAAAAGGTGAAACAGGGGTTATCAAAACGTGCTTGTTGAGAAATCAAGAGCAACTGTGGAAGGTGTTAATTTGATTACGAAACACGTAAAACCAAATGCACAGAACCCACAGGGAAGTATCGAAAAACGTGAAGGTGCTATTCATATCAGCAATCTGATGGTTGTCGATCCAAAAACTGGCGAAGCGACCCGTACCGGTCGTAAAGCAAACGATAAAGGAAAGTTACAGCGGTTCTCTAAAAAATCAGGAGACTTTATTTAAGTCTTCTGGTTTCAGGACCAGTCTGTTAGTTTTATATACGAAGCGCGTGGGTCGGTAATCCACATAATTAATTTAGAAAAATGGCACAGCCAAGATTAAAAGAAAAGTACGTTAGCGAAGTAGTTTCGCAACTGAAAGAAAAGTTTCGAGTACAAGTCTGTAATGCAGGTACCTCGTTTGACTAAAATTGTAATCAACAAAGGTATCGGCGCAGCTGTATGCTGACAAGAAATTGGTTGATACAGGAGTTGAAGAACTAGGACTTGATTACAGGACAAAAAGCAATTGCTACCATTTCTAAAAAGGCGGTTTCTAACTTTAAGTTGCGTGAAAACATGCCGATTGGAGCAAAAGTAACACTACGCGGAGACCGTATGTACGAATTCCTTGATCGTTTGACTTCTATTGCAATGCCACGTGTACGTGACTTCAAAGGTATCAGCGACAAAGGATTTGACGGTCGTGGAAATTATACTTTTGGTGTGAAAGAACAAATTATCTTCCCTGAAATCTCTATCGAAAAGGTAAACAAGATTACAGGTATGGATATCACATTTGTTACTTCAACTAATTCTGACGAAGAAAGTTACGAATTGTTGAAAGCACTTGGTATGCCTTTCACTAATGCGAACAAACAAGGATAATTCTTAAGACTAAGATATTTACCGACAATGGCAAAAGAATCAGTAAAAGCACGGGAAAGAAAAAGACAAGCATTTAGTAGCTCGTTATGCTGAAAAGCGTAAAACATTAAAGGCTGCTGAGGATTGGGTTGGCCTAGATAAATTACCCCGTAACTCATCGCCTGTACGTCTGCACAATCGTTGCAAAATCACAGGAAGACCTCGTGGATATATGCGCAAATTCGGAATTTCAAGAGTTCTGTTCCGGGAAATGGCCTCAGATGGTAAAATTCCGGGTGTTACAAAATCAAGTTGGTAGGAATACTTTCAATTCTGATTTCAATTACTTAACTTTGCACTCCCGTTTTAAGGGAGTGTTTAAACTAGGCATAAAAAATGTTAACGGATCCCATAGCAGATTATCTGACGAGACTCAGAAACGCCATCAAAGCGAAGCACAGGGTTGTTGAGATACCTGCATCCAACATAAAAAAAGAAATAACGAAGGTACTTTTTGATAAAGGGTATATCCAGAGTTATAAATTTGACGAAGTCGGCCCTCAGGGTGTAATCAAGATAGCCTTGAAATACAATCCTGTTACGAAACAAAATGCAATTGTAAAATTGCAGCGTGTTAGTAAGCCAGGGTTACGCAAGTACTCCGGGACATCTACACTACCTCGCGTTTTGGGTGGTCTTGGAACTGTAATTATCTCTACATCGAAAGGTGTTATGACAGATAAGGAAGCCAAAACACTGAATGTAGGTGGAGAGGTGTTATGTTTCGTGTACTAATATTTTAAAGTTATTCAGGAAATGTCACGAATAGGAAATAAATTAATCACTATACCAGCAGGCGTTACGATCTCTGTATCTGACGATAACCTGGTATCAGTTAAGGGTCCAAAAGGAACGCTTACTCAAGCTGTTGACACCGATATCGCAATCGAAATCGAAGGAAACGAATTGAAAGTTAAACGTCCTAGCGAACAAAAGCGCCATAAAGCGTTGCACGGTTTGTACCGCTCACTAATCAACAACATGGTAATTGGTGTTGAAGCAGGATACAAAAAAGAAATGGAAATCATCGGTGTTGGTTACAAAGCCAGTGCCGTTGGTAATGTTTTAGAATTGCAATTGGGTTATTCACATAATATTTTTATGTCGATACCTGAAGAACTAAAACTTACAACCACTTCTGAAAAAGGTCAGAATCCAAAAGTAATTTTGGAAGGTATTGACAAGGAATTGATAGGTTCTGTTGCTGCTAAAATTAAGTCTCTACGTAAAGTAGAACCTTATAAAGGTAAGGGTATTCGTTTTGTTGGTGAAATCGTTCGCCGCAAAGCTGGTAAGTCTGCTAAGAAATAGTGCGTAGCCACAGGATGATTTTGTTAACTAAGTTTAGATAAGATTTAAAATGGCTACCTCAAAAGTAGATAGAAGACAACGCCTTAAATATCACATTCGTAAGAAAGTGAAAGGTAGTGCTGAACGTCCCCGTCTTTCGGTTTTCCGTTCAAACACTAGCATCTATGCTCAAATCATTGATGATATTCAAGGTGTAACCCTGGTAAGTGCTTCGACGCTTGACCTTGGTGAGAGAAAAGAAAGTTCTAACGTAGAGGCAGCTCTTGCAGTTGGAAAGAAGATTGCCGAAAAGGCGCAGGCAGCAGGTATTCTTGCGGTAGTATTTGACCGTAACGGATATTTGTACCATGGTAAAGTTAAAGCATTGGCCGAAGGAGCTCGTGAGGGTGGCCTGAAATTCTAAGAATAAGCAAAGACTATGTCTACAAATACAAAACCTTCAAAGGTTAACGAATCGGATCTGAAAGAACGCGTTGTAGCGATCAATCGGGTAGCAAAAGTAGTAAAAGGTGGTCGTCGTTTTAGTTTCTCTGCCATCGTGGTTGTGGGTGACGGAAAAGGTGTGGTAGGTCATGGACTAGGTAAAGCAAATGAAGTAACAGATGCTATTGCCAAAGGAATTGACGATGCTAAAAAGAATTTGATTCAAATTCCTATGTTGAAAAACACTGTTCCTCATGCAATGGAAGGTAAATTCAGCGGTGGATTTGTTTTGATCAAACCAGCAGCTCCTGGTACAGGAGTACTTGCAGGTGGTCCTATGCGCGCCGTTCTTGAAAGTGCCGGTATCAAAGACGTACTTGCTAAGTCAAAAGGTTCTTCGAATCCGCACAACGTTATTAAAGCTACAATTGACGCTCTTTTGAAAATGAGAGCTCCTCATCAGGTTGCTTTCCAACGTGGAGTTAAATTGGACAAAGTATTCAACGGATAATCCTTACAAGGGATTATCCTTTATCTGAGAGTAATTATGTCAAAAGTACGTATTACACAAATTAAAAGTGTTATCGATCGTCCGGAAAGACAAAAGTTAACTATCAAAGCGTTAGGCTTGGGTAAGATTAACCGTTCGGTTGAGCAGGAAAATACCGACGCCATTGCGGGTATGATCCGTAAGGTAAGTCACTTGGTTATAGTTGAAGAAATTTAATAAATACTAAAAGTATGAATCTTAGTTCATTAAAACCGGCAGCTGGATCCGTTAAAGTCGGAAAACGTGTCGGACGTGGTCAGGGATCCGGTTTAGGCGGAACTTCTGCACGTGGACATAAAGGAGCACAGTCTCGTTCAGGTTATAGCCGTAAAGTGGGTTTTGAAGGTGGCCAGATGCCTCTTCAACGACGTTTGCCTAAATTCGGTTTTAACAACATTAACAGAGTTGAGTATAAAGCATTGAATCTTGATGCAATTCAGGCTCTTGTTGAAAAAACAAATGCTACTGTTATTACGCTTGAATTGATTCGTGAAAACGGACTTTGCGCGAAAAAAGACCTTGTTAAAATCCTTAACCGTGGAGAAATTACATCTGCTGTTGAAGTTCAGGCAAATGGTTTTTCTGCATCGGCCATCGAAGCGATTGAAAAAGCAGGTGGTAAAGCAGTTAAGTTGTAACCTTGTTGGTTCAGTTCTAAACCGTGTATGTTTGATTATCGAACAGATAATGTAAGCCCCATAACATGAAACGATTTTTTGAGACGATAAAACATATATTTTCGATTGAGGAGTTGAGAACTAGAATTCTCAACACTCTTTTGTTTATAACAATATTCCGTTTAGGGTCTTATGTAGCTTTGCCTGGTGTAGAACCGGATCAGATGAATTTTTCATCACAGGGTTTATTAGGTCTTCTTGATACCTTTCTTAGGTGGAGCTTTTAGTAAAGCTTCCATCTTTGCTTTGGGTATCATGCCTTACATTTCTGCTTCCATTGCTATTCAGCTGTTGACTATGGCGTTGCCATATTTTCAGAAGATGCAGAAAGAAGGAGAGTCTGGGCGTAAGAAGTTAAATCAAATTACAAGGGTTCTTACGATTGTTGTGACATTAGTACAAGGAACAGCTTATTTAAATACAACTGTTCCTGATGAAGCATTACTTGGTTTCACGCAGCTTGTTTTCTATGTCATCTGTTTTTGTTCTTGCAGCCGGAACTATGTTCTGTATGTGGTTGGGAGAGCGTATTACGGATAAAGGTGTAGGAAATGGTATCTCTATGTTGATTATGATTGGTATTGTTTCCCGTTTTCCGGGTGCGATTCTTAAAGAATTTCAATCAAGAGGAAGCGGATGGAATCTTGCTTTTCGTATTGGAAATTGTAGCCTTGTATTTTGTAATTATGGGTGCTGTTATGTTAACACAGGCAGTACGTCGTATTCCGATACAATATGCAAAACAGGTAGTTGGTAACCGTGTTATGGGTGGCCAGCGTCAATACCTTCCATTGAAATTGAACGCAGCTGGTGTAATGCCAATTATTTTCGCTCAGGCGTTAATGTTCATTCCTTCACTTGGAGCGTCTTATTTTGCTGAAAAAAGTGATTTCGCAAGTAACGTTGCCACAATTTTTGCAAACTATACAACATGGCAGTACAATTTGTTGTTTGCTTTCCTTATTATCGTTTTCACATTCTTTTATACTGCAATCTCGGTTAATCCGCAGCAAATTGCAGATGATATGAAAAGAGGAGGCGGTTTTATTCCTGGTGTTAAACCAGGACAGCAAACTTCTGAATATATCAGTTCTGTACTGGATCGTATTACTTTCCCTGGTTCATTAATGTTGGCTATTGTAGCTACTTTGCCTGCTTTTGCAAGTCTGGTTGGTGTGTCAACTGACTTTGCGCATTTCTTCGGAGGAACATCTTTACTTATTATGGTAGGTGTTGTTTTGGATACCTTGCAGCAAGTTGAAAGTTATCTGCTGATGCGGAGATATGAAGGTCTTAATGAAATCAGGACGTGTAAAAGGTAGGACTGAAAGTGTCGCTATCTGATTTGGAATGATCTATTTGAAAACAGAGGAGGAAATAAACCTCATTAAAGAAAGTGCTCAGGTTTTAGGAAAGGCACATGCCGAGGTGGCACAATGGGTTAAACCAGGTATCACAACTAAAAAGCTTGACACAATCGCTGAGGATTATATCAGAAGTTTCGGAGGAATTCCTTCCTTCAAAGGCTTTAACAATTTCCCTGCTTCTCTTTGTATGTCTGTAAATGAAGTAGTAGTTCACGGAATTCCCGGGAATTATGAACTAAAAGACGGAGACATTGTTTCAATTGATTGCGGTGTTAAGTTAAATGGATTCCACAGCGACAGTGCTTATACATATCCTGTGGGTGAAGTATCAAAAGAAGTAATGGATCTTTTGACTGCAACCAAGAAATCTCTTTATAAGGGAATTGAGCAGGCAGTTGACGGATTAAGAGTAGGTGATATCGGATTTGCAGTTCAGCATTATTGTGAAGAAAGAGGTTACACCGTGGTTCGTGAACTTGTTGGACATGGTGTTGGAAGAGAACTCCACGAAGCCCCTGAAGTTCCTAATTACGGAAAAAGAGGAAAAGGATTACGGTTGAAAGAAGGAATGGTACTGGCTATCGAACCGATGATTAACTTAGGAACTAAGTCAGTTATGCAGGAAAAAGATGGCTGGACAATCAGGACAACGGATCGAAAATACTCAGCTCATTTTGAACATACGGTTGTGGTGCGTAAAGGAAAAGCTGAAATTCTTACCACTTTTGATTATATAGAACAAGTCACGGCGAATACCAGCCTAATGGTTGAAGTAAAGTAATAAAAGCTACGAATGGCAAAACAAGCATCAATTGAACAAGACGGAGTAATTTTAGAAGCACTCTCGAATGCAATGTTTCGTGTAGTATTGGAAAATAAGCACGAAGTAATAGCACATATTTCAGGTAAAATGAGAATGCACTATATTAAAATTTTACCTGGTGACCGTGTAAAGCTTGAAATGTCTCCATACGACTTATCGAAAGCAAGAATTGTATACCGATACAAATAAGCTAAGAGTTTGAATAGATTAGTTTAGGAAATAACTATTGTAATCAAGATGAAAGTTAAAGCATCAGTAAAAAAGCGCAGTGTAGACTGCAAAGTCATACGCCGGAAGGGTAAGGTCTACGTAATAAACAAGAAGAACCCACGGTATAAACAAAGACAAGGTTAATAAATTATGGCACGTATTTCAGGAGTTGATATCCCCGACCGTAAAAGAGGCGAGATTGCCTTAACTTACATTTTTGGAATTGGTCGCAGTACTGCGAAGAAAATTCTGGACAAAGCAGGTGTGGATCTGGATAAAAAGGTACTTGACTGGACAGATGAAGAGTCAGGGGCTATTCGTTCTGTTATTTCAGGCGAATATAAAGTTGAGGGAGCACTTAAAGTCGGAGGTTCAATTGAGTATCAAACGCTTAATGGATATTGCTTGTTACCGTGGCCTTCGTCATCGTAAGGGATTGCCATTGCGCGGACAGAGAACCAAGAATAACTCTCGTACTCGTAAGGGTAAACGCAAGACAATCGCGAACAAGAAAAAGGCTACTAAATAAACAATGAGTGTGGCATCACAGCCACATCTTATTCCATAAGCAATGGCACAAAATAAAAGAAAAGATAAGGCAAAGAAGAGAGTTGTTGTAGTAGAGTCGGTGGGTCAGGTACACATCAGAGCTTCTTTCAACAACATCATCATCTCTATCACTAACAGCAATGGACAGGTGATCTCATGGGCTTCTGCTGGTAAAATGGGATTCCGTGGTTCTAAGAAAAACACTCCTTACGCAGCTCAGACTGCAGCACAAAACTGTGCTCAGGTTGCGTTTGACCTTGGAATGCGTAAAGCTGAAATTTTTGTTAAAGGACCTGGTTCAGGTCGTGAGTCGGCAATTCGTACGATTCAGAATGCAGGAATTGAAGTAACCACGATTCGTGATATTACTCCACTTCCTCACAACGGATGTCGTCCTCCGAAAAGAAGAAGAGTTTAGTTTATTTTTTATCCAATGATTCCTTCATTCGTAATTTGGACACTGGGGTTACAGAATGGTTATCATTAACATTACAAACAATTAGTATCAAATGGCACGTTACACAGGTCCCAAATCAAAGATTGCAAGACGCTACGGAGAACCAATTTTAGGCCCTAGCAAAGCACTTGCAAAGAAAAATTACCCACCCGGAGTACACGGAAAGGGTCGTCGTTCCAAAAAATCGGAATACGCTTTACAGTTAATGGAAAAGCAAAAAGTGAAGTTTATCTACGGTATTCTTGAAAGACAGTTTCGTAATTTATTCGAAAAAGCGTCTGTAAAAGAAGGTCTTACTGGTGAAAACTTACTTCAGTTTCTGCGAAGCTCGTCTTGATAACACAGTTTACCGTTTAGGTATTGCTCCTACAAGACGTGCAGCTCGTCAGTTGGTTTCTCACAAACATATTCTTGTTGATGGTGAAATCGTTAATATTCCTTCTTATTCTTTACGTCCTGGACAAATTGTTACAGTTCGTGAAAAATCTAAATCTCTTGAAGCTGTTTCGGATAGCTTGGCTGGCCACAGTTCAAAAGGATTTAACTGGTTGGAGTGGAATGGACAGGAACTTTCAGGTAAGTTTATAACTTTCCCTGACCGCGAGCAGATTCCAGAAAACATCAACGAGCAACTTATCGTTGAGTTGTACTCGAAATAATAAGTAATCTTCAAAATTTTATGAGCACGCTTCATTTTTGGAGCGTGCTTGTAGCCGAAAAACGGCAATATTTGCGATCGCAAAGGTAACGGTAGCGTGATCAACTATCATTTACTACTATAAAAGGAGCAAGGACTATGTCAATATTAGCTTTCCAAATGCCTGATAAGGTCGTCATGGAAAAAGCAGACGACTTTCACGGGTTGTTTGAGTTTAAGCCTTTAGAGAAAGGGTATGGCGTAACAATCGGTAATGCGTTACGCAGGATTCTTCTTTCATCTTTGGAAGGTTATGCCATCACGAGCGTGAAGTTCCCTGGTGTTCTTCATGAATTTTCGTCTATTGAAGGTATTGTTGAGGATGTAACAGAAATCATCCTGAACCTTAAAATGGTTCGATTTAAAAAAGTATCGGATTTAAACGAAAGCAGAATTGTTGTTAACCTTAAAAATGTATCGGTTATTACAGCCGGTGACATCGGCAAGTTTACCAGCGCTTTCGAAGTTTTAAATCCTGATCAAGTAATTTGTCATATTGACGACAACAAGGAGTTCGAAATGGAACTTTTGTTGGATAAAGGAAGAGGATACGTTCCTGCTGATGAGCCAAGAGCAAATGAATTGCCTTTTGGATACATCGCAATGGATTCGATCTACACGCCGATCAAAAATGTAAAATACAGCGTTGAAAATACTCGTGTTGAACAACGTACCGATTACGAACGTCTTTTAATTGATATTCAAACTGATGGGTCAATCCACCCTGAAGATGCTTTGAAAGGAGCTGCGAATATTTTGATTCAACACTTTATGCTATTCTCTGATCAGACGATGACGTTTGAGAAACAGAAAGCTGAAGAAGATAATCAGGTTGATGAAGAAATGTTGCGTATGAGGAAATTGCTTAAAACTTCATTGTCGGAGCTGGATCTTTCAGTTCGTGCATACAACTGTTTGAAATCTGCTGACGTGAAATCTTTGGGTGATTTAGTAAGACTTGAAATTTCGGACATGATGAAGTTCCGTAACTTCGGTAAAAAATCTCTAACTGAGTTGGAGCAACTTGTTGCTGACAAACAACTCGTATTTGGAATGGATGTTGCCAAATATCGTTTGGACGAAGAATAAAATAAATTCCATAATAAGTATGTATTCTGTAGCGCGTAGCAATGCGCAGCTCGAAGCAACTAAACAAAAACAAAATGAGACACGGAAGAAAAGTAAATCACCTGGGAAGAACGCATTCACACAGAAAAGCAATGCTTGCGAATATGGCTTCCTCGTTGATTCTTCACAAAAGAATTGAAACAACGCTTGCAAAAGCGAAAGAACTTAAAAAGTTTGTTGAGCCTTTGTTGACTCGTGCAAAAGAAGATACTACACACAATCGTCGTGTTGATCTTTGCTTATCTGAATGATAAAGAATCAGTTAAAGAACTTTTTGGTACTATTTCTGATAAAATTGCAGATCGTCCGGGAGGATACACTCGTATCATCAAATTGGGTAACCGTTTGGGTGATGCAGCTGAAATGTCTTTGATGGAACTTGTTGATTTCAACGATGCACTATTACTTGCTAACGCAGACAAACCTGTGAAAACTCGTCGTAGCCGTCGTGGTGGTAAGAAAGAAGGCGGATCAGAAACACCAGCAGTAGAAGCGGCACCAGCTGCACCGAAGGCTGATTTCCCGATCGTTGCTGAAGACGAAACACCAGAAGCTCCAAAAGCTGAGTCTGATGAATCTCAAGAAGATGCTAAAAGCGAATAGTATTGTGCAAAGCATCTGATAAATATTAATTAAAAGGGTTAAACGTTTTCGTTTAACCCTTTTTTTTGAGCTAAAAATATATACTTTTGCAGCGCCAAATTGAATAGCAAAATGGTACTTAGCTCTTACGGTTCAAAAATTGAACTGCTTTAATCGTAAGAGTGTTATAATTAGCAAATCGATTTAACCATATATGAATCAAAAGAAAGAGGCTTTATTACTGCTGGAAGACGGAACAGCATATAGAGGGTTAGCTTTAGGGATAGACGGCACAACCGGTGGCGAGATCTGCTTTAACACGGGAATGACGGGGTATCAGGAAATTTATACTGACCCTTCCTATTTTGGACAAATCATAGTTAACACCAATTCTCACATCGGGAATTATGGTGTTCAACTGGAAGACGAAGAAGAATCAAGTTCAGTGAAAATTAAAGGAATGGTGTGCAACACTTTTTCGACAATTTATTCACGGGACACTGCTGATTATTCTTTACAGGAATATTTTGAAAGAGCGAAAATTGTGGGTGTTAGCAATGTTGATACAAGACATATCGTGCGCCATGTTCGTGAAAAAGGAGTAATGAACGCGATCATTTCATCCCAGATTCTGGATGAAAAGGAATTGATGGATGAATTGCACAAAATACCTTCAATGGATGGTCTGGAATTATCTTCACAGGTAACTACGGATATGCCTTATTTTATGGGTACAGAAGCAGGAAGCAAGTGGAGAATTGCTGTAATGGATTATGGTATCAAGAAAAGCATTCTGAATAATCTTACACAACGTGGATGTTACTGCAAGGTTTTCCCTGCAAAAACGTCTTTTGAAGAAGTGATGAGCTGGAATCCGGACGGATTTTTTATCTCAAATGGACCAGGTGATCCATCAGCAATGCCTTATGCAATTAAGACGTGTTGATGAAATGGTAAAAACAGGAAAACCACTTTTCGGTATTTGCCTTGGACACCAGTTGTTGGCGCTTTCAAGCGGAATTAATACATATAAAATGCACCATGGTCACCGTGGATTAAATCATCCGGTTAAAAACCTGATTACGGGATTGTGCGAGATCACTTCTCAAAATCATGGTTTTGCAGTAAATCCTGATGAAATTCAGAGTCATCCGGATGTTGAGATTACGCACGTTAACCTGAATGATAAAACGATTGAAGGAATTCGTCGTAAGGATTATCCTGCTTTCTCGGTACAATATCACCCGGAAGCTTCACCAGGACCACATGATTCACGTTATTTATTTGACGAATTTGCCAAGCTTTTGTCAGAAGTTTAAAAGTGAAATAGAAATACAACAAAAAATCCCGTCGAAATTCGGCGGGATTTTTTGTTGATAGAAAAACTAATTAAAGATTTTCTTCAATCAATTTTTTAAAGTCTGCTTCTTCCATCAAGCCATTTTTACGAAGAATTAATTTTCCCTTTTTGTAAAAGAGAAAAGCAGGGATTTCATCAATACCAAGTTCCTTTGCTAATGCTTTATTTTGATCATAGTGAATTGTTTCGATCGTAGCTTTGGATTTATATTCTTCCGCCAAGTTTATGAACCGTAGGCAGCATTTTGATACATGGTGCACACCACGGAGCATAGAAATCAACCATTACAAGCTTTCCGGAATTTGTTAATTTCTTAAAATCAGCACTGCTCATTCCTTTGTTAGATGCAGTCGCATCTTTTGGCGCATCAATTAATTTGCCGGAAGATGTCCATTTTAAATAACCTCCCTGCATATCATAAACATCCGTAAATCCTTTTTCATGCAGGATTTTCGCAGCCTGTCCACTTCTTCCACCTGATAAACAATACACGAATACAGGTTTATTTTTGTCAAGTTTCTCAACCTGATCTTTAAATGCTGCATTTCGGTAATCAATGTTTTCAGCCTTTTCCAGATGGCCCTGGCTAAATTCTTCAGGTGTTCTTACATCAAGCAATTGTGCCTGTTTGGTTGTATTTAGCTTGTTTTGAAAATCATTGGTAGTCAGCTGAGTCTGTGCCAACTACTGCTGAGGCAGGTAGCAATATGCCCAGAAATGATATGAGAATACTTTTCATGTTCTAAAATTTAATTCTATGATAATGTAAATTTACCTTAAAATAGATTAGCGGCTCACGTATGACATTTTTTTTGTGTTATTTTGTACCGTTAATATATCCAATTTCAAATCAAACCCAAAGCTGCAAATGAGTACGATTCAGTCAGTACATGCAAGACAAATTCTGGATTCAAGAGGAAACCCTACAGTAGAAGTAGATATTCGTACCGAAAATGGTTATTTAGGACGCGCTGCTGTTCCTTCTGGTGCCTCAACAGGTAAACACGAAGCAGTAGAACTTCGCGATGACGACAAGAGCGTTTACGTTGGAAAAGGAGTTTTGAAAGCTGTTGAAAATGTTAATGATATCATTTTCCCTGAATTGATCGGCGCTTCTGTTTTCGAACAAAACCTGATTGATAAAATCATGCTTGAATTGGATGGTACGCCAAACAAAAGCAAGCTGGGTGCTAACGCAATCCTTGGTGTTTCTCTGGCTGTTGCCAAAGCTGCTGCTCAGGAAGCTGGTCTTCCTTTGTACCGTTACATCGGTGGTGTTAATGCAAACACACTTCCTGTTCCGATGATGAACATTTTGAATGGTGGTAGCCATGCAGATAACTCAATCGATTTCCAGGAATTCATGATCCTTCCTGCGAAAGCTGATACTTTCTCTGAGTCTCTTCGTATGGGTGTTGAAGTGTTCCACACTTTGAAAACTGTATTGAAAAGCAAAGGATATTCTACCAACGTTGGTGACGAAGGTGGTTTTGCTCCAAACATTAAATCAAATGAAGAAGCGATTGAAATCGTTATTCAGGCGATCGAAAAAGCAGGTTACAAACCAGGTGAAGATATTTTCATCGCTATGGATGCTGCTGTTTCTGAATTCTACGAAGATGGTTTCTACCACTTCAAAAAATCAGATGGCCGTAAATTGACTTCTCCTGAAATGGCTGACTACTGGACTCAGTGGGTTGCTAAATATCCAATTATCTCTATTGAAGATGGTATGGACGAAGATGACTGGGCAGGTTGGAAAACACTTACTGAATCAATCGGTTCTAAATGTCAATTGGTAGGTGATGATTTGTTTGTAACAAACGTAACACGTTTACAACAAGGAATTGAATCTCAGATTGCTAATGCAATTTTGGTTAAAGTAAACCAGATCGGTTCTTTGACTGAAACAATCGATACTGTAAATCTTGCAAAAAGAAACAGTTATAAAACAATCATGTCTCACCGTTCTGGTGAAACTGAGGATTCTACAATTGCTGATCTTGCAGTAGCGTTGAACACAGGACAGATCAAAACTGGTTCTGCTTCACGTTCTGACCGTATGGCGAAATACAACCAGCTTCTTCGTATTGAAGAAGAATTGGGAGAAAGTGCTTACTTCCCAGGATTGAAATTCTAATTTTAGTATAATAAAACCGGAGCTCAGGCTCCGGTTTTCTCTTTTCCCGGCATGATCGATTTCAAAAGTCTTCTACCTCACATGCGCAAATTCTATACTGCAACATTTGTGGTATGGCTTGTCTGGATTTTGTTTCTGGATAATAACAATCTTAAAGTTGTTATGTCCAACCGGATGAAAATGAAGGAGCTGGAAAAGGAAAAAGGTATTCTTGAAGATAAAATCAAACAAGTTAAAAAAGAGCGCAACGAAGTATTTGGTACGCCTAAAATGCTTGAAAAATGGGCGAGAGAAAAGTATCTTATGCGCAAACCGCATGAAGATGTTTACGTAATCGTAGACGAAAATAACCAACCCATTGAAAGTAAAAAAGAGGAATAGATTTCACTATTCTTCGAACATAAACCAATATTACTCCTACACCTTGATTAACGTACTTTTTATTTGTTTAGGGAATATTTGCCGGTCTCCCATTGCAGAAGGCGTTTTTAAAGCACTTGTTAAAAAAAAAGGACTTAGATCATATCATCCATTGTGATTCTGCCGGCACGGGAGCTTATCACATTGGCAGCTTACCCGATAAGCGCATGAGAAAAGTGGCATTATCTCATGACATTACACTGACACACCAGGCAAGACAACTTTCTTTCGAGGATTTTATAAATTTCAATTACATCGTGGCTATGGACAAATCTAATTTCGAAAATATTCGAAAGGAAAGCTTCCATGCCCATGGATTTTATTTGCCCGAAGATCAGTTATATTTATACAGAATGTTTGATCCTGAAAGGGGAGAGGCGGTTATCGTTCCGGATCCTTACTACGAAGAGCTTTCAGCTTTTGACAATGTATATGAAATTGTTGAACGAAGCGGGAATGCCTTTTTAGATTTTTTGATAGAAAAACACGGATTGACAAAGGAGAAAAGTTATCAGGAAATTTAGGTCTGCTAATCTGATGTCAGTTAATTAAAATAAAAGCAGGAATTTTAAACAAGTACGAAATTGGGAAAAAAAGTAATTCTTATCATCATGGACGGCTGGGGAATTGCCAAAGCCGGAGAGGAAAATCGTTCTGCTGTTTTAGCGGCGAACACTCCTTTTTACGACAGTATTTTAGCAGAAATATCCTCATAGCAAACTGGAAGCAAGCGGACTTGCGGTTGGTTTGCCGGATGGACAAATGGGTAATTCAGAAGTTGGGCATACCAATCTGGGAGCTGGCCGTGTTGTTTATCAGGATCTTGTAAAAATAAATCTTGCCGTTTCTTCGGGAACATTAGCCAACGAACCTGTATTAGCTGATGCGTTGACTTTCGCAAAAGAAAATAATAAGAAAGTACACTTCATCGGATTGGTTTCTGATGGTGGTGTGCATTCTCATATCGATCACGTAAAAGGTCTTTGTAAAATTGCGGCGGATAAAGGTTTAAGCAATGTATTTGTACATGCTTTCACTGACGGCCGCGATACAGATCCAAAAAGCGGTTTAGGCTTTCTTACCGAATTGCAGGAAACAATGGCTGCAACAACGGGCCAGATCGCCAGCGTTACCGGACGTTATTATGCAATGGATCGCGACAAACGTTGGGAACGCGTAAAACTTGCTTATGACGCCATGGTTTTGGGCGAAGGTAAACATGTCAAGGCTGATGGTGTTTTGGCAGCGATAGAAGAATCTTATGAAGCAGGTGTTATCAGATGAATTTATTCAGCCGATTATTGCTGTAAAAGAAGACGGTTCGCCGGTTGCTGTTATTGAAGAAAATGACGTTGTTGTTTGTTTCAATTTCCGTACAGACCGTGGACGTGAAATTACAGAAGCACTTACGCAGCAGGATTTCCACGAGCAGAATATGCACAAGCTGAACCTGCGTTATATCACAATGACAAATTATGACGATACATTTAAAGGTGTTTCTGTCATTTTTGATAAAGATAATCTGAACAATACATTAGGTGAAGTTTTGGAAGCTGCGGGTAAAAAACAAATCCGTATTGCTGAAACAGAAAAATATCCGCACGTAACATTCTTCTTTTCTGGCGGCCGTGAAAAACCGTTTGAAGGTGAAAGCCGTTTGTTGAGTCCTTCTCCAAAAGTTGCGACTTACGATTTACAGCCAGAAATGTCTGCATTTGGATTACGTGATCTTATCGTTCCTGAATTGATAAAAGAAGAGGTAGATTTCGTTTGTCTGAATTTTGCTAATGCGGATATGGTTGGTCATACTGGTGTTTTTGAAGCGGCTGTGAAAGCTTGTGAAACGGTTGATCAATGTGTGCAGGCAGTTGTAACTACTGGGTCTGGAACATGGCTATACTTCGATCATTATTGCCGATCACGGTAATTCTGATTATATGGCCAATGATGATGGTTCACCAAATACAGCACATTCGCTGAATCTGGTTCCTTGTATTTTGGTTGATAATGATTATCAGAAACCGATTAAAGACGGTAAACTTGCTGATATGGCGCCAACAATCCTTGAATTAATGGGAATAGCAAAACCAGAAGAAATGACTGGTAATAGTATTCTTTAAACTATACGCCAATAAAAGGTGTTATTTTTGTCAGAGAGTCTGGATCAGGCTCTCTGATTTTTTTTGGCATAACAGTTAGATTTTGACTTCTCAATCACCTGAATAATAATAAAGTAATAAATTCATCTTTCAGATTTTCTTTTCTTACACCAATAGTATTTTTATTCGCAGTGATTTTTCTTCTTAGCAGCTGTGATTCTGCACAGGAAAGAAAAAGTAAAGTGATGACGTATTATGATCTTAAAGGATTTATTGAATCTCAGATTTCTATTCTTAATAAAGAAAAACCGGAGGTGACGAAGACGATGAGCGTATCAGGTAAAAATGAAACGCGTACTTCAAATGACCTAGACTGGAAAAAGGAGTTGGAGTTATTTATTCAGGCTGATATTAATAAACCTGCTTACAGCAAAAGTTATTTAATCACCAAGCCGGATTCTATGACGGTATTGTATGAAATTAAAACCGGCGAAAGTCTGCCTGTTCGTTATTTAAAAATTGAAGTGGATAAAAATTCCGGAACACCGGTGAGAGTTCAGGCATTATTACGTTCAGAAAACAAATTGTATCAGTCGGAAAAGAACATTGAGCTGCACGGATCGGTTAATAAAAATCAGTGGCATTTAGATGAATACTCAATCAATGGTTATCAGAAACTTGCCACGATGGATAAAAAGCTTTTTAATGTCACCGCGCGGACGCATTATTAAGATCCGACTTGAAACATTTTGTCCTATTTTGCCCTATTTTGTGTGTGGTATACTCAGGAATTTTGCGGGTAAATAAGGGAGTTTTTTTCTGGCAGGAAATATATGATAACGAATTAATTTATTCAAAATACGCTTAAACAATTCAGAATGGCTGTTTTTTTTGTTTTTGTAAAGAAAAAATAAATTCCTTTTTATAAATTTTTTATTACTATGCAGGTTGGGGAATGATATTGGTTGATATAGATTCAGAAGTTTAACTAAATCTAAATAAATCAAACATTACATAACCTAAATTAGTATCAATGCAGCAGCCAGAACAAAAAAACAAGCAAACAATAGCGTGGGCAATGGTAGTTGTCCTAGGTCTAGCAACAGCCATGTTTGGCTATCTTTTCACAACTCAGAAAAGTGAATTGACACAGCAAGAATCAATGGTAGTTGAGAAAGCCAGGGAATTGGCACTTACCAAAACAAAACTTGATTCTATTTCAACAGTACTTGACACAAAAATTGCTGAAATTGAAAAATTAGGTGGAGATGTGACAGAGCTTACAAAAATGAAAACTCAGCTGGAAGCAGATAAAGCAGCTTTCAGAAGAAGTAACAAAGTTGAAACAGGAAAATATCTTGCTAAAATTAAGGAATACGAAAAATTCCTTGTTGAAAAAGATGAAGTTATTGCACAGCTTAGACTTGAAAATGAGCATCTTGTAGCTTCAAACGATTCTTTAAGCACACATGTAGGAACGCTGACAAGCGAAAGCGAAAGATCTTGTTCAACGTCAGACTGAATTAACGGATTCTGTAGTTACTTTTACGGCAGCTAATAAAGAACTTATCTGCAAAAGTTAGTCAGGCAGCAGCACTTAAAGCTCAGAATCTGAAAGTACTGACTGTTAATTCAAGAGGAAAAACAAAGGACAAAGAGGAATACAAAGCAAAACGTGTTGATAAACTGAAATTGGTTTTCAACCTTCCGGAAAATGCACTTACTGCACAGGAATCAAAAGATATTTATCTAAGAGTTCTTGATCCGCAAGGAGCAGTGGTTGCAAATGATGCAACAGGTTCAGGAGAGTTTGAAGTAGATGGAGCACCATCAAAATTCACAGCACGTGAATCGGTTGCCTACCAGAACAACAATCAGAAAGTAGAAATGCTTTATGACAATTCTCAACTTCGTCCTGGAAAATATAGGTTGAACTTTATTCAGAAGGTTATAAAATCGGTGGAACAAATTTCACGATCAAGTAATAACTCTGACAGTGTTTTGCGAATAAAAAACAGAGCCGGGCTTAACGTCCGGCTCTGTTTTTGCTATATAAGGATAATGAATATTATTAGGCATCAGTCTGATTTCTGATAATTTGAATAAAACGTTGAAGTTCTTCCGCTCTGTCTGGACTTACTTCCGGATAGGTCATATCCATTTTCTTTAATTCTTCAATGATAATACTGCCTACAATTAATCGCATATTCTTTTTGTCATCCGCAGGAACGACAAACCAGGGAGATTTTTTTGTCGCAGTTTCATTAATTGCTTCCTGATAAGCTGCCATGTATTCATCCCACTTATCTCTAACTTTTACATCCTGCTCTTCAAATTTCCAGTTTTTATTAGGATCTTCAATGCGCTCGATCAAGCGGTCTGCCTGTTCTTTTTTTGAAACATTCAGAAAAAATTTGATCACACGAATTCCATTGCGATATAGATATTTTTCAAGATTTTTAATATCTGAATAGCGTTGCTCCCAAACTTTATCCAGATCCTCTGTCAGTTCAGCCGGCAATCGTTGTGAATTGGTCAGAATATCCGGTTCTACTTTTACAACCAATACTTCTTCATAGTAGCTTCGGTTAAAAATCGTAATCGTACCGCGCTGAGGCAGCACATTGTTGGTTCTCCAAAGAAAATCATGACCAAGTTCAGTTTCTGATGGTCGTTTAAATGAGTGAATTTTAACTCCCACCGGATTTACACCAGCAAGAACATGTTTGATCGTTCCATCTTTTCCGGCAGCATCCATAGCCTGGAAAATAATCAGCAGACCATATCGGTTGTGCGCATACATTTTACTTTGCAGTTCATCCATTTCCTTGAACAAAATCTGCCAGCATGGTTTCATATTCTTCTTTGTCATCATAAATATCTTTGAAGCTGGTCTTGGCTTTTTTGATATCAAATTTTTCCGTACCGTCTACGCGAAATTCGCTCTGATTTGAAATGAGACATATTATTGGTATTTAGTTGATTAGATGAATATGTTTTTGTTTTTTTATAAATATTGAAAAAACGTAAGTGAATTAAACCTCATCGTTTTTATGGTTTTTCAGAAATTGTTCAAGTTTGGCAAAAGCGCGTGCTCTGTGACTTAATCCACCTTTTTCATCCATGGTCATTTCTGCAAAAGTTCTGTCATGTCCTTCCGGAACAAAAATCGGATTATAGCCAAATCCATATGTTCCACGTTTTTCCATAATAATGTTGCCTTTTATCTCTCCTTCAAACTGATAGTATTTACCATCAAGAACCAGTGTGATTACAGCCACAAAACGTGCATTGAAATTATCTTTGCCAGCCATTTTTCTAATAGCGAGATCCATATTGTCATCAGCATCTCGTTGCGGACCAGCATAATAGGCAGAATGCACGCCGGGTTCACCGTCCAGTGCATCAATTTCAAGCCCTGAGTCATCTGCAAAACAATTTATACCATAGTTGTTCCAGACAAATTCAGCCTTTTCATGTGAGTTTTCAGGAATCGTATCGTGCGTTTCAGGAATTTCTTCTTCACAGCCAATTTCTTTTAATGTGGTCAAGGAAAAAGAATCACCAAGCAAGGCTTGTACTTCTTCTAGCTTATGTTGATTATTGGTAGCAAAACAGAGTTTCATTAGTAGTATCGAGTAAGAATGATTTGAAAATGCAGTTTAACAAAAAACGGCCACTTCAGAAGAAGCAGCCGTTTATTATTTTATATCCTTACCTTAATTATCTCGTAGGAGCAGGCATTGGAGGAGTTGCTGGTTTAGCGCCTTTTGTAAAGTCGATCAATTCAACATCAAACAACAATACAGAATTTCCCGGAATTGCTCCTGGTGATCCGTCTACACCGTAAGCCAATCCTGATGGAATGATCAAAGTACGTTTTCCACCTTTTTTCATTAACATGATTCCTTCTTCCCAACCTGGAATAACCATACCAACACCAACCTGGAAGTCAATTGGTTTTCCGGCGTTTTTAGAACTGTCAAATACTTTTCCGTCCAAAAGTTTACCTGTGTAGTGAACTTTCACATTGTCACCCTGAGTAGGAGCATCGCCTGTTCCAACAACCTCGTCAACATAATATAAGCCAGAAGCTGTATGTTGTGCTTTTGCTGTCAGGTTATTTTTTGCAAGATAATCCTGAATTACTTTTTCGTCAATTGCTTTTTGTTTAACACCAGCTTCCGACTGTTGTTTCTGGAATTCTTCAGATGTAAGAACGCTCAAAACTTTAACAGTAAATGTAATTTCTGATCCTTTTTTGATCATTGGAGGCAATGGCTGCATCATTTTCGCAAAAAGTGTATCCGCATTGATGAAGAATTTCGCGCTGTCACCAGCTAGCAAGCATAGCCAAACCTTCTTCAAAACTTCCTTTAAAAGGAGGAGCCTGAAGAACCAATTTCACAGGAGTTTTATCTTTGTAAGTATCGCGTAGCGTTGAGTCAGCTCCGTTTTTCAGAACAAGGTGGAATGACATAATATCACCAAGTTTTGCTTTGCGGGCATCATCATCGTGCTCGAAAATCTGATACTTCAGGCCACTTTCAGTAACTTTTGTCTTATACTTGTCGCAGGCTGTGGCGAGAATAGTTATGCCTAGTACATAACCGATTGTTTTAAGATTCATTGGATTGTATTAATTAGAAAATATTTATGTGAATGTTTAATATTTGAGTTCTTCGTCCTAATCGACTTTCAGTAATTCTTCTTTGTATTTTGGAAGAATTGATAAAAACAGATCAACTGTATCATTAATAGAAAGTTCAGTTCTGCCGCCTGACGCATTTTTATGCCCGCCTCCATTAAAATAAGTACTGGAAACATCACGAACTGAAAAATCTCCAACCGAGCGGAAAGAAATTTTTATTTCTCCTTTTCTTTCAATAAACAATGCTGACATCACGACGTTTTCAACCTGCAAACCGTAATTAACGATACCTTCTGTTTCGCCCGGACTTGAATTAAATCTTGCCAGTTCAGCATCGGTAAGTACCATATAAGCGGTACGATATTCAGGCAGGACAATTAATTTTTGTGATAAAACATAACCCAGAAATTGTAAACGGGACAAAGGTGAATTATCATAAATTAACCGATGCACCCGGCTGGTATCAAATCCTGTCAGCATCAGATCCGCAATCGCCAAATGAACTGCCGGCGTTACATTTCCATGTTTGAAAGAACCAGTATCCGTCATAATTCCGGCGTAAAGATTTTCTGCCATCGGAATGTCAAAAATCGATGTTGTCGGAACATCTCCTTCAATTTCTTTTATTAACGCATAAACCAGCTGAGCTGTTGCGGCCGCGTTGGTATCCCAGATCATCCATTTTGCAAAATGTTCGGGTTCCAGGTGGTGATCAATCAGCAATTTAGGCGCCGCTGCGTCCTTAACTACTTTTCCAAGATCTTTCAAACGTGACAAAGCTGAAAAATCAAGACAGCAGATTAATGTCGCCTCTTCAATTTTTCTTCTGCATTTTCCCTGTTCACCAGACTTTTCATATACCAAAACTTCGCTCATTCCGGGAAGCCAGCGAAGATTTGCAGCATAATCTGTTGGACTGATAACGGTTACGGCATGTCCTTTTCGGGTTAAATAACTTGCCCATCCAAGCGAAGAGCCCAGCGCATCGGCGTCAGGATCTCTATGCATCGTGATGATGATTTTTTGAGGAGTAGATAGAAAAGCTACTAGCTCTTCAACGGTTTGATTCACAGTTATTTAATTCAAAAAGGAAATTTGGACCCGGCAATTTGATCACAAAATTAACAAAACTGTTGGGATTTGTTTAATGTTGACTACGAAAGGCTTATTCCGAAGTGAATGTTTTTGCCTGAAAATGAGGTTCCGGGCAGATTTGATGGCTATATAAAATGAAAATTGTAGTTTTGCAGCAAAATAAATTTTAGCAAACTGTATGTCAACCAATAAGACCTTCACGATGATTAAGCCTGATGCCGTATTAGACGGAAATTCAGGTGCTATTATCAAAATGATTGAGGCTGCCGGATTCCGTGTTGTAGCTTTGAAGAAAACACAATTGACTCCGGAACGTGCGGGTGAATTTTACGCAGTACATAAAGATCGTCCTTTCTACAATGATTTATGTGCTTACATGTCATCAGGACCAATCGTCCCGATTATTCTTGAAAAAGAAAATGCTGTTGCTGATTTCCGTACCCTGATCGGTGCTACGAATCCTGCTAATGCTGAGGATGGAACGATCCGTAAATTGTTTGCAAAATCAATTGAAGCAAACGCAATCCACGGTTCTGATTCAGACGAAAATGCTGAAATAGAAGGAAGTTTCTTCTTTGCTCATACTGAGCAGTTTTAAAAATTGATTAATTTCGAAATAAAACGGGCCTGATGTTCAAAACATCAGGCCCCGTTTTATTTCGAAAGATTAAATTATTTGACCTTTACCAGAGCTTGATTAACCACCTGAATTGTACCATTATCTGCGTTAACATTTTTTGTAATTACGTTAGCAAGACCATTCAGAATAAGTGTCGAAGGATCTGTCGTCCTGTTTGTAATGACAAGGCTGTCTCCTTCAGCCAAAGTGGAATATTTCTGTGTTTTTAGTGTTTCGTAAGTCAGGTTCTGTCCGATGATGTGCTTGAAAACAAAGGCTCTTGCAGAATCCTTGGTCATTGAATTTATTTTTGCGCTGGTAATACCAGAAAGTTTAAATGCTGCATTGTTAGGAGCAAAAAGGGTAAGATTTTCAGTTCTAAGTGCGTCACTCAAATCGTTCGCAAGAATTATTTCCCGCAAAGTTGAAAATTCACTGTTTTGAAGAATTACATCTGTAATCGTTTTAGGCTTTACAACGTCGCTATCTTTTTCAGTACAGGATGTTACAATACCGCTAAATAATGTAACAATCAAAAAAAATGCCGCATAACGACCTATAAAGTTAATTTTTTTCATAGCTTCGGATCAGTTTAATTTTTGTAAAACTAATGTAAATAGTAGTTTGGTAAATTTTAAAACTAATTTTTTTTAATCCTAATCCCAAAAACAAGATGTTAAAGTTCAAATTTCTGGCTGCATTATGTGCAGTGATTTTGTTTACAAGTTCTGCTTTTTTAGCAACTAAGGACGATGTAAATGCACCGAAAAAGAAAACTGTAAAGCTTTTTAACGGAAAAGATTTAACTGGCTGGAAAATCAACGGTACCGAAAAATGGTATGCTGAAAAAGGCGAATTAATCTGCGAAAGCGGCCCGGATAAAGAATACGGTTACTTAACAACGGACAAGTTTTACAAAAATTTTGACCTGACATTAAAATTCAAACAGGAAGCAAACGGAAACAGCGGTGTATTTTTCAGATCTACTGTTGAAGGAACCAAAGTTGCAGGCTGGCAGGTAGAAGTTGCACCACCAAACCACGATACCGGCGGAGTTTACGAATCTTACGGTCGCGAATGGTTACAGAAAATTCCTGACGAAAAAGAAGGATTTCTTAAAATGGGAGAATGGAATACGTTGCGTATCCGTGTGAATGGACCAAAAGTACAAACCTGGTTGAACGGCCATGATATGGTTGATTTTGAAGATGCGAAAATTGGCGCCGGAGACGGATCAATTGCATTGCAAATTCACTCAGGCGGTGGAATTAAAGTACGTTGGAAAGATATCGTTCTTGAAGAACTGTAATAATATCTGATTACTGATTTTATTTTCATTTCCATAGTTCCGAAGTTCATGCTGCATTAATCCGCAGTTCGTCGGAAATAGATAAGAAAACGGCCTCATGGCTAATAGCTTTGTGTTATCAAAAACACAGTCTGTTAGCCATGAGGTTTTTCATTTTATATTCTTTATCAAGAATAAAGAGAAAGCTAACCCGTGAAATGAAGATTTTATTATATAATTACTGATGGAAGAAACCAAAAAGAAACCTCTCCGCATGAATGGAACTTCCCTGGAAGGAAGGGATTTTAGTAACATGAATCTTGAAGGAGCGGATTTCAGCTTTTCAAGTCTGGAGGGAATAAATTTTGATGGCTCTAATCTCCGTGGGGCGAAAATACGTTTTGCCTCCCTGGAAAAAGCAACTTTTCGCAATGCGGATCTTACCAATGCAGATCTAAGTTTCAGCAGTCTGACGGACGCTGATATGACCGGTGCGAAAATCGAAGGTGCGAATTTTAGTTTTTCTTCCCAGGGGAAATCTTTCAAGTGGCAGGATTTTAAATTAATTGGTTTAATCCAAAGCCAAAGCTGGATTGGCACACTGGTTGCCATTATCATTGGTGCCTTAATGCTTTATGGAACAAGCGCAATTATTTATTTCACGCTTGAAATTTTATATACATCAAATCCGGTTCAGGTACAGCTGAATCAATATCTGATCGTCCAAAATATTGTTTGTGGAGTTGTCGTCGTTTTGATAGCCCAAAATATGGCTGTATGGCTTGATGCAATGATTGAAAAAGTTTTTTTGCGTCATCTTGCTCTAAGCGGAATTGTAACAATCGTTTTCTTTGGTATCAATATTGGTATGTACTTTGGTTTTGGCCAAAAAATATTTAGAGCCATAGCAGCCCATTCGCCGCAACAGGCCAGGCAAAATGGGGTCTGGTTTTGGTATGGAATTGGTCCTCTCATTATCGCCAATGTATTTTATTATCTCAATCGTCAGGGACGGCAATTATCCCGAAAAATCTCGGAACAGGAATATCAGCTTCTCAATCTTGAAAAGTTGAAAACCCGCGCAGAACTGGATGCATTGCAGGCACGGATTAATCCGCATTTTTTGTACAATGCTTTAAATAGTATCGCCAGCCTCGTACATGAGGATCCGGATAAGGCGGAGGAAATGACTTTATTGTTGTCCAAACTTTTCCGATATACCACAGGCCGGAAGAATAATGATTATTTTGACAGTATTGAAAATGAACTGGAAATGGTGCAGACTTATCTTCAGGTTGAAAAAGTCAGGTTTGGAGATCGGTTTACAATTTGAAGTGGAAGTAACAGACCAGGAATTGAACAGTCTTCAGGTTCCGAAATTTATCCTTCAGCCCATTGTTGAAAATGCAATCAAACATGGAATTTCAAAACTGGCTGATCAAGGGAAAATTATCGTAAAAATTTATGAAGAAAATGAATGGCTACATCTTTGTGTCCATGACAACGGGCCACTTTTCTCAGATACGATGGGCGCTGGTTATGGTATCAGAAGTATTCAGGACAAACTGAAATTATTATATGGCGAAGATGCCAGCATTGAACTTCACAACGACCCAATTAAATCGGTAAACATATCAATTCGCAAATCTGCTATTGACGCAAGTGAAGAGAAGGCGAATTAATTTTACCACATAAAATTATTGAAAACTCTGCGGAGATTTCATCACAAAAAAATAATCTGAAATGACATTTCCTCTAAAAACGATATTGATAGACGATGAACCGCTTGCATTAAGCAGGTTGAGAAGATTATTGGAAAAACATCAGGATACTTTTGTCATTGTTGCCGAAGCCAAGAAACGGAGCGGAAGGTTTGGTTGAAATTGATAAACACAATCCGGAAGTAATATTTCTGGATATAGAAATGCCGCTTTTGAATGGTTTTGAAATGCTGGCAAAGCTGACTAAAATGCCGTTGGTTGTTTTTTCGACGGCTTACGACCAATATGCAATCAGGGCGTTTGAGGAAAATTCTGTCGATTATTTACTGAAACCAGTTGAAAATGATCGTTTGCTGAAAACGATTGATAAAATCCGAAATATCCTGAATGCCGGTTTTAAAACAGGAGAAAGCAAAAATCCCTATTCTGATAATCTGCTTCGTTTACTTGAAGAAATGAAACCGAAAAAAGAAATATTTCTCATTGTCGGTTAAGTCGGGAGATCGGATTCTGTTGATTCCTTTGACAGAAATCACGCATTTTGAAGCGGAGGAAAAATACGTTTTCCTGAATACGCTTGACGGACAAAAATATCTTCTTAATTACACACTGACTTCACTGGAAGAAAAATTACCTGCGCATTACCTGCGCATCAGCCGGGCGGGCATCGTGAATTCTCACCATATCAAAGAAATTCAGAAACATTTTAACGGCAAATATATGGTTGTTATGCGCGACAGGAAGGTCTCCCAACTGCAAAGCGGAAGCACTTATACCGAAGTCATCCGTCATCTTCTTGATAATTAATCACCTTGCTTCACAGTGTCTTGTTCAAAATATTGATTTTGAAGACGCCATACTTATTCCTAAATTGCGCCCTTGTTAAAATCCGACGACTGTGTTTTATGGTTTAATGTGCTGTTTATCAGTACCTTTATGCTAATTACTTAAATTATTGTTGTTGAAATTTATTAATTTTTCGACACAAATTGGGTGACAAACTGCGTACACAAATGGGAACAGATGGTATGCATTGCGCGTCAGATTAAAAAAAACATCAAATAGAATTTATAAGATCGGCGTATAATGGTTCATTTGTTTTTGTTAAAAAAGGTTAAAAGAGTTCAGCTATAATGAAAGAACTCATTGATTCGGGCAATCTGCCAAAGCACATTGCCGTTATCATGGACGGTAACGGGCGTTGGGCACAGAACCAGGGAGCGGCACGTGTATTCGGCCATCGGAATGCGATTAAGGCAGTGAGAGAAGTGACGGAGGGTTGTGCTGAACTTGGCGTTTCCTATCTGACACTTTATGCGTTTTCTACCGAAAACTGGGCACGTCCACAGTTTGAAGTACGTGCATTGATGGAACTGTTGGTCCAGTCTATCCGCAATGAAATTCCTACCATGCTGAAAAATAATGTGCGGCTGGATACCATTGGCGATACGGAAAGTTTGCCAGCAAGCTGCCAGAACCAGCTTGCGGAAGCAATCGAAATCACCCGTGAAAATACAGGTCTGAATCTTATTCTTGCATTAGGATACAGTGGGAAATGGGATATTATGCAGGCAACCAAAAAGCTTGCGACCGACGTGCAGAAAGGAATTTTAAAGCCGGAAGAAATCAATGAAACTTTGTTGAATAAACATCTTTCCACGCAAGATCGTCCTGAGGTGGATCTGATGTTGCGTACAGGTGGTGATCACCGGATCAGTAATTTTCTTGTTATGGCAGCTCGCTTATGCGGAGCTGTATTTTTATGAAGATCTTTTTTGGCCTGATTTCCGCAGGGAACATCTTTATGAGGCAATTTTGGCTTACCAGAAAACGGAAAGGCGTTTTGGTAAAACCGGTGAACAAGTAAAAGCGAATGGAGCTAAGTAGAATTATATGAACCTGGTGAGAAACTTTATTAAAACATTCGTACAAAGTAATTGGGCATTAACAGGAGTTTTGTTATGCTGGTGTTTTTCGGCTGAGGCGCAAAAGATAGGATTAGGGAGCAATGCAAAACCCGCAGCACCTGCTGCCAACATGGGAATTGATCCTGCCAACCCAAAAGAATATACAATTGCAGAAGTTACTGTTTCAGGAACACAGTTTCTGGATCCTAATTCTATGGTTTCTATTTCAGGTTTGAAACCTGGTGATAAAATCCGCGTTCCTGGTCCGGCAATTCCATCTTCTATCAAAAGAATGATGGATTTCGGTACTTTGGATGATGTGGAAATCGCTGCTACCAAAGTGGAAGGAGAGAAAATCTGGCTTAATATCCATATCAAAGAACGTCCGAGACTTTATAAAGTATCGTTTTCCGGTATTCGTAAAGGAGAAAGAGAAACACTGAATGATAAAGTAAAGCTGATCAAAGGACGTGTAATTACGCCGACGGTTATTAAAAATACACAGCTTGTTATCAAGAAATATTATCTGGATAAAGGTTTTTACAATACCAAAGTAAAGGTGTTGCAAATCCCGGATTCTACGCGTGGACAAGCGACTTTGAACTTTACGATCACAAAAGGTAAGTAAAGTTAAAATTGAAAAGATTGATATTGAAGGAAATGACAGATATCAGTGATCAGTACGCTGAAACATAAAATGAAAGGTACCAAGCAGAAACGCATTGGCCGTTTGTTCAACCCTTCAAAATACATTCCTAAAAAATACGACGAGGATAAGGAAAAGCTGATTGCCTATTATCGCAAAAACGGTTACCGTGATGCTACGATTGATTTCGATACCATTACAAATAATGGCGAAACGATCAGTATTAACATGAAGATCGATGAAGGTAAAAAATACTTTTACCGCAATATTACCTGGACTGGTAACTATTTATATCCATCAAAAGCACTTGGTGAAAAACTGGGTATCGCAAAAGGTGATGTTTACAATCCGGAAGAACTTGATAAAAAGATCAATGGTATTCCAGGAAACGATATCAGCTCGATTTACATGGATGACGGTTATCTGTATTTCCGTATCGAGCCTACTGAAAAAGCGGTTGAAGGTGATTCGATTGATGTGGAACTTCGTATGTATGAAGGAAAGCAGGCAACGATCAACCGGATTATTTTGAATGGTAATACCAAAACAAGTGACCGCGTAGTATTGCGTGAGCTTTTCACATTGCCAGGACAGAAATTCAGTAAAACTGAAATTATCAATACGCAGCGTCAGTTATCTCAAATGGGTTATTTCAACCCTGAGAAAATTCGTTCCAACCCGATTCCAAATCCTGCAGGACGGAACGGTGGATATCGAATGGAACGTGGAAGAAAAACCATCTGACCAGATCGAACTTTCCGGTGGTTGGGGTGGATACATTGGTTTTGTAGGAACGTTAGGTCTTGGTATTCAATAACTTCTCATTACGTAATATTCCAAACAGAGAAACATGGAGACCGCTTCCATCAGGTGACGGACAGAAATTATCGCTTCGTTTCCAGGCAAATGGTAAGCAGTATCAAACTTATTCGCTTTCATTCAGTGAGCCTTGGCTTGGGGGTAAGAAACCGATCAACTTTGGTGTTTCCTTGCAGCACACAGTTTACCGTGTAGCAAATTATAACTCGATTTATTCAATCAGGCGGTTCAGGAAATCTTAGCTACCGCGGAGGATATTACAACAGTGGTATTACAGTTTCCTTGGTCGTCGTTTGAGAGAGCCGGATCGTAACCTTGTTATGACGCACTCGATTTCTTACCAGCGTTACCGTCTGGATAGTTTGGATATTTTCCGTATTGGTTATAGCAAAGGGGTTTCTAACAATATTTCGTTCAATACAACGATTTCAAGAAATACTCTAAGTGATTTCCAGTTCCCGAGAAGTGGTTCGAATATTTCGTTAAGTATGACCTTGACTCCGCCTTATTCTTTGATTCGTAAGAATGGTTACAAGGATAAAAGCGATACATATCGTTGGGTAGAATATAACAAATGGATGTTTGATGCGACGCTATTATGCAACCATTACCGGAAAACTTGTAATAAGTGCCCGTACGCACATGGGTTATCTGGGAGCATATGGAAACAAACTTGACTTCAGTAAATTCGGCCGTTTTATTGTCGGTGGTTCGGGTTTGGCAGGTCAGGGTTCATTCTCGCTGGCTGATCAGGATATTATCGGTTTACGTGGTTATGAAGATCAGAAAGTTGGTCCGTTAACAACGAGCGGTTATCCGGCATCAGGTGGTGGTATTGTTTATAACAAATTTGTATCGGAACTTCGTTACCCGGTTTCATTGAATCCGCAGGCAACGATCTTTATCCTTGGTTTTGCAGAAGGCAGGTAACAACTGGGGAACTTATAAAGAGTTTAATCCTTTTGATCTGAAACGTTCAGCGGGTGTGGGTGCACGTATCTTTATGCCGGCATTCGGTCTTTTGGGTATTGACTGGGGTTATGGATTTGATAGTATCCAGGGACAGACAAAGAGAAGTGGTGCACAATTCCACTTTACGATCGGTCAGCAGATCAGATAATATATATAGTTTGTTTTTCGTTAAAACAGTTTAAATTATTAGCGGGCCTGGCATGAAGAAGATTTTTATTTTGCTAGTTTTGTCCTTTATTTCAATCGGAAAAGGAATGGCCCAGAAATTTGGCTATGCCGATATGGAATTCATAACCAGTAAAATGCCCGAATATCAATTGGCACAAACGGAAATGAAAAAGTTTTCCGAAAAATGGGCCAAGGAAATTTCGGACAAATTTGCGGAAATTGGAACGGATGCAGCGGGCATATATGGCTGAGGAAGTTTTGTTAACGGATGATCTGAAAAGAAAAAGACAAACGGAAATAAAAGAAAAAGAGCAGGAAGCCCGGGAATACAACAGTAAAATATTTGGCATGGAGGGTTTGCTTTTCCAAAAGAAAAAAGAACTCATGAAGCCAGTCCATGGAAAAAGTCCAGAGGGCAGTTTCCAAAATATGCATCCAGAAAAGGCTTGATTTTATGTTTGACAAATCCAGTGATGTCGGGATGCATTTATTCAAATCCGAAACATGATTATTCGGATTATATTATGGAAGAGCTGGGAATAGATGGCCAGGCCGCAAAAGCAGCAGCAAAAGAGGAGACAGCAAAAGAAAAACCAACGGTAGCGCCGAAGGAAAGCTCCCCTAAACAAAAAAGTACAAACAGTAAACTTAAATAGTAACAAAACAATGAAACAAAAATTGATAGTGCTTTTGGTCGCGATGGCCATGCTTAGTACCCCTCTTTTGGCACAAACAACTCCTGCAAGCGGTCTTACAAAAATTGGTTATACCAATGTAGACTACGTCATCAGCAAGTTGCCTGAGAGCAAACTAATGCAAAACCAGATTGAAGTTACCAAAGCGCAGCTTGATAAAGCGTTAGGAGAAACTTATAAAGAAGCTCAGGAAAAGTATGAAGCTTATCAGAAAAACGGTGCTCAGATGACTGACGTGATCCGTGCTGATAAAGAAAAAGAATTGCAAAACCTGCAAACTCGTATCACTGAAATGCAAACTAATGCACAACAGTCTTTGCAAACAAAACAACAACAATTGCTTGAACCAATCCTTACAAAGGTGAACAATGCAATTCAGGAAGTTGGTAAAGAAAGCGGATTTCCTTTATATCCTTAACATGGATGCAGGTCAGGGAACAACGCCTATTATCTTGTTTGCAGCTTCTGAGGAAAACAATGCAACAAATCTTATCCTTAGAAAATTGGGTGTAGATCCTGACAAAATTGAAGCAGCAGCTCCTGCGGGCAAACCGGCTACTACTGCAACACCAGCAGCAACAGCTAAGCCAGCTGCAACTGCACCGGCAGCAACTCCAAAGAAAAAATAATCGGAGTTTTTAATAAGTTATTAAAATATAAAGTACCGGAGAGTAGCCTTTAACAGGTTGTTCTCCGGTATTTGTTTTAGTAAGGTATCTTCAAGTTCTTTTAGTCTGGGCCTGATTATAAATGTGCCAGAAATTCTAGCATTATTCAAAAAGTACAAAATGCAGATGTTTACGAATTGCTGAATTTACAGCTTCTAAAAAAACAGAACGATTCAGAACGTTAAGCATACAGGATTTGTTAATTTTGCGTTATGGAAGTTGCATCCCTAAGCTCATAAAAAAATTATATTTCTGAAATTATGGTTTTAAAAAATATCTTTTACTTTCTCATATTTGACGTTGACCGTAATTTGGTCTCAACCCGCTTCAGGCGCAGGATAATACGACATTCTGCGTAACGGTCCTTTACAATTGATTTTCCCAAAAGAAGCTGATTGGAATACTTTATCATGAAGGAAAGGAAATAGATTTTCATTTGCAGATTAAAGGGGGAAAGAGTGATTCTGTACGTTACAATATTGCAAGCGGATTCAGACGGGATATGAAGTTTGATTCGTTGGGTCATTTTGTATGGACTCCAAATTATGATATTGCCGATCGTATTAATACGGTAAAGTTGTGGCCGATTGTTTTTGAAGCGACAAACCAAGCCGGAGAAACAGTATCGCAGCAGATTGCTTTCAAGATTGTACATGTCAACCGAGCACCCGAGGTTGATGAACTAAAACCTTTTTATGTTCAGTACAAAACACAGAATACATATCAGATCGATATGAATTCTGTTCGGGATAATGATGGAGATCCGTTGGTTTTTATTCCTGTTCTGGAAGGAATGCCGGAGGGAATGAAAATGAGCTGCGGCAGGAGAAATTATCTGGGATCCTTCAACAACACAGTTTAATTTATTGAAAAAAGGACCGAAATATATTGATTTTTATGTGGAAGATCAGCCTTCAAAAGTGCGTACAAAAGGTCGTCTGAAACTGGAAGTAACCCAAATGGATCTTGAACCGGATTTTAAAGTTATTCCACAAAATCAGGTTATCAGAAGTAAGGAAAATAACCGGATCAACCTGAAATTTACATTGTCCGATCCAAATGGAGATGATGATATCACGACGTTTGGGTTTGTATCTGAAAATAAAAATGTTCCTGAATCTGCATTGGTGAAAAATGCTCCGACGAGTTATGAATTTATCTGGGAACCGGGTTATGATTTTGTAAGAGATCCTTTTGATTCGCTGGCTTTCAATATTACTTTTTATGTATTGGATAAAGCGCAGAACAAAAAGGAAAGAACGTTACGTTTCATTATTGAAAATACAGTGAACGAGTCTGAGCGTGATGCGTATGTTTATGGCCTTTACCGCGGCGGATTAGTTAATGCCTGGGGCTTGCTTGAACAAATGAAGGAGAAAGAGGGAGAACTGAAAAGATCATATGGCAGAGCAAAAAAAGGAAAAAGAAGCCGTTCACTGATTAATGCATCTCTGGGTGCAACAACGGGTCTGGCGCCGGTTATTGCCAAAACAAATCAGGATACGAGAGGTTATATTACGACCATTGGCGGAACAACGGTGGCGACGTTGGGAACACTGGAAGCAACGGAAGTTATCGGAAAATCAACAAATAGTCTTGCTTGATCGTTTTAATTATGTAATGCAGAAGAAGAACGAGCTTCAAAATAAAGGAGATGTTTTTGCCAGGGAATACGCTCAGAAATCAGCACGTCGTTCGCCTGATTTTGTTCGTAAACTGGATGAGTTTAAATCATTAATGAACCTGAGCGGGTTGGTTGCACTTGAACTGGATGCTAATTGGGAAAATAAAAAAGCGAGCGGCTACGACGATAAAAAGATAGATGCAGCGTTGAAAAAGACTTTCAAAGATTTCATGCCGTTGGAAAAGGATGAACAATAGAGCTAAAAGATACCAGGAGATGTGAAACAAAAAAAGAGGGCTATCAGCTCTCTTTTTTTGTTTCAAATATTTCGGATACGGATGTAGCAGAACGTGCTACATGTATTATTTTTCAGTAGTGGATTCTCCCGGTTTTGTCAATTCTTCATTTTCAAGATTGATCATGGAAGAAGAAATATCCTGAGAAGAATCAATATCTACATTTTCATTTTGTTTAATCTCCGTCGCTTTCTGGTTTGGTAATAGAAGCAATATTCTCCGGTTCCGAAATTTCACCACTTTCAAGATTTTCCATGGAAGCAGAAATATTTCGCGATGGATCTAAATCCAAATCTTCATTTGAAGTCAAAATCTCAACTGGTGTTTGTGATGTTTTGGCAACTTCGTCAAAACTATGCGGCTCTGAAAGACTTTCAGCATCCTCATGGTTTGGAACTGCAACCGGAGAAACTTCATCTTCAGCAGGCGTGTAAAAATGGCTTTGAAAGATAAGAATGCTGCAAACACCAAGGAAAATACACGAATCAGCAATGTTGAAAATCGGCGTGGAATAATATTGTCCTCCCCATACCGGAACCCATTCAGGAATAAATCCTTCCCAGAAATCCACAAATATCATGTCAATAACCTGTCCGTGAAACCATGGTGTCGGTGAGCCATAAGGTGCGTTATCCAGTAAAACACCATAAAATGTACTGTCAATCACATTTCCAACTGCACCGGCAAGGATCATGGATAATGCCCACAATAAACCTTTGGAAGCACCGGCGCGGGCAAGATGAACCAGATACCAGCCAATGGCACACATAGCCAGTAATCGGAAAAGTGTCAGGAATAGTTTACCATATTCATGACCCAGCTGCATACCAAAAGCCATTCCGGGATTTAGAACATAATGCAGTTTCAGCCAATTGCCAATAAGCAGGATCTGTCCTGAAAAACCAGGCTGCATGTATTTGAAAACCAATAGTCTTAGATAATTGATCTACGGCAATCAACAAAACACTTAAAAATAAATACCGGGTAGGATTTTTTGGTTGGTTCATTCCTTACTGATTACAATTTATATCAATTCGCCTGCAAAAGTAATAAGTTCTTATAAAGAACTTACGCCTCTTCTCTGCATTTCACTTTTTACAAGCAGATACTCTCTGCTGCTTTGTCCGGCAATAGAAGTATTTTCTTCTGCACGACGGATAAGATAAGGCATTACCGAGTCAATAGGGCCGTAAGGCACATACTTGGCAACGTTATATCCAACTTTGGCAAGATTGTAAGAAATGTTGTCGCTCATTCCTAAAAGCTGAGCAAACCAGATTCGGTTGTCATCATTTTTTAGACCAAGCTTTTTCATTTTGCAGGTGCAATATTGAGAGCTGTACTCATTGTGCGTACCCAGACAAATTGAAATATGTTCAACATTTTCAAGACAAAAATCAATGGCAGCATTGTAATCCTTATCCGTTGCTTCCTTGGAAGTATGGATCGGGTTGAAATATTCCTTTTCACGAGCTCTCATACGCTCTTTTTCCATATAGGCACCACGTACCAGCTTTCCACCAAGAACGTATCCTTTTTGACGTGCAACCAGATAAGCACTTTTCAGCGCCTGCAAAGTCTCGTGTCTGTAAAATTGATATGTATTATAAACGATGGCTTTTTCTTTATTGTATTTTTCCATCATTTCATAAGTCAGCTCGTCGATCACATTCTGAACCCAGCTTTCTTCGGCATCAATAAAAATGCGGACATTTAACTGATGAGCGTGCGAACAAAGTTTTTCAACCCTTTCTTTTACACGCTCATAAGCAGCGGATTCTGACGTCGAAAGTATTTCTTTGCGTTGTACTTTTTCGAGAAGTTCAGTCGAGGCAATTCCGGTAATTTTGAAAACTGAAAAAGGAATATCAGCTGACTCCGAAGCTTTTTGAATAGTACGTGAAATTTCAGCAGCCGTGGCATCGAAACTATTTTCATCGTCTTCGCCTTCAACTGAGTAATCCAGAATGGTTCCGACGCCTGAATTGACCTAATGTTGAAATCGTTTGCTGGCAATCACTAATCGTCTCACCGCCACAGAATTGTTCAAAAATCGTGTGACGGATAAGATTTTTTATAGGTAAGTGTAGCTTTAGAGCAATCTTTATAAAAAAAGTGCCTAAATTTACCACTCGAGCCTGATTCATTAGGCTAAACAACCAGTAGGTTTTCCTAAGTTGAGAATCTGATTTTGAAGCAAATGCTATTGAAGTGTCTTCAAAAAATACAGGTATTTGATCTTTTTGTGAAGCGTACGCCATTTTTAAGTTTATCATAAGTGGGGTCTTCATGGTTTTTCATAAACCAATCAGGCAAAAGTTATACAAAAAAGGGTTGTAGGCTTTTGGAGCATCAAATGTACGGCAATCCCTCAAATACGCATAATACCGAGTCGAAATATTATAGTTATCTTATTGTTTTATTAAGGACAAGTTTTTGAATATGAATGCTTCTTTAGATATCCTTCCGCTTAGTAGTTGGATCAATACCGAAGGAAAACCTTTGGTAATCGCCGGACCTTGCAGTGCAGAGACCGAGGAACAAATGTTGGAAACCGCAAGCCAGATCAAAAAAGAAGGATTTGCACACGTACTTCGTGCGGGAATTTGGAAGCCAAGAACTCGTCCCGGAAGTTTTGAAGGAATGGGTGAAGCGGCTTTGCCATGGTTGCAAGCTGCAAAAAAAGAAACTGGATTGCCTGTTGCTATTGAGGTTGCAAATCCTCAGCATATAGAATTGGCATTAAAATATGGTGTAGATATTCTTTGGGTAGGTGCACGTACAACAGTTAATCCATTCAATGTTCAGGAATTGCAGAAGCACTTGAGAGGTGTAGATGTTCCGGTTCTTGTTAAAAATCCTGTTAACCCGGATTTGCAGCTTGTGGATTGGTGCTCTGGAACGTTTGAACCAGGCTGGTGTTAAGAAATTGGGTGCTATCCACCGTGGTTTCTCTAACGCGCAGGAAACAAAATATCGTAATTCTCCAATGTGGAATATTGCGATCGAATTGAAAACATTGTTCCCTGAACTTCCTGTGATCGGTGATCCTAGCCACATGGCTGGTAAGCGTTCATTGTTGTTTGAAATTGCACAACGTGCACTTGATTTGAACTACGACGGTTTGATCATCGAATCTCACCGTGATCCGGATAAGGCGTGGTCTGATGCTTCGCAGCAATTGACTCCTCCTGCTTTGGCAGAAATGTTGCATGAACTTCACGTGCGTAAGGAATCTTACCCAACAGATTACCAGTCTCAACTGGAAGTTGTTCGTGGTAAAATTGATCACCTTGACCGTGAATTGCTTGAAAATCTTGCAAACCGTATGTCATTGGTTGAAAAACTTGCTGAGTACAAACGTGATAATAACGTTGCTGCTTATCAGGTTGATCGTTTCCGTGAAGTTTTGGAAACTCGTGCAGCATGGGGAAAAAGCTTAAATCTTTACCCAAATCTTGTTGACGAACTTTTCAAACTTGTTCATATGGAATCTATCCGTAAACAAACTGAGGTTATGAATCAGATCAATGCTTAATCGCTGATTTAGATTTTGAGATAATAAAACGGGTCACTTTCATCATGAGAGGGACCCGTTTTTTATTGGTTTACCTATTAAAAGGAATAATGATCATAAGAATATGTGAAAATGCTCTCATAAACTTTGCCCGTAGAAGAATCTTTAAAAATAGAATTTTTAGCTATAAGCTCATTAGTTTTGTTATAAGTGTAAGAAAAGGTGGTAGTGCCGTTATAAACTTTCCCAGGATTCGACACTTCATATGCACTTCTACCATTACTGTAAGTCAAAGAATTATCTTTTGTAGAAATTGTTTTTTGCTCAGTTAATTCGTTCCTGTCATTATAACTGTTGCTTATTGTATTAATGTAGACAAGTTTGGGGTCAGCCTGGAAAAGCATTCCAGTATTTACGGTAATGTCATGAGCAATATAAACTGAATCAATTTCCGTTATTATTCGGTTTCTACTATCATAATCATAGTACTTTTTTGTTACCCATAAAGGATAATCCGAGGTTAACATGCCATCCGCATTTAGCCAGTAGCTTTTTGACTCCTTTTTGACAAGTCTGTTATTAACATAAATACATGTATCAAGGCGGTTAGGTTTTCCTGGCCTTACAGAACTAAATTCCTTATATCTGATTAATTGATCCGACGCATTAAAGGTAAAAAGCCGGTATAGTAACCAGTCGGATGTAATTTTTGGAAATAACGTTGATTCCCTGAAACCTTTATATATGAAATTATGAGATCTTTCTTCCAGAATAGTTATTCCATCACCTTCCATTGTGTATTGAAGTGTGGAACTGTCGTCGGGGAGGTACCTCAATTCCTTAATTCCATTTAGTAGTGATAAAGGTGTTTCAATAACCTTTTCCTTTTTACAGGAAATAATTGTGAAGAAAAGAAGGATGATCAAGAAGAAATTTTTCATTTAAGTCGGAGTTGAGTGGCTAATAGTCAATACTTTAAATCAATAATACAACTAAATAAATCAATTGAAAAGATGTAACCTTTTTTATATTTTCTCCGACTTCAAAACCTTGTCAATTTCTTGTGCCCAGATTTTATATCCATTTTCGTTCAAATGTGTTTTATCAATTGCAAATTCCGCTTTTAATCCTGTTGAATCAGAAATGAGCGGATTCAGATTGATATATTTTATAGTATGTTTCTGGCAATATCCAATCAAAAAATTATTGAGACGATCTACTTCTGTTTTACTGACTGGGTCATTTTGCTCGTAAAATGTTAATGTAACTATCGGAGTAATATTATTCTTTTTTAAGGTTTCAAGAATTGTCACATAATTTTCGTGGATTCTTTCTTCGGAAACACCAACAGTTATGTCATTAATCCCAGCTTCGACAAAGCAGATTTTTGGATGTTTTTCAATCACATTATCTTTTAACAATCCAAGAAAATGATAGGTGGTAAGTCCGGCAAAACCGCTGTTCAGCACATCCGTCCTGCCAAGCAATTCAACCCATTTTCCTTTCTCCGTCAGCGAATTTCCGAACATGACGATCTTTGAATCTCCTCTCATCGCAACGATTTTCTGAATCCATTTATCACGGAAAATATAAGCACAAACACCGATAAAAATTAAATTGAATAAGAGAGAAATTGCCAGAGAATATTTTAGTTTCATTTCAAATTCTGTTTATTCGGATAGCCGGAACGATATTAATAAGTTACGGTTATTAATTACCCAAACTTATTAGCTTTGTGCAACCTTGTTACACCAATTATAAATTTATTTAATGCAGTCAACAACTAAGATCATAAAAAAACTTGGCTTGCTCGGATTACTTTCCCTTGGAAATGTAATGGTTCAGGCGCAGGATATCAAGCTGGATTCTGTAAAAGCTGGTGAGTTTGATATGGGTAAAATGTGGACTTTCGATACGCCGCCAGCTGAGTATTTTAAAAAGACATACAATTTTACACCGGATGCAAAGTGGTTTGAAAAAGCCAGATTGTCTGCACTTCGCTTTGCGACTTATTGCTCGGCGTCTTTTGTGTCTGCGGATGGATTAGTCATGACAAATCATCACTGTGCAAGAGAATCGGGCGTAGCTGTTCAGAAGAAGGGAGAAGATTTTCTTGGCAAACGGATTTTATGCAGCCAAACTTGCTGATGAAAGAAAAGTGCCGGAATTATTTGTTGATCAGCTTGTGAAAATTGAAGACATCACGGCCAGGATGCAGAAAATCGAAGATCAGGGTGAAACTGATGAAGAAAAAACGCAATTACGCGACCAGGCTTTTGAAACTATAAAAAAAGAATATCAGGAAAAGGCAGACTGGAAAGGTCTGGAAATTCAGTCTGTCAGTTTTTATAGTGGAGGACGTTATTCTTTGTATGGTTTTAAAAGATACAATGATGTAAGAGTTGTTTTCATGCCTGAATTGCAGATGGGCTTTTTCGGAGGTGATCCAGATAATTTTACCTATCCGCGTTACAATCTGGATTGTTCGTTTTTCAGGGTTTATGATGATAATGGAAAACCGTTGCATACTGATAATTATTTCAAATTTAATCCCGATGGCGTAAAAGACGGCGAGCCCGTTTTTGTTGTTGGAAACCCAGGAAGTACAGGTCGTTTGAGAACGGTTGATGAACTGGAATTTGACCGTGATCTGGTGATGCCTTTCACTTTACAATTACTGAAAAACCGTTCGCTTGCATTGCAGGAATACAACAAAACGGCAAAAAGCGACAGTATTCTGAATGAGATTTTTAGTTATGAAAATAGCTATAAAGCTTACAAGGGAAGATATGACGGAATGAAAGATCCTGTTCTTATGGCGCGGAAAATGGATTTTGAAAAGACTTTCAAAAAGGCTGTTCAGGCAAATCCGAAACTTTCGGCGAATTATGGAACCTGGGATAGTATTTCAGAAAATGTCAAAATTTTGCGTGCTGCGCGAAATGATATTGCGATCATGCAGCCCAATCCACTTTCGAGAGGAGAATTATTAACATTTGCACAGCAGCTGGTTGATTTTGCTTCACTTTCGAAAACAAATCCTGATCGGGCTGCTACTTTGAAAAGTACTTTAAAAGCTTTCAAACCAGAAATTCCTTCTCTGGAAGAATCCTATTTGATTTCTCATTTTGAAGAATCGGTAACTTTTTTGAAAAAAGACGATGAATATCTTAAAGTTGCGCTAGGCGGAAAATCACCAAAAGAAGCGGCGATTGCTGCTTTGAAAAATACAAAACTGAGTGATGACACTTACGTAAATTCACTATTAGACGGCGGTGCATCAGCAATTGAGGCTTCACAAGATCCGCTTATTAAACTGGCCAGAATTTCCCAACCAAGATTTATGACAGGCGCAATCGCTTCCCGTGATGCCAACGCAAAATTGAATGTGGAGCGTGCCAAACTGGGGCGCTTACTTTATGATGTTTACGGAACCAGCATTCCGCCGGATGCAACTTTTTCGCTGCGGATCAGCGATGGATTTGTCAAATCGTACAATTACAACGGAACAACGGCGCCGATCAAAACAACTTATTTCGGAATGTATGATCGTTATGAATCAGCCAAAGGTGAATTTCCATGGTCATTGCCAAAACGCTGGCTGAACCCGCCGCTTGATTTACTAAAAGCACCTATCGATTTTATTTCAACAAATGATATTATCGGTGGCAATTCAGGTTCACCGATGATCAATCAGAAACTGGAAGCAGTCGGATTAATCTTTGACGGAAATATGGAAAGTTTGCCTGGCTATTTCATTTTCGCTCCGGATGCCGGAAATCGTACTGTTTCTGTACATGCAGGCGGTATGATCGCTGCGATGAAACATATCTATAAAGCAAACCGGTTAGTAGAGGAACTGACAAAATAAGGATTTCAGGTTCTGGTTATTTTTGTCAAATAACCAGAACCCGAAATTTTAACAAGGCTGATCGTACGCATCTTCTCCTAAATTAAAACATCTTCTGCATCTCGCTTCATACAAATCAGTTTCTCCTAAAAGCACTCTTTCGTTGGATTCAGAAAGTCGGTAGGAGTGAGAAGCAACTTCTCCGCAAACCATGCAGATTGCGTGCACTTTGGTAACATATTCTGCAATTGCCATCAGCTGAGGCATACAACCAAAAGGTTTTCCAAGGTAATCCAGATCAAGTCCGGCGATAATCACACGCTTTCCGGCATTCGCCAATGCATCGCAAACGCTTACAATGGATTCGTCGAAAAATTGCGCTTCATCCAATCCGATCACTTCTGCATTTTCAGACAGCGCAATGATTTCGGATGAAAGCTCCACCGGCGTTGCTTCAACGGAATTCTCGTTGTGCGAAACAATGTTCTCCACATGGTATCGTTTATCCAGAGCAGGTTTGAAGATTTGTATTTTTTGGCGCGCAATTTTGGCACGATTAAGTCTACGGATCAGTTCTTCGGTTTTTCCTGAGAACATCGATCCGCAGATAACCTCAATCCATCCGGTACGCGGGTGTTGGTGGTGTCTTGTATGAGAAGGCTCAATAAACATAGCAGCCGTGAAATAAGTTGAATCTGTAATTGACTGCCCGAACAGCCATTTTTTATTTATCTTTACAAATCAAACACATTTTTTAAACACTCTCGTTACAAAGCTCGTATTCGTTATGCCGAATAGTTTGAACTCAAATGCTCTAAACCAATATGCTTCCCGTTTCACGGCTACTGTCCTGAACGAAGTATATCGTAATCAGGCTGTTGTAAAAGGCTCGGAATTACTCAAACTCACACCGGTTCGTCAGGTGAATCTGGGTGTATTAAATCGTTTGTTTGACCAGTGGAAAAATAACGCCCAGGCTTTTCGGAGCATATATTTTGATTTTGAAAGTGAAGAAGTAAAAGCTGCCTTGCAGGCTTTTATGAATACTGTTTCTCAGAACATCGCTGTAAAACGTGCAGATCTTGAACCATTACTTTTGGATTCTGTAAAAGATGCGATCACGCTTATTTATACACCGGAAGTTTATTTTGAAGCAAAATTAAAGGCAATGCCGGAATCTGTTTTTACAGCAGAACGCGCTGAGCAGCTTTCAAAATACACACAAATACACAATGGCATTGCACGAAATCTTGCCGACCGGCTTGCGGAAAGCAATGCTGATTCTGTTTATTTGACGCAGGTAATTGGCTGGTTGTATGAAGTGAAAAGTAATGCTGAAATTCTGGATGATGTAACACCTTATGTGAGTCAGTTTTCGGAAATTTTAGATCTTGATTCATCGGAATTATTTCCCGTTAACAATCCGGTTTATGCACCAGCACCAGCAGGAAGACAGGAACCAAAATCGTTTTTTGATTCAGCACTTTCTGAAATTGAAACAAGTAAGCCTGCAACAACAACTACTTCGCCAGCTCCGCAACGTGCAGAACCGGGAGTAGAAATTCTTTCCAATATTGTTTCCCAAACACATTCTTCTGAAAGAGATTCTTTGAACAGTCGTTTCAAAGTTGATGTTCCGAAAGCTTCTGAGGAAAACAGATATGGAAATGTTCAGGTTAAGGTTGAAAGTATTGCAGGCTCCATTCCGCTGGGACAGCGTTTTATGTTTGTCAATCAGCTTTTCAGCAAGAACAGTGAACATTTTGACAAAGCGATTTATGAGCTTGATCTTGTGAAAAGCTATGAAGAAGCGGAAAATCTGATCTGGCATCGTTATGCTTCCAAATATGCATGGGATGTAAACGGAGAAGCTGTTCAGGCTTTGCTTAACATTGTGAAACGCAAATTTAATTCGTGATATAATTTTTTTGAAATAGCATTTTACTGGCGTAGTAAATATGAGAGAGCGATCTGCATATTTTACTCGACAGAAAAACTTCCTTCGATCCTTCGTTATTTTTTCGATATTATCCTTTAAAAGCTTGGCCGATGGGAATCCCTTTCCCATCGGTGCAAGAGCTTGGGGTTTGGCAAATGCGACCGTTGCCCGTTCCGATTATTATGCGATTGGAAACAATGTAGCCGGACTTGGTGGGATTTCCTCTGCAACAATTTTCTCTACCTACGATTCTCATTATGGTTTTGATGGAATAAATACGCTGGGTTTTGGCGCGGTTATTCCACTATCAAAAGATCTTGGAACAGGACTTTCCATTCAACGTTTTGGAGATAAAACCTACAATCAGATTGCAATCGGAATTGGTGCAGGGCACAGAATTAACCGATTCAGTTTAGGTTTAAAAGTGAATTATCTTCAAACTGCTATCAACTCTTCAACTATTACTTTAAGCAAAAAAGCGCTGGTTTTTGAATTTGGAGGAATTGCGATGATTTCTTCAAAACTGTATTTTGGTGCGCATATGTTTAATGTTACACAATCTCATTATTCCGGTGAAACGCGAGAAGACATAGATACTGCGCTGAAAACCGGATTTTTATACAAACCATCAAAAACCGTTCAGCTTAGTGCCGAAATTGAAAAAGTAACTTCTTATCCAATAAATTTCCGGGCAGGTTTGGAATATGAAGTCATGCCCAATTTTTTCCTAAGAACAGGAATCGCATCAAAGCCGCAAACCAATCATTTTGGAATCGGTTTTAAGGGAAGTAAATTTCATTTTGATTATGCAGTTCACACGCATCCGCAATTGGGATGGTCGCATCATTTTTCTTTGGGGTATGTATTAGGTGGAAAAGTGAAAAATAGCAAGATTCGGAGTAAATTTCAGTCTATGAATCATGATTTAGTTTTTGTAACTTTTGGAGATTTTCAATAAAACTTATTCAATTAACCATGAAAAGTAATCAGGAGAAATTTTTTACGATTTATTAAAGGTAGTGCACACATACTATCCAGTCGGCTTTCCATATTCGAACTTAGGTTACGAAGGTTATAAATTACTGCAAAGTATCATCATAAAAAATTGTAAGTCTCAGAATGAATGGTAATGTTGCGGAACCTTGGAATAATCTATGTCAATCACTGGATGCAATAAATTTTAACCATTCTTATATTGATGCCAGTGCAATTGCGGCTCTGCCTTCGCAACGATTTATGGCTATTTTACATGAATCCAATGAAGGTTTATTACATCGAAGAACATTACTTACCGGCACATTATCATTATTATCTAAGTATTACTGTGTGTGGATTGAAGAAGATCTTACTACTTTCCGTGACAATGGGTTGTTAAATGAGGTTGTTCATATGCATAGAAAGCAGTACACTTTGAAAGGAAAAGATTGAGATTGATGCAATACATGATATAATGAAAATTTATTATCCTGATTATATTCATGTTGAATATCACCTTCTGCAGAAAAAGATATATGGTGCATTACCTGTCGGCTGTGATCCACAATCGATGATACATAATTTCCCAATTTTCGATTTTATATTTGGTCAATTAGCCATCTGGTTTTAATTGAATTACTGTATCCGACTCTTAACATAGCATTGTTTTCAAATCAGCCTCAAAAACATCTCCTTAGCCTCCTCCAACGCATTTAAATCCAACAAATTCGGCTCCTTTTTCTCCATTATAAAATCAAGCAATTTTTCCGTAGGCATATTCCCAACCAGATCATCCTGAGCCATGGGGCATCCGCCGTAACCTAATAAAGCACCGTCAAATCTGCGGCAACCAGCATTATAAGCTGCTTCAATTTTGGTTTTCCAATCTTCCGGTTTTGTATGAAAATGTGCACCAAATTCCAGGTCAGGATTTGCAGGAATTAATTGATCGAATAGAGAACTGATATCATTGATTGAAGCCAAGCCAACCGTATCAGCCAGTGAAAAAATAGTAATTCCAAGAGCAGATAACTTTTCAATCCATTGCAAAACAATTTCCGGATTCCATAAATCGCCATAAGGATTTCCAAATCCCATCGAAATATAAATGACCAGCTTTTTATTTTTTTGCTCACATAAGTTCTGGATTTCCTGAACCCGGTTTAATGATTGTTCAATGGTTGCATTTGTATTTCTTAGTTGAAAAGTTTCAGAAATAGAAAACGGATAACCCAGATAACTGATCTCGTCAAAAGCACAAGCTTCGGACGCACCACGTTCATTAGCGACAATTGCAAGAAGTTTTGTGGTGGAATTAGAAAGATTAAGTTTGGAAACAATTTCAGCCGTATCACTAACCTGAGGCATTGCTTTTGCGGAAACAAAACTTCCAAAATCAATCGTATCAAAACCAACACGGAGAAGTGTGTTCAGATATTCAATTTTTTGATCGGTGGGGATGAAGGGATGGTGGCCTTGCCATGCATCGCGGGGACATTCAATGATTTTCATAGGAATTTGGGATTTAATTCAAGTGCGTGACACCGCAACTATATCAACAAAAATTAAACCACACTTATTCCTGTCTGAAAAAATTAAAAAGAAATCGCCCGAAAGAAGAAGTTTCCGGGCAATTTCTTCTTTTGTTTATTTCAAAATCGGCGCTAAATCTTTTTCGTTTTCAGCCAGCCATGCTGTAATTTCTTCAACAATCTGACGGATACCAATTTTTGGTTCCCAGCCAGTCATGGCAGTTACCTTGGTATTATCCGTTAAATACAGACGTATATCAGCAGTACGTGTTTCAGGAACAACTTTGATCGGAATTGTTTTACCGGTCACTTCCTGACAGATTTTTGTTAGTTCCTGCAAAGATGCACTGCTTTGCAAACCACCGCCAGCATTCAGGATTTCGCCATTTACCTTATCAAGATTATGAAGCTGCCAGTCGATCAAACGGTACAAATCGGCAACGTGTAGCATATCACGCATTTGTTTTCCGGTTCCACCGTAGCCAAAATAGCCTAATTGCTGCTCAAAATAATGTTTTGCAATCCAGAGCACCATCACGCCCTGATCCACTTTGCCCATTTGCCATGGACCGGTGATTACACCGCAGCGGTTGATAACCGTACGCAAATTGTAAAACTCGTTATATTCCTGAATGATCAATTCAGAAGCCAGTTTGGTAGTTCCATAAAGAGAACGTGCGCCGTTCAAAGGAAAATCTTCTGCAATTCCTTTCGATGAAACGCCCGGAACAGGCTGATCGTCAGCCAGAGAAAATCTTGTTTCTTCTTCAACAAAATTTAGTGTTTCAATCGTTTTGATCGGATAAACACGGCTTGTTGAAAGAAATATAAAGTCAGCTTTATGTTTAAGTGCGTAGTTCAGACAGTTAACTGTTCCAACAAGATTGGTATTGATCAGATAATCCGGAGTTCCATCCAAGCCTGCCAAAACCGAAGGTTCAGCAGATGCTTCAATGACTGAATCAACAGCTGGAAAAGCGTCAAAATCTTCTTTGTTACGAATATCACCATGTACAAATTCAACACCGGCTTGCTTTAACCGGCTAAGGTTCAGCTCAGAACCACGACGTTTTAAATTGTCAAGTGCAAAAATCTGGTAATCAGGATAATTTAGTTTGAGTGATATCGCCAGTGCCGATCCTACAAATCCGGCTCCACCGGTAATAAGTATTTTCATGAATAATATTGGTATATGAGAGATTGAATGAATGTGTGCTCGTTTCCAACATCAAAGTTAGGATCATTCAGCAAATTTGGGTAGTGAAGCCGTGGATTTTTATGGAATGGTTAGCAATTAAGATTTTATTCGTTTTGAGAAATAAATCTGCAAGTATATAGTAAGTAACTAATATTTAATACCTTTAACACATAAAAAGATTTTTGCCACAAATGCCATGTTTACTTCGTAAGAAGTTAAAAGTGAAATCGATATATGAGAATTTTTACTATCTGCTTTTTTCTGGTTTATCTCATTGCCGGAAACACCTTTGGGCAGATTGCCAGCTTTGCAGCCTTCTGTTCCGGACAATGTACCGGCATATCCGTTGTCACTTTACAGAGCCGCCACAAAAGATGTGCAAAATCTTTACAATGGCCGTCTTTATTATATTTACGATTCGCGGGAGGAAGAACATCAGTTTTTCATTGACCGGAAGTACGAAAAAGGAGCGGTTTTTTACGATGGTCAACGGTACGACAGCATTCCTATGATGTATGATATCGTTAAGGATGAGCTTGTTATCAAACATATCAATGGTTTTGAGCCATATTTTATTCAATCGCCAAAAGTTAATTTTTTTACAATTTACGATCACAATTATCTTCACCTGAAATCGGGAAAAGATATTAATCCGGATATGCAGACAGGTTTTTATGATCTTATTTATAATGGAAAAACAAAAACGCTCGCTCGCAGGATAAAACAGCGTCAGGAAAAAATTAGTTGAGAGAAAAGTAATTGCCTTATTTCCGCAGAAGAATTTTTACTATGTCTATTCAAACGGAAAATATCAATGGCGTACATACCAGAAAGTCAGTAATCAGACTTTTTCCTGGTCAGAAAGCAGAATTACGTAAGGCTTTGCGTGAGCAAAATATCAAATTTCGGAAAGATCGTGAAAGAGCAATTGTAACGATGGTTGCACGCTATGACGAATTAACTAAACAATGAAAATATTCAGAAACTTTACGATCCTTATCTGTGTACTTTTTTTCTCCCAGCTAGCCAGGGCTCAGAACGTCGCGGAACCACGTATCACGATCCATCTGGATTCTGCACGTTTTAATGATTTTGTCAAAGATGTGGAAAGGCAGACCGGCTATTTTTTCTATTATGATGCCGCACAGATTTGACAGTCTTACGATTGATCTGGATGTAAAAGATCAAACCATCAGAACGGTTCTGGACCAGGTTTTTCGTGGCTCCGATTTTACTTATGCGCTTGATGCCGGCAAACGGGTTTATATCACCGAAGGCCAGAAAATAATCACGCAGCTGCAACCGGGATTGTTTAATCCCAACAGCTTCCGACGCATCCGAGCCGGTTGCCTATGTCGGGCCTGACAATGAGGCACAGGAAAAACTGCTTTCCACGGCAGAAAGTAAAGTGCATGAAATTGGGGTGAAACGATATAAAATCCCACCGGGAAATTCTACCATAACCGGATATGTCCGCAGTGCCATTACCGGAGAACCGGTAATCGGCGCTGCCGTTTTTATTGAAACGCCTTCGATTGGCGTAACCACCGACGCGCTTGGATTTTATTCCCTGACAATTCCGCGCGGTAAGCAAAAACTGAAAATCAAAAGTTTTGGTATGCGTGAAACCCAGCGTCAGGTTATTCTTTATTCTGATGGAAAACTGGATATTGAAATGCGTGAAAGTGTTATTGCATTGAAAGAAGTTTCGGTGAAAGCGGGAATGGATAAAAACGTAGTAAGTACGGATATGGGCCAGGTAAAACTGACGATCAAAAATCTGAAACAGGTACCAACTGTTTTTGGAGAAACAGATTTGCTGAGAACTGTTCTGACGCTTCCCGGTGTAAAATCAGTTGGAGAAAATAGTACCGGATTAAACGTTCGCGGAGGTTCAACGGATCAAAATCTGATTCTTTTTAACGATGCTGTAATTTATAATCCATCCCACCTTTTCGGCTTTTTCTCTGCCTTCAATCCTGATGTTTTAAAAGATGTTGAATTATATAAAAGTACGATTCCTTCAAAATATGGAGGAAGATTATCGTCTGTTCTGGATATTAATAGTCGCGACGGGAATAAAAAGAAATTTGTGGCGTCAGGTGGAATTGGTCTGGTAACCGGAAGACTTACCGTTGGAAGGTCCGATTATAAAAGATAAAACTTCATTTATTCTTGGTGGACGTTCGACTTATTCAAACTGGATTTTAAAACGTCTGGATGATAATAAATACAATAAAAGTGCCGCTAATTTTTACGATCTGAACTTGCAGATAAGCCATGAGATCAATCAGAAAAACAGTATTCTGGTGACAGGCTTATATGAGTAAGGACAGATTCAGGTTATTTGGCGATACAACTTATTCATACCAAAACCAGCTTGGTGCAATCAAATGGAAGCATACTTTTAATACCACGTCTTTACAGTGAATTTACGGCAACGCATAGTCAAGTATAAATATCATATGGAAAGCCAGGGATTGCCGCTTAATGCTTTCGATCTGAAATTTGATATAAATCAGTCGCAGTTTAAAGCCGATTTTAACTATGTCCTGCATCCAAAACATACGCTGAATTTTGGTTTAAGTTCGGTTTATTACAAACTGCATCCGGGATCTTTCCAGCCAAGAGGAGAGCAATCTCTTGTAATTCCTGATCAGTTGCAGCAGGAACAGGCTATGGAAAGTGCGCTTTATATTGAAGATAAATTTGAAGTTAGTCCACGTCTTTCGATTAATGCCGGTTTGCGTTATTCTTTTTATCAATATCTCGGGCCAAGAACGGTAAATAAGTATGTTGCCGGTTTTCCGATCGATAAAATTTATGAGGACGGAACGCAGACTTATGCTTCCGGCAAAAAGATCAAAGGTTACGGCGGCCCGGAATACAGGCTTTCGATGCGTTACACGATTTATGATAATCTGGCCCTGAAAGTAAGTTACAACACCTTGCGTCAGTACATTCACTTGCTGACAAATACGATGACGGTTTCTCCAACGGATATCTGGAAACTGAGCGATCAGTATATCAAACCACAAACCGGAGATCAGCTTTCTGTTGGACTTTATAAAAATCTTAGAGGCAATAAAGTCGAAGTTTCTCTGGAAGGTTATTACAAAAAGATCCACAACTTCCTGGATTATAAAGGTGGTGATTCGCTGATTATGAATCCCAGAATTGAAGCTGCCGTTTTGGGAACGCAGGGAAAAGCGTACGGGGTTGAGCTTATGGTCAAGAAAATGACCGGAAAACTGAATGGCTGGATGGGTTATACTTACTCCCGAACACTTGCTGCGCGCATTGGACCGCGATTCTCCGGATGCTCCAAATAAGGGTAATTATTATCCGAGCAATTACGACAAACCGCATGATTTCACGATGATCACCAATTATCAGGTTTACGCATCGTATCAGTTTGTCGTTCAATTTTACTTACAGTACAGGCCGTCCTTATACACCGCCAATCGGGAAATACGTCATTGATGGTGCCGAGCGGGTTTATTATGCGGACAGAAACCAGTTCAGGATTCCTGATTATTACCGGGCCGATATGGCCATAAACGTTGAAGGAAATCACCGGGTGAAAAAGCTCGCACATAGTTCCTGGACTTTCGCAGTTTATAATTTATTAGGTCGGAAAAACCCGTCTTCGGTTTATTTCCAGACTGTAAATGGACAGGTAAATGGTTATCAGCTCTCGATATTCGGGCAGCCGATTCCAACACTTACCTATAATTTCAGATTTTAAAATGAACAGGATAAAAAAGTACCGCTTATTGGCCATCAGTTTTGTCGCTTCACTAGCGGTACTGTATAGCTGCGTAGAACCATTTTCTCCACCGGAAATTAATTCGGATGAGCAATATTTGGTCATAGACGGCTTTTTGAATATGGGTTCTGATAGCAGCAGAATCAATTTAAGCCATACGCAAAATGCAAGTGCTACCCAGGCGGTACTCAACGAAACAGGTGCGACTATTAGCGCTGAGGAAGATAAGGGAACAACTTTTCCTTTTATTGAAAAGGGAAACGGGACGTATTTTTTGCCACCACAAAATTTCAATAAATCATCTAAATACCGGCTTCGTGTAAAAACAAAAGGTGGGAAAGAATATCTTTCTGATTATGTTGAAGTAAAAAATACGCCTCCAATTGATAGTGTAGCTTACAGATATGACAGCCGCCAGCAAGGTGGTGTGATGAACGTGAATACGCATGATCCAAATAATCAGACGCGTTTTTACAGATGGAAATTTGAGGAAACTTATGAATATAGAACCGCTTATTATTCAGGTCTGGAATTATTTAACAAACAGCTTATCGGTAGAAGAAATAACATTAATGTTTGCTGGCGTACTATAAAATCGGGAAATATTTTGTTGGGATCTACAATCAAATTGTCTCAGGATATTATAAAAGATCTTCCGATCACGACGGTTTTGGTTTCAACCAACAAGCTTTATTTTGGTTATAGTATTTTAGTCAAGCAATATGGACTTACCCAGGATGCTTTTGAATACTGGACGAGCCTGGCTAAAACCACCGAAGGAACCGGAAGTTTATTTGATCCGCTGCCTTCACAGGTGACGGGTAATTTTAAAAGTACTACCAATGCAAAGGAGTTGGTTTTTGGCTATTTCAGCGCCGCGGTAGAACAGACACAAAGGATATTTATCCAGCCCAGTTTAGGCTCTTATCCAACTTGCCCGATGCCAGATTCATTGTCAATTGCTGATGCTCTGAAATCGTCACCGCAGCAAATCTTGTTAAACACGGTTGGTGCAAAGCAGGATTCTGTACTTTATAGCAGTGAATTTTGTGCAGACTGCCGGGTGCAGGGCGGTACTACGACAAAACCTTCTTTTTGGCAATAATATTTACCATAACGATATCAAAACGTGAAGTATAAACGAATCATATGGTTATTCCTCAGCTTGTTAACTTTTCCATTTTCAGGAAAAGGCCAGGAAAACAATTCGTCTGAGGTAGAAAAGAAATTTCAGCTGTTTAGCCAGAAAGCGATACAGGAAAAATTGTATTTACACCTGGACCGCAGTTTTTATGTGGTAGGCGAAACCATGTGGTTTAAAGCTTACAACGTAAATGGAGCTTCAAATCAGTTTATGGATCTGAGCAAAATTGCATATCTGGAAGTGATGGATAAGGAACAGAATGCAGTGATCCAAACCAAGTTTTCGTTGCTGGGTGGAAAAGGAAATGGTTCCTTGGTAATTCCATCTACCGTTGCCAGTGGAAATTACAAAGTAAGATGTTATACCAACTGGATGAAAAATTTCAGTTCAGATTATTTTTTCGAAACAACCATTTCAGTTGTTAATCCGTTTGTCAAATTTGATCCAAATCCGGATGAAAAAGAGGAAGTCACTTATGATATCCAGTTTTTTCCGGAAGGTGGTCAGCTGGTAAAAAATATTGAAAGCAAAATCGGATTTCGCGCCGTAGCGAGTGATGGAAAAGGAATAAGTTTTAATGGTGTTTTAGTTAATCAGAATAATGATACGCTTGTCCGTTTTTCGCCAAAAAAATTCGGGATTGGCAATTTCATGTTCAAGCCAGTTGCGGGAAATGAGTATCGGATTTTGGTGAAAGATTCAAAAGGTAAAACCAGCACTTACAAGTTTCCGGAAGTTCAGGAGCAGGGTTACGTGATGCAGGTAAAAGATTCTACGGCCAATCTGGTTAAAGTTATTGTCACCACACAGGCTGAAAGATTGGAGAATAATATCAGTTTGTTTGTCCATACACGACAGGCAAATAGTTATTCAGAAACAAAACCTCTCACTGCCGGGAAAGCTGTTTTTGTTTTGGAAAAAAATAAAATGGGAGATGGTATCAGCCAGATCACTGTTTTCAATATGCTGGGTAAACCTGTTTCGGAAAGATTGTATTTCAAACGTCCGGCGAAGGATTTTGTGATTGATGGGAAAGTAAGCAAAGGAGAATACAATACCCGGGACAAAGTGATTATGGATCTGAGTTCGGGCACAGATGCCGGAGTTGCTGAAATGGCCAATCTTTCTGTTTCTGTATTCTTGGCAGATTCTATCCAAAGCACTGACCAGGAAAGTATCAGCAGCTATTTATATCTGTCCTCTGATTTGAAAGGAAATGTGGAATCCCCGGAATATTATGCTCAGCGAAACAACAAAGAAGTAGATGCTGATCTGGATAATCTGATGATCACACAAGGATGGCGACGGTTTAAATGGGATGATGTTTTTTCAAAAACACCAGTCACTTTTGCAAATCTTCCGGAGTTTGATGGTCATTTTATTTATGGAAAAGTTTTCAATACCATATCCAATGAGCCAGCCAGAGGTATAGGGACTTATCTTGCCGCTCCTGATTTTCCTGCCAGATTATATTACGCCATGAGTGATGCATCGGGCACGATCAGATTTGAAGTCAAAGAATTTTTTGGACCAAAGGAATTAACGATTCAGACTAATCTCAGTCTGGATAGTACTTATCGTTTTGAGATAGCAAATCCTTTTTCAAAACAACCATTGAAAGTTGGGTTGAAATCTTTCTTTTTTGACAAAAAACTGGAAAATCAGCTTCTGACGCGTACCGTCAATATGCAGACCGGCAATTCATTTTTGCCAAAGATATATAGAGACAACAAATACGTTTTTGCTGATTCCATCGCCTTTTTTGGAACGCCTGATGAAAAATATTTTCTGGATGATTTTACGCGTTTTCCCACAATGGAAGAAGTTATGCGTGAATATGTGCGTGGTGTAATGGTACGGAGACGTCAAAAGGAATTTCATTTCCGGATGGTCGATAAATTATTTCCTCAAACACTTTTCAATACAGATCCTTTGATTTTACTGGATGGTATTCCGGTTTTCAATACCGATAAAATCATGGCTTTTGATCCATTAAAAGTAAAAAAGATTGAATTAATGAATGCACATTACTATCTTGGTTGGGGAGATTTTACCGGGATCGTAAGTTTGTCGACATATCGCGGCGATTTGGCCGGATTTGAGCTGGATCCACGCGTGTTGGTTTTGCCTTATGAAGGAGTTCAGATACAAAGAGAATTTTATGCACCCAAGTATGACTCCCAGGTAAAATTACAAAGCCGCATTCCTGACTTTCGGAATCTTTTACACTGGGCACCGGATGTTGATACGGATGCACAGGGAAAGGCTCAGTTAAGTTTTTACACATCCGACCAGACCAGGGCATTACCGCGTAATTGTTCAGGGAATTACAAAAAGCGGATTGGCGGGAAGTAAAACATTTTCATTTGAAGTAGCACGAAGAAGCTTATAGATCTTACAGCGTCGTCCACCCAAATCCAGTGCAAAGCCCGAAAACCAATTTTTCGGGTTTTTTTATTTTCACATTTTACCCAAAAACTCGCGGCTCCAACTCTGCGTTTACAAATCAAATATAAAATTCAGAAGTATGCTTGATTTCCTTTAAAACGAACGTGCTGTTAAGCACGCCAATGTTATCAATTTTGGATAATTTATATTTTACAAAATCATGGTACTCGTCCAGACTTCTGACATTGATCTTTAAAAGAAAATCCACCTGTCCGGCCATGTGGTAACATTCCTGTACTTCATCCAGATTCTGGATTTCCTGCTCAAACTTTTCGATAAAAGCTTCATTATGATAACGCATGGAAACCTGGCAGATCGTAGTGATCGGTCTGTTTATCAGCTTTTTGTCCAGAATGGCAACATACTGTTTGATAAATCCCAGATTTTCCAGTCGCCGGATCCGCTCATAAATTGGAGAAATTGTCAGATTAAGAATGTTCGCGATTTCCTTCGTTGTTTTTTTCGCATCTTTTTGTAAAATGCGTAAAATTTTGGTGTCGATTTTATCTATGTCTTCCATGATGGCACAATTTTTCCTGCTTTTATAATAGAGAATACTTGCAATAAGTAAAATTTTCTTTCAGTTGATACTCGTGCAGTAATGTTTATTGAAATTGAGTACAATTATTTAAAATATTATCTTAAAATGCAAAATTGCAAGTGATTTATACTTTATAAATGTCTTGGAAAATGAAATCTGAACGAATTTTAGTGATCGGAGCAAATGGCCAGATTGGATCTGTTCTTGTGGAATATTTGCGTGGTATTTATGGTGAAAACCAGGTTATTGCATCGGACTTGAAAATTAATTCAGAGCGACAGGATTATTTTGAAGTTCTTGATGCTACGGACGGTAAAACTTTGGATAAAATTGTAAAACGCCACGGCATTACACAGATTTATCACCTGGCTGCGATTTTATCTGCAAAAGGAGAACAGGATCCGTTGAATACCTGGCAGATCAATATGCAGACGTATTTTAATGTGCTTGAAGTAGCCAGAGAAAATGGTGTTAAAAAGATATTTTATCCAAGTTCAATCGCTGTTTTTGGTGCACATGTACACGGTTCGGCAGATCAGTTTTCTTATCTGGATCCATCAACGGTTTACGGAATTAGCAAAGCGGCTGGTGAAAACTGGTCGAATTATTATTTCAATCGTTACGGAATGGATATTCGTTCACTTCGTTATCCGGGAATTATCAGTTATCAATCAATGCCGGGTGGAGGAACTACGGATTATGCTGTTGATATTTATCACAAAGCTGTAAAAGGCGAACATTTTGATTGTTTTTTGGAAGAAAATACAACACTTCCAATGATTTATATGAGTGATGCCATGGATGCAACGGTTCGTTTGATGGAAGCTCCTGCGGAAAAGATTACTGTTCGAACGAGTTATAATCTTGCGGGAATGAGCTTTTCTCCCAAAGAAATATATGAAAGTATTCTGCAAAATTATTCCGGATTTTGAAATAAGTTACAAGCCCGATTATCGTCAGGCGATTGCAGAATCCTGGCCACAGCAAATTGATGATTCCGAAGCCAGAACAGACTGGGGATGGCGACCGGCTTACTCGCTGGATAAAATGACCGAGGAAATGATTACAGAATTGAGAAAAAAATATGAGATAGTAAGAAGTTAAAAACTTCTGTATTGATTCATTCAAAATATAAAAAATATGTACGGAGATATTAAGGAACAACTTCAGGGCGAACTTGAAGGAATCAGAGAAGCCGGACTTTATAAAACCGAACGCATCATCACAACACCACAGGCAGCAAAAATTGCTACGGATAATGGAAAGGAAGTACTGAATTTTTGTGCCAATAATTATCTTGGACTTTCCTCACATCCGGATGTGATTGAAGCAGGAATTGACGCAATCAAAACGCATGGTTTCGGAATGTCATCGGTTCGTTTTATTTGTGGAACACAGGATATTCATAAAGAACTGGAACGTAAAACGGCTGAATTTTTAGGTACGGAAGATTGTATTTTATATGCAGCAGCTTTTGATGCAAATGGCGGTGTTTTTGAACCTTTGCTTGGTGAACAGGATGCAATTATTTCTGATGAATTAAATCACGCTTCGTTAATTGACGGTATTCGTTTGTGCAAAGCAAAACGTTTCCGTTACAAGCATAATAATCTGGAAGATCTTGAACAGCAATTAAAAGATGCACAGGGAAGTCGCCGAATTTTGATTGTTACCGATGGTGTTTTTTCAATGGACGGAACGATTGCACAGCTTGATAAAATCTGTGATCTGGCTGAACAATATGGTGCAATGGTTATGATCGACGAATGTCATGCATCCGGATTTATTGGGAAAACAGGCCGTGGAACGCATGAATTCCGTAATGTAATGGGTCGGATCGATATCATTACCGGAACTTATGGAAAAGCACTTGGTGGTGCATCAGGCGGTTTTACTGCTGCTAAAAAGGAAATTGTTGAAATTCTTCGTCAGCGTTCACGTCCTTATTTATTTTCTAATACCTTGGCTCCATCCATTGTTGGTGCTTCAATTAAAGTTTTGGATTTACTGACAAAATCTACGGCACTTCGTGACAAGCTTGAAAATAGCACAAAATATTTCCGTGAAGAAATGACAAAAGCAGGTTTTGATATTCTTCCGGGAGAACATCCAATTGTACCGATTATGCTTTACGATGCAAAACTGGCGCAGGAATTTGCAGCAAAATTACTGGATGAAGGAATTTATGTAATCGGATTTTTCTATCCGGTTGTACCACAGGGAAAAGCAAGAATCCGTGTACAGATTTCTGCCGGACATGAGCAGGAACATCTGGAAAAAGCAGTTGCTGCGTTTACAAAAGTGGGTAAAGAACTTGGTGTGATCAAGCTAGAATAATTTCCATATAAAACAGAAATCCGGGTACTGAGAAGTATCCGGATTTCTGTTTTATGAAGAAGATGAATTTAATTATTCTGATCCGGTTCCGCTTCAAGAAGTTCTACTTCAACGGTGTAAAGATTGTCAAAATTGCATTGCCATACTGCGTTACCATGGCTACATCAGCTGCATCGCGTCCATGCGCAATTTCTATCCGGTATCCTTCTGTTTTTTCCTGAACAGCATCAAACGTATACCAGTCGCCACCGATATAAACCTCAAACCATGCGTGCAGATCGATGTCTTTTAATTTGTCAAGATACCCAACTGTCATCCGCGTAGGAATGCAAAGGTTCCGGCAAAGTGCAATCGCCAAATGTGTGAAATCCCGGCAAACGCCAAAACGATATCTGGCCAGATCCACCGCGGTAGTGCTGGCATCTGTAACACCATATTGATATGTGATATTATTATGTATCCAGCTCCGGATCGCCTCAACTTGCTCATAACCAGGCATCAGATTACCTGCAATTTCCAAAGCCAGCATATTGATTTCATGCAAATCTGACTGGCAATAACGGCTTGGCAAAATATAAAGCATGACATCATCCGGCAAATCACTAACCAGCATAAATTTGGGCAACGGATTCGGAATTTGTTTTGTTGGATTTACCTGTGCTTCAACTTCTGAGGTGATTGTGACTTGTCCAACCGGTAAAATTGTCCGCTGACAAGGATTGCCATATATATCGGTGTACTCTGAAAATGGAACGGACGGTTCGATATGAAAACCTTCGCTGATAATGGATTGTCCTTCTTGACGCCTTGGGCGCAGCATTGTGGTAATTGTTGTGGGCGCATATACGTCGTACGTAAATATGCTGCTTCCCTTCATTCTCATGTAAAATCCGTTTTAAGTAAAGTATGTAAATATAGAAAGCATTATTGATGGAAATCAGGTGTAAGGCTCATTTTAAAACTTTCTTAACAGCAAAATACAAACAATTGTATCCAGAATTTGGGAGAGAAAAAATTTTATAACGGGGAAGTGCAATTTTTTTCAGGGTTACACGATCTTGTTAAAATACCAGGGATAATTATTAGTCAATTAAATCTTAGATACTTGGTGAAACTGAAATTCTTTAAGCAGAAGAATGTGAAAGAGAATATTAGATAAACATTAAAATCTTTTGACGGATGATCTAATTTTATTTAATTTCTGTTTTTCAAAACAAGAAGATAGAATATATAGCAATAATTGATTTAGGCTATAATTTCTGGAATTAGTTTAAACCGGTTTTCTGATGGATAATCACCGCCGGCATTTTCAAATTTAAAGTTAGAATTCCTATGGCAGTTACAAAATGGATAGTAGACCCGGTACATTCTGATGTGCAATTTAAAATCAAACATTTGGTAATCTCTACGATTACAGGTTCTTTCAAGAATTTTGAAGGAGGTGCAACATCTGATCTGAATGACTTTGAAAATGCGGAAATTCACTTTTCGCTGGATGTGGATAGTATTGATACCAATCAGAATATGCGTGATGAACATTTGAAATCGGCAGATTTTTTTGATGCTGAGCAGTTTCCGCACATCACTTTTCAATCAAATTATTTTCATAAAGTTAAAGGAGATCATTATAAACTTTCAGGTTTGCTGACGCTTGAAAGGTATCACAAAACCTATTGAACTTGATGCGGAATATGGTGGTACTGAACGTGATACCAATGGAAATATCAGATTAGGATTTGAAGTAGAAGGAAGAATAAGCCGTCAGGAATTTGGATTGAATTATATGCAGCTTACAGAAACCGGTGGACTTTTAATCGGTGAAGATGTGAAGCTGATCGCTAATATACAGTTGATTAAAGCAGAATTAAGAAATCTGTTTGTTTGGTTTAATGCCCGTTCGCTTAGGTGGATGGGCATTTTTGCTTTCCGTGGGTTAAAATCCACGGTTACGATATCGGTCATGCCTATGGCATTTTGGTTTGTTGTCGTTGTCTTTTCCGTGGGTTGAAACCCACGGTTACGATATCGGTCATGCCTATGGCATTTTGTTGGTTGTGTTTGTGTTTTCCGTGGGTTGAAACCCACGGTTACGATATCGGTCATGCCTATGGCATTTTGGTTTGTTGTGGTTTTATTTTCCGTGGGTTGAAACCCGCGGTTACGATATCGGTCATGCCTATGGCATTTTGGTTTGTTGTCGTTGTCCGTTTTCCATGGGTTGAAACCCACGGTTACGATATCGGTCATGCCTATGGCATTTTTGTTTGGTTGTGTTTGTCCGTTTTCCGTAGGTTGAAACCCACGGTTACGATATCGTTCATGCCTACGGCATTTTGGTTTGTTGTGGATTCTGTTTTTCCGTGGGTTGAAACCCGCGGTTACGATATCGGTCATGCCTATGGCATTTTTCGAAATAGTGCCATTGGCACGAACGATATAGTAGCCGCGGAATTTATTCCGTGGTTTCAATGAATTTTCTAGTATGGAAAAGTGCCTTTGGCACGGCCGATTTACAAATCGGACGAATTTTTATTTACTACCATTAAATTATTTTGTAACCAGAATTATTTTCACTAAACACTGTTTATTATATTTGCATTGTAAATAATCAAAATGAAATGGGAATTGTAGAACGGAAAGAAAGGGAACGTGAAGAAATGAGGGATTTAATTTTAGAGGCTGCTCGAAAATTATTCCTTGCCCAGGGATTTGATAAAACCAGTATCAGAAATATAGCGGAAGCAATCGAATATAGCCCGGCGACGATTTATCTTTACTACAAGGACAAAAATGAACTGCTTTATTCGCTTCATGAGGCTGGTTTCCTGAAAATGATGCAGGAATTTGCCAGCGTAGAAACTGTCAAAGACCCTTTGGATAAGCTGATTGCATTGGGAAATCAATACTTGAAATTTGCAATAGACAATCCGGAACTATACGACCTGATGTTTATTATGGACGCGCCAATGGAAACTTTATCTTGCCGGGAAGAGGCTTGGGATGAAGGTGCCAGATCTTTTGAATTTCTAAAAACGACGATAGCAGAGTGTATTGAAGTTGGCCATTTTAAAAATACGGTTGATATTGAAAATGCTTCCCTGACGATATGGAGTTTTATGCATGGATTGTTGTCTTTGCATCTAAGAAAACGGATGGCTTTTTTGAGGATGACCGTGAAATGGAGCGTATTCAGGATTCTTTTAAGTTGTTTGTCGAAATGATTAAATGCACTTATTAATTTCTTTAACCAGAATTATTTCAGTCATAGTGCTTCACGGTTGAGTTACTCCATCGTCCTATTGTTAACAAACAAAATTTGACTTGTTAAAATTTTAAATGAACTGGATTTAAAAAAATTTAATTTTCACTAAACACTGTTTATTTAATTTAATAATTTACTTGAATAAGTCATGATGAAAAAGTATTAATTATTAACGGACATCCGGATTCGGAAAGTTTTGCAACGCACTAGCAGATGCTTATAAAAAAGGTGCCTTACAGCAGGGGCGGAGGTGCAAGGATTTAATTGTTAGCTGACCTTAAATTTCAATCCCATACTTCAATTTGGATATCGAAAACGCATTGAATTGGAGCCTGATTTGCTGGATGCACAGCAAAAAATAATTTGGGCAGAACATATCGTTTGGGTATATCCGGTATGGTGGGGTGTATAGCCGGCTTTGTTAAAAGGGTTTTTGATAGGACATTTTTACCTGGTTTCGCCTTTAAATATCGTGAAAACTCAGTCTGGTGGGATAAGCTTCTTGCTGGACGAAGCGCACATGTCATTAGCACGCTTGATCAGCCAACTTTGTATTATTGGCTTGTCAATGGACGTCCGACTTCCATTGATGAAAAAAATGACGCTGGAATTTTCAGGATTTAAACCTGTCAGAACGACAACTTTTGGTTCGATCCGGAATTCTACCGCTGAACAAAGAACGAAGTGGCTTACCAAAATTGAACAGCTTGGAAAAAGTTTGAAATGATTTTGTAGGGTAATTGTCAATAATATAGAAAAGATAAAGTATAAATCGTATCCGCCCGGCTATTATTGGTTTATATTTAACACGTTGACAAGAGCATATGCAAAGTTTAAGAATACATTTTATTTTACTTCATCTTATTCTGGGATTAGGTTTTAACGCCCATTCGCAAAGCAAATCCAATACCGGATGGGTATCCATTTTTAACGGGAAAAATCTGAATAATTGGGATACTTACATGCGGCAGCCGGAAGGAACCAGCCAAAAGCCATTCGGATTAAATAATGATCCGTTAAAAGTTTTTACTGTTTCCGAAGAGGCAATTCATGTTTCCGGTCAGCTCTGGGGCGGTGTAAGTACCAAAGAGGAGTATGAGAATTATCATTTGAGATTTAAGGTGAAGTGGGGTGAAAAGAAATGGTATCCCATGCCCAATGATACCGTAAAGCGCGATGCCGGATTACTTTATCATGCCTCCGGTCCTTTTGACTTTGCATATGGTTGCTGGTTAAGAAGCAGTGAATTGCAAATACAGGAGGGGGAAATCGGTGATTTTTTTGGGGTTGGGAGCAGGCTCTGCGGAATTCCCGATACAGAAAAAAAATGTTCGTGGTAAATCTCTGGATCAGTATAATCATGATGCTACTTTGCAAAGGAATGCAGATGCTGTTGGAGGTGGAAGAGTTTACCGTTCCGGAGATTTTGAACTTCCGCATGGACAATGGAATACTTGCGAATTGATAACGCGCGGCGCAGATGCAGTTTATATTGTAAATGGGTATGTGGTGAATCGCCTTTTCAACACGTATCGTCCCGAAATAAAACAACAGACCACGCGAGGTAAAATTCAGTTTCAATCAGAAGGAGCGGAGGTTTTTTATAAAAATATGGAGCTTCGCTCTGTAAATTTTAATCGCAAAGCTGCACCGCATTTGGTTGCGGATCAATCTGCTCTTAAAAATATTAATTCTGATAAATCACAATTGTTAAAGATAACCAATGCCGGTGATGAGGTTGAATTGGTAGCGGTTGAGCTTGTTGGAGAATTAAATGATCAGTTTGTTATCGATTTACCATCATTTCCATTTAAAATAGCCAAAGGGAAATCGTTTACATTGCCGGTTTCAGTCAAAGCAGGAACGGCAGCCAATACAAAGGTTAAGTTGAGGCTGGAAACTGTTTTAGGGCCGGTTCCTGATTTTGAGGTGAGTTTGGAGAGTCGATAGATCTCAATTCATAACAATAAAATAAATGGTGTTCTGTACTTTTAAATTTGACTATACAGTAATTTTCAACTTCCTGAATTCACGATTCCTTCCCTATCTTTACCCTCATAAAATAATCCCGCCCAATCAATGAAATTCCTTAAAATCCTTCTCTATATCATCGGTTCGATATTATTTATTTTACTGATCATGGTTGCAACGATGGTAACCACCATTGACCGGACGCCTTACAAGGAAATGGCTTATTACAAACAATGGAAAGAAAATGTTGCCAAAATTAGTGCCCGATCTGTCGCCGATACAACTTCCCAGGCATTAAGTGCTGGATGGGCAAAAGTGAATATTACGCCTGAGCAAGCCAGGGCCAATGGCAGGTTATGGCAAAAGAAGAGGAAAACATTATGAAGCGGTGCATGATTCGATTTATGTACGGACGATTATTATTGAAAATGGGGATGACAAAAGCGGCTATCATTACCGCTGATATGCTCATTGTTCCGCCCAATATTACGGCTCGCGTAAAGGAGCTTTTGCCTGTAACCGGATTTACTTTTGATCAGATTTATTTTGGTGCAATTCACAGTCACAATAGTTTGGGTGGCTGGTATAATACCATTACCGGAAAACTTTTTGCCGGACCTTATGATGCGGCTGTGGTGGAAAATGTGGCACAGGCCATTATAAAATCAATCAACGAGGCGAAGAAAAATATTCAACCTGCAACCATTGGTTTTGGAGAAGTAAAAGATACAGTTGATATCAAAAACCGTCTGGTTGGAGAGGAAGGAATTGTTGATCCCTGGGTCAGAAATATTGAATTTACAGGTGCTAACGGACAAAAGGCAATGATCAGTTCTTACGCAGCACATTCTACGATTTTGAATGCAAGTACAATGGAATTATCGCGTGACTGGGCCGGTGCGCTCGTGGATGATCTGGAAAATGGAGAAGCGAATTTTGCCGTGTATATGGCCGGAGCAGTGGGAAGTATGGCACCGATTGAAAAAGGAAAAGATGATTTTGATGAAGTAAAAAACCAGGCAGGGAGCGTTGAAAAATCAATTCAAACCATTCTTGGAAAATTTGAAAAGCAACCGGCAATTCTTCGGTCGGTTACTGTTGCGCTTGCCTTTAAGAGATCCGCGGCCTAAAATTATGCCAAATCTGGCGCTTCGCAGCTGGGTTTTTCGCTGGGCTTTTGGCGATGTGCCTTCTTACATGAAAGCATTGCGGATTGGAAATATTTTGATGGTCGGAACGCCTTGTGATTTTTCAGGAGAACTGATGCCGGAATTGACAGCTTATGCTGCGAAAAAAGGTCTGCATTTAATGGTGACAAGTTTCAATGGCGGTTACGTTGGGTATATTACCAATGATAAATACTTTGATAGAGACCTGTATGAAACTAAAACCATGAGCTGGTTTGGTCCGTATAATGGTGCATATTTTCAGGAAGCAATTAAGGATTTGATCGATAAAATGTCTTAGGAGCTGTTGGCTATAGTTAGCGATTAGGGAGGAAGATCGGAATTCTTTAATGAAAAAGTGCATCTGTATTATTTTTCTAACGCCTAACCGCTAATCCCTAACACCTGAATCCATGAAGTATTTATTAACTAGTTTTTTAGTTGCAATAATTGCGACTGTTGGTATTGCACAAGCTCCTATGCGTCTGGCTGTGGCCGGATTAAGTCATGGTCATGTTGGCTGGGCTTTTAATCGTGCGGATAAAAAAGATGCCGTTTTAGTCGGAATTTATGAGCCGAATCAGGAATTGGTTGATCGTTTTGCTGCAAAATATAAGTTGGATAAAAAGCTTTTTTTCAGTGATTTGAATAAAATGCTGGATGAAACAAAACCGGAAGCTGTTTCTGCATTTGGTCCTATAAATGAGCATATTACAATTGTTCGTGCTTGTGCGCCAAGAAAAATTAATGTAATGGTTGAAAAACCGTTGGCAACAACTTTTGCTGATGCGAAGGAAATCCAAAATCTTGCGCTAAAAAATAATATTCAGGTTCTGACAAATTTCGAAACCTCCTGGTATGCCAGTAATCAATATGTACACGATTTGTATGAAGCAGGGAAAATTGGGGAAATCAGAAAAGTGATGGTCAATGACGGCCATCAGGGACCAAAAGAAATCGGTGTTGGAAAAGAATTTTTTGAAATTCTGACTGATCCTGTTAAAAACGGAGCGGGTGCTTTAACAGATTTTGGATGTTATGGCGCAAATCTGATGACCTGGCTTATGAAAGGCGAGCGGCCGATTTCGGTAACTGCTGTGGCGCATCAGAATAAACCGGATATTTATAAAAATGTTGATGACGAAGCTTCGATTATTTTGCAATATCCGAAAGCACAATGTATCATCCAGGCTTCCTGGAACTGGACTTTTGCTCGTAAAGACATGGAAGTTTATGGAACCAAAGGTTATGCAGTTGCCGTTGACCCTACAACAATCAGAGAACGTTTACAGGAAAAGGCACCGGAAGAAAAAAAGAAAATCGATCCGCGGCCTGCACCTTACACCGATCCTTTTTCAGTTTTATCGGACGTAGTTCAAGGCCGTTTGAAACTGGATAAAAATGATTTGTACGGATTACCGGTTAATGTTACGGTTGTTGAAATTCTGGAAGCAGCAAGAAATTCGGCTAAATCGGGAAAAACTGTAACCTTAAAATAATATTAATTCAAAAATAATTAGCAGTGCAAAAATCCGAACTCTTCACTTGATCCAAAACCAGTCAGTTTTTCACAAACTACGCTTACGGAATTAATGATTCCTTCGTATGCCAATTTTGGAGGAAAAATTCATGGAGGGATTTTGCTCTCTCTGATTGATAAAGTTGCTTACGCATGTGCGTCACGCCATGCGGCTACGTATTGTGTGACTGTTTCCGTGGATGGTGTTGATTTTTTAAAACCGGTTGAAGTAGGAGATCTGGTTTCTCTGATGGCATCGGTTAATTATGTTGGAAGAACTTCGCTGGTTATCGGAATTCGTGTTATTGCTGAAAATGTCAGAAACGGGATTCAGCGGCATACCAATACTTCGTATGTAACGATGGTGGCAAAAGGTGAAGATGATCTTCCGGCAGTGGTTCCGCCGTTGTTACTGGAAAGTGAAGAAGATGGCAGAAGGTTTTTGGAAGCGATGACACGCAGGCAGTTGAGAGAAGAATTCCGCCATGCTTTTAATAGTGAAAAAGGCAGAATTGACGTGACTGAAAATCTGGATAAACTTACAGAGCAACGCTGTGTGATTGGCTGGGAGTTATAATATTATTTCTACTACCTAAGTATTAATAAACTTAGGTAGTAGAAAAATTTAAATCTTAAAATCCGAATAAACCGCCTTTTTTGGTTCTGGATGTTGATTTACCGAATAGCATTCCAAAAACACCACGAACAACTTCTCGTGCCGATTTGTTTTGCCAAAGGTGAAGCAAGCGCTTCTTCAAACATACCTTTTTCCTGCTTGCCGCTACTTTTCGCAATCGTCGCTTCTTCTTTTACTTCGCGCTTCCTGTCTTGTTTGTTCTTCAACACGCTTTGTCAATATTTCATAAGCACTTTCAGGATCAATCGGATCTTTGTATTTCAAATAAACATCCGACTGGCGCACGTGATTTTCATAATCCGACTGTGTCATTGGCCCCATAATCGAAGTTGGCGGAAGTAAATGTGTAGCAGCAACTTCGGTTGGAATACCTTTATCATTCAAAACCGTAATCAGTGCCTGACCGATACCCAGTGTTGTCAGGATCTGATCAATCGAATAAAAATCGGATCGTGGATATGTTTTAACCGTTTGTTTCAATGCGTCAGCATCCTGTGGCGTGAATGCTCGAAGAACGTGCTGAACACGGTTTCCTAATTGTGACAAAACCGATACCGGAATATCCTGCGCCATTTGTGTACAAAAGAAAATCCCAACACCTTTGGATCGGATCAAACGAACAACCTGTTCAATCTGATCCAGAAATGCTTTTGGCGCATCTTTGAAAAGTAAATGCGCTTCGTCCAGAAAGAAAACCAGTTTTGGTTTGTCCAGATCACCGGCTTCCGGCAAGGTTTGGTATAATTCAGCCAAGCAAGCTCAGCATGAAAGTTGAAAATAATGCCGGCTTGTCCTGAACATCGGAAATGTTCAAAAGACTGATTACGCCTTGTCCGTCAACTTTGTTGATCAGATCAGAAATATCAAAAGATTTTTCTCCAAAAATAGTCCCGACACCCTGTTGTTCCAGTGCAACAATTTTACGAAGAATAGTACCGGCTGTTGAAGAGGAAATGCGTGCCATAATCAGATTTGATTTCTGCTGCGCCCGGACCTTCTGAAAGATAGCTCAGCACTTTTTTCAGGTCATTCAGATCAACCATCGGCAGATCTTTATCATCTGCATATTTGAAAAGAATAGCCAATACACCTGATTGTGTATCATTCAATTCAAATATTTTTGAAAGTAAAATCGGGCCGAATTCCAGGATCGTCGCACGCATTTGTGCACCTTTATTTCCGCTTAATGAATACAATTCAACAGGAAAACCTTTTGGCTCGAAAGGTGTTCCCAAGATTTGCGAACGTTCTTCAATGGCTGCATTCGATTTTCCTGGCTGTGCAATACCGGATAAATCTCCTTTGATATCCGACATGAAAACCGGTACGCCGGCGGCGGAAAGCTGTTCGGCCAAGTACCTGAAGTGTGCGGGTTTTTCCTGAACCGGTTGCTCCGGCTACCAATCCGTGACGGTTCATCATGCGAAGCGGCAGATTTACCTTTGCTTCCGTGATTATTTCGCCGTCAAGAATGGCCGACCCCAGATGAATCGCTGGTTTATCGGTCTGATAGGATTTCTGGATGGCTGCAACGAATTGATCTCTTTTTGACACAGGTGTATAAGGTTATTGTTAATGAATGGTTAATTTACCAAAATTATATATTTTGTGAAGATTTCAAGCATCTGACAGGAATATTTCGAGTGAAATAATATTCTTTCAAGAACTTATATTATTTTTCGTAGTAGTCTTGTTTTTGCGAAATATTATTAGGTATTTTGGTATAATCACTATGTACATTATTCTGATAATAATTTATTAAATACAATATCTTGCCGCTTATGCTTAGTCGAGTTGCCAATTCAATTTACTGGATGAATCGTTATATGGAACGGGTTGAAAATTACGCCCGTTTTGTCGGAGTTAATTTTAATCTGGCACTTGGATCTGCCGCCTGATGTGGATGAGCAATGGGAGCCGCTTCTGATTGCAACAGCCGATCATTTTCTTTTTCATAAATATTATGACAAAGCCGACAAAAGAGGATGTTATCCATTTTATGACGTTTGATAAACGTAATCCGAATTCTATTATAAGCTGTCTTATATGAAGCACGGGAAAATGCGCGTACGATCCGTGAAACAATTTCGAAAGAAATGTGGGAAAGTATCAATACATTTTATCTGACCATCCGCGGAACATCTCCGGATGATTTCCGGAATATGGATCATATGCAGTCCTATTTTACTGATATCCGTAAAAATTGCCAGCTTTTTCATGGCGTTGTTGATGCGTCTATTACGCGTAATGAAGCCTGGCATTTTGGTCGTTTAGGCCGTCATATTGAGCGTGCTGATAAATGTTCACGGTTTCTGGACGTTAAGTATTTTACACTTTTACAGGATACTGGTACTTCCGGTTCTACCTTGGATTTGATGATGTGGACTGCGGTTTTGAAATCCGTAAGTGCATACAATATGTACCGCCAGACGCATCGCGCTTTGACGCCGATGAATATTGTGGCATTTTTAATTCTTGATAAATTATTTCCTCGTTCCATCGCCTATTCGTTCGCCAGGCTGAACTTTCCTTGTACGCGATTGCCGGATCAATTCCTGAGCGCGGACATACAAATCCTGCTGAAAGAGCATTGAGCAAAATGCGCAGTGAACTGGAATTTACGGATGTGGAGGATGTTTTCAAAATGGGTCTTCATGAATATCTGGATCGTTTTCAAACCAATAATAACGAAGTTGATAACGCAATTTTCGATATGTATTTTGGTCTGGAATCTGAGAAATCGCAGACACAGTCGATGGGACAAACTTCCGGACATACCAGAAGTCAGTGGATGAACTGAACCAATTGTAGTTAGCAGAGGGTTTTATCTTTATTAGTAGCATTATCTCTTTTGCTGAAAACACAGGAAATTCCATGAATCTAAAAGTTCGTCATTCACTTGACTATAGTTACGATTTTCCTGTTGAGCTGGATTCGCATACTTTGTATCTGTATCCCAAGGCCTATCCTCACCAACGTGTACTTCAGTATTCGTTGGTGATAGATCCAGCGCCATCCAATATTGTTAAAAATGTAGACGCGGAAGGAAATGTTGAACAGGTTGTTCATTTTTTCAATGGTCCGGTTACAAGTTTGAAAGTACATGCGGAAATGACGGTTTGCTCGGATCCGGTTAATGTTTTTGATTTTGTACTTTTCCCATTTATCACCAAAAACATCCCGTTTTTGTACGATAACAGGATTTACAAATATCTGATCCCTTATCTGAGCAGAAATGAAGCAACGACTTATGTTGAGCAATTTGCAAGAAAAATTGCAGCAGAGGTTAATTGGGGAACGGTTCCGTTTCTGGTTGAACTGAGCAAATACATTTCAGAAAATTTTTCTTATCAAAACAGAGAGTTTGGCAGTAGCTTATCCTCCTGATGATACTTTGCGGGATAAAACCGGATCCTGCCGGGATTATTCGCGTTTATTTATCGCTGCGTGCCGGAGTATCGGTATTGCGGCCAGATTTGTAAGTGGTTATTTATATGGAAATCCAATGCAGGCGCACGAACTCCATGCATGGGTGGAGGTTTATTTACCAGGTGCCGGCTGGCGGGGATTTGATCCGACAGAAGGAAAAGTGATTGCTAATAATCATATCAGTTTGGGCGCATCCGCAGACTTTGATCAGTTGGCACCGGTTATGGGATTTTTCCGGGGATCTGCCCATTCGTCTCTGGTGACGCATGTGGATATTGAACTCGTATAATTGATTAAAGCCAATTACTCATTTATAGTATTGTTTTAGGAAATAATCCGATAGACCGCGGGAAATTTGTTATTTTTGTATCGTAACAAACAGAGGAAAACTAGATCGTGACGTTAATCAAATCTATATCAGGAATCAGAGGGATAATAGGAGGGAAATCCGGAGATGCACTGACTCCAATTGATGTTGTTAAATTTGCTGCAGCTTATGGCACTTGGTTGAGGCGGACAAATACACAAAATTTAAAGGTAGTGATAGGGCGTGATGCCAGACTTTCCGGTGAAATGGTAAGTCGGTTGGTAGCAGGTACTTTGCAAGGTGTTGGTCTTCATGTGATTGATCTTGGATTGTCAACAACGCCAACCGTAGAAATTGCGGTGACCATGGAAGGTGCAGCGGGAGGAATAATTCTGACAGCAAGCCATAATCCGATTCAATGGAATGCGTTGAAATTGCTCAACCATGAAGGTGAATTTATTTCAGAAGAAGAAGGAACTGAAATTCTGAGAATTGCAGATGAGGAAGATTTTCTTTTTCCTGATGTAAAAAAACTTGGAAGCTACAAGTCGGATGATACTTATCTCCAAAAGCATATTGATCATGTACTTTCTTTATCTCTTGTAGATGTTGAAGCGATCAAAGCTGCAAATTTCAAAATTGTTGTCGATGCTGTGAATTCAACCGGAGGAATCGTTGTTCCAATGTTGCTTGAAGCATTAGGTGTTGAAACAAAAAATATTAAAAAGTTACACTGTGAACCAACAGGTAATTTTGCCCATAATCCTGAACCACTTCCTGAACATTTGCGTGATATCAGCAAGGAATTGAAAGATGGTTCTTTCAATCTGGGTATTGTTGTTGATCCGGATGTTGATCGTCTGGCATTAATTTGTGAAGACGGAACTCCTTTTGGTGAAGAATATACACTGGTTGCGGTTGCGGATTATGTACTTGAAAAATACACCGGGAAATACAGTTTCAAACTTGTCTTCAACGGCTGCATTGAAAGATGTGACTTTAAAAGCCGGCGGTGAATATTTTGCTTCTGCGGTTGGGGAGGTGAATGTGGTGACCACTATGAAGGCAAACAATGCAATTATTGGTGGTGAAGGAAATGGCGGTGTGATTTATCCGGAAAGCCATTATGGACGTGATGCTTTGGTAGGAATTGCTTTGTTTTTGACACATTTGGCCAAATTTGGAAAGACTGCATCAGTACTTCGACGTTCATATCCAAGCTATTATATTTCAAAAAACAAGATTGAACTAACGCCGGATATTAATGTTGATAATATTCTGAGCCGAATTCAGACAAAATATTCAAAACAGCCTTTGAGTACGATTGATGGTGTAAGAATTGAATTTAACCGTGAATGGGTTCATTTGCGTAAATCAAATACAGAGCCAATTATCCGGATTTATTCAGAATCAGAAACGTTGACAACTGCTGTAAATCTGGCAAATAAAATCATTTCCGATATCAAGGAAATTATATCAGAACCGAAGAACAAATAATGAAAGCTTATTTTGATAACGCTGCCACGACCCGTCTGGATCAGGAAGTATTGGAAACCATGTTGCCTCTGATGACAGAGACTTATGGTAATCCTTCTTCAATCCATTCTTACGGCCGTGCAGTTCGTTCTGCTGTGGAAAGAGCGAGGAAAAGTGTAGCAGGCATATTAAATGCAGCGCCTGCTGAGATATTTTTTACATCAGGCGGAACAGAAGCAGATAATACAGCTATTCGTTCAAGCATCGAAACGTTTGGATTAAAACATGCCATTACTTCCAAAATTGAACACCACGCGGTGCTTCATACACTGGAACATCTTGCAAAAACAGGAAAGATTGAATTAAGTTTTGTCAATCTGAATGAAAAAGGTGAGGTAGATTTAGCTCATCTGGAAACACTTTTACAAACAAATTCCCGCTCACTTGTTTCCTTAATGCATGGAAATAATGAAATTGGAAATTTGCTTGATCTGGATGCTGTTGGCGATCTGTGCAAACATTATGATGCGATTTTTCATAGTGATACAGTGCAAACGATGGGTCATTACAAACATGATTTGCAGCAACTGAAAACCAATTTCATCGTTGGTTCAGCCCACAAATTTCATGGTCCGAAAGGTATTGGATTTTTATATGTTCAGCCAGGAACCAAGATTTTTCCTTTCGTTCACGGTGGTGCGCAGGAGCGTAATATGCGTGGAGGTACTGAAAATGTTTACGGGATTGTAGGTTTGGCAAAAGCGCTGGAAATTGCTTACCGTGATATGGATCAGCATCGCCTGCATATTGAAAGTCTTAAAACCCGAATGATTCACAAACTTCAGGAGAATATTGAAGGTGTTTCATTCAACGGAAAATCTGCGGTATTGGACGAAAGTTTGTATACCGTTTTGAGTGTAAGTCTGCCTCCTTCGGGATTAAATGATATGTTGCTTTTCAACATGGATATTGCTGGCGTAGCAGTTTCTGGCGGAAGTGCCTGTGCAAGTGGAACAGATGTTGGATCACATGTTTTAACCGAAATCCAGATCAATCCGGATCGTGCAAATGTTCGTTTCTCTTTTGGAAAATATAATACAGCCGAAGAAGTTGATTTTGCTGTTGAATACCTTAGCAGAACTTTATCGAAAAGAGTCAGTAATGCTTTAATAGCTTATAAAATAGTCAAGTCTATAAACAAAAAGAAGTCAACCGAACAGTTGACTTCTTTTTGTTTATAGACTTTTTTTTACTAATTATTCAAGCCCTGACAACAAATGACAACTTCCTGACAAAACTTGACAATTCTTTACCAGGAAAATTATGCCTTCCGAACCATATCTTCCAACGCTTCAATCCAGATATCGCTGTCATTCAGACTTTCCACCAGTTGCCAGTGTTCGCCGCCTTCTTTTTCAAATATTTCTTTATATTCTTCACCTACCTCAATGGTTGTTTCCAAACAATCAGCAACAAAAGCAGGAGAAAATGCCAATACACTTTTTACACCTTTTTTCGCCAATTCAGGAATAAGCTCATCCGTGTACGGTTTAATCCAAGGCGTTTTTCCAAGTCTGTGACTGGAAAGCTACGGTATATTTTCCTTCCGGAATTCCCATACCTTTTACAAAAAGTCTGGTTGTTTCGTAACATTGCGCACGGTAACAATGCTGGTTTTTCTCGTTTAAAGTATCGCAGCAAGTACCAAACTGACAATAATTAGCAACATCACCTTTTGTAATTTGTCTTTCAGGAATTCCGTGGTAGCTAAATACAAAATGGTCATACTCGCGCTGAGCCATGTATTTTTTGCCAAGATTAACAAAACCTTCAACAAATTTTGGATGATCCAGGAAACGGTTGATAAATTTAATTTCAGGTAAAACTTCCCAGTCTTTCACAACTTCCATCACCTTCTTATAAACAGAACCTGTGGAAGCAGAAGCATACTGCGGGAAAAATGGAACGACGATAATTTCAGAAAGACAAAGTTTTCTGAGCTCTTTCAGGCCGTTTTCAATACTTGGACTTTGATAACGCATGGCCAGTTTCACCACGAAATCATCACCCAATACATTTTGTAATTTTTTCTCAACAGACTCACCGTAAATTTTCAAGGGAGATCCTTCAGGTGTCCATAGCTCCCGGTAAATTTTTGCCGATTTTGGAGCACGGAATGGTGCAATGATCAGATTAATCAGCAACCAGCGATTCAGGTACGGAATGTCAATAACGCGTTCATCCATTAAAAATTCACGCAGATATTTTCTTACGTCAGGAACGGAAGGACTATCCGGTGTGCCCAGATTTACGATCAAAACGCCTGTTTTTCCCACAGGTTTTTCTTTCAGTAAAGATGGATTTGTCAGCGTTTCGGTATTCATTTTAATTAAATTTTACAACGGGATTCGTTATCAGTTAATATAACTATGCCCGGAGTCTACAAAGTTCAGTGGTGAAAAGTTTTTATGCGTTCAGGCCAAGTAATATTTCTTTCAAAACAGCCTGTGCCGACCATTCCTGGTTAGCAGCCTGCTCGATAACCAGTGAACGGGGACCATCCAATACTTCGTCAGCCACTTTCATATTACGTCTGAGCGGAAGACAGTGCATGAATTTTCCATTATCTGTCAAAGCCATTTTGGCTTCTGTGATCATCCAGGAAGGGTCTTGCGTCAAAACCTGACCATAATGATTGTAAGACGACCAGTTTTTTCCATAAACAAAATCGGCTCCTTCCAGGGCTTTATCCTGATCGTAAATAACCTGTCCTTTGCCAACAAATTTTGGATCAAGATCATATCCTTCCGGATGTGTAATCACCAATTCTACATTCATTGGATTCATCCATTCGCAGAAAGAATTTGCCACAGCCTGAGGCAAGTGCTTTGAAATGGGGCAACCAGGTTAAAACTACTTTCGGACGTTCTTTAATTTTGAATTCTTCAATGGTGATACAGTCTGCCAGAGATTGCAACGGATGGCGCGTAGCCGATTCAAGATTTACGATCGGAACCTCAGCATATTTTTTGAATTGTTGAAAAACAGTTTCAGCATAATCCTTATCACGATCTTCAAGCTCAGCGAAAGAACGGATTGCGATGATGTTGCAGTATCGTCCCATAATCGCCGCTGCTTCTTTCACATGCTCTGCTTTGGTACCGTTCATGATAACACCTTCTTCCATTTCCAGTCCCCAGCTATCCTGTCCAACGTTCATCACGATCACATTCAAGCCCAAGATTCGCAGCCGCTTTCTGGGTACTGATACGGGTACGTAAGCTTGAATTAAAGAACATCAAACCGATGGTTTTGTGCTTGCCAAGTGTTTCATCAGCAAAAGGATTACGTTTCGCTTCAATCCCGCTGGTGATGAGGTGATTAAGATCTGATACGTCTGCAAGTGAAAGAAAATGTTTCATTAATTTTATGGATTTAAACGCAGAGGTAAAGGAGTTTTTCCGCTGAGTTTTAAGAGTTTTTTGTGTTTTTGAGTGTTATGTTATTAGGTTAAGGTTGACAAGTTGTTAACTACTCGCCTTATTCCTGATTTTAGTGACATTACATTAAAATTAATAAGTAAGCCAACTTTGCAATTTGATAATCTAAGATAAGTTAGTGTTTGTGCAGATGTACCTGATCAAGTGATTCAACTGCCTTCAATTCTACTATTACCTTTCTTTCAACAAATAAATCTATTCTGAAACCTGACTTCCAAAGTTATCGTTTCATAAATAACCGGCAAAACCTTTTGCTTTTCAACAAATAAACCAGCTTTTACCAACTCATAAAACAGACATTCGTATAAACAGATTCCAATAATCCAGGTCCCAAGGCTGTATGGATTTTATAAGAGTACTTTAAAATCAAACCCGTTATGTCATTTTCTAATAATTCTTCACTTAACTCAGTCATCATACTTTCGTAATGATTTGTTGAAAAATATCAATAAATTCCAACGTTGAGTTGCTCAATGAAAAGAAATATAAAACCAGTTCCAGTAAAAAATACTCCCCGAACTCCGCGCTAAACTCCCTTCAACTCTGCGTTTAAACAAACACGCAAAGCTTCCAAGAACAAATCAGCTTCTTCTTTCCCTAATGCAAGCGAAGGCAACAACCGAATTGTATTAGCTCCCGCAACTCCTGTGAACATTTTATGCTCAAATAATAATTTATTCCGGAGATCTTTAACCGGGAAATCGTATTCAATTCCGATCATCAGACCACGTCCGCGAAGTTCTTTATATCCACCAATTTCTTTAATGCCATTCAACAGATAATCTCCGATCTCGGTAGCATTGTCCAAAAGATTTTCGTTTTTCATGATATCAAGCACAGCAATTCCAGCTGCACAAGCCATGTGATTTCCACCAAAAGTAGTACCTAGCAAACCGTAACTGGCTTTGAATTTCGGAGAGATCAAAACACCACCGATTGGAAAACCATTGCCCATTCCTTTTGCCATGGTCATCAGATCCGGATGAATTCCGCTGAACTGGTGCGAGAAGAATTTACCGGTACGGCCATAACCACACTGCACGCTGTCCAGAATTAAAACTGCTCCGGTTTCATCACATCTCTTACGTAAAGCCTGAAGAAATTCATCACTGCTAACCTGAATTCCACCAACGCCCTGAATTCCTTCAACAATTACTGCACAAACTTCGTCCGTTATACCGTCTTGAAGTGCGTCAACATCATTGAAAGGAAGGAAAGTAACATGTTTGCTATAATTAACAGGAGCAACGATTGACGGATTGTCAGTCGCAGCAACAGCGCCAGCTGTACGTCCGTGAAATGCTTTTGTAAAAGCAACAACTTTTGAACGACCAGTATGAAATGAAGCCAGTTTCAAAGCATTTTCATTCGCTTCGGCTCCTGAGTTCACAAGGAAAAGTTTATAATCCGGATAACCTGAAAGATCTCCAAGTTTTTCCGCCAGTTCTTCCTGCAAAGATATTTTTACTGAATTCGAGTAAAAGTTAATCGCATGAAGCTGCTTGGTCAGCATATCTACATAATACGGATGACAATGTCCAACGGAAATTACCGCATGCCCGCCGTAAAGATCCAGGTATTTTGTGCCATTCGTATCCCATAAATAGCTGCCCTCAGCCTTAACAGGTTCTATATCGTAAAGTGGATATACATCAAATAAATGTGACATAGTAGTATTGTTTTTAAACGCAGAGGAATGAGAGTATTACGCAGAGTACACAGAGTTAAAAATATCAGCGTCCTCTGCGCCTAACTCCTTAACTCTGCGTTTAAACAAAATCAGAATGATGGTGCCTTCAACCTTAATCCTGCATCTTCCGGTAAACCGAAAATCAGGTTCAGATTTTGAACTGCTTGTCCAGAAGCACCTTTTGTTAAATTATCAATGATGCTGCTGATCAATAATTGACCGTCATGCACTTCCAAATGGATGAAACATTTATTGGTATTGACAACCTGCTTCACATCAATCGGCGAATCGCTTACATGCGTGAAAGGATGTTCAGCATAATAGTTTTTATAAAGTGCTTTCGCTTCTTCAATTGTTCCGGAATAAGGCGTGTAAACATTAGCCATAATGCCACGGGTAAAATCACCGCGATACGGAACAAAATTTACTGCCTTGTCAAAACCAGCCTGCAATTTTCCCAGAGCTCATTTTAATTTCAGTCAAATGTTGATGCGTGAAAGCCTTATAGATCGATAAGTTATTATTTCTCCATGAGAAATGTGTCGTTGCACTCAGGGACTGACCCGCTCCTGTACTTCCTGTCACAGCACTTACGTGAACATCTTCTTTCAGCAAACCAGCATTGGCCAACGGTAAAATCGCCAATTCGATACTTGTCGCAAAACAACCTGGATTAGCAATTTTGGTCGAAGTCTTTATTTTTTCTTTTTGAAGTTCAGGCAAACCGTACGTAAAACCATTAGATTCATCACGGAAATCAGTACTTAAATCAATGATTTTTACTGTTTCAGGAACGTTATATTCATCCAGAAACTTCTTCGATTCTCCATGTCCTGAACACAGGAAAATAGCGTTCAAACTTTCCTGATTTAACAAGGTTTGGATTTCTTCTCCTGAAAAAGTCAGTTCTGTATCACCTAACAAATCTGTATGCGTAGCGTAAACCGGTTTCCCGATCTGGCTTTTACTATGTGCAAAGGCAATATTTACATTCGGATGGTTAATGACAATTCTTAATAATTCTCCACCTGTATAACCTGCGGCACCAATGATGCCTATATTAATGGAGTTTATTAGTTTATTAGTTAACGAGTTCATGAGTTGGCATTGGAGTTATTTTGAGGGTTACGAATTTTTTTAATCAGAGAAATTAACATCGCTTTAATCTCTCTGATTTCTGAATTTCTCTTGTCAAACATTTCTATCGAAATATAGTTTAAGTCTTTGCTGAGAAGAAGATAGTATTCTGTTTCATGCAATGAACCTAACGAGATTTGGAAAAAATTAGCAATGTCAAGCATGCAATTTTTACCACAGCCCTCGGCTAGGTTTGCTGAGATAGAAACTGTCGCTCGACGCATCTGCGAAGTAAGTCCAAATATCTCAGTTTTTGGAAAGTCATTGGTAAGTTGATATACCGCAAGAACAAATTGGTGAGATTTCTGCCAGACTTTCAAATCTTGATAATTTTGCATAGACTTTACTCCTAAACTTTAAACTCTTCAACTTTTAACTCTCTTTAGATTCGCTTACTTTCTGATAGATCATCACCTGGTTCGAAGCAACTTTTGAGAATCCTCTTACATCATCACCGGTCCAGGCATTGTTCATTTCACCATAACTTCCGAATTTCGAAGACATCAAATCAAACGGAGATTCAATTCCTTCTACGTAGAAACGGTATGGCGCAAGATGTACATGCACTTTTCCGGTCACATGAGATTGCGTATCGGATAAGAATGACTCAATGTTACGCATCACAGGTTCTGCAAACTGGCCTTTGTGAAGAAGCGTTCCGTACTATTAGAAAGTTGTTCTTTCCAGTAAAGTTGTTGCTCGCTCAAAACGTGTTTTTCCAAGTGTATGATGCGCTTTAATGATGATCAAAGGAGCTGCGGCTTCAAAACCAACACGCCCTTTAATACCAATAATTGTATCACCAACGTGAATATCACGGCCAATTCCGAAAGGCTGTGCAATCGCTGCCAATTTCTGAATTGCCTGAACCGGATTTTCAAAAGTTTCGCCAGCAACACCTTTCAATTCACCTTCAACAAATTCCAAAGTGATTGTTTCAGGTTCTGTTTTAGAAACCTGTGTTGGCCATGCTTCTTCCGGAAGATATTTTTCAGAAGTCAATGTTTCTTTTCCACCAACCGAAGTTCCCCAAAGTCCTTTGTTGATACTATATGCAGCCTTGGCCCATTCGCGGCCAACACCTTTTTTAGTCAGATATTCAATTTCAGCCTCACGTGAAAGTTTCAGATCACGAATTGGTGTAATAATTTCAGCTTCCGGAATGATGATACGGAATGCCATATCAAAACGAACCTGGTCGTTTCCTGCACCTGTACTTCCGTGTGCAATCGCAGTTGCACCAATTTCTTTTGCATATTCAGCAACTGCAACCGCCTGAAAAACACGCTCAGCACTTACAGAAAGTGGATAAGTATTGTTTTTCAAAACATTACCAAAAATCAGATATTTGATACAATCGTTGTAGTAATCTGCTGTTTTTGAAATAGTAGCATGATTTTTCACTCCTAATGAATAGGCATTCGCTTCAATAGTTTTCAGGTCTTCTTCTGTGAAACCACCGGTGTCAACCAAAACTGAATAAACTTCATAGCCTTTATCTTCGGCTAAATATTTTACACAAAATGAGGTATCCAATCCTCCGCTAAACGCTAATACTACTTTGGGCTGTGACATTCTATTTATTAATATGATTCTTACTGATTATTAAATTGGACTACAAAAGTAACAAAAAATACCTCGCTTCGGAGTTTAAAAGGCTGCCGGGCGAGGTATTTAGAATGATATATATAATCAATAATATGAATGCTGTACTTAGTGTACGAGCATCGCCTCGGCGTTTTTCTTTTTAGCACGTTCTTCCCTTCGCAACAAAATACGTTGTTTAATACGCATCCAGCGCTCGTAAAGACTCGATTCTTTCAGGAAATCCCATGAATCTTTTTCAGGTTCTACGCCTCAACTTCTTTATGATCTTCAGGATTGTACATCATTCCTGTACACAGGCAGTGTTTTCTGCCGGTCCGGGTCAGTACATCATAATTTACACAGCTTGCACAGCCTTTCCAGAATGCATCATCAGCAGGAAGTTCGCTGAAAGTAACAGGCTCATAACCCAGATCTGAGTTGATCTTCATCACCGGCAAACTGGTTGTGATACCAATAATTTTGGCATCAGGATATTTTTGACGGGATAATTCAAATGCTTTTTGTTTGATCGCTTTTGCCATTCCGCTGTTCCGGAAATCAGGATGTACGATCAGACCGGAGTTGGCTACAAATTTTCCATGTTCCCAGGTTTCGATATAACAAAAACCAACCCATTCTCCGGTATCAGTAGTGTGCAATAATCGCTTTTCCTTCTACCATTTTTTCCATGATATAAACAGGAGAACGTTTGGCGATACCAGTACCACGCTTTTTAGCGCTCTCTTCCATTTCTGCACAAATAGTTTCTGCAAAATGGAGATGATTTTCATTGGCAGTCTGAACAATAAACTTACTGCCTACTACTTCGGTATTTTTCATTGATGGCTGTACTGACGAAAAATTGTTCGAAACAAAAATTAAATTCCCAGAAAAACTACGATGGGACGTTTCAAAAATTTAAAAAATGATGGGGATAGAAGTTTTACCACGTAGGTAAACAAGAGTTAGACGGTCCTGGGGGACCTAAACCTGAAAGGTGTAGTATGAAGAACAGTATGTATGCCGTTGCTATTCATTTGACTTTGTTGGTCCGTCTAAGAGGATGCAAATTTTGTAAAAAAAAATGTCACTCGAAAGAAACAGAAGATATATTTTTATGGTTCGTTTCTGATAGAAAAAATTATTCGGGAGTAACGACAAATTGTTTTAGACTATGCATCAGTCTTATGATATTTGAACTGAATTTTTGAATGACAACCCTGACAGCTGACGATCTTCTTTACGGATATATCAACGGAATTTTCCCAATGGCCGAGCCGGACGGAACAATTTATTGGTATTCACCCGATCCCAGGGCCATTATTCCTATTGATACCTACAAACCACCCAAGTCACTCCGCCCGGTTATTAATAAAAGAACTTTTGAAATTCGGGTTGATTCTGATTTTGAAGGGGTCATGCGCGGTTGCGCCGGGCCGCGGACACAGGAAGACGGAACCTGGATTTCCGAAGATATTATTTCTGCTTATACGGATTTGCATAAGCTTGGTTATGCACATAGTGTGGAGGCTTATCGTGAAAATAAACTGGTAGGAGGGCTTTACGGTGTTTCTATAAATGGTGTATTTTTTGGAGAATCTATGTTTTCATATGAAAGCAATTCTTCCAAAGTCGCCTTTCATTATCTGATCGAAATTCTTCGGGTAAATGGTTTCAATTGCTGGATACGCAGTTTATCAATGATAATGTGCTTCGTTATGGAGCCATTGAAATTCCACGTGACGATTACATGGAAACAGTTGACAAAAGGCACTTGCAGATTGAATAGAAAATTCAACTTCAAATCCGCTCGCAAACATTGCTTCTCCGCAAACATTCTGCTTTTTAATAACCGGGTAACTCAGTAATTTTAGCCTGAAAAGTCATTCTATAGCTGTCAAGTGCAAGTATTTCAAGTATTTACAAAGTGTCAAAACCAATACTTGTAATCAAATTCGGGACTGCGTCCATCACACTTCCTTCCGGTGAGCCTGATGTCAGCGATTATTTCAGAAATTGCCCGGCAGGTTTCCGTTATTCATCCCAGATACCGCATCATCATTGTTTCTTCAGGAGCAGTGGGTGCCGGAAAGGCTTATATCCAGGATTATAAAGGAACGATGACGCAGCGAAAAGCGGCAGCTTCGGTCGGAAATCCTTTGCTGGTTGGCTTATATGCCAATTATTTTGCTCCAAATGAAATTTATATTGCGCAAAGTCTTTGTGAACGTCAGCATTTTGCAAACCGAAATAAGTTTTTCAGCTGAAAGAATACATTCGAGGAACTATGGGAGAATAACATTATTCCAATTGTCAATGAAAATGACGTTGTCAGTGATCGTGAGCTTGAAATTTTCGGATAATGATGAGCTGGCTACATTACTGGCAGTTGGTTTTGGAGCGGAAACGTTGATGTTCTGTACTTCGGTTGGCGGATTGCTGGACGAAGCAGGAAATATTATCGGGAACGTATCCAATGTTAATGAGGTTTTCAAATTTGTAAGGACCGATAAATCTTTCCTTGGTTTAGGCGGAATGGCTTCCAAACTGACATTCGCCAAACTGGCAGCCCGTATGGCCATCAAGGTTGTCATTTTTGGAATGAAACAGCAGGATGAATTATTGAAAGCATTGGAAGGAAAAGCCGGTACGGTAATGAGTCCTGGAAAAAGTACACTATCGGCAAGAAACCGATGGCTAGGAAGTGGAGGATTGGTTTCAGGAAGATTGCAGATCGACGAAGGTGCAACCAAAGCACTTATTAAAAAGAAAAAGTCTTGCTGGCTGTTGGCGTGACGGAAGTAACCGGAGATTTTGAAGCAGGAGAAATTATCGAAATTTATTCGCCGGATCAGGAAATGATCGCGGTTGCCAGAGCCAGGGAAACATCCGGCGCGATAAAAGCAAATTTGAAAACATTGAATTTTGAAGTGGCGCATGCCAACGATATCGTTTTATTATAATGGAATTGGAATCTATAATACCTCTTTTAAAAGCAACGCAAAGACGCATCGGTGGCGGTTCGGAAATTATCTGACAAACAGCGTGCGGATTTGCTTAATGCTTTGGCTGAAAAAGTTTTGGCTAATACGGCCAACATTATCGCGGAAAATCAGAAAGATCTGGATGTTAATGGATGATGCCGACCCGAAAAAAGATCGTCTGCTTTTGAATGAAAAAAGAATTCAAGATTTAGCGCAAAGTCTGCGTGATGTTGCTGCTTTGCCGGATCCGACAGGAGAAGTTTTGCTGGAAAAAACGATCGAGCAGGGAATGTCATTGCAAAAACTGACTGTTCCGCTTGGCGTGGTCGGCGTTATTTATGAATCCAGACCAAATGTTACACTTGATGTTGCATCGCTTTGTCTGCGTTCGGGAAATGCCTGTGTTTTGAAAGGTGGAAAAGAAGCACATTTTTCAAATACTTATCTGGTTAGCCTGATTCATGAAAGTCTGGCTGAATTTGGAATTGATCCAAGCTGCGGTAATGCTTTTGCCAACCGACCGGAATTTGTAAATGAACTGCTGACAGCGACTAAATATGTGGATATTATTATTCCACGCGGTTCGGAAGGACTTATTCAAATTTGTTCGTAAAAATTCACTGGTACCAACCATTGAAACCGGAGCTGGTGTTTGTCATACTTATGTTGAAAAAACAGGTGATCTTGAAAAGGCGCAAAAATTGTGGTCAATGCGAAAGTTTCCCGTCCATCGGCTTGTAATGCACTGGATACTGTTTTAGTGGACAGAGAAGTTGCTGCTGCGTTTTTGCCAAAATTGAAAGAAGATTTTATCAAATGGAATGTTGAAGTTTTCGCAGATGAAACTTCTTATGAAATTCTTCAAAAAGCAGAATATCCATTTCTGCAAAAAGCAGAACCGGAAGATTTTGGAAGAGAATTTCTGGATTATAAATGTTCTATAAAAATTGTCGATGGATTAGATGAAGCATTGGATCATATCTATAATTTATTCATCAAGACATTCCGAAGCGATTATTTCAAAAGATGACTGCAGCGATTGAAAAATTTTTGAATGAAGTGGATGCAGCTGCTGTTTATGCCAATGCTTCAACGCGTTTCACAGATGGTGGTGTATTTGCCTTGGGAGCTGAAATTGGAATTTCAACACAAAAACTACATGCACGCGGGCCATTTGCATTGGAAAAACTGGTGACTGAAAAATGGGTTGTTAGAGGTGACGGACAGGTAAGATGGTAATTTGACAATTTATAGAGAATACACGAATGAGAAGTGCTAAGTAGGGTACGACTCTCTTTTTTCATACCTTTGCCCAAAATATTGTTGACAGAAGCCCAACTATGTCGCATTAACTGCTCTGAAAATATCAACAACTTACTCAGGAAGCAATTCGCTGCTAAAAAACTGATTGAAACACCGTCTTTCAGCAAGGAAGAAGAGCAATACGGCGGCATTGATTGCAGGATTTTTTTACGAAAAAAATATTCCTTTTCAGACAAAGAAGAACAATATCTGGGCTTACAACCAATATTTTGATGCCTGCTAAACCAACAGTTCTTCTGAATTCCCATCATGATACGGTAAAGCCAAATAAATCCTGGACACTTGATCCTTTTCAAGGCTATTGGTTGAAGACGATAAGCTGTTTGGATTAGGAAGTAATGATGCCGGCGGATGTCTGGTTTCGCTGATCGCTACTTTCTGTCATTTTTATGATCGGGAAGATCTGACTTATAATATTGTTATTGCTGCGACGGCAGAAGAGGAAATTTCGGGAAAAGAAGGTTTGGAAATTGTTGTTCCTGAGCTGCCGGAAATTTCATTTGCTATTGTGGGAGAACCTACGGAAATGCATTTGGCGGTAGCTGAAAAAGGTTTGCTTGTACTGGATTGCACCGCAAAAGGAAAATCCGGGCATGCGGCAAGAGAAGAAGGAGATAATGCGATTTACAAAGCGATTAAGGATATTGAGTGGATTCCGGAATTATCAAATTTCCAAAAGTTTCCCCGACCTTGGGCCCGATAAAAATGTCGGTGACGATTATCAATGCAGGAACACAGCATAATGTAGTTCCGGATACCTGTATTTTTACGATTGACGTGAGAGCGACGGATCAGTATACTTTGGAAGAAATCATTGAAGTAATTCAGGAAAATATTCAGTCCGAGGTAACTGCGCGTTCGATCCGTCTGCGTCCTTCGAGTATTCCGATGGATCATCCGATTGTTCAGGCAGGTTTGAAACTGGGACAGAACTGCTTATGGTTCGCCAACTACTTCGGATCAGGCATTGCTGGATTGTCCATCTTTGAAAATGGGTCCGGGACATTCTGAGCAGGTCGCACAGCGCGGATGAATTTATTTATCTGCATGAAATTGAAGAAGGTATTGCGCAATATATTAGTATGCTGGAAGAAGTTGTGACTGATAGCTAAGTTTCACATTAATACGCTAATCTGACATCATGCGATTTTATCACAGAAGAAGATGTTGCAAGTATTTGATACAGTTCAGTTTTTGTATATCAAAACTTCTTTGACAAGGACATATTTTTGACAATAACACTTAACCGCCCGGAAAAGCGAAATGCTTTTACGCCAACGATGGCTGAATGAAATCACCTTTGCATTGGCTTATGCACATTACAATCAGATTGAAATTCGTTGTGTTATTATCAAAGCCGAAGGTCCTGTTTTTTGTGCCGGAGCTGATCTAAATGCTTTTCATGATCCAGCGGCAGATCAAAAAAATCAAACACTTCCCGAATCCAGTGAAGAAGTAAGATTGGGTGATGCATTTGCCAATTTATACAAACCATGTATTGCTCAGGTCGAAGGTTCGGTTTTCGCAGGTGGATTTCTAATTATTTGTGGATGCACATTTGTTGTTAGTATACCAGAAGCAAATTTCAGTCTTACCCGAAGTAAAAAGAGGAATATGGCCAATGCAGGTTATGGCTTCTCTACTTGATATTATTCCAAAAAGAAAAATTCTTGAAATGTCGATAACCGGAAAAAGTTATTCGGCAGAAGAAGCGCTTAATTTGGGATTAGTTACCCAAATTGCAGACAAAGAAATATATTGAAGAAGAAGTTAACAAACTTGCACAATATAATTTGCTCAAATGCTCCATATGCAATACAATCAGGAATGGAAGCATTTCAAAACTTATCAGAAATTCACGAAAACCAACGTCATAGTTATCTAAAAGCTCAATTGGATAAATCTCCTGAAATCCGAAGACGCAAAAGAAGGCACAGCTCGCTTTTAAAGAAAAACGAACTCCAATCTGGAAAGGAAAGTAAAACGAATAATTCGAAAACTTCAAACGAGCCAGCCTAAAAGCTAATACCTAATCGCTAACGCTAAAACTAGCTTCCCGGAACAATCTCAATTTCCTCACCATATTGATTATGGAATTTGAAATCGATAACGCCTAATGAAGTATCCTTGATCAGTTTCACCCAGGTTTTATATTGGAAAAACCATTTTACCTGCTCGGAAATAATTCCTTTTGTAAAATAAGAATGCAGGAACGGATGAAGCGAAATGGTAATGCCACGTTCATTTTGTTTCGAAAGAATATAATCCAGGTTTTGCAAGATAACATCTGAAACCAGAATACTTGCCTGAATTGTACCCGTACCGCCACAAGTCGGACAGGTTTCGCGGGTTACAATATTCATTTCGGGTCTTACACGCTGACGTGTGATTTGCAGTAACCCGAATTTCGAAAGCGGAAGAACCGTATATTTTGAACGGTCTCCTTTCATTTCGTCGCGCATCATATCAAAAAGAACGCGTTTATTTTCCGCTTTCTTCATGTCAATGAAATCGACAACGATAATTCCACCCATATCACGCAAGCGCAACTGACGGGCAATTTCTTTGGCTGCTTCAAGGTTTACACTGAGCGCAGTAGCTTCCTGATCTTCTTCCGAATTGGACTTATTTCCGCTGTTCACGTCGATAACGTGCAAAGCTTCCGTATGTTCAATGATCAGATAACCACCGTTTGGCAAACTTACCGAACGGCCAAAAAGGGATTTGATCTGTTTCTCTAGACCGAATTGTTCAAATATCTTATTCTTGCCATTGTGCAGTTTCAGGATATTTTCTTTGTCCGGCGCAATGTTGTGAATGTAGGCTTTAATATCATCGTAAACCTCTTTTGAATCAACTGTAATGCTGTCGAACGATTCGTTCAGCATGTCGCGGATAATCGAAGAAGCGCGGTTCATTTCACCGATCACGCGGTCACGTGGCTTGGCATCACGAAGCGTTTTGATACCATTTTCCCATTTGTCAAGACAATCCTGCAAGATCTTTATTCAGTTCATCTACATCTTTTCCAGTAGCAACGGTACGGATAATTACACCGAAATTGGCAGGTTTGATGGAAGACATCAGTCGTTGCAAGCGGTTTCTTTCCTGCTTGTCAGTAATCTTTTTGGAAAGGTTAACAGAATTGGAAAAAGGAACCAGAACAATGTAACGGCCTGCAATGGAAATATCACAGGATAGGCGGGGGCCTTTTGTAGAAATTGGTTCTTTAACAATCTGAACCAGAATCGGCTGATTTTTGGAAAGGACTTTATCAATTTTTCCAAGCTTTTCAATTTCAGGCTCCATCTTGAAGTTATTCAACTTGCCCGAATTGGCCCGCTTGGAAATTACATCCTTGGTAAGCTTGTTGAGAGAATTAATATTTGGCCCTAGATCCAGATAATGCAGAAAAGCATCTTTTTCAAATCCGACGTCTACAAATGCGGCATTAAGCCCAGCCACCAGCTTCCTGACTGTACCAAGGTAAATATCCCCAACGGTAAAGCTCTGATCCGGTGTTTCGACGTGATATTCTAAAAGACGTTTATCCTGCAAAAGGGCTATACGTTCTCCCTTTTGAGTAGAATTGATTAGTAATTCGTTACTCAATGTTCAACCAACCAAATGGCTATATAATGTTGATACTTAACCTCCTGCTTTTCAATTAAAGACGGGCAACATACATATCGTAGGGAAGATAGGTATGACCGGATTCATAATTATAAAATCCGGTCATATATCAATTATTTCTTCTTATGTCTGTTTTTTCTAAGACGTTTCTTTCTCTTATGAGTGGAAATCTTATGTCTCTTTCTTTTCTTTCCGCAAGGCATAAATTTATGTCGTTTATAAATAAAAAATAATTGTTTTACTCTATTATCAATTGTTCAAGACGACTTCCAAGTTCGCCAATAGCTTGCTGGATAACCGGATCTTTTTCTTCTTTTTTAACTTCCGCCAGTACTTTACGGGCCTCTTCCTTGTTACCCAATTCGACAAGAGTTAATCCCAGATAGAATTTTGCTTTTGTATTTGCAGGATTATTGGTCAAAATTTGTCTTGAACCTGTCAGCAGCTTTTGAATATTGATTCGAACGCATGGATAAAATCCCAAGATTGAACAAAGCCAGTTCATTTGTGGGATCCGTATCAATCACTTCACGCAACATCAAAATTCCCTGCATCGGGTTTTCTGTGTTCACGTAAGTCATTGCCATATTGGCTTTTGCAGCTAGCAAACCAGGATTCTGGTCAATTGCTTTTTGGTAAAATTCGCGGGTTTTGGTACCAAGATTTTTTGCTTTTGATCATCAACGGCAAATCCGTATGCTTCGTAATAACGATCACCAGCTCTTACGAGATTCTCAACAGATAGGAGACAACAGTGCTACTTTTTCCGCATAAAAGGCGGCACTGTCAAATTTTTGAAGTTTGGCAAATTTGTCAGACAACTTCAATCCGGCAGCAACTTTGTCTTTTTCACTTGCCTGATTGAAGCCACTTCTCAGCTGATCAACAATTTTTTGTTGTTCAGGGGATAAAGTGGCTCCATCATGCGATTTGAGGGAGTTTCGGAAGCCGGAGTCGCTGGTGCCGTAGCACCGGTGCCGCCGCTACTGCACTCTTCTCGTTGTCCACTTCTTTTGCCTTTTGTATTCACAACCACCTTTGGAAGACTGTAAAGTGTTCCAACCAGGGCAACTGCAAATACACAAGAAAGAATTATAGACTTTTTCATACTGTTATAATCAAACCTATTAAGGCAAATTACTTTTCAGCGAGATGCTTTCAATTTGTCACTTTCTTTAACTTGCTCAACAAAAACTTTTGCAGGCTTGAAGCTTGGTACAAAGTGCTCGTCAATGATCATTGAAGTTCCCTTCGAGATATTACGAGCAACTTTACGCGCACGCTTTTTATTGATGAAGCTACCAAAACCTCTTACATAAAGATTCTCACCATCAGAAAGCGAGTCCTTTACCACGGTGAAAAACGATTCTAGCGTTTGTTGAACATCGCCCTTGTCTACACCTGTTTTCTCGGAAATTTGTGCGATTACGTCTGCCTTAGTCACTTTGATTGTTTACTTTAAGTGGATATTATTTCATTTATTTACTTCCTCCTCTAAATTTTGGGAACACAAAGGTACGGTAATTTTACCATAATTTAAAAGGATAGCATTTTCATTTTTTTTCTAATTGGTTAAAAAACAGTGTACATAAGTCAAAACGTTATGCTACCAGATCATTTACAGGTAATTGATTTTAACAAAAAACTTAAATCCTGGTATCTCAAAAACCATCGTCCGCTGCTTTGGAGACAAACAACGGACCCATATAAAATTTGGCTTGTCGGAAATTATTCTGCAGCAAACCCGTGTCGCACAGGGAACTCCGTATTATGAAAAATTTCTGATCAATTATCCGACCGTTTTTGATCTTGGCAGCTGCGGATGAACGCGATGTGCTGAGACTTTGGCAGGGCTTGGGTTATTATTCGCGAGCCAGAAATATGCATTTTACAGCAAGGCATATTGTCGAAGAATGTGAAGGGAAATTTCCTGAAACTGCCGTTACAGCTTGCGAAGCTCAAAGGGCTTGGGGCATTATACAGCCGCCGCCATTGCATCTTTTGCTTTTGGCGAAGCTGTGCCTGCTATTGATGGAAATGTGTATCGGGTGATGTCCCGGATTGTTTGGGATTTTTACGGATATACTGAGTAATCAGGTGCAAAAAAGGAATTTACAAATCTGGCAAAACAGCTTATTTCTCAGGAAGATCCTGCCACTTATAATCAGGCAATGATCGAATTTGGTGCGCTGCAATGTGTGCCTGTTTCGCCAAATTGTTCAGTTTGTCCTTTTACTTATATGTGTTATGCATATGAGTTTAATATGCAGAACAAGCTTCCGGTCAAGATGAAAAAGAATGCGGTGAAAAACCGGTATTTTAATTATTTCATTTTACAAAAAGGCGAAAGTCTGGCGATGCATGAGCGGCTTGAAAAAAGATATCTGGAAAGGATTATATGATTTTTATTTGATCGAATCTCCGACCAGATATTAATAATCCTGATGATTTGCCGGAAGATAAATTTCTGGAAGAATGGAAACAAAAAGGACAGTTGCGCCAGGTTTTAAAAGAATATACACATTTACTTACGCATCAAAGATTAACGGTAAGATTCTGGTGGATTATTATTCCTGAAAATGAAATCGTGGACTTGCCGGAAGACATGGCATTTTATTCCCGAGCAGCAGGTTGAAGAATTGCCAAAGCCTATTTTAATGGATACGGTATTAAAGGAAGAGATATTTTTGTAAAAAGGTTATTTCTTCCTTAAAATATTTCTTAGACGTTTTTCTGCCACGAATACACGAATTTTTCACGAATTAGCCAATCGAACATTCGTGAAAAATTCGTGCATTCGTGGCAAAGTTATTTTTCAGTTTGATATGAGTATTGTTAAATAGAATTGTGTTTTTAATAATATGAATTTGTACTGAACAAATAACGATTTAAAACGATGGCGAAGATCAATTTAAACGAAGAACAAATTGAAGCCTATCACAGAGATGGCTTTTTGGTAGTCAAAAATCTTTTTTCTCAGGAAGAAATTGACAAACTATATAACAGCGCAATCGAAAATTCCATCATGCAGAAAAATGCAATGGATTTGAACGATCAAACTGGTAAGAAGACAAAACTCTCACTTTGGTTTACACCTGGAAATGATGTTTTTGGATACCTGATCCGAAGCGAAAGAATGGTGAATTCTGTTGCCCAGTTATTAGGACAAGAAAGTGCTGTTTGTCATTTTCATACCAAACTAATGCAAAAAGAACCGAAAGTTGGTGGCGCATGGGAATGGCATCAGGATTATGGTTATTGGTATAAAAATCAATTTATTGTTTCCCGATCAAATGATGAGTGTGATGATTGCTCTGACGCCTGCTAATAAAGAAAATGGTTGTTTGCAGGTCATTAAAGGTTCGCATAAATTGGGAAGAGTAAATCACGGTTTTGCAGGTGAGCAGGTTGGTGCGGATATGAGATGGTAAATCATGCATTGGAAACGATGGATTTGATCTATTGTGAAATTGAACCTGGCGATGCTTTATTTTTTCACAGTAATCTCATGCACCGTTCCGAAGCGAATTTATCAGACCAACCGCGATGGTCCTAATTTCCTGTTACAATTCTCAATCCAATCTGGCATACGCCGAAACTTCAACTTCCTGGCGGGTTCCGGTTGATATTGTTCCAGATCACGCTATGACGGAATGGAACGCATCACCATTTGAAAACGCGGATTTTTTGAAAAAGGAAGATGATCCGGCGTTGAAGACTACGGGATGGGAAAAAGAAGTAAAAACGAATTGAGAAATTTTACAGAACAAATTATTACGGTGCTCTGCACCTTAGTCTAGCTAATATTAATTGTTTTTCTACAAATATTGAGGTACTCTGTACCTGTTGTTTAAGAAGGTGCAGAGCACCAAAGTAATTGTAGAAAAGTGAACGCAGTAAGATTTTTCCAAGGTGCAGAGCACCGTAATATTATGTTGTTCCGAAAGGGCGTTCGCCAAAAAACAATTCACCAAAATTATTAATCCTTATGCAAAAAATAGCCATGCTCGGTTCCGGTTTTATCGGACGTTTTTATGCGGAATCTATTCATGGCCAGCGCGGCCGCGACCGTGTTGTAGCGATTTACGCCCGTCGGGAAGAGAGCGCAAAGAAATTTGCTGACGATTACGGTTGTGATTTCTGGTCGATCAGTATGGAAGAAATTATTTCCAGTCCGAGTGTGAATATGGTATGTATTGCTCTTCCTAATAATCTTCACGAGGAAGCGGTAATGCTTTGTGCAAAACATAAAAAAGCCGTCGTTTCCACAAAACCTTTGGGAAGAAATGCTGATGAAGCACTGCGGATGATGCAGGCGGTGGAAGAGGCCGGGATTTTTGCCGGATATCTGGAAGATCTTTGTTACAGTCCAAAGTTTTTAAAAGCATTGGAAAGTGTTAAAACCGGAGCTTTGGGCAGGATTATCTGGGCGAAATCCAGAGAAGCACATCCAGGCCCGCATAGCGAATGGTTTTGGGATATAGAACAGGCCGGCGGCGGATGTATTCTGGATCTGGGCTGCCATTGCATCGAAATTTCAAGAAATTTTATTGGCAAAGATATTCGTCCGGTTGAAGTCATGTGCTGGGCTGATACGCAGGTGAAACCGATTGACGCAGAAGATCATGCGATCGCTTTGGTCAAATATGAAAATGGTGCGATCGGACAGTTTGAAGTCAGCTGGACTTTCCGGGGCGGTATGGATTTGCGTGATGAAGTTATGGGAACGGAAGGGACAATCTGGATCAATAATTTTCTCCGTACAGGATTTGAAATGTATACTTCCGGGAAGTGGCGGTGATTATGTTGCTGAAAAAGCAGAAAGTAAAAGCGGCTGGCTTTTTCCTGTTGGCGATGAAGTGAATGATCTGGGTTATAACCATATGTTTACGGATATGTTTAATGCAGCAGAAGAAGGACGAGACGCTGCCGAAACTTTTTATGACGGTTATGTTGTAAATGCTGTGATTGATGCTGCTTACCGCTCTTCAAAAACGAAGTTGTGGGAGAAAGTAGAATTGCCCGTCTGGCGTGGACAAGAAGGCGTTACCAAGCCTTCAAATTATGTAGAATATGATGAGGAACATTATTTGATCAAACAGGAAGTGACGCATGACGGACGCAATAAATTGATCCTGAAAAATAAAATTACTGGAAAAATCAGTGAACAGGATGTGTGAAAAGTTGATCCAGATTGTCGGAAACGGCTCTCATTCCATTTATGCAAAATTTGAATTTGTATATTTGAACTAATATCCGGTATATTGAATTTAATTATCCACAATCATCACAAGCGCACAAAATCATGGCAAGTGTTAACAAAGTAATCCTTATCGGAAATTTAGGCAGCGATCCGGAAGTCAGGTATCTGGAGAGCGGATCAGCCGTAGCAAAATTCAGTATCGCTACAACCGAAGCTTATACAAATAAAAGCGGCGAAAGAGTTGAAAACACAGAATGGCACCGTATTGAGTTATGGGAAGGACTTGCGAAAGTCGCTGAAAAATATCTCAAAAAAGGGAATTCTGTATATATAGAAGGAAGACTTCGTACGGATAACTGGACAGACAAAGAAGGTGTTCAGAAATCGGGCGTAACAATTCGCGCAAATAGCATGACTTTGTTGGGCGGACCAAATAATGGTGGTGGAGAAAACACTAATCAGGGTTCACCAAATTATGCACAATCATCAGCTCCAAGACAAAATCAGGCACCAAGATCTTCTGATCCGATACCGCCATCAATGGCAGCCGGAAATGACGATGACGATCTGCCATTCTAATATTTAAAGGAATTCTATCCAAAAAACATGTTAATTTAAAATTGTGTCTAAATTGACAATACTAATTTTGGATAGAATTCTTATATTGCATAGCGCCACAGGTTTTACTTCTGCATGTGGATCTGCAAGGTTTATTATGAACTTGTCTCATTCTTTGTGAAAGAAACTGCCGACAGTGACGATCCGTTGTCCCGAAAGCGTACGGGGATATTTTATCCCGTTAAAAGTGCGCTTCCTGTCTTGACCGGTATGGTCATACCTATTGACGAATTTGCCGTCTACGAATTAATTCTTGTCTTCATACTTTTGGCTGTTTCTCTTTTTCTTTCCGGAATCAGAGCTTCTTACGCAACAGCCGGCGCGATGGAAAATCCCTGGGAGCGGAAAGGTGTTTCCGAGGGTTATTTGCCAACCCGCATTCAGCAATTAGCACTTTCGATTATTCAGCGTGGCGTTACTTTGCTCGCATTATTACTTGCCGCACGATTTACCTGGATACAGGTACAGAATAATGACCAAACTATTTTTCACTGGATTTCTCTTGGAGCTCTGGCTTTCTGGATTTGGCTTGATGTGATTATCCGGTTTTATGCGGCGCGAAATGCGGTGGAATTTATTCCTAAAATCGCAGGAACAACTCATTTTGTTATAAAAGTCTGTGAGCCGTTAACCAAACCCATTACCAAATTGGGTTATGTTTTTGGGATTTTAACGCCGGAAGGTTCTGAAATTTCAACGGAAAGACTGGAAGCAAAAGCAGAGAGTGAAGAAGAAAGCGATTTATTAAGAGGTCTCGCAAATTTCCGGCAAACCAATGCCAGAAAAGCGATGCAGCCTCGGATGAACATTAATGCTTTTGACATTGAATTGAATTTCCATGAATTGATGGACAAGATTAATAAATCAGGATATTCTCGTGTGCCGGTTTTTAGGGATACTTTGGATAGTGTGGAAGGAATTTTGAATGTGAAAGATCTGTTACCGCATTTGCATCATAATGAGCATTTTAATTGGCAAAAGTTACTTCGTGTTCCCTATCTGATTCCTGAAAGTAAGCGTCTGGATGATTTGATGAAAGATTTCCAGAGTCGCCGGGTGCATATGGCAATTGTCATAAATGAATATGGCGGAACGAGTGGTTTGATTACTTTGGAAGATATTATCGAAGAGATTTTCGGTGATATTAACGATGAGTACGACGAGGAAGATGAAGTGAATTATACCAAGGTTGATGAAAATACTTATGTCTTTGAAGGTATGGTTTTGATCAATGACTTGTGCAGAATTCTGAATCTGGAATCGGATTATTTTGATGAGGTGCGTGGAAACAGCGAATCATTAGCCGGACTTTTACTCGAACTTTTTTCAAGATTACCACGAACAGGAGAAATTGCGAATCACCGTGATATTACTTTCAAAGTTCAGTCGGCCGACAAAAAGAGAATCAAGAAGGTCAGAGTTCTGGTCGGTTAAGAATTCTTTATTATTGTTTTTCAATATCAACTATCCGGACAGCTCCTTTTGAATTATATATCTTAATGCCTGTTACATTTTCTTTTGGAATTACTAGTATCCTGGAAGATTGGGATAAATACCCGGAACCATAATTCCATTCATGTCTTATTTTACTCCCATTTTTCAAAGTAATTTCAGCCCAGCTATCAGTTGGTAAAGGTTGTATTTTGATGGTTTCTTTTTCTGTTTTTGCAGATATAAAAGTTTTAAGAATATCATTATTCTGAGCTGCCAGAATTAGCCTACTTCCATTATTTAACGATAATTCCGCTAAACCTTTTCCATCCCCTTCAACTAAAAAACCGCTTTTTGCTGGTGAGATAGGCAGGAAATTACCTTTCCCATTTCCTTGAAGAAGTAATCCGTTAAACGCATCCAAACGTCCGCTAATGGATTCGGGAGCATAAGAATTTCCAGTTAAAAGTAAATCCACATGGCCATCAGAATTATAATCTCCGGCAACAATTCCATAAACTGGTCCTAACTGCGCAGCGATTGGCAATGCTTTAATCGTGAATTTTCCGTTTCCAAGATTTTCAATAAAAACACTTCTCATTTCCTCACAGCTAAGTTTAGAAGCATCTTTCAGCTCGTCCTTTGTGAAAATATCTTTCATCTCTGCTTTGGCATAATCGCCATAATAAACGAAGCGTTTTTTGAGAAAATTCATCTGACTTGTCATTTCGTCACGTGGATGAATAGGGTACAGGTTCTCGCCAGCATACCGAAACATGACCGGATCCATCGTTCCGCTTTTGTCAAAATCTTTGGCAAACATTGTTAGCGGTTTGGTTGCTGACGGGCGTTCTTCCGAGTTCAAACCGACATTCCCGGCAACATAATCCATGTCGCCGTCTTCATCAAAATCTCCCGCTACAAGACTATTCCACCAGCCATTTGTATTTGTTAAACCAGTTGTAGATGTTACATTAACCAGCTTCCCGTTTTTGTTTTTCAAAAAAGTTAACGGCATCCATTCACCTGCAAGGATTAAATCTATCCAGCCGTCATTATCAAAATCTGTCCAGAGTGATGTAGTGACCATGCCGATATTTTGCAATTCAGGACAAATTTGCGCAGTCACGTCGGTAAACTTTCCATGATCATTTCTGAGGATTGAGCTTTTCGGGGAAGTTGGATATTGGCCGGGCGTAAGTCTGCCGCCGATGAACAAATCCAGATCACCGTCTTTGTCAAAATCAACTAGCATTAACGGATGAACCGCTGGTTGTATTGATTGGCAACGCGGATAAATCCAGTTTGAAATTTCCTTTTCCATCATTCAAATAAAGCCGGTCCTGATAATATTTTGAATCAATAGGAAACTCACTGCTACCGCTGACAATATACAAATCCAGATCACCATCCATGTCTGCATCGAAAAGCAGCGTGCCCATATCTTCCTCAAATTTCTGCTCTTTGGTTAGCGGTTTTTCAGTGAATTTTTCCTGCGCATTTTGAATGAAAAAACTTCCGGAATGTCGGAAAGCGCCACCAATATAGAAATCTTCACGACCATCACCGTTAATATCTCCAACTGCAATTCCCGGTCCGTTTTGGGATAATAAATGAGGTAAAAGTGGCTGGACTTTAAAGTCAATATATAATTCTTCTTTATGTGATATAATGAATTCCCAGGGCATCCGAAACTTCCTGAAAAGATGGTTTTGGCACAATTAGGTTTATTTTCTGAGCACTTGTTGCTTTGCTATATCCAACTTTTAAAACCTGATCAGAAGAAATATTCGCAAACAATTGTGTTTTATTATCTGGCCAAACTACACGAATTGAATCCACATTTTTGTTTTTGCCTAAACCAAAATGTAAAGTATTTTCAACCGTCGATTGATATCCACGATAAGGAGAATGCTCAATAAACTGTTTTTCATTTTTGGTATAAACTGTAACTTTTGTACCAAATCCGTATGGATTTTCTTTTGTGCCGTTTAGTTTAATACGCAGATAATGATGATCCGGAAGTTTGTCTGAATGGTTTTTATAAACAAAAGCTTCGTGATCAATATTATTGATGATCAAATCCAGATCACCGTCATTATCCAAATCCGCATAGGCTGCACCATTTGAAAAAGAAGGAGTATCAAAGCCCCAGGATTCTGATTCATTTTTAAAGGTTAAATCTCCGTTATTTTTGAACAAATAATTGGCCACATGTGCACCTTCGACTTCTTTCAACGCCTGAACTGTTGGCGCATTATCCAGATTTCCTGACTGGATTTGCTGCTGATATTGAGCCATCCGATAAATCACAAAATCTCGGTTTGTGATATCTTTTGGATAACCATTCGTGATCATCAAATCCCGTTTACCGTCATTATCATAATCCGCAAATAAAGCACTCCAACTCCAATCCGTGGCCTGAATTCCTGAGAATCTTCCAACTTCACTGAAAAAAGGATGGTTGGTTTCCGGACGATTTCCGTTGTTATGCTGCAAAGTATTACGCATAAATTGCGGCTGATATCCCATTTTTTGCTCGGAGAGAAAACGGTCATAATTCATCAATCCAAACATATTTTTGCGTCGGATATTTCCTTCCGGCAACATATCCAGGGTTACAAAGTCAACCAATCCATCATTGTCAATATCGGCCGCATCATTACCCATGGCTGAGTAACTTTGATGACGGAAATAATCTGTTATCTCGTTTTTAAAGCTTCCATTTTGCTGGTTGATATACAATAAATCGTTTGACAAATAATCGTTGGAAACATAAACATCCGGCCATCCATCTTCATTAACGTCCACAATGGAAACGCCTAATCCGAAACCTTCGGTTAGAATATTTGCTTCTGTGGAAACGTTGGTGAATTTTATCTGACCATTAATTTTTCCATCATTTCTGTACAATTTATCAGTACTTAATGCTGAACCATCCGTACGTTTTTGCCGGATAACGTTTGGACCTTTCCGCTCCATGACATTTACTACAAGAAATACGTCAAGATCGCCATCTTTATCATAATCGAAAAACGCAGCTTGTGTTGTGTTGCCAGAGTAATCAAGACCATACTTTTTCGCTTCTTCAACGAAAGTGTTATTTCCTTTATTGATGTATAATAAATTGGGACGAGGTGTAAGATCTGAATTGACTTCTGCCGATTGCGGCCCAGCCCTACAAACATAGATATCTAAAAAACCGTCTGAATTAATATCAACCATGGAAATTCCACGAGCCCAGCTATCTGCCAATGTGATACCAGATTTCTCAGTAATATCCTCAAATTTTAAATTGCCTTTGTTAAGATAAAGCCGACTTTCAGCCATGTTTCCGCCCATGAAAACATCCTGTAAACCGTCGTTGTTGATGTCGCCGATACCAACACCGCCACCGTTGTAGAAATATTCGTAAGTGAGGATGTTGAGTTTTTCATCCTCTTTTAAATTATTGGAGAACGTAATTCCGGTTTCGTGGGAGGGAAGTAATTCAAATAAGGTATCCTGATTCTTTTTTTTGCAGGTAAAAAGCGTGGCGCTAATTATAAAAAGTAAAATCAGTTTTCGGATCATTTGGATGCGGTACTATCGGAGTTTATTTTTGAGAAAAAGCGGATTTCATACAATTCCTGATTCTTACCGGGAAGATATGGTTTTTGAATCTTTTTCAATACAAGCTGATCATCGTCAAGTTTGAGAATTTTGTAGCCATTTAAAAAAGTACCCGCCGAATCCAGATATACGAGTGAATCCGATTTTAACAATTTGTAATAGTACTTCCTGAATTCCTGTTTCCTCCGTTCAAAAACAGCTCCATCTTTTGTATACTCAAAATGCGACCAATGTTCATCCTGAGAATCGTTGGTATGGCTAAAACCATTAACAAAATTCAAAATGGAATCCGTTTTCCAGGTACCCTGAATCTGTTTTTCTTTTGACACACATTGCGTCAAAATTGAAATTAACAGAAAGACTATAACAACTTTTTTCACGCTTTTAAATTGTATTTCAGAGTAAGAAATAAAGAAGTCAAGTTTTTGAAAACTTGACTTCTTTCTCCTTTACAGTATGTCAAAATTCCTCAACCACATTAACAATTAATCATTAACAATTAACCATTAAATTAATAATTACTATTCTGGATTAACACCCCATTACTCAAATCCACTTCACGTTGTGGAAGCGGGAAGTAATAATGTTTTGGTTTTACAAAGTTACGGCTTGGTTTGTAAGGTCCGCGTGCAATTTTATAATGTGCCACGATATCGATCAAGCCTGCTTTATCCCAACGCATCAAATCCTGGTGTCTTTCATTTTCACCGGCAAGTTCTACGCGGCGTTCATGCATGATATTTTTCATAGTAGCACCTGTAATTGCAGTTAAGCCTGCACGTTTTCTGACTACATTTAATTCCGTATCACCACTTTGTCCTGACCGGATTTTCGCCTCAGCGGCTAAAAGGTATACATCAGCAGAACGAAGGAAGGGAGCATTCAGACTTTGGTCCATATCGCCTGTTGCAGTAAATTGAGAGTACTTTTTGAAAGCATAACCCGTTACACGCGTCATGTCCGCTGTGAATTCAGTTTCACCCAAAGCTCCTCGTTCCACCTTATCACCCGGACTAAAAATAGAATAAGCCAGACGCGGATCTCCTTTTTCAAATTCAGTAACAAGATCCTGGATCGGTTCGTGAAAACCCCAGCCACCAAAAGTTTGCGGAGTATGGTAAAAAGCAGGTGAGTTATCCGTAGTCCAACCCGTTTCATATTGAAGAGAAAATAATGTTTCCGTATTATTTTCAGTTGTTAATTCAAAGTTTTGGTTGAAGCCCGTTGCCAGTTGGTAAGCTGCGTTGCCGGTAACTTTCGTACTTGCTTCAATGGCTTTTGCCCAGTTTTCTTCATATACATAAAGCTTGGCAAGGAAACCATAAGCGGCTCCTTGTGTAACACGGCCTGCTTCTGCTGCACTGTAAGATACCGGAAGCAACGAAGCCGCTTTCAGGAAATCTGCTTCCGCCTGAGCACGAACTTCTGCCAAGGTTGATTTCGGTTTGTTGAAAGTCAAAGCTAATGCATCGGCTTCCAAAAGAATCGGCACTTCACCATAGATCAATGAAAGTCTCCAGTAAACAAAACCTCTCAGGAAATATGCTTCACCCAGACTCCGGTTCCGCAAAGTTTCATCCATCGTCACTTTTGGCGCATTGATCATTACCGCGTTTGCTCTTGAAATCACTTCATATTTGGTCGACCAGGTGGCCAGAATATGCGAATTGGAAGCATCAAAAGTGAAATTTTCCAGTGCTGTTTCATCCGAGTGATCACCCGCGCGGTTCATATCATCCGAACAGTTATCAAAAGTATATTCGGTGTGAGCAAATCCATCTTCATTTAAAAGCGGTGCGTAAATAGCATTTACGGCAGAAACCACGTCGTCGCCGTTCCGCCAGTATTGCTGGGAAGTCACCTGTCCGTAAGGTATTGTATCGAGTAAGTCTTTCTGGCAACTCATCAACGTTGCAAGAAAAATATATCCGGCTAGTATCGTTATCTTTTTCATAGGATTAAAATTCGGCTGGGATAGATCTGAACGTTTAGATTAAAATGATAAAGTAGCTCCGATTGTCCATGTACGCGCCAGCGGATACTGTGCATAATCCACATTCAGCTGCCCATTTACATAACCCAATTCCGGATTCAGACCAGAATATTTAGTAAACGTGATAATGTTTTGGCCCGTAACATAGAATCTGGCTTGCGACATTTTCAACTTGCTGATCACCGATTTCGGAACCGTGTAGCCAAGTGTCATATTTTTCAAACGCAGGAAATCTCCCTTTTCGATAAATAAATCAGACGGTCTGTAATTGCGGTTTGCGTTATCAATACTTACACGAGGAACTGTGTTACTAGTTCCTTCTCCATGCCAGCGATTTTGCTCTTCGGCATACAGATTGAAGGAGTAACTTGCATCAAGACCCTGCATACGATCTGCATTGTAAATTTTATTTCCTCCAACACCAACGAAGAATAAATTCAAATCAAAACCCTTAAAATTGGCACCGGCAGAAAAACCGTAATTAATCTTTGGCTGAGGACTACCAATAATTGTTCTGTCCTGATCATCAATCACACCGTCATTGTTCAAATCAAGAAATTTAACATCACCTGGTTTAATTTGTCCGTCCGTTTTGCGTGAATCATTTGCAATGTTTGCATCAGCGTCAATTTGTCCCTGATTTTGATAAATTCCATTGGTTTTATATCCGTAAAAAGTGCCATAAGGTTGTCCTTCATACGTACGCACAATTTCCTGCTGACCTCTTCCGTAAAGCTGTGTAGCAAGGAAACCGCCTGGCGTTGCCAATTTTGTTATTTTGTTTTTGATGAATGTAGCATTACCACTTACATTCAGCGTAAGACCTCCAATGGAATAACGATAAGAAGCCTCAATTTCCAAACCTTTGTTTCTTAACTGACCAATATTCTGATCAGGAATAGTAGCCGTTCCGATTGTTCCGATCGAAGGGGGAGCCAAAAGCATGTTTTTGGTATCCTTGATGAAATAATTTGCAGAGAAATAAAGACTGTTTTTTAATAAACCAGCTTCCAGTCCAAAGTTGCTCATTTCCGCTGTTTCCCAGCCAATGTTAGTATTAGCCAATCTGACTTTGCGCTGCACCCGAGATATAATTCTGAACGCCACCATTGCCAAATGCATAACGGTATGACGAATTGATCAAAGCCAGGTATTGCAAAGAAGCTACGTTCTGGTTACCCAATTGTCCCCAACCGCCAGTCAACTTGAAATTGCTGAACATCGGTAATGCATTTTTGAAAAACGACTCTTCTGAAATTCTCCATCCTGCTGAAAAAGCGGGGAAATATCCAGAGCGATTGCCCGGAGCAAATTTAGAAGAAGCATCATTACGAACCGTAGCCGTTAATAAATACCGATCTCTGAAAGAGTAGTTTACACGGGCAAAATACGATTGAAGTGCATCATAACTGCGACTTCCATTTCCGCCATCAGCTTGTGCGATCGAAACGATTGTTCCTGCATATTGCATATAACGCAGCGATGGATCTTCACTTGCAAAATCACGTCCGCGTTGGTTTGAATAAATATCGTTGAAAGTCTGGGAAGTATAACCGCCTACGAAATTGATCGAATGCTGACCGAACTTTTTGTCATAAGAAAGAAAATATTCCTGTAACAATGACCAGTTTTTATCATGGTTCAGGGTTAGCTGATTGTAGGAATTCGTTCTGAACTGATCGTTGATTTTGATATCAAAAGTATGGCTTTCCGCAAATGTAGCGTCCATGGCAATATTTGCACGAAGTTTCAGACCGTCGATGATCTCAACTTCTCCCGTTACGCTTCCTAAAAAACGATTACGGATTGCATCTTTATCCTGTGTATCAACCGTGAAAACCGGGTTGTTAATATCTCCAAAAGCACCAATTCCTTGCGTTGAACTATAAGAACCATCCGCGTTTCTTACCGGAAGTCCAGGATGGAAACGAATCGCACTCCACAACAAACCTGTTTGTGAAGATTGCGTGTCCGGCGCGTTATTGTGTGTATTGGTAAACTGGAAATTCTGTCCGATTTTTATTCTTGAACCAATTTTATGATCCGAATTAATACGGAAAGTAAGACGTTTGTAGTTTGATTTTCCAATGATACCCTTTTCATTATAATAACCTCCGGAAATGGAGAAAGAAGAAAACTTTCCTCCGCCTCTCAACGACGCGTCATAATTTTGAGTAACGCCTTGTTTCAACAATTCATCCTGCCAGTTGGTGAGTTGTGTCTGGTATTGCGCGTCGTTCCAGATTGCAGGAATTGGCAAACCATCATTGGTATATGCTTCTCTTTTTAAAGAAGCCAAAGTTGGTGCGTCCAAAACATCCAGCGTTTTGATTCGATTTGTAACACCGACATATCCGTTAACGGTCAGGTTAATCGGATTATCAAATTTTCCGCGTTTTGTTGTGATGATGATTACACCGTTTGCAGCACGTGTTCCGTAAATCGCAGAAGCAGACGCATCTTTCAAAATTTCAATCGATTCAATGTCATTTGGGTTGACATCATTCATTGTTCCCGAAGGTACTCCATCAATTACAACCAACGGAGTAGAATTATTAACCGTACCAAAACCACGGATCTGGATTGAACCAGCGTCACCGGGAGCACCACCATTTCTGACAATATTAACCCCGGCCGCTCTTCCTTGTAATGCTTGCTGCGCTCCACCTGATGGGAGATTTTGAAAATCTGCCCCTTTAATGGAAGAAACTGCACCGGTAACATCTTTCTTTTCCTGGGTACCATAACCTACAACGACCACCTCTTTCAGCGCGCTTACATCCGGAGCCAATGAAATATTGACAACATTATTTTTATCAGAAACCACTTCCTGGCTTACATAACCAATGAATGAAAATTTCAGCGTTACAGCGGCATCACCAACATTTAATTGATATTCTCCTTTTTCATTGGTTGAAGTTCCCGTCTGGCTGCCGACTACCAAAACATTTACACCCGGCAATCCTTCACCTTTTTCATCAACTACTTTTCCTGAAACTTTGCGTTCAATCAACTGATTTGGAAAAATAATTCCTTGTGACTGAATTGCTGTTCCCGGCGCTTTTTTTCGAAGCAAAATCCGGGTAGTTCCAACTACTTCATAAGATACATTGATTGGCGCAAGAATTTGATCCAATACTTTATTTAGCGGTCCTTTTAATTCTTTCAGCGAAGTGTTTTGAATTCCCTGAATGCTGTTGGTGCTGTAAACGAATTTTACATCAGCCTGTTTTTCGATCAGGTTAAGGATCTTTTTGATTTCCAGAGATTCCACTTTAAGCGAAATCTCCTTGCTTAGCAATTCCTGTCCACGAAGCGTGTGCGCCGTAGAAATTCCACAGCATAAAATAAAGATCAGCAGTTGTTTGGCCATAGTGCTTACTACTTTGGAAACAACTCGGGGTATTTTTCTATTCATAGGTTAAAAAGTTTTTCTGGGTTATTCACATTCAAAATAATTATTGAGCAGGTTTCAAAAAGCAATTTATTGGTACTTATTTAATTCGTAGAGTCAAATTTTACATCATTTCGAGCAGCCTTCTCCACGAACAAAAAGTGTTGTTCCTCTTCTTTCGTACGTTGCATTCAACGATTTACAGATCAGATCAAGTTGTTCAAACAGTGAAAGACCTGTCAAATCGCCTGTGAACTTGCAGGCTTCAACAGCGTCATTTTCAATTACAATATCAATTCCGTATGCTTTTTCAAGTAAAGAGAAAGTTTCTTTGACCGGAGTATCTAAAAATGTAAATCCATAAGCAACCCGTATTTCGGAGCGGTTGATCACTGGATTTTCTACAATGGCCAATTCCATTTTTTTTGATTTCTTGTCAAAAGTGATTTTCTGATTTCTGGTCAGAATTACCCCATTGCTATTGGATGACGCTTTTTCAGCAACTTCATAAACCGAAACACGGCCGGTTGCTACCAAAACTTCAATGGAACGTGCGTCGTCATAAGATTTAATCGTAAAACTGGTTCCCAAAACCTGTGTAGCCAGATTTTCAGTAGATACGACAAAAGGCTTCGCAGGGTTTCTTTTCACCTGAAAAAAAGCTTCACCGTGCAGATAAACCAGTCTGCGTTCAGTGCCGAAATGTTCCGGGAAACTGATGCTGCTTTTTTCTTTTAATATGACAATACTACCGTCTTCAAGAAAAACACGTTGTGGTTTTGCCGATGTATTTTTTATTTCAACAACACCTTGGTTTGCTAATGTTTCAAGTTTTAAAACATTAGCAAAATCCGACTTTTTCAGAACTGCCCAACTTCCCGCAAGAATCAGGACGGATGCAGCAATTCCCTTTATCCAGGGTAAAAAACGAATATAAACCGGCTCACGAATTGTCTCGGAAAATAGTTTTTGCTTAATTCTTTTTCCGATTTTTTCTTTTTCAGCTTCAAAAACTGGTGATTCTTCAAAGGAATTATTTTCCAGGTATTCGTTTATTAATTTTTCTTCATCCGGCGACTGTTCGCCGGAGAGATACTTTTGCATCACTATATCAAAATCGTATTGATTCATTTCTTTTTTCTGGTGTCGATATTAATTCTGCGTGTGGTAGATCCAAAGATGATCTTTTAGAACTTTGAGAGACTTGGTAATATGATATTCAACCGCTTTTTCTGACAAATTCAGTTCTTTAGCTATTTCTTTTACCGACTGGTTTTCAAACCGGCTAAGCTGAAAAATTTTGCTCGTTTTCTCAGGAAGTTTTTTCAAAGCATTATCCAGCGCCTGGGAAAGATCTGTGAATTCTGCTGTATTTTCAGTTAATGCGTTTTCCTGCATCTTTTGCAGAATGACATATTCCTTATATTTCCGCCAGGTAATTTTTGATTTGATAAAATTGGTTATCAAATTTTTCATTGAAATGATCAGGTAGGAATTCAGATGCCTGATATTACTTTGTTCCCGACGGTTCCATAAACTTTCAAACAAATCATGAACCAGTTCCTCGGCTTCTTCTTTTGTGCCGATCTGGTGGTAAGCGATACAAAATAACTTATACCAATACCGGTCATAAATCTCCCCAAAGGCAATTTTGTTGCCTTCACTGAGTTCCGTAACCAGCTGTTCATCAGTTAAAATTGTGTGCATCAAGTTTCCGTTTACTGGAATACAAAGGTAAGGTCAAACAAAGGTCAAAAACCCCTAAGCTTTTTTATCATTTTTTTAAATATTTTTTTAAGTCGGCTTTACTTCCTTAATTTTTAATAGAAGTAACCGATAGTTTATGCATAAAAAAACCTCCCAAATCATTGGAAGGTTTCTAAAATGTTATTAAACAAAAAACGAAGTATTATGCCGTTTTCGGTCTTGCCATTTTGCTTTTAACGAATTGAAAAATCATTGGTAGAACCGAGAATCCGATAATTGCGAAAATAACCAGTTCGAAATTCTTTTTCACGATTTCCATGTTGCCAAAGAAATAACCAAGAAGTGTTAGTGAAGGAACCCAAAGAATAGCTCCCAAAACGCAGTAACCTATATATTTTGAATAATTCATACTTCCCGCACCAGCTACAAAAGGAGCAACCGTACGAACAATAGGAATAAAACGGGCCATAATTACAGTGCTTCCGCCATGTTTTTCATAGAAGGCCTCTGTCTTTTCAAGATATTCTCTTTTCAGGAATAGTATCCGTTCTCGTTTTTTAATTTCACCGCCAAACTTTTTACCCATGAAATAATTCACATTGTCTCCTAAAAGAGCAGCAATTATTAATACAAGAATTACCAGCCAAACATTAAGTCCTGTTCCGTCATTTGCTGCAATTGCACCGGCTGCAAAGAGTAGTGAATCACCAGGAAGCAGTGGCATGATGACCAAACCGGTTTCCGTAAACACAATCAGGAAAAGAATAACGTAGGTGAGTGTACCGTACTGCTGCACGATGTCAAACAGATGCTTATCAAGGTGAAGGAAAAAGTCAATAAACTGCTTTAATAATTCCATGGTTTTAAAATTTGACCAATTAAGTTATGAGATGAAAGATGAGCTAAAACAGTTATTTTGAATCAATTTTCCATTCCTTTTTTGTTTTTGCATTCAGGAAATGGTTGAAAGTATCCCCACGAAGTCCCAAACGGATTGTTTCCAAAGGAATAAGTTCGCTTGGAGCAATATTTCCCAGATTTACATTTGCGCCTAAAAGCTTCACAAACCAAACCTGTTGTGACTTTTGCGGTGCCTCCCAAAGCATTTTTTCAAAAGGAATTTGTGTCAGAATTTCTTCTACCAGACCCTGGCGAACTTCGCCGCTAGCTCTGAAAAGTCCGACATTTCCGGATTCTCTTGCTTCACCTATTACTTTCCACGCACCAGCTTCCAGTTCAGACTGGATAAGCTGTATCCATTTATAAGGAGGAATTATTTTATTTTCATCTTTTGATCCTACTTCCGACAAAACGGTTACCTGCGTAGCCAGTTTGCGGATATATTCACATTTTACATCCTGAGCCATTTCAACAGATCCGTCAGATACTTCGGCATATTTCAGATCATATTTATCCAAAAGTTTGCGGTAGTCGTCAAACTGATTTCTTACTACAAAAGCTTCAAAAAGGGTTCCACCGAAATAAACAGGAATACCGGCATTTTTATAGACCGCCAGTTTTTCATTCAGATTTGAGGTAACATAAGAAGTGGCCCATCCCAGCTTAACGATATCTATAAATCCGGAGGCGCTGGAAATCATATCTTCGGTTTCCCTGATACTAAGCCCTTTATCCATAACCATCGTAATTCCCTTTTCACGAGGCTTTTCAGAACGGGAAGGAATTTGTGATAACGTAAAATTCATATTTGGATACTCTTTTAAGTCTTCGAAAAACTCGGGCAAAGGTAGCAATTACCTTTGATACGTAGCAATAAAATCCATAGTATTGACGCAGTTCTCTATGTAAATCTGTGATAATTACTATTTTCCAATTATATACCGCTGTATATTTACTTTTCTTAATGATTAATTAAAATGAGCGAATCTTTGAAGCCTGATCAGGTCGACGACAAAACACGTCTGAAATATATGCAGTCCTTTATTGGCAAACCGATGCAGGAAAGTCATTCGCCCGTTGGGAGATGGCTTAATGGTACGCTGCTCGATATTCAGGAAGGAAGTATGAAAGTGGAGTTTGTGGTCAGAAAAGATATGTCAAATCCGATGGGGATACTGCATGGAGGCATTGCGGCTACGATTCTGGATGAAGTTGTCGGGACGATGGTATATGCTTTGGGAAGGGAATTTGCTTTTGTTTCCGTAAACCTGAATTGCGATTTTTTGAATGCTGCGAAAGTTGGAGAAACAATTTTTGCCAGCGGAAATGTGATTCGCGCCGGCAAAAATATTGTGCATGTGGAAGGAAGTATCGTTAGTGCGGAAGGAGTAATTATTGCAAAATGTACTAGCAATCTTCTTCAAACCGGACTGAAAATACCACCTGTATCATAAATATCCCTGAGCCTGTAACTGGAATAATTCAGCATATTTTCCATCTATATTCAGTAATTCAGCATGCGATCCGAATTCGATCAGTTTTCCTTTTTCAAGAAATAAAATCCTGTCCGCCATTCTCACAGTTGAAAACCGGTGGGAGATTAAGACAGCCATTTTCCCATGGATCAATTCGCTGAAACGCTGGAAAACCTGATGTTCAGCGCGGGCATCAAGTGCGGAAGTTGGTTCGTCTAAAACAATCAGTTGGGCATCGCGCATGTATGCACGGGCCAAAGCGATTTTTTGCCATTGACCACCGGAAAGTTCGGTACCTTCCTTGAACCGTTTTCCTAATACCTGTTCAAAACCGTTTGGAAGCTGGGTGATCAATTCATTTGCCATACTCATTTCTGATGCAATCTGAATCGCTTCTTTATCATCAATATTTTCGATGTCTCCCACTGCAATGTTGTCGGAAACCGTCATTTCGTAACGAATATAATCCTGGAATATAATGCCAATATTAGCCCGTAAATCTGCCAGCTGATAATCCAGAATATCAATTCCGTCAATTAAAATCCGGCCTTCGGTGGGTTTGTATAAACAAGCCAGAAGTTTTACCAATGTAGTTTTTCCTGCACCGTTTTCTCCAACCAAAGCCAGTTTTTCTCCCGGATTTAAGGTGAAGGAAAGATTCCTGATCGCCCAGAAATCATTGTCAGGATATTTAAAACTGACATTTTCAAAAGTTATTCCTTTTTGAATCGGTCTCGGAATTAACTTGCCATTTTCGTTGGCAAGAATTGTTGGTTCTATTTCAAAAAACTCGAAAAGATCTTTTAGATATAGAGCGTTTTCCGCAATGCCTGAAAACCGGCTCATTATACTTTGCAGCATTCCGTGCATCCTTTGGAAAGAACCGGAAAGGAAAGTCATCGTTCCTATGGTGATTGTGCCGCTCAAGTGTTTGCATCAATACAAAAAAGTAAGCGGCATAATAAGCAAGCGTTCCAATGGCCGATAAAAAATATCCCCAACTGGCACGGCTGATCGAAATTTTACGGTTTGCCAGATAGTATTCTTCTGATAGTTCTTTAAAACGTTTGGCCAGATAATTTTCCAAACCAAACACTTTAACTTCCTTCGCCGTTTCGGCACTGGATCCGAGGTATCGCAAATAATCAAGTTCCCGTCTTTCGGGTGTCCAGCTGCGGGTTAACGAATATGTTTTTTCATTGAAATGGGTTTCTCCTAAAAAAGAAGGAATGACAGCAATGATGAGAATTAATATGAGCCATGGATTGAAAACGATTAAACCGGCACCCAAAGAAAGAAGCGTCAATATATCCTGAATTTGCGCCAGCGTTTGAGAAAGCAATACCGTTCTGCCGGCAGTTTGTCGCCTGGCACGTTCCAGTTTGTCATAAAAAACCGGGTTTTCAAATTGGTACAAATCCAGTTTCGCAGCGTGATGAACCAGATCAACGGAGGTTTTATTTGCAACAAGATCGCCAAGTAAGCTGTCAAATAAATTGATACAGCGGTTTAAAAGATCTGATATAATAGTTAACCCAAGTTCTGCGCCAACAAGCAGCCATAAATAGTTGTGTGAATCAGCACGGTTTCCGATTAATCTGACTACTTCATCTATGATTTCTTTACCAATGTAAAGCATCAATAAAGGAAGCGCGGATTTGATCAGGCGGAAAATAATATTTCCCAGGGTCAGTAATTTATTCGTTTCCCAGACAAGCCGGAAAAATCGGGGAAGATTTTGTAAAGCAGAAAATCGCTTTTTAAAAGATTGTGAAGACGAAGATGTTGATTTAAAAGATTGACTTGCAGGTATTTTCTTCAATAGATATTATTAAGTTGGTTATAGTGAAACAATGATTTTATCTTAAAAAAAGTTCGTTGTTTTCAAGCGGATCAATTCGAGATACTTACCCAGAGAGTTTATCCAATTTCTTACGTTTTAAACGCTGAAATCTTACCTTTGAATTATGGAAAAAAAATTCAGCGATTTACCGGAAAGCCGTCAGCAGCAACTTATGGCTTTTGACCGTTTGCTTACGATTATGGACGAATTACGGGAACAATGTCCGTGGGACCGTAAACAAACTTTGGAAAGTTTGCGACATCTGACCATCGAAGAAACGTATGAGTTATCCGATGCTATTCTTGAAAATGATTTACCTGAAATAAAAAAGGAGCTTGGCGATGTGCTTTTGCATATTGTTTTTTATGCCAAAATCGCTTCCGAAAATAATCCTGAAACTAGCGTAAAATTTGATATCGCTGATGTTTTGACTGGAATTTGTGAAAAGCTGATTTCCCGTCATCCGCATATTTACGGCGATGCCAAAGCGGATACCGAAGAACAGGTGAAGCAGAATTGGGAAAAATTAAAATTAAAAGAAGGAAATAAATCCGTTCTTTCCGGAGTTCCTGCTTCTTTGCCGGCTTTGGTAAAAGCGATGAGAATTCAGGAAAAAGCACGGGGCGCAGGATTTGACTGGGACGAAAAACAGCAGGTTTGGGAAAAAGTTGAAGAGGAATTACAGGAATTTAAGGAAAACTTCAATATTGAATCGGGAGATGTGATTGATCAAAAAGAGGCGGAAGGTGAATTTGGCGATTTATTATTCTCGTTGGTTAATTATTCCAGATTTGTAGACATCAATCCTGAAACTGCTTTGGAAAGAACGAATAAAAAATTCATCCGTCGTTTTCAATATATGGAAGAAGCGTCCAAAGCGGATGGGAAATCGCTGACAGAAATGACTTTGACAGAAATGGATGAATACTGGAATCAGGCGAAAGCGTTGAAAGTTTAGGAGCCTGAATATTCGGGCTCAAAGTTATTTCTAATTGATTCCTGAAAAACTCCAAAGTCAGAACCAGTGCTGGTAATTACATATTATCCACCAGCATCTTCCCCTCATGCTTAACAGCCATCGGTCCTTTCCCAAACCTGATCTTAAATGCCCGACTAAAATGTGACGGGCTTTCGAATCCGCTTTCAAATGCTGTTTCGCTAACCGTTTTGTGCTGATTCGTAATTAATTCAAATGCATGTTGTAATCTTTTTTCAAGAAGCCACTTGCCGGGAGTACAATGGAAAAGCTTTTCAAAATCCCTTTTGAAGGCGGACAAACTGCGGTTACTTAATTCAGCATAAACTTGCAGTTTTAGATTAAAACAAAAATTATCTTCCATCACACTTTGCAACAATATCGCCTGTGGTTCATGTAGCAACGAGCAAAAATAGGAAAGCAGTTTTTTGTTCTCAGCATTATCTGCGATGTTCAGCACAAGTTCTTTGAATTTGAGCTCCATCAAAGATGGATCAGGCTCTTTTGTTTCTGAAAAATAGGTGGACATAGAATGAAAGAATCCTTTCAAAGTTTGGCTGGATTCAAGGAGCATGATGGGTTCATGCGACTGCTCGTATTTTAACAATGGTTTTGCTTTCGTATGCAGAGTGTCACAAATAAATTCATCCGGGATAAAGAATAACATTACGCAGAATCCGGTATTCTCGAATTGTTCCAGGATAAAACCTCCCTTTCTTACAAAAACACAACTATCTTTTTGGATATGGTAATTTCCTTTTGCGGTATGCCACGTTTTTTCACCATCGATAACATAAAATAGATAGTTATACCGCGTCCACAAATCCGCAAAACGTGTTTTCATAAGGTGCGCTTCCATTGGACAGTTAAAAGCTGTAATGAGCGACTTGCCGCAATTGAACTGCCGGTAATATTGCGGATGTTGTAATACGCGTTCAAAAAAATTAACCATGGCTTTTAACAAAACTGTTTAACAAAAACCTAATATCAGTAGGATAAAGTAGTGTTTGAGATGATTTTCAAGTCAATTGATTTAACAAGTATTAAGCATCAACTTATTCTAAAACGGGTAATTATTAAAAGTATGCTGCAATTGCGCTGATAGTAAAGGGAAACTTAGTGAACGGCGGACAAGGAGATTACCAGATTAATTTGGACTGGTCTTTTAAGTCAGATAATTGAACTTGGAGGTCACATGCAATTTTTTGGAAGCAACTAAATTGCATCAGGTTAAAATGACCGGAAATCTTTTATCAAGTTTAAAAGTTAACGACATGAATGCAAACAAAGCATTGTGGGAAAAAGGCGACTTCACCCGGATCGCCGAAACCATGCGTGAAAGTGGTTCAGCGCTGGTAGCGCAACTTGACATCACGAAGGGGATGAAAGTACTCGATCTTGGCTGCGGCGACGGAACTACGGCGATACCTGAGGCAAAACTTGGCGCTGATGTTCTGGGTGTTGATATAGCAAGAAATCTTGTGGAGGCAGGAAATAACAGGGCAAAAGCAGAAGGACTTACGAACTGCAAATTTCAGGAAGGCGATGCAACAGATCTGAATGAATTAAAAGATCAGTCTTTCGATCTGGTGGTAAGTATTTTTGGTGCCATGTTTGCGCCTCAACCCATGAATGTAGCCAGGGAAATGGTTCGGGTTACTCGTCGCGGCGGGAGAATTGTGATGGGAAACTGGATACCAGGTGATCCAACGCTGGTAGCCCAAATCTTAAAAATCAGCTCTGCCTATACGCCTCCACCTCCGGAAGGTTTTGTTAGTCCGATGTTATGGAGTGTGGAAAGTCAGGTTATAGAACGCTTTTACGGGGCTGGTGTGCCAAAAGAAAATATTTCATTCCTGAAAGATACCTTTACATTTCACGCTTCTTATGCTCCAAAAGAACTCGTCAACACATTTAAATACTACTACGGACCCACAATGAATGCTTTTGAAGCAGCAGAGAAAAATGGTAAAGCTTCGGATTTGCAGCACGAGCTAGAAGCTTTGTTTAAAAGCCAAAACACAACGGGTAATGACCAGACGACTTCGATACCTGCCACATTTTTAAGAGTGACCGTTGTGCGTGAACGCTGAGTTACATATCATTTTCTTTCAACATTCTGATAAAATCGTCTTCGTAAGCTTTTACCGCTTTTAACAATTCTTCCAGTTCTTTTTTCTCGGGTGTTCCCGGTTTTGCTCCGAAAATTTCATCAATTCTTTCGGAAGCTTTTTCGTAATCGCTTTCGTTTTTCAGTACCATTTTATAGTTGCTTTTATCTACTTTGATACAAAAATAACAATAAAAAGCCGACTCAAATGAATCGGCTCTTTTATTGTTAAATTCAACCTGATGTTCTAATATCCGCTATTTTGTGTCAAGGTTGGTTTTCCTCCCACCTGGCTGTTCAGTATTTCCTGTTGTGGAATTGGGAAATATTCATGTTTTCCTTTTATAAACTGAGATCCTTTCAAATAAGAACGTTTATTTCCCTCAACTGAATAATAAGCATTCATGGTCTCGGCAGCAACTCCCCAGCGAACCAGGTCAAATCGTCTGTTTCCTTCCATACCAAGTTCAAGGCGTTCTTCAAATCTTACTGCTTTCCGTGCATAAGTCTGGTCTGCAAAAGATGGATATTCTTTGATCACATAATTTGCCGCAGCAGTCCCGTCTGCATTTTTAACAAAACCTTCCGGTTTGGCAGCTCTTGCGCGAACCTGATTTACATAAGTTCTCGCTTTATCAAGACTTCCTATTTCTGATCTCGATTTCTGCAAGCCATAATAAAACCTGTGCATAACGAATCAAACGGAAATTGTTAGCATTCAAACGGTTATTTGAAGCGAACGTTGGATCTGATTTATGTGAAACGTGTTTCTTAGGAGAATAGGGCCCAGCATAACTTTGGTCACGAATATAAGATTTTCCAGGATGTACACCCCAGTCAAGATAAGGAATTCCGCGACGGCCAACAGTCCAGTCCAAACGTGGATCAAGATTTCCCGTGTAAGGAGTAAAAGGCGCAGTTGCTTCAATTCCCTGATCGTTTGGCAGATCAGTATCATTAAAAGTGTCAAGCAAAGGAAGTCCGTTTGCATCTGTTTTGAATGCATTGACAAGGTTTACAGAAGGCTGGAAAAATCCGCAGCAGGTTGTGAAAGCACCACCACCATAAGGATAATTCAGCGTTGAACCTATGTTTCCATTTTCTCCACCGGCAGCTCCGTCATTTACCGAATATTCAACCTCAAATATTGATTCAGCATTGTTGTTGGTTGAAGCCTGGAAATTGTCATGATATTTATCAACCAATCTGTATTTTCCACTTGCTACGATCGCTTCCAGAATAGGTTTTGCTTCTGCATATTTTTTCTGGAAAATATAAACCTTGGCTAAAAGAGCTCCCGCAGCCCATTTTGTAGGACGTCCCACTTGTGCTTGTGAAGTTGGAAGCGCATCATAAGCCGCTTTCAAATCACCTTCAATTTTAGGGTAAATATCTGTTGCATTAGGTATTTTAGTACTTTCCAGATTGTTTGGATCGTAAACAGTATCATCAATATAAGGAACCATGTTGAACATCTTTTTTAGTTCAAAATGATAGTTTCCACGTAAGAAACGCGCTTCCGCAACAACCTCGGCACGTTCAGCGTCTGTAAAATCTGTTGCTTTCGCCAGGTTTTGCAGTACATCATTTGAGCGGGCGATACCATCGTACATTCCTCTCCATTTTCCACGGAAATAAATGTTGTCCGCAGCAATATTTCCTGATTCAATTTGAGAAATAGGTGGCTGGTCACCGGCGTTTGTTCCTTTGTAGGCATCATCAGAAGCTACACTTCCGTAAACCCAGTTATCTGCGCCAACGTTATAAGAGCGGTAGGCTCCTTCGGCAGTTCCCCAGCCGTCAAGCAAGGCATAGGCACCTATCAGCAAAGCATTTACACCTACTTTGTTTTGAAGCGTAGTTGATACAAGTGCTGCTTTGGGTGTTACTTCTAAAAATGAATCAGAGCATGAACTGAGAATTCCCAGTGCGATGGATGATAATATAATGGCAAATTTTTTCATCTTTTTTGAAAAATTAAAGTTTCTGTTATTGAATACTTTAAAAAAGTAGTTCGGTTTAAAATGAGGTCGTATGATTAGAAACTGATGTTCAACCCAACAATGTATTGTTTTGAAGCAGGATAAGAACCTCCGTCAACACCGATTTGTCTGTCATTACCAGCGCCATAGTTTCTAAGGTTAATTTCCGGATCCATTCCTGAATATTTCGTCCAGGTGATCAGGTTTTGTCCTTGTATATAAATACGGCAAGGTCCCAGACCAACTTTTGACAAAAATGCTTTTGGTAAAGAATAAGTCAGCTGAATGTTTTTGAAACGGAAATAAGAACCACTTTCCAGATAGTAGTCAGATGGAAGAATACTTACCTGATCGCTTGAATTCAGCTGAGGAAGAATCGCATCCGTTTTGCCTGGACTCCATGATTGGTTCAGCATACGTGTACTTTTGTTTCCAAAAAATGTAGGGAAATCTGTCCAGTATTTTGTGTAATTGAAAATCTGATTTCCTTGAACACCTGCACCAAAAATAGCAAGACCAAAACCTTTATAATTGACATTGATGTTCAAACCATAAGTGAAATCAGGGTGAGGACTTCCGATGATACTTAAATCTTTCGAATCGATTACACCGTCACCGTTTACATCAACAAACTTGAAACGACCAGCTCTGTTTTCGTTGGAACCCAAGTTGTTTTTAGGAGCTTCTTTTGCTTCGGCGTCAGTTTGGAAAATCCCGTCGTGTTTGTAACCGAAGAAAGAAGAAATCGGATGGTTTTGTTGTGTCACTACAAAATTCGCTATACGTTCATCATTGATCCCGAAATACTGCGTGTTAGGATCACCATTGGTTCGTGTAACAAGATTACGATAAGTACTGAAATTGCCTCCAATCGAATAGGTAAGCTCTCCGCCAAGTGCTTTTCCGTTGTAACTGATACCCAGATCCACACCACGGTTTCTCATGGAACCGATATTTTGGAAAGGTGAAGCGGCAACACCAGCTGTTAGAGGCGGAGCAACCGGGAATAACATATCCGTTGTTTTACGGGTATAAACATCCAAAGCTACATCTACTGTTCCTTTAAATAAAACCGCATCAAGTCCTAAGTTAGTGGAAGTTGTTGTTTCCCATTTTGCTTTTGGATTACCAAACTGAGTCAGCTCATAACCAGCCGCCGCAGAAGTTTTTGCTCCGTTAATGTCATAAAAAGACAGAGCTGGGTTTGTCGAATAAAGTGTGTAAGGGTTAAGATTACCAATTTCCTGGTTACCAGTTTGTCCCCAACCCAATCTAAGCTTGGCATATGAAAGCCAGGAAGAAGTTGATTTTGCGAATTTTTCATCCGAGAATACCCATCCACCACTGACAGCAGGGAAGTAAGCTACGTTATTTGCAGGAGCAAAACGTGAAGAACGGTCACGGCGGATTGTTGCATCAAGTAAATATCTACCTGAATAACTATAACTCGCTCTTCCAAATTCAGATGCAAGCTGCCAGTTAGCGCCTCCGCCATTATTGGTTTGTACACCTGTACCAGCACTCAAAAACCTGTTATCAAGGGCATCAACCAAAAAGTTTGTACGGGATGCATCAAAGTTTTCATAGTTATTTTTGATTGCTTCGGTTCCTAAAATGACATTAAGTTTATGTGCATTTTTTAAAGCAATATTATATGTCAACGTATTATACCAGGTCCATGTCCACTCATAATTATTGGTTGTGGTCAAAGTTTGCGTACTTCTCGCTTCCGCAGACTCAATATCACGTGGAGTATAATTGCGGTAATTATATAAATTGTAATCAATACCGAAACTTGTTTTCGCAGTAAGATTTTTGATGATGTCTACTTCTGCATAAGCATTTCCAAACAAACGCACTTCATTTTGATTGTTATCCTTGTTACGGTAAAGCAGAGAAACCGGGTTAACAGAGTTATCAACATCAGCTCCACGTGTTCCTGCAAAATTTCCGGCAACATCATAAACAGGAACGATAGACGGTACACGATAAGCAAAAGAAGTTGGATTACCTTCATTACTGTTTCCCGTTGGTTGTCCAACTCTGGATGCATAACCAACCTGGAAATTCTGACCAACTCTTACATGTTTGTTGATATTAAATTCAGTATTAGAACGTAAAGTGTAACGCTTGAAACTCGTATGGATCATAATACCCTGCTGATTGAAATAATTCAGCGACATTGCATACCGGCCACTTTCACTTCCTCCCGAAACTCCAATCTGGTGATTTTGGATAGGAGCCGGCTGATATATTTCTTTCAACCAGTTTGTACCTTGCTTATTAGCTTTTGTGATAAGCCATTTTGTTTTGTTAAAATCAGCCGAGTTTACGTCAGTGCTGTAATTAACATATGTTCCGTCAGGATTCTGAGCAACTCTTGGATCTCCTTCATAGGCTCCCGCAGGGAAAATGTAATCAGGTATTTTAGGGGTGGATCCATTACCAAACTGAGCGTGTGTAGGATAAGTCAAAGCTGTTCCTGCCGGGAATGCGCCATCAACCATTTTCGCCTGATTAATTGTATTCGTTCTTGCTGCCCAGGTCAGGTCAGCATATTGCGGTGTATTCAGCATACTCAGCAATTTTCCTGGACGCTGCGTACCATAATAGGAATCATAGGTAAAAACCGGTTTCCCAACTTTTCCTCTTTTTGTTGTAATAATAACAACACCATTACCAGCACGTGATCCATAAATAGAAGCCGCAGATGCATCTTTCAAAATCTGCATGGATTCAATGTCATTAAGGTTCAGTGTGTTCAAAGTATTTGAAACACCGTTTGCCCCAACACCTTTGGTCGGAACTCCATCAACAACATATAGGGGTGAGTTGTCATTGATGGTTCCAAAACCACGAATACGTACAGAAACACCACCACCAGGGCTGTTTTCATTACCAATTACCACACCCGGCACTTTTCCTTGTAACGCCTGGCCAAGGTTGGTAGATGGTGTACTTAATAGTTGTTTAGCATCCAGAGTTGCCACCGCACCAGTGATTTCCTTTTTAGATTGAGATCCATAACCGGTTACAACCACTTCGCTCAGGTTTTTAATGTCATCAACCAAACTGACATCGATAACCGATTTGGAGCCTACAACAATTTCCTGTTTACCAAAACCAATCGATGAATAAACCAAAGTAGCACCGCCACCTTTTAAATCAATCGCATATTTTCCATCAGCATCGGTTACGGTACCCGTGGTAGTTCCTTTTACGGTCACGTTGACACCCGGTAAGCCAATATTGTCAGTGGAGGAAACAACTTTACCCGTGACGCGTTTGTCCTGGGCCTGGGCAATACTGCTGTTAAATATTGCCAGAAGCAATAATGTAACAGCAAGAAATAAGAATCGTAAATTTTGTTTCATACGTGGGGATTTTGTTAGATGTTAAAAAAGTATTACTTATTGTTAAGATAATATTAAAAGTACGTATTCTTTGTAATAATATCCTATACGTAAGGTATTATTTTTATAATTAATATTAATATTATAAATGGTTACATATATTGCTTTTCTGATAAATATTCAATGCGCAAACGTTTGCGAGACATGATGAATCTAGCTTTCACACAATTCAAAATATGTTAAAACACATGAATAATCCGGTGAGATTTTGCAACTCAACATGTATTTTTGTGGTTATCTACCAAGAGCATTACACGGATATAAATCAACAGGATCATTTTGAAACATTTGAATGGAATTGAACTCGCGGAGCAGGACCTGATAGAAGTACAGGGTGCCCGTGAGCATAATTTGAAGAATATTGATGTCAGTATTCCACGGAATAAACTGGTTGTGGTGACTGGAATCAGCGGCAGCGGAAAATCTTCTCTGGCTTTTGATACGATTTATGCTGAAGGACAAAGGCGTTATATGGAAAGCTTTTCTGCGTATGCCCGTGGTTTTATTGGTGAAATGGAGCGGCCGGATGTAGATAAGATCAGTGGATTGTCGCCGGTAATCAGCATTGAACAAAAGACAACTTCACGAAATCCACGCTCAACGGTTGGTACAGTTACCGAAATTTATGACTTCCTGAGGTTACTATACGCAAGGGCAGGAGAGGCTTATTCTTATGTAACGGGCAGAAGAATGGTGAAACAATCGCAGGATCAGATTGTGAACCAGTTGATGACTCAGTTTTTGGGACAAAAAACAATTCTTACTTGCGCCGGCAGTAAAAGGAAGAAAGGGACATTACCGTGAGCTTTTTGTTCAGATTGCACGATTGGGTTATACCAAAGTGCGTGTGGATGGAGAAGTGCAGGATATTGTGCCAAAAATGCAGCTGGACCGTTACAAGGTTCATGATATTGAAATTGTTGTGGACCGGGTTATTCCAAAAACTGAAACGGAAGATCCGCAGTCGCGATTCCGTTTGAGCCAGTCTGTGGCAACAGCGATCAAACAGGGAAAAGGTGCACTGATGGTTTTGGATGAAAAAGGAGAAACTTACTATTTCTCACAAAATCTGATGGATCCGGAATCCGGGATCAGTTATGATGATCCTTCTCCAAATAATTTTTCGTTCAACTCGCCTTATGGCTGGTGCCCGACATGTCAGGGATTAGGTTTGGTTGAAGAAATTACGGAAGATTCCATCATGCCGGATCGCAAATTGTCCATTAGTAAAGGTGGAATTGCGCCGATGGGAGAATACCGGGAAGCCTGGATTTTCAAACAGCTGGAAGTTCTGCTGAAACCTTTCAAAGTAAATCTTACAACACCGCTTGAAAAATTTCCGGAAGAAGCGATCAAAGTGGTGCTTTATGGAAGCGAAGAACCTGTTGCGGTTCCTTCAAAAAAATATCCGGGAACGGAATGGGATACCAAATTTGATGGAATTATTAATTTTCTGAAACGTCAGCAGGAAACCGGAAATGATAAAATCCAGGATTGGCTTAAAGATTTTATGACAATCAATACCTGTCCGGAATGTAACGGAAAGCGTTTGAGAAAAGAATCTTTGCATTTTAAAGTTGACGGAAAAGATATAGCCGATCTGTCAAACCGTGATGTACGTGATTTGTCAAACTGGCTGGAAGGACTGGAAGATCGGTTGGAAGAACGACAACGAGTTATCGGTCATGAGGTTTTGAAAGAAATTCGGAAACGGGTTGGTTTTTTACTGGACGTAGGTCTGGATTATCTGACTTTGAACCGTGCACTTCGTACACTTTCAGGTGGAGAAGCGCAGCGTATCCGATTGGCAACGCAAATTGGAACACAGCTTACCGGTGTTTTATATATTATGGATGAGCCAAGTATCGGACTTCATCAGCGGGATAATGTCAGACTTGATCAATTCTTTGAAAAGTCTGCGTGATCTTGGAAATACGGTTTTGGTGGTTGAGCATGATAAGGATATGATGCTTGCTTCGGATTATATTGTGGATATTGGACCGGGAGCAGGTCGTCATGGCGGAAATGTTGTAGGTGCAGGAACACCTGAGGAATTCCTGAAAAATGGTTCTTCAACGGCTGATTATTTAAGTGGAAGACAAAAAATTGAAATTCCGAAAGTTCGTCAGAAAAGGAAATGGAAATTATCTTTCATTAAGAGGATGTACCGGTCATAATCTGAAAAACGTGACGATGGCATTTCCTTTGGGAACGATGATTTCTGTTACCGGTGTGAGTGGAAGCGGGAAATCATCTTTGATTCACGAAACGTTGTTTCCATTATTAAACCATCATTTTTATAAATCGAGAAGAGAGCCACTTGCTTATAAATCGATTGAAGGTTTAGAACATATTGATAAAGTAATTGAAGTTGACCAGTCGCCGATCGGACGGACGCCACGATCCAATCCGGCTACTTATACCAATCTTTTTACCGATATCCGTACGCTTTTTGCGGAATTGCCGGAAGCAAAAATCCGTGGATACAAACCCGGTCGTTTTTCTTTCAATGTAAAAGGAGGAAGATGCGAGGATTGTGAAGGTGCGGGAATGAAGCGGATTGAAATGGATTTTCTTCCGGATGTGCATGTGAATTGCGAAACCTGCAAAGGAAAACGCTTTAACCGTGAAACCTTGGAAGTTCGTTTTAAAGGAAAATCAGTTGCGGATATTCTGGATATGACGGTGGAAACAGCATTGGATTTCTTTGAAAACCAGCCCCGGATTTTGAGAAAAGTTCAAACACTTTTTGATGTAGGTTTAGGATATATCACACTTGGACAACATGCAACAACACTTTCAGGTGGTGAAGCGCAACGTGTGAAATTGTCGGAAGAATTGTCAAAACGTGATACAGGAAAAACGCTTTACATTCTGGATGAGCCGACAACAGGTTTACATTTCCAGGATATCAAACATCTTCTGGTTGTTCTTGACAAACTGGTTGAAAAAGGAAATACGGTTTTGATCATTGAACACAATCTGGATGTTGTCAAAGTTTCGGATTATGTAATTGATCTTGGCCCGGAAGGTGGTGCGCTTGGGAGGAAAAATTGTTGCCGAAGGAACGCCGGAAAAAGTTTCGAAAGTAAAAGGAAGTTATACCGGATATTTTCTGAAAGAGGAATTGAAAGGATAGGTTTTTAGGCGTTGGCTATTAGCGGTTAGCGATTTCTATAATGACCAGGTTTTGAGTATGAATGCTTAGACCTGGCTGTTTTTTTTACGTGCGAATTTATTATATTTGCACGTACAACTTGATATTCTTATGGATACGAAATTAACCTTAAAGCTGGATAAAAATGTTATTGAGAAGGCAAAGGAATATGCTAGTTCTCATAAACGAAGTTTATCTGCAATTATAGAATCCTATTTACAATCCTTGACGGGAATAGGCGATACAGATAATATTGAAGAAATTGAAATAACCCCTTTTGTAAGAAGTATGTCATCAGGATCAAAATTACCACCTGATTTTGATGACAAAGAGGAGTATAGGTCTCATTTGGAAGAGAAATATAAGTGAAAGCTAAATTATTCCTTGATACAAATGTAATGATGGATTTACTCTCTGAAAGGATCCCATTTTACAATTCGATTGCGAAAATTACTTCACTTGCAGATAAGGGGGAAATAATAATGGTTGCTTCTGCTTTATCGTATACGACAATAAATTATTTATTGACTAAGATTGATAGTGTTGATATTGTTCTTGATAAGCTTCGGAAATTTAAGATTCTTTCAGAAGTGGCAATGCTTGACGATGAAATAATTGAGAAAGGATTAAATTCGAATTTCTCCGACTTTGAAGATGCAATTCAATATTTTAGTGCCTTGAAAGCAAATTGTAATATTATTGTCACAAGAAACATCAAAGACTTTAAAGAATCAAAATTACCAGTAATGACGCCGGATGAATTTTTAGCGAGCATAAAGAAAAAATAATGTAATCCTCACATCCACTTACTCAAAAACTGACTGAAATTTTCCTTATACTGATCGCTCACCGGAATTGTTACCGTTCCAATTTGAATGGTATTTCGGGTAACTGCGGCGATTTTATCAAGATTTACAATAAAGGACCGGTGTACGCGCATGAATTTTGTCGAAGGTAATTTTTCTTCCAAAGCTTTCAGGCTTGTAAGTGAAAAACCGGTTTGGTATCTGATTTTAAAATCACTTTGACATAATCTTTCAAACCTTCCACATATAAAATATCGTCGTAAGCGATCCGCACAAGCTGATATTCAACTTTCAAAAACAAATAATCTTCCTTCATTTCCGGTGCAGAACCATTGGCAGCACGTTGAACAAGTTCAACATACGCTTTTCCTTTGGTAGCAGCTTTCAGAAATTCTTCATAATTGAAAGGTTTTAACAAATAGTCAAGCGCATCAACACGAAAACCATCCAGTGCAAATTGGTTGAATGCGGTTGTGAAAATAATTCTCGGTCCCTGATTTCCTGATTTTTCAATAATTCTCGCCAGTTCAATTCCTGTCAGATCCGGCATTTGAATATCCAGAAATATTAGATCAACCGATAGTTCATGAATAGCTTCCAAAGCTTCCACGGCACTGGAATATTTTCCTGCCAGATTCAGAAATGGTGTTTTGTTGATAAAAGCACAAACCAGACCCAGTGCAAGAGGCTCATCATCTACGGCGATGCATTGTAATACGTTCATGCAGTTTGCAATTCCAGATGTACTTCAAATTCTTTTTCACTGGTATTTTCGCTTACGTCCAGCTGGTATTTTCCCGGATAAAGCAAGTCCAGTCTTCTTTGGGTATTGGTCAGGCCAATTCCATTACTTTCATCCAGAACGGTTCTCTTTTCAGTAAACAATGTATTGCGAACATCAATATAAACTTTTTGGCCTTCCTGCCAGATCTTTATATCAATATGGCTGGGTTGAACGGCACTGACGCCATGTTTGAAAGCATTTTCAATAAATGGTAAAAAAAGCATCGGTGCTATGGAAACGTCATGCAGCGGAACAGGCGGTTTTAAACTCACCGAAACTTTATCGGTAAGTCTCAACTGCATAAGCTGAATATAATCCTGGGCAAAGGCAATTTCCTGGCTGAGCAAAACAGTTCCGTGCTGGGTTTCATACAATACGTAACGCATCATCCGTGAAAGTTTGTGCAAAGCTTCCCGTGCTGCTTCAACGTCAATGACTGTTAGTGCATAAATATTATTTAATGTATTGAAGAAAAAATGCGGATTGATCTGCGCTTTCAGAAATGACAATTCAGAATTTATTTTTTCCTGTTCGAGATTTTGTCTGTATTGCTTGTCGCGTTCTGCATTTTGTACGGCGGCAACACTGGTGCTTATTCCGATGATAATCAGTGCGGTAAGCATGGCAAAGTAATCCAGCTTGTCGTGTGTTTTTTTATCACCGTTTGCTTCCCGGGCCATTTTAAACGCACGGTCCATTTGTTCACTATGGTTGATGTAGATTTTTACCTGCTCAATAATTACAGCAAGTATCAGTCACGGAAACAATAGTTGAAAAAAATAAAACGCATATACCGGTTTTTCGCCAGATACCTGGGAAACCAGAAATAAATGTTGAGATAAAATATGGCAATCAAGCAATGAAAACAACACAGCCTGCTTGATCCAGAATGAATTTGGAAACTGGATTTGCCAGCTCAAAGGCTGCCACATAAGAAACAAGGCCAGAAAACTCCAGCCCAGAAGATGTAAGAAAAACGGAGGATATTTTTTAACTGTGGGAGTATCCATGCAAGTATTTTTATTCAACGCTGATTAAACCTTCTGATCACAATACAATCTTACTGGGAAAAAATCAAAGTGCCTAGTCCAATCGATCAAAGTAAGTTATAAATCGACAGTTCGGCTATGAGCCTCTATGAGTGAATTCCGCAAATCACTAAATGGGGAAACGAAATACTGGAATAATTATTTAATATATGTGAAAAACAGCGGTTTGTAAAATTTCACAGTGAAATCGGAATGGTATCCGGTACCTTCTCATCGTCCAGAAATGCCTTTTGATCGGTGTTACCTACCTTTCCATCTATTGCCTTTTTTTTACAGATTTAATAGCTACTTATTTTGAACTTGATTTATACACAATATATTGCCCCAATAACCATGAACATGAAGAAACAATTTACATTATTAGCACTGATCCTTGGACTGACGACTTCTGCATTTGCACAGTTTGGCGGTGGAGGAGGCGGTGGCGGAGGCCGTCCCGGCGGCGGTGGCGGTGATTTTCAACGCGGTGGCGACAGACAAAAAGCTGTTATTCCCGGAACACTTGATGATGCACCGAAAGGAAATGGGAAAATAAAAGGTATTTTGGTCGATTCTCTTACTAAAAAACCAGTCGAATTTGCTTCACTGGCACTTGATTGATGATAAAACAAATACACCTATTGACGGTACAACAACTGATGAAAAAGGTGTTTTCAGTATGACGAAAGTGGCTTCCGGAAATTTCAAGATTCTTGATTTCTTTTATCGGTTATAAAACAAAAACAATCAAAGGAATCAAAATTGATAAGAAAACGGAACTTGATCTTGGCTCCATTGTTCTCTCACCGGATATTGTTCAGCTGAATGAGGTTCAGGTGGTAGGTATGGCTCAAATGATTGAAGAAAAAGTGGATCGTCTTGTTTACAATGCTGAAAAAGATATTACCAGTAAAGGTGGTGATGCAAGTGATGTGATGCGGAAAGTACCGATGCTTACAGTGGATCTTGGATGGAAATGTTTCGCTTAGAGGAAATTCAAACGTACGCGTTTTGATCAATAACAAACCTTCAACTATGGTAGCAACCAGCGTTGCGGATGCGTTGAAACAAATTCCTGCGGATATGATTAAGTCGGTTGAGGTAATTACTTCTCCGTCTGCAAAATATGATGCGGAAGGTTCTGGTGGTATTATCAACATCATTACCAAAAAGAGCACAATCCAGGGTGGAACGCTGAATCTTGATACGGGTGTTGGTAACCGTGGTTCGAATTTAGGTTTAAGAGGAAATTACCGTACAGGAAAACTTGGTTTCAATTTGGGAGGTTTTGGCCGGTTCAATTATCACCAGCCAGGAAGAACGGATAACTTGCAAACTGGCGATAGCTTTTCTGTTTCACAAATCACGAAATCTAAAAATAACGGTGCTTTTGGATCTTATAACTTAGGCATGGATTATGAAATTGATAAAAACACTACAATTTCAGCTGGTATTCGTTACGGTTTAAGAAATGCACTTACACCTCAAACTATACTTGACAAACAATACACAGGCTGGTGTTACGAAATCTTCTTACCGTGATGTGAACGTAAAAGATTTGTCAGGAACATGGGATGTTAATGTTGATTATATCAAAACATTAAGCAAACCACAGCAGGAACTAAGTATCCTGGGACAGTTTAGCCGTAACAACCGGACAAATGATTATGATGCTGATCTTTATTCTTACAACAATAACGTAATTGGCGAGGTTGTAGGCCAGTCGGGAAATAATAACAAGAGTTCAAATCAGGAAAGTACAATCCAGATTGATTATGCAACGCCGATTAAGAATAATCAATTACTGGAAGTTGGGGGAAAAGGAATTTTCCGTCAGGTAATCAGTAATTACAATTACTTTACTAACAACGTTCAGGATTCTGTAAGTAGCCTTAATTATGATCAGAATGTTGGCGGCAGGATATGCTTCTTATACCCTTACTACTAAAAGCAAATTTACAGTTAAGGGAGGTGCGCGTTATGAATATACTACCATTGATGCTAAACAGGCCGAAGGTGGAAATCTTAACTTGCCTTCTTACGGAAATCTGGTACCAAGTTTGAACATTTCCAAAACTTTTGGAAAAGGACAAACAATCAAATTAGGTTATAACCGTCGTTTACAGCGTCCTGGAATTCAGTTCCTGAATCCTAACACCAATGCTGTCAAACCCACAGAATATTACAAGGGGAAATCCAAATCTTAAACCTGAATTGACAGATCAGATTGAATTGGGAACAAGTTTCTTTAAAAACAGTTTGTATTTCAACGTATCTACTTTTGCTCGTTTCACGAATGGATCAATCGAAAATATCCGTACAACCAGCGAAACAGGTGTAATCACGACGACTTACGGTAACATTGGAGCTAAACAAAATTATGGTGCCAACATTTTTGGTAACATTACTTTGTTCAAAATCTGGTCAGTAGGCGGAGGTTTTGATGCTTATTACGTGAATTTGAAAAATAACAGTCCGTTAGCAGCACTTCAATCACATAACAGTGGTGTTGTAGTAAGCGGTCGTTTCCGTACTGGTGTTACTTTGAAAGGTGGCTGGGGAATCCAGGGTGGTGGATTTGCAAGAGGTAAAGAAGTTCAGCTGCAAGGTTCGGCCGGTGGTTTCAGAATGTATGACCTTGGTATCAAGAAAGATTTCAAAAATAAAAGAGGAAGCATAGGTTTGGCAATGGAAAACTTCCTGACCAGCGCTTTGAAAATGAAAACGGATCTTTCATCTGCAACATTTGACCAGGTTAGTACGATGTATCGCTACAACCGTGGTTTCCGTCTTAACTTCTCGTACCGTTTTGGTAAAATGACTTTTGTTGAAACAAAACCACGCAAACGGAAATCAGTTAGTAATGATGACCAGAAAAGTGATGGTGGTGGAAATGATGGCGGTGGTGGTGGTCAGGCGCAGCAAGCGACTCCGGCAGCTACACCAGCTATAACACCGGGAGCAGCAGGTGGTCGTCCACAAGGTGGTTTCAACCGTCCGCAAGGACAAACAGGCATGGCTCCGAAAACAGCAGCAGACAGCACTTCACGCAGAATGGGTGCAAAACCTGCCGGAACAACGGACAGTACAGTGATCACGCCAACGGCTCCGGCAGGTATGGATTTGCTTCCAAAATCAGATGGAAAATTGGGAACGTTAGATAGCACAAATGTTAAACCTGATACTACAATTGCCAAGCCAGTAATTTCTGCTCCTGCAACAACCGACAGTACTTCCCAAAAGAAACCGGTAATGGTAATGCCAGCGGGAACAACAGATAGTACGCAGAAAAAACCGGCAGTTATTGTTCCTGCAACTCCGGCAGATAGTACAAAGAAACCCGCAGAAACTGTTCCTCCGATTAAGAACTAGAATCGGCTCTTCATGAAAAAAATCCCCGTCTGCGGTAAGCAGACGGGGATTTTTGCTTTTATTGAAACAATAAAATTTATAAAGTACCGTTTTGTGATTTGATATCTCTTAAAATACGATCAGCACCAGCTTCAAGTAATTCATCGGCTAATGCGGTACCAAGTTCTTCTGGAAATGCAGTTGATCCACTTTCTGAACGACGAATTAATTCTTGTCCGTCCAGGCTTATGATTCCACCTGAAATTGTGATTTCATCATGATTTAAAATTGCCAGCGCAAAAACAGGAATGCTGCAACCGCCCTGTAAACGTTTCAAAAATGCTCTTTCCGTTCTTAAACAGATTTCTGTCTGTTCGTGATTAAGCAATTTTTTCAAAGTATCTTTTTTATCCTGCGACAAAGAAACGGCATTTTCAATGGCTACACTTCCTTGTCCAACGGCTGGTGTAAATTCGTCAAGCAGCAAATGTTCAGCAATCGATCCGTCATATTCCATACGGTGAACGCCTGCATAAGCCAGAAGCAATGCATCACATTGTCCTTCTTCAAGTTTCCGGAAACGGGTTTGCAGATTTCCCCGCATGTCAACGATTTTAATATGCGGATAATAATGTTTCAAAATTGCAATTCTGCGTGTGGATGAAGTTCCTACAACAAAAGGTTCTCCACTGTCAAGCGACAGATTGGTATTGTGACTTACCAAAACATCATTCGCATGTTCTCTTTCTGTAAAAGCGATTAATTCAAAATCATCATCAAGATGCGACTGTAAATCCTTTGCACTGTGAACGGCAATATCAATATCTCCGCTTCTCAACTGATCTTCCAGTTCCTGTGTGAAAACGCCTTTGCTTCCGATTTTGGATAAAGAACGGTCTAGTATTTTATCACCTTTTGTTTCTATAATAACGATTTCGGTAGTAACGCCTCCTTTTTTAAGCAGATCTTCAACATAATATGCCTGCCAAAGTGCCAATTTACTGCCGCGTGTTCCTATTTTGATATGCATGATTCTTTTTTAGCTGTTAGCTTTTGGCTGTTAGCATTTTATTGGTTAAGACTTATCGCCTAATTTACTGAGACAAATTTAAGTGTTACAAATGGTTTTCTAAACCCCAACCGTATCCCCTTCATCCGTCACAATTTTCTCTTCAATATAAGCAACAATCAAAGAGGCAACATCGATCCCGCTAATTTCTTCAATTCCTTTTAATCCGGGAGAAGAATTCACTTCCATCACCAACGGTCCTCTTTCAGATTGTAATAAATCAACACCGGCAATTCTTACACCCAGTGCTTTGGCGGCTGCAATAGCAGTACGTTCTTCTTCCGGCGATAATTCTACGGCAAAACCTTCGCCGCCACGGTGCAGATTGGAACGGAAATCACCTTCATGTCCCTGGCGTTTCATGGCCGCGACAACTTTATTCCCAATAACAAAAGCACGAATATCTGCTCCTTTGGATTCAGCAATAAATTCCTGAATAAGGAAATTGGCCCGTAATCCATAAAAAGCTTCAATCGTGGATTTCGCAGCTTTTGTCGTTTCGGCAAGTACTACACCAACACCCTGGGTTCCTTCCAGTAATTTAATGACAACCGGAGGACCGCCAACCATATGGATCAGCTCGGTAACCTGCGCCGGATTTTTGGCAAAAACAGTTTTTGGAATATCTACACCCGATTTCGCAAGTACCTGCATGCTGCGCAATTTATCTCGGGATCGCAGAATCGCCTGCGATTTTACGGTTGTAAAAACTTTCATCAATTCAAACTGTCTCACAACAGCACAGCCAAAAGCATTGACAGAAGTCCCGATTCTTGGAATGATCGCATCGATTCCTTTGATCGCTTTTCCTTTATAAATGACGGTTGGTTTTCCTCCTTCAATCATGACAAAGCACTTGACGTGGTCAATAACCACAGCCTGGTGACCTTTTTGTTTGATTGCCTCCACCAGACGCCTCGTTGAGTAAAGGTCAGGATTGGTGGATAATACGGCGATTTTCATATAAATCTAGTGGATTAAACGGGTAGGGTTGGCCTCAGAATCAGGGTTCTTTTTGTGTCTGATTTTGTCAGCATTTTGTTTGGCGGAAAGATCTTTTTGCGACACATCAACGATGAAACGGCCTTTTAGCAATTTTCTTCCGAGTAGATATCGGATAGCTCATTTTTTTGCGGTTAGCCAGTGAAAACTCGGTTCGTATTTTTCTGCCGAAAATTGTGATCTGTGTTTTGATCACATATCGTTTTTCTTCTTTTCCGGAGGAATTTCTGACAACGGTTTCCTTAAAATCACTTACCGTAAAGGATTGTTCGGGTGCTCCTTTTTTTGCATCAAGATAAAAACATAATCTTTCATGTTCACCATCTTTGATCAGTCTCACACGTGCACAATGAATGGCGGAAGTGGTCGCTCCCGAATCAACGCGAACGGGAACATGATACCATCCAAGTTCTGGTAAATCTACAATATCGGTTGCGCCGATAAGATCAATCTTTTTTTTCATCTGCGTTGAAAAAATGGCGCGATGGTCAGTGATAAATCAAGAAAAACCATTTTTGCCCTTACATTTCGTTCAATGTGGTAATAAGCAACGTTCACTTCCTGAACCATATTTTCCAAAGCGATCGAAATTAACTGCTTTTGAAAAATTCTGCACGAAAGTAAGTTCTTCCTGTGGAACCCGCAACAGCTCCGCCGCTCCCTGGCTCCATACCAGCATATCCCGGAAAAGCCTTAATGCATATTCGAAAAGCCCTTTTTGCTTTTCTTTATTCATCCCGTCAAAGGCATCTGCCAGTTTTACCAGACTGGAAACATCATATTTGTAACAATACCGCATCCATTCCGCAAACCATGCCGACCGGTCATCAGAAGTTTCATTAACCAGTCGAAGTGCTTCCGACAAATTACCATCACAAAGATAAGCGATCTGATTGGCTACGGTCTCACTGACAGCTTGTTGTTTCAAAAACTGACGAACTTCATCATCAGAAAAAGCAGGTACGGCAACGCGTTGTGTTCTTGAAATTATGGTAGTAATTAATCGGTCAGATTGGTCACTAACTAGTAGGAAAAGCGTTTTATAAGGCGGTTCTTCAAGAATTTTCAACAATAGCATTTGCCGAAGAAGCATTCATGATTTCCGGTTTCCATATTAAGAGAATTTTATATTCACCCTCATAAGATTTAACAGAAAGTTTTTTCAGAATTCCCCTGGCTTCTTCTACTGAAATGTTTCCCTGCTTGTTTTCAGCGGTAATAAAATCCAGCCATTCGGGCAAAACCCGGTAAGGAGTTTCCAGCAAAAATGTACGCCAAAGTGGTAGAAATGCTTCACTGGTATTTCCATTTATCTTTTTAGAAGTAGCGATCGGGAAAATGGAATGAAAATCGGGATGAATCAGTTTATTCATTTTTGCACAGGACGCACAAACGCCACAAGCATCCTCTTCGCTCCGGTTTTCACAATTTATATAGGTAGCAAATGCCAGTGCCAAAGCCAATCCGCCGCCTCCGCTTGCACCATCGAAAAGCAATGCATGGGCCAGATGGCTTGTCTGCACAGAACGGATCAGTGTGGATTTTATAGGTGCCAGTCCCGGAATATCTTTAAAAAGCACGTTGGTTTTGGGTTAATCTATTTTTTATTTTGATAATGTTAACGTTGGTTTTTTGTTTGTTCAAAAACCTGTTTCATTATTTTTTCATCCGTTTCATCAAATGTTACACCGCGACGGCTTGACAGTATCTTTTGCAACGGCAACTGCTTTTTCAAAACGATATTCAGTAAATCCTTCTGCATTTCCGCCCCAGGAAAAAGAAGGAATATGTTTGGATTGAAAACCAGCTCCGAAAACATTTACGCTCACACCAACAACGGTTCCGGTATTAAACATGGTTGAAATTCCGGCTTTGGAATAATCGCCCATAAACAATCCGCAGAAAAGTAAACCGGTACTTTCCAGTTTTCCGGTCGCGTAACTGTGAATTTTTACAGCGGTATGGTCATTTTTTAAATTTGAATTATTCGTATTTGCGCCCAGATTACACCATTCGCCCAATACCGAATTTCCCAAATATCCGTCGTGGCCTTTGTTGCTATACCCAAAGATAACACAGTTGCTCACTTCGCCACCTACTTTGCAAAAAGGTCCGACGGTAGTATTTGGTCGTATTTTTGCTCCTTGCGCCAAAACCGAACTTTCTCCGATTGCAAAAGGCCCCTGAATAATTGCACCTTCCTGAATGGATGCATTTTTACCAATATAAATCGGCCCGTTTTCAGCATTTAAAATAGCAGCTTTGATTACAGCTCCTTCTTCAATAAATATATTTTCAGGATTATAACAATGCGTAAAAGGATCGGTAAGTTCTGCGGATTTTTTTGAAGCGGTTATTCTGGCAAAATCAGCTTTTATCTGAGCGCCATTATTCAGGAAAATATCCCAGATCTGGCGAATAAGAACAATTGGTTCCTGATAAACCTGACTAATCAAATTCGCTGAAATTTCCAGTTGGCGACCAATCCGAAGAAGTGCGAACAGCTAAAATTTCGTTATCCTTTGACAAAAGAACGGATTCGGAAGAAAGTTTTTCTATTGCTTCAATTAATAAGACATCCGGACAAAGCGCTCCGTTGATATAAAGATTGTCTTCGGATTTTATTAGCGGGAAACGATTGGATAGATAAGATTCCGTCTGATAGGAAATTTCAGTTTGCAACCATTCGCTCCACTTTTCAGCAATTGTCTGGATGCCGCAGCGGATTCCTGCAACTGGCCTTGTATATGTAAAAGGTAATAGTTGTAAGCGGATTGTGGGATCGTCGAACAGGATGATACTACGCATATTCAGTTTTAGTATGTATCGCCAAAGTTCGGCCATTTTTTTGGTACCGACAAAAAAAGAAAGCAGTCTCTTGATCGCTTTCGCTTAGAGACTGCTTTCTTTGAAGACTTTAATTTTAAATAAAAATTAAGCTTCAGTAGTTTCTTTTGTACCGTAACGTTTTCTGAATTTATCAACACGTCCCGCAGTATCAACAAGTACATTTTTACCTGTGTAGAATGGGTGAGACTTAGAAGAAACCTCCACTTTATAAACAGGATAAACTGTTCCATCTTCCCAGGTAATGTTTTCGCTGGTTTCGATTGTAGAGCGTGTAATAAATTTGTCGTCGCTGGATAGATCCCAGAATACTACTTCTCTGTAATTGGGATGAATATCATTTTTCATTGGTATATGCAATTATGTGTTTCTATACAATTCTCAAAAAGGATTGCAAAAGTAAAAATTCTAATCAAGTAAACCAAGCAATTTTGAGTTATCTTTCTCAATATCTATGCGATGGGTCTAAATTATTCAAAATCAGACCTCACTAATCTGCTTTTGAAGTACTTCAATCCCTTTTTTCGACTGACTATCGAAATCCTGATAGACGAAACATTCAATGGAAAGTCCGCCTTTGTATTTTATTTTTTTCAAAGCACTTAAATAAGGTCTGAAATCATCGCCGGCAACTCCCGGCGGTGTCCGGTCTTTTTTTTCGGCAATGTGGCAATGGACAATATGCTTGCCATATTTAACAATTTGATCTGCCGGCTCATCTTCTTTTGACATGTGAAAAATGTCGCAAAGCAATTGAAAAGACGGGCTGTTTACGGCATCGATGATTTCAACACCTTCGGCCAAACTGTTTATAAAATTGGTTTCTCCACGATTAAGAGGTTCCAGCGCAATTTTCACACCATATTTTTCAGCAAGCGGTGCCATTTTTTTACTCAATTCAATATGCTGCGCTTTTGCTTTATCGCGGTCAAATCCTTCCGGAATAATCCGTGAAGCACCGCTGCCAAAAACGATATATTTTGATCCGCATTCTTTCGCTCGTTTCAAAGCCAGATCTGTCCGTTGTAAAATGGCTTCATGATTTGCGTCCGGGCCCAATGTTTTTAGTTGTCCCGGCAAAAGAATTACATAAGAGCGGATCGGGAAATTTTTCATCTTTTAATTGCTGAAGATTTTTGGCATATTGCAAGTCACCATCTTTTGGAATAAGAAATCCGCCAACAGATTCTTCTATATATGAACAGCCATATTGTTTCAGTAAGTCGGCTTTTTCATAAGATGCATAAACACCCAAGGGTAATGAAAATTTGGACAGATTGTTGTCAAAATCGACAGCATGAACAAGCGTTTCTGCCCCTATTGCAAAACCTGCGGATAACCCTGCGGTTTGTTTCAAAAACGTTCTTCTTGACTGATGGTTAAAAGGCTTGTTCATATGCTAAATTGTAGATGTTGAAAAATGAGATTGGAATAGAAATAGTTAAAGTATTGTGTAGAGAAATATACCCTCGATTTTAGAAAAAGTTTACAAATTTTAAATTTTACCACAAAATAAATTGTTCATAAATTACTGAATATCAATTGTTATACTAATATATATTTTGTATTTATGCATAAGTAGTTACTAAAAAAAAGTTTCAAATTTTTTTGGAAATTTAATAATAAAAATTTTCGTAAAAAATATTTTACGAGTTCTTTTTTTCTTAAATGTCTTGTTACAAGAATCTTAACAATTTGATAAATTATGCTGCTAAGATTTGTCACTTTAAAAAGCTTATATTCTGAGTTGCAGTTTCAATTTATTTTGAGTTATTTCAAGGAATATTATTCACGTCCCTCCAATAAAATTCATTAACAACTTTAAATCTTTCACCTCAGAAAATATTTCACATGTCAATGTACGTAATAAAGCGTGACGGTCGCCGTGAGTCGGTAAAATTCGACAAAGTGACTGCCCGTATTGAGAAACTGAGCTATGGCCTTGATAACAATTATATCCAGCCCATAGAGGTAGCCAAAAAGGTTGTATCCGGAATTTACGATGGTGTTACTACCGCCGAACTGGATAATCTTGCTGCGGAAACAGCCGCTTCGATGACTACCAAGCATCCGGATTATGCTATTTTAGCTGCCCGGATTGCGATCTCAAATCTTCATAAAAATACGTTAAAGTCGTTTTCAGCAACAATGAAACGTCTTTATACTTATGTAGACGCTAAAACAGGTGAAAATGCTTCATTGATTTCAAAGGAAGTTTACGAAGTAATCCGTCAGAATGCATCTTTGCTTGATTCTACTATTATATATGACCGTGATTATGCCTATGATTATTTTGGTTACAAAACACTTGAAAAATCATACTTATTAAAGGTAGACGGTAAAATCGTAGAACGACCCCAACAAATGTTGATGCGTGTTGCAATCGGGATTCACCAGGAAGATGTTCAGGCTGCGATTGAAACATATCATTTGCTTTCTGAAAAATGGTTTACGCATGCAACGCCTACCTTATTTAATGCAGGAACGCCGAAACCACAAATGTCTTCTTGTTTCCTGTTGACGATGAAAGAGGACAGTATCGATGGAATTTATGATACCTTGAAACAATGTGCGCTTGATTTCACAGTCGGCTGGCGGTATTGGTTTGAGCATTCATAATGTACGTGCGACAGGTTCTTATATTAAAGGAACCAATGGACAGTCCAATGGTATTGTTCCGATGCTTCGTGTATTTAATGATACGGCACGTTATGTGGATCAGGGTGGTGGAAAGCGTAAAGGTTCTTTTGCTATATATATGGAACCATGGCATGCGGATATTTTCGATTTTCTTGATCTTGAGAAAAAATCATGGTAAAGAAGAGCAGCGTGCACGCGATCTTTTCTATGCAATGTGGATTCCGGATTTGTTCATGAAACGTGTGGAAGCAAATGATACCTGGTCATTGTTCTGTCCGCACGAATGTCCGGGACTTGCCGATACGCATAGTGAAGAATTTGAAAAGCTTTACGAACAGATATGAACTGGAAGGAAAAGCACGTAAAACGATAAAAGCGCAGGATCTTTGGTTTGCAATTCTTGGAATCGCAAATTGAAACAGGTACTCCTTATATGTTGTACAAGGATCATGCGAATTCAGAAATCAAATCAGAAAAATCTGGGTACGATCAAGTCTTCAAACCTTTGTACAGAAATTATGGAGTATACAGCTCCTGATGAAGTAGCGGTTTGTAATCTGGCTTCTATTGCATTGCCAAAGTTTGTTGAAATGCAAGGCGGATGGTTATTATGCGTTTTGATCACCAGAAATTATACGAGATCACAAAAGTGATCACACGTAACCTGAACAAGATTATTGATCTGAATTATTATCCTGTTCCGGAAGCTGAAAAAAGCAATAAAAGACACCGTCCGATTGGAATTGGTGTTCAAGGATTGGCGGATGCATTTTGTATGATGCGTATGCCTTTTGATTCTGATGAAGCACGTCAGTTGAATAAAGATATTTTTGAAACGATTTATTATGGTGCGATGGAATCGTCCATGGAATTGGCAAAACTTCATGGTCCATACGAAACATGGGAAGGCAGTCCGATTTCACAAGGAATTTTCCAATTTGATATGTGGGGTGTGAAACCGGACAGTCAGTCGTTGGGATTGGGAGAAGTTGAGAAAAGAAGTTATTCAACATGGTGTACGAAATTCATTGTTGCTTGCTCCAATGCCGACAGCTTCTACGAGCCAGATTTTGGGTAACAATGAATGTTTTGAACCATTCACTTCTAATATATATGTAAGACGCGTTCTTTCAGGAGAATTTGTAGTCGTGAATAAGTATCTGTTAAAGGATCTTGTGAGACTTGGTCTTTGGAATGAGGAAATGAAAAACAATCTGGTTCGTGCCAGTGGTTCTGTTCAGGCTATTCCAAATATTCCTCAAAATATTAAAGATCTTTATAAAACTGCCTGGGAAATTAAGCAGCGTAGTATTCTGGATATGTCAGCTGATCGTGGTGCATTTATTTGCCAGTCACAGTCACTGAATATTTTCCTTGAAGAACCGAATTTTGGTAAACTGACTTCAATGCATTTCTATGCATGGAAAAAAGGATTGAAAACAGGTATGTATTATTTACGTACACGTGCAGCTTCGGCTCCTGTTCAATTTACTTTGGGTAAACAAGCAGAAGCGCAGATCGAACCGGTTACAGAAGTTGGTTGCTGAAAAAGAATTGAATTATGTTCAGTATGCCGAAGATCATACAAAACCAGTTGCTCCACGTGACAGTCGTTCTGATATGCAATGTTCATTGGATGATCCGGAAGGATGTGAAGCTTGCGGATCTTGATCTAGATAAATTACAATATAATGAACGGGCTCTCAGTTTTAATTGAGAGCCCGTTTTGTTATTTAAGGGCGATTATGTAATTGTTGATATCAAAGTCGGATCAAATTTCTGTGATTGTTATAGCAAATGAAAATTAGCCATAGATTATGAAAACATATATGACAGTTCTTCGGGCAGTATCTAATGCTTACAACGATTTGCTTATTAGCACTTGGAGCACTATTCTCTTATCAAAACTGGGCAGGAAGTA
>CAVRMW010000008.1:1067500-1140490 GCA_963722505.1 uncultured Cytophagales bacterium
TCTGTGGTGGGCGTAGGAAGATTGACGGGGGCTGCCCTTAGTACGAGAGGACCGGGGTGGACCCACCGCTGGTGAATCGGTTGTCCCGCCAGGGGCATGGCCGAGTAGCTATGTGGGGAATAGATAAGCGCTGAAAGCATCTAAGTGCGAAACTAGCCCGAAGATGAATCTTCCACACAAGGGTCGTTGTAGACTACGACGTTGATAGGCTGCAGGTGTACGTGTAGAAATACATTCAGCTGAGCAGTACTAATTACCCAATAGCTTGCACATTTTCTTTTTCACAAGACTAAGAAAACTCTTAAAACTCATTCTCTTTTGCTTCCAATATGACATGAAATTCAATGTCGAATGATACAATGACCGAATGAGTGAATATATTCACTGAGTCTATCGTATTCATAAACTTCAAACATTGTACAACTCACAAAGATATTGTTGATTGATCAACAGAAGATCTTGTTGGTGGCTATTGGCCCGGTGTTCACCTCTTCCCATCCCGAACAGAGAAGTTAAGCCCGGAACCGCCGATGATACTTGGGTCAAACCTGGTAAAGTAGGTAGCCGCCACAATACCATCAAAAGAAAACCCTTGTTAGGTGGCTATTGGCCCGTTGTTCACCTCTTCCCATCCCGAACAGAGAAGTTAAGCCCGGAACCGCCGATGATACTTGGGTCAAACCTGGTAAAGTAGGTAGCCGCCACAATACCATTACCAATTAAAAGACCATCTCATAAGGATGGTCTTTTTTTGTGCTATTCACCTGCTTCCGCGACGGGTAGTCCCACTAGTGGCAAGCCCGGTTTGAACAGAGAGGTTAAGCGCGGCCTGCCGGGCCATACTGGCTAAGCCGGGGGGCACCTAGTCTGGTACACCTATGATATTCTTACAAGGAAATACCTTCACAAGAGGTGGGATTTTTTGTATTTCACATTTCCCTTCCGGGCCACACGGATTAGGGGATATGCCATCTAGCTTCCACCTACTACTTAAAAATCAACAGATAATCTCATAAGGCTGTATATAGATTCGTCAAATCCCTGAAGTGCAGTTCGACTCAGCCGAACTAACCCATCCACATATAATCAAAACCTATTGTTTTAAAACTATTCTCATCTATCGCTTACTCAGTTCTTTCCTGGTTTTTTTTCAATGTTCTGAACGATTATTAAGATCATGGGATCCGGTCAAAACAGCAACATTACAATAACTTATTAGAAACCGATAACCTTCTGCTTTTAAAAGAATACAATCCTGCTAACCACTTTTTCATGACTGCGCAACCGGAGTTTATAAACCGAAGACTTGCCTCCATAGACGCCCTGCGCGGATTCGATATGTTAATGATATCAGGTGGTGGGACCTTTATTTTTTTAATGAAAGGAAAAACCGATATCCCCTTTATCGATGCATTGGCAAGCCAATTTGAACATCCGGAATGGAATGGATTTACGTTTTATGATTTTATTTTTCCGCTCTTTCTTTTTCTGGCAGGAACATCTTTGTCATTTAGCTTAACCGGCGGATTATCCAAAAATATCTCCAAAGGAAAGTTATTGAGAAAAGTTTTTAATCGAATGCTAATTTTAATTGTTTTAGGCATCCTGGATAAAAATGCACCGATCAATATTTTTGATCCCGGGCATATTCGATATGGTAGTGTACTTGGTAGAATCGGGCTGGCGAGTTTTGTTGGAGCTGTTCTTTATCTAAACTTTTCATGGACTCAACGACTTTGCTGGGCTATTGGCACTTTGATTTTATATTATCTCATTTTACTATTAATTCCGGTACCCGGGTATGGCGCGGGTGATTTTTCTTTTGAAGGTAATCTGGTCGGATGGTTTGACAGGAATTTTATGCCTGGGAAATTAAAACAAGAGACCTATGATGAGCTTGCCATATTGACGACTTTTCCTGCAATTTGCCTTACTATTTTTGGATCATTAGCAGGAGATATTTTACTTAGGAATGAATCCGACATATTTAAATTGAAATGGCTAACAACGGCTGGTATAATCGGAGTTGTTTCAGGAATTACATGGAATATTGTTTTTCCAATCAACAAACACTTATGGTCAAGTTCTTTTATTTTACTTACTGCTGGATTATCATTTTTAATTCTGGCCATTTTTTACTGGATCATCGATGTTAAAGGGTTTGCTAAATGGTCTTTTTTCTTCCGGGTTATTGGGATGAATTCTCTGCTTATTTATCTTTTAGTACGCTTTGTCGATTTCCATGCATCGTCCAGTTTATTTTTTGAAGGATTTTACATGCATTTTGATAAAAAATGGCATGAAGTATTCAATGCTATTGGCGGGTTATTACTTGTTTGGCTAATTCTTTATTTTCTCTACAAAAAGAAAATTTTCATAAAAGTCTAGGAACGTCAGCTAAATTATCTACTGATAGTTACAACACTATACATCAAATTTCATGGCAGAAAATAAAAGTATTATTGGTGATTATGGAAAGTGGGCTTCGACACTTCGAAAGAACCCTGCGGATTTGTCTTTCCGGAATTCCCGATGGTCGGAACTGGATTTTTGGAGAAACCAAGCTGTTGAAAAAGTAACAGAATTACTTTCCAAACCTGAAATTTCAGAAGTTCCTGTTGTAACAATTGAAAAACAATACGTTCATGATGGTTTGGCAATAGAAGAACTTTCCTGGCAATTACCATATGGAAGAATTACAAAAGCTGTTTTATTAAAACCATCTGGAATTACAAAACCTCTTCCCGCAATTCTCGCTTTACACGATCATGCCGCAAAAAAGTATTTCGGTTACCGTAAAATTGTTAATACTTCCGATGAATTACATCCATTAATTAAAGATCATCAGGCAACTGATTATGGTGGAAAGGCCTGGGCTAATGAAATTGCGAAAAGAGGATATGTAGTTTTGATTCATGATACTTTCGCATTTGGAAGCAGACGGGTAAGTTGTGAAGATATTGAAGGAATACCTCTGGATAATGTCAATGATGATAATCGGGCTGGCAACAATCCTGAGAAAATAGAAAATATTGAAAATTACAACCAGTGGGCAATTGAGCATGAACATGTTTTGTCCAAATCCCTTTTTTGTGCAGGAACTACGTGGCCCGGCGTTGTTTTGGCAGAAGACCAGATTGCGCTGAGCATATTAAGTGAGCGGAAAGAGGTTGATCCGGACAGGATTGGCTGCGGCGGTTTGTCTGGTGGCGGATTAAGAACTGTTTACCTCGGAGGATTGGACCCAAGGATTAAGTGTGCGGTTTGTGTAGGTTTTATGACAACATGGAATGACTTTATCCTGCATAAATCCTTCACACATACCTGGATGACTTATGTACCTTTGCTCCCAAAATATCTGGAATTTGCTGAAATACTTGGGCTTCGTGTCCCATTACCAACTTTGATTCAAAACAATAATCAGGACGAACTCTTTACCTTATCTGAAATGAAAATTGCAGATAAGGTATTGTCCGAAGTTTATAAAAAGGCAAATGCATCAGAAAACTATAAAGCATTATTTTACGACGGTCGCCATAAATTCGATGTTGAAATGCAGATTGACGCTTTTAACTGGTTTGATAAATATTTGAAATAAAATTCTATCTAAAACTTACCCAATCAATCCTTGCCGCCTGGCATTATGAATGGCTTCTATGGAGTTGTTTACACCGAATTTTTCCAAAATACGTTGCCGATGCGTATTCACCGTATGAACGCTGATGTTAAGTAACCAGGAAATTTCCTTACTTAACATACCATCACTGATCATTTTGAGAATTTCCCGTTCTCTTGTTGTCAACGGAACGCTTTGCATTTTATTTGAACCCCATAGATTAATAAACTCACCCGTCTGAAAATTATGGACCTGAAATTTGACTCCTTCGAGTTTCTGCTGATTAGGGGAAATATCAATAATTCCGAGGGAAAGCCAGATATTACCCAGAGCATCGTGTTCCAGAATTTGATGCTGCTCCGTTACCAGAATGTAAGTCCCGTCCTTTGATAAAATCCTGTATTCATTAATCATTTTGTAAAACATACGCTTTTCAGGCGAAAGTGACATGAGATATTCCATGGCTGAAAATCCATTTTCTGCCAGCGCTTTAAGATCTTCCGGATGAACTCGTCTGTCGAATATGTTATTTTCAACTTCCGTTTGATTTTCAGGTATATCGTAATCAAACAAGTTATAGAAATTACTGGATGTGTAAATATGTATCTTTTTATGCAAATCGTAAATAGTGATACCACTGCTGCTGAGCTGTGCCATTGCCTTAATAAGTGAAATCTGCTTTTTCATACGGTTGAAATCCATATTGTCAAGATCCAAGCTTTCCTTATTAATTATTTCAGGAGATTTTTTTTGATACATCCAGCTGCTTTTTGCATCCTGCCTAATGATAAATCAGTATTTCTTCTCATTTAAAAGTCATCTTAATTTGCAAACGGTTGGCGGTCTGAATATCACCTGATTTTTAATGTGACAATTCAGAACGTCCATACCATTATTTAATTCAAATATTATTCAAATCATAAATTGGCTATGAATTTTTCATTAATCAGAAATGCTGATACGAACTTGGGAACTGCCATTGCCACAGAACTTGCCGCGCTGGGCCGAAATTTAATTTTACTGGGAAGGAATCTGGATTCGCTTGAAAAAACCGGAGAGGAATTCAGGAATATTTACGAGGTTAAGATATTCTCATTTGAATCCGATGAAACTTCCACAGAAGGAATAATAAAGATCTGTGAGCTTATTAATGATCATTTTCAGATTGACCTATTTGTTAATTATTCAGAGATTGATTTCTATGGAAAGTTTACAGATCGTCCGGTGAATAAACTGATTACGGATTTAAGAACCAACTACATTTCCGGACCGATTTTTACCCATCAGTTATTGCCAAATCTGATGTTGCATGCTAATGCTTTTATACTTAATCTTTACAGCAATTATACTTCAAAACCGTCACAATGGACAACAATTTTAAAAGCTCAGAATCTTAATTTTACAAATTATCTTGGTAATGATATGGAAGATACTGGTGTGTTTGTAAAAGCCTGTATGGTTGAAATTAATGATCAAACATGTTGTTCTGAAAATATAAATGAGTACTCTAAAATTGCAGGAGAACTACTGGACAGTTTATTTCAAAGCCAGGTTTTAGCTGCAACACCTTAATTCCCTTCATTAATCTAAGATTCAGTGATTATTTTTATTCACCCCAGGCCGTAATCAAAAAATGTCTTGATCCACCATAATCCCGGTGTTCACATAAATAAATTCCTTGCCAGGTACCCAGCGCTAATTTTCCGTTTTTTATAGGAATCATGACGGAACTTCCCAAAATGGAAGCTTTTAAATGCGCAGGCATATCATCGGAACCTTCATAATCATGCTGATAATCGGGGTCATTTTCTTTGACTGTTTTATTGAAAAACATTTCAAAATCCTTTCTCACGGTAGGATCTGCATTTTCATTAATAGTTAAAGAAGCCGAAGTATGCTGAATGAAAACCTGGCACATACCGGTTTTAATTTCGGCAATCTGAGGCATTGCATAAATAACTTCCGAAGTAATTAAGTGAAATCCTCTTCTTTTTTCTTTTAATTGAAATCCCTGCTGAAACATTTTCATGGTCTATCTTTTCAAAATCTTTTAGATAATCAATATTAAAATTGATCCTGTACATATGAATTTTACCAAAAATAAAGGTTGACCGGAAAACGATCAACCTTTACAATTATTGTAGTAGTAATTTCTAGAATTATAACCCTTTGATCACTTTTCTGAAAGCGCGGTCATTGCCTTGTTTAATTTCAATGATATATACACCTACCGGTAAGTTCGAAATATCAATTCCTTTTAAGTCTGACTGGTTTTCTTTGTTAATACGTAATTGTTTGTGAAGTCTTCCGATACCTGCATCGAAAATATTTATTTCAACCGGTGAATCATTTTTATTCATCACATCAATTGAAAGGAACCGAGACGTTGGATTAGGATAAACCTGAACAGATTCATGCAAAGTCAAAACTGTTTCGGTAGCAGGTAAAGTTGCGACAGACGAAGCCAATGTCATAATTGAATCCGTTGCAGCTATCCTGGCGTTTGATGCAGAACCCACAACAAACATTGGCGTTTCCGTTGCAGTAACCGTAATGTTTCCGGCAACAACTTCAACTTCTTCCATGTCCATATTATCACTTCCGGCTTTGGGACGATATATTTTTGCGTGAGAAAAATCACCTACATGCAGAGTATAATTAGCAGTTCTGCCTTTTTCATCAGGAACGGTTAAAATATAAACAGATTTTCCATCGCGTTCGTACCGGTCAACAATTGGATCCTGATTGGTGGTTTCTTTATAACTGTATTCTCCAAAAAGCTTATTAACCTGAAAGAAGTAATCGGCAGCCGGACGGCGGGTTTGATCTCCATTTATTAGACCAGCACTACCAAATATCCATCCTCCTTCATTGTCGTCATACATTTGGTAATAAAACATTTTTGCTACACCATGGCGGGCAGAAAATAATGACGTTCTTAAAATCCAGTCGCCTTGTGTTTCCAATGCTGTTTTATTCCCAATTGGAATGGCTTTTAATGGACTTGTCTGAGCGATATCAAAACCTGCTTCGGTAATCCACACGGGCATATCTTTTGAAATATCATGAGAAACCTGAACAAAATTTTCCATCACCTTATCAGCAGAAGTTACCTCAGGAGCCGCGCCGCGCGTGGATGTACCACTTTGAGATGACGAAGTATTATCCGTGTATAAATGGAAATTAATTACATCCCAACAAAGATTTACAGAACCATCAGCATTGTAGCCACGGAATTCTCTGCACCAGTCAACCATCCCTTTGATATAATCGGAACCGGTTACCAATCCTGCATTAACAACTTTGATATTAGGATCGGCGTTTTTTACACCAATTCCAGGTCCCATTGTATTTTTATGTCCATCATAAAAAGCAGATAAATTGGCTGCATATTCCCGCGCAGTCTGGTAGCCTTTTCTGCCTTTCCACCATTTGTCGCGCTCATTATCACACTCAATATATTTGATCAGATTAAGTCCGATTTTTATTGTATTAGGATTATCGCCGGTCCATCTTGGAAGTGAGTAAACACTAAGTAATGATGGGTCGACATTGGTGTTGCTTCCATAACGCGCGATATACTGGAAAGCTACTCTTGCCTGATCTTTGTAAGACACCGGATTTGAAAAATCAGCACCATATCGAACCGGAACGTTTTCAGCATCACGTTCACTTTCAGGATATGTTGCCAGCATCCAGCCCGGAACTGTTTTCAAACATGCCAGTACTTCAATGTTTGCAGCTTTGCAACGCTCGTATATTGCGTCATAATTCCAGCCTCCGCTAAGTGTCGGGGCGTAAGAAAACTGACCCTCGTTGGCTTCCAGTTTTTCCCAATCCATATAATGACGGATTCCGGTAAAACTTTTTGCCAGATTCATTTTGGTTTCATTAATCTCCCATGGAGTCTGACCGTCTTCAAAATTCCACTCGTACGCATTAACTCCAAACAAATCTCTTAGCTGGATATCTTTTTTAGGAATTGGGGTAATGGCTTTTGTGGTAGGTTTGTAAGTTCCATACAATTCCATTTCCGTCGGGAAACCGTGTTGAATGCTCAATACCAGATAACGGATGTTAGTTGCTTTTTGGTCAAGCTTAAACAAAGCATCGCCTGCCAGTTGTCTTCCGGGATAGGGGCCAACCCAGCCGTTGAATACTTCGCCGGTAAAAGTTGCAACCGGAATGCGTTCCCATTGATCTGTGATGACCGACAAAATCATTGGATTGTCTTTGAAATTACCAGTAAAGTCAAAAAATTTCACGCTTTCCAAAGTGATTTCTTCTCCTTCAAGCAATGGATAATAAGCATCATAGCGGTCAATTGCAAGTCCGTAACCTGTATTTACTTCCGTCTGCGTGTCTCCGTCAAACAAGCCATCAAGTCCGTTACTTGTATTATTTAATTGATACCAACGTTTTGGATCCAACGGAATTTTGACAGCCGTGGAAGGATTCCCCGGATCAACAGGCGGAGTTGAAACAGATTGAATAATTTGCGTTCTGGCTACATTTTCTGCGGCATTAAAACCAGCGCTTTCTGCCTGAGAAGCAGTAATTACTGCCGAACCAGCTGCTATAATCGTCGCTTTCCAAATTCCTGTCTGATTAGAAACGGAAACCACAGAAGGGTTTGAAGAAGTAAACGTAATTGGTGATTCAGTATTGGTACTGGATGCCGTCAGATCAAAAGGAGCAGATCCTGCCAGTTTTGAGGGAAGCTCACCAAATGTAATTACCGAAGCTGCTTTAACAGGGGCAGTTCCTCCTTTTACTACCTCAAACCAGTTAAAGTAAAAAGCGCCCTTTTCAGCATAAATTCGTAAAACCTGACTTCCGGCAGCAAGTGTCGCCGTGGTATTTATAGTAACATAATTTTGCCATCCAGAAATTGGAACTTCTACCTGGCCAAGTACAGTACCCGTCGCATTTTTAATTTGGATAAGTCCGTCTCCGTAATTTTTAAACAAACGGAAATTAAAAGTGTAGGTTCCGGCAGATGCAACATTTACGTTATAGTCAAAATAATCACCATCATCGATATAACTCACGTTTTTGACGCCGTCAACATCCTGAGTATCTTCAATTCTTACATCACTTGCCACATCAAAACTTTCAGCTTCGATTTTTCCAGGTAAGGGACGTGAAGCAGTTCCTTCAAACCAATTGAGGCTCCAAACACCTTTCTTCGAAAAAACGCGTAAAACCTGGTCGCCGGCAGGAAGCTGCGCTATCAAATTTGCAGATCCCCAGCCCTGCATACCACCTGTACGGGGAAGATTATTAATTTGTCCTAAAACGGTACCATCTGCCGCGCGAAGTTCAAGAGCAGCATCATCACTGAATCCATTGGCAACCCTGAATTTGAAACTATAAAAACCTGCCGAAGCAACTTTGACATTATAATCCATCCAGTTGTTGTCGCCGATCCAGCCAATATCCTGGCCACCGTCAACATCTTCTGTATTTTCAGGAGCCACGCCATTTACAGCGCTGAAATTTTCGGCTTGTACTTTTCCCGGAATCAGGTTTGTTTTGGTTAATTCAAACCAGTTAAAATTGAAAGCTCCGCGGTTTGCATAAATTCTGATAATCTGATTTCCTGCTGGTAATGTTGCCATTGCACTGATGGTTTTCCAAACCTGCCATCCGCCAGTCACAGGCACGTCTACTTCTCCCAGAACATTGCCACCAGCATTTTTTATCTGAATATTACCGTTTCCATATTGATTGCGATACTCTGAAGTTGAAGTTATATGTTCCGGCAGCTGCTACATTGACATTATAGTCCATGAAATCACCGTCATCAATATAGCCCAGGTTTTTTACACCATCTGAATCTGCTGTATCTTCCGGGCGCACGTCACTGGCTACATCATAATTTTCAGCTTCAATTCTTCCTGGTAATGCTTTTGAACCAGAAGCTTCAAACCAGTTAAGGCTGAAAATTCCTTTTTTTGCAAAAACACGTAATGTTTGTTTTCCGGCTGGTAAATTAACGAACATGCTGGTTGTTGCCCATCCTTGCATACCGCCTGTGCGTGGAAGATTATTAATTTCACCCAAAACAGTTCCGTCACCAGATTTTAAAGAAAGCGAGGCGTCGTCACTAAAACCATTGGCAATTCGAAATTTTAAAGTATAAACCCCCGCAGAAAGTACGTTGACGTTGTAATCTATCCAGCTGTTATCACCAATCCAGCTAACAGCAAGTCCACCGCCGGTATCTTCCGAAGTATCTGTTCCCGATCCATTGATAGCTGAAAAGTTTTCGGCTTCAATTTTACCAGGGATGAAATTTTCCTGATATGCTTCAAACCAGTTGAAATTGAATTCGCCGCCACGGGCAAAAATCCTGATGGTCTGGTTTCCTGCTGGTAAAGTAGCCTGTGTGCTGATTGTTGCCCAGCTTTGCCATCCACCCGTTTTTGGAACAACGATTTGTCCAAGTACAGCGCCATTAGAATTCTGGATTTCTATAATTCCGTTTCCATAACTGTTCGCTACCCGGAAATTAAAAGTATAAGTTCCGGCTACCGAAGCCTGGATCTGATAATCCATCCAGTCGTTTGTATCAATATAACCTACGTTGAGTCCACCGCCGGTGTCGCTTGTGTTTTCGGTAGAAACACCGCTCATCTGCGTGTAATTTTCTGCCTCAGTCCTTATGGATGAAGGCTGATTATTCTGTGCGTAAACTGTAAAAAGTGTACAAAAGAAAATTATGCTGAGGAAAAGTCTTTTCATAGATTGCGCTGGTTGTTAAATTTTAATCTAATATACAGTTTGTTAGCAATCTGTGTAGATTATTTTGTCAAAATTTATAGAAATACTTCGCAGTCTTAGTTTCAAAGTAATTGTAATAGACATATAAAAAGCTCCATGTTAACTGAATAACATGGAGCTTTTCTATGTTTGTGATGTTAGAACGTAACATCTCTTTATTTATTTGCCTTCTACCTGTACCATTTCTTCACAAGCATTGGCGCAATTTCTACATGCTTCCGCACACATCTCACAATGTTTCATTCCCATTGCTGCATGTTTCTCACATTCTGCGGCACATGCATTACAAACATCAGCACAAACTTTACAAAGATCATCTGCAAATTCGCTGTCAAGAATTAATAATTGTGCCGTTGCGTAACATAAAGCAGCACATTGTAAATCAAGATTAATGCATTTTGCCTGCATATTTACATCTTTTTCTTTCAAACAAGCACTTGCACAATAATTACAGGCAGCAGCACAAGCGTTGCAAAGGTCGATACAGTTTTGTAGTGTTGGGTTAGTCATGGTTGAGTTTGTTTAGAAAGTGATGAATTATGCAGGTAAGTAATAAATAATCCTGCCAGAAATGTTTTAGAACTGATTCAACTTGCTTCTGAAATATTCAAGTCGGACTTTTTGTGCTAGAAAGGTTATCTTTATAAAAATTTTGAAATTGATTTAACTATGCTCATTAAACTAAAACATCTCGAAGGAATAAAGGCAGGAAGCATTTCACTGGCATTCCGTAAATGGAAAAAGCTTCAGGTGAGTGCTGGCGGTCTTGTAAAAACCAGCGTAGGTGTGATCCGTATTGTTTCAACAGAAAAAACGGATCTTGATAAAATTACAGACGAAGACGCACAAAAGGCTGGATTTGCAGCAGCACTTCCTTTAATTCAGCTTCTGGAAAGCCAGAAAGACGGTGATATTTATAAAATTGAAGTAGCATTTGATTCAGAAAATCCTCATGTTGAGTTGAAAGAAAATGTGACAATTGATGAAGAGGAATTGGAAGCATTGAAAATCGCTCTGGAAAACCTTGATAAATTTAGCAAGATTGGTAAGTGGACGACAAAAACTTTAATCGCAATTCAGGAAAATCCGAAATTGCGGGCGGCTGATCTGGCGATTAAAGCGAAAAAAGAAAAAGAATGGTTAAAACTAAATATAAGAAAGTTAAAAGCACTTGGTCTTACCATCAGCCATGAGCCCGGATATACCTTAACACCTCTTGGTGAGGAATATCTGAAATTAATCAGCAAATAATATTTTCTTATTAGCCCGGACTCTCCGGGCTTTTTTATTGTTTCAAAATCCGGTTTTGAAATAACGCAGCATTAAGTCAGTCTATGGGAATGGTTCTTTTAATGAGTAGTTGTTCAGTGTAACTTCTGAACTAAACTTAGCAAATTATGAATATTGACGGACCTATTATTGTCATTGAAGATGATTTGGAAGATCAGTTTTTGATAGGTGAAACTTTTAAAAATCTCGCTTATAGCAACCAAATCTTGTTTTTTGAGGATGGTATAAAGGCGATGGAATTCCTTGCTAAAACAGATTCCAAACCCTTGCTGATTTTGTCTGATATTAATATGCCTAAAATGAATGGCCTGGAAATCAGAAATGAAGTGCACAATCATGAACAGGAAAGCATAAAATGTATTCCTTATTTATTTTTCACCACAGGTGCTAACCAGCAATTGGTGATTGACGCTTACTCTTCTTCGGTTCAGGGCTTTTTTAAAAAACCTGCGTCATTTGATGACTTTGAAAGAACAATCCGCACCATTGTCGATTATTGGAAAGAATGTATTTCACCATCTGAATTTTTATAATCTTTTGTACAGGATATAATTTTTTTGACAAACGACTATGAATAACGCTATATCCAAAATTGAACTTATCAAAGGTGATATAACAAAACTTTCGGTGGACGCGATCGTTAACGCTGCAAACTCTTCTTTGCTCGGTGGCGGTGGTGTGGACGGTGCCATTCATAGAGCCGGCGGACCGGAAATTCTGGAAGAATGCAGAAAAATTGTAGCCAGACAAGGCGGATGTAAAACCGGCGAAGCAGTAATTACCACAGCAGGAAAGTTACCTTCAAAATTTGTTATCCATACCGTCGGACCGGTTTGGAACGGTGGGGAAAAGGAAGAAGCCGAAAAACTTGCTAATTGTTATATCAATTCATTACAGCTTGCCGTCATGAATGGTTGTAAATCCGTTGCTTTTCCAAATATCAGCACGGGCGTTTATGGCTATCCAAAATTTCAGGCCGCGCAAGTCGGTGTGCAAACGGTTTCAAGATTTCTGTCAAAAAATGATAAGATTGAAAAAGTGATTTTTGTATGTTTTGATGAAGAGAATTATTTGTTTGTGGAGCAGGAACTCAGGGGAGTGAGGGTTTAGTTTTGAATGATAGAATGATAGAATGATAGAATGATAGAATGATAGAATGATAGAATGATAGAATGATAGAATTGAAAATGGTATAATTTTGCTTAAAATTACTATTTTGTTAATATAAATATTCGAGGAAACACTTTTTTGAAAAGTTATATTAAAACGGAGAACTCAGATTGCTGATTTATTGTTAGTTACATATGGGCTAACCCATTCTTGTTCAGGGTTAGTGCTTTTAACTAATTTGACAATAAGTTGAATACACCAGTCAAACACGACGCTTACTCCGCACTTCGCTATCCCGAATTTCGCTTTTTTCTTGCCAACAGCTTTTTGTACAGATGTGCGCTCCTTATTCAGGAGGTGATCATTGGTTACGAACTTTATCGTCTTACGCATGATCCGCTGGCTTTGGGAATGATCGGTCTGGCGGAAGTTGTGCCCTTCATTGCAGTTTCTCTTTTTGGCGGCCACGTCGCAGACCGCAACGACAGACGGATTATTCTTCGCGTTAGTTTGTCGGTTATCATTGCCGGATCTGCGATTTTGTATTTCCTTTTTCAGCCTCAATGGATAGCTGCTTTATCTACAAATCAGCATTTATGGTCGGTTTATTCTGTCTTTTTTCTGATCGGACTGGCAAAAGGATTTTATTCTCCCGCTTCTTCTTCGTTGAAACCATTTCTTGTTCCAAGAGAGATTTATTCAAATTCCTCAACTTGGAGCAGTACATTTTCACAAGCTGGTGCCGTAATCGGGCCCGGTATTGCTGGTTTCCTTTATGTATATATGGGATTGACGCACACCTTACTCGCTATCATGATTACGATGGTCGTTTGTCTGGTTTTGATCACCCTGATAAAAACGAATCCGGTTAATAATAAACTGTCAACGATCACAATCTGGCAAAGTCTCAGAGATGGTTTGCGTTTCGTTTTCAGTACCAAAATTATTTTATACGCACTTTCACTGGATATGTTTTCGGTTTTATTTGGTGGTGTGATTGCAATTTTGCCGGTTTTTGCAGAAGATATTTTGCACGTCGGTCCGGAAGGTTTGGGATTATTAAGAGCTGCGCCATCCGTTGGTGCTTTGATCACGATGTTTGCCATGGCGCATTTTCCACCGACACATCAGGCCTGGCGGAATATGTTGATTTCCGTAGCCGGTTTTGGGATTTTTACCATTATATTTTCTCTTTCAACCAATTTCTGGCTGTCTTGCGCTGCATTGTTTGCAACCGGAATTTGTGATAGTATCAGCGTGGTGATCCGTCAAACGATTATGCAGATTTTCCCACCGGATGAAATGCGTGGACGTGTAGCTTCTGTAAGTGGGATTTTTGTGAGTTCTTCCAACGAACTTGGCGCTTTTGAATCGGGATTAGCAACCAGATTGGCCGGGCCAATACCAACCGTTTTGGTAGGTGGTGCCATAACACTTTTGGTTGTTACCTATGTTTACAGCAAGTCAAAAGATCTTTTTGCGATGAGGCTGACTTAATATGAAATACATATAAAAAGCGGGATACAATTTCTATTTGTCAGAAACTGTATCCCGCTTTTTTGTTTAAAATTTATGCTGCGGTTTTAAAGAATTTTGAGAAAAATAAAACCTGATAACTTATCGCGTTCGACCAGTATTCCCAATTGTGCGCTCCTTTTCGGGTGATGAAATCATGCGGAATATTGTTGTCCAGAAGTTTCTGATGCAGTTTTACGTTGACAGGAAAAAAGAAATCTTCCGTTCCGCAGTCGATGATCAGCGGAAGAGTTTTTGAAGTTAAAAGATGCGTCAGGTTTATAACACTATTGTTGTCCCATCTTTCCGGAAATTCTGCATACGATCCAAGTCTTTTGGACAGATCCCAGTTTAAAGGAAATGGTCTTAAATCCACGCCACCGCTCATACTGCCAGCCGCTCCAAAAATATCCTGATGTTTTAGTGCCAGAAACAATGCACCATGTCCGCCCATACTCAAACCGGTAATGGCCCTTCCGGATTTGTTATTGATGGTTTTATAATGTGAATCAATCCAGGATACAAGCTCGGAACTTACATAGGTTTCATATTTCCAGGCAGGATCCACAGGACTGTCAAAGTACCAGCTACCAAAATTTCCATCCGGACAAACAATCATTAATTTGTATTGATCCGCATATTCTGCAACGGCTTTTACCTTACTGATCCAGTCGGCCTGATTGCCGCTGTAACCGTGTAATAAATACAAAACAGGCAGTTTTTCTGTTGATTTAATTGCGTCCGGAGTTATGACAACAGCTTTAATATTTTTCCGCATGGACGGACTGTATGTAGAAACAGTATCAACTTTTGACGCTTGTAACGCAGTATTAAAAAGTAGAAAAAGCAGGGCAATTAAGAAATATTTCATTTTAAGTTTTAAAGTATTTTTCATTAAAAGATTCAAACCGTCGCAGGTTACTGATTTTTTCTAAACCAGAAGTCAATTTGATAGTTTTTTCATTTTTAACATTAGGAAAAACAGATTTTATATTATTTATTCTATATTTAGCACCTTATACTCTCAATTTTAAAAATGGAAGAAAAAGATCTACGCCAGGTTACTTTTCATGGAGAAGGTAGTAAACTATTTGGTATTTATATCGTCAATTTATTGCTGACCATTGTTACACTGGGATTATATTATCCTTGGGCAAAGGCCGCAGTCCTCCAATATATTTATCAGGAAACGGAATTTGAAGGAAGTCGTTTTACCTTTCACGGAACGGGTAAAGAAATGTTTGTCGGCTTCATTAAAGCGATCGGAATTTTCATTGTGATCTACGCATTTTTTATAGTCTGTGTTTTGTCAAAAAAGCCACTCATCATCAGTCTTGGCTTTTTAGTAACCTATGCTGCTTTTATTTTGCTTATTCCAATCGCCATTCATGGTTCAACAAAATACAGGGCATCACGTTCTTCCTGGCGTGGAATTCATTTTGGATATCGTGGCGACCAGAAGGAATTTTTGCAGGAATTTATTATCGGAGCGCTGATCACGATTTCGACATTGGGAATTTACTATTTCTGGTTCATCGTTAAAATCAGAAAATACATATTTGGTCATCTGCGTTTTGGAAGCATTTCGTTTTCGTATAACGGTGGTGGCACGGATTATTTCCTGCTGCATTTGAAAGGTTATTTTCTGACTTTAATTACCTTGGGCGTTTACTCTTTCTGGTATGTAAAAGATCTGTTCCGTTTTTTCGTAGATAATATTCAAATGGAGCAGGACGGCAAAATCATTAAATTCCAGTCAACTGCAACCGCTGGTGGATATTTCAAACTGATAATTGGCAATCTTTTCATCATTATTTTGACCCTTGGTTTTGGAACCCCCTGGGCGACTGTCCGTACGCTTAATTTTATTTTCTCAAATATTTTGATTGAGGGAAATCTGGATGTCAACGCAATTGAGCAAACAGAAATGGATTATCGCGATGCAACCGGTGAAGATATTTCGGATATGATTGATATTGGATTGGTATAAGGAAAAGCACTTTTATGTACCATTTCAATATTTTGTATTTCGACGGAAAGCGTTCGGTAACGCATCAGGCAACGCTGGATTTGAAGCAGGATCACTGGATTATTCAGTATTTTGATCAGGATCAAAATGCACTAATTGTTCGCTGGGAAATCAATGAAATTGAAAGAGATCTCAATTTTGATTCACTTTTTATTTTCAGATATGGCGATTTTCCTAAACAAACCATTGAGTGCAAAGACGAAAATCTGCTGGTTTCTCTGAAAAAATTATATCCTGAAAAAGCATTTTTTAAGAAGAGAATTGATTTTTTATTAAATCAGAACGGAGCTATTGTTGCGGGAATTACTTGTGCATTAATTGGATTGTTAGCTCTTGCCTATTTATATATTCTTCCCTGGTTTGCGGAAACTGTTGCGGATAAAATACCCATAAGCATGGAAACGCAACTAGGCGAGACCATGTACGAAAATGTTATTTCTGAATACGAAACGGATAAAACCTTAACGAGGAAGGTTAATGATTTTGTAAAAGAGATCGATTTTAAAACTGATTATCCAATTGAAATTACGGTTGTCAAAGAAGATCAAATAAATGCATTTGCCTTGCCAGGCGGTCATATTGTTGTTTTTGATAAGATCATTTCAAAAATGAAAACCAAAGAAGAACTTGCAGCACTTTTGGCACATGAAGTTGCACATGTTCATTACCGGCATTCATTGAAAAGTATTTCCCGAAGTTTATCAGGTTATTTACTTATTTCCCTCATCTTCAATGATATCAATGGAATCACAACCGTACTCGCTGATAATTCCAATATGCTGTTGAATTTAAATTATTCCCGGAGTCTTGAAAAAGATGCTGATGAAAAAGCCGTTGGGATTTTGCAGTCAAACAGACTGGATTTAAAAGGTTTTACCGATTTATTTACTTTGCTAAAATCGGAATCTAATGATTCTAAAACTATAAATCTGCTAAGCACACATCCGCTTACAGATGATAGAATCATCTATGCAAAAGACGTCGCAGTTCATCAAAAAGGTATTCAGAATAACGAAAAGCTTGAAAAAAAATGGCAGGAAATCGTTGATCAGTCAAAATGAAAAAGCGCTGTATGGCACCATTTTTGTTATATTTAGTTGAAATATAATGTGTTGGTATAAAAAACAAGTCATATGAAAACGCTCACAACAGAAGGCCAGAAAAAGATTGACGATATAGCATCAAGATATGAATTAAGTAAAGACAGTGTTTTGGCCATGCTGAAAGCTGTAATTAATGGCAACGCCACAATGGCTCAATTTAATATTCCGGAACTTGGCGGCAGCGGTCAGTGGATGAAAGGTGGAATGACGATGGTTGGCGATATGTTTAACCGGACTTTGAAAATCACTGTTGACCAGCTTTGTAATGAACTTGCACAGCTTGTTTCAAAAGAAATTCTTTTTGAAGAACCGGCTGAACAAAGCATTGACAGTAAGAATGGAACTTCCGATAAACCATGGCCAGCCGTGTTTGGAAATCCAACAGCAAGTGGTTCTCAAAACAATTTTCGCTATGCTTATTTTGGACCTGTGCATCGTTTGGTGATCGAGCAAAATGGCAACCGCGCAATTTATGATACAAAACATCATCAGATTTCCGGGGTTTCACAGCAACAGGGTTCAGGACAATCTTATCTACTAACAAGTCAGGATGGCCCGATTGATATCTCAACTTTGCCTTTAATCTCAGAACCTGGAAATTTGACGCAGGAAACTCCCGGACTTGCTTATGATATGGTAAAATCTTCTGGGTGGGATGAAAAAGAAAATACTTCGAAACCGACACTAGCACCAATTTCAGAAGATTCAATATTTTCAACAATCGAAAAACTTTCAGGTTTGTTTGAAAAAGGGCATATTACCGAAGAAGAATATAAAGCGAAAAAGGCGGAGTTATTAGCGAGGATATAATTGTTAAGGGTTAATTGTTAATATTGGCTCGGAATAGTTTCTAAATAATTTTCTCTATATACAAAAAACCCGGACTGAGAATTTTCTCAGTCCGGGTTTTTTGCTTTGTGATTTTTACAAGCTGTTTACTGCCTGATGTGCATCACGATATTTTTTGATCAAATCGTGTGATGTTTTCAACGATGCTTTTTGATCTGTAATTAATTGTCTCACGTCTACTGGAATTTCTGCATCAGATGCCAATGCGTCTGCATAGGCTTCTTGTGCCGCATCTTCTCCACCTTCACAGCTTTCTAGCGCTGCTTGTCTGCTATGGCCTGTGAATGTTGCTTTCACATCCATCCATACGCGGTAGATTTTACCAGAATTAGTAGTACCTGTTGCTACTTCACCTCCAAGTGCAGAAACTTGTGATGTTAACTCAGATACGTAACCTCTGCTCTCATTTGCCATTTTCTGGAAAATACCTTGCAGATCCACATCGATATCGTCGGTTTCCTTGATCGCTTTTTCGTATCCTTCAATACGGTCATTATTAATCTGGATCAGGTCGTTTAATACTTCTATAAGATTTTCGTTCGTAGTTGACATAACAGTGTAATTTTAAATGAATAATACTATAAGATTTAAAAACTTTATGCCATCATTGAATTTGGATCAGAAGTCGTTTTTATATGTCAAAACCGGGGTGAAGTGTTGCCGTTTTTTCCCTATGGTGAGTAATTTAAGTACTTTTACGTATGTTGGTAATAGCAAATTTGATAGTTAACTGATTATCTATAAGTGTATTACGTATTTAAAAAGCTAATCCAATTTTTAGCCCACCCCATTTGTGCGTTCTTCCCGTCTCAAATTCTTTGCTCAGGTATGTTCGGTAATATTCAACATAAAGATTCCGTACACTCAATATCACACCATAAGAATTCTGGAAAGTGAAACGGCTAATTTGTCCCGCAGTCAAAGTATATGGACTGCTTCGGTTAATAATTCCTCCCTGCATGGTTGCATCATATCCAACCAGACTAACCAAAGGCTGAGTATAGAAATATAGCTGGTAATTGTTTTTAATTTTTTTTTCGCGGGTTTGAAAAGGGGAATCAAATCTTCCGATTGTAAGCGTGGCTCCGCCCTGAATTTTATCAGAAAGCGTACCCAGACGAATTCCTGAATTTGTGTTTAAAGAAACGATGTTTGGAATATTGAAAATCTCTTTTTCGTAGTTCAATTCATAATTAATCACCACTTCATTTCTGATCTGATATTGCCAGCCCATCGGTTCAGGGTCCCCTGTCCAGCTGTGGATTTTCTTTTGCATTTTACCAGCAAAAGCCGCCGGACCGAGCATTCCGGTACTCAATATTGAAGACAATCTGGATTTGTGCAAAGTATCGACAGAAACAGAAAAACTTTTCAGGATGATCACACCAGCAAAAGGACGGTCATTTTGCAGTATTTCATTGCTTTTGATACTGGTTGGAGTGAAGCCGTAGTGTTCAAAAGAAATCCCGTATTTGGTACGACTGTTTTTTAATCGAAGCAGTGTATGGGATAATGGATTTTTTCTCAAACCCGGATTTACAAATTCAAGATTATAACCCTGAGTATAATAATAATCCGTTTTGCCATAAAAATCATTGTCATAATGAATCCGGAAATATTTTTCGCCTGTCACATTTCGGAAAGAGGCAAGATTATCAATCCTCTGGCCATAAGAAACCAGAGGAATTAAAAGTGTTAATATCAAAAGTAGTTTTCGCATAGTGAGAGACATACGATCTCAAACTTGCGTCGGATTAAGCCGGATGCGCCAATAATGCTTTTACATGCAATTCGTTGTCCGAAAGATATTTGGCATGATCAACTTCTTTATGGAAAATGCGCTGGATTTTTCCTTTTTCATAAGCCAGAAAAACCGCGGGATGCACATAATATTTTCTGCAAACCGTACGCGTATTTCCCAAATGCGCAGCCACAGCATCCAGACAAGTATTAACGGTCTTATTAAATTCTCTTTTCGTTTTATATTCAGACTGTCCACTCAAAAATTCAAAAGCAGTAACAGTACCCATCCACGTCCGGAAATCTTTTGCAGAAAAATTCGCGCCTGTGTGAATTCTGATGTATTCATTTACATGGCTGGCTGACAATGCACATTTTTCACCTTTTTCATTCATATATTGAAAAAGCCGACGGCCGGGCATTTCCTTGCATTGTTTTACCAACCTGGCCAATTGTACATCACGAAGCGTAATATCTTGTTTTACGCCCTTTTTACCTTTAAACATAAAACGGATCGTTTTTCCTTTCACCGTAGCATGTCGGGCATCGAGTGTTGTAATTCCGGAAGACCCGTGTTTTATTTTATAACGTTGATTTCCGACACGGATACATGTTTTGTCCATTAGCTTTATAACCAATGCAATAGCTTTATCCATGTCAAAAGTCCTCCTGCGTAAATCGCTTTCGACCTTTTCACGAAGCTGAGGCAACGAGTCAGAAAAGGTTAGCAGACGGTAATATTTTGTCTGGTTACGTATTAAATTCCAGTGCGGATGATAGCGGTATTGCTTGCGTCCGGCTTCGTCAATACCTGTCGCCTGAAGATGTCCCAGCGGATCTTTACTAATCCAGACTTCCTGCCAGGCAGGCGGCAAAACCAGTGATTTTATTCTGGAAACTGCTTCTTTATCCTTACATCGCTCACCGGATTTTTCAACATAATAAAACCGGGGGGATTTTCCTTTACGAATATAACCCGGCGCGTCACTTCCTGAAATATAATGAAGCCCTGCCGCAGCGGCAGTTAAGGCAGGATCTTTTTTTAGTTTTTTTATTTGTCTTGCGGAAATTGCAGGCAATTCTGTAAGTGTTCCAACGGCTACGGCTCCCGACATGGTTTTGTACTGTTATATGATTTATTATGATTAATAACAAATCGATACCAATACAAAAAATGGGAAATCAGATAACTTTTTTAAGAAGTTAAGTAGCTTGTTTTTAGAGTTTTAATACTAATATATTGTGTAATAGCTTAATGCTGCTTAACGGGATAATTGCGGAAGTATCTACTCAGTTTGATAAAGATGGGTAGATAAGGAAATAGCAAAAAATCTATTAGATTAATTGCTATTGGCAACCAGAAAATCGTTTATATCAGGTTGTGTTGTAAAGTCACTTTTCTTCGACAAACATTTTTCAAGAATACTGATCAGGCTCGAAAAGCTTGTTGGTTTTTGTACGTATAAGTTAGCTCCTGCATTGTAAGCTGATTCCAGAAGATAACCGGCTACGGAAGTTGAAAGAATAATAACCGGCGTTTCGCGAAAAGTATCTGTCGATCTCAATTCTGAAAGGCATTCCAATCCATTTTTAACCGGCATATTCATATCCAGAAATATCATGTCAGGAACTACATCACTGGAATTTAATTTTTTCATCAGTTCCAAACCATTTTCAGCTGTCACCAGGCTGGACGATAAGGAAAGTTGTTCTAATGCTTCCTGAAAAAGGAAAGTGTCATCTTCATCATCATCTGCTAAAAAAATGTTGTAGAATTTATCCGGATTCATATGGGGGTTACTCCTAAATTATGTTCAGTTCTGGTGTCTTTGTTTGTATTTGATAAAGCTGATTCACTAAATCTTCTACAACAGACATCTTCATAGGTTAATCAGGACATAAAATTAATATAAGTTTTTTAAAAAACATTTTTGTCGTTGCAGTTTGAGCTCGGATGATCAAATTTTTTTGACTTTTTTGGATTGAAATGCTCCATGTTGAATAAAATCGCCATTCTGAGATGTGGGATTTAGGGACTGGTTTTACTACAATAGCATTTGATGGGAAATACCAAAGAAAATTTTGTTGGCATAATTTTTTGTTTTCAGTTGCCAAATATCACCTAAAATGTAAGAAATTATGAAAAAGATCACATTAAGCGCCCTGTTTTTGGCAAGCATATTAACATTCTCTGCTTGTAACTCCAATAAAAAAGAGGACAGCAAAGAAATGGCTGAAGACGCCAATGAGAAAAAATTCGATGATACAAAAATTGAAGACGATACAGAGTTTGCCGTTGCAGCAGCAGATGGCGGAATGCTTGAAGTACAACTAGGAGAACTTGCTGAAAAAAATGCAGCATCTCCTGGCGTAAAAGATTTTGGTAAGATGATGGTAAAAGATCATTCGAAAGCAAATGACGAATTGAAGGCTTTGGCAGAAAAAAAGAATATCACGCTGCCAACAACATTGAGTGAGAAATGTCAAAAAATGTACAAAGATCTTTCTGAAAAAACCGGAAAGGATTTTGATAAAGCTTATGTTTCCGCCATGGTTGATGACCATAAAGAAGACATTAAGAAATTTGAAGATGCTGCGAAAGATGGTAAGGATGCTGACATAAAAACATGGGCAGCAGAAAAATTGCCAACTTTGAATCACCACCTGGAAACGGTACAAGGTTTGAAAGAAACGCTTAAATAATTAGCAGAATCCTGTTGTATTGGAGCGGAATGACCTCAGGTCGTTCCGCTTTTTTTGTGAGTATTATTCTCATCACAGCCGCTTATTTTAATTAATCCTTGTTTTTTGAAAGTATATAAAGTTATTTTGTCTACCAGTTTTGTAGAGTAAATCGTTATTGACTTGATTTCGGATAGATCCGAATGTGATAAACATGGGAATTTGCGGCTGGATTAATAGAAATAATTGTGCAGAAAACAGAATATGATGCCGTTGTTGTAGGTTCAGGACCTAATGGATTTGCTGCCGCAATTACGTTACAGCAACAGGGGCTTTCTGTTTTACTGGTTGAAGCAAAAAAAGAAATAGGCGGAGGAATGAGAACGCAGGCTTTGACATTACCTGGGTTTTTACATGATGTTTGCTCGGCTGTTCATCCGATGGCGGTGCTTTCTCCGTTTTTCAAAAGTTTATCGCTGGAACAATATGGACTAGAATTAATTCAGCCTAAACATGCTGCTGCCCATCCTTTTGATGATGGAACAGCTGGCGTTTTGGATCGATCCGTGGAGGAAACGGCGAAGGGTCTGGGAAAAGACGAAGATGCTTATATGAATTTTATGAGTCCGGTTGTCAGAGATTTGCCAAAATTATTACCTGATTTATTAGGCCCGTTTCCCATACCAAAATATCCGCTGGCATTAGCTGAATTTGGATTGAAGGCAATTCCATCCGCTGTTTTTATGGCGAATAAATTTAAGACAAAACAAGCACGCGGACTTTGGGCAGGTATGGCAGCGCATGCAATTCAACCGCTTGAAAACCTGACGACATCAGCAATCGGATTAATGTTGATGGCGGCAGGGCATGTAGCTGGATGGCCAATTCCCAAGGGCGGTTCACAGTCCATTGCAAATGCTTTGGCTGCAAAGTTTCTGGCTTTGGGAGGAGAAATTCAAACTGATTTTCTGGTGAAATCATTAAGTCAGCTTCCATCAGCAAAAGTTGTTTTATTTGATACAACACCTAAACAATTGGTAGAAATTGCCGGAGAAAAATTAAGTAGCTCATACAAAAACCGTTTGGCAAAATACCGCTACGGTATGGGTGTTTTTAAGATTGACTGGGCTTTAAGTGAGCCAATTCCGTTTAAAGCAGAAGCTTGTCGAAGGTGCAGGAACTATCCATTTGGGTAATACACTGGAAGAAATTGCCGAAGGAGAAAAAATGACTTCGGAAGGGAAACAGTCTCAAAAACCTTATGTGCTTTTATCACAGCCAAGTGTTTTTGATAATACTCGTGCACCGGAAGGAAAACATACAGCCTGGGCATATTGTCACGTACCAAATGGTTCGAAAGAAAATATGACCGCAGCGATAGAAAATCAGGTAGAACGTTTTGCACCGGGTTTTAAGGATTTAATCATCGCCCGCAACACGATGAATACAGAACAAATGGAAGCTTATAATCCGAATTATATTGGTGGCGATATTAATGGCGGAGTTCAGGATGTTTTTCAATTATATACGCGTCCGGTTTTAAGTTTGTCACCTTACAGGACTTCCAATGCAGGAATATATCTTTGTTCGTCATCTACACCACCAGGCGGAGGCGTTCATGGCATGTGTGGATATCATGCGGCGAAAACTGCTTTAAAGGATATTTTTAAAATTTCAATAAGTTGAATGAGATCTGGTAATATCAGGTCGTTGGTAGTATATAAAATAAAATTTGAGATGAAGGTTTTTGAAAAAGTATTTTTGTTGATGTCGCTCGCTGTCATCGGTTTAAGCTGTCAGACAAAACAAACGGCGGAAGAAAAAACAAAGGATAGTCTGGCCAAATGTATTGCAGACGGAATGCCTACACGTGCTTCTGCAATTTTGGCAAGTCAGGAAAATATTGTGGAAGGAAAGGGTAGTAAAGCATGGAATGGTATTGATTAAAGGCGGAGAGTTTTTGATGGGTGCCGATGAATTTCCGGATTCAAGACCAATGCATAAAGTCAGCGTTGATCCTTTTTATATGGATGAACATGAAGTGACAAATGCAGAATTTGCTCGTTTTGTAAAAGCTACAAACTATAAAACCGTTGCAGAACGTCCGTTAAATCCGGCTGATTATCCGGGAGTTCCTGCTGATAAACTTGTTCCGGGTTCAGCGGTTTTTACACCGACGGCACAAAAAGTTTCTCTGGAAAATCCCTTGCAATGGTGGAATTATGTGCCTGGCGCAAGCTGGTCACAGCCGGAAGGAAAAGGAAGTTCGATAAAAGGACGTGAAAATTTGCCGGTTGTCCATGTTTCCTACGAAGATGCAACGGCTTATGCCAAATGGGCAGGAAAACGTTTGCCAACCGAAGCAGAATGGGAATTTGCTGCGCAGGGTGGAAAAGGAAATCATACCTATTATTGGGGCGATCAGTTGAAACCGGGAAACAAATGGGTTGCCAATATTTACCAGGGAAGTTTTCCGGATCAATAACCTAAAAGAAGACGGTTATGCTGCCGCAGCACCTGTAAAAACATTTCCTGCAAATCCTTACGGTTTGTATGATATGGATGGCAATGTCTGGGAATGGTGCGAAGATTTGTATCGTCCGGATTATTATCAGAAAAGTCCGGCTAAAAACCCGACAAGGCCCAACAGACAGCTATGATCCTGACGAACCGGGTGCTGTAAAACGTGTTCAGCGTGGCGGATCGTTTTTGTGCAGTGACGAATATTGCATTCGTTACAAAGCCGGAAGCCGTGGAAAAGGTGAAGTAACGAGCGGAAGCAATAATCTGGGCTTTCGTTGCGTAATGGCTGCAAAATAATTTTCAGGTATAATTTGATTCAGTTTTGAATACTTAATCTATAACATGCAATAGATCATAGTCGTTTGAAAAGAAGTTATACTCTATTAAATTAATAGATTAAGTATTCTATTGTTTTTATCAGGAATTAGACATTACTTTGTGATATAAAATTTAATTTCGGGTTCGAAGATTAAATCATTGAAACGGATTAGCCTAGCATATGAGTACTCGTTTTTTGACAGTTCCCGGATTAGCGGGTTCAGGCCCGCAACATTGGCAAACCATTTGGGAAATTCAGCAACCTGATCTTTTTAACAGAATTGAACAGGATAACTGGGACTGGCCAAATCGTGAAGACTGGGTTGAAAGATTGCAGGAAATATATCAGCAAATTGACATCGCCGACCATTTTGGTAGCGCATAGCCTGGGGTGTATAACGGTAGTGCATTGGGCTGCAAAATATTCGTCGCCATGGATTGAAGGTGCATTGCTGGTTGCACCGGCAGATGCAGAATTATCAAAAAGGTTGAATTTTGTGGAAGGTTTTGTACCAATTCCTTTTGCGCCTTTGCCGTTTAAAAGTATCGTTGTGGCAAGTACCAATGATATTTATGCGACCATCAAACGTTCGCAGTTTTTTGCAGATGCCTGGGGAAGTGAATTTATAAATCTTGGGAAAAAAGGGTCATATCAATGCCGTTTCAAAACTGGAAGACTGGCCGGAAGGAAAAGAAATATTGAAACAACTGGTAAGTTCAGAGATTGTTGACATCAAATAAATCATTGAAAAATAACATCAAGTAGTAATTGGGCTAGTACAGTGTATCGGGTGTGATTTACACGCCCGTTTACCTTTTCCAGGAATTTATTCACATCTTTAAATAATCTCTAATCCATTTAATTTCAAGAAAATGATGAAAAAAATCTTTGTATTCGCTTTGGTAGGTCTTTGGGTAAATGCTGCTGCGATTGCAGGCGGTCCTGCTAAATCAAAAGCTGCGGACAAAACTTTAAGTATTGATACAAAGGCCAGTAAAGTGGTATGGGTTGCTAAAAAAGTGACAGGTGAACATACTGGTACCGTGCCAATTAGCAGCGGAACTTTGATTTTGGATAAAGATAAATTAAAAGGCGGAAGTTTCGTTTTAGATACTAAAATCGTTAACCGTTACGGATTTAACTGACAATGATTCCAATGGAAAACTAACCGGACATTTGAAAGGCAATGACTTTTTTGCAGTTGAAAAATTCCCGCAGTCTAAACTTGATATTACTTCGGTAACTGCAAAAGGAGCAAACGTATATGATGTGACAGGAAAGCTGACAATCAAAGGAATCACAAATGATGTTACGTTTCCGGCAACTGTAAAAGCAGACGGAAAAACAGTAGCAGCAACTGCGAAAATTGACGATCGATCGTACAAAATATGATATCAAATTCCGCTCGACTAATTTCTTCGAAAACCTTGGAGACAAAGCGATTTCAAATGATTTCGTTCTGGACGTGAATCTGATAGCGAAATAGCAGTTGGCTGTTAGCGTTTAGGTATTAGCTCGAACAGAGTTTATTGAAACTACCCGTTGATTCATTTCGGCGGGTAGTTTTTTGTTTTTGAAATAATATTGACACTAAAAATCAGATTGCGTATTAAGCTTAAATCCAATTTCGAGCCGTCCTAATCGCTGAAAGCTAATAGCTATTTCCAAGTAGGTGGCAGGACTTTTCCTCTTTCCTAAATAATTCATCATCATTAACCATCCCTAATGAGAAAATTTACAAAAGGAATACTTCCTGCAATTTTATTGATTTCAATGCAGGTGCAGGCACAGACAAAAAATGAACTTCCTGACTGGGCTTTTGGTGGTTTTGTGAGGCCGGCAAATGTAAATCCGGTGATTTCTCCTGATACCAGTACGCGCTTTTTAGATCCAATGACCAAAAAAATGGTCGCCTGGGAATCGAATGATACTTTCAATCCGGCGGCTACGATAAAGGATGGGAAAATTGTGGTGCTTTATCGAGCTGAGGATAAATTAGGACGCGAAATCGGAATGCGGACTTCCCGTTTGGGTTATGCAGAAAGCACAGACGGAATTACTTTTAAAAGGAAAAAAACACCTGTTTTTTATCCGGGAGAAGATAATCAAAAGGCAATGGAATGGCCGGGAGGCTGTGAAGATCCGCGCGTGGCCGTAACCGAAGACGGAACTTATGTTTTGATCTATACACAATGGAACCGGGATAAAGCCAGACTTGGGAATTGCAACTTCAAAGGATCTGGTCAAATGGGAAAAACATGGTCCTGCTTTTGTAAAAGCATACAACGGAAAATTCAATAATATCTGGTCAAAATCTGGTTCAATTGTTACCAAACTGGTAAATGACAAACAGGTTATTGCCAAAATAAACGGAAAATACTGGCTGTATTTTGGAGAAGCAAATGTCAATGTTGCTACTTCAACGGATCTGATCAACTGGACGCCTCTGGTGGATGAAAAAGAAAATCTGATCAATCTGATTTCTCCGAGAAAAGGATTTTTTGATAGTAATCTTACGGAATGTGGCCCGCCGGCTATCGTTACGGACAAAGGAATTGTTTTGTTATACAATGGGAAAAATGATAAAGGCGCAGATGGTGATCTGAGATTTACACCCAATAGTTACTGCGCCGGACAGGTTTTATTTGACAAAAATGATCCGTCAAAATTGATAAGCCGGATGGATGTTCCGTTTTTCCGACCGATGGAGCCGTTTGAAAAAAGCGGACAGTATGTTGCCGGAACGGTCTTTATTGAAGGGATGGTTTACTTTAAGAAAAAATGGCTTTTGTATTACGGCTGCGCTGATTCAAGAGTTGGCGTTGCCGTTTTTGATCCAAAAATGAAAAGTCCGGGAGATCCGATTCCGACAAAATAGCAGTTTATTTTCATAACAGATAACGCTTCTAACATTCAGCAGATCAGACTAATCGTTCTGAAAACTGGACGTTGGGAGCGTTTTGATTTGTTAATTAATATTATTTCTTTTTAAAAATCAATCGAAAATAATTTAAGCGCCGTATATCATATAAATCAACAAACTAAATCGAACTTATGAAAACGCTTAAATTAAAAGTTGCAGGATTATTGGCAGTCGCTTTGTTATCAACATTTGGCGCATTTGCTCAAAAAGAAAAAACAGTAATGGTTGGTGGTGCAGAAATGTATCCTTCTAAAAACATTATTGAAAATGCTGTTAATTCGAAAGATCATACTACACTGGTAGCAGCTGTAAAAGCGGCTGGTTTGGTTGAAACATTATCAGGAACAGGTCCATTCACGGTTTTTGCTCCGGTTAATTCGGCTTTTGATGCATTGCCAAAAGGTACGGTTGACAATTTGTTGAAACCAGAAAACAAAGACATGTTAACTTCTGTTCTTACTTACCACGTAATTCCTGGTAAAGTGGATTCAAAAGCAGTGGCTATGATGATCAAAGATGGTGGTGGAAAAGCAATGGCAAAAACGGTTCAGGGTGAAGAACTGACTTTCACAATGAAAGGAAAAAACCTGATGATCACAGATTCAAAAGGTAATATGGCAAAAGTTACAACCGCTGATGTGTACCAGTCGAATGGTGTAATTCATGTAATTGACAAGGTTTTGATGCCTTAAAAATCGTGTTGTTGAGAGGTGAAGTTGGTAGTGGTTGATAAGTCCTTTCTTTTTCCCGGTTCCAGGTTTATTTCTGTCCGGGAAAAACGAAAGGATTGATTTTTAGAAGGAAAATATTTGTGCACACCTGGAAGTAATTTCAGGTGTTTTTTGTTTTATAAGTAGTATCTCAAATTAAGTTGAAGGTCAGGTTTTACAGAAATTGCGAATCAGATTTAATCGTTTTGATAACTACAAATTAATTTACCATTTGATATATTAATTTGATTGTTTTTTAAGTTAAATAGCTATCTGTAAGCAAGATTTTAAACCTTTCCGTCTAAACGGTGTCAGATATATCGTAAACTAAAATAAATCCAACTGTATGAAAAGGATAGTGAAAATGACAAAATCCATCGTGATGATGGTTGTGGCGGGTACTTTAATGCTTGCCTGTAGTCAGGCACTTCAAACGAGTTATGACTATGACTCGTCCGTAAATCTTAAACAATTCAAAACTTTCAACGTAGCGCCTGAGCGTAATAACGAGCAAGATCCATTACTGGGAAGTGATTTGAACAAGAGAAGATTAAGAGATGCTGTGATTGAAGTTATGCAAGGGAAAGGTTATAAACTGGATCAGAATCCGGAAATTCTGGTTCGTTTTATGACGGACGTTAAAGAGCGTCAGCAGGTACGTTCCAACAATAACTATTCACCATACATGTGGTGGTATGGAGGTGGAAATAACATTTCAACGTATAACTATCAGGAAAGTCGTTTTATCCTGAATATTTATCAAAAAAATAATGACAAGATGATTTGGCAGGGTTGGGCTTCCGGAAAAGTGAAACCACCTACAAAAAAAGATGATCGTGAAACGATGGTGAAAAATACGATGGCTGATATTTTGAGAACATTTCCACAGGCGACTCTGGATACTTACAGTTCAAAATAACAACTTCGGAATAAATGAAAAATGGGAGATGGCGATTTAAGCTGTCTCCCATTTTTTATTTAATGGTGTGGATTATTATTGCGGTGCGCTGCACCTTTTTTGCGGTCCCGAGTATTGGGTTTACTACAAATATTTTGCCGCTCTGCGGCCTGTATGCACTTAGTTTTTCTTTGCAACAGTCTTCGTTGATACCTGCAAAGCTTCACCGTTCCGGAATTCTTCGGATGCTTTTTTGATGATCTGATCACCTTCGTGCAAATCGCCGAAAACTTCAACCAGAGAATCTACAACCGTTCCTGGTTTTACAGTTACCCATTCTGCTTTGTTATCTTTATCACGAATTACAAAAACCTGCTCACTTGAACTTACAACAGAAGTTCTTGGTACAAATAAAGTTTTGCCGGTACGTTCTGTATTCAACTGAACCTGTGCATACATGCCCGCTTTCAATTCACGGCCGCTGTTATTGAAGTCAAATTCTGTGATCATGGAACGGTTGGCTTCTGATAAACTTCTTGAACTTCTGGCGAAATTTGCTGTGTATTTTTTTTCCGGACTAGCGGTAACCGTAAAAGTTACAGAACCTTTATCAGGTATTGCGCTGGTCAGGTTTTCAGGAATTGACAAGGTCAAACGTAATTTTGTATTGTCTTCCAAAACGAATAACGGTTTTGCGCCACTTTCTCCCGGTCCAACCAAGGCTCCCGGACTGATATTTCTTTCTGTAATTATTCCATCAAAGGGAGCGGAAACAATCAGATATTTTGCCAGTTCAGATTTTGAATTGACAAAAGAACGAGCCGCCTGAACATTTCCGCTTGCTACTGCCACCGCAGAACTGTCCGTCAAAACTCTGGAATGTGCTACATCCATTTCGTTTAAAGAGACAGCGCCTTTTGTTTTGTTGGTACGCAAAATACGATTATAAGTATTTCCGCTGATCTGGTATTTACTTGTGATTTCGCTCAGATTTGCTTCGGCTGCAATCAATTGTGCTTTTGCCTGATTCAGTTCGGATATCACTTCCGGCGCTTCCAGAATTGCCAAAACCTGTCCTTTTCTCACCATCGAACCACGATCAACCTGAACTGTTTTCACAAATCCTTTCACTTTTGGATGAATGTTTACTTTATTCCAGGGCAACAATTCACCAGGCAAAGCCATTTTTTTGGAAGGCTGCAAACTTTGTACAGAAGCCATTTCTGTGGCTTGTACTTCCGCTGGTTTTTCTTCCGATTTTTTCTCGGATTCAGCCTCAGAACCGCATGAAACAAGCGTTGCTGAAACAATAAAAAGTATGATAAGTGATTTAATGGTATTCATGGAAATGGATGGTTGAAGGTTTTTACGGAAGAAATTACTTTCAGGATCTTCTGGATCCAGGGAAACGGAATGAACACTCGCTTTTCTTTGTACCAAAGTAAAGACGGCCGGAAGGATCAAAAGCGACGCTAATGTCGATGCGATCAAACCTCCGATTACTGCCTGACCAAGTGGTGCAATCTGATCGCCGCCTTCTCCCAAACCGGAAGCCATCGGAATCATACCGGCGATCATCGCGATACTGGTCATCAAAATCGGACGGATCCGGCTACCGGCAGCAAGTGTTACTGCTTTGCCTGCATCACCAATTTCCAGTCGCAAATTTTCAGCATTCGTTACCATCAAAATCGCATTTGCCACAGATACCCCGACGGACATGATCAGACCCATATAAGATTGAAGATTCAAAGTCGCGCCAGTGATTAATAGCAATCCAATTGAACCAACAACCACCGCAGGAATTGTAGAAAGTACAACCAGCGAAAGTTTGAATGACTGATAGGTTGCAGCCAAAAGCAGGAACATGATAATAACGGCAATCATCAAACCGGTTTGCAAACTTGATAAAGTATCAGTTAGCAAATTTGACTGGCCTTTCAATTCTACAAGAACACCACGTGGTGGTTCACCTGCATCTTTAATCGCTTTGGTTACAGCTTTTGTTGCGGTACCTAAATCAATTTTTTGAAGGTTCGCAGTAATCGTTACCAGACGGTTCGGGCCGGCACGGTCATATTCTCCCGGCGTTGTTTTTTCTGAAAAAGTAGCTACATCAGCCAATAACGGATTACTTGCTCCGGATTTTAGTGGTATTGTTCCAATGTCCTGCACGGAAGTCATCTGATACTCCGGAATCTGAACCTGAACCTGATATGCCAAACCTTTCGCATCATCAAGCCATAAGTTTTTATCTGTAAAACGGCTGGAAGAAGTTGCCGCAACCATGGACCTTGCAACTTGTGTTGATGTAATTCCCAACTGTCCCGCTCTTTCACGGTCAATCGTTACATCCAGAATCGGGTATTCCAAGCGGTTGGGCAATTTGTACATCACGGAGGAAAGCAATATGATTCATTTCAGCCTGGATTTTCTTGGCGAATTTTCCTGCTTCTTTCACATCTTTGGCAGCTACACTAACTTCAATTGGGGTAGAAGAACCCTGGCTCATGATCTTGTCAACCAGCTCAATCGGTTCAAAAGAGATTTGCAGTTTCGGAAGTTCTTTTCCAATTCTTTCGCGCAAACGTTCTTTCAAAGCGTCCATTTTTACCGGGAAATCTTCATGTAAAGAAACCTGCAACACAGCTTCATGCGGACCGCTGTTAAAAACGAAAATATTGGAAGTACCATAACTGGAAGGAACCGTTCCGACATAAGCAGATGAAATTTCAACATGCTCTTTTCCAACTTCGGATTTGATCAGATCAAGTACTTTCAAAGTAGCTTCTTCGGTACGTTCCACACGTGTTCCGTCCGCAATTCGCAGACGCATCTGAAACTGGTGACTATTTCCATGTGGTAAAATATCAGTTCCAATCAAAATAAATCCACCAACAATCAAAAGCAACGCCCCAACCAGATAAACCGGGACAACCAGTTTTCCTTTTGACATAATACCAGACAAAGCATTAAGATATCTCAGCTTGAATTTTTCAAAACCTTTTGGTGGTAAAGATGGATGCGCTCCTTCTTCAATCACATCATGAACTTCCTGGTCGTCAAGTGCCAGTGTTGGCGCTTCGTGTTTTGGGTGATCTTTCAAAAGCCAGTTGGCTAATACCGGTACCAAAGTTTGGGAAAGTAAAAACGATGCGATCATGGCAAAACCAACGGCCAGCGAAAGCGGTAAAAACATACCTCTTGGAATACCGCTCATGACAAAAGAAGGGGCAAATACAGCCAGAATCGCAAGCAAAATCAGGAATTCCGGAAATGCAATTTCCTTACAAGCATCCCAAATCGCCTGCTCCTTGGGTTTTCCCATTTCCTGATGCTGGTGAATGTTTTCAATCGTTACTGTCGCCTGATCGACTAAAACCCCGATGGCGAGCGCAAGTCCACTCAACGTCATAATGTTGATTGTTTGTCCAAACAAATTCATCAAAATGACCGCAGACAGAATAGAAATTGGAATGGTAACAACCACGATAATCACACTTCGCCAGTCTCTCAGGAAAAGTAAAACCATTAAACCCGTTAGCAACGCACCCAGAATACCTTCGGTAATCAAACTTTTCAGCGAGTTTGTAACGTAAACCGACTGGTCAAATTCATAGGAAATTTTCACATCTTCCGGCACCGCATTTCTCAATTGAGGCAAGGCAGCCCGGATATTATTTACCACATCCAAAGTGGAAGCATCGGATTTTTTCACCACCGGAATATAAACGGCACGACGGCCATTGATCAACGCATAACTTACCGTAACGTCGGCACCGTCTTCAACCGTACCAACATCCCTTACAAAAACGGTAGGTCCGGCTCCGATACGAATTGGAATATTCAGGAAATCTTCCGGTTTTTTGATCAGCGAGTTTACCGGTGTCATTAAGGTACGATCGCCCATACGGATATTACCTGCCGGTGAAGGCTGGTTGTTGATGACAATGGATTTAATGATTTCTTCCGGCGTCATGTGGTAACTTCTGATTTTTTCAGGGTCAACACGGATCACGATGGTACGCTGGTTACCTCCAAAGGGCGGAGGACTGGAAACTCCCGGAATTCTGGAAAACATCGGACGAACGCGGGAAGAGGCAAAATCCTGGATTTCATTCAGCGATCTCGATTTACTTTCAAAAACCATTTGTCCAATTGGAACCGAGCTCGCATCAAAACGAACAACCTGCGGTGGTACGGTACCCTCAGGCATATACGCTTTCGCCCGCGATACGTTGTTGGCAACTTCGGCAGCAGCCTGCGCCATATCCGTTCCGGGATAAAAAGAAAGTTTGATCAGCGAAAGTCCCTGGATCGTTTTTACATCCACATCACGGATACCCGAAACGTAAAGAAAGTGATCCTGATAACGGGTGGCAATGAAACCATCCATCTGGTCGGGCGCCATACCACCATAAGGCTGCACAACATAAATCGTTGGCAAATCCAGGTTTGGGAAAATATCCACCGGAATAGTCCGGATAGATAAAATGGAAAAAAACAGGATGCCGATTACAACCACCACGATGGAAATGGGTTGTCGTAAGGCGGTTCGAATGAGTTGATACATAACTATTGATCTTAAAGAAAAGGAGTAATTAGTTTAACTGGTTTAGGAATAGCGACAAATCTCCGGAAGCGGCAGCCTTCATCAGCAAAGCGCGCCATACGTTTCCATTGGTTATAAAACTGTCAACTTCGGCACGGTTCAGCGTGGTTACGCTTTGTGCCAATGTGAACAAATCCGTGAGCCCGCTTTCATATCTGGCTTCCGCCTGATTAAATGCTGTATGCGCTGCATCCAACTGGATCGGTGTAAGTTTTGCCTGTTCCAGAGACAGTTCAAGTTGCATCTGCGCTTCTCTTGATTGCCTGTCCAGCTGAATTTTCTGAGTATTGAATATTTCTTTAAAGCGCTCAACCTGAAATTGTTCCGCTCTATAATCGTTTTTAACTTTAAGAATACTTGTGAGATTCCAACGTGTTGAAATACCAAAAAGGTAATTGTAAACCTGGTAATTCACGCCGCTTCCAAAATCTGTCCGATAGGAATTGTCCGTATTGGAAACCCCCGAACCTCTTCCCCAGCCAGCTGCTGTTAAAGAAACGGATGGAAGAAATGATTTTCTAACCGCCTGACTACGTGCGTACGAAGCATCAATTTGCGATTGAGAAAAAAGTAGTGAAGGATTTTTAAGGAAAGTACTTTCTGAATTCACAGTTGCCGGAAGTTGTGAATAAAACCGCATCGTATCAACCTGAATACTGTCTTCCAAATGTCCGCTTAATTCTGAAAGTCGGAGACGCTGTACTTTTTCAGCTCTTCTGCTTTCCAATAACAATAATCTTGCTTTGGCATATTCAGCACCGGCGAGAGAACTGTCGACACCCGGACGCATGCCGGATTCTACGGCTGCGTCTGTAACTTGCTTGAAAACAAGTGCTCTTTCAAGATTTTGACGTTGGGCTTCAACAAGTTTTTGATTGATGAGCAAAACCAGATATGCATCCACAATTCTTACCTGATGCTGGAAAAGTTCGTTTTCATAATCAGCCTGCGTACGGTTGATATCTGCCTGTGCAGCTTTTACATTGGCATTAACCTTTCCAAAATTGAATACTTTCCAATCGACCATGGCCGTTGTGAAACTGCCAAAAGTACCTTTATAAATATTCTCGGTACGAATTCCACCCGATGGAGAAAGTGCGCTTCCTTCATTTGGTAAAAAAGCACCGTTCACACTATTACCCGTGGAAAAGGTATATTGATCCTGTACAATAAAGGAAGGCAGGTAATCCGTTTTAACAGATTTAACACGGCTTTCAGCTCCTTTTATTTCGGCCTGTTTTGCTTTAAGAAACGGATAGTTTTGCTTTCCTTCTTCAAGGATTTGCTGCAACGTAACTTTTTGAGCGACAGACGAAAAACTTATTGCATAACATAAAATAAATAGCAAAAACAGATAATTCCTTGGTGGGAAGTTTTGCTTTTTTCGCTCTTCGGGAGAATGTATCTCTCGAAATGGGATTTTTTGAAGAATTTGATAGAACATGAGAATATACTGTAATGGGTGTCAGGAAATTTTAAACGAAGCTAAAAGCCAATTTGGGAAACATTTGGGAATTCAGAAGAAAAGTCTACCAATCTTATAGAATAAAATTATTTCCTAAATATTTCCAACATCCGGATATAGTTTTGCCCGATAATAACTACATTCTTAAATGAAAATATTAGTTGTCGAAGACGAGAAAGGCTTGGCGGAAAGCATTGTGGATTATCTGACAAAAGAGGGATTCATTTGCGAGGTTGCCAATACATTCTGGCAGGCTGATGAAAAGGTCAGTTTATATCAATATGACTGCACAATTGTGGACTTGACGCTTCCCGACGGGGAAGGTTTTGGTATTATTCAAACTTTAAAAAAGATAGCAGCTACGACTGGAATCATTATTATCTCCGCCAGAAATACGCTGGAAGACAAAATTAAGGGACTTGAAATCGGTTCGGATGATTATATGACAAAACCTTTTCATCTTTCTGAACTCAATGCACGTGTAAAATCATTAATACGCCGCCGGAATTTTGGTGGGAATAATGATATGGCCTGGCAGGAAATCCGGGTCCAGTTACAAGCCAGAAAAGTTTTTGTCGGGGAAAAGGAAACGTTACTGTCCAAAAAGGAATACGATCTGCTTTTATATTTTCTTTCCAATATCGATGTTGCACTTACCAAAGAATCCATCGCAGAACATCTTTGGGGTGATCATATGGATTCCGCGGATTCTTTGGATATGGTTTATTCTCACATAAAAAATCTGCGTCGTAAACTTCTTGAAAAAGGCGGAAAAGATTATATTCAATCAATATATGGTATTGGTTATAAATTCGCAGCTTCTTGAAACTACTTGAAAAAACAAGCCGCATTTATCTGATGGTTTCGCTGGTCATTTATCTGGCTGTCGGAATTGCGTTTTACTGGATCATTAAATATATGATTTATGATGAAGTGGAAACGCGCCTAAAAGTAGAAATGCAGGATTTTGAATCGTTTATCCGCTCGCATGATACCTGGAACAACAACTCCTATTTTGTTGAAAATAAAATTGAAGTGATGCCGGTAAGCGGAGAATATAGCCATTCCGTTGTTTTTAAGGATACTTTAATTCAAAACCGTTACGACGATGGTATAGCTCCTTTTCGTCAGCTGACCTTTTATACAATAATAGGAGGCGTTCCACACCGGGTTGCGATCAGGAAATCGATGATCGAATCTTATAAACTGATCGAGGCGATTTCTGCGGCGATGGTCACTTTTTTGGGGCTGCTTATGATTAGTATGTTTATGTTTCAAAGAAGACTTTCCGGGAAATTGTGGAAACCATTTTATGATACGCTGACCAGAATCAAGGAATTTGATTTAACCAAAAAAGAAAAATTACAACTTCCCCAAAGTGAAGTAACTGAGTTCAGCGAGCTGGATGATGTATTAAAAAAGATGGCTGACAAAATGCAGCACGATTATACAAGTCTGAAAGAATTTACCGAAAATGCTTCTCACGAAATCCAGACGCCGCTGGCGCTAATCAATGCAAGAGTTGAGCAATTCATTCAATCAAAAGATCTGAGTGAAAATCATACATACTGGATTGAAGAAATTTATCATGCTTCAAGAAGAATGTCGCGGCTGAACCAGGGATTATTACTTTTGGCAAAAATTGAAAACCAACAATTTACAGATACGGAAGATCTGGATCTTGTTGATTTATTGAAAAGTAAACTGTCTGATTTTGAAGATATTTTAACGCACAAACAAATTGAGGTGAAAATGGATCTGCGAAGCCGTTTTGATATCAATATGTCGCCCTCACTGGCTGATATTATGTTGAATAATATTTTGAGCAATGCAATCCGTCACAATTATCTGAATGGTCAGCTTTTTTTGGAATCAGATGAAAACTTTTTGAAGATCAGTAATACCGGCAGCGAACTTAGTACAGATCCGGAAAGATTATTCGAGCGATTTAAAAAAGAATCCGCCGGAGCAGAATCAGTAGGGTTGGGGCTGGCAATTGTCAAGCAGATCTGTGATAATTATTCACTGGAAATTGAATATACTTATCATGACACGATTCACTCGATTGTTATTCGGCAAGAGGTAAGGGAGGTGGCTGGGTAATTTTTAGTTATTAATGCCATTTCTTCCATTCGAATTTTAATGTATTCCTTAGGATCTGGTTCGTCGATGGGATAATTTTCTGCTTCATACTTATTGACGGCAAGTATTAACAAATTCAGTTCGTTCTCTTCTTCACTTCCTTTTAGAGCATCAAATAACAAATCAATACGTGCTATCGTTTGATTGTATTCTTCTTTTGTTTTGATTGGTTTAATTTTCATAGTTATGTGTGTTTAATGGCGGATACAAATGCTTCGTTAAATAAAGAGGAAGTTGTCAAGTGAACAACTTCTTCTTTACATTGATTCGATTTATTCAAATAATTTATTTCCCAATCGCCTTAATCACAGCCTTTTCCAAACTCTGATTATTCGGGAATTCCTGTGGCAACCATCGCTCAACGATTTTTCCCGAAGCATTAATAACTACAAACGGATAGCGAATATCCACCGCATAATTTTGTCTTAACGATTCTGCGCTATCTTCCGAAGCCCATAAATGTTTTACACCGGCTCTGTCCTGCGCATAGGTTTTCCAGCTTCCAAATGGCATTCCGGAAATAAGCGTTACGTAAGCAAAAGTTACCTTATCGCCATATTTCGCTTCCATTGCTTTCAAACTTGGTTCGTGTGCGCCGATGTTGAATTGAAATACCATAACGGTAGGTTTGCCTTCCAGATTTCTTAAAGTGACAGCAGAACTATCACTTCCCAATAAGGTAAAATCAGGTGCATTTGAGCCAGAAGTCAGTTTTGCTTTTGTTTCTAATAGCTTAATGAAATAATCCGTATATTCTGATTTTGGATATTTTGCTTTGTAATCTGTTAATAAAGTCTGGCTGGTTTCCAGTGTTGGAATTGCCGTTGCTGCGTAGTTAAGCCAATAAGTCTGAAGATATTCTTCCTGTTTTGGATGTCCTGCTAATTTGGTTTTGCTGAAATTATAGACGTCTGTTACGGCTTGCGGACTAAGTTCATAACGCGTAGCAGAATCCAACGGGAATTTTCGGGTTGTTGGAATAAGGATCCAGTTTCTAAGTTCTTCGCGGTATGATTGGCTCAGCAAAGCTTCATCCGGTAAAATTTTAAAGTTGGCTAATGTTAGATCTTCCAATTCCTTTTGCTGGGCAGGATCCAGTTTTTTTACTCTGTTTCTGCGCATGATTTTTTCCTGAAGCAATCTGTGGATCAGGAATGGCTCAGTAGTTGTTGTCGCAGTAACATAAGCGTCAAAAGCAGGTGACGGCGGATTTGCAGTTTTAAACGTGGCATAAGCCGTTTGTCTTACTTTTTGCAAACTATCGCTTTGCTGTGCTACACTTTTGTTATCGATCTGGGACGGTTTGTATCCAAAAACCGGCAAATACTGATACTGGTTTTCAAGAAAATAAGTTTTCAGAAAATCCTGGTAAGCAGCATTTTTTCCGGAAAAGGTAACATCAGCATTCCCTGCAAAACTCGCCGTAAGATCATCTCCCGGTTGAATAAACAACATCCAGGTTTTATTTACGCCGCCTCCGCTGTATTGAAGACGCATAATTTTTGGTTCGCTAAGTGCAGTACTTACACGTTCGGTCGTTTTCTCTTTGAAATTAACAATAGCCAGTGGTTCCAATCTTGTATCAGCAAGTCCTATGCCCAGATTGGGGTGAAAATGTACATCCTCCAAAACAAGTGAAACAATACCCTGATCGGGTTTAGAGGCTGTTAATGTTATATTTGATGTCTTTTGAGCGAAGGAGAAAAGACTGGACAGAAGAAAAATAAGTGTGGTAATTTTTTTCATGAATGCCGGAATTGTAGTTGATGTTTGTTTGAATAAGAAGGATTTAATATTCAAATGATTATAAATAATTAGTCTTCAACAAAAAGTTAAATAACTATGCCAATATCGGATTTCTTTTCCGCAATACGACTGATGTTTTATATATCATTCCATTTCTCATTGCACAGCGTTATCTTTGACTGTGAATAACGAATTCCTGAACATTAAGAATTTCTTGCTTTTACGAGCAAACAAACCATGATGAACCGCCTGACCTTACTGGATTTTAATACGCTTCAAGAAGGATTTGAAGGAGAACTTTACTTTGACGATTCCACTTTACATACCGCTCAAAGGAAAATTTATGCAACTGATGCTTCCGTTTACCAGGAATTGCCTTTGGCCGTTGCTTTGCCAAAAACGGTTGAGGATATTCGTAAACTTATCAAGTTTGCCAATAATCAAAAAGTAACGCTTATTCCAAGGGCGGCCGGTACTTCGCTTGCAGGTCAGGTTGTTGGAAAAGGAATTGTGGTTGATATTTCAAAACATTTCGGCGCGATTCTGGAAGTTAATGCGGAGGAAAAGTGGGTGCGGGTGCAGCCTGGTGTGATTCGTGATGATTTGAATAAACATCTGGCCCAGTTTGGTTTGCTATTCGGTCCGGAAACTTCTACCGCCAGTCGGGCTATGATTGGTGGAATGATCGGGAATAATTCCTGTGGTTTACATTCGATAAGTTGGGGAACAACACGTGATCATTTATTGGAAGTGAAAGCTTTGTTGTCGGATGGTTCGGAAACGGTTTTTAATAATTCAACTACCGAAAATTATTCCAAAAAACTTTCACCAAATACTTCCGGAAAACGCGAACAGGCGATTTATGCCGGCATGTGGGGAATTTTGTCAAATCCGGTTGATCAGGAATTAATCAAAAAACAGTTTGCAAAACCAACAGTAACACGGCGAAATTCCGGATATGCGCTGGATGCGCTGGTTAATAATTTTGAAAAAAATCAGATCAATTTATGTAATCTGATCGCTGGCTCGGAGGGAACATTATGTTTTGTTACCGAGGCAAAAATTGCTTTGGTGGATATGCCTCCGGCGTCAGTTGGTGTCGTTTGTATTCATGCAAACTCATTGGCGGAATCGCTTCATGCGAACCGTGTGGCGATGAAATATAATCCGAAAGCCTCAGAACTGGTGGATCGTTATATCATGGATTTTACCAAAGGCCATCATATTTATTCCAAAAACCGGTTTTTCCTTGAAGGAGATCCGGCTGCTTTGCTGATGGTTGAATTTTGGGGAAATACGGATGAAGAAGTTAAAAAGCAGGCAGACATTCTTATTTCCGATTTGCTTTCAGAAAGTTTGGGTTATGCTTATCCTTTATTGTTTGGTGATGATGCGACCAAGGCCTGGGATATCAGAAAAGCTGGTTTAGGTCTGATCAGAAATTTACCTGGTGATACGCAGCCGGTCAATTTAATTGAAGATTGTGCTGTGGCCGTTGAAGATCTGCCTGACTATATCGAAGATCTGGAAAAGCTGATTGCCAGTCACGGTTTGCACGCTTCTTACTATGCACATGCTGGTGCAGGAGAATTGCATGTCGAGCCGATGATCAATCTTAAAACCAGTGAAGGAAAACAGAAATTCAGACAAGTATTAGCCGATACTGCGGTACTTGTCAAAAAATATAACGGCGCACTTTCAGGAGAACATGGAGATGGACGTCTTCGCGGAGAATTTATTCCTTTTATGATGGGCGAGGAGGTTTATGAAATCTTCCGTCAGGTAAAAAGAATATGGGATCCGAATGGCATTTTTAATGCAAACAAGATTGTTGATACGCCGCCGATGAATGAATTTCTGCGGTATGAACAGGATAAACCGCAACCGCAGATCGCTACCACTTTTGATTTTTCAAAACAGGAAGGTATGCTTCGTCTGGCTGAAAAATGCAGCGGATCAGGCGATTGCCGGAAAACGGAATTGACCGGAGGAACGATGTGTCCAAGTTATATGGCCACGCGCAAAGAACGAGATACAACCCGGGCAAGAGCTAATATTTTAAGACAATATTTGACACCGGGTGGCGAAACTGTTGAAACAGGAACGTCTCAGGAAATGGTAAAAGAAATTCTGGATCTTTGTTTGTCCTGCAAAGGTTGTAAATCAGAATGTCCGTCAAGTGTTGATGTTGGAAAAATGAAAGCGGAATTTACTCAGCAGTATTATGAAACGCATGCAATTCCACTGCGGACAAATCTGATTGCAAATTTTGGAAAACAAATGAAACTGGCTTCCATTGCGCCCTGGGCTTTTAACGCTGTTTTTGGAACACCAGCTATAAGAAAAGTTGCTAACAAAATGGTAGGTTTTCATCCGGAACGTTCCATGCCTTTGCTTTCAAGTACTACTTTAAAACATTGGTGGGAAAAGAGAAAATCGAAAAATAAAAGTATAGAAGCACATTCCAAAGTTTATCTTTTCTGTGATGAGTTTACCAATTATAATGATGTTGAAATTGGTAAAAAAGCGGTAATGCTTTTAGAAAAACTGGGTTATGAAGTAATTATTCCTGAACACTCAGAATCCGGAAGGTCATATTTGTCAAAAGGATTAGTAAAAGAAGCGCAGAAACATGCGATTCGGAATGTTGAATTGTTTAAAGATATCATTTCCCAAAAAACGCCTTTAATAGGCATTGAGCCATCTGCCATTTTATCTTTCCGGGATGAATATATTGATCTTGTTCCAGAGCATTTGAAAATCGATGCGCAGAACATTGCTGCTAATGCTTTGCTTTTTGAAGAGTTTATTTCAAGAGAAATTGATGCTAAAAGAATTACAAAAGCATCTTTTAGTAAAGAACAACGTCTTATTAAACTTCATGGACATTGTCATCAAAAAGCTTTGTCATCACTTTCAACTTCAAAGATAGCGTTGTCTTTTCCCGAAAATTATAAAGTTCAGCTTATTCCATCAGGTTGCTGCGGAATGGCCGGATCTTTTGGATATGAAGAAGAACATTACGATGTTTCGATGCAAATAGGAGAACTGGTTCTTTTCCCAACGGTTCGTCAACAGCCGGATGATGTTATTATAGCCGCACCCGGAACCAGTTGCAGACATCAGATTAAAGATGGTACCGGACGTAAAGCAAAACATCCGATCGAAATATTGTATGAGGCACTGAACTAATCATTGAGTACCTCTTACACTTTTCATAATCGTATCCGGATGTACATCCATTGTTGTGTCTGATGCAGCTGTATCCACAGGCATCGTTTCATGTTGAGACGGTGTGTCTGATTCGCTGAAATTTTCATCGTGATTTAAAAATCCTCCCCAAAAAGCAATTGCCATCAATACAACTCCTGCAACTAAAACCCATAGCCAAACTTTTTTCGTATTTTTAGTAGCTCTCGCTTCTTTGTCTGTTTCTTTCCTGTCCATGATAGTAGTGATTTGGTTTGCTCTTAATCAATACCATTTTTGTACCAAATCAAAATCTTACCATTTAATAAGGTTTAGGTGTAATTGTGTTGAAAAAATTACCCTAAATCATGTTTAAACGAACAAATAATATACTAAAAGCGTTGGTTTTGTGTTTAGCTTCCTGAATTCACACTAAAATGAAGTTCTATGTTTTTTTATAAACAGACTCCTTAAACTATGAAATTCTACTCATTAATTACAGCCATGATTTTATCAGTCCTGCTCTTAACAAATCAGGATACCAAAGCACAGGATACTAAAAACTTCTTTTCCGTTACAGGAGGATATAGCTTGCCTGTCGGGCAACTTGCACGGGAAAAACTGAATGACCCACTGGCTGGTTTGGCTGGATCAGGTTATTTTGGACAGGTTAATTATGACCATCGTTTTCTTCGCTGGTTTGGATTGCGTGCTTCGGGAAGTTTGAACGTAAATACTACGAATTCTGATCCGATTATAGAAAAAGCCAATTCGTATGTAAAGGCAACGGGCAGGACCTACAACTGGCAAAGTGATGTTTCTCAGTGGAAACTGGGAGCTGCAATGTTAGGTCCGGCTATTTATTTGAATATGAACCGTGTCCAGATTGAAGCACACGTACAGGGTGGTATTGTCAGAGCAAGTACGCCTTCTGTAAATCTTGTTGGTACGCAGGATAAATTCTAGCGGTCAGGTTGTGGAAGGAAGCCAGACAATCAATGTGAGCCTAAATCATGACAATTGTTAAACCGATCGGATTTGGAGCCGGCGCAAGTTTACGATTACCATTAGTTTGGAGCATTGTTTTTTCAGATCAGCAGGTGATGTGATTGGAGCCAAAGCAGAGGTTAAAGATCTTGCCATTAAAGCAAAGTTGGTTCACTTGAAATTAACGGATCAGAATTAACGAAAAGAGATTTATTGGTGTAGTAAATGTCGGTGCAGGTTTTGGTTTGGCATTTTAGAGTCTCAATACCGATACTTACTGATAAAACAAAAAAACAGGATATCGCACGAAGCTGATATCCTGTTTTTGTTGTACTACAAGTCGAAAATTATGTTTTATTTTAATATCTATTTTGCAAACCATAGTTTTAGTTTCATATCATTCTTGCCACCTTGTTTTGTAAGTGCAGCAGAATAGTTTTCAAAGTTCAGAGATTCTTCTGAACCCGGATATGGCAACCTCGTTGGAAGAACATTCTGGTTTGTGTTCAAAGTAGGCGGTTTTAAGAGCAGGAATTCCGGTGCGGCGATATTCTGTCCATGCTTCCAGTCCTTGTCCATAAAGCGCGATCCATTTTTGTTCCATAATCTGAGTGAAACCCGTCAGCTCCGGCTTTCAAAGCATTTGCTGCGATGTAATCCGTTGGTGCTGCCAGTTTGTATTGTGCAAATGATGCTGTGATCGCCGCTGCATAATTTGTTGCAGCATCACCAGCAATTGTTACTCCTTTATATGCAAATTCAGCTTTCAGGAAAAGTAATTCTGCATACGTCATGATCACACCCGGTGCAGTAGCTGCTACAAAATAGTTTCCAACTTTTGATGTTTTAGTAAGTCCAAGTGCATTGGCATCCGAAGAAGACAAGCCCATTAGGAACACCTTTGTAGGTACCTCCATCAGCTGGTAAGTTTGCGTAAATTGGCAGACGTGCATCGTTCAAGTGCTGTCAGGCGATCTACTAAGTGTTGCACTTACACGGTGATCATCACGGGTTTTGCGGTTAACATTAACCGGATTCTGGTTGTTTGTAGCATCCAGATAATTAAGCTGAATATTGTCAGCAACAGAAGCAATAACCGGATATTTAGCCGGATCAGACAAAATTCTGGTAATTTCTGTTTTTACATTGATCGGAGCATCTGCTTTATCAATCATTCTGCTTAATAATTTCAGGCTTAAAGAATTCGCGAATTTTTTCCATTTCAACATATCACCGTTAAAAAGAATATCGCCCGCAACAGGCATCGATCGTGTTGGCAACGTTGATCGATTCACCGGCTGTTTTCAGCTCAGCAATCAATCCGGCGTAAACATCTTTCTGTGAATCATAGGCTAGGCAAGAAGTGTTCCCTCCAATCCCTGAAGTGCATCTTTGTAAGGAATATCTCCGTAAATGTCAGTCAGCAAAGAGAAAACCCACGAGCGAAGAATGACTGCAACAGCCTGATAGTTCGTGTTTCCTGATTCTACACCCAGTTTGTAGATACGGGTGTAATCGGCAAGAGATTCAATATACAATCCTGACCACCCCGCGGTGTAAACATCACTGGAAACCGTGTACTGATCGATATCAGTGTATTGAATCCGGGCCCAATGCTGGGAAAATCCTTCGCCAATATCCATTCCAAGCGAACCGCCCGACTGGATATCTACAGCACTTTGTATACCGTGCGGCAGAAAAAGATCAGCTGTTCCGGTTGCTGCGCTGTTTGGGTTTGTGTTAAGTTCATCAAAATCTCCTGTACATGCAGATACGCACAAAAGAGTTGCTGCCAAAATTAGTTTTGAGCGGAATGAATATATAATGCTTTTCATAAAAAATCAATTAAAGAATTACTTATAGATTGAAACTGATGTTGAAACCAATATGATCTTGTTGTTGGAATCTGACCGTTTTCTATACCTTGTAAGTTACCGTCGTTGTAGTAGCTTGTTTCAGGATCGATGTGAGGAAGGTTGCTGTGCAAAAGTGCAAGGTTTCTGCCTACAACCGATACTGCGATGTCACGGAAAGGTAGTTTTTTCATCACTTTACCAGAAATCATGTAAGTAAATTTCACTTCACGAAGTTTTACATAACTCGCATCGAAAATTGTGTTTTCGTTGTTTGTAAGCAGGTAATATTTGTGGTGATATTCTTCCGAAGAAAGGTTTTTTGTATTGGGTACATATACCGGATTGTCAGCAGTTCCGGTGTTCACAACACCTTGTCCAACTACACCATTTTCACGACCCAATGTGGTTTCTGCCAAAACGCCTGTGTAGCGACCGACATTAATGGATTGAGAGAAAATATCTCCACCGTGTTTCACATCGATCAAAGTACTAAGCGAGAAGTTTTTGTATTTGAATGTATTTGAAAAACCACCGATCCAGTCAGGAGTGAAGTTTCCTAATACGCGGCTAACAGGATCAATCATTGGATATCCTTGTGCATCGTAAACAACTTGTCCGTCCGGAGCGCGCAAAAATCCTTTTCCAAAGAATGTTCCATAAGGCTGTCCAACACGTGCTTCAACTGATAATCCACGGAAACTGCTTGTAGATGTTGCCTGTGTAAGCGGATTGTAACTTGTATTCAGCTGATAAGTTGTCAAGGCCGTTCGCAAGAGAAACAACTTTGTTTTTGTTACGTGCCCAGTTCAAGACCGATATCCCATTGGAAATGCACCTGCTTTAACAGGCGTAACAGTTAATTGAAGTTCAATACCTTTATTTTCAATTTTACCTGCATTCAAAAGTTTTGACAAATAACCTGTCGCATTGGAAACGTTTACGTCAAGAATCTGATCAGATGATACTTTTCTTGTAATAAGTAAGATCCAGTCCAACACGGTTTTGCCAAAATCTAAGATCTGCACCTACTTCATAGGATGAAGTAATTTCAGGCTTCAATTCAGCATTTAACAATGCATTGTTTTCAGACAAACTTGGCGTGCTTCCCCATGGATTTTCGTATTTGTAAGTACTTGACCAAACGGTAAGGATCCGTGTCATTACCAACCTGAGCAACACCAGCTCTGATTTTAGCAAAAGATAAAACCGATGATTTAATGTCAAACATATCAGAAATAATCGCACTCACAGCAGCAGAAGGATAGAAATACGATCTGTTGTTGCTTGGCAAAGAACTTGACCAGTCATTACGGGCAGTAAGATCAACAAACAAATAATTGCGGAAACCTAAGTTAGCCGAAGCATATAAACTGTTTACTGTTTTTTCGAATGAATGAGTTTTCAACAACCGGGCGCTGACGTGAATTACCCATGTTCCAAACTCTTGGAATGGCCAGTTCAGTTGCTCCCATGTAATTTCTTTGTGCGAAGTTTGAGCGGTGGTTACCTCCAATGTTGGCAGTAACATCAAACTGACCAAATTTATGCGTGGCATTTAACAAGAAGTCAGAGTTTGATTCACGTACAAAAATTTGCTCTTCGTTGTAAGCATCATACAAAGACGTAGTTCCCAATTTAGCCTGACGAGCCGCAGTTCTTGATTTACGGCGATCTTCATAAAAGTCAGTTCCTGAACGACCTGTTAAGGTAAGCCAGTCTGTCAATTTGTAAGTTGCAACGATATTACCATACATACGGTCACGCTGATTTTCACGTGTGCTGTTGTTTAGCAAATAGTACGGGTTTGTCCAGTAATTGTCATTCCAGTTGTTCTGATAGATGCTACCAGGTTTTGTGTAGTTTTTCAACGAATTCATATCAGCCTGGCGACCGAACCAGATGAAATAAAGACCGAAGTTGTTACGGTTATCGCTACCATCTTTTACGTAATTAACCGTTGCTCTTACGTTCAGTTTAGGGGTAAGATTCCAGCCAGCATTTAAAGAAACAGTCTGACGTTTGTAATCTGTATTTGGTAAAATACCATCTTGTTTCAAGTTGGTAAATGACAAACGGAAATCTGCTTTTTCATTACCGCCGGTGATACCAACGTTGTTGGTATACGTTTTTCCTGTTTGATAAAACTGGTTTACATTGTCTGGATGTGCAATCCATGGCGTTGGTGTTCTGGTTCCGTCCGCTGCAATAGGTGAGTCAAACTGAGGTAATAATCTTCCGTCAAGTTTTGGTCCCCAGCTTTCATCCACACCGTCATTCACACCGCCACCTTGACCATCTTTATATGAGAAAAGGCCTTTTGCTCCTTGTCCGTATTCATTTTGCCATTTTGGCTGACGAAATACGGATTCAAAAGAAGTATTGGTATTGAAAGAAACACCAATTCCTTTTGAGCCTTTTCCACTTTTACTTGTAATCAAAACCACACCATTAGCACCACGGGAACCATAAAGAGCCGCAGCACTTGGTCCTTTCAAAACACTGATCGATTCAACATCGTCCGGGTTGATAGAAGCAGCAGCATTTCCATAATCCACACCAGTTCCTGAACCGAAATTGCTGTTATCAATAGGAACGCCATCTACTACGAAAAGCGGCTGGTTATTACTTCCGATCGAACTTGCTCCACGAATAATCATACGCGAAGAAGCTCCCGGCGCTCCATTGGAATTTGTTACCTGCACACCCGCCAAGTCTTCCTGAAAGGGAATTGATCAGGTTAGTTTCACGTGCCTGAGTTAGATTTTTTCCACTAACTTCCTGCACAGCATAACCCAACGCTTTTTTCTCACGGGCAATACCAAGAGCCGTTACAACCACTTCGCTAAATTGAGTGGCGTCTTCATCCAAGGCTGATGTTGAGAGAAGTTTGGGTTCCAACAGGAACTTCAAGGGATTTAAAACCAATAAATGAAATCACCAAAGTTGAATTGGATGGCGCATTGATCGAAAATTCACCATCCGAATTGGTTGTGCTTCCGCGATTTGTTCCTTTTACCAAAATGCTCGCCCCGGGTAATGCGCCACCGTCTCCTTTGGAAGTCACCTTGCCTTTAATGGCTAGTTCCTGTCCGTACCCAGCCAGGCTCAGTACAAGAAGAAGGGACATGAAACTAATTGTAAAAAGTTTTCTCATCATAAAATTGTTAGGTGATAATAGTAATATTTAAATAAATAAGGAGTGAAAAGATTAAAATTGAGTATTAAATTAAAATTAAGATAAAGTGTAAAAATTGAAGTTTATGTCTGAATTATGATTGATATAATGGGGTTTATAGTTATCAAAATTGATTAGTAACTGATTTTTAACTTTAACATTAAAGATAATTTAATTCAGAATAATATTTTATAAAAGTAAAAAATTTTAAAATTAAAACTCGTTAAAAATGATAAAAAGAGAATATTAATAATATTTATTTTTAATTTTTAATATATAATTTTAATATTTCTTTAAATAGTATAAATATTTAGTATGAATTGTATTTTAATTGTATTATATCGAGTTTAGTAAATTTTGGTTACTACTTAAACAATTTTAGGATTTGCGTTGTGAAGAGGATAATGTCTGCAGAAGCTTGGGAGCAAAAATTCCGGGTTTATAGATTTTCTTCTATACAATTGACGTATTCATTTTTGGGAAGAAAAAGGACAAAGTGTAGGATTCTGGCTTGCTTTTCATTCTTAAAATCAACCTATAAGGCGTTTGAATTACTATATTTGCAACCTGATGTAAATGGGTGGTCCACACAGCTCATTCAAAATTTTGTTAATTCGTAATAGCTTTAAATGAAGGTTCTCAAATTTGGCGGCACGTCGGTCGGTTCGGTCGATAGTATCAAACAGGTAATCGGTATTCTTGAAAATAATCTGGCAAACGGCGAGAAAATTGCTGTTGTTTTTTCAGCCATGGGTGGTGTCACGAACCGCCTGATCGAAATTGGAAAGATGGCCGCTGCCGGAAACGGTGAATATATTGAGTTCCTGAAAGTGGTTGAAGAACGCCATTTTGTAATTGTTCGCGGACTGATCAATGTAAAAAGCCAGAGCAGTACATTTGCTGCCGTTCGTGGACTTTTCAATGAACTGGGAGATATTCTGAAAGGTGTTTCCTGGATTCGTGAGCTTTCAACGCGGACAATGGATTTGATCATGAGTTTTGGTGAACGACTTTCCACGCTTGTTATTACCGAAATACTGAAAAGTAAAGGTATTGCAGCCGAATTTTGTGATGCACGCCAGATCATCCGTACCAATGAAACGTATGGCATGGGCGATGTGAATTTTGCAGTTACGAATCAGTCTGATTCTGGAATATTTTGCCAAAAGCATCCGCTTTGCAATGTGTTACCGGTTTTATAGCTTCTACATCAGAAGGAATTACGACTACATTAGGCCGCGGCGGGTCGGATTATACAGCTTCCATTTTAGGCGCTGCACTGGATGCAGATTCCATAGAAATATGGACGGATGTGGACGGTATGATGACGGCCGATCCGCGGAAAGTTGCTAATGCATTTACAATTCCTTCGATTTCTTATGCGGAAGCAATGGAGCTTTCTCACTTCGGTGCGAAAGTGATTTATCCGCCAAGTTTGCAGCCGGCTTTTGCAAAAAATATAACACTTAAAGTACTGAATACTTTCAATGTTGATTTTGAAGGTACTTATGTTCAGAAAAACGCAAACAAAAAAGATTATCCGATCACCGGAATTTCTTCGATTGATGAAATCGCGCTGGTTAATATTCAGGGAAGCGGGATGATCGGTGTTGCCGGTATTTCAGGCCGACTTTTCACCGCTTTATCACACAATGATATCAGCGTAATTCTGATTTCGCAGGCATCTTCTGAGCATTCGATCTGTTTTTCTATTGATCCGCAAGATGCGCAGAAAGCGAGCGAGGTTTTGGAAAAAGAGTTTGCATCGGAAATTACTTACGGATATATAGATAGCATTACAATTGAAAAAAATCTTTCGATCATCGCGATCGTTGGTGAAGGAATGAAAAAAAGTACGGGTGTTTCCGGAAAGCTTTTTTCTGTTTTGGGTAAAAACGGTATCAATGTTGTTGCTACGGCGCAGGGTTCTTCGGAGCTGAATATTTCTGTTGTTATTTCAAAAAGTGATCTTTCCAAAGCACTGAATGCGATTCATGGCGTGTTCTTCCATTCAGAAACGCGTTCACTAAATTTGTTTATTGTTGGTGTTGGTCTGATTGGCAGTACGCTGTTGGAACAGATCAGAAAACAGACATAAATATTTACGTGAAGAAAAGTTTTTAAACCTGAATATTGCCGGACTTTCCAATACCAAAAAAATGCTTCTGGATCCGGACGGAATCAGCTCAGAACACTGGAAAGAACGGATTGATGGACGAAGGTGTAAAAACCAGTTTGCCGGCTTTCGTTCAGCGCATGATCGAGCTCAATCTTCCAAACAGCGTTTTTGTAGATTGTACTTCGGATAAAGACATTGTTCAATATTATAATATGTTGCTGGATGCGAGTATTTCGGTTGTAACGCCAAACAAAGTGGCCAATTCCGGATCTTACGCTGAATATATTTCCTTGCAACGGACTGCTTTGAAAAGAGGCGTGAAGTTTTTGTATGAAACCAATGTTGGTGCAGGTTTGCCGATCATTAATACGATCCAGGGCTTAATGGCCAGCGGTGATAAATTCCTGAAAATTGAAGCAATTCTTTCGGGAACGCTTGTCTTACATATTCAATTCTTTTGGTCCGGGAATTAAATTTCGTGGATGTTGTAAAAGAAGCAAAAGCAAAAGGTTTTACAGAACCTGATCCACGTGATGATTTGAGCGGAGCGGATGTGGCCAGAAAAATATTAATTCTTGCCCGTGAAGTAGGCGTTCCTTTGGAATCAGAGGATGTAAAAGTGGCTCAGCTTTTACCGGCAAATTGCCTTGCTGCACCAACGGTTGAAGCATTTTTCAATGAACTGGTTATTTCAGATGGTTATTTTGCCAAACTGCAATCCGACGCAGAAGCAAACGGAGAAAAACTGCGTTACATCGCAACGCTTGAAAATGGAAAGGCGGCTGTTGAACTAAGAACTGTAAATGAGCAGCATCCTTTTTACACATTGTCGGGAAGTGATAATATCGTTTCTTTCACAACTGAACGTTATAAAGACCGACCGTTGGTGATCAAAGGCCCAGGCGCAGGCGCGGAAGTTACTGCGTCGGGCGTATTTGCAGATATTATGAGCATTAGTAGCTATTTGGGGTAGAAGGTTTTAAATTGTTGGAGATTTTTCAAAAAGCCATTTTCAATTATGAGCAATAGAAAAGTTCCTGAATCGGTTGCCAGGCTAACCGAGGAATTTGTAAGTCAGATCGGTGAATTATATGGTGATCGTCTTAACAAGGTGATTTTATATGGTTCGTATGCCAGAGGTGAGCAACATGAGGATTCTGATGTAGATTATCTGGTTGTTTTGAATGACGAAGAAATTAAAACTTTACGGAAATAAGTTTAATATCTCCCATTACAAGTTCTTTGGGACTTAAATATCGGTGTTTGGATTTCTGCGGTGCCATTTCACTGCTCTAAAACTTTCTTCCGGTCAAACGCCGTTGGGCTTGAATGTTTATGATGAAGGCATTTTGTTATGAACGAAACAACGCTTGCCAAAATATTATTAAAGGCAGAGGATTGCTTAGATAGCAGTCAGTCGATCCTTTGCTAAGATCAATTTTATGAAGCTGCTGTTAATCGTGCCTATTATGCAATGTTTCATTCGGTGCAAGCCTTACTATTTGCATTAAAATCAACTACAAAAACCCATACCGGAGCTCATAATAAATTCAGGGAATTATTTATAAAAACTGGCATTTTGGATAAAGAATTAAGCATGAGCTTGACAGCGATCTTTTGAAAAACGGCAATTTAGTGATTATGATTACGATGAAGTTTTAGAAGAAGATGCTCAGGAATCAATTTATGATGCAACAATTTTCGTAAACACTACCACCCAATATTTAAAGGAAAATAATTTTTTAAAGTGAATTATATAAAAGTCTTTGCACCCGCCACTGTTGCCAATGTTTCCTGTGGATTTGATATTTTCGGTTTTGCTATTGAAGAGCCGGGTGATGTTGTAGAAATACGCCGTCGTGATGAACCGGGTGTTGTTATCAAAGATATTTTTGGTGATGATGGAAGATTGCCGCGAAAAGCAGAAAAAAATACCGTGACGGGTGTTATGCTTCATTTGCTTAAACATCTTGGTATTAAAGATTTCGGCTGTGAAGTTACTCTGCATAAAAATATGCCTTTGGGCAGTGGTATGGGTTCAAGCGCAGCAAGTGCCGTAGCTGGTGTGGTGGCTATGAATGAGTTGCTGGATTGTCCGCTTTCAAGAACCGAACTTTTGCCTTTCGCTATGGAAGGTGAGCGTATAGCTTCCGGTTCTGCGCATGCAGATAATGTAGGCCCTGCGCTTTTGGGCGGTTTTGTGATCATCAGAAGTTACGCTCCGCTGGATGTTTTTTCAATTCCTGTTCCTGGATGATCTTTTCTGTACTTTGGTACATCCGGATATTGAGATTAATACAAAAGACGCGCGGTACATTTTAAGAGATGAAGTTTCGTTGAAAAACACGATTTCCCAAATGGGAAATGTTGCAGGATTAGTGGCCGGTTTGATGATGGAAGATTATGATCTGATCGGTCGCTCGATGGTTGATGTAATCATTGAACCGGTTCGTTCTATTCTGATTCCTGATTTTAATCTTGTAAAACAGGCTGCTTTGGATAATGGAGCATTAGGGTGCAGTATTTCAGGTTCAGGACCGTCGATGTTTGCGTTAAGCCGTGGTATTGAAAATGCAAGAAAAGTAGCAGAGGTAATGAAAGCCACTTTTGCAAATGCAGGAATCGAATCAAGCTCACATGTTTCTTTAATTAATAAGGGAGGACCGGTGGTTTTGGAAAGAAATTAATAACTGCAGAAATATATCACAATGTGATCATTACATTTCAGTTTTTCAATTTCTGATTTTTGTGTTGTTCAAAATTGACATTTAGCGAACTTTCTGCGTAATTTTAAACGTTACATAATCCAGAGCATTAAAATTAAAAGATCATGGTTACTGTAAGTGATACTGCGAAGAATAAGATCATAGAATTACGTAAGGCCGACGGACACGAGGAAGATTATCAGATTCGTGTAGGTGTGTTGGGCGGAGGATGTTCAGGTTTGACATATAATCTTGAATTTAATTCTGATACAAATCCTACGGATATGGTTTTTGAAGATAAAGGTGTTAAAATCATTGTTGACAAAAAAAGCATTTTATATCTTGCCGGTACTGTTCTGGATTTTTCAGATGGACTGAATGGAAAAGGTTTTCAGTTTGTTAATCCGAATGCTACACGCACTTGTGGCTGTGGCGAAAGTTTTGCCGTATAAATTTTAGATTTTGTGGATAATAGTAAAGGCGTTGTGAGCTATCACGGCGCTTTTTTTATGTTACATCAAACCAAAAAAATGACAGAAGTAGTATATTTTCCTTATTTTATTGTTTTTTTGTGGAAGGAAAAGATGGTGCCCTGGTATTTTCTGATATAATTGTGTCAGAAAGACAAAATTCAAATTTTGTTACCCGGATTGCTAATTGCTATTGTGGGTTAAATCGCCAAATCGTAGCAGTAAACCGTCTTTAACTTTCAATTTTCAACTTTCAATTTTCAACTTATTAAATGAAACCAACGCTTTTAATTTTGGCTGCCGGCATAGGAAGCCGTTATGGAGGAATAAAACAACTTGACCAGTTTGGTCCAAATGGTGAAACCATTATTGATTATTCCTTATATGATGCCATTCGAAGCGGTTTTGGCAAAGTAGTATTTATCGTTCGTAAAGAAATAAAAGACGAGGCGGAAGCCTTATTTGCTCCAAAATTAAAAGGGAAAATTGATTATGATTTTGCTATTCAGGGTGTGCAATCTTACGTTCCGGAAGATCTGGGAACGGTTGAACGCGTAAAACCATGGGGAACCGGACACGCAACGTTATGCGCCTGGGAACAAACGGATACGCCATTTGCAGTAATTAATGCAGATGATTTTTACGGTCGTGGTGCTTTCGCAACCATGTCGGAATTTTTGCAGACATGATACCAATGATAATCAGCATGCCATGATTGGTTACGAATTGAAAAGAACACTTTCTGAAAACGGTACCGTTTCCAGAGGCGTTTGTATCGAAAGAGAAGATCACAATTTGTCGTCGGTAGTTGAACGTACCAAAATATTTGAAGAAGACGGTAAAATTTATTTTGAAGAAGAAGATGTCAAAACGGAACTTGCGCCTGAAACGCCTGTTTCGATGAATTTCTGGGGCTTCAAACCTTCGATGTTCCCGATAACCAAGGAATTGTTTGAAGAATATGCCCGTGTGAATTTGCATACGCCAAAAGCTGAATTTTATATTCCTACCGTGATGAGTTATATCATTAAAAATGGTCTGGGTGATTGCCGTGTTTTCCGCAGTTCTTCTGACTGGTTTGGTGTTACTTATCCGGAAGATAAACCAACGGTTCAGGCATCTTTATCGGCGTTGCATGAGGCTGGGGAGTATCCTGGAAAGCTTTGGGATTAGGTGATATGAAATAAAATCGATTTTGAAGAATTTAATGTAATAAAGCAAAAGATTCAACTTTTTAAAAGTTGAGTCTTTTGCTTTATTACTGTTTCATGAGTCTTTTGCTTTATTACTGTTTCAATTTTAATGCTACTTCTTTAACAAAGCCTCCATCATTTTATCTGCCAGAAATTTATTTCCGGTATCATTCAAATGAACGCGATCGCTGGTAAGAATATCTTTTTCCTTGTTTTCAGGATTGTTCTGAGCCAAATAATCCTGGAAATATTTCCGAAGATCACATAGTTGAAGACTGTTTTTGGATGCAATATCACGGATTATTTTGGCATACTGATTTAGATCACCATCCTGCATATTGGAATTATCATTTTTCTCACCGATCACCGTAGGCGTACAAAGGATAATACGAATATTCTGCGCTTTCAATTTTTTAATCATTGCTTCATAAAATTTCACATATTTATCCGGATCGGTTCCTGTTCCTGACGAGCTTTTGTGCCAAACGTCGTTGATTCCGACATAAATAAAAACAACATCCGGTTTTTTTGATAAAACATCATCCTCAATCCGCAGATAAAGATCATACACTTTATTGCCACCAATTCCTGCACCCATCAATTCAAATTGACTGCTTTGATTGTTGGTTTTAAGCATTTCGGTCATCATGGTAATATACCCTTTGGGACCAACGCCCGCCTGTGTGATTGAATCACCAAAGAATATGACACGCAATGGTTTATCCTGCTTCATCGCTAGGAGAGGGAATGCGACAAGAGCAATTTGTAAAAATCGAAATAGAATTCGCATGAGATTAAATGATTAGTTTTTGAAGGAAAAGACAAGGAGATATTAAAATTACCCTAATACTGTGAAGGTGTTAAGGCAAGATTTTAGATTAATTGATAAGTTCAATCTGCGGGATTTCCATAGAATAACGCAAAACAAAAGATTTTCCCGGCGACATTTTTGAAAGCCAGTCAAGAGGTAATCTTAATTTGTCTGACGGATTGCTGTATAAGTGCGCTGACAATCAAATGATCACTGTATTCGGTACAGCTAAGAACTTCACCATAAATCGCGAGTTCTTCATTGTTATTATTTTCGGGAATATAAACTTCTGAAGGTGTTCCCTGTTTTATAACTTTCCCGTTTTCCAAAACCAAAACCTGATGGGCCATCCTGAATATTTCTCCAAGATCGTGTGAAACAATGAGCATAGTAAAACCTTGCTGTTTTTGAAGTTTTAACAAATATTCCTGCAACCGAAGGCGCATGGTATGATCCAGAGAAGAAAGCGGTTCATCGAGTAGCAGTAAGTCAGGTTGTCGGACAAGTGCTCTTGCCAGTGCCACGCGCTGTTGTTGTCCACCGGAAAGTTGATGAGGCTTTCTGTCTGCTAGTTGTGTTAATTCAACAGAAGCTAAAAGTTCATTGACAATGTTTTTGATCATCTCCTTTTTTTAAAGCAAAAAGTAAATTTTCTTTTACGGTTAAATGCGGAAAAAGCGCATAATCCTGAAAAACAAAACCAATACTTACGTAGTTGGGGAGATTGAAATGTCTTGTTGTCAGTATCAAGCCAAATATTGTTTCCAAATTTAATATGACCAAAATCAGGTGTGATTAATCCTGCGATTTGCCGGAGCAATGTTGTTTTTCCTGCTCCGGAAGGACCGGTTATGGCTATAATATTTCCTTTTTCTGCCCGTAGCGATATCTCCATAGGAAGAATCCCATGAGCTGTTTGCAGTGAATGCCGGATGGAAATATCAAGAAGTTTGTCGGACACGCAGCAATCGGTTATTTATTGAATATACCAGTAGTAAAATAATAAAAGTTATGGCAAAAAGCACCAGCGCATATTGATTGGCAACTTCGTAATTTAATGCTTCTACTTCATTATAAATAGCCACAGACGCAACTTTGGTGACACCGGGAATGTTCCCGCCGATCATCAAAACAACACCAAATTCTCCAATTGTATGAGCAAAAGTAAGTACCAGAGCAGTTAATATGGCTGATTTGCAGTTGGGTAATAGTATTTTATAAAATGTTTCCCATCGACCTTTTCCCAAAGTAAAAGAAGCTTCACGTAATGAATGCGGGAAGTGATTGCAAACCTGCGCGTAAGGGATAAACCATAAAAGGCAAACTATAAATAACAGAACCGATAACAAGGCCGGGAAATGAAAAAACCAGTCTGAGCCCAAAAACATTTTCAATCCACGCGCCAAACCAGTGCGATGGACTGAAAGCCAGTAATAAATAAAAACCCAAAACCGATGGTGGCAGTACTAGCGGCATTCCAATAATCGCTTCCACGATTCCCTTTCCCTTAAATTTTGTAAAAGCAAGCCAGTAAGCCAACGGAAGCGCTAATCACGAACAGGATGCACGAGGTAATCGTTGCGAGCCTGAATGTTAGCCAAAGTGGTTGCCAATCCATTTTAATTTTGAATGAGTGAATGATAGAATGAGAGAATGGTGGCTCGTATTTGGTTTGGTTAATTTTACTTATAACCGTATTTTTTGAAAATGGCTTTGGCTTTTTTGGAAAATAAAAAGTCGTAGAATTTCTGGCTTGTTTCTTTTTTAGGAGAATTATCGCTGTGGCGAAGTAGTAATGCTGCCTGCGCAATTGGTTTGTACGATGTGGAATCAATAATTGTATAATGACCTTTTCCTTTCATTTCAGGAGCTAATATGACGGATAATGCTGTGAAACCAGCTTCCACAGATCCGTGTTGTAATGTATTGCGCTGCCTGAGCGATGCTTTCACCGTAAACGATTTTGCTTTTTAACGGTTCTAATAAGTTTTCCTTTTGCAAAGCTTGTTCAGCTGCTTCACCATACGGAGCCATTTTAGGATTTGGAACAGCTATTTTTTTTACTTTATCAGTAGTTAAAACTTTCAGATTTAATTCATTTTCCGGAATTGACAGCGACCATAATGCCAATGTGCCGTATGCGTAAATTTTTGGTTTTTCATCTGATCCGCCTTTTTTAAATATTTCTTCCGGATATTTTGTATCTGCCGAAACAAAAACGTCAAAAGGTGCTCCTTCACGTATTTGAGTCGGTTAATTTTCCGGAAGAGCTTACGACAATTTCGTATTTCTTTTCCTGTTTCTTTTTCAAATTCTGTTTTCAATTCCTTCATGACATACTGCACATTGGCTGCAGTAGCCACAATAATTTTTTCCGATGGTTTGGAACAACCACTCAGAAATAATCAAAATCGGAAAGAAAATATGTTTTATGTTCATTTTGCTAAATTAATGGATTAGGACGGATTGATACAAAAAATGTTTTGAACCAATTTAGCCCTGAAAGGGCGTCATATCTTAGCATAGGGCATCGCCCTATGACGTCGGGAATTCGTCATATCGTGTCAAATCATGATGTGGTCGTGTTCGATAGGGCGTTGCCCCATCCTAAAATCTAACGCCCTTTCAGGGCTTTGGCGGTAAATCTTTTTGGTTGATGTTTAAACCATTATGCCCATTGCGGTTAAATGTCGTAAATTGCGTGCCATTTTGACCGGCTAAGCCGGAAATAATAATTAATGCATTAAACAATGATAATAGAAACTGCCCAGCGCACCCGGCAAACGTCCGAGTATTACTTTTCAGTAAAGCTGGCCGAAGTAAGAAAACTGGTAGCCGAAGGACATGACGTGATCAATCTTGGGATTGGAAATCCGGACATGATGCCTTCTGAGCAAACACTTACAACACTTTCAGAGGCGGCTTTAAAGCCTCAGGCACATGGTTATCAACCGTATGTAGGAACAGTGGCTTTTCGGAATGCAATTGCAGAATATTATCAAAGAACCTATGGTGTTACATTAAATCCGGCTTCTGAAATCTTGCCATTAATCGGCTCAAAAGAAGGAATAACACATATTTCTTTAACATTTCTTGATCCGGACGATGAAGTTCTGGTGCCGGAATTGGGCTATCCTGCATACCGTGCTGTGAGCCAGATGGTCGGTGCTAAGGTGAAAGAATATCCTTTGCGCGAAGATCACGGATGGCAGCCGGATTGGGAAGTGATGGAAAGTCTGGTGTCGCCGCGTACGAAATTAATGTGGCTGAATTATCCGCATATGCCAACGGGAGCACCGGCGACAAAAGAATTATTTGAAGCCGCAGTAGCTTTTGCCAAAAAACATAAAATCCTGCTTTGTCATGATAATCCGTACAGTCTGGTTTTGAACAAAAAAGAACCGATTAGTTTGTTGTCGATCGAAGGAGCAAAAGACGTTGCCATAGAACTTAATTCAATGAGCAAATCGCATAATATGGCAGGCTGGCGATTGGGCTGGCTTGCGGGTGCAAAACCTTATATTGATGCAGTTTTAACGATTAAAAGTAATGTAGATTCCGGAATGTTCTGGGCTTTACAGGAAGCTGCGGTAGCGGCACTTGGAAATCCTCAGGAATGGCATGACCAGAGAAATGCTGTTTATCAGGGCCGTTTGGAAGCTTCTGAGGCATTTTTGAATGCTGTTGGCTGTACCTGGGATAACAAACAGGAAGGTATGTTTTTATGGGGAAAATTACCGGAATCCGTCGAATCGGCAGAAAAACTGGTTAATAATCTCCTGACTGAAAAACACGTATTCATAGCACCCGGATTTATTTTTGGACCAAAAGGACAGCGTTATATCAGGCTTTCTCTTTGTATGCCAAAAGAAAGAATCTGGGAAGCGGTTGAGCGGCTTAAAAATTAATTTTCTTAACATAAAATCTTATTTCGGATTAGAAGAAATTCTGATCCGAATATTTTAATATATATGATAATCAGTATAATAGGAGTTGGTCTTCTTGGCGGCTCATTCGCATTATCGCTTCGGGAAAAATACCCGCATATCAAATTTGTCGGTGTCGATCAGTCTTTGGTCAATCAAAAAATTGCGCTTGCAAAAGGGATTGTTGACGAAATCATGACTTTGGAAGAGGCTTTGCAGGTTGCTGAGCTTAACGTTTTGGCTACACCTGTGGATGCCATTACCGCTTTACTTCCCAAACTATTGGATCAGCTTCCGGAAGGTCGAACCATCATGGATTTCGGTTCTACCAAAGAATTGATTTGCAAAGTGGCTGACGGGCATCCAAAACGCGCCCAGTTTGTTGCGGTTCATCCGATGGCCGGAACTGAAAATTCTGGACCCGGAGCAGCTTTTAAGGAATTGCTGCCAGGGAAAAATGTAATTATTTGTGATAAAGAAAAAAGTGATCCGGATTCTCTTGACGCTGGTTGATACATTCCTGCGTGATGTTGGAATGAAAATTCATTACATGACGCCTGTGGAGCATGATTTACATTTGGCATATGTTTCACATTTAAGCCACATCAGTTCTTTTGCTTTGGGATTGACTGTTTTGGAAAAAGAACGTGACGAAAAGGCAATTTTCGATATGGCGAGTACCGGTTTTTCTTCAACCGTGCGTCTGGCTAAAAGTTCACCGCAAATGTGGGCGCCGATTTTTGATCAAAATAAAACCAATGTTTCCAAAGCACTTGGTGATTATATTGAGTTTTTGAAAAAATTCAAGGAAGCGATTGATAGTCAAGGACTTAACAACAAGCCTGGATTTTATGTCAAAAGCAAATGATATTGGCAGGATTTTGAGTGGGATTGAGAAAAAGTAGATTTAGCTATTTCTTAAATAATATTTAGCATAAAAAAAGTCCGACAGATTATCTGCCGGACTTTTTTTATGCTAAATATTATTTTCTAACTCTTCTTCCTAACCTCAACAAAAACAGCACCCACAATTAATCCAACCAATAGTAGTGAACTGATCAGGTCAACCGTTTTTCCGGTAGCAACTGAGATAGGTTCAAATTTGAATGTAATTGAATGTTTTCCGGCTGGAACCCGAAGTAGCACGCAGTACATAATCTGCACGTAGCATATCCGCAGGTTTTCCGTCAATCGTTACTTTCCATTCATCCCGGACATTATAATATATTTCTGAGAAAACAGCCAGACCTTCACTTTTTGAATTGCTTTCATAAATCAGTTCATTTGGTTTATAAGTGATCAGACTAATTTTATCCGTCGAATCTGCCTGAAGCGTTAAGCCTTTCAATTTATCAGCAAAACGCTGGTCAATAACAGCCGTTTGTTTTGGTTTCAAAGAATCCAGCGCAGCCATTTCTGCATCAGCATTTGGGACGATTTTATATTCCTGAACAAACCATGCATGTCCGAAAGCATCAGGATTTGGCTGAGCCACTTTGATTTCCTTGCTGATCAGCAGTAATAATATACTTGGTATTTAGCATATTGAAAATACCGGGATTTGCATTTTGCTTGTTGCATCTGATGCTCAAACAATTCCTGGTAACGTCTCAGCTTAGCACCATGATATCCGCCTAATGATTTGTGGAAATAGGAAGCTTCCGCACTTTGGAAAGGAGATGTTGAAACATCATAGAACTTTGTAATCCGGATCAGTATCAGTCAAAATTTTCTCATCAGCCGGACTTGGCGCAAGCGCTGCCAGAGATGCACTTTTACCAATAAAATCAGCATTGTTCAAGTAGCGTTTATCGATACCGAACATATCAATGATCATCAACAGAATCAAAATCGGATAAAGCAAAGCAGTTTTGATTTTATCTTTCATCCAAAGCCAGATCAATCCTGCCGTTACCAGAATGAAAAATAAACTGCGGAAGGCATCGCTGCGCATCAATCCTGCACGGTCCTGAACAATTGCACTTACTATTTGCTGACCAAAAGCCTGGATCCTTGTCATTGCTGAGAAAAATTAGCGGCGACTGCTGATCGCTTATTCCCTGAAAACTGAAAAAGACAGTTGGCATCAAAGCCAGAATCAGGGAAAGTCCACCTGTAATACCCAGACTTATTAAAAAAGGTTTTTGTAAATCTTTCCACGAAATCTCTTTTTTAGCTATTGTATTCAGGGCCAGAACGGCTACAAAAACCATTAAAAGCTGAACAAGCGCAAGTACCATCGTAACGGCCCTGAACTTGTTGAACATTGGGAAATAATCGTAGAACAGATAATTAAATGCGGCAAAATTCTTACCCCAGGCCCAGAAAATATAAAGTACAATAACACCAGCTGCCCAGTTTTTTAATGGACTTTTAACAATAAATAATCCTAAAATAAACAGGAAAAAGAATGATGGCACCTGCATAAACCGGTCCGCTTACAATAGGCTGATCTCCCCAATATAAAGGCAATTGCTGAACAACATTGCTGGCAGTTGCTGCATCAAGTCCTCTGTTGACAAGTACTTTATAAGTTTCGGAGGTATTGGATAATGCACCGTGGACTAGAACCACCGTAAGCATTCGGAATCAGGAATGTTAGCGTTTCTCCAATTCCGTAACTATAAGAAAATGCGTATTCCTTATCCAAACCATCTTGTTTGTCATTTGTTTTTGCACCGTTTGAGACACTAAGTTCAGGTTTTCCGCGAATGGTTTCTTTGGTATAATCATATGCATTCCAGAGCCGTGTCGTGTGCGTTCCGACAGAAACGGTAGCTGCAAATGCCAAGTCCGACAAGGATAAAAGAAAGCTGTTTTAATTTGTCCGCTTTTCAGATAAGGCAAACTTTCAATGATGACTAAAACGATAATTCCAATACCCAGATAATACGTTATCTGAACATGATTTGCGTAAAGTTCGAGCGATAAAAACAGGGCTGTAACCGCGGCTCCTGCCAGCCAGTTTTTTCGGAAAGCTAAAATTACACCCGCCAGAACGCCCGGAGCGTAATAAATCGCAAGCATTTTAGAAACGTGCCCGGCTTCCAGACTGACCAGATTCCAGGCCGCAAAACCAAAAGCAACGGCTCCAAAGGCTGAAAGCCAGACACCCGCACCTAGCAACGAGAAAAAGAATATAGGCACTCACACAGCCGATCAGAAAATAATTGGCAGGAGCAGGTAAAATTTTATTGACAACCTGTCCCATCTTTGTGGAAATACTGGTTGGATAGTCGCCGGCAATCATATAGGCAGGCATCCCGGCAAACATGCTGTTGGTCCAGTTTGACCATTCTCCGGTTTTTTCATGATAGGTCAACTACTTCACGGGCAGCAGCTTTTGCCTGTACATCATCATGCTGATTCAGCTTTTTGCCTTCCAGCACAGGGAAATGCATAAATTAGTGACAAAACCATAAAACCTATCACCGCAAACAGATGCGGCCGGATTTGTTGCCAGGAAAATAAATTTTTCATTTTGATAATAGTAAGCCGACAGGTATTTGAAAATATGATATTATAATGTCAATAATACGTACAAATATGACTTTTCTTTCATGATACTCACAAAGAACATCTATCCTTGTACGTTAAATTTTTGTTAACGAGCGCAAATATAAAAGTATTGATATATGTTTGGGATGTAAAATTTGAATCTTGTTTTGGTATTTTTTTGATAGAATTCAGAAATAGGACGTAAAATTTAAGAAAATACCCGATAAATTTGCAGAAATTGTGCCTTTAAGGTTAAAAGCACAACTGTAATAAGAATTGATTAGTAGTAACCCGATAAATAAATGAAAAGAATTGGAGTTTTCACCTCAGGAGGAGATGCACCCGGAATGAACGCTTGTATCCGTGCTGTGGTGCGCGGAGCAGTCTACCATGGAATTGAAGTTTATGGAATCAGAAGAGGATATAGCGGAATGATTGCCGGTGATGTTTACAAAATGGAATCTCACTCGGTTAGTAATATTGTGCAAAGAGGTGGTACGATCCTGAAATCGGCACGGAGTAAAGAATTCATGACGCCGGAAGGACGGAAAAAAGCATACGAGCAACTTACTGCACATGGAATTGAAGGAATGGTTGCCATCGGCGGAAACGGAACTTTTACCGGTGCTATGATCTTCGGTAATGAATATGGAATTCCAACCGTAGGTGCGCCCGGAACAATTGATAATGATTTGTACGGAACAGATTACACCATCGGTTTTGATACAGCAGTAAATACAGCTTTGGATGCTATTGACCGTATCCGCGATACAGCCAGTTCACACGACCGTATTTTCTTTATTGAAGTAATGGGCCGTGACTCAGGTTATATCGCCGTGCAGTCGGGTATTGCAGGTGGTGCGGAACTGGTAATGGTGCCGGAAGTATTGACACCATTGTCCGAAGTTGTGGAAACATTGAAACAAGGATGGAGCCGTTCAAAATCGTCTTCGATCATTGTGGTGGCAGAAGGTGATGAAGCAGGAAGTGCCGTAGGAAGTTGCAGAAAAAATCAAAGTCGCAGGTGGATGAAAACGCAGATATCCGTGTAACAACACTTGGGACATACCCAGCGCGGAGGTTCTCCTTCAGCTTACGACCGTATCCTTGCCAGCCGTTTAGGACTTGGTGCTTTGGAAGGTTTATTGGGCGGACAAAAAAATGTAATGGCCGGAATTATCAACAATGAGCTTGTTTATACACCTTTTGAAGATACAATCCGTCTTCCAAAACCGATCAGTGATGATTTGTTGAGAATGGTTAAAATATTAAGTGTTTAAGAATACTGAAATTTGTTGTCAGGAATAGTCACTTGTTGTCATTTGTTGTAGCAATACAGGCATGACAATAAATGACAATTACCTGACTTCGTCGGAGCGGTCAGCAGTATCCCATTATTTTGTAAATAATAATTCCAACCCATTCGCGGAATAAAAGTTGCGAATATCCGAGCACTTCGGGATCAGGAATGATGATATCTTTGACATTGTACTGCCTCATTGCCTCCATAAAAGTCTGCCGGAAATACATCAGTCTTAATTCCCGCTTTTTCAAAACATCCAGCGAACGTCGCATGTGGAAAGAAGAGGTAATCAGCATATAACTTTTCCCTGGAAATTTTGATTTAGAATTTTTGCGGAGAACAACTGCATTTTCTCTTGTGTTTCTTGCGTTTTGTTCCAAAATAATATCTTGCCGGTTTCACACCCCATTGAACCAGCAATGTTGCCGCCAGCTGCGCTTCTCCTTTTCCTGGTCAGTCAACAAGTCTTTCGGACTGGTACCTGTAATCAGTATTTTTTTGATTTTTCCTGCTTTGTACAACAAATAAGTTTGTAAAAACCGGTCTGCATGCGGTCCAAATCCGGATGATCAGCTTCAGTCAGGACGTATTGATCAATCCTCCGGTAAGTAAAATCCCAACATCATAGGTTTTTTTGACTTCACTGATATTCACAGGTTTATATTCCCACCAGTTAAATGCCTTGTTGACCAGAAATGAATTGGAAATCAGATAAAGGATGAAGCAAATGCAGAAAGAACTGCATTTCTTTTCTTCTTGCTTTTTTTGTCAGCAAACCATACAGCAATAAGAATCAGACTTATACTGAATGGCATTAGCAGAAAATCAATTGTTTTGGACAGAAAATAAAACATTTGGGTACGAAGCTGATAGAAGTAAGCGTTTTGAGTTTAATTTTGTATTCTCAAGCCACGATTTAGCTTAATAATTAAACAGTTCATAATTATCACATCATTTTCAAATGAAAAAAAGAACGCACACAGCACTTTTGATTTCTTTTTTTGTCATCAGTTTAGTTACACAGCTCATTCGGTCAGGGTTATCATATTGAGGCAACATTGAAAGGACTCAAGGATAGCTCCTGCGTTTTGGGGCATTGGAGTTACAGCAACAAACAATTTGTTGCCAAAAGATACTGCCAAGGCCGACGCAAACGGACATATGGTTTTTGAAGGAAAAACAAATCTTCCGGGTGGACTTTATCTGCTTCTTTTACCCGGTAATCAAAAATGGATCGAATTTGTGTATTCAGGAAAGGAAACCAATTTTTCCATGGAAACCGATACGGCTGATATTGTCGGAACCATGAAAGTAAACGGCTCAAAAGAAAATGAGCTTTTTTATGCTTATCAAAAAGAATTGAAAAGCAGGGTTAAGGAAATTGAAGTATTGAAACAAAACGCAATCTGCGGATGACACTGGAAATTGAAACAGGCTCAGGATACATTTTAAAAATTATCGTGAGAAGTTTTTAAAGGATAATCCGAGATACGTTTACAGCCAAATTATTGAAAATGTCCGAGCGATCCGGAAGTTCCGGCTGCTCCCAAACTGGCAAATGGAAAAACGGATTCGCTCTGGGTTTTTAATTATTACAAAGCACATTACTGGGATAACGTTGATTTTTCGGATGACACGGATTCTACGACACTCCTTTTCTGGAACCAAAACTGGATCGTTATATCAAAAACCTGGTCGTGCAAACGCCGGATTCGCTGATTAAGGATACGGATTGGCTGGTAGCCAAAGCTTCTGCCAACAAAGACGTAAAATCATATGTGGTTTTTTATATTATCAATCAGTATGAAAATCCGAAAACAGTTGGAACGGAGGCACTTTGGGTGCATATGGCCAATAAATATTATCTGTCCGGAGAAATGGGCGTTTCGGAAGATGCAAAAAAACGCATTGCTGAAAAAGTTAATACGTTGAAAGATTTGCTGGTAAACAAAACTTTCCCAACCTTGACCGTTACCGATCCGGCGGGCAAAAAAGTTGATTTACAGACGATTAATGCCAATTATACGGTATTGTTTTTCTACGCGCCACTTGCGGACATTGCAAAGAAGCTTCTCCGAGTTTTGAAAGCTTTTTACGATAAAAATAAAGCAGACGGTGTCAAAGTTATTGCCATTTCGATACAGAACACAATCAGGAAGAATGGAAATCTTTCGTAACAACCTATCATCTGGAAGAAATGATCAACGGCTTTGATCCGTTGAACCAGATTGATTTTAACAGAAAATTTGACGTGGTAACGACACCGACGATTTATGTTCTGGATAAAAACAAAAAAATCATCGCCCGGAAAATGCCGGTGGAGCAGCTGGATGATTTTCTTGAATTATTACAAAAAGAAACAGTTAGCCTCGGTTAAATAGAAGCAATTATATTTCGATTTACAGAATCCACAATATTCGGTTATTGTGGATTCTGTGTTTTAGACCTATAAAAAAGCAACGCAAATTGGTAGTCTTACCGCAATGCTTTCCTGTTTGAAAGTGAGTTTTCCCGTTTTGGCATTGATCTCGTAAACCACCAGATTATCCTTATCCTGATTGGCCACGATCATATATTTTCCTGTTGGATCAATATTGAAATCGCGTGGTGTTTTGATAGCCTGCGTCACTTCACCGACTTTTTCCAGTTCGCCGTTTGGCTTGATTTGAAAAGCACTGATACTATTATGTCCACGGTTGGAGGTATATACAAATTTTCCGTTTGGATGTAAATGGATCGCCGCACTGGTGCTTGGTTCTTTGAAGTCTGCCGGAATAGTCGGATAACTTGCAATCGCTGTGATCACACCTGCTTTCACTGATTGAACAAGCTGTTACTGTCAAGGTCAAGTTCGTTAAGCAGATACAAATATTTCCCGGATGGGCTAATAACAAAATGTCTCGGACCAGCACCTGGTTTGGTATTAAAAGCTGCTTGCGCCGGATTTGGTTTTAGCTCGCCAGTCTGGGTATTGACTACATAATTCATCACATGATCTGTTCCTAAATCCGTCACATACGCATATTTCCCATTTGGTGTGGTGAAGGTAAAATGCGCATGTGGTTTTTCCTGACGTTTTTCATTTGGGCCTGTTCCCGTAAATTGCTGTGAATAAGTAGCGGGATTTACTTTCCCATCAGCCTGCCAAAGTATAAGCCGTAAAACTTCCACCAGTATAGTTTGACACAAAGGCCATTTTGCCGGAAGCATCAACGGAAACGTGACAAGGGTTTATACCTTCCGAAGCCTGGCTGTTTAGATAAGTCAGTTTTTGATCTGCGCCAATTGCGTAAGCAGAAATTTTATTATCGGAAGTAACCGCGTACAGGTTTTTTTTATTTGGAGAAATACTGACATAACCTGGTCCCGGACTTGTTTTAAAACTATCCTTCAACGTTATTTTTCCGGTTGAAAGATCCAGTTCACACAAAGAAATGGAAGCGTTTTCAGTTTTGTCCTGACTTCCTATATAAAACAAAACTGTTTTCTCCTTGAAAGAAATTCCTGGAACTCCCAAAAAGAGGACCAGTGCGAGACTTAATAATTTTCTCATAAGATTTGTAATTTGGTGAATGCGCATAATTCAGGAAAGCAACGCTTTGTAACTTTTTAATGCTGAAATGAATTATATATTGAAACAAATCTCAACAATAAAAAATGGAAGCGATAACCTGGCAGGATTTTGAAAAAGTGGATCAAAGAGCAGGCACGATTATTCGTGTCGAAGATTTTCCGAAAGCGCGAAAACCGGCTTACAAACTCTGGATTGATCTGGGAGAAGAAATTGGAATAAAACAAAGTTCAGCACAAATTACCAAACTTTATACAAAAGAGGAATTGGTGGGAAAGCAGGTTTTGTGCGTTGTCAATTTCCCTGTAAAACAGATCGCGGACTTTCGCTCAGAGGTGCTCACAACCGGTTTTGTTTTGGCAGATGGTGAAGTAATTCTGGCTTCTCCCGATAAAGTTTTGCCGAATGGAACACGTCTGGCCTGATCAGGGAAATCTTGCAAGTCTCAACCCTAATTCTGTAATGCTAACGGTTTCAGCATGAGTTAACTTTGTATCAAAGAATTAGAAATCATGGAAGCTGATCATAAAGTTATCAATACAAAAAAGGTTACAGTCCCGGTTACGGGCATGTCTTGCGCCGCCTGTGCGGTCAGTGTAGAATCTATGCTAAAAAGTACAACCGGTGTTTCAAATGTGGGTGTAAATTATGCAAATCAATCTGCATTGGTAGAATTTGATCCCAAGGCAACAAATCTGGAAGCGCTGGACAAAGTTCTGGAAAGTATTGGTTATGGTTTTATTATCAATGATGATGAGGAGGAAGCCATCGCGGAACAGGAAGAAATCCAGCTGAAACACTATTATGATCTGAAAAGAAAAACAATGCTAACCGGCATATTGGCTGTTCCGGTAGTCATAATTGGCATGTTTTTTATGGATTTGCCTTTCGGTAATTACATTATGATGGCTTTAACCATACCGGTTTTATTCATTTTCGGGAAAGATTTTTTTGTCAATGCATTCAAACAGGCACGATATGGAAAGTCGAATATGGATACGCTGGTGGCATTAAGTACAGGAATAGCCTTTCTTTTCAGCACTTTCAATACTTTGAATCCTCAATTCTGGTATTCACGCGGCTGTTCATCCGCATGTTTATTTTGAAGCTGCGACTGTTATTATTTTCTTCATTTTGCTAGGGAAATTACTTGAAGAAAAAGCCAAAACAAATACTTCCGATGCGCTGAAAAAACTGATCGGTTTACAACCCAAAACGGTAAAAGTAATCCGTGATCAAAAGGAAATTGAAATTTCGGTTAAAGATGTTCAGCTGCACGACGAAATTATTATCCGTTCCGGAGAAAAAATTCCGGTTGACGGAAAAGTAATCAGCGGAAATTCGTTTGTCGATGAAAGTCTGATGACCGGAGAGCCTATTCCGGCAGAAAAAAAAACGGGCTCACAGGTTTTCGCCGGGACAATTAATCAACAGGGAAGTTTTCAGTTTTTCGGCTGAAAAAATTGGGAAAAATACCGTTCTGGCGCAGATCATAAAAACGGTTCAGGCGGCGCAGGGAAGTAAGGCTCCGGTGCAGCGTTTGGTTGATAAAATTGCCGGTATTTTTGTGCCGGTTGTGATCGGAATTGCCGTGCTGACTTTTGCGTCTGGATGTTTTTTGGCGGAGAAAATGCTCTTACGCAGGCATTGCTGGCTTCGGTTTCCGTTTTGGTTATTGCCTGTCCCTGTGCACTGGGACTTGGCTACACCAACGGCGATTATGGTGGGCGTAGGCAAAGGTGCTGAAAATAATATCCTGATCCGTGATGCTGAAAGTCTGGAAAAAGCGAAAGAAGTCAATGTTGTGGTTTTGGATAAAACCGGGACATTAACGGAAGGACATCCGGAAGTTACAAACTGGGAATGGGCAGAAGATATTCCAAATAGGAACAGCACACAGCTGCAATCAGTGTACTGGAATCTCGTTCAGAACATCCACTGGCGCAAGCGGTTGTGTAAATTTGTAAGATAAATCCACAATGGCTAAAATTGAAAAATTTGAATCTGTAACCGGGAAATGGAGTAAAAGGAATTGTAAATGATGACAATTACTGTAATTGGTGGCACTATCAAATTGATCCTGAAGAAAGAAGGAGCCTTGTTAAATCCGCTGAATTAAGCAAAAAGCTTGCAGATATTCAGCAGGAAAGCTGCAAAACGGTAATCGGAGTAGTTTGCAATCAGCAATCAAATACTGGCGTTGATTGCCATTGCCGATCAGATTAAAAGCAACTTCTGCAGAAGCTGTCCGAAAATTGCAGGAACAAGGAATTGAAGTGTATATGCTGACAGGCGATAATGCACAAACTGCCGCGGCCGTTGCCAAACAGGTTGGAATAGAACATTATCAGGCGGAAGTAAAACCGGATGATAAAATGCAGATTTTGTCAAAAATTGCAATCCGAAGGAAAAATCGTAGCGATGGTTGGTGACGGCATTAACGATTCTCAGGCATTGGCGCAGGCTGATGTCAGTATTGCAATGGGAAAAGGATCGGATATTGCGATGGATGTAGCCAAAATGACGCTGATTACTTCGGATCTGATGGTTGTTGCCCAAAGCATTAAAACTTTCCAGAAAAACGGTGGCAACAATCCGGCAAAATTTGTTCTGGGCATTTATTTACAACCTGATCGGCATTCCGATCGCAGCCGGGATTTTGTATCCGATTCAATGGTTTTTTGCTCAATCCGATGATCGCAGGCGCGGCAATGGCATTGAGTTCGGTTTCGGTGGTGACGAATAGTTTGAGGCTGCGTGGGTTGAAATTGTAAAAGAGAAAAATCATCTTGAAATTTGTTTGATTAATAACAAGTTCAACGTCTTTTATTCCAATATTGATTAAAGCGTTTTTTCAATTGCAAAGGATTTTATAAAAAGTTAAATTTGGTAATCCACACACTACCAAATTTCATTTATGCAAACAATTACACAGGTGACGCACGAAGAATATTTTGACTTATTGGCAAAATCTGATGTGAAACTGGAATATCATGCAGGAGAGATTCTTGCTATGGCGGGGGCGCAGCCAGCGCACAATATAATAGCAGCCAATTTAATTGGTGAATTTGTGCATTGCCTGAAAAGAAAAGGATGTATTGTTTATACGAGTGATCAGCTAATAAAAATTGAAAAATGCGATCGTTACGATTTTTCGGATTTAGTGATTGTATGCGACAAACCTGCTTATGACAAATCTCCTCAGGGATTAAATGCGCTTGCAAATCCAGAAATAATTATTGAAGTTTTGTCTGATTCCACTATGGATTATGATCGCTCGGAAAAATTTGATTGTTACAAAACAATTCCTTCTTTCAGAGAATATGTATTGGTTTCTTCGAGACAGAAGAAGGTTGAGGTAAATAAGAAATTAAGCGATGCTGAATGGTTAAGTCACACTTATAAAAACGATGGTGAAAAAGTTGTAATAGGGGATTGTGACATTTTATTGGAAGACATATATAATAAAGTTGAGTTGGCGGGAAACGATTTTCCGGGTTTTTGAAACATATTAATATTATAAGCTATTCACAATAACCAATAACTGTGTAATACCAACCCCGAATTCTGTAATACTTTTAAATCTTTCATGCCGATCTTTGCAACGGTAAAATTAAGAATCTTTGTCAAATAGCATTTCATCCAATGGAAACGATAAAATTTAAAACCAATATAAAATGTGGAGGTTGTATTGCCGCCGTTACTCCATTTTTAACAGCTGACAACGGAATAGAAAATTGGGCCGTGGATTTGCAAAGTCCAGATGGTATTTTGTCGTTGAAAATGATAAATCAGCGGAGGAAGTATCTGAGGTTGTGAAAAAGGCCGGTTACCTTGCGACCGAAATTGCCTGATAATTAATAACTTTGTATCTCGGCTGATAAGTAAAAACTGAAAATGAAAAACAAACTTCATAGATCCATAACCATTCTGATGGCCTTTCTGGTGCTGGTAAGCAGCACAGGGATTCGGTCTGACAGAGCATCAGTGTCTGATGCAGGGGATGACTATGAAATTTGTTTCGCCGAAAAAGGCCGATGATTGTAAGGAAAAGGTCGTTTCTGTCCTGTTGCGCGAAAAGTAAAGCGTTAAAAGAATCAAAGAAAAATTTCTTCAAAAAAACGGAATG
>CAVRMW010000009.1:0-19797 GCA_963722505.1 uncultured Cytophagales bacterium
TTGATCCACATCACTTCAACAGGATTTCCTGTCAACGGATCTTTTTCAATGGTTTTGCAGCTGGTATTTCCACCCGCATAGTTGGTAAGACGAAGATCCGCCCCTAACAAATTGGAACGATATAAAAGTAATTCCACCTGGTCATCACCAAGTGAAGCTGCTTTCGCGTCATCCCATAAATAGCTCACATATTTGTACTGCTCTGCTGTTGAACTGCTCATATTATTTTGTTTTTAAGATCGCTTTTAAGTTAGAATATTTGGAATGAGTAAACTTTTTCTATGTCAGCCATTTTACTTCTAATTTACATTACAAGATTAGAAAACTTAGGTTTGCGTACCGTCCTGTGGTATCCTGCACACAGGAATTATATAAGTCTTTCTGGTAACAATTCTAATTAGAAGAGCCGCAACAAATATTTGCCGCGGCTCAATTAAAATTCTATTTTATTAAAAATCTAGTTTTGAATTACCACTTTTTTGGTCTCTTCGCCCACTTTTATAATGTATAAACCATTTGAAAAATTACTTGTATTGATAGGCTGAGATGGTAGCAATTTTTGATCAACATTAGCCTTCCTTCCAAATTATGCATTGTGACATTTTCCTCCTTTTCCAAACCTGAAACAAATAATTGATCTTTGGCTGGATTAGGATAAAAACTGAGTTTAGCTTCATCTTTTTTGACATAAATAATTCTTGAATATTCAAACTTCCCGTCATAGTCGATTTGCTTTAAACGGTAGTAGGAAAGTGGAAATGGATTTTTGTCTAAAAAGCTGTAATCGTTCGTTGCTTTGCTATCGCCGTTTCCGTCGATAAAGCCGATGTTTTCGAAGTTTATGGCGTCTTTGCTTCGTTCTATTTCGAAGCCTTTGTTGGTGGTTTCGGAGGTTGTTTGCCAGGTTAGGAAGTTGCCGATTGAGCTGGTTTTCCCTTAAAATGAGGTTAAGGTAACGGGTAAGGGAGATACAGTGTAATTATCGCTTACTAATTTCAACTCCGTTGCAATACTATTGGTCACCTCAACCCTGAATGTTCCTAACTCATATGCATTAAAATATGGAATTCCTATATTTGATGCTACTAAAACTCCGTTTTTATACCATTTATACGTATTATTTGCCAGGATGCCTCCTGCCTCCACAAAAAGCATTCCTCCTTGCCCTGACGAGGAACTAAGTGGAAAATAGCCATACATCGGAATTTTTGCCTGATTAGAATATGATTTTAAACGGCTGATATTTGTCTCCATCCCATTAAAAGTAAAGGAATTACCGTAGACATACACATAAGCTGAACTAGGCAGGTCTGATAAGTCAGGAATATCTCCACTTAAAAGTCCAAATTTATGTTCTCTCAAATACCCCCAGAAACTTAAGTCTAAAAACAATAATTTACTTAATCTTCCTAAGTCTTGAGGAATAACGCCACTTAAATCATTATAAGATAAATTGAGATATTCTAAACCCAACATATTCACAATACCTAATGGAATAGGCCCGTTAAGATTCTGGGAATGCAAATCTAAGTGGATTAAATTCAACAAATTCCCTAGTTCAGAGGGAATAACACCGGTTAATAATCCATATGGGTCAAATCCAGCATCTTCAGGAGTATAAGATATATCCAAGTATCTTAACTTAACCAAATTCCCTATATTACCCGGAATACTCCCTTTAAAAAAGTTTCCACCAAGATCAAGATATTCGAGGTTGTTTAAATTTCCAATTGTAACAGGTAGAGCACCACTTATCCAACCCGTATGCAATTGAAGATCTCCATCTCCGCTAAGTCCTATACCTTGATCCAAATCAAGAATTTTTAACGCTGAAAGATTTCCGAGGTCCAAAGGAAGAGTTCCTGTTAGCATATTGTTAGACAAGTTTAAGCCGGTCACACGCCCACCTTCACAGTTACACCATACCAACCACAGGGGTTGTCACCCGGAGAGCTCCGGAACAGCCCAGCCTGTATTGTTATACCAATTTGCTCCAATAGTGGAATTGTAAAGTGCCACGAGAGCCAACCGATCTTCTTCCAAAGCCTGCGCAAATCCCGTTGTTGTAAAAAAGAATAAGAAAAAAAGTCAGATAGTTGTGTTTCATAGTATTTTAAGAGATGAGGGAATGAAAATCGCCAGCAATATTTTTGGCCTGAGTCTTAATATTGCTGGCGATCAGCGTCTGATGTAAAAGTAGGTAATCTGTTTTCGAAAATTACCGCTTAATAGAAATAAAGTTACTTAACGGTAAGCAGCAAAAACTACTTCCAGCTCAACCCCATATTATAAAACAAAAACGCATAAATATCAGCCTGTGTTTCCAGTGCCTTTTTGGTATTACTCGCTCCATGTCCGGAATTGGTATCGATCCGGATTAAAAGCGGATTGGTGGAAGATGTTCCTGCTTTTTCCTGTAATTCCGCTGCATATTTAAACGAATGTGCAGGAACTACGCGGTCGTCGTGATCGGCTGTGGTGATCATGGTTGCCGGATAATTCACACCTGTTTTGATATTATGTAAAGGAGAATAAGCATAAATCACTTTAAATTCCTCTACATTATCGCTGCTCCCATAATCTGCAATCCAGTTCCATCCGATTGTAAACTTATGAAAACGAAGCATATCCATTACGCCCACAGCCGGGAAAGCCACTTTGAATAATTCAGGACGCTGGTTCATTACCGCACCAACCAGCAAACCTCCGTTTGATCCTCCCTGGATGGCTAAACGTGCCGGAGAAGTGTATTTTTCTTTGATCAAAAACTCAGCAGCTGCAATGAAATCGTCAAAAACGTTTTGCTTTTTCAGCTTCATTCCCTGCTCATGCCATTTTTCACCATATTCACTTCCTCCGCGCAAATTGGCTTGCACATAAACTCCGCCCTGATCTAAAAACGGTATACGTGTAGGACTAAACGCAGGAGTCAGACTGATATTAAATCCGCCATAACCATACAAAATCGTTGGATTCGAGCCGTCCAGTTTTAATCCTTTTTTATAAGTAATGAAAGCCGGAATTTTGGTACCATCCTTACTCGGATAAAAAACCTGCTTGGTTTCATAATCGTTAGGTTTAAATGACACTTCCGGCTCACGGAAAACAGAGCTTTTTTTCGATCCAATTTCATATCTGAAAAATTGTAGGCGGATAATTAAAGGAAGTGTAAGTATAAAAAACAAAAGCATCTTCCTTTTCGCCTCCAAAACCACCAACAGTTCCCAGACCAGGAAGCTGCACTTCATTTTCCAACTTTCCTTTCAGATCATAAACGTATACTCTTGATGTTACATCTTTGGAATAAGAAACGAACAATTTACCTCCGGCCGTTCCAGCGCCTTGAAGTGGTTCCGGTTTTTCCGGTAAAAATGGTTTCCAGCTTTTCGTTTTTGATTCGTAAAATAATATTTTGCTGTTAGGCGCATTTTCATTGGTTTCAACCAAAAATCCTCCTTCGACATTTTCAATCACACCAAAACTGAAATCTGGTAATTTCCTCTTTAACAGCTGTAAATTTTGTTTCACCCTTTTTCATCACCCATAATCCGTTTCCATCTTTTCCTTTTCCACGGTCACTTACGGACAAAACAGCATATTGTTCATCTTCTGTTGTGCCAACTGTATGAAAACGCTGTCCGTTGGCAGCATCTTCAAAAATTAATTTATCGGATGATTGTTCGGTTCCTACCTGATGATAAAATACCTGATGATTTTCGTTTTTAGCAGCCAGTGCACTGCCTTCCGGTTTTGGATAACGACTATAATAAAAGCCATCGCCTTGCCACGCAGCGCCTGAAATTTTCACCCATTCAACTTTATCAGAAAGCATTTTCAGGGTTTTCATATCCATAACCTGATATTCCTGCCAATCAGATCCACCTTTGGAAAAACCCAGCACGGCATGATTTCCGTTTTTTGATAAACTAAAAACCGTCAGTCTGGTTGTTCCGTCTGTTGAAAGTTTATTGGGATCTAAAACCTCTTCCGGTGTTCCGTTTAAACCCTTTTGCCGGTAGAGTACAGCCTGATTTTGCAAACCGTCGTTTTTATAAAAATAAAAATAATCCCCTTTTTTGCTTGGTGCTGAATATTTTGGATAGTTATAAGCCTTTTCCAGATCGGTGAAAATCTTTCCTTTAAAAGGTATTTTATCAAGATATTCAAAAGTAACTGCGTTTTCAGCCTTAACCCAGGCAGCGGTTTCCGCAGACCGGTCGTCTTCAAGCCAGTGATAAGGATCTGAAACTTTTGTACCATGGTAATCGTCTACGTGATCTACCTGATTGGTTTTTGGATAATTTATTTTCTGAGCCGAGCCATTTGCAGCAAATAAAGTGGCGGTAATTACAGTCATTCCCAAAAATTTAATAGTCATAAAATTACAATGTTAGTATTCAACATAAAGTGCCTTCTCTTCATTACCACTGGATAAATTTATTTTATTTTTCGTTGCGTTTTGTTTTTTTGTTCAGTAAAAAACCTCATTTTTAATGTTTTGTATATTTAGGTAACTTCTGGTTTTCAGATTAACATTCAGCATAATAACAGGAATTTAATTCGATATTAGGCAACGGTTACAAAAATTCTGCATGTCACACATTATAAAGAGAAAATGACACGGAATTGTGTATCTGGTTTGAGGTTAATATTTTTTGTCGCAAGTATGGTTGTGCTTACATTTCCATCCTTTGCGTCACAGCCGCTTTATGCCCCGAAAGCAGTGAAAGGGGTACTCGATCTCAGAACAGCAAAATTTAATGAAGCCCCCATTAATATCAATGGCGAATGGACATTTTACTGGAAGCTCTTAAAAAAAACTTCCCGGTCAGACATCTATCATGAATATGAAAATTTGCCCGAACTATGGAGTAATATTCTTTGGAAAGGAAAGCCCATATCTTCACAGGGATTTGCAACTTACGAAGTCAAAATCCTTCTGCCAAAATACAGAGATCAGCTTGCCTTCAAAATTCCGGATATGTATAGTGCTTACGAGCTCTATGTTAATGGAAAACTGATTGCAAGAAACGGCACGCCCGGCACAACAAAAGAAACGACAACGCCTTACTGGTCTACCCAGGTTAAACCCTTTTTGGCCAGCGATACATTAAATCTGAAACTTTTTATATCCAATTTTCATCATTCCAAAGGTGGAATCAGCAAGCCCATTCAAATTGGTCTGTTCAACGAATTACAGGATAAAAGTAATCTGGACCATGCATTTGACTTCCTGCTGACGGGCTGCATGCTCATGGGCGGACTGTATTTCCTGGGGCTATATCTGCTTGGCCGTCATGATAAATCCACGCTGTATTTTTCACTTTTCTGTTTCTTTTATAGTTACAGGATCGTCGGCTCCGGTGATTATACGCTTCATACCATATTTCCATACATAAGCTGGCAGCTAGCCATTCATCTTGAATATATTTCCTTGTTTATGGCTGTGGCCATGTTTGCTTTGTATACGCGATACCTGTACCCAAAAGACACGCCCGGAAAAATCATTTTTGGTATGATTGGCGTATGTTTTGCGTTTGCGTTGATCACTATATTATCTCCCCCGATTTTATTCAGCCAGCTGATGAATCCGTTCGTCTGGTCCTGCTTATTCCTTACATCTTTTTCGCCATTTATATTTACTGGCTAGCTTACCAAAATAAAAGAATCGGAGCAAAATATGCGCTGCTAAGTACCATTGCGATTTTCATCATTTTCATTACTTTAATACTCGCCTATTACGACATTGCATATCCGCAAGAGCTTCTCTTGTTTGCCGGCTATCTCGGATTTTTCTTTTGCCAGTCTTTGATTTTATCTTTTCGCTTTGCATTTACACTCAAAAAAGCAAAAGAAGATGCAGAAGTTAGGCTTAAAAGTAAAAAGTGAATTTTTGAGTACGATGAGCCATGAAATTCGTACGCCGCTTAACGCTGTGATCGGTATGACACATTTGATGATGAAGGAGGATCCGCGTCCGGATCAAAAATCACACCTGGATGTGACTCCTTTTTTCAGCAAAAAACTCTGTTGGCAATTGTTAATGATATTCTGGATTTCAGTACCATTGAAGAAGGAAAAATGCAGTTCCAGAGTATTCCTATTGATATTTCGGATCTGGCAAATAAAATTATTTCAGTAAATAAAGCTTCTGCAAAAGATTTAAATATTGATCTTCTTGCCGAATTAAATGGCGCCTTGCCAAAAGTGATATTGGGAGACCCGACAAGGATCGCACAGGTTGTCGGGAACCTTGTCCAGAATGCTATCAAATTCACAAAGTCCGGTTGGGTAAAACTGAAAATTGACGTTGTCAATAAAACAAAAAATGAAATCACGCTGAAAATATCCGTAGAAGATACCGGTATTGGAATTCCGCTTGAAAAGCAAAACATCATTTTTGAGCGCTTTACACAAATCGATTCTTCTACTTCCAGGGTTTTCGGAGGTACAGGTCTGGGACTTTCTGTGAGCAAACGTATGCTGGCCTTGCAGGGAGCAGAACTAATGCTGCGAAGCGAAGAAGGTAAAGGTTCTACATTTTATTTTATCCAGACATTTCCTGTTCCGGAGGAACCTGAAATATCACAACCTGAGCCCGTAGATCCGCCGGAAGAAAAACCTTTACAGGATTTGTGTGTGCTGATTGTTGAAGATAACCGAATGAACGTTTTAGTTATTAAAAGCTTCCTGAAACGTTGGGGAGCTATATCGGATGTGGCCGTTAATGGCCAGGAGGCACTTGGAAAAACTGGATGCAACCCGTCATCAGATTGTTTTGATGGATCTTCATATGCCGGTTCTGGATGGATATGAGGCGACAAAACAACTTAGGGAAAGGGGTGAAATACTTCCTATCGTGGCTGTTACGGCCAGTCTTGCACAGGACTACAAGAGAACAAATGTTTCAGATTGGTATCAGTGATATTATTTCCAAACCGATTGATCCGGAAAGATTGCTTGCCGTAATTATTGAACAGACCGGAATAAAAAAGACGGATGGAAAAGATTCCCACCCGTCAAACAAGTATTAATTTCTCATTTTATTATATCAACTGTCAGGCCACTTTCTGCGCCTGATTGATGATAGATTCTTTGTGTTGCTTTGATAAAATCGCTTGCCTCAGCCTTATAAATATTGGCAACATATTTCTGCGGATTCCGGTCAAACAAAGGAAAGACTGTACTTTGAACCTGAACCATAATACGGTGCCCTTTTTTGAAAGTGTGCAAAACATCCTGCAAACGGAAGTTTACATCGGTCAATTTTCCTGCAATCAATGGTTCCGGTTTCTCTATGCTATTTCGGAAACGGGATCTTACAATTTCACTTCGTACCATTTGCTGATATCCTGCCATAACCACTTTCGGGATTAGGCTGAAATTCACTGATTTTTTTCATCGTCCGGATACACATCAATCAGTTTGACAAAAAAGTCAGCATCGGTTCCGGTGGTACTTATTTTAAGCTGAGCCAAAATTTCTCCACCCAAAGTCATGTCTTCGGTTAACACTTCCGTTTTAAAAACAAGCACATCCGGTCTGGTCGAAGCAAAACGCTGATCTTCCGACATATATTCAAAAGGCGTAAAACCCGACATTTGCTTGTAGTTTTCAGTATAAGGAACCGGTTTCATCGGATCACTTACATATTCGCTGAACGATTTTGCAGCGGCCGGTTTGTCAAAACTCAGTTTTCCGTCAGCCTGGAAAAACAATTTCTTTTTCTGCACCGTAGCCAACGGCCATTTGTCATAAGTCTCCCATTTCTTTTTTCCTGTATCAAAAAGATAAGCTTCCGGCAATCCGGTTTTTCCGTCGCCAGCACCTTTCAGGAAGTGTTTAAAGAATTTTCCTTCAATTGTATTTTGATAAAAAGTAGCAATACTATCTCCAAAATAAATGTCATTATGAAAAGTATGTCCAGTTTCCCGGCTCCATCTTCCATGTCCGAATGGACCAACCACCAACGTATTGTAAATTCCCGGATTATTCTTTTCAATGGTTTTATAGGTATTCAACGGACCATACAAATCTTCTGCATCAAACCAGCCGCCAACGGTCATAAATGCATGTTTTAATCCTTTCAAATGCGGCAGAATATCTCTTTTTTGCCAGAATTCGTCTTTATTTGGATGATCGACGGTTTCCTGCCAGAAGAAGTTTTTGGAATAATACTTATCAAAATTTTTCAACGGCCCCATATTCAGGTTGAAAGTATATCCGTCTGGTGTTGGTTTGATAAAATCATTTTCAAACCAGGAAGCGGTAGTCGGCTCAGCAGGTTTAATACCGAAAACCGGAAAAGTCAGATAATACCCTTGTGTAAAAACACCGTTATGGTGAAAATCGTCATAGAAAAAATCCGAAATCGGTGCCTGCGGAGAAGATGCTTTCAAAGCAGGATGATCACATAAAGCGCTGGCTGTTGTGTAAAATCCGGGATAAGAAATTCCCCACTGCCCTACTCTTCCGTTATTATTAGCAACGTTTTTCAAAAGCCATTCAATCGTATCATATGTATCCGAAGCTTCGTCAACATCCGTTTTATTTTTTTTGGCATCAATATGCGGCGTCATGTTGGTCCAAACACCTTCACTTTTATAACGCCCACGGACATCCTGATAAACAAAAATATATTTTTCACGCATCAGCAAAGTACTTGGGCCTAACCTTGGCGGATAAGCGTCTTCTCCATAAGGTGCTACGCTGTAACAAGTCCGCTGCATCAAAAACGGATATTTATTTGTCCGCAGCAGCATCTTTTGGTGAATAAACAATGGTATGCAGTTTAATGCCATCCCGCATTGGAATGTCATATTCCTTTTTGGAATAATTTTCTTTGACAAAATTATCGGAGCGACCTGAGTTTGCGCCTGAGCCAATAAACCAACCCACATCAAAGCAATAAGTAAGTAAATTTTTAAACATAAAACGGAGTGATATTTATTTTCTTTGATAATAACTTAAAGATAACACTTGCAGCCTGGCCAATTTCACCCATTGTATAAAAACCTTTTGCTTCACGGTCAAATGATATACCTTCTGCCTGTGGTTCCGCAGCGGTAATCAGTGTCTTTTTTGGTGCTTGTAAAAGTGTCTGGCCAATGGTTTCTCCTGTTTTTCTTTGCCAGTAAAAAACTGAAGTATAATTTCTGATCAGAATTTCATTTCCATCGTATGAAATACTTCCGTCCGTTGTAAAAATAACCGAAGGAATAGTTCCGATTTTTTCAGCGATAATGGTTGCAGAAGTAGACTGAGGATAAGCAAGCCGGTAAATATTCGGCTTTATCAAGTTCTTTTGAAATGATAAAAAGATCCTTTGTAACCGGATCAAGCAACAATGTTTCTGCATCTCTCGGACCATCGGGATAGCTGAAATGTTATTTTTTCCAGTTTATCCTGACTAAATGACCCGTGAAATATCGCTGATTTCCGGAATCCGGTAAATGATATTGGTTGAAGTCATTGGCAAATTATTATTTCCAATTTCACCAATATAAAGATAATTAATACCATCAGCCGGACCCGGACCACTCGCCATGTGCTTCCCAGTCATGATTGATCGAACCCGGCACATTAAATTCTTTTATCGTTTTTCCATCCGTACTTAAAAGATACAATGAATTGGGATTTCCAGAATCCAGCAATGTCCAGATATAGCCATTCATGTTGAAACTTGGCGCCAATGCCGATGCTTCATCAATGATTCCCGGTGTAATTGGAAACTGTCTGCGGAACAGTTTCAAAATCGGAAGAACGGCCTGTTACCGGATCAACCTCAGAATCACCGCAACTAGCTAAAAACCGGCAATAGCGATAAAAAATAAAATATTTACTAGTTTAAACCTGACTTTTATATAATTTCATAAAAAACACTTCATGTTAGATTTGCTAAAAATACGTACTTTTGCGCCATTTATTATCAGGCAGTTTCTTTATATCAGTATTAAAATAATTATATGTTACGTACACATACCTGTGGTGAGTTAAGCTTAGAGCATGTAAATCAAGATGTTGTATTGTGTGGGTGGGTTCAGCGAATCCGTGATAAAGGAGGAATGGTATGGCTGGATTTACGTGACCGTTATGGTTTGACACAACTTCTTTTTGAAGAAGGCAAAACACCACCTGAGGTATTGGAAACTGCCCGCTCATTGGGTCGTGAATTTGTGATTTCTACAAAAGGCGAAGTAATTGAACGTCTTTCCAAAAATGATAAAATCGCGACCGGTTCTATCGAAATCCGTGTTTCGGAACTTACAATACTGAATCCTGCGAAATTGCCTCCGTTTTTGATCGAAGATGAAACGGATGGTGGTGATGATATCCGTATGAAATACCGTTATCTGGATTTGCGTCGAAATGCAGTTCGTAAAAATCTTGAATTACGTCATCAGGTAGCACGACATACTCGTGCATATCTTGACAATCTTAATTTTATCGAGGTTGAAACGCCGGTTCTGATCAAATCCACACCGGAAGGTGCACGTGATTTTGTGGTACCAAGCCGTATGAATCCGGGTGAATTTTATGCATTGCCGCAATCACCGCAAACATTCAAGCAACTTTTGATGGTAGCCGGTTTTGACCGTTACTATCAGATTGTAAAATGTTTCCGCGACGAAGATTTGCGTGCCGACCGTCAGCCTGAATTTACACAGATTGACTGCGAAATGTCATTTGTGACGCAGGAAGATATTCTGAATACTTTTGAAGGCTTGATCCGTAACCTTTTCAGCAAAGTAAAAGGTATTGAATTGCCGGAAGTTCCGCGTATGACCTATGCGGATGCAATGCGTTTGTACGGATCCGACAAACCGGATATCCGTTTTGATATGAAGTTTGTGGAATTGAAAGGTGCAGATCAGGATCTTACTTCCGGAAAAGGCTTTGGTGTATTTGACGATGCAGAACTGGTTGTTGGAATTTGCGCACCGGGTTGTGCCGTTTACACCCGCAAGCAAATGGACGAGCTTACCGACTGGGTAAAACGTCCTCAAATTGGCGCAAAAGGATTGATTTATGTTCGTTACAATGAAGATGGAACAGTTAAATCTTCCGTTGATAAATTTTATTCCGAAGAAGATCTTAAAAAATGGGTTGCTGCATTTGATGCTAAACCTGGTGATTTGATCTTGTTGATTATCCGGACAAGGCGACAAAGCGCGCAAGCAGCTTAATGAAGTCAGACTGGAAATGGGATCACGTCTTGGTTTCCGTAATCCGGATGATTACCGTGTACTATGGGTTCTTGATTTCCCGCTTTTGGAATATGGAGAAGCAGAAAACCGCTGGTTTGCGATGCACCATCCTTTCACAAGTCCAAAACCGGAAGATATTTCTTTGCTGGCAACCGATCTTGGAGCAGTTCGTGCCAATGCTTATGATATGGTTATCAATGGTGTTGAAGTTGGTGGCGGTTCTGTCCGGATTTTTGAACGTGATCTGCAGCAGCAAATGTTTGAAGTACTTGGGTTTCAGCCCGGAAGAAGCGCAGAATCAATTTGGCTTCCTGATGAATGCCTTTGAATTCGGTGCACCTCCACATGCCGGAATTGCCTTTGGATTTGACCGTCTGTGTTCGCTTTTCGGAGGTGTAGATTCGATCCGAGACTTCATTGCTTTCCCGAAAAATAATTCAGGACGTGACGTAATGATTGATTCACCGTCTAGTATTGACGATAAGCAATTAAAAGAATTGTCAATTCAGGTAAAATAGTTTGAAAGTAGTAATTATCACTAGCTTAATCCTGCTTCAAAAAATTACAGCTTATAATATAATTAGATTTTGTAGTTTTGTCAGATACCGAAAGAAGATGGTTCAATAGTTTGAAAAACTTGATCTATTATAAATTGTCATAAAATACACTACATGCATTATTTATTATCAGCAAGGTTGCGAAGAATTATTTTGTCAACTTTTGTTATTTTACTCAGCTTTAAATCATTTGCTCAAAATACGGCACCTCAATCTACACAAACGCAGCCAGCTACAACGCAGCCATCACCAACAGTACCTACCCCAAAAGTAGATCCTGCACAGATTTCAAATCAACAGGCCGTTGATTTTTACAAACAGGCTAAAACTTCAGGCATGTCCGATATGGATATTGAAAAAGCTGCTTTGCAAAAAGGATATACTCTGGACCAAATTTCTGCGATGCGGAAACGCTTGGAAAACCCTGACAAAAATGGCAAAGAAGTAAAGAATCCCAACAGAGATGCACTTGACGAAACCCGGGAGCAAGATGATAGAGATAGATGAATCGAATAATGAAAAAGATTCTACCAGTTCACGAAAATCCACTCTTAGAAAAGAAAACAGGACTTTCGGTTCATCATTTTTTGCAGACTTCCTCAAATACTTTTGAACCCAATCTGAGAATTGCTACGCCAAGAAATTACATATTAGGGCCTGAGGATGAACTTGTTGTTGACATTTATGGAAATTCTGTTGATAATTTCAAAATGAAAATCAGTCCGGAGGGAACTGTTAAAATGTTGAATCTGGCTCCGGTTTATGTAAACGGACTGACAATTGAACAAGCAACCGAACGGATTGTAAACAGATTAAGACAAGCTTATTCTACGCTTAAACCGGCCGGGTTCGGGAACATATTTATCACTTACATTAGGAAACGTGCGAAGTATCAGGGTCCTGATTACCGGTGAAGCTGCGCGGCCAGGTACCTATACAGTTTCTTCACTGGCAACCGCGTTTAATGCACTTTCGGTTTCGGGAGGCCCAAACGAAAACGGATCATATAGAAACATTGAGATTATTAGGAATAATAAAATTCTAAAAAAAATTGACCTGTACCATTTTCTGATGGATGCGGATTTGAACGACAATATTACTTTACAAGATCAGGACATTATTTTGATACGTCCTTATGATACACGAATTGAATTAAAGGGAGAATTTAAGCGACAAGGTATTTTTGAAGCCAAATCGGGTGAAAAATTTACTGATCTGGTCAAATATGCCGGTGGCTTTACTCCCGAAGCTTACACCTCTCTATTTACATATCAAAGAAATACAGGAACAAATTATATCATTGGCAGTATTGATTCTACCCAGGTAGTAACCTTTGTCCCACGAAATGGTGACATTTTTACTGTCAGAAAGATATTGGATGCAGTCAGCAATCAGGTTGAAATTCGCGGTGCCGTTACTATTCCTGGTACTTATGCGCTTGAAGAGCGTTGTAACACCGTATTAAAACTTATTAACCTTGCACAAGGGATAAGCCCGAGAGCTTTTTTAAACAGAGCCATTCTTGAAAGAGTAAGCGGAGAATAGCCAAACATGGTATTATTGCCATCGATTTGAAGAAAACTTGATCAATAAGGAAATAGACGATATTCCTTTACTACCAGGGGACATTTTAACCATAAAGTCAATTGAAGACTTAAAAGAATTTACTTATTTATCCATATCCGGTTCAGTTATTAATCCAGGTGAATTATTATTATTATAAAGATATTACCATTGCGGATTTGATTTTTCAGGCAGGAGGATATACCGAAGGAGGTATTCCTTACCGTATTGAGGTTTCGCGCCGTGTTAAAAATGATACGCTCGATTTACCCGCTACCCAAAATGTTCGTATTTTCACTATCGAAGTCACCGACAATCTAGTTCTGAATCCGGAAGATCAAAAGTTCAAATTGCTGCCCTACGATATCATTACAGTCCGTAAGTCACCAAGATACGAAACCCAGAAACTTGTGACAATTCTGGGTGAAGTTAAATATCCGGGTATTTACACCATTGTGTCAAACTTTGAACGAATTACAGATTTATTTCCGAAAGCAGGTGGACTGAAACCAGGAGCTTATTTGCGGGGAGCCCAGTTTTACAGAAATAAAGAATTGGTTGCAGTTGATATAGATGCTATTATCCACAAGCCCACTCTTCCTGCAAATCTCCTTCTGCTTAATGGAGATACTTTAATGATTCCACGAAAGTCCGAAACAGTTCGTATTCAGGGCGGAGTACAAAATCCATCTCTGGTTAACTTTGATCCGAATTTTCATTTGACGAGTACATTTCCCAGGCGGGCGGTTATGCTGAACAAGCATGGAAAAATCGGATTTATGTATCTTATCCAAACGGTCGGACGCATAGAATAAAAAGATTTCTTTTTTTCAAATCGTATCCAACGGTAGAACCAGGGTCTACGGTTACAATTCCTCAAAAGGCATTAAATCAACGTGAAAAAACACCTGGTGAGAGGATTGCTTTATATTCTTTCCTTCTCTCTGCGTAAGCACATTAACAATTGTCTTTATTAGTTTGAATAATAAATAACCAATGGATCATCCTAAGATTAATACGTCTGATTCTCAAGTTGAAATAAATAAAAAATCAGGTTCAAACTTGGATATACGTTTTGAAGATGTAGTAACTTTCTTCGGAAAACATTTATTTTCATTAATTGTTATTGCATTTATTTCCGGAATTGCAGGATTTGGGTTTAGTTATTCTTTCCCAAAAACATATGAGTCTAAAATGACATTGCTACCGGAATATGGTGGTGCGAAGAAAAGTTCTTTGGCTATGTTGGCTGGGGGAATTAACTCAGAAGGAGCAGAAAAATTACTTCCGGATCTTTATCCGGTTATTTTAGGTAGTTCTCCTTTTGGTATATATCTTTTGAAAGCAACCTGTAACTGATCAGAATGGTCATTCTTACAAATCTTTTGAATTATTTTTACAGCGGGACTCAACACAAAGTTTCTTTTCTCGTTTGTTTCCAGGGTTCACCTAAAAAAAGCGTGAAAGTCCGTTAAGCTGTCAGATCCTAATATTCTTCTTCTTTCAGGGTCAGAAGCAGGAGATATCAATATGGCAATGGGTATGATAAATTCGTCGATCGACCAAAAAGCAGGTGTTATAACCATCTCAGCAGAAACTCGAGGATCCCGTTATTTCTGCTATCCTGGTTGAAGCTGCAAAAAATTATCTTGTAAATTATGTTGAAGAATATAGAACAGCCAAAGCAATACAGCAAGTAAATCTGCTTAAGGATCAGATGGCTGTTTCTAATGTAAGATTCAAAAAAGCAGAGTATACCCTTCAAAGCTATCGAGACCGAAATAGGAATGCATTCCTGAACGTGGCCCGTATTGAAGAGCAAAGATTACAATCTGATTACCTTCTTGCTGAGTCTCTGAATGAGGATTTAATTCGTCGTTATGAACAAGCATTAAATAAGGTAAAAGAAGAAAAGCCTGTTTTTAAAGTTCTTGAACCCGTGTCTGTTCCCTTAGCCAAAAGTAATCCTAAACGGTTTCGATTCTTTTTTATCTCTGCATTTTTGGGTGGAGTACTATGTTTAGCTTACATCCTTTTATTTAAGAAGAATATTTCAAAGCCAATTTTTCCGTTTTGCCTCCAAGTCAGGATTATTGCCAATTTAAATTCGTTTAGGAAGGTACTTATCGACAAGTAAGTACTTTCTTGATTTAATCCATAGCCTTATTATCGAAATGGATGGGATACTTCATATATTATGTTTACTCCTCCATTTAGATAATTAGGGTTAATCAAAATTCTATTGTGCATAACGAATAGCTAAAAGTGTCTAATTAATTTGTTTCCACGAAAGTGATAGCTAAAATAAAAATTCTAAAATCCAGATTAGCTACTCCGGTAGTTCTAAACATATTGTGGCTATCGTTAGACAAAGTATTTAAGCTTGTCGTCGGGCTCATAGTAGGAATGTGGGTTGCAAGATATCTTGGGCCAAGTCAATGGGGAGAACTTAATTATGTACTGGCTTTTGTTACCATCACAGCAACCGTAGCAAAGCTGGGAATGGATGGCTTTTTAGTAAAAGAAATTTTAGAACATCCATTCGCAAAAGAATGAAATATTAGGTACTTCATTCTTTATGAGGCTACTCATCATTCCAATTTTATTTGGATCGGTACTTAATCTACTTTAAGGTACTTGATCTGAGTTCTAATTATTATTGGTTACTGGCATTTTTGTCATTTAATTTATTTATTACTCCCTTTGATCTTATTGACCTGGACTTCCAGTCACGACTACAGTCCAGGCTTACCGTTGTTGCCAAAAACTGCCTATGTTTTAGGAGCATTGTTAGGGTTTATTTACTTGTTAGTAACAAATCCATTATGTGGTTTGCAGCCGCAATGGGTTTTGAAGCCGCTCTGTCCTATATGTTTCTGACTGTTCTATATCAAAGAAATGATAATATATTTCAATGGGTTTTTAAGTTTAAGTTGGCTAGGAAACTACTGACAACAGGCTGGCCTTTTACTTTGGCAAGTCTTGCAGTTATACTTTATATGCGGATGGATCAGGTTATGCTTGGTTCAATGGTTAACGAGACACAATTGGGATTCTTTCAGTTCTGCTATAAAAATTTCAGATGTCTTTCTTTTCCTACCAATGGCAGTATCAAGCAGTTATCTGCCTTCGTTAATAGAAGCAAAAAAAACTGGGTGGGACTTGTTCATTAAAAAAAATCAGTTTTTTATTAATTGGATGATGCGAATCTCACTAGTGCGGTATTACTGGTAACTATATTTTCGGATCTAATCATTCAAGGAACTGTTCGGAACCGACTATATGCCCGCATCTGGCATACTGGTAATTCATATTTGGTCATTGATACCTATATTTCTGGGCGTTGCGACAAGCCATTACCTGGTAATTGAAAATTTACAAAAATTTAGTTTATACCGAACAGTTATAGGTTTATATTTAATGTTTTATTAAATTTATACCTTATCCCAAGATATGCAGCTTTTGGTGCAGCACTTGCGACAACCATTTCTCAGTTTGTGGCATCAGTGTTTAGCATGGCTTTATTTAAGGAAACAAGAATATTATTCAACATGCAGGCTAAAAAGCATTACCATGTTATTTAATTTTCGATAAGATATAAATATTACGAGAAGAATTTCTTACAAACCTTCATTAACAAAATAAATTTTACCCTTAATGTATCAAATTAAGTCACCTGTTCTCTTTTTGATTTTCAACCGGCCTGATACTACACAACTGGTATTTGAGCAAATAAGAAAAGGAAAGCCTAATAAGCTATATATTGCTGCTGACGGTGCCCGGGATGATAGGGAAGAAGAGAAGGAATTTGTGCCAAGAAACCCGTGAACTTCTAAATATTGATTGGGACTGTGAGGTTAAAACTTTGTTCCGTGAATACAAATCTCGGATGTAAAATGGCAGTTAGCGGCGGAATCAAATGGTTTTTTGAGAATGAAGAGGAAGGTATTGTATTAGAAGATGATTGTTTACCCAATGAAGACTTTTTTCGATTTTGCGATTCGCTATTGGAAAAATACAGGTTTGACACTAGAATAATGCATATAAGTGGGACTAATTTGGTTAGTAAAAAATTCAGTAACGATACCTATTACTTTTCAAAATATACAAACGTATGGGGTTGGGCTTCCTGGCGAAGGGTATGGGTTAGTTATGACGAAAATTTGTCCTTGTTGGATGAATTCGTAAAGCTGGATCTTCCAAAATATGTATATCAAAAAGAGGCCGCCATAAACTATCTTGATAAATGCTTTCATTCAAACCAAAGAAAATCATATCAATACCTGGGATTATCAATACGTATTTCTAATTTTTTGGAACAATGGGTTGACCATTTGTCCAAATTACAATATGATAACCAACATCGGGTTTAATGAAAGGGGAACGCATACCGTTGAGGCAGATCACAAACTTGCTAATCTGCCTTTACAATCATTTGGTGAACAAATAACCCACCCCAAGTTTTTTGTTACCAATAATTGAAGCAGATTACGCAATTCTGGAACAGGACAAAATCAGCTTTGCAAAGAGAGTGAGAAAAAAGATTAAACGTGAGATTGCCAAATTTCTGTAATAATAAACTGGAATTTACAAAAGTAAGTTTGGACAATGAACTGTAAAATTTGTAATAATAGCACCGAAGTACTATTCTGTAATCAAGACTAAAATTCTTAATAAGTACCCAATTGATTATCATCGTTGTACCCATTGTAAATTCATACAAACAGATGAACCTTTTTGGTTAAATGAAGCCTACGACTCTGCGATCACAACCTTGGATATTGGGCTTGTAGGAAGAAATATACGCATTTCTAAACTTTTATCTTCTCTCATCATCACTTGTTTTAACAAGCAAGATTCATTTTTGGACTATGGAGGAGGTTACGGTATGTTGGTCAGAATTATGCGTGACCGCGGATATAACTTTTACAGGTTTGACACACATTGCGAGAATCTATTTTCTGTTCATTTTGACATTTCAGATGCCAAAACCAAAAAATTTGAACTTGTAACTGCTTTTGAAGTCTTTGAACATTTGTTAGATCCTGTGGCAGAAACCCGAAAAATGCTTGAATTAAGTGATTCCATATTTTTTTCAACAGAACTTGTACCTCATGATAAAATAAGCACACCGGACGATTGGTGGTATTTTGTACCTGAAACCGGACAGCATATTGCGCTCTACTCGGAAAAATCTTTGCAAAATCTTGCCATTCAACTAAATTGCAATTTTTATACAGATGGTAAAACCTTACATCTGATAACCCGGCGTAATGTGAATTCATTGCTGTTTAAACTGTCCATAAAGGGAAAAGTAGCAAATATTGTTTCAAAGATGTTTACTAATAAATCTTTGTTGGATGATGACTTTAATTTCATTCGCGGAATAGCCACACTCGTAAGGAAGGATAATATGAGAGTTTTATTTGATCACCAAATTTATCATTATCAAAATTACGGGGGAATTTCACGTTATTTTTACGAACTTTCAAAAGGACTTATTCGATTGGATAACGAATGTCAAAACACTATCCTTTTGTCAGAAAACGAATTCACAACGGAAAAATCTTTGTATAATTCAAGAAAGTTTGTTCCATTTGAGTTTAAGGGGAAGGGATCTATTAAAAAATATATAAACCAGAAGGTTTCTGAAAATATTATAAAAAAAGGTAAATACGATATTTTTCACCCTACTTATTATGACACCTATTTCCTAAATGGCACTCTCGGCAAACGTCCTTTTGTTTTAACATTTCACGACCTCATTCACGAAAAATTTTCCCATAGATATCCTGACGTTCTGACAGGTTTTGATCAAGTACTGGCCAACAGGAAGAAATTGTTGAAAGAAGCATCTGTTATTATCGCTGTCTCAAACAGTACCAAAAGAGATATTATAGAATATTACGGCATTGATGAGAATAGAATCTATGTTACTTACTTGGCTAATTCTGTCAAATCTGCTGACTCGGAAGATATTACTGATAATAAATTAGGAGATTACCTCCTGTTTGTTGGAAACAGAGGCGCGTATAAAAATTTCAATACTTTTATTCAGGCGGTACAACCATTATTAATGAGAGAAAAAAACATCAAAGTTGTGTGTGCAGGTGGAGGTGCCTTTCAACAAAATGAAATTAGTTTAATATCATCATTGAAGATCCAAAACCTAGTATCGCAAGTACCAATTACTGATAATAACCTCGCCTCTTTATACAAAAATGCCCTACTTTTTGTCTTTCCAAGTTTATATGAAGGATTTGGCATTCCTGTGCTGGAGGCATTTAGTAATGGCTGTCCGACAATCCTAAGTAATGTCAGTTCTTTGCCTGAAATAGGTCAAGATGCTGCTCTTTATTTTGATCCTAACAATAAGGAAGACATCTTGAAACAAGTTGAAAAGTTTATTTACAATCCAGAATTACGGGAAGAGTACAAAATCAAGGTGTTGAAACAGGCAGAGAAATTTT
>CAVRMW010000010.1:0-451449 GCA_963722505.1 uncultured Cytophagales bacterium
AACTGCCAGACCTAATGCCAGGCCGAAAATTGTCAGGGCTGAATAGCCTTTATTTTGTGACAAATTTCTGTATGCGATTTTTAGGTGGTTGCGGAGCATGGGGTCGGGGTTGGCTAATTTTATTTGATCTGTTTTATGCGTTTTTGTGTTGGATTGGGCGAATTTGCTTTTGCACTGGATTGGGCGGCCACGAGGGCCGCCCCTACTCGCTTCGTAAACTTTTTACCGGATCCATTAATGCTGCTTTTATACTTTGAAAACTGACTGTTAACAAAGCGATAGACAATGGCAAATATTCCTGACAAGACAAAAACCCACCGTTGATATCTGTTTTATAAGCAAAACCTTGCAAGCCATTGATTCATGGCCCACCAGGAAACAGGTAAAGCCAGGACGATTGCGCAAATCACCAGTTTGACAAAATCACCCAGCCAACATCCCAACGACACTGGCAACAGAGGCTCCAAGCACTTTTCTTACTCCAATTTCTTTGGTTCGCTGTGTGGCAGTCAATGTGATCAGGCCAAAAAGGCCCAGACAGGAAATAAAAATGGATATTGCTGCAAATGTTTTGAAAGCATCAAAGACGAGTTGCTCAACAAAATAATTCTTCGCCAGTGATTCGTTCAGGAATGTAAACTGATATACATTATCCGGAAAAGTCTGTTTCCAGTTTTGCTCCAAATGTGCTAGTGTCTGTGATAAATTTGAAATACGACCATTGATTACAAGCAATTGTACGTGAATTTGTTCTGGTGCATTGGGGTACATAAACACGCAAGGCTGAATCGCCTGCTGTAATGATGCATTATGAAAATCCTTTACTACACCTATAATCGGAGCTTCGCCTTCATTGATACTAAGTTTTTCGCCAATAGCTTTTTCCGGTGTAAGATTTAACATTTTCGCCATGGTTTCATTGATAACAAATCCATTAAAGCCAACGCTGTCAGGAACGATATTGGAAGTTGAAAGCCATTGTCCGGCAACTAGTTGCAGACCAAAAAGTTTTTGGTAATTTTCATCCGTACTTTTCATTTCCGCCTGACGCGCCATCGTTACCGGTTCAGATTTCAGGCGAAAATCGGTGTCCATACCAGTTTTTGGTTAATGGTGCCCCTGATGCAAAACTCACTTCCTTTATATCAGGATATTGAAGTAATTCCTGACGAAAAGCATTTAGTTCTCCTTGTTTTTTATTTCGTGGAGCATTGATCGTTAAAACTGCATCCTTAGTAAATCCAAGTCCTTTTTTTTGAAAAAACGACATTTGATCCGAAGAAATCCAGGTCGCTACCAACAGGCAATAGGTTATTGCAAATTGAAAAACAATAAGTCCCTGACGAAGAGAAATTCCGTTTGATTTCGTGCTGAACATTATTTTTTATTGCCATGGCAGGTTTAAAACCAGATAAAACAAAGGCAGGATAACTGCCGGCCAGCAGTGTTATTATTCCAATAAGTCCTGCACCAAAAAACCAGGTCTGAGTATTTGGTGTAAGGTTTAAATCAATAAAAGACAATTTTTGGTTAACGATCCAGAGCAAACAATACAGTCCGTTAACAGACAAAAAACCGGCAATAAGCGCTAACAAAAATGTTTCGCTCATGAATTGAAAAAACAACTGACCTTTTGTACTCCCAATGGCTTTTCGAACACCAATTTCCTTTTGACGCTGCATAGCCTGCGCTGTGCTCAGATTGATAAAATTAACCGAAGCGATCAATATCAAAAAGACGGCAAGACTGCTCAGTCCCCATAAAACTTCTTTTCCCAAGAACATAAGTACCTGGTTCGCTGGCATACAGTGAATTGGTATGAATATCTGAAAGTGGTTGCAAGAAAGTAGCTGATCCGTCGGTTGTCCTCTGCGTTCAGATATTTACTTTTCAGTCTACTCAATCGCCTTTTCAAATTTGGCAGGATCCATGCCCGTCGGCAATTCAACATAGGTTGTTCCAAGATAATTTCCCGACCAGTTATTGGCCTGATATGAATTATTTGCTTTGAAAAAATCATAGTTAATCAGAATATCAAAAGGCAGATTTGTATTCGCGGGCGGATTTCGGATTATGCCGGATACAGTCAGAATATCCGTGTTATTAAGCGTTAGAACTTTGCCAATCAGCTGATCATAATGATCCGAAACTGCTCCAAAATAACGCTCCGCCATTTGCTCTGTTAAAACAACAGAATTAGGTTGTTGAAAAGCCGTAGCTGCATTTCCTGACAACCAAAGTCCTTTTTCAAAAGCATTTTTAAAATCAAAAAGCTTGCAAATAATTCTTGTCCGCAAACATGACCCGCTTTTCCTCAAACCTGCGTGATCTCTCCTTTTTCATCTTTTGTACTGATGATTCGTTTATCCGGCCCGGCGGTTTGCGTAACGCTAACATTCGGAAATTCATGGCGTATTGCTTCTGCCAATGGATAAGCCGTGGTTGGCCAGTGCTGAATTCCATCTGCTTTTTGACTATGCTCAACGATCCGGTAGGTCCGGTTCTGCATTGGTGTGAAAATTATCGAAACTCAATTCGTAATTCACAAAAACATAAATACCTAAACAGCAGGTAATTCCAAGTGCCAGCCCAAACACATTGATGACCGTGTTGGTCTTGTTTTTCCAAAGATTTCTTCGGGCGGTTTTGAAATATTTAGTATCATATGTTTATCAGATGTTGATGGAGATGAATGAGGTTTTTGCGTCGGTTTGGTTTTAGAAAGTGACCTGGCCTGGTATGTTATAAAAACTGGTTGCCCTTGGATAGTACCGCCGAAAATGCCACCTTATTCACTTTTCAAACTTTTTACCGGATTCATCAGCGCTGCTTTAATGGCTTGAAAACTTACTGTTAACAATGTGATTACCAAAGCACCAGCACCAGAAGCTAGCAAATATCCACCACGACATTTCTGTCCGATATTCGTATTTATTTAACCAGTTGTCCATAAAATACCAGGCGATCGGAGCTGCAATGATACAGGATAAAACAACCAGCAAAATAAATTCCCTGGAAAGCATACCCCACAAACCAGCTAAGGAAGCACCAAGAACTTTACGGATTCCAATTTCTTTGGTCCGCTGTTCTGCGATAAAAGTAGCCATCCCGAATAATCCGAGACAACTGATAAAGATGGCCAGAATAGCAAAAAATGAGGTAAGTTTACCAATTCTAACTTCTTCACCGAATTTTTTCGCGTATTGCTCATCCGTAAATTTGTAGTCGAAAGGAGCAGCTGGATTAAACTTTTTGAAGACTTCTTCAATCTTGCTTAGAGCTTCTGTTGATCCTGATTCAGGATTTATTTTGATATTGAACACATTTGCCCAACCATATTCCAGAAAGAAACAGGTACGAAATGAAGCTTTGTAAGGAGATTCCATAATCATATCCTTTATTACGCCAATCACCTGATACGGTTTTCCGTCTGCTTTAATAATTGATCCAACGGGATTTTTCAATCCCATAAATTTGGCAGCCGTTTCATTGATTACAACACCGGAAGAATCTGTTGAAAAAGATCTTGAAAAATCTCGTCCTTCTTTAAACTGCCAGCCAACAGTTTTTCCAAAATCATGGGATACAGCCATGGTAGCAAAATTTCCCTGCGTCGCGGGGTCTTTGCCTTCCCATTCGTAACCATTGTTGATCGCCGCAATGTATGTAGTTGGATTAGACGATTGAGACATTTCTTTGACAACACCAGTCTTCAATAATTCACTTCTGATGGCGTCATAATGTCCACGAACTTCGGGCGTATTCATGGCTACCATCAGCAAATTATTTCTATCATAACCGACTGGACGGTCTTTGGCAAATTCGATTTGACGGAATACGGTAATGGTGCCAATAATTAGAATAATGGAAATCGTAAATTGAACTACTACCAACACTTTCCGGGGAACAGCGGCGAAACTACCCAGTTTAATTCTTGCAAAACCACTCCCTTTTAAAACCTTTATCGGCTGGAAGGACGACAAATAAAGTGCTGGATAACTACCGGCAATAAGACCTGTAAGAATGCTGAAACTAACACTTGAAATCCAGAATAACGGTTCTTTCCACGGAAATATCATCTTTTTATCCGCTACCTCATTAAAGAATGGCAATGCGGAAAGAACAAAAATGACGGACAAAAGAAAAGCCAACGACACTACTAATAAAGATTCACTAAAAAACTGTGTGATCAGCTGGCTTCTCATAGAACCAATTGCCTTCCGAATCCCAACTTCCTTCGCTCTTTTTTCGCTTCTGGCCGTACTCAAATTCATAAAATTAATACAGGCCAACAGTAAAACAAAAACACCAATGATGCCAAAAAGCCAAACAAATTCTATACTTCCACCCGAGATTTTACCATTTTTAAATTCTGAATACAAATGCCATTTGCTTAACGGATGAAGAAAAATCTCCGGCTTGAAAGCTGCATCATCCGGCCTTACTTTATTAAGTTTTACATTCTTAATCTTGGCAGAAACTTTACCCATATCAGCATGGTCAGCGATTTGTGCAAATGTGATAAACATGTTGGCACGCCATGGATTGGTCTTTTTCTCTGACCAGTATTCATTGTTGATATAAAGATCCCAGGGCGCTATGAAAGACAAATCTTTAAAATCGGAGTTGTAAGGAATATTTTGGTAAACACCCGTAACTTTCAGATCCTGCTTGTTATTTACTTTAATTATTTTATCAATCGGATCATTATCTCCAAAAAGTGCTTTCGCAGTTTCCTCTGAAAGCATGATAGAATTAATTTCTTTCAATCCTGCCCTAGTTCCCTTAATCATATTCAGGGACAACATTTCTGTAATCCCTGGCTCGATATAACTTCCCTGTTTCGAAATATTTTTGTCACCAAAAGCCAGAATTTGCATAGAAGAACCCGATGACATCACGACATGTTTGAAGTCGCTCCCATACTTGTTACGAATTTCTTCACCCATTAAATAAGGCACCGAACTTTGTGTCCCGACTTCATTATTGAAGGTCTGATTTTGTTTTACGATCGCAAGACGATCATAATTTTCAAAAGATTTATTAAAAGAAAGTTCATCAAAAATCCAAAGCCCGATAAGCATGGCAACGGCAAGCCCGGTAGCGAGACCAGCAATATTAATAAACGAGTAAACCTTGTTGTTTACAAGATTTCTTCGGGCGATTTTAAAATAGTTGCTGATCATATTGTACTATATAATATGTTTTTTCAGCTTCCTGTTCAAATAGTTTGCCAGTGATTTTTTATTACATTAAATATCTAAAAATCAATACCTTATAAAACATAAAGCGAACGAACAATGTCCGATAATGAACACTGTTCGTTCGCTTTGGAACGGGGGTTTAAAAGTAAGTTATGGAAAAATTATCTTTAAATATTACCTTTTTTAACCGTGAGCTATGACTGAAGTTAATTCACTGAGCGCATAGAGTGGAAGATTTAACAGCCAATTTTCTCTTCTAAAATCCGACATAGAAGTTCTTACTGTCAAAGCCGGATTATACTTCTGATGAAATACTTTCAAACTTTTCGCCTTCAAATTTTCTTCCGCTTTTACTTCAATCGGTATTATCTTTCCTGAAAATTGAATAAGGAAATCTATTTCAGCGGTTGCATTTTCTGCTGACCAGTAAAATGTCGACGTCTCCTTAAAAGTAATTAATTGCTGCAAAACAAATTGCTCGGTTAAGGCGCCTTTAAATTCTTCAAATAATGCATTACCTTCCAATAGGGTTTTTACATCAATATCTACCATTGCACCCAGTAGGCCCATATCTACCATAAATAACTTAAAAGCGCCAAAATCTTCATACGCTTTTAATGGAATGGCAGGTTTTGTTATCCGATTCACCTTATAAATTAGTCCACAATCTATTAACCATGACATAGCCAATTCGTACTCTTTCGCTCTGGCGCCTTCCTTAATTATTCCATAAATAAATTTTTTATTTTCCTTTGAAAGCTGCGCCGGAACAGATTGCCATAGCATTCGTATTCTTGGAACAATTTCTCTGGGAGCATGTTTAGAAAAGTCATGCTCATAAGATTCCAATATTCTCTTCTGAATAACTCTTATTTTATCAAAATCGGAATTTTCAGAAAAGGATAACACTGCTTCCGGCATGCCTCCAACATAATAATACTGTTTGAGTATTTGAATATATCTTGTTTTGAAAGTCTTGACTAATTCCCAATCCTTACTTTCTAAAAGATTGAGTAAAGAGTTTTCTCCAATTGCCTGTAAAAACTCAACAAAACTTAAAGGATGTAAATCTAAAAATTCAACCTTACCAACTGGAAACGGGGTTTGCCTATTTAACGCACCACCTAGCAAAGAACCCGCGGAAATAATATGATATTGCGGAGCATTTTCCTGAAAATATTTTAGTGATGTCAAGGCACCTTGCGCTTCCTGAATTTCATCTAAAATAATTAAGGTATTTTCCGGATTGATAATAATGCCTGTTTCAATTTGAAGGGCAAGAATTATTCTTTTAATATCAAAATCATCGGTAAAAATGCTGCCAAGTCTTTTATTGCTTTCAAAATTCACATAAGCACATTGCTCATATTCCTGTTTTCCAAAAGCTTTCATAAGCCAGGTTTTACCAACTTGTCGGGCTCCTCGAATTAAAAGTGGCTTACGGTTTTCAGAATTTTTCCATGCAACTAACTGTGTAATTTCTCTTCTTTCCCTACTAAGTCACATTTATTCAAAGGAATATATGTATAAATTTACACTTTTCCATTTGAATAAATGTAAAAGCCTACACTTTTTCAAACGAAAGCATGGGCTGGAATGTTTACTAACATAATTATTCGCATTAAATAATGCTAAAAACCGACATTAAAATATTGCCCCCCAGGTCAATTTCAGGTATTCAAACTAAAATAAAAAGTACTTCCCATTCCAATTTCCGAATCCAGACCAATCTTTCCGCCTTGCGCTTCAATGAATTCCTTACTGATCGCCAGACCAAGACCTGTACCCGTTTTGGCACTTCCCGGAACCTGAAAATAGCGGTCGAAAATCTTTCTCCCGGTAACGGCTGTCAATTCCTTTACCTTCATCTTTCACCGAAAATAAGACACCCGCATTTTCTTGTTTTACCGCAATTATAATTTTAGTTTCTTCGGACTGTGAATAACGGATTGCATTGGTCAGAAAATTGATCAGAACCCAGGCGGTTTTTTCCGTATCGGCTTTTACATCCGGCAGATTTTCATCTATTTCAGAAACCAGTTTGATCTGTTTTTGTTCGGCCTGGACTTTCACGGCTTCCATTGCATATTGAAGAATTTTATACGGACTGCCTGCTGAATATTTAGTTGAATATTTCCGGTTTCCACCTGCGACATATTCAGCAGTTCACCGGTAATTTTCAGAAGTCTGTTACTGTCATCTTTTATGCTTTCAATCAGTTGTTTCTGCTCTTCATTCACTTCTCCGGTCTGTTTGATTTTCCAATAGTTGCAGACTCATTTTTATCGAAGAAATCGGCGTTTTCAGTTCGTGCGAAACAGTGGCAATAAAATTGGTTTTGGCAAAATCCAGCTCTTTGAAAGGCGTAATATTTTTCAAAACAATCACCTGACCGATAAATATCTTTTCCTTCTCTCCGGTTGGTGTAATCGTGATATTGACAATTTCTTTTTCAAAATAGCTTTCCTTGTTATCCGCATATATTTTAAGTGGCTTTCCTTTTCAGTATCTGCGTTTTGGAGTGACCAATCCTTGAACCAGAGAGCGGATCAGATCATTATGCAAGTGCAACATCCACAGCCGGTTTTCCGATAACATCTTCGGCTAAAAGTCCTGAAATTTTCAACGCTTCATCATTGGCAAAAAGTATTTTTTTATTTTCATCCAAACCGAAAACAGGTTCATGCATGTTGTTGATCAGCGTTTCAATTCTTTTCTTTTCAAATAGTATTTTAGAAAGATTACTGTTGTCATATTCTTCCAGTTTTTCAGCCATCGTATTGAAAGAATCCAGCCAGTTCGCCAAATTCATTTTTGCTTCCAAAATGTCACCCGTTGAGAATAATTTTTAGCTGCAATTTCTTTGATACTTTCGGTCAGTTCTTTGATCGGATTGGCAATATTACTTGGCAAGATTAACCAGCAAAGTAAAGGCGAAAAGAAAGCATAATGTGCCTGGTAATAACAATCCATAAATTGGCCGAACGGGCTGTTTCCTGAGCGATTTCACTTTTTCGCTGAATCGCTTCCATATTCAGGCGCATCAATTCGGTAATATCTTTTCTGATAAGCTGATGAAGCTAAGAGATTAGCCGGCGTTTGTTTTAATTGTGTCAAATGATCTGAAATAGCATCGGTCGCTTCACGCTCTCCTATCTCCGTAACATTCTTCCGTTGTCTTGTTGAGATTATCTTCAAAAACTAAAAATGCTTTTGTACTCTGCTGTGTCTGATCCAGTGACCGCAGCATATTGCGAGAATATTCCAGTGTGTTATAATTATCAACCAGAATATTTTCGGTATCATTTTTCAATACATTGATATATCGCGCCGCCACCAATGAAAGGATAATGATCATCAGAAACAGCAGGCCAACACCGAGGGTTAATTTGGTTTTTATTTTCATCAGGACAGAATGACCAGGTCAATTTCGGAAACGGATAGTTTTTTTAGCAACTGGTTAAAAATATTGGTAGCCAAAATTACTTTAAACAAACTCATATGCGGCTTGCCAATACAAATTGTTGTGATTTGTCTTTGCTCGGCCACTTCCATAATCGTTCGGGAAACATGAGCACTTTCGACTCGAATTATTTCGCCGCCTAATTCAGTCGCAAGCTTAAAATTATTTATAAGATGCCGCTGTTTATCAAGCGCAATTTTATCCATACTTTCCTTAGGCGTTTGAACGTAAAGCAGCACCCAGGGACTGTTGTAATAACTGGCCAGTCGGGCAGTTTTACGAATAACAGTTTTCGAAGTTTGTGCATTGCTGCTGATACAGGCCATAAATTTATTTGCCTTTAAAGCCGTAACACTTCGTGAAGTCACCTCCGTCTCCACCTTTCTAACCACCTGACTGGCCACTTCTTTAAGAGCCAGTTCTCGCAATTGCAGAATATTTCCGGATGTAAAAAAGTTGTTAACGCAGTTGGGACTTTTTCTGCTGCATAAATTTTCCCTTCTTTCAAACGTGTTATCAGTTCGTCCGCTGTAAGGTCAATATTAACAACTTCGTCCGCCTGTTGAAGCACGCTATCCGGAATTCTTTCTTTTACTTCAACGCCTGTAATTTGCTTAATTTCCTCGTTCAGACTTTCAATATGCTGGATATTGACTGCGCTGATCACATTGATTCCCGCATCCAGAATTTCCATCACGTCCTGCCAGCGCTTGTCGTTTTTACTACCTTCAATATTGGTGTGCGCAAGTTCATCAACAATCACAATTTCCGGACGAAGACTGATAACAGCCTGCAAATCAAATTCTTCCAGTTCTTTTCCTTTGTAAAAAAGTTTTCTTCTTGGAATAATGGGCAGACCTTCCAGCAAGTCGTGCGTTTCTTTCCGGTTATGGGTTTCTATATAACCGACTTTCACATCAATGCCGTTACGCATCAATGTGTGAGCCTCTTGCAGCATCCGGTAAGTTTTACCTACACCGGCACTCATACCGATGTAGATTTTAAACTTTCCTTTTCTGGATTTTTTGATCAGGTCCAGAAAATGTTTTACGTTGTTTTCTTTTTCAGTCATCAAAATGATAGTGCAACGGATGTCGTAACAAAGTAATTCTGGTTGTCGGCCTGCCCGTCCTTTGTAAATATATCGTCTTTGCTGTTAAAAGCCCTGGCTTCCAGTCTGAACATCACATTTTGCGCCGGCAAGTAATCGAAGTTAGCAGAGTAACCAAAAGTTTTAAAACCATTTGGCGTACCTGTACTAATAATCACTCCTTTTTCATCCGCATAATATTCACCTCTGGCGGCAATCCTGACTTTTTCATTCGGCATATACCGGGCAATTAAAACCGGCGTATACCATGTATTGTAACTGCTGCTTCCTTTACTTTTTTGCTGCACTCCAATATCAAAACCGGCTGTCAACCCAAATTTCTCGGTTAACTGAAACTGACCATAAATGTTGTTAAAATATCGCCATTGTTTCGTACTGTCCGGTTGCTCATTTCCGATGTAAGTACTCCAATTCAAAGTTGTATTTGACAGACGGTTTATAAGTCAATTGTGTTCCAAAAGCAGGCGTCTGGTTTCCTGGAATTTTCTGGATGCGCTGCCAGCCGTTCAGATACATGGCTGCAGCGTATAATTTTTCGTTTTTACTTGTAAAACCGATTTTCACACCTGCTTCATAATATGGAGAATTTTCCGCCAGAATACTGCGTGTCAAATTCCAGTTATCTTTTCCGATTGCACTTTCAAATCCAATATGCGAAGGCATAATTCCGGCGTCAATCCAGAGATTATTCTTTTTTGAAATTTTGATCCCAACATTGGCTTCAAAGATATTTTTCAATAATCCTTGTTCCGCTGCCAGATTATATTGCGGATAAGTACCGGCCATCACGGCCAGGTTTGCCCTTACATTTTCTGTATTGTAGTTAACCTTAAAAAGTCCCAGGTTTAAATTGACTTCGTTGTGTTTGTTGAAATTATATAAAAATCCTGGTCGTTCGTGATTGGCTGGTTTGTTAAAATCATAACTGTAAAAAGCTTCAACGTAACCTGAAAAAGTTAATGGATTTGGTTTTGCTTTTTCAATTGAAATGGTATCCTGGGCAATAGCAGGAATAGAAAAAATTCCGGCAGCAATTAAAACTAATTTATTCATTTTTATTCTGGTAAGTGTACTGAACTCTTGATGTTTTGTTGAGATTTTTAATATTAATAACGTTGAGTAATTCAAGCATTTATTTAACCTGATCAAGCGCCATGTTAAGTTTCAAAACATTCACTTTTGCAGGTCCCAAAAGTCCAAGCAATGGAGCTTCTGTATTTTCTTCTATCAATTTCTGCACGTTTTCGTCAGAAAGTATTTCTGGTTTTGAGCAACTCTTTTCAGCTGAATCAATGCCGCATTTGGAGAAATATTCGGATCAAGTCCACTACCGCTTGCCGTTACCAGTTCCACAGGAACATCTTGTTTTTTCACCTCAGGGTTATGTACCAAAAAGGTATCAATCCGCGCCTGAACTGTTTGAAGATATTCAGGATTGGAAGGTGCTTTGTTACTACCACCACTACCGGCCGCATTATAATCCACAGCAGAAGGACGGGAGTTGAAATACTTGTCTTCGGTGAAAGTCTGTCCGATGTTGGTGTAATACTTCTTACCATTTTGAGTTATCACCTCACCATTTCCATGGTTTGGAGCAAGTTGAGCAATTCCCCAGATGATGATTGTATAAACTCCGGCAAAGAAAACCAGCGTGATGGCGGTTAATTTGATTGCGGGAAATAGGTTCGTTTTCATGATAATTAAATTTTAGTTATTTTTGATAATAAACACATGACTTATGTATCGTAAAGTATTTGTTGCCGAGACTGCTTCTCAACTGACTATTAACTTACCTATTGAATACCTCAATAAGGGTGTTGAAGTCATTGCGTTTGAGATAGAAGACAATCTTGATTCCGCTTATTTGAACAAAAAAAAGGCTGCTCAAACTGCAATTCAATTCTTTAATACTTTACAATTTGACATGAGTGATTTTAAATTTGATCGTGACGAGGCTAATGAGAGATAGTTTCTTTATTGATAGCAACATCGCACTGTATCTTCTTGATTTAAATGCCAGCCGTAAAAAAGATATAGCTTCATCTATTTTGCAAAATGTACCTTTCATTAGTCCACAGGTTGTTTTTGAATGCTTAAATGTTTGCCTGAGAAAATATAAAATGGAAAGAAGTTTGGCTTCACGGTTTGTAACAGAACTATCCAATGCCTCATATATTCAACCAGAGAATGAATCAGTTATAACAAATGCCTTGTTCATTTTCAATAAGTATTTGTTACAACCGTTTGATTCCAAGATAATTTCGTCCGCTTTAGAAGCCGGTTGCACTACCTTGTATTCTGAAGATATGCAACACGGCTTGGTTATTGAAAAAAGGCTCACCATTGTTAATCCTTTCTTTCAATAATTACAACCAAATACTCACCACCATATCAATCACCTTTATCCCGATAAAAGGCACAATCACTCCACCTAAACCGTAGATAAAAAGGTTTCTTCTCAGCAATGCGCTGGCACCGATTGGTTTGTAAGCCACACCTTTCAAAGCCAACGGAATCAGGATCGGAATGATGATCGCGTTGAAAATTACTGCTGACAAAATTGCACTTTCCGGACTATTCAGATCCATGATATTCAAACCTTGCAGTGCTGGAATTGAAGCAATAAACAAGGCCGGAATGATGGCGAAATATTTGGCCACGTCGTTCGCAATTGAGAAGGTTGTCAGCGTACCACGTGTCATCAAAAGTTGCTTTCCGATCTCAACAATTTCAATCAGTTTGGTTGGATCATTATCCAGATCGACCATGTTTCCTGCTTCTTTTGCTGCCTGCGTACCGCTGTTCATCGCAACTCCAACATCAGCCTGTGCAAGTGCAGGCGCATCGTTGGTACCGTCCCCCATCATCGCCACCAGTTTACCGCTTTCCTGTTCTCTTTTGATGTAATTCATTTTATCCTCTGGCTTGGCTTCGGCGATGAAATCATCTACACCAGCTTTTTCAGCAATAAACTTGGCAGTCAATGGATTATCACCTGTAACCATCACCGTTTTCACACCCATTTTACGTAGACGCTCGAAACGTTCACTGATACCAGGTTTGATAATATCCTGCAATTCAATCACGCCCAGCACTTTTTCATTTTCAGAAACAACCAGCGGCGTTCCGCCATTGTTTGAAATTGCTTTTGTTCTTTCTTCAATATCAGCCGGGAAATTATTTCCGGCTTTTATTGTCAGGTTTCTGATCGAATCAAAAGCACCTTTACGAATTCTGGTTTCATCAAAATCAACACCTGAACTTCTTGTTTCAGCGGTGAATTTGATGAAAGTTGGATTGTTCAAATTGGCGTAAGTCGACGGATTTAAATTCGCCAGTTCAAGAATTGATTTTCCTTCTGGTGTTTCGTCCGCAATTGAACTTAGTACCGCACATTTGATAAAATGATTATCCGTCACTCCTTTTGCTGCGTAGAAATTCGTTGCCTTTCTGTTACCAATCGTAATCGTACCTGTTTTATCCAAAAGCAGCACATCAATATCACCCGCTGTTTCCACGGCTTTACCTGATTTGGTAATCACATTCGCACGAAGCGCTCTGTCCATACCCGCAATACCGATTGCAGATAACAACCCACCAATCGTTGTTGGAATCAGACAAACAAAAAGTGAAATAAAAGCAGCAATCGTAATCGGTGTATTCGCATGATCAGCAAATGGTTTCAACGTCACACAGACAATGATAAAGACAAGTGTAAAACCAGCTAACAGAATCGTCAATGCAATTTCATTCGGTGTTTTCTGACGACTTGCACCTTCTACCAAAGCGATCATTTTGTCAAGAAAACTTTCGCCAGGCTCGGTTGTTACCATTACTTTTATCTTGTCAGACAATACTTTGGTACCACCGGTAACACTACTTTTATCACCACCCGCTTCACGGATTACCGGAGCACTTTCACCTGTGATCGCACTTTCGTCAATCGTTGCCAAGACCTTCGATAATTTCACCGTCGGTTGCAATATTATCGCCGGCTTCGCAGATAAAAACATCGCCTTTTTTCATTGAAGCAGACATAACCTGTCTTGTCGAAACGGAAAAACCCGGTTTGTTTTCAATAACCAGTTTGGCTGGTGTTTCTTCTCTTGTTTTACGCAAGACTGTCGGCCTGCGCTTTTCCTCTTGCTTCGGCAATTCCTTCTGCGAAATTGGCAAAAAGTAAGTGTCAGAAAAAGTACTAAGAAAAACAGTGAAGTTGTAGGCAAAACTGCCCTGGGATTTTTCGCCCATTAAAGTCCATATACTTACCACCAGCATAACCACCGTTCCGATTTCCACGGTGAACATCACGGGATTGCGGAACATTATTTTGGGGTTCAATTTTACAAATGCCTGTTTGAGGGCTTCATTAACCAAGTCCTTTTGAAATAAGGACGTATTTTGATTTTTCATTTGATAAAGGCTTTTGGCCGTTAGCGATTAGGTATTAGCTACTTTTTAGATCTTTGAAAATCTGTTGCCGATCAGATTTTCCTGGTAGCTTTTTATTTAATTCTTAAATTGATTCTTAACGTAGCGTGAAATATTCAGCGATCGGACCCAGCGTAAGAGCCGGAAAAAAGGATAAGGCTGTGATAATCACGATAACTGCCAGAACCATAATTCCGAATGTTGAAGAATCTGTTTTCAACGTTCCTGCACTTTCAGGAATGTATTTTTTATTGGCCAGAAGTCCGGCAATCGCGATTGGACCAATGATTGGAATATAACGGGAAAGGATCAAAACAAAACCTGTGGTAATGTTCCACCAGGGATTATTATCACCGAGACCTTCAAATCCACTACCATTATTGGCTGATGAAGAAGTGTATTCGTAAAGCATTTCTGTAAATCCGTGGAAGCCCGGGTTTGCTAATGTCGCTGAGGTAATCGTAGGAAAAGCTGCTGCCAAAGCAGTTCCAACCAGAATCAAAAATGGGTGAAGTAAAGCAACGATCATCGCAATTTTCATTTCCCTTGCTTCAATTTTTTTACCCATAAACTCAGGTGTTCTACCTACCATCAATCCGCTGATAAATACCGCCAGAATAATAAAGATGAAAAAGTTAAGCATCCCGGCACCTACACCACCGTAAAAGGCGTTGGTCATCATGGCCAATAATTGCGTCATTCCGGATAGTGGCGTGAAACTATCATGCATGGAATTAATAGACCCGGTTGAGATAACGGTAGTCGCTATACTCCAAAATGCAGAAGCGGTACTACCGAACCTTACTTCTTTACCTTCCATGGCGCCGGCGCTATTGTCGATACCCATTGCTTATGATCGCATGATTTCCACCATTTTCCCAGAAAATCGTCGGTACCGTAAGCAACAAAAATCCAATTGTCATAACTCCGAAAATCATCCAGCTCATTTTTCTTCTTTTCAAAAAGAAGCCAAAAGCGAAAACCATTGCCATTGGGATGATCATCTGGGCCATCATTTCAACGATGTTTGTCAGATAGTTAGGATTTTCAAGTGGATGTGCAGAGTTAGCTCCATAGTAACCTCCGCCGTTTGTTCCTAGATGTTTAATTGCAACAAAGGCAGCAACCGGGCCAGTGGAAACCTGAACAGTATCTCCCTGCATATTGATTATTGTATCCTTTCCCTCAAAAGTCATCGGCGTCCCGTTGAATGCCAATATAGTTGCAACAAGAATAGAAAGTGGAAGTAAAATTCTTGTACAGGATTTTAACATGAAATTGTAAAAATTACCCAGCTTATCCGTTGTACGTTCGCGCAAAGCCATAAATAAAACGGCAGCCGCGGCCATACCGGTTCCTGCTGTAACAAAGTGTAAAAACATCAGGAACAGCTGAGATAAATAACTCAGTCCGGATTCTCCCGAGTAGTGTTGCAGGTTACAGTTTACAACAAAGGAAATACTTGTATTAAACGCCAGATCAGCCGTTTGCCCTGGATTTCCATCTGGATTTAATGGTAACCAACCTTGGTTCATTAATACAAACATTCCTAAAACAAACCATACCATGTTGATTGTAATGAGCGAAAACATATGTTGTTTCCAATTCATTTCAGCTTTTGCATCGATTCCGCTGATTTTGAAAAACAACTTTTCAATAGGATTAAAAACAGGATCGAAGGAGGTTTTTTCGCCTGCGTAAACTTTTGCTATGTACTTGCCAAACGGTATTGCGAAGGCAACCGTCAGGACAAACATGGCAATGATTCCAAATAATTCAGTGTTCATTTTTTCTATTTTTTAATTCGATTTTGCTTTCCGGGATCTATCCGGTTAGAATTTTTCAGGTTTGATCAAAACATAACAGATGTAACCAAACACACATATTGAGATAATGAAGAGCGCTGCCATGATTAGATATTTTCAAAGAAGTTTACTGTTTTGTAGAAAAGCGCGAAACATAAAATTCCGGCAGATACTAAGAGGATTGTGATCATACTATTTTAAATTTATTTGAGTGATTGCGTTTTCATGTACTATATACCAAATTTATTCCGGGTGAAATATTATTTATTTAACTAACTATAAATCAGAAAAATAGCAACATAAACATCAACCTTAACCCTGATAAAAGCAACTCAAAATGATAGGATTTTATCAGAATGAAAGGTTTCAAGTGAAGGAGTAATTCAAGCTTTTCCATGACTTAGAATGCATTGATTTGTTTGATGTATTCTCTTTTCAAAGCATTTGGAAGAAGCATTTCAGTATTCAAATGTTTCAATTCAAGTATTCCTGAAACGGAATAGAGGTAGACATTGGAAATCGCATTTTTTGTTTCTTTATTTCCGTTGATAAATAGATTTTCAGCGATTGATAAGCATTTTTTCGCGCGTGAGATATTACCTCTTAAAATCATGGTTTGAGTCAGATCTGCAAATTTTTGCATCTGTTTGTAAATTCCCCTGGTTATTTTCCTTTTCATTATTTTTTTAAATTGATATGAAAGGATTAATACCAAAAAGAAACCAGAATTTTGATTTCGGGATTAATTTATTGAAGATCAATTAATTGAAAATAGATCATTGTTTTAAAGCCAAATTATAGCGTATCATTTTGATATGATTTTATCAATTTGAAAAATTAGTAGCCATTTAATTTGGCCCGTACCTACGGCACTCCTTGAACCTGCGGAATCATTAAACCCCGGAATGAATTCCGGGGCTACCATGTCAGTCATGCCTGACGGCATTTATTAATGGGAAATATTTGGTTAAAAAAAATGCCGTAGGCACGACCGACATTGTAGCGCAGGATTTTTACCTTGGGGCACAAAAAAACCACCAACCAAAATTCAAAGAATTTCGATTGGCGGAAAATAATTTTCTTATCTAAACTATTAAATATTCTTCTTCTTCAGCTCCTTCACAGCGAAATCAGCCGCTCTCGCTGTAAGCGCCATGTATGTCAGTGACGGATTCACGCAAGAAGCCGAAACCATCGCAGCACCATCCGTGACGAACACGTTTTTAACTGCATGCATCTGATTATTTCCATTTAAAACCGAAGTTTTTGGATCACGACCCATACGGGCAGTTCCCATTTCGTGAATAGCCATACCAAGATATGATCCGTTGTCATGCGTTTTTACATTTTTAACACCGGATTTTTCCAGCATTTCGGCTGCATCGTTCATCATATCCTTACGCATTTTCATTTCGTTTTCACGCAATTCTGCATCAAAAACTACTGTTGGCATACCCCATTTGTCTTTTTTGTCTTTATTCAGATACATGTAGTTTTCGTGATATGGCAATGTTTCACCAAAACCACCAAAACCCATTGTCCATTGTCCCGGCGTTGTCAAATCCTCTTTGAAATCTGCACCAAACGCAAGTTCAGCCACATTGCGCTGCCATCCCTGACGACCGCCGCCGCCCTGATATCCAAATCCACGAATATAATCGCGTTTATCATTACCAATATTCTGGTAACGAGGAACATAAATTCCATTTGCACGACGACCGAAATAATATTTATCCAGATCACCTTCCCAAACGCCACTCGCACCAGTACGGAAATGATGATCCATTAAGTTATGTCCAAGTTCACCGGAATCATTACCCAAGCCATTTGGAAAACGATCCGAAGTTGAGTTCAAAAGAACAAGAGAAGTACCAATCGCGCTCGCACAAACGAAGATAATTTTGGCAAAATATTCACGCTCCTGTAAAGTCACAGAATCCGTAACCTTTACACCAGTTGCTTTTTGTTTTACTTTATCATAAACAATTTCTCTCACCACAGAATCCGGACGAAGTGTCAAAAGTCCTGTCTTCACAGCCGGCGGTAAGGTACTGGATTGCGTACTGAAATAAGCGCCATATGGACAGCCATAGGAACAACGGTTACGATACTGACATGGAGAACGGCCACCTTCCAACTGGATTTTATCAGGCTGTGAAAGGTTTGCAACACGTCCAATTGTCATTGTACGGCCAGGGAATTGTTTTTCCAGTCTTTTACGGACTTCCTTTTCAACGTGATACATTTCCATTGGCGGCAAGAAATCGCTGTCCGGAAGTTGTGGCAAACCAAGTTTTTCACCAGAGATACCAACATGTTTTTCAACATAAGAATACCACGGCGCAACATCTTTATAACGTATCGGCCAGTCAACCGCAATGCCGTCTTTTAAATTTGCTTCAAAATCAAGGTCACTCCAACGGTAAGACTGACGCCCCCACATGATCGATTTCCCACCCACAATATTCGGTCTGAACCAGTCAAATCTTTTCTTTTCCTCGTACGGTGAATCTGAATCGTTCATCCAGTACTTTTCGGTCATTTCGTTGTACGGATAATCGCGGGAAAGGAATGGATGCGTTTCCTTTTGTTTTACAGTTAAACGTCCGTTATATTGTGTTTCCCAAGGTGCTTTCAACGCATTTTCGTAGCCGGTAACGTGTTCAAGCGGCTTCCCTTTTTCAAGCATCAATACCTTCAATCCTTTCTCAGTCAACTCCTTCGCTGCCCAACCGCCCGAAACTCCGGAACCGATTACGATAGCATCGTAAGTCATATCTTTTACTGCATCAACATTTAAATTCGCCATGGTGATAATACTTTTTAAAAAATAGAAAGGTTAAGTTTAAAGTGCCCAGGATTTTTGTCCTTCCTTCATTGGATAAGAACCATCAAAACGTCCTGGAATCGGCAAGTAGTCCAGTGCCTGGGTTGCTCCGATTTCAGAAGTAAAATAAGCGGTAACAGTCAGTCCCTTCATTTGCAAAAAGAAGGGTTTATCAGCTGTCGTACTGCGCTTTACGATCTCATTTTTCTGGGCTGTATCCAGGGCAACAAATCCCTTTCCGTAAACGTCATTGCTGTCTTTATTTAATCTTTCGACACCTGCATAAAATTTCTCCTGCTCATCTTTCACGTAGCAATCACGCATGACGCGGGTAATAAACTTTTCAGCACCGGCAGCTTTTGCACCCGGCGTTTTGGTTGTCGGGATTATAACATCTGCGATTTCGGCCAGCAAAGCTTCCTGCTCGGCGGAAACTTCAAGAGAAGGTCCAAAATTCAGCTTTTCCCCCATTACACCAGCCATTAAAGGTGCAGAAATAACGCCTCCCATCAGAAGGGTCAGTTTTTGAACGGCTTCTCTACGATTCATCTCAAAAGAAAATGGTTAATAATTGATCCAGGGTTTGTCATTGAAAGTCAAACGGATAGAAATATCTATCATCCTGAAAGACAAATAACTCTGTAAGTTAATCAAATACAGGATTTAATTAACACTTTTTGCGCATCAGGTTTTTTGAATTTTTTAAAAAATTCCTTCAACTAAATCCAGGTATATGTATACTTTGTCAATTCCGAAAAATATAATCTCAAATTTGATATAATAAATTTGGTTGATATGTCTACCTATTTTACATTTGCATTATGGATATAGAAATTAAAGAACTGAATAAGGCAAACTATGAGCGCCTGAGCAAGTTGATGATCTTCAATATTATCACGGTTTCACATCTTGTCGGCCGGAATACTAATAAGGAGCTAGCCAAAATGGGCTACACTTTACAGGTGGAACAGCTTCAGATATTGTTCGTGGTTTACCTGCGGGAAGGGAATTCTCCATCGCAGCAAGAAATCGCTAATTTCACTCAAAAGGACAAAGGAGGCATCCAGAGATCCGTACAGACGTTAGCGAGGGACGGTTATGTCAGAATTGTAGGTGATTCTAATGACCGTCGCAAAAATCTTATCGAGCTAACTCCTGCCGGGAAACTGGTAGCAACTAAAATGATGGAATCGATCGAGGATATTGACAGACGCATGACTGCATCCATCAGCCAGGAAGAGATAAATTCGTTGATTTCCATTGTAAGAAAAATTTCAAATGTAATGAAAGAGTAAAAAAATTTGGATATATAGTTGATATATCCACAGTAGACACATCAACCTATTAGTATGAAAAAAAGAATTTTTTGTAAACTGTTTGTAATGCTTGCCCTGCCCTCCCTTACGCAAGCACAGACCGCCTGGTCATTAAAAGATTGTATTGATTATGGTCTAAAACATTTTGGTACCGTCAGAATTGCACAATATCAAAAAGAGAATGCACGTCAGCAATCACGTCAGGCTTTGGCTGGTTATTTGCCTCAGATTTCCGGAACCGGGACTTTGGACGATAACCTGAAATTGCAGATGACTACTTTGCCAGCAGGAATATTGGGTCCGGAACCTACACGGGTTGCTTTTGGTACAAAATATCAAACCAATTTTTCAGCTTCTGCGGAGCAGGTTATTTTTGACCAGTCCTTATTAACGGGCATCAAGGCAAACAAACCGAACCAGCAACGTGCGCAGCTAAATGAAAGGCAAACGCAGGAGGAAATTATCTATGAAGTATCGAAAAATTACTATCAGGTTTTTGTCTCCCAGCAACAAATTTCACTATTGCAGGACAACCTTGAAAAGACGCAGCAAGTGTTGAACATTCTGAAATTGCAACGCGATAATGGTGTAATTCAACCGGTAGACTATGACCGGACCGATGTTACTTATAATAGCAATAAATCACAGTTATCGTTGGCAAAAACCAATGTCACACTCGCGATGAACCGCCTGAAATACCAAATGGGGCTTGATCAGGATCAGGAATTAATTCTAAAAGATTCGATTTTGCTGACACAGGTTCCAAGAATATCAGAAAGCCAGTTTGATGCAAAAAATCTGACAAGCTATCAATTAAATGAAAATCAACTTACACTGAACCGTCTGGATCAGCAAAGAATAACAGCCGGATATTTGCCGCGATTAACTTTCAATGCGCGATATGGTCAACTTTCTTTGACCAACGAATTTGGCAATTCATTCAAAAATTTCCAGGCATTCAGCACAATCGGGTTGAAACTTGCCATTCCAATTTTTGACGGATTCAGCAGAAGCGCGCAAATTCAGCAAGCCAGAATAAAAGTTGTGACGCAGGAAGAACAGCAGAAAATGAATGTGCAGTCTTATCGTCTTGCGTTTAATAATTCTCAATCGCAGATCCAGCAATCTCAAATTAATGTAGAAAACGACGACCGGAATGTGAAACTGGCAAGAAAAGTATATGACATGACAACGCTCCAATATAAGCAGGGAACCGCACCACTGACGGACCTGATCAATGCTGAAAATTCTTACCGCCAGGCGCAAACAGATTATGTGAATTCGCTGATCAATTTTTATCAGGCCAAGCTGGATCTTGAACAGGCGCAAGGAACGCTACTACCTTTCTTTAATCAACTTTGACATTACAAATAGTATAAGGCAATGAAAAAAACAACATTAATCGTAACACTCGCTGTCCTGGCCATTGTGGTTTTAATAGGTGCAAGGCTGGTTTCCAATAAGAAAAACCATTGACGAAAAGAATAAACCAGTAGCAGTTTCCAATGCTCCGATTCCAGTAACCGTGATTTCGGTAAGTGAGGATACCGTCAGCCAAATGCTGCTTAAAACCGGAAATTTGATTCCTTTCCGCGAAACTTCGATTATGGCAACCAGCCAGGGACAGGTTTTAAATGTAAATTTTGATCTGGGAAGTCAGGTTTCAAAGGGTTCAACGCTGATCCAGATTGACAATAAACTGAACCAGCTGGCTTTGCAGGCAACGCAGCTCAATATTGAAAAACTGAAAAAAGATGTTACCCGTTACAATACGCTGTATGCTGGAAATGCAACAACTGAATTGCAGCTGAACCAGACAAAATACGACTACGAAAGTGCTGTTAATAAAGCAGAACAAATCACCAAACAAATCCAGGATGCAACGGTAAAATCACCAATAAGCGGAAAGATTGTGAAGAAGGATATCGAAGTAGGTGAATTTGTAAATGCAGGTACCGTTTTGGGTACAATTCTGGATGTTTCGAGATTGAAAGTACAGGTAATGGTCAATGAAAAAGACGTTTACCAGCTTCATGAAGGCCAAAAAGTAAAAGTTAGCGCGGATGTTCTTTCTGGCAAAATCTATCCGGGCCAGATTTCCTACATCGCTCCAAGAGGTAATGAGGAACATAGTTATCAGGTTGAAATTATGGTTATTAATGCAGGACCACTTAAAGCCGGTACATTTGTAAATGTGGATTTTTCTCAAAAATCACAGGAGACATCTTTACAAATTCCTCGGATTGCGCTGGTGGAAAGTATCAAAAATCCATACGTCTATGTGGTGAATAACAACGTGGCCCATCAGCGTAAAATTACAGTCGGACGAGAACTGGGAGATCTTATTGAAGTACGCGGCGGATTGCAGCCAGGCGATCAGGTTGTGACAACCGGCCAGTTAAATCTTACGGACGGGAAACCTGTTCAGATCTCAAAATAGACCGGAAGTATATTTCGGAAATCTTTAAAACATACCATTATGTCTATAACCGAATTATCAGTTAAAAGACCGCTGTTGATCACAACTATTTTCACCGTTTTGATTCTTTTCGGTGTGATCAGTTACCAGCAGCTTTCCTATAACCTTTTGCCAAAATTTGAGGCAAATGTGATCAGCGTTTCAACAACTTATCGCGGAGCTTCTGCGGACGAAGTTGAAACAAATGTTACCAAAAGAATTGAAGATGCATTGGCTTCTATTGAAGGATTGGATCGAATTAATTCCACTTCTCAGGAAGGTGCTTCTATTGTTGTGATCCAGTTAAAAAATGGTGTGGATGTGACGCTGGCACAGCAGGATGCGCAAAGAAAAGTTGAACAGATTATCAATTTGTTACCTGATGAGGCAGATCGTCCTACAATCAACAAATTTTCAACAGACGAACTTCCGGTTCTCCGAATGGGTGTGACGGCGAATATTTCTCCGGCAAAACTTTACGATCTGATTGATGATGAACTGAAACCGCAGCTTTCAAATGCTGCCGGAGTCGGTCGGATTGATTTGATTGGCGGCAATGAAAGAGAAATTCAGGTTAATGTTGATGCACAGAAATTGAGAGCCTACAACCTTTCTATTGGCCAGGTTGCCAATGCTATTAATAGTGCAAATACAAGTTATCCGGCCGGACAGCTTGAAACAAGGGAATCGCAGTTATCTATTCGTTTTGATGCTTCGGTTGCCAATACAAATGGTTTTAGAAATCTGGTCGTTTCCAGAACTTCTGATGGTGGTGAAGTGCAATTGAAAGATGTTGCAGAAGTGGTAGATGCTACGACAAAACCAACTGCTATTAACCACATTAATGCAAGGCCATCAATTGGTTTGCAGGTTTTAAAACAATCGGATGCGAATGCGGTTGAAGTAAGCAAACAGGTAAAAGCGAAAATTATTTCTCTTGAAAAACAATATGCTTCAACAGGTTTGAAATTTAATATTGCGGCCGATCAGTCTACTTATACGCTGGCTTCGGCGAATGCGGTTGTTGAAGATTTGTTCCTGGCCGTTGCGATTGTTTCGGTGGTGATGCTTTTGTTTTTACATAGTTTCCGCTCATCACTTTTTGTCTTGGTGGCACTTCCGTCATCCATTATCCCTACATTTATTTTGATGTATTTGTTAGGATTTTCTTTGAATCTGATGACGCTGATGGCACTTTCATTAGTGGTTGGTATTTTGGTGGATGACTCGATCGTGGTTTTGGAAAACATAAACCGGCACCTTGAAATGGGAAAAAGTCGTTGGCAGGCAGCCCTTGACGGACGGAGTGAAATTGGTTTTACAGCACTTGCTATCACGCTTGTTGACGTTGTGGTTTTCGTACCATTGGCCATGACCGGCGGTTTAATTGGCAATATTCTTCGTGAATTTTCTCTTGTTGTGGTGTTCTCGACTTTAATGAGTTTGTTCGTTTCCTTTACCCTTACACCACTTTTGGTATCACGATTTGGAAAACTGGAAGTGTTAAGCAAAACTTCTCTTTGGGGTAGATTAAATATCGGTTTTGAAAATCTTCTGACCCGTCTGCAAAATGCTTACGGACGGATTTTGTTAAAAGTTTTGATCTCATAAAAGATATGTATTCTTGGGCGTTCTCGCTTTGCTGATCGGTGCCATTGCATTGGTTCCTACCGGATTTATCGGAGCAGCTTTTATGCCCGCAAGTGATCAGGGAGAATTTACGGTTCAAATTGAGCTTGCTCCTACTGCTTCAATTTATGAGAGCAATAAAGTAACTCAGGTCGCGGAACAAATGTTGTTGAAACATCCGGAAGTGACGAACGTTTTCAGCAATATCGGATATAGCAGTAATAACCTGACATCTTCGTCGAACAGCAACTTGTCAACTATAAACGTGAAGCTGATTGATAAAAAAAATAGAATTGCTTCAACGGAAGATTTCAGTGTTATTGTCAAAGCCGAAATTGCCAAAATTCCAGGCACAAAAGTGACGGTTAGTCCAACCGGTTTGGTAGGAACATCCGAAGCGCCAATTCAAATTGCAGTAAAAGGAACAAATCTTGAATCTATCAGAAAAGCTTCTGCGATGGTAAAAAAAGTCGCAGAATCTGTTCCTGGAACGCAGGATGTGAAATATTCCGTGCAGGATCCAAAACCGGAAGTTAAGGTAATTCTGGATCGTGATCGTATGGCGCAGCTTGGAATTAATGCCGCCGAAGTTGGTGTTGCGTTGCAAAATGGTTTCCGTGGTGATGACCGTTCAAAATTCAAACAAAACGGAAAAGAATATGATATTCTGGTAAGTCTGGACCAGTTTGACCGTACCAATGCTTCGGATATTCGTCAACTTTTATTTGTCAATAATCAGGGACAATCTTTTCAGTTATCTCAATTTGCTTCGGTTGAAGAACAGATCGGTGAAAGTGTTTTGCAACGAATAGACCGACTTTCTTCTATTTCTGTAAATGCACAGGTAGTTGGCCGTCCGGTTGGAACGGTTGGTGCTGATATTCAGGCAAAAGTGGCAAATCTGAAATTGCCAAACGGGATTACAATCCAGTATCTGGGCCAGATGCAACAGCAGGGTGATGCTTTTGGAAGTCTTGGACTGGCGCTTGTAATCGCAATTTTGCTCGTTTATTTTATCATGGTTGGACTTTACGAAAGTGTCGTTTATCCTTTTGTCGTATTGTTTTCGATTCCGGTTGCTTTGATTGGAGCACTTTTAGCGCTCGCATTATCGATGGAAAGTTTGACCGTTTTCGCTATCGTCGGGATGATCATGCTTTTGGGTCTTGTTGCGAAAAATGCAATTTTGATTGTCGATTTTACAAATCACTTGAAAGAACAGGGTCATGATGTTGTGGATGCTTTGGTTGAAGCAGGAAAAGAACGTCTTCGTCCAATTTTGATGACTACGCTGGCGATGGTGTTTGGTATGCTTCCGATTGCCCTTGCAAGTGGCGCAGGTGCTGAAACTAAGAATGGTATGGCCTGGGTAATTATCGGCGGGCTGTCAAGTTCTTTAATTCTGACTTTGCTGCTGGTTCCTTCGGCATATTTGGTTGTGGATAGGATTAAGGCGCGTTTTGAAAAGAAGAAGAAAGTTGAAGTTGAACCACAGGTAAGTGTAGGATAATCCTTTAACGATTTCACGCAAAGAAGGGAAGAAAAAAACGCAAAGGGCGCAAAGTTTAAAACTCTGCGCCCTTTGCGTTTAACCTTTGTAGCTTTGCGTGAAACCTTTTTTTACTTCAATTCTCCTTTTTCCGCTTCCTTCTTCATATCCTGATCTGCATAGATAGCAATTTCAACCCGACGGTTTTTAATACGATTTGCTTCACTATCGTTTGGATATTTAGGCTGAGATTCTCCATACCATTTTGTTTTAAGTCTTGAAGATGGAATGTTTTCAGTTTCAAGGTAAGATGAAACCGCTTCCGCGCGGCGTTCTGATAATTTCATGTTCAAATCATCCGATCCTGTATCATCTGTGTGACCTTCCAATAGAATTTGAGTGTCATCATATTTTGCTAAAATACCGCCCACTTTTTTCAGTTCCTGTTTTGCATCATCACTTAAATCAGCAGAATTAATTTTAAATAACAAACCAGAATTGAAAGTTAAATTAATTCCTTCTCCTACCCTTTCAACTGTGGCATCAGGAATGGCTTGCTTCAATTCTTCGGCTTGTTTGTCCATATGTTTACCGATAAAATAACCAGCCGAACCACCCACCGCAGCACCGATTAATGCACCTATAACACTATTTTTTCCGGTAAGTCCGCCAATGGCTGCACCGGCCGCGGCTCCGCCGGCAGCTCCAATTCCAGTACCTTTTTGTGTATTATTTAAACTTTTACAGCCCAGTGCAAACACTAACAATAATATAACAATGCTATTTTTTCTCACAATTTTGGTTTTTAGTTGATCAATTATTTATTCGCAAATTGAGGCAGACAACAAATCTAGTTGCAGATTTCTTAAACCCATATCCAGCGCTTTTTTCATGTCCGCACACAAAGTGCTTTTTTCATTTTTCGTCATCCTTTTTGATAACTCTTTAATATCAGTTGTTACATATTTTTGCTGCAATTGTTTAAGTCGTGCTTCGGTTCTGATCTGATAAATTTCCAGATCATTTTTGCCCAGATCCAAAACCTTGTCATAAGCCACAAATGCGTCATCATAGTTATTAACTTTGATCATCATATCTCCTTTTTGCACAAAAAATGCAGGATTTGTTGGATCAAGTTCAATTGCTTTTGTCAGATTGGTATCCGCTTCTGCCAGTTTGTTAAGCTGAAAATCCAGATGAGCTAATTGAGCAAACATTGTTGCTCTGGCTTTCACATTTTTATTTTTCTTTGTAAGATCTGTAATCTTCACAATATCAGCTTTTGCATCTTCCGTTCTGCCGACATTATTAAGCGCATAACTTCTTGCATAATAAGCCATAACGTTTGTTTGCTTGCTAACTTTAATCGCATTTTCCGCTGCCGTAATCGCATTATCAAATTGTTTTAATCCATTGAATGCAATCGCTTTACCAACATTCCCTTCCTCTTTGGCATCCTTTGCAGAACAATCTTTTAGTACTTTGGTAAAAGTATTTAATGCGTCCTGATATTGTCCCTGATCATTTTGCTGATTTCCAGTCTGAACCTGTTTGTAACATTTGTTTGACATGGTAATCAACTGCTGCGCTTTCAGTGAAAAAGGGCTTAATAGCGCAACCAAAATAAACAATTTGATTTTTGTTGTCATATAAGATGAAGTAATCTGATTATAATTTCTATTTCTGACGAAGCAGAACTGTTTGCAATTATAGGATTGATTTAAAATACAGTGCCTGTAATCGAAATCAATCAAAAACTTACTTACAAACTTTCTTAAAGATCTTCCAAAATTTCCCTGATATGCACAACACTTTTGAATTTTTCACTTTCAATTGTATTCTCAATCTGTTCGTGTGCCCATGTAATATGATACGGCACATGCACCGCATATCCGCCAATATTCAAAACTGGTAAAATATCCGATTTCAGGGAATTACCTACCATCAGCAGATTTTCCGGCATGATATCCAGATGTTTAATCAGTTTCAGATAATTGGCATCATCTTTCTCTGACATAATTTCTATGTGATGAAAATAATGGCTCAATCCTGATTTTTTCAGCTTTCTTTCCTGATCAAGCAAATCACCTTTTGTAGCAACTACAAGCTTATATTTTCCTTTCAATTTCTCTAAAACTTCTTCTACGCCTTCAAGAATATCAATCGGTTCATTGAGCAGGTTTTTACCCAAATCAAGGATTTTTTCTATATGTTCAAGACTGATTGTTTTGTCTGAAATCTTTAAAGCCGTTTCTATCATTGACAGCATAAATCCTTTCACACCATATCCGTAAAGCGGCAAATTGTCTATTTCAGTTTTGAATAATTCACGTTCAAGCGCATGGCGTTCGAGATACTCACCTAAAAGCTCACAAAACTGTTCTTCCGTTTTTCTGAAATAAGGCTCATTTACCCATAACGTATCGTCGGCGTCGAAGGCGATTACTTTTATATCCATGGATTGTTATTTTTAATCAAAAGGTAAAAGTAGAAATTTGAGCTTGAATGCCGGCTATAAAGATCAGGCATTTGCCTGGTTCTGGCAGTTAGCTACGGTCATTATCTAAATAATTTCACTTGGCAAGCATAGATTTCCGCTCCTTTTTTCTTTATCAATAGTAACAGAATTTCTGCTTCACAATAATTATCTGATCTGATTTCCAATGAAAAAAGTACTTATTCCTCTTCTTGGTTTTCTTTATTACTTCATATTCCTATGCACAAAAAGGTGCGAGACTTGTCGTTCAGAGGTGATGATATGGGTTATTCGCATTCCGGAAATCTGGCCTTGATAAAATGTTACAAAGAAGGGATTCAGACATCAATTGAGGTAATTGTTCCGTCGCCCTGGTTTCCGGAAGCTGTAAAAATGCTGAAAGAAAATCCCGGCGCTGATGTAGGAATTCACCTGGCTATTACCAGCGAATGGGATAATGTAAAATGGCGTCCGTTGACAGATTGTGCCAGTTTGAAAGATGAAGACGGATATTTTCTTCCGATGATTTATCCTAATAAAAATTATCCGAAACGCTCCGTTATTGAAAACAACTGGCAACTTGCAGATATTGAAAAAGAATTCCGGGCGCAGATTGAAATGGCTTTGAAAAAATTGCCACGAATCAGCCATTTGTCGTCACATATGGGTTGCACGGGTATCAGTGAAGAGGTAAAAGCATTAACAAGAAAACTGGCAAAAGAATATAAAATCCCGGTTGATCCTGAGCCGAAGGTTGATAAATATGTAAGTTATGACGGCCCGCAAAAAACCTCGGACGAAAAGATAAGCAGCTTTATTAAAATGCTGGATAAACTGGAATCCGGAAAAACTTATATTTTCGTTGATCATCCGGGATTGGACGATGCTGAACTTAAAGCCATTTCACATATTGGTTATGAAAATGTGGCAGAAGACAGACAAGGTGTAACGGATCTTTTTACATGTGACAAAGTAAAAGCTGCTATCAAGGAAAAGGGAATTCAGCTGATAGGATATAAAGATCTTGGCCAATAATAACCTGAGCAAGCACTGACTTACCGCTTAATAAATAACTGATAATTAATGATTTAATATTGAATTGACCAGAATAATTATTTGATTAACTATTAACTTTAAGAGATTAATCAACTTAACCTGGCAAAAATATGAGATCATTATTTAGATTATCACCATTATTTGGGCTTGCCGTGCTGCTCGCTTCCTGCGTTGATCACGACATTGAAAATCCGGTTTCCCAGACCAGCCTGACGATCAGTCCGGCTCAGGAAGTGACCTTTAACAGCAGTCAGGCTAACGGAGGTGCGGACGTGTCTTACAATAAAAGCACACATATGCTTTCCTTTACCGTGACCTGGAACAATCTAAGCGGCATTCCAACGGGTGCTCATATTCACGGAACAGGGCCGCGAGGACTTAACGCACCAATTATTTTTGACTTTGCAAATTCAATTACAAAAACTGTTTCCGGAACTTACAGTCAATCCGTTTTAGTTGACGGGACTACTTTAAAAGAAGAAGACCTTTTAAACGGTCTGTATTATTTCAATTTCCACACTGCGAATAATCCAGGCGGAGAAATGCGTGGACAGATTGAGTTTTATGATCAAAGCAATGTCGTCAGTAAAAAAGGAATTGTCCTGAGCGGTGCGAATGAGGTACCCGCCAATACAGGTCCGGCAAGTGGAACCGTCGATGTTTCTTATAATAAAACGACAAAATTGCTAAGCTTTTTTCTGACCTGGAATAACCTCTCCGAAATCATAACCGGCTCACATATTCACGGCAGCGCGCCAAAAGGAACCAATGCACCAATTGTCTTTGACTTCTTTGCCAAAGTTCAAAAAACGAAATCGGGATCTTTTTCAAATTCGGTTCTGGTTGATGAAATTGCAATTAAGGAAGCCGATCTTTTGGCAGGAAAATATTATTTCAACATCCATAGTGCTGCACTTCCAGCAGGTGAAATCAGAGCGCAGATTGAGTTTTAGTGGATAAAACCTTATGGCTTAAACAGGTTTTTGTTACCCGTCGGACGGCGGAAAAAGCCGTCCGACGGGAGGCTCATTCGGCGTTTTAATCACAATAAATTTTCTTTTCCTACTTTCTCCAAATAATACTAAGTAACTCCACAGCTTTTTCAACGGGCCACCCGTCCGACGGCTTTTTCCGCCGTCGGACGGGTATTAAAAACTTTTTCACGGCAATAAACTAGAGTCTCTGCATTCACTTCATCAACTTCCTTACCAAGAATTCAGCAATCGCCTGATCAACTTTCACCTGATTTGAAAACTTCATCCAGTGATGCGTATCATCGGGAATAATCAGTTGTTCAAAAGGAATATTCCGCTGTTCCAATCTTCTTGCCAGATCCACACTTTGAGAAAAATAAACATTCCGGTCGTCATCGCCATGGATAAATAAAACCGGCGAGGTCCAGGTATTTACATAAGCAATTGGCGACGATTTGTAGACAACTTTGGCCGCAAGCGCAGCATCCGGAGCTGTTTTACTACCTTCATTTACAAAAGCCCAGTCGTGCACACCATGCACATCCACACCTGCTGCAAACAATTTTGAATCTTTCCCCAAAGCCATCGCGGTCAAGTAACCGCCGTACGACCCACCATAAATTCCTATTTTTTTTCTGTCAACATCTGGCCGTGCTGCCAGCCATTCTCCGGCAGCTTTCACATCAAGATATTCAGCACCACCGTTACTTCCGGCGTTGGCAGGTTTATGAAATTCATAACCGTAACCAATTCCTAATCTGTAATTTACAGCCAAAACAACAAATCCCTGACTAGCCAGATATTGATTAATCGCATACGTATTGGCATAATAATCTCCATAATGCCAGCCCAGTAACATTTGACGCGGAGGACCGCCATGAACAAAAACAACAGCCGGTTTCTTCGATTTTTCCGCTCCGCCGGCAGGTTCAAATAATTGTGCATAAACCAGCGTACCGTCCGCTGCTTTGAAAGTTACCTGTTTTGGAACAACCAGTTTTCCAGTTGGGAAATTTGCAGGCAACAAAGTTTTATCGAGAATTTTTATTGTTTGATTTGTATTAAAAGGCATTACCGCAAGCTGCGGCGGAAGTACTGCCGAGGAACTGATAAAAGCAATATTAGCACCGTCACCTGTCATAACCGGAAATGCTTCCACACCACTTCCAGGCGTTAAAACTTCCATTTTTGCCATATCCACAGGAACTCTGGCAATGTGTCTACGGTCAATATCCAAAACATCAGAACCGGTGTTAGCAGCAAAAACAAGCCATTTCCCGTCGTGGCTCATTTCGATATATTCACACATAAAATTACCCGGCGTCAAAAGCAAAGTTTCTCCGCCTTCCGGTTTGATAGAATAGAGATGTGGCCAGCCGTCGTGGTAAGAAGCGAATGTGATTCTTCCGGTAGAAGACCACATCAGATTAGCGCCTCCATCTGTTGTTGGATAAGATCCGCTTAAAGTTTTCGGAGCCGACCAGATTTTTTGTGCCGTTGCCGTGGCAATATCTCCTACCAGAATATTCCATGGATTATGTTTTCTTGGCAAAATAGAATCAGGTAATCCGCCACTTGCAGGTCTTCTTATAAAAGTAATTTTCTTTCCATCCGGCGACCATTTTGGCGAGTCATCTTTGGCAAAAGAAGGAGCAATCCAGCGTATTGTATTTTCTTTATCAGCAAAAATACCAATGAAAGAATGATCACCACGGGAAGAAACAAAAGCCATTCCTGAACCATCAGGAGCCCATTGTACTGAATTATTTGTACCCTTTGTTTCAAACAAAATTTTTGCAGCGGGAGAACCATCGGGACTAACCTGCCAGATCTGGCCACCTTTTATGAAGGCGATTCTGTCACTTTTCGGAGAAATAACGGGATAGTCGCCCTCTGCCAATATTTTCGCTTCGCCACCTTTAAAAGGAACACTGAAAATTTCAACTTTCGGCATAGTTATTAAAGACGACGGATTGACCGTTTGACTGTTGTCATGATTGCCACTATGCTCGCCACCTTTGACAAAAACAACCCATTTACCATCCGTTGAAATGGAAATACTTGATAGCTGCTGACCGTTGTCTTCATCAAAAGAAGTCAGTTTTCTTGGTTTAAATTCCGGCCCCTCGGCAACGTAAATATTTCTTTTCCCCTGGTCATTATACGTCCAGGCGATTTTTGATCCGGAAGCACAAGAAGTTAATTCCGAAGCCAACGGATAACTGATAATGTCTTCCATTTTAAAACTTTGCGCGATGGAAGGTACCTTACTTAAAAAGACCAGCAGTAATAAAAGGAGTGATTTTTTCATTGTGTAATTTTAAAACTTTTACTTAACCAGAACCGTAAGCCTACTTTTCACTTTTTCTGAATTCCATACCATCAAAAACCAGTACATCTGCTTTTCCTCTACTATTTAAAGCAAAGGATGCCGTTGCATTTCCATACCAGGCTTTTTGATTAGGCCCGTAAAATGTGTCGTAATGAAAATGAGGTAAGGTCGCTTTCAAAACATCATTTACATTGAACATTAATTTATTTCCAACGACAGAAACTTCTGCCTGTCCATATAAAGGACTGGTATATTTACCTTTATATTGATCCAAGGGTAAAGATGGTGACGTATTTGCAACTCTTTTGGCTTCAAAATCAAGTTTTCTCTTTTTCCCTTTTTCGGCAAGATTTGTATACAAAGTTTTAAATTCTGCATTCCAGTCACGTGTTTCACCCAAGGCAAACCAGTCGAGTGTTTTATACATCAAAACATGACGAACTTCGGCATGATCATAATTTCCAAAAATATAAACGCCTAGCTTTTCGTCAGGCAACTGAGCTGTAATTGCTGTTAATCCGGACAAACTTCCGGTATGAAAATTGACTTTTTTGCCTTTGTAATCATGCTGATACCAGCCCAATCCGTAAGTGCGCCAGTTTGGTTTTATCAAACTCATCGTCGGATATTCGTCTTCCGGGAAAAATGCCTGTGGTTTGAAAATCTCAGTCCAGGTTTCCGGTTTCAATAATCTGCCACCAGCATATTTGCTGCTATCAAGCATACAAATAATCCACTTGCTCATATCATCCGCCGAAGACCAAACGGCACCGGCCGAACCGATTTCACTATCCGCGCCATATTCAATCACCTGAATAGTATCGTTGATTTTGAAATGTGGTTTGGTAACATTATCCGTTTTGATAAGCTTTCTTTTTGGCGCGGTTTGTGTCATGCCCAAACGGTCAAAAATCCTCTCCTGCATCACTTCCGACCATAATTTCCCGGTCAATCTTTCAATAATTCTGCCAGCTGCGGAGTACATAATATTCTGATATTCAAAACCACCACGAAATGGATAGATCGGTTTTACCAAAGCCATTCTTTTCAACATTTCGTTGACAGGAATGTTCATAGCACCGGTAAAATAATCTGTTCCGGGAAGTCCGGTATTGTGGGTCAGCAGATCACGAACAGTTAAAGCGCGTGTCACATAAGGATCGTACATTTGAAGCTCCGGCAAATACTTTGTTGCCGGATCATCCCATTTCACTTTTCCTTCGTCTACCAGCATTCCCATTAGGGCAACCGTCATTGCTTTGGTAGTAGAAGCACAGGCAAAAAGCGTTTGTGTATCAACAAGTTCCGGTTTTCCAAGTTCTCTGACACCATATCCTTTTTTAAAAATAATCTGATTATCTTTTACTACCGTAATGGAAAGTCCGGGAACTTCCCATTCTTTCCGGACCATTTCAACATACTTGTCAAACTCTTTTATCTGAGCCGGGGTAATTTTTTTCTGAGCGAAACCAGTAACCGCAAAAAGTGTAAAAATGCAAAAAAGCAAATGTTTCATACTATCGGGAGGAAGTGGTTACGACGGGAGAATTAAATAAAAAATAATCATAAACACTTCTGGAAATATGCGCGATTGTCTGTTCTCTTTCAGGAAGTTCAGCACCCGATTCAGCAACAAAAATAGCGATCGCGACATGACCAGCACCGTCTGGAAGTGTAATAATTCCTACATCATCCGTAGCACTTGCATTGAGTGAACCGGTTTTGTGTGCTATGACCGTTCCTGCCGGCAAGTAACCTTTTAATCTGGCAACTCCTCCCCGGCACCTTTCCATCACAGCAAGTAAAAGTTCGCGACTTTCAGGTTTCAATGCCTTTCCTGTATAAATCTGGGTTAGCAAATTTACCATCGCTTCCGGAGAGGAAGTGTCCCGGGGATCTTTTTGCAATCTCAATTCAGCTGCATCACGGGATTCGCGGGTTGTGTTTTTCCACAATTTATCGTAAAAACCAAGCGTCCACTCACTTTCCGGTGGCAGCGTAATTCCTTCTTCGTCAGCAATTAATTGAACAATAGTTCTGTCAATTGACATTCCCTTAATGCCCAGCGCATTCATTCTTTCCTGCACCGCTTTTGTACCTCCAACCAATCGAAGCAAAATGTCTGTGGCCGAATTATCGCTGATCACCATCATTAGTTCCAGCAAGTTCTGGACAGAAAGCTGCACACCCGGTTTGGCAAAAAGTACATCCAGTGTTCCGCTGCCCGGATGATAATCTGACGGCTGAAGATCGACCATGGTCATCAGAGAAAGTTCTCCTTTTTCAATTTTGGTAAAAAGCTGAACAGCAATGGCTACCTTAATGGTACTGGCCATTGGAAACAATTCTTTGAGATTTAAACTGATATGTTTTCCGGTTTCCAGATGTACTGCGGAAACGCCAACTTTTCCTTTGGCCAGTTTGGCAATACGTTCAAGTTCATGATCCAGTCTTGGATTCATTACATTTGATATAGCCGGAACCGATTGCATTGTTTGCGCAATGGCATCCGTCTGTGACGCGAGTAATGTACAAACAAAAGAAATTTTAAGGGTTTTAAGTATATGCTTTCCGATCATAACACAGCCATTTGTTCTGTTTTAATTGCAGCCAAAGCCTGTTCCAGATCATTGATCAAATCCTCAACATTTTCAATACCAACAGAATAGCGAATCAGACTTTCAGGAATTCCAAGTAATGCACGTTGTTCTTCGGTTAATTCCACGTGACTTGTCGTTCTTGGCGGACCGGCTAATGTGCTCACAGAACCAAGACTTGCAGCAAGATGTACCAGTTTTAATTTTGGCAAAAATGCTTTTACGGTATCATAATTTCCTTTCAGAGCAAAACTCATCACACCACCAAAGCCAGACATTTGCGCTTTGGCAATTTCATGTCCTGGATGCGTTTCCAACCCTGGATAAAAAACTTCTTCAACCGCATCATGCGCCTTTAAATATCTCGCAATTTTCATCGCAGAAGCATTCTGGCGCTCAATTCTCAATTCCAGCGTTTTCATACCGCGTGCAATCATATAAGCCGGATCTGCCTGCAAACTGGCACCATTTATTTCTCTGAAAGAAAAAACTTTTTTTACCAGTTCAGCACTTCCGCATAACACGCCGCCCATCGCATCCGAATGTCCACACAGAAATTTCGTAGCACTATGAAGAACCAGATCAGCGCCCAACAACAGTGGATTTTGATTGATCGGTGTGGCAAAAGTATTATCAACAACAACGATTGCACCAACCTTATGCGCCGCTGCGGATAATCGTTTCAGATCTACTACTTTTAATGTTGGATTTGTCGGCGTTTCCAGATACACCAGATCACAGCCTTTTGCTATTTCTGCTTCAATTTCTTCATGGTTAATCGTTTCACAAAGCGTAACATTAATGCCATAAGCAGGCAGAAAATCTAAAAAAAGACGGCTTGCTCCACCGTAAGTATCTTTTAAAGAAACAACTCTTTTACCAGGCCCTAGTAATGAGAATAAAGTGTTGCTGATCGCTCCCATGCCTGTTGCAAAGGAAGTTGCAGCTTCGGCACTTTCCAGAATGCGGATTTTTTCTTCCAGTACATGAACTGTCGGATTGGTGTTACGGCTATAAATATGTCCCTCTGCTTTTCCGGTCGCAACAGCGTGCCATTCATCCAGATCATCGTAGGCAAAAGCTACACTGTTAAAAATTGGAGTTGTAACGGCGCCGTTAGGAAAATGTTCCGTCTCTCCGCCCCATACAGAATTTGTCCCTTTTCGGGAATCAGATTGGTTCATTCAATTAAGTGGTTAATCGTTGTCAGGCAGTATTTTATTAAATTAATATTATACTTCAAATTGTGAGAATATCCGATTTAAATTTTGCTTTAAACCCAAAATTCAATCAATTGTAATTTAGTAAGTTACTTTTCCAAAAACAATCCGGCACAGGAAATAGTATGTTATCTTAAAGTTTTCCCGTCAAAAGTGATAAAAAGCAAAAAATCGCCCATCGGTCAAAATGTGTTATCCATCCAATGAATTGTGGCGTTGGTCACATTTTACTTCCGTAAAACCGGTTTCCATCGCACCTTTATGACGTTAAATACCAATCACATGAACATGCGTAAATTTTTCCTGACTATTATCATCATTCTGGCTGCGATTATTTCGCCTGCTTTCGCCCAATTTCCAACGGGAGGAGCCGCAACGCCAAAAGCATTACCGGGCACTGCCGGTGACCAAACTCCAAAAGGAACAGCCAAAATAAGCGGTACAATTCTGGATTCAACTTCTTCAAAAGGTGTTGAATTTGCCAGTATTGCCCTTTACAACAAAACGACCGGACAGGCTATTGACGGAACTGTTGCAGACGAAAAAGGCAAGTTTTCTCTTAACCAAAATCATCAACGGCGATTTCAAAATTCTGATTTCCTTTATCGGTTACGGAAATAAAACCATTGACAATATTAAACTGGCCAAAGGCCAGGAACTTGATCTTGGTACTATAAAACTTGCTTCCAATACCAAAACGCTGGACGAAGTAACGGTAACGGGACAATCCGCTTTAATCGAAGAAAAAGTTGACAGACTTGTTTACAATGCCGAAAAAGACATTGCTGCAAAAGGTGGTGACGCCACAGATATTTTACGTAAAGTGCCTCTTCTGACAGTTGACCTTGATGGAAACGTTTCTCTCCGCGGAAGCCAGAACATCAGGGTTCTTATCAACAACAAACCGAGTACGATCATTGCCAGCAGTGTTGCTGATGCCTTGAAGCAAATTCCTGCCGACCAGATCAAAACGGTGGAAGTGATTACAAGTCCATCGTCAAAATATGATGCAGAAGGTTCGGGTGGTATTATCAATATTATTACCAAAAAGAACAGTTTGCAGGGATTGAACCTGAATGTTGATTCGGGCGTTGGTAACCGCGGATCGATGCTTTCGCTGAATGGAAGTTACCGTAAAGGAAAAGCAGGTTTCAGCCTCGGAGGTTTTGGACGTGGAAATTATAATACCAAAACAACAACTTCGCTGGATCAGACCAGCATTGTTGATGACGTTACGACCATAACGCGACCAAACAGGTACGGGATCAAGCAAAGGACTTTTTGGCCAGTATAATCTGGGATTTGATTATGATCTGGCAAAAAATCAGAGCATCACGGCAGGTGTGCGTTATGGCGTACGAAATATGCTCAGTCAGCAGGATCTGATTACCAATCTTTTGAAAACCGGAAGCCCTACTACAACATCGGGCAGAAATGTTGATACCAAAAACCTGTCGGGAACTGTGGATGCGAATATTGATTATCTGCATACTTTCAAGCCACAGCAGGAATGGAGCATTTCGACACTTTACAGCCGCAATGACCTGACCAACAATTTCGATGCAGATATTTTAAATGGCAACAATGAAATAGTCAAGCCGTCAGCGTAACCTGAACAAAAGCATCAACGAGGAATTTACATTACAAACTGATTACCAGACACCTATCAAGAAAAATCAGTTGCTTGAATTTGGAGGAAAAGGAATTTTCAGAAAAGTAACGAGTGGTTACAGCTATCTGCTTGCTTCGCCAACTGGTGAATACCAAACCGATACAGGACAACCGGAAGGTGATTTGCTATACCATCAGAACATTGCGGCCGGATATTCTTCCTATACCTATACAACTAAAAAACGCTACACTTTCAAAGGAGGTCTGCGTTACGAACATACTTTTATTGATGCCAGCACGAAAGATGGTGGCTCGCTTGGCGTAGGAAATTATGGCGTGCTGGTACCAAGTGTGAATGCTTCAAAAACAATAAAAGGAACAACTTTGAAACTTGGTTATAACCGACGGATCCAGCGTCCGGGATTGCAGCAATTGAACCCAAACTACAATGCTTCCAACCCGCAGAACATCACAATTGGAAACCCGAAATTACGTCCCGAACTTACCAACAATTTTGAAGTTGGTGTAAGTAAAAACATCAAGAAAACTTTTGTGAATGCGACGTTCTTCGGACGTATTACCAACAACGCAATTTCTCAGGTTCGTCAGCCATCAGATTCGATTTCAGGAGCAATTGTAACAACTTATGAAAACGTTGGAAAGCAACATGCATATGGTGTCAATCTTTTTGCAAATCTTGCAGCGACAACCAAAATCAACGTGGGACTTTTCACAAATGCATTTTATTCTACATTGACAGGACAGACGGCAGGCAGAGATGGTGTTTCGAGCGAAATAACGAATTCAGGTATGAATATCAGCGGTGGTATTTTCTCGCAGGCTACTTTCAAAAATGGCTGGGGAGCTCAGGCATTCGGTTTTATGCAGGGAAATACGATTCAGTTGCAGGGAAAACAGGGCGGTTTTGGATTTTATACCGTGGGTGTGAAAAAGGATTTCAAAAACAAAAAAGGAAGCGTTGGACTTGCTGCTGAAAATTTCCTGGCCAAACGTTATACAATTCATACCGAACTTAATTCTGATCTATTCAATCAGGTTAACGACGTTCATCTTTACAATCGCGGTATCCGTCTGACTTTCACTTACAAAATTGGTAAAATGACAATGGACGCACCGAAAAGAAAAGCGAAGTCGGTTAATAACGACGACGTGAAAAGTGAAGGAGGTGGACAAACGCAATCTGGCGGAGGCGCACCAGGCGGCGGTACACCGAAATAATCTTATAACTTTGAAACCTGATTAACAAACTAATCTATACTTAAATCAAACTTCACAATGAAAACAAACAGAATTTTAGTCGCGGTTGTTGCCGCCTTAATATCAGCAAATTCCTTTGGACAGACAGTCGATGAAATCGTTGACAAACATGTTGCCGCGATCGGTGGACTGGATAAAATAAAAGCTGTTAACAACGTGGTTACTGAACGTTCACTTTCCGTACAGGGAATGGAAATTCCAAGTAAAACGACGATTGTGGTTGGGAAATCGATGCGTAGCGAATCCACTGTGATGGGAAATTCGATGGTGCAGGTTGTTGACGGAGCAACGGGTTGGATGATTCGTCCGACGATGATGGGCGGAACTGGCGAACCGGAGGATATGCCGGCAGACCAGGTGAAACAACAAGTTGGACAGCTGGATCCTTTCGGCGGTCTGGTAAATTATAAGGAAAAAGGAAACAAAGTTGAACTGGTTGGAAAAGAAAAAGTTGACAAAAAAGATGTTTATCACATTAAACTGACAACAAAAGATGGTCAGGCGATGGATGAATATCTTGATGCAACGACTTATCTGCTTACAAAAGTTAAGGCTACAATGAACGGAACAGGAAGGCGAAATAGATTTTTCTGATTATAAGGAAGTTGATGGCGTTAAATTTCCAAACGCCATGGACATTGCAAATGCTCAGATGGGAACTATGACTTTTGTAACGAACAAGGTGATTGTTAATGGAAAAGTGGACGATTCAATATTCAAGAAACCAACAAAATAGGTTTTGATTTTTTGTCAAATTGATAAAATAGCCTGATTGATAATCTCTGTTTTCTGCTATATTGTGGCATGAAACAACTTCTGACGGCATTATTTACAGCATTGACATTCTTTTCCGGCGCAGGTTATGCGCAAGTGGCAAAAGGGAATTTATTTATCATAGGAGGTGGCGACCGGCCTGCATCATTAATGCGGGAGTTGGTCGCCACTTCCCGTTTAAAATCTACTGATTATGTTGTGCTGCTGCCTATGTCGGGGCTGAATGCGGATACTTCTTTTTATTATTTCAATCAGGATTTAAAACCGGTTTGCAGTAATGTGGTTGCAAATCTGAATTTTAAAGCATCGGATGTTAACAATCAAAAGTGGCTTGATTCACTGGAAAATGCCAAACTGATTTTTATCAGCGGCGGGGATCAGGAGCGTTTTATGAAAATTGTGCTGAACACGCCTGTTTATGCAGCCATTCATAAAGCATATCAAAAAGGTGCAACCATTTCGGGAAGCAGCGCGGGTGCAGCCGTGATGAGCAAATTAATGATAACCGGAAATGAACTGGTTGGTGATACTACTTTAAAATCCACATTCAGAAAACTGCAAGACAAAAATCTGGATATAAAACCAGGACTTGGCCTGCTCACCAATGCAATCATCGACCAGCATTTTGTAGTCAGAAGTCGTTATAACCGATTGCTTTCCGCTATTGCCAAATATCCGGATCTTGCCTGCATTGGTATTGATGAATCGACGGCGATTATTGTTAATGGTAATAATGTAAAAGTTGTCGGTGAAAGTCAGGTTATTGTGATGAAACGACCTGTTGATTTAAAAGTTACGGACAAAGGTTTGATCAAAATGAAAGATTTGAATTTTAGTATTTACACAAGTGGCGATTCGTTTGATTTGGAAAAATAAAAAAATAAAACTGACCGGAAGTTATTCTTCGGACCAGTTTCATTTCAATTTTTTTGTCAAAAAGTTTGAATATTTACCATAATCTGAAACCGATTCTTAAACCCACTTTTACAATTCTGGCTTCAACTTTTTGATTTTGAGCGGTAACGACATGGGACAAACTGGAATTATAAATACTATTTCCTAAACCATAATTGCCAAAAACTTCTGCAAAAGCACCAAAATGTTTTTTCTGAATTTCCAGTCCGACAGCTCCTGTCACCGATAACATCGTTTTCTTCAATTGATCCGTTCCGCTTACTTTTTGGAATACTGAAAAGCTTTCGTATTCGTAAGAAGTTGGGATCAGCATTTCTGTACCGATTTTTAAATAGGGTCTGATTTTATCCGGATTGGTATTTGGTTTATGCAGTTTGATCGCAACCAGCGCGTTTGCACCGCTTAATGTAAAATTCTCCATGACAGATCCAGCGGATTGCTCCGAGTAGTAATTGGTATTAAAATATTCAACGCCAATCGTAAAATCAATCGGATTTTTGTGGTCAATAAAAGTAAACTGAGCACCCGCAGAACTTGACCAGCCGCCACCCATTTTCCTCGCAACGCCCGACAACCGAATATTTAGGCATATTCCTGGCAAAACTTCCGGTAAGCTCCGGCCGCCACCAGGATTTTGTCTGGCAATTTTTGGTTTCTGCTAAACCGGTTTCGATTTCTTCATCCAGCACATCCTGATTACAGACACGCAAGGATTTCATTTGTTTATAAATCTCAGTCGTTTCCGAACAATTTCCAGTTTGCACAGACTTTTGAATTTTCCCACGATAAACCGTCAAAAGGCTGTCATTTCTGACCATCAATAAAAACGGAATCTTTCAGACTTTTATTTGACAATAAAATGGTCCTCGAATCTTTACAGTCTTTAACATAAGCGAGATTCTTCTTCCAAAGTACCTGTGCTTTTGCCGTATTGCAATTGGACAACTCTCGTCTGATTAATACAATTCCCTTCATATAATCATCCAGTCCCGAACAATTTGAAACCGGAAGACTCGCCGTTTCAGGAATGGTGGCCTTATAAGATGTGTAATCGTTATTGATACAAGATTTTATATCACTGCGAATTTCTTCGGGAAAATCTTCCGTCCAGGTCAGCAGACTTTCATAGGCACTTTTGACTGTTGCAGCATTATCCTTATTTGCTTTCAGCAGATTGATTTTCTTTTGGGTACTTCTAAACTCATTCAGCCTTGCAAGTAATGACGCAGATGCCGGCACATTTCCCTGATGGTTATTCACATAACTAATCAGCAGGTCTGTATCACAGATTTTAGCAATTTTTGCAAGGGAATTATTCCCATCAATTTCTGCTTTCAATTCCTTCATTTTCACTTCAACATCCGGCACATCTACATTTCTGATGTCACGGTAAGTGGTGAGGAAAGCCAGTTCTTCCGCTTTTGAATGATTAGTTTTATCAAACTTAACCTTCTCCTGTCCCCAATTCGCTAACGCTTCCGTTATACGATTTCCTTCAATATATTGTTCCCGAAGAATATTATTCCGGTTTCCACCCAAGATCCTGGCATTATTAAAATCCCGCTTCGCCCCTATTGTATCAAGCAAACTCAGTTTTTCCCGGCCTCGATGCGCCCATTCAAATCCTGTAATTACCCGTTGCTGCGCGGTTAATTCTGTAAGTTTTCCTTTGTTAATCTGCGTAAGGCATTCTTCTATTTTCTTTTCAAAAATGCCAAGAGTTGGGATATCTTTGAGTTTTCGGTATTCTTTGTATTTGTCGACGGCTTCGGCGAAATTTCCTCTTCTGCGAAGTTTTTCTGCTTCGGAAGATATTTCCTTTAAACGGGAAGTCTGACGAATTTTCATTGCAAAATTCAGATTTTCCTTATGCGTATTGTAGAGACGCAACGCATCGTCAAATTGCCCGGCATCCAGCTTTTCTTCGGCCAGAATCCAGACATGATAAAGTTCTTTTTTGGGGAATAATTCCTGGGCTTGGGTGGTAGTTGAGAGGAAAGCAATTGATAAAATAAAGAGGAGGTAAAGTTTTATTTGCATACTTCGGGAGGTTTGTTTGTGAGGGCTGCTGCGTATTTGTAATAGTAGTTCGGTATGTATTTTAATTGAGAATCCCGATTGAAAAGTGTGCATTTATCATTCCCGGTGTGGGTATAAACTTTTGCCAAGCTGTCCAGTCTCGAATCTCCTTTTCCCAGCGATGCGGCTTTAATAAAAAGCTCTTCCGCGCTTTCATACCTTTCATTCTCCACAGCCAGTATGCCTTTTTCCAAAATTTTATTCAAGTTTTACCCGATTTGCGGCAGTCAAATAACTACGTTTCCCTTCACGGCCTGGCTCATCCCCGGTACTTCCTGAAACCGGCTCACCTTTAACTTTTTGGACAACAAATGAAGCAAGTAAAATTAAGCTCATACCAATTAGCAAAGCCAATCCAGGATAGACAAGTAGTTTATAATCAAGCTTATATTTTTTTATTGAGATGAAAGAACCGTAGACAAGTCCAATCAATAATCCAAAAATCATCCACATCACAACTGGCGGAAGCTGTGTGAGATGAACAATAAATTATCAATCGGGATAAAGAAAAATGCACTCAATTTACCAAGGAAATTGCGCATCACGTAGACTATAAAAACAGTCAGCGCTAATACTACAAATACTGATTTTCCGTCTTTCATATCTTCTCGAATTTTTTAACCAGTTTGTAAGAAAACAGACCTCCTAAAATAAACAGAGCTAATACTAAAAAAGACAACAGCGGCGACTGACCAATTACATCGTCAGGACTTCCAATTTCTGGATTATGTACCAACCAACCGTTGTAATTCAAAAAGATACTCAACAAAAACCGGAAAGCTCCGAAGTAACAGGCCGTCATCAAACCGTACAAAACAAGCTTTGTGACGTATGCGTTTTTAGGAAAAACGACCTTTATTTCGACGGGAATAATAATATCCTCATAGACAGAAGACACGACCAGTTCCAGATTGTAAAGCTGATCTTTTTGAAGTAACAAAGGTGTCAATAATAATATCAATTTTGTCAGTTATTTTACCTTCCAGATTATTAAATTCCAAAATATCCTTACTCAAAGAAATTCCTTCTTTGATGAATTTAAAGTAGACTTTCACTTTAACATAACCTTCATTTTTCAAACTAATATTGATACTGTGGTTAAGCGTTATACCACCGTTAATAGATAAAAGCTGAATCTTTTCCTGATCAATTTTCAGTCTTGGTTTATCAGAAAGAAGGTTAATAACATGAAATAATGCCTGAACCATAGCAAGTCTTATTTCTGGTTCGGTGTAATATCCCGCATGTGAAAGGAATGCATAACTTCCATCGATCTGATCATTCCAGTCTTCCTTTCCAATTCCAGTAAACCATTCCTGAATATTTTTAGCAGCCATTGATTCTGCAATGGCAGGCCAGATTGTAAAATCCTTTTTGGCATAATCCGCCAATGTATCCGGTGTTAAAAATCGGTGATTTTCTATAAAAAAAGGAAGAGTAGCATCTGTTTTATACAGAAATCTGCAGGAAACTATTAAGATCATATTGGGTAGAAAGATATGATGCTACTAACGGATCCGACTTCCTGAATCCATATCTGAAGAATTCCCTTTCTATATGATTCCAGTAACGCCTGATAACCGTTGCGAAGTTTCACAGGCTTTTTGCAATAATACGGAAACGTCAGTGAATAATTCGTCCTCGAATCGAAAGGGTAAATTGGGATTTAACTTATAGAGAATTTTTAGATAACGCTTTTCAGAATCAAACTCTTCTTCAATTATTCTGGCAAATTCGTCTGCTTTTGTTGCACTTTTCGTTAAAGCTGTTACCAAACCCGGAAGATAATTCCCGTTTCTTAAAAAATATTTCGCATCATCTTTATTATCAAATGAGATATCACCAAGTTTGCTCAGCGAATTTGCCTTTTTACCAAGCCATTCAACTTCAATCAGACTTTCCTTATAATCCTCCCAGACCAGATCGGTCATCCATTTATTCTGGATTGACAACGGATCAGCATGATTAATTTCACGTGGTTTAAAATCCTCTTTTACTTAATTCGGAAACAACATATTGCTCAACAATATTTCTGTTTACACTATCTCCTACAAGCGAAATGATTTCTTCAAACTGATCTGTGGTACAGAATTCCTTTTCGAAAAACCAATTCAAGTTTCGTATTTATTATCTCATAGGGTCTCCAGTCAATATCTGCGTAAAGTTGCTGAATGAGCTGATTTAATTGTCCAAGATTAAGATCAAGTTCTCTACCATCAGACACCAGATTGGGATATTCTGTTATTTTAATATCTCCATGATTTAAAATCAGCAGATCCTTTAACTGCTGTTTCAGACTTTCTAATTGACGCCATTATGTTGAATATTTCTGTTAACTAAAACTGATCTGGACAGGCTTGACAATCAGCCATTTATTACCTTGAAGTTTTAATTCACCGGGTATATCCGTATTAATCAAACTGTTACCGGATGGAAAAGTATCATACTGACTTGTTTTACCAAGAAAATATGGAGAGTTTGAAAGCGCATAACGCTGCGCATTTTGGTTGCCTGATATTTTAAAAGATGCTGTATTCGGCGATAAAACGGTGAGCTCAAATATGGTTTCACTATCTTCTTCATCTAACAATTCCTGAACGGAAAATCCATCTCCCTGATCAGCATATCGTGGCATATTTTATCGCTGATTCCAAGGCTGGTGCCGATACTTTGTTCGACTGGCTTTTCTTCTATTTCAGGTACCGCAGAAAGTCTTTCATTTCTTTCCATTTCAGCTCTGACATTATCCTGAAGAATAGCAATTTCTTCTTCGGCTTCTTTTAACTTTTGCTGAACGGCATTTTAGCTCATTACTCACATTTTTTGATTGCCATTCCGTACTTCCGCTTTTGTGAAGCTGGTCTTGAAACGCGCGGTTACTTCTTTCCATCGTCTGGCTTTTATTACGAAGTACCCATAATAAAAACAGAATTCCGACTAATAAAAGCAGAATAATAGTATATGACATATCCTTCGAAATGTCTGGTAAAAACGCAAAAAAACTTGCTGATTCCGAAGATTTCTCTGACATTATTTTTTCTGGTTCTTTTTCTTTTTGTTCAACAACAGGTACTGGCTCTTCTTGTACTTTTTACAATATCGGGCACATCTTCAATAGGTTCGGAAATTGATACATTTTGAATGATTGCATCAAGTTTGTTTTCAAAAACAGCGTAACCTGAAAGTTTTTTCCGCCTGCTTTTCGCACCTGATGTTATATCACTTACTACACCATTTCTGAATCTTGTAATGCTATTTTCCCACTTAGAAAAAGTCGTATCAACAGAAACTTTTTTCCAATCACCAATCAATTCATCCGCTTTTTGAATTTTATTTATTTTGACAAATTTCAGCAGATCCTCGTAACCATTACAATTTGCACACCTGTTTTCCTTTGCTTCCTTAAAAGTTTCTTTATCAGAAGCCAGAAACTCAACACTCGCTTTTACAATCTGAAACTTTGCTTCCTTGATTTGTTTTCCAGCTCCGCTTTGAGCTTTAACCGACAAATGCAAAATCAGAAGCAAAAATAAAATAACCGACTTCTTCATTAAACAACTGGTTTGATTTCCGTTATACTTTTTGAAAGTCGGTACAGAGCATCTTTCAAAGCAAAGAAAAACAGCGATTCTGAAATCTCATTTTCACCTTCCTGTTTATGTAAATCCTGCAAAACTTTCCGGTAACTGTCGTAGATCAGACCTTCACCGTTGAAAATGTTATGATTCCATTGCAAAAGTCGAAGTGATTCTTTTAAACCATTGATTTTAAAGTCTTTTAAGAATCTTGAAATTTCAGAATTATTAAGTGTTTTCTCCAAAAACTCATTTAGATTGTTAAGCACGGCTACGTTTAGCGGACTATCAATTTCGAACGTATCAGAAATATTAAATTTCCCCGCACCAGTTGAAAGCTTCAATTCCAGCTCAGCATTCGTTTTTGGATCAAAACCGGGATGTATAAAATCCATGTTTTTTCTATACTTCTCTTTCTCATCTTCCGAAGCCAAAGCATACAGAATTGATCCATTCGCCGTAATTTCTTTTGGATTGGAATTCAGGTGAATCTTAAATCCGGATTGAAGTGTTTTGGTCGTATACGCATTGATCAGCAGACGCGTAAAATCTTCGAGATCACGTTCATCTCCACCACAAAGCAGTTTTATATACTGACTTCCTTTTCCGGTAAAAGACAAATATCTCGGCAAAGGATAATCTTTTATTTCAATCAGTTGAACCAAATGGAAAATAATGGCACTGTAATGCAGATAGGGAATGATCAGCAAATCCGGATTTCCGATAGTAATCGAATCACTAAATTTGAAATCGTCATACCGGAAAAGCAAGCTTACCAAATCGTCCGCGCTCAGATTTGTATCATCCTTCACTTTGTTGAAATATTTTATCTCATTCGGACTGATGTTATTCTTCTTTTGATAACCCAGATAATTTCGAATAAAACCATTGTCTTTCAATTTATTACGATATCCATTTCCCCAAATATCACTACCCGCAAAACGGAAAGAAGTGGTTAAATATTTGTCAGTCCGGTTACCGGAAGATTCCATAAACATCATCACATCGGTTGTTCCACCACCAATATCCACATTCACCACATTAGCGGTATCCTGAATGTCCGTGTCCGATTTTGTCAGGAAGAAATAAGGCGCAACGGATTCCGGAATCGGATCAAGTAATTTGGCGCCGGAGTTTTTGAAAACGTCTTTAAATGCACCATCCAAAACCTTTCTCAGTTCCGATTTAATCCCCCGTTCCATACTTAACGGAACCGACCAAACCACTTTCAGATCAGCAGGATTACCATAATTCAGGATTATTTTCGCTCTGATTTGAAGCAAAAGCTGCTTCAAAAAAGCACTTACACGGCTTTTATTTGAATCGTTATTATCGTTTTCCAGCAACCATTTCAAATTGGTCGTATAATTCACATTGCTCGCCTGAACTTCCTCCTGATCAATGTAATAACCAATATTGATGTGACTGAAAAGGGACTTGTTCTGGATATTATTAAAGGAAACAATTTCGCAGGTTGCCGTTTTAAACGGATAGGAAATATTTTGTCCGGCTCCTAAAACCGGCGGCAAAAACTCTCTCCTTAATGTCAAATCCATCCAACCGGAATTACCATAGGAATCGAATTTATTTCCACCTGATTCATTTCTTCCCGGAGCATTTAGTAAAACCATTTGCTGATCCGGCTCGCCAATATCAAACGGTCTTGGCAACGCTTCACCATTCTGCATGTAAGCAATATGCGTATTTGAAGTACCAAAATCTATTGCAAAAGTGTATGCTTTGGTAAGGTTGTCTTTATTAAAAGTTTTAGTTTCGAAATTCGGGATGATCAAACCGCCGGAATCAATTCCGTTTGGATCCGAATACGCCAGCTGGATGTAATCAAAAGCTTCTTTAATCTTATAAAACCTTGATGTTGAACCAGAATTTCCCGCATTGATATCCGACCAGGTCGACCGCTCATCAACGGTCGCGTTAAGATTCGTTGTGTCCGATGCGAAGTTTTTAAACGAATAAAACTCCAATTTTTTCAGCGACATTCGTTCATTTCTTTCCGCTAAAAGAATGGTATAATCATTCAGGTCTTTCAATCTCGGATCGGAATCATTGATCTGATAAAACGGAAAAATCCCTAAATCTGAACGGTACTCAACAATGGATTTTCCTTTTTCATACTTTCTTGAAAAAACGATTTCAGAAACTCCTTTGCGGTTTTTTACAGGAATTTTGAGATTTGCAGTAACCTGCCCGTCGTTCACTTCAATGGACAAATTATTTTTCAAATCCGCCAGGTTGAAGAAGTTGAAATATTCCTTTCTTATCGGTAGCAAATATTTAAAATCCCCACCGAAACCGGTGTAAAACTTCCCTCTGTTGATGTTGAAGGGCATTTCTACCAGCGCATCTTCCAGAAAATCGTCTATGGTAAGAAAAGGATAAGTAACCGTCGTCAGTGCATTTCCCTGCGGCAATTTTCTTTCAAACAAAGGCACGCCACGGTGATAGAAATCTTTAACTCTTGTCGATGAATTCCATGGAATATTTTTCTCCATATAATCTCCCGGAATATTCATTCCATCAACCAAAACAAGCGGCGGTTCAACAAGTTGCTGCTCGTTTTTATCGTTGTACTGATCCTTATATTTTGATTCTGTTGCCCGGATAATAAAATCGCTTACCGATTTAATTTTTTCCTTTTCCTTTTCTTCTTTTTGATGGAAAAAGAAAAGTCCGTTGACAGTCAGAAATTTGCCGTCAACATTCGTTTTAATTTTGCTGTATTCATTATCCATCAGGCCATGTACCTGCCTGCTGATAGTCAGGAAACTGATGTCTGAAATCCGGAAAATAACGATCAACCGTTTTGTTCAGATACTTCCGAAAACCATCCGCTTTGGCAAAAGCCGGTTTGAATTGCAGCGAAAGTTTGTAAATATATTCAACGAATTCCTGATCTCTTTTGAATAGCGGACGGTAATCATTACTGAAAAACAACTTTCCGTCAGAGCTCTGCGGAACTGTTTTGATATCGTTATTCTTGATATACCTTGCCCAGTTTGGCGTTGTAAAAAACAGCGAAAGTGGTGAAGTTCCGCCTAATAATTTATTCTCATAAAAAATCAGGAAGAGACTGTCCATTTCCGAAAACCTGCCGCTGTCCCTATCATTGAAAATCTGTTCAAATGATTTGGCCAGCAGATTGTGTGGGTGGTCTTTGCCTCTTTCTTTAAGTCTGCCAATATTTTCCTGAACTTTCCATTCCTTAAACCAGATCTTTTTTCCCGGACCGATTTCGGAATTTTTTGCATTAAACAAAAGTTGAAAAACATCCAGACAATCGGATACCAACTGGTGATAAATCGTATTTCCATCCAGATTTCCACGATCCGAAGCGACGATTTGAAACGCAGTGTCAAAAAGTTCAAGTCTTGCCATGGGCGACGGAATGGATGTTCCCGCCTTGGAAGCACCTCTGCCAAAAGCTATATTTTCAGGATCAAAACTGGCAGGATCAATTCCTGTGCTTTGACTCCAATCTTGTATTTCGTTTGGGTTATAACCTGGATATTTTCTAAAAATGTATGAAGACATGGCTTTGAAATTTAGATCATGGATGGAAGTGCTTCCAGTTTTTTGTAGCATTCCATAGAAATACGGTTGAGCAGTTTAAAGAAACGTTTATCCTGGTCCGGTATACTTTTCTTTAATTCATCTTCCAGTTTTCCAAGTTCGGTTTTCAGAAATGCTTCCGAAATTCCAGGTTTGGTTACGATTCCAAGCACTTTTTTCACCTCAATCGGTTTTTCCCGTACCAATGCATTCAAATCCTGCGTCAGGTTGAAAGGCTGAAAAGTCCGCTCATTACCAGACATTTCTACCAGCCAGTTTTTGTAATGTACGGCAAAAAAGGCGGTAAGGTTTTGGTACAATTCGCTATTGTTGATATTTGTCACCCAAGATCTAACTCTTTGTAAAAAGCTTCGTTACGCATTTCCGGAATTGTTTCCAGATAAATTTTCATTGCGTACGTCAGCAAGCGTCAGCGGCTCCATAACTGTTTTAGCAGTATTTGGATAAAAATGTCTGATGTCGATAACCTGATCTTCCTTTTTTATTCCAAAATCAAAATATTGCGTCTGACCTTTTGAAGCAAAATTCCCATCCGGTTTGTTAACAAAATCGATGATGGCAGTCGCTCCAATTAATTCTATTAAATGCGCGCTGTTTTTCTGTTCAATTCCACCTTGTTTGTTTTCATATTGTTTCAAGCGGTCGGTCCCATAACTGGTAAAAACAGTTGATTTTACCATTCAGATATTTAAGATAATACGAAAGTGCGGCTTCTGTTTTGGAATTAAACATATCCGAATTGATAGCACTTTTACTATCATCGGTCACGTTGAAATAAGGCATTACCGTAAGTGCGCCGTATTTATTACCACGCAGTTTTTCTTCCTGTTGCAGCAATTTCACCAGCTGTGGAAACCCGGAAGAACCCGTTCCGCCAAAAATAGAACTGACGATAAATATCCTGTCATTTTCACCAATACTTTTCAGTACAAACTTGAATTCCTTTGTATTGGAAAGATTATTAAAAACAACAGAACCGATATTTGGATTTCCTTTAAAACCCTGGTTTAGTTTCAGGTTCAGTTCTGTATTCGGATCATCGTGACTGGAATTGTCGTAAAGTGCTTCCAGCAAATCCATATTGATATCACCTACCAGTTCACCGCGTGGATCAAGATATTCGATAAACGACTTTTCAAGATTTTCAAATTGCAGCTGAAATGAATCATCCAGACCTTCGGAATAATCATTTTCAGGCGTAATAGAACTTAGCGTATTCAGGTTCGCATTGAAGAAACCATCTCGAATTTCTTCTGTATTGCTATACCCGTGAGAACGTATATACTTATAGGTTTTTAGCGCTGCCAACGCCCGGCTCGTATCGGCATTATCGGCATCCACATCGATAATGATGGGAATTATTTTATTTGTATCATTAAGTTTTGTACCAGCCGCAAGCAGCATCGTCAGAGAGCGAACGATCCTCGCCCCTGTTCCACCAATTCCAAAAACAAACGTATTTCTTGTAGGCATAATCTGTGCTTAATCGACGGGTTAAAAGGGAGTGCGTTTGGCGAAAATCGAGAATCTTTTCAACAAGATTGAAAACAGGATGTAATAAATAAACGCATAGAGCGTGTTGACCATTGCAAAAGTGTAGAAGAAAGAATTCTCCTCTTCTTCGGTAACTGTCTGCGCATGATTATAGGCCAGGCCAAATGCAATGATCAGTAAAATGACCATTGTAATGACCCAGTGAACCGTTTTGTCCCAAATTGGCCGGCTTCTGCCCAGAATAATGTAAAATACAAGCGCGAAAACAAAGGCAAAAACCAATGTAAACAAACCAACAAAAGGGTAAATGTCTGTTGCAAAAATGGGATCCGGATTTTGTCCGCAAAGCAGCTCATAAAGAAATTCAAACATGGAAGCTATTTTTTTACAGGTATTGAAATGTGAATAAAGTTGTCATTTGAATTTTCATAAGCCTCACGCACGCCATCAATCAGGTGCTCGAAAGCAAAGGTTTTTCCCGGAATAGAGTCCAGATTTCTGTCGTCCATTGTCGACATGACTTTGTATCCATTGTCATAAACCAACGGAAGTTTGAGATCAATACTTCCCTTATCCTTATAGAGATCCGAAACTTCTATGACAATAACGTGTGTGTTATTTTCCAGATATTCCTTCTCTCTTGGCTTCAATTTTGATTTATCCAGATCCTTTGTCAATAGAATATTTTTGATCTTGAAATCCAGATTTTCCGATGATGTTTTTAAATGTTTATTCAGATAATCAGGCGCGCTGACGGAATTTGGCAATGCGGATAAGTCTACCGCAATTGCAAATGAGGAAGGTTTCTTTTTAGTGGCTTCAAGGTCGGAAATCCCTTTATCCTCTGCTTTCCAGTTTCCCTCTCTTTCGTAAGTGTAAAATGTCTCAAAATCGTCAATTGTTTTATCAAACAACCCGAAATTAAGATCCAGAACAGGCTTGAAATTATTCAAATCAGCCAACTTTTTATTGAATTTCCCGACAAGTTCTTTGTTACCAATTACCCACAAATAGTATGGTCTCTCCTGCCCGTCCAGCTTCAATTTTGCATTTTGATAGGTATAATAATTCCCAAAAAACGCAGAGTTGAATCCGTAAAGTGAAGCTGAAATATTGTCTCTTTTTAATTTCAAAAAAGTTGATTTCACCAAAGCCTTTAATTCTCCCGGTGCTTTTTGCTTATTAATTTCAGGATTGGTTTTAATGACATTATCCGGATAAGACAAAATACAGTCAGACACAAAAAGCGAAATATCGTTTGAATCTGTCTTGCTGGCGATCATTTCCAGGATTTTATGCATTTCCGAGCTTTTCTCATTGGCAACTTTTGTAGTGGAAATTTCGCGGATGAAATCTTTGGTTGAACCGGTATAAGGTGTCAGAGAATCTGCAACGTAATAAAGTTTTAGCGGTGCTTTCCCAAAAGATTCCTTTCCTTCAATATCCACCAAAAGATTAGGAATAACCTTTACAAAATCGGTTGAACCATTAAAATAACCGGCCATACTGCCGGAAGTTTCCATGAAAAAGTTAACTCTTCCAACTTGTTTTTCCGGTGTCTTTTCTTCTTTTTTCTCCTTTTTCGAGCAGCTGAATGCTACGGTTAACAGAGCAATCAAATAAAAATATTTCTTCATCTATTCTATTATTGTATTAAGGCTAATTGATTTCCAATATATAAATATTTGTTGGTTGCTGTTAAAATTAATGCCTGAACTTTAAGGAAGTGATAAAGCTTTTAGCAACAATTCCGGAATTAGTACGAACAGATGCGCTGATTATTTTAACAAACCTCCAAAGACATACCCGATTTCACATGAATTCATGGACGGAACTTTTACCCACTCATTCACCGATTTCAATTTGGCCGGTAAATTTTCATGATTAAGTACTTAAAAATTTGTGATTTTGTGTTGAACGGTAACTTTTCGTCAGGATCAACAAAAAATTGTCCCAAAACCTGATAGTTGTCAGGTTTTGGGACAATTTGCTTTTAAAATTTCAGTACAAAAATTGATTCAATTAAAGCAACCGCTTTCTATGAATCAATCTAAAACTTAATCTCCTGTACCAGATAAGTTTCCGAATTATCACCATTAATCTTAACCTCAGCTTTCAAAGGTTTAGCTTTCCAGTCAATCGTGATCAGGCCGTAATTTAACTTTGCTATCATGGTACCAACACGATATTTATTTGGTTCTTCATGCGGTTTTGAAACGTGCGTTAATCCACTGCTGGTCACATCAAAAAGATCATAATTCAGTCCCGGAACCGTTATTTTTGAAATTTCAGCAATATGTCTGTCGCCACTGATCAGCATAGTGCCTTTGGGTTTTGTTTTTCCTAGCAGATCTAAAAAGCGTTTTCGTGCCGTCGGAAAATTTGCCCACTTTTCGTAAGGATGTTCGTCGACAATAAACTGGACGCCGCAGCCGATGATATGGATATCCGCATCTGAATTTGTCAGTTGTTTTTCCAGCCAATTCCATTGCGCCTCACCCAACATATCACCCGTGGGATTTGGAATATTATCCTTGTCCTTTTTCATTAACGGATCACGGAAATAGCGACCGTCCAGCAAAATCACTTTTACACGCTGACCCTTAGGACCATAAGTGTTTGAGGAGTAACCGCCTTCCTGCGTACGTAGCGGACTATTCGCGGGTACATCCATAAAATCCAGCATCAATTGCTGACTTTCTTTACGTTTCGGATATTCCTTTCCACCATCGTTTACACCATAATCATGGTCGTCCCAAACGCCAATTATTTTGGTCTGGCTGCGAAGTTGCTGATACACAGGATTTGATTTCTGCTTGTCATATTTCGCTTTCAAAGTATCCATGCTTTCCGAATCGCCATAAATATTATCTCCCAGCCAAATCCAGACATCCGGTTTTTGAGCAACAATATCATCCCAAAGTGGCTGCGGGCGTTTTTGATCGCTGCATGAACCGAACGCAATCGTTGTGATCGCATCCGAATCGGTAGTAGCAGTTTTAGTAACTTTTGAAGTTTGACATCCAGCCAAAGCCAGATATCCAAAAAGACATGACGTAATAAGTTTTTTCATGGAGATGATTTTGTTAGAGGCACAAAAGTAAAAAATCCTTGCGCTCTTTACCTGACTTTACAATTTGTTCATATTACGTATTTACAGGCGTATACCGTCACCCGGAAAATGCGTCGCTAATTTTATAGTGATAAACTTTTCCCTATTCAACTTCCCGGAACTAAACCTTAACTTTGCCGCCAGCATTAACAAAGTACACCTCCGATGAGCCTGATTAAAGATATTTATTCGCCTGCCTTTTATGACCGTTTCGCTGATGTGATGGAACAAACCGTTCCGGATTTCAGCAAAAAAGAATTCATCAAACAAATTTTTTCAGAGGAATTCAAGACGATGGAATGGAAAGAGCGGATGAAACATACGACCAGGGTTTTTCATGAATTTCTGCCAGCAGACTTCCCAAAGGCAACAAAACTGATTGAAAAGATCATTACCCAGCTTCGTCAGAGAAACACCGGAGAAGACAGTCTGGCTTATATTTTCCTTGCAGATTATGTAGAAGCATATGGACTGGATGATTTCAAAACTTCCGTAAAAGCGCTGGAATTTATCACCCAGTTTATCAGCTGCGAATTTGCGGTAAGGCCGTTTATTTTAAAATATGGAGATAAGATGATTGACCAAATGGTACTTTGGTCAAAACATGAAAACTATAAAGTAAGACGGTTTTCAAGCGAAGGAAGTCGGCCGAGATTACCCTGGGCGATGGCGATTCCGGCATTGAAAAAAGATCCGTCTCCACTCCTGCCGCTGCTGGAAAATCTCAAAAATGATCCTTCTGAATTTGTAAGACGAAGTGTGGCGAACAACCTGAATGATATAGCCAAAGATCACCCGGACATTGTGCTTTCGATAGCAAAAAAATGGAGAGGCGGCAGCAAGGAAACCGACGCAATCATAAAACACGGCAGCCGGACTTTGTTAAAACAAGGCCATGCAGAAATTCTGGAAATATACGGTTTGGATGGAAAAAATATTAGCGTAACCAAATCTTGAAAATTGCAACGCCGGAAGTAAAAATTGGTGATAGTCTGGAATTTTCATTCACTATTACCAACGCAAACGACAGCAAGCGAATGGTACGTTTGGAATACGGAATTTACTATCAGAAATCAAAAGGACACCTGGCCAGAAAAGTTTTCAAGATCAGTGAGAAGGAATATGAAGCGGGTACAAAAATTAATGTTTCAAGAAAACAATCTTTCAAACTGATTACTACCCGGACATTCTATCCCGGACTTCACCAGCTTTCGATTATTGTGAATGGGGAGGAAAAAGTGATTCAGGATTTTGCGATAACCAACTGAAAAACTGGCTTATAAAAATAACTGATCAATTAACTTAATCTTCTTCCAGGATTGATCCGGTTGTTTCTTAAATATAATGGTGGCCATTCCAAAAAGCGATTCATTCATTGAAAGTACCTCGCCGGGAGACATTAAAGGCATATAGATTTTGTTATATACTTGAAAATAGATAAATGCGTAGTTTCCGTCAGTAGTAAAAACAGGTTCCGTTGTCATGATGTAAAATTGCTCTGCCTCTTTTGCGGAATGAATGGTTGAGTAATTTTCACCTTTCAAATTGATTTTTTTAGGTCTTACCGCTCCGGCTCTTTTCCTCAAAGAAACTCGTTCTTTCGCCGAAAAAAATCTAAAAATTACCGGATCACGGTAGAGATAATCGGGATCATAACTCTCATGCACCTCCCCCGGCTGCGTCATAATGTCCAAAAGCGTTTCATTCCCCGTCCATCCCGACCAGAATATTTCTGCTGGCCAGTATGAAGTTGTATCCAACACAAAAATATGCTTTGGCTGAATGTTATCCATTTCACTCATGATGGTGAAGTTGGTCGGGTCTGAGAAGGTTTGGTTGTAGATTTTTTGGGTTGGGGTTTGGGCTTGGAGGGTTATGATTGGTGCAAGAAGCAATATGCTAATTAATATTTTCATAGCAGTTTGTCTAAATATCTATGAAGCCAGCTCTGTCATTCTCTTAATTACTTCGTGATAACGATTTTCAATGTTTGCTTTTTTTGAACCGATTAAAGTACGTGGATGCTTTGTTTGAAATGTAAGTGGTGGAAGTGATCCGTCAGCAACTGAAAGTTTTGTCAGATATCCTTCTGATAGTATAATCTCTCTTTGTGGATTAAACACGTCGTTGATCCAGCAATCGTATTTTGTTCCGGTTAGAAAAACGACTACATCCGGTTTCAAAATCGAAATCTCTGTTTTCAATAAATGAAATCCAGCAGTGTTTCTTTTTTGAAGTTCGTGATCTGGTGTAGTGCTATTACAATCAAATTTCGAAATGTTTGTCCAGAGAAATCCGTTGGTTTTTCTTGTGACTTCTAAATTTGCCTTGTTCAAATTATGAAAAAGCGTTCTCGAAAAATTCCAGAATGGGCTGGTTAAATAACGTAAACGTTTTCCATCACGAAGAGCAACTGGTTTTCCTAAATTAAAATTTTCATAAATAACTTGTAACTCTTCCAAGGTTAGATTGAAATTCATCTTTTCCCAACTATGTGTTTCCTGTCCTACGACAAGAACTTTCTTTTCCATTTTTTCATAGTCAGGGAAAACGTTCATTAATAGTGGAGCGGAAACGTTGTCTTCCCAAGGTTGACTGTAAATAGAGGTTAGGTAGGTTTGGTATTTTTCTTGAAGTTGTTGGTTGACGGACGGAATTATGATCACGGTTCTTAGTTTTTCAAATGTTAACCAATGTATTAAAATTTCATGTATTCATTAATAATAGGAATTAGATCATCTGACGTTCTAGGAGTATATCCAGGAGACTGGGTAAGAAAAATGTAATCATATTCTACTCTGTCTTGAAAATCAAGAAAATGTACAACTTCAAAAGGTATTGCCGGATCAATATCATCGTCGACAAGACGATTCAAAACAGTATCCTCTAAACCGTTCAATAGTTCAATAACATCGAACTCGGACAATCTTTTTAATTGAATAAAATCGTTTGATCCGTTAATAGCAAAATTCTTAAATATTAATTTTGGAATATCTGTTGGTTTACTTTTAAGGCTGACATATCTTAGTTTAGACAGCCACTGACAAGCAATGGCAAATGTTAAAAAATTTCCTTCACTTAAACCCTTTATACCTTTTATCTTAGGTCTAAAACGATCTAGTATTGGTTTGTGAAGCAAATTGGTCTGAATATAATCGTAACTGCTATCTCCAAAACCTAAATCTGCATGAGCGTCTACATGATCAATGTCAAATTTAAGAATATAGTTATCTGTGTTTAATTGCATACTTCGTAAGTAATCAAATACTTCATCATGATCTGTGAAATTCATGCCCTTAATGGAATTTGATTTATCTAAGCCGCATTGTGACTCTAAAAATTCTTCAACCTCACCTCTTGCCCATGGACGAAACTTTTTCTTGTTTAATCTTCTTCTTGGCTTTCTTTTATTACGGAACTTAACGTCATCTAAAAAAAAGTCAAGATCAATATCAAGGATTTTAAGCGTCTTTATTTGCGTCATTAGATTTTCGTTTAAGCTTTTTTCTGACCCAATTGAAGCCCGTATTTAAGGTAGTCATAGTAACAAATCAGCCTTCTAAAATCAGTTGTATTTGCAATCTTAGTTTCAATATTTTGCTTCAAAAATTCCAAAAACATATCTAATTCTATATTATCTAAATCTATGAATGAGATATACAGGAGTACATGCTTGATTTCATACTCCTCCGTTAATTGCTTAAAGCTTTTAATTGAATTTTTAATAATATCTTTTTTCTTCAAATAGGTTATTCCATTAGGGAAATAGACTTTCTGCTCGTTTCTATCTATTGCTCCCCTAATTTTATCATTATAATTTCCATTATTCTGCAATAATCCATCATCATCCAAATCTCCATTTTGCCTTAAATATTTGTATAGAGGTAAATAGGCTTTGCCTTTAAAAAGCTTAGGAATGACATCTTTAATAACTATTGACGCGTCCCATCCTTTGTTATTTAATACAATATCTTCAAAAATATCACTATTAGAAATACCGATATATCCAATATCTGAATATTGGTTAGCTACACCTACCCCAATTACAAATTCCAATTCTTCGCCTTCCTTGATATTTTCGATGTCGCCAACTAATATTGTATTTACAGATGATTTAGTTTTCACCAAATCATAAACAGCATTTTTACATTGTCTCAAAACTTTTATTGGCAACCTTTGTTTGAGTCCTTCCAAAACTGAAAAGAGAGGAATAAACGAATTTAATCTAATATGTTTAATTGGAAGAGGAAGTCTATTGATAATTAATTGTCCGTCTGAAATTTGTGGCTCTTCTTGATCTTCTGACCATTCTACAAAAATCAACCGTTCTCTAAGTTTATCAATATTTTCATTGTCTAAACAGCCAACGATGGAGCTCAATATATTTATAATATTTTCATCGGATATAGAATATCCTAGAAATATAATTGGATGTTCAACAAAAATTGTAAATAGCTTAGCAGCAAGAAATTGGTTCCTCCTTTCAAAACTCTCATAATCTTCTTTTGTAACAACAAGACTTTCAGGCTTGGTAACACATCCATGTATTTTATAAATTTCCCCAATGGAAGTACTATCTGCAAAAAGCAGTTTATTCTGTCCAATGAAAGTTTCGAATCCTTCTAACAGATTAAAAGTGAAGTCGTCCCAGTTAGTAGTTATTATTCCATCAATTACTGCACGTTTTAGTAAATCTACTTCATCATTATACTTAAGATCAATCTTTGTTTTCTGTATTATAAATTCAGTTAATTCTATTTTAAATGGTTGTTGCGCGTTAATTTGCGCCTCATCCTTCCATTTTTCCCGATTTTCCTTGAATTTTTCTGAAGTCCACCATGTCTTATGAAATTCATTGGCCAAATTTGACGCAAGTTGCGGCAAATCGTTACCGACCTGAGATGCGTAATAGCCAAATTGAAATGGGAGTTCCAATTCTTTTGAAAATTCTTCTAATAACAAACTCCATGTTGGTAACTGTAAATATCTTCTTGACATTCCAGACCCAATAAAAAGATATGGACTGGTATTAAATTTGCCTAAATGCGTTTTAAACTTGCTAGAAAATCCTGTGACACTCATTAATTTATTAGTTTACGTTGAATAAAGGAGGGACGGTCTTTTAATTAATAATTGAATTCTATGCAAACTAAAAGTGATTTAATACCTCCTTCCTATACAAAGACTCACGTAAAACTTGCTGCAACAATTGTTCATTTTGCTGCTGGCTTTGTTTAATGCTTACTTCAAGTTGATCGCATGTTTGTAATAGAAGTCTCAAATTTTCAGCAATTAGAATCTGGCTTTCATAGGGCGCAATTGGAATTAAGATTTGAGATAACTGATCTTGATTTATCTTGGGCATTTTAACTCGGTTATCGAATTTGTCCACCTCAATTAGAAAATATTCAGATAACATACAATATTGTAGATAGTCAGAATCTATTAAAGCTTTTATAGGATACATATCTGCGCTGCACAATCCTTCAAAATCTACCTTTACTATTTTATTCAGTTTGGGTCGAACTTTCGAGTAAATAAGATGCCCAGGATAAAAATAATGGTTAGTAATATCGACCCCAATGCAAATTTTCCAGTTTGGTAATGAATTCTTTTTATGCTGGCATGTCCATGTCCCGTTCCCGAAACAAGAGGAACAATTACAGCTTCATCATCAAACTGATATTCATTATGCGATTTCCTGTCTTCGCCGGTTACAACCATAGGAAATTCACCTGGTATTGCTTTTTGAATACCAGTAGTTCCTTTTGTAATTGTACAAAGCTCTCCTAAACTTAACTTTCCAAAACTCATTATTTCACCGCTTCTTTTAACTGCTCCAACAACTGATTACTTCTCTCAAAAGAATTATGAAGCAAATCCATTAATTCTACACTATTAAATTCATGCGTTTCTTCCTTTTTATTAGGATTTTTAATATCCAAATCAAAACCCCGGTCCTTAATTGTATCAATATTCACTTTCCAGCAAATATCACTTTCAACACGGCTATTCCACCATTCTTTAATCGGGTCAAATTCTTTAACCTGAATCGTTTTGGTTTTACTGTATGATTTGTAACCTTCCGGCATTTTGTGTTCGTAGTACCAAACTTCTTTGGTTGGCGAACCTTTGTCAAAAAATAGTAAATTGGTGGCTACGGTTGCGTAAGGCTGGAAAACCGAATTGGGCAAACGAATGATTGTGTGCAGGTTACAGTCTTCCAGTAATTTCTGGCGTACGCGTTGTTTTACACCTTCGCCTGTCAAACTTCCGTCCGGCAATACAATTCCTGCCCGTCCTCCTTGTTTCAATAAATGGATCATCAGGATTAAAAACAGGTCAGCGCTTTCTTTTGTACGATAGTTTAATGGAAAATTGTTTTCGTTATTATTCGCTACAATACCACCAAAAGGCGGATTGGCCAATATAATATCTACGCGGTCTTTTTCTTTGTATTCGCTCAATGCCTGATCCAGGCTGTCGCGGTAGGTGATGTTGGGCACTTCCACATCATGCAATATCAAATTGGTGGTTGCCAATAAATAAGGAAGCGGCTTATATTCCCAGCCAATAATATTTTCCTGTATTTGCTGGCGTTCTTCCACACTGTTCGCCTGTTCTTTCAAATGTTCAATCGCACAACTCAGGTAACCACCTGTACCACAAGCGGGATCCAAAATCTTTTCACCCAAACGCGGATTGATCACGTCCGTAATAAATTGCGTAATGGCTCTTGGCGTATAAAACTCACCACTTTTACCGGCACTTTGCAGGTCTTTCAAAATGGATTCGTACATATCACCAAAAGCATGACGGTCTTTGGCCCGGTTAAAATCAATTTCATTCAGCTTGTTCAAAACCTTACGGATATTGATACCGCTTTTCATATAATTGTTATTGCCGTCAAACACTTCATGCACCAAAACCGCTCTTTTATTGGAACTGCTGATATCAATGTTACGCAATGCGGGAAATAACTGTCGGTCAACAAATTCCAGTAATTCATCACCTGTAATGCCTTCGTCGTTTGCAGCCCAGTTGTCCCATTGAAATTCAACCGGAATCGGTGAAATATAATCGTCCAATATAACTTCCAGTTCTTTGTCTTTGTCACAAAATATTTTGAGAAACAACATCCAGCCCAACTGTTCTATACGTTGCGCATCACCATTCAACCCATTGTCCTGCCACATAATCTGGCGTATGCTGCTTATTATTCCTGAAATGTTCATTCTACTATTTAATCTTTGTTGTTATGCTGTCAGATATAATTGGTTTTCCAGTTCTTTTACCGCTCTCAGGTAATTTGGTTTTCCACCAAAGCTATTTATAATTTCGATGGCAGATCCAAAAAATGCTACCGGATTTACTTTAAGCACTTCCATACTTTCAATGTTTTCAATGCCTTCATCTGCGTATTTGTCGAGTAATGCTTCCAAAACGTTTCGGGCATGTTCACCGTATTTAGTGAAATAATTTCTTTTCTTCACATTATTAGCTCTTTCCTTTCGCGACAACGGTTTCTGGTCAAATGCAACGTGACAAATAATATCAAACAGATCACAGTCACGGTTTACAGCTATCAATAAATCAGTAACCGGAACGCCCTGCAATTCCAGTTCATTAATCAGAACTTCCTTTTTGTCTGCTGCATTCCAGATATTCAAAAACTCGTCCAGACTATGAAACCTGTCCAGCAATAGTTCTTTGGAATAATCTTTGAGATTTACTGTAATGGGTTTTCCTTCTTTATTAAAATGCAATTCTCTGGTAATGAGAATAGACACGTCGATTCCGTTGACAACAACCTTTTCCAAACGAGTTCTTGCTAGATAGATATCAACGGGTGGATCTTCCAGTTGTGACGGCGGATTAGCATTGACCAGCCTGTCATTTAAAATTTCACCACTTACATCATCAATAATTGGGATATCGTCCAATTGTTCTTCATCAATAATATCACTCAGATCTTCATCTTCTGACAAAGGTTTAACACGGATCGGATCACCGTCAAATGCCGGATCGGCAAATAAATCTGTGGCGTTACGAAAATCAAGAATAGTGAAATACAATTTCCCATGCTCCTCGTCGATCCGTGTTCCGCGACCAATAATTTGCTTGAATTTTGTCATAGAACCGATCTCGGTATCCAGCACAATCACTTTACAGGTCTTGGCGTCTACACCCGTGGTCATTAATTCTGACGTTGTCGCAATGACCGGATAAGTTTCTTCCGGATCGGTAAAGTTTCCAAGTTCACGTTTTCCTTCCTCGTTATCGCCGGTGATCTGCATAATGTACTTATGATTTCTGGCAACCAGATCACTATTTTGATTTGACAAAGCAACACGCATACGGTCAGCATGATCAATATCCCGGCAAAAAACAATGGTCTTTGCAAAGCGGTCGTATCCTTTTAGAAATTCGGAAACTTTAAAAGCAACAAGTTCGGTCCGCTCAGTGATGATTATATTTCTGTCAAAATCTCTCCGGTTATAAATACGATCTTCAATTTCGTTTCCATTAACATCTGTTTTTCCTTGTTCAGGGCGATAACCTTCCAAATCAACGTTCAATCCAATTCTGATCACACGATAAGGAGCCAGGAATCCATCATCAATTCCCTGCTTTAAACTATATGTATAAATTGGATCACCAAAATATTCACTGTTACTAGCGGTCTCACTTTCTTTTGGTGTAGCAGTAAGACCAATTTGTGTTGCATTGGAAAAATAAGACAGGACTTCGCGCCATGCACTATCCTCACGTGCACTGCCTCTATGACATTCATCTATAATAATGAGATCAAAAAAATCAGGACTAAACTGCTTAAATATATTCCGTTCCTCTTCCGGGCCGGTTAATCCCTGATAAATTGCCAGATAAATTTCATAACTTTTATCTATCTGCCGCTTTGTAATCACGGTCATTTTATCCTTGAAATATTTGAAATCTCCACGTTTGGTTTGATCCACCAGTGAATTCCTGTCAGCCAGAAATAAAATCCTCTTTTTTGTCTTGGATTTCCAAAGACGGTGAGCGATCTGAAATGCCGTATAAGTCTTTCCGGTTCCTGTTGCCATAACCAGTAAAATCCGGTCTTGCCCCCTGGCAATGGCTTCCAATGTTCTGTTTACGGCATTTTGCTGATAATATCGCGGACGACGTCCGGAGCCATCAAAGAAATAATCTTGCTCAACAATTTGCTGCGCTCTTGTTCCAACTATTCCTTTAAATGATTTATATTTTTCCCAAAGCTGCTCAGGTGAAGGAAATTCTTCAAGAGAAAGTTCCTGTTCAATTTGGTTATTATTGGTCTTGTCATGAAACAGAAATCCGTCACCATTGGAGCTGAATACAAATGGTATATCCAGAATTTCCGCATAATCAAGAGCCTGTTGCATCCCTGCGCTGACCGTATGATTATTATCTTTGGCTTCAATGATAGCAATGGGGATATTTGGCTTATAGTAAAGAACAAAATCTGCTCTTTTTCGAAGACCACGAGCCGTTAGCCGACCTTTAACATAGATCTTTCCATCGGTAAAAAATACTTCTTCAAGGTATTGTGTTTGTTTGTTCCAACCAGCCTGCTCGATTGCAGGAGAAATGAATTTGGTACAGATGTCACGTTCGGAGAGTAATTTTTTATTCATAAAATAAATTTTGCTCAATGTACTACTTTTTAGTAGAAGAGTACAATGGTTACAAAACACTGCCAGAATAATTTGATTTATCGGTCGCGCTTTTGGAAATATTCAAGGAGATTTTATGCCATTTATATTGAGGGAAGCAAAGTCTTAAAGTCAAGTTCAAGTGTCATTATTTCATTAATTTCCTTACGATAAAACTCTTATCCATTCTTTGGAAAGGTTTGAGATTTTGATTGGTGGGAGGTTGAATATGGCGGTAGAGAATTATGGGTTGTTATTATAAATTATATCGGTCGTACCTACGGCACTTTGGAATCTTATATCTTATGGCCTTTTTCAACGGAATGAATTCCGTTGCTACAAGACTGGTCGTGCCTACGGCACTGGGCCGCGTATTAGTACCGTAGGTACGACCAATTTTGTTGCGCAGGGTTTTAACCCTGGGATCAGGTACCAGCTTTTTAACCCTGGGATTAGGTACCAGCTATTAACCAAGGGATCAGGCACCAGCTTTTAACCTTGGGATCAGGTACCAGCTTTTAACCCTGGAATCAGGTACTAGCTATTAACCCTGGGATTAGGTACCAGCTATTAACCCTGGGATTAGGTACCAGCTATTAACCCTGGGATTAGGTACCAGCTTTTAACCCTTGGATCAGATACCAACTATTAACCCTGAGATTAAGCACCAGCTTTCAACCCTGAAAGATCAAACCAAACCCTCAAAAATATATCTATCTTCATAATCCACTTCAAACTTATTCAACATCTCCATGTACTCTTCCCTGAAAGTCTGCTTGCGATGATGTATTTCCTGATTTTTGATGTAATTAAAAACCGCATCAATATGCGATTTGCTATATGAAAAGGCGCCGTAGCCCTCCTGCCATTCAAACCTGTGTGGCAATAAGTTACTATCATTTATCCATTTGGACGACCTGCCTTTGGCAATTTGCATAACATCTGAAATTGACTGTGATGGCTTTAAACCAAAGAAACAATGAACATGATCTTCCACACCATTGACAATAATATTTTTACAACCGGTTTCATTAATTAAATTGCCAATATTCGCAAATAACTCCGACTGCCAATCTTTTGCAATCACTGCGTCACGATATTTTACAGCAAAAACAGTTTGAATGTAGATTTGATGATAAGTATTTGCCATGGAGTTTCAGGATTTTAGCATGTATACAACTTTAAATTGTATGACATTAAATCTTTGATCAGGTCACAAGACAGCTTAAACCAACAACAAAAAACGACCCAGTGCCATAGGCACGACCAATCTTGTTGCGCAGGGTTTTAACCCTGGGAACAAATCCTGGGAACAAGTCCTGGGATCAAATTCTAATATAAAATCCTAAAATAAAATCTCAAAACCAACTTACCTCAACCCCTTCCAAGCCTTCTCAACCATCCCCGCAATCACCTCATACCCCTTATCCGAAGGATGCAGCCCGTCATAGGTCATATTAATCGCCTCAACGGGATATGGATATTCATCTTTTTCCGGATCAAAAGGAACGGCTGTGTAGGCTGGATATCCGTAGTTTTCATATTTTCCGGTTTGCGGATCTTTTAGTCTTTTGAAATTGACCATGTTATCCAGTGTAATCCCGCTGTCGTGGTATAGATCAACAACCGGAAATTTTTCAAGTTTCCCTATTGCAACAATTGCGTTGACAAACTCTTCAAGATCCTGCTTGTTTTTCTTTCTGTAAGACCCGTAAGCATTGTTTTTTGCGCTATTGATATAAACAAAATCACCACGTTGCATCGGCGTGATCAGGATTATTTTTGACTTTTTATTGAGCTCTTTGAGTTTTTGTGTGATGATCCGAAATGCACCATACACAGTTCCGGTTCCCGTGTTTTGTTCATAATCCGAAATAGCTCCCAGCGTTTTCCCCTGCCACCAGTCGTTAGTCCCCAGAAAGATCGTATACACATCCGCTTTCACCAATTCAAGCGACTCTATTTTATCTGCTATGTTGATGGCGGTCCAGCCGTTATGGCCTTGGTTAATGTATTCAATATTCGGATATTTTTCGGTAATAAGTGTCATATAACCTTTTGTGACGCGGTTTCCGGTTTCGTCTTTATGGTCATTCAGGTAGGTAATAGAATCCCCGATAGCTACCCAGGTAACTTTCCGGGGAGTGGAAGCGATCGATAAAAAAATTAAAATGGTAAGCAGAAAAAACTTCTTCATGACATTCGGATAGCTATGCGTTGATCTTTCGAATTTAAATTTAAAACCACTTACATAAACCTCGAAATCATGAAAAATACTTATGAAAACCGAAATTTGACTGACATTTTGTAAAGAAATCTGATCTGCCAAAAAGGAAGATTCCGTAATTTTCTAAAACTTTATCGAAACAAAACTAAATTGCGCAGCTTCCTTAATAAGCACACAATTCCAATATTAAACACTCACCCTTAACCCGAAGTAAATGAGAATTACATTATTAGCCTCTGCCCTCGCGATTGGCCTGATCAGTTGTAACGAAAAAACGGATACAAAGGTCGTGACAGCACCTTCGATAGCAGGAACCTGGTCTCTGGTTTCGAGCAAGGTAATTACCAAAGGAGATACCGTTTCCACCTTTCCTGTCAAAGGCCAGGAAATGATCAAAATCTTTAACGACAACACGTTTGCATTTTTCAAACATGACCTTAATGGAGGAAAAGGCGAAGCTGCGATATTTGATTCCGGTGCCGGAACCTATGAACTGAAAGATGGTGATTACTCGGAACATCTGGCCTATTGCAATTACCGCGACTGGGAAAACCGTGATTTCAAATTTAAACTCCACGTACAAAACGATTCACTAATCCAGACTGGAATTGAGAAAATCGATAGTCTAAATATCAATCAGGAAATTGTGGAAATTTATGTCAGGAAAAAATAAGGATGAATAAAGCTTAAATCTTTAAAACCTTAAAGTGACAGCGTGTCACTTTAAGGTTTTTCCATTTTGACCTAACGTTCTGGCATAAACGTAAACTACTATTAGCGCAATCATATTTTATTCTGTATGTTTAAGGATTGAGATTTAGACTACAACCTTTGCGATTCTGGCTACACATCCTTGCCGTTTTCTCAGGACTTTTGCTTTATCATTTTTAAACGAATATTGTGGAAAGCGAAATAAAAGGAAAAGTTGTAGCGATTACCGGAGCAAGCAGCGGTATCGGTGAAGCAATTGCATTAATGCTTGCAAAACAGGGAGCAAAAGTTGTACTGGGTGCTCGCCGATCTGATCGTCTGGAAGCACTTGTGGCCAGAATAATTGAAAACGGCGGTGAAGCGGTTTATTCAGTTACGGAAGTTAAAAGCAGGCAGGATTTAGAAAAACTTGTAAAACTGGCATGCGATCATTTCGGAAGACTTGACGTGATGATCAATAATGCCGGTATGAGCCAGCTATCCAGAATTGACGAACTGGATGTGGAAGGCTGGGAGGAAATGATTGATGTAAATCTCAAAGGTGTTCTTTACGGTATTGCTGCGGCTATTCCTGTTTTCAAACAGCAGGGATCGGGGCATATTATTAACATTATTTCCACGTCGGGAATTAAAATTGTTCCTATGCAAGGTGTTTATGCAGGGACGAAAAATGCAGTTCGTACGATCAGTGAAGCTTTGCGTCAGGAATCCAATGGCCGTTGGCGGGTTACAGGTATTTCGCCTGGTTTTGTAAAAACAGAATTTGCGGACGGCATACAAAATGAACAAATGCGCGCTGCCATTATGGATAAAATGGAGGCAATTGCGATCTCCCCTGATGCGATTGCCAGTGCCGTTTCCTTTGCTATCGGGCTGCCTTCCAATGTTGATGTCGGGGATATTGTTATCCGGCCAACCACCCAGGATTAGTTTGTAACTTTACGCAGGCACAGTCGAAACTTCTAAGATGTGCCTGCATTTTACAGAACATTGGAAGATCAAATTTGTAAAACCTATGTCCACGCTTCAAAATTATAACAGCATATCAGAATTGATGAAGCGAATTGGACAGCCAAAACCGCTTCATCCGTTGGTTGCGCTGACTGATTATAACCATGTAAAAGTTTCGCTTGCCGACGCAGGAACTAAATTCTCTCTGGGTTTTTATAAAATATCTTTCAAAACCAGTTTCCGAGGTCAGGTGAAATATGGACAAGGATATTATGATTTTGAAGAAGGCGGACTGGCTTTTCTTGCTCCGAACCAGATTGTAACGATGTCTGATAATCAGGATGGTTATGAAGGATATTCGCTTTATTTTCATCCGGATCTGATCAGAAATTATCCGCTGGGTACTACTATTCAGAAGTATGGTTATTTTTCTTACGCCGTTTCGGAAGCTTTGTTTTTATCCGAAAAAGAAAAAATTGTCGTCGCGGCTTTGTTTGAATCCATCGCAAATGAACTTGATACAAACATTGATAATTTCAGCCAGGATGTTTTAGTTTCCCAGCTCGAACTTCTGCTCAATTACAGCAACCGATATTACAACAGACAGTTTATTACCCGCAAGTCGGTGCACAATGATGTGATTGACAAATTGAACGTTTACCTTTCCGATCGATTTGACAGCCAAAAATCTACCTTATCCGGATTACCGACAGTTCAGGAAGTTTCAGATTATCTCGATGTTTCTCCACGTTACCTGACTGATATGTTAAAATCGCTGACTGGCTACAGCACCCAACAACACATTCACAATCAACTAATTGAAAAATCTAAAAATATTCTGAGCCATACAAATCTGACAATTGCTGAAATCGCTTACGATCTTGGATTTGAGCATCCACAGTCTTTTAATAAGTTGTTCAAACAAAAGACGAATGTTTCTCCGCTGGAATTTCGTCAGTCTTTTGATTGATACGTTTTCATTAAAGCTTCGATAAAAATTTCATCGTCCTTGCAACCCTTTTGCCCGTTTCAGACTCTTTGATTAACAGGATTTATTAATACCCTATCTTTAAGGGCATTTTTATTCCAAAATTGCAGTATCCCTAACAAATTTAATTGACGATGTTATTTACCCCCAGTACAACTGTTTCGGTTAAACCATACTTTTTTATATACCAATACTACTCAAAATATCTCTTTCATTTTGATTTCAACTAAAAATGATTGAGTCGGCTCCGCTATTAAAACCTACTGCAAAAGTTGCTAAATCAGAGATTAACTGGCAGCTTATTATTTCTTATTCTGTGTATCGTCGTTATCGTTCCAAGATGGTATTACGTTGAGAATTTTGCTGTTGCTTTGCCCTTTTGGGATCAATGGGATGCTGAATGGGTCGGTTTGCTAAAACCCTGGACAGAAGGAAAACTTGCTTTTTCAGACCTTTGGAGCAGTCATAACGAGCACCGAATATTCCCAACCAGACTTATGACTTTGCTTGGTTTTGAACTTACAGGCAAGTGGAGTAATCTGACTGAAACCCGGTTAAATGTTTTACTGGGTGCATCAACACCAATTTTCTTAATTTGGCTGCTGTATAAGGGACAGGGATTATACGGATTCAGATGGCTGGTGGCGGCAGTCATTATCGCCGGTGCCATATTTCCGTTGTCATGGGAAAATATATTAATCGGTTTTCAAAGTCAGTTTTACTTTCTAAATCTTTTTACTTTATCCGCTCTTGCACTGGCGGTTTTCCGGCCACAAAGTATATGGGCGATGGTTACAGTTGCCGGACTTTGCGGATTAAGTATTATTACAATGGCATCTGGCCTTATCACGCCAATTGCAGTTGCCATGGTTTACGCTGCTGACTCGTTTACCAAAAAGAGATGGTCACCAAAAAACCTGCTGACTATTTCTGTCCTCATCATGATTTGCCGCAACCGGATATTTGACCATGCCTTACGTTGCCGGACATAATTTTCTACATGCTCAAAACGTGACGGAAATGATTAAAACGACAATCCGGATCATGGGATGGCCACTTACCGATCATAAATTATATATCGGTCTTACTGTGGTTACCAACATTAATTTCAATGCCGGTGCTGCTATTTACCCGCCGATTTACTCGTTGTGATCTTTTGATGTTTGGCTGTTTTATCTGGACAGGCGCGTCAGGTTCTGGCCCTGGCATATGGCAGAGGACACGAGCTTTTTGATGTTTCATCACGCTATACGGAAATTCTTCAATTGGGGCTCGCCGGAAATGCCTGGTTTGTTATTCGTTCAACCGAAGAGTTTTTTATTGGACAAAAGTCAGGAATTACAATCCGGGTCTAGCATTAGTCTTTTTTGCTGCACTGTTTTTTAGTCATGCACAAAGATTTCCAAAGGATATTGAGACAATGAAAAACGATCGTGCCATCCGATTAATTCAAACACAAAATGTACTATTTATATCTTAAAAACGCGTGATAAACAAACTCTCGACAAACCCCGGATGCAGATCCCGTACCCAAATTCAGAAAAGCTTTACAAAAGATACTTGACCAGCCGGGAATTAATGAAGGTACTTCCGTCAGTCCTGTGTTAAATTAATAGGAATTAATTATCAATTAAACGACTGTCGAAACTCCATAGGCGACTGGCTAGTCTTTGTTTTAAACAATTTACTGAACGATTGTAAATGTTCAAAACCCAGTTCATAGGCAATTTCGCTGACAGATAAGTTGGTAGTTGACAATTTCTCTTTTGCTTTTTCTATCAGCTTGTCATGAATAAATTGCTGTGTACTTTGTCCCGTCAGCATTCCTAATAAACTGCTTAAATATTTGGGAGAAAGATTAAGTTGTTCGGCAATATAATGAACCGTTGGCAAACCTCTGCTGATTAAATCGTCATTATTGAAATAATCATTAACCAATTTTTCCAAACGATCCAGTAACTGATGACTGGATTTTTCACGGGTAATAAACTGACGATTGTAAAACCGTTCAGCATAATTCAGCAGCGTTTCAATTTGTGAAATGATGATCTGTTTGCTGAATTTATCAATGTTAGCCTGATATTCCTGATCAATATTTTGTATGATATTATTGATAACCGCTTCTTCTTTGTCAGAAAGAAACAATCGCTTCATGTAAGGAATAACTCCAAAAATCATATCGTTTTATGACTTTGCCCAAACTGGTATTCCAAAGAAAATCAGGGTGGATGTAGATCACCCATCCTGATTGTTTCAATTCTTCATCTTTATTGTCAATAGCAATACTGAAAACCTGATTTGGTGCCATAAAAGACATAATGCCCTCATTGAAATCAAAGGCTTGCTGGCCATATTTCACTTTGGCATTATGCATTCGTTTTATGGCAATGCTATAAAAATCGAACGTCAGGCTCATAGGTTCATCGGCACGTAAATGCCTGACATTGTCGACACTAAATATGCTGATCAGCGGATGCTGCGGTTTAGGCAAACCTCTGAACTGATGAAATTCGCTGATCGTTTTAAAATGCTTCATGCCCTTTCATTTTCTTTTCTTATTTCCAATATCAATTTTCCACGCACATGCCAGGTCTCACTTTCGCGATGTGCTTCGGCAACTTGTTCCAAAGGATAAACTTTACTCGATAAAAACCTTCACTTTACCTTCTTCTATTAATTCCGCTATTTCCTGCAACCAATCACCCCGAACCTGAACAGCGACCAATTCCCCTTTCGCATTTATTTTTGCCAGTGCGTCTGTAACTTCATCATTAAACGGAAAATCGATATTTACACTTACCAGAATACCGCCTTCTTTTAACACTTTCACGGATCTCAGCCGCTCGTTGTTATCACGATGAGGCGCAGCGTCAAATACCAGATCAATATTTTGCAACAGATCTTCATACTTTTCAGTTTTATAATCAATCACCTTGTCTGCACCAAGTTGCTGCAAGTAAGCAAGATTTTGTGTGGAAGCAACACCGATTACGTAAGCACCTTTCGCTTTTGCAAATTGCACAGCAAGACTTCCTACCCCACCGGACGCACCATGAATCAGAATTCGCTGGCCGGCTTGCAGTTTTCCACATTCGAAAATACCAGTCCAGGCAGTAAGTCCGGCAAGCGGCACACCGGAGGCTTCGTTAAAGCTTATGTTTTTTGGTTTTATAGCAAACTGACTTGCTTTTCCAACACAGAATTCGGCATAACTTCCATCTCCCGGAAAATTAGGAACGCCGTACACTTCATCCCCCTTTTGAAAATCTTTTACATCACTTCCGATTTCTTCTACTATACCAGCCGCGTCCCAACCCAGTGTCATAGGCAATTTCAAAATCGGTCTTAAAAAATCATTTCCACCATTGCGAATTACCCAATCCGCAGGATTTACACCGCTGGCAAACACTTTTACTAAAATCTCGTCCGGTGCAGGAACCGGACGAGCTATATCTTCCAATTTCATTACCTCCGCCCCGCCAAACTCATGAATTCTTATCGCTTTCATATTAGTTTATTTTTTAGTTTTTGATAACACAAAGATGACTGGTCGCAGAAAAACAGATTTAGTGTAAAGGCGTTTTGTTTTAGTCGGAATGCCGAAAATGTATTAAATCAAATAGTTGACTCTTCACCATTTTGTCTTGACCTTCCTATTTACTTTTGTATCAGTAATAATGATTAGATGACGATGGCTAAAATACCTGATGACTACATTTCCCGTAAAACTGAAATCCTCGCCCAATTCAAACAGGTTTTGGAAAGTCATATGGATGATCTGATGGCGGGGCGCATTGACAAAATGTATGAAATTAAAGAGATTGCCGATATCCTGTGCGTACATCCCGGCCATCTGAGTAAAATGATCCGACTGGAAACGGGTCATCATGCCTGCTATTTTTATGAACAAAGAATTTTACTGGAAGCCAAAAAGCTGCTGGCGGATACCACGTTGCCGATCGGACAGATTGCTCATAAACTGGATTATGATGTTTCAAATTTCACAAAATTCTTCAAAAAGTTTTCAGGTACAACACCTTCATTGTACCGAAAATCCATTCTTAATCCTTCTGAATAACATTTGGCTGAAATTTCCACCTAAAAAGTAAAGCAACTTTTAGTTATACAAAATGAGTAATAAATCAATAATTATCGGAGCGGACACAGCAAACCCATTGACGGTCCGCAAGCCTGGTTATGGAACTATGCGTCTGACGGGTGAAGGTTTTTGGGGAGAACCGCAGGATCGACAAGGCGCAATCAAACTTCTGAAAAGAGCCGTGGAACTGGGTGTAAACTTTTTTGACACTGCCGATTTCTATGGACCAGGTGTAACTAACAGACTTCTGGCGGATGCGCTATATCCATATTCAGCCGACCTTATCATTGCAACAAAAGTTGGAGCAAAACGCGGTGCTGACAAGAGTTGGCTACCCTATGGCAAGCCGGAAGAATTAAGAATCAGCATTGAAAATAATCTTAAAGAGCTTAAACTCGAACAGCTGCCGTTAGTACATTTTGGAAAATCCGCGCACAGTCCGGGAGGATATGAGGAGGGTTTGGAAACCATGCTCGCCCTTCAACAAGAAGGCAAAATCCTGCACCTTGGACTTAGTAACGCGACGGAAGATCAGTTTAATATCGCTTTTAAAATGGGTAAAATAGCCAGCGTAGAAAATATGTATAGTTACACCCAGCGGGTTACTGATCCCAACAGTGATTACGGATTTCAAGGTGGCGAATTACTTCCTTTGTGTGAAAAATATCGAATTCCTTTTATTCCTTTTTTTTCACTTCAAACTTCTTTGCCAACCGGGCAAAATAAAATGAAAGAGCTCGCAGAAGCAAAAGGCGTCACAGTTGCACAGCTCAATATTGCATGGCTGCTTCATCAATCCGAATGGATATTGCCGATTCCCGGAACAACATCCATTGCGCACTTGGAAGAAAATATTAAAGCAGCTGATATTTCGCTTTCAAAAGAAGAGTTGAAATTTCTTGGATAATATAACAGCGTAATTATATCTGAGGTCAACTATTGTCGAATCATCCGTTCATTTTTCTTGTTACCTTCCTTCAAAATAAAAACCGAAAATGCACGAAACAAAGGGATTGCTAGCGGCGCTGACGCACCACGATAAATTGTCGCTGACAGTTAATGAAAATTGTGCGATTGCCTTACCCGAAGATATTTTGCAGAAGCTGCTTCAACCGCATAAGCTGGCGCATTATTGTTTTATATTTATAGATGAAGGATCAGAAAATTATAAGATAGACTTACAAAATATTACCATTTCCGATGGTCAACTGGTTTTCGGTTTGCCAAATCAAATTTTCACCAATCCGGCAAAAAGCCGAGACACGAAAACTTATAAAATCGGATTTGATGAAAACACATTAACGCTGCTTCCGCACTCCTATCCTTTTCTTCTTAATCCGTTAAATTCAAACACGATCACGTTTGATCCAGCTTCCAAAGAACGCGTAAAAGCTGTTTTTTCGATCTTATTTCAGCTCCTACATTCAAGTGGAAAGCAAAAACCTGCTGAAATTATTTTAGCGCATTTGAATACCTTATTAACCGAATTTAACAGCGCCTACTTCGAAAACAGTAATCAGGACAACATCACAGATCCGAAATTGTCAAAATATGTGGAATTTAAACTGGCTGTTGAAATGCATCTTACCGAGCAACCGGATGTTCACACAATTGCAGAAAATCTATCATTAACCACCAGCACTCTGTATGGCATTGTTAAAGAATTTTCAGGTGTCTCACCAAAAGAATGGATGACAAACCGGCTTATGCTGGAAGCGCAACGAAAACTGCATTATTCCACAATTTCGGTGAAGGAGCTAGCCTATGAACTGGGCTTTAATGACCCAAACTACTTCTCCCGACTTTTTAAGAAGAACACAGGGAAGAGCGTAAAAACATTTATGGAAGATCTGCACGATTTGTCCAGTAACTAAGATTATTTGTCCTTTCCGACTGTTTTTGCACTAACTACTTTTGTTTCGTTAGTTTAAAAAAACAGATCATAAAATGAAATCAGCATTAATAACAGGTGCCAACAAAGGCATCGGATATGAGGTAGCAAAACAACTCGCAGAAAACGGATTCTTCGTTTATTTAGGCAGTCGCAGTTTGGAAAGTGGTTTTGCAGCAGTTGAAAAGCTGAAAGCGGAAGGATTTGAAAACATTGAAGCGATACAGCTGGACGTTACCAATCAGGAATCAATCATTGCTGCACGCGCAACAATTGGAGCGAAAACTAAAACTTTGGATGTGCTGGTAAATAATGCCGGGATTTCGGGAGGATTTCAGCAATCGGCACTGGACACGACGATTGATATATTTAAAACAGTATACGAAACCAATGTATTCGGTGTGATTGCCGTCACGCAGGCGTTTATAGATTTGTTGAAAAAATCATCTTCGCCACGTATCGTAAATGTAAGTACCAGCATGGCGTCGCTTACTTTGGCGGCAGATATTTTGGGTGGTAATTTTCCGACAAGATTTGTGGCTTATCAGTCGTCAAAGTCTGCCTTGAATATGTATACGATCAATCTGGCCTATGAACTTCGTGATACTTTATTCAAAGTCAACGCTGTTTGCCCGGGTTATACAAAAACCGACTTTACCGGTCACCAAGGCACAAGCACAGCCGAAGAAGCAGGAAAACGTATCGCCAAATTTGCACTGATTGATCAGAACGGGCCGACGGGACAATTTTTCAGTGAAGAATATTTTCCGGAACCGGCGAATTGTCCCTGGTAAAAGGAGGATAAATTAATTATTTAATAGCCCGTACCAGTCCAATTGACTGGTACGGGTTTTTTAATTCTAAAATGAAATTTAAAAAATTCGAGCGTTCTTAATCAAAATCATGATGCCATTTGATACAAAATCGTCAGGAATCTTCTGTTTTCGTTCATTTGTATACCACCAGTTTATTACCTTCGTGCAATGACCAGTTACCCGAATATTTCTACCTGTTACAATCCGACCAATCATTATAAATATTTTTACAAGTAAAATAAAATATGGCCTCAGGATTTTTTGCGATTTTAGATGATATAGCATTTTTAATGGATGACGTTGCGATGGCAACGAAAGTGGCAACGCACAAAACGGTTGGAATTCTGGGTGATGATCTGGCGGTGAATGCAGAAAAAGCAACGGGTTTTTTGTCTGAACGGGAATTACCGGTTTTGTGGGCTATTACCAAAGGCTCACTGTTCAATAAACTTATTATTGTTCCGGTCGCTTTGCTGCTGAATGTATTTTTTCCGGTTGCAATCACCTTCGTACTGCTTTTAGGTGGACTTTATCTGGCTTATGAAGGTGTTGAAAAAATAATAGAATACTTCTTTCATTCTCCAAAAAAGGAACATGCAGTAGTTCAGGCGAGTGCCCCTGCTAGCGATGGCTAACACATTCGAAAACGAAAAAGGAAAAATAAAATCAGCCGTAACCACCGATTTTATCCTTTCAATCGAGATCGTAATTATTGCCTTGGGAAGTGTTCTGGATGAGAGCTTTGACTATACAGATATTAACCGTTTCCGCAGTCGCATTTCTTGGCTACCGTTGGCGTTTACGGCATTGTTGCACTGATTGTAAGAACAGATGACGCAGGTTACAGATTGATCAAAAAATCCGATGATAAAGGTTTTTTTTCAAAGTTAGGACACTTGCTCGTTAAAGTCTCTTCCGATTACTATCAAGGTTTTAGGTGCTGTGGGAACGGTTGCTTTACTTTTGGTTTCAGGTGGGATTTTTGTCCATAACATTGATTACTTACACCATTTCCTACCGGAATTTCCTTCTATGATCAAGGAATTCGGGATGGGGTTAGTCGCCGGTTTAGTTGTTTTTCTTCTGGTAACAGGTTTTAAGAAAACGCTTGCGCTGGTTAAAAAGTAATCCTTTGCAAACCTTTCAGAAAGTCGGCTCTTTGTTTAAATTAACTGATTTCCAAGTTTGTCAAATTTTTAACAAGTTATGTTTTATATAATAAAATTGAGGTAACAGAAAATCTGTCTACCTCAATTTTTTAGAATCCAATTTAAATTATTCTCCCAAAATCATTTGCTTAATGCCTTTTCTAAATGCTTCGTCGCCAACTGCAAGGCGCTGTGCATAAAGAGCTTTTGCATCTTCACCACACACATAACGTAAGGTATCTTTACCATCCGTAGCGGCTTCGTAAACCACCTCAGCAATTTCTGTTGAGCTGGACATCCTGGTTTCCGGCCCGCTGATAGCAGCAAAAAACTTACCTGATATTTCTTCATAAGCGGGATGGGAAGGAAACTCCGACCTTTCGGCTCCTCAGTAGCAACCAAACCCGGTTCGATGTTTTTAATACCAATACCAAACTGACTCAACTCGTAGGACAAACTTTCTGCCCAGCCTTCCAATGCCCATTTACTGGCATCATACATCGAGCTAATCGGAAAAGCCATCAGTCCGGCTGAGGACGTGGTGTTAATAAACAACCCCGATTTCCTGGCCCGGAAATTTGGAATAAATGCCTTGGTAACACGCACAGTACCAATAAAATTGGTATCCATCTGCCGTACAAGTTGTTCATCCGAAGTGGCTTCCAATGCCCCAAGCACAGCATATCCTGCATTATTAAAAACTACATCAACATCACCCAGCGCCAGCGCTTTTTCCGCTGTTTCGATTATTTGTTCAGGATTAGTGACATCCAATGGCATCAGTGTGATATTATCAATGAGATTCAGCTCCGTTTCGTTTTCAGGCTTACGCATGGTAGCAATAACTTTCCAACCTTTTGCTGCAAAAAATTTAGCCGTTGCTTTGCCTATACCTGCCGAGGCTCCTGTTATAAAAATTGTCTTTGTCATTTCTCTGTTTTTTTTATTTCGGGTCAAACTTATCGGATATTTACTATACTTTTATTATCCGTTACCTAAAAGAAAGTGACTATGATTGATGATACTGTGACCTGTGATTTAGACCTCTCCAAACAAAGAACACTGGCATTACGTGATGCAATTGAGCTTTTAAGTGGAAAATGGAAATTTTGTATTCTGCTCAATTTATACCACTTTAAAACCATGCGTTTCAAGGACATGCTGGAAACCTCCACGGGCATAAGTCCCAAAGTGTTGTCAAAAGAATTACAGGAATTAGAGGAAAATTTGCTGATTACTACGGACAGTGAATAATACAAAACCTGTAACCGTTTCATACGCACTTACCAGTCATGCGATTGAAACGCAACCTGTGATAAATGCATTAATCGAATTTGGATTAAAGCATCGGGCGAAGATTAAGGAGAACTGATAAATATGAATTTGTATTAAAGGTTATTGAGCTGTGTTGGATTTCATTAACAATTCTTCCAAAGCGAAAATTATTTCTAACGGAGAAGGATAAGGAATGAAATCGGCATAAAGCTTCTCAGCAACGTGTTTAATGATTGTATTGCTGCTTCTTAAACTTTTCTCAACTGAAAAAGGAAGTAGTTTATAAATTGATTTCCACGGAGTATGTTGCGGATTGGTGCAGGCATATAAAACTATTTGCGGCGTTTTCATGGCCGCTGCTATATGGATGGTACTGGTGTTAACTGAAATAACAGCTTTTGCCTTGGAGATCAGGCCAATAAATTCTGAAATAGATAATTTTCCTGCAAGAGAAAAGGCACCTAAACCTATCTCTGCCGCTATTGATTCGGCAAGTTCTGCCTCTGATTCTGAACCAGTTAATAATAATCTGATAAGGATATTTCTCTTGTAACAGCTTCCCCGTTTCTGCCCAAAAAAGAGCCGGATATTTTCTTTTTTCTTCCGAAACTCCCGGATGTAGTATCAAAAAAGGTTTTTCAGAATCAATATCAAAGAAAGTCAGTCTGGTTTTCAATGTTGAAATTACTTCCGGTTTTAGCGCCAGAAAAAGTGAGTCGTCTGCTGTCTCTGCTCCTATTCTTTTTACCAGATTCAAGTCCCTTTCAACCTGGTGCAAAATCAGATCATAAGGCTCATTATCCGGAATCCAGTCCGTTAGCAGATCATAAGGATTTTCGCGACTGTAAGCCAGCCGCTTTGGAATATCGGCCATCAATGTGAGCAAAGCAGCAGGAAGTGCACTTTGACTATATACGGTAAAAATAATAACAGCATCAAAATTAAAGCTTTTCAAGTTTTCCGCCAGATCAAAAAGCTCTTTTCCGGAAATCTGGAAATTACTTTTTACCCAAGGCAGATCATAAATAATTACCTCGTCAATTATCGGTAGATGGGTGGTAATCAGACTACCACTTTTTGATGTCAGTAGCGTTATTTTACTACCAAAGGTTTCTTTTACAGCACGTATGGCAGGATATGTCATGATCACGTCGCCCATATTATCGGCTCTGATACATAGTATATTTTTACAATCTTTCCAGTCTGCCATATTCTCAATTCACTGCACTTAATATGTAATCGGAAGCTTCCCGGAAATTCACAGCCATGTAATCTGGTGTACGGGCCCGGTTTATTATCCATTCCGTTTCGTTACCATTATTGATCAAAACTGTTTTACACCCCGCCTGTGAACCAGCTTCCACATCATTCAGAATATCGCCAACCATCCAGGAGGATGACAAATCGATATTAAAATCTGAGGCTGCTTTTAATAATAAACCGGGTTTAGGTTTGCGGCACTTACATCCATTTTGAGAAGATTCCTCAGCGACAGGTGCATGAGGACAAAAATAAAACCCTGCCAGTTCAACTCCTTTATCTTTAAAAAACTCCGTAAAATAAACGACCAATTTTTCTAAATCTTCCAACAGGAAAAGTCCCAAGCCGACACCCGGCTGATTAGATATTACAATTAGTTGAAATCCGTTTTCCTGCAATTTGAGCAAGCCGTCAATAACACCTTCTTCAAGTTTCACCAGTTTTGGATCAACATTATAAGGTGAATCCTCAATTAATGTTCCGTCTTTATCTAAAAAAACTGCTTTATTCACGAGCTGGAATTTTTTGTTCTAACTAAACAAAATGCCTGAAACCTTTCACCTGATGACTTTTTGAGAAATAATTCCTCATCAGATACCCGGACTTTTTCCTTGCTGCCGGCTGGTAGGTTAGCATCTGATACAGCGCATCCGCTTTTTTGGCAACACACTCCCAGGTAAACATTTCATTAACCCGTTTTAATGCTTTTTTGCAAAGACTGTGGTATACTAGTGGATCAGATAATCCCTTCTCAATCGCTTGCGCTAACGCTTCGGGATCATGTGGAGGAACCAGAAATCCGGTGTGGTTATGTTTTACACTGTATTTAATTCCACCGACATTAGCGCCGATTACAGGCGTTCCACAAGCCATGGCTTCCAAAGGTGTTATTCCAAAAGGCTCATACCAGGGCGTTGAAATAAAGAAATCTGCGGCGCAATAATAGAATTTTAAATCATCCCGATTTTTTCTTCCTGTGAAAGTAACTGAATCCAGAACCAGTTCTTCGCGAGCGATCTGGCGCAATCTCTTAAACTCCGGATCATTCTCGAAATCAGGAATCTCATCAGCGCCTCCTACAACAAGCAATTTGATCTTTGGAATATGTTTTAACTTCCCAAGTGCACGAATGACATTGTCCACACCTTTTCTTGGAACAATTCGGCCAAGTTGTAAAAGAATTATATCATCAGGATCCAGATTAAGTATTTTTCTGGCTTTTTGCTTATTTATATACTGAAACTCCCGTGAACTAAAACCGCAGGGAATTATTGTGATTCTGGAAGGATTGGCATTATAATGTTCAATCAAATCTTGCTGATCCTGAGGACATTCTGCTATAATCTGATCCGCGTCATGAACAATCATTTGTTCGATATCGATTCTTTCAATCGGAAAAGTATCTTTCTCCTTTTGATGAATCATACGGATTTTACCAAGGGCGTGGAAAGTGATAACATACGGAATTTTAAGTTCTTTTTTGACATTAAACGCAACTAGTCCGGACATGAAAAAATTGGCGTGGACAAGATCATATTGCAGCTCATTCTTTCGGATAAAATGAATCATGTTCGTTGTAAACTGATCCATAAATCCCAGTAATTTTTCTTTGGCAACATCTCCTTCCGGACCCGCTACAATATGAATAACACGAATACCCGGAAGCCATAAAACGGTTTCCAAAAGTTCTTTTGAGTCTTTTCTTGTGAAGATATCAATCGTGTAGCCAAGTCTTGCCAACTGTTTGCAAATCTCGGCCACATACACATTTTGTCCACCGCTGTCAACGCCTCCCAATACTGCAAGCGGCGACGCGTGTTCGCTAATAAATGCTATTTTTTTCTTCATAACTGTGTTTGGTTAGTTGAAGTGCCTGATGGAATGTATCATTCCAATCCTTTGTGAAGCGGTTTATGTTGAATTTTGTCTGGGCAATTTCCTGTGCTTCCGAACCCATCTGCCGTGCAAGTGCAGGATCATTAATCAGCGCTTGCATGCCCGCAATCAGGTTTTCTAGGTTCGTATCAATAAATCCGGTTTTACCATTTTTCAAAACCGTGACATATTCTGTGGTAGCCAAAGCGACGATGGGCATACCAGTCATCATGGCTTCACACACTGCAAGGCCAAAACTTGTGTAGCGGATCGGATTAAAGAAAAACCGGTACTGACTGGTAAATTCGGGTAAAACCGGATTTAAAACTTCGCCTAATCCCCCGGATTCTTTTGTACCCATTCCAACCAGATCCAGCGGAACGTATTTTCTCACTTCTTCAAAAATATCCCAGCCGGTAATTCTTCCACGTTGCTCAATGTGGTTAATTACAACAATGCCTTTGGGGATTGTACCCTGGTATTTTACATCAGGTGTACAGACTCCATGTTCGATAACCTTGATATTTGGAATATTACCATTGTCCCACATCAGCTTGTTGAAATGCGTCACATGCACCATCAATACCGAAGGATCATCCAACACATGCCTCGTATTTGTAGGATGTATTTCAGGTGTATTGTGTTCAACATATACCTTTGGCAATTGTTTTTGATAGTCAGAAAGAACTTCATGCTGGTCGACCAGGAAATTTTTCTCAGACTGAAATAAAATACAGTCAAATTCAAGATTTTTCAATTCCTCAACCGGCACCTCAATCACGTTCTGGTCAAACGGAAATGTTTCGCCACGGCCGTAATACCCTTCCGTTTTCTCAGCCTTTGTAGGAATATAAATATCATACGGGCCCTGTGAAAGATAAAATAAATAGCTGCCATGAATATGCCAGGTGAAAATTTTCAGTCTCGTTTTGTGCTGGTTAATATCCATTTTTTTCGGTCTGAGATGATGCCTGTTTTCAAAATTCAACCGAGCCTAGTAAAAAAGAATGCCAAACGGTTTGGCTCAAAACCTTGATCTTGACCAGAAGCGCTTAGAAGCGCTTCTCTGATAATTAGCAAGTTATGCCTGAGTAAAATTGTAGCGAAAGCGCTTCATATGTAATTGAACTTCATGGTGTTATATCCACAAGTCAATTTTAGCCAATCTGAAAGTTCCCGTTTTTAAGAAAAAAAAGTAGCTCCGTTTTCCTCTGTTACATATAAGGAAAGGGTAATTGCATTTTGAAAAAATCCTTGACAAAATTTTGATTTCCTGGCATGATACTTTACAACGTGTCGCACGAATAATAAACTGACAAACCTATGTATGTTCTCGGCATCAATGCGGCTTTTCATGATTCGGCTGCTGCCCTTGTAAAAGACGGGCAAATTATTGCGGCGGCAGAAGAAGAACGTTTCACACATATCAAACATGGGAAACGGCCATTGCCTTTTTCGACCTATGAACTTCCTTTTCATGCCATTGATTATTGTTTGAAAACAGCTGGTATACATCTCAAAGATGTTGATCGTTTCGCATATTCTTTTGATCCGGTAGGAATAGAAGAGAACATTTTGGAAAATGAAAACCTAAGACCTTATACGAACCAGAATGCAGGGGAAATTTTAGCAGATCCAGAAGTAAATATCTATAAAGACTGGGACCAGCTTTTTCTTAATTATATCAAAAATGCACCTGAACAGCTCAGGGATGGCTATCCCCATCATTTACAAAAACGATTTGCAGATTCAGGTGATTTGCGAAAAAAATGGCATTTCGTTAATCACCATGTGGCACATGCAGCAAGTGCATATTATCCGTCGCCTTACGAAAAAGCAGCCGTCATAACTCTGGACGGCAGAGGCGAAAACGCAACCACCGGTTATTTTTTAGGAGAAGGAAATGCAATGACCCAATTGGCAACAGTTGATATGCCACATTCTTTGGGTATGTTGTACGAGAAAATCACCACGTATCTGGGCTTTCTGCATTCTTCGGACGAATATAAAGTAATGGCTTTGGCATCTTATGGCAAGCCTTTATTCATGGAAGAATTTCGCTCTATTATTCATGTCGGAGAAAATGGAGATTATACTATCGACGATTTTGATCCTGAAAAATGGTGGGGAATCGGCCGTACCAAAGATGATCCTATTGACCAGATCCATTTTGACATTGCGCATTCTCTTCAAAAAGTTTTGGAAGAAACAGTTTTAAAATTAGTAGAATGGCTTTATACCAAAACTGACTCAGAAAACTTATGTATGGCCGGCGGCGTTGCGCTGAATTGTGTAATGAATGCGGTCATACGTGATAAAGGCCCGTTTAAAAATATTTGGGTTCAACCTGCTGCCGGAGATGCGGGAACTGCACTTGGTGCCGCGCTTTGGCTGGATGTGAATCTGAATGCAAAAAGAAGTACCGAAAGATATGTCGCTACGATGGATCATGTGTATTGGGGACCGTCTTATTCTGATGAAGAAATCGAAAATTTCATGATCTGGGCTAAAACACCTTATAAAAAACTGACTAATGTGGCCAAGGAAACGGCTGCGATTCTGGCTGATAATAAAATAATTGCCTGGTATCAGGGACGAATGGAATTCGGTCCAAGATCGCTCGGTAGCCGTTCGATCCTTGCGTCACCAATACCTCCGGAAATGCAGGCAAAATTAAATGATATTAAAGATCGTGAAGACTTTCGCCCCGTGGCGCCAGTGGTGTTGGAAGAGGATGCGGCAGAATGGTTCGTGGGTGGAAGTTTTTCACCATTTATGCTTTTCGTTTATCCGGTTCAGGATGACAAAGCTGATAAAATCCCGGCGGTTAGGCATACGGATGGAACTGCGCGCGTACAAACCGTAAACCGGAATCAACATCCCGAATATTACGATTTAATTAGCGAATTCAAGAAACTTACAGGTGTTCCGGTTTTGGTTAATACTTCTTTCAATACCAGAGGAGAACCAATTGTTTGCACGCCAAGGGACGCCATTGAATGTTTCTGGACTTCGCCGTTTGATGCTTTGATCATTAATTCATTTTTATTGGAAAAATAAGTATGTCTGTCCTTCTATCCGTAGTTATACCCACTTACCGTCGTCCGGATCTTTTGAAAAAATGTCTTTTCGCTTTGGCACATCAGGACTTCCCTTTTAGTCAATTTGAAATTATTGTTGTTTCAGACGGTCCAGACAGTGCCACTACGGATATGATAAATGAGTTCAAAGAAGAATTTAAACAAAATCCGGATCTTCACTTTTTATTTACAGATGTAAAAAAAGGACCGGCTGCTGCCAGGAATTTGGGATGGAAAGAAGCGAAAGGAGAATTGGTTGCCTTTACAGATGACGATTGCGTTCCTGCTTCCGACTGGCTTGCCAGTTATTATAGATCTTATTTAGCTTGTAATAAAAAACTTATCAGTTTTACCGGAAAAGTAATTGTACCCATACCCAAACTTCCGACAGACTACGAAAAGAATGTTTCGAATCTTGAAACCGCAGATTTTATAACGGCTAATTGCGCATGCAGTAAACAAGCATTGAAGCAGATCAACGGTTTTGATGAAGAGTTTCCCATTGCATGGAGGGAAGATTCAGCTCTCGAATTTGCACTTTTGAAACAAGACATTCCGATCTTGAAAATTGAGACCGCAGTAGTTACACATCCGGTCCGCGAAGTGCCTTGGGGTATAAGTTTGAAAGAACAGAAAAAAAGTATGTTCAACGCTTTGTTGTTTAAAAAATTTCCGGAATTATATAGGCGTAAAATTTCGGCTCAGCCTGTCTGGAGTTATTATGGTATTATAATTTTAAGCGTGGCAACTGTTACGTTTTTTGTAATAAATAAACCCCTTTTAGCCATGATCGCAGCGGTACTCTGGTTTTACCTGATTGTAAATTTTATTTTCAAAAGACTAAAACATACCAATTTGTCTGTTTCACATAAAATGGAAATGATTTTCACTTCATTAATGATTCCATATTTGTCTGTATTCTGGACTTTACGGGGAGCAATTCGTTATAATGTTTTTTTCTTATGAAATTTCGGCCGGAAAATGTAAAGAAAATTGCCGTTTTCAGAGCGTTGCAGCTTGGTGATATGCTTTGTGCGATTCCTGCATTTAGGGCACTGCGGCACGCTTATCCCTTAGCCAAAATTACTTTGTTGGGATTACCCTGGGAGGCATCTTTTGTAAACCGATTTTCAAAATACTTTGATTCTTTTATACATTTTCCTGGTTATCCAGGCTTACCAGAACAAGGTTTTAACCTGGAAGAATGGGATACTTTTGTACAAGAACTTGAACATGAGAATTTCGATTTTATTCTTCAAATGCAGGGAGACGGCACGATTGTAAATGAAATGCTGGAACAAATCACAAGGAGTCCGTTAGCTGGTTTTCATAGTCCGGGAAATTATATGGGAGCCGAATACTTTTTGGAATATCCAGTCGGAATATCAGAAATCGACAGACATCTTGCGTTAATGGAGCACCTCGAAATCCCCTCACAAGGGAGAAATCTGGAATTTCCGGTTTCTGTTAAAGAAGAATATAATCTGGCCCGGCTAAAACTGGGGATTAATCCAAAAAAATATGTCTGTGTGCATCCCGGTTCTCGTGGTTCATGGCGACAATGGCCACCGGCTTTCTTTGCAGCACTGGCAGATGAATGCAGCCAGATGGGATACAGAATTGTTGTTACAGGAACAAAAGAGGAAGCTGAAATTACCCATGAAGTAATCAGTTATATGCACACAAAAGCGATCGATCTGACTGGGAAAACAGGTTTGGGAGAAGTTGGCATATTAATTCGCGATGCTTATATGCTGATCAGTAACTGTACCGGGGTTTCCCACATTGCGGCAGCAACGGAAACACCAAGTATTGTTATCAGTATGGATGGCGAACCAGAGCGCTGGGCGCCCCTAAACAAATCCCTGCACAGAACTATTGACTGGACAAAGGAACAGAATTTCAAGATCGTTAAGGAAGAAATGGAAGGTCTTTTTAATTCAATTATTCAATAATAATCTCGTATTTTAAATACTCGCAAAGGAATTGGGTTTAAAAGGCAACGGGAGTAATAAAAAAGCAAATAAGGTTTGAAAGTTAACTGATTAGCTAACTTTTAAACCTTATTTGCTTTTTATTATTGTTCACTTTTGTTGGGGCTGAGGGCTTTACTTGCCGATACAAAACTTACTAAAAATATTATCCAGCAAATCATCCGTAACAATCGTCCCGGTAATTTCCCCCAAATGATGCAGCGACAACCGGATATCCTGCGCCAGAAAATCACCGGTAATCCCAGTATCCAAACCATTGATTACATCATTCAAAGCATCCTGGGTTTTCAACAAATGTTCGTAATGACGAAGATTGGTTACAACCGTATCCGTCAGCCGATTGTCCATAAACGCGATTAACCAAATATCTGGTTAGAGCCTGCAAACCTTCCTGAGTTTGAGCAGAAATTCCGATAATTTCGGATTTTCAGATTTCAACTTATTGAAAGTTTCTGGGTTCAATATCAATTTTGTTTAACACCCAAACAAATCTTTGCCAGCAGCAATTCTGTGGCAACTTGCTTGATTTTCCAAAAATGTTTCTTCACTGTCAAACAGGAAAATCACAATATCTGCTTTTTCCATCGCTCCGCGCGAACGTTCAATTCCAATGGATTCCACCAGATCCGTCGTTTCGCGAATTCCGGCTGTGTCAATAAACCGGAATTTCAAGCCTTCCAAAACCATCGTGTCTTCAATCACATCGCGGGTTGTTCCGGCGACGCTGGTTACGATGGCTTTTTCTTCATTTAAAAACGCATTCAGTAATGTTGATTTTCCAACATTGGGCGAGCCGATAATGGCAACCGGAACACCTTCTTTCAACGCATTGCCAAAATCAAAAGATTCGATCAGCGGCGCAATTGTTTGCCTGCAGTTTATTGATCAATTTTCTTAAATCGTCGCGTTCTGCAAATTCTACATCTTCTTCGCCGAAATCAAGTTCAAGTTCTATTAACGATGCAAAATGAATTAGTTCTGTTCGTAGTGATGCAAGTTTTTTTGAAAAACCGCCTCTTAATTGATTTAATGCTGTTTTATGACTGGCTTCGCGAATCTGCCGCGATCAGATCTGCTACGGCTTCGGCCTGTACCAGGTCAAATTGTCCGTTCAAAAATGCGCGTTGGGTAAATTCTCCCGGACGCGCAATTCTGGCTCCTTTTGTAATAAGTAGTTTTAAAATCTGTCTGATAATATAGTCGGATCCGTGACAGGAAATTTCTACCGAATCTTCTTTTGTAAAAGATTTTGGCGTTTTGAAAACCGTTACCAAAACCTCGTCGATTAATCTCCGCATCTGATTGTATTGTCCCAAAATGCACGGTATGGCTTTCAACCAAATTCAGGTTTTTACCTTTAAAAATGGATCGTTAACCATGGAAATGGAATCCAAGTCCGGAAACACGGATTACGCGCAATCGCTCCCACACCCGAAGGTGTTGCCAGCGCGCAAATGGCTTCCTGCTGTGTATGGATTATTCATATGCAAAGATTGCATACATTCAGCTATTTATTGCTGACTACAAGTTTGTATCTGGCTAACAACTTGATGAAATTCATTTACCAGACGAAAATTTTGAAATTCAGTACCTTTGGAAGACTTTTCTGATTCAAATTATTTCGGATTTCTTTGTTACCATCTATCTTTGTACGAATTTTTTATCGTTTACCTACTTTTTGAATTTTGCTAACTGAAACATTACCCATCGTCACCAGCCAGCTTCCGGTCATGGAGGCCTTTTACACTTTGCAGGGAGAAGGCCAGCATAGCGGAAAAGCTGCTTATTTTATCCGTCTTGGCGGATGCGAAGTAGGCTGTCACTGGTGTGACGTGAAAGAATCCTGGGATGCCAACGCGCACCCGAAACAGGATATTAATACCATTGTTGAAGGTGCTCTTGCAATACCGCGGCCGACTGGCTGTGATTACGGGCGGCGAACCGTTAATGTATAATCTGGATGAACTGACAGGCTGCTTTGCAGGAAGCTGGCTTTCAAACCAACATTGAAACTTCCGGCGTTTATCCGTTTACAGGACATTGGGACTGGGTTTGTTTTTCTCCAAAAAAATTCAAAACGCCTCATCCGGATATTTATGAAAATGCCAACGAGCTCAAAGCGATCATTTATAACAAGAGTGATTTTGAATTTGCAGAAGAACATGCTGCACTAGTGAATGACGAACTGTACACTACTTATTGCAGCCGGAATGGAGTAAGCACGAACAGATGCTGCCTTTGATAATTGATTATATCAAAGACAATCCGAAATGGAAAATGTCGTTACAAACTCATAAGTATATGAATATTCCATAATGCGCCGCCTTCTTCTGATATTGCTTTTTTCAGGTTGGTTTTTTTCAACAAACACGTCACGCACAGGATGCGCCTTTGTCGCGCCGTGGCAAGGAAACGTTTGAAAAAGCCCAGAAAGCATGGCAGGCAAGACAGCTGCAACGAAGCGATTGCTCTTGTTTGAAAAAGTAGAAGAAACGGATCCAAACAATGCTGAGATCACACTTGAGGCTTGCGCAGATCTATGAACTGCAAAAGAAAACGGATCTTACCAGAAAACATTATCGCCAGGTTCATACACTTCGGACCATCTGATCCTCAATCTTCGTCTGCTTTCCAATGGCTTGGGACGTAATTTTTTCGAGAGCGAAAAATATGATTCTGCGCAGGTTTATTTTGAAAAAGCACTAGCCATTATCTCCTGCCAAATCCGGATTGGCACGTTTGGCAGAAAAAAGTGCTGCTTCTTCCAAATTTCGCTCAAAATGCGATCAAAAACCCGTTGAAGGTGCATAAAAGATCATTGGGTGACACGGTCAATTTTCTTAACTCCCAATTTTTCCCGGTGATGACGGCTGATGATGAAACACTGATTTTTACCGGACTTGACGGAAAACCGGGACGAAAATATTTATATCACCCATCGCATTCCAGGTGGCTGGGATGTTCCGGAGGAAATTTCCAAAGCAATCAATACGACTAATAATGAAGGTACCTGCAGTGTTTCTGCGGACGGACGAACGCTGGTTTTTACTGCCTGCAACCGTCCGGATGGTTATGGAAGCTGTGATCTGTACATTTCTCAAAAAGAAGGAAAAGACTGGAGTGCGCCGCAAAATCTGGGTGAAAATATCAATTCACAGAGACTGGGAATCGCAGCCTTCATTATCCGCTGATGGCCATACACTTTATTTCGCATCGGATCGTCGTGGCGGACATGGGCAAGCGGGATATCTGGTATTACCGTTTTGAAAGAAAAAGGACAATGGACTGATCCAAAAAATCTGGGTCCGACAATTAATACGCCGGATGATGAAAATGCTCCTTTTATTCATGCCAACGGACGCACGCTTTTTTATGCTTCAAATGGCTTGCCGGGCATGGGCGGTTTTGATATTTTTATTATCCCAAAAAGCAGATACGACCTGGTCCACACCCAAAAACATTGGTTATCCAATTAATACCACAGGCCGATCAGGTTGGCTTGTTCATTGCTTCCAATGGCAAAAAGGCATATTATACCGACGACAGTTCGGAAAAAGCCAAAGGCCGTTCCTTGCTTTATACATTTGATCTGCCCGAATCATCTGCAAAATCTGATTATCCCTACGCGTTATGCAAAGGGAAAAGTTTTTGATAAAAAAACAAACAAGCCGCTGCGCATCCAGTATTGAACTTATATGACTTGAAAACGACAGCAAAAAGTGGCGTGAATTTTCATCGGATACACAAACGGGTAATTTCCTGGCGGTCTTAAACAAAGGAAGTGAATATGCGTTTTATGTTTCCAAAAAGGTTATCTTTTCAAAAGCCTTATCTTTTACTGTCACTGATTCTGCATCTTCTGTCAATCTGGATATTCCTTTGGAAGCGATTGAAAAAGACCGGGCTGAAGTTTTGAACAATATATTTTTCAATACAGGCGAATTTACAGCTGGACGACAAATCGAAAGTGGAACTTGAACAAGATGGTTGATTTTTTGAATAAACAATAAACAAATTAAAATTGAAATTTCCGGACATACGGACGATGTCGGATCTGACACAGACAATCTGGAATTATCCAAAAGAAGGGCACAATCAGTTCAGATTATCTGCAAAAATCAGGAATTGAACGCCGAACAGAATTACAGCAAAAGGTTATGGCGAAACAAAACCTGTTGCCACAAATGACTCCGAAGAAAACCGGCAAAAGAACCGCCGGATTGAATGGCGGATTTTGTAATGAAATTTGCATAAAGAAGTGAAATTTCGCACTTTTGTCAATCTGCATATGTTGTTTGATGACGTAAAATTATAAATCGCTCCATAATCACACTGACACACTGAACAACAAAATGGCTGTTCTGCACTGTAAATACTTGAATTAAAGATTTTTGATTACTATAAGTAATAAATTAACATGACATCTGAAAAAGTATCTTGCCTTATTATTGGTTCCGGTCCTGCCGGTTACACAGCCGCTATATATGCTTCAAGAGCAGGTTTAAATCCTGTTCTTTACCAAGGTGCCCAACCTGGCGGCCAGATTGACGATTACTACGGAAGTTGATAATTATCCAGGATATCCTGACGGAATTACCGGTCCTGAAATGATGATCAATTTCGAAAAACAAGCAAAACGTTTCGGTACTGATATCCGTTACGGAATGGCTACTGCGGTTGATTTTACAACCTATCCGCGTAAAGTAATTATTGACGGCAAACAAGAAATTCTTGCTGATTCTGTGATTATTTCTACGGGTGCCTCTGCAAAATGGCTTGGTATTGAAGGTGAAGAAAGACTGAACGGCCGCGGCGTTTCTGCCTGTGCGGTTTGTGACGGTTTCTTTTTCCGTGGCCAGGATGTGGTGGTTGTGGGTGCTGGTGATACAGCTGCCGAGGAAGCAAGTTATCTTGCCAAATTGGCTCGTAAAGTATATCTGCTGGTTCGTCGTGATGAAATGCGTGCTTCTAAAATCATGCAGAAACGTTTGGAAACGCTTCCAAATATTGAAATTCTCTGGAACACAGAAACCGTTAATCTGAATGGTGAAGAAGGTCTGGAAAGTGTTTTGGTTAAAAATAATAAAACCGGCGAAGAAAAACTTCTGGATGCAACCGGATTTCTTTGTAGCGATTGGTCACAAACCAAATACGGATATTTTCAAAGGTTATCTTGATATGGATGAAACCGGTTATATCCAAACCATCAAAGGAAGTGCTGCATACCAATGTTCAAGGGTGTGTTTGCTTGTGGTGATGCACAGGATAATGTTTACCGTCAGGCTATTACAGCTGCGGGAACAGGTTGTATGGCTGCGCTGGATGCTGAACGTTTCTTGATGGAACGTGAAGTGGAAGTTATTGTCGAAGAAATCGCTTGAAACATAATTAGAACAACCCGGAATAATTTGACATTCAGGCTACGGCTGGCCATTGTGGAAATCACAGTGTAGTCTGATCAGTATATTATATTTATGAAAGTAAAGCTTATTGTAAGTTTGCTAATGATCGTGTGTTTGATCTCCTGGAACACGCAAGCACAAGAGCGAGGAAAATTCAAAAAAAATCCAAAAATCAATCAGTCCGGAAACAATGCCAACGAAGGACCTACCAAGAGTAGGAACACCTCAGCCCGAGGACGAATATCAGGTCGAAACCTCCAATTTAAAATTCCAAAGCCAGTTTGAACCCGTAAAACCGCTGAATCCGGTTGTCAGCGAAGATACCACCACCATTGATGAAGGAGAAACGGATGTTGTAGAAGTTGTGGATTCATTGCTTGTTGGCGACGAATGGGTAAAATCTGCTGAATATTATGTAATCTGGGATGCACGTACGATCAATCCCTACGGACTAAGTCCGCTGGAATTTGACGAACCCGTTGACCTGACCTTATATGATCCGGCCGTCAACCGTATGTGGAGCACGCCGATGACGCGATACCAAACCAACTTCCAATTTCGCGTTATCGCTGGGGCCGCTGGCATAATGGAACAGATCTTGATCTGGAAACGGGCGATACCGTGAGATCAACCTATGACGGAATGGTCCGGATTGTTGCCTTTGACGGAAGTGGTTACGGAAAATTTATTGTGGTACGTCATTATAATGGTCTTGAAACACTTTACGGTCATCTTTCAAAACAACTTGGTGGAATCCGGACAGATGGTAAAAGCAGGCGAAGTGATCGGTCTGGGCGGAAATACCGGCCGCAGCTACAGGCTCACATTTGCATTATGAAAACCGTTACGAAGGAAATCCGTTTGATCCCGAGAAATATTTTTGACTGGGATAATAAACAAATCAAATCTGATCATTTTCTGCTGACCAGCAGTGTCTGGAACCACTTCGGGGTAAATCCAACAAAAGTGAATTTGAATCAGGCGATGCGCCCGTTGCCTATACCCGTTCCATTTTGCATAAAGTACGTTCCGGCGATACACTTTCTTCCATTGCCGGAAAATACGGCGTATCCATTTCATCCATTGCCAGAAAAAACCGGATATCAACCCGTTCAACCTTACGTTTAGGACAAAAAATAAGAATTAAATAGATCAGAAAAGCTGATTATTCAGCTTTATTTCAAATAACAAATCAAAAACTTCCTATGAAACTAGATATTCTTGCCATAACAGCCCATCCTGACGATGTAGAACTATGCTGCGCCGGAACATTGCTGTCTCAAATGGCCTTGGCAAAAAAGTAGGGATTGTAGATCTTACACGCGGCGAACTGGGCACAAGAGGAACACCGGAAGGCCGTATTCAGGAAGCAGCAAATGCAGCGGCGATCTTGAATATTTCAGTTCGTGAAAATGTAGGTCTGGCTGATGGATTTTTTGCAAACGACGAAGCGCATCAGAAAGCAATTATTCCGTATATCCGAAAATACCAGCCGGATATTGTCATTACCAATGCCATCGATGACCGCCATCCCGATCATGGCACGTGGCGGACAACTGGTTTCTGACAGCTGTTTTTATTCCGGTTTGCGAATGATCGAAACATTTGATGAGCAACGGAAATAAGCAGGAAGCATGGCGACCAAAACAGGTTTTTCATACCGTTCAGGACCGTTATATCAAGCCGGATTTTGTCGTGGATATTACGGATTTTCATGATCAGAAAATAGAAGCGATCCGTGCTTTTAAAAGCCAGTTTTTCAATCCGGATTACGATGAAAACAGCAACGAACCGCAAAGTTATATTTCGTCTCCCGAATTCCTTGAATTTCGTCATCGCCCGCGCCCAGGAAATGGGACATGCGATCGGTGTGAAATTTGGAGAAGGTTTTACTACAACCAGAATGTTGGGGGTTCAGGATTTGTCTTCGTTTATATAATTATTTTTTGCCACGAATACACAAATGCAACACGAATGATTGTTAGAAATTCACAGCATATCGTGTGTTGTAGTATGGCGAGAATAAGTTTGAAATGAAGTTTATCAATTGTTCAAATTTGATATGGGGAACAATGAAAAACTTCTCCATGTTAAATCTTTAAGGATGCTAATTTCGTATATTTCAAATCAGGACTTCAAATCAAACAAACATGAAAATTAAGATAATAATGCTCGTTTGCGGGATAATTGGATTTTGTTTCCAAAGTTCTTCTGCACAAATAATTGAGCAAAAAAGTCCGGTTTATTCCCATACGGACACCAATAAAGTGAACACATCCGAAACTGAATGGAAAAAAATTCTTCCCGCAGAAGTTTTTGAGGTTGCCCGATTAAAAGGAACGGAACGGCCTGGAACAAGTAAATTTGAAACCTCAAAAGAAATAGGAACGTACTATTGCGCCGTTTGCGGAAATCCACTATTCAAAAGTGATACCAAATTTGACAGCGGCTGCGGCTGGCCGAGTTTCTATGAACCGATCAGCAAAACGTCTATCGTTTATCATACTGACAAAACACTTGGCATGGTAAGAACGGAAGTAACCTGCGGAAGATGTAAGTCACATCTGGGCCATGTTTTTGACGACGGTCCTCCGCCAACAGGTCTGCGTTATTGCATAAACGGCGTGGTTCTTGATTTTGAAAAAGCAAAAACCGCTGAAAAAAGTTATTCCAAAAAAAATAAAAAAGAAGACAAAGCGGTAAGTAACATTTAAGTAATTACCCAGTCAATCCTAGAAACTTCTGAGAATCTGTTAACAGATTTTCTCAGAAGTTTTTTTGTTTGAAATCCCGTTGCCACTGATTTATAGAAAGTTGCTGGTGTACTTATGCCAATACTGTATGTAATAACAGAAAACGTTACAAATATTTAAGATAAACAATTTGTTCTAATTCTAAATAATGTATATGTTTGTCTCGCTCATTTGGTATTAGTCTAAATAATTCATCGCAAATGCAGCACATATCCTAACAAAAACTTACTTTACGAATGTTGAAAAACAGATTTACCTTTAAATCGCTATTGTTCGCAGCAATGGTAGCCGTTAGCCTTTCATCTTGTAGCGATGACGATGATGACAACCCTACTCCACCCATTGTTACGGATCTTCGTACCAAAATCGATTACGCAAAAGTAACCCCAACTACTCCTTACAAAGCACTTTTTATTGATGCAAAAGGTGATACAACTGTTGATCTGACGTCGGGCAACAATCGTTACAGAATGTTCCAGGGACTTAATTATTACCTGGGATCTGCCGTCAGAGATTCAGCCACGCTGGATGCAACTGTGATGAAAAATATGTTTGCGAATACATCAAACCCTTTTGTTGACGTACCTTCCTTAAAAATTGTTGGTGCAACATTGAATTCTTCCGGTGTTCAGCTTAAAGACAAAACAGCTTCTTCAAAAACGGCTGCGGAAGCTGCTGCTGCCAATACTTATCTGGAAACCAGCTTTGCCGCACATGGCAGATGCCAGCAAATCTGTCAAAAAAGCTGCTTCAAAAGGTGTGGCCGGAAAATCAGGAACTTATCTTCTTGACGCCAAAGGAATTGAACATGCTCAGATTATTCAGAAAGGATTGATCGGTGCGCTTCAACTGGATTACATTTCTAATGTTTTGCTTGTAAAAGGCCTTGAAGCTGATAACAAAACTTTGGTTATCAGGCCAGAAATATACTGCGCTTGAACACAATTGGGACGAAGCATATGGTCTGCTAACTTTAAATCCTGTTTATCTTGTTAGGCTCCACAGATGCTGTAAGAGGTACTGCGGAATCATTTCTTGGCTCATACATCTGGGAATATAATAAAGATAATTATGCCAAAATCCATCCGGCATTTGTGAAAGGCCGCGCTGCTATTGTGAACAACGACGCTGCCGAATTGAAAACACAGGCAACATTTATCAGAACAGAAATGGAAAGAGCAATTGCAAAAGCCGCAGTTGGTTATTTGGGTAAATGGAAAACCTCAACTACGGATGCAGCACGTGCACATGCCATGGGCGAAGGTCTTGGATTTATTTACTCTTTGCGTTATGCCGCAATCAATGGAGCAGATGCAGCTTTTTCTGATGCCATCCTGCTTGGACTTGTTGGTTCAGCCAATGGTTTCTGGGACTTGACTCCTGACAAAATCAATGCAGCCTCTGACGCGATTACCGCGAAATTCAAGCTTTAAGATCTGATAAATTTAGTTATTTATTTCCTCAGTGGACTGGCTGCTTATGCACCAGTCCACTATTATTGTTTAAAAGATGATACGAATTAATTTCAAAAAAGGTGCAGTAATCTTGTTGCTGTCCACTGCAATTATGGTCTTGTTCGGGAGGCAGTGATACGCCGACAGAAACGATTGACGTTCAGGACAAGAACAGAAAGGATATGCTGACAAATCTGGCCGACAATATCATTATTCCTTCCTACGCCAGTTTCCAGACAAAGTTTGATCTGATGCTCGCTAAAAGAAGTGCTTTTGTCGCAAAGCCCGAGCTGTACTGAATTGACGGCATTGCGCCAGGCCTGGGCGGATGCCTATGTGGAGTGGCAGAAAGTGGAGCTTTTTGAATTTGGACCGGGTGAAAAGTATGTTATACGAAGTTATTTCAATATATATCCTGCCAATGTTGCCGGTATCAATAGCGATGTTTCCGAACTGGCGCCAAACTTCGAAGTTCCTGCTTCTTATGACAGACAGGGTTTTCCTGCTTTGGATTATATGATTAATGGTGTTGGTGCGGATGATGCAACCATTTTAGCCTATTATGCAGCACCGACCGATGGAGCAAAACGTCTTGCACATTTGACCCGCCTTACAAACAGGATGGGCGGCTTGATCAGCAAAGTAAGAAATGATTGGGGAAGTACTGCGCGTGAAACTTTTATAACCAAAACAGGACTGGATATCAGTTCGTCATCTTCACAGATGGTCAACGCATATGTCCTTCATTATGAGAGATATATCAGATCAGGAAAATTTGGAATTCCATCAGGAGCTATGCTGAACGGCGTTCCGGCACCTGAAAAAGTAGAGAGTTTTTACAAAAAAGACCTGTCGCTGACTTTGGCAAAAACGGCCCAGCAGGCTTTTGTTGATTTTTTTAATGGAAAGAATTTCACAACCGGTGTCGAAGGTCCATCTTTGAAAATCCTATCTGAACGCCTTGGGAGCAAAGGACAGCGCAACCGGGAAAACTTTAGCTGAAATCCTGAATGCCCAGTTTGAAGCGATTAAAACAAAACTGAATGCGTTAAAACCAAGTCTTTATGACGAGGTAAAAACCAATAATCAGGCAATGAAAGATACTTACACAGAAATGCAAAAAGCGGTTCGTATGCTGAAAGTCGACATGACTTCTGCGATGAGTATTACAATTACCTATACTGATAATGACGGGGATTACATTGCAGTGCGGAAATCACTTACATGTCAATGATTTGATTCATTTGCTTAAAACATGCTGAAACTTTACGATCGTATACTTCTGCTGCTCCTCTGGCTATTTTCAGGATTGCTTTTGGAACAATGCTTTTTTTGAGCATAATCCGGTTTTGGAGCAAGGGCTGGATCGAACAATTGTATATAAAACCGCAATATTTTTTCCCCTTTTATGGTTTCGAATTTGTAAAACCGTTAGGGGAATACACCTATTTTTTGTTTGCCATTTGCGCCATGGCTGCCTTGCTGGTGGCTTTGGGGTTATTTTACAGAATTGCAGGTATCGTGCTGTTTCTAAGTTTTACTTACATTGAACTGATCGACAAATCCACCTACCTAAATCATTATTATTTTGTAAGTATTATCAGTTTTATGCTGATCTTTTTGCCTGCTCATGTATACTTTTCTGTTGATGCTTACCGGAATAAAAAAGTTCACGCAGACCAGATTCCGGCCTGGTGTATTTTTTCTGTTAAAGCTATGGTCTGCATTCTATATTTCTACGCCGGTCTTGCAAAATTAAACAGCGACTGGCTTTTAAATGCGTTGCCGCTAAAAATCTGGTTGCCGGCCCAAAATGATATGCCGGTCATCGGTTTTCTTTTCAATTATGAATGGATTCCTATGTATTCAGCTGGTTTGGTTGTCTTTATGATCTGAGTATTCCGTTTTTTCTTTGGAATAAAAAAACGCGTCCCTATGCTTTCATTGCGGTTGTTATTTTTCATGGACTTAACGGCTATACTTTTTCCGATTGGTATGTTTCCATATATCATGATTGTTACTGCTTTGATTTTCTTTTCAGGTCAATTTCATCAGAATATAATTAATCGGCTTGGAAGCTTATTTAAATTACCCATTTCATATTTGATCAGATCAACAAAAAATACATTCCTAACAAATTGACAACGAGCATTGTTCGTTTCAGTTTTTTCAATCTTTTTTCTGTTTCAACTGATTATTCCTTTTCGCTACTTTCTTTATCCCGGTGAATTATTCTGGACAGAAGAAGGCTACCGGTTTTCCTGGCGCGTGATGCTGATGGAAAAAGCCGGATATACCCAGTTTCAGATCAGAGATAAAACCGGGAAAAGTCTGATTGTAAATAACAATTTGTTTTTGACCACTTTGCAGGAAAAAACCATGTCCACCCAGCCCGACATGATTTTGCAATATGCCCACATTCTTCGCGATTATTATCGTCAGCATGGATTTCAAAATCCGGAAGTTTATGTGGATTCTTACGTCGCGCTTAATGGCCGTTTGGGAAAACCACTGATTAGTCCTGACATTAATCTGGCCGCAGAAACCGAATCATTCCAACACAAATCCTGGATAACTCCACTTCGATAATGAAATTAAAGGTTTTTAATATTTTTATATTTTGTCTGATCACTAACCAAAACGCTGGCACAAACCCAGCTTTCGCGGAATTATCATTTCTAAAAAAGACAGTTTGCCAATTCAAGGCTGTGCGATTTATGTGACCAAAGGAGCGCAAAATTCTGTAAGCGATGAACAGGGCAAATTTGTAATTTCTTCCATAAGTTCAGGAAATCACACGATCCATATCTCCCACCCGGACTTCAAATCATATCAGCATTCTTTTAAAGCAGACGACGAGCCAGTCATTTTAAAAATTGTATTGCATACCAGAGAAAACGATCTGGAAGAAATTACTGTTACCGAAAAACAAAGTGATTTTGGTTATACCCGAATGCGTGGCGTTGAAAATATGGGGATTTATGAAGGAAAAAAAACGGAAGTAATTTTGCCGGATAAACTGGTTGCCAATCTCGCTACAAATAATGCCAGACAGGTTTATGCCCGGGTTCCCGGACTAAATATTTATGAAAATGACGGTGCCGGATTGCAGCTTAGTATTGGTGGGCGCGGCCTGGATCCTAACCGGACTTCCAATTTCAATGTTCGTCAAAATGGCTATGATATCAGTGCCGATGCCCTTGGCTATCCGGAAAGTTATTATACACCGCCGGTAGAAGCCGTAGGGCAGAATACAGATTATTCGTGGTGCGGCATCTTTGCAATATGGAACCCAGTTTGGCGGACTTGTTCAATTTTGTGATGAGAAAACCGGTTGAAAACCGGAAACTGGAATTGGTCGTCAGGCAAAGTACCGGCTCTTTCGGTTTTTATAATTCCTTCACAAGCGCCAGCGGAACGGTTGGAAAACTAAGTTATTATACTTTTGTTCAGTACAAAAGAGGCGATGGATGGCGGCCAAATTCTCACTTTAACAATGTGACAGTTTTCTCCAGATGTAGATTACAAAATCTCCGAAAAAACGAAAATTGGCATTGACATTACGCACATGAATTATCTGGCCCAGCAGCCTGGCGGACAATCGGATGATATGTTTAATACAGATCCACGCCAAAGTAACCGTGAACGTAACTGGTTTAAGGTCAACTGGAATATGCTTGCATTGCATTTTGATCATAAATTCAATGCCATGAACGAATTTAACCTGCGACTTTTTGGTCTGTCCGCTTTTCGTTATTCTCTGGGTTTCCGGCCAAATCGCGTTGCAACTGTTGATGATAATAGTGAAAGAGATTTGATCAAGGGAGATTTCACCAACTGGGGTGCAGAAGCCAGATATCTGAAACGATATTATACCGGAAAAATGCAAAATGTATTATTGGTAGGAACCAGATATTATCATGGTTTCAACCATAGTTTACAAGGAGCCGGAAGTAACGGAAAAGATGCCAATTTTAACTTTGTTGATGCCGATAAACTTGTTACTTACGACTATCGTTTTCCAAACCGGAACGTCTCTGTTTTTGCTGAAAATATTTTGTATGTCAATGACAAATTTTCTGTAACGCCGGGTGTTCGTTTTGAATATATCCACACGATTGCCGATGGTTATTACGGAAATATTTCAAGGGATCTTGGCAGGAAATATTATCAATATCTCAAAAACGGATGAATACAGAACCAACGGAAGACAGTTTGTAATTGCCGGTTTGGGGCTAAGTTACAAGCCAGCACCGCATCTGGATATGTACGGAAATATTTCTCAAAATTATCGTTCAATCACATTCAGCGATATGCGGATTTCAAATCCTTCATCGGTTATTGATCCGAATATGAAAGATGAAAAAGGTCATTCGCTCGACATTGGAATCCGAAGTTATCAGACTTCACTTTACAATTTTGATGTAAGCGGGTTTTATCTGAATTATAATAACCGTATCGGGGAAGTACAATTTTATGATGAAAGCAACCGCGTGCTTCGGAAAAGAGGAAATGTTGGACGGGCCGTGATTATGGGACTGGAATCTTACGGAGAAGCAGATTTTCTGAAGACTATTAATTCCGAAAACAAATTTTAGCGGTGTGTTATTCACCAACATTGCGGTTATTCATTCAACCTATAAGGAAAGTGAAATCGTTGGTGTAAAAGGAAAAGAGGTTGAATTTGTTCCAAAATTCAATATAAAATCCGGTGTACGTTTTGGCTACAAAAATCTGAAAGCCTCTTTTCAATATACCCATTTGTCTGACCAGTTTACGGAAGCAACCAATGCGGTTGACGGTGGTGTCACAGGTGTTGTCGGACTTATTCCGTGCCTACACAATTATGGATGCCAGCATTTCCTATGACTTTAAAAGGCTAAGATTTGAGGGAAGTGTAAACAATCTGGCAAACCGAATGTATTTCACCCGTCGCGCTACGGGCTATCCCGGACCGGGAATTTTACCTTCGGACGGAAGAGGATTTTATGTTACCGTGCAGGTAAAAATTTAATTTTTTCTGATGTATGAAAGTTAAAAATCGTTAAATAGCTTTCATACATTAGATTAGCAGCTTTGAGGCTCTTACTTTTAGTCACAAAAAACCTCATGCTGGAAAACTACTTTAAAATCGCCTGGCGCAATCTTGTTAAACGAAAATTCTTTTCACTGGTAAGCATTCTCGGTTTATCTGCCGGGATGACCTTCGCTTTCCTGATCGGAAGTTATGTCTGGGGCGAGTTGCAGGTCAATACTTCTTTAAAAAATCCTGAGAACCAATACATTCTGCAAAGCAAATGGAAACAGCCAGATATGGGCGTAGAAATAGCTACGCTCGGGCCGCTGGGAAAAACGCTTAAAGAAGAATATCCAAATCTGGTTGCTAACTATTACCGATATGACGGAATAACGGTTGCCGTTTCAAATGGTGAGAAACATTTCCGGGAGGAAGTACAGGCGGGCGATTCTACTTTGCTTTCCATGTACGGATTTCCATTGGTTTATGGTGATCCGAAAACAGCATTACAACAGCCTAATTCCATTGCACTTACCGAAGAAAAAGCAGTCAAATATTTTGGAACAAATGATGTTTTAGGCAAAAATATCACGCTGGATAATTTTATCGGAGGAAAACAGGAATTCAGAATTACGGCGGTTTTAAAATCGTCTGCCAAATAATTCCGTAACAAATCTCCTCAAAAATGCCAGCCGAAATTTTCATCCCCTTCAACGGCTTGAATGGCAGAAACGGGGCAGATAGCTGGTCATTTCCTTACATGATTACTTTTGTTGAACTGAAAAATGGTGTGACTGCAAAGGATCTTGAAAAACCAATTGCCCGTTTATTAGCCACTAATACTACCAGAAAATATCAAGGCCAACTTGCAAGTAAACACTCGTTCCGTTGAAGACATTTTATATGGAACAAAATAACGGTTTGGTCAAAAAAATGATCTATACACTTCTCGGTGTTTCCGCTTTTATCCTGCTGATGGCTATCGTTAATTTTGTCAATATTTCAATAGGAAATTCATCTTCCAGGCTCAAAGAAATCGGTGTAAGGAAAGTACTGGGAAGTTTGCGAAAACAATTAATATTCCAGTTTCTGGCAGAATCTTTTATTCTGGCTTTCATAGCAATGTTATTGTCCATTGGATTTTACGAGTTATTCCGGCCGTATTTTGAAGATATGCTTGGTAAAAATATAATTCCAGTTTTTTCGCTTTTACCTTATTCCTTAATTATTTCTGTTTTTATTAGCTTCGATAACGGCCTTATTGGCTGGCATTTATCCGGCATTTATTTTATCTTCTCTCCCGGCGATTGAATCTGTAAAGGGAAAACTAAAATCAGTTAAGGAAAATATTATATTCAGAAGAGTGCTAATTGCGTCCCAGTTTTCAATAGCACTATTTGTCTTTATTGCAGCAACCTTGGTTGCCAGACAAGTCAGTTATTTTTTCAGTAAAGATCTGGGTTACAACAAAGAATCGATCATTTCGATAGCAACACCGCGGGACTGGACGCCGGAAGGACTTACAAAAATGGAAGCAATCCGTGAGGAGATGTCTCATTTGAACGAAGTCAAGCAAGGTAAGTTTATCGTATGAAATTCCAAATGGAAATTTTGGAGGAAGCACGGGATTGTACAAAATCGGCCAGGATTCGGCGCAGGCAATTTATACCCAAACTGCTTTGCACCGATGAAAAATATGCTGATACTTACCAACTATCCCTGTTAGCAGGTAAGTTTTTCTATGCCAAACAAGGCGTTTATCAGCCAGATGAAATTGTGCTAAATGAAGAAGCGGCAAAGTCGCTTGGTTTTTTAAATCCACAGGATGCTATTGGACAGCAAATTAGAATGCATTCCAACCCTGCACCCCTGACCATTGGTGGCGTGATCAAAAATTTTCATTTTGAATCCATGCATAAGGAAATCAAACCTTTGGCTTTTCTTCACATTCGAAATGCAAATATTTACCGTTTCCTTTCCTTTAAAATTCCTGCCGGAAATGTTTCGCAATCCATTCGCTGCCATTGAAAATAAATGGCGGATATTGATGCCGGAAACAGCCTTCGAATATTCTTTCATGGACGATACACTGGCGAAACTTTACAAAACTGAAATGCAGTTAAAACGTGCTGCAAATGTTGCTACGATACTTTCCGTTATCATTGTGTTGCTCGGAATTTTGGGAATGGTTTCCCTGAATGTTTCCCGAAGAACGCGGGAAGTTGGGATTAGAAAAGTGTTGGGAGCATCCTATGCAAGTGTTACCATGCTATTTTTGAAGGAGTTTTTGATGATTATTTTGGCTGCGATGCTTCACGCTTTTCCACTGGCTTTTTTCAGCATGAACAAATGGCTTCAAAATTATGCTTACCGCATCGAAATTGGCTGGATTAGTTTCGCTTCGGTTGGCTCGTATTTTCATTAGGTGGTTTGTGTTTTGGTTAGTCTTGTTACTTACAAAGCGGCAGTTATGAATCCGGTAAAAGCAATAAGGATGGATTAGCCCATAATTTATTTTGAAAATCTTAAATCCATAATAATCTATCAAACAGATTATTATGGATTTTTTTTGATTTAATTTCAACACAAATAAAAAAACTTTCAAGTTGACTGTAACAGTTTTCCGGTTCAGTCGTCTTTGTCATTGAAATGGATTTACTAAGCTTTAAGCAACATATCATTCCCGTACAAGCCCGCCTTTTCCGGCTGGCCCAAATGTTTCTTCGCAATCGCGAGGAGGCCGAGGATGCTACGCAGAATGTGCTTTTAAAGCTTTGGACAAACAGACAAAAACTGGAAAGCTACCAAAGTGTAGAAGCACTAGCCGTACAAATGACCAGAAATGAATGTTTGGACCGCATTAAATCTCATAGCAGGAAAAAGATGGCTTGTGACTTTGATATGACAGAAGTAAAGGCAAACCAGGTTTCTCCTTACAAACAAGTTGAAAATGCGGACAATGCCTCCCTTATTGGAAAGTTGATAGATGAACTTCCTGAACAGCAAAAACTCGTTCTTCATTTACGGGATGTCGAGGAATATTCGTTTGAGGAAATTGAAAAAGTAACCGGATTAAGTGCGTCAAATATCCGGGTAATTTTGTCCAGAGCACGCCAAAGATTGAGGGAGAGTTATTTAAAAGACAATGATTATGAACCAGGAAATTGAAGACTTACTAAATAAATATTACGACGGCGAAACAACACTTGAAGAGGAAAAATATCTTCGGTTGTTTTTTCAAAACGATGATATTCCAGTGCATTTGCAAAGTCACACAGCACAATTTCGCTATTTTGCGGAAGCAGGAAAAGAGCAGTCCGCCTCTGAATTTTTAATTCCTATCGAATTAAATCCTGCGAATGAAAAATCTGCAAAAATCAGGAATCTGACAAGCTGGTCATTGCGCATCGCAGCCGGACTTGGTCTATTAATTATAGGTTTTGCATCTGGCTATATTTACAATTATAGAGTTAATAAAAATACGGATTCTCAAAACAATTACATTTCCGATACCGACAACAACGAGCAAGTAATGAAAATGAGAAAAGTACTGGCTTTTGACAAATCTGAAAATACATCAGCCAGTGATCGAATTCAGGCAGTTTCTCAAAGCTATGACTTATCGGGCGCCGATGCAGAAATTACGGAGTTGCTGGTTAATGTTTTGAATTTTGATGTAAATGTAAATGTCCGTCTAGCTGCGTTTCAGGCATTATTACGATTTGAAAATGAACCGGAAGTACGTCAGGCTTTAATTCAGTCGCTATCAATTCAAACAGATCCGAATCTTCAAATAAGACTAATTGAAGCCTTGGTCAGAATGAAGGAAAAACGTGCAGTTGAACAAATTGAACGTATCGCCAAAAATCAGGATGTGCTGGACGTTGTTCGTGCCAAGGCGGAAGAAGGGCTCAGCTTTCTTAACCAAAAAGAAAATCCCGCGTCCTGAAAATAAAATGATTTAGAAATTTTAAATCTTCTTTTTGAAGAACAGGATTTCTATGCCTTTTTGAAATAGTTAAATAGTATTAAATCACAATTTAGTAATCAAATCCATGAAAAAAATCTCTTTATTAATTGCTGTAATTCTCTGGCTTGCAACGCATGTTCATGCTCAGGAATTCAAAACCAAACTTGCCAATTCAAAAGACCAAAAGGTATTTATTGAAATGAATGCGAGTGAAATCACGATTGAAGGAACAAATTCAGAGGAAATTTCTATCGTTGCTTCTTCTAAGATCGATCCACTTCCCGAGCGAGCAAAAGGTCTAAAACCAGTTTATTACGGCGTGGAAGACAACACCGGGATTGGCTTGTCCGTAACAAAAGAAGATGGTGCGGTTAAGATTGAAAAAGCAGTAAGAAAATCAATCAAATACACCATTCGAATTCCTAAAAAAGCTGCTATAAAGTTTAAGGAAACCAACTGGCAGGGCGGATCCAGTCTATCCATTAGTAATATGGACGGTGATCTGGAAGTGAGTACATTAAGTGCTGATATTGATCTCCTTCGTGTAAGCGGACCCGTGGTAGCAAACAGTACAAGTGGCTCAATAAAAGTAGTTTATGAAAATCTGAATCAGGCAAAGCCATCAGCAATTTCTACGGTGAGCGGCTCGGTGGATGTTACGTTACCTGCCAGTGTAAAATCTAATTTAAATCTCCATACTATTAACGGTGAAATATATACCGATTTTGACCTCGGTCTGAAAAACGAGAAAAATGGTATGTCCAAAATCAGTATGGGTGCCTCCATAAAAGGAACAACCAACGGCGGCGGTGTGGAAATTCAGTTGAACACGATCAGTAATAATATTTACATCCGGAAACAGAAATAAAACACCAATCTCCCTGACTTTTTTGGCTATGAAAAAATATACATTTTTGCTTTTGGTTTTGATCATAAACCAGGCATTTTCTCAAAAAATTATCGACAAAAAATTACCATTTTCTGCCGGACAAACGGTCAATCTCAATCTGAGATTCGGGGATAGTATCAAAGTTCGTTACTGGGACAAAAATGAAGTTTCTGTCCATATTTCAGCAACAATAAATGCAGGAAAACTTAACGATGCTTTGACGGTTACCACGTCATCCAATACAGAGCAAATTTCGCTAAAAACGGATTTGAATCAGGATATGTTATCAGAAGGCAAGGAAACGGACTGCCCGGATAAAAAATCCACTTACAACTCGGATAAAAATGGAAAGCGATTTTACATATGCAGCGAAATAAACTATCAGGTTTTTCTTCCGCGGCAGGCAAAACTCGTCCTGGAAAGTATTAACGGAAATATTGATATCGAAGGCGCAACAACGGCGGTACAAGCCAAAACAATCAGCGGTTTTGTAGATATGAGCTGGCCGAAATCCAAAGGCGCAAATCTTGGAATGAAAACGATAACCGGTGAAGTCTACACCGACTTCACAATTGATTATAAAGACAAAAAACAGAAAAATCCGATTGTCGGTTATATGTTGGAAGGGACTATGAATGGCGGCGGTCCTGAAATAAAACTTGAATCAATCAGTAATAATGTCTATTTCCGACAGTTAAAGTAAAATTTTACTGGTTCTAATAATGTCAAAAAAATAACCCGTGACTCGACGTCATGGGTTATTTTGCTAGTGATTATTTCTTAACTACATCTGCATCGGACTTCTCAATTCTTTTGTAACTATTTTTTTCCTTTTGTAAATCCTCCGCCGCATCAATGGAATGTGAATGATGAATGTCCTGATCGTCCTCCGCTATATCGGATAATTTCTGATAAAATTTGTGCAGTACATTAAGCTCATCTTCCGTCAAATCTTCAATATCAACCATCCTGTTACTGGCATGTCTGCTTGCCGCAATTAACTCGTTCAATTTTAGATGAACGGCTTTGGAGTCCTTGTTCTGAGACTTTTGGATAATGAATACCATTAAAAAAGTAATAATGGTAGTGGAAGTATTTATGACCAGTTGCCAGGTATCAGAATAATTAAAAACAGGCCCCGTTACCCCCCAGACAAGAATAATTAAAAACGCAGTAATGAATGCTGGCGAACTTCCTGTCCAGTTTGTAATTTTTGTTGCAATTTTTTCAAAAGCGGCACTTGCTTTATTCGGCATAGGTATAATTATTTAGTGGATGGTTGTAAGTTTTTTTATAGATCATTACTATCAAATTTTGTGCCCGGTTGCATATCTTTTCGAAAAAAAGAAAAAAACAGGCATCTTTTAACAACTATTTAATTTAAACCGTCCACTGTTCCTTATATGAATCCAGCATTACGTGTTTACAAGTCCCGTACTACAAGTTTAATCTCCACTTTTTTATTCCTTTTGTTTTTTGTAATCATGCTAAGCGGATGCGCAGGATTAAAAGATTCTCCCAAATTTAAGTTTGACGATGGCGTATATCGAACTAAGATAAATGGCAAAAACCAGCATGTTTATGTCGAAAACACCAATGATACGATTACGGTTTATACTTTAAAAAAGGGCTGGCACCGTTTGTCGCCGTCAACAACAAATTTGAAACCACTTAAATCATACACGCTCAAAAACGCAGGAAAAGAAGCGGGTAGTCAGAAATATTGGCAAAACAGTTTTGATATTGATTTCATGACAATCCCAATAAAACTTCGCCCGTCCACACAGTCATTTCCAAAACAATTCAGCAATAATGTCAACGGAATTATCTATCTGGGTTATCGAAATGATACTTATCGTTTGTCATACAAAACAAATCCGGTTGGAAAAATAAAACAGAAAATCACTCATTATGGAATCTCAGCCGGATTTATCACAGGAATTGGCGCAACTGCTATGAATCCCTGGGTAACAAATAATCAAATTACGATTGAATACGATGGTTTAATTTGGTCAAAAGGGGTTGCAATCGTAATGGGTGTAGATAAATTTACATTTGGGCTAATCGGCGCAATTGATCATTTGTTAGACAAAAATAAAGATTACTGGATCTATCAAGGCAAACCTTATGTCGGTTTGGCTATTGGCTTAAACCTGAATTAACTATATGAACCAAAACCCTTTACAACCGAAAAGGCAGAAATATATTGAACACAGAACCAATTCCAGGATAACTTTGGGCTGAAATATAACCACCGTGACTAGTAACAATTTTCTTGCAAATCGCTAAACCTATGCCTGTTCCTTCATACTGATTTCGGGAATGAAGCCTTTGAAAAAGCTCAAAGATTTTATATTCATATTGCTGATCAAAGCCGATTCCATTATCCTCAATACTTATTTTCCAGTAATTTTGATTAATATCAGCATGATCAAATTCCGTAATCTTTTGTCCGTTTACAACGGTTGCAGCTATTTTTATAACCGGATCTCTGTCAGGCTCACTGTACTTTATACTATTCTCAATCAGGTTCAAAAAAAGCTGATGCATTTGAAGTGGTAAAACTTTAAGTACAGGCAGCTTAGCGCAGGTTATTGTTGAATTTTTCTGTTGTGCTGATACTGATAAATCCGCTTTTACTTCTTCAATAAGTTCGTTCAGATCTACTTCAACAAAATGTATCTCCGAACTGTTTGCTCTCGAATATGTCAGCAAATCAGTAATCAAATTTTGCATACGCCTCGCAGATGCGGTAATTCGTGCAAAATATCCCTTTCCTGATGGAGAAATATGTTCATGCTCCGTTTCCTCGATCAGATTTATAAAAGTTTGTATTTTCCTGAGCGGCTCCTGAAGATCATGCGAAGCAATGTGATTAAATGAATCCAGTTCCGCATTCTGGCGCTGCAATTCCTTGTTTTGCTCAGCCAGTTTGTTTTCATTTTTGATCCGTTCCAGTTCCAGTTCGGCACGCTTGGCAACAATTTTAAGAAGCGATTCTACATAAGAAATCTCTTTAATTTCTTCCTGGTGCATAGCCGCCACCAATCCTGTAACCTGTCCCTGATTGTCATACAAAGGATAGCCCATATATCCTTCGACGTTAAATTGGGAAACAGTTTCATTTTCAGGAAAGGTAATCCGGCATTCTTTCGGATAGCTGTAAACGTTACCGCTTATAACCTGCCAGCACGGACCATCAAACAAAGGATATTGAAAATTTTCGGCAATTTTACCAAAGGCCGAAACTGCGATACACTTGATATCATAAAAGTTTTCACCAACGGGAAGCAATTCTCCAAGTAACACATAATCCATCTGACTTTTAACAGACAAATCCTGGATCAGGGAAGAAAAAAATTCCTTCCCGGTTTTATAACCGGCAAAACTTTCAGAAAACTCACTCAAAATTCTAAATTCCAGATCCCGGTTTTTGGCATTCAGCTTGGCATTGGATTCTTCAAGCTGTATGGTTGATTCTCTCAGTTGGCTTGTCCGCTCAGTAACCTTATATTCTAATTCTGCTGCAAAATTTTTCTGTTCGTCAATATCCATGCAGCCACCGATGTAGCCTAGAAATGTCCCATCAATATCCAGATGCGGAACACCTTTTTCACTGATCCAATGGTAAGTTCCATCGTGGTAACGGAGACGATATTCCATAAAAAACTCCTTGCGAGAATTGAAACCAGTGAGATAAATGGCGAGGCATCTTTCAAAATCATCAGGATGAACACCTTGAACCCAGCCATTTCCAATCTCTTGCTCCATCGTTCTGCCTGTAAAATCCAGCCATCCTTTGTTAAAGAAGTGACACAAACCATCCGGTCCGGACATCCAGATCAGGCTGGGTGTTGTGTCGGCAATTGTCCGAAAACGCTTCTCACTTTCTTCCAGCGCCCGATGCGCCAAAACTTCATCCGTTATATCTTCCAGCGTTCCATTGAATCGGTAAGCAATTTTATCGTTATTAAAATATGCTTTCCCTTTCGCTTTAACTATTCTTTCACGACCTAGTCCATCAGTAATTGTGTATATGATATCATACCGGCTCCCGGACGAATAATCCAGTGCATTTTCAATTGCCTTAACCACCTGGCTTCTATCCTTTTCCGAAATTCTTGCCAGTGCTTCCGGCAACGGAATAGCCCGATCTGCGGACAAACCATACCATTCCTTTAATCGCTTATTGGCCGTAAACTCATTTGTAGCAGGATTGTAATCCCAGGTTGCCAAGTCAGCCGCGTCAACAACAAACTCCAGCGCTTCCCTACTATCATATAGCTCTTTTAAAGCGCTCTGATCTTTTGTTATTTCGGAAGCCGTAATTAAAATCCCGCCCGTATTTCCATTTTCAAGTTTGATAATGGTCAGCTTAAATTCGCAGCTATTTTCCTCACTATCGTATATAGAAAAAGAGGAAGTTTCGGTATTTAGATTAATGAGATCATTAAACTCAGGCTCAATTTTCGACCATTTATCCAAAAAAATCATTCTTGCCGGAGTGGCCGTTTCTGATAAAAATCCTATATGTTTTAACAGTTTCTTAAACGCCTCATTAGCCAAAATGCAATATTCTTCACCCCAGGCAACTGCCATTGGAAAAGGCACATTTTGAATAATTTCAAAGGAAGTATGAAGACTTTGAGGCCAACTTTCAGGTTCTCCTACACCCGTTTCCTTCCAGTTGACAATTTCCAAAGTATCGAAATATTTTAGACGATCAGATTGCAAATTAAATTCCTTTCGGCCACTATTCATATGTATCCTTTAATAAGCAATGCTAAATGAGTGAAAATCGTTGAGCTCAATGACAATCTCAAAAATAAAGAACCCGGGGAAGTTTTACAACTATGGAAATCAAACTAAACAGATTTAAATTAAATACAATCTAAAAGTTTCAGTGAGTGAAAAAACGCAAAGTTCGTATCTAAACTGTCAAATAAATTCATACCATCAGGCGTATACGTATTAAAAATCGAACGCAAACCCTGATTACTACCACAGATTCATTGACTGTTACCGTTGCCCAGGCTCGATGAAACATATATTTGTTGAAGAAAAAAACGGACTGTTCTGTTTTCTGAATTCCAGAAAAATGATACATAAAGAGGTAAAACCCAGACAAAGAATTTTGGAAACAGTGTCTCATCTCTTTCATTATCAGGGCTATAATGCAACCGGTGTAAATCAGATCGTACAGGAATCCGGAGTAGGCAAATCCAGTCTTTACCAGCACTTCCGTTCAAAAGAGGAAATAGCAGTAGCTTATCTGAACGAGCGTCATATTTTCTGGTTTGACAGACTTGTAAAATCAACCTCTTCCCAGAAAAGTGCGGAAGAGAAGGTTCTTGCAGCTTTTGATTTTATCATTGACATGAACGAAAAAGAAGAGTACCGGGGCTGTTCATTTTTGAATATGCTTTCGGAAATTCCAAAAGAAAATACAATATTATTAACTGTAATTCAGCAACATAAACAGGAATTACAGAATTTTTTCAAAACAACATTGAAGGATACCGGTATTGACTGGACACATATTTATTTCCTTTTTGAAAGCGCTATTATTGAAAGCAAATTATTTACCAATGCCTGGCCGGTTCATTCGGCAAAATCGATTATCCAATCACTTTTCACTCATTACTATGGAACAGAAACTTCCCTTACCGCCGTTTAATTTTGAAACTGCTACACAAAAAGTCCAGCTCGCAGAAGACGCCTGGAACAGTCAGGATCCTGTAAGAGTATCCCTTGCCTACACAGTAAATACCGAATGGCGAAACCGCTCCGAATTTGTAAATGGCCGTGAAGAAGTCGTAAAATTTCTATCGACCAAATGGCAGAAAGAACTTAGCTACAAACTAAAAAAAGAACTTTGGGCATTCACCGAAAACCGGATCGCTGTCCGGTTTGAATATGAGTATCGTAATAAAGACGGTCAATGGTTCCGTGCCTATGGAAATGAAAACTGGGAATTTGATGAAAACGGATTAATGCAAAAAAGATTCGCAAGTATCAACGACCTGGCCATTAAAGAAGAATGATCGTAGATTATAGGAAGAATGTTCAACCGATAAAACTAGTACGTATAGAGCTAATAGTTCGACTTGCCGAAAAGCTAGCAGCCAAGAGCTGACAGCCATCAGCTAAATATATCCCTTATCCTTGGCAAAAGAAATGAGCTCGATCGTCTTTTTCACGTCAGCTTTTTTCATGAGGCTTTTTCTATGCGTATTAACGGTATTAAGGCTTATAAATAGCTTTTCGCCAATTTCGGTGCTTGAATTTCCTTCGATTAATAGTTGAAGAATTTCCAGTTCACGTTCACTGAACAGGCCGGTTTTCTTGTTGGCGTATTGATAAAGGAACTGCGGAAATTGTTCACTTTTCGGTCCAAACAAATGCCACCGGATTTTGATAGAATCAAGGATATTGCTCATGTCGGTACACAAGCTGAGATACGCTTCAATTTCATGTTCTTCATTGATAATGAACACAGAGCTTTGTCTTAAGATCGGCAGAAAAACATTGTCTGCGTTTTTTATTCGATAATTAATATGGAACGTGCTTTCAAAAGCAATCATATCATTGGCGTGAAAAGTAATGAAAGAAAGCAACGCTTTTGATATGTTGAAATAAGTCACGCGGTCGTCCACATGGATATTACGTACAAAGAAATCAGCGGTCAGTTCATCAAATTTATATCCCAGACTTTCTTCAAAACCTTTAAAGTAAAATTTGCCGGTTTTGATGTGATGGATATATATGAACTGATTATGGAAAAGTTGAATATTTTCAAGATAACTTAAAATCTCGGAATCCACTGCTTTTCCTCTATCTCCCGGATCCGATGTCAGTTTATACAGGAAGGTTTTAAATTTATTTCCTTCGGTTGAAACTGATTCTGAGGACTGACTGATATCTGGTTTCAAATTATTCATTTTTTCAAACTTCGTAAAAACAGGTTTAATTTATCAACCAATACTCGATCAAAAAGGAAAGTTGCTCGATTTTAAGTTTGAATTTAAGTAAAAACAAACAAAATAATTACTAAAACTGATAAATATAACCTTTTAAGGTGATTGACATCAGCAACTGTTTCAACCTAAATTTGTATCGTTAACAAAATAAGTTTTGGGAATAACTCAATATGACCAAAATTTATAAAAGTCGTTAAAATTTAGGTAAAGCAGCTTTACATCCCTTTTCTCTTACCAAACAAAATTGTATTTTTCAATTAATATAAAATGATCAAGTTATGCCTAAGGTAGAATTAGAATCGCACAAAAAAGGAGATTACTTCGTAGATTATGAAGAGAAAGTATTCGAGGATGTTAAAGCTGAGCCGGGACAAAAGGCGCTTGTGACATTCCATACTGTCGCTTTTGAAGGCTCCATCGGACTAGTTAATATTCTTAACGCCACTCGCCTTTTAAGAAAAGGATATGAAACTTCCATTTTATTATACGGACCGGGTGTAACCCTGGGTTTACAAAGAGGATATCCAAAAATTGGCGACGAAGCGTTTCCTGGACATATGGTATATGGTGAACGTCTGACCAAGTTCATGTCGGAAGGTGGAAAAGTGTATGCATGCCGCTTTGCGCTTCAAGCTTTGTATGGTCATGGAGAGCCTTCATTATTGCCGGGAATTATTCCGATAAGTCCGCTGGATGTGCTTGATATACAATTAATTCATACAAGAGAAAACGCTTTCATGATGCACTCATGGACGTTGTAATTTCTTGCTGATAATTTTTGTTTGGTTCTGACAAAACAGTCAGAACCAAATCATTAAATTTTAACCCTGTTTCTGATATGGCTTCGAAAAAAATAATCAAAGCAGCCGCTGCCCAGATAAAACCAGTTTTGTACAGTGGAATTTCAACCATAGAAAAGGTATGTGATACCATTCGTACTGCTGCTTCCAACGGAGCGGATATCATCGTTTTCCCTGAAACTTTTGTCCCCTACTACCCTTATTTCTCTTTTATTACGCCACCCGTTTTTCAGGGAAAAGATCATTTGAAATTGTATGAAGAATCGGTGGTTGTTCCGGGCCCTTTGACCGATATGGTTGGGCAAACAGCCAAAGAATGTAATATGGTGGTTGTTTTGGGAGTAAATGAGCGCGATCACGGATCACTTTACAATACACAGCTGATCTACGATGTGACGGGTGAAATTGTTTTAAAAAGAAGAAAAATTACCCCGACTTATCACGAAAGAATGATTTGGGGGCAAGGTGACGGCAGCGGGCTAAAAGCTGTTGATACTGCGATTGCCAGAATTGGTGCGCTGGCTTGCTGGGAACATTACAATCCGCTCGCCCGATACGCTTTGATGGCAGATCACGAAGAAATTCATTGCAGCCAATTTCCAGGCTCATTGGTCGGTCAGATTTTTGGTGATCAGATGGAAGTAACAATTCGCCATCACGCTTTGGAATCCGGATGTTTTGTGATTAATTCAACTGGTTGGCTGGATGAAGATCAGATCAATATGATCACTCCGGATGAAAAATTGCAGAAAGCACTTCGTGGTGGCTGCATGACGGCCATTATTTCTCCCGAAGGCGTTCATTTATGCGAGCCATTAACACAAGGTGAAGGTATTATTTATGCCGATCTGGACATGGCGCTGATTACCAAACGCAAAAGAATGATGGATTCTGTGGGACATTATTCACGTCCGGAATTGCTTTCACTGCGTTTAAATCAGGAAAGTGTTCAGCAAATGGTTGTTACGAATGACAAAATCGCTGACGAAGAAAAATATGTAAACCTATGAAAAGCGACGAACTACTGATAGCGTTACAAACTTTCGGGCTCCGCCTTGAAGATAACCTGAATATCCAGGGAAGACGCGGCGGCGCCGGTCCGACGGATCATAAGGCAGTACGAATTGCCGGAACCACGATCATGGTGCCGGTTTATAATCTGGCTTCCAATGTTTCTCCTTTTATCGCTACCAAACCGGATGATTTTGGAACTTCCAGGATTTTGAAAAATGGCGAAGAAGTTGGTTTTGCTTTATTTCCAAAAATCCCGGAATTTTACAAACATTTCAGTTCTGACGGAATTCCGTTCTGGAAAATTGCTCAGCTTCACAGCCATAATGTATTGGCAACTACCGTTTTGCAAAATTGCATCCGATATAATGACAAAGATACTTCCTGCCAATTTTGCGCAATCGGAGAATCTTTGAAAAATGAAACAACGATTGCTTTTAAGAAACCACATCATCTGGCGGAAGTTGCAAAACTTGCTGTTGCGCTAGATGGTATTGAGCAATTTGTAATTACAACCGGTACGCCGGGGACGCCGGATCGAGGTGCTAAAATATTATATGACAGTGTTGTAGCTATCAAATCAGAATTACCAGCTCTTCCGATTCAGGTGCAATGTGAACCGCCAAATGATTTTGCCTGGTTCCAAAAATTGAAAGATGCCGGTGCCGACACACTTGGTATGCATTTGGAAGCGGTTGAAGATTCCGTTCGTCAGCGCATTATGAAGGGAAAAGCGGAAGTTCCGATGGCATATTATATGGAAGCTTTTAAAGCAGCCGTTGCTGTTTTTGGTCGTGGCCAGGTTTCAACTTATCTACTTGCAGGACTGGGCGATAGCGCGGAAAGTCTGATTGAAATGAGCCGTGAGTTGATTGAAATTGGCGTTTATCCTTTTGTCGTTCCTTTTGTTCCGGTCAAAAATACACCACTGCAAAATCATCCTGCACCGGATCGTCATTTCATGAAAAATGTATTGTCGGAAGTGGGACAAATGCTTGCCATGGCTGATCTTACTTCGGATAAAATGAAATCCGGCTGTGGAAAATGCGGTGCGTGCTCTACTTTGAAATTATACGAAAAGAAAGCATTAGAGGTAATTTAATTCGACAACTGCTTTAAAAAATATTGATATGATCATCGAAAAACCACTTCCGTATAAAGGCAAATATATCACCTTTGATTTCCCTTCCGAAGCCTGGCAGGAGCGCCAGTACTGGGATTTGAGAAAGAAAATATTCTGCGATGAACAGAAAATATTTACAGGCAGCGATCGTGATAAAATTGATCTGCAAGCTATTCCCATTATTGCACAATGTAGCTGCGGCGGCGCTTTGGACGAAATAATCGGGGTAGTAAGAATTGATGAGCGCGAGCAGGGAATTTGGTATGGCAGTCGGTTGGGTGTTGCCGAATTGTACCGTCTACTGTCAGGTTTTAATTCGGACAAACTTTTTGACCAAAATATTCCAATCCATCCCTTTACGTTAGGCGTTGGTGCTGCGCTGATTTTCAAGGCTGTTTCCACGGCAACAGCTTTGGGATGTAAGGAATTTTACGCGCATGTGCAGGTACAAAATGTCAAACTTTTTGAAAGGCTTCACTGGAAATCTTTGGAAATCGTTCAGCTTCATGGAATCGATCATGCTTTTATGCAAGCGGATCTGAATTACTACCAACCGTCACAAATATCTATGGTTCAGCTGGCTAATCTTCGACAGGCCAGAGCTTAATGCAAATTTCACTCCATTACTAAATCGACAAAACATGAAAACCCTGATAATTTGTTGCAGCCTGTCAAAAAACTCGAAGACTAATATTCTTTCCCGTTACGCTGCTGATATTTTTCTTAATCACGACCAGGAAGTTGAGCTTTTGGAATTGTCTGATTATCAACTTCCTATCTGCGATGGACGTGAGTGTTATATGCATCCGGATGTGATCGAATTAAATCAAAAAGTGTCCAGTGCCGACTGTATCATTTTCAGCTGCCCGATCTATGTTTACGATCTTTCCGCAGTTGCCAAAAACCTGGTTGAACTTACAGGCAGAGGCTCTGCATGGAATAAAAAATCGGTTGGTTTCATTTGCATGGCGGGTACTATGGCGAGTTTTATGTCGGTGATGCCGTTTGCAAACAGTCTGAGTTTTGATTATAAATGTGTCATCGTTCCAAAGTTTGTTTACGCAACAGCAGCCGCTTTTGAAGACAATATTTTAACAAGTGAAGATATCAAAAAACGGCTGACTGAACTGGTTGATGACGTTTTGATACTGGGTGGTGTTTCACAACAATTATCCGGCTGGTAATTCATGAAGTTAAAAGAAATCGTTCGTTTGCTGTTGGCTAATCCGCTGATTCAGGATAAGTTGTTGATTGAGAGAGCTTATGCGCATTCCGGCCCTTCCACTTTTGTGAATCCCGCCAGTTTATTTTTGACAGACTATGAAAAACCTTTTGAAATAAAAAACGGTGATGATACTGCTGCGATTCCAAATGGTGACGGCACTTACACACTTTTTGCTTCCGAAGGAATCATTCAAAACTTTGTCAGAAACTCACCGTGGTTTGCCGGATATTCATCTATCATGGTTAATATCAGCGACATATGTTCCATGGGTGGATTACCAATTGCAGTTACCAATGTACTTTGGGCAAAGGATAAGGAGGCCGGGGAAGAAATCTGGAAAGGTATGGTGAGAGCCAGTGAAGATTATGGCGTACCTATTGTAGGAGGACATACCTGCTACGGAAATGACTTAAATCTGGCAGTTTCGATCATTGGAAAAGCGAAAAAATTACTGACAAGTTTTGATGCGAAAGTGGGTGACAAATTATTAATGGCAATAGATCTGGATGGTACCTATTTTGAAAATTATCCATTCTGGAACGCAAGTACGACCAGTGCTCCGGAAAAGTTGAAAAGAAATATGCAGTTTTTACATGAAATAGCAGAAGAAGATTTATCCTGTGCAGCGAAGGATATCAGCATGGGTGGCATTGTTGGAACGCTCGGAATGTTCATGCGGACTTCGCAAAAAGGCGCTATTCTTGATCTTGATAAAATACCAGTTCCGGAAAATGCCGATATTTTGAAATGGCTTGTCAGCTTTCCGAGTTATGGTTATTTATTGACAGCTCAGGAAGATAAAACAGAAAAGATCATTGACAAATTTAAGTCGGGAGGAATCACCTGCCAGGTTATTGGGGAGATTAACGACAGCAAAAACATCACCCTGAAAAAAGGAAACGAATCAGAAAATTTAAATTAAAAGGATATGCCCGAAACTTACCTCAGAGTACAACTTCCTGATAATAAAGAAGAAGTGATTTACTCACCCTCGACGATCATTACGCAATACTTTCAAAAAGCGACTGAAATTTCACTGGATGAATTTCAAAATCAATGCAGTAAAGCACTAAATCATGCAAGCAAACGGGTGTATGAGCGCTTTGGATATGAGTGCACTTCCGCGATGGGAGAACTTGCAAGAGTTAATAATCTGGTTGAAAAAATCCGGAATAATTCCAGTCCTCAGGACGAATTGAAGGTAAAAATATTGAGTATTTAAATTTGTAAAATCACTCCGGTCATGGCTTCCATACATAATAATAAACCTAAGTTTTCCGAGCTACTTGCATCCGACAAATTCATTACGTCGGCAGAACTTACACCGCCAAGGCATTTTGACCTGACCAAGTTTATGGAACATGCACATATTATCAATGAGTATGTAGATGTGGTCCAAATCAACGATCACCTGCTTTCCCGGGCCAGAATGAGCAATATCATTGCCGGTATGAATTGCAAAAACGCAGGTATGGAACCCATTTTACAGTTCACCCTGAGACATAAAAACCGGATTGCATTACAGGGCGATTTGCTTGCATTTGCCAATCTAGGACTTGAAAATATTATAATTCTTGGCGGTTATCCTTGCGCGATCGGTTCCGATCCGACAGCGAAAGATGCAACAGATATGGGCAGTGTGGAAGCGATCCAGAAAATTTCGGATCTTACGAACTTTGGAAAAATGTTTAATGGCGATGTTATAAAACCTTCACCAACATTTTGTGTCGGGACGATCGATTTCCCTTGTACACCAGAAAAAATGAACGAGAGTTTCGCACGATTGGAGAAAAAAATTGAAGCAGGAGCCAAATACATCCAGGTGCAAGCCGTGTTTGAATTGGGACCTATGGAAATGTGGATGAAAGAAGTAGTGAGAAGAGGATTACATAAAAAGGCAAGATTCATAGGAGCGATTTTCCCTTTCAGCGGTGCGGAAAGACTTCATATTTTAAAGGAAATCCCAGGACTCAGTATTCCTCAGCATTTATTGGATAGGATTGAAAGCCATGATAGTGAATCAGAAAGTCTGGCTATAACACTAGAATTAATTAAAGGGATTAGGGCGATGGAAGGAATTACAGGATTACATATTCGTTCTATTGGCGCAGAAGATTGGGTTCCAAGAGTGATCACAGCAGCCGGTTTGGGAGGCGAACTTGTTTATTGATTTCAACAAATAATAAGTAAATCGCTTAATTTCAGCACCCTATCATTAAAAGCTTTAACTTTATTTCTTTGTTACTGACTTAACCATAATAACGTTTTGTCAAATTCTACCAACCACCACAAAGAAAGAATGATTAGAACTTTTACTATTATTATGCTGATTTGCTTCACATGCGAATCTGGTAGTGGCGCAGTCTGAGGAAATAGTCAAAAAAGCTGGACAAACCTAAAAACAGCATTTCGGCCGAAAACAGCTTTCTAACAAAAAATTCTACTGCTCAGCTTAAAGGAATCAAACAAAATACATCGTCTGGTGTCACTTAATTTTAACCTCAGCCAATTTCGAAACCTTACGGCAAAGAAGGATAAAAGTCTGGAAGTTGAAATTCCGGGCATTGAAGACTTATCGATTGAATTGGAACTGGCACCGGTTACGATTACTTCCGATGATTTTACTGTCTCCAACCTAGCTGACAAAAGTCAGACGGAAGCAATTATAGACCAAAGTGTATTTTACAGGGGAAAAGTAAAAGGCGATGAAAAATCCCTGGCATCTTTAAGTTTGATAAATAATGAGCTTTCCGGGATGATTATCGATAGTACCGGAACCAGGATTCTAGGAAAAAATCAGGATCCCTCGTCAAGCGAAACGAGCTACATACTATATTATGAAAATGATATAACCACCGATTTTCAATTTCTTTGCGGTTCAGTAGAGAGAGGTCTTACAGGAAAGAAAAAGTGCCCGTACCGAAGAAAGTTTGGCTGCGAGTGAATGTAAATATTTAGGTGTTTATATTGAAACAGACAAATCTGTCTATGATAAATTTGGCAGCAAAGCCAATGTCACAGCTTACGTGCTTGGACTCTTTAATCAGGTAGCCACTTTGTTCGCCGCGGAGAATATAGCATTTCGTATTTCTGGACTATACATCTGGGACACCCTCGATCCTTATGCGTCCAGTAAAACTAATCTGGATGATGCCTTATATGTTTTTGAAAGCTATTGGAATGCTAAAAATAATAACTTTCCGGGCCAGTTTGCTCATCTTTTAACCTGCCGGCCGCTGGGTGGAGGAAATGCAAATATGGAGGCCATGGATGACCGAAACAAAGCGTACGGCGTGAATATGATCTATGGAAACTACAAAATTGTTCCGGCTTATTCCTGGGATGTAAAGGTCTTTGCGCATGAACTGGGACATAACCTTGGCTCCCCACATACACATTCCTGCACATGGCCAGGCGGTGCTATCGACAATTGTACTGCGGTGGAAGGAAACTGCCTGCTCCGGGACCGACTCCTGTTAATGGCGGAACAATTATGAGTTACTGTCAAAACACAAGTATCGGAATCAATTTGGCATTGGGTTTTGGGCCGCTTCCAGGTAATTTGATACGAAGCAGAGTTTCAAATAACGCATCATTACCTGTTTCAAATAGTGCGCCTTCCGATTTATTAACCTATAATATTGCAGCAAGAAGTGCTCGTATGCAATGGAATTTCACCGGAGCCAATACAACACATACTATTCAATACAAAGAAACAAATGTCATAGGAAACTGGATTGAATTTCAAACAATAAAAAATACAATTCTTTTGTCCAATTTATTACCTAACACCAATTACGATTGGCGCATAAAAGGTAATTGTTCAGAATATACAGAAATCCAGACTTTCGCAACTAATAACAATCAACCATCTTACTGTCAGCCAGTTGATCAATGTTCGAAGGCCATAGGCATTGGACTTAATTCTGTTTCCATAAACAATTTACCATTAAGCGCAGCTTCGGATTGTACAGCTGGCGGATATACTTTTAATACCACGGCTCCTGTTCCGCAGCTGGTAGCAGGACAAAGTTACACCTTCAATTTTTCATTAATCGGGTATAATTTCGCACAACATATAAAAGCTTGGATTGATTATAATAATGATGGCGAATTTACCAGCGATGAATTAATTGCGGAGACGAAAACAACACTGACCACCAATTTTTCCGGCACATTTAAAGTCCCGGATAATCAAATTTCTACTAGTACCAGAGTTCGTATTCGATCAAATTACTTCTATTCAAATTTTAATTCCTGTGATAATTTGTCACTTGGTGAAACCGAGGATTATCTCGTTAATTTTATTCCTTCGACACCGTTACCGGTTAAATTTGTTTCAATCAATTTATCCAGAGAAAATAACAATGCAGTTTTAAATTGGCAAACAACTGATGAAGAATCCGGATTTCTCTTTGATATTGAGAAAAGCATCAACGCAAAGGATTTTAAAAACATCGGAAAAATTCCCGGAAGCGGACCATCCTCACAGTTGAACAAATATATTTTTCGCGAAGAAATAACCGAATCAGATGTACCAACAATTTACTACCGCATAAAAATGCCGGATGGATCTGACAATTTCGTTTATTCAAGAATCGTATCATTAAATTTCAATGCATTAGCGAATCCGGAAATTACAATTTGGCCAAATCCGTTTCAGGACAATTTAAAACTTTCAATTAAAACTTTAAACAAAGGTCTTGTTCATTTCACGCTTTATAATATTCAGGGAAGGGTAGTTAACAGAGAGCAGAAATATATTTTTCCCGGTGAAACAAATTATGAAATGAAGAATCTTCCTGGATTATCGGCGGGAAACTATATATTAAAAATTAACGATGAGAAAAATTTCTATTCAGAGATTATGATCAAAAATCCCTGATTAGTATCCCATGAATTCATCGAATATTTTTACGGATCCGACTCAAAGATTGCGGGGTAATTCCCAGATAAGATGCGACATCACTTAATGGCACCCGAGACGCAATCTCTGGCTGCATTTTCATAAAAAGCTCATAACGCGTTGTAGAATCCTGTCCAAGATATGTGTTCCTGACTCTGATCTTGTCAATCAATGCTTGCTGTGTAATCTGGTCAATAATACTTTTTAAGTCAGGAATTTTGTCATAAAGTTCTATCAATCCAGTTTTAGTGATGGCAAGAACTTCCGTGTCGCACGCTGCCAGTATGTTTTCATGGGCCGGTATCCGGTTGTTAAAACTATTCAGGATGGTGCAAAAAGTATTCTCCTTCACGAAAAAATGTGTGACTTCTGATCCCTTTTCATTTTGTACCACAATTCGAAGAACGCCGTTGCAGACAAAAAAGAAGTCCTTACATACACTTCCAGAGTGAAAAAGATATTCACCTTCCTTAAATTTTTTCGATTCAAAAGAAGAAGAAATAATCTCATTTTCCTGATCTGTGAATGATCTGAAAAGTTGTAAATATGTGATCAGTGGATTTTGCATTAACGCCTGGCCTAGTATTAGAAATATATTAAAATCGGATTAAAATATTTTTTACATCCACTAAGTTTCGACTATGTAAATGTATTCTACCAGCGTAATCACTATTCAGATTTACACGTAAAATTCAATATAGCATCCTGGAACAAACTCGCTTAATACATTTCAATTCAGATATTTAGCCATAAAAAAAGAATCCCGGAAGCCCGAGATTCTTATATATGTTACCCTCCTCTACACACTTAGTAAGTGTGTTATAGTACAAATATATTATAAACAAGGAGAATAACAAGAGCCTATAAGATAAGAAATTATTCACCCGTATTACAAGACAGTAATAAAATCCAAATCCGAATTTTCAATTTCCAGAAATTCCCATTGTACAATTTCATTTTCCGGGAAAATATTGCTGCAATCCCGTACCTCAGAATCCCCAACTGATTCTACATAAGCATTCATGCTCAACACATAAATGCCTTCCCGGCGCATGCCTTTCACATCCGTGAAAAGCACTTTTGCCTGATCTGGCGGATATATTTTATCTTTCATAGCAACTTTGAGTAGTCATAGTTCTGCACAATAAAAAATCAGTCCAGAAAAATTTACTTCAAAATTCAAACTTCATGCATTTGTTAAAGCTCCATAATTGCCTTTTTTTTAAATATTCTTTCGGTTACTTTAAACCTTTCCCTTCTTTCACGATCCAAGTAACGCTATCCGGAAATGCTACTGAATTATTAACATCTGGCAGCTTTAAAACTTAAATATCATCAACTTACTATTTTATGAAAAATCTAAAAAAATTCGCGGTATACGGTATATTTCTTTTCTGCATTACACTTGTTTTTAGCTGTGTCAGCGAAAGAAGAAGACCGGGTCCACCACCAAGACGCGTTGAAGTAATTCCAGTTGCTCCGTCTTCAAGACATGTCTGGGTTCAAGGTGATTATAAATGGAAACGAAATAAATACGTCTGGCATGAAGGACGTTATAAGAAAGGACATTAATGGTTTGTTCATCAAGGCATTAACCTGACAAATTGCTTATTACAAATTGATTGATTAATGGTCATTTCTCTTACAGAAATGGCCATTTTTAGTTTAAAAAGCAAAGAAGTTAGTTACCTGCCCCGGGCATGTCTTACCCATCCAAAAAGCCATCGGGCGGGTAATAAAAGATCATTATTATCTTCCAATTCGAACGTCCAAATCTAAAAAAAATTAAAGCGAAACCTCCTCAGAAAACTTACTTTCCAACATAGTCATCACCCGCGTAGCCGTAAGTCCGTGTACAATAATGGACAACAGAACAATAAATGAAACGATAGACCATAGTTCGTTGCTGTATAAAAAATCTTTCTGGGTCAGGGCAAAAGACAGATAATAAAATGATCCAAGTCCACGAATACCGTAAAAGCTAATACCGAGCTTTTCCTTAAAATGCAAATGCGTGTTCATTAACCCAACAATTCCACTAACTGGCCGGATAAGAAATATGAAAATTATTCCTACAAACGCCATTGGCCAGGTCAGGTAATTTAATATTCCATGTACCAGACTACCACCAAAAACCAGCAAAACGACGGCTACCAGAATCCGCTCAACCTGATCTGAAAAATTGTGCAGGTCTTTATGGAATTCACTTTTAAACTCATAATTCCGAAGCGTTACCGCGGCTACAAAAACGGCAATAAAACCATATCCATGAATCATTTCTGTCAATCCGTAAATCAAAAGTGCAGACGCTACGGCAATAAATCCATCATTGATATTAATAAACTTCGTTTTTTTTGAAACATTAAAAATCAGATAACCAAGCACTTTCCCAAGTAGAAAACCGGCAATAATTCCTGCTATAATTTTATATACAAAATCATAGGCGAACCACTCAAAAATGCTCCCTGCGTTATTTGGACCCAGGGACGCCACAGAAATTGCCAGCCAGGTAAACGGAAATCCCATACCGTCATTCATTCCCGCTTCGGCCGTAAGGGCAAAGCGAACATTATCTTTTCTCTTCTCCAAAGGCGGCCCAACCTGTACGTCTGCGGCCAAAACCGGATCCGTTGGGGCCAGTGCTGCGCCAAGTAAAAGTGATGAAGCAAAGTCAAAATGAAGGACCAGGTAACACAACATAGTCAGCAGAAAAATACACAACCCCATGGTGATCGTCAGCAGCCGAAATGGAACAGCCCAGGTTTCGAGGGAAAAAGGACGGTCGATTTTCAAACCACCGCCCATGATCGAAATGATGATTACAAATTCAGTAAAATGAACCGTATAATCCTCATATCTAACCGGATCGGGCTTGGGAAGCATATCCATAAAATAGTAGGAAACAGCGCCAAGAAAGACATAAACGACGGAATCTGATATACCGGTTTTCTTCGTAAAGGATGGCATCCACGCCATTCCCAATGCTGCAATTCCTATTAATGTTATTGTAATAATGTAGCTATCCATGGCCGAAACAGGGAAATAATCATGCCCGTTCCGTTCTGAAAATCAATTTTTAAAATAATGTAATGTTTGAATCAATCAATTATCACGAGAAAATATACCGGTTTCAACCAGGTTTACCGGCAGATGTTAATTCTTCTTTTATTCGTTTAGCAACGATTTTCTCTTCTCCCGGTTGAAGCATCCATGCCGTAACTCTGATTAGATTTTCACCTTTCAATGTTTCAACAAGCGCGGGTTCAACTGAATCTGAGCCGGCCTGATAATGGTATAATGGCAAACCGGCAAAACTGGCTTCGATGGAAGGATTTCCATATCGTAATTTATCTCTTAATTCCTTTCCTGTCAGTTTTATAATACTGTCGTCCCAGGAAATTGTCAGTGTTGGCGTGATATTCCCAAGTTCCGGAACAACAACTTTTGTAGTAATTCCAGCTATATTTTTCACTGCGTTTTCAATCTGTGCAATGCTTGCCTCCCAGCCTTTCCATTCTTTTTCATGATCGCCGGAAATAAATTTTTCGAGCGCCACATACATACCCAAAATCTCTTCCTTATTTACTTTATGGCCACGTGCTATCGTAAAACCTCTCGGCGGCGCGTTCAATCTGGCTGCTGCAATTATGTCTTTTCTTCCCATTAAAATCCCGGCACTTTGCGGTCCACGCATGGCTTTTCCTCCCGAAATAAATACCAGATCAAAGCCCATGTCATTGAATTTCCAAAGATTCGAAACCGGCGGAACATCCGCAGCGATATCGATAGAAGTTGGAATTTTTAATTCTTTTCCGAGAGCCACCCATTCCTCATGTTTGATCTGGCCATGATTCGCCTCAATATTTAAAAAATGAAGGAGCGCCGTTTTTTCATTGACCGCTTTTCTAACATCTTCGACCGTTTCTACCTCTATTACGCGGCAACCTGTATTAAGAAATGCATGATTATATCGTTCGTTATGCGATTTTTGACAAATCACTTCCGACTTCATGCCGGTTCCTTCTAAATGTGGAAGCTGTTCAACTTTTTTAATATCCAGACCGGTGAGTATACCAGCCAATCCGAGCGTCATAGCTGAAAAAGCGCCGCATGAAACCATGGCTGCCTCCGAGTGCACTAATTTTGCGATTTTCTCCCCCACTTTATCTTGTACTTCATCAATCATACAGAAATGCCGGGAAGTATTTTCAATCGTTTCAACCACTTCCTCATCCATAATACAACCGGACATATACGTCAACGTACCGGCAGCATTAATGAATGAACGGATTCCCAATTCCTGAATTACATCACGTTTTTTCTTTAAGGGAGCAGCCTTGACAGACTGCATTGAAAGTGAGCCTAAAAATGGCAAAGAGGATAGACCTTTTAAAATTTTTCTACGTTTCATGGGTTCAGTTTAATCAGAAACCCAATTTACACAGCTTTCATCTAAATGTTTTAGATACACACTTAATTGAAAGTTGTTTTATAATTTTTATTCAATTTATTCCATTGCTAATATACCGGAGTGGATTTTCTTTTGTTTTTGCCCCATTTGTACTGATGCGTCCAGTACGCCATTTTCATTGACAAAAACCCGAATCCTGCTCCAAAAAGCACGTCACCGATATAATGCCGGTTGTTGGCAATTCGCAGCAGTCCTGTTGTACCCGCCATGGTATAGGCAGCGTAAGGCATCCAGGGAAGCCGGTCTTTGTATTCTTCACTCAAAAAAGTAGCGGTGGCAAATGCCTGCGCAGCGTGGCCTGACGGAAAAGAATACCGGTCACTTCCATCAGGCCGGGTTTCATGGGAAACACCTTTTAAGAGTCGTCACAGACGCATACATAAACAGTTCACCTTTGATCAGAATAGCTGTTCGGTTTGGAAAATCGTTTTTTGACTTCACACCAAAAACATCCAGACCATAAGCAATCGGCAAAGATGCATATTCCATGATAATTGTCCAGTTTGGTACGAAACCGAGGAATTTGCTTGGTTACGTCCATCACGGATTTTAAATTTGATCTGGTCCTTAAAAAACACGGTGGTGAATATTCCGGAAGCCATTAATATCCCCGGAACGTATAATTGACCTTTTGTAAAAGAAAGCTTTTGATTGATCTGAACAGAGTCCTGTTGCTGGCTGAAAGATGGCAACGACAAAAGAATAGCCAGTTGCAGCAACAAAAATTTACGAAACATATAAAATGGTTTTAATACAATTTTTGCAAGAGGTATTAAAGGTACAGGCGGATTCTGAATTTTTTCTGAACTGAAAGATGTGGGTCAACCAGAATTAATTACAATATGGCTGTGACGCATTGTTTTGAACGCTATGTATGAGAATCAATTTTTTTTCATTTGATTCAAAAAGGAAATCATTTAATGACATTTTAACGCAACGAGAGATAGATCTGAAACTTTGAGTTTTCGTATTTATTAAATGTCAATCAAAAACTTCTTAATAAAAATTGTTCTGTTTCTATGGTGTGATTAATTTATCAAAGGGTTAGTGTGCATCAAAAACTATTCTTATTATTGATCATTATTCCCCTGACCAATTCACTGCCATGAGAAAAATTTATTTTCTTCCTCTGCTTTTTTTGATTGTGACAGCTTGTTCCAAAAAAAGTGATCCTGAACCTGATGTTACGCTGGATTCTCCAACACTGGATTTGAAATACAATGCCACACACCAGTTTGCACTGACCAAAGGAGCGCGACGGTTACGCCATCAACTTACACATGGAAATCCAGTGATACATTGGTTGGAAAGGTTTCAAAAGACGGAAATTTTACCGCCAGAAAAATTGGAGAAACTACGATCACCGCCACCGGAGATGGGAAAACATTGCAATCAAAAATCACCATTTCACCGACGAGCACTCTGGCAGCAGAACCAGTTACGGACTGGGGCGCTACCAACGCGCAGATCAAGGCAAAAGAAAAAAGAGTTTTATTATCTGAAACGGCTGAAACATATTTTTCAAAGGAGAAAATGCCAAAATATCCGCATCCGGTTATGTATTGGAAAATGGAAAATTGACATCTTCTGCTTACTTATTAACTACGACTCAGGCCGTAGCAACCGAAGCAGTTAACATTTTATCAGGAAAGATATCCGGATTTTGGAACCCTTGATTCCAGCGTTGTATTTGTTAACGATGCCAGAACATTTGGCGTTCTTTGTGGGCATGGATGCGGATCTTGGCCTTTATGCAATTTACAGTCCTTACGATCCCAATGGGAGATTGACCAGGGCTTCTGTTGCGGATAAGTTGAAACGGTTTAAGATTGGACGTAAGCTTTGAGGTTATTCAGTTTCATAAAAACAAAAACCCGTCTCTCGAACGGGTTTTTGTTTTTAACTTCAGCCTGAAAAACGCCGTAGGACGTAGCGGGCTCGAACCGCTGACCTTCGCGTTGTCGACGCGACGCTCTGAACCAACTGAGCTAACATCCTTTTTGATAGTCGGTAAATATATATTAATTTGACTTTGTCTGCAATCCGAATCTGTATACTTTTTGAGATGGAATTCTTGATAAAAGTATAAGACCGATCACAAAAATCAGAAGCAGGGCCAGAATACTGTTGCGCATGCTACCTGTTATTTGCTCAACGGTTCCATAAATGAATGTTCCCAGAACGATGGCAATCTTTTCGGTTACGTCATAAAAACTAAAAAAGGACGCCGTATCGATCGTATTTTCAGGTATCAGTTTTGAATATGTAGCCCTGGAAAGTGACTGAATACCACCCATAACCATACCGACTGCGCAGGCTACCACGTAAAACTGACCGGCTGTGGTTGTGTAATATGCACCCGCACAAATACCGATCCAGATCGCCACACCAATCATCAGCGCATAAATATTTCCGATTTTTGATGATAACCAGGAAAAGGAATAGGAACCGGCAATACCTACCAGCTGAATCAAAAGCACGGTAATAATCAGACTTTGTGATGGTAATTTTAATTCGTTGGAACCGAAAATTGTCGCGACGTACATGACCGTTCTCAAACCCATGGTATAAACAAAAAACGCAATCAGAAATTTGGCGAGATAAGGTTGTTCCCGAAGTTGGCCGTACACTTTTACCAAGTTCTTTAAATCCACTAAAAATCCAGTTTTCAACCTGTTTTTTGCCTTTATTGGCTGATGGTAAATATTTAAAAGGAATCTGAGCAAACAAAATCCACCACACACCAACTGTAAAAAACGAAATTCTGGCTGGCATTGCTTTATCCGGTAATTCCATAAAAAGATGGAAAAAGCACCATGCTCAGATTGAAAAGCAAAATAAAACGCTTCCAAAATATCCCATGGAAAATCCTTTTGCGCTCACACGGTCATAGTTTTCTTCTGTGGCAATTTCGGGCAGATAAGAATCATAAAAAACAATACTTCCACTCCACCCTATCAAACTTAAAGCAAAAATCAGTACTGAAATATTCAGCGTATCTTTTGTAAAGAAAAACAGCAGCATACAGCTTATTGAACCCAGATAACAAAAGAATTTCATAAATCTTTTCTTATTTCCGGTAAAATCTGCAATGGCTGTACAAAGTGGAATTAAAAGTGCAGTTAATAAAAAAGAAGCTGATACGGTGTACGAAAAAAGCACCGTACTTTTTATTGAAAAACCAAAAAAATCAATCAAACCCGTTCCAGCTGAGGCATTTAATGCAGCTGCACTGAAATAGACCGGAAATATACTGGAAACGATTACCAGGGCATGAACAGAATTGGCCCAGTCGTACATACACCAGGCATTAATTATTTTCGGATCGTTCTTTTGCATAAAGGGTATATTTCCTGTAAAACTAAGAAAAGCGACAGATTCCTCTGCCGCTTTTCTTACAATATTTATAAAATGCTTACTTATTTAATAACAGGTTCAAAAACCATAATTGTCTCTGTATCTACACCGCCAACAGGCATGGTACTTTTTAATCTTAAGTTTGCTGTTGGTCAACTCAACAACACCAAATTTTCCAGAAAATCCTGTTACGGCGATATCAAGTGTAGCAGCATCATCAAGCAGATACCAGGTTCCTCCATTAATTACCTGACTTGTTTTTTGTTCAAGTGCCTTGGTAACATTATTTGCCAAAAACTGGATATCCATGTAACTACCAATAGCTTTCGTCTGTTCATTCAGCAAGTTAGTAGCAATGGTACTTTCCGCTTAAATCTGTTACCGAGCTCATGCGCCATGGATAATTTACAAGAATTTTGCTCTTTTCCGTAGGCTTCACAGAATCGTCATTATCTTTACTTCCACAAGAACCAAGTGAAAATAAAATGACAAATACAGCAACAAGATTAATTAATCGATTCATTTTTGTGTTTTTAAAGTAATAGTTTGGCTAAAATTCCGGTTTCTGGCTTTAAACCTTTAAGAGTGAATATCTTGTAAAAGTTAAATTAACAGATTTTCCGGGAGTTTTGCAAAATTAACGAATTTGTTTCATCAATTCTTATCGAACGACACACAAATATGTTATCAAGATATACTTTACTATTCTAATTACATTCCTGACAATCAGCTCAATCCACTCTTTTGCACAGGATTGTACGCCATCTTATATCTTAAATCCGGTTACAGCCAACAATTCTATTGAGTGGAATAAGTTTCCGGAATTCAGTTTGCCTTTCAAAATAATATACAATGGACCACGCTTTGGAGATACCCAGTCGCTTCCTTTAAAACATGGTTTTAGTCACCTGGCCATATTTTCGGGAAATGAGCCGGCAACCTTACCCGCAGCTAACCGGGCTTTGCTTTGGAATAGTGTTGCAACAAATTCAGGTAATCAGCCCTGGGGAATGGATGAGCTCAGAAGTCCATGGGGAAATGACACGACTGCTTACCGTCAGGGTTGGGCTTCAATATTTAACTTTGCTTGCCAACAGTTTTCAGGATTCACAAGGAAGCGGCCTGCCAAAGGCCGACATTATTTGTCTGGATGTGGAGCGTATGCTGACCGAAGACCGGGATATTTTAAAACTGAAAACAAATGCGGCAACTCCGGCAAAATATGCAAGTCTTGTCTGATGCAGATTTTCTTGCCACTTATAAAAGAGACATTCGCTGGTGGTATACCGAAGCGGTAAACTATCTAAAAAGCAAAGGTTTTGATCAATCTTCAACCATTACCAGTTACAGTGATGTACCTGTGCGCGCAACCTGGCTGAATATTGAAAGCAACAGCTGGCAGGACTGGACTACGAACACAGCCCGCACACATTATTTGATGCAGGATGATAATGGCAAAATCGGCGGCACTTTTTACAATTCGCTGACGAGCTCTGACGCCATCACCTTACTATTATTACGGTTATAGCAGCCCGATCGGCAAAGATTATCTTACCTATCTTTTGTTTCAGGTTGAAGTAAATAATGCATGGAGCAATAAACCTAATATTCCATTTGTCTGGATGCGTATCCATGACAGTTTCGATCCGACAGTGCCGATGATTTTACCGTTTCAGGCTCAGGCAACGGCTATTTTTCCATTTTTCTCAGGAGCGAAAGGACTTTGGCTTTGGGAAAATGGTGGAATTGCCAATACCCGTCAGGAAAATTATGCTGCCTATGAGCATTTTATTTACGGACTTTACCGGCTTTCGGAATTTAAAGATATGTTTGAAGGTGCTTATGATCTGGTGATTCCGGAATCGGCAAGGGACCTGATGACTTCAAAAAAACCGGTTTGGCGCGGAGTTGTGAAAAACGGAAATATTCTGATTGCCGCTCAAAATCCGTATGCCGGCGATAATGACGTAACGAGTGTCACACTTTCTTACCAGAAATGGGTAAAAACGATAAGTCTGAAAGGCAAAGGAAGTTTTTCTTTGCAAATTTGATCTGAGTCAGGATAATTCTTCAACCGAACCCAATATTACGGAAGCATTTTTGTATCCAAATCCTATGGCAGCGGATTCCAAAGTGCGACTTACAGGAATTAATGGTACAGTCAGTGTGGATTTTGATCTTTTCAACAATCAGGGAAAAGTGGTTTATTCCGGCAAACTGCAAGCCATTGTTGGTTCGACAGATCAAAGTATATCACTGCCTCAGCTTGGCATGGGATTATATATTGCCCGTTTCAAAAGTCCCAATAAAACGATTACACAGAAAATTATCATCACAAAATAATGAACCGTCTTAGCAAAGAAACCAGTCCGTATTTATTGCAGCACGCCAACAATCCGGTCGACTGGTTTGCCTGGGGAGATGAAGCGCTTGCAAAAAGCAAAAGCTGAAAACAAGCCGATTCTGGTCAGTATTGGCTATTCTGCCTGCCACTGGTGCCATGTGATGGAACGCGAAAGTTTTGAGCACGAGAATGTTGCGGATGTAATGAACGAACATTTCGTTTGTATAAAAGTGGATCGTGAGGAGCGACCGGATGTGGATGCCGTTTATATGGACGCTTTGCAGGCTATGGGCACGCGGGGTGGCTGGCCGCTTAATGTTTTTCTGCTTCCGGATAGCAAACCGTTTTATGGCGTCACCTATCTGCCGCCGCAAAACTGGGTGCAGCTTTTGAAAAGTGTAAATAATGCTTTTGTCAATCATTATGACGAACTCGCAAATTCTGCAGAAGGATTTGTTGAAAATATGGTTCAGCCGGAAACCAGCAAATACAATTTGACAGGTTCTGATTCGGGTTATACTATTGATGATCTGGATCAGATGTATGAAAAACTGTAGTCAGAATTTTGACATAAAAAAAGGTGGCATGGACCGGGCGCCAAAATTTCCGATGCCTTCGATTTATAAATTTTTGCTGCGTTATTTTGATATAACGCAAAATCCGGCAGCTCTGGCGCAGATCGAACTTTCGTTGAACAGAATTGCTTTGGGTGGGATTTATGATCACGTCGCTGGTGGATGGGCGAGATATTCCGTTGACGATGAATGGTTTATTCCTCATTTCGAAAAAATGCTTTATGATAATGCACAGTTACTGGGCATTTTCGCAGAGGCATATTCGTTAACCCAAAACAGTCTTTATTCTGATCGTGTTACAAAAACAATTTCCTGGCTGAACAGTGAAATGCTAAGTCCGGACGGCGGTTTTTATTCGGCACTTGATGCGGATAGTGAAGGTATTGAAGGACGATTTTACATCTGGAAAAAGGCAGAACTGCAAAATATTTTAGGTGATGATTTTGAATGGTTTTCCAAATTGTACAATATCAGCGCACAGGGAAACTGGGAGGATGGTTATAATCATCTGCATTTGACAAATTATGTTTCAGAAACAGCAAAAGCGGCAGGAATTTATTCCGATTCTTTTGATGAAAAATATAAAAATGCACTTCAAAAACTTGCAGAAGCACGTGTGAGCCGCATTCGTCCGGGACTTGATGATAAAATACTGGCTTCCTGGAATGGGCTTTTGATCAAAGGTTTGACAACTTCCTATCAGGCTTTGGGTGATGAATCGATTCGTGATATGGCAATTAACGGAGGACGGTTTATTTTAGAAAAAATGACCGAAAACGGAAAGTTATGGCATAGTTATAAAAATGGAAAAACCAGCATAACTGCCTTTCTGGAAGATTATTCAGCCGTTATCGAGGCTTATCTTGGACTATACCAAATCACCTTTGATCCAAACTGGCTAACGGAAGCAGTTCGTTTAACGGATTATACAATTTCTAATTTTTACGATTCTACGGACGGTTACTTCTTTTTTACCGATTCAGAAGGTGAAGCTTTAATTGCACGTAAAAAAGAACTTTTTGACAATGTAATTCCTGCCTCCAATTCCATGATGGCGCAAAATCTTTATGTGCTGGGAAAAATTCTAGACCGCCAGGATTATCTTGATTTGTCGGATCAGATGCTTTCAAAAATGAGTAAAATTCTGCTTGCTGATGTGCAATGGGTCACAAATTGGGCAGCACTTTATTGTCAGAAAGCCTCTCCTACTGCCGAAATTGCTATTGTTGGAGAAGATGCGGATGAGCTCAGAAAAGATTTGGACAGATTTTTTATTCCAAACAAAGTAGTAGTTGGGACAACAAGTTTATCCAAACTTCCTTTGCTGGAAAACCGTACAACGGTGAATGGCAAAACTGCGATTTATGTTTGTTATGATAAAACGTGCCAGTTACCTGTAACTTCGGTTGAAGATGCATTGGAACAAATAGGCTGATTTTTTAATTTGTTACTACAAAAAAGGCGTTCACTTGATTGTAAACGCCTTTTTTGTATGCTATTACCCAAGCAAAGGAAAATATCTTTCACGAATAATATTCATGTGATGAACCGGATGACCAATAATCACGAATCCGAGTGCCAGCGGAGAAATCTTAGTATTATTCGCAGTTCCCGGATTTAGAATCATTTCATCACTCATATTTTTGAAAAGCAGAATTGTTGACTGTCGTAGCAAATTAAACTCATCCAGCAAATCTGTAACTGAACGTTTACTTGCTACCGTGTTAGCGGCAAGTTCTGCTTCTTCATATCCTGGAAGTTCCGTTTTGTCATTTCTGGAAAAACGAAGCGCCCGGTAAGCCATGATGCGTTCATTGTCAATGACGTGCTGTAAAATATCTTTCACAGTCCACTTTTCAGGAGCGTATATTTTGTCCTGTAAATCAGTCAGTTTACTGATATCAGAATAAATTTTGTCAGGAGAATATTTATCAAAAGCTTCAAAAATATCGATGTCTTCGACCAGATTAATATATCGGTCAAAAAACTGTGGCATTGGGTTAATATCAGATTTTTTCATAGTATCAGGCTATTTAAAGCCCCAAATTAATAAAGAATCAGTTAGGAAATGATAAGCACAAAGTATGTTTAATGCACTGTTTTTTCTCAATAAACATGTGAGTATATAGTAAATATCACTTTTCATTTATTTAAAATAATATATCATATAAAACCATTAAAATTCTTTAATATGACCGAACCGTGTTAAATCATAAATAATTATTATATTTGACTGAATAATCCCTAAAAATTGAAAACAATAGTTGCCATAGGCTTGTTGATTTTGTTGCTCTACAATATGTTAGGGCTGACAACGGCTGTGTTATTATTTGACAATCAATATAAATCCGCTGTTTCTTCAAATGGTGAAGGCGATTATCAGCTTTTGAAAGTGTATGTCCCTTCTTTGCCTTATACAAACAGTTGGGAAAACGAGGAAGAAATTGAGGGGTTGACGAAAAGCAACGGAAAATTTTATAATACTACCCACGTACTGCATACAAATGACACTTTATATGTCACACTGAAATCAAACCAGCCAGCCCGTGACCGGTTTTTCGAACTGGCAAACCAGATGCAATCCATGACAGATCCGGCAAATCAAACGGCTGATTCTACACATGGAAAAGCTTTGAAACTGCTGGATAACCTTATCAAGACTTACGTTCAGAATATTTATCATTTCTCAATTCACCAACGGACATTCTCTACCGGTGATGTAATAGCCATTTATCCGTCAACGGAAGTAAAGCATACCCGCTTTCTTGAAAAACTTCAAACACCACCTCCCGAGCGCTGCTGATCAATTCTTCTTTTCAAGTTATATAAAACCATATGCGTTTATGCACACTGGTTTTATCAAAGTATCGTGACTTTGGGAATCATTTCCTCACTTGATGAAAATATCAGTTAAATCAACCCATCGCTTTTGAAAGCGGTAACTACCATTATATACAATACGATATGTTTTCAACTATACGGAATAAAAAACATCTTTTGATGTTAATTCTGGCTATGATAAGTTTCACCGGAGCGTATGCGCAAATGCCGAATGATGCTATTTATATGTCAAAAAATACTGCTTGTCTGGCTTTATCCTACACACACAGTTCATGGGATAAGTACTGGGAAAACACGCTAAAAAGAGAAAATCTTAATATTGGAACACAAACAACACAGGTTGGAATGGCTATGTTGGCCGTTGGTGTTACCAAAAATTTAAATGTAATCGTTAGTCTTCCATATATCTGGACCCAGACAAGTGCCGGAAATATGAAATTCAGCAAGGGATTTCAGGATGTTTCAGGTTGGGTTAAATACCGATTTTATAACAAGGCAGGATTGTCTTTAAATGCCGTTGTTGGCGCATCGATTCCGAGCTCAAATTATGTTCCTGATTTTATGCCAATGTCTATTGGTTTGCAGTGTAAAACAGCAACTGGAAGACTTGTAGCACGGTATCGTCACAAAACCGGTATTTATGCAACCGCTTACGGAAGTTATATTTTAAGAAGTAAAATTACGATTGACCGGGATTCTTACCTGATGGGAGAAACGCTTTATAACACCAATCGCGTAAGTGTTCCCAACGCTTACGACTATTCTGCACGTGTTGGTTTTACAAACAAAGCGATTCAGACAGAGGTTTATGCAGAACGCACAGAATGTGTAAACGGTGATTATATCCGTCGTAACGGAATGCCTTTTCCTACCAATAATATGAAATCAACGACTGTTGGCTGGTATGGAAAATTTCAACCTAAAAACATCGGTTTCAACGCTCGTGTTGCTTATGTGACGCGCGGAGAAAACGTTGGACAGGCGATGACCTATTCCGCCGGAGTTTTATACCAGTTCAGATATCTTAAATCTGGCAAATAATAAATTACAGTCATTACAAAAAGATCATGAATAAGATATTTAATATAAGTGGCCGCGCTGCAACTTTTGCAGCAGGCTTATTTTTAGCTTTTACTGTTTTTTCATGCAGCAAAACAGTTGACGAACCAACCGCATCCATCAATACTCCTTCAACTCTGGATGAGAACGCAGGTACCTGGAAACCATATATCCTGGCATCGTCCAGTGACGTTCCGGTGGATGAACCAAAGGCGGCTACCTCAGCAGAATACATTGCTGAAATTGCAAAACTGAAAGAAACTATGGCAACCGTTACGCCTCAGCAACGTGACCAGATCAATTATTGGGGAGCCGGAGCAGCTTACCGCTGGAATGAAATTGCACGAGAACTAGCAGCCCGATATAACAGTCCGCCAGCAGTAAATGCGGAAGGAAAATATCCTGTGCCTGATGCTGCAAATCCTTTGGCTGATCCAAAATTCCCTTTTGCAAATCCACCTTATTCGGCTCGTGCGCTTGCTTATCTGAGTGTTGCTCAATATGATGCGCTTGTAAGCGCCTGGAATTATAAATTTAAATATAACCGTAAGGCTCCATCAAAAAATGACGCGACAATTAAGGCGATTCTTCCGGTTTCGGATTTGCCGTCTTATCCTTCGGAAGACGCGGTTGTTGCAGCTGCTTCTTACACCATTTTGAAAGCGATGTTTCCGGGTGAAATTCCCTTTCTGGATGCAAAATTGGCAGAACATAAAAACAGCCGTTTGTTGGCAGGAATGAATGTTGAAAGTGATATCGTAGCGGGAAATGCGCTTGGAAATGCAGTTGGAGCCAAAGTGATGGCCCGTGCAAAAACGGATGGAATGGGTGCCGCTAACAACCAGGCGAAAGTACCGGATATAGTAGCCAATGCCTTAAAAATTGGTATTACCGAGCCATGGAAAAGTCAGGAATTCCCCGCACGACCACCTATGCTTCCTACTTATGGCGGAGTTCTTACCTGGAATTTCAATACGGCCACAATTGTTGCGCTTCGTCCAATTGCACCACCTGCTATTGGCAGTCCTGAATTTCAGGAAAACTTAAACGAACTTTTGACGATTGCAAAAAGCCAGACGAGAGAACAAGCAAGAATTGCCAATTTCTGGTCGGACGGTGTAGGAAGTTACACACCTCCGGGACATTGGCACCGGAAAGCAGCCACCTTGGCGCATGATAATAATTTCAGTGAGGTAAGAACGGCCAGAACACTTGCTTTGGTTGGAACTGCCATGCAGGATGCCGGAATTTGCTGTTGGGATGCAAAATATTATTACTACTATCCTCGTCCAAACCAGATGAACAGCAAGGTGAAAACATCTGTGGGTTTACCTAACTTCCCGTCTTACACATCCGGACATTCTATGTTTTCGGGAGCTGCCGCGGAAGTGCTGGCGCATATTTTCCCATCAGAAAAGGCCAACGTGGATGCGATGGCTGTTGAAGCTTCCGTTTCACGGATTTACGGTCTAATTCATTATCGTTTTGACTGCGAACAAGGATTGGTAACGGGCCATAAAGTTGGAAATTATGCAGTTCAGCGCGCATTAACTGATGGTGCTGAGAAATAAAAAATATTGATGTTAATAGAAAATCGGTGCGATCGTAATGATTGTACCGATTTTTTTTGCCCAAATAATAAATAAAAGAAATCGTTTAATTGGGTGATAAATTTATTTCTCTTTTAGATATAGGGGTCTTTTCGATTTAAGTTGTTATAGGTTTAAAACGAAAAGTCATGAAAAAAACATTATCAACATTAACAGTTATATGCTGTTTACTAAGTGGTTATAATTCCTACTCGCAACAGGTGCAAACCGTTTTCAGCGGCAGCAAAATCAAAAGATCGGGTGGCTATGCGGCCATCGCCAACAAGTTCACAACCATCAATGGTGACTTTGCGAATATGCCTGAGCTTTACGGAGGCTGGTTTATCAATAGTAAGTTTCTTATTGGTGCGGAACTGGCGGCAACCACAAATTTTATTCCTTCGCCCAATTTCAGTAATTCTCCGGACACAAAAATCACGTATCAATACGGACAATTCGGTTTGATGACGGAATATATTTTCGCTTCAAATAAAAGAGTGCATTTTGCAGTAAATCTTATCAATGGTGCCGGTTTCACTTTACAATATGACAGAAAAAACTGGGATGACTGGGACAAAAACGACGATTGGAATGACAACCATACCGATGCAAAATTTTTCTATGTAATTGAACCAGGAGCTCAGGTTGAAATCAATCTTTTAAAATGGATGCGGATAAGTCCCGGTATCTCATATCGCAAAACCTTTGGAGCAAAAGGAAATGGATTGACGGATGGAGATTTAAGCAATGTTTCTTATAACATGACATTAAAATTTGGCAGATTTTAATATACTTTACTGTTAACAAAAAAGCTCTCACTGAAATTTACCGTTTCAATGAGAGCTTTTTATTTTATAAATTGATATGGAATTACCTAAACCAGATTATTAATATCAAAAGGAAGTTTTCTCATTCTTTTTCCCGTTGCGGCAAAAATTGCATTCCCAAGTGCAGGTGCTATCGGTGGAAGTCCCGGCTCACCTACCCCACCCGGATTGGAACCGCTATCCACTATATGGATTTCGATTTCAGGCATTTCGTTTAACCGCATGATGTTGTACTGATGAAAATTACTTTGATCACAAACTCCATTTGTAAACGTAATTCCATCTTTCGTTGCCGCCGTGATACCCATTACTATGTTTCCTTCCGTTTGCGCTTTAACATTATCAGGATTGACATAATAACCACAATCGATTATAGAGACAACTTTGTCTATTTTAATACCATTGCCTTTTTTTGTTACGGTGATACAAGTAGCAGAAATACTATCAAACGATTTAAAAACAGCAATTCCTTTTCCTTGTCCTTCCGCAAGTTTTTCACCCCATGCTGACTTTTCTCCCAATGTTTCCAAAACCTTCCTGAACCGTTCATCTTTTATAATGTCAAGACGAGCCTTAATGGGATCCTTTCCGGCGAGATGTGCAAGTTCATCAATAAAACATTCCTGGCCCCAGCCAAAATTTGAAGCATAAACAGATCTCCACCAAACAATTGGAATATCCGTCTTTACATTCGTAAAGCTTATTTTTGAAGCTACATCGAAATTATATTTGTTGTTATTAACACTTATTTCCTCACTTATCCAGGGATCAGCCTCATCAGGTTTCAGTCCTTTATAAACCTGACCAAGAATTGATTCACCAATGGCATGGTGATGGTAACCGACAATTTTCCCCTCTTCAACAAAGCCCTGCATATGGCTCAGCATACCGGGCCGATAAGGTCCTTGTGAAATATCATCTTCTCTTGTCCAGACAACCTTAACCGGTTTTTTCAATTCTTTGGACAAATGACAGGCTTCCAAAAGGAAATCGTGATAAGCTTTACGGCCGAATGCACCGCCCAAAAGCGTTACGTTTATTTTTACTTTTTCCGGAGCAACTTTCATGTATGCGCACACATCACGAATAGCCCAATCCGGACCCTGAACTGGCGCCCATATTTCTATTGAACCGTCCTCTTTTACATGCACAACTGCATTTTCAGGCTCAATTGGCGCGTGAGCAAGAAACGGCGTTTCATAATGAGATTCCAGTTTCTTAGCTGCTGAATTATATTTTGCATTGAAATCACCTTTTTCTTCAAAATTAATTCCGTCCTTTTTTGCCGCTTCGTAGGTTTCTGTAAAGTACTTTTCAGTAGTCAATGTTTTTTCAAAGTCCGCATTATCCCATTTCACCTGAAGTGCCTTTCTTCCTTTTAACGCAGCCCAATAGTTTGTCCCAATGACGGCAACAGCTTCGGAAGTCCTGTGCGGCATTGTTCGTTCCGTTTTTACAACTTTCAGAACACCTTTAACCTTTTTAGTCTCGGAATCATCAATAGAAACAATTTTTCCATGGATCATTGGTGAATGTAAAATGCTGGCATAAACCATCCCTGGAATATCGATATCGATTCCGTAAATTGCCTTCCCGGTTACGCGTTCCGGCACATCCAGACGTTTGTTGTATTTGCCCAATATTGTAAAATCCTTTGGATCTTTCAATTTCGGATTTTTAGGAATTTCGAGTTTTGAAGCATCGTCTGCCAGTTCACCATACGTCAGACTTTTTCCTGTTGGTCTGTGGATAATGGTACCATCTTTTGCGAAACATTCAGCAACCGGTACATTCCATCTTTTTGCAGCAGATTCTTTAAGCATTTCACGTGCAGCAGCCCCAGCCTTGCGAAGTGGCTCCCAAAGTGATCTTACCGAGCTACTTCCACCGGAAGTCTGGCTGCCATATTTATCTTTTCCGTCGCTCTGAATAATTTTGACCTGATCAAGCCTTACTTCAAGTTCTTCCGCCAAAAGCGACGGTACAGCTTGCGTTGAACCTTGCCCCATATCCGGACGAGGATTTACGATACTGATATTGCCAGCCGTATCAATAATGATAAACGGATTGATTTCAAGTTTTAAAATCGCCGGATTAATCTTCTTTACAATTGCATCTTTTGAAAAGGCAGAAATGCCAAGAGCAAGCCCGAAAGAAGTCAAACCGGTTGTTTTCAGGAAATCACGGCGTGATGTTTGTATATTTTCCAATGTCTTAAATAAGCTGTTTGTGAAAAATTATCGTTTCCCGATTCCTTTTTCTTCTACCTTGATCGTTTCCGCGGCACGGTGAATCGCTTTACGGATACGATCATACGTTCCGCATCTGCACAAGTTTCCGCTCATTGCAGCATCAATATCCTGATCATTCGGACTGTGCATTTGTTTTAAGAAGCGCAACTGCCGACATGATCTGGCCAGACTGGCAATAACCGCATTGTGGAACCTGTTCTTCTATCCAGGCCTGCTGAATAGCGTGCAATTTTACGTCACCAATTCCTTCAATCGTCGTTATTTTGGTGTTTTTTCCAATACTGGAAACCGGTGTCTGGCAGGAACGAGCCGGCTGCCCGTCCAGGTGGACCGTGCAGGCACCGCAAAGCGCCATTCCGCATCCAAACTTTGTCCCTTTCAAGCCAACAATGTCTCTGACTACCCAAAGCAAGGGCATGTCTTCTTCCACGTCGACTTTTACTTTTTTACTGTTAACTGTTAAATTATATATCGCCATAGTAACTGGATTTTTTTCGGTCCAAAAACCTATCTAAATGTATAAAAAAAATATGATAACATAAAACCTTGATTTCGAGCCTGATCTTTGTTTGAAAATCTACGTGCTAAACTATATTTCCTTAGTTCTTGTTGGGTTTTTAACAGTCAGCATTAAAATATTAAAGTCAGGAAGTAGCGTTATGTTAATTTCATCAGCAGCAGAATTAGAAGGAATTCAGAAGATCAGTGAGGCAGTAGCAACTACATTAAAAGAAATGCGGGCTTTCGCCAAAGCAGGCATGACAGCAAAAGAACTTGACGATTTTGGTGGCGAAATCCTAAATTCATTAGGTGCAAAATCAGCACCAAAACTTACTTATGGATTTCCCGGCTGGACCTGTATCTGTGTCAATCATGAAGTAGCCCACGGAATTCCTTCGGCTGGAAAAGTATTTAAGGATGGTGATCTAATCAATATTGATGTTTCGGCTGAGCTTAACGGATTTTGGTCTGATAATGGCGGTTCTTTTATTTTGGGTGAAGATATTAGCAATCACCAAAAGCTTGTAAATGCTTCAAAAAATATTCTCCATAAAGCAATTTATCGGATAAGGTCAGGCGTAAAAGTTTCAGATATCGGACATTTGATCGAAATAGAAGCCAGAAAAGCCGGTTATCGGGTAATCAAAAATTTGGCCGGACATGGTGTGGGAAGAAGTTTGCATGAAGATCCGCACGAAATCCTGAACTGGTGTGATAACAGTAACAAACAACGTTTTAGAAAAAATACGGTGGTTGCTATTGAAACATTTATTTCAACCGCATCAACAATTGCTCAAAAAGGAAAAGATGGCTGGACATTGACAGGAGACAAAGGCGGCTACGTGGCGCAGCATGAGCATACTATTATGGTTACAGATGGGAAACCTGTAATTTTGACTGCGGTGAATGGGATTTGGGAGTAGCTGTATTCATCGCTATTAAATGTGAGTCAATATAAAATCTGCGGATACTTTCAATTTTGAATGAAGTGCTTTTATAAACTTAATATCAGGTTTTTGCTTTCCATTTAAAATTAAAGAAAGTTTTGCGTCACTTACTCCTAATTTTTGGGCAGCTTCATTTTGTCTCAACTTCATTTCATACATGCGAAGTGAAATCATTTCAGGCAATGTTTTCGGCGCAGCTATTCGATAATTTTTATTTTCAAAATCTTGCGCAGCAATGGCCATATTGCGAATCAAGTCAGATTCTTCCAGGGTCAAATTAGATTCTCCTTTATCCATAAGGTCCTCGATCGCACCCATGATACGCTCATATTCCTCTTCGTTTTCGATTTTAAAATCTGTTATGTCCCTCATGTTGCTTACTTTTTATATTTCACACTTCCCGCATTCACTTTATCGTATTCTTTATGTGTACCAATAAATTTGATATAAACTGTTCTGATATTGAAGTGGATCGCCGCAATCAGTCTATAATTATTCCCACCTATATTGAAAACATATCGATCATTACCAACATAATCTGTCGTCGAAAATGTTGCTTTTAAATCTGAAAATGAATTCCAATCCGCCATTTCCGTTTCTTCCAGCCATTTTTCAAGAGCAGTTTTCGAGCCTGGATATTTTATGGAAAATTCTCTTATTGTTTTATACGCTATTACGACCATTTGATTATATCAAATTTACCAATTTTTTAGAAATTCTAAAAAATATTTAGATATCGAAGCTTATAACGTATGTATTTTATATCAGAGTTTTCTCAAATTCCCTCCGTAACCTTCTTCATTTTCTCCAAACCAGTTTTCGCCACGAGCAAAGCATCCTGTGCATAATAATCTTTATTAAACACTTCAAAAGAAAGAATAACTGGTTTCTCTGGATTTTTAAGTGTTTGTAGCAATTTTTTCAAAGGAGCCGTTCCGTCACCGGGATAAATTCGGTCCGCATCCACAATTGTTTCTCTCGGTGGCGTTGCCGGATAATCGTTTATGTGAAAAATTTCAATCAGAGGTTTCCCTACATTTTTTACGCTATCCATTCCCGAACCGCCTTTATGCAAATGATAGACATCCATCAAAACTTTGGCGGACGGATGATTTGATTCTACTGCCACATAAAGCAGCTCCCCAACTCTGCTAAGATTCTTTGAAAAACCCCAGAGTTCAAGATGCGGAACAACACCTGTCTGATCTCCAAGTTCCAGTATTTTCCGATATCGTTCGGCCATTTTAGGTAATTCCAGACTTTCACCCGTGGTTGCACCCATAGGCGGCGCAGCAATTCTTGGACAACCAATTTTAGCAAGCTGATCCATTTCCATTTTCAACTGATCCAACGCTTTTGAACGAGCCGTCTGATCGTCAACAATCCAGGTTGCAAAACCGATAGCATCCTCCACTTTCAATCCCAAATCATCAATTATTCGTTTTGCTTCTGCCAGAGATGCCCCGATTTTTAATATAATCCTGTAAAGTGTTGATCCAGATTTCGACTGATTTAAAACCTGCTTTTGCAGCCATTTCCAGTTCACTTCTAAAACCAAGTTTATGGCCACGCAATGTGCTCATGTTGAGCGAGTATATAAAAGAACCTTGTTTTTCTTTTTGTATTTCCACAGGCATAACGGTGGCTGTTGATACTGCTAAAACGGAAGTAAGGGCTTCTCTGCGATTCATCAGGAAAGTGTTTTTAAACTAAATGATTTCCTACCAAAGAAGACCCTGGCAGTTTTTTACCGGTGAAAGTTCAAATTTGATTGTTAAATTAGAGTTTGCTTTCCTATCACCCATTCTTTTTGACATCATTATGCCTTCGGAAGAATATATCGTACCTGCTCAAACCCGAATCGGTCACGTTCACCTGAAAGTTTCGAATCTCGAAAAAGCCCTGGATTTTTACTGTGGTTTACTGGGTTTTGAGATTACGGCCCGCTATGGCGACCAGGCGGCCTTTATTTCTGCCGGCGGTTATCATCATCACATCGGCCTGAATACCTGGTATAGTAAAGGATTTCCTCCTGCGAGTCAGCAGGGCGTGGGTTTGTTTCATACGGCGATTGTGTATCCTACCCGAAAGGATCTTGCAGCTATTTATCAAAGGCTGATCAATGCACATTATCCACTAAGCGGGGCAAGTGATCATGGCGTTTCCGAAGCTTTGTATCTCAACGATCCTGATAATAATGGTGTGGAATTGTACTGGGATCGACCTATGGAATTTTGGCCACATAACAGAAGACGGCTCATTAGAAATGTATACAAGAGTTTTGAATCTAAGCGGACTTTTAAACGAATTGAAGTGAATAATAAGCGTGATAATTCTTTAAATTATTCCCAACGTTAATGTGATAAAATATGTCCGAAGAAAATAAAATCGACAAAATCATTGAAGCACGAATGAAACTGAAAGGCGCGGTTTGAGGAAAAAATGCTTCAAACGCCATCTGTATCTGACGACAAACCGATGGGAACTGGTGAAATCAACAGACATGGTATGCCCAAGTTACCAATCGGACAAATAAAAACAGTAAAATGGCCGGTACTGGATCTCGGATTCAAACCTGATATTTCGCAGCTTCAATGGAAATTAACTATAAATGGAGAAGTAGAATCCCCAATTGAATTGAGCTGGCGGGATTTTATGAATTTGCCTCAAACAGCGACGTCAGTGATTTTCATTGTGTAACAACCTGGTCGCGGATGGATGTTCCCTGGGTTGGCGTGAAATTGGCTGATATTGCAGCACTGGTGATGCCCAAATCCACTGCCACACATATTATTTGTTATGGTTATGACAAATATACAACCAATATTTCCATCGAAGAAGCGCTTAAAGACGATGTTTTGCTTGTTCATTCCGCTGATAATAAACCACTTGAACGTGATCATGGCGGACCTGTTCGTATGATCACACCCCAGTTATATGCGTGGAAAGGTGCAAAATGGATCAACAGAATTGAATTTCTAAACAAAAATAAACCTGGATTTTGGGAAGTCGGGGCTATTCTAATACGGCATATCCATGGAGAAATGACCGTTATAGCTGAGAAAATAATTCTCCATTCTAATTTGATTTTAACATGGTATGATATTTGTTCATACTGTTATTAATAACAAATCACACATAGGCATGTACTTCGTATCATACAATAATGGGAAACCTACGACCTCCTCTTCGGCAGTAGCTGATCAGTTTGGGAAGTCTCATAATGATATATTAAGATCCATTGAGAAACTTCGAATGTAGTAAGGAATTTAAAAAATCTAATTTCTTTCCATCTCCAAGTCTTGTGGCCATCCGGAAAAGCGGATCCCTCTATTCTCATAACAAGAGAAGGTCTTGGTACTTTTGGTTATGAGTCTTGAAAGCGCAGCACCAGTTTCTTTCGTGAAAACGTTATTGAAAATTTGACGGAATGGCATCATTTCTTTAATATTCCAGTCTGATGATTTTAGATAAATAAGCTATCTTTTTACTCGAATCTCTCGTTAACATGAAGTGGTGCGATTTTGCTGTCCGTAAAATTTAGCACGGAAAGATATATTATAACTATCGACACTTACATCAGTCGAATTGTGGTATTGACCAGAAATTATGCAATTGCCTTACGCATTATTACCTGATAACTTTTATTTCTATACAATCATTCTGCATATCTTAATAAAACAAGCAGATCCTTCCTGATATCTCTCTGATCAAAGTATATGGCCTGACTTAATAGGTATTTGCATTAAATACATGTCATCGAGAACCAACCAATGAACTTAATTATCTACACGTATTCCATATCATTTCTTCACTTTTAACCTGAACATCCAATGCTGGCAACAATGTAAGAACTTCAGCCATTACTATTTACATTAATTTCCGAACCAACAGGATTTACCTTTTGCCTCGTGTCCAAAATATTTTTACTTTCCCGGTAACAATATTACATTTGGTAAAGCTCAACGGAAACTACTTTTCTTCACATGCATTCATCTAATTAAGGACAAAGCTCTCCGGTGGTCTTACGTCAGCATTTTCATTGGCCTGATTCTTAATTTTCGCATCCCAGTATTTTGCGTATAAAAATGTTCAGGATTTGTCGCTTCACAATCAGGGAGTAAATGTTACAATTGGTATATTAAATCAAACTGCCAATTTCGGATTAGTCGACAAAAGATATTCAGTCGAACATGCATGAGTTTGTGATAACCGGAAATGAAAAGCTGCTTGACCGATACTTATTCACAGAAGGTAAAACTTTTAGGGATGAGTGATACACTTTTCAATTTGGTAAAAAACGATAAAGTACAGACCGCAAGAGTCAGAGATTTATTGGATGTTTCAGGTAAAATTGTTGAGCATACGCACAAGTAATGACTGTTTACCGGGATCAGGGAACTCAGAAAGCCTTTGATATGATACAAAAAGGAGAAGGTTTACATCTGAACCAACTCCTGATGAAAAAAATTGAATCCATTGAGCAGGCAGAAAACAGGCATCTTAACAAACAAAGAATGCTCATCCAGACGACCCAGAAGAAAACCACACTTTTCATCATGGGAACGAGCATTTTCGGCTTTTTTCTGACCTGTTCTTTCCTTTGTTTCCCTGACTTTGGAACCAGAAAAAACAACGGCTGCTTCAACTTGAAATCAAACAAAAAGAACGGCTTCTCTATCAATACATTGATGCAATTCCGGATGGAGTTCTGGTTCTGGATACGAAGAGGGAAATCGTGCTTGTAAATCAGTCGGGAAAAGAAATGCTTGGACTCGATGATGACAAACTGCTGCAGGATCAGTTGCGTAAAATCACCTTGTTGGATCCGTTGCGCTCCAATGTAAGATTTACGTCCGAATACTTGCCGGTAAGTGAAGCCCTGGATGGTATAAAATCAACGGGCAACAAAATTGACCTGTTAAAAAACAATACATTATATCATTTAGAAACCAGTGCCAGGCCGATTCTGGGTCTGGATGGCGAAATTACAAATGCGATTACCGTTTTCAGGGATATTACAGAACGTGCCAATTATGAAACTGCACTTGAAAAAGCACGGTCTATTGCTGAAAAATCGGTTCGGGTAAAGGATATCTTTCTTTCCAATGTCAGTCATGAAATCCGGACTCCGCTTAACGCCATCATTGGTTTTACTAATTTACTGGAAGAACAGGTAAAGGATTTAAAAAGCAGTGATTATGTTAGTTATATCAAAATTGCCAGTAAAAATCTTCTCGATCTGATCAATGATATTCTTGACTTTTCAAAGATTGAAGCGGGACAGGTTATTTTGGACAAAACCAATACCTCAATAACGCGAACTTGTTGATTCGGTTTCGGTTATTATCAGTCAGCGGGCTAGTGAAAAAGGAATCGGATATGAAAAAATCCTATCCGCAGATTTGCCTCAAATGATTATTTCGGACAAACTGCGGCTGACTCAGATCTTACTGAACGTTTGCGGAAATGCTATAAAATTTACCGAAAAAGGATCTGTAAAATTAATCGTTGATCCGATTTCTGAGTTGAAAGACGATATGCAAACCATTCGGTTTCTCGATCATTGATAGTGGAATTGGAATTCCGGACGATAAAATAAATAAAATTTTCGAACGCTTTGTCCAGGCATCTGAAAGCACGACCCGACTTATTTGGTGGCACGGGACTTGGTCTAAGTATTGTAAAATCGCTCGTTCATTTACTTGGAGGAACAATACGTGTGGAAAGTATTTTCGGGAAAGGAACAACTTTTATTCTGGAATTTCCTTTCGAAGTTGTTACGGATCTGACTGATATCGAAGAAATTGATGACTCCTCTTCTGTGATTGCTCCAATCGGAGATATCCGAGTTCTGGCAGCTGAGGATAATCTTTTAAATCAAAAATTGCTCGAAGCTATTTTTGAACGTATGTCAATTCCTTTAACGATCGTAAACAATGGACAGGAAGCAATTAATGAGCTTAAAAAGATGGATTATGATCTTGTATTGATGGATATTCAAATGCCGATTATGGATGGATATACAGCAATCAAAAAGATCAGAAATGATATTTCTCAAACCGTACCGATCATCACGATGACGGCACATGCCATGGTTGGAGAAAAGGAAGAATGCCTGAGCATAGGCGCAAACAGTTATATTTCAAAACCTTTCCGGGAAAATGAGTTGTTACACGCGATTTCAAGTCTGACCGGAAAACAAAATTTAAATTACAAAGAAATGAATCCAGCTAATCTTAATGGTGAAAGTTCACGAGGACTCAGGAATCCTGAACCTGACCTATTTGAATGAGATCACCGGTGGAGATGCCGAATTGAGAGATGAACTTATTTCCTTATTTGAAAGTGATTTGGGTAGCGCAATCAGAACTGATCTTAAAGGCTGAAGAATCGGGAGACAATGAAAAATTACGTCAGGTAGTACACAAATTCAGATCTTCACTATTTTCTGTCGGGCTGCTTTCTACGGCAGATAAGTACAAAAAAATTGAAAGTGATCTGAAAAACAATATTCGTCCGGTGGATTTGAAAGAACAATTAAGACAGCTCTCACTGGAAGCAGAAGCTGGCTTAACTGAACTTAAAAATCTGGTATAAAACTAATTACCGGCAGCTGTTTTCTGTTTTATATCATCCAGGGCCGCTTTAATATCAGACTGAGTCATTGTCTTTCCTTTTACTACGACAGTGTAAATTTTTTGAGTAGAAGAAATATTTAAAAGCGGATTTTCATCTAATAAGAGAATATCCGCTTTTTTACCTTTTGCCAAACTTCCATATTCCTTTTTGCCTAAAAAAAGCGCTGGATTAATGATGGAGGCTTGTAATGCCTGAAGCGGCGTCAAACATGCTGCAACCATTAATTCAAGTTCTTTGTGCAATCCAATTCCCGGATAGGTAAAAGAATTCAGATAACCCGCATCCGTTCCCGCCATAATCTTCACACCTGCTTTTTGAAGCAAAGGAATAGGAGATTCCGATTTGACATTCATCGTCTTTCTAAACCTTATGGCTTCGTTATCATCCTTGATCACACGATCAATACGCATCTGATACGTTTTCTGAAGGCCTTTTCCGATGTATTGAAGGTAAGTATCGTTCTTGTGGTTATCCTCGTCAAATCTGGCTAAAAGATGAGGAAGTGAGAGCGTTGGTGTTACATAAATATCGTTTTTCGCCATTTGCTGATACACTTGCATGGCAGTTTTTTCATCAAAATCCGCCATGATTCTTTCACTCAGTTCTCTGCCTTTCAGTTTTCCTGACGATGATAACTCAGCAATTTCCTTTTCATTTTTTGTCCCGGCACGCAAGACGTAAGACATATGTTCAATAGAACTCAAACCGGCAGCCATCACATCCTGCATTGTAAGGGAAGACGGAATGTGGCCGGAAACTTTGTAACCTCGTTTTCTAGCCTGGCGAACTGCTTCCAAAAACAATTCCGGCTTCATGGTATTGTCCGTGATTTTCACAAAATCCACTTTTAAACCATCCAGAGAATCCAATGCTTTTGGAATTTCCTCTGCTTTATCAATTTCAATATCACCAAGCCAAACGGATTTATAACCTTCCAGTTTCGGGCCGGATGTGAAAATAGTCGGACCAGAAAGTGTACCTGCTTTTATTTCTTCCCGCCACTGCAAAACACTATTACTGATATCTGCGGAAGCGTCACGAACCGTCGTAATTCCGTGCGCCAGAAATAATGGAAGCAGATTTTTGTTTTCCTGAATTAAAGTTTCGCCACCGCCAAAGTGCATATGCATATCCCAGAGTCCCGGGATAGCAAATTTCCCTTTTCCGGAAACCTTGGTCTTCGCTTCAATATTCGCAGCTTCTTTCTGATTAAAAACACCGGTGATCACATCTTTTTCAACCGTAATAAATTGATGCGGAGTAACATTTCCTGTTTTAATATCAATAATACTAACATCAGAAATGATCAGGTCCGCTTTCATTTTTTGACCAAATGAAGAATATGAAATGAAGCAAATGAGGAAACAGATAAATAAGTTTTTCATAATAGAAATTTCGGAGTGAATAATCAATTTCACAAAATTACGTCGACAAGATTTAGTCGCATGGCACTGGTTACCACTTTCATAGTACTGACTACCGAACTTTCCGAAAAGCCAGCGGCGTTTGTCCTGTGAATTTCTTAAAAAACCGTCCAAAGTAAGAAGTGTCATTAAAACCCAAACCAAAAGCGATTTCCTTAATATCTGCATTTGTTAAAATCAGCATTCGTTTTATTTCAAGCAAAATCCGGTCACGAATCTGCTCGCCAGCCGTTAGTCCCGATTCTTTTTTACAAACCGTGTTGAGGTAATTGGCGGTAACGTGAAGTTTGTCAGCATAAAACGCGACGTCGTTATGATCCTGGTAATGTTCTTCGAGTAGAGACGAAAAGTTTTGAAGCAACCGATTCGGTTTGACAATATAAGAATCCTGATAACTTGCTTCATACCAACGTCTGAGGAGCGCAAGAACAATTAGAAGTCTGTTTCGAATTATGGCTTCTGAGTAATGAAACGAAGTCTTCAATTCCATTTCCATTTGTTTGATTTCACCTGTCAATTGGTCGTAATAATCCTGGTGAATACTCAAAAACGGAATTGATTTAGGTTTAAAAAACGGATTTTCAGTTTGATATGATTGAAGAAAATCAGCTGGAAAAAGAATTTGATAACCTGTCGTTTCCGGAGAAAGGTCCCAGTGATGTGCTTGTCCGGGTGCGAGAAAGAAAACGGTGAAGTTACTTACCTCATAATTTTCAAAATCAATGGTGTGGATTCCACTTCCCTTTTCAATGATCAACAACATGAAAAAATCATGTTTATGGGCTTCCTTTATCAGCGGCATGTTGATGGGCTGATGATGCAAAATCCTAAATGATTCCGTGGTTGCTGGAATCTGGACTATATTATCAATTCCCAAAGTTGGTAACATAATTCAATTCAGATTTATTGGTGCAATAAGGACGATTATAAACATACTTACAAATCGGGAATATTTTTGAAAACCGGCGACCTGGATTTCAATTTTGATATAATTAAACAAATCAAAACAAAAAAGAAGCTTTCCCTTTATATTGGGAAAGCTTCTTTGAAACTACTACTATACCAAATTTAACAAACACTTTTTTTTAATGAACCGACGATGGGTCGATCTTCGTTTTTCCGGGTCTTGTGATTAATACAAACGGGACACAGAATAGAAATAGTAATCCCAGAAAAAGAAAAACGTCCATGTAAGATAAGACCGTGGCTTGTTTGTAAACGCTATATTCGAGTACCTGGTAACCACTTTTCAATGCAATATCAGGTGCCATTCCTTTGCCCATAAAATTTCTCTGCAAACCTTCAACGCGTTGCTGAACAGCAGGATTATTAATATCCAGCCTACTTACAAGATCACTGCGGTGCTGCATGTTTTGTCTGGCAATGTAGGTGGTGATTACCGCAACACCGAACGATCCGCCCAAGCTGACGCATCATACCCGTAAATGCTGCTCCTTCACCAATTTCACGACCTTTTAAAGTGGATAATGCAAGCGTTGAAATCGGTACAAAAAGGAATCCTAAACCAGCTCCTCTGACAATCAGCATCCAGAAAAATGCATCTTTACCGGTATCCGGAGTAAGAATAATGTATCCCCAAAAACTGTACACAAAGAAAACCACCATTCCGCCCGCTACCAAGATATTGCTGTTTAACACCGCGCTGAATCAGTTGCCCAACAATTGGCATACAAAAGGCTGTTACAAGTGCCGCGGGCACCATCAGCATCCCAGATTGTGTTGCGGTCCAGCCCAAGTGTTGCCTGTGTATAAAGCGGAATAATAAATGTTGAACCGTAAAGACCAAATCCTAAAACAAAGGAAAGAATGGTCCCGACCATAAGATTGCTGTTTTTGAGTACCCTCAGCGCAACAATCGGATTTTTGTAAGTAAGCTCTCGCCAGATAAAGAAGAAAAATCCAAGAACAGCAGTAATTGAACAGATGACAATAATTTCATCATTAAACCAGTCGTCTTCCTGACCTTTTTCCAAAACATATTGCAAGGATCCAACCGCAAGTGCAAGCAAGACCAATTCCCCACCAGTCAATTTCATTTGCTGATTTTTTCTCGGAATATTTTGGGCTTCGGATAAATTGCATCGTCAAAAGTGCAGCAATGATACCCAACGGAATATTGATATAAAAAATGTAAGGCCAGCTGTAATTATCCACGATATAGCCACCCAGCGGAGGACCCAAAGTCGGACCAACAATTACACCTAAACCATAAATTGCCTGCGCCATTCCGCGTTTTTCGGGAGGATAACTTTCTGTGATCAGCGTTTGGGCAGTTACCAGTAATGCACCACCACCAAAACCCTGAATTAAACGGAAAAATACAAGTTCCCAGATATTATCCGAATTACCGCAGCAGAAAGAAGCTACTGTAAAAATAATGATTGATGCGGCAAAATAATTTCTACGTCCAAATTGCTGTGAAAGCCAGCTTGTCATCGGCACAATGATCACGTTACCAATGGCATAAGCCGTAATTACCCAGCTAACTTCGGAAAGTGTTCCACCCAAATTCCCCCGCATATCATTCAAAGCCACGTTCACGATCGTCGTATCGACAATTTCCAGAAGCGCACACATTACGGCTGTGATTGTAATGATAACCCGTCGAAAGCCGTACTCTACCAGGGATGGTTGTAATTCCATATGCTTATTATTTTATTGATGAGAAGATAATCAGGTGAGTCTGCAAACAAACTCACCATTTAAATTCCTGCATCTTAATCAAGCTCAACATCTACAAACACATTCATTCCAGGACGCAGACGTTGAATAAATTCGTCTTTGCTTTCTTTAAATTCGATACGGATCGGCAGACGCTGAACAACTTTTACAAAGTTTCCACTTGCATTATCCGGAGGCAAAAGCGCAAAACGTGCTCCCGTTGCAGGAGAGAAAGACGCTACTTTCGCTTCAAAAACGTGATCAGGATATGCGTCAATATGAATTTTAACGTTTTGTCCCAAGTTTCATTTTTGTAAGCTGCGTTTCTTTAAAGTTGGCAACAACCCATGGCTGAGAATTTGCGATAATACTGAAAAGAGATTGTCCAGCCTGTAAATATTGTCCCAATTGTGCATTCACTTTTGAAACGTGTCCGTCTGTTGGCGCAGTGATAATGGTATATGACAAATTCAGTTTTGCATTATCAATATCGGCCTGACGTGCTTTGATGGTTGCATTAACTACGCCAGTCTGACGAGAAGTTGCAGCTGTTTGAGAAGTTGCCGCTTTTGCCTGGCGTTGTGCTGCGTTTTTCTGAGAAATCAAAACCTGCAACTGACGTTCAGCAGTTTGTTTGGCTGCCAAAGCCTGCTCGTATTCCTGCTGCGTAATGGAATGGTCTTTGATCAGATTTTCATATCGGCCAAATCCTGATTGGCTCTCCATACACTTACTTTTGCCTGTTCAATCTGTGCTTCCGCCACTTCTACATTCGCAACATAAGTACTGCCTGTTGCTACCGATGCAGATGTTGTAGCATTGGCAACAACCAGATTTCCCTGAGAAGCATATAAGTTAGCTTCTGCCTGTTCCAGTTTGATTTGCTGATCACGGTTGTCAAGTACGATCAACGTATCACCTTTGTGAACCAACTGATTATCTTTTACTCTGATTTCAGTAATATATCCTGAAATACGCGGAATTACCGGACTAATATCCGCATCAATCTGTGCGTCATCAGTTTCTTCGTGGTGCAATCCGTGGTTATATTTTGTGTAACCCCAGGTTCCTCCTACGATAACAAGAACTGCCAGGATGATAGGGAAAGTGTAACTTTTCTTTTTAGGTGCTGGTTCGTTTGCAACGCCTGTTGTTTGATTGGTCTCCATAATCTTTGGAATAATATAATGTTAGAAAGTGCGAAGGAGCTGGCAAGATCCGCCGCTGTTAAAATTTGGTTAGTTAATAACTCCGGCTGTTTGTTCAAGCTTTTTGTAAGCCACGATCGCATCAGCTTTGGCAGCAGCATAGTTTATTTTCGACTGAACCTGAGCCACATCGGCGTCCAGTAATTCAGTTGTCGTTACCAAACTGTTGTCATATTTATTTTTGGTGATCCGGTAATTTTCAGTCGGCCTGCTCCACTGCTTTTTCATAAACCTCGATTTTCTTTTTACTCAACACATAATTGTAGTAGGCAGTATTAATGTCCAGATGCACACGGTCAAGTAAAATTTCTTCATTGGTTTTTAGCTGGTAAAGTCTTGTTTTGGCTTCCTCAATTTTCGCACCTGTTTTCCAAAGTGAAGCCAGATTATAGCTCACGCCGATTCCGGCATTAAATGCATTAGGAACCGTTACAAAACCCGGAATACTTAAAGCAACATATCCGCCGGTTAAAGCAACACTTGGATACAGATCAGCTTTTGCTACATGAATATCAGAACCGGCAGCTTTCTGACGAATCGCAATTGCGGCCATATCCTTACGGTGTGTAAGTGCTGTTTGTTCCCAGTCCATCGCATTTCCGGCTTCTTTCAATACTTCAAAACTTGCTGAATCTGCTGCAAGCTGGGTATCTTCCGGCAGACCCAAAATCAGGTTCATATTAATGGTGGTGATTTTCAAGATCATTTTCAGCATCCATTAAGGTCAATTGTACATTTGATTCCTGCAAGGTTGCTTTCAATAAATCGTTACGGGCGATGATTCCGTTTTTCTCACGGTTTGTAAATTCAGTCACACGTTCATGTTCACGTACCAGGTTTTCTGCAACCAGATCGACCGATCTTTTTGCTTTGTATAAATTGCTGTAAGCCATAATCGCATTCTGAATCACCGCCTGACGATCCGTTTCAGCATCCAGTCTTGAAGCTTCCTGCAAAAATTTCGCCGATTCAAGACTGTATTTATAACGGAAACCTGAAAAAAGCGGAACCGATGCACTTGCCATCCCGTACGCAACCGAATTAACATGAAGTGAACTGGCCCCTCCGCCTGTTGTATCACTTGAAGCCGATTTAAGATTAATATTCGGTGTGTTCAATCTCAGATAAGACGCCGAAACACTAAAACTCGGCAATTGATTGTCCTTGATCTGACGGATGTTCAAGTCCAGCCAAATCAACATTTGACTGACTTAATTTTAATTGTTTGCTATTTTTCAGACTAAGCTCTACGGCTTCTTCCAGGGTAATATTCCGGATTGTCTGGCCGAAGGAATGGGAGGCGGAGCGATCAGGATCAAACCGACTACCACAAAAGCCATTCTTCTACTACTCGATGGTCTCATATGCTACTGTTGCTTTAAAGATACTTTTTAAGTGTTTGCTCAATTGTTTGTTTCAGGGATTTGGTCAAATTCTTCCTGACCCAATGATTCAAGATTATTTATTTTTCGATAAAAAGATTGTGTGGTAATCACATGATTTACGGTTCCGTAAAGCGTTGCTGAAAGTAAAGTCACATCAATACCTTCTTTAAAATGACCTTTCATCCTGGCCCTCATGAAGAATACTGTTAATGCCCTTCCAGTTTTTCAGCTTTAACTCATATATCAAGATCAGAAATTACCTGCGTGCGTTCTTCACCTGAAAGCTGTTCACGTAGCATAATATTATGAAAGCACTGATTTCCAATAAAGCGGTCAATAACACCATCAATCAAAATATAAATCTTTTGAAGTGGTGTAAGATCTTCGTTTGATACGATGTTATCCATTCTTTCAGCCGATTCATTACAAACCGAACTTCAAAAAGTGCCTCGATCAATTTCTCCTTTGAACCGAAATAATATGAAATCATTGAAACATTAATATCTGCTTCATGTGCAATATCGCGAATCGAAGTTCCTGAAAAGCCTTTAGCCGCAAAAAGCCTCTCCGCCACCTGAATAATCTGTAATTGTTTTGCGTTGTATTCCATTTCATCTGATCCTCAGCATATTAGTGATTTTATATTCAATGCTGTGCTGATTGATGTACAAATGTAATATAAGAAAAATCATAAATCAAACGTTTGTTTGATTTATCTAAACAAACGTTTGATTTATTCAAGCATTCATAGGATAAGTACCATTAAATTTATATTAATGTAAAAGAGGGTTACATCAACTGAAGGATATTCAAAATCTGGAATACCGCTACTTCTTGAGGAATTCATAAAAAATTGAGCCAAAGTATTTTGCAACTATTATTGAGAAGGCAAACTAATGTCAAGGCATAACTTTCATTATGCTTTCATTTGTAAAAACTAAGATTTGTATCAATTATTAAAAACAGGTTTTACCTATTTCAATTATTGAGAAACAATTATCCAAAAAATGAAGATTATTTAACGCGGTTTGGATTTTCACTTACAAAAGCTCCCCAACCTCCTTTTTTGGATTTTTTACTTCCCGAAGACGAAGCCGCCGCAGCAGGTGAATTTGCATGATAATGATGACAAATGGCGATGGCAATTCCATCGGTTGCATCCATAAATTCTTTGCTAAGTTCCATTTTCAGGATTTTTTCAAGCATGTAGGCAACCTGTTCCTTCGAAGCAGCACCACTTCCGGTTACAGATTGTTTTACTTTTTTAGGAGAATATTCAACGATTGGTATATCCCGTGCCAAGGCAGCTGCCATCGCAACACCCTGCGCACGACCAAGTTTCAGCATCGATTGCGGATTTTTCCCATAAAAAGGATCTTCAATAGCCATCTCATCAGGCAGGTAATCGTCGATCAATTGTGAGATACGCTCAAAGATTTTCTTCAACTTCAACTCATGGGTAGTATATTTGCTGAGATGAATCACACCATATTGAACCAACGTAATCTGTTGCCCTTTTACCGAAATCACCCCGTAACCCATCACCTGTGTTCCGGGATCAACTCCAATAATCACCTTTTCGGTAGCGTCGGCCTGCTGCATTTTTATCATGGTGCAAGATAAGCAACTCTCTTCTCCAAAAGAAAAAACAACCTGGCGAAAGCTTTTTTGGGTGGCAAAGCTTGTCGTCACACTACTGATTATCAGCTACATTTATCACACCTTTCGAAAACGAACAAAAAGGAATTCAGGATATTGGTCTGGTATACAAAACCATTTTTGCTCAAAACCATATTTTCATTATTTCTATAATATTGATGCTGGTACCCGTAAACTGGGCATTGGAAAGTCTGAAATGGCAGCGATTGGCAAGAAAAGCGGTGCCAGTTACTTTCCGGGAAGCTTTCAGGGGAACATTAACTGGCTTGGCCATTGGTGTCGCAGCGCCCGCGCAACTTGGGGATACGATCGGACGAGTGGCCTCCCTCCGCTCCCATGACAGGTTAAAAGCAATTGGTGCCGCATTGGTTTCAAATGGTATTCAATTTTACGTTTCCATCATTGGTGGCGGAATCGGTTTGCTTTGGGTAGGTAAAAAACTTGGGCTGGATCCAATGACAAGATCAGTACTTAATGTACTATTGATTGTATTGATTTTACTGGCTATTCTCATTGTTTTCTTTCGAAGAAATTTAACTACATGGAAAACGAAAAAAGTCTTTCTATCAAAAATGCTTTCCTATTTTCAGATTATCGGTCAATATAGTGGCAGAAGATCTGATCGTAGCAACTTTGTATGGATTACTGCGCTATGTTGTTTTTTTATCTCAATTCGTCCTTGTTTTATCTCTTTTCGATTTTGGATTAAACTATGCAAATCTTGTCTGCCTGCGCCGCACTTATTTTTCTGGCTAAAACACTGATTCCTGCTGTCAATGTTTTGGGCGATCTGGGCCTGAGGGAATTCACGGCTCTATTTGTTTTCAAACAATACAATTTACCTGCTGAACAAATTATAGCAGCTACATTTCTGGTTTGGATAATAAATGTTCTCGGCCCGATACTCATTGGAATTTTCCTACTTTGGAAGTATAAATGGAAAGGTTTGAAGTGAGCACAGAATTTACCATTTTCTGATATTTAAAACATATACTAATGATTGAACAATACATAGCTCCCTGGCTGGTGCCACTTTTATGGATTTTAATTTCGAGCTATGCCCTTTTTACAATCCTGTTATATGTATTCTGGAAATTTATTCCTTCAATCAATAAAAAACAAAGCAGCACTTCCAATTTCCTTTCAGTCATCATTCCCGTACGCAACGAGCAGGACAATATTGAAAATCTTTTAAATGATCTTGAAAAACAGAGTTTTCCATACGAACGTTTTGAGGTATTGGTTGTCGATGATGGATCCACGGATCAGACTGCATCAATTGTCAAAAGATTAAGTTTACATTCAGCTTGTACAATTTCTTTAATTTCCCTTACTAACATACCCACCGCTTCTCCTAAAAAAAGAGCGATCGAAACAGCTATAAATCAGGCAAAAGGAAATATTAATTGTGACCACGGATGGTGACTGTCGGGTAAAATCCGGATGGCTACAAGCTATTTCCAACTGCCAGATATCTTCCAAAGCAAAGCTGATCAGTGGACCTGTTACTTTTTTCAAAGAAACTTCATTCACAGATTACTTGCAAACCGTAGAATTTTCCAGTCTGATTGGAAGTGGTGCAAGCGCTATTGCAGCCGGCTTTCCCTCTCTTTGCAACGGAGCAAATCTGGCCTATGAAAAAAGTGCGTTTTTCGCCGTTAACGGATATGAAGGTGTACGACATATTGCTTCCGGGGACGACGAATTTTTGATGCATAAAATTGCAGACAAATATCCGGGAAGTATCAAATTTTTAAAAAATCCGGAAGCCATAGTTTCTACAAAAGCGCATACAGATTGGTCACTTTTTTTTAAACAAAGAAAACGTTGGGCGAGCAAGTGGAAACACTACCAAAGTAAGACGCCGCTAATACTTGCACTTTATGTATTTGCATGTAATCTTTCCATGATTCTCGCTGGTCTGTTATGGTTTTCCGGAAGCCTTAATTCACAGGAATTTGGAATTCTCCTGTTGATCAAGTGTGCCCCGGAATGGTTATTTTTGGGTACAGTTCTACATTTTCTTAAAAAAACTGTGTCTATTTTCTTCATACCGTTTACTCAAATCATCTATCCTTTCTATGTATGTTTTTTTGGTTTAATTGCACAAAAACCAGAATATGAATGGAAAGGCCGAAAACTTATATAATTTCTTTTAAATAACACCTTCCTTAATCCAATTAGGCACGGTTTTCGTAAATATGCTGCAAACAGAAAAGCAAAGAGTTTGGTAACACTCCTTTTCTGACACAATAACCATCATGAAATATTATGAAAAGTCTTTTATCATTCTCAAAACGTTGCCTTGATGCAGCCTTGTGGTCCCTGGGATTATCTTCGGTTGTGCTCGTTTTGATGTTGGGTTTTTACATTTGCTGGACCAAACCATTATCAAAAAATGGAAGCCTCGAATTAGCTGAAAAGCCTGTAAAAGAACAACAGTTGCAATCAGTTCAAAAAGCATCATTACCCATTATTAACAAACGCTCTATTTACGCAGGTATGTAATTCCCTCTTACACTGATCTGCTTTTCCAAACAGTCCTGGCAAAGTAACTCTTCGCCTTCATTTCTACTCAACGTATAATTTTATTGTTATTGATCATTTTCTGAAAGCTTCAAAACTTCTCAGAATTTTTGTCATATACTTTTAGTACGTACATTTTACCTGACTTTTTGCTTCCTTGAAATTTTTGCATTGAATTTTCTACAAAGATCATATACTTTTTCTTCTATAAAATTGTAGAATAATAACTATTACTTCTTGACATTGATTTAACGATTGTGTAAGTTTGATCACCTAAAACACTCATCCTTAACTGTATGTTATGAGAGAGCCCAGAAATATCCCACAATCAAACTTTGAGGACTTTACTCCGGGAAAGCCCGCTCAAAAAGGTAAGACTTATGCCTGGAAGCCCAAAGCCGATATTCGTATCTATGAGCTTGCCAAGTGTATAAATTTTGTATCACATCCGATCTGTCACGATCTTTCATTAATTGATCCTGATTGTCTGAGGCATTTTGAAGTTATTGATTCCTGACATTATTCAAACCGGATTTATTTCCGGTTTTTTTGTTTTATAACCTCTATTCTGACTTCTAACGCTGTGTTTTACGGTATATCATTAAAAATTGATTCCCAAACTTTGTCACTAAAACACTCCAAAAAAAATTAATTTAAAATTAAAATCTCTGTCATTTTTAATTGATTATTGCGGCTGTTATTTGAATTTCATAGCTTTATGCCATGATAAGCAGTGAATCAATCGAGGATTTTTACAAATCACATCCTGCCGCCAAGTCCATTTTGGCGGATCCGTATAATGCACAACAACCGCAGGGACACTTCAATGTATTTTCACGGAAATTTTGTAATCGGTACAATGCTTACAGCCGCCGGGATTATTACAAGATTTCACTGATCATCGGGAAGGGAAAATTGCTGTATGGAGACAGCGAAATTGAGATAAATCAGAATGCACTTGTCTTTTTTAACAGGAATGTGCCTTATTCCTGGGAAACGGTTTCAGAAAATCAATCCGGCTATTTTTGTCTTTTTAATGATGAGTTTTTGAACGGAATGAGCCGCACAAAAAGTTTTATGGATTCACCCATTTCTAAAATTGATACAATTCCTGTCTTTTTTATAACGGAACAGCAGGAAAAATATCTTTTGGATTTATACCAAAAAATGGCTGTTGAGGTTGAATCTAACTACGTTTACAAGTATGAGCTAATTAAAAATTATGTAAATCTGATTATTCATGAAGCTGTAAAAATGCAAGCCTCGCAGGTCGGTGATAGTCATATAAATGGATCAAGCCGGATTACATCATACTTTGTTGAACTCATGGAAAGGCAGTTTCCGATTGACTCCCCTGAACATAAATTACAGCTCCGCACAGCCAAAGATTATGCGCAACGATTAGCCGTTCATATCAACCACTTGAACAGGGCGCTGAAAGAAGTAACCGGAAAGACAACAACCGAACACATCACTGAAAGATTGATACAGGAATCTAAAATATTATTAAAAAATTCCAATTGGAGTATATCTGAAATTGCTTATTGCCTCGGATTCGAATACCCGGAATACTTTAATAATCTTTTCAAGAAACAAACCGGAATAACACCAAATTCATTTCGAAAGTGAATGTTTGAATTTTACAGTTTATTATTTGAAATACATAGTAATAAGTGCTTTGCCTTATAGTACTTTTGTAACCCTAGAATACAAGTTTAGAAAATGGTTAAAATGAAATTGAATTTCGCCCTAAGTCCCTATCAGACTTCAATAATCTTCCGGCCTTTTGGCTATTTACCCAATTTGATAAAAAATAAAAGTTTTCTTGCGCTTGCCATTCTTAGTTTCTTTTTTTCTGAAACAAAAACCATAGCACAGACACTTACGCTTCCGGACGCCATCGAAACCGCGAAAAGCAACTATGGTACACTGAAAGCAAAGGCGAATTATATCAATGCTTCGAAAGCATCCGTCAGTCAAAGTCAAAAAGACTACCTGCCGAATCTTAATCTTTCCCTGCAACAGGATTATGGTACGGTAAATGGCCAGAATGGTCCTTTGTATGGTTTGGGAGGACTTGGTGTTGCATCATCGGGTTTGCCGCTTGGCAGTCAAAACTGGAATTCAGCTTTTGGTGCCATGTACCTTACCAACGTCAACTGGGACTTTTTTGCTTTCGGACGCGCAAAGGAAAAAATAAATGTTGCTAAATCTACCGTCGTACGCGACCAGAGTGATCTTGACCAGGAATTATTCCAGCACGAAATTCGTGTCGCAGCTGCTTATCTGAATTTATTAGCAGCACAGCGATTGACAAAATCGTGGCAAAACAATCTTGTTCGCGCAAGTGCATTGAAAAATGTGGTTGTCACGAGAGCGAAAAACGGCTTGATTGCCGGAGTCGATTCTTCGCTTGCAAACGCCGAAGTTTCCAGTGCCAAAATCGCGATTACCCGCGCAAGGGATTTTGAACAGGAACAAGCAAACCGGTTAGCAGTATTAATGGGCGTTGAGCAACAGACTTTCACCTTAGACACAGTTTTCATTACCAAAATCCCGATTTCGTTTAGCGACTCCATCAACAATTCAAGTCCTGACCATCCACTTTTAAAATATTATTCTAATCGTATTGCGCTTAGCAATCAACAGGCGAAATATTACCAGACGCTCGCTTATCCGACATTTTCAGCATTTGGTGTTTTTCAAACCAGAGGTTCGGGGTTTAATTCAAACTACGCCAGTGATCAGCATTCATATACTCAGAATTTTTATGACGGCGTAAAACCTGTCAGATCCAATTATCTTTTTGGTTTAGGAGTAGTATGGAATATGACAAGTGTACTCCGCATTCGCCATCAGGTATTAGCGCAGAAATTTGTTTCCAATGCGATGCAAAACGAATACGATCTTGTTGATCAGCAAATAAAGAACCAGCTTCTTTTATCGAACAACAAGATAAAAAATGCACTCGATAATTACCAGGAAGCACCCATTCAGATTAAATCTGCTTCTGACGCATTCATTCAAAAAAGTACGCTCTACAAAAACGGACTCAGCAATATCGTAGATCTTACGCAGGCTTTGTACATTTTGAACCGTGCCGAAACCGACAGAGATATTGCATTTAGTAACGTTTGGCAGGCACTTTTATTAAAGGCGGCCGCAGCAGGAGATTTTAGTTTATTTACCAGCAGTTTTTAGAATTTGTTTTGAACAGGGGTAACCATTTTCACTCGATGCCCCCTACTGCATAATTCCTACCCAATTATTATGGATTTAATAAGAAATGCACTTCGCAAACCCATCTCGATTTTAGTACTTGTCGCCGGGATGTTCTTTTTTGGTATCAACGCAGTGCGTACTATCAAAGTTGATATTTTTCCGGCTATGGATTTGCCGGTTATTTATATCTCACATCCATTCGGCGGGTTTACACCGAACCAGATGGAGGCTTATTTCGGGAAACCTTACGTTAATATATTTCTTTTTGTCAACGGTTTAAAAGCCGTTGAAACAAAAAATATCCAGGGACTTACCCTGATGAAGCTAAGTTTTTACGAAGGTACGAACATGGCACAGGCAGCCGCCGAATTAAGTGCGTTTGCCAACCGGATGCAGTCTTCATTTCCACCAGGGTCTCAGCCTCCGTTTATCATCCGGTTTGATGCTTCAACGTTACCCGTTGGTCAGCTGGTTTTCAGTAGTGCCACAAGGTCAAACAATGAACTTCTTGACATGGCCCAGGTTTATGTACGTTCCTCTTTTACTTCAATTCCAGGACTTATTTCTCCGCCGCCTTTTGGAGGTAACCTTCGTACGATTCTTATTAAAGCCGATCCTGAATTATTACGTTCTCACAATCTTACACCGGACCAGCTGGTAGAAGCGATCAGGGTTAATAACCAGGCAACTCCGGCAGGAAATGTCCGCATAGGTGATAAAAATTACCTGACACCCGCCAATACTTCTATAAAAAATGTTAAGGATTTTGGCAACATTCCTTTGTTTAAAGGAACAGTACAAAATTTATATTTAAAAGATGTTGCCACCGTTGAAGACGGAGCTGACCTTACAGCAGGTTATGCATTAGTTAACGGAAAAAGGTCTGTTTATCTGCCTATCACAAAATCGGCAGATGCTTCGACCTGGGAAGTGGTGCAGAATCTAAAAAAGGCAATTCCACGTTTTCAGAGCATTTTACCGGAGGATGTGAAAATTTCATATGAATTTGACCAGTCAGCCTATGTAATTAATGCCGTTGAAAGTTTAATTACAGAAGGTGCGATCGGTGCGATTTTGACGGGGATCATGGTACTGTTATTCCTCGGTGACCCACGCGGCGCTTTGATTGTGATCCTGACCATTCCTACTTCTATTATTGCAGGTGTGTTATTTTTGAAATTGTTCGGGCAGACTATCAATATCATGACGTTGAGCGGACTTTCGCTTGCAATTGGTATTCTGGTCGATGAATCGACAGTAACGATTGAAAATATTCACCAGCATCTTGATCTCGGAAAACCCAAGGCACTTGCGATCTGGGATGCCTGTAAGGAAATTGCTTTTCCTAAACTCCTTATCCTGTTTTGTATCCTGGCGGTTTTTGCTCCGGCATTTACAATGACTGGTATTCCTGGGGCTCTTTTCCTGCCGCTTGCGCTTGCCATCGGATTTTCCATGCTTGTGTCCTTTCTTCTTTCACAGACATTTGTTCCGGTTATGGCCAACTGGCTGATGAAAGATCATTTGCATAAAATTCACAAACCCGCAGCAGATTCAAGTATTACAGGCAGTGAAATTGATACATGGGAAGAGAAAAAACAGTTAGTGGAACGAGAGGATTTCAACAACGATGGAAAAGTCAGCGGATTTGAAAAGTTCAGAAACGGCTTTGTCCGAATGCTGGATAAATTGTTCCCAAGTAAAAAACTCGTTGTACTAGCCTATGTTGTGGTCATTACCGGCGCAGCCGGACTATTGCTCGTCAATATCGGTCGTGATGTTTTGCCAAAGGTCAACGGCCGACAGTTTCAGTTGCACATACGTGTACCTGACGGAACGCGTATTGAACGTACAGAGGAAAAACTGCTCAAAACAATTGGCGTTCTGGAATCCATTGTAGGTAAAGAAAACATTGCGATCACGTCAGCTTTTGTTGGTATGCACCCGGCACAGTTTTCTACGAATCCCATTTATCTGTTCACAAGCGGCCCTCACGATGCAATTCTTCAGGTAAGTTTAAAGGAAGATTATAAAGTACAACTGGATGACCTAAAAGAAAGTGTGCGAAGTAAAATGAAGGAGAACTTACCGGATGTAAAGGTTTCTTTCGAACCTATTGAACTGACGGACAAGATCCTGAGTCAGGGTTCTCCAACACCGGTTGAGGTTCGCATTATGGGTAAAAATAAAAAACTGAATGAAGAATATGCTAACAAAATAGTGGCAAAACTGAAACAGGTTAGTTTTCTTCGTGACGTTCAAATTGCTCAGCCGCTTCATTATCCTGCTGTAAATATCGATGTGGACAGAACACGTGCGGCGCAGCTTGGCGTTGATATGTCGGACGTTTCGCGCTCATTGACCGCTTCAACTTCTTCATCACGTTACACAGAAAAAAACGTTTGGCTTGATGAAAAAATTGGTCTTAGTTATGCTGTTCAGGTTCAGGTTCCTGAAAATCAGATGAACAGTGTGAATAGTATTGGAGAAATTCCGGTTTTGAAAAATTCCACTCGCCCTGTACTTAAGCGATGTAGCAACAATAAAACTGGATACCACATATGGTGAAAACGACAATTTGGGAGCGATGCCAATTATGTCGGTCACTGCGAACTTACATAAAACGGATCTTGGAACTGCTTCAAAAGCGGTTAACGAAGCCATTGCTTCTTTGGGAGAACTGCCTCGCGGTCTTACAATTGAACCAATTGGTCTGAGCACTGTTCTTACAGAGACGCTTGACAGTCTGCAATCAGGATTAGGTGTTGCCATTGTGGTGATCTTCTTAATGCTGGCTGCCAATTTCCAGTCGTTTAAAGTTTCACTCGTGGTACTTACAACGGTTCCGGCAGTATTATTAGGAGCACTTGCCATGTTGACAATTACAGGATCTACCTTAAATTTGCAGTCTTATATGGGTATTATTATGTCGGTCGGGGTATCAATTTCCAATGCGGTACTTTTGGTAACCAATGCCGAACAGCTCAGAAAACATAATGGCAATGCCTTGCTTTCAGCAAAAGAAGCGGTTGAACTTCGTTTGCGCCCGATTTTAATGACCAGTGTCGCGATGATCGTTGGTATGATCCCGATGGCTGCCGGACTTGGTGAAGGCGGAGATCAGGCATCTCCTCTGGCAAGAGCAGTAATTGGTGGACTGATTGCTTCCACGGTAGCTGCACTTATTATTCTGCCGTTGGTTTTTGCCTGGGTACAGGAAAAAACATCGACTGCTTCGGTTTCACTTGATCCGGAGGATAAGGAAAGTAAATTTTACGTACCTGCTCATTCTTAATAAAAAATATAACCGATGCAACCAACAAATAAATATTCGATCATTAACGGACTGATTTTCAGCCTTATGATTGCTACTGCAATAGGATGTAATTCCAAAGCAGAAGAAAAGGAAAAGGAAGAGAAAGCCGAAAAAGCTGCGGCCGTTCCATCCGCTACGGTAACTTTCCCTCTTGAAAAAGAAGATCTGTCAACAGCTTTTCACACGCCCGGAGAACTTATCTCATTCAGAAATGTGGACCTGTATGCAAGAGAAACCAGTTTTGTGAAAAAAATATATGCTGATGTTGGTTCAGAAGTTAAAGAAGGCCAATTACTTGTTTCAATGGAAGCGCCGGAATTAAATTCCCGCCTTGCCGGCGCTGAATCCAGAGCAAAAGCACAGGAAGCTGCGTACATTGCAAGCAAAGCAAATTATTCCCGTTTGGTAGAAACCAGCAAAACGCCGGGAACAATTTCCCAGAACGACCTGGATCAGGCTTTGGCGCGTATGGATGCTGATTATGCACAGCTTCAATCAGCAAAAGCTAGCCAGAAAGAAGTGGGTGCAAGTAAAAATTACCTGGAAATCAGAGCTCCTTTCGCAGGAATTATCACAGCAAAAAATATAAGCCCGGGCGCCTATGTTGGTCCTGCCGGAAAAGGATCTGAATTTCCGTTATTCACTTTGCAGGAACAACGGAAAATGCGTCTGGTAGTTTCTATTCCGGAAGCTTATGTAGGTTATGTTACTAATCAGACGGAAATAAGCTTTTCGGTAAAAGCGTATCCAAATCAGAAATTTAAAGCAAAGGTAAAACGCCTTGCCGGTGCATTGGATAGCAGACTTCGTTCTGAAAGAATTGAAATGGATGTTTTTAATGATGACAAAAAGTTATTCCCTGGTATGGTTGCAGAAGTAGAAATTCCGCTTTCGTCAGACGTTCCTTCTTTTGTTATTCCAAAAACTGCACTTGTCAATTCAATGGAAAGAGTTTTTGTTGTAAAAGTAGTAGACAACAAAGCTTTATGGGTTGATGTAAAAAAAGGAAGAGAAATGGATAGTACAATTGAAATTTTCAGCGGCGACCTTCAAATTAAAGATCAGCTGGTTAAAAAAGCAAGTGAAGAAGTTAGAAATGGCTCGACACTGCATACCAAACTAGCTTCCTTATAATATATACCTTTTAATAAAATCCCCTGAAAACATCTGCTTTCAGGGGATTTTATTTACGTGAATTTTAAAATTCATCCTCTATTTTTTTTAAGGGAAAAAATCCCAAATGAATTTGATCTTCCGGCCCTTCCTGTTTTGAAATTTTCAATCGGTAATTTCCTTTAAAGGCCGACGATAATATTTCCTGAACTTCAAAAATATCATCGACATCAATTCCATATTTATCGTCCACATGCGAAGGCGCGCCCTGGAAACCAGTATGCTTAAAAAATGCCGTTTCCTTGGAAAGGGCAATTGCCTCTCGCTGACTTTCAGCAACAATGAGCATTTTATAATGAAATTCATCAAACTCTCCTTTTTTATAACCTCCCAGGTTGATGAAAAATAGTTTCAACTTTTCCTCTGCAATTATAAACAGATCTCGTTCAGAAACCTCAATGTGATAACCGTTTACAAAATTGACTTCACGAAAAGCATCCAGATGCATTTTACCCTTTGCCTCAGGCCAGCTTTTTTTTATTTCCGGTATCATTTTTTTAAGTGATTCCCCGATTCCAAAAAATATATCGTGTTGCTCCGTAAAACGACCAGGCGGGCGGCATCCAACTAATACCATATAAAGTTTCAATTCACTCATTCAAAAAAATTTACAGTCTGATATTTAAAATATTTTCAAAATCATTTACTACGTTATTAATCTTTAACACATCGATTTTTCTTCTGCTTGCCGGTTTTCAAATTGCGAATGCCCAGAGATTTTATTTTGTTGTTTTTAATCAGCTTCCACAGGATTATCAACTTTATCCCCGAAACACCGAAAATGAATCTGCTATTCCAATATCAGGATTTATTGAAACACCTGGTTTTAGTTACATGTCGGTTCAGGTTTTAGAAACAACAAATTAGTCAATTATTTAAAAGCAACGATCAATTACAGCAGTAAAGGAACAGGAACTTTTGCCATTTCAACAAAGATCAAAGCCGAACTTGCCGAATACAGTTTCAAAGTTTATGCTTGCCAACCAAAAGATTCGATTCTGATGGTGACAAGGGAAAATGTTGTCAGCGGTGATGTTTATGTTCTAACCGGGCAATCCAACTCCACCGGTTTTTTCACAGAAGCGGATACAAACCAGTATTGCCGCACATTTGGAAAAATAACCGGAACACTCAATACTGAAACTTACAATCCGGCAGATACGCTTTGGGCGTTATCTAATCAACAAGCTTATTACAACGGTGTGGGAACAATGGGATTTGAAATTCAGAAACAATTATCCCAAAATTCCGGAATTCCCAACTGCCTGATTAACGGAGGATTTCACTGGTCGTCTGCTGCGATGCACGCACAAAGAACTGAAAATAATCCGGCAGATCTGACTAATGGATATGGACGAATGCTTTACCGGATACAAAAAGGCGGGTTGATAAATGCTGCTAAAACTTTCATTTTCAGACAAGGGGAAACGGAAGCTTATAATTGCAGACACCTGTTTTAACGGCGGTGATTGATGAAATGGCAAAGACAACACTCTCATGGTCTTCGATAACAGATGCAAAAAGTTACGTTTTACAAAGAAAAACATCCCCAGAAAATGATTTTAAAACGATAGCAAATTTAGAATCGTAGGTAAAAACTTATCAGGACGATTTAAGCGCCGAAACCGGGAAAATTATCTATCGTTTAAAATCAGTAGGTCAATTATCAGAATCTGGTGATTTCGGGTATGCGGAAGTACTAGCTCCTGTGGTTCTGGGAACGCCAAAACAGGAAAGCGATCTTATTTCTGTATTCCCTAATCCTGCAAGCAAGAATGAGAAAATCACAATAAGGTTCAAGCAATCCCTCTCAGGTTCTTTGAATCTGATCGATGCATCAGGAAAAATAATTGCAAGGCAAAAAGTAGATCATCAAAATGAAAAAAGCTTTGATATTTCAAATTTGCCACCAGCCATGTATTTTCTTCAACTGGATTCAGAAGAAAAACTGCCTGCAAAAAAACTGCTTGTGCACTGATAGGAAAGAAGTAATGTAATCGCTTTTTAATCTTTGTAATTTGATCAGCTAAACTGTTTTTTTATATTTGTAAAAAGGAAATGGTGTCTTCCTATCTGAACCGCCCTAAAAAAGCTGATGGCGCCTGGTTATGTTTATTTTAAGCCAGGATAATTATGCCTTTTTCAAATCAAAAATCTCAGTTCAGAGAAACAAAAAGTTATCTCTATTTCTCAAAGGTCAATCAAAAATTTCCGTCATCGGGATACATTATCAAGTGGCTCCTGATTTGTTCCATACTTGGAATTTTGGTAGGATCAGTATCTGCCTTTTTTCTTGTTTCACTTCAATGGGCAACCGAACTTCGTGAATCACACCTTTGGCTGATTGCCTTACTTCCAGTAGCCGGTTTCGCTATCGGATTGTTATACCATTATTATGGAAAAGAAGTTGAAGGGGGAAATAATCTTTTGATTGACACAATTCATAATCCGAAAGCCTGGATTCCTCTTAAAATGGCGCCTTTTATATTAATAGGTACCATAACAACACATGTTTTTGGAGGTTCAGCAGGACGGGAAGGAACAGCTTTACAAATGGCTGGTGCTATTGGTGATCAGCTTAGCCGTATTTTCAAATTCAATCCGGAGGACAGAAAAGTTCTTTTAATCGCCGCAATCAGCGCAGGTTTTGGTTCTGTTTTCGGAACTCCGCTTGCAGGAGCGGTATTTGGTCTGGAAGTGTTTTTGATTGGACGATTGCGTTATGATGCGATTCTACCAGCTTTTCTTTCAGCAATTCTGGCAAGTTTGGTAACCGATGCCTGGCAGGTTTCACACACGCATTATCATATCGCATTAATCCCGAAAATTTCTGTCGTTAATCTTCTTTACAGTATTCTGGCCGGGTTATTTTTTGGTGTAACTGCTGCTTTTTTTAGTAAGACCATTCATCAAAGCGGCAAATTATTTAAATCTTATATTACCTATCCTCCGCTCCGACCATTAATCGGTGGGATAATTGTAGCATTGGGAGTATGGACATTGGGCACAACAAAATACATCGGGCTGGGCATTCCAACCATTTTAGAATCCTTTGAACAAAGTCTTCCGGCTTATGATTTTTTGCTTAAAATTATTTTTACAGTTGTCACATTAAGCGCCGGATTTAAAGGTGGAGAAGTTACACCCTTATTTTTCATAGGAGCAACCCTCGGAAATGCCCTCTCCTATTTCATTCCTTTACCTGTCGGATTATTGGCTGGAATGGGCTTTGTAGCGGTTTTTGCCGGTGCTACCAATACGCCGCTTGCCTGCATTTTTATGGGAATCGAATTATTTGGTGCTGAATGCGGAGTTTATATAGCTGTTGCCTGTGTTGTTTCCTACTTGTTTTCTGGCCAAAACAGCATTTACAATTCACAAGTTATCGGAGAGCCAAAAAATACTTTTTTCAGTGATAATCAAGGAAAAAAAATAAGTGAGCTTTAAAAGCCCACTCAATAATTTGCAACCAGTCTTTTCCATTCCGGATGCCTTTCCAGATAATCCAGGACATAGGAACATCTCGGAACAATCTTTCTGTTTTCAGATTCAATGTACTCCAACGTTTTTGTCACCATCGCGGATGCCACTCCTCTTCCTTCAAGCTCTGGTGCGACCTCGGTGTGTATCAGATAAACATGATCATATTTAATTACGTAGTCAATAAAAGACCTGTGATTATCCACTATAAATTCAAAATTGTGTTTCTCCTTATTATCCACCAAAGGAATATCCTCATATTTTCCAGCCATGTCTTGTACTTCAAGTTTTAATTCAGGGCAATTTAAGTGATCAATAAGCTTTATACAAAGGTTTGCGCCTTTCATTTTCAATTATTAGGTTCGAAATATCGCTTACATTCCTGCTTTTAATTGGCTTATGAGTGTTTTTTTCTACAACTCCTGTAAAAAATAATATTCCTATATGGAATAAATTATGAATACGGGGAATAATTACGCTTTAAACAGCCAAAACTCTACTGGCACTTGTTTTGAATATATATCTGTAAAACATTTTATCTCAAACTAATTTACTACCACCATGGGGAATCTACTTTATACAATAGCCGTAATCTTGGTTATTTTATGGCTAATCGGTTATTTTGGCTTTGCCAGTTTTGGAATGGGTAACATCATTCATATTCTTTTGGTCATTGCCGTAGTTGCCGTAATACTAAGGCTGATACGTGGAGACAGGGTCGTCTAAATCAATACTTCATCAACGATATTTGCTCAGGATTTCCGTATGGAAATCCTGAGTTTTTTTTGTCATATGCAAAACTGGAAATCTGCTTCAAATGAAAACCTTGGCACAATTGTTATAAAAATTGATTTGCCGGTTTTAAAGTGGCTAACCTGATAAATACTTATGGAAGATTCAGATTACAACCCCATTCCTGATACAATACATTCTGTTTTTAAAACCAGAGAAGGAGCTCAAAAAGCTTATGACGAATTAATATATCGCGGTTATAACGCTGATGAAATTTCTGTTATTATTTCGGGAGAAACACAGGCATTGCATCTTGCAAAGGAAAATACCGACGATAAATCTGAACATAAAACGCTTGAAAAAGCCGGTCTTGGAACTGCTATCGGAGGAACAGCCGGGGCGGTTGCCGGTGCAATTGCTGCAATAGGTACAGCCGTAATTGTTCCCGGACTGGGCATAGCCGTGGCCGGACCAATTCTGGCATCTTTAACTGGCGCAGGTGCAGGTGGTATTGCCGGTGGACTTATTGGTGCCCTTGTAGGCTCCGGTATTTCGAAAAAACATGCTGAACATTATGAAAATAGTTTGAAAGACGGTGGTATAATCATTGGATTCAAACCAAAAACCGTTGAAGACCGAATGGAAATTATTACTGCCTGGAATGGTTTCGGAGGAAGACAGGTTCACGAAGATTAAAAGTAGATTTTTACATTTTAGTGGAATAAAAAACCTCACTCTTCCATGGAAAAATACATAAAATGCCGCCAGGAAAACGGCTTTTTCATTTTTGATACCGTAGAAAAATACCCGGAAGATATTGCTAATGATATTCTTGAAGAATTTATCCATCAGGACCTGGAAGCGATAACATATAAAATTGCGGATGATCACTGGTTTCAGGTGACCGGACGGATCCGCGAGCAATATGTGAAACTGATTTCGGATGAAGAAGGAGATGATCCGGTTATGGTAAAAATAAATACTATAAAAAGCATTCTGGAATACAGGATCAAGGAATTAGTATAACAGAATTCGAGTTAGAGAGTATCGATCAACAGCTATTTAAATGACGCACGAAAAGATATTTAAACGTAAGGACGGGAGCCGGGTTAAAGTATCAGTTTGGTTATATGTTCATCTTAACAAATCAAATTGGGGCTATTCAATTTTTCTGCGTGAAGCGGATTCCGATCGTTGGATTGATCCTTTCAGCGATACCGAGTATATTACCAGGGTTATTAAACCAAAATTTAAAAACACTACAAAACACGATTCGTTTGACAACTACATTTCCAAAAAGGAGATCATGGAAGCCAAACTCGAACTTTGGGAAATCATCAAACCTGTTTGATTCGAAAGGTTTTTATAAAATATCTTTCAGGTATTTCCAGACCGTTTCTGCTACAATTTTATGTCCTTCAACACTTGGATGAATTCCATCCTGCTGATTTAATTTCGCTTCTCCGCCTACACCCTGCAACAGGAAAGGAATTAATGTAAGTTTGTTAGCAGAAGCAATATCAGTGTACACGTCCCTGAATTCCGTAGTATATTTTTTACCCATACTCGGCGGCATTTGCATCCCTGCAAGCACGAGTTTGGCATCCGGATATTTTGCTTTTACTTTATCCAGAATGGATTGCAAATTCTTTTTTGTTTCACTAACAGGAATTCCCCTCAATCCGTCATTCCCTCCTAATTCGAGTATAAAAACATCCACCGGCTGTTTCAAAATCCAGTCCACACGGCTATTTCCGCCTGCGGTAGTTTCTCCACTCACGCCGCCATTTACAACTTTATAATCCATGCCCAGAGAATCGATTCTTTTTTGTGTAAGACTGGCAAAACTTTTCGAAGGATCGTCCAGACCGTAACCGGCGGTAAGGCTATTACCAAAAAAGAGAATTGTCTTTTTACCTTTTTTAACTGTTTCCTTCTGTTCAGATTTAGCAGATTCTGTTGGTTCAGTTTTTTTATTGGCATTACAGGCGGCGAGCAATATTATTAAAATGAATACTCGTATGACAGAAAATAGATTGTTCATGAGTCTGGTACTATTGGTTTAAGCTTTTTGATTTTGGTTTAAATACAATTTAATACCGCCTATCTTTACAATTGGCTGCAATCAACATGTAAAAATATAATATTAATACTTTATATTTCCTGTCAGGTGATCCGGTCTGATTATTTGATACAAAGATCACGCCGGCATATTCGCAGAAAAATTTTAACAACGAAAAATTTAATGAATACGATACTGAATCTGGATCAGGTAAGTAAAATATATAAAAGTGGTGACAGGTCACTGACAGTGCTGGATAATATCAGTTTTTCTGTTGAAGCTGGCTCAACCATGGCTATTGTCGGACCGTCAGGAAGTGGAAAAACGACACTCTTAGGACTGTGTGCAGGTTTGGACCGTTCAACTTCCGGTAAAGTGGAATTGCATGAAACGCGTCTGGACGGTTTAAGCGAAGACCAATTGGCAGCCGTCAGAAACAAATATGTGGGTTTTATTTTCCAGAATTTTCAGCTGATGCCCACTTTGACGGCATTGGAAAATGTGATGGTACCGCTTGAACTTCGCGGAGAAAAAAATATAAAACCAAGAGCGCTGGATTTGCTGGACAAAGTTGGACTTGCCGACAGAGGCCACCACTATCCCACTCAGCTTAGCGGTGGCGAACAGCAGCGTGTGTCACTCGCAAGGGCATTTTCAAATAAACCACAGATTTTGTTTGCTGATGAACCAACCGGAAACCTGGATGCCGAAACAAGTGAAAAAGTGGTAAAACTGCTTTTTGATTTGAACAAAGAAGCCGGAACAACCTTAGTAGTTGTTACCCACGATCTTGAACTTGCGGCTAAAACACAAAGAATCATTAAAATAAAAGGAGGAAAAATCATTTCAGATACGCCTGGTCTGATTCTCTAAAACCTGCGTTTTTCATTTCCTTTTATTGTGAATTTGATACAAAATGAACCCATCAGAAACATCACCTGAAGATATAAATCAAGGTTTAAACTTTCCCTGGCTACTGCAAATGGCTTGGCGCGACAGCAGGCGAAACCGTTCCCGCTTGCTTTTGTTTGTGTCATCCATTGTTTTAGGTATTGCTGCTTTGGTTGCAATATATTCATTAGGCGATAATCTCAGACAAAATATTGACAGCCAGGCCGCGACACTTTTAGGTGCTGATCTTCAACTTTCAGGAAACAAACCGGTAACAGGAAAAACAAAAACGCTGGTAGATTCTCTGGGTGTAAAACGTTCGGAAGAAAGAAGTTTTGCTTCGATGATTCTTTTTCCAAAAAACAATGGAAATCGATTGGCGCAGGTCAAAGCATTGGATGGTGATTTCCCATTTTATGGTGAACTGGAAACAACTCCTGCTAAGTGCCGGAAAAACATTTAGAAACGGAAAAGAAGCCCTGGTTGATCAAACGCTGATGCTGCAATATGAAGCCAAAGTTGGAGATTCAATCAAGGTTGGCGAGGTTACTTTTGCGATAGCAGGTGTGCTTACTAAAGGCTCCCGGACAAACGGGCCTGACAAGTTCCGTTGCACCATCGGTTTATATTCCAATGAAATATCTGGATCAAACCGGTTTGATGCAAAAAGGAAGCAGGATCGCTTATCGCAATTATATCAAATTCGCTCCAAAAACAGATGTTGAAAAACTGGTAAAATCTCTTGAATCCAGATTTGACGCGGCTGATCTGGATCACAAAACGGTGCAAAGCCAGAAAGAAGATACCGGAAGATCATTTAAAGATCTCACTCAGTTTCTAGCTTTGGTCGGTTTTATTGCTTTACTTCTTGGCTGTATCGGTGTTGCCAGTGCGGTTCATATTTACATCAGGGAAAAACTCAATTCCATTGCAATTCTTCGTTGTCTTGGTGTAAAAGGTTATCAGGCATTTCTTATTTATCTGATTCAGATTGCCGGAATCGGACTTTTTGGATCCATTTTGGGTGCAATTCTGGGAAGTGTTATTCAACAGTTTTTGCCGATTGTGATCAAGGATTTCCTTCCTTTTGAACTGACAACGGGTTTATCCTGGCCGGCAATCGGACAAGGAATTGGCATTGGATTGATCATTTCAATTCTGTTTGCAATGCCGCCATTGGTTTCGATCAGAAAAATTTCTCCGTTAAATGTTCTTCGAAATACTGCTGATACAGGAAAATCACAACGTGATCCGGTAACCTGGATTGTATATGTTTTGATTGTCGGTTTCATTTTTGGATTTTCCTATCTTCAAACTCAAAACTGGATTCAGGCACTTTCTTTTACCGGAGGAATTTTCGGATCTTTTCTTGTGCTGACTGGAATGGCTTACCTGTTGATGTGGCTGGTTCGCAGGTTTTTCCCTGCTTCATGGAGTTATTTGTGGCGCCAGGGACTAGCCAATCTTTTCCGGCCAAATAATCAGACGATCATTCTGATTGTCTCGATTGGTTTGGGTACTTTATTTATTTGCACGTTGTTTTTCACGCAGACAATTCTTTTGAACCGGGTAAAATTATCATCGAGCGGAAATAAACCCAATATTGTTTTATTTGATATCCAGTCAAGCCAAAAAGATGCAGTAATTGCTTTGGCAAAACAGGAAGGATTACCTGTCAATGAAACAGTTGCAATTGTTAACATGCGACTTGAACAGGTAAATTCCCGAAGTGCCGCAACCGCCGAAAGCGATACTTCCAAAGAACAGTCACGCCGTATTTTCGGACGGGAATATCGTGTCACATTCCGGGATTCTCTGACGTCATCAGAAAAAATTGTGCAGGGCGAATGGATTGGAAAATATGATGGCAAATCGACGTTAATTCCAGTTTCTGTGGAAGAAGGTTTTGCCAAACGCGGTAATATAAAACTGGGCGACACACTTGTTTTCAATGTTCAGGGTACCATTATGCAAACTTACGTGGCTAGCACACGAGACGTAAACTGGGCAGAAGTCCAAACTAATTTTCTTGTTGTTTTTCCGACAGGAGTTTTGGAAGATGCACCACAATTTCATGTCTTATTAACGCATGTTCCGTCGGCCCAGGTTTCAGCAAGTTTTCAGCAGGCATTGGTACAGCGCTTTCCAAACATTTCCATCATTGACCTTGCGCTTGTATTAAAAGTGATCGATGATCTGTTTAACAAAATCGGTTTTGTTATCCGATTTATGGCAGGATTCAGTATTCTGACGGGAATAGTTGTGCTTATTTCGTCGGTATTGATCAGTAAATATCAACGGTTGCAGGAAAGTGTTTTGCTAAGAACATTGGGTGCGAGCCGGAAACAAATATTTGCGATTACAGCACTTGAATACTTTTTCCTTGGCGCCATGGCTTCTTTAACAGGAATTTTGCTGGCTCTGGTCAGCAGCTGGGCGCTTGCGAAATTTACTTTTGAAACAGAATTTAAACCAGAACTTTTACCCGTTCTAGCATTATTTCTGCTTGTTTCGTCGCTGACAGTAATTATTGGACTGATCAATAGCCGTGGAATTTTGTCAAAATCTCCACTAGAAGTTTTGCGTCAGGATGTTTAGTAAATAATATGTAAAAGGAAAAAACCGGGAAATCTGGTATTATAATTATTTATTATAAGGTTTCGTGAGGAAGATTAACTGGCGGTGTTGTGAATTTTTGTAAGTGACTCCATACTGATGCCGAGGTAAGAAGCAATGTTAATCAGAGGAATTCTTTCAATAATCTGCGGCTGGATTTTGCACATATAATCGTATCGTTCCTGCGCCGTGTGAAGTTTAAAAAGCTTAGCCTGTTTTTCCTGTCGCCCCAGGATTTCTTCCATCAACCTTCGCCCCATGGTATCAACTTCAACAGACCGGCTGAACAATTCGTACAATTTATCCTTATCAAATACGATCACATTCATATCTTCCTCTGCCTGGATAAAATATTCGGACCCAGTGCCGAGTTTCATGCTTCTTATATTGGTGGCAAACTCATTTTCGAAGTAAAAATTTGTGTTGATCGTTTTGCCGCCATAATCGTAGTAAGCTCTGCAATAACCTGTCTCAATATAAAAAAGAGAATTACTTATTTCTCCAGCATTCAACAAATACTCGCCCTTCTTGAAGTACCGGACACTGAGAACCTTTTTCAAGGCACTCCATCCTTGCCCGGACAAGCTTATGACGCTTTTTATATAAATGTAAAGATTTTCCAAGTCTTGAAAATTTAAGTAAAAATCTAACTTATATTTTTATAAAGCACGCTTTTACTGTTCAAAATATAGTATTACTTAACACTTTAATTCTAATATACAATTTTTTATTGTTTTATTTACTTATTTTTTAAAAATTTAATATTGGCGTAACAAAACGGCGGATTTATAATTTTCAAACAATTTTGTTTTTACTTCTAAATCTTAATTATGCAAAACATTAAATTTATGTTGATACAAGAACAAGAAAGGTCAACCGTTCTAGTTATTTTCAACTATCTGATTATGATTTAGTTAGTTGTATTTCAGAATACTGTATCTAAAATAATTAATTGAATCTTATTATTTTTCACTACAATTTGAAAATAAAGTACTACCCCTGGAATTAAAAGTTACAAACTTTTATTATTTCAACGGTTAATAAATTTATTTAATTGACAAGTGGTAAAAATTCGATTTTTTGACGCTCAAAACACCATTGCTTTTGCCGAAAAAAACTGCTCCCATAGAAGATAATCTTCATCAATATCTTACTGCTGTTTGAGCTCAGGGAGAATTAAAATTCCTGCGTGACGACCAACTTCAAGCGGATTATCATTTACAATCTTTATCCTATATCAAATCAGGTTATAAGTCTTACGGTGCCACGATAACTTCTGGTTTCGCAACGCTCACCGTGAATTGAATTGAATTGAAACGGCCACTATAACCGGCAGCGCAAGTACGGATCAGAATAGTACAATGCCGGTCATTACTTTTGCAGCAGCCGGAGGTACAAAACATTAAACTTTCTCATACACATTAAATGGAGATTCGAAAACAGTGTCCATAGTCGGCAACCCATCCACGGCCGTTGCAAGCCAGCCAACAACGCAGGCTGGAAGTTTTGTTTATGAACTGAAAAGTGTAAGTGATAAAATTGTGATCAGCCGCTAACATTTCGTATACTTCTCTGAAATAAAACCGCATCAAGGCTTCTGCTTCAATGTGGTTTTTTCTTTTTAAGATTGACCAAATGAAAAGCGTAGTCGGGATTTTCTAAAATATTTGGAACGATTATTTTATTAAACGCAGAACTGGCGGTAGCAGAATTATCTGATATCAAGCCGTTTCATCAAGCTATTAATTCAAATAATCTTTAATCGTTATGACTTTCATAGAATCAACTTCCGGAAATTCAGATAAACCAGTGAAATTATTTGTCCAGGATATCGGACAGGGAAAACCTGTTGTGTTCATTTCTGGATGGCCACTGAGCAGCGAAATGTGGGAATATCAATTGAACGTTTTACCAAAACATTTTCTGCGATGTATTGCTTATGACCGTCGCGGTTTTGGAAAATCTGATAAGCCTTGGGAAGGATATGATTATGATACTTTGGCCGGAGATTTAAATGCAGTTTTGGAAGAACTGGACCTGCATGATGTAATACTGGTAGGCTTTTCAATGGGCGGTGGCGAAGTAGCCCGTTATATGTCAAAATATGGCGACGCGCGAATTTCAAAAGTCGTTTTCATAAGTTCTGTGGTACCGTTTATGTTGAAAACAGAAAGCAATCCGGATGGGCTTCCAAAGGAAATGTTTGACGAATTTGTTACTGCCACGGAAGATGATCGTCCGAAATTCCTTGCAGAATTTGCAAAAGGATTTTATGGAAATTCATTCCTGAGCCCAAATGTGAGTGATGAAATCATGACATGGCACAATATGCTTGCCTTGCAGGCTTCCGGTCGTGCAACGAGCAAATGCATACGCGCATTCAGCGAAACTGATTTCAGGGACGATCTAAAAGTTATTAATGTTCCGACGCTGATTATCCATGGGGACGCTGATAAAACAGTTCCGATTGATGTAAGTGGAAAAAAGACAGCGGAATTGATGCCGGCAGCGGAATATATTGTTTATGAAAATGCACCACACGGCTTATTCATCACAGAAAAAGAAAAATTAAATGATGATCTGATCCGTTTTATCGCAGGAAAACCGCTTCATACAGAAGTTGCTGAACAGGCGATCAATGCAGTTCAGAACGGCGCGAATATTATTATCTAGTTTTCAATGATAATGAGTAAAAAAGCTTTCGGATTGAAATCCGGAAGCTTTTTTGGTATAGTATTTGAGTGTGTTTTTCCAAACTCACCTTCAAAATTATATCGTTATGTTAACGGATAAACTTGATCTTACCGGGAAAACTGCGGTAATCACCGGTTCAAGCCAGGGAATTGGCGAAGCTATTGCAACGATCTTTGCAGAATATGGAGCCTCTGTTGTTCTCCATTATCACGAGGGATTGGAAGATGCTGAAAAAGTGAAGGAAAAGATTGATGGACAAAAAGGTTATATCCATATCGTAAAGTCCGATTTCTCACAACCCGGAAGTGTTGATACCTTTTATGATGAAGTTTTTAAGCATGTAAATAAGGTAGATATTCTTGTTTTAAACGCTTCCATCCAAATTGCAAAAAATTGGAACGAGCTGACAAATGAAGATTTTGACTTACAGATCCAGGCCAATTTCAAAACTAATTTATTTCTGATGCAGCGCTTTGCTCCGGCTATGGTTGACAGAAAATGGGGACGAATTTTGACCGTAGGAAGCGTTCAGCAAATAAAACCACATCCTGCAATGATCGCTTACGCAGCGACAAAATCCGCGGTTTTGAATGTTGTTCAGAACGTTGCTATGCAACTGGCTGACAAAGGAGTAACGGTAAATAATATGGCTCCCGGGGTAATAGCAACTCCGCGAATTGCGGAGCCGGTTCCGGAAGGTGAAGAAAGAATTCTACAACGATTGAGAACCCCGTCCGGCCAAATCGGAGAGCCGGAAGATTGCGCCGCGCTGGCTCTTTTCCTATGCTCGGAAGCAGGCCGTTTTATTACGGGACAAAATATATTTATTGACGGCGGTATGAGTTTATAATGTGATCGCAGACATTTAATTCATAAAAGTACCGGCTACTGGAACGATTGTGGTATAAAAGACAAAAATGTTAATAATCAACAAATTTTAAATCTATATCGAGATGGCAAAATATTCAGAAAAAGCCAGCGAAAAAGTGGGAGCTGCACTTCATGAAGAAAAAGAAGGCAAACTTAAAACTGGCACAGGAAAAAAAGTAACATCAAAAAAACAAGCGATTGCTATCGGTCTATCTGAAGCTCGCAAAGCCGGAGCAAAAGTTCCAAAAAAGAAAGATTAACTGTTTTAGATCAACCTGATAAATTGTAGAAGACCTGTCAAGCTTTTAAAGCCGGGCAGGTCTTTTTTTATCTCAATCCCACTTTAAGATGCTTCAAACCTGATTTTTTCTGCTTAAAGTTTTATATAAACATTCCATTTCTTCTTGTAATTATTTTCGTTTGAAAATCTGTCATTTTCCGATCTGTTTTCTCCTTATACACACTATTACCCTCTTTGAAAACTCAAAATTTTACTATCCTCCATCATTTTGAAACTTAACACTATTTTATTTGAAGTTGCATGGGAAATCTGTAATCAAATTGGCGGAATTTATACATTTATCAAGTCAAAAATTCCGGCGGTGACGGACGTCAGGGAAGATAATTATTATCTTTTAGGGCCCTATTTCCCGCATACTGCCAGGCTGGATTTCAAATCCGTTGCGGTAACGGGCGAATGTCCTGTTGGCAAAACCATATTGCTCATGCGTGAAATGGGTTATGAAATCCATCTGGGTTACTGGCTTTTGGAGTCTTCTCGTCCACTTGTCATTTTATTTAATCCTGATAGCTCTTTGACGGATCTTAATAAGGTAAAAACGGAACTTTGGGATAATCATCAGATTTCTTCGCTCCGTGCTGATGCGCTTACGGATCAGGTTCTTGCTTTTGGAGAAATTCTAAGGATTTTCTTTACCATGCTTAGAAATTTTTCTGACGATGATCAGGATTTGATAGCGCACTTTCATGAATGGATGTCGGCAAGTTGTGTTCCGCAGCTTCATGAGGATAAAATCAAAATTGCCACTGTTTTCACCTCACACGCCACTGTCCTGGGAAGATATCTCGCACCAAATGAATATGACTATTACAATAATATCGCACACCTTTAATATTGAAGAAAAAGCCGCGCACTACAATGTTGAAGCACAGGCAGGCATAGAAAGAGCGGCCGCTCAGCATGCGGATGTATTCACAACTGTAAGTGTGCAATGTGCCTTGGAATGCGAAATATTTCTAGGCCGATATCCTGATGCCGTTATCCCCAACGGATTAAATTTCCAGCAAAAGTTTCCTCACGAAAGCTTTACCCAACATCAAAAATACCGCGGTATGATCGATGAATTTGTGAAAGGTTTATTTTTTCCAAGTTATCAGTTCAATACGGAAAAGACCTTATATTTTTTCACTTCGGGACGTTATGAATATAGAAACAAAGGTTTTGACATCACGCTGAAAGCGATAGAACAACTTAATGAAAAATTGCGGGAAACAGATTCCGACATAACAGTAATTTTGTTCATAGTTTCACCCAGGCCGCATTATTCAGTAAAAGCGGATGCTATGGAAGCACGATCGCGTTATCTGCATATGCAGAAGCTATGCAAAAAAATCAGTTCGAAACTCGGGCCTCGTATATACGCATCCGTCACACATGATGGCGGCTCGGCATTACCTGATATCAATGAACTCCTGGACGATGATCTGCTGCAAACCTGGAAAAGAACAGTCGCAGGGTTCAAGCAACAACATTTACCCTCGATTGCAACACATCACTTGATATATGAAGACGAGATCACCGATTTCTGCCGTTACGCTGGCTTAGATAATAGTAAAAATTCTGCTGTGAAAGTCGTTTATCACAATGAGTTTATTGAAAGGGCAACTTCACTATTAGGAATGGATTACGCCGAATTTATTTCTGGCTGTCATTTAGGAATTTTCCCGGATCTGTATCAACCCTGGGGATATGCACCGATGGAATCAATCGTGGCTGGAACACCTACAATTATGAGCAATCATTCGGGATTTGGACAATTTGTGCAGACTTACGTGCCGGATCATAACGATAAGGAAATGTATGTGCTCGACCGAAAATTTCAATCTGATGAAGGTGCTGTTTATCAGCTTTCAGAAATGCTTTATCAGTTCGCGACAAGCTGCATTACTAATCAGTTTACTCCAAGAGGCAGTATTAAAAATACGGCGATTGCAAAATTATGCTGGTCAGAAATTCAGCCTCGATATGAAGAAAATTATAAACTGGCAATGATGCGAAGCCAGCCTCCAACGAGCCTTTACTAACCAAAAAATCCACGATTTTCACTATCTGTATTAGTGAAAAATTCGTGGATTCGTGGCAACAACATTTATCTGTAATTATTCATTATCCATAACCCTCAGCGACAACATCGTAATGTCATCAAATTGAGTAGCAGGACCAATAAATTGCACCAGACTGGATAACGTCGCTTCATTCATTTCCTTTGCTGATTTTTGTGTTGAACCTTCACCGGTAGTGAAAAAATCCTGCAAGTGTGGTAATCCAAAACGTGCACCGCTCAGATTGTTTGCATCCGTAACCCCGTCTGTATAAAGTACAAATTTGTCACCCGCATTTAGCGTCAAAGACCTGGATTCGTATTCGTATTCAGGATCAAAACACAAAGCCATACCTTCTTGTTTTTTAACCAGTTCAGTTGTGCCGTCTGCCCGCTGAATGATTGGTGGTTCGTGGCCTGCATCTACATATTCAACTTCTCCTGTTTTAGTATTTAAAATACAAATAAAGGCAGTAACAAACATGAACATGGAATTATCTTCGCACAAAAACTCGTTGACAATTTTCACTTTTTGAACCAGACTATCGCCATTTCTATTAGAGAACTGGCTTTTAAATATTGCTTTGGTAATCGCCATGAAAAGTGCTGCCGGAATTCCTTTATCAGATACGTCACCAATCATGAAAAACAGCCGGTCTTGATCCATCATAAAATAATCATACAAATCCCCTCCTACAACTTTGGCTGGCTGCAAGAATGCATGCAGATCAATTCCTGCTTTTCCGATATTAGCCGGAACCGTTTTTGGAAGCATGGAAAGCTGGATTTCCTTTGCTACGCTTAAATCATTTTGTATCGCAATCAGCTGTTCCCTGCCCTTTTCAAGGCTTGTCAGCATTTCGATATGCTCAACCGTTTTACTGATAGTAATTTCAAGATCTTCAAAATTGACAGGTTTTGTCACAAAGTCAAAAGCACCACGGTTCATCGCTGTACGGATATTGTCCATATCGCCATAAGCTGAAACCATAATTGACTTTAACAGCGGATTTTGCCTCTCATTGATTTTGGCCAGGAAAGTCAAACCGTCCATTCCGGGCATGTTGATATCAGACAAAATCAGAGAGACATCACCTACTTCTTCCAATTTTTCGAGTGCTTCGATACCGTTATTCGCGAAAACAAATTCATATTTTTTTTCTCTGATCTGTTTTCTGAAAAGCTGAAGAATCAGCATTTCCATATCCTGCTCGTCGTCTACACTTAATATTCGGATTGCCATTATTGTGAAGTTTTTTATGAGTATTTTATAAAAATCTGGGTTTGCTATGCCGGGATAACGATCAGAAATTCCGTCTTTTCGTTCAGTTCAGAGGCAACTTCAATCGTACCCTGATGCGTTTCTACGATAGTACTATACGTTAGTGAGAGCCCAAGTCCGGTTCCTTTTCCATGTGGTTTTGTGGTAAAAAATGGCTGAAATAACTTTGAAACAATGTCCGCCGGAATACCAATTCCATTGTCCTCAAACCGGATTTCAATCTTTTCATCTCGTTTTTTTGTCGTTATTTTTATATAAGGATCATAACCGTCCGCTTGTTTTTTCGACCGCTCATTCACTGCATAACAGGCATTATTGACAAGATTTAAAATTACCCGTCCAAAATCACCACGGGATATTTTCACTTCTTTTATCAACGGATCCAGATCATATTTCAATGAAACGTTAAATTCCTTGTCCTCTGCCCGAACACCCTGATAAGCCAGTTTACTGAATTCTTCAAGCAACTGATTCAGATCGGTTGGTTCCAAAAACGCACCATCCGTTCTGGTTTGTGAAAGCATTCCCTGAATGATCCGTTCAATTCGTTTTCCATTTTCATTAATTTTGATCAGGTTTTTAGACAACGCTTCAAGCAAATCTTTTTGATCCGCTTTGTCATCATCACTTAATTCATCCGCAGGTTTTTCCAAAATTTCCGCAAGTTCTTCTACCAATCCCTGCGATAGTCTTGAAAAATTATTGACAAAACTCACGGGATTTTTTATTTCATGCAGAATACCGGCACTCAACTGACCAATGTCTGCCAGTTTGCTTAATTCCGCTATTTTTTGCTGATACGCTTCAATTTCTTTATTCAATTCATCAATCCCGGTATGGAGACTTGTTTCCGTAGGCGGAGAATCTGCATGATTGTCTTTTTGCTGCTCCATAATAGGTAATTGTTAAGTGTAAGTAGGTTCGATAAAGCGCCTTAGTGAATAACCGGCAATAGAATTTCTACTATTGTAAAATCTCCGGCTTTGGAATTTATTGACATGTTTCCTTTGTGATACTCGACAATGTCCTTGCTCATATACAGGCCTAAACCAGTTCCTTTGGAGGTAGGTTTGGTGGTAAAAAAGGGACTGAAAATCTGCTCTATTTCTTTTGGCGGAATTCCTTTTCCATTATCCCGAAACTGAATCAGAATGCCCTTCCCTGGTTTTGGTGCTTTTGATAGAAATTTCCGGAATATAATTTTTGTCCACCTTACTCTTCTCAACCACGGCATAGCAGGCGTTACTGATCAGGTTTTGTATAACTTCCGAAAACTCATAAGGAAGCAAACTCACTTTAACAGGTACTTTATAAAGGTCAAAATCCAGATGAAGATCGCAGCCTTTATAATCTGCCAACACTTCGGCCAGGGCTGTTTTGGCTTTTGTTTCCAAAAACGGATTTAGCTCGGTAACCAGAAATTCTGTTGATTTTCCTTTCAGCAATTTCTGCATATCTTTTACGATACGGGTTGTACTGGCTCCGTGTTCATAAATTTTTTCGAGATTCTTTTTAAGCATTACTACGCCACTGCCCAAATCATCCTGATCATCTTCCGTGAATCCGGTTTGATATTTTTCAGTCACTTCTTCGATTTCTTCCAGCAACGATTTCGATGATTGGGAGAAATTGTTTATATAGTTTAGTGGATTTAAAATCCTGTCTACAATACCCTTCGTCAACTGCCCGACCGACGCCAGTTTTTCCTGCCTGATCAGTTCCTGCTGGGTTGATTTAAGATTTGAAAGTGTATTTTCAAGGTTTTCAAGAATACTGGTTTTGATATAGGCGCCGATCAAATGTTCTTTCAGGTTACGGACCATGTTGAAATCACGCGGACCAAAGGCATGGCTGTGCTCCATATTTTCCATCGTGATGAAACTTTTCACTTCGGTTTCTACGCGAATCACAATTGTAATCAGCGATTTGGGAGCAAACAAACTATCAATCGAATTATCAAGATTTTCATAGAGAAAATCATTTTTAACAAATATGTCTTCAAAAACTTCAATCGCAGAATCTATATAGCGATGCGCGGCTTGCTCATAAGTAAGCGACACATCTTCTACGGAAGCAATATCAACTTTGCCCGCAAGTGCTATAAACTGGTAATTTTTTGTCACTTTGTTGTAAATCAAGCCGGACGCACTATCAACATTTTGAAATAAACAAAGCCTATCAAGTACCATCTGGAATAATTTTCCGGTATTAACCTCGCTGTTAATAGATTTTACAAATTCATCGATCCGTTCAAGCTGGTCGTTTGTGGCAGTAAGTTCTTCCGATTGTTTTTCAAGTTCTTCCTTTTGCTGCACAACTTCTTCAGTCCGCTCGTTGATCATGGATTCCAGATTTCTGGTTTTATTTGCAACAAATTCAATCCGTTTTTGTCTGATGATCAAACTGCCGCCAATGAGTGCTGCCAGATAAATTAACATTGCCCACCAGCGCTGGTAAACCGGTGAAAGAATTGTGAAATCAAATGAAGCTTCGTTGCTTTGATTGTTGTAAATATTCTGAGCTTTCACCCGGAATTTGTAATTTCCGGCAGGTAAATTCGTATATTCTTTCAAATATTTGGACGTCCACGGCGACCAGGTTTTGTCAAAATTTTCAAGGTAGTATTGAAACAAAAGATTGTCATCCGGAATCAAACTTGCTCCTGAAAATTCAAAGCTTATATCGTTAAATTTGTATTCTAATTTTGTGCTTTTTTCTCCCGGTTTTATTGCTTCCTTGAATCCATTGAACAACACAGTATCTCCTTTTGCAGTAATTTTCCTTATAAAAGCAGAGTAAGGAAGCGAGTATGAAATATTCTGATTCCGGTCAAACCGAACCATACCATCAGCCCCGCCAAACCAGACGATGTTATTGGCATCAGGATAAATCACGCTGAAAGTTCTTTCGGCAAGTGGTAGAAAAGGCACTGTGACTTCCTTATACCGGCGATTTCCCTGTTTTTGATAAAGCGTTATAAATTTCTCATCACCATTTGTCGTCCAAATATCTCCATACGAATCCTGGCTTATCAAACCTTTCCAAACGGCTGATTTATCTTTATTAAAAGCAGTGAAAGGTTCGAACCGATCCGTAGTTTTTTCATATTGAAACACTCCCTTTATATTACTGACTAAAAGTCCAGTTGGTCCCATTGATATGCGGTTCAACATACGTGTGGGAAGGCCTTTACCAGAGCTGTAATCAATGACTTTTTGTGTATTCTGATCAAATTTGAATATTCCCTTTGTCTGAGATTCCAGCCACAAATTTCCATCCTGGTCTTCTGCTATTTTAAAAATCTGGCCGGTAATTCCCGGAATATTTCTAATTCTGCTCCCCTTGGATAGATCCATTTCGGCAAGACCATTTTCAAGCCCGAAAAAGAGTTTTGACTTTATTTTTTTTGATTGATAAATGCAAAAAGTAAAGTCGTCCGAAATCGGTGTTGCCTGATTATTTTTTGCTATACTGTAAACGCCCCGGCTGGTTGCTGCATACAAAATTCCATTAGCACCCGTCAAAGACCAAACAGCAACCTTTATTGATGGAAATGACAAAAATTTTCCATTATTCAGGTAATACAAACCACTGCTCGTTGCTGTAAAAAGTCTTTCCATCAAAACGAAAAATATCATTTATCTGTCCTCTAAGATTTTCATTTTCAGCATATTCAGAAATCGGTGAAGTAATGGCCATCTGGGCAATACCGTTATTCAAAGCCATCCAAAGGCCACCCATCCGATCTTGTATCCAATAGTTGACGCGTTCTCCAACGAAGCGATCATTCTCTCGCACCCGACTATTAATTTCTCCATTCTCAGGGTGTATTGAGAGAAAATTTCCACCCGAAGCAAAAACGCCCAGTGTATTATCATTCATCACTTTTCCACTGAAAACTTCCTTTCCATTCAAGTATTCATTTGCCGGAGACTGGAGGTGGCTAATTTTGCCGTTGACGAAAGTGAAAATTCCCTGATGACTTGTTGTTACGAATGTTTTTCCATTTAAAAACAGTACTGAATTTGCATCCTGTATATTTTCCGTCTCATCAGCCAGAGGAAAACGGTAGAATGATCCCCTGTCAAAACGTGTCAAACCAATGCCGGATTTAAATACATAAATAATATTGTTTGCCAAAAATGCAGAAGTAATGGATTCCTGCGTTTTCCAGGATTTAAGCTTTTTCCCGTTCCATAAAAAAATCCTGTTTTTTGCTACAAAATAGATACCGTCAGCAGTTTGAAAAATACTGATAACGGCGCCGAAATCTTTTTCCGAATTACTAATACTGACAAAATTATAGGAACCCGACTGGTCCGGTGCGAGGTAACCAAATTCATCGTTAGCTCCCACCATAACCCGCTGTAAACTGTCCAGATAAAGTGCTGAAACTTTTGTAATATTCTTCGTTGGGATCGTTTTCCAAAATACCCCGTCGTATTCAAGAACTCCGGAAAAATTACCAAAATATAAAACGCCTTGTTTGTTTTGAACAATGGCGAAATTTTGACCATGAGCCTTATAATCCTTCGGCGAATAAAGCTTTATTACCGGCGCTGGCATTTCCTGCAAATTGCTTTGAGCAACCGAATGAACAGCCGGAATAAGAAAAAAAGTAAGTATGTATATTAAATATTTCATAAGGCCGGATTTGAAAAAGATTTAAAAACACTGCTTTCCAACCGGTTTCCAATCTTACAATGGAAATCATCCTTTTTCCACATCATGGTATGAGCCAGCGTTGTAAAGGACTTAAAATCTGTAACTAATAAAATTTCCATGGCTGTTTCGGATAATATTTCAGAGGAAGAAACAGCGGTAGCACTGAGAATAAAAGTGGTTTCCTCAGACGGATAATCTTCCAGCTGTTTGATGGCCGCTATTTTTGTGGCCACATTCAATCTTGAAAAATCTTTATTGATAATGTCATACAATCTTTCCTGAACTGACATTCTTTGCTGTGGATATAGATTTTTGTATCTCAGTATCTTTTCCGAAATGGATATGTCTTCAAAAAGCGGAATTACCTGCGGTTTATGCTCAGCCGGAATAGCGATATTCAGGATTTCCAAAAGATAACTTTTCGTATTTTCGTTACGGGAACTGATTGATTTTTGAACAACAAATAGCCGGTTGTCTTTGGTAAGTAAAGTCAGGACATTCAGCAATTTTAAAATCGCCCGGTTGTATTCTTTTACAAGTTCAGGTCCTAAACTACTATCGACCGGAAGAGTGCTGAATAAATCCCTCTGCGCGGCGATAATCCAGATCGTAAATCCAATATGCAGCCGTACCTCAGGTACTAGATTTGCCCTTTCCAGTAAATTGACTCCATAACCCATGGCCGCCAGTGACTCATAAACCTTATCCTTGACACACTGCACCGGATCGTTAAGTTTTTGACGCAGTGAACGTATAGCCCGGTCACCACCGATTGTAAAGATAATTTCAATACAGCTTAACTGAACCTCGACATCCTCTTTGGAAAGATTGAAATATGTGTCGAGTGCCGGAATGATGCGGTCGCCTGTTTTAATAATCGCAAGCCTTGTTTCCCGATAGTATTTTTTGTTACAAAGATTTTCAAATAAAGAATTCCAAAGTTCCGGATTTCCATTTTCGCCAGCTGCGATGATAGCTGCTTTTTTGATAATCGTATTAGTACTTTGAAGATGTGGAAGAAGGTATTTAAAGGATAAAAATCTTTTGGATCTACCAAGCATCGTGAGCCCTTCCAATACTTCCGGAAGATTTTCGGATAACGATTTGCCGACAATTGATTCAAAGGAAATCCTTCCGTCATCTTCTAAATTTTTCGGTTTTAGTTTTGAATTCTGCTCTGATGGGTTTGTCCTGGTAACAGTTGAAGCTGGTAGTGTGAAGAGACTAGACAGCATATTCTGATATTCGGTTTGCATCCGAAAAGAAGCAATGGCCCAACCAATAAGAATGACTAAAAAGGCACACATTATATAGATTGGCGCTCCCAGATTTATGCTGACCAGCAATAGCAGAATAACACCAGCCGAAATGTAACCCAACGGTTTGGCATAAATTTCAACCTTGTTTTGCAATGCCATACTTTCCTGTTTTTCAAGTGGTTGATACAGAATCTGGAATGAAGTATCACTAAAAGATTTTTTGACAGAAATGCACAAAAACCGGCTTAGTAAAATGAAAAAGAAAACTGAAAGATCAAACGAACTGATGGTTATCGCAAAAACAAAAACTAGGATCAGTGCGACGGGAAGCAGAATTATACCCGAAATCAAACCAAAAGTACGGATGGTAAAACGGTAGAAAAATACCTTTACCAACAACTCGATAATGGCAGAAATAAAGAAAAATTGTCCCAGAAAAACAGTTAGCTGATCTTTGGCGGGAAACTGGTTTTTTACTTCAACCGAAAATATAAATTCAGCAAAATAGACACCTAAAACAGGCACCATACCCAGAAGAAAAACCAGGTGTTTATAATTCTTTTTTGAAGGAGAATCATCAGGTGTGCTTGCAAAAAAATCAGGTTTTGTAAACTTGATTTTTCTGAATATCCATCCTTTTTTAACTTCCACTGCGCCATCAAGCTCTACTTCTTGTATCGGCCGAACTTCACTTTCCTTAGGTTTTGTGGATAGCTTATTGTCGTATTTTTTGATAATCACCATCATGATCCCAAGGGAAACCACAAGCGCGGCGAGACTGATGTAAAGCAATTCTTCGGTATGCAAAATTTTTGCACTAAGGAGCACATTTACAGCAAAATAACTGATAATAGATGCAACAACATCGCCTGTTGCGATCAGGCTGAAAATACGTTTTGCCTGTTCAAGATTAAATATTTTCGATGATGAAGTCCAGAAAGTAACGTTGCTGACATAAACGGAAATCCGGTTCCAGATAAACATAACCAGCGTTATGCCTTTCCATGAAAATGTTTCATAAAAATAAAGCATCACGGCCACGGAAATGAACTGGAAAATGATCAGAGCGACGGATAATCTTGTAAAATTAATTTTGCGTTGAAAGGAAACATTGATCTTTCCAATAAAAAAAAGCAGAATACCTCCGGCAATATAGGCGACCGGAAGCATTGCTTTTGAATAGTTTACCAGAAACAGTGCATTGGCCACGATATAAAATATATAAATGGATATTCCGCTGAAAAAGGAATAGGCAAGTAATAACAAGACGGGTTGTTCCTCGTCTTTCTTTATATTAAAAGTAGTATGCAGCGACTGTCTGGTTATCATTTGTTTACGTATTAAATAGATGCTTTTTGAGCCAGATAAACGCCTTGTTTGAAGAACAGACTAACGTTGTCGTCTTCGAAAGTAAATTGTGTTTTTTCAGAAAATCCTTCGCCTTCCGTCTCTACCATTTCGAGCAGATACTCATTCAATGCCTGTAATTTTTCCATATCTCCCTGCAACTCCGAATACAGGCGATATTTGCTGTTGAAGTTGTAAGTGAATGCTTTTGCGAGGTCATATTTTTCAAAACGGGCATTTTCAAGCAGATAATAAAATGCTTCCTGGGTAATAAAATTTCTGTTTTCCACCAGCGAATCGTATCCAGCCAAACTGTCTTTTTTGCGGAACATATTTCTGTAAAAATGCACAGTAGAATCATCCAGAATAGTTTGCCATAAAATCAGTTTTCCGCCTGGTTTCAGTATCCTGAAAATCTCACTGATCATTTTCACTTGTTCACCAGCTGGTAACTCATGAAGCACCATTTTAGTAATCACTTTATCGAAAAAATTATCAGGATAATCCATCGACGCCGCACTATTCTGCTGATAGGAAACTGACCTGACCTGACCAATCGAATCCAATAATTCCGAAACTTCAATTTGTGCCCTTTGAAGCTGTACTACGCTGTATTCCAAAATATAATAATCAATGTCAAGCATCGGCTCCCTACCGATAATTGCCTGGGTTACCGGAGCATATCCGGCGCCACAATCCAGGATTACCTCTCCATCCTGCGGATCGATGATTGCAACGAGATCATCAAACATATCATCGCTGAAATTGGTAACACTTTCATAGCGGATCACTCTTTCATCATAGGAATTTTTCATAGAAGTCGGGTTGAATTTGTTAAAAATTAAGAATAACGCGGAGCATTGAGTTGATGCCCTTTTGAGGAGTTCGGTAAGCTTGTTCTATGCCATTTGCGCTTCGAATTCCGGGATCGGAATACTGGGCGTTCAGCACGTTATTTACGATTAACTGGGTTTGGATAGCGGTTGTAAGTTTGTAAGTAATTGCAGTATTGATAAGACTAAAAGCTGGAAAGAAACCGTTCGGCTGCGGATTTGCCGGAACAGAAGTTCCTGGTCCTACCCTCCTTCTTGATACATAATTGAATCTGAGGTTGACATTCAGTCTGTCATTATTCAGGAAAACTCCATTTATCCCGGCGTTGAAATGATTGCGGGCAATGTCACCAACGATCAGCTTTTTATTCGTGATTGCGTCCGTAACAATTCCGCCGGCAATGGAATCTTTTTTCGCGTTTGTATAAGTGTAATTGGTATACAAACTGAAATTCCTGGAAATTTTATAATCAAAAACTGCCTGAACACCTGTTACGTAAGATTTTCCTGTATTATTTTTTTGAAGTGTATAACCGTTATTGTAGGGCACTGAAATTTCCTCGATAATATCCTTATAGATTACATGATAGGCGCTCACATCAAGTCTTGCATTTTTAACAGGACTAAAATTGAATGAGATTTCAAAATTGTTAGCACCTTCCGGTTTCAGATTCGGGTTGGCGATAAGCCTGGTCGGCGCAGAAGTTGAATATCTGTCACGGCTGGAAGCATCCTGAAACGACCGGGCATAAATGGCTTTTAAAACAAATTTCCCAGGTGTGTAGACTACGGCTAAACGTGGATTAAACTGTGCGCCATAACCACCGCTTTTGCGTATACGACTGTAATCAAAACGTTCTCCCAAAGTCACACGCAATGATTTGTGCACTTCGTAAGTTCCCTGAGCGTATGCTCCAATATTAATTTGTTCAAATAAATTCCCTCCCGGAACATTATCAAAATCACTTTTCCCCATATCCTCCGCACTGACATAGTAGTCGTCACGAAGTGTTGAATCAATAGTAATTTTTTTATAATCACCCTGAATTACACTCTGACGCACTTCTAATCCACCCACAATATCAAGTCTTGAATTTGGGTTGTAGAGCACTTTTAGTTCATTGCGGTATTGCTGTGATTGCTGGTAATAAAACTGGGTGCGCCAAAAGGGCGCCGTATTTTTTAATAAACTGGCTCCTGTTAATGCCTTATTTGAATAATTACGGATCGTTACAATACGTGAATGATCATTGATTTGCGTAGTCCGGTATTGCGAAGTGTTGATAATTACAAGTTTATCCTTGATAATTTCCTTTTCATAAATTGCATAATAAAGGGATTGCCTCGGTTCCCAGACATTACCGTTTGAGGAACCGGCGCGGGAATTATCATTGGAATAAGTAAGGGATCCCTGAATATTTTGCCAGTTTTGAAAACCCAAAGTAAAATCACTGACTTTTAAACTTCCCTTGATGTAAAAGTGCTCCAATTTGTTGGAATAGCCGATCGGGCTTCCATTTAGGTTACCTTGTAAAGCGGCTTTATCGAGATTTCTAGCTGCATTTGCACCAAGATCTGTCAGATTTGCAGCGGTCACATTTCCGTTGATATCTTTCGCTACGGTATAATAAGGATTACCGTCCTGAATCTTGTTCGCCGTAACAAAAGCAGCGGCGCCAGTAGTGACACTCATTATTTTTTTGTAATCGATCTTATCATAATCTGCCGGATTGAAATTATATTCATTGTATTTTGACAAGTTTTGCTCATTGGAATAATACCCTCTGGAAGTAAGTGAAAAAACAACATTTTTAAACTTTGCAGCTGCGGTCACATCTGCGTATTTTGTCTTATATGCTCCATAACCCATATCGGCGGAAACACCCATTTTTTTATCCTTTTTGATAAAATCTCCCGGCTGTTTTGTGATAACATTGACCACTCCCAGAAAAGCATTAGCACCATACATTGTAGACGCCGGGCCGTAAACTATTTCTATCCGGCTGACATTCGAAATCGGGAATTGGCGGTTCCAATACACAAAATTTCCCCAGAAATCATTTTCCTCAATTCCGTTGATCATAAATAATGTTCTTTCCGTATTGCTCGAACGATATCCTCTCTGGTAAATATTGGAATAGGTTGACCCATAGGTTCTTGACACATCAAAACCTGGTAAATCGCTGAATAACGCTTCCAAATCGATATAACCTCGCTGCCTGATTTCTTCACCCGTAAGAACCATTACCGTAGCTGGTGCTTTGTTTATATCTTCCAGTTTTTTGGATACAGAACTTACGCGAACCACTCTGTCCTGAGCATTTTTCAAAAGATTTACGATGGCAATAAATCTGGCAGATACTGACAAATCAAGATCAGGCTCGTAGGCAGGATTCATAGTCAGCATTTGTTTTATACTTTCCATCGCTCTTTCTGTTGAATCGATAGCCAGATAAGTCATAGAAAGAATTTTATAGGCGTTGATCTTTTCGGTATCGCTAAAACCTTCTTTCAGACAGGGATCCAGTAAGCCAAAAACTTCCTGAAAATTTCCGTTATTATATTTTTTCTGCGCTTCGGCTATCTTGAATTCTCCGCAGATATCTTGTCCGCATACAGTCAGAAACTGCCCGGAAAAGCATAATAAGAGAAGAATTAAAATGTAAATATTCAATTTCATAACCACGCTGATTAGAGATTACTCCCTGATTGTTTTCTGATAATCAATGTCTTTTCCGATGTAGGTATTCCATTCATCCGTAGTAAAATTTCGCTTTACCATGGACAGTACTTTCGCATATAGCTGATCGGTATTAATATCCCAGATCCGGACAGACTTGTCTGCTCCACATGAAATTAGTTTGTTGCTATCAGCGGTAAAGCAAAGGTCCATCACCCAGTTATCGTTATCACGGATGACAACAGGCTGCTGCTGCAAAAGAATATCTTTGTAGTTCCAGATGTGAATGGAACCGTCAAAACTGCAACTCGCCATTTTTTTGCCGTTTGGTGAAAAAATGATGCTGTTTACTGCCGAAGTATGTCTCCCTGTGATAGAACTTCCTCTACCATTAATTGCATTGTTTCTAAGATTCCATGCATACAGTGAACCATAATTATTGCTGGTAATAAGCTTTTTTCCATCAGGACTAAAAGCCAGCGAAGAAACCTGATTTCCGAATTCCAGACCGTTGTAAACAATTGGATCTTTTTTCAAATCGCTCAGATCAAAGGCCAGAATTTTACCTCCTGTTGAGCCGCACATCAAAATTTCTCCATCCGGGCTGATAGCCGCGCATAATAAGGCATGGCGGGAGCGGACATTTTGTATTGAATCCAGTGAATTTCCATTCACTTTCCAGGAACGGATACTTCCTTCTGAGCTTACCGAAATAAGTTTTGCTTTGTCATACAGCAAAGTATTGACCGGCGCATTTTGAGCACGGATAACTTTTGGCGGCGCTGTTGCAAGCACATCATTCCAGCCTAAAAGCCTTCCGTCACTACTCCCGGCAAAAACATTTTTCCCATCCGCAGAAAACAAAACAGACCTCAGATCTTTATTCACACCTTTCGGAATTGGAAAACTTTCGGGCTTTTGTGACATATTTGCAAGCGACCAGATTTTAACCGTTCCGTCTTCACTTGCCGAAGCCAATTTTGTATGATCGGAATTAATCGAAATCGAGCGGACAATATCCGTATGCCTTCTTAAAACCGTTTTGGATTCTGCCAATTTTGAAAGCGCGTTGAATACATCCGGCGAATCCTTCGCATCTTTATCATTAAAACGATAAGCCTGCAAAGCTAAAAGCGCAGCTATATCATCCTTACTTTCAGGCATTTGATATGATTGAATGGCAATGGACCGAGCCACGGCTAATAATCTCAACTGCTTTTCTTTATCCGTAGCGGCATCTGCTTTTTCACGTTGTCTGTTCGCGACAACCACTAGCGTATCTACTTTTAATTTCTGTTTAAGAACTTCCTGTTTCTCGTTTTCTACGATTGTTTTCTGCTGCCGGGTTTCTGCCAAAGCGATTTTTGCAACATTTTCACTTTGAGTTGCATTACGTGTTGCCTGTACGGCTTCCTTCTCTTTTCTAACCGCAATTTCTGTTTGCTGAAATGCTATTTTCTTTTGTTCGTCTGTTAATAGCCGCTGCTGTTCTGCGATTTCCTGCTGTTGTTCAGCAATTTTACTTTGTACAACAGCCTCTTTGGATTGTTCTTCTGCACGTTTCCGCTCCGTTTGAGCCACCTGTTCTTTAATGTCAGATTCTTTTAATGCCTGCTTGGTTTCTGCCTGTAAATAAGTAAGATAAAGTACCGCAACCGTGGCTACAATAGCCAAACCGATACCCATTATCGCCAGATAACGGCTTTGAGTCAGCGCTTTTCTTTGTTTGTCTTCCTGACTTTTTACTGCAAATTCATATTCTTTTCTACTGTATTCCAGATAGTTGATCGCCCTTTCGAAATATGGATCGTATCTTTTCGCCCATTCACCGGTGGGCTCGTTTTCCTTTTGCCATTTCAACCCAAGCTGTAATTCAGGATTTACCCAAAGTCCAGCTTTTCCATCCTTATAAAGAAGAGCTGTTGTACTCAGTTGTTTATAAAATTTTGCGGATTCAAGTTCTTCATCAATCCAGCGGCTTAACCGTTTCCAGAGAGTCAGAATCCGTTCGACGGTTAGATCGATAATCGTATCCGGGCTCAAAAATATTCCCGGATGCGGCGACAGAAATGAAACGCCTCTTTCCCGGAAAGCGTCAATAACATCAATCAATTGATATTCAGGAACTCCTGTAATTTTTACAATATCTTTCAGTGGTGTGGGACGAAGTGTAGGCGCATCATTAGCACCCAACACGATCAGGGTCTTGAATAATTTTTCAGCCGCATTTTTCCTTCTGTCGTCCAGTTTTTGATTATAAATTTCCTCTGCATGCAGCGAGATGGAATTTTTCATCGTGCCAATTGCCTCATATTCAATTGCCGAAATCGGTACAGAATTGGGTTGTGTAACACTCCATTTATTCCAGGTTCTTAATAATGCATGTTGTAAAATCGGCAATGAATCTGGATTATTGTCAATTTCTGAAAGCAACGTTTCAACCAGTTCTGGCGAGATGGTCGCTCCGGAAGTTTCGATAGGTTTAACAATAACTTCTTTTACTTCCCTCCGCGTCATTTTTGGAAGCAGATAATAACCCAGATTTATTGCTTCGGTCAGTCCTTTAAAATCTGTACAATGATCCAGATAATCCGAACGCATTGTAATAGCAGCATAAGCAAGCGCGTGGTCGGATTGATCAGTGTTAGAATTATTTCTATAAAAACGGAGCCTCAGCTCTTATTTCCCGATCACCACCACGGCCATATCATACCGGAAAACTTCTTCAAACTGATCTATGACCAGTAAAAGCTTGTTTCCACTCAAAGCGGAAACAAGCTTTAAAACAGCTTCTTCTGCGGAATTGAAGGCAGATCGGTTTCAGAAAAATCGTCAGCTACGTCTGTAAGAGACATTTTTCTCAGCTTTGCCTTCAAAGCACAATCAAGATTAGGACCGGATGTCCACCCGGTTTGAACACGATCACCGTCCATTCTTCTTTTTCCTCCAGGGAGTTTTCCAATGAAGGAATCAGTCCCGCTTTTATTAGCGAAGATTTACCACTGCCCGACGAACCGATCAACGCAAGAAAACCACTTCCAGCAGCTTATTACGCAACTCCTGATATGCCTGTCCCTGCCAAAAAATAAAGCATGGTCTTCGTACTCGTAGCTTCTTAGCCCGGGAAAAGGATTAGACAGTGTAGTAATATCGACCATATTATTTTTTACTTTTACGCTTTTTTCATTACAAATTTGTTCCGATTCTTTCCTGTCGAGAAATCATAAGAAAAATCATCAACTCCATTGACAGTCAGAAAAATACCTAACCCACCAATTTCCCTTTCTTCAAGCGGAACTGACAAGATCCATTTCATCCGGAAGTTCATTTTCCAGAGGATTAAATGGTTTGGCATCGTCTTCCAGGATGACGATCAATTCATTTTCCGTGATTTCACTCAGCAACCGGTATGTTCCCATCAATCTTCTCTCTTTCATAACCATACAAGATGATATTCGTAGCGATTTCGTCAATCGCCACTTTAAGATTGTAAGTAGATTTTTTGGACAATCCTGCTTGTTGCGCAAGTCTCCTATGTAGTTCCCGTAAGGGATCCAGCGAATCTACATTACCCGGAAAACTTCTGGTTTCCATGCCCATAGGATCTATACAGGATATTGATCGACAATAGTTACGCTGTGATGAAGGCCTGTTTTTTCAAGCGTGTCAACGATTAATTCCTGAGGTTTTACGATAAAAATGTTAAGTCCGACACCTATTTTCTGTTTTGAAAAAATAAGTACACGAAGTCCGGCCGATGACATGAAGTCAAGCTTTTCCATGTCTAAAACCAATGCTGATATCGTTTTGGTTGAAAGTTTTTCAATTTCCGTTTGGAAAACCCTTGCCGACAGAGAGTCAAGTTCCCCAACCAGTGTTAATACTGCAACCGGTTCATCTACAACAGAATCTATTTTGAAAGCCATGAGTATTTTTTGTTTTATTAGTTATGTCAAAAAGTTTTTTAGCGATTAGCTGTCAGGTATTAGCAATTAGGTGGTTGACTGTTGAAAACAAATGCAAATCATCAGTATTAAAGTTTTCAGCGACCAGTTCGCTTACTGTCAGGACTAACAGCTAATGCCTAAAAGCTAAAATTTATTTGCCTACCAGAATTACTGTTGATCTGCCGCCAACCAGGAATCTGCCTTGTTCGCTCAGGATTGGTTCTTTGCCAATTTCGAAAATATCCTCACCCGACGGCATGCTCGTATTTACGGCCAGATACCAGTTTCTGCCCGCTGAAAGTACCGGAAGTTCATAGTACAGAGCCGTCCCAATACGTGTTCATGGCAACATAGATCATATCATCTTTAATACTTCCGTTTTTGGCATGTGCACCGTCCAGCATAAAGGCCAGGCATTTGCTCGAATCAGAATAATCCGGTTTCCAGGCTTGTGTTCCGTGGAAACTGATATCCGGAAATCCGCTGCCTACATAATCCCTGTGCTGGAAATGCGTGGCGCTTCTCAGTACCGGATGCGCTCTTCTGAACCGCAAAATATGGCGGGAGAAATTATAGATATCAGCGTTCTTTTTCAGCAAGTCCCCAATCCGTCCAGTTCAGTTCGTTATCGTGACAATAGGTATTGTTATTACCAAATTTCGTCACGCCCATTTCGTCGCCCGAAAGAATCATCGGAACACCCTGACTTACCATCAGAATCGAAAGTGCATTTTTGATCTGGCGGTGACGAAGCTGGTTAATGCCCGCATCTTCGGTTTCGCCTTCTACGCCGTGGTTCCAGGAATCATTATCATTTCCACCGTCATTGTTATTTTCTCCGTTTGCGATGTTGTGTTTTTCATTGTAAGCGAAAAGATCGTACAAGGTAAAACCATCATGACAGGCAATGAAGTTAATGCTGGCTGTTGGTCCGCGGTAATAGTATAGATCCGGAGAACCCTGGACACAGCTGCGCCATTTTGCCAACCAATCCGTCATCGCCTTTCAGGAATTTACGGATACCATCACGGTATTTTCCATTCCATTCAGCCCAGCGACCGTAGGCCGGAAATGATCCAACCTGATAAAGTCCGCCTGCATCCCAGGCCTCAGCGACCAGTTTGCATTTGGCGAGAATCGGATCATGTGCCAAGTGATTCCAAAAGTGGCGGATTGCTTAACGGTGCACCGTTCTGGTCACGGCCAAGAATGGCAGCAAGGTCAAAACGGAAACCGTCAATGTGGTAATCAGCAGCCCAGTAGCGAAGGCAATCCAGTACCATATTCCGTACCACCGGATTGTTACAATTCAACGTATTTCCTGTTCCGGAAAAGTTGAAATAATAACCTTCGGGCGTCAGCATGTAATAGGTTTTGTTGTCAATTCCGCGGAAAGAAATTGTATGCCCGCGGTGATCACCTTCGGCAGTATGATTAAATACCACGTCGAGCATTACTTCAATACCGTTTTTATGCAATTCTTTGATCAGCGTTTTTAACTCATCAACCTGCATTCCAAACTTTCCGGTAGCAGCATAACCTGCTTTTGGCGAGAAGAAATTGACAGTACTATAACCCCAGAAATTGACGATCAAGCCGCCCGTAACCGGGTTTTCCTTACTGTTTTCCCACTCATCAAATTCGTAGATCGGCATGAGCTCTACGCAGTTGATACCCAATTCTTTCAGATAAGCGATTTTGCTGCGGATGGCCGCAAATGTCCCCGGATTTTTAACTTCGGAAGACGGATGCTGCGTAAAACCTCTCACGTGCATTTCGTAGATCACAAGATCTTCGATCGGCGTTTCCAGCGGGTGGTCATTTTCCCAGTCGAAATCTTCAAAAACAAGACGCGAACGGTATGGATAAATATCATCCCAGTTTGGTTTTGCCAGCCAGGTATCACGTCCGCCAATGGCTTTCGCGTATGGATCGCTCAGAATAATGCTTTTGTCAAACCGATGTCCTTTTTCAGGATTGAAAGGACCGTCCATACGGTAACCGTATTCCAGTCTTTCATAATCCAGATCAAACACGATCATCGAATACACATTTCCAGTACGGAATTCTTCCGGAAAACGGATTTCAGCAAACGGTTCAGCTTCTCCTCTTTCAAATAAAACCAGCGTACAATCAATGGCTTCGCTGGAATATATACTGAAATTGATACCATTGGGCACCATCGTGGCACCAAACGGAAGTACATGGCCCCTCCTGAATTTAATACCCTCCTGTTCGTGAGTCGGGTAATAATCGATGCGAATGTCTGTTGCCATGGACTAATCCTGTTTTAAAAAGGAAAGAGCCTGTCTCCTGTTTTTCAACAATTTTGAAAAAGTTAATAAAACCGGTCATTGACATCACATCCTGAATTTCTTCGGAAACACCAACCAAAACCACTTTTCCGTTCTTTGGCTTTTACATTCCTGTAAAGCATCAGAAGCACACGAAGACCGGCGCTGGACATAAATTCTACTGCGGTCAGATCTATCGCAATGGTGTTCGATTTATCCGTTGCAAGTTTAGCGTTGCGTTCAAATTCCGGCGCCGTTTTACTATCAATGTTGCCTTCTACTTCGACGACAGTGATGTCGTCGAAGTCTTTAATTGTAACTTTCATAGGAAGTTCGTTAGTATGTTTTTACAACTACTTGGCAGGACTGATCTGTACTTTCACACGCACCGCTTTGTCTGATTCCGGCAGCGTTACTGTCAGTGCCTGAGCATCGAAATTTGTGTATGGAACATCGTCAATGAATACTTCGCTAATGTAGATACTTCCCTGTGGCAAAATATCCGGCGAAACGCGAAGGATATTGTCTTTGAACCCACCCGGATATGGCTTGAAGTAGAAATAAGTCGGCTCTTTTGTGATCAGCAAATTGATATAAACCGCTGACAAATAGCATAATTCAGTACTATGGTACGCACTCATCGAGTGACTTCCTTTGAAACGTTCTGTTCCAAGAAGGTAAGGCATACCATTTGAGAATACATTGAAATATACACCGCCATCGTCTGTATCCAGGAAGAAAGCATTGTAGAAAGCAGCCGATTCACGAGCGTATTTTTTGTAGTCTTCATCACCCAAAACACCGTACATGATCAGGTAAGCCAGAATGGCTTGTTCCTGCTGCCACCATGCTTTGCGGTCGTGCCATACAAACTGGTGTTTTCCACCGGTTTTTGCCACACGTTCAACCACATCATACCATCCGCCACGTTGCTGATCTGAACCAGCAGCCGGCATCAATTCTGCGATTTTTTTGGCAAAAGCAAGGTATTCGTCTTTTGGTGTCAGCGATTGCTGACGGATCAGATTCCATGCAATTTTCAGGTTGTGACCTACTACCGCACGGTTTTGCTGCCATCCCCAGGTTTGGTCTTTGCTCCAATCTTCAAAGAATTTCTCCTGAACAAACGGACTGTTCTCGTAATCCGGGAAATGTTTTGTGATGGTATCAAATGTATATTCAAGGAAGTCAGCGTGTTTTTTCTCACCAGTTGCCAGATATAAATTGATCAGATAAGCCGGCGCGTGATCACCAACCGAGTTCCAGTTTTTACGTGCACGGTTGTGAGCCAGAGACTCTTCATGTGCGTCCAGAGAAATCGGGTCAAGGTGAGAGAAATAACCTTCGCCGTTATGATCTTTGAAATATTTTTCAAAAAGATCAATGGTTTTGTCAATGTCAAAACGGATTTTTGGATCGCCTGTGATACGGTATGTTTGCGTAGGTCCGGCTAAGTGCGTAGATCTGCTCGTACATAGGAAGCGAATCCAGATCATCACCAAATTCAGAAGTCAGAAGTTTTGTCTCTTTCTGACCTTCCACTTTCAAGCCGTGGTACCAGTACACAAGATCATCGTCCTGATCAAAGAAACGCATGTGGTCACGAAGATATTCCGTACCCAATTCTGCACCTTCAAGGAATTCTTCTTTTCCAGTCAACAAATAAGCCGAAGCAAATCCGTAAACCATACGGGAAATTGTGTCCGTTTCCTGAAGATAATCTCCTTTTTTCGAACCACCCAGATGTAACATCGTGCGGTAATTCTTGTAATTAATTTCGTCTTGTGGATAGTTAAACTGCCATTTCAAATAACTCGTAGCAATCGAACTAATTTGTTCAATCCACCAGTTTTGTTCTTCGTGACGATACTTCGATGGCTCATTTCCAGGAAAAACCAGTTGCTGCGCTTCAAAAGTTGCAGAATCCTGGCCTGCATTTGGATAGAAAGTGCCGTAAGCAAAAACGTACTGCCCGTTTGTGGCAAGGAAAGTATCAATTTCGCCCGGATTTTGCCATCCTTCTGTAAGGTTACGGGTTCCTCGTGCATAGGTAGAAGGGATCAGGTTTACCTTGAATTTTCTGGCATCCGATGTTTCCAAAAGAAACCAGCGTTCCTGTGGATTGAAACCATACACATAGCCCGCAATGGTGTCTGAAAAGGTGAAGTCTATATTCATTTGGAGTTGAGAAAAAGGGTTGTTGATTTAAATTTCAGATAAGGATAATTCAATAGTTTATGTAGGTCAGGCCAGGTCTTCCTGATCTTTATAACCCTGCGTGATTTCAATGATATTTCCTTCGGGATCTTTCAGCCATACGGTTTTCCAGCCTGGAATCACGTCGTCAAAATGGAGCGGACCAAGCGTCACTACCGCGTCAGAACCCATTTCTTCAAGTTTTGCTTCAACATCATCGACGCTGAAAGCAAAGTGACGAAGACCTGGATAATGCGGACCATCAGCCTCTGCCATCGGACACGGACGGTTTTCTTCGGGAGGAAAAACTTCGAAGTAGAAGCCATGGTCATTTTTAAGAAAAACGAGCTCGGCATCGTCTCCAAGACTAATCACTCTGGCTCTTCTGAAACCAAAATGTTTTGCATAAAAAGCTTCAAATTTTGCGAGATTTTTTACCGTCACCGCCAAATGAAAAAAGGATGTTTCCATGGTTTCAATATTTAGTCGATTCAGATAAAATCTCAATAATTTTCTTGGCAAAAAGATGCGCATGTCCACCGGAACGGCCGGTGACCAAATCTCCGTCAACGACTACATCTTCATTGGTATAGATCGCTCCATATGCTTTTGCATCACCGATCAGGTTGTTATGGCAAACCAGTTTTTTACCTCTTACCAGTTCCGTTGCAGGGGCAGTCAGCCATAAACCGTGACAGATTATTCCTTTCAAAATGCTTTCTTCTGCAAAAGCACGTTTAAGAAATTCGGTTGCAGGCGGAATTTTTTCTACGTCTTCGGTGTAACGAAGCCGGTCCGAAACCATGCCTGAGGGAACGATGATCGCGCTGTAACTGCGCAGTTCTTCGTCACTCATGTTTTCAAAAGATTCCCAGCAATCCATCGGCACTTTATATTCGTGGCCGGTGAAAGTTATTTTGTCATTTCCCCAAAGCCGCGACAAAAAATGGATCTCGGCGCCTTCTTCCGGAAAGCGGTATTTGTAGTAGAAAATTTCGTTTTCGAAGTAATCGGCTTCAAAGAGAATTCCGATTTTTTTACCGGCAAGTTTCATATCTTATGTGTTGAGGAGTGGTAGAATTAAGCCAAAGTTCCGTCCGGATGCTGCACCATACCAGCGAAGTGAATGGCGATTTTCCCGTCTTTCAAAACCCAGCTATCGGCAAAACGCATTTCACTTTTTGCTCCTCCGGCTGTCATCGTGATCTGTTCTGTGATCATTAATGTTTCCGGATTTTCTGTTTCAGCCCAAAAAACGATATCCGTTTCCAGACCATCAATGCCTAAAATTCCCTGCATATGTTCTTTCACCTGCTCTCTTCCCTGATAAATTACCGGAGATTTTGAGAAGCTGCTGATCAGTGTGGCGTCGTCTGTATATTGGTCCAAAAGCGCTTCAATATTCTTATCCAGAATATGCTGAATATGCTCTTTGTACATTTTCCCCAATTTGGTATCTGGTACGTTTTTCATTGTTCAGGATTTAAAAAAGTGGTTATTTCAGGATGAACAGGGACCTGCCTTTTGCTGACAGATCCTGCTCTAACGTTGAGTAAAGCTGTGTTCTAATTACAGTGTTGCCGAGCCTTCGTGATATTCCAGTCCGTCAACGATATATTTTGTGATGATCGCTTTGTCGCCATGAGCTTTAACTTCCCAGGTCTGAAAAGCATCACATTTAATTCTTTTGCTGTAAGCTTCCGGTGCGTTCCATACGCTGGCTTCCCATTGTACCACTACTTTTACAGTCGCTGTATCGCCGGTAATTACCGGTTCAACTACTTTTACTGTGTGTATTTCGTCGAAAAAAATGCGGATCACACGCTGAAACCAGCCTTCAAATCCCGCATATCCGTAGACTGTTGCTTCCGGGAAAACCATTTCCAGTTCTTTGTCGGCCAGGTGCGGCAAAACCTCAACCATCGGCACGTGCACATCCAGTTTTTTATACCATTCGGTTGCTAATTCCTTTATCGATTCCTCAGTAAGCATTGCTTCTAAATTTTATGTTTGGATAATAGATTACTAATCATTCAAGTGATCTTCGAGGATCATATCAGCCGCTTTTGCACCGATGACAAAACTGGAAGCCACTGTATTTCCGCTGGTTACTGTCGGCATCACGGAAGCATCTGCAACACGTAAGCCATTTATTCCATGCACTTTAAGTCTTGGATCAACAACAGCAAGTGGATCTTTTCCAATGCGGCAAGTTCCGGCAGGATGCCATAAGGTTGAACTTTGTGAGCGAATGTATTCGGTAACGTCAGCTTCACCAGGAGCCATTTCACCACCGCTTAATTCCTGAAATTTAGATGTCGCTGCAAGATTCCGAACCAATTCAACTGCATTTCTTCAACACTTCCACATCAGCTTCTTTTTCAAGATAATGTGGATTTATAATCGCTGGTTCAAGTGCGTTTTTTGATGATAAAGTCACTTCTCCCCGACTTTCCGGCTGAACCAAAATCGGAAGAAAAATACAAATCGGTCCGCCAAAATCAGGTAATAACGGAGCCAGTGGCCCGGGCAAACTTGGTGTAAAATTCAATTGTAAATCAACCAGTCCGCCATCATTTTTTGTATTGACAAAAAGGACATTTCCGGTCAAAAGCGTTGTCTGCGGCATTTCGATTTTGGAACGAAAAACCATAGGAAGCTGCAAATGATCCTGAAGGTTTTTACCAACGCCGGGAAGATCTGCTTCCACTTTTATATCCAAAGCTTCCAAGCTCCGCAGAAGGTCCGATTCCTGATAACAATAAGTATTTTAGGTGAGGCAAGCGCACCCGCTGAAATAATTACTTCTTTTGAAACAAAAACCAGATTTTTTATCCCACTAATCACATATTCAATTCCAATAGCAGTGCCATTTTCAATGATAATTTTAGTGGTCTGGCAACCGGTTAGCACTGTTAAATTGTCACGATTAAAAACCGGATCAATAAAAGCAGAAGCGCCGCTGTCCCTTTTGTCATTTTCGGTAATGTGAAATTGAAGCAACCCCGCACCGTTTTCCTGACGGGACTCCATTATAATCCCAATTCGGCCCATCATAACCCAGTTCCATTGCACCTTTCAGAAAATGTTCGGAGCGCATCACATCATCCGGACAATCACGAATTGATAATTCTCCGCCGGTTCCATGGAATTCAGAAGCACCGTTTTCAAAGTTTTCAAATTTGATAAAATAAGGTAAAAGATCGTCGTAACCCCATCCGTCAGCGCCTTGTGCTTTCCAGGCTTCAAAATTTCCCGGATTTCCGCGTACATACATCATGGCATTTATTGAGGAACTTCCACCTAATACTTTGCCCTGGTTGATCACTATCGAACGATCGGCTAAGCCAGGCTGATTGGTAGTTTTAAGTGCCCAATCCAGTTCTGAAAACCAAAGGCTCACAAAACCGCCCGGATCCTTAATAGCAGGATTTTGATCCGCACCACCCGCTTCGACAAGCAAAACTTTATTGTCGGGATTTGCGCTCAGGCGATTCGCCAGCACACTTCCCGCTGCACCAGCGCCCACGATGATATAATCGTATTTCGAATCAGAATCCATAACTTTTATAGAGGAGGGATTTAAGATTTTATTGCGCACAGTTGGTTACTACCCAATCTGTTTTATAATTTCCTTCTAAAACCAAATCGATCAAAAAAGGCTTATCATCAGCCAGCATACGGTCTATCGCAGCCGGAATATCTTCTTCTTTTTCAACCCTAACCGAATCAACACCAAGTGATTGAGCCAGTAAATCAAAGCGAATAGCAGGATATGAAAGGTCAAAAGGCAAAGGCTGGTTATGGCCCTGAATTTCTCTTTCTTTCCAATACACATCAATATTTAGTTGAAGTAATTTGTAAGAACCATTATTACAGACAACAAACTTTGCTCCGGTATTATGACGCACCGCAGACCAAAGCGCCTGAATGGTGTACATACTACCGCCATCACCGGAAAATCCTATTACTGTTTTATCAGGATTGGCCATTTTCGCACCGATCGCTCCCGGAAAACCTACACCCAGAGAACCACCGCGTGTTGCGAAATAATGTCCCGGAATTGTTGGTGGAATGTATCGCGTTATCGGAGGAGAATTGGTCAATGCCTCATCGAAAATGATCGCATCAGCAGGTAATTTCTCTGCCAGTACCGAAGCAAACTGAGACATATGAAGCGGCGATTTTCCAATCTGTTCCAAATCAGCTTTCTTTTCTTTTGCCAGTTTTTCAGCCTTCAGATCACCGATTTCTTTAACTCTTGCAGCAGCTGCTGCTTTCTGCTCGTCGGTGATTAACTCTTCAATAGCATCCGCCAATTCTTTCAGAGAAAGTTTCGGATCACTTACAATACCAAGATCAACACGGTGATTTTTGGCGATTTCATAAGCGTTTAAATCGATATGAATTACCTGAGCATCAGGAGCATAAATATCATCCAAACCCGGAAAAACTTCCGGCATCATGTAGGTTCCTACGATCAGATTGGCATCACCTTTTTGGGTAATTGGCAGACTGAATTCACCAAACATATGGCCCGTGGATCCCTGGTAAAGTGGATGCGTATTATCCATTACCAGATCCCCAAATTCAACGCCATAAACCTCAGCACCAAGCAGTTCCGCAACTTTTGTAAGCTCAGGAATAGCTCCTGAATATGCCACGCCGTCGCCTACGAAAATCATTGGCTTTTTTGCTGCCAGCATTATTTCAGCTGTCTGTATAATCAGCTCGTCAGCAGGTGCTACGCGGGTTGAAGGAATCGATGTCGGGAAAACCGGCTCATCGTTTATTTCATCCAGAATATCCATCGGCAGACAAACATAAACCGGCCCCATCGGTGGCGTGGAAGCAATTTTTATTGCTCTTCTTAACGTTCTCAAAACAGATTTTGAAGACGTTACCATCGTTGAAAATTTCGTCACCGGCGCCATCATACCTACCAGATCATTGGCCATTTGCGCGTCCATGTTCAGGTATTTCACCCCTGCATCAGAGCCAATTACGACAAGCGGTGCATGTCCGCGTTTTGCCTGATAAATGGCTCCGACTGCATTTCCGATTCCGGGTGAACTATGCAACTGAACCAACGTTGGTTTCTGTGTTGCACGCGCATATCCGTCACCAGCCATGACGGCGATGGTTTCCTGAAGAGTCAGGATGTATTTCATTTCCGGATATTCGGCCAGTGCATCAAGGAAACCTTGCTCCACCGTACCGGGATTTCCGAACATGTGATCCATCCCGTCAGCCAGGAATTGTTCAATTATTTTCTGATTTCCGGTTTTACCAGCCATAACGAGTCAGACCTTTATCAAGGACATTTACAAACTGATCGCCAAACTCAAATGAACATTGCAATGAGCGGGCAGTAATGAATGGATAATCAACAATTACAGAAGTTTCTTTTCCAAAATTTCCGTGGTATTTACCTTCCGGTCCAACCGCATCAGAAAGAATATATTCCAAAACATAAGGCGGTGGCCCCATATTTAAATCCGTATGAAGAAATCCGGTTCCGTCATGATAATCGTACTCAATGCAGTGACCAGTCACATGTTTCCCTTTAATGATCGAATCTCTTTCGTTGAAATCACGGGCAAAAACAAGCGGCGCAACACCATAGCAGATTCCTGCAACCGGCATATTTTTCTTGTAAAAACCAAGGATCAGATCATGAACACGCTGATTATTAACCATATCAATAATCGGCCCGCTACCGCCTACTAAAAGAACAGCTGCGTATTCTTCTGTAATTTTGTCCTGAGCAATTTTAAGATCAGCATAATATTTTTCAAAAGCTCTTAAAAAATCAGGTGTTGAAAAATACGGACGCTGCGGAATAACTTCGGAAAGATTTTGTCTTGTTTCCAACCGGTTTGTAGCTTCAAAAGCAATCACTTTTTCTGCTGCAAGCGGTGTAGTTACACAAGTGCCAAGCGGAGGATCCACATACGTAGTGTCGTAACTTGGTGGCAAGGCTTCTGCTTTTTTTCCGTTTGGCGTGATAAATTCCACGGTGTATCCCGCAGCTTCCAATTTTTCAAGAGGGCCAACAAGTTCTATTCCCCAATATCCGTACTCGGAAAGAACTGCTAATATTTTCTTAGACATAACACTGATGTTTGAAGTATGGGTTAACTAATTCAAGTCTATTTTCTGGTGACATCAATTACTTTTTGACTGACGACTATTTATATACGTAAAATCAAAAAAGATTATTTACTGCCCGGTTTTCAATGAGCGCCCGGAGGCGGAGGTACCACACCAAGCTGTTGCAACAAACCAAGCTCGTCTACATTTGCCCAGCGTTCTGCAATTTTGCCATCTGCCAAACGAACTGTTGTTGTGCCCGTCATCGAAATATGTTTTCCGCTTGGAGGCATACCCATAATTCCCTGTGTATCCGTTCCGTTTAATCTCCATCTGTGCACCACTTTGTCAGCTGCGAAAATGGCATCTTCGATACTGATCGCTGCGTCCGGCATTCCGCCACGGAACATACCCACGATATGTTTGAAGCTTCCGGAACCTGGTTCGCTTACTGTTTTACCACCAACCTGGGAATGGTCGATAGCGTCTTCTGATAATAAATCTTCACGAATAACACCTGTATTCCAGGCAGTTTCAAAAAACTCAACGCAAATTGCATTGTTTTGTTCGGCGGTATAAGACATGATTTTTCTTAATTAAAAGGGTTGTTGTGGTCTTCTAAAAATCATTGGAGTAAGTATAAAACCGGAATGGTCTATTGAAGCACTTTTAGCTGCTGCAATAAACCCAAGGCTATCCTGAGCGACCCACATTTCGACGATTTTATCATTTTCGATGCGGAAAATGTCAATCCCAAGATCTGTTACTTTTATGCTTGTCGTTTCACGGCCAAGAAATGTTCCGGTATTGGTGGCTTCGTAAGACCAGCGGCTAACTACTTTGTCGCCTTCGGCCAACTCGTCATGCAGTGTAAAATGAACATCCGGAAATGCGATCAGCGCCGTTTCAAACCAGATTTTTAATGTTGCAGGTTTGTGCGCCTGACCTTGCGGGAAGTGAAATACAACATTTTCAATCGCGATCTCATCCAATACTTCGGCCCGCTTTTCATTCCAAAGCTCGAACCAGTAACGGCGTATGATCGCCTTGTTTTTTTCTAATTCAGACATAACAGTGAGGTTTTTAAGAAGAGGAGAATAACAGATCAGGATGGAATTGCGCCTAATTGCTGCATCAATCCAAAGTCATTTTCATTGACATGAACAGAAAATATTTTACCGTTTTTTATGGTAAAAATGTCAATTCCGTAGTCGATCAAATGGTGACCCGAAGCAGGAACTCCTAAGAAATTCTCCCTGATGTGTTCCGGCAATACTCCAACGAGAAGCTACTTTATTGCCTTCAACAGTCTGGCGCATGACAGTGAACTTGATGTCCGGGAAAGCATTGTGCAGATATTGAACAAAGCCGGTGAAAGCTTCGTATCCTTTAATCGGTTCAGGTTGTGTAGGAATAATAAAGGCAAATTCAGGATCAAGGATTTCTTCAATTACCTCCAGATTTACCCTGCGTCATAATTTCTTCAAAATAACGTGTCGCCAGATTTTTGTTAGCTGCAAGATCCGGTTCTACTTTTTTAGTCTCGCTTGGCAAAACACCAAGTTGCAGCATTAATCCAAGCGTATCTTCATGACCAATTGATTCAACAATTTTTCCATCTTTAATGGTATGCCAGGTCATTCCGTCAATTTCAAAGAAATTACCCGTAGCTTCCACATTACCTTTTACCGTTAAAAGAGGAATTCCTGAATGTGTTCCTCCGCCAATCCAGCGGGTAACAACCCAGTCATCGCCTGCTACCATTTCTTGTGGATTGATATAAAAATCCGGAAAAGCGCCATGCAACATGCCAACCAAGCCCAGAAATCCATCAGGTCCGTGGAAAGGTTCAGGGTGTGTCGGCAATGTAAAAATAAAATCTTCGGATAGAATTTCGTGCGCAGTTTCCGCATTCATTCCATTCATGATCTGATAAAAATAACGACGTGCAAGTGACTTGTTCGCGCTCATTAGTATTGAAGTTTTTGAGGGTTAAAACGTTTAGATCATTGCTACGCTGAAAGCAGAAAAGAGAAGCCTGATATACGTCTGCCCTATTAGCTTTTGCGTAGATTCTGATGTAAATATCCTGACTAAAATTTCTGAGCAGATACAAATCATTGCTGAAACTGACAAAAATAAACCTGAACCAGTTGATTCCGCACTTCAAACCGTCCGTCTATGCCATTGAAGTTCCACGACCATAACATTAACTTAATATTGAAGCAAAAGATATATTTCATTTGATTATAAGCTATTTAATAAAATAATATTTCACTAAAAACAATTTAACCTTATCATTATACAAATTGAATATTCCCGCATTTGTTGCGGATTACTCTTAGACTTTTTTCAATAATCTATATTGATATAAATCAAATTGGCATAAAACATTGGCAGTTCAAAAAATTTGAACACAGAATTCAAAGTTCAGGCCTGAAGAATCATCTGCTTCAAGTCGCAAATTTTCAGCTTCACGCTCAAACCACCCGAATAACGGTCATGAAATTAAAAATTTGTAACTCCAATCCTATTAATAATGCCTCAAAATATAACGTTTCGAAAAATGTATACTGCAAGAGAAATCAAACCGAACCTTATTTTTAAATTTTCCTGGCGTTCCGTTTTGTTTTTCCTTATCTATTCGGGTAGTCTCTTTATCACTTTATTTTTATTTTGAAATCCATATAGGCGTTTCTTTTGTTCCGATCGGACTAATCGGTACAGCCGTTGCTTTTTCGGTTGGTTTTAAAAATAATGCTTCCTATTCCAGGTTATGGGATGCCAGACGTTCCTGGGGTGGAATGATCAATGCCAGCCGAAGTTTTGGAGCTACATATCGTCGCTTTCATCAATTGTGCAGGATCTTTCACCGGACGAAACTGGGCTTTATAAAAGAAGAAATATTATATCGTCATATTGCTTATCTGAATACTGTCCGAATTCAATTGCGGCGAAAAAGTGTCTGGGGAGATACCAGTACAGTGGCACATCAGGTTGTAGGCGTTGACAATCACGCGCAGGTTTCCTCTGATGTTACCGGAATATCTTCTGGAATTTGTTCCGGAAATTGAAGCTGAAAGTTATGCGTAAGAAAAAAAATGTTGCTACGCAGATTATGAAGACGCAAGCGCGCGGATCACCCAGCTCGCCGAACGCGGATATATTTCGGAAACAGGACATCGCCGGCTGATGGAAATGGTTCAGGAATTTTATAATCACCAGGGTGCTTGTGAAGCCATAAAGAGTTTTCCGTTTCCAAGGCAATATGCTTATTACAGCAAACTTTTTGTATGGTTATTTATCCTGATCCTGCCATTTGGGCTTACTAACAGAATTTGCCAAACTTACCGGCGCCGGCCGTCTGGCTTGGCATTCCGCTTTATATCGTGATTGCCTGGATATTCCATACCATGGAAGTGGTTGGTGATACCAGTGAAAATCCATTTGAAAATGCAATCAACGATGTTCCGATGACAGCCATTTGCAGAATCATTGAAACAGATTTGAGGGATATGCTGAATGAAGAAAATATACCGGCACCTATTGAAGCCATTGATAATATTTTGATGTAGAAAAAGTATAAATTTCATTATCAGATAGCCTGAATTGCACATTTCGGCGTATACTGGTTAAAAAAATTAAAGTATAAAAAACTCAAAACTTTGCTATCTTTTTTCATTAAATTAACATTGAAAATTTAAGGACTCTGCTATCTTTGTATTCCTTACACACCACTGACACCTCAGACACCTATCAGCCATTTCGTTCGTACTGCCAATCTGTTAGCCGGATATCAGCATTACGTTTCAATTCAAATCCACACACATTAATTCAAGATATCAGACTGTAAGAACGATAAAAGTTTTCAAACATATAGAAAACCCTTAAAAATTACACGCAATGAAACCCTTGCAGTTATTGGTAGTATCGTTAAAAGGAAGATCTCAAACCCTTATTGAAAACTCTCTGTACCGAAGCAGATTACAGCTTTGAGATTACCCACGCCGACAGCAAGCAAAATGCTTTACAGGCATGTGGTGAAAAAAAATTCGACATATTAATTTCCAATTGCAAACTGTCTGACGGACCGGTTACTGATCTTGGTCAGCGTGCTTGGAGATTTGCTTCCCTGCCTGGTCATGGCAGAAGGAAAATGCCCCTTCACGGCCGAATCGATACTTTTTATTCCCGAAACAAATTATTATATCAGCTGTTCTGAGTCAATTTCCTGGCTTACGCATCTTGAAAATACAATGACAATCTGGGAAAGTGCTGCAAAAGAACGGATTGCGGTATTCGATCAAAATTATAACAGCCTTTTTGAAACTGCACTTTTGCGATGCGCCGAAGAGCTTTCGCCCGGAAATGAGTCTACCGAAAATGCTAGTACTGAATACGCTGGACCTGCTTCGAGAAGTACTTGACATAAGCCGGGTTTATATTTGTCGCAAATACGGCACCGCAAATCAGATCTACTGAAATTGTGCAGACACTCGAAGTATGTGCACCTGGTGTTGCACCAAAAAATAGAAAAAATTCTAATATCGAATATCCTTACTATAAAAGCTGGGACAGATCCTTTTCTGCACAAAAACCTGTTCAAATAAAATTTTCAGCATTGGAGCCTGAACAAAAATCCTGGTGGCAGAACAAGAGATATGCAATCTTTTCTGGCTATCCCCATTTCTTATAACGAAAGCTGGGATGGATTTCTTGGGTTTGAAGATAGTATGCACCCCAGAGACTGGTCCACTTCCGAAATCAGTTTTCTCAAATCCGTATCAGAGTTGATCCATGAAAAACACATGCACTTTCAAATCACTCCGACCTTCCAGAACAACAATTCCAAAATGATAAAAAGATCTTCTGTTTAAACATAACATTTTCATAGCACATCAATAGTGATTTTAATGCTGCATAAGCGTATGGCTCAGCTATGTTCAACATGGATATTCCCAGTGTTTTTATATAGAGGTTTAGAACCCGACCAACGTAAAGATTAACTTCATGGAACCCTTAAAATTACTAATCGTTTCAATCCGAAATGAATGGCAGAGCCTCATTGTGCGAATCTTTAAATGCAGCAGGTTATATCTATAATATTAAAATTGCTGCCACAAAGCAACTCGCACTTCAGGCTTGCTATCACGGCAAATTTGATCTCGTTATTTCCAATTGTATCACTTCCCGACGGACAGGTTTCTGACCTTGTGAGTGTTTTGGGAAATCAGATTCCTTGCCTTGTTATGGCCGAAGGTGTGTGCCCGGTCAATGCGGACAAAGCGTTATCTATTCTTGCAACCAACTTTTACATTACCAGCGCCAACAAAACTTCCTGGCTTGATTGCCATGGAAATAACCTTGCCAAATGGCAGCAAAATGCGATGGTCCGACTTGCTCAAATTGACCAGAACAAATTAAGTTTTCACGAAAAAGTCTTGGAGCGTTGCCAGGAAGAATTAACGTCGTTCAATTTTAAAAGTGAAAAAGAATGTTGCGTGATGAACACCCTGAAGTCTTTTGACCGAAGCTTTGGACGTAAGCCGCGTTTATATTTGTCAAAAGGTGAAACTTCCTGATACCTTTTTTGGTATTGTAAAAACAAATGAATATCGCGCTCCGGGAGTTTATAATCTGGACAAAACATATGTGGCCGATTCTTCCTCTGCCTGGTATCCCTATTTCAAACGATGGGATAAACTTTTTGAAAATTACCAGCCGACTTGCAAATCTTTTTAAAGAATTCCCGGAAAGCGAGCAGCAACTATGTTTCAGAATCGCGACATACAATCTATTCTCGCTGTTCCATTTTTTTATAAAAACCAATGGGCAGGATTTATCGGGCTTGGAAGATACAATGAACCTGCGGGAATGGTCGGTTGATGAGATTGAACTGATCCAATCCGTGTGCGAATTGATTCATGAAAAACACATTCACAAAGAGCAAACCCGTAAAATTTGAGATCGAACCCTTTACAAGTGACCCCTGCCGCATAGTATGAAAATTCTCTATGACAAAGGTGTTGCGCTTGCATGGCGATTTCTGTATTATTTGGAGCCTTTTTATCAGCGTTCCATGGTTATTTCTAATCATTAATTCTTCTCCTTCGCCAACTGTCGAGGGATTCGGGATTGCCTACCTGGGTGTCCAACTGATATCTAATTTTTTATTTTCCTGGATTTTCAGCAATCTTTATCTTTTTCATATTTGTAATATTCCGGGATGGTTTAACAGACAAAAAACGTTTGTAAAGGTTTTCCTATCGCTGATTTTGTTTTTTGTTTTAACTGAACTCTTGTTCCAGTTGCAATTATTAACATTAAATTCTCAAAAAAATATATTCTTTTTTAATGAGGTAACCTTTGGGTATAATATCTTGGTGTTACTCGCCATCAGGGTCTTTGGTGATTTCCTGGAAGTGGACCAGAGAAATTACCAGATCAATCTTGAAAATGAACAGCTGAAAAGAGAAAAATTAAAAACGCAGCTCGACGCCCTCCGACATCAGTTAAACCCGCATTTTTTGTTCAATGCACTGAATATTCTGAATATTTCGATCGCCAGTAATCCGGAAGAAGCGCAAAGAATTGTACATGATCTTTCTGATATTCTTCGCTACAATCTAAAAATCCAGAATCAGAATGTTGTCCAGTTATCGGATGAACTCGACATTGCGCGGTCTTATCTGGCTTTGCATAAAGCACGTTTTGGAGATAAACTGATGTATAAATTTGATAATGTCGAGACAAACCGTGAATGGTATATCATTCCGCTTTCATTACAAATCCTGATTGAAAACGCGATTAAACACAATGTAATTACCTCCAATCATATTCTCCACATTGAAGTAAAACTGGATGAAGCTGAAAAACAGTTGCTGGTCGTAAATTCTATTACCCGGAAAACAAATGTTGCAAGCAGCGGGATAGGCCTGCAAAATCTGGATGCGCGTTACCGTCTGCAAACCGGAAAAGAAACTTCGCAGATTCATGATGCGCAGCAATTTTTAGTCAAAGTCCCTTTAATCGAATCTCCATGACAAATATATTAATCATTGAAGACGAAGTTCCGGCAGCTAATTATCTGAAAGGACTTTTACAACAAATGGATCCACAGGCCAATGTGTTGGAATGTTGGAAAGTGTAGAAATGGCTATCTTCCTGGCTGCAGAACAATGCTTTGCCTGATCTTATTTTTATGGATGTGCAATTAGGCGATGGTACTTGTTTCGAGATTTTCGAACAGATTTCAATCGGATGCCCGGTTATTTTTACTACGGCCCACGATCAATATGCCATGCGTGCTTTTAAATTTAACAGCATCGATTATTTGATTGAAACCGATCCGTCCGGAATTGCTGCGGTTTAGTATGGACAAATATTATCTGCTGAATAAAGAAAATACGACGGCGAAAGTCAGGGTGCTGGAAGAAATTGTTCATTCGCAGATCCTTAATAAAAAGAATGCAAGAAGGAGTTTTCTGGTACCGTATCGTGACAAACTGATTCCGTTAAAAGCACAGGATTTTGCCTGGCTGACGATCCAGAACGGAATTGTGACAGCAATGCTTCACGACGACCGGAGTTTTATTCTGGACAAATCACTGGAAGAACTTGAAAATCAATTGGATACTTCCAATTTTTTCAGGGCCAATCGTCAGTTTATTATTTCGAGGGATTGTATTAAAGATATTGAGTTATATTTCAACGGAAGACTTTTGATGCGTGTTTATCCGGTTTCAACAAATCTGATTCTGGTTAGTAAAGAGCGCGTTCCGACATTTAAAAAATGGTTTGAAGATACCCCGTAGATCTTTAAAATCGGCCATGCCTACGGCATTTAGCTTTGTTGAACGATCATTTCCCCCGGAATAAATTCCGGGGTTACCATATCGGTCATGCCTACGGCATTTGTGTTATTAATGTTATTCTTTTCCCCTAGAATAAATTCCGGCCTATAAAATCCTACCCGCCAATATCCAAATACCATGGGCATGGTCGATATGGTAACGCGGGAATTCATTCCCGGGAAAATCCGGCCCATGAAACTCCTACCTGCCAATATCCAAATGCCATAGACATGGTCGATATGGTAGCCCCGGAATTTATTTCGCGGAAAATGGCCCAGATATCGCCTGAATGCCATAGGCATGGCCGACATTGTAACGCGGGAATTTATTCCCGGGAAAATCCGGCCCGTAAAACTACTACCCGCCAATATCCAAATGCCATAGGCATGGTCGATATGGTAGCCCCGGAATTTATTCCGCGGAAAAATGGCCGCCCAGATATCGCCTGAATGCCGTAGGCATGGCCGACATTGTAACGCGGGAATTCATTCCCGGGAAAATCCGGCCCATGAAACTCCTACCCGCCAATATCCAAATGCCATAGGCATGGTCGATATGGTAGCCCCGGAATTTATTCCGGGGAAAATGGCCGCCCAGATATCGCCTGAATGCCATAGGCATGGCCGACCTTGTAACGCGGGAATTCATTCCCGGGAAAATCCGGCCCATGAAACTCCTACCCGCTAATATCCCAATGCCATAGGCATGGTCGATATGGTAGCCCCGGAATTTATTCCGGGAAAAATGGTCGCCCAGATGTCGCCTGAAATGCCGTAGGCATGGCCGACATTGTAACGCGGGAATTCATTCCCGGGAAAATCCGGCCCATAAACGCCTCCCTGCCAAAATCCAAATGCCATAGGCATGGTCGATATGGTAACCCCGGAATTTATTCCGGGGAAAAAGGTCGTCCAGATATCGCCTGAATGCCGTAGGCATGGCCGACATTGTAACGCGGGAATTTATTCCCGGGAAAATCCGGCCCGTAAAACTACTACCCGCCAATATCCAAATGCCGTAGGCATGGTCGATATGGTAGCCCCGGAATTTATTCCGGGGAAAATGGCCGCCCCGATATCGCCTGAATGCCGTAGGCATGGCCGACATTGTAACGCGGGAATTCATTCCCGCGGTTCATCGGAATTCCTGGTGAACATGTTTCTCCCTACACAAATCTACACCCCTCAAAATGTCAGCTTAGCCGGCGATAATTTCAGTTTCAAAGTCAAAAAACCGATATTATCACAGCAAAATAAAATCTTGCATCGTGAAATCTTTCTCCCATCCGAAATCAGTCTCGTTATGCTTGATAAAGTCAAAGCCCATTACCCTAACGCCGTCAGTTCCTCAGATTTTATTTTGAATGTTTACAAAGGCTTGTCCGCTTACGGTCTAACTCCTGACCAGATCTTGCTTGCTCATTCGATTTGTTCTGATGATGTAAACAATATTGAATACCGGACAGATGGAAGACAAATGCTTGGCCCTTTCAATCTTGGGTGGGTTAAATGGTTATCCTTTTACAGGTATTACCGGCATGACTGCATTTGCACATCACGTACCGGAGGAGGGCGCAGCTATAATATTTTATGCTCCTCATATCGGAATTAATGCAGACGGCAATACCGGAAAAATTCCGCGTGTAGGTCAAAATCATGATTCCACTTGCTGCGGAGCAACGATTCTGGCGTTTAAACCGGTTGAAAAATGATGAAATAAAATCCGGACAAAAACCCGCTGACGACTATCAGCAACATTGCTTTACAGGAATTTTTATTCAATCAAAAAGACAGAGTTTTAAATTCAACAGATTCTGTCAAAGAAGCGACGGACATTATTTATGAAGAATCAGGGAAAAATGATTGATCATATGATCCGGAGTACGGATTTTACAGGAAAACATATTTTCGTTGTCGGTGCTGTAATCGTCAATACAGACTGGCAGTATGGCTCATTTGTCTCTTTACGTCGTTTTGAAGAATGGGATGTTATCAGCCGAAAAAAGGTAAAAGATTTATACTTTTAAGATCAGAATGCCGTCCACATTTTAATAAGTTTTATGTCAAATCGTGTACTGATTTTATTTTCCCATCCTCTTTTTGAAAAATCAAGAGTAAACAAAACGCTGGTATCACACTATCCCGCTGGTGTAACGTTTCATGATTTATATGAACATTATCCTGATTTTAATATTGACATTGAAAAGGAAAAACAACTATTAACAGATCACGATATTATTATCTGGCAACATCCTATTTATTGGTATAGCTGTCCTGCATTACTGAAACAGTGGATTGATCTGGTTCTTGAAGCAGGCTGGGCCTACGGCCCGGGCGGAATTGCACTTAAAGGAAAATCCATTTTCCAGGTTATCACAACAGGAGCTCCTGAGCACTCCTACCATGAAGAAGCGAATAATCGTTTCACGATCCGGCAGTTTCTCGCTCCTTTTGATCAAACGGCAACATTATGTAAAATGAATTACCTGCCACCTTTTGTCACCCATGGATCGCACCGGATTCACAAAGACCAGGTTGAGGAACAAACCGTGGCTTATCAATATCTCCTTGATTTTTTAGTTAAAAAAGATCTGGACATCGACGCTTTAAAAAAATATAATTACCTGAACGATTGGGTAAAAGAAAACCAAAATTTATGACCAGCGATTTTCTTTCTCAGGCTTTGGTATATCTGGGTGCAGCAGTGATCTGCGTCCCGATAGCAAAAAAAATCGGTATGAGCTCCGTGCTTGGATATTTATTATCCGGTATAATTATTGGACCCTTCGTACTTGGATTTATTGGTAAAGAGGGACAGGATATTATGCACGTAGCGGAATTTGGTGTCGTTATGATGTTGTTCATCATTGGGCTGGAACTGGAACCTCAGGCATTCTGGAAAATGCGAAAAGCAATTGCAGGTTTTGGCTTGACTCAACTTTTTGGCACCAGCATTTTACTTTTTCTTGTATTTATATCAATGGGCTGGCAATGGACAACAGCCGTTTCAGCCGGTCTTACCTTGACGATGTCGTCCACTGCCATTGTTTTGCAAACGTTGAAAGAAAAGGGCTTGTCCCATACCACAGCTGGCCAGGCATCTTTCTCTGTACTGCTATTTCAGGATATAGCCGTGATTCCTATTCTGGCAATTTTGCCTTTACTTGCAACTACTGCCGTCGTCACTGACGAAGCGCATCCGTCCTTATTAAGTGGTCTTCCGGCATGGGTGCAAACGATTCTGGTTATTGCCGCGGTGGGTTCAATTTACGGGATTGGTACTTATCTTGTGGTTCCGTCTGCTACGTGTAATTGCTAAAACCGGACTTCGGGAAATGTTTACGGCATCATCACTTTTGCTGGTTGTCGCCGTCGCTTTTTTAATGGAAATGGTAGGTTTAAGTCCCGCCTTAGGAACATTTGTTGCCGGTGTCGTTTTGGCTAACAGTGAATTCCGGCATGAACTTGAAAGTGATATTGATCCATTCAAAGGACTTTTGTTGGGATTATTTTTTATGGGCGTTGGTGCATCGATTAATTTCCAGTTGATACAGGAAGCTCCCGTACAAATTGCCACATTGGTTTGTCTGGTATTATTTATCAAATTTATTGTCCTGTTTGGCATAGGGAAAATATATAAACTGAACACTGACCAGAATTTTCTTTTCGCGCTCGGCCTCAGTCAGGTTGGTGAGTTTGCGTTTGTCCTACTTTCCTTTACAGGGCAACTTAATATTATCGATGAAGAATGGATTGGAAAACTGACCGCCATCACGGCTATCAGTATGATGACTACCCCGCTTCTGCTTTTAGTCCATGAAAAATTCATTCATCCTTATTTTGGTATTACAGAAAAACCAGTCGAAAAACCCGGCGATACCATTGAAGAACATCATGATGTAATCGTTGCAGGTTTTGGTCATTTTGGAAGTACAATCGGAAGGTTGCTCAGCGCAAATGGTATTTCAGCAACGATTCTGGATAATAATCCGGATCAGGTGGAATTACTGAGAAGAATGGGTTTCAAGGTATATTACGGCGATGCAACCCGTATTGATATGCTGAAATCGGCGGGAATAGAAAGTGCCAAAATATTGATTGCTGCGATTGATTCACCTGAAACGAACAGCAATCTGGTTCATACGGTAAGAAAACATTTTCCTCATGTCAAAATTCTGGCACGCGCCCGAAACCGTTTCGATGCACATGAATTGATGGAAACCGGCGTTACAAATGTTTATCGTGAAACACTTTATACCGCGGTTCAGCTTGCAGTTGATGCCTTGGGAGAACTTGGTTTCAGAAAACACACCGCTACACGTCAGGGCCAGAAGTTTATTAAATTTGATGAAAAAGCACTTGCCAAATTAGCTTCTTCCCGACACGATATGAAAGAGTATGCGCTTAATTCAAAAGACGAAATTGCGATTCAGGAAAAGTTGCTGCAAAATGATTTACTGCTTAGCTTTTCGGATAATGATCATTCCTGGGATAGCAATTTTGTGAAGGAAGCGATACTTGGAAAAGATCCGGAAATGGCTTCGTAAAGTGATAGGAGTTAATTAGAAATAGTTGAACGAATTATCTACGGTGCGCTGCACCTTTGTCTTTGGCATTTTTTTTCTTTCTACAAATATTTCGGTGCTGCCGCACCTGATAAGTTAATATTTAACTCAAAATATCTTTCACTACATTTCCATGCACATCGGTCAGCCGGAATCTTCTGCCCTGATATTTATAGGTTAATCTTTCATGATCAACGCCCATCAGATGCATTAAAGTAGCCTGAAAATCATGCACATGCACCGGATCTTTGACAATATTATAACTAAAATCATCCGTTTCGCCATAGCTGATTCCCGGTTTCACACCGGCACCTGCCATCCACATTGTAAAACAACGCGGGTGATGATCGCGTCCATAATCATCTGCTGTTAATTTTCCCTGTGAATAAACGGTCCGGCCAAATTCTCCGCCCCAAATCACAAGCGTATCTTCCAGCAATCCTCTTCTTTTCAAATCCATAACCAGTGCCGCTGTTGCCTGATCTGTGTTTTTACATTGATGTGCAATGCCTTTCGGCAGGCCGCCATGATTGTCCCATCCCTGGTGATACAGCTGAACAAATTTCACGTCTTTTTCCAACAAGTTTCCTGGCCAGGATACAATTGGCAGCATAGGTTCCTGAATCCCGGCTATCTGGTCCGTAAAGTTCAAAAACTTCATCTGGCTCATCATCCGTATTCATCACTTCGGGTACAGAAGTCTGCATGCGGTATGCCATTTCATATTGTGCAATTCGGGCATCTACTTCCGGATCACCATACGCCTGGTTTTGAATCTGATTTAATTTTGACAAATAATCCAGCATTTCCTTCCGGTCCGCACCGTCGTATCCTTCCGGATTATTCAAAAACAAAACAGGATCTTTTCCTGACCTGAATTGTACACCCTGATGTTTGGAAGGCAAAAAACCATTTCCCCACAAACGTGCATACAAAGGCTGATCTTTCGATCCGTTTTTTGAAACCAGAACAATAAATGTGGGAAGATTTTGATTGTCAGAACCAAGCCCATAACTCACCCACGAACCAATCGACGGCCTTCCGGGTAGCTGATTTCCTGTCTGAAAAAAGGTAATCGCAGGATCGTGATTAATCGCCTCAGAATGAATGGATTTTATAATACAAAGTTCATCCACAACTTTGGCAGTATGCGGCATCAATTCACTGATCCAGGTTCCGCTTTTTCCATGCTGATTGAATTTATAAATCGAAGGAACCATCGGTAATGCACTCTGATTGGCACTCATTCCGGTTAGCCTCTGCCCTTTCCTCACAGAATCCGGCAGATTTTGTCCAGCCAGATCAACCAGTTTTGGCTTATAATCAAAGGTTTCAAACTGCGACGGACCCCCGCTCATAAACAGGTATACAACCCGTTTTGCTTTGGGAGCAATGTGCGGTAATGCTTTTAAAATTTCTTCTTCAAAATTTGACGGAGTTTCAGATATTTTGGGAGTTGTTCCAAACAGTTTTTCCGCACCAAACAAGGAACCAACGGCCAAGAGCACCAAGGCCAAGCGATGTTTTGGTCAGAAATTGACGCCTGTCCAGCTTTTTATTCAGCTTGTCAAATTCGGGTGAATTTAGTCTGAATTCTTCGTTGATGATGATGTGACATATCTATCCTTGGTTAAAGATGCGTCCGAATTTAGTATCGTACTTGCCACAACGGCATTGGCAGCAACTTTCGCAGGATCCATGCCTTTTTATTGATCCGATATTGTCCTGCTTTGAGCCAGCCAGCAGCTTTTTGTCGGATTTCGTTTAAATCTTTCGTATTCCGCTTCATACATTTTCTGCATTAAGACTAACTTCCTCTGGCAATGGAAAATGACCCGTCAGTTTCCTGTAAGTCGTTGATTATTGCTGATTTAGAATCTGCTGACTGACGCCATTTGTACACCCAAAACTTTTGCAGCTTCAATAAATGTCGGATCATTCAGTGTGACCAGTGCCTGCAATGGCGTGTTGGTTTTTTGTCTTCTCACCACACAAAAACTTCTGGAACCTGCATCAAAAGTAGCTCAGTGTCGGATTTGGCACTGATCTTTTACAATCACATAAAGACTTCTTCGATAAACTGCATCTCCGGAATCTGCCTGGTAGGTTGTGTTGTTAATTTCCCACAAACCTTCCGGCTGATATGGTTTAACACTTTTTCCGCCGATTTTATTATTTAATCAAACCGCTCGCCATCAATGCATTATCGCGGATCATTTCTGCACTCATCCGCCCGGATGGTCCGTGAGCCAGCAGTCGATTTTCCGGATCTTTTTCCTGCATTTCTTTTGTCGCGCGTGAATCCTGACGGTAAGTGGCCGACATGACGATCATTTTATTCAGCTTTTTCACGTCCCAGCCCGACTCCCGGAAAGTAATCGCCAGATAATCCAGCAGTTCCGGATGACTTGGCATTTCTCCCTGATTTCCAAAATCTTCCGTTGTTTTGACAAGACCGGTTCCAAAGAAATTTTGCCAGAAACGGTTCACAGCAACACGCGCGGTCAGCGGATTTTCATTACTGGTCAGCCATTGAGCGAGACCATATCTGTTTTTTGGTAAGTTTTTAGGGAATTTCAAAATTGATTCCGGCGTATCCGGAAAAACTTCTTCACCAAAAGCATCATAATTTCCTCTTAACAAAATATGCGCTTTCTTCGGTTTTGGCATTTCCTGCATCACCATCAGCTCCCGAATATTTTCTGTTGAATCTGACTCAGAAGTTCGCATTTTGAGTTAATGTCATTGTGCGCTTTTAAAACTGCTGGTGAAACAGCATTCAAATAATAGTTTTCAAGAATTTTTAAATCGTTCGGCGGAAAGCTGGTTTTCAGGTTTTGAAACAATCGTTGACCACGAACTTTTTCCGGCCAGAATCTTTATTTCAAAGTCGGTAAGCATCCGGTTATAAACACTAATATCATCTACTTTTCCTCCTTTAAAACCAAGTCCACGCCACCAGCCTCCTATTTGCAAACCGGGCTGTTTGTCTGATTTAAAAAGAATATCCTTGGTCAACTGATCCATCGTCGTTTCCATAGCCATTTTATTCCCATCCAGAAATAAATTAAATCCATTGGCTTTTGAAGAACCGTCATATGTAATGGCCAGCTGAATCCATTTATCTCTTGGAATTCCTGCACGGGAAATTTTTGTAATGGCATTTGATGGCGCAGTATGCGCCATATTTAATTCCAGCCTGTCATCTTTCAAATACAAATGATAGCCTCTGAAATTATACAATCGCTCAGCCTGAGATTTATGCAAAATCACGCCTTCTTTTAATTCTTTTGGAATATTGACCCAGATACTAATGCTAAAAGGTTGTGATCTTCTGAAAACTCCAGTTTGATCAAGATCCAGAAAAACATCGCCATTCATGGCCATCGCCTGTCCATTTTCGTGGCTTACAAATACAGGTTCATCTCCGGTTTGCCCGGATTCTCTTTTCATGATACCCGTTTGTTTCGGATTTACACCGTTTTTCAAACTGTTTTTTTCAAATGAAAAATAAGCCTGCAAGCCTGATTTTGGCAATTTTTCATCTTTTAACTTTTGGTATTTCTTTTCGAAAATCCACTTTTTGAATTCTGGTACCGCTGCTGTTTTTGCCGTTTCAACTGCCTTTTCCTGTAACGATATTTTTGTACTGAATAAACCGCAGCATTTTTTCCTGCTGATCAGTCGGAAGCATTAGCGTCGGTGTTGGAAGTGCATCGTCCCAGGAAATTTGCCCGGCTTCTTTTACATTATTGAAAAAACTAAAAAGCTGGTAATAATTCTTTTGCGAAATTGGATCATATTTATGATCGTGACACTTTGCGCAACCAACCGAAATCCCAAGCATCGCATCACCAAAAGTATTGGTTCGGTCAATAACATATTCAGTCTGAAATTCTTGCTCCACAACGCCGCCTTCCATATTTTGCTGATGATTGCGGTTAAATGCCGTGGCGATGATCATTTCCTTTGTAGGTTTCGGCATCAGATCACCGGCCAGTTGCCACTGCACAAATTGATCATAATGCATATTTTTATTGAAAGCATTAATCACCCAATCCCGATACGGCGACATATCACGAAGGCGGTCAACGGTGTATCCGTGCGAATCTGCAAACCGGGCCAGATCCAGCCAGTCAACAGCCATTTTTTCTCCGTAATGCGGCGAATTTAACAGTCGGTCGACTTGCTTTTCATAAGCATTTGCGGAATTATCTTTTAGAAAAGCATCTATTTCTTCAATTGTCGGCGGCAATCCGGTTAAGTCCAGCGAAACTCTTCGCAATAGCAATTCCTTGTCTGCCTCTTTTGATGGATTCAATTTTTCCTGTTCCAGTTTTGCAAGAATAAAATTGTCGACCGGATTTTTAACCCAATCCGACTTTTTAACTTCCGGTAATTCCGCTTTTTCAGGTTTTACAAATGCCCAATGCGGCTTGTATTCTGCGCCATCTTCTATCCATTTTATCAAAATTGCTTTTTCCTTTGCAGTCAAATTCAGGTGCGATTCTTTGGTAGGCATCATGTAATCCGGATCGTCTGACATTATTCTGTGAAAGAATTCACTGCCAGCCAGATCGCCCGGATCAATCGCAACTTTTCCCGGATTTTTGGAAAGTTTTCCGTAAGCCGCTTCCTTCAAATCCAGCCGCAATCCTGCCTTTTGTTTCGCCTTATCCGGACCGTGACAGGCAAAACATTTATCCGATAAAACCGGTTTTACATGTTGGTTATAATCAAGTTTTTCAGGCAATTCGTCGTAAGCAATTTGTACATCATCAGGAAGATCCGGTCCACATGAAAACATGCCGAAAAGAATAGAAATCAGTCAAGACATTTTGAAGAAACCGCATAGAAATCGCTCTCAGAAATTAATCACTGACAAAATTATAATTTAATAAAATATAAAAATTATACAAAAGTTTGCTAATTTTTCACAAATCCGACTTTTTGTAAGTTAATTCATGATGACTATAAGCTAACTGGCTGACCATGACAAACAATACTGTATCTAAATCAACATTTTCACTATTAAATGTGGATTATGTCAAATTGAACAAAAGCTGGAATTACCGGAATGTTATCAGCCCGTTTTATAGACTTTATTACATTGATGAAGGTTTTGGACAACTAATTAATGGTGGTGAAACCGTCATTTTAGAGAAGGAGTTTTTATATCTTATTCCCAGTTTTACGCTTTGCAATTATCAATGCCCGGAATATTTGAGCCAGTATTATATCCATATCCTGGAAGAAACGCCAGACGGAACTTCTCTTTTTTCATCGCATCAAAATGTCATAAAAATTCCGGCGGCAATAACAGATCTTGAACATTTTAAAAGAATACTGACATTGAATCCGGGCAGAGATTTAAAAAGATCCAATAATCCAAGGGATTATCAAAAACAACCAGTGATCCGGAATTCACAAGACATGAACAATGATCTTCCACTTTCAATTTTTATGGAAACCAGAGGAATAATTCTCCAACTTTTATCGCGGTTTCTAACGCCGGAGTATTATAATTTCTCAAACAGTAAAGTTATTCCGTCAAAAATTATGGAATCGATAAATTACATTAACGCCAATTTATCCGAAAACCTGACAGTGGCAGATCTTGCCGAAAAAGCTTTTCAAAACACCGATTATTTCTCCCGGGTTTTTCAGGATTATACAGGTTCTCGTCCACTATCTTACATTCAACAAAAACGCATAGAAAAAGCGCAGTTCCTGATACTTACTACTGATCTTTCACTTAGTCAGATCGCCGGAGAAACGGGTTTTGAAAGCCTTTCCTATTTTTCAAGAATTTTTAAAAATGTTACCGGGCAAACGCCGGGAAATTATGGCAGAAACAGGAATACGGTTTGAGAGTCATTATAATAAGCCTCTGTCCACTTCTGGACAAAAAATGTCCATTTTCGAACGTTTTAGTATCAATTAATTTCATAAACAACTGATTATCAAACTGGCATACAATTATTAAAATTACCGAAGGTGCAACCCAAATAATCCATTAGCCATGATAAAAAACTATTTCAAAATCGCGTTTAGAAATCTTGTTAAACACAAGTCTTTCAGTTTTATCAATATCATTGGCGTCGCGATAGGTCTCGCCTGTTTTTTGCTGCTGACGCTATATGTAAAGGATGAACTCAGCTACGACCGGCATAATGTAAACGCTGACAGAATCTATCGTTTATCCAGAACTTTTCTTTCAAAAGACGGAACCGAATCGCTCAGACTTGGACATGCGGCACCACCTTTTGGACCACTGATCCACCAGGATTTCCCCGAAACAGAACAGGTTGTCCGTATGCTTGAAACCGGAGGTATGGTTCGTTACGGCGAACATGTTTTCAATGAGGAACACATGTATGCTGCGGAAGAAAATATATTCAAAGTTTTCACTTTTAATATTTTACAGGGAAACCTGTAAACGCACTTGATTAATCCTTTTTCTATTATGTTTTCCAGGCCGATGGCGGAAAAATATTTTGGAAAAGAAAATCCAATAGGTAAAATTGTTCGGTTCGATAACCAGTTTGATTATACAGTAACCGGCGTTTATGAACCTTTGCCCGCACAAGCCAGTTTCCACCCGAATTTTCTTGTTTCATTTTCAACACTTTCAGATAACCGGATTTACGGAGCGGAAAATCTACGTACCAATTGGGGAAATAATTCATTTGCCACCTTTCTTTTATTACCAAAAAATTATGATCCTGCAAAGCTGACAAAGGCTTTTCCGGCTTTTCAAAACAAACATATCGATCCAAAAGCATCTACCTATTCTGTCCTGAATCTGACAAAACTTACTGATATCCATCTTTATTCTCATCTGGATTCAGAGATGGAAGCGAATGGAGATATTCAGTATGTCTACCTGTTTTCGGCTATTGCTATTTTTATTCTTGTCATTGCCTGCATCAATTATATGAATCTGGCGACGGCCCGTTCCGCCAAAAGAGCGAAGGAAGTTGGTATGCGGAAAGTTGTGGGAGCTATGCGCAGTCAGCTTATCAATCAATTTTTGAGCGAATCTATTTTACTGGTTAGTATTTCGCTTGCCATCGCTGTGATGATCGTTGTTCTTTGTATACCTTTTTTAAATGAATTTACGCAGAAACAGCTTACACTTTCATCCCTTATCAATCCGTCATTTATTGCTATTGTTATTGGAATAACGCTTTTCACAGGACTGGTTGCAGGAAGTTATCCGGCGTTTTTCCTTACTTCTTTCCAACCAACCAGCGTGCTCAAAGGTAAAATCGCTTCGGCACTGAAAAATGGAAAACTTCGTCAGAGCTTAGTTGTTGTACAATTTGCGATTGCTGTGGTATTGATTATTAGCACCGCGGTAGTTTACAGCCAGATGAAATACATTCAGAATTACAAACTTGGCTATTCCAAAGACCAGGTTGTTCTTTTAACTCCGCCATCGGATTCTACAACAAATTTTGAAGCAATAAGTCAGGAATTAAAGCAAAACAGCAGCATTCTTGAAACCGGTCGTTCGTCCCGAATTCCTTCCGGTCGCCTGCTGGATTCCTGGGATGCTTATGTGATGAAAGGGGATTCTATGACGCCGTCTGATATCAATATCAAATCACTTTCGGTTGATGAAGATTTTATTCCTACCTATAAAATTGAAATGGCTGCCGGTCGAAATTTTTCTAAACAATTCGGAACAGATAAGACCGAAGGTTTTATTTTAAATCAAACAGCCACACACCTTCTTGGCTTCAAAAGTCCGACGGATGCAGTCGGAAAGCAGTTCGGCTATGGTAATATTCGCGGACAAATTATTGGTGTGACAAAAGATTACCATTTTGAATCGCTGCATCAAAAAGTAGCACCTATTGTTATGTTTATGCAGGGAAATAACATGAGATGGCTATCGGTACAGGTTTCAGGAAACGATATTAAATCTTCCTTGGCGCATATCAAAAAGGTTTGGGAAAGCAGATTTCCAGACAAACCTTTTACCTATGAATTTCTGGATGAACGTTTTGGAAATCTATATGCACGTGAGCAAACACAGCAGCTTTTATTTGGAATTTTTGCAGGAATCGCCATTTTCATATCTTGCCTCGGACTTCTGGGATTGTCAATTTTCATGGCAGAATTACGTATAAAAGAAATTGGTGTAAGGAAAGTGCTTGGAGCTTCCGTTTCCAATCTGGTTATTCTGCTGTCGGGCGATTTTCTTAAACTGGTTTTATTCGCTATCATCATCGCCTCGCCAATTGCCTGGTTTGGCATGTACAAATGGCTGGAAAGTTTCGCTTATCACACGCAGATTTCTGCCTGGATATTTATTGGTGCCGGCGTTTTATCAGCAGGAATTGCACTACTCACAATCAGTTTCCAAAGCATTAAAGCGGCTTTAACAAATCCCGTAAAATCACTCAAAAGCGAATAGAAATAATTTTGTATTTGTGTGCTTACAAATCCAGTTACTGCTTAAATAAAACAGCCATGATAAAAAGTTATTTCAAAATTGCGTGGAGGAATATTATACGTAATAAAGCCTTTTCAGCAATTAATATTGTCGGGCTTGCACTCGGTATTGCTGCCTGTATTCTCATTTTACAATATGTAGCCTTTGAACTAAGTTTTGACAATTTCCACGCAAAAGGTGACCAGATTTATCGTGTTCGACAGGATCGGTACAATGAGGGAAAACTAAGCACAGAGTGGGCGGCCGGGGCTTTTGCAGTTGGGAATTCCTTTAAAGAAGCCTATCCGGAGGTAGAAGATTATGTCAAGCTGATTAATCGCGGTTCAGTGGTTCTGGATCATGGAGAACGCAGTTTTAAAGTGGAAAAAGTTTACCTTTCAAGTGCGTCTTTTTTCTCTGTTTTTTCTTATCCCCTCCTAAGCGGCAATCCGAAAACTGCACTTACAGAAAGTAATACCATTGTTCTCTCTGCATCAGTGGCTAAGAAGCTTTTTGGAAATGAAAATCCTGTTGGTAAGATAATTCAGATAAATAAAAGAAGATCTGCAAAAGTGACCGGCGTGTTCGAAGATATGCCGGCAAACACGCATTTCAAAACAGATATTCTTATTTCTTACGCTACATTTCTTGAATGATGTAAAACCGGACAATCCTGATCTTGCCTGGCAATGGGATGGCTGTCTGACTTATCTGAAACTTCGTAAAGGTACAGATATTCCAAAACTTGAAGCAAAATTCCCGGCGCTGGTTGACAAACTTGCCGGAGAAGAGCATAAAAAATATAATTCGGCTGCCGTTTATCTATTACAACCGTTAAAAGATATTCATTTGTATTCACATCTGATGATGGAGGCAGAGCCTAACGGTGATGGCAATACGGTATATCTGCTTTTGGGAATTGCCTTTTTTATTGTGGTAATCGCCTGGGTTAATTATATCAATTTGTCAACTGCCAGAGCGATTAACCGGGCGCGGGAAGTTGGTGTCAGAAAAGCTGTGGGCTCACAGCGCAGCCAGCTGATCGGCCAGTTTATGATGGAATCGGTTTTGTTGAATGGGCTGGCTGTTGTTTTGGCATTAATTCTGGTAGCACTTTCTTTGCCGAAATTCAATGAAATTTCCGGCCAGCAACTTTCCTTTGCCTTGCTCGGAAGCCGTATGTTTTGGCTTCCGCTAATTACTTTATTTATCGTTGGTGCATTTTTCTCGGGACTTTATCCTGCATTCGTGCTATCAGGTTTCAAACCGGTTGTGGTTTTAAAAGGTAAAGTAAGTACTTCAACAAAAGGAATTTTATTGCGAAAATCATCTGGTGGTTTTTCAGTTTGCAGCTTCATTATTTTTATTGGTAGGTACACTGACTGTTTTTCAGCAAATCCGTTATATGAGACAGCAAAGTCTGGGAATTAATATTGATCAGACGCTGGTCATTAATCCCCCGATTGTTGCCGATGATTCCACTTTCATGCGACAAATGTCTGCCTTTAAAGATGAATTATTGCGTCAATCCGGTGTAAAAAGTGTGACTGCATCTACCGTAGTCCCAGGCCAGCCGTCACAGTGGAACGCAGGCGGAATCCGGTTAAAAGGAACGGATGAAAGTGCAGGAAAACAATACCGGATTATTGGCGTCGATTATGATTTCCTGAAAACATATGATCTAAAACTAGTATCAGGACGAAATTTCTCAAAAGAATTTGGAAGCGATCCGAAGGCCGTTATTTTCAACAAAATGGCGGTTAAACAATTAGGATTCAGCAATCCTGAACAAGCCATTGGAAAAGAAATTAACTTCTGGGGAGAAATATTTACCATCGTAGGAGTTACGGATAACTTCCATCAGCAGTCTTTAAAGGATGCTTATGAGCCTTTGATTATTCGTCTTGATTCCGGATATCAGAGGCTACTTTTCTGTCAAACTTAGCACGGGCCAGGCCAATACTTCCGTAGCCGGCATTCAAACAGAATGGAATCGCTTTTTCCCGGGAAATCCATTTGAATATTCATTTCTTGACGATCGGTTCAATGATCAGTATAAAGCCGATCAGCGTTTCGGACAAGTATTCGGTGTATTTACAGGACTTGCTATTTTAGTCGCCTGTTTAGGTTTATTTGGACTTGCTTCATTTACCACCGCACAGCGTACCAAAGAAATTGGCATTCGAAAAGTATTGGGTTCTTCCGTTTATGCCATTGTTGAAATGTTGTACCGTGAGTTTGCGATTTTGATTTTGATTTCTTTCCTGATATCTGCACCACTTGCCTGGTTTGCCACAAGCAGATGGTTGAATGGTTATGCATTCAGGACTGATATTCAATGGTGGTTATTTGCTGCACCCTTTGTTTTGGTTTTGGTAATTGCCCTATTGACAGTCAGTTTTCAAAGTATAAAAGCAGCGCTTATGAATCCCGTAAAAAGTCTTAAAAGTGAATAATTAAAATCGGGAAATTGTAAGGAATTTATAAAAAAGGATTGATTATGGTAAGCCGGTTATCTATGAGCTGTTTATGCTGCAAATCCTCAGAATACAGGATGCTGCAATTTGCAGCTAATGCAGAGGCTATGATAATACTGTCGAAGAGTTGGAAATCGTATCTCTTTATTAGTTTCCCTGCATGTTCCAAAGTTTCTTTATCCAAATTAACAATTTCGCAATCTTCAAGTAAGACGATACTGTGCTCATATCAAAACGCAGTTTAGGCAGTTTCAGGAATTCTTTTTAAAACATTAAGAAATTCTGAAACAACCTGGACTGACACAACAGGGAAGTCGCAATACAAGTGATTCTGCAATGTCCCTTTTTTCAGCAGCAGTTGTCTCATGCAAATACACCAGAATATTAGTATCCAAAGCAATATTATTCATCATAATTATTTGCTTCGTCCGTCAAATTTAAAGTTAGACAAGTCTACATGAGAATCTTTAAGCGATTTCTCTATTTCCATACGTCTCTTTCCCTCTCTTCAATATCTACATCGCAGGTCTTGCCTCAATTTCAAAAGCAATAACCTCAACCTGCTTGCCAATCATTTCGTCGGGCAATTTAAGAAGGTAGGTGTTGTCGGTAGGTACGATGATTTCCCTGATCAGTTCCATATCGGTTTCATTTGTTTGTTGTCAAAGCTAATTAAAAAAACATATAATCCGAAGATTACCAATTGCTTCTCTTCCTGAAAACAGAAAGCCATCTTTTATAATTCAAAGAAATACGATTCGATTTTCACTACCAACCTGTTAACTATTTCGATATGTTTAAAAATTATCTAAAAATCACTTTCCGGAGCCTTTGGAAGTATAAGACTAACTCCATAATCAGCATTACCGGATTGTCCATTGGCATTGGCTGTTTCCTTTTACTGGCCACTTACATTCTTCATGAATTGCAATACGACCAGTTCCAAACCAATGGAAAAGATATTGTCAGGGTTAATTTATTTTATCAATCCGGCGACAGCGAACCTGTTTATGTTGCCATTACCCCAACAGGTGTAGCCCCGGTTTTTTCCAGGGAATTTGCAGAAGTAAAAGATGGGGTAAGATTATATCCGCTCAGCGGCTCCGGCGCTGTTTCTGTTCAGTATGAGGACAAATTATTTAACGAAAAGAAAGTGGTTTTTGCTGATGCTTCTTTTTTCAGGATTTTCCCGCAAACTTTTATTGAAGGAGATATTAAAACAGCGCTGTCACAGCCCAATTCTGTTGTGATTGATGAAACAACGGCTAAAAAATATTTTGGAAATGAAAGCGCGATTGGAAAATCGGTAAAAATTGCCGAAAAATATACCATGCAGGTAACCGGTGTGGTCACGGATCTTCCTTCTTATTCACATATCAAATTCAATTGGCTGGCTAGTTACAGTACATTACCACGTTCAAAAACCGAGGCCTTTGAATCTGCAAATGATTATACTTATTTGCTCCTCAAACCAAATACGGACGTAAAAACCTTGCAGTCAAAAGTAGATGGTTATGTAAATAAAAATCTGAATAATCCACAGGATCCTTCCTCGAAAGTCACGTCTCGAACTGGAAGAATTTAACCGCATCCATCTTTATTCCAAAGCTTCGGGCTCAATGGAAGTCTCGGGAAATTACAAATATATTTACATCCTTTCCGGAGTTGCTATTTTGATACTGGTAATTGCCTGTATCAATTTTATTAATCTGGTGACAGCTCGTTCTGCCGTGCGTGCGCGTGAAGTTGGCGTGCGAAAAGTTATGGGTGCAGCCCGTTTTCAGTTGTTCAGGCAATATCTTTTTGAATGCGGAATAATTACGATTTCATCCATTTTCGTTGGTATCATCATTTCCTTTCTTGGTTTTCCGGCGCTAAGTAATTTAACAGGAAGTATTTTGAATTTCAGTGTCTGGCCTGCTTATTCTGTGGGTTTAGTCCTTTTATTACTGGCAATTCTGGTTACACTTTTATCTGGTGTTTATCCAGCAGCTGTTTTGTCTGGTTTTGAACCTATTAAGGTTTTGCAGGGAAAAGTTCTGTCCAAAGCCAATGGAAGCGGATTACGCAGTTTCCTGGTTGTTTCCCAGTTTACGGTCTCACTACTTTTTATTATCGGAACAATCATTGCTAATCAGCAGCTTTCCTACATTCAAAATAAAAATCTGGGCATTAATCCTTCGCAAATTATAGTGCTGGATTTAAGCACTGGCATTTCGTCTGGAAAACTTGCTTCAATAAAAAATGAACTGCTAAACAATTCTTCCGTCGAATCTGTTACCGCATCTTACGATTCACCGGTTAGTGTAGGAGGTGGATATACGATCACCGCGAAAGATAAACCGCCAGGTTTTATTATGAATATTACCGCCATTCCGGTAGAAAAAGATTTTGTCCCAACGATGGGTATGAAACTGGTAGCCGGTGAAAATTTTAATGAAACGGATATTCTTCAAGCCACAAAAGACAGTGCTGAATTAAGAAAATTTGCATTTATATTGAATGAGTCGGCCGTCAAAGCCTTAGGTTGGACCAACAACAACGCCATAGGAAAATCGGTAAATATGAATGGCCGCGAAGGCGAGGTAAGGGCAGTTGCAAAGGATTTCCATTTCAGATCGCTGCACGAAAAAATCGGGCCGATTGCTATCATTCCTGAATACAATTATTTTGGTAAAATGATGGTGAAAATTTCAGGTGATAAAACCCCGCAGGCACTGGAATTCCTGGAACAAAACTGGAAGACCAATTTCCCACTTCGACCCTTTGAGTATCATTTTCTGAATGACGAGTTTGACGAAATGTACAAAGCAGAAAGCCGGGTTTCTTCAATCCTAGGTTTGTTTTCAACCATTACTATTCTTATTTCCTGCCTGGGCCTATTTGCACTGGTAGCCTTTATTTCTCAGCAACGAACCAAAGAAATTGGGATAAGAAAAGTATTGGGCGCAACGGCTCCAAGCATTGTAATCTTACTTTCCAAAGATTTTATCAAACTTATGCTGATCGCGGTGGTCATCGCCTCTCCTCTTGCCTGGTATTTTATGAACCAGTGGCTTCTGGATTTCGCTTATCGGATAGAAATTAATTATTGGGTTTTCGTTCTTGCGGGTGTTATCGCCGTTGCGATCGCTTTGCTTACCGTGAGTTTTCAAAGTATCAAAGCAGCATTGATGAATCCGGTAAGAAGTTTGAAAAGTGAGTAGGTATTAATTGACATGATGAAAAAATGGAATGATTGATGTTCAAACACAATCATTCCATTTTTTTTCAGTCCACAAAATTTAAAGGTAACGAATATAAACATATAATTAAAACGCCATTTAATAATAATATTTTGATATTGCATCTTATAATAGATACATTTGAAGAAGAAATTTAATATTGTTTTACCTAAACAATAAACTCATGCAAAAATTTTCTTCCTTCCGCTCCATTTTTTTTCTTGTCCTGATTTTTGTGGCATTCGCCTGTACGGATCACAACATGCCTGGTCCGCCGCAACTGGAAACACTTACTACCGAAATGAATTGCCACGCCTCTTTCACCTACAAACTAAATGTTGTTGAAAGTGGAAATATGCATGTTATTGAATATGGAATTGTTTACAGCGGTAGCAGTCCCCTTAACCCAACCCCAACTGTTGATATCAATTCAAAAACTATTTTTAGTGATGCGTTCACAGATGGACCAAAAACGCAATTAGGTTATTCGCTATGTGTTCCGGAGACTTATTATAGAGCCTACGCAATTTTAGAAGGCGGCACCGTCGTTTACGGCGATGTTATTCATTTCCGTTATGTATAAGCATTTGTCGATGTTAAAAGCGTCTTCGTCTATTAATATGGTCTATTGACCGATTATGCATTTCACCCGTTAAACTTCATGGTAAAAACGCCCTCTAAAAGACATAACAAACAAATTAAACTTTTAGAAACCATGAAAAAGATCATCTTATCAATCGCGCTTTTAGCAACTCTTTCAGTTGGAAATTCTTATGCTCAGCAACGCCATGCATACGGAAACAGACCAACGCCAAATGCTCAGATCGACAACAATTTTGAAGAGTTTCAAATTAATAAACTTGACAACATTGTAGGCTTGTCACGCAGACAGGAAAATAAAATCAAGAAAATTGAAAACCATTATGACCGTCTAACCGCAGGAAGAAGAACGCCAAACATGAAAGAACTGCAATGGAAAAAACAACAGGAAATCATGGCTGTCCTTACGCCTGCGCAACGTGAACGTCTGATGGCTTTTCAACATGGAAATAAATTTGACCGTCACAATCGCAGAGGATAAGGATTAATGGTTAATGAGTAAATCCCTGTTAATAAGGTTTTTAACTTTATTAACAGGGATTTACTTTTATCAAAATTATCAAAAATATTTTAGTGAACTGCTCTTCGTGCGAATCTTTGAAGAATAAAATAATCTATCATTAGCAGTATACAAAATGCTATAATTACGATTGAGTAAATAGCAGGTATTTGGCTGACATTCACTGAAAAAACTGTTAAAATTTTTCCAATTTGATAAGGATCAACATCTGTGGAAAGTTGCGGGGATTTGGCAAATATGCAATACCCAATCACTAATGCAAAAAAAGCGGCGATTGTGTACCAGGCACCATTACTTATAATTGGTTTTTCTACCTTTTGAAAGGCCGGTGCAATTTGAGACATAACCCTTGATTCAAACAGAGAAGAAGGTTTATCCGCATCAGCTTTTACCAATAATGTATGTAAGGCTTCTTCCCGCACAAGCTCTTCGGCCTGCACCATTTTCATAATACGATCCGTAAAATCGGAACCTGTTTTATCCGGTTCTGATTTTTGAATCAGTTTTTTGAAAAGATATTCTTCTTCCTCTTCCATTTTAGATATTTTTCTATTCTAACAAAAAACGCAATTCCCGTTCCAATATTTTTCTGGCACGAAATAGCTTTACCTTAATATTAGATTCCGTCAAACCCGTAATTTCTTCGATCTCTCTGATGGAATTTTCGTTCATATAAAAAAGTGTGATCAGCAAACCCTCCATTTGCGGCAGTTTCCCTATCGCTGATTTTATATATTTTGATTGTTCAGTCGCCAGTAAGGTTTCTATTTGTGGTGTTGAAAAATCATATACGTAATTCTCACTGATATCTTCATTGATTGAAAAAAAGGACAGTTTGTTTTGCTGTAATTTAGAGATTGAAGTTCTGTAAACAATCGTATATAACCAGGTTGAGAATTTGGATTTACTCTCAAATTTATGAAGCTGGCGATACGCTTTCACAAAACTTTCCTGAGCTGAATCCTCTGCATCTTCTGCGTTATGCAAAATTTTCAAGGCAATGGTGTAAACCATATCCTTATATCTGTTCACAAGAAAAGCATAAGAAGCCGGATCGCCCTTTTTTATTTTGTCGATATAAAGCTGGTCATCCGGATGTTTCATTCCTTAATATTACATGGCATATAGACTATAAGACCGATCTTTCAAGATTATGGTTACAGATTTAATTAAATATTTTTTCTTTCAATAAATTTATCAAAATTCTGTAACCTCGGACAAAGTATTATTGTCTAATGCTGTATAAACGGAATTTAACCTTAAAATAAAAAAGATGAGCGGAACGTCCATGAATGTACTTATTTCCCTGGGAGCTTTTGCAGGGATTTTCGGAATAGCTTATGTATTTATGATGACTCGTCACCGGGAACGTATAGCCATGATCGAAAAAGGTGTGGATGCGTCTATATTTGTTGGAAAAAACAATTATTCTCTATCTCCAACCTTGAAATTCGGGATGTTATTTGTAGGTATTGCACTGGGCATGATTACAGGCAGCGTACTTCATGACTATTATGGATTCAGTAAGGCAACTGCCTTTATGTCAATGATTTTCCTTTTTGGAGGATTAAGCCTGATTATCAATTTTTTAATTGAAAGAAAGCTTGAAAGTAAAGAGTAATTAACTTTTCCATAGCGGCATTCGAATACAAGCAACTCATTTATTATCTATTCCAATCATTAAAATTTACAGAAATCGAAAATTCCCGGAAAGGATAACTATGTCTTTTTCAATTTATTAGCCATAAAAATAAAATCATGAAAATTAAAAAATTACTGCAAAAGCTACTGCTTTGTGCACTGGGAATATTGTGTATCTGCACAAAAAATTTCGCACAAACAAGCTCTAAAACTTACAGCAATCGCAGGATTTATAGGCGATTCTATCACGCAGAAAAAACTGGATTTTATTACAGTCAATCTGTTATCTGAAAAGGGAATTCCAGTAAAAGCAGATTACACGAAAAGCGACGGATCTTTTTCATTTTCAGCTTTACATCCTTTAAAATATTCAGTTGTATTTGTTGGTGTAGGTTATAAAAACAAAACGGTTTTAGTTGATCTTACTGATTCTACAAAACAACAATCAGATCTTGGAATCTTCTTTTTACGCCTCAAACCGTAGGTTTAAAGGAAGTTACGGTAACAGCAGCAAAACAAATTGTGAAACAGGAAGTCGACCGAATTTCTTATGATTTGCAGGCCGATCCGGAAAGTAAAGTTTTTAGCGTGCTTGATATGATGAGAAAAGTACCATTGCTATCGCTGGACGCTGACAATAATATTTTGTTGAAAGGAAATAGTGATTTCAAGATTCTGATCAATGGAAAACCATCCAGCATGGTCGAACGAAATTATAAGGAAATTTTGAGGACTATGCCGGCTTCGTCAATTGAAAGGATTGAAGTGATTACAACACCACCGGCAAAATATGATGCGGAAGGATTGGCAGGAATTATCAATATCATTACAAATAAAAAGTTGGATAATGGATACAACGGTTCGCTTAATTTCAGCGAACGTTTCCCAAATGGCGGACCCGGATTCGGCGGATCTTTTTCAGCCAAATTCGGGAAAATTGGAATGTCAGCTTTCGGAGGAGCAAGTATTTTTAAGTCTCCGCAAATCATCAATTCGACCTCCCGGAATACCTTTGGTGATGAAAATACAATTCTAACAAAATGGTACCGCAGAATCTAAAAGTAACAGTGGCTATCTCGGCTACGAAATATCTTACGAAATGGATAGTCTGAACCTCTATCCGGCTCAGTTCAATGTGAATGGCAGCAATTCGAATGGAGAAAATGGACAAATCAGTTTGTTAAGTCCGACAGAAACTGTTTTACAAAAATATGCACTGGCAAATAATACGGATGGAAAACGGGTCTGGTATGGATGCAGCCTTAAATTACCAGAAAGGATTCAAAGCGGATAAAAACAGATTACTTACCTTATCCTACCGGTATTTCACTTACACAAATAATCAAAATAGTAACATTGCAGTCACGATAGAATTAAGTTATGATCAGCCTGATTACAAACAAATTAACGACCAGCAATTTTCAGAACAAACTTTCCAGGCCGATTATATTCATCCGTTGAAAAAATTAAACATTGAAGCTGGTTTAAAGGCGATTTTACGTAACAATCAAAGTGATTTTCAAAATCTTTTTGAAAATGGCGAAACAGGATTATATGAGGTTCAGCCGGGACTAAGTCAATAAATTCAGAAACGATCAAAATGTTTTCGGTGCTTACAATACCTATCAATACAGTATGAAAAAATGGAGTCTAAAAGCGGGGGCAAGGATTGAACAAACTGTAATAAATGCGAATTTCATTTCGAACGAATCAAAGCTTTCGACGCATTATTTCAACATAATCCCGTCGCTTTCGATTAACAGAAAGCTGGGCGGAGGCAGTACTATAAATTTCGGTTATACCCAAAGAATCCAGCGTCCGGGAATTTACCATCTGAATCCGTTTGTCGACAAATCGAATCCGAATTTTGAAAAAACAGGAAATCCAAATCTGCAAACCAGCCTTGGTCAATGATTTTCAGATTGGATACAACTGGTCAAAAAAACTTTCGCTGAATTTCGGCTTGGGATATCACCTTTTTCAAAAACCTGATTTTTCCGGTTGCGGTTTATGATTCGACCACCAATATTACCAGAACATCGTACGGAAATACCGGGACAGGCAAGACTACCTCAGGGAAATCTGAGTATGAATTATCCAATTACAAAAAAATGGAATTTCAGTCTTAACACAAGGTTTGCATACGGGATGGTGCGAGGTGTTGTCAATGGTATTTTGATTAAAAATGAAGGTTTGATGTATAACTTTTCCGCCTCTACCGGCTACCGCTTTGAAAAATCCTGGCGCATTAATGCGAACCTGAATGCCAATGGTCGCGGTGTTAATTTACAAGGATCATCAAACAGTTTTCTCAGTTCTTCTTTTAGTATTAATAAAGATTTTTATCAGGATAAGTTATCGTTTTCGGCCTCTGTTAGTAATCCTTTCCAGAAATACCGTCACAATATTAATGATTCATTTGGACCCGATTTTACGCAGACAAATATTCGGAGAGACTATTTCAGAGCATTTAATTTTAGTGTGAATTATAAATTTGGCAGGTTGAAAGATTCCATTAAAAAGAACAAACGAGGTATCCGAAATGATGATGTGCAGAGTGGAAGTTAGAGAAATGTTGCTACATTGTGGGTTCACACACTATTGAATATAATGCAGCAATCTTATCCTACCCCGGGTCGGTTTATCGATCCATTGACAGATTTTGGATTTAAGAGGCTATTCGGAAATGAGCCTAATAAAGAAATTCTTATCGACTTTCTTAATCAATTGTTTCATGGACAAAAAGTCATTCAGGATCTTACTTACAATCAAACCGAATTTTACGGAGATAATAACAATTCTAAAAGAGCAATTTTTGATCTGTTGTGCACCGGTGATAATGGAGAACAATTTATTGTAGAAATGCAGCGCGGAAGGCAGGATTATTTTAAAGAACGAGCCATTTTTTACACCTCCCGCCTTATAAGTGAGCAATCACCCAAAGGAAACAGGTGGGGTTATAACCTTAAAGAAGTTTACTTTATAGCACTTATGGAGTTTACTTTGGAAGAGAATACCAGCGAACAATATCTTCATGAAATATGTTTGACGGATAAGGTGACAAAGAAAATATTTTATGATAAGCTGGAATATAAATTCATTGAATTACCTAAATTTACAAAGACAGAAACTGAGTTGACAACCGATCTTGATCGATGGCTGTTTTTGTTAAAAAATCTCGTAAAAATGGATAAAATGCCTTTATTTATGAGAAAGAGCGTTTTTGAAAAAGTATTTAAAATAGCAGAATTAAACAATTTAAACAAAGAAGAGCGTATGTCATACGATTCAAGTTTAAAGGCAAAATGGGACTATGAGAATGTCCTTGACTATGCAGTAAAAAATGCAGTTCGGACTGGGGATGAAAAAGCCCGGGAAGATATTGTAAAAAATCTGCTACTAAATACAGATTTTATAATAACAAAAATCGCTATGATAGCAGAAGTTACTGAGCAATTAGTACTAGAAATCCAACAGCAATTGAACGTAAAGAGTTAATATATAAGAATGCGAATTCATTAAAAAAGTCCTGATTCGATCTTCACGAATCAGGACTTTTTTAACATTACACTTACTTCCCTACTTTCATTTTGGCAAGTGTTGCTTCAAATGATCCTGCTGGCATTCCGGTTGCTTTCTGGGCGGCTACCGCTTTGGTCTGCCACTCAATCGCTTCCTCTTTTCTGCCGAGTTTATAGGTCAGTTGGGCATAAGTATCCAGATATGCGGGATTTCCAAGTCGCATTGGTCCTTGGTGATCTTTATTGAGCGCATCAAAAAACAACATTGATTGCTGTGACCATTTCAGAGGCATTTTCCAAATCTCGTCTTTTGGGTTGCCATTTCAAAAAAATGCCAGGCATGTTCGTTAAGTTCGATATGAAAAAATTGTGAAGGCGGCGACATTCTCATGACCTGTAATTGTGACGTTTTTCCGGGCAACTGCCGTGAAACCTGCGTTTTCATTTCCTGATCATCAATCCGTCTAAGCGAATCTACTGTCAAACGCATGTGGTTATAATCCAGGAATTGTTCTGTCGTACGGATATATTGTGCGGTGTCTTTAACAGCATAAAAGTAGCGAAGCAAACTTCTTTGATTTGCAAGCGAGCCTTTAACAAAATCACGGTTATAGGTATTCTGAGTGAAATGAGCCAACTGATAAGCAAGATTCATATCTTTTTTCCTAACAGCATTTCGGAAAGTCGTCTTCAATAATTGCGTTGTTAATTCCTACCGCCTCCTGTACTGGGATTGTTTTATACAAACTATCGATCAACCTACGCTCAGTAGCCTGGATCATTTTATATCCGCGACTATCCAGAGATGGCCCCTGAGAATATATAAATTTGACTACGTTATAACTTTTCAGGGAATCCACCGGAAGCTGACCAACATATTCATCCAGTAAATCGTCAACCGGAAGCTGTACTTTTCGCCGTTTGACTATATATTCCTGAAGAAACTTTGAAGATCTGGCACCGGCATTATATTCCCTGACATAATCTCCCATCTGCTTTTCACCTTTCCGACTTATGGCAATATCTGCCTGCTGAGCATAAACAAATCCTGCGCTCGTAGATCCGTTAAAACGGTTCAGAATATTTCCATCGGCATCTACAAATAGTGATACGGGCGCCCCATTAATTTCAAATTTCTCTGCGAGAACACGACCTTTTTCCGTCTCTACATTTGCTCTGAGTGAAACAAAATTTTTCTCAAACTTTTCTTTCAAAATAGTTTCACTGAAACCCTGAGTGGCGACCTCATTGCATTGCTGACAATTACTGTCTTCCAGATGAACAAGAATGAGTTTCTTTTCGGAACGGGCCTTTTTGGCTGCTTGTTCCCATGTCAGGTCATTTAAAAATACAATTTGCCCAAATGAAACTGTGGAAATAATTAAAAACAAACTTAGAGGGAGTAGTGATTTCATATTATTACGGCTAATGTGAGATTCTCAAATGTAACCGATAGAATCTAATTGATCATAAACTTGGTATGATTAAATAATTAATATTTATTTAGCGATTCGTAGTATTATATAAAAAACGGCTCTGAACATCTTCTGCAATGCAGAAGATGTTCAGAGCCGTTTTAACATTTAAATTAAAGGAAATTATTCCCTGCTAAAACTTTGAGAACAGCCCATAAAATCCATTAAACCCATAATTGGAGCGCCAGGAGGCATATCCAATACCGTCGCAGGTTCAAACTTATCAGGATTTTTGTGAAATTCTTCAATTTGAGAAAGACCGAAAAGTATATTTGCTTTTTGCTTTGGTGTAGCTGATGCCATTTTATCTTTCATCCATTGCCCAAGCTCTTCAACTTTCAAAAGTGTTTCTCCTCTTACATTTTCAGGTGCTTTGGAATCTGCGGCAAGAGTGAGCAAATACTTCAATGAAAGGTTGTTAACCAGTGTTTGGAGTTCGCCTTTATAACCCGTTACAACCGGAGCTTTCCAGGTTTTTTCAATAATCTTATCAATTACCGGCATCAATCCGGGCTGGTTTTCATCTCTTGCATTATATTCGATCAAACGCGCTGCACGTTCTGAACTGAATAAATAAGAAAGTGTAGTCCCGGCGGCCATTTCTGCTGCTGCAATCGGATCGAAAGTTGGTCCGGTGTGACCTGTAAAAGTTTCCTGCGTCGACGGATATCCTGTTGGACGCGGAGGTATTTTTTTGATCAAACCTTCCGGTAATGCCAGCGCTTCCGGAGAAATTGTATTAAGCAAAGATTCCAAGGCTCTCCATTGCTCTTTTGGTTCAACCATTCTGGTTATCACCTGGCCGTCATTTTTTACAGCATGTGTAAAATATAAACCGCCGACAGATTTTGCAACGGCTTCAATCTGATAACGATGCAGCAAATAAATCGGTACTAAAACCTCTTCCAACGTTGCCATCGGTTCTCCTTTTTGAATGGCTTTTTCAGAGAAATTATCCAGTACTTTTCTTCTGACCGTCATGATATTGGTCATCTGGTCAATAGGATTTGAGCCATCGTCCCATTGGTGGGACGTTGGATGCGCGTTTCCACCGATGTCCGGGATATAAATAAATCCTTGTTTCAGCGTTTCCTGCATGATTTTTTCCAAAGCAGCATCTTCATCTGTTCCTTTTGGAAATTCAGTATAACCCCACATTACAGCACGTTTATCCCAGGCTCCAATTCCTTTTGCATAAGAATCAGAAATATCAACGGTCCCATCAGCTTTCAAAGAAAATTTTGGGAAAGGATAATCCATCACCGAGGCGCGGTCTTTCGGACTTGCGGCAAAGTTGTGGTTGAAGCCTAATGTATGGCCAATTTCATGGGCCGAAAGTTGACGAATCCGCGCAAGTGCCAATTCTTTCATAGCCGTTGGTACAGGTTTTCCATCTTCATATGGCTGTAACAAACCTTCGGCAATCAGATAATCCTGACGGTGACGATCTGAACCAAGTGTAACTACACCTTTAATAATTTCTCCGGTGCGAGGATCGATGAACGACATTCCATAAGAAAAACCACGCGGACTTCCGTTACGATTCACCCAGTTGACCACATTGTATCGAATATCCATCGGATCAGCTCCTTCCGGAAGTTCTTTTACCTGAAAAGCATTTTTATAACCTGCCGCTTCAAAAGCCTGATTCCAGAATGCACCGCCTTCAATTAACGCTGCTTTCACTGGTGCAGGTGCGCCGCGATCGATATAATAAACGATAGGTTTTATAGCCTCACTGGGCGCTGAACCCGGATTTTTCTTTTCAAGCCGGTGCCGTCTGATAAATCTTTTATTAATCGGCTGATCCATCGGCGCTGAAAAATCCATATAACTAAACTGACCAAAAGCAGAACGGGTATCAAATTTCCGCGACTTGTATTTATCATCTGGCAACTCAACAAATGACTGGTGCATATTCACCGTTATCGCACTTGGATCCGGTGCTAATCCACCTCCGCCGCCAAAAAAGCTGGTACTTGGATTTCCTCCTGTGAATGTTATCAGCGCTTCAAATTCTGTATTTTTTGGAAAGTTTTTAGTGTTATCAATATACAAAACAGAACGGGTTTCATCCATTTTGTATACGCCACCACCACCAGCAGGTTGAGAAACAGAAACAGGTCCGGCCGCTCTTCTCACACCCAAACGAGAGGCAATATTCTGGCTGTCGCGAACGATAAAAGGCGTAATATCAATCAGCATTTTCTCACCTTCCGTTGCCACCGGAACAAAACCCCAGATAACGGATTTGGCAAAATTATTTTCAACAGCCTTTTTCTCATCCGGATTTTGGGTGATTGCTCTGTAATTGTAAACAGGCTCAACCAAAAGTATTTTCGGGCCCACTTTTACAAATTTGGCAATTGCAGAAGACGCTTGTCCACGCTCTGGTCCGCCGCTTCCTACACCATCTGTCAGTGATGAGAAATAGAGAAATTCTTTGTCGAGCTTATCTACTTCCAGAAATACTTTCCCGGTCTTTTCGTCATAGTAAAAATTAAAAAAACCATCGTATTTTTTCAATCCCTGAATTACCGAAGCAAAGGTTGCAGGTGTTGCCGCCGGTTTGGCCGGACCAGCATTTGCAGCCGGATTCTGAGCGTAGGACAAAGTCCCGGCAGCCAGCAGAACGGCTAATGCATTAAAGGTTAATTTCATATAATTAGTATAGGAGTTATTTTTTCAAAATTTCGGTATTTATTTCACCAATTCCGCATTAAGCAGAAATATTTCAGAGCGCAAGTCTCCCGTTTTATTCAATAAAAGTTTCCCACGGATCTTGATTGGTTTATCGGTATAGCCTAGCTCTTTTGTCATTTTCACTTCAATCATGGAAGGAATATCGCCTTGTCCGCAATAGGGACACTGATCCATCGGCACCACCGCCAGCATGAATTCCTTATGCTCAACATCGGCATTGATCGGAATCATGTAACCCGGAAGCTCAACCAATTTGTTTTGAAGCGCTTCCAGTTTGGCCGGGAAAGTCGGTACCATTTTAAAATCTTTATTTTTCTTATACGATCTTTCCGCAATCAGTTTCCATGTATTCGTCATCAAAGGGACGTGCGTTGGCGGTTGTGCCTTTATTTTAAAAGCTGCTATTAAAAAGAGTAATAGAAAAAATGTTTTTTTCAAAATCATAAATCAACCTTTTGAAATGGTTTTAGAAATATCTGTACTATAAGCCTGAATAGCTGGTAAACCGGAGGCTAAAATGCCGATAACAAATCCACCGGCTATGAGATAAAATTCATCCGGTACAAAAAATAATCCGGTTAATCGTGCCTGAGACGAATCCTGAAAATGACCAATAAAATCAAGTGTAAAATGACCAAGAATAATACCTAGCAGCGATCCAATTGTTGTCAGAATTATTCCTTCAAGAATAATGATTAGAAAAAGCCGGAATTGAGAAGCACCCATGACACGCATAATTGCAAGATCGTACATGCGCTCTTTCAGGGAATTGTACAAACTAACAAAAACACTGATTCCCGAAATAAACATCAGACTTAATGCGAACCACTGCATCGTTTCTACGCCAACGCCAATTAGGGAAAATAGCCGTGCACTTTCTTTCGCCGGGGAAGCCGCCTGCATGGATGTTGATTTATTGATAAACATGGGAAGCACGATCATCGCCATCCGCGATTTGTATTGTATCAAAAGTGATGTAATTTCTCTTTTATCATTTTGCTCGCCGGCTTCAATTCCATGAATATTCCAGATTGTTGAAATGTTGGTAAGAATAAGATTGTCCGTAGAGTTTCCAGTCGGCTCCAAAATTCCGATAACCCGGTTGGGGCGCCCCTCGTGGGCGCCCTCCTCTCCCGCGGTCAGTCCATGTGAGCCGTGAAAAGTATCACCAACTTTCAACTTTGCTATTTTTCGCCACCTCCGAACCAATAACCACTTCAAAATCTTTGTCCCAGAATTTCCCATGAGAAAGTTTCAATTGATATAAATTGATAAAACTGCTATCTGTCCCGACAATCCTGTAACCAAAATAATTATCGCCCAAAGCCAATGGCACAGCTCGTTTTACCATTGGATTTCTCATCAGTTCTTCTGCATCAGCCAACGAGATATTTCCGGTTGGAAAATCAATAAAATAAATGCTGCTTAATATGAGCTGCAACGGGCTCCCCTTCGCTCCCACCACCAGATCAATTCCTTTTGCATTTCCTCTCAATTTATCTCCAATCTGTGTTGTTCCGATTAAAAGTAAAGTCAAAATACCTGTCCCGAACGCGATAAGGAGCACATTCAGAAAAAATGTCCACTTATTGTACAACAGGCTTTTCCAACTTATCTGAAATGGATTCATTTAAAATTAAAGTACATATTCTTTTGAAAAAGCTTCCTTTACCCGGTCGTCGTGGGTAGAAATAATTAATGTTGAGTTGGACGATTCGGATAAGTTTTAAAAGCAAATTGATTACTGCTTTTGCATTTTTATTATCCAGACTGGAAGTTGGTTCATCGGCAATCAGTAAGGCAGGTTTATTCAAAACAGCTCTGGCTATGGAAGCGCGCTGCAATTGTCCCTGACTTAATTCAGCAGGATAACTCTTCATTTTTTGAACAATTCCCAATTCTGATAGAACCTCTTCAATTCTCAATTTATCCTCAGGAAGTTTGGCAAAAGTCTGAGCCAGTTTCAGATTTTCTTCCACGGTCAGACTTTTAATCAAATGTGGCTGCTGAAAAACCAGACCAATATTTCTCCCCCGAAAACGGTCAAGTTCCCGACTGGAAAGTTTGTACAAATCCGTTTCATTAATCAAAACCTGGCCTTTCGTAGGTTTTATTATTCCGGTAAGGATATGCAAAAGCGTCGTTTTTCCACTTCCTGATTCACCTAGCAAAAGCCAGTTTTCACCACGTTCAATATTCCAGTCGCTGAAATTCAGCACTTCCTTTCCATTATAGGTATGGGAAACGGATTTTAGTTGAAGCATAATGGGCGGTTGGCTTTCGGCTGTCAGCTATCGGCCAATAGATAATAATTAGGTTTATGACTAATTTCGGCAATCGGTTTCAACACAGGACTGAAAGCCGACTGCCGAAAGCCGAAGTTATTTCACTGTTGGATATTTAATTCCAAGTTGTTCCAGATACGTTGCATATTTGGATGGATCGTAATAGTATTTTTTCATTTCCGGACGAAATTCTTCCATAATCTTTTCGTTCAAACGAATGGCTGGTTTGTCGGTTTTTGAGATGATTGCTTCGTATTTAACATCTTTCGTTTGGACGTCTGTAAAATATGCTTTTGCATTTTTGATCACTTCCGGTTTCACAAACATATCCAGCAAAGTCATCGCTTCCACTTTCGCTCCGGCCGTTACTCCTTTGTGCGCAATCGGTGTAGCCATCGCGATTGCATTTGACCAGTGATGCCCTGGCAAACCAGGAATATTGGCAGGATATCTTAAAACAACTGTCGGTAAATTCCAGGAAATATCAGCAATATCGTCCGAACCGCCGCTTCCCGGATCTGTGATCGGAATTGGTTTGATCAAAGCGGCTAATGTTGTCGCCAATCCCTTTGTTTCCGCTGATCCGCCTTCACTATTTCCCTGTTCCTTTTGTGCAGCTTTTGCCAGAATCTGATCTTCTTCACTCCATTTTGGCAAACCTACGGCCTTGATGTTTTCATACATCGTCTCCGCAATTGCTTTGTTAAAATGTCCAGGCCATGCACTTCCGTACACTTCGTAAGTCATTTTGGTATCCGTCATCATGGCAGCACCTTCGGCAATTCTTATTCCGTCTTTATAATTCTGCATAATTCTCGGATAAGATCTTTCGCGGAAATAATACCAGACCGAAGCTTTTGATGGAACCACATTTGGCTGGTCGCCGCCATCTTTAATCACATAATGCGAACGCTGCGTAGTTTCCATATGCTCGCGATGATAATTCCAGCCAACATTCATCAATTCCACAGCATCCAAGGCACTTTTTCCACGCCAAGGCGCACCACCCGCGTGAGCTGCCTGTCCTTCAAATTTGAATAAAACAGAAACCAGACCATTATTTCCGGCATCACCGTAAGAAACCGTCATGTTATTTCCAACGTGTGTGAAAATACAGGCGTCCACATCTTTGAAATAGCCATCACGAATGAAATATGCTTTGGTTCCCACCAATTCTTCCGCAACACCCGGCCATAGCATAATAGTACCTGGAATTTTCTCACGTTCCATGATTTTTTTCAATGCCAAAACAGCCGTAATATTTAGCGGCTCGCCAGAATTATGGCCTTCACCATGTCCCGGTGCACCTTCAATAATCGGATCGTGGTAGGAAACACCGGGTTTTTGAGACGCTTTTGGAATACAATCAATGTCACTTCCAACGGCAATCACCGGTTTTCCCGAACCCCATTTTGCAGTCCATGCAGTTGGTATTCCAGAAATTCCATGTTCAATCGTAAAACCGTTTTTCTGCAAAATATCAGTCAGGTATTTTGATGTTTCCGTTTCCTGAAAACCAAGTTCTCCGAAACTGAAAACCATGTCCACCATCTCCTGTGTCATTTTTTGCTGCTTATCAATTTCCTTGGTCAGCTCCGTTTTCAGCGCGTCAATTTTTGCAGGTGTCATTTTTGTCTGAGCCTCAGATGGCGCAATCAGAAACGAACTCAGCAAGCAACCGATACCAAAACGCATTAGTTTATGAGCATGGAATGAAGCAAAATTTGTTTTCATAACAATGTTTTAAAGTGAGTAGAATAGTCTGTTTTTACTTCCCAACATTAGGAGTTTTCACATCACGAACCGTAGGATATTTAATTCCCAGCTGTTCCATGTAAGTAGCATATTTGGAAGGATCGTAATAGAATTTTTTCATCTGCGGACGAAATTCTTCCATAATCCTTTTGTTCAGATAAATCGCAGGTTTGTCTGTTGCTGAAACTAGTGGAATATACTTGGTATCCTTCGTTTGTACGTCTTTGAAATAAGTCCAGGCATTCTTCAAAATTTCAGGCTTTACAAAAAGATCAAGCAAAGTCATCGCTTCCGCTTTTGCCCCTGCCGTTACACCTTTGTGAGCAATCGGCGTCGCCATAGCAATCGCATCCGCCCAGTGGTGGCCAGGCAAACCGGGAATGTTGGAAGGATAGCCTAAAACAATCGTCGGAACATTCCAGGAAATGTCTGCGATATCATCTGAACCGCCGGAGAAACCGGAAGGAACAGCAGTCGGTTTTCCAAGCGGACTCAGTGTTGTACTCAATCCTGAACCTTCTGCAATCGGACTATTTACCTCTTTTTGAGCCGCTTTGGCAAGAATCTGATCTTCTTCACTCCATTTTGGCAAACCTACCGCTTTGATATTTTCATACATTGCTTCGGCAATTGGCTGGTTAAAATGTCCCGGCCATGCACTTCCCAAAACTTCGTAAGTCATTTTTGTATCCGTCATTTTTGCAGCACCTTCCGCGATTCTGATACCATCTTTATACATATCCATAATTTTCGGATAAGTCCGTTCACGGAAATAGTACCAGACCGCAGCTTTGGAAGGAACTACATTAGGCTGATCTCCCCCATCCGTAATCACATAATGTGAGCGCTGCGATGGTTCCATATGTTCGCGGTGATAATTCCAGCCAACATTCATCAATTCCACAGCATCCAAAGCACTTTTTCCACGCCATGGCGCTCCACCTGCATGAGCCGCCTGTCCTTCAAAACTGAATTTCACCGAAATCATTCCAACCATTCCCGGATCACCATAGGCCGTTCCAAGATTACTGGCGACGTGGGTAAAAATACAGGCATCAACATCTTTGAAAAATCCATCTCTGACGTAATATGCCTTGGATCCCAGCTGCTCTTCTGCAACGCCGGGCCACAACATAATGGTACCCGGAATTTTTTCCCGTTCCATCATTTTTTTCAAAGCAAGAACCGCCGTAATATTTAATGGCTGACCTGAATTATGACCTTCTCCATGTCCGGGAGCACCTTCAACTATCGGATCGTGGTAAGAAACACCCGGTTTTTGAGATGCTTTTGGAATACAATCAATATCACTTCCAATAGCAATAACCGGTTTGCCCGAACCCCATTTTGCCGTCCATGCCGTTGGCATTCCGGCAATTCCCATTTCTACCGTAAATCCATTTTTCTTTAAAATATCCGTCAGGTATTTTGAAGTCTCAATTTCCTGAAATCCGAGTTCACCAAAACTGAAAACCATATCCACCATTTCCTGTGAAAACTTTTTGTTAGCTTCAATTTCCTTGGTTAGTTCTGTTTTCAGCGCATCAATTTTTGCCGGCGTCATTTTAGTTTGTGCCGTTACATTACCAGACATAAAAGCGAGGGTGCCAGCAAAGCAAATTCCTTTTGCCAGCATACCTTTATATCTGGAAAAACCGTATACATTTTTGTTCATTTACCGGACAGATTAAGAGTGAAAATTAGTTAGGTTAATAATATTCATAGCAAGTGAAAATTGCTCTCCCAATTTACTTACATCATTATTAATTATTTCAACAATATTGAATTTGATTTTAATTTATTTGGATAAATAATATTTAACATTAGTATAATTATGTATTTATTAATTTTAATCAAATATTATTCTGAACTTTAAAATCAGATAAAAATATATTCGTTTTTTTTCGTGTAAATCAGAACCACCAAAGATTTTATTTCTTAGATCGTTTATTTAATTTTTGATAAATTGTTATCAGGCAGAAGTTTTCGAATAGAAAAATCTCTACACACAAACAACCTATACTTAAATAATGGAAAATAAAATCCCTACGCTTTACGAATGGGCAGGCGGTAATGAAGCCCTGGAAAAACTAACGCAGGTTTTTACGACAAAGTTTTTAAAGACGATTTGTTATATCCGGTTTTCAAAAATATGTCCGGTGATCACAGCAAACATGTGGCGCATTTTATTGGAGAAGTTTTTGGCGGTCCAAAACTTTATTCTGAGACCGATGCAGGGAAGTCATTACAAAATGATTGCGCATCATTTGGGAAAAATGCTTGACGAACCTAAGAGAAAACGATGGATTGCCTTACTGCTGGAAAGCTGTGATGAAATTAATCTGGCAGATGATCCCGAATTCCGTTCAGCACTTGTCGGATATCTCGAATGGGGAAGCCGGATTGCAGTCATCAATTCCAAAGAAATCGAAAATCCGCTGGACAATTCCGAGCCGATGCCGGTTTGGGGATGGGGAGAAACGGGCGGACCTTATATACCAAAATAAAATCCCTGACTCCAAGTATAAGATACTCAAAATCAGGGATGTAAAATATCAAGAAATCTTCTTAAAGATCTCCGGTAGCCACAGGTCTGTCATTTCTTGACCATTCGCTCCACGAACCTACGTACAATTCTGCACCTTCAATCCCAGCTTCTTCCAAAGCTAAAAGTGTATGACAAGCTGTTACGCCAGAGCCACAATGCACAATGATATTTTCCGGTTTGTGATCGCCCAAAGCAATTTTATATTTTTCTCTCAATTCGTCAGACGAAAGGAAATTTCCCTCTGCGTCCAAATTTCCGGTGTAAGGAATATTGATAGCACCTGGAATATGACCGGCTACTAAGATCAATCGGCTCACTTTCTCCGCGAAATCTGAAATTTTCACGCACGTCAATCACCACAAAATCATCATTTCCGGCAGCTTCCGCCACTTTTTCAATATTGGCAACAGGAGAAATCCAGTTTTCTACCGGATATGGCGGAAATTCAGTAAGCAAGGTCTCAGTCTCGTCGGTGACATTCAGACCTTCTTTTTTGATAGCTTCCAGTCCACCGCTAACCACATAAATTTCCTCATGTCCAATCGCTTTCATCATCCACCAAAAACGGGCAGCGGCCATGGCCCCTCTTTTATCGTCGTAAACAATCACTCTCGTGGAAGGCGTGATACCAAGTGTGCCCAAGAATTCACCAAACTTAACCGCTTCCGGCAAAGGATGACGACCGCCAACGGCAGCATTTTCCGGTTTTTCGACTAAATCTGTTTCAAGATTTACAAAAAGTGCGCCTTCCAAATGTTCAAGTTCAAAACGATCTTCTGCATCTGCACCACCTCTGGCGTCAATGATTACCGTATCTCCGGTTGCCGAAAGCGGCTTAATTTCACTTGCTTTTATAATATTCATAAGTTGTATTTGCTGATTAAGAACTCAATATAGCCTTTGGCCGTTAGATTTTAGCAATTAGTCTTTAAAATATATCATCCAGAACACTTGCAAACTTTAATTACTTTACAGGTTTAAATTCAACCAACTGAATCGTAAAATCTTTCGAAGGACGTTTGATCGGATCTGACAGTTCATTCATTTTTGAGTTTAAAACATAAACTTGTTCACCTGACATTGTCGCTGTACTTGGCTGCTGATAACGGTCTTCTGCCGAAGTAGATGCTTTTAATTCAGCTGTTTGCCAATTATCAGAACTGGAAAGCTGATGTATTTTGTCAACACTTTTATTTTGGACCAAAACAAGATTTCCGGTATTATCAAACAACATTCCGTCTGCACCGGGAAACAGATTTTTAATTTTTACCCGTGTAACGTTATTCGGATTTTTCAAATCAATTTTATACAATGCACCCTGACTGTTATTATTTACGATCAGATATCCATCCGGATTAAATGCAATACCATTCAGACCAATATCAATCGATTCGAAATTTTCACTTTTTGTAAAAACAGAAGGTTTTCCGTCTTTGTCAATTTTATAAATCACAGGAGAATAACTATCTGTTGCGTAAATATTTCCCTCCAAATCAAAAGCGATATCATTAATAAAATGTTTCCCTTCATACTGTGACGCGAGATCAATATCTTTCACTTTCTTCCCCGATTTCAAATCAACAGCAATAAGTCTACCTGATTTTTTATGTGTTGACGGCTCCGAATATTTGCTGTAATTGGCATCAGAAACACAGGCCCAAAGAAGATTTTGACTTGGATCAATTTTTAATCCGTAGGTTGATTTTAAGGTAGAATCCTGGTAAACAGGTTTGTAAACTACCTTTCATATCCACCGACCCAATGGTACCTGTCGTTACCGAACTGACATAAAATAAATTGTTCTTACTACTGAAAGTCACACCTTCCGGATATATTCCCGGCGTACCGAATTTGATCTGTGTCGTTTGCGCCTGGCTTTTAATATTCAAACTAAAAACAATAATTGCGTTAGCAAATACTTTATATTTTTCATAATTCCATCTTTTAAGGCTTGATTCCATATCTATGATTTTGAAGGCATGATGCAATAGATATTTCCATTTTCATCATCTGAAACATATATTTTCCCTTTTTTATCAATGATGATCCCCGCCGGGCGGCCAAAACGGGTTTTGCCATCAGCACTCAAAAAACCGGAAAAGAAATCCTGGATCGTAACCGGTTTTCCGTTTACAAAATGAATGCGCTGGATTTTATAACCTTCGGGATTTTTACGATTCCACGAGCCATGCCAGGCAACTAATGCATCATTTTGATAATCGGCAGGAAAGCCGGCAACTTTACCAATAAACCTGAAATCAATCGGCGCACTGTGAGCAGGGAAAGTCATGATAGCCGGTTTGGTATTTTTTGCATATGCTTCTTTCGTTGTTCCGGTGGGATCCTCACGTGTTGGATCCACCTGCTGCATTCCGAAAACCCAGGGCCAGCCATAATCTCCACCATCTTCAATTTTATTAAGTTCTTCAGGAGGAATTCCGTCACCGCGCCAGTCCGTTCCGTTATCACAGCCCCAAATCTCTTTGGTTTGAGGATGCCAGTCGAAGCCGATCGTATTTCTCAGACCTCTGGCAAAAATTCTTCGGTTGGTACCATCGGCATTCATGACCAGCATCGTTGCATTCTCCTTATTTGTTTCACCACAATCATTACAGGTACTTCCTACGGTCATATATAAGAGTCCATCTTGACCAAATGAAATCATCCGGTTGTCATGTTGACCCCCTTCCGGCAAATCCTTAATTAATGTTGAAGTATCACTAATCATCCCATCCGGGCCAATTTTGCCTCGTTTCAGAATCTTGCTTGAAGCCAGATACAAATATCCGTCATGGATAGTAATCCCATGTACGTCCGGAAATTGGGCCCAAACCGTTTTTAAATCCTCAAAATTACCGTCGCCATCTTTATCAGTCAGCATTAGAATATCACCCACATCCCGACGTGTAACATACAGAGATCCATTATCTGCCAATACCATAATTCTCGGTTTCCCCAAACCGGAAGCCACAACCGATGTTTTGAATCCAAAAGGTACTTTGAGATTGCTGACCATACTTTCTTTAAAATCCAGATGCTGCGGATAAGTCGTGTTTACGGTTGCTGTAAATGGTTGTTTTGAAGGCAGACCTTTTTGCGCTTTCGCATCATAAAAACAAACGGTACTTAGTAAAATAAAAATTAACAGTTTATTGATAAATTGATTTTTCATGAAGTTGATTGATGAAGTGTAACTTATTTACGTCCTATCACGCGTGAGCAGGTTTTCTGTCAAATAATTTTCTCAATTCGTCTTTGGCATCTTCAAGTACTTTCTTTTGCGAAGCTTCCAGATTTTTTCCGGCACGATTGATATAAAACGTAAGCATAGACATAGCAGAACGATACGGAGACGACTTTTTACGCTTACTTTTTTCAGCGGAATGTTTCAATGAGGAGGCAATTTTTGAAGGATCTTTTGATTCAAAAATATCTTTGTCTAGATCCAGCGCATCGCTTTTTTCGGTCACCTCGCCCGACCACTTCCTGACTGCGGGTTTCTTTTTAGTTTTTGTTTCAGCTGCCATAATTGCAAAAATTAAGTTTTTCCTTTTCTAACAAATAGTTGTGAAAGATGCATTCAGGCTAAAAATTATGCCAGTTGAATGTTGTTTATAAAGACATACCGTGTGCGTTACTTTCATCCATTTTTAATCCTTTTTTTTCTTCAACATTTATCCCAGGCAGGATTAATTCTACGGATTAGCGGTAAAATGCGGCTCATAATAGCTTACTTAATTTATATCCTGTTTCAAGATTCAATTTGCCTTCTTTATGCCCTTAATTTCAAAAACTTTAAAATCATATTTGTTTATGATTTTATTTTCCACTATCACACAACTAACTTATAGTCAATCTATTTCCATTGAAGATTTTGGGGTAAAACCGGATACTTATGAGAATATCACACCCCGGATCCAGAAAATTATTGATGAAGCCATTGCCCGGCATAGTACCAAACTGATTTTTCCCAAAGGCCGTTACGATTTTTGGCCGGATGGCGCAATCAGGGCAAAATATTTTGTATCCAATACTGCAACGGAAGAGGAAGACCCAACGAAAATAAAAACCATTGGAATGCTTTTCAAAAAAGCCAAAAACCTGACCATCGACGGGAACGGTTCTCTGTTTATTTTCCATGGAAAAATGACTACAATTGTTCTGGATCAATGTGAAAATGTAAAACTTCAAAACATTCACGTTGACTTTGAGCGGCCGACGATGTCGGAAATGCGCTATGTAAAAGTAAGCAACCAGGGTGTGGATCTTGAAATTCATCCGGATGCAAAATATTCGATTAGTAACGGACAGCTTATCTGGCATGGTGAAGGCTGGAAAACCACTCATTTTCACGGTGTTGAATTTGATACTACCCTGAAAACCATGCGGTATAGCGACTGGAAAGTTTTCAATAATAGTAAAGCCACAGAAATACTTCCCAATCTGGTACATTTTGATACGCCTTCCGATTTTAAACCAAAGTCAGGAAATATTTTAACTGTCCGCGATATCATCCGAGACCAGGTTGGCATGCTGATTCTTCAAAGCAAAAATATTACGCTGGAAGATGTAGGAATGCATTACATGCATGGATTGGGAATTGTGAGCCAGTACACCGAAAACATTACCATGCACCGCGTAACTTGTGCGCCAAGAGAAGAAACGAAACGCATTATCGCCTCCTCTGCCGATTTTATGCATTTTTCCGGTTGCCGTGGACAAATCAAAATTGAAGACTGTAAATTTTCAGGAGCACATGATGATCCGATTAATATTCACGGGACAAATCTTCGCATGGTCCAAAAAATTGACAAAAACAGGTTGAAACTTCGGTTTATGCATGGACAGAGTTATGGTTTCAATGCGTTTTTCGACGGTGATACAGTGGCTTTTGTACATTCCAAGTCGATGATTCGTTTTGAAAAAGGTATTGTAAAAGCCGTCGAAAGAATAAGTGACCGCGAAGTTATTTTAACTTTTCAAACTGTGGTACCGGCTGGACTTGAAGCCAATGATTGTGTGGAAAATATGACCTGGACTCCACAGGTTTTGATAAAAAATAATTATTTTACCCGTACCAATACCCGAGGAATTCTATTAACAACACCACGGAAAGCGATTGTTGAAAACAACATCTTTTATAGAACCGGTATGAGTGCAATTCTGATTGAAGCAGATGCAGAAGGCTGGTATGAGTCGGGGCCGGTCCGGGATGTGACAATCAAAAACAATCAGTTTATCGATTGCGCCTATCAGGGAGGTCCTGGAAATGCAATTATTGGCATAAACCCTTCAAATAAAATCGCTGATTTCAAAAAACCGGTACATACCAATATCAGGATTGAAAACAATGTTTTCACCGCTTTTGACTTTCCGGTACTTTACGCAAAAAGTACACAGGGGCTGATTTTTAGTGGTAATACAATTATCAGAAGTAATACCTTACCTCCCAAATCAGAGAATAAAAAAATGTTCTATTTTAATGGTTGCTCTCAGGTTGAAATAAGTAATACTAAATTGTCCGGGGATGTTTTGGGAAGAAATATCAAATTTGAAAATATGTCTAAAACTACTATCATAGTTACAGCCAGTAGAAAATTATCGATAGAATAAATTTAAATTCCATTGCAAGTAAAAGCCCGATTACAAAATCCATAAGGATCTGTAATCGGGCTTTCTCATTATATAATTGGTAAAAATTACCAGGTTGAATTATTATTTTGGTCTGGTAGTTGAACCACCAGTTGATGGACGAGAAGTGCTGCTACCCGGTGTTGTCGACGAAGGAGTTGTTGTACTACCTGGTGTTGTGGTCGAAGACGGATAAGTAGTGCTTCCTGGTGTTGTTGTTCCTGGATTAACAGTACTTCCTGGCAAAGTTGAGCTGCCAGGCGTTGTTGTGCTTCCCGGTGTTGTCGATGATGGATATGTGCTGCTTCCAGGTACAGTTGACGACGGCGATGTGGTGCTGCCAGGAACTGTTGATGGATATGTGCTGCTTCCCGGTGTTGTTGAAGGAGCCGTGCTGCCAGGATAAGTTGTGCTTCCCGGAACCGTTGATGATGGTGTTGTACTTCCTGGAACAGTAGATGGCTGCGTCATTGTTCCGTTAGATCCTGCCGAACCAGCCGGGCGACTTGTACTTGGAACCGTTGATGGGGTTGAAGTACCTGGAGTCGTCGACGGAGTAGTCTGAGCAAATGCGGCTGTTGTTCCAAAAACCATTAATGCTATGATATTCAATTTAATACGTTTCATGATTTCTATTATTATGTTGATGATAAGTTGTAATTGACTGGGATTAATAAATAATCATACCAATCCATTTACCTTTTAAAAAAAATCTACACCCTGGGTATCGCTTGATTTATCCTTCTCTCTCTTCTGACTTCTCCCAAAAGTGGGTGTAACTTTCGTACCAAATGCTCCGGAAACTTTCAGATTTTAATCAAAGTAACTATTTTCAAGGCGAACATACTCACCAATAGCCATGATCAATTTTACAACCATCACCCTTGGTATTACCGCCATAACAACAGCACTAATTGCCGGCCTTTTTTATGCATATTCCTGTTCGGTCAATCCCGGACTGGGAAAATTACCGGACAAAGAATACATCGCTGCAATGCAGTCTATCAACCTGGCCATCATAAATCCTGTTTTCATGTTAAGTTTTATGGGAACACTGATACTATTGCCATTAAGTACCTATCTCCATTATTCTAAACCGCTTCCCACCCGATTTATCCTTTTAAGTATAGCTTCCCTTATTTATGTAATTGGAACATTTGGTATTACAATTTTCGGCAATGTTCCGTTAAATGACACCTTGGCAAATTTTGACATTCAAAAAGCAGAAGGTAAGGAAATTGCCGATCAGAGATTAAATTTTGAAGGATCATGGAACCGCTTACATTCCATAAGAACAGTTGCTGCTATTACCGCATTGTCGGTTGTCATTATCGCTTGTCTGTACGATGAGAAAAATATTTAAATATGACATTTCATCTTTGGATATACTGGAAATTATAAAAGTCTGGCACAGATATAGATGTACAAAACATACTGTTGAACATCTATATCATGAAATTCCCTAAGTTCTGTTGCTACTTAATGCTATGCATTCTTCTGCTTTACTTTCAGCAAACTTCGGCGCAAACAATTGAGCGTAATGGCTGGCTTTTCTGGTCGCATCAACAAAAAATTTCTGAAAGATGGCAGTTTAGTGCTGATGTCCAGGTACGGTCCTCAGACAAATTAGAGTATGTAAACACATTATTGATCCGTCCGGGGATTGGATATAAAATCAAAGACAATCAGACAATAACAGTTGGATATACCTATTTTGGTACCTGGAATGAAGAAAATGATCATAAAATATACGAACCTGAAAACCGGATATTTGAGCAGTTTCAAATAGAAAACGAAATTAAAAAAACCGAAATCACAAACCGTTTTCGGTACGAACAGCGCTTTCTTGATCAGCAAAAAACTTTTGCTCAACGTTTCAGATATTACGTTCAGGCGCAAATCCCGCTTCTAGCCAACCCTCTTTTTACAAAAGGTATTATATCTGTCAGTTCAAAACGAATTATTTTTAAATGTCCAGGGGAAAGATCGGGTCAATAATCACATTTTTGATCAAAACAGATCCTATGCCGGGCCAGGATACCGTTTTAGTGAAAATCTTGATCTTGAAATTGGATATATGTTTCGTTATCAAATTGATAAGGAAACAAATTTGCGTAACAATATTTTGCAGATTGTAATCAAAACTTCTTTTTAGGGCAGCTAAGTAAATTTGTTAACGTTTTTATATCAAACTTCAATTGCGTTAGCAAATATTCTACAAGCCTACCAAAATAATTGTACATGTAATACTACTATTTGTAATATTTTTCTCTAAATTTACCAGCACGAATTCCCTCTTCATATCCGTAGTGTCTTAGTAATAAAGGATTAATCTTAATTTATTATTCATGAAAAATTCTACTATATGAAAATCTTAACACGTTACTATTGGGTAATTTTATTACTGGTAGTAAATTTTGCATGTACTGAAAAGGAACTTACTAAACAAGATGAACAGGATATCGTTATCAACAAAGACGATGTGCTGCCCCTGATTGAAAATAAAACATGGGGACTTACCAAAATCGAAACGCAAATTGGTACCGGAAACAGAACCGAATTACCAGCGTCTCCTGAGTATGCAGCCTATAAAACGCAGTGCTCATTTGTCTTATTCAGACGGTTATGTTGGTTTTTATTCCGGAAATGAATCCACCAGTGATTCGGTAAAGAAAAATAATAATTTCCCGGCTTACGCCAGAACTTTCTCCATTTTTACCCGAATAGTTCTTCCGGTAGGATTAGATTATAAATGGGATGAAACCGCAGGGACTTTGGTCACGCATTGTTATGACGGTACAAAAATCCTGAAAATCCCGCTTGACCAAACGGCGTCTCTGGAAAAAGGCAGCCTAGTCCTATATAAAGATATGGCAACTGCACAGGCTTCAAAAACACCGGAAAATATTACGTTGGTAGCACAGCAAAAAGATGCTTCACAGGGCGTAGTAACCTACTATTACTCATTCAGGCCACTTTATGCTTATAAGATTCATACAACACAATGGGAGAATGATAGTTTTGTAATGTTTTAAAAACGTTTTCTCTAAAATTTTATCTCCACGCACACATAGAAAACCTGCTTCGACGTAAAATGGTCGCAAGCAGGTTTTTCTTTTTTACGACACATTTATTTCAGATTGAAAAAAGTAATGTTCCGCCAAAATAAAAGTCGTAAATCCCCCCTGATAAAGTCGCTTTCAAACCCGGTTTCCAAAATTTGATTTATCTATTTTTGTCATACTAAATCAGGATAAAAAACAATTCAAAATCATTTATTAACCTTAACCGATTAAGAACATGCAAAAGATAACCCCGTTTTTATGGTATGACAACCAGTTGGAAGAAGCAATGAATTTATATATATCCATTTTCAAAAATTCGAAAATTCTGACTGTAAGCCGCTTGCCGGCAGATATTCCTGACTCGGTGGGCCAGGTTATGACAGCAACATTTGAACTGGACGGACAAATTTTCTATGGCCTTAACGGTGGTCCGCATTATAAATTTACAGAAGCGGTTTCCTTTTTTGTTGACTGTAAAACCCAGGAAGAAATTGATGATAAATGGGAAAGGCTTTCGGAAGGCGGATCAAAGAGTCAGTGTGGATGGTTGAAAGATAAGTTTGGTGTTTCCTGGCAAATTGTACCTTCACTTTTAGGTGAATTATTAGGTGACAAGGATCCAAAGAAAGCGCAAAGTGTGATGCAGGCCATGATGAAAATGACAAAACTCGATATGGCACTTATTGCAGGAGGCCTATGACAAGGCCTGAAATATTTTCGGTTCATCCCGCGCTATCAAAATTCCGGGATGAACCGAAAATTTTCTATTCTGCTTTTAACTTGTTATAGAAATTTTTTAGCTTTTGGCTGGCATTACTGTTCAATCGGATTCCCGTGCCCGAAAAGTGCTTTGTCAAATATCAGATCTGACGCTTTTCCGATGCTTTTTACACCAAGATCTTTGTCTTCATAGATGTACTGAGCCCTAATCCAAAAAGATTCGCACACAGATCTGCCGCAATCAAAATCCCCTCTTTTTGATCAATAAAGCAACATGACCTGCGCAGTGCCCGGGTGTATGAACAACTTCAATTCCTCCGGCGATAGGTAAAATTTCTGATCGGATAATTTTTTATCTACTTTAACCGGTTCAATATTACTTTCTGATCGTTTTATGAACAGATTGTAAATGAGCCAGTTGATAATACCAGCCGAAAGTTGCACAGGCTCACGAACCCCAATTCCTTTCTCAACCAAATCCGCATCAATGGTATGTCATCCAAACAGGAATATCAGTTTTTTACGGATTTCGGCGGCGCTTCCGGAATGATCCGGATGCGCATGAGTAAGTATAATTCTTTTAATATTCTGAGGATCTTTCCCTCTTTTCTTATAGCCGAAAATATTTTATCAGCACTTCCTTGCATTCCGGTATCAATGAGCGTCAGGCCGTCGTCATCAATTATAAAAACATTAACAGAACCCAGGCTGATCTGAAAAACTTTATTACTTATTTGCTTCATCAAGTATAGAAATAATTGGGCAATTCAATTTTGGAAAAAATACGAAACAGATTAATCAATTTCGTCTCAGATTGTCATCAGGAATTCTGTCAATCAGTTTGTTGTAAGGATCAATTCCCGCTTTAACAGGTTTGCCTTTTACCCGGATCGTAACGGTTTGAGTACCCGGTTTTAGTTTATACTTTTTTAGAAATAAAGGATTTATCTGTTTTTGCCCCAACTTGTTTTTTGTTTCTGCTGCAAAAATTCCAATGTCAACATAATCATTCATAGGTGCGACTGTCTCTTTTCCTGAACTGTCGGCATACAATTTTTTCGTAGTAAAGGAAAACTTGACATCGTAGAAATTCTTTCCTACGGCTTTCGAACTGTTACCTTTTCAGATTTGTTTTCGTACAAAGTAATTTTCTTCCAGGTATCATTCAGATAGTATTTAAGCGAATCAGGCGTGTGTTTGTTGAGGTAAGAAAACAGATCATTACTTCCCGGGAAATGGTGGATTTTCTCGTAACGCAAATTCATCCCTGAATTCACGAAGCGCATGATTTACCGCCGTATCACCAATCAAGATCCCGCAAGACCGTACATCACCAGACTTCCTTTGTAATACCATTCATACGGACGGTTGCAGTTTATAAAAGTATTTTCCTTTTTGGCTTCATTTGCCCTGCCACGTAAATATCTGTCAAGTTCATCTTTCAAAAAACGCTTCATATTATCCTTTCCATACTTCTTCTCCGTAAGGATCAGCGCAGTATATTCCGCCAAAGCCTCGGAAATCAAGATTGGAACCTCTCGTTTTATTCGGAGTGATCTGATGTCCCCACCATTGATGCGCCAATTCGTGCGCTGTTACAAAATAAGTATAGTCAAAATCGTCAGGACTTTTGAAATCCGCAACCCAGCCAAAAGCCTCGGAATAAGGAACCGTATTGGCAAAACTTTGCGCAAATCCTGCATATCTCGGAAATTCCATCAGGCGCATCTGACGGAATTGAAATGGTCCGTAGACATCCGAAAAATATTTCAACCCATCTACATAAGCGGCTTTGAAACGGTTTAGATTGTAGGGATGATGTTTGTCGTAAAAAATTTCAATGTTAACTGTTTTGCCGTTATCCAGTTTCAGCGGCTCTCGTAAAACTTCGTATCGTGCCGACAGCAACACTTTCAAATAATTGTATAGGGGTGTCCTGAATATAGTAGAAATATTTCCTTCCTTTTTCCTCCCAACTCTTTTGCAGATAACCCGGCGCAATAGCAATCTGATCAGCGGTAGTACTCACCGTAGCTTCAAAATGTATTAGATCGGCATTGTCATTGAACAACATCGTGCTTCGCCCAACCGGATCGTTTTGCGATGGCAAATCATCTTTCTTTTCTTTTAAACCAAGTTTTTTCCGATACTCGTCACTTTCCAGTTCCATTTTCGCTCATAACCCATATGCGGAAAACCACCGCTGTAAAATGTACCGTTATAGAGACATTTCTCTGCTAAAACCATTATTCAAAAAGCCCTTATTTTCCTTTACGGAATAAATTTCCATTACCGCAGAATCACCGGGCTGCATGGTTTTTTCAAGTTTATAAATCCGGTAACCAGCAACTTTTTCACCCTTTTTGAAAAAAGTAAATTTAGAATAAGGTTGATGAAGCGGTTCAGTAAATTTCAGTCTTTTGCCATTATAAAGCAGTTTGTATTCCAGATTTTCGTCATCCAGCATATGAATAGTCTGGATGGGTTTGTTGGTTTTATTTTTAACCATCATTTTGGCATACATATTTATCCTTCTCTCTTCCGGAAAAATATCGGCTTTCAGGATAAGGCTTGTAACTTTTGGATGTGGCAAGCCTTCGTATTTTTTCATTTTTTTCTCATACAAAGCCTGATTTGTACGTAATTCCGAAGCGCTGTAATAATCGTTGAGATAACTGACATTGTAATAAATATAGGCTCCGCTGGCCAGCCAACCGATAAAAAATACCGGAACAAGGAATTTTGGAACACCGGTAAACCGCTCTTTTGCTACACGAATCCTTTCTTTAAAACCACCAACAACGCCACGTTGGAAAAACAGATAAGCAATTGTGACCAGCAGCGACCCAAATAAAAGCCAGTAAAAATTAAACCAGAAAAGGGGCTTGACAAAATGTCCAAGGCCATTCATATCCGACCATCGATATTCGGGTGTAAAAAAGTAGAAGAGCAGATTGTAATCGAATTCTCCGAAATTCCGAAGTAGGAACATGGCAACCCAGATCAGCATCGCCACACCATGTCCGGCAAATTTATTATTGACAATGACATGCACAGCAAATGACAAAAGTATCATCTGAATAAAACCAGGTAATGTCAGCAAATACAGATCGATAAAATAAACCGGCAGGTTATAGTCCGTAAAACCTTTGAGCGTCTGAATGATGGTTCCTACAAAAAGCGGAATAGTGGCCATGATTACCGCAATCCCGAAAAGTCCGAAAAGTTTGGACAGATATAGAATTGTATTGGAAACCGGAAGTGCATCATTCAGAATATTATAGCGGGTTGCTTTTTCTCTGTGAACTGCTTCTCCGGTATAAAAAAGAAGGATTATGAAAATGAAAACGTTGTAATCAAAACCTTTAAAATCCATTATAAAAATCGTGAGCGGCTTGTCCCCTACGCTGTATAACGTGTTTGCCGATCCAGATATCAAGTACCAGAAAAATCAGTCCTCCGAGCAAAATCGCCCTGAAATAGTTGTCTCTGACAATGTTTAAAAATTCAATTTTGGTAAGATTCCACAAAATCGTTTTTTTATAACCTCCGCCAAATTGCAGTGTTACGTGTTTTAAAAGTGCCGGAGCTTTTTCGTCTTTTTCCTTTCCGGATTTCTTCTCTCTGGAAATTTCCGGTTGTAAAAACTTTTGAAAACTGAATTGGTAATAGGTAAATAAAATCAGCGCGATTGATAACCCTAACCAGATCAGCCGGTTTAAGAAATAAACATTGGTTAGCGGGACAGGTAAATTGTTCTTTTCATAAGGTGTAGAAAAACGGGTTTCCAGATTGAAAGTGTTAATTGCAAACGGATCAAGCAGTTTTACGAGATTACGATTTTCAATATCACGAACCAAAAAATTACCCAATAAATAAGCGATCAGCAGAAGAATACTGGCAGAATAAATCACTTTTACATTTCTGGTAAAAGAAACAAGCGCAAAAAATATGGTAGACGACAATAGTAAATTTCCTATGGCAAAGGCAAAGTAGGGATAGAAATAATTCCATAGACCATAACTACCTACTCTTTCCGCAGCTATCCAGCCAAATGCCGGGCCCATAAAACTTCCTATCAAAGTTCCAAAACTAAAACCGGTGCCGATCAGCAACACAAATACAAAAGAGCCGAAAAATCTACCCCAGAAATAACCTCCTTTGGTTATGGGAATTGCATAAAAATAATTACGTGTCTGGTATTCAATATCGCGGTATAGCGGTACGCCCATCACCGCAGAACAAACCATCATCATCGTAAAACTAAAAAATAGATTTCCTTCGGCAATTGTCCAGGGCGCGTTGTACATCACCTTTTCCGACGCCGCAGTCCAGCCACCTGCCACGGAAAGAAAACCGACAAGAAAATAAATGAAGAAGTAAATCCAGGTCGCCGGACGATTGTAGCGGTATTTTATTTCGAACAAAAATATTTGAACGGAACATGCCAGAGTCTTTTTTGAGTCAGGGAATATTGAACAAATAGAAATGGCAACAAAATATTTACAGCGTAACTGCGTCCAGTTTGCTGGCTATCTGATGGAAATAAATATCTTCCAGAACCGGCTCGGCCAGTAAAAATTCATTTCCCGGATCAGTTTCAGAAAAGATCCGAATCCCAGTTTTCCACTTTTCATTTGCTCAGAAATAACCTGATAATTTTCCCTGTAACCCAACTTATCTCCCTTATCAATTAATTTGCTGTAAATCTTACCATTCAGTTCATTAACAGCTTCGTCCGGATTTCCATTTCTGAGCACTTCTCCTTTACAAATTATAGCAAAATCACTGCATAAAGTCCGCACATCTTCAACGATATGGGTGGAAAGAATCACGATGGTATTTTCACCCAACTCACTCAATAAATTGTAAAAACGGTTACGTTCTGCCGGATCCAGACCAGCGGTTGGTTCATCGACAATGATCAAGTTTAGGATTTGCCAAAAGTGCTTGTGCAATCCCGAAACGCTGTTTCATTCCTCCGGAAAACGTACCAAGATGCTTTTTACGGTCGTTATATAAGTTCACTCTGTCGAGCAGCGCGGCAACAGTTTGTTTTCTTTCATTTGCATTCAGAATTCCCTTTAACTGAGCAATATGATCCAGCATCAAGTTCGGAACTAATTTTTGGATATACCCCAAATTCCTGTGGTAAATATCCGAGAATTTTACGAACCTCCGCCTTGTCTTTAAGTACATCAAGATCATCCAGAAAAATGCTGCCTGCGTCCGCTTCCTGCAATGTGGCTATCGTACGCATCAGCGATGATTTTCCTGCACCGTTTGGCCCAAGTAAACCAAACATTCCGGTTTCAATTTCAAGATTGATTCCTTTCAGCGCCTGAACACCATTAGGATAAGTTTTTTGAAGATTCCGAATAGATAATTTCACAGAGATGGGATTTAAAAGATTATAGGAATGATGCTTTCAATTTCGTAAACTTCTCAATCATAACAAATTAAGAAATGAACAAAATTTTCGGATGAAAACAAATCTATAAATAATTGACCTCAGAAAGTAACCGTTAAATCAATTGCGAAAAACAGTATACGTCTAGGTGCAAGGGCCACATATTTAATCGCCAGGTCAAAAAATGTTAATGGTAACAACGTTTCTTTGCAATAGTTATTAACTTTATATTACCATAATAATCAACCCTTTACATGCAATCAAACGCTACTACACCCGATGAATATGTAGATTCATTGCCAGATGACAGAAAGTCTGCCATAAGTGAATTGAGAAAAGTAATTCTTGAAAACCTGCCGTCAGGATTTAAAGAAGTAATGAGTTATGGCATGATTGGGTATGTAATTCCGCATTCAATATATCCGGATGGCTATCATTGCGATCCTTCCCTGCCGCTGCCTTTCCTGAATATTGCTTCGCAAAAAAATTTTATTGCGGTTTATCATATGGGAATTTATGCGGATGAAGATCTTATGAAATGGTTTACAAGCGAATATCCTAAATATTTTAAAGCAAAACTGGATACCGGAAAAAGCTGCCTGCGTTTTAAAAAGGTCGATCAAATACCACTTCAACTCATCGGCGAACTGGCATCAAAAATAACTCCGGAAGAATGGATCAGTATGTATGAATTTCTTTATAAAAACAAAAGGAGGGAATAAACATCCCTCCTTCCCGAATAGTTTGAATTATTTTTTAAGGGTAGAATCCTTTTTAGACATCTTACCTTTCTTTTGCATTTTGTCATCCATTTTCCCCATTTTTCCATCCATCTTTTCCATCTTGTCATCCTTTTTATGACTCATTTTAGACATTTTTTTATCCATTTTTGTTGAGTCCTGGATAGAATAATTTCCAGGTGCAGCCTGAGCGGTAATAGAAAAAGTTGCGATAGCGGCGATCGCGATAAATGTCAATACTTTGGTTTTTAGCGTTTTCATTGGGCTTTGTTTAAATGTGAAACTAGTTGTTTTCGCATTTGTCGCAGCCGATCTGAAATCCTTACAAAATTTTAGAAAAACTTTTAATTATTTATTTTTATTCAGCTCATCTTCAATCTTGTCCTGTAAAGTTTGCTTAAAATCATTGTCCAGTTTCCTGTCTTTACTTTGTGAATCGTGAATCAGGTTTTTGACCATACGATTGATCAGGATACTTTGCTTTTGAAAAATACGACACACCGAACATCCCGTAAGATGGATGCGCAATTCAACATTTTCTCTGAATGTTAATTTCTTAATCTGCTTTTTTTCAATCAGAAAAGTGGCTTGCCGACAATTATAAATTATTCCTTTTAATGAATTCATGACAGTTTAATTAAATCCAGTTTTTTTGAAGACAAGCACGGAGATTGAGTTTGGCCCGATGAATGATTACCCAAAAATTGGAAGGCGTTATTTTCAAAGCCTCACAAATATTCTCCGTCACCTCGTCGTCAATATGTTTCATTGCAAAAACGGCGGACCATAAGGCAGGTAATTTTTCCATACATTTTTGAAAAATAATTGAAAACTCCGCGTTCACCAGCAGATCCTCCTCCTCTCCTATTTCCTTTGGTCTGATATGCCTCATTCCAGTGTCCATCTTCCGGATCGAAGAAATCCTTTTGCGTTTGTTCCGCTTCTCCGAACGTCGGATTTAGTTGATAGTCCGGAGGATTTTTTTCGATAAATATCTATGATTTTATTTTTCAGAATCGCTGTTAGCCAGGTACTTTCCAGAACTTCTGCCTTCAAAAGTTTTGACTTTTTCCAGTGCCGCCAGAAAATGTTTCCTGTACCAGATCTCTCGCCTGCTCTTCATCGTTTATACGTGTGATGGCGTATGTATACAGGTAGTCGGCATATTTTTTCACCCATTGACGAGGATCAACAGGTTCGATACTCGGAAGCCAACTTACTTTTATCAGTTAACATTTGGTTGTCAGATTTTCATTTCTGTTAGTGGCATTAAGAGGTGTTTAAATTCTAATGTTTGAACTTAGGTTAGTCTTTTTAATTAGTTAAAACCTTACAAAATTTTTAAACATTTTTTGTAAGGTTTATAAAAGATACGCGACTAAGGATGAAAAAGCTAATTTGGAATATTATTTAAATACCTCACCTATGAAAGTTATAAAAGAAAAACATTCTCTTGCTATGCGTTGGACACACTGGGTGAATTTTCCCTGTGCTGACGATCATGATTTGGAGCGGAATGCTGATTTACTGGGCAAATGATGCTTATTCATCACAATTTTCGGTTATACTTTCTACCACTTTCTTCCCGGATTCGGTTTTTACTTTTTTCCACATTCCTTACCGCCTTGCGGAAGGTATGGCATTCCACTTTTTGTTCATGTGGTTTTTTACGCTGAATGGAATTTTTTATGTTTTGTACACAATTTTTTCGGGAGAATGGCGAAATCTGGTTCCTCAGAAAAAGTCTTTCAGAGAAGCATGGCTTGTACTTCTACACGATCTGCATATCCGAAAAACGGCTCCGCCTCAGAACAAATATAATGCAGCACAAAGGATTGCCTATACCGCCATCATCGTCATGGGTCTGGGTTCAGTTCTTGACCGGATTGGCAATTTACAAACCGGTTCAGTTCTACTGGTTATGCTGGTTTTTTGGCGGTTACAATTTTGCCCGGATACTACATTTTTCGTTGACCTTGGTTATCTTATTTTTCTTTATTATTCACATTGTTCAGGTAGTAATTGCAGGTTGGAATAATTTCAGATCAGTGATTTCCGGTTTTGAAGTTGTTACAGAAAGAGCCCGCTATCATCACAGGATTAGCTGATGACAATCGAAATTCTTCGGATAATGAAAATCTTGTAATCGAATAATTTCTATCTAAACTGCGACATCAAAATGGAGATTATCGATCCAAAAAGTAAAAAGAACTTACTGTTGATCAAAAAATCAAAAGAAGGACTTTTATCTCATTCGCTACTTTTTTTGCTATCAGTGCCGGTGCTTATCGAAGGCTGGGACTGGCTTTATCAATCCCCTGTCCGAATCGAATGGAGTAACGGCCCGTGCACGAAAACCGTTACGTGCTGCAATGAATAAAACCGAGCTCTTTTTCAGGAAGTTTTTTAGTGATAATCATCTTGTGAAAACTTATCCAAAATCAATGGCCGCAAAAGAGTCAGGATTAATAGCAATATTGGCAATGAAGATAAAAATTTCAATCCTGAAAACTGGCAGCTTTCGGTTGTAAAAAGTAACGGGGAAGTTTTGAAAGTAAATATGGAAGCGATAAAAGCCTTGCCAAAAACCGAAATTATTTTTGATTTTAAATGTGTCGAAGGCTGGGATCAGATCCAGCACTGGGCAGGTGTTCGTTTTATTGATTTTATCAAACATTACAAACTGGACGATCTTGACTTCCATGCAATATGTAGGAATGGAAACGCCAAACGGAAAATACCAGGTTGGGCCTGGATATGGAAAGTGCCTTGCATCCGCAAACGATTCTGGCCTATGAAATGAATGATGAACCATTACAAACCGCTCACGGCGCACCGCTACGGCTGATTATTCCTGTCAAATATGGAATTAAAAACCTGAAATGTATTGGAAAAATAACATTTCAGCAACCAGCGCCCACCGGATTATTGGGCCAAAAGAGGCTATGATTATTACTCCGGATTGTAGTAAGATAAAACCTCAGAAATCAGAATTTTAATTGATTAAAAAATGTTTTCAATAATCACTTCATATAAAAACACATGAAAAAGTTAAATATCGTAATCGCGCTGATTTTGCTGCTTTCAATGAATGCATGCGGCCAGAATCGTAAGAATAAAAATAAGGAAGGATGTTGTGGATACGATCGCATTTCCGGGAGCAAAATCGGATGCTGAATGGAAAAAAGTTTTGTCTTCGGAAGCGTACCAGATTATGGTGCAAAGAGGAACGGAAATTCCTTTCCGAAATCCATATTGGAACAATCATGAAAAAGGAACTTATGTAAGTGCTGCGACCGGAAAGCCATTATTCAGTTCGGATACAAAATTTGAATCCGGCACTGGATGGCCAAGTTTTTTCAAACCAATTGATCCCGAAAGCGGTGAAAGTGGTTACTGATAATTCTCTTGGAATGTCAAGAGATGAAGTTGTAGAAACCAGCACAGGATTACATTTGGGCCATGTTTTTGACGATGGTCCTGCACCAACAGGAAAACGTTATTGTATGAATTCCTGGGCTTTGAAGTTTATTCCTGCCAAATAATACTTTGATTAGGAATATAAAACCGGTCAGCCAAGTGAAAACTTGGCTGACCGGTTTTTTATGATGTTAACCCAGCTTTTAAAATCTATTTCCCATTCAGAAAATTTCTGATCGCGCCAAGATATTGTTCCGGATTATCCCTGATTTTATTGTGACCTGAGTTTTCAATAATTTCAACTTTTGAACCCGGAATTTCCTTTTGAAATTCATACATCGTTTCCGGTCTGGCTTCATCAAAACGTCCGGTGATAAATAAAACCGGTTCCTTTATTTCATGAAGATTGGGCGTTCTTTCAAAATTTTTCAGCGTACCGGTGGCATTAAATTCGGTTGGCCCCCACATATATCTGTAAATCTCTCCGTTCCCTTTTCCCGATCCTGCACAATCAGGTGCAGAAATTCTGGCACCCGGTTTTCTGCTGAGATAATTTATGTTGAAAGTATCTGTCGCAGCCATATAGGATTTGTGATCATAAATTCTCAGACTTTCATATTTGTTTATCGAATCCTGAACAGGTTTTGAAAGCTTGGAAATCAGGATTTTGGCATCGCGCATCCATTTTGAAGTACTGATCAGCGGACCGGCAAAAATCACAGACTTCACTCCTTTCGGCTTTTTGGTCACCATATATTCCACGGCAACCGTTCCGCCCCAGGAACTTCCCAAGAATATTAATTTCTTTCAGATCCAGTGCCTTTACGCAGCGCATCGATCTCATCAACAAATCTTGGAAGCTGCCAAAGTGTGGTATCCGTCGGTCTGTCCGAATGTCCGGAACCCAGCTGATCGTAAAAAATGACAGGCCGGTCGTTTCCCAAAGTTGAATATCCCGGAATTCCTTCGCAACTTCTGCTGCCCGGTCCGCCGTGAATCAATAATAATGGAACACCTTTACCGGTTCCGACAACTTTATACCAGATCCGTCCGCCTTTTACTTCTACAAAACCTTCTCCCGGTTTCAGATTTTGGGCTGTACTACCCACAAGAAATACGGAAAGGAACAAAATAACACCTAAATATTTCATTGATTTTAAGGAGTGAATTTTGATAATTATTTTTTAACACGAATTGGAAATTCCGGTCTTACAGGTTCAACAACAGGATTTTGCTGCAATTCTTTCAGCGCTACTTCAATCGCTTTTTCCAATTGCGGATCATTTCCTTTGATCACTTCGGAAGGCGTTTGTTCAACTTCGATATCCGGCGCAACACCAACATTTTCGATAATAAAACCATCTTTCGTCCAGATCGCAACGTTTGGCGCAGTAACTGAACCTCCATCCAGAAATTCAGGGAAACCAAGAATTCCAACCAATCCACCCCAGGTACGCTTGCCGACCAAAGTTCCTACTTTGAACTTATGAAACATAAAAGGCAGCATATCTCCACCCGATCCGGCGGTTTCGTCGGTGATCATCACTTTTGGTCCCTGGATGGAAGCACTTGGCGATTTCAATTCGCGGCCATAACGCATGTGCCAGTTTGCCTGATAAGGACGTTGTAAAATATCAATATAATAATCCGCCAAGAGACCGCCGCCATTGAAACGCTCGTCAATAATGATCGCCTTTTTATTGGCTTGCGGAAAGAAATAACGTTTGAAATAATCATGACCTTCTCCGGCAGTATTGGGCACGTAAACATAGGCCACCTGTCCTTTTGTTGCTTCATTTACTTTTTTCAGATTTCCTTCAACCCAGTCGCGGTTACGTAGTGCATACTCATTTTCAACCGGTACCACTTTCACAATTCTCGAATTTTTTCCATCTGCGTTTGGCCCGATTTTCAGCTCAACGATTTTATCCGCCGTAGCTTCAAAAAACTTGTACAAATTTTCGGCAGCCGTTACTTCTATACCATTTACGGCAAGAATGTAATCGCCCGTTTTTGCATTTATCACCAGGTTCTGTTAATGGAGAGCGAAGTTTTGGATTGTAATTTAGTCCACCATAAATTTTTTTGATCTGATAATGATTATTGGTAATCACATAATCCGCACCCAGCAAACCTCCATTCACTTTTAAAGGTTTATTCATTTTATCACCCGGATCACTAACCCGATGATGACCAATCGCCAGCTCGCTGCACATCCATTGAATCAGCATGTTCAGGTCGTTGCGGGTTGCCAGATCCGGAAGCATTACAGCATATTTCTCTTTCATGGCTTTCCAATCCGCGCCATGCATTTTGGGATCGTAGAAATAATCACGGTTAACGCGCCAGGCTTCGTTAAATATATTTGTCCATTCAGCAACCGGATCAATTTTAACCTGAATATCAGCCATATTAATCATTCCTTTTCCGGCTTCCGGTTTTTCACCCGCATTGGAAATTCCATAAGCTCCTTTTTTGGAATAGAGCATTTTCTTACCGTCAGCAGAAATAAAAAATTCGTCCAGTTCCATTACATCGGAATCTTTTCGCTTTTTGATATCATATTTATGCAAAGTTGCAGTTCCATCATCGGCATATCTGATATAGAGCAATTCCCCTTCTTTTGCCACAGCCAGACTGTTGTGATCACCTTCTTTTACGGGAATGTCAATGATCCGGTTTTCTATTCCTTCCATATCAATTTTGACTGAAACCGGCTTTTTATCGGTGTCTTTTTTCTCTGCTACAACAGGGGTTTTGCTGCTCTTACTTTTATCCTTAGCCCCTTTCTCTTCTATTTTTTTCTCCTCTTCCTTTTCCTCTTTTACACTTTCCTCATCACTTTCTTTGGCAAATGGAGAAATTGTTTCTTTTTGAAGTGTCAGCAAATAAATAGAACTTGTAGCCCTCATATCAATACTCGACTGATCAAACCAGTTGACAACAGGCCCAGCATTTGTAGAAGCGAAAAAATATAAATATTTGCCATTCGGATCAAAAACAGGATCCGAAGCATTACTTAATCCATCTGTAACCGGAAAAGATTTTATCCTGATCAACCGAATAAAATAGGATTCGTTTGAAATAAGTATCCTCAACTTTGGTATAGGCTATCCATTTAGAATCCGGCGACCAGTCGCCAAATTGATCACGGAAAGGTCCCGGCGTATACAATTCATCTGCATCAATTTTTTTGGAAATACCTGACTTCACATCAATCAGATACAAATTTCTTCCATTATCAACGTAGCTTAATTTTTTACTATCAGGCGACCATCTGATATTGGCATAAAATCCGTTTCCCGTCAAAGAAATCGCTCTGACTTCCCCTTTTCCGTCCTGTGATTTTATATAGAGCTGATATTCTCCCGAAGCATCAGAAAAGTAAGCGATTGATTTTCCATCCGGCGACCAGGCCGGATATTTCTCATGCACTCCGGGTGTATTGGTGAGATTTCTTGGATCACCTTTTTCCGCCGGAACCGTTACAATTTCTCCACGATAATCAAAAACCACACGAGAACCTGATGGAGAAATATCAGCAGAACGGACGTAGGAAGCACTTTTTACAAATCTTGGTCTCAACTCCAATAAATCTGCTGCAATTCCAATTGTTAATTTTGCACCAGTTCCGGAAACCGGATCAAGCGTGTGCAGATAACCGGCTTGTTCAAAAATAATTTTGTTGTTCCCCGATGACATATTCAAGACCGGAAAATCTTTAAAACTGGTTATTTGCTTGATTTCTTTGGATGTAACATTGTAGGAGTAAATGTTGAATTCCCCGTTACGGTCACTTCTGAAATAAACCGTATTTCCCATCCAGGACGGACCGGTATCGTTACAACCGCCAGCCGGTTGTGGAATTTTCACGATCGATTTGTCTTGAAAAGAAAAAAGCCAAATGTTAGCGATGGTACCGCCACGATAATTTTTCCACTGCAAAAAAGCATCAGCAAGAGGCGTATAGGCCATATATTTTCCATCCGGCGAATAAGATGCATGATATGCATTAGGAATTTCAAGCTGAACCGGAAAACCACCTGCAATTGGAACCGTAAATAATTGTGCGTAACGATTTGTAAAAACAGCACGTTTGGAAGTAAACAAAATATTTTTGCCGTCGGGCGTAAATCCTTTCACCACATCATCGCCCGGATGCCAGGTCAGTCTTTCCGGGAACGCCTCCTTGAACCGGTATTACAAAGACATCCTTATTCCCATCGTACTCCGCACTAAAAGCGATTAATTTCCCATCTGGGGAAAAAGTTGGAGCTGATTCAATTCCTTTATCAACCGTTAAACGTTTTGGCTGAGAACCATCCGGATTCGCAATCCAGAGATCTTCGGCGTAAATGAAAGCAATATGCCCGGCGCTGATTGCCGGCTGGGAAAGCATCCGGGTATTGTTAATATCAATTCCAAATGAAAAAAATGAAAGTAGAAGAAGGGTGAAAGTAAAAATTGTTTTCATAACGGCCCTGTTGTTTAAATATCCTTAAAAACACATCTTTTAAAGATAAGAAAAGTTTGACTTAACAGGGCACCAAACAACAGATTACAGCAAAAGAACGCTGTAATCGTCGAAATCAGAAAAGTAATAAGTTGAAATGTAAAATGGAATTATGTACAAACATATGTTGTCATCATCAAAACAGAATCGGATAAGGCAAGAATTGTATGAGCCATGTTTGGATGAAAAACAGCTACCTGTCCCTGTATACTTTGTATGATTTTCCCGTCTGTTTCAGTTTGAATCTCTCCCTGCATAACCTGCAAAGTATAAAATTCCTCCATGCGCTGGTGATTCAGGACCGCTCCGGCTTTCAAGGCTGTGATGACCATTGTCATTCCTTTGGATTTAAAAACAGTGATTCCGTTCCTGTCATTTTTCTCCCACGATCTCTCGCTTTTAAGCTGTTCCACGAAACCCGGAATATCAATAAAAACATAAGGTGCGTCAATAATTCTGTCTCCTTCGGGACGATTTTTTGTAGCTTGATTTGTTTTAATTTCCATAAGAACAATGGTTTGATTCTTTCCTGAACAATTCAAATTTCATGCCATTACGTGCGCATATAAACCTACACATTTTAAGCCATTTTTCCTTGGCATAAAAATTTACCCGAACAAGAAAAATTCATCAAACAACTGTTAACCAGACAGACCGTTATTATGAACAAAATTAAATTTACTTTCTCTCTCATTAAAGATAGTTTTAATGAATTCATGAATGATAATGGCCTGAAACTGGCCGCAGCATTATCTTATTACACCGTATTTTCGCTGGCGCCAATGCTGCTTGTTATCATATCTGTCGTTAGTTTTTTTTATGGCAAAGAGGCGTTCACCGGCGAATTATTTGGTCAGATAAGCGGCTTGGTTGGAAAAGATGCCGCCGCACAATTGCAGGAAATTATCAAGAATGCGGAAGTTTCCAATAAGTCAACTGTGGCTGCAACTGTGGGAGTTGTAACGCTTCTTATTGGGGCAACAGGGGTTTTTGCTGAAATCCAGGATTCTATCAATTATATATGGTCTATTAAATCAAAACCTAAAAAAAGCTGGCTTGCTTATCTTAAAAACAGGCTTTTATCTTTTTCCGTAATACTCACGCTCGGTTTTTTGCTGATCGTATCACTGGGTGTTAATACTGCCATAGATTTGTTAAGCAGCAGATTGGAACGTTACTTTTCCGAAGTTTCGGTCATCATATTTACCGGTTTAAATATCGCGCTTGTACTGATTGTATTGACAGCTTTGTTTACAGCAATTTTCAAAGTATTGCCCGATGGGCATGTGCGATGGAAGGAATGTATGATTGGTGCTGCTTTTACTGCTGTAATGTTCGCTATTGGAAAATTCGGAATCAGTTTATATCTCGGCCAACAGGATCTTGGTGCAACTTATGGTGCATCAGCCTCCATTGTAATTTTACTGACCTGGGTCTATTATTCCTCAATAATTCTCTATTTCGGTGCTGAATTTACCAAGGTTTATGCCCAAAAAGATGGTGAAGATATTTCTCCAAATGAACATGCTGTTTTGATTTCAAGAAAAGAAGTAGTTGAAAAACAAGGTACAAATGTGTCGGAAGTAGTGGAAACACCTTCAAAATCAGAAGCTTCATTAAAAGTAGTCGCATCCTTGCCCGAAGAAGGCAAAAAACTGATTCATACGGTTATTAAATATATTGACGATAAATTTGACATTTTAAAACAACAAATTCTTCCTGTTTTTGAATCCGTAGCAGCTACCGTCACCTTTTATATTTTGGTTGCCATTTCGGCTTTTACAATTCTTATTACGTGCCTGATTCTGCTTGGGAATTTCTTGAATAAATCCCTTAATAGCGATTACCTGGGTTATGTAATTTTACTAGGGACTTTCCTGATTTTTGGTGGTGTGAGCATATTCCTTCGAAAAAATGTTCAGGAACTGATTCGTAAAATTCTTGTTTCGGTAAACAAAGTCTGATAGTTTAAATTGATAAAATCCTGTCTATGATCAGACAAAATCAGCGGATCATAGACAGGATTTTTTTCATTATTTTCCTTGAACAATTACCTTCCCAACCACTTTATCCCGCATAGAAATAATATATAATCCCGCGGAGAGCCCCTCAACATTTATTTTTTGATTTTTATTTAAAATGGTCTGGGATAAAACTGTTCTTCCTGATTGATCAATGATTTTAATTTTCGCAGGAAAGGCACTATCACTGGCATTAATCTGAATAAAATCACGGGTTGGCGATGGATAAACAGTTACTGATTCAAAAGATTTTCTTTCAGCAGAAACAATCCTTGAATAAGCAAAAGACTCATCCAGATCGACCATTTTTAGCCGGTAATAATAAGTTGGTTCTATAAGTTTTGTGTCCTCAAAATTATAGCTAAATTTATTTGAACCCGTATTTGATTTTAAAACAGCCAGTTGCTCAAAACGTTTTCCGTCTGCACTTCTTTCAAGCTGAAATTCTTTAAAATTAACTTCACCAGTAGTCTTCCATTCGACCAAAATCTGATTTTCTTCGGTTTCTTTTGCGTCAAAAGATTGCAGTTTAACAGGCAATGGCCCACTTAAACATGAAATACTCATTTTCACTGCATGCGTGGAAAGTCCAAAATCCGGATCATTCACGATTGTATTTCCATACGTTGAAAGATTCGTAAAACTGCCGTTCATACTGATCCTCCGGCCATTTATTCCTTCACAAAAATCATCCGTCCACGTCCAGGCCAGCCAACCTACGTTATGATTCTGGCAGCTTTGAAGAAGATTTTTGTAAGCCGGAATTGTATTGGAACAAGGTCCGGTTGCATCCTGGATATTTGCAATTTCTCCCAAAACAATTGGAAAGCCAGCATTAGCGATTTGCTGGACGCGTGCCTCCATAGCCGCCGCATTATCCGCATACCAATAGGCGTGCGCACTCATGATAATATTATGTAAAGGATCCTGCGTTCTGAGCGTGGCTCCGGCCTGTAAAGCAATATCAAGACTTTGTCCGCAATCAGGCGCATCAATCATCATCGGAACCTGAATTCCGGCTGTACGCAAATCTGTAATCACGGTATTTGTAATGATTAAGCCAGGTTGTATAAGCCGCTGCCTTATCAGATTCCCAGTTCACATTTCCAAATTCATTGGCGACATTAATAATGACAAAACCTTTGTGTTTGGTTAGCAGATTTTTTACAGATTGCTGCTTCCACCAAGGCAAAATAATATTGTTGAATTGGGTATAATCATTTGAACAGGTAACATCGTGCAGGTCAATAACAGAAACAATTCCGGCATTTCTAAAACGTGTGACAACAACATCCAGATCAGCAACTGAATAAGGTTTCCAGTTAGCGGCTCGGTTGGCGTACCATTCAATTCTGACAATATTTGGTTTTGCCTTGATTATTTCAGCTGAAAGTTCATCATTTACATGTGTTGGATCTCCGTTGATATTGGCTGGAAATTCCCAGTCGTCGGCCAGAGAATAATTCATTCCTCTTGGAATAAATGCCTCATTACAAGGACTCATGATGGCTTTTCCCTGTGTATGAATTGTGCCCTCAACATAGGTTGGGGTTTCGGGAACAACCGCGCAGGAAGAAGCCGTGGTTATGGAATAAGCTTTCACAAAATCCCAGATTGCCTGAGCCGGATTGAAGCCAGAAACAACCGGCCAGCTATGGCCTACACCCACAACCCGAATCAGCGAAATCTCTTTTGTAGTGGGTGGTGCACCAACACAAAAGGAAAGTTTCGTAACATTTGGCGCTATTGTTGCGTTGGGAAGCGTGTAGGTAACTTTACCGCAGCTATAATAAGAAAACTCCGTAAGCGGCCACTCACTCCAATCCGTAGGTTTGTGGTCCGGGTCGGGATAATCGACGGTACCGTCAGGATCGCCATGAATATGCAGGATAGGTACCGCCTTGAAATTTGCACTGCTGAAATATGAATAATTGCCATTGTTGGCATACATATTCCCGGCGACCGGCGCAAAAGCAGCCACTCTGCCGGCAAGATTTACCGCAAGATTATAAGTCATAAAACCTCCCGCCGAATGCCCGGAAGCATACACTTTTTGCGCATTGATATGATAAGTAGAACAAAAATAATCGATCATATCAGATGTAAAATTTACATCTTTTAACTGATCAATAGCCCTGTTCCAGCCATTACCGTCATTATCGGCATTGGGATAAACGACTATAAAGTTATTGGCATCGGCTATCGCGTCAAATCCGGTAGAGCCTTTAATTCCTGCACCACTCCCGCCGTCACCATGAAAGACAAAAAGTAATGGAAGATTTTGTGCTACGGCAGTTCCGGGTGCATGAAAAACAAAACTTCGGCTTTTCCCCCCGGAGGCTATCGTTTGTGTGATATCAATTCCAAAAGCTATGGAGGTGAAAAAGCATAAAATTGATAGGATGATTATATCACGTTGAGAATGTTTCATACTCCTGAATATTAGATCAATAGACACTAAATAGTTCTACTAAATTAATATATTTTGTAGAAAACATTTTACAAAATATGATCTATTTCAACTACCAGTTACTAACCGGTTGGAGAATGATAGAGTGATAGAGTGATAGAGTGATAGAATGATAGAGTGATAGAATGATAGAATGATAGAATGATAGAATGATAGAATGATAGAATGATAGAATGATAGAATGATAGAATGATAACAGTGCGGGATTGAACTAATAAGTTCCTAATTCTCCACATTCTTTCATTCACTCATTCTATCATTCAAAATTATTTAAGATCCGCATTGATCTCGGAGAGCAAGTAGCCTTTCGGATCACTGAAATATTCCCAGAAAAAGATGCCTGCAAGTTTTTTCTTTTTAATGTATTTGCACTTGGCTTTTATTGATTTTTCGTCGTCGTAGGTAATGAGAATTTTCGTTGTCGGGTTGAAAAGATAAGAGGCTTTCGCTTTTTTGTCATAGAATTTTTTGTATCCGTTTTGATTAATCAACGTATCCTTGATTTTAGAATATCCTCCACCCTGCACCGATTTTATTCTTTTTTGGCCTAAACCATTTGCATTTATATTTTCAGCTTCCCAGCCCTTTCCATAAAACGCTGCGCCAAGTCCGATTTTGTAGGCCGGAACTCCCGCTGCTATGAAATTCTGTACGGAACGATCAGCTGACGACATTGTTGAATCTGCTTTATCGGCATATAAATTGGTGTGATGCCCTACCGTTCCGTTTTTTCCACCGTAGTCGTACGTCATGATCAGGATGATAATCGGTATACTTTGCTACGTTGCCCATTTCAGTATGTTCAACAAAAGATTTCGATCCTCCTACCGCCGTGGTAAGCAAATATTTTCTACCTTTTTCAAGGGCCAGTTTATCAAGTTCCTCACGAATGGCCTTGAACATGAGCGTGAAATTTTGTTTGTCTTCCGGCCTGTAAATATTTCCCTCCTCGCCTTTCATGCCCGGATATTCCCAATCAATATCAACACCATCCAGATTATATTGACGGATTATTTCAACACTGGAAACAGCAAATTTCTTCCTTGACGATTCCGTCAAAACGGCGTCTGAAAAATTCTCACTCCACGCCCAGCCACCGATTGAAATAACAATTTTCAGATCCGGATTGACAAGTTTAAGTGCGTTCAGCTTTCTGAAATTGGTCGAATCCGTAGCAAGGTTTGTTAACACGGCCATACTATCCTGCACATTTACAAAAGCATAATTGATATGGGTGAGTTTTTTTGCATCGATTTGCTCTGTGTTTACCAATCCACGAAAGCCTCCTACATAACCATTAACTATGTATTTTTTGGGTTTGGCGGTTTGGGAAAAAGCAATTCCCGAAGTACAAAAAATCAACGCAACAAATAGAATTTGACTAAATTTCATGGCTCTTTTATTATAGGATTATTTCTTAAAAAAGTCTCTACTAATTAATTTATACTTTGCCACTATGGCTAAAGCCGGAAATGCCTGGGTGCAAAAAACCCAGGGCTGAAGCCCTGGGTTAGTATATTTTCAGTGAATTAAATCCGATATATAAACCGATTCCATCCTTCAAGTCACAATCAGTTTATCGGGTCGGATAGGAAGATCTCTCACCCTGATCCCTGTTGCATGATATACCGCATTGACAATTGCCGCCGTAATTCCAGTTATACCAATTTCTCCAATTCCTCTGGCACCGATTGGTGAAATAATCGTGTCAGGCTTATCCAGAAAAATCACCTCAAAATCCGGCATATCTGCATGAACAGGAACAAGATAATTAGCAAGATCCCGCGTTACCACTCTGCCTCGAACAGGGTCATATTCAGTCCCTTCCATCAGTGCCATACCAATTCCGAATATTTGTCCGCCCATGATCTGGTTTTTGGCAAGTTTCAGATTCATAACTTTACCAATATCCATCACACCAACAATTTTGTCAACGTAAACTTTCCCTAATTCCGGATCAACACGAACTTTGACAAAATGGGCACCAAAAGAATGAAAAGCATATTTTTTTCGGTCTACTGCTTCATCCGATTTTACAGCTTCATTATTTGCACTTTCTTTTTGAACAGCTTCTTCCGGACTGCCGGCTGCGGGATTTGCTTCCTGCTGCTGACGTGTAGAAACATTGACAGCTGCCTGGCCTTCAATCTGCGATAAATTATTTCGTTTTAAAATATCAAACAAACTTTCTCCCTTTTTCCCATTCCCGGCAAGCAAGCCATCTTTCATAGCCAGCTTATCGGGATCCGTTTTATACAATGAAGAATTTTTATCCTCAGCCGCCAGTTTCGCAACTTTTTGGATAGCACCCAAAGCAGCAGCGCGAATTGCCGGGCCCACACTTGCTGTTACCTGAGATCCGCCAGAATTTGCTCCTTGCGGAAATTTACTGTCCCCCAGTTTTACTTTTACTTTATCAATTGGCAGATTTAACGTATCCGCTGCTAACTGCGTCATTACAGTATAAGTGCCCGTACCAATATCCTGCGTTGCACATTCAATTTCAGCATGTCCGTCAGAAAAAAGTATCGCTTTGGCTGACGACTTTCCTCTGTTGGCAGGATAAGTTGCCGTGGCCATTCCATAACCAACCAGAAATTTTCCATCTTTCATGGATCGTGGCTCATAAGTCCTTTCCGCCCAGCCAATTGCCTTAGCACCTTGCTCATAACATTCTTTCAGATTTTTGGATGAAAACGGTTTTTCCTTTTGCGGTTCAGTTTCTGCATAATTTGCCAAACGCAACTTGACCGGATCCATTTTCAATTTATAAGCCAGCTCATCCATGGCAACTTCTAACCCGAAACTTCCGGTAGCTTCTCCCGGCGCACGCATCGGACATGGTGTTCCTTTATTTAATCGAACCAGATTGTGGCTGACATCCAGATTGTCACTGGCATACAACATGGCAGTAGCAACGCCAGCCGGTTCTACAAATTCGTCCACGAAAGATGTTTCAACCGTTGATGCGTGTTTTATTGCAGAGATTTTACCAGAAGCATCCGCTCCCAGGACTACATTTTGAATGGTCTGAGATCTACGACCACCTGTTGTGAAAACCTGCTGACGGCTTAATACCAGCTTAACCGGACGATTTACCAATTTTGCGCACATCACAGCCATAACTGTACCCGGCCAGGAAAAACCTTTTGATCCAAAACCTCCTCCGATATAATACGAAATCACTCTTATTTTATCTTTGGGAACGCCAACCAGCTGGGACATTAAACTATGACTCCCGGCAACTGATTGGGTAGCATCGTAAATCATCAATTCATCTCCGTTCCACTGTGCGATGGTAGCATGTGGTTCCATTGCGTTATGATGATATACCGGCGTAGTGTAGGTTTCATCAATTTTAACAACCGCATTTTGAAGTGCTTTTTCTGTATCGCCACGCTTTATCTGAACTTCCGAACCGCCAAGCCCTTTCGTCGGTTTGTAAGATTTTCCAACATTTTCTTTCAGGTCAAAAACAGCATCCTGTTTATCATATGTGACTTGTAAAAGCGTTGCGGCGTGTTCCGCCTGTTCCAAAGTTTCTGCAATGACAACGGCTATATTCTGACCGTCATAAAAAATCCTGTCGCTTTGCAAAGGCAATAAATCCTTCTCAGCAAATTTCCCCTGTCCAGGATCTGAACTTGCCGGGAAGTGGAGCTGCATGGCATTTCTGTATGTCAGCACATCGATAACACCAGGCGATTTCTTAGCCAGCGTCGTATCAATTTTATTGATATGGCCTTTCGTTATAGTACTTTGTACGGTTACACCGTAAGCCAGATTTTCAATATTAAATTCGGCGGCATATTTTGCTCCGCCGGTTACTTTAAGGCGGCCGTCAACCCGGTCGACGCCCTGACCAACTAACAAAGGTGCGCTCATGACATTTCTCCAACTTTGGTTAAGGCTTGTACCAATGTACGTTTGGCCAGTTCAATTTTAAATCCGTTATCCTTGTAAGCCTTTGCTTCTGACAACGCTGCATCAGACGCAGCCTTATAACTTGTAGCACCGGCACTTTTGCCAATCAGTGTTTTTTCAGCAGCAAAAGAACGCCAGGGTTTGGTTCCAACTCCACCCAATGCTATGCGGGCATTTTCTATAATTCCATTTTTGATATCCAAAATTACGGCCGCGGACGCCAGCGCAAACTGATATGAAGCGCGGTCTCTGGCTTTCAGATAATGCGATTTTGAAGAGAAACTTAAAGCTGGTATTTCCACAGATGTGATCAATTCTCCCGTTTTAAGATTGTGCTCCAAATGTGGTGTTTGTCCGGGAAGGAGGTGAAAATCCGCAAAAGTAATTGTCCGGTTACCTTTTGGTCCTTGCACATGAATTATTGCACCCAAAGCGGCCATAGCTACGCACATGTCAGACGGATGCGTTGCAATACATTTATCGCTCGTCCCCAAAATGGCATTATCACGATTATATCCCGGAATAGCAGAACATCCCGAACCAGGCACGCGCTTGTTACAAGCAAAAGCAGTATCATAAAAATAAGGGCAACGCGTTCTTTGCATAAGATTTCCTCCCGTGCTCGCCGCATTGCGCAATTGTGCCGAAGCGCCTGACAACAAAGCCTCTGACAAAACCGGATAACGCTCCATGATGGCCTTATCATAAGCCAGATCACTATTTTTTACAAGTGCACCGATCGTGATGTTACCATTGGGAAGTGTTTCAATTTTATTAAAACCGAGGTCGTTGATATCGATTAACTGCTTTGGCGTTTCGATATTCAACTTCATCAGATCGATAATATTTGTGCCTCCTGCGATGAATTTTGATCCGGCAGTTATGCTGGCCGCCATCGCATTTTTACTATCTTTTACTGAGGTATATTTAAAAGGATTCATAGTGAATAATATCTTTTAGGCTTGTTGCTGAACATCTTTAATGGCATCGAGAATATGCTGATAAGCACCGCAGCGACAAATATTTCCACTCATCGATTCCCGTATATCCGCATCCGTTTTCGCACGTCCTTCCTGCATCAATCCAACAGCTGAACAAATCTGACCTGGTGTACAATAGCCACATTGATAAGCATCATGTTTGATAAATGCTTCCTGCATCGGGTGGAGATTCTCGCCCTTTGCAAGTCCTTCAATGGTTGTTATTTCTGCACCTTCGCACATGGCTGTTAATCGAAGACAAGAATTAATTCTACGATTATCAACCAGCACGGTACATGCGCCGCATTGTCCGTGATCACATCCCTTTTTGGTACCTGTCAGATCCAGTTTTTCCCGAAGAGCATCCAGTAATGTTACCCGCGAATCAATCGTCAGCATTTGCCTTTTGCCGTTGACCGACATCGTTACCTTTACCATATCTGCTTCGGCGACAGGTATAGTTTGAACCTCCGCCTTAGTAAAATAAGGCACCGCTGCAAGTCCTGCGCCTCCTAAACCCAGTTGTGCCAAAAACGCCCTTCGGGTTGATCCGCCTTCGTTTATCCCTGAAGAATTATCCGAATGCTGGTTTTCAAAATCTTCTGTTTCCATATTTAAAAAATTTCTCTGTTTAGAAGTGTTTTCATGGAATATTTCCTTGTCTGCCTAATTTAAAACCATTAAAGACTAGACATTTTATCAATGAGGCGAAATTTCCTCATCAAAAATTAGAAATTACCCAAATAATAATCGGATAACTGATTTGATCAGTTTTGATAAACAGTCGATTTTCCTGGTCTGAATTGTAAAAGTTGAATTTCGTTGTCAGACAGGGAAAATTCTTTTAGCCAAACTTTCAAATGTTTGATATCCAGTGAAAGGGATAAAAAGAAGTGCCAGAAAATGGGCGGGATTGGAAGAAAAGGAAATTGAAATTTTTACAAAGTAATTCCGGAAAGACAATTCATCACCTCTCCTGAAAACATGCTGCCAATAGGAACAATGTTTTTGCCGATATGCAGCTGATGACGTTCTACTTTGCTGATCTGTTTTTTTGCTATTATAAAGGAACGATGTACACGAATGAAATCCGCTTCCGGTAAAAGTTGTAAAACTTCTTTCATTGTAAGCCGGGATAGAATTTTGTTATTTTGAAATACAAAAACCATATAGTTACCCGAACTTTCAATAAATAAAATATCTGAAAAAAATATTTTTACCTGCTCGAAACCTGATTTTACAAATAGAAAATCCGGTTTTTGGCTTGAATCTTTTGCTCGAAATTCCAGTATTTCCGCTGCTTTATTACACGCTTTTATAAAACGCTCGGAGGAAAATGGTTTGAGTAAATAATCCACTGCATCCAGTTCATAACTTTTTACGGCATGCTCGGTATAAGCGGTAGTGAAAATGACAAGCGGCTTGTTTTCCAGTAATTTCAAGAATTCAAAACCTGAAATATCAGGCATTTTGATATCCAGAAAAACCAGATCAACCGGGTTTTGATTTAAGTATTTTATTGCATCAAAGGCATTGACAAAACTTGCTTGCAAATTAAGAAAAGGCACTTTTATTGCCAGCGCTTCAATGATTTCCAATGCAATGGGCTCATCATCAACCGCAATTGCTTTCATCGTAATTTTCATTTTCGGATTATTTTTTCAAAATAAATACCGCACTTAAAAACTTAGCGTAAGATGTACAAAATATTCGATCTGAGATTCTCTGATTTGCAATTCATATTTTGCAGGATACAATAATTCAAGCCGCTGACGCACATTTTCAAGGCCAATTCCCGTATGTCCATTTTCCGGGTCGGACTGATTTTTAGGATGAATGCTGTTGTAAACATCCAGTTCCAGCTTATTATCCTTGCAGCTCAAAGAAATATTGATCCATGACCGATTCTGTAAACTAACCCCATGTTTATAAGCATTTTCAATAAACGGAATTAAAAGCATAGGAGCAATGGAAAACTGGCAGGCATTTTCGGAAATATTTACTTCTACCTTGATATTTTCAGATTTTGCCAGACGAAGATTTTGTAAATGGATATAATCTTTCAGATAATCCACCTCACGTGCTACCGGAATCAAATCCAGATTATTCTCATAAAGCATGAAGCGCATCATATCACCCAGTTTTTGAATTCCTTCGGAAGTCCTGTCTGCACTTTCCTGAATTGCCGTTCCGTATAATGTGTTGAGTACGTTGAAAAGAAAATGCGGATTGATTTGTGATCGAAGAAATTGTAGGTCAGCGGAAGATTTTCCAAGTTCAGTTTTGAGTGAATAAAGCTGCAAAAGCTGATCTTTATTCTGGTTGTAAACGAACCAGGAAAACACAATTGCTATTGTAAAAACAAGGAAATTCAATGTTAAAAAAGCCATAGGAGGCATGAGTTTATCAACGCCTTTTAGAAAAATCATTGAGAAGAATCCAGCTAAAATGACCACGGACAAAATTCGAATAATGTAGCCGGATATTTTGTTTGGCTCTTTTTGATAATTTGGTATTAGAAAATACAAATTGAAATTATAAACAAAATATCCGCAAGGAATCACACAGAGCCAGAACGACCCCAAACCATCGTTATCGCTTTTAATCAAAACAAACAGAATTGCAGCCCAGATCAAAAAAACCACAATTGCTTCACGGATGATTCTTCCACTTAAAGTTTGCCCTTGGTTTTCTCCGACCAGATAAAGCAAAATCAGGTTTTTAACTACGGTATACCCAAAAAACAATAGAAATATTTTGAACGTTGTCGGAACGCTATTAATAAAACTTTGACCAAAAGAAGGATAGGTCAAAAAATTATCATAACGGTAATAGCTGGCATAGGCAATGGTTAAAAAGACAAAAGTTATCAGCGCAAAAAGAATAATTAAATTCCATTTTTTGCGTAGCTGAAACTTTGGAAAAACCCAGTTATTCAGGAAAATAAAACTGAGATATAAAGCCGTTGCCACCGAAATTCGGGGTAAAAGATGATAGGTGTCATAATCATAAGACAAACCTTTTTCTCCAAAGAGTTGTGTCATTTCATCAATGTAGGACCGATGCGGCTGACTCGCAGAAAAGGCGTTATCCAGAAATGTGTAAACACCGAAAATCCAGCAAGTTGTTGCCAGCCAAAATTCACTCAAACGTAGTTTCATATCTTCTTTTTTTGACAATGTTATGGCAGGAATATTCATCAAAAAAATACCTGTGACAGAAACCTCAATCCGTGTGACGAAAAGAAAAAAGTGGAAATATTATTGAAAAAGACAACGTTTAAGCACTAATGGGAAGATAATTTTAGAAATGTGGCAAACAAGAGAATCTGGTATTTTGCGGCGTTTTATAACTACTAAAATAAACCCGGTTATAATCGAAAATCAATTATAGCCGGTAAAATTTACGACTGCTGTTTTTCCAATGCCACAAAATCTTCCCGAACAGGTGTGAAACAATCAATTACCTTACATTCAGTTAACGCTCTCGCTGAATGAGGTGCCATGGAAGGTATAAATGCGGCCATTCCTTTTGTCAATAACTGAATTTCGCCATCAATATTAAATTCAAGCTCCCCTTCCAAAACATGGCAGCATTGTTCATGAATGTGACTGTGCTCGGGCAAATCCGTACCGTTTTCAATTGTAAAATAACCAAAAGTTGACTTCTCGGTATGTGCCAGTGTCCCGGAAATCCCGTCCCATATTTGCACAATTTTACCCGAATTGAAATTTATAAATGACATGATAAATTACTTTTAATTTGATATAACAAAGTAGTAAAAATACGACCATGCTTTTTTAAATAAATCGAAAATATATCAAAACCGACTTTTTAACAGATAAAAATTGTGGTCGCCTTCCTTTTTTCCCTAAATTGAAATTCTTTGCAATCCCTAAACCGATAATAATGACTAAAAAGTATACGCTTGCACTTTTGCTTTCCGGATTTTCATTTTTTGCTTTTGCGCAAACTCCCAGTACAAATATTAAAACGAACTACGTAAATAGTCGCCCTCCTTTGCGCCAGAATACATATCTGGAATTGCCTCTGGGGACAATTAAACCCCAGGGCTGGCTTAAAGAAATGCTTGTTCGCCAGAAAAATGGGGCAACGGGAAATCTGGACAAATTTTATCCACTGGTTATGAATGAGCGAAATGGCTGGCTTGGAGGCGATGGAGATCAGTGGGAACGCGGGCCTTACTGGATCGATGGACTTTTGCCGCTGGCATATATTCTGGATGACAAAGATTTAATTGCCAAAACAAAACCCTGGGTGGAATGGGCGCTTAACAGCCGCCAGCCTGATGGATATTTTGGTCCGTCAAAAGATTATGAAAGTGAGCCGGGATTGCAAAGGGATAACAGCCGCGACTGGTGGCCAAAAATGGTAATGCTGAAAATCCTGAAACAGTATTATTCCGCGACCGGCGATAAGCGGGTTATTAATTTGATGACAGATTATTTCAAATATCAGCTTAAAGAACTCCCAAAAAATCCGCTTGATCATTGGACATACTGGGCAAAATTTCGGGCCGGAGATAATCTGATGGTCGTTTATTGGCTGTATAATATTACGGGGGATAAATTCCTGCTGGATCTGGGCGATCTTCTTCACAAGCAGACATTCGATTACACAAATGCGTTTTTGAATACAAACTTATTGTCTACTCAGGGAAGCATTCATTGTGTAAATCTGGCACAGGGAATCAAAGAACCGATCATTTATTATCAGCATCACCCCGAGCAAAAATATCTCGATGCAACAAAAAAAGGATTTCAGGATCTGCGAAAATTCAACGGTCTGGCGCATGGGCTGTATGGTGGCGACGAAGCCTTGCATGGCAATAATCCAACGCAGGGATCTGAATTGTGCAGTGCTGTGGAAATGATGTTTTCGCTGGAAAGTACACTCGAAATTACCGGCGATGTCGACTTTGCAGATAAGATTGAAAAGATAGCTTTTAACGCTTTACCCGCACAGGTTACGGATGATTACATGGGCAGGCAATATTTCCAACAAGCCAATCAGGTGATGTCAACACGTCTTATGCGCAACTTTGCGGATAATCATGGAGGAACTGATCTTTGTTACGGATTGCTTTCAGGATATCCTTGCTGTACTTCCAATATGCATCAGGGCTGGCCAAAATTCACTCAAAATTTATGGTATGCTACTGCGGATAAAGGCGTTGCCGCTTTGGTATATTCCCCAAGCGAAGTAAAAATGAAAGTGGCAAACGGAGCAGAAATATCTTTTAAAGAGGAAACCAATTATCCATTTGAAGAAAATATAAGGTTTACTTTAACCACAGATGAAAAAGTAAAATCACTCTCCTTCCCTTTCCATCTGCGCATTCCAACCTGGTGCAAAAAAGGAATTATAAAAATTAATGGGAAAGTAATTCAGGAAAGTAAAGGACAGCAAATTGTAAAAATAAACCGTCAATGGAAATCCGGAGATGTTGTGGAATTGATATTACCAATGCACATTTTCCAAAACGAATGGTTTGAAAATTCAATGTCCGTTGAACGCGGCCCGATTACTTATGCGCTGAAAATAGGTGAAGAAAGTAAAAACGTAATAAATGAAAAAGATCCAATCGATTATGGAAAATCTTATGTAGAGATCCGCCCGACGACGCCATGGAATTTTGGACTTTTCCGAGTATCAGAGGAAAAGCTGAACGATCTTTTTAAGGTAGAAAAAACCGGTGCGACAACCAATTATCCATGGAATCTGCAAAATGCACCCCTACTTATGAAAACAAAAGCAAGGCGGATTCCGTCATGGAAATTGTACAACGAAATGGCCGGACCAGTTCCTTTCAGTACAATTTATAATATGGAAACAAGCCAGGAAGAAGAGGACGTAATTCTAGTTCCTTACGGCTGCACCAAGCTTAGAATTTCACAATTTCCGGTTATCAAAAGAGCAACAAAATAGAAATGATGCAATTTTCGACACAGTCTGAATTAAAGGAGAAACGGTTACTAAATTGATTTCTGATAAATTATTCCATATCTTTATAATACGTATTTCTCACTTTATTAAAATTAAACTATCATGAAAAATTTTTTGAAAATACCCTACCTTGATCCTCTCAAAGTCTCTACACTTTTTACTAAATATCTGTTTTTCAAAAGTAGGTCTATAACCGGGCTTAAATTTTGAAGTTTTTGAAAACAGCATTTAACATATAAAAACATTATTCTTCCATTTCGCGGGGAAGATGTTATTTATATATTTTCCCATTTGCAATTCAGATTCCGGTTGTGATTGTCGTATAACAGACAATTTTATTTCCGGTAATCCGAAAGTTTTTGTCTGTAAACAAACAAAGCCAGGCTTTGCGAATTTACAGATAGTGCATCGCCATATAAACATATTCGATGGTATGGCTTGGAATCTGTGTGCTGATTTGTGCGAAAAACGCTTCTGATTTACGGAGTCAATTATAAATGTTGAGCATAACTCATCTTTACAGCATTGTTGTAAAGATTGATTTAGAACAGCGAAAATGCCAGCTATAAATAAAACAACCCCTCTTTAAAATGATAACTATTGCCCTAGTGGATAAACATCCGGTTATGCGTATTGGCCTGATTGCTTTACTCAAGGATAACTTTAACGATATATTGATCCTGGAATCATCATGCATGACCTCTTTCCTCAAAACAAATGCGAAAAGTGATGTAACTATTCTTGGGATCAATCCCGATTCAAATGCTGGAAATCTTCGTTTTTTGAATAAATTGGAAGATACAAATGTTTTCGGGCCTATTATTGTGTATGATGACGAGCCGCGTCCTTACCTGGCTATATCCTTTTTAAAGGCAGGTGTTATGGGGTATTTGTCCAAACAAAATAATGAGTCAGAATTGATCGAATGTATCACCGATGTACTGATTGGAATCCGTTATTTATGCAAAGAAATCTTAGGCACAAATAAAGACGTGTCTGTTTTTGAAAAAACCACTCGTTTAAAGGAAAATACCAATCTCACGTTTCATGAATACGAAATAGCCCAATACATTTGCCAGGGTGTCAATATTTCCGAAATCGCTCAGATCTTTGATAGAAAAACCTCTACGATCAGCACCATCAAAATGAGAATCCTGAAAAAATTGAAGGTGAATAATGTTCTGGAACTGCGTAATCTTATGCTGGTTAACGAAACAGGTACCTGAAATAAATTATAATCAAAAGTGGTACAGATATTTAGAAGAAATTTAAACGTTTACGAATGCACGTAATAATTTGGGAACGTGTGGCAGAAAATTGTTTAATTGATAAAATTACCTTTTCAACTTACCAGATATTGAGCTTTTCAACAAATCAATCTGAGCTTTTCAACAAAATGATCTGTGATTAAGCACATTACCTTTGTCATATTAATTAAAATCAAAGACGATGACAAAAGTATGGTTTATTACAGGAAGCTCCCGCGGATTGGGACGCAACCTGACAGAGGCAGTTCTTGAAAACGGAGATAAAGTTGTGGCAACAGCCCGTAATACCACTCAATTAAATGATCTGGTACAAAAATATCCTGACCAGATTTTCCCGGTGAAACTTGACGTAACCAATCGTGAAGAAATCTATCAGTCGGTAACAGATGCGATTGCTCATTTTGGCAGAATTGACGTTTTGGTCAACAATGCGGGATTTGGCATTATCGGTGCAGCGGAGGCTTTTACTGATGAACAATTCCGCAGTCAGCTTGACACTAATTTGTATGCGCCTATTGAAATTACACGCGCTGTTTTACCTCACATGCGCAAGCAGCGTTCAGGACGCATTTTACAAATAAGTTCCGTTGGCGGGCGCGTAGGAAATGCCGGATTAACAATGTATCAGGCTGCAAAATTCGGTCTGGGCGGATTCAGCGAGGCTTTGGCAAAAGAAGTTTCACCGCTTGGAATTTTTGTTACTTGTGTTGAGCCAGGTGGCTTCCGCACAGACTGGGCCAGCGCATCAATGAGTTATGCGCCAAAAGTTGAAGGTTATGAAACAACTGTGGATCAACGAGCCGACTTTTTTGCAAGCGGAAATTTTGTTCCAATGGGCGATCCTGATAAAGCGGCAAAAGTAATGATCGAACTTACTGAAATCCCGACACCTCCGGTGCATCTGATATTAGGAAGTGAAGCGATTGGTATTTTAAAATTGGCCGACGCAGCCAGAACCGCAGAAATGGAAAAATGGATGTCGGTGAGTATTTCCACGGACCATGATGAATCAGTCAATTTTTTGGAAACCGAACTTGGAAGGAAAATGATCAGAATAAAGTAACGAGTTTTCCTGCCTCTTAAAATTAGTTCCATGATAAGGATCATTTTTACATTGAGGTAGAAATCAGATTTTAAGCACAGCGGTTTGAAGATTTTTGTATCGGATTTATATCAACCCGATTCATTTTCAACTAATCTGCATATCTGTGAAAACTTATTTTTATATTTTGTTCTTCTCTTGCGCAGTTGCTGCTTTTACTTGCCTGCAATTCCAATCCAACGAAAAACTCGGCAGTAAATATGAAGACGTCCGACAAGGACAGTACCTTCAATATTTGTTATTCTTCTGTTGTAAAAAAAGACACGGTGTTACTCAATGCTCTGATGTCGGAGATAGTGTTAAGGGGAGTTTGGGGTACAAATTATATGAAAAAGATCACAGCAACGGCTCATTACTTGGGAAAATGTATGGTGACACTTTGAAAGCAATGTGCACATTTATGATCAAAGGTGCAGAGTCAATTCAGGAAGTGGTCTTTCTGAGAAAGGATTCTTTGTTTGTAGAAGGTTTGAGTAAAAGAAAAACGCTGGATGGAAAAATTGTTTTTGCAGAACCTGAAAAGCTACATTTTGACGGACTTGTTTTAAAACAAGTGCCTTGTAAATGATCTGATAAATTCCACTAACAATAATTAACAGAATTGGTTACTTACCGGAGGCAGTCTCATAATGATTAACCTCCGGTACGTAACCAATTGTTATTATATCTCAAAATCAAGACTAAACGGCCAATAAACTAAAAGGTAGTTTCCGAATTCTTTTTCCCGTCAAATCAAAAATTGCATTGGTCAGAGCTGGTGCAAACGGTGGCAATCCTGGCTCTCCAACCCCGCCGGCATCAGCATCATTGTCCATAATGTATATGTCGATTGGCGGAATATCGGTAATACGTGGCATTTGGTAAGTGCTGAAATTATTGTCAACGGCCATGCCATCTTTGAATTTTACCTGATGGATCGTCGCGGCACCAAGTGCCATGACAACCGAGCCTTCGATCTGTGCTTTGATCGTATCGGGATTTACATACCAGCCACAATCCATCACCGCCCAAACCTGATCAACTTTCACACCACCGGATTCCCGTTTTGATACTTTCACGACCTGGGCCACAGTGCTCGAAAAACATTCTGTGATCGCCACGCCAAATCCTTCACCTTTTTTCTACTTTTCCACCCTGAAACTTCTTCAATTTTGTCGATCAGTTTTTGCAGGCGCTCTTCTTTCAGATATGCTCGCCTAAATTCCAGCGGATCCCGGCCCGCTTCCGAAGCCAGTTCATCCAGGAAACTTTCATAAGCAAAACCATTTGTTGATGCATATACCGATCGCCACCACATCACCGGAATCGGTGTTTCAAAAGGCACATCCATGATTGCCAGATTTTTGATCGAATCCATATAAGGCTTCAAAAATCCTTCCGAGGTACTTCCGTTCGGCACATTTTTCTTTCCACCTCGCCAATGCGCAGTATTCTGTCCTGCCATCCTGACTTTAAATGCATCAATCCCACCATTGCTGATCACTCCTTCACAGCGATATGTAATTCCTGGACGGAATGGACCCTGCGTTGCGTCATCTTCCCTTGTCCATACAACCTGTACCGGCGCTTTTATTTCTTTTGAGATTATGGCTGCTTCATGTGGATAATCCATAAATGCCTTCCGCCCAAAACCTCCACCCAAAAAAGTCATATTCACAATAACCTTTTCTTTGGGAATCGACATTTCCTTACTAATATAATCCTGGACCCATTCCGGCGCCTGGATTGGTCCCCAAATTTCCAATTTATCATCCTGATAATGTGCCACACAATTTAGCGGCTCCATCGCAGCATGATATTGGTAAGGCGTTTCGTAGATTACGTCTATTTTTTTGGTTGCTTTTGCAATAATTTCATTTGGCTCACCTTGTTTTTTAAATGTCAATCCTTCCTGAGTTTGCAAAACTTCGGCCTGACGTTTGTAAATTTCTTCGGTATCCAAATGTTCAAATCCCGAATCGTCCCACTCCACTTTCAAAGCTTTTTTTCCTTGAATTGCTGCCCAGGTTGAATCTGCTACCACGGCCACACCTTCACGGTAGGTATCAAAAACGCCCATTCTCACCTTGAATACGTTTTTTACACCAACGACTTTTCTGGCCGCCGCATCATCAAAGCTTTTTACCTTTCCCCTTAATCTTGGATTTCTTTCAACCGCAGCATACATCATGCCAGGAATCTGTTTATCCAGTCCGAACACCGCAGAACCGTTGGTTTTCAACGGCGTATCCAGCCGGCGCAATGGTTTTCCTATCAACTTATAATCTGATCGCTTTTTAAGCACAACATCCTTTGGAGCTTCCAGTTTTGATGCTGCTTCGACAAGTTCGCCATAGTGCATCCGCTTTCCGGAAGGTTTGTGAATAACATTTCCTCCTTCGGCATAACACTCTATTTTCGGAACACCCCATTTATTTGCAGCTGCCTGGATCAGCATTTCCCGGGCGGTAGCACTAAGTTTTAATAAATTTTTGTAAGAACCACGTACCGTAGAACTACCGCCGGTAACCTGATTCCCATATTTTTTGGCATCGCCCTGGGCAAAAACTACATTGATTTCGTTTAGATTAACTTCCAGCTCTTCGGCGACAATCTGTGGAACGGCCTGATATGAGCCCTGACCCATTTCGGCACGGTGATCGAAAATTGTGACTTTGCCTGATGCATCTATATGTACCCATGAATTCATTTCCACCCCAAAGTTGCCGGCTTCGGAAGCGTTGATGATCTTCGCAGGTTTTCCATTGCTGGGCCAATAAAATCCCAGCGAAAATACGGCACCTGTCAAAGCTGAGGTTTTAAGAAAATTCCTTCTTGATACTGTTTGCTCTTCCATGTTGGTTTGATATCTTGTGAATGAAGTTACTTTTTAGGAGCGTAAGCACCTTTTTTGATCCATGTCAGCCATGCTTTTTTAAATTCAGCGTGGCTTACTGGTGGCAAAGTCCTTCCTTCACCCGGATTCCACCCTGCAAGTACCAGCCCGTCATCGGCGTGTTCTATTAATTTTTTGATATCTTTATTTCCGTTCTTTTTCTTGTCAACCAGTTGTTTGGCAAGCTCATGAGCACTTTTGCCCTGAAACACCATCTTCATTGCTGCCGGTGGTAAATGCCAGTCAGGATTCCCTGGTGGCGTATGCAAACCTGGTGTGTTGGTGTCCTGATGACAGTTTGAACATTTCATAGCATACACGCCCTTACCATCTACCCCTCGTTTTGGTCCCATCGTATGCAAATGACTATCATCGCCCTGCAAAGGGATATCCCCTGCGGGATGACAATTCATACATCTTGGACTCATCAATGTCTTGTACACCGTTTCAAAAGCTTTCACGGATTCGATACTATCCCGATTAATAGTGGTTAGTCTTATTTTTTTCACTGTTATGTCCTCTTTTTTGAAAGCGGATGTTCCAACAGCGATGATAAAAGATAGTATGGATAATACGAAGGCGGTCTTTATCGAAACGAAACGTCTCGTTCCGGTTTTTATATATTGCTTCATAAGGTGAGGTTGAAGTGTATGGAATTAACCTTGGGCAGCTGTCTTTTTCTGCGCTTCTGCGGCCATATGGATTGCTTTTCGAATTCGCAGATAGGTTCCACATCTGCAAATATTACCAGCCATCGCATCATCAATATCCTGATCGCTCGGGTCCGGTTTTTCACGAAGCAGAACAACCGCGGACATGATTTGCCCGGAATGACAATAGCCACATTGCGGCACATCGATATCCTGCCAGGCTTTCTGCACAGGGTGAGAATTAGTTTCCGATAATCCTTCGATCGTTACGACCTGCTTGCCTATCGCCCTGTTGACTTTGGTAACACAGGAGCGAACAGCTTCGCCATCCAAATGTACCACGCAAGCACCGCATTGAGCTACGCCGCAACCATACTTCGTTCCTTTCAACCCAGCCAAATCCCGGATAGCCCAAAGGAGCGGCATCTGAGGATCCGCTTCAAGGGGATACTCTTTTTTGTTTATACTTAAAGTGATTTTCGCCATGGTGAGTAGTATTTGATTTATATCTTATAAAAATTATACCTGGTGTCACGTAGATTCTTGTATTTCAATGTACTTCAAATTTATATTTAGGCGGATCGAATAAATTATGCTATTCAAATAGATTACTACAAAAATCAAACATTCAGGAATCGTTGTCATATCTTCAATTTCTGCCGGCTAATACTTTTGCCAAGACTTGTCTGGTGGAATCAGCTTCCTTTTTCCCAATTTTGACCTCAATAATTGAAATAACCTCACCGAGCTGTTCTTTGGTAAAACCTAGATGTAAACAAATTCCCAAATGACCGCCTAATTGAGATTCTACACCTCCCAATGTGCTCAGGGCAGCTACCGTGGTGAGTTCTCTCTGCTTGTTATCAAGAACTCCGCGAGTGAAAATGTCATTAAAAAGGTGTTCTTTCAAAAGCGTATCAATGGCTGGGACAAATGCTGCGTAACCCGTTTTAGGTCCTGTTTCAGGTCGACCGGTCAGTGATTCCAAAACCTTTTTTCCGTTTTGATATTTGTCGGTATCTGCCACTTTTAACGGCCGCGTACCTTCCGGATCTTTAACACCTTTCGACTTGCGCTCGGTTAAAACTATATTAAAAGTGTTGATTGCATTCAGGCTTCTTGGAAAACCGCAGTATGCAGACAAGTGGATCAATACCTCCTTTATTTCATTGATCGAAAAACCAGCTGTTAGGCCTTCATTCAAAGCTATTTTTAAACCGGGTAAATCTCCTTTGGCTGTAAATGCAGAAATAGATACGATGCTTTGCTGCTTCGCGTCCAGACTATTACTAACGGCTGGCTTACTATTGCCGGTTACAAGATTAAAAATCAATAATGAAAAGATTATCAGTTTCTTAATTGAATTCATATCAGATCGAGTTTTTGTAACCAATTCTTAACTTCAACCTCTGTTTGCTGAGCTTTATCTGCTTTGATCATCAACAGTTGTCCGTCTCTTTCCGAGCCACCTCTGGTCGTATAACCTTCCAGAACTTTGCTTTTAGGACAAAGCTCTTTTACAGTTTCAAATGTACTTCCAATACCATATCCACCATTGGTATTAAACGGAATAATGGTTTTGTCACTCAGATCGTATTGTTTCAAAAAACTTTTCATGGGTGGTGGCAGTTTCATGCCCCAGGTTGGAAAACCAACAAACACAAAATCGTATTTTTCAATATCCTGTATTTTTGTTTTTAATGGTGGCAGATAGCCTGTTTCATTTTCACTAGCCACTTGCTCTACGGTTCCCTTATAGTTTTTTGGATACGGTTTTTCCAATTCAATTGCCACTAATGTTCCTGCTGTGTTCTTTTGTATCATTTCAGCTACTGCTTTCGTGTTGTTGGTCCTTGACAAGTACACAATCAATACTTTTTTAGCCCTGGCCAACTGCGCAATTGAGCTAGTCTGGCTGACACATGAAATCAATAATGCGAGAACAAATATCTTTTTCATTGTAATTCTTTTAATGGTACTTCAATATCGGAGAAAGCCTGTACAAATTCCGGGAAACGCGCTCCTCTGGTTTCACTTTTTGTCAGATCGATACCGTAATTGACAAGTGTTAGTGTTGCGGGTTATTAGTAGCGCCCTTCATTTTTACCGGTCTGAGTAGTTGTGAAAAGGTAAGCGAGCCCATTTTCCATTTCCCGTTTTCACGAATGTAAACTTCGGTTACCATAAAGGCATGAACCACTTCATTTCCACCGACCACAGCCAGCAGGTCAATGTCGTTTAAAAGGATAGCGGTATTATCAAAAACATTAACTGAAACTGAGTACACCTCGGCTTTTTTATACCAAATGCCGCCGCTCTTAATTACATCCAGTTCTCTGCTTTTCCCCCAACTTCCGCCCATGTGAACAAAAACAGCCTTTTCATCAAAAAGGGCAGCCAGCGAGTCAACATTTTTGTCTGACATCCAGCGCCATTTATCCTTTGATAATGTAGTTATTTCTTGTTCTGCATTAGCATTGTTTTGCGCCTTTGAAGATTCAGCATTGAACATTAGAAAGCATAATCCAAGAATTGATACTTTCAGAAATGATTTTATGATTATTTGAGTTTTCATGACTTATTAAATATTGAATGGTTGAAACCTATTTTTTGTCAGCGTACTCCGCATCTGAAACTTTTTGCATCCAGACCGTTTTTCCTTTCTGCGCTGGCGAAGTAGCAATATAAGTTACACCGCTTTCGGGGGTTGCACCATGCCAATGCTCAATGCCCGGCTGGCATTTTATTACTTCTCCTTTTCGTACGGTCTGTTTGGCTTTACCTTTTTCCTGGTAGTATCCGACGCCATCCGTTATAATGAGGATCTGACCTCCTGGATGACTATGCCAATAAAGCCTTGCACCAGGATCAAAAATAGCAACGGAAGTTCCGTAGCTAAAAACGCTGTCCGGAGCATTCAATTCTGTTAGCCAGACGTTGCCTTCATGATGCACATTAGGGGATTTTTCACCTTTTGGAAATATAGGAGAAGTCTGCGCCACCGACCGGATTGAGCATCCAGCGGATATTACAATCATTAATATCAATACCTTTTTCATATCTTTTTATTTGTTATTTGTTACTTATCGTCCAGTTTTCTTTCTCCCAGCCATTTAACCATACCGGGATCACGATGGTCAAAAAAGGCACTGGCGTTTGTATCCAATGCTTTGATTGCTTCCATATCCTGCTCGCTAAGCTGAAAATCAAAGACGTTGAAATTCTCCTGCATTCTTTCTTTGCGAACCGATTTCGGAATGGCAACCACGCCTCTTTGCGTAAGCCAGCGGACAACCACCTGTGCTATTGTTTTGTCATACTTCTTACCAATACGATGCTAAAAGTTCATTTTGAAACAAACCGTTTTTCCCCTCCGCAAATGGCCCCCATGACTCGATCTGAACATTGTTTTCTATTAGAAATTTTTGTGTTTCGTATTTGTTGATGGAAAGGATGTGTTTCAATTTGATTGACAGCCGGAACAATTTCATTGTGAATGATCAGATCCATAAGTCTGTCTGGATGAAAATTGCTGACACCAATAGCTCTGATTTTCCCTTCCTTTATAAAGTCCTCCATTGCCCGCCACTCACCATATACATCTCCAAAGGGCTGGTGGATTAGATATAAATCCAGGTAGTCCAGCTGTAATTTTTTCAGTGACACTTCAAAGGCTTTTTTAGTATCCTCATATCCATTAGACTGTATCCAGAGTTTGGTCGTAATGAAAAGATCTTCTCGGTCTACCCCACTCTTCTTTACTGCTATTCCAACCGCTTCTTCATTCTGATACGCAGCGGCTGTATCGATTAAACGGTAACCAGATTCAATCGCGTCCAGTACGCTTCGTTCACATTCCTGAGATCTGGTACCTGAAATACGCCAAAACCCAAAATGGGCATTTCAACACCGTTATTTAATTTTACTGTTTCCATCTTGTTTTTATTTCTGTTGACAATGCAAAGTTCCTCACTTCGACTGGCTCGATGGTATACAGATTCCTGAAATGTCTACCAATATTCCTGATTTGGCTGACCATATTATCAAAGACCGACAGGTAAACATGTAATTTAGCATCATTAAAATGACATCTGATTATGGAAGATTTAATTCGGTTTGATTCTGTAAGCCAATACAATGCATTCAATCAACAGGAAACGCTGCACCCGCTGGTAACTGTAATTGATTTGTCAACGGCAAGTCCCAGGCGAAAAGCAAGCCAGTACATGGGATGTTATGGCATTTTTTTGAAAGAGGTCATTTGCGGTGACCTTAAATACGGCAAAGAATATTATGATTATCAGGAAGGAACACTGGTTTTCATGGCTCCGGGACAAGTGTTTACTGTGGAAAATGACGGAGAACTGTACCAGCCCAAAGGTCATGCGCTGGTTTTTCATCCTGATCTGCTGCATGGTACTTCTCTGAATACCAGAATGCATGAGTATTCTTTGTTTAGCTATCAATTCAACGAAGCACTTCATTTATCGAATCGTGAAACACAAATTGTGATGGATTGTTTTGGCAAAATCAAATATGAATTGGAACAGGCTATCGACAAGCACAGTAGAAAACTCATCGTAGCCAACATTGAATTATTTCTGGATTATTGCGTGCGTTTTTATGACCGCCAGTTCATTACCCGGGATACGGTTCACAAGGGTGTCTTAGCACAATTCGAAACACTTTTAAGTAATTATTTCACTTCTGATAAACCTCAAACGATTGGCTTGCCATCAGTATCTTATTTTGCGAACGAGCTAAATCTGTCACCTAAATATTTTGGTGATCTGATTAAGAAGGAGACAGGCCAGTCGGCACAGGAGTATATTCAAACGAAAGTTATTGAGGCGGCAAAAGAAAGAATTTTCCATGGCAGCAAAACAATCAATGAAATAGCCTTTGAACTGGGATTTAAATATCCGCAGCATTTCAGCCGTGTTTTTAAACAACGCGTAGGTCAATCACCTAATGAGTACCGGATACTAAGAGATTTAAACTGAAAAGCCAGCGGTATTAATGTTACATATGAAAAACCGGATCGCGATATTTAAGTTTGGACTAATGATCGCTCTGATCTTTAACAAATCTTTCGTAATTGCCCAGCATAAACAGGATATATTAAAAGACCGGCAGGCAATTTTTCCCAAGGGACGAAAAGCTCCGGAAACTAATTTTACGGGTACTGTCTGGGTACATCCGTTAATTGAGGCAGATAGCGTATTCAATATTCCTGTTGCGAGTGTGACATTTGAACCAGGCGCAAGATCCAATTGGCATACACATGGAGGCGGTCAGGCACTGATTGCTATTGATGGAATTGGTTACTATCAGGAAAAGGGAAAACCCATTCAAATTTTGCGAAAGGGAGATGCTGTAAAATGTCCACCAGATACCCCTCATTGGCATGGTGCCTCGCCGGAAGTGGGTTTTGTCCAGATGGCGGTGACACCGAATGCAGCCAAAGGAAGGGTAAAATGGTTAGAGCCGGTGACCGATGAAGAATATAAAAACCTTAAATAATTTCAATAAATCGCTTGAAAAAAGGTGAAATTTGAATCCGGGATATAATAGTAACTGCGCTTTGACGCAGATATTATTTACCTTGGACTTATGGAATCATCTATTGTCCTTACAAAAACACAGGCACGTAAAATCATCCTTGACGCTGCCGGACTTGTCCCGAAAAGCACAGTTCGGAACTGGAATAGAAGCCGTTTACCGACTAATCGATCATTTTGGTTTCGTCCAACTTGACACAAACTACGTTGTAGAACGTGCCCATCATCATGTTATGGCCGCGCGCATACCGGACTATCAAACGGAATGGCTGGCCGACCTTTGCGCGGATGGAAGCATTTTTGAGTACTTCACTTCAGATGCCGGATATCTTCCCATGCACGACTTCCGATTTACGCTGCCCGTAAAACAGGCATTTAAAACGCAGCGCGATCCACTGACCCAATCGGAAATGAATTTGATGAAGCAGATTCTGGAACGGGTGGAAAGAGAGGAATCTCTCATGGTCGGAGATTTTGAGAATGATCGTGTCGAAGCCAGTTCCGGCTGGTGGGATTGGCGACCTGCCAAGGTTGCGCTCGAAAGACTTTACCTTGATGGCAGCCTCATGATTACCCGCACTAAAACTTTCCAGAAAGTCTATAACCTGCCGCTTAATTTAGTACCTCAGGAAACAGACCTGACTATGCCATCGGATGAGGAATATGCCCGTTTCGTCATTCGTCGCGCCTTGCGAGCTCACGGAATTGCCAGCGAAAAAGAAATGGCCTGGCGTGCCCGTCATGTAAAAGGCAATCTGGTTAAAAAGGAAATAAAAAAAATGGCTCACGCCGGCGAAGTAAAAACACTCATAATCGAAGATCTGAAAGGTCCGTTTTACATGCTTCCCGACCAGGAAATCAATATAGAGCTATCCAATGAAGTCTTCATCCTTTCACCATTTGATATTCTCAACGTTTATCGTCACCGCTTAAAAGACTTTTTCAATTTTGATTACCAGATCGAATGTTTCGTACCGGCGCCTAAACGCCAATATGGTTATTTTTCACTTGCCGGTACTCGCAGGAGAAACTTTTATCGCAAGAATGGATGCCAAAGCTGATCGTAAACAAAAAGTATTGATCGTCCATAACATTCATTTTGAAGCAGTTGATCTGGACGAAATCACCATTAAAAAGTTTATCCAAGCTTTAAAAGACTTCGTTCGATTCAATCAATGCGGGGAGATTATTTTCAAAAAATCTAATAACGAAGCTTATCTGGAAGCGATCAGCCAGAGTTTTTTGGAATAGACAGAACGAAACAATAATATATTAGAAAAACTGCCGGAAAAATTTATTCAGTAGATTAGTGTGCATTTTAATAATTGTCTGTCACTCCGGACAAAAATAAATATCACATGAATATTGGAAGTCACTATCATTTAAAAACATTTGTGCTCTGGACGCGCCGGACTATTTACTGGCTGCTGCTTTGGGCGATTATTCCAACTGTTACTTTTCAAATTAGCCGGTTTTACCTGGCTGACAATTCCGTGGGTTCCGATCGCATTGATTGGTACTGCAACTTCATTTATTGCCGGATTTAAAAATACACAAACCTACAATCGGCTTTGGGAAGCACGCCAGATTTGGGGCGGAATTGTCAATAGTAGCCGGACGCTTGGGAATTATGGTTACTGGTTATATCAGGGCAACAGATGACAGCCAAAAGGAAATTCATCAAGCAGATAATCTATCGTCATATTGCCTGGTTGACCGCTTTACGCTTTCAATTGCGCGAATCGAAATCCTGGGAAAACATTAAAACGAAGAAGTATAATATTGAATTTCGGTGAGAGATATTCGGTTGAAGAATGGGAGAAAAATCTTGCAGATGAGTTAAAACCTTTCTTATCTGAGGAGGAACTTAGCTACGTTTTAAGCACCAAAAACCGGGCAACACAGATTGTTGCATTGCAGTCGACACATCTGAAAAATTTGAACGAAAACGGGTTTCTGGATACTTTATGTTATGTGGAACTTGAAAATATTTTGAAGGATTTGTATGATCATCAGGGAAAAAGCGAGCGTATCAAAAACTTTCCTTATCCGCGTCAGTTTGCGAGTATCAATTTATTCTTTATTCGGTTGCTGGTAGTTTTACTTCCTTTTGGCTTACTGAATGAATTTGCCAAACTTGGAGAATATGGTATTTGGCTGAATATTCCTTTCAGCGTGATCGTTTCCTGGGTTTTTACCTCGCTCGAACAGGTTGGAGAAAGTACAGAAAATCCTTTTGAAGGTGGACCAAATGACGTTCCGATTACATCGATGAGCCGTACGATTGAAATTGATTTACGAGAAATGCTGGGGCAGAAAGATTTACCGGCACCGATAACTGCTACGAATGAAATTTTGATGTAGTTTGATAATGCTGAAACAAAATAAGCTGCCTCTGTTATTTGAGACAGCTTATTTTGTTTTATAAACCCTTAAATTTTGGATTACTTCTCTCCTACGTACCTTTCAAAAAATTCGTAAATCCTTAGAATTCTGTCTATGCGTTGGCGTGGATTTCCACTTCTGCTCAATTCATGTGTTCCGCCTGGCATACGCACATACTCCACATCGCGACCAAGTATTTTCAAGGCTTTTGTATAATAATTCACTTTGAATGACGCCTGTCCGTAAATCATTTTCACCATGTTTGATTAAAAGCGGCGTATGAATGTTTTCTACGAATGTTTGAGGAGAATTTGCTTCCATTACTTTCTTGATTTCTGCCTGCCACGGATAACCACCAAAATAATTTGGAACAAGATTCCATGCATTACCCTCTCCCATAAACGTCGTCAGTTCATAAACACCACGTTGTGAATGTGCGGCTTTGAAACGATTGTCATGACCAACAATCCAGGCCGTCAGATAACCTGCATAAGAACCACCCGTAATAACCTGACGGGATGTATCGGCCCAGGATTCTTTTGTGGCCATACTCGCAGCAGCCAAAACATCTTCCGCCGGACCAGTACCCCAATCCTGGAAATTTGCCTTCATGAAATCAAGCCCATAACCACCTGAACCACGTGGATTGGCATAAACAACGCCATAGCCCTGCGCGCAAAAGAATTGTAATTCATGCCACATTGATATTTCTCCCGGTCCCCACATGGCTGTTGGGCCACCGTGCATTTGCAGTACCAACGGATACTTTTTGCCCGCTTCAATTTTTGCCGGTTTCATAATCCAGTACTCGACAGTTTGTCCTTTGGAGTTTTTCAGCGTATGTTTTTCAGGATAGCTCAGGAATTTATCTTTCAGCCATTCTGTGTTATGATTGCTTCGTTTAACTTCCGTTTTTAGTGCAAGATCGGCAGTATACAATTCGGAAGGATCGGCAACTTCTGTTTTGGAATAAACAATGGCAGTAGTGGAAATATCAAAGCTGTTGATACCTGTGTCATATCCAGTAAGCTTATCAATTTTTTTGCTGGCCAAGGTTAATTTATAAACCGGGAAACCGCCATTAGAAGCTGCTGCAAAGTAAATTGATTTGCTGTCAGCGGTCCAGGTAAGATTTGAAGCAATCCGGTCGAAGTCGGAAATATATGGTTTTGAACCAGATCCCTAATGTTAATATTCCAATGTGACCCTGATCCAGCGTGGCTGGTTTTATAGCTGCAATGAGAAGAAATATAGGCCAGTGATTTATTATCTTTTGAAATCGTTGGCTGACTGAAACTGTAAGCCGGATCGCTTAAAAGTGTAGAAATTTTACTTCCGTCGGCGTTCATCTTACAATTCTGCTGGTTTTGCTACGATCCGGATGTTGCAGACTGTCGCCCTGAGTTACCAGAATTATTTTGTTGTCAGGAGTCCAGATTGCTTGTCCGTAGCTGTAAAAACCTTTTGTTACCGGCTTTGCTTTTGCACCTTCTTTTGGCTCGATCATATATAGATGCGCAAAGGTAAGTTCAGGCTGGGTTGTGGATTCTCCCTGAAAATTTAAGGCGGTTAATCACTTTCGCTTTTTTATCTTCAACATCTTTGTCCAGATAAGCACGAATTTCAGCAAGCGATCCATCCGGATTTGCTTTGATTGATTTATCCTTTTTTACAAAATTATTATTTGAAAACCCAGGTTTTTCCATCGACCATACCGGAACCGTTTTTGCTGGATTCAGGATAGAATCTTTCAACATTTCGGTCATGGAAAGACTGGTGGAAAACATAATTTTACTTCCATCCGGTGACCATTTCGGGTTCGACGCGCCATAGCTTAGATCTGTAAGCTGCCAGGCTTCACCACCATTTACAGGAAGAATAAACAGCTGTGTTTTATCCTTTACTTTTCGGGAAAATACAATTTTGGTTCCATCCGGCGACCATTCCGGAGCACTCGCACTTTCGCTCCCATGTGTTAAGGCAACGGGTTCATTTTTATTGGTAAGATCAACAAGATAAAGATGTGTTCGGTAATCGTATTCAAACGGAGAATCTGGTAAAGGTTCAACAGTTAGAAGCGTGTAAATGGCTTGCTTTTCTGTGGGAGAAATGGCGATGTTTCCAACCTGTTTAACTTTTGTTAAATCGCTGACTTTAATTTTTTCTTTCTGCTGAGCCTGGGCCGAAATAGACCAGATCAGAAATAAAACATACAATTTCTTCATAAGGTAGAATTTGAATAACGTGTTACAGTAAATAGGAGTTAATAAAACAATTTAATACAAATTGCCGGAAATCGATTCTTAAAATGATAGAAAGATTACGATATGCTAACCGCCTGTGACTTCTTGTTTTCTGAAATCACTTTGATCATTTGCAATACAACAGAAAGTATAATCAACCCAAGTCCGGCATAAAAAGCCCAGTTGAGCTCACGATTTTCTTTGTAAAGAAAAATAGCCAGGATTATGGTATAAACCGGTTCAAGGTTGAAGCTTAGGTTTACTGTAAATGCAGGAATTTTATGCAAAGCTTCTGTCAAAAGCATGTACAAAAGAACGGTGCAAAACAGAGAAAGTAAAACAAGATAACCCATATCTGTCCACGAAGGGATCATAGTCGCAACCGGGAAAAAGTGTAGATAAAGCGGCATGATCACAGCTAAACCAATACTGCCGCCGATCATTTGAAATACGGTTATGGTTTCACTTTTATAAACATGAGCAAGCCGCTCATTTGCAATCGTGAAAAACGCGACAAGCATTGATGAAATAACCCCAAGACCAATTCCAAGGCGATATTTGGAATCAAAACTGAAAATCAAAGCTATTCCCAGAAGTGTAAGACTGCTAAGAAAAAGCTCAGAAATGGCAAATTTCTTTTTGTTGATTAGCGGAGCAAGAACAGCTGTAAAGAATCCAGTCAGCGAAAAACACACTACACCGACTGAAATATTAGAATACTTGATACTTCCATAAAAGAATATCCAGTGAAGTCCCAGCAGGCAACCGACGGAGGCGATACGCACAAAATCTTTGGCAGAAATTGCTTTCAGCTTTCCTGATGAAGCCAGAATTGACAAGAGTAAAATTCCGGAAATAAGCATTCGGTACCAAACCAGCAGACCTTCGTTAAGTGTGATCAGTTTCCCGAAAACGCCCGTAAAACCTGCCAGTAAAATAGCGCTGTGTAATTGTAAAAATGCTTTTCTCATTACTCTGTTGTATACTGTATCTTTTTGAATTCAACAGCTGATTGATGTTCAATGTATAGAAAAATTTCGAGTTGATGATTTTAATCATCAGCTCGAAATTACATAGATCAACTTATTGGATATTATATCATTAAGGTTTGGCCGTTTCCAGATACCCATTATCGCCAAGCCAATCGGCCATGCGTTGCGGCCAGGATTTGATACTCTGCCAAGGAGAACGATTTCCCATATTAAATCCGTGATCACCTTTTGTAAATAAATGAGCTTCAACAGGACGTTTTGCTTCACGATATTTTACCAATAAACTTGTAGTCGTCACCGCACAGCACGGGTCATCATTGGCAGCCAGCAAAAACGCAGGCGGTGCATCCTGGGGAATAACATCAGGAATTCCCAAAGGTCCCGGATAAATAAGCATTTGAAAATCCGGTTTTCCATTTAGCCTGTCAATTGGATCTTTTGCCGCTGGATCTCCCTTTCCAGATTCATAGGCCACGGCCGCAACGACTTCGCCGCCTGCCGAAAACCCTAACATACCAACACGGTTATTATCAATTCCATATTCTTTTGCCAAACTTCTTACCTGCCGGATAGCACGTAATCCATCTTCACGCGGCTGTTTTTCAAGAGAATAAGGTGAGCCTTCTTCTCTTGGAAGACGGTATTTCAAGACAAAAACGGTAATCCCGAGTTTGGCCAGATATTCCGCTGGCTCTGTTCCTTCTGCATTATAAACAAGTAATCGAAATCCACCTCCCGGACAAACGACAACCGCAGTTCCATTTGCTTTTCCAACAGGTGGAAGAAATACCTGAAGAGACGGATTATGAATATTTTTCACCCAATAATCCTTTGCAGATTCTGCCTCTTTCAATTTTGCTTCAAAGCCTGGAGGGCCATTTTTCCATAACGGGATGACGGTTTTAGCTGGTTGGGCGTTGGTTGAACATGAGATCAATGTCAGGAATAATACGATCCTGATTCTGGATTTCAGGATTTTGGTTAAGGGAAATTTCATACTAGGTGGTTAGGTAATTTGATTTTAACTAGTTGGATATAAATTTATGATTTAAACATAAGCTAATTACTAGCTGCGAAGTCAAAGTACGACTTTAATGAATAATTTCTGTACAAACATGCTTTCCCTAACAAATACATGCACATAAATAGATATATAACTGATCAATTAGACCCAGATTCTTATAAGACATGTAGTTTTTACTCTATCGTTGATATCGTCGATTCGTACAAATTTCACAGTTCTGGCAATAATGGGAATTTTGAGATGCGTATTATTCTAACAAGGTTAAAAAATACCAGTTATAAAAATCGACTTAATCTTGGATTTGGAGTTTGGAATTCCGCCTCCTTAGATATTGATGATTTATTCGAAACAAGAAATGGAGATGCTGATGAGATTTTGGCCACTGTGCATGGAAAGCGCTTGAATTTCTTTTACAAAATCCAGATTCTGAGATTTTTGCCAGTGGAAGTACACTTGCCAGAACGCGACTTTACCAGATTGGAATTTCCAAAAACATTAATTCCCTACCAGAAAATTTAAGAATTGAAGGAATTGAACTTCAAAAAGAATTCGGATGGGTGGAATTTCAGAAGGGAATAAATTATGATGCATTTTTGTTATCCGTTAAATGATTCTTAACTTTGAGTATAAACAAAAGGTAAAAAATATGCCAGCTACAATCATAAAAAATCATCAAAGTAGTGATCGTAAAACAGCAGAGCCAGTTTTGAAACCTGTTAAAAACGGTATTAGTACTGTTGAAAGAAAAACCCGTGAAATGGAAAGAGTTCCCAAAAAATTTCCAACCCCCACAAGACAAAATAAGTAATACTTAATTCTGTTGTCTTTAAAAGGTTTCTATACTTTCTTAGATAACTGTTTTCCCTACCCCCGCCATTTAAACGATTTATTATCAATTGCCCGCATGGTACATAAAATACCATCCAGATGATCATATTCATGTTGAAGCAATTCCGATAAATCATCAGACATTTTCCATTCCTGTGGCAGCCAATTTTCATCAAGATATTTGATTGTCAAACTTTTATGTCTTTTCACTTTGACTAAAAGATTTGGAAAACTCATACAGTCATCCCAAATCTCAAACATATCTTCACTTAATTCACTGAACTCGGGATTGATAAAAACAACAGGTTTGTCGATCTTCATGTAAATCAACCTCTTCATAATTCCGAGCTGTGGCGCAGCAATAGCTCGTCCGAAATTGTATTTTGTCCTGATTTCGTTCATGACATTATCCATGTCCGCTACCCATTCTTTTACCAATGGCAATTCAGATTGCAAAACGGGTTCACAAACTTCATAAAGAAGTGGATTTCCCAATTGCAGTATATCGTTTAAACCTTTCATTTACTTAAATCTTTTTCAAAACAAACACTGTTTTCGATTCCAATATACTGACCGTAGTTTGGAATATTTTTGTAGCCGTTTTTCATATAAAGTTTTATTGCTTCCGGCTGTCTTTTTCCGGTTTCCAACACGCATTTTTTATAGGATAATTCCGCCGCCCAATTTTCCAATTCCGTCAAAACCGCTGTTGCAATTCCTTTCCCGCGGCCTTCTGGTGCAGTGTACATACGTTTCATCTCCATGCTATCGGACATAAATTCCTTCATCGCCCCACAACCGATCGGTTCTTTATTTTCAAAAGCTACAACGGCGTGTTTTATTTTGTCAATTTTATTGAATTGGGAGTAAAAAATACTATCTGCCCCATCCCGTTCGGCAAGATCTGCATCAAGTTTTTTTACGAGTTCAATGAAATCAGGATCGTCAGAAGTGGTTCGAATCAGGTTGAGCATATCTTGCCTTTTTTTGGAGTGAAATAATCTAATTTGAAGACAACAAAAATATGAATTTCGACAAAAAACAGTAACCATTTTATTTTTTGAGAGAATGTTTTCTGTGCCGATTTATTGCAATTTTCAGATCACCTTATTGTTTCAAAAATCTCAAAACATAATCATTAATCTCCTTTTGCTGCTCTTTCGTCCCCCGGTTATCCATATCATTATGAATCGTATCAGGAAGTTTTATAATGGTAACTCCAAATTTCTTTTGTTCTTCCGTGGTTGGCAAAACTCCTTCATCAGCAGGCTGATCACTTGAACGGAGTGAATATACTTTTAGTCCTTTTATTTTTGGCAAAGCCATTCTCCTGTTGTCCAGCGTAATTATTTTTTTTACAACACCCGGATATTTTTGAGGAAATAAGGCCGTCATATCACCGCCATTGGAATGTCCGATCAGCGTTATGTTTTTGAAATCAACATCCGGATACAATTTCTTTAATTCATTGATTACAAACAAAATATTATCCGCACCTGTATCCCAAAATGGTTTTCTAACAACTTGCGGAATTCCCGTCGTTGGAATTAAATCATCCGTTGACAACTCATGCTGGATACTGGCTAGAAAATATCCATGAGCCGCAAGGTCCTCCGTTAGATAGGAATACTGCTTATTCCCAAAAGGCATATTTTGATAATATCCATGACTAAAAATAACCAGTTTTTGTTTCCTGATCTTTTTAGCAGAAACCGGCAAATATAGCATGACGGGAACGGACCGATTTCGGGTTGTATCAAACAAATTCAGACTGTCAGTTTTTAACTGAAAAGTGGATTTGAGGGATTGTGCTGATGCATCTTTGTTAAAAAAAATTGATGCTAAAAATATCAGTGACAGATATAAAATATTTTTTGTCATTTACGCAGCTATTGTTTTAAAGGCTTAGGTTGTAAAGGAATAAATTTACTGTTTATCATGTGAAGTATTGAAATTATCATAAGAAACCAGCCAGTTATCAGCAGTAATGCAAAATTCTGTTTTCAATACTCATGTTTATTAAGCTCTCGATTTTGATGTTTTTACGAAACTATTACTCTTCAAACTTTTTATCGGATTCATCAAAGCAGCGCGAATGCTCAGAATTCTAAGCCCCAAGATATTATAATCGAAAAAGCTTTAAGTTTCAAAAGATTTCTAAGAGCGATTTTGAGGTGGTTTCTGAACATGAGAAAAGAATTGATACCGTTAAATCAGCCTGTCTACTTTTTGTACACTCCATTTTCAAGTAAGATTTACCTTTTGTATACCCACAAAAATAGCTGACGAAATTATTCCTCTCTACGTTTGCATCGCCTTCCGTAAGCAGATAATCTGCAACACTGTGAAGAGAAATAATTCTATCATTTATCTACAATTTATCATTTATTGCCATGAAAAATTTAATTATTAGTGCCCTGTTTATTTCATTATCATTTACAATTTTCTCTTGTAACGAAAACTCCGATCCACAGCCGGTAATGCCAGCACAAACCGCCAATATGGCTAATGTAAGTTTCACAGAAACACCAATTGCAATGATCGATCCCGGTCATTTACCAAACCGCGTACCGCCTACTTTTAACTGGGATCTTGTGAATACTACAAAACTTGGATACGATAAAAGTATGAAGCTGACCAGTCCTTTTACAGTAGCGGCATATCCTGCGGGTGACATTGGATGGACAACTGATGGAGGATGTTATTCTGCTTTGCTTCCTACAACCGTTACCTTTTCAAGTCTCGGAATTGTCAATATCAAAGACGTTACTATCGATAATTTAAAGGTTTTGACATTCAAAGGTTACCAGATCAGTGCCGCGCCGAACGGCTCGTATTCCTGGATAAATTACTTACCCGTAGGAACGGTTGTTGCCTGTAAAACTGCTTCTGGAAAATACTATCTTTTACAAGTTAAAAACATAGCTGTTCCAGGTTGGATAGAATTGAATATTTATCATGGTCTTTATTCGATTTAAGGCGCTGGTTACTTTTTGATAATCCAAATTCGAATGTTTATCAGTGATGCCTTTAAACAAAAAAACCTTCCAATAAACAGGAAGGTTTTTTGCAGATTCTCACTTATGTTTTGAGGAGGATTTTATTTACCGACCACTATTTTGTGGGTAGATGTAGTTCCGTTTGCACGTGATATTTTTACAATGTATATTCCCTGGGAAAGATTGCTAAGGTCAATAAAACCATTGCCAGATAACGGAAGCCGATTTATATACTGTAATTCCATTAAGATTGCTCACGCTAATATCTTTTACAGTATTATAATCCCGGATAAACAATTTATCAGCAGACGGATTTGGATATACCGATAAATCTTCGTTTTTGCCATCAAAAGTTACACTTTGAATACGGCTAAATGCAAAAGTTCCGTCTTTGTCAACCATCCGCAAACGATACAGATTTTCTCCTGATTTTGGTTGCATATCTTTAAACGAATAGTTAAAAAGTGCAGCACTTTCCCCATTGGAAACAACATTTCCGATTGAAGCCCAGTTTTTACCGTTATCGCTGCGCTCAATTTCAAAATGATCGGAATTAGTTTCAACAGAAGTAGTCCAGTAAAGTAATGTGGAGACAGCCTCTGAGCCGGCTGCATTTTTCTGAGCAGTAAAACTTACCAAAGTAACAGGCAAAGGAGTTGCAATACTGGCTATGGCAATGGCCGAAATCGTACCTGTTGCCGGAATTGTGCCCTGTAATGTACTTCCTTCTGTATTGCCTGAGGCATTAGCTGCACTACTTAAATTGACCCATTGCGTACCATTCCAACCTGCCAGTCTAAGATTTGCAGTTGTTGCAAAATTAGTAAGATCAGGCATTGAGACTGTAATAGTGAGTCCGGCAAATGTTCCTGAGACAGGTATCCAATCCCAGAAACCGGCCTGGCTCACAGCGATTAATGTTCCATCAAGAGACGCTACACTATGCGTTGCAGCATCAGAAGGATCACTTACCGTTCCTGGATTTCCGCTAAACCAGGCAACTGTAACCTGGGAAGTAGCAGTAGACGGAGCTGATATACTTAACGTCCTTAGATCTGTGCCGTTTCCGGTTGGAAATGTAAATGCAGAATTACCAATTTTAGAAACATAACCATCTACATGATTGGCGTCATTAGCAGCTGTTTGCGTAGCCGCCGGGCCGAATTTTAACACACCAAAAGGTGTAGTACGTATTGTTTTGACTATTCCCGGCTGTGTGCCGCTGCCACCGGTAACGAAATTATGACCTCCGAAAATCGTAATTTCAGCATCACCGAAAACAGTTGTATTTCCCTGACTGGCCTGTTGCGCATCCGCAAATAGTGGTAATCCCAGTATAGGAATAATTGAAAACATCCTAAGCCAGCGTGACCCTTTCGATGATTTTTTGTATATTTTCATTGAGATAAATGTTATAAGCCGATATTAATTTTCCCCTTTTCGTTTTGAGAAGGACAGGCAACTTTAATTAACTATATAACATACCCCGTTTAAAGAAACACTGTGGTTAATTGTAAACTCTGCATCAGGCAAATAAAATCCAACGGCCCCGTTTGTATAAATGATGGGTGTGTATATTTCCCATGCATCAGCATGTTGAACTCCAAAATTTCCTCCGCTTGGCCCTTGTTGAACTACTCTTGGTGTGTAACCACTTGGAATTACAGCAATTCTAAATTCGTTTCCATTTTCATTTGGAGCTAATGTAGCCAATGCTGTAATATTACCTTCAAGGCAAACTACATTTCCTGTGCGTACCGCATTGACTGCAACATTAACCTGTTCACTTGTATAACGAGTTGGACCTGTCAATAATCCAAGAGGTGCAATGGTCAAATTGCTTCTTAATGTAAGATTTCCGCTGGCATCTGCTGCAACGCTTTTATCGGTGAGAGCTGCGGCTGGTAACGTTTTGATTTGTGCGTTGCCGTCTACGATAAGCTTTCCTGCATCTTTTGTAATAACTGTTTTGTTAGCATTTGTTGCTTCTACTTCCAAATTTGAGTTTGTTCCAATGGTTGTAGAATTTGCTCCAATTTTTATCTGAGCAAATAATGAGGAAGATGTCAACATGAATGCAGCAACTAATGTAACCGCAAAATGTCTTGATGTAAAGTGTAGTTTTCTTTTCATTTGAGTAAAATATGATGATAATTGATAAAAAATTTAATTTCATATCCAGTTATGGAAGAAACCGATCGTAAGGCTTTGAAGTCAGATAATTCATTTCAAATTATGATTAGAACTTTATCTAACTATTTAGGGCAAATGTAGATTGATAATCCGTAGCTACTTGTAGAGGAATCCGATGATACCGGTAGTAATTTCTTTGTAAAATTTGTAGTAATATATTTGACTCAGCAAGCAGAGTCACTAAGAGAAAACTTCCGGCTTACACCAGCGGCTTCCTCTTTTATTTTGCTTTGGACATCAGGTCCGGAAAATTAAATTATGCCAATCGTGATGGTGAAACTCCAAATGCTTTTTTAAAGGCAAATGAAAAATGTGAGAAATCCTTAAATCCAACTTCGAGATAAACGTCCGATGATTTCATACCTTTTTCCATAATCAGAAAATAGGCGTCATCCAGTCTTTTTTGCTGTAACCAGCGGTTTGGAGAAATGTGGAATATTTTATCAAAATCCCTCTTGAATCCAGCCAGACTTCTGCCCGTCAAATAAGCAAAACGGTTGAGATCAACGTTGAATCTGTAATGCTCATTCATATAAGCTTCCAGATCAATTTTTCCGGGCTCGGTGAAATCGAAAAGTATAATTTTTTAGCTCCGGATTGGTTTCCAGTAAAACCAGAACTGCTTCTTTAACTTTCAAAGCCGTCAGCCCTCTGCTAATCACCTCATTTCCATTCAAATACGGAGTCAACGAGTCCATATAATTATTAAACAACCGATTAGGTTTTAGTATGAAAGCATTGTCGCCGGTATAAGGTTTATCCATCATGAAGTTATTTTCTTCACTAATGGCACGAAGGGTATGCTGATCCATCGATATGGAAATGGATTTATATTCTCCACCGGGCGGTGGAAGTTTTACATACTTTGTCAATTGATTTCTTCTCAAAAACCTGAAATCGCCTTCTTTAAAAACGTAATTTTTCCCATTGAGATACATTTCTGATTCACCTGAAATAATAAAACCAAAAACGTGTTCTGCTAAGAATTGTTCTCCTTCACTACTTTTATGTGAATAGCAGGAATATAAAATATGTGGAAATCTGTTATCCTTTTCTGAAACTTCCATCTTAATCTCCGATGTAAGATATATACTAATCCCAGTCCTTTAATTCATTTCACAAAACTGATAAAAAATTAAAACACCTCCCCCAGTGTAAGTTTCAAACCTGAATAATGTTTACTGAATCCGTAATTCAGCGCGATATTTGTTCCGGACCTTTTGTTCATTTTTATACGAAGTCCTGCACCGCCACCAGGATTCCAGTTCAACAAAAACAGGCTTTTGGGACCACTAACGGTATTTGCATTGGCAAAAACTACAAAGCCCAAAAAACCGTTATTGGTAATATCACGGCGATATTCTGTTTCAACATAAAGAAGATTTCTACCACGGTAACGGTTCTGGTCAAAGCCCCGACCTGAGCGATTATAGTCTTCCCAACCTATACTTGGCAAATCCAGATATGGCACTTTTTTATCAAAAACCTTCCACAAATAAGTCCAGATGGCCAGCATATTTTGCCTTTCACGGTTCTGATCAAAACGAAGATATTTTCGAAAATCAATATAAACAGACTTCCAGGAATTGGTATTACCAAGATAAGTTGGATTGAAACGGTATTGAATACTTACATAATATCCATCCCAGGGATTGATCGAATTATTTCTAGTATCAAACAAAGCATTGAAACTCAATCCGGAAGAGAAACTATTAGCGGACTGCGCAGTACCATAAGCATATCCGGTATAATCTGCCAGGAGCGGTGATCCATCATCTGTATGAATATGTACACGGTAGTCTATATGATAACCAATTCCGGCAAAAAGACCATGTGAAAGTCGTTTAAGTAATGTTTGGTATAACCTCAGGTAAGAATAATTAACCAACAGCTCATCCCCTTCTTTATACTGTTTTCCCAAGCCCCAGGTATATTGCGGATAAACCATCAATCGTGTATCTCCACTAATAACCCAACGGTTTTTGTCAAGCCAGATGTACGAACGGATTGGAAGTCCAAAACGCTGCTTGAAGTTCCAGTAAGGTGTAAACGTAACACGCGACATGTATGTATCTTTTCTATCACCAAGATAAAAACCAGCCGTTGTGGAAGTTACAAGGGCAGTTCCACCACCAGGAACCTGTGTTGAAAAAGGGAGGACAGAAAAGTAAATTGTTTTTCCCGGACTTGATTCTGTTTTTTTAGGCTGAATATGTAATATTCTTTTCCCGACATCGATCAAATCATACAATTTACTTGTATCACCACGCACTGTTGAATCTCTTTCAAGCACATTACCAGGACTTTGTGCAAGCAAAAAACAGGGCCACAACATAGCCACAAGAAAAAAACAAATAAAAAAATTATCGTTTCGGGATGAAAACATATTTACCGGAAACCTTTCACTCATGAGGAAGTATTTAAAACAATGAGCATATTACTAAAAGTGTACCTCAGGGTAATCCAAATATCAATTAAGTTAAATAAAATTACAAATGCCCATTTTAGTCCAAATAAGAAATTGAAAATCAATATTTTGCAATTTCTTATTATTTGTTTTTTTACTAAAAAAACATTTGGAATGGTAATTATAGTGATGTATTATAAGACTGAAACACTGTGAACATAAGATTATGACCGGAGCCGAAAATCATATTAATTACGGACTTACAAAATCAAGAGAAGAGGGGTTTGATGATAATGCGGACGCTCTTCCGAGGGCAGTTATACGTCCGAATGATTATATGTTATTGGACGGTGAATGGAAATTTTCTCACGATATCCTAGACAAAGGTCTGGCGGAGAGTTGGTTTGTAAGTCATCTATATGACCAAACAGCACACTGGCCGGGAAGTGTGGAACAACATATTGCCAGCGCTTTAAAATCAGAAAAACCTTGGCAGGACAAAGTTGTAGTTTGGTATGAGCGTGAATTTGATGTACCAAAAATTGAAGAAAAAGAGGGTGCGAAATCACTGATGCAGCTTTCTTTTGGTGCATGCGGTTATGAAACCCAGGTTTGGCTTAACGGTTTTCCACTTATTACGATCGAAGGCGAGGCCAAACACCTGGGAGAATATACTTCATTTTCCTACGAACTGGACGAAAAAATTCTAAGACCAGTAAACCGTCTTACTGTCAGAATTGAAAGTTCCATGGACGCGGATATAACACGCGGCAAGCAGGAATCGTATGTCTATAAACGAGGAGGAATATGGTACCAGACTTACACAGGCGCTGTGCGAAGCATCTGGATTGAAACGGTAGAAAGGAACCGGCTTCGTTCCAGAGTTGGCGTTGTGAGTAATGTGGAAGATAATCTGGTAAGATTCAATCTTACTACGCGGATTTCAGATCCCGGTTCTTACCGGATTCGTCTGAAAGTTTTTGATGATAAAACAGGAAATTCCGAACCGATTGCAGAAGACGAATATCCCCTTATGCTGCAAGCCGGACAAAAATCTCAGCGTGTGGTTTTACGAATTCCTGATGCAAAATTATGGTCGACTGAAAATCCACATCAGTATCGTCTGGTTGCTCAGTTGATTGATGAAAATGAGTACGCTGCCGAAATTGAAACAAAATTTGGATTGAGAAAAATTGAGGCGCGCGGCTGTTGTATTTATCTGAACAATAAACCGGTTTATCTGGATGGAATTTTATACCAGCCGGGTGCATCAACCTATGAACAGATCAGTAAGCATATGTATGCGATGAAAGAACTGGGCTGCAATCTGGTCAGAATTCACATTGCAGGCGTTGATCCCCGGATTTATAAACTGGCAGATAAAATTGGTATGTTACTTTGGGTTGAAGTTCCTAGTCCGCATCAATCTAGCCAGAAAAGCCGGACAAACCATCGGAATGAATTGCTGAGAATGCTGGCGCTGATTGGGACGCATCCTTCGGTAATTATTTGGAGCTTATACAATGAAGACTGGGGCGCGCAGGACATAGCCACAAATCCGAAAACCAGACAATATATTACTGATACATATCATTACATGCAGCTTGCTTATCCTCAGTTTCTGGTTGTTGACAACGACGGATGGCAGCATATTTCATTTGAGGGCAGGTTAAAAACGGATTTGTTAACTGCTCATCTGTACACATCAGATCTGCATAGATGGAATGAAGTACTGGATGAACTATCACGCGGGGAGCTGGACCGTGTGGCGGCATTACCGTTGGTAGTAGGTGATCCGTTTTTCTACCGGAATCAGATTCCGCTCATAGTTAGTGAATGGGGCGGTTTTGGTTTTGAAAATTATGGAGGTCCCAAAAACGATGAAGACAGAGCAGATTTGATCAGGAAATTTAAACAGGAACTTAGAAACCGACCTTTTGCAGGTGATATTTACACGCAGGCAACCAATATTGAGGATGAGAAAAATGGGTTGATAGATGCTGAAACGGGTGTTTTGAACGTCCCGGCAGGGCTTTTAAACACCCAGCAAAATCCTATTGAATATCCGGAAAAAAAATCAAATTAAGTGAATACCTAAAACTGATTCAGCGCCTGGCAAGCACAATTTCTGAATCAGTTTTCGATTTATTTAGCCGCATAATTATTTTTCTTCAAGCCAACTCACCAGGTCTTTTAATTCCTGCTCACTTATAGAATGTGCCAAACTTTGATAAGAATGCAGTGTCGCATTTATTTTTTTCTCTTTAAGGAAAGAAACCGCTTGTGTGGCAGCGCTATAAGGAACTCTGTCGTCCGCAGTACCGTGGCCAATGAAGATCTTTAAATTCTTAAATTCACTGGCAGGTTTTATCTGAGATTTTAGCGAATCAAAAATCCGACCGCTCAATGGAGCAATTCCTCTTAAAAGCTCAGGCGAGGTAAGGCCAACTTCATAACTCATCATCGCTCCCTGGCTAAAACCTGCCAGATAAACCTGCGAAGCGTCAGCATTATATTTCTTTACAATTTCTTTAATAAAAGTTTTGATAAGGGTAGTACTGGTTTTCAAATCCTTAACACTTTCCTGTTTCGCTCCATTTACATTTTCATTCCCATACCATTGATAAGCACCTTGCGCTATTATAAACGGCGCTCTGGCTGAGACAATTATAAAATTATCAGGAAGTACATTTTTCAATTCGAACAAATCAGCTTCGTTACTTCCATAACCATGGAGCAGAATGATCAATTTTGGTTTTGCAGTCTTTGCCCTTGGCTGACTTATCAGATATGATAACGATATATCTTTTTGGAGTGAAGTCTGAGCAAAAATCTGGCACGATAAAAAGCAAAGGATCAGGGCAAAAATTGAATTTTTCACGTTTGTTTTTGGATTGATAACTTTGGAAAGTTACTGCTGTTTTTTGTATAAACAACTCAATCTTTGATACAACAAGAACATTGATAAGATGATTGAATAATCCGAATAGCTGCTTCATTAGTCCTCAACGTAAGAATCGATTACCGCTACTTTTGTCAAATGAAAAAAGATAAAATAGTTTACTGGACCACAACAAGTATCGTTGCTTTGTCAGCCCTGGCGGCTGGAATTATGTACTTTATGAGCCCTATGATCGGGGAAGAATTCAGACATTTAGGATTTCCTGATTATTTCAGGATCGAATTGGGAACCGCCAAAATAATAGGTGCCTTTGCACTTATTCTGCCCATGGTTGCCAACCGCGTTAAGGAGTGGGCTTATGCGGGATTTGCTATCGTGTTTATATCTGCGGGCACCGCACATATTGTCGTGGAAAGTTCGCTGACAGCAATAAGTCCTCTAATTCAATTATTGCTTCTGGTTATATCGTATGTTTACTTCACCAAGATTAATAACAACAAAGCGATTGCCGCAGATTGAAGAAATTAAAAAATATACCAATCCTTAGGGACGATGGATTTAAGGTCATCATGTCTTACTATGACCCAAAGGAATATGACAAAAAAAATATTAATGACTTTTACATCCATGGACTTTCGGATGACACCTATGAGCTGAAAATGCCGTTGCCTCCTCATCGGCAAACGCTCCATTCGCTCATTTTTATCATTAAGGGATCAATAATCACAAGTTCTGGTATTGATAATTATACTGTCGGCCCAAATACTACGATTGGAATACCAGCCGGCCAGATCACAAGCCTTTCATTTATGTCAGACGACATTGAAGGTTTTTATCTTCATTTCGCCAGTGATTATTTATCTCATTCCAAAATTGACCTTTCCGACTGGTTGATCCGGCCAATAATTAAATTTGAAAATGCAGAAGCAGCACATATCGCGACTTTGCTAAGCCGTATGCAAAAGCTTAATGAAAGTGATGAAAATGAGGCCATTATAAAATTATATCTGGCAACTGTTCTTGCGGAAATGAAATTATCAATTGATTTTCAGATGAGAATTAATTTTGCGGCGCATGAAAGAATTACGACTGAATTCAAAAAGTTGTTAAATTTCAGTATATCCAAACACCGATCAGTCAGTTCTTATGCGTCAGAATTGAATGTCACTCCAAACCATTTAAACAAATCCGTAAAACTTACCTTAGGAAATTCAGCATCCTACCTGATTGATGAAATGCTGATTTTAGAAGCCAAGGTTTTAATACAGCAAAGTAGTATTGCAATCAGTGAAATCGCCTTTGAATTAGGTTTCGAAGACATTTCCTATTTCGGACGTTTCTTTAAAAAACATACAGGTTTCACCCCCACCGAATACCGAAAGTTGATTGATTTGTCCGAATAACCGCTTTAATCGTACGGTTGGCTAAAATCCTGATAAGATATCTTTGCCTATATCTAAAATCAGAAAAAATTGAAGCTTAAAGTATTATTAATCATTGTCTTGTGTATTAAAGCAGGCACTTCCATCGCCCAGACAGGCGACAGTTTACAAAACGAAAATGTCCAGATAAGAGGTGCACCAATTCCAATTGAAATATTTGTTAGTAATAAAGCATTTACATTTCAGCTGATTGTGAGTAAGCAATTTTCACCAAAATCAAGATTTGGATTTTTTAACGTTACCAATTTTATGGGTGATTTTAAAAAGGTGAACCCAACAGCAGAATTCTTTTCTCAATCCTTGCTTACTGCCGAAGTATGGAAAGGCTTTTCAGTAACTTCGGGCCTCTCGGCAATTGGCTCATCCGGTTCAAATTTAATAACTGTTCGCCCGACCGCGGGATTGCAATATCTATTTGCTAATCAGGATTTTGTTGTAGTTGTGTTGCCAAGATTTGACCTGACGCAAACCTACAATTTTGAGACTTTCACGGTGTTGGAATATAAGCCGATGCTCACCAGAAAATGGGGAATCTACACCAGGTTTCAGGGACTTTACAACCACAATATCAAGTTCGATTTTCATGAGGTAAGCAGCATTTATCTTCGTCTTGGGGTATCCTACAAAAATGTTCAGTTTGGAATTGGAACGAACCAGGATTTTTACGGACCCGACGCCCAACATGTCAGTAATATCGGAATATTTATAAAAACAGATTTATTCTAAAAATCAAAACATGAAGTTATCTAAGATACAATCAATCATCGTTTTTACCCTTTTGGTTTCCATTGCGATGTCAGGAATTATGAGCTTTGGTTTATTATTAACAAGAATAGGCTGGCATCCGGATTTTTTAAAAGTATGGTTTTGGGATTATTTTCTGGTTGAATTATGGCTTTCAATTCCAACCGGCTTTATTGTAGTTCCTTTGTTAAAAAAGGTAGTTGACAGTATATCTGAATAAAATAACAATCAAAACCTCAAATTAAGTAAAAAGGATTCTCCGGATTTTGGAGAATCCTTTACTCATTCAGGGAAATCAGCACTCAACGTCAATTCTTTCCAGGAATCAAAATTAGCCTTCATCTTTTCAAGTTTTTCATAAGCCATGTCCAGCGCAGGTTTACCAAGAAGCAACCGAAGATTGTCAGATTCAGACATCACCGCAGTAATTATAGCCTCAGCACCTCTGACAGGATCTCCCTGCTGTTGACCGCTGCGCTTTTTGCTTGCTTCAATTCTGTTGGCAACTGTATCAAAATAATCCTCTATTTGTACCGACGTTTCAACCAGTGATCTTCCGGCCCAATCTGTCCGAAAAGGTCCCGGTTCTACGATAATTACTTTAATTCCCAGAGGTCCAACTTCCTGCGCCAATGATTCAGAAAGTCCTTCTACCGCAAATTTAGTAGCGTGATAATAGCCCGTTGCTGTAAAACTGACCAATCCTCCGATTGAAGAAAAATTGATGATATGGCCTTTTTTATTTTTTCGCATCACAGGCAAGACGGCCTGTGTCATGTGAATCAGCCCGAAAACGTTGGTATCAAATTGTGACTTGATTTGATCGTCTTCTCCTTCTTCAATACTGGTAAAATATCCGTAACCGGCGTTATTTACAAGCACATCAATTTTCCCAAATGTTTTTTCTGCTTGCGCTACTACCGATTTGATCTGTTCTTTACTCGTCACGTCCAACTCCAGGGCTAATGTGCTTTCTTCAAATCCGACACCGATATCCTGGATCTGATCTATTTTTCTTGCGGTAATTACAGCTTTCCAGCCTCTGTTTAAGATTAATTTTGCCAACTCTCTTCCAAATCCTGTGGAGCAGCCGGTGATCAGCCAAACCGGAACATTATTTTCGTCCATTTTCTATTCCTTTTATATTGAATGATATTCTGCTTTTATCTATCAGAATAAAAAGCATTCCAATGCTTTTATTACTGAAAAACAATTACAGATTTTCAGATTGATATAATACGAATTGAAAAAAAGTTGAAAGCTTGTGTTTTTATTTTAGTAGAGATTCAAGCCTGTGTGCGATCGCCTGCAATAATCCGGGAGTCAGATTTTTGTTGCTCATTTGATCCAGACTTACAATGGCGCGGTAATTCCGTTCTTCGTCAGGTTCAAAAAACACGGAAATATCTTCTATGAAAATCTCTATTTTATGCTCGTAACCAGACAGGACAAGGCGTCCTTCAAACTCATGAACTTCTCCTTTATATTCAACGTCAATCTCAAAAATATCTTCCATAATTAAACCGGAATAATGATTTTACTAAATTCCGGTAAGCTCAAAATTACGGAATGAAATGCGAAATTTGATTAAAACTTACAACCCATTACTATTATTCGTTTCAACCGGAATCTCGCGATTTGTTATCCTTAATTGGTGCGTATTGAAAACCTGGGAATTCGGCTCAATACTTTTTGTAAGAAAAACACTTCCGCCAATAATACTGTCTTTCCCAATAACAGTATCCCCACCTAGAATTGTCGTCCGGGCGTAAATAATCACGTTATCTTCAACCGTTGGATGTCTTTTAATATCGGCCAGATTTTTGGCAACCTGCAAAGCGCCCAGCGTTACGCCCTGATAAATACTGACATTTTTCCCGATAACAGTCGTTTCGCCAATCACGATACCCGTTCCGTGATCGATCATAAAAGGCACACCGATTTTTGCATTTGGATGAATATCAACACCCGTTTTTCCATGAGCATATTCGCTGACAATACGTGGCAAAACAGGAATATTAAGCTGCGTCAGCTTATGTGCGATACGATAAACTGTGATCGCATAAAATCCCGGATAGGAAACAATTACTTCATTAACACTCGTCGCGGCAGGGTCATATTCATATATTTTGCTGGCATCCAGTCTCAGATTCTGGTAAATATTTTCAAGCGAATTGTAAAAATCACTGACCACGCCGACAATATCCAGCCCCGAAGGTTCCAGATAACTTAACAGAATATTTTCAAGATCGATCTGGTTTTTCTTTAAAATACCTTCGTAAGAGGACTTTTTCGGCAAATGATTACTTGGAAAAAGAAACTGGACAAGATCATTTAACCAGGCAATAGCATCATGAGACGAAGGAGTTGCCTCCCATTCCGCATTGTGCGTTTGCCTCAAAAGACTGACTAGCGACTGCGTATTTGTATTAGTGCTCATGAATTTGGTAATATGCAAACGACTATCTGTGATTTTCCTCGAATGCCGGTTCCGGTTATAAAAGGAAAGTTCACGGATAGCCGTTTGCCTGATATAATTTATGCAAAACTTATTTGTGGGCGCCCCTGAGACGGTACAATGTTTCAATAAGTACGTCTACATCCGAGCAGGTATTGTAAAAAGCAAGTGACGGGCGAACCGTAGTTTCCACACCAAATCTTCTTAAAATAGGCTGCGCGCAATGGTGCCCAGAGCGAACCGCAATTCCCTCATTATTTAACGCCGCACCTACCTCTTCTGTTTTATATCCTGCAAAAACAAAAGATAAAACCGATGCTTTATCCGGCGCAGTACCAATTAAACGGAGACCCGGAATATCTTTCATCAGATTTGTAGCATACACCAAAAGGTAATGCTCATACTGATGAATGACATCGATACCGATTTTATTGACATAGTCAATTGCAGCACCAAGTCCCACAGCATCCGCGATATTTCCTGTTCCCGCTTCAAAACGATTTGGTGCATCGTGGAATTTTGTATGCTCAAATGTTACATCCTGGATCATATTTCCTCCACCCTGCCATGGCTGGGTTTCGTTCAATAAATCCTCTTTTCCATAAAGCACTCCAATACCGGTTGGGCCAAAAACCTTATGACCTGAAAACACAAACCAATCGCAATTCAAAGCCCGGACATCTGAGCGCAAATGTGAAACCGACTGAGCTCCATCCACCAATACTTTCGCACCAGCCTGATGGGCCATATCAACAATTTGCTTGGCCGGCGTAACCGTGCCCAACGCATTCGATACCTGCGTGAAAGAAACCAGTTTTGTTTTTGGATTCAACAATTTGGCATATTCATCAAGCAAAATCTGTCCGTCATCATCCACCGGAATAACCCGAAGTTTCAAACCTTTTTTGGCTGCAAGCTGCTGCCATGGAACAATATTGGCATGATGTTCCAGATTGCTGACAATGATCTCATCACCCGCATTGAGGTTTTGCTCTCCCCAGGTTTTTGCAACGAGATTAATGGCTTCGGTAGCACCACGGGCAAAAATAATTTCATTGACAGAACCCGCATTCAGAAAAGCCTGAACTTTTTTACGCGCACTTTCATAAGCATCGGTAGCACGTGCAGCAAGTTCATGTGCAGCGCGGTGGATGTTAGAATTTTCGTGTTCATAGAAATAGGTGATCCTGTCAATCACCAATTTCGGTTTTTGTGTTGTAGCCGCATTATCCAGCCAGATTAACGGTCGACCGTTAACGCGTTCCTGTAAAATTGGAAAATCTTTTTTGATCAGGTTCACATCAAACGGAGCATTTCCTGCACCTTTTTGAATGTGCGGAAAGGCTTTTCCACTAAGCTGGGAAGTCTGGTTTTTATTTATTCCGAACGGATCATTTCCCTTAAAACCTGCTCCTTGCAAAAAGTAATACTGCGCACCATTTACTCCCGGATATTCAGGAATTTGCGGCGTACTTTTAAACGTATTAATCGATGACCAGAGATTGGTTAGATTCGGTTCAAAAGCAGTATCAGGCGAAAATGGAAATACCTCAGCATAACCCGGTCCATTTTGAATAACAGATGGAGAAATACCACTTCCCGCAACAGAATGAGGCACCTGACCCAAACCAACCGAAGAACCTACATTTGGATCAGGAAAACTGGTTTGCGGATCTTGCAGATTCACTGCATTTCCCTGATGCGCGGCAGATGGCGAAATCCCACTTCCGGCAACAGAAGGCTGCTTGTAATCAAGACCCGGATAATCTGTATTTGTTGTAATATTATTTGGATTAACCGGCTGATTCAAACTCAATTCGCTTCCTGGCCGCAATGCCGATGGCGAACCGCCAAAACCTGACGCAGGTGTTCTGTCAACAGGAAAATGCGGATCCGGCAAACTTGTTTGCGGATTGTTCACATTGAAGCCTTCCCCTTTTGTAAACAAAGAAGGAAGTCTGTCATGAACAAGGTTCAGCGATTTTTCCAGTCTGGGATGATTAGCAAGATCCGGAGAAAAATTGGCTTTCGGCATTTCATTGGGAAGCAATGAAAAAAGCTCATTCGCCAGTTTTTCCAGTTCCGCTACGTCCGGCAAACCGGTAATATTTCCGTCGGCTGGAAATTGATTAGTATTTATACTCATGATAGTTTCCTATTTCTACGTCTTCAAGTACGGCAATTGCATCATCCACCAAAACCGCCAGTGAGCAGTAAAGAGAAACAAGATAAGACGCAATCGCTTTGTCGTTAATACCCATGAAGCGTACCGATAATCCGGGAGATTGTTCGCCCGGCAAACCTGGCTGATACAATCCTACAACGCCCTGGCGACTTTCCCCAGTACGAAGAAGTAAAATTTTAGTCTTGCCATTTTCGATCGGTAATTTATCGGAAGGGAAAAGCGGAATGCCTCTCCATGTGATAAATTGTGATCCAAAAAGGGAAACTGTCGGAGGTGGAACGCCTTTGCGGGTACACTCACGGCCAAAAGCAGCAATTGCTTTCGGGTGAAGCAAAAAGAAACCCGGCTCTTTCCAGACTTTCGAAATCAGCTCATCCAGATCATCCGGTGTTGGTGCTCCGTTTCTGGTAGAAATTCTTTGAGAAGGCGCAATGCTCGACAATAAACCATATTCTTCGTTATTGATAAGCTCACTTTCCTGACGCTCTTTAATGCTTTCAATGGTTAAACGAAGCTGCTCACTAATCTGGTTGTAAGGCTTGCTGTATAGATCAGAAACCCGTGTATGAACATCCAGAACCGTATTTACGGCATTCAGATTATATTCACGCGGATTTTCGACATAATCAATAAAAGTATGCGGAAGTTCGCGTTCGTCACGTCCGGAACAGTCAACTTCGGCGGTGCTGCCATCTTTTACTTTATTTAGACGATAAACACCCGATTCAACAGGAATCCAGTTCAATAAATGAGTAAGCCAACGCGGAGTAATTGCGCCCATCTGGGGAACAGTACGCGTTGCGATGGCTAACTGCCTGGCTGCTACGTCACCTAATGCAGTTTGCTTTTCGTTTAATTTTGGCATTTTCTTAAAATTTGAATTTAACAGGTAAATTTTCGTTGCGGAAAGCACTTTTAAACAAGATGTTAAAAGCCGTATTACAAACTTACAGCATTGAATTTATTACCTCTGAAAGAAAAATGCAGCCTACCACCACCACCGGATTTTCATGTGCAGAATTTTCAACCTAAGGCAATGCTTTGAAATTATTTTTATAATAATCCGGCCTTATCAGAAATATAATTTTGCAATAACCTTTAAATATAAAATTTAATTCTTTATATAATTCTATCGTTTTAGTAGGTTTTATATAATTGAAAATCGGGCAGAATACCACAACGGTTTTGCTCTATACGTACCATAAGTCTTTGTGGATGTTCAATAAAAAAACTGCCCAAATGGATTATTTCCTTTTGGGCAGAAGAAAGCTTTGCATTTTAATCTCATTACATGCGGGTAAGCAAAGTTCTGTTCAGCGCACTAATTCTGACTCCTTTCAGATTTTTAATTTTCTCTTCAATGATCATATTACAATGGATATTGTAACCCGGACCAATCCGTTTTTTGAACTCGTTGATAGCCGAATAAAGTTGTTTCCGGGAAACTCCACTGTATTCCATCTGTAACAATTGCGCTTTTTCCGAAGTCGATTTTTTAAGTTTCCAGTATTGCGGATGGTTGCTCGTTATCGGGTCATGAAAAGTACTTTCGTTCGTATCTTTTATTAAAAATTCGAAATCAATCGTTACTTCATTACTGTTTTTTTGAAAATCTGCTTTTAGAACAATTTTGGCTTCTCTGCCCACTGTCAATATAAATCTCTTTTCGTAAATCATCTCTCGTATTATTTTAAATTTCATCTGCCAAAAATGAATTTAATAGCTCCATTTTTAACATAACTTTCACACAACCTTCTTTCCACGAATTATTCGCAAAACGATTAGTCTAGTAAAATTGTAGACAAATTAATACCATAAACATGATAATTCAAAACATAGTCAAAAATATAGTTAGAATTCGCTATGAATTAAGTACAAAACAGTACATGAATAGTTAAATTGTCAATTTTTCAAAATTTTAATATTCATTTTCCTCTAATAAAAGGTACTAATCATTTATGGTTTTTTGTTGTAAACAATATCAATTTCCGCACCTTTATCACCTTGATGCTTCATCCATGCGTATAGTTTTTGTTTGAAATCTTCAATCTTTTTTTGATAAGCAGGATCATTCGCCAGATTATTAAATTCCCATGGATCTTTTGTTGTATCGTAAAATTCAACAGCCGGTCGTTTTACAAAACGGTCCGTTATTTTTTTTGCCTGAGGATCTTTTCCCAATTCATCCACCCACGAAAACCAGACAGAATTACGTCCGGTACTTTTAGGATTCATCATGAATCGGTTGTAATAATCTTTATCAGCTGTCAGATTTAAAATCAGTTTATATTGTTTGTCCCGGATACTGCGGATCGGATATGGATCGCCTTCCGGAATATTGTTGTGAATGCTGTAAGCATATTCCCTGGCTTCTTTTGACTTCCCAAGAATGACCGGCAGAAAACTTTTTCCATCCAGATCCGGAATTGCTTTTCCACCAGCAATATCAATAAGCGTTGGCGTAATATCTTCGTACTGAACCAGTGCATCAGTTTGCGAAGCAGGTTTTACATTTCCCGGCCACTTCACAAGCATAGAACTTTTTTGACCCGCATCCCAAAGATTCCACTTGGCTCCGGGAAATTGAGCGCCCTGCTCACCCAGGAATATTACGATCGTATTTTTATCCTGCCCAGTCTCTTTCAGCAATTTTGTGATGTCACCAACCTGGTCATCCAACCTTCTTACCTCAGCCAGATATTTTACAAATTGTCTCCGGGTGGTTTTTGTATCGACCCAATTTTTCGGAAGTATCAGTTTATCAGCATCAAATTCAGTTGAATCACCAACCGTCCACGGTGCATGCGGATTGATACTCATCACAAAAAGACAATAAGGTTTTTCATCTTGCGTGATATATTTTTTTACATCTTCAAGTTCATAATCATCCGTGGGCGAAACGCAATTAGGCTCAAAACCTTTGACGATTTCAAACGGAAAAACGGTTTTCGGTTTGGTTACATGATCTTTTCCGGTAAGCCCGACTCGATAACCAAGATCGGCCAGATAATGTCCAACACTTTTCAGATTGTCATAAACCGGTTTGTGATTTTGGAAAGCACCGTTTCTGACTGGATATAAACCGGTAAACAACGAAGCACGCGTAGGAACGCACATGGCCTCAGAAGTATAGATATGATTAAATTTCAAACCATTTTTTGCAAGTGCGTCAATGTTTGTCGTTTTGATATTTTGCCCGCCATAACAACTTAATTGCTTGCTATCCAGATCATCCGCCATAATGATCACAATATTGGGTTTCGTTTTCACTTTTACTGGCTGTCCTTTGACAATCAGACAAATACAAAAAACAAAAGGAATTGTAATCAATGATTTATAATTTCTAACAAGGGATTTTTTCATTTTCAGGATATTAAAAAAACTTGGATAATTATACGGCAGCCTAACAGCATGGGTAATTTCAAAACTTTGCCAAATAGCTATTCAAACCATCGACAAATCCAGAACTACTCAACAAATCAGAAGGCAAAATGGAAAGCAGATTTCCAGGTTAGTTAGAACAGAGGAAAAAATAAATAGAAGAAAGGTTGACCACCTGATGCGCAGCATTTGTCTGCAAAGAATTAGTATTCATTGTTTTAAGAATAAAAGTTCAAAATATTCTTTTTACCGGTGGTTAATAAAAAGATCAATATCCTACCATATTGATAGACAAAGTAAGTTTATTAAAAATAGATTACCAAAATATTTTTTGTTTGATAAAAAATGAAAACAGTAATTAATAAAATACAAAACCCTGCTAACTCCGGTTTAACGGCGGAATTAGCAAGGCAGTAAATATGAAACAGTTGCACTATAATTTTATCTTAAAAATATCTCTTCAAAAAATCATTCAGTGATTGCGGTTTTCTTCCCAGCAATATTTCCAAAGCCGGATATACTTCGTCCAGTTCACCGGCAATGGCTGCATTAGCCCATTCCGTAGCAAATTCAGCAACTGGTCCCGGATAACCTTCCTGTTCTTTTTTATTGATATATTCTTCCTTCGAAATATTTACAAAGTCAATCTTTTTGCCTGAAATTCCGGAAAGCATTTCGGCTATTTCAGCAAAAGACCACGATTCGACATTCGAAAGTATATAAACTTTATTTTCATGACCATTTTCGGTAACCAGATTTGCCAGTGCTTCTCCAAATTCATCACGCGCTACAAAACTGATTTTTGAATCGCCGGAGGGAAATTTCACCTCAGAAATTTCAGCAGGATTTCCGATAAAAAACGGAATAACATCCGCATAAACGTTATTGAGTACAATCGTATATTGCAAGCCGGATTCTACAAGTAACTGCTCGGTTTCTTTGTCACTTTCAGTAACCATTGGAATAATCCAGGAATCATCGTTTTTTCGTTGCATTCCGGTATAGATAATATGACTAACACCGGCTTCTTTTGCTGCTTTTATTACATTAGCCTGTTGTGTTACGCGATCGGTAAAAGTGGGGGCTGAAACCAGTACAATTTTTTCAACACCTTCAAAAGCCTTCACAAGGGAATCGTAATCAAAATAATCTCCTTCTATAACTTTTACTCCTTTTTCTATCAAATCGGTAGCTTTTTCCAAATCCCGAACCAAGGCGATAATCTCGCCAGCCGGAATTTTCTTTAAAAGTGCATCAACAGTGGCGCGGCCCAGTCCGCCTGTTGCGCCTGTTACTAAAATCATATCTTGAAATTTAAATGGATTATATTTTTTATGTATTGCCCGAATCAGGCAACGGGATGGTTCAGCTGAATAAATCCTGAGCCTGCGCCAAACAAGGAGGCGCTGCTTTTTGCTATGATTTCATGCGGAGAGCCTAAATCAATAGCACTTATTTCATTCAGTTTCTGAATTTGCTCCTGCGAAAGTGTCAGGGAAATTGATGCCAGATTATCATCCAGCTGTTCTGTTGTACGAGGGCCAATGACTGTTACCGTAGAAAGTGTCGATTGGTCATGTTTTTGACGTATCCAGGCAAGCGCCACATCCTGGCTTTTGACATGATATTCTTTGGCCAAAATTTCCAGCGTATCCAGAATTTCAGTTTCCCGGTTTCCGGTTTCACCTTTTACCAAAGTGCCTTTCCACGCTTCCTGACGATTATTTTTGTCATTTTGAGCCAAACGATATTTTCCTGTCAGCGTTCCCCCGGCAAGTGGCGACCAAAAAGCAACGCCCAATCCCAAAGCTTCGGCCATCGGTAGTAATTCGCGGTCGGCGGTACGTTCTATTAAATTATATTCTATCTGGATTCCGGCTACCGGCGACCATCCGCGTAAGTCAGCAAGCAGGGAGGCATTTGCGATTCGCCAGGCAGGGAAATTGGAAAACCCGGCGTATAAAATTTTACCATCACGAACCAGATCATCAAAAGCTCTCACAATTTCCTCAATTGGTGTCTGTCCATCCGAAAGATGCGCCCAATAAAGATCCAGACGATCTGTTTTCAATCTTTTCAAACTGGCTTCCACCGCCCGTACCATTGTTTTACGACTATTTCCCGAAGTCAAAAGCTCCTTTTCACCCATGGAATATTTGGAAGCAAGTACCAGTGAATCGCGTTTATCACCGATCAGTTCACCCAATATCTCTTCTGATTCTCCCACCTGATAGCCATCTGCGGTATCAATAAAATTCCCGCCAGCTTCCAGAAATTTGTTAAATATTTTACGTGATTCAGCCGGATCCGCTCCATGTCCCCAACGTGTACCAAATGCGCCTGTTCCCAGTGCCAGTTCCGACACGCGTAGACCGGTTTTCTTTCCAAAGATTTTGTATTTCATGATTTTGATTAATTTAAATTTAAAAAATTATTTCATATAACGATTGGTATATGACTATTCAAAAAAAATCCTATACGCAGATTTCTCTTATTGTATTTTTTGCAGCATCAAAAACGGTGTCCATATGCACAAAATTTTTCGTCGCCTTTCCAAGTAAGATTCCTCCTTCAATAAGCGCGATAATGACAAGTGCCGTTTTATCCGCATCGGTATCTGCTTTAAATTCTTTTTCCGCCATACCTTTTTTGATAATATCAACAAGATCAGATTTCCAGAGCATAAGCCCGGAGGCAGCTCTTAGCCGGAAAGTTTCATTGGTATCATCAGCTTCAACGGCGGTATTCAGCATTGGACAACCACCATTATTCGTTGTTTTGACATAATAAACCGCAATGTGGCCCAAAAGTTTTTCTCTACAGGTATCACATTTATCAACCGTATCCTGTATCAGTTTTCTTAACCTGTCCAGGTTGTAATCGAAAGCAGCAAGAGCAACGTCCTCTTTATTTTCAAAATTCCCGTAAATACTTCCCTTCGTCAGTCCGGTTGCTTTTTCCAGGTCTGCGACTGACGTCCCTGCGTAACCTTTTTTATTAAAAAGATCGGCAGTGGCTTCTGTGATGAATTTTCTGGTTGTTTCTGATCGCGGTACGAATTTCATAGCACAAATATACCGATCGTTATATTTAAAAACAAATGAAATGATTTAATCTTTAAAAAATAAAATTCGTGCCTTTCCCTGGCTTTCACCAGGAAAAGGACTTTTTAGCCAGGTTAAAATAATTGTAAAGACAGATTTATAATATATCATTCCAGGCCCAACTCATCATAAAAATGCGGCTGAGGCTAACAACTTCTTTGAACAAAACTTTGGCACTAAAATCACTGAAAATGATAGAAGGATTTGCAAAAACATTTACAGATTGTATATCAACTTTTTTCTTGATCAGCTTTCTGATCAATTCAATTTCAAAAACAAAAGTATTGGTTTTCGTACGCTGAACTTCCGGCAACACTTCTCTTCTCAAACCTTTAATTCCTGCCTGGGTATCGGTGATATGGCCGGAAAGAAAAATCCGGTTCAGCAGGTGCAGTCCTTTTGAAATTAACTGACGTTTTAAAGGTAATTTTTTAAAATATTCACTTGTCCGGTTGCCGTAGACAAACCAGCAATCCGGATTTTCATCAAATATTTGGACCATTTCTACAATCGGATCGGTACCAAAGGGGAAATCAATATCAGTATAAATGATAATATCACCATCTGCACGCAAGGTTCCTTTACGGATTGCCGAGCCCTTTCCTTCATTGACCACATTATCCAGAAAGATAACATTGTCGTTGGCAGTGAGCACGCAGACTTTACTTTTATCAAGCCGCGTGGACCCATCATTTGAAATGATGTACTGAATTCTGTTGGACGGCAATCTGCTATTCAACTCTGTAATATTATTTTCCAATGTCTGGCACCACCCGTCAACAGGATTGTAGCAGGGTAACACGATACTGATTTGCGGAGGAAGATTATTTTTTTTCAAGGCTAAACAACTGAAATTGTAATACAAACCATACTATAAAACAAGGAATCACTTTGATCAGATTAGGACCCAGAAATTCATGGCGCCAGGACGCCGGATAAGCATCGGTGGGTGCCAGAATACTGAACAGAAAAACACAGATAACAAGAATCTTTGCCCATTGACCGAGTACTTCCTGGCTGGTGATATACCACACAGCAACTCCCTGAATGGCGATCACGTAGGTTGGTGATTCTGCTGCGTGATTGAACATAATCACCCATAGTGACGCATAGGCAAGTAAAAGAAACCGGTTTTGCTGCGTGGTGAAATTCTGTTTTACCAGTGTCCAAACCCAGGTTATTGCAAATAATGCTACGCCCAGATACTGAACACGCATCACACCTTTGTCTGTAAACGCAGGAAACCACAATTTGATAAGACCCATTATTGAAAGCCCGAAATTGACTTTATGGTCATTGATCATGCAGGTATACCAATCCTGATAGATCTGTCCAAAATATGCCGGCCCGACAAACGGCAGCGGCAACAGCGACATTACGACAAACCAGAAAACAGAATAAAAAATATACTCTCTACGCTTTGGATAAAAAAGAAACAAAGCAGCGAAAATCAGTCCGTAGCCTTTAATACAAAAAGCTATAACAGGAAGTAACGACGCCCATTTTGCCTTGCCTTTTTCCAGTAATGAAAACGTAAACAAACCCAGCGCTGCAATTACCGGGTTTGTCTGCTCATTGTGAATCGACGTGTTTAATTCCAGCAGAATAAACCACCAGAAAAAAACTTTGTGTTTGTAAGATAGAGGAAGGCTGCGTATAGCATAAAAGAGGGTAAGGGAACAAAATAACAACCAAAAGAACAGACCCGCTGCCGCTGGCATAAGACTGAACGGAGCAAACATGATACAAAAGGAAGGATGATACAGGAAGAGGTCATAATACTCTTTCGGATATTCCAGATGCAGATTTGTTTTGCTTAAAAGATGAAACAGAGACTGACGAAATATAACGTAATTGTTATACTTCAAGGGTCCCCGGACACAATCCTGAATTCCGGTGATGATGCTGATTAAAATGTAAACAAATAAAATTACGTTTTCCCTTGAAAAAAAATCGGCAATACGCTTCATTAAAATATTTATTGTTAGGGTTGGGTTGGAATACACAACGGATGTATATACCGGCAATCAAATAATTATTGGGACTTACAAATTCAAAAACTGCTATAACATGTTGATATTCAATGTTTAATTATTTTAATGATTGTTATAAGAATTACAATAATACTTACGGCGATTCCGTGTGCCGCCGTTGCCTGAGATTGGCAGAAAAAAAAATTATCTTTGACAGGCAACGAGACCGCTGCTTTTTCACGTAGAAAAGAATGGAACTTACTTATTGACAGATCTGTGCTTTTTAGAAGATCTAAAACATTACCATTGTCGGAAATACTGGAAGGATGCCGCAATCAAAAACCAGCCGCACAGAAACAGTTGTTTGAAGCATATTACAGCTTCGGCATCAATATTTGCATGCGTTACGCCGACAACAGGGAAGAAGCAGAAGAGATGTTTGATGACGGCTTTCTCAGAATTTTAAATAAAATAGATTATTACGATCCCGACCAGCCTTTTGATGCCTGGTTCAGAACTGTAATAATACGCTCAGCTATTGATCATTACCGCAAAAACAAGTCAGACATAACCTTTACTGATATTGAAGAAGCCTATGAAATAGGTCAGGATGAAGGACTTATTGAACGCTTATCGGCAGAAGAAATTCTTACGGTTGTGCAATTTTTACCGCCCTCCTACCGCACAGCTTTTTCTTTACATGTTGTGGATGGCTATTCGCATGCAGAAATTGCCGCAATGCTTGGAATCAATGAAGGAACCTCTCGTTCCAATCTTGCGAAAGCCAGAATTAAATTACAGGAACTACTCATTAACTGGGTCTCAAACGGATCTATAAACACACGAAACTATGTCTAGTGAACGTTTCGATAAACTGATTAAAAAGAACCTGGAATCCGTCAGGCCGGAATATCAGCCGCGGGCCTGGGATAGGTTTAGCAAGAAATTACCTGCAACAGGATTTCTTCCCTGGATACAGCAATATGGTGGCTGGGCGCTGGCAGCCATGATGCTTGCCGGTTGGTTTACAACACTTTATACACTGCGAGAAAACCAGGAGATAATCCGACAATTAAGTACCGCACCTGGCAGAGGAATGGCTTATGAAAATAATCCTGAGAAAAGGTCTGTCCAGAATGAAAATCTTACCGGCACAATTAAAACGATTACTGATACAGTTTATATTGTTAAAAAAACAATAATCGAGCATAGACATTTTTACGATTCTCCGCCAGATAATCGAGATCGGCTTGCCGAAAATGGAAAAGAACCAGATCGAAAAAATTCTACTAAATCTCCCCTACTTACATCAGATAGCAATTCAGCAATAAACGATACGCATGAAGAAAAAGAAACGCTACTAACAAAAACATCTGAGCCCGAAACTGAAAACAACGTTGCAGAACATAAAAATTTAGTTGCGGTAAATACTGAAACTGCAACAATTGCCCATGCCGATACTGCCAAAGATCTGGCAGATGATGAACGTTTCAATATGATGCTGGATTCCAACAGAACGATCCAGGCTTATAATTATAAAGTTCTGGCAGCCCTGGTTGATTCTCTTTCTTCAAAAAAGGCAGCGGTACAAGTTTTAAAACCTAAAAAACCACCTTTCAGACTTTCTTCGTTACAGCCCCGGCTTGGAATGGAAAGTTTGCTGTCTCTGCATAGTTATGGCATAGGACCAGTTGTTGAATTTTTTCCTACTGAAAATCTGGGAGTTTCTCTTGGAATCCAGGCTTCGACACTGGAAGCTGAAAATCATAAAGCGCTACGGGACTATAATTCCGCTACGGGAAAATTCTTCCTTGTACAGTACCGAAGTTATCTTCCATCCAAGTTTGACAGGATTGAAGATATTTCTATCAAAACATCTGTGATCAGTCTTCCGATCAGTCTTAAATATTATGTTCCGCTGAAAAAGAATATTTCCCTGTTTGTACAATCAGGAACAAGTCTGGATCTGACTGCTTATCAACAGGTTGATTTTGAAAGTTATCTGAATAAGTCTAAGCGACGAAATACTTTTGAGACGGATGCCAAACCTTATTTATTCCATAACTTCATGTTTGGCGCTGGTGTACAGTATAAAAGATCCCGGGTTCTTGCACAGCTTTCACCTTTCTATGTTTATGATTTTAGAAACATAGTGAACACGCCTTCCGGTAGTAATCTTGGATTGAGGGCTTCGCTTTGGCTTAATTTGTTCAAATAAAGTTTTTTGGAGGTATCACGTAAAGCAAAAAAGATTAAACGCGAAGACCGCCAAGTTTTTGCTTTGCGTGACACCTTTATTGCTCACGAACACTCGTCATTGTCCGCAGTTCAGGCAGATCTTTGTTCCATTCCCTTGTGATTGGTTTCGTTGTTAGTGTGATAAATATTTCCAGAATCAACGATACTTCGGCTTCCTTAACATGGCCGCCGTGAACATTAAAATCCGATCCGCCCAACGCAATATGTGCGTGAACGATTGGTTTATTTTCAAAATATCCAAGATTTCCGCTCAATGAAAGCACTTCCATGGATGGTTCAAACTTTTTGTATTTATACTTTTTTTCATTCAGATCGTAATACGCTACTTCTACATTCTGAACGGCGCCGATTCCTGAAATACTGGCTCCGGGTAATTTTTCTTTTTCCATAAATGCAGTCAGACTCGCAATCAGCGGCTGTCCACGTTTGATTACTAACAAATAATTATTCCCATCCTTGCGGTAGTCAAGATCAGCCGCAGAAATTTTCACTGGTGTTGTTGCTACTTGCGCAGATACCGGAAAAATAATAAACAGGAATAGAAAAAGGCAATAGAATTTCATTTCGTTTTTTGGTTTTAATATGTATTAACTTGATCATTTTAACAGTTTCGCCGACTTTCTACAAATGTAGTTGTGTTTTGTGAAATTACGGTTTCAACCACATATGGTCAGGAAAAGAAGCGATAATCTGTAAATAATTTATGTAATTTAACTTCAAACATCACCAAAATATAAAATATGAAGTCTGATTTACTGAAAGTTCTATTTCTTATTGCAGGAATCATATTTAATTTAAATGTGCATGCTCAGGTTAAGTCTGATAACGCCGTACAAGCCCCTGAAAATGTTAAAAATTTCTTAACCGGAAAAATCACAAATACTGAAAATAAAGAAGTACTTCCAGGTGCTTCTATCATTTTTCCGGACTTAAAAATCGGAGGAACAACAAACGCGCAAGGTGTATATTCTTTTAAAAATTTGCCAGAGGGAAAATACCTGATTGAGGTAACTTTTGTAGGTTTCAGTTCAATTTTGGAAACGATTGAATTGAAAGGAAATATGACAAAAGATTTTGCACTTTCTCCCACGGCTGTGGAAGCGGAAGCTGTCACGATCACGGGCGTTTCTTCGGCCACTTCGGTCAAACGTACACCAATTCCGGTAACGATTATCAAAAAACAGGATCTTAACAGAGGGACTTCAACAAATATTATTGATGCGCTGACAAAGATTCCCGGCGTTTCCCAGGTTTCCACCGGCGCTGCAATTTCAAAACCTATAATCCGCGGACTTGGTTATAACCGATTGGTTGTGGTCAATGACGGAATAAGGCAGGAAGGCCAGCAATGGGGTGATGAACATGGTGTTGAAATTGACGAATACAGTATCAACCGCGCCGAAGTACTCAAAGGGCCAGCATCGATTATGTATGGAAGTGATGCGCTGGCTGGTGTAATTAATTTCACCTCGATTGAACCAGCGGCAGAGGGCGAAACCAGCGGAAGTATTTTGACAACCTATCAGTCAAACAACAACTTACGTGGTGTGCATGGAGAAGTTAACGGAAATAAAAACGGATTGGTGTGGGGATTAAATGGTACTTACAAAGCAGCTTCTGATTATCAAAATAAATACGACGGCAAGGTTTTTAATTCCAATTTTAACGAGAAAAATTTCGGTACTTATATTGGATTAAACAAGAGTTGGGGATTCAGTCATTTGTATTTGACACGTTTTAACCAAACTGTCGGATTAATTGAAGGAGACCGCGACGAGGCCTCTGGGAAGTTTACAAAAGTTATGAATAATAACGGAACTGAGGAAGTGGTCACAGTGGGTTCCAAAGATTATGATACCTCGGATCCTGTGATTCCTTACCAGAAAATAAAACATTTTAAGCTTGCGACGGATAACAGTTTTTATCTTGGGAATAACAGGCTTGCCTTAACAATTGCTTACCAACGCAACCGCAGGCAGGAATTTGGAAATGTTCTTGACCCAGGAGAAAAAGCTTTATACTTTGACCTGAATACGATAAATTATAATATTCGATACCATTTTTCTGAAAACAACGGCTGGAAAAATTCCATAGGTATCAACGGAATGCAGCAGACAAACCGGAATAAAGGTGTGGAAGCTTTGATACCAGAATATTCACTTTTTGACGCCGGTTTATTTTTCTATACCCAAAAAAGAATTGACAAATTAACGATTAGCGGCGGAGTCCGGTTTGATACCCGATTTCTAAATAGCAATGCTTTATACATGGACGACGCGCAGAAATTCGAACATTTCAAACGCAATTTCTCCAACGTTTCGGCCAGCGGTGGTTTGAGTTATACTTTGTCAAAAGCGGCTACGCTAAAATTTAATATCGCCAGAGGTTTCCGCGCTCCCAATATTCCCGAGCTGGCAAGTAATGGCGCGCATGAAGGGACAAACCGCTATGTGCACGGTCAGCAAAACCTGAAATCTGAAACCAGTTTGCAATTGGATGGTGGAATCGAAATGTCAACTTCTCACCTTACACTTTCGGCTTACGCATTTTATAATTCAATCAGCAATTTCATTTATTACCGCAAACTGGTATCTGGCTCAGGCTCGGATTCTATCGTTTTGGATGGAAATGAAAAACTGATTGCTTATCAATATGCGCAGAATAAAGCGAATCTTTATGGAGGAGAAGTAAGCGTAGATATACATCCGCATCCGCTTGACTGGCTGCATATTCAAAGCACGTTTTCCTATGTTCGGGCAACGCTGAGCGAGGAACAGGATGGCAGCAAAAATCTTCCATTAATTCCTTCGGGAAGATTGATCAACACGATAAAAGCGGAATTTGGAAAGAATAATAAAAAACTTCGGAATGCTTATCTGAAACTGGAACTGGACAATACTTTTGCTCAAAACCATCCTTTTACAGGTTTTAATACCGAAACAAGAACAGCAGGTTATGGTTTGCTGAATGCAGGATTGGGCGGCGATCTGGTAAGCAAAACAAGAACTTTTTTAAGCATCTTTTTATCAGCCAATAACATAACTGATGTCGCTTACCAGAATCATTTGAGCCGGTTGAAATATACAGCAATTAATAACATGACGGGAAGAATTGGTGTTTTTAATATGGGCAGAAATTTCAGTATAAAAGTAATTATCCCATTTAAAATTTAAATTCATTTCTTTTAAAACTTTTAGGAATAACAGAGTATAATTTTCAACAAATCCTTCATTCAAATACCAGATTCGATCAAATTTTTAAATGTAGATAGCGGCATAATTGTTTCTTTAATACTATAAAAATTTTTATGATGAAATACATCTACACGATCGGACTGCTGATTCTTTCCAACGCTTTCATGACACTTGCCTGGTACGGGCATTTGAAATTTTTCAGTAAAGACGGAGCTCACGGAAGCACGCCGCTTTGGGCAATTGTTCTGCTGAGCTGGGGACTGGCATTTTTTGAATACTGCTTTCAGGTACCAGCCAATCGGATCGGTTCTTCCGAAATGGGCGGACCGTTTTCTCTTGTGCAGCTGAAAATAATACAGGAAGTGATTACGCTTATTATCTTCATGATCTTTTCCGTGGTCGTCTTCAAAAATATGCAATTCACAAAAAATCACCTGATCGGTTTTGCACTTTTGGTTGGCGCCGTTTATTTTATTTTTAAAGGCTGATGAGTCAGCCGAAATCCCGGTCTCTCAGGGGACTGGATTATATCAACTTTTCGCTGGCGGATGTCAGGGATGGAATCGGTCCGTTTCTTGGTATTTATTTACTTTCGGTACATCACTGGAATTTGAGGGATATTGGGATCGTTTCTTCCATTGCAACCTTTGCAGGCGTGATTGTCCAAACGCCAGCTGGTGCATTTACTGACCGGTTTAAAAACAAAAAAATAATCCTGGCGATAGCGAGTCTTTTGATCGGTTTCGGTACCCTGCTGATTCTGATCAATCCAAATTATTCTGTTGTCATTGCCAGTCAGGTCATTGTAGGAATCGCCGCAACTTTTGTAGGTCCATCTGTTGCGGCCATGACGCTGGGACTGGTAGGATATAAAAAACTGGAAGCCCGGACTGGCAGAAATGAAATGTTCAATCATGGAGGAAATGTGTCCTCAGCACTTATTTCAGGATTAATTGGATACTATATTGGCTTGAAGGGAATATTTATTTTCACATTGATACTATCAATTGTCAGCGTTATTTGTTTGCAGCTTATCAATAATGATGAAATCGATTACAAACTTTCCAGAGGTAGTCTGGCAAAAGATAATACCGAAAATGCTGCCGATTCAGCCAAAGTTCTCAGACAACCGTTGTTCATTATTTTTACAATTTGCTGCGTTTTATATCATTTCGCCAACGCGGCCATGCTGCCAATGGCCGGACAATATATCGTATCGGCCAATAAAGTCGATGCTTCCGTTTATATGTCGGCTTGCATTGTCATTGCCCAATTATTTATGGTCCCAACGGCGGCCTGGTGCAGCAGAAAAGCAATTGATGGAAGAAAATGGCTAATGCTTGTCTGTTTTGCCGTATTACCAATTCGTGGTTTGTTATATACTTTAAGCGCCAATCCGTTTTTTATCACTTCGGTTCAGATTTTGGATGGCATTTCTGCTGGTATTTTTGGCGTTGTCAGTATTCTGATTATCGCTGATCTTACCAAAGGATCAGGACATTTCAATCTTGCAAATGGAATTCTGATCACCGCGATTGGGCTTGGTGCATCTTTTAGCAATGTGGCTGCTGGGTATATTGCCAATATGTATTCTTTCAAAATTACATTTTTGTTTTTAAGTGCAGTAGCAGCTCTGGCCTTCGTGATCTGTCTTTTCTTTATGAAAGAAACCTACAATCCGGATTCCTGAGACGGTTTTATAAACGACTGCAATTTAAAATTCATGCAGCATTTTGTTTTTCTACAACAGAAAGCAATCCTTTGCTCGCACGCATTAATTTGACAATTGAGGCAAAACCAATACTGTCCGAAGTTTCGACAATCAGTGTCCCCACAAGATCTTTTCCCTGACTTGTAAATTTCAAATGCTGGATCTTTGTACCGCTAACAGATTCTACAAGAGAGGTAATTCTGTAAAGGCTGATCGTATTTGGGTAAATTACGTTGATTTGATAAGTGATCATACGTTTGTTTTTTATGATGAAGGTTTTTGTTATTTCTTAATTTTTTGCTTCGGCAAGTACATGTTTATGCACAGCCTGTTTCTCTACTTCCTTAAATACCCTGATAAAATTGCCGCCCCAGAGTTTTTTAATATCCTCTTCTGAATAACCTCTTTTTACCAGTTCTCTTGTTATATTCAGCCCCTCTCCCACATGTGCATAACCTTTGACGCCTCCGCCATGATTAAAATCGGAACTGAAACCGACATGATCAACGCCAATGAGTTTGACAGCACGATCGACTGCATTAATATATTCCGCAAGCGTCGCGTATTTCCATTCGTTTCTGGAAAAATCCAGATAAGCAGCTTTGTACTTTGCGTAGCCGGCTGAATCCAGCTTTTCTTTGGGATTATCTTTCCCGACTGTTAGTCCAAGCGGTTCGAAAATCTTCTTTTTATAATCTTTTTTGAAGGCTGCCGTGTCTTTCAAATATGCCGCGAAAGCAACAATCTGAACCACACCACCTTTATCAGCAATTGCTTTTAATTCGTTATCCGAAAGATTCCTGGTGTTATCAACCACACTTTTTAGACCAGAATGCGAAGCAATTACAGGAGCTTTGCTAATTTCCAACGTTTGTGCAAGTGCCTTTGAACTGAGCTGTGAAACGTCAACGATTATACCCAAACGATTTAGGATTGGAACGGCAAGTTTACCAGTCGCAGTCAAACCTCCCGATTCATCAGGTTTATCGCCAAAACTTTCGTTGGGCCTGGAAGAATCCGTCCAGTCGTTATTTCCGGCATGCGCAAAACCAAAAAGCCTGACTCCATGCTTATAATAATGCTCAATCAGTGAAGTATCTTTTCCAAGTGAAAGCGCGTTTAGAAAGCTTAACAAAATCCCGTGTTTTTTCTCTTTTACTGTTTTTTCGATGTCGGAAGATGATTTAATAAATTCCAGTTTATCCGGATGTTTATTGACAAAATCCTCTATCACAGCCAGTTTTGAATCCACTTGTTTTCTTGCCAAAGCGATGTTTTCAGGTGTCCGTCGCAATGGATCTGCAAAAAGCGCCAAAGCTGCAATATCCAGTTGTCCTTTTTCCAGCTTGACCAAATCAATCTGATCCATCGTTTCCGAACCGGCATCATTTCCTTTTGTATCAAAATCATCCCGAATGTCAATGTGCGTATCAATCGTAATCGCTGACTCATGAATTCTTTCAATATCTTTTTCAGAACGGTCATCGGAAGTTTTTGTGCGGCACGAAAAATTCAGCGAAATAACTAAGAGTAAAGCTGATATGTTAACTTTCTTCATTACATGGTTTTGATTAGACCTGACAAATTAATGCTTGGCTATTAACCGTGCGTGCAGGCAAACCACCGGTTTTGTCCGGTGAAATGTTCAAGCTAATCAAGGTGGTTTTAATCATTCGCTGGTTAAGCGTAAAACAAATATATGGGAAGAAAATTTATTACTCTATAAAATAAGTAGAGTTTTAAATAACTATTCTGGATTCATACCACAAAGCACATTTTATTTTTTCCGCTTTCCAGACTTAAAAAGCCATTTTAAGAAGTAGTTCGTCATAAAAATATAACTTTCCGGTGTTTTATTACGAAGCAAAAAACATAGTCTACTTATTGAATATAGTAATTGAGCCGTTTATTCATTTCAAGCATAAGTTTGCTTAAATTGCACCAATTATTGCACTCATCTGCCTCTAGGAAATGATAGAATTAAGGAATGTTACAAAGACATTTTATCAAAAAGACAAACAAATTGATGCGCTTTCCAACGTTTCCTTAACCGTTGCAGCCGGAAAGATTTTTGGTGTTATTGGAACTTCCGGAGCCGGGAAAAGTACACTGATCCGTTGTGTGAATTTGCTTGAAAAACCGACTTCGGGTGAAATTATCGTAGATGGCGTTAACCTGACCAATCTTTCTTCCTCACAGCTTGCCAAAGAAAGAAGACATATCGGAATGATTTTTCAGCATTTCAATTTACTTTCTTCCAGAACAGTATCTCAAAATATTGCTTTTCCACTGGAACTGGATGGCATGCCGAAAGACAAAATAAAGGAAAGAGTTTATGATTTATTGAAGCTGGTTGGACTGCTGGAAAAAGCAGATGACTATCCTGCAAATCTTTCCGGCGGACAAAAACAGCGGGTAGCAATTGCAAGAACATTAGCGAGCAATCCAAAAGTTTTGCTTTGTGATGAAGCGACAAGCGCGCTGGATCCGGGCACGACAAAGTCTATTTTGAATTTGTTAAAAGATATTAACGAGCGGCTCGGTATTACGATTTTGCTGATCACACACGAAATGAACGTCGTAAAATCCATTTGTGATTCTGTGGCGGTAATCAGTAATGGAAAACTCATTGAACAGGGTTCTGTCGGTGATATTTTTCTTCATCCCAAAACAGAACTTGCCAAGGAATTTATTGCTTCGTCTTTAAATATCGAAGTTCCGGTTTTGTATAAAAACCGCTTGGAAGCTACAAGTTTAAAAAATCAACATCCGCTTTTAAAACTGGAACTGACCGGTAAATCTGTTGATGAACCGATTTTATCACAAGCCGCCCGATTATTTGATGTGGATACGAAAATTATCACGGCACAAATGGATCAGGCTGGCGAAGCGAGTTTTGGTGTGATACTGATTGAGCTTTCCGGGAATGCAAAAAACTGCCAGGATGCGATTAATTATTTTATTGATAAACACATTATAGTAGAAATTGTAGGTTATGTATGATTCATTAACAACCCTCGTGCTCCAAGGAACGCTGGAAACGGTGGTGATGACTTTCGTGTCAGGATTTTTCGGTTTTGCCATGGGATTACCCGTTGGGATTCTTCTCTTTTTAACACGAAAAGGACAGGTTTTAGAGCATAAAATATTTAATCGGATACTTTCCGTCATTGTTAATATTTTTCGCTCCATTCCATTTATAATACTGATTGTCTGGATGATACCTTTCACCAGAGCGCTGGTCGGCACTTCCATCGGCGTAAGTGCTGCGCTTGTGCCCCTTAGTATTGGAGCCGCTCCTTTTATAGCTAGGATGGTGGAAAATAGTCTGATCGAAGTTGCGTCCGGACTTATCGAAGCGGCGAGAGCTATGGGCGCAACGCCTTTTCAGATTGTCTGGAAAGTGTTACTTGCCGGAAGCACTTCCGTCTTTAATCAATACTGCTTCCATAACTTTAATCACACTTGTTGGATATTCCGCTATGGGTGGCGCGGTTGGTGCAGGCGGTTTAGGACAAATTGGATATCAATATGGTTATATCGGCTATGATGCTGTGATCATGAATACCGTACTTGTTTTACTGGTTTTACTGGTATTTATTATTCAGTTTTCAGGAGATCGTATTGCAAAAAGTGTGGATCATAGATAGCATAATTAGCTTTTAGCAATTAGCGTTTAGCCGGGGCAGCGAACCGTTATTGGCTTAAAATCAACCAGATATTACTGAAATATCGGGTTATTATTTTCAGCTTAATACGAAATCATTAACAAAACTTTAAATAAAAATTTATGCTTTTTAAGTTCAAAAACATTTCTCTCCTTTTATCAATTATCACTTCTGTAACGCTTTTTGGCTGCTCTGGAAATTCTGAAAAAAGACGATCCGAATTTTATAAAAGTGGGCGTTTCTGCTGGCCCGGAATTTAAAGTAGCGCAGGCTGCACAAAAAGTTGCGAAGGAAAAATATGGCCTTGAAGTTGAACTTGTTGCATTTACAGATTACGTGATGCCAAATGAAGCGTTGAACCAGGGTGATATTGACGCGAATGCGTTTCAACATAAACCATATCTGGACGAACAGGCGAGACAACGTGGTTACAAACTGGCAATTGTAGGAAAAACTTTCATTTATCCGATTGCAGGTTATTCCAAAAAGATCAAAAATATTTCAGAATTGAAACCTGAAAGTACGATCATCATTCCAAACGATCCGACAAACGGAGGACGTTCGCTGCTTCTTTTGCAGAAATATGGTTTGTTAAAATTGAAAGATGGCGTTGGCTTACTTACCAAAAGTTACGGACATCGTTGAAAATCCAAAATCACTAAAAATCCTTGAACTGGAAGCTCCACAGCTTGCCAAGATCACTGGACGATAAAGAGGTTGTTGTAGCGATCATCAACAATACTTTCGCCGGCCAAATTGGGCTTACGGCAAAACGTGACGGTATTATGGTTGAGGACAGCGACTCACCATATGTGAACCTGATCGTTACCCGTGAGGATAATAAAGATCAGGAAAAGATGAAAAAATTCGTTAAAGCGTATCAGTCTGACGAGGTAGCAAAAGTAGCGGAAGCTGAATTTAAAGGAGGCCAGATAAAAGGCTGGTAAAATCAAAATAGTCAGAATCCAGAAATCCCGGAGTGTTGTTATCTAACTGAAACAACGTTCCGGGATTTTTATTTATTAATTTATATACTTATCCTATTAACTTTATAGACTGTAATTGAAATTGATTATATTGCACTTGAAAGCAGAAAATACAATTCCCAGCTTTACGTAAATCCAGGCAGATTACTCATGCTTAATAATATGCAAAACTAATGCAACCAGGTATGAAAAGATTTTTGCTAAAAGCATTTACACTGATACAGATTATGACTCCCATCCAGCTGCACGCACAGGCATTATATAAACCTTCATCTTCCAAAATTCTTCAAAGTATCCAAAAACTGAATGTTCTTGGAAATGTACTTTATTTCGGAGCGCATCCGGATGATGAAAATCCTACGCTCATTGCTTATTTGGCGAATGAAAAACTTTATAATGTAGCCTATTTTTCCCTGACACGCGGTGACGGCGGCCAGAATATGATTGGCAGTGAGATGAAGGAAAATCTTGGTATACTGAGAACGCAAGAACTTTTGCAGGCCAGAAAAATTGATGGCGGACAACAGTTTTTTTCACGTGCGGTTGACTTTGGGTTTTCAAAAAGTGCCGAAGAAGTTTTTACAATCTGGGATAAGGAAAAATTACTTTCAGATGCCGTTTGGGTAATCCGCAAGTTCAAACCGGATTTGATAATCAGCCGTTTTCCTCCGGATGAAAGAGCTGGTCACGGGCAGCATATTGCTTTGGCTATACTTATTGAAGAGGCCTTTGAAGCGGCCGCAGATCCGAAAAAATTCCCTGAGCAACTGCAATTTGTTCAGGTCTGGAAAGCAAAACGCCTGGTTTGGAATGCGGGAATGTGGTGGAATCAGCGACGGGATAAAGTGGATGAAAAAGAAGCAGAAGAATATATAAAACTGGATGTTGGCGGATTTAATCCATTATTGGGAAAATCCTATGGCGAAATTGCAGCCGAGAGCCGAAGTCTGCATAGAAGTCAGGGATTTGGAACTGTTGGTTTTCGTGGCACTTTGACCGAATATTTCAAACATGTGAAAGGTGAAAAAGCGGGGTATGATTTAATGGATGGCGTTTCAGCAAACTGGACACGTGTTAAAGGTGCTCAGCAAGTTAACAAACTCATTTTAGAGGCCGAAGATTCTTTCAAACTGACAAATCCGGCCAAGGTTGTCCCACAACTTTTGGCAATAAAAAAGGAGCTCGAAAAATTGCCGGATGGTTACTGGAAACAAACCAAATTACAGGATTTGAACAAAGTCATACAAGATGCCCTTGGGTTATTTATTCAGGTTACGGCGACAGATAATTCTTACACGCCAGGCCAGAAAATGCAGTTTAATATTGAGGCAATCAATCGTTCTACAATTCCTGTCACACTAAAAAAGATTAATTTTCCATATAAAAAAAAGGAAGCCATTATTAATTCAGAACTGGCAAACAATCAGGATTTTACACTTTCAGATTATGTAGAAATTCCGGAAAATGCTGACTTTTCTCAACCTTACTGGCTGCGTAAAGAAGGTACTGCCGGTCTTTTTGATATTGAAAAACAAGAGGAAAGAGGCGTTCCGGAAAATCAACCGGTAGCGGAATTAATTTTCAATCTGGATATTGCCGGAAGTTCTGTTGACTATAAAATTCCTGTAATTTATCAAAAAACAGATCCTATACTTGGCGAGGTATATCAACCTGTTGTCATAACGCCGCCCGTTTACGTTTCGGTTAATGAAAAGGTTTATCTGTTTGATAAACAAATTGATAAAAAAGTTAGTGTAGTTATTAAAGCCGGGAAAGATGATATTTCGGGAGATATCAAACTTAAAATTCCTGACGGCTGGCGTGTTTCTCCTTCTTCTTTTCCGTTTAACCTAAAAACAAAAGGAGCAGAACAATGTGCAGATTTTCAACTTTTTCCACCGAAGGAAGCCAGCGAGGGAGAAATTATTGCCGTAGCGAATTTTGAAAATAAAACATATGACAGAAGTTTGGGCACGATCAACTATAATCATATTCCATCGCAGGTTTACTTTCCGCAGGCAAAAGCAAAAGTGGTTAAGGTTAACATCAGCAAAACAAATGGACTTATTGGTTATATCAAAGGTGCCGGCGATCTTGTTCCTGCCAGTCTTCAACAGATTGGATATAATGTGGTCTTGCTGGAAGACAGCGATATTTCGGATGAAAAACTTCAAAAATACGACGCGGTTGTTATTGGTGTAAAGGCCTATAATATTGTTGAACGATTGAAAGTGATCAATCCGGTTTTACTGCATTATGTAGAAAACGGGGGCAACCTGATTGTCCAGTATAATTCTGATCAGGGACTTTTGATGCAGGATTTCGGGCCTTACCCTTTCAAAGTTTCAAGCAAACGTGTGACGGTGGAAGGTGCAGAAGTTCGTTTTCTAAAACCGGATTGCCAGGCACTGAATTATCCAAATAAAATAACTCAAAAAGATTTCGACGGCTGGGTGCAGGAACGTAGTTTGTACCAACCTGAAAGCTGGTCAGAAAAGTATGAAGCGGTGATTTCATGCAACGATCCGGGTAGTGAAAAACTCGACAGCGGAATCCTGATCGCTAAATATGGCAAGGGAAATTACGTGTATACAACCATGAGCTGGTTCCGCCAATTGCCCGCTGGCGTTCCGGGCGCTTACCGGATATTTTCAAATTTAATTTCATTGGGGAGATAATTTTATCTGATTAACAAGTCTTTACGGCATAATTTTTTCTACTTTTTCCGCAAATCCTGTTTTAGATGTAGAAAATTAAATTTTTAACCGAATGGAAAATCAACATAAAACATCCGATGAAAAGACCAGAGAAGTTGTCCTGGCTTATATAAAAGCCTTGAATGATGAAGATTTTGAAGCCGCTAGAAAATTGGTTAATGATGAACTTACTTTTGACGGTGTTCTTGGAAAAAGAAATGGCGCTGACGCCTATTTCCAGGACATGGAAAAAATGAAATTCAAATATAAAGTCCTCAAAGTTTTCAGTGACGGAAACGATGTTTGTCTGTTTTACGATGTGGATATGGGCAGCGCTTCCGCTTTAACCTGCGGCTGGTACCATCTAAAATACGGAAAGATTAATTCCTTAAAAGTTGTTTTCGATCCTCGTCCGGTAATTGAATCTTCTAATAAAAAATAATTCATAGTCTCTTTGCCCGCCGGAGAAGTAATAATGCTGTTGATTGCCAAGGTTGGCAATGTTTATAACCGCATGTTGCATGAAATTATTACTTTTCTGGTTGCTCCTCACTCCATTTTATATATCCGCCCAATCCGTCGGTGATCAAAAATTTATTCAGGAAATAGTTACGATTTATACTGAAAAAGATGGACTACCGGTAGGAAAAGTTGATAAAATATATTTTCAAAATGGACATCCGGCAGCCGAAATTCTGAAACAAAAATTTCAGTTTCAGAATGGTAAATGGACGATAATTGAAAATTCTCCGTTAAAATCTCTTCAAAAATTACCTATAATTCCAGGAAGAAAAGTTCTTTCTTCGGTTGCATACAAAGGTGGCTATGCGGTCGGCTGTGATGAAGGACTTTATTTTATCAGCAATGGAAAAAAACCGGAACGGATTTTCCCGGAAAATGATAAGTATGACTGGTCATTGAAAAATGTTTCCGCATTGGTTACCGATTCCAAAGGCAGACTCTGGATCGGGGCAGAAGAAGGTGTAGGTTACCTTGACGGAAAATCCTGGAAATTGTTTACCGGAAAAGAAGGATTGCCATACAATAAATTTACCTGTGCCGGGGCAGGCCCCGATGGAACTGTCTGGTTTGGAACGGAAAGAGGGGTTATTGAAGTTAAAAATGACTATTTCAAATATCGTTTCAGCCGTCGGTGGCTGCCTGATGATTATGTAAATGACATTACTGTCAAAACGGATGGGACAGTCTGGATTGCTACAAATAAAGGAATCAGCCAGATTGCACCGGCTGTTATGTCACTGGAAGAAAAAGCAAAAATCTTAACCAGACAGGTTGAAGAAAAACATAACCGGATGGGTTTTGTAGCGCCTAGCCATTTGAAAGAACAATTCAATCCAGCCTCTTCGGAAGTTGCAATTTCAGATAATGATGGCATGTATACATCCATGTATGGCGCTGCAATGGCATTCCGATATGCCGCAACCGGAGATCTGGAAGCAAAAGCATTAGCGGTAAGAAGTTTCAAAGCCTGCAAATGGCTTGTGGATATCACCCATGAAAAAGGATTTCCGGCGCGAGTCATAATTCCGGTCGACTGGCACGAACCTGTGAACGAAATTTACAGCCAGGAAGCAAACCTGAGACATCAGCAAAATGATCCGATGTGGAAGAATATTTATCCTCGTTTTCCAAAAAGTAAAGACGGTAAGTTTTTATGGAAATGTGATACCAGTTCCGACGAGCTTGCCGGGCATTTCTTCTTTTATGGAATTTATTACGATCTGGTTGCTAAAACGGAAGAGGAGAAAAAAGAGGTGCGCGAGGTTGTCGGCGATATCATGGATCACATGATTCGCCACGGTTACAAGCTTGTGGACCATGATGGAAAGGTAACGCGCTGGGGTGATTTTTCTCCTGAATATTTTAATTCTGTTTATGGATATGACCAACGCGGGCTTAATTCAATGATCATGTTGTCATTCCTGAATGTAGCAAAACACGTTACCGGGGATGTAAAATATGATAAGGAAGCGAAAATCCTACGTGATAAATACAATTATCATATCAATGCGATGCATCCAAAAGAGTTTTTCCCACCGGAAAATGTGGTTCCCTGGGACAATAATCTTTGTCTGATGAGTATGTATGGATTGATCAATTATGAAACCGATCCTTCACTTTTACTGATGTATCGTCAATCGCTGGAAATTGCCTGGCAGCATATCAGTAAACAAAAAAATGCTTTTTGGGATGCCATTTATGCTTCGCTGGCCAATCGTTTTACAGTACTTGCCGACCAGAAATATTTCGATAATAAAAACCTCTTTCCTGAAAACCGGCTTTACGCTCCGAAGGTGGTCAAAAGCATGTACAAAGCCAGTAACAACCCGGCATTTATTCTTGAAAACCTGCAAAAAATTCCGCTGGATCTGATTGGCTATACGATGGACAACACGCATCGTCTGGATGTTATTTTTGATTCTTCACCATTACAGGATGAAAATATTGGCTGGCGGACAGACGGTTATGCATTACCCGTTGACGAACGCGGACATGTCCGTCAGGATCGCGATGGTTTTGCCTTACTGGCTTCTGAGGGCGACGGACACGATGAGCATGAAGGGACTTTCTTTTTGCTGCCTTATTATATGGCTTATTATCATGGATTATTAAATCCGGCAAATGCTGCAACAACCGGGAAATAGTAGATTATTTTGAATCTTAATCTCACCAAAAATGAAAAGTTATTTTTCATTTTTGGTGAGTATTGGTTCGTTGCGATTATGAACTTTACGATGCAATTTCCAAAAGAATTTCGCACTTACCGGAATATGATCCGAAAGCGGTAATCCTTGTGCATTGGAAAAAAGATGATTTTCAAATTTGTAATCCGCAACGGTAAGGTCAATTTCACTGCTGCTTTTATACAAAATTTTATCAACGGTTTCGCAGGAATCGGTAATTGAAAGAATATCTTCGGAAGGAAATTCTTTTAGAATATCAGGAAATCTACCTTCGTTTTTCTGCAGAAACCCAAACATCTATAAGCTCGTTTTCAGTATTGAGCAAACCAATATTATCGTTGAAAAAGCAATAACGTGCGTTAAGATCACCCATGACGATGACCGCATTTTCAGCAGAATTCAGTTTGATATAGTCCGAAAGCTGTTTAATATTTTTTCGTCTTGCCGCAGAGGCCGAATTGTGATTCCAGGCATTGGCATGTACATTATAAAAATCTATAAATACATCCTTTGCCACTTCAATCCGGCTGAAAGAAAATCCTTTTGGCGTCAAACAATCCGTTCCGCTGCAATCTTTCCAGCGAATTCTTTGCAGGTCATGAATCGGAAAGTTTGAAAGCGTGTTCAGGCCGTCCCCAAAAGGGACTTTTCCTTTATTTTTGGTCCGAAATGGATGCGTATTTCCTGAGTTATAAAGATATTTATTGTAGTTGAAATCTTCCTGGACATGCGCGATATCAAAGCGGTTCAGCTTCTCCCCGATTTCCGCGATGCTTGAAGATCTTTTAGTAACGGCACTGGAAATAAATCCCGGCAAACCGGCGATATTATAAGTTATTACTGAAAACGCTCCTCCATCTGTCATTTTCATTTCAGAAGAAAATAAAATGCTTTTAGAATTTTGAGCGAAACAATTTAATAACAACGTCGACTCACATAATACTATCAGAATCAACAATTTAAAAAACAAAATCGTATCACGCCTGTTTTGCCAAACCAGAATATGCATCTTTCGCTTCTTAAAGGGAATACGAAATTAAGTTCCTAATATGAACAGGGATCGCGATGAATGTTAATGAATTATTAAATGTGTTTCGCGTGCCTTTCTTATAACTGAAAGGTTACAATATACCTACGAAACTAACGAAAAGACAGATCACCGATTTGTTTAAAATCATTAATCTGTCTGGAATTAAAAATCGTGGCTAAAAAAGAAAGGAGAAACTTAAATATTGACTTTCAGATAGTTATTCACTTTTCAAACTTCTGACAGGATTCATTAAGGCAGCTTTGATTGCCTGAAAACTTACTGTGATCAGTGCAATAAGTAAGGCCGCAATACCGGCTACCAAAAAATACCACCATTGCATTTCAATTCGATAAGCATATTCTTCCAGCCAGCCTTTCAGAAAATACCAGGAAATTGGGAAAGCAATCAATGCGGCGATTGCTACCAACTTAACAAAATCAGCCGATAGCATTCCGACCAGATTCGTAACACTTGCGCCTAAAACTTTACGAACACCGATTTCTTTTGTCCGCTGTTCAGCTGTAAACGCAGCCAGTCCGAATAAACCGAGACAGGAAATAAAAATAGCAAGAAAGGCGAAGTAACCGGAAAGACTGCTGACGACTTTTTCAGACTTATATTGTTTGGCGAATTCCTGATCAGCAAACTGATACTTTAATGGAAAAGCCGGATTGAAACGCTTAAATACCTTTTCAAGACTCGCGATACCCTCTTTTGTTTTTCCGGCTTCTGTCCTGATTATGGCGGCGCCATAGATTGAATTTTTATCCTGAAGTCCAACAATTAATGGCTCAATCGCAACATGCAAAGATCCAATATGGAAATCCTGCATAAGTCCAATGATCTTTCCTTTTTTACCCCAAAGTGTAAGTTCTTTTCCAACCGGATCCTTATATCCCATTTTTTTCGCAGCTGCTTCATTGACCAGATAATTGGTTGAATCGGTTCCGTAAGTAGGACTAAAATCCCGTCCGTCTACCAGTTTTATACCCATTGTTTTGATAAAATCATAACCGGCAGGATTTACGTTAAACAAAAGTTCCTGTGTTGTATCCTTTCCCGGCCAGGTTACTCCCATGGTTGAACTTCCATAATTCAACGGATTTGCCTGTGACAGGGAAACTGATTTAATACCGGGTTCATTTTCCAGTGCCTGTTTAAATGAAGGAAAGTTTTTCTCCATACTTCTTTCAACATCTGAAACATACATCAGGTTTTCGCGTTCAAAACCAAGATTTTTTGTTTGTATATATTGAATCTGCCGATACACGACGATCATTGACAAAATCAGCAAAATGGATAATCCAAACTGGAAAACAACAAGTCCCTGGCGGAAATAAGCTGCACTTGGTTTGAATTTCAACGCGCCTTTCAAAACCATTACCGGATTGAGTGACGACATGAACAAGGCAGGATAACTGCCTGCAATGATGCCGGTTATAACAGTCAGGCTTAGCAGAAGAAAAAGCAGATACGGACTTGTAATATCAAAAGTTAAATTCTTTTCAGTCAATTCGTTGAATGATGGCAGCATCATTAAAACCATGATCATCGCAAAAATAAGTGCCAGAAAAGTGATCAGTATGGATTCGCCCATAAACTGTCCGATGAGGCTCGTACGATATGCACCTACAACTTTCCGCAAACCAACTTCCTTAGCTCTTTTCACCGACCGGGCAGTCGCCAGATTCATAAAATTGATGCAGGCGATGACTAAAATAAAAATAGCAACAATCGTAAAAAGACGTACATATTCAATTCTGCCGCCATTTTGTTTTCCTGATTCCCACTTGGAATACAAATAGGTATTCCCATAATTGATCAGAAAAAGCTCAACGTTACTGCCCTTATTTTTTGTCTTGATATAATTCCGGATCTTTTCAGAAACTTTCTCCGGCGAAGCATTTTTTGATAAAAGCACAACGCATTGCGGACCATTGTTCCCCCATTCCTGCGCCCATTTCTGGTCTTTTTTCCAGCGATCAAAGTTTAACAAAAAATCAAACTTCATGGAAGAATTAGAAGGTATCTCATCCAGAATTCCAGTGACAATTTTATCGTCTTTATTGTCGACCCGGATGGTTTTGCCCATCGGGTCAACGCCTTTGAAATATTTGTCAGCGATTTTTTTCGAGATCACAACCCCATCCGGGCTGTTAAGGGCCGTTTTGGGATCTCCTTCACTTAATCCAAAGGAAAACATACTCAAAAAATCGCCCTGAACGTAACGCCCTTTCTCATTATCAAAAGTATCACCGACCTTGAAAACCGGCTGAGTTTCCCAAAGCAGCTGGCTCGCTTTTTCTATTTCCGGAATATCCTTGGTAATATTTTCGGCGAGTAATGCCGGTGTTGAAGCATAAGTATTGATGGCTCCGGAATAATGCTGATTTTCCATGACATAGAAAAGGCGGCTGTCGTTGGTATGGAACCTGTCCATTTTCAGTTCGTCTTTTACCCAAAGCATGATCAGGAGGCTGCATGCCATACCCAATGAAAGTCCAAGAATATTGATCAGGCTGAACGTCTTGTTTTTAATAAGATTCCGCCAGGCAATTTTGAAGTAGTTCTTAAACATGGGCTAACAATTTTATTGATCAATCGAAATTCCCTGTCATTTGAACAAAATTATGCCAATTTGGGAATCAGATATTTACAAAAAAAGAAGGCTACAAAAACGTTCGAAACCGGACATTTTTGTTCAGAACTGGACAGACTATTCAGTCGATATTACGGATGTTAAATGATCAGAAGAAAATGCCAGAGGAAGCAGATTATCAGCGTTTTCCAGATATATAATTTTTCCTTGCGGATTGCTCAGAATAACTTCGATATGACTATGTTGCCTTTGTGTTGCCTCCATTAAACTTTGCCTGCAAATCCCGCAAGGCGATAGAATATTTTCGGTTGAACTGTCCTCGGCGCTGTTGTGATAAGAAATAGCAACGGCCAGTATTTTTTCTTTTGGGTAGATTGATGATGCTGCTGACAACGCCACGCGTTCGGCACAAATTCCTGCCGGAAAAGATGCATTTTCCTGATTGCTGCCTTTTACAATTTCACCGTTTGATAATAATAATGCAGCACCAACATGAAATTTTGAATAAGGCGCATAAGAAAGGCTTATCGCTTCTTTTGACGCTACTAGAAGTTTTTGCAAATTTTCGTCCAGTTGCCCGTCATTTTCAAATAACTGATATTCAAAGGAAAGTTGTATTTTCATCGGCTGATTTTACTGTTTATGATAATCCTGTTTTCAATTTCGAAATTAACCTTCGCAAGCTAATCTGTTCACAAGATAAAAGCTCATTCTGTTGTAATAAATAATCATTCCTTCCTCGTTTTTACGATTCGAGATATTATACTTTAACTATATTTTAATTTATCTAAATATTTAAATGCATCAATTTTTTATATACTTTTGAATGACGATTGAATCTGATTTCAGAAAAAAATTGATAAGGATTGAAGACAAAATCCCCGTTTAAAAAATAAAAAAACAAACATGAACGATCAGGAAAAAATAGCTAATGCACAAGCTCAGACCAATTTGATTATCAGGCAAGTAATCAACTTTTGGGAAGCCAACAATAAGGGAATTACTGCGTTTTTCAACAAACATGAAGATGACGTGTATCTCGGCGAAGTTGCGCCCGGAAGAAATAGAGGAATTTATTTACTTGCGCATCTCATTGCTACCAATGACGCTTTACTACCACTTTTTAATCTCGGAGAAAAATTATTTCCTGAACTTGCTCCCTTAGCCTCCGAAGCAGAAAGTGCTGTACCTTTTGAGTTATCGATTTCGGATTTGAAAAGCAAATGGGAAACGCTTAACAATACACTGGCGGATCATTTTAAAAGTATGACAGCGGAACAATGGCTTTCAAGACATAACAGCGTTTCGGATGAAGATTTTGCTTTGGATCCCGCAAGAAATAAATTAAATGTGCTGATGAACCGCAGCAGCCATGAAAATTATCACCGTGGCCAACTGATTTTCTTAAATGAAAAAGTCCTGGCGGTCTGAAATCGCAAGATTTAAAGCCGTTTTTAATTAGTTAAAAGATCGTCCTGAAAAATTGTCAGTCCTGTTGGATTGAAATTTTTTCAGGACGATCTTTAATTTTATAGCCCAATATAACTTTTATCAGTATTATTTGTAAGTAACCGGGAAATGGAAGTTTGAATTTGGTTGCATTTTTTGAGTAAAAAAATATAATATCCTGCTTAGCAAAAGAATATGCACAGTGGTGACTTTTACCATCGGGCTTAAAGTCCTCCTAATTATAAACCACTTAACCAGAATCTTAAAATGCAGGAAAAGAGTACAGGAAATGATAAAATCGCTTCTTCGAGAAGAGATTTTATCAAAACATCCGGTTTGGCAGCAGCCGCATTTATGATCGTTCCACGCCACGTAATTGGCGGAAAAGGCTTTCTGGCACCAAGCGACAGGCTGATTGTTGCAGGTGTCGGTGTCGGCGGAAAAGGAAGATCGGATATTGCCAATTTTGCCAAAAGCGGCAAAGCCGATATCGGCTTTTTATGCGATGTGGACGACAGAAGTGCTGCCGAAAGCGTAACAAATTTCCCAAAAGCCAAATATTATAAGGACTGGCGGGAAATGTTTGAAAAAGAATCGAAAAATTTCGATGCCGTATCTGTTTCAACACCCGATCATACGCACGCCGTGGTTGCCATGGGTGCCATGCAGCTGGGCAAACATGTGTATGTGCAAAAACCGATGACGCACGATATTTACGAAGCCCGACAGCTTACCGAAGCAGCAGCACGTTATAAAGTGGTGACGCAAATGGGAAACCAGGGCTCGTCCGGTGATGGTGTAAGACAATTGCACGAGTGGTATGATGCCGGAATCATCGGTGACGTGCACACCGTTTATATCTGGACCAACCGCCCGATCTGGCCACAGGGTATTCCCTGGCCAACCGAAAAACCACCGGTTCCAAAAGGACTTGACTGGGATCTATGGCTGGGAACGGCACCTAAAAAAGACTATGTAGACAAGCTGATTCCCGGAAGCTGGAGAGGCTGGTGGGATTACGGAACAGGCGCACTTGGGTGACTTGGGCTGTCACCTGATGGAAGCGCCTTTCCGGGTACTTGGACTTAAATATGCCACTGATGTGCAGGCAAGCGTAGGCAGCGTTTTCACTGATTTTGGTAAAAGAGGAATTTTCCCGGACAGCTGCCCGCCATCCAGTCACGCGACATTAACTTTCCCGAAAACAGCAAAAACAAAAGGACCGGTGACCATGCACTGGATGGACGGCGGTATAAAACCTGAACGTCCGGAAGAATTGGGACCGAATGAATTGTTTGGCGATGGTAACAGCGGTATTTTATTTGTTGGTACAAAAGGCAAAATGATGGCCAGCGAATATGCTGCCAATCCGCGTTTGTTGCCGCTTTCGCAGAATGGAGGAAGTGAAAGTAAAACAAAAGTTTGCCCGCGTACCAGGCAGCGCCGAAGGCCATTATGCCCAGTGGGTAGAAGGCGCTATTGCAGGTTACGGAAAAATGGAACTAAGTTCTCCTTTTGAACTGGCCGGACCATTAACCGAAGCAATACTTATGGCCAACCTGGCCATCAGAGGCGCGGATATGCCAAAAGCAAGAGAAAATGGAAAAGGATATGATTACCCGGGAGCCAATATGAAAATGCTTTGGGATCATGAAAACATGAAAGTGACCAACTTTGACGAGGTGAATCAGTATGTAAAACGTACGTATCGTGAAGGTTGGAGTTTGGGCGTTTAAGCTCCTGCTTTCTTCTATCGTCAATTAACTAATGTAAAAAAGTGCCTGAATTTCAATTGAAGTTCAGGCACTTTTATGTTGATATATATTTAATTAGTCTGCTCTTTTCCTAGCTTAACTTTCACTTCTGAACCTGAATATTTACTAACTGATATATAAGCAAAATTATCCCAGCTATCGTTGTCCAATGTTCTTAAAGCCAGTTTTGAAGAAGCATCTTTAAGCGGTAGTTCCACCATTATATCATCCTGTTTGCCCAATAGTGTTTTACCATCAAACCAATATTCTGCCAGTCGCCATTTGTCTGTTATAACGGAATTGGCCTTTTTAATTAAGGGAGAACTTTTAAGACTTCCGATGCTGGCGCTATCAAATAACATCACGTAATTTGTTCCGCTCGCCGCCCAATCTGTATGATCGCCAAAAGCCAGCCAGATGTTCCAGCCTCCTACGCCTGCCCTCACCCAATGTCCATCTGCGCCTTCGCGCTGGTATGATGTACGAACGATCATTTTTCCTGTGACCTGGAAATTAGCCGACACAATTCCGTCCTGGCCGTCAGTTTCTTTTAATTTTAAATTACCATCTTTTTCAACAACTTCACCAACAGAAGTATTTGTCCATTTCTTTGTAAAATCACCATCTTCAAAATCATCAAAAAACAAAAAAGTTTTGTCTCCGTTTGACATCTGTGCTGCATTAGAATTTCCATAAAACATGAATATAGAATTCCGTGATTTTGCTTTCAGCGTTGGTACTTTTACCCAGATAATAGCCGCTCCACTTTCATTCCATTTTTCCGTCCAATAAGACAGACCGCTGTCTTTTGGTGTTCTGGCAGAAGTAGAAAAACGAATATCAGCACCATCCGGTTTTACTTTTGTAAAATCGAAATCGTTGGCTTCCAGTTTGATTTGAATAACGATATCAGTCGCGGCTTCACCTTGATTATCGATGAAAATTTCTCTTTGGAAACGCCATTTTTCTGCTGAAAAGTGGGTTTTATCGGTTTGTTCTACATGAATTTCTGCGGAAACACTTCCCGGCTTTATAAATAAAAATACTGTGAAAATTGCAGCAACGAGTAGGAATTTGAAAGTCATTATATTGGGCTTGTTATAGAAATGTGTAAATACTTACTGGTTTGTCAAGCTTTTCCCCCTTAATCTTTTCTTGAAATCTGTCGGATTAAAATTTTCTACCCAACCGCTTTCTTATCCTTCAATAAGTGCTTGTTGCAACAATTTCAGTTTTTGCTCTTCTGCTTTAAATAAACGTAAACCAAACCGGATTACCTCACTAGTTGACGCATAACAACCTTTATCAATGGAATTTTTTTACCCATTTTTATAACTATTCTTTTTATTTATTAAACCAAAGTTACCAAAAGGTACCTGTACTTATCGCTCTGTAAATAGATTCTTTGCTACTTTAGTTTCTACAAATTAAGTTGGTTGTTTTTCTTTCCAGAACCCCGCAGCAAATACATATCATTTCATTAGTTAAAATAAAATGTACGATGCGGTCATTCAGTTATTTGTTTAAATACGTTATTTGCGATGTTAAAACGATTTATCTGATAGATCATATTATTTTAGTGAATTGCAGAAAGCATTTCCGCAGCAACAAGCATTTTATTTTTTACAATTTTATATGAAAAGAAGCACGTTTATAAAGAGTTCCGCCCTCTTGGGCACAGGACTTATGATTGGCAAAATGCCGGCATTTGCAAAGCCTGATTTTCCGGTTGTCAGAGTAAATCCGGGCGAAAGGAAATTCAGCAGCAAGGTTATTGAAGATTCTATTCTCGAATTTCAGTCGGCAATAAAAGATAAAGAATTGGGGTGGCTTTTTGGGAATTGTTTTCCAAATACGCTGGATACTACGGTAACTTATAACGGCAAAGGTGAAAAACCTGATACTTATGTAATTACCGGTGATATTGATGCAATGTGGCTTCGTGATAGTACAGCTCAGGTTTGGCCTTATCTTGATTTTATCAAAAAAGATAAAACGCTTCAACAATTGATCGCCGGTGTTATTAACCGTCAGGCTGTGTGCATTTTGCGTGATCCTTATGCGAATGCATTCTATGACGACCCTAACAAAAAGGGTGAGTGGCAAACGGATGAAACAGATATGAAACCCGGCCTCCATGAGCGCAAATGGGAAATCGATTCGTTGTGTTATCCTATTCGCCTTGCCCATCGTTACTGGCAATTGACAGGTGATACAACACCGTTTGATGCAAAATGGAAAGAAGCGATCATGCTTACGTTGAAAACTTTCAAAGAGCAACAAAGAAAAAAGGATAATGGACCTTACCACTTTCAGCGTAAAACTTCCTGGGCAACGGATGGTGTACCGATGGGCGGATATGGATATCCTGTAAAACCAGTTGGTTTGATCTGTTCAGCATTCCGTCCAAGTGATGATGCAACGATCTATTCTTTCCTGATACCATCGAATTTTTTCGCTGTTGTAAGCTTGAAACAAGCTGCGAAAATGGTTGAAAAAATATCCGGCGACAAAGCGCTCGCAGCTGAATTAACTGCACTCGCTGTGGAAGTAGAAAATGCATTAAAAACTCATGCAGTTGTTGAGAGCAAGGAATTTGGCAAAGTATATGCTTACGAAGTAAATGGATACGGAAGCTACAATTTGATGGATGATGCCAACGTGCCAAGTCTTTTGGGATTGCCGTACCTGGATGCGTTGCCAAAAAGTGATCCGATATACCAGAATACGCGTAAAATGTTATTGTCGCTAAACAATCCTTTCTTTTTCAAAGGAAAAGCAGGGGAAGGAATTGGCGGCCCGCATATTGGTCTGGATATGATCTGGCCGTTGGGAATTATCATCCGTGGGTTGACAAGTAACAATGACAAGGAAATAAAATCCTGTATCGATATGCTGAAAAAGTGCCATGGAGGTACTGGTTTCATGCATGAATCTTTCCATAAGGATGATCCTACAAAATTTACGAGATCATGGTTTGCCTGGGCAAATACTTTATTCGGAGAGTTTCTGTGGGAAACTTATAAAGCTAAACCACAATTATTTTCATAGAAAAAATTTAAATCCCCTGATCATGAATTTTGATGTGGTCAGGGGATTTTCTTCAAAGCGATACTCTGTAATTCAATGCGGAAGTGGTGCCCGCTGTAACGTCAATGGTAACTCCGGTTATTTTCCCGGCCATATCGGATGATAGAAATAGTGCAACATTGGCAATATCAGCCATCGAAGGCAGTGTTTTTAGCATTGTGTCATCCTTCAATTTCTTCAAAACAATTTCCATATGCTCCGGATTTGATTCAATAGCATCTTTGAAAACTTTGGAATCAGGAGAACCACCGGAACGGATATTTACTACACGAACACCATAAATCCCCAACTCGGAAGCGAGATTTTTTGAAAAACTTTCTATGGCGCAACAAGTCGGTGCAAAACCTCCGGTAAAAGGATAGGCGATGCCGCCCGGAGTTGCCGTAAGTGTTAAAATAACGCCGGATTTCTGTTGTATCATAATTCTGGCGGCAGCTCTTGCGGTTGAAAAATGGGTTTGCATGGCAAAAGTTACAGGGTTCACAAAATCTTCCAATTGCATATCTATCAGTGGAATATTCTGTACCACATCAATTCCAACTGCATTGAACGAAATATCAACCTTCCCTCCTGTTTCCAAGACATAATCGAGGTGGTTTTTGACAGCGGTTTCATCCAGCGCATCAACCTGATGAACATCAGCCTGACCGCCTTTCTCAATAATTTTATCCGCCGTTTTTTGTACCGACATACGATTTCGGCCCGTGAGAAATACTTTTGCTCCGGCAGCTGCCAATACTTCCGCGACCGCACCACCCAGTGAGCCGCCAGCTCCATAAATGACAGCGTTTTTATTTGTCAGCATCAGATTTTGATTAGTTGGACGAACATTTTGAAAAATCAATAGTTTAATAACTATATTTTCAAAATTAAGACTTTGTTCTATTTTTGAAAGGTGGCAGTCGGGACAATAAAAGGGTGATTTCAGGACATTTGTTTGGTATGATTTTGAAAACATTGTTCCTTTTCAAATCCTGACAATTTCCCTTAAACAAGGTAACGAAACAGGCCAATGCAAAAAACTGTCAGAACGATTAGCGGAATTAAAATCTTGTCAATAACAATCTGAGGATTGGTAATTTTCAGTCTCTTGTAAGCACCCATCGTGGCAAAATAAGTCATGGGCATAAAAACGGCTGGTAATAAACTTACCCAAATAATGACCGGTAGATTCAGCAGTGTAACAAAAATTATAGAGGCGAAAATCGGATATATCAGCAGTTGCCGGCAATCTTCATTTTTATCAGAAAATTCTGTTGCTTTATAATAGACAAAATATCGGGCAAGCCGTGAAAAAGCCTTATTGATAAATATAAATGAAGCCACAGCAATACCAATGGAAAGATAAATCGGGAAACCTAAATAGTCGAATACCTTTCCTGTATCACCTTTTGCCGCAATCGGAGCTATTAACAGATATCCAAAAAATGTCAGAATCCCCTGCATACCCAGCCAAAGCATGAATAGTTTGAATAACGAAATTTTAGTAATCCGGATTGAAATAAATAAAACCGATATTCCAAACAACAACGAAAATAACGGACCGGCTGCTGAAATAATAGTCGCTTCAAAAGCCGGAGTTGCATCTGGCGTTGACACATAATTATGATGTAATTCCGCGGGAACACCTAAACATAAAGCTGTAACATAATGCGCACCTTCGTGAAGGATCGTGGTTATAAGTGAAGCTGTTACAGCTATTAAAATACTGTTGAACAAAAGAGCTTTTGTGTTGAACTTCATAGCTTTATGTCATTTACAATGTATCAATAATTGCAAAAATTAACCGCTTCATTCTTTAATAAAAACCATTAGCTCAGTATCAATTCCAATTTTTGCGATTCTGTCAATTCCATATCAGATTTAAAATCAATAACATATTTATCGGTCTCCTTTCTCAGGCTTACTTCATGGCTTTTTCCATTCACTTTTGCCAGAACATTCTTGTAAATCATACCTTTTCCGGACTTCACGGCAAAGGTTTTTAATCGTAATTTACCATAAACCATTTCAATACTATTCAATTGTTTTCCAGCCGTTTGGGATTGTTTAAAAGTACCCCAGCCTTCGGCAGAAGTGAAAGGAGCTTGAAAATTTTCCGGACTTATTTTTGGATCAAAAGACATATAACCCTTTGGGCCGTGATACTCAAAACCGCAGGCAGAAATAAAAGTGCCGTAACTCGCCATGGCCCGGGCATAATGATCACTGCATTCAATTTCATTATATGGATTTCTTTTTGCCGCGTGGTGACGGTCATGGATTACGCGTGTCATTGTTAGTGACTGATCCACCATCCCTTCCGCCATCATATGGGCGGCTACCTGATGTTCAAAACCGCTCATGCATTCATGGAAATATCCAAGTTGCCAGCTTTCATTTTCACCATAAGGTTTATCTTCATTATGCGGATTAGTGTTCATAACCATGCCACCTTCAGCAGAAACTGCATACGGACGACCGCCCTGATGCGATTTGATATATGGACCCACATCCATTGTAAAATTATACTTCCAAAGAGAATTTAATGCAGACAAAGTTTTTTCCTTGTCTAAAACCCGTGGCAATCCAACCTGATGTGCCCAGCTTTGTCCATAAACCTGATCAATATGGCAAGTGTTATACGATCCCAGTTTTTTACGCCCTTGTACAACGTCTGGTTTATGAATGAAATATTCACCGTTGAACAATTGCTCTTCCATATTTTTCCTTCCTTTTTCAACGTAGGTTTTACAGATCAGGCCAAAATCCGCATCGCTCATTTCTTCCGCCATCGCTTGTCCTGCTCTCGCTGCTGCGATACAAAGACCTACGATCCAGGCGATTTCTCCTTCCCAAACTGCATCCAACGTATTTTCCATTGGTGTGTCTGTCATGCCGTCGCCATTTTTGTCTTGGGCAAGCATAAACTGTACCGCTTTTTTAATTCCAGGCCAATTAGTCCTGAGAAAATCTGTATCGGCTGACATTTGATGTTCCCGATAAAATCTCAAAATACTTCCGGCTTGTCCATCGATTGCCGGACGACTTTCATTCTCAGCCCGAAAAATTATAGCTCCTGAATCCGGACGAAAACCGACTCCCAAATCTACCTTTTGACGAGTAATTCGTTCCAGTTCCGGAAAGATCCTGCCCATGGATTGTGCATATTGCCATACATGTGTACATGTTCCGGCGCAGGCTCCTACCCCTTCCCAACCCCAGAAACGGCCATTTGCGAACCTATACGTATTTGCTGTCGCCAATGTTCCAATGTTAACAAACGTCCTTTCCAAAAACCAATTCGGCAAAGTTGAGTCATTCCAGGTGCGTTGCCAAAGTTCAGTTTGGGAAGATAACTTATCGAAATTTACCGTAACGTATTCCGCAACCGCCTGGGCATTTTTAAATTTTGTGCCGTAATAATATCCTGCTTTGGCGTCCTTCACCAATTCCTTTAACTTATCATTAGGATTATTAAAATGCCAGCTGATGATAAAATCTTCTTTCATCGAAGCGCCGCCAGCTAATAATTTGGAAGTAAAAAGAGCTCCGGTAAGTTTTTCAGGAACATCAATTTCTGATTTTTGTAAAAATTCCGTTTTAAAACCTTCATCTGTTACTGGCCAGGAGTTAAAAGCAGTATTAATTCCAGCTTTCGGATTAAGTATGGCAAAAGCCGTGGTTCCGGAATCTGTCGCTGTTGACGAGCCATCTTTTGAGAAGTTGAATTCTGAAAAAATTCCTTTAAATATCTCCGATGACATCACAGAATTCACCTTTTTCCCGTCACCTTTTTTAGCAGATAATTTGTTTGCTCCATTCTCCATCCAGCCGATTAGCGATACTTCCACTTTTTCATTGGAAAGATTTTTTACTTCAATACGCAAAACAGTTGCAGGAAGTGAGGAGTTGTCGGCATCCAGTGGAATGAACGGAGAATAGCCGGTTAACGTAACAGAAACCGGCAAATGATGATCTGTATATTGAACAATAGCAGTCGGATATGTAGCCTGAAAGCTTACTTCACTCCAATGATTCTCATTTAACTCTTTGATAATAACCTTTCCTTTGTATAAAATCCTGACAGCGAAACCTTGTTCCAAAACACGTTTGTTTTCGGCGATGGCCGGTTCAATATAAGATGCACCGTCGCGAGATCTTATTTTCCTGACAGTATTACCATCATTCCATAAAACCGTTTTCGGATCAATACCTTCATTTTTTGGTTCTTCCGATTCATTGTAAATCCCCCAAAGCCAGAGCCTTCCATCACCGCCCATATATACCGTTCCTGCATGAAGTCCGCCAACTGGCATTCCTATGTATTTTAATTCATTTCTGGATTTTAAATATATGGTAGGTTTTCCTCTTTGATATAATGAATTGATCCACAGCGCGTCAATATTTTTATCAACCGGAATATTGTGCACCGGATAACCGGAAGGTTTCAGAGATCGGGACCATCCTAAGTGCCGTGAAAACAAAAATCCAATTGTTAGAATGCTGCCTTTTGTAATAAAATCCCGGCGTTTTATGATTGGCGTAACGTCTTGTGATTTTGGCATAATCAAGAAAAAGATTAGGGATATCGGATTTAGTAAATCAGTATAAGTAAAAAGATAAAAATGACCGAACCTACTATACCAAAAAAATCCTGAATACGTTTAAGTATTCAGGATTTTTTTGGCTAATTTTAATTGCTATGAGCATCCCCTTTTTTTCGAAGCTTCCTGTTCCTGATTTTCGATAAAAACTCAGTTGTCATTCCCAAATAAGATGCAATCACATATTGAGGTAAGCGCTGGGAAACTTCCGGATATCTTTCCAGAAAGTCGTTGTAACGTTCTTCCGCCGTACGTGTCAAAGACGAAATTATTCTACGCTGGTGAAAAGCGGCTGTCCGCTCGGCAGTAATCCTGAACAACGTTTCGAATTTATGATTGGATTGTTTTAATATCTGCTCGGTTTCAAAGTCAATCTGCAAAACTTCGCTGTCTTCAATGGCCACCACAAACATCGTTGCCTGTTTTTGATACAGGTAGCTGTTGATATCAGAAATCCACCAGTCTTCCAGTGCGAACTGGATCGTGTGGTCAACTCCGTCATGATCAATTACAAAAGACCGTAACGCACCTTTCAAAACAAACGTCCTGTATTTTGCCGGAAAATCAGGCTGAATAATGAACTGCTTTTTCTTTATCTTTTTAAATGAAAAAGCGGCCGTAAAATCCGAAAGCTCGTCGTCAGACAATACAATCTGCCTTTGGATATATTTGATAAAGAGGTCAATGTCATTCATCAATAAAATGTAATTTGATAGAAGTTCTGCAACTTAAAACAAATTATTCTGTGAATGACTTCCAAATGTTTTTTCTCTTCGAATCCCGTATTTTATTGCCAAAAACCCTCCAAAGTTTTTCAACCGGAGGGCATGGAATCTTAAAACGAAACACTAATATTTGTTTTTTTTCAAAAATCAACCATCTATTCAAAAACAACTGTTTCGATACCATACATAATCAACGTCTTTTCCCGATCCAGAAAATTGTTCCAAAGTGGTGCCGGTTTCTTTTGTCAAAAAAACATTTAATTTTACCATGATTGTAGATTTTAAAATGAAACATTTGCTTCGAAATGCTTTAAAAAGCCTCGTAATTAGACGAATTATTTCTATTACAAATCTCTGAAACCACCATCGATCACAAGGTCCGCTCCCGTCATATACGACGAATCATCAGAGGCCAGAAATAAGTATCCTTTGGAAATTTCCTCCACCGTTCCAAGTCTTTTTAAAGCAACTGCACCTGCGAAGAAATTATTCATCCCTTCAGTAGCTTCCTGACTAAAACCGTTTTTCTCAAAAATTGGTGTTTCAATAGCTCCTGGAGAAAGTGCATTCACTCTGATTTTTCTGGCTGAAAGTTCGGAAGCGAATGATCTTACAAGATTCCGTTCAGCTGCTTTTGAAGAAGTATAAGCTGCCGATCCGGGAATGCCCTTATCGGCTACGGTCGAAGAGGTGATGATGATCGACGCGCCATCATTCAGGTAAGGAAGTGCTTTTTGAACTGTGAAGAAAACACCTTTGTAATTAATGTCAGTGATCTGGTCAAACATTTCTTCGGTTGTTTCTTCCAACGGCGCCATTAAAATTATCCCGGCATTTACCACCAATACGTCAATTTTGCCAAACTTTTCATCTACTTTTTTGTAGAGTGGTTCAAAGCTTTTGACGTCAGCTACATTACTTACTACACCGATTGCACCATGACCGATTTCCGCTACGGCTGTTTCGATAGTGGTCGAATTGCGTCCGGTGATGGTTACTTTTGCGCCCTGATTTGCAAAAAGTTTTGCAATTCCGAACCCTATACCGCTATTACCTCCCGTAATTACAGCTACTTTGTTTTCTAATTTAAGTGACATTTTTTTCTTGTTTTTGTATGTCACAAAGGTATCTTCCGCTAATCCGTGGGACGATGAACCAGATTAGGAAATTCGGTTGAACCAGTTCAACTTTTTTGTTGAGTCATCTAAACTATTTGTCGTAACTGCCCCTTTCTTAGGCGCAAAAGCCCCTTATGAATACAAAGCCTGCTCACTAATTTTGTAAAAAAACATTAACAAATGAGAAAGCTAAAACTTCAAGTTCAGATAAGTTTAGATGGATACATTGCCGGACCTAATGGAGAAATGGATTGGATGGAATGGAACTGGGATGACGAGCTTAAACATTATGTAAAACAAATAACTGATCCCGTTGACTGTATCATTATCGGAAGAAAACTTGCGGAAGAATTTATTCCTTATTGGGCTGAGATAGCTTTAAAACCCGACCATCCGGATTTTATTCCTGCAAAAATGATTACCAAAACGCCAAAGGTAGTTTTTACCAAAACCCTGGATGAGTCAAAATGGGACAACACTACGTTGGCAAAAGGTGATATTGTTGAAGAAATAACCAAATTAAAAAATCAGGACGGTCAGGATATTCTCGCTTATGGCGGGGCAACTTTTGTATCGGCTCTAATCAAGGAAAGACTGATAGACGAGTTTTATTTTCTCCTTGATCCAACAGCAATTGGTCACGGAATGCCCATTTTCAAAGAATTAGTAGGTAAGCAATATTTTTCTCTTAGAAAATCAACGTCCTTCGACTGCGGAATTGTAGTTCTGCATTATGAACAAAAAAGAAGCTGATTTATGATTTTGATATTCTGTTACAAAATAAAACGGCCTGATTTATCAGGTAAATCGGGCCGTTTTATTCAGTTATTATAAATTCAATTCGCTTTAAGTTCTGACCAGATTTCTTTGTGTCCGCCCAGTTTCATCTTCGTACGCAATGCCTGAGCTGCTTGTTGCCCGGATTGAATTGTGCCATCAATATAACCTACATTTCCGCCAAAATCAATCCAGTCGCCGCACAGGAATAAATTGGCAAAACCGCTAGCGTCCGCTTTCAATCTGTAAAGCGCGCTGTTGGGAACCGAAAGTGTATAATGATCCGTTGGCCTCACATTTGCCCGAAAAAACTGACTTGAAAAACGATCGTATCCGTCTGCGGAATTATTAGGATCGGCCAATAATTGAAAATTCAGTCCCTGTGGATATAAATAAGTGGCGCCTTTTGGCCAAAACCATGCAGAATTATCTTGCAGCCATTGTTCAAAAGCATCTTTCAATCTTGCGTTTTCAGTTGCCTGAAAGTTATGGTCTGAAAGTGGAGGTAAAGGTTTGCGCAAAAGATATGGCCCGGTATAATAGGCGAGGAATTTTGGCTGCTGATTTTCCGGCCAGTTTTCATTTGGCAACACCAAAGAACTGTCCAGCCAGGAATACATCGGATTTTGATATACCACCACATTCGGAGCACTATTTTGCGGAGGCAATCCCCAGGCAGCAAGATCGAAACCCAATTCCTCTAATGATCGTAAAAACCAGAGTTGCGCCGACTGCGTTGGCGTTGTTACGATATTGTCGGTCATCAATCTCCACTTTTCTTCTTTCTGGATTATTTCACTGCAAATCGTTTTCAACGTTCCAACTGGAATTCCCAATATCACTTCGTCATAATCAATTCCTTTTTGTAAGTTGTCCATTTTTGATAATCCGTCCAGTCCGCCCAGGGATCTTCCAGACTGATCTTTCCATTTTGAAGTAAAGTCGCCTGATCACTGTTAAGTTGATCGTAAAGTGGCTCAGATGGCCATACGCTCAGCTTATCACTGTTAATCTTTTTGACAGGATTATATTCAGGAACATTGAGTTGAACCTGCTCGGCGTAAGAAATCGTTTCTATTTCTCCATTAGCGGAATGATGTATCTGTTCAATTTTGTGAAAGAATTTAAACTTGACGCCCCGGTTTTTCAGCACTTCATAAATTGGCATAACCATCACATCACCAGTACCATAAGTCATCTGATATACGAAAGATCCTTTGAAACCTGCTGATTTTGCAAAAAACTGAAGTGCAGTTCCAGCCGCTACCGCGCCACCCTGTTCGTTAACCAGATTGGCAAAAGTGCCGGTATAGAAAAAACGCACAATAACCGAATCCACAAGCCATTGCGGAGCTCCCTGCATAGAAAGCCAGACCCGATAATCGTACTGATCGATTTTAGTGAAATCAAAATTTTCCGTCTCTGCATCGTAGACATCTTTTAAAATGCCTTTGATATTATAAAAAGCAAAACAGATGCCGATTGCCATATGCCTTTTTTCCTGCTCGTCTTCTGCGTAGGGCAATCCTTCTTTTTCAATGTGATGAATTTCCCTTTCAATCAAATCCAGAATCAGACTATGTCTTTGATGTTTATTGTCTACGCCGGACTCTTTTAACATTTTTAACGCTTCTGCAATGTGGGCCATTTCTTTTTTAATCATTCGCTCGATAATTCCGCCTTCACCCAAAAATGGTTTTAACAAGAAGTACATGCATCCTTTATTTTTCTGGTCTTTTTGTTGAACTCCGTTTAAATATTTTGGAAAAAAACGACTCAGAATTCTCGCAGCAAACGAGCTTGTTTTTCTGGAATATGGACTACCCAGCAGCATTTCTATGGAAAGTGCAAGACCTTTTTCAATCAATGTCCACATAGGCAATGGTCCGCCTAATCCGGGTTGTTCGGTAGTTTCAGGAAATATCAGCGGCCAGTTTGTCCATTTACCCAATTCCGGGACAAATTCTGTTAGTAAAGTTGTGTTGTTGGCAACCAATCCATCTTTAAACAAATCCTGCAATGGACTATCCGGTGCCAGATTATTTTTCTTTCGTTCATCATAAACAGAACGGAGCAGACGAAACGTTGTCTCATACCAGCCCTGCAAAATATGAATTCCATGTTCTTCAATCCGGTCATTCTGGCTTCTGCCGGTCGCCGTTTTGCCGCCAAGCCGCCAGCCGGTCTGATAGAGTGTGATCTCATAGTTTTCCTGCCAGTCGTCATAGTCCGTCAGCTCATAAGCAGCAGAAAGCGAGGCCATGCCTCCGCCAAGTATTACGATTTTCTTTTTCGGGGTTTCCATGCGGGTTAAAGCTGAGTTCTATTTGGTAAAATTTTTATGCATTCTGGCTAATAATCGCCTGAACCAGATTAAAATATTTATTAGCCAGCTTTTATCTGTATCGGGTAGTATTTTTCCGTCAGGATATACTGGTTTATCATCTTTTATCAATGTAATTAAATCCGGCTGCTTGTTCCAGATGGAGGCTGCATGGTACAAATAACTCAGCTCTGGTTCTATCAAAACATCATCCAGAAACTTGACCGTAAACTCCGCCAGGCTATGCGTTTTCCCTAGTACTTCATTGATTTCCTGCTCATTCATCGGATAGTGATCTGGATAATATGGATCCAAACCAGTAATGAATTTCACTGAATTCCCTCTCGGATCTCCCAGAATTTTGCTCAGTTTTGGTAAGAAATCCTGACCTTCTTCCAGCGCCTGGGCGAACAGCAATCTGTACAAAACCATATTGATGAATATTTTTTCCGGTACAGTTTCAAGCGCTGCCAAATCCGGATATTTGAGATAGCCATCGATAATGCTGGAATTATGGGCGCGATACCAGTTCACAGAATTAGGAATCTTGATAAACTCAAACCAGAATTGTGTTGGAACAGGAAGTTTTTCAGGAGGAAAACCAATTTCATAAGCCTTCCCTGCTAATTCCGACAAATAAATAAACCACAGATTAACACTGCTCCACCAAGCACTTCCCGGAGGACGACCGTCAGTCGGACGGATTACGGCTCTGTCCTCCCATGTCAAAAATGCAATTTCTGCATCTCCATAACCGTAGGTCCTTGAATCATCTTCCTGCCCGTACTTTTGGTAGAAAATCTCTCGGGATTTCATTCGTGCTTCGGGACTATTTCGTAGGGTTTCCACGTAAATCCATACATCATGTTCCAACTTTTCAAAATCAACATCGTTCATAGTTAATCCAATAAGTTTGAACCGGAGATGATACCAACTAATAGTGAGATTTTATTAACCTCTAAGTATATATGTCATGGCGATTATTACGGCGGAGTTCGATCCGATCAGAGAACCTTTTTGTCAGACCTCGACAAATTAAATCGTGCTATCAAATCGTGTTCAATTAAATAAAACTTATGCCTTCAATGCAAACCGTTAAATAAAACTTATACCTTTTTTACGACATATTATTGTTTTGACTAACAGTAACTTAACTGGTTAGATTATAATTTAAAAAACTGAAAAGCAAAAGGCAGACCGATGGTAATAAAACGAAAATTTAATTAAATTTAAAGACGCTAACCCAACACGATAACTTTACATAATCGGGCATCCCAACGTAATGAAAAAAACGCTACTCCCCTTCCTGTTTTTATGCATTTCATTAAGCCTAAATGCCCAACAGATAATCACTCTGAAAGACACTGGCGATTGGTATCCTATTGGTAAACAAACCGCTTTTTTCCGGGATCCGGGATCGAGAAGTATTCAGGCAATTTTGCAGCCCACTATTCAGTCAAAATTCCAAAAATATAATCAGGATGAGCCCAGTTTTGGAGGCACGACGGACGCGATCTGGTTTAAATTTACGGCTGGTAACGTAACGGATAAACAGTTTTTCCTGCACATAGGATCTGCCTTTATTGATAGTATCGCGCTTTACGCAGTTACCAATAATCAGGTTAGAGAAGTCCAGCTATCAGGAGATAATTATGTTTTTACAAACAGGCCTTTAAAAGTCAACACTTTTCTTTTCCCGTTAAACATAAAATCCGGCGAGCAACAGGAGTATTTACTTCGTGTAAAAACCATGCAGCCATTTTTCTTTCCGCTGCGGGTCGGTACGCTTGATACGTTTATGGAAGACACACATAAACTGGATCTGATTCAGGGAATTTATCTTGGTTTTATGCTGCTTATTTTCCTGTACAATCTGTTTTTATACTTTTCAACTAAGGAAAACATATATCTGTACTATGTTGCGTATGTGTTCAGTATCACCTGGTTCATGTCGACCGTCTATCAGTACGTTTTTGAATTTATCTGGCCAAACCTGCCCGTTATCAACCAATTTGCTGTTGCGTCATCGGGTCTTACAATTTTGACCGCAACTTTATTTACCAGAGAATTTCTTCATACCAGCCGGCTTGCACCACGTTCTCACAAGTTTTCAATTGTATTTATTTGCTTGGGAATTTTGTGTTTTGTATTGGTTTTCACACCTTTAAAAATTCCCGCATTAATGCTGGCGCAATCCGGCATTATGCTCATGGCTGTTTATTTTCTGGTAACGGGTGTCATCGTATATCGGAAAGGGTATAATCCCGCCAAATTTTACCTGGTGGCGTGGAGCTTTCTGATTACCGGATTTATTGCGGCAATTCTTGAATCCCTGAATATTTTGCCTGTCATGTACTACATCAATTCGATGCAGATAGGCTCCGCAATTGAAGTTACACTTTTGTCACTTGCTCTGGCCGACCGGATTAATATTTACAAAAAACAAAGGGAAGAAGCGCATGCAAAAGCGCTTCGGATGGCGCATGAACAATCGGAATTTGTATTGCAACAAAATATTCAACTTGAACAAAAAGTGACGGAGCGGACCATGGCGCTTACAAAATCACTTGATGAGCTAAAAATTACACAGGCACAATTGATACAAAGTGAAAAGATGGCGAGCCTTGGTGAACTTACCTCCGGAATTGCTCATGAAATCCAGAATCCGCTAAACTTCATAAATAATTTTTCAGAGGTCAATATTGAACTTTTGGAAGAAATGACAGATGAAATAAAGGGCAACAATCCCGAGCAGATTTTGATTTTATTGAATGATATTAAAGAAAATAACAGACGCACAATGTTTCACGGCAAACGTGCAGATGATATTATCAAAGGTATGCTACAACATTCCCGCACCAATACCGGCAAAAAGGAATTGACGAATATTAATGCGCTTTGTGACGAATATTTACGTTTGAGTTATCACGGATTCAGGGCAAAAGACAAAAGTTTTACCTGCGATTTTAAAACAAATTTTGATGAGACGATTGGTGAAATTAATATTGTCCCGCAGGATATTGGCAGGGTTTTGTTGAATCTTTATAACAATGCATTTTATGCAGTAAAAGCGCCAAATCCGTCAAGACAGGACAAACCAATTGTCCAGGTAAAAACAGGAAAAGCACTTTCGGTAACGGGCGATCCGATGATAGAAATTACGGTCAGTGATAATGGCACTGGTATTCCGCAAAGTATAATCAATAAAATATTTCAGCCATTTTTCACAACAAAACCTACCGGACAGGGAACAGGATTGGGATTAAGTCTCGCGTACGATGTTATCAAAGCGCATAATGGCGAATTGAAAGTTGAAACTCAGGAAGGAAAAGGAACAACTTTTATTATTCAATTACCCAACGACACTTTTTCACTAGCACTTATCCCACAAGCTGATAACCAGACGACTACAACGACATAACATATGATTGAAGAAATTAAAAAAAGTGTGTGGAGCCAATTTGGAGCAAGTATTGATTCGCTGGAAAAAGCAATTGTGCTTTGCCCTGAGAATATTCTTATTGAGAATAAAAGGCTTTTTTACATGACTTACCATATTCTGGTATTTCTGGATTATTTTGCCACGATTCCACCTGCAAACTTTTCACCAAAGTTGCCTTTTACGTTTGCTGATCCAGGGAATTTACCCGAAAATGCAATTGATGATTTGGTACCTAACAGCTTTTATTCAAAAATAGAATTGCTGGATTATCTGGAATCAAGCCGGGAAAAGTGCAGGGATTTAATAGCCGGATTGACGGAAGAAAAGATAAAAAACGAGCGTTTTGTTGAAGATTTTGAATCTGACGCAATGGATTATTCAATTCTGGAAATACTGCTTTACAACATGCGGCATGTTCAGCACCACGCAGCACAATTGAATCTGCTTTTAAGGCAGGAAATAAATGACGCTCCAAAATGGGTTTTCCGTGCGAAGGAATATCTCTAATCGTTTGAAAACGAGATTTTAAATAAAAACTCGCGGCGCAGATAATTCCTGTGCCGCGATCCCTGAATCATTTCAAATATTACAACTGCATTCCACCTGAAATCTCTATACGCTGACCATTAATCCAACGTGCTTCTTCTGAACATAAAAAGGCGACAACACCACCAATATCTTCGGCTACACCGGGTCTTCCCAAGGCAGTAACGTTGCTGATAAATTGTTGCAGGTTTTCATCATTTCTCAAATGCGCTCCGCCAAAATCTGTCATCACTGCTCCCGGTGCAATGATATTCGCTCTGATCGCCCGCGATCCATACTCTTTGGCAAGGTAACGTGTGAAAATTTCCATGGCTCCTTTCATCGACGCATAAACCGAAGAACCTGGTACAGAAATACGGGTTAAGCCTGATGATACATTGACAATTCCTCCGCCATCATTCAAAATCGGCAGCATTTTTTGTGTCAAAAAATAAACACCTTTGAAATGAATATTCAGCAATTCATCAAATGCTTCTTCGGTAACATCCGCAATGGGAAGGTAACCGCCAATACCAGCGTTATTTACAAGGTAATCGAAATGATTTGTATCAAATTTATTCTGCAAAACATCTTGCAGTTGGATCACAAAAGTGCCGAAACTTTTAATATCACCCGTATTAAGTTGAAGTGCGGCAGCTTTTTGTCCACCTTTTATTATTTCCGCTACAACATTTTCCGCATCCTGTAACTGACTATTGTATGTGATTATGACATCTATTCCTTTTTCAGCAAGACGAAAAGCCATGTCTTTACCCAATCCGCGACTTCCGCCGGTAATGAGTGCTATTTTATTTTTCTGTTCCATCGTTTGTTTAGTTTTTGTTTTACAAAGGTATCCTGTGCCAAAAGGCTACTGGTTATGAAAATCAATCCATTATTTGTGAAAATCAATCATGGATTCAATTCTTTTCCTAAGTCCAAAATTATGTTCAGCACATTCTTTAACGATGGCCCGTTATCATCCGTACGCCAGCTTATGTAAAGATCAGTCGAGAATGGTAATTCTATCACACGAATGTGTGGCATTCCATTTTGAGCAAAACTGATTGGTAAAATGGCCATTCCCAGCCCTTTGGAAACAAGTCCAAGAATACTGGATCCAAAATCCGACTCGTAAAAAGCCTGAGGAGCAACGTTATATGAATTAAAAATCTCCCAAACCAAATAATAATAACTGCTTTTCCTTTCAGCAACGGGTAGAATGAAACGCTGTCCGGATAAACTTTCCGCATTAACATCATCATAATTTTTAAAAGCATGATGCTCAGGAACAAAAAGTGCAACAGGCTCACTTTTGACTTTCTTTGAACTGATACCCGGCAATTCGCTTACCTGCCGTGTAAATGCCAGGTCTATTTTATAATCCAGTAACGACATCTGAATATTTTCAGAAAGCAGTTGAAGCATCTCAACCGTAAGTTCAGGATACTTTTCAGATACTTTCAAAAGCAAATCCGGAAGCAGAGAGGATGATATGGAATCCGGATGAGCGATTTTTAGTTTGCCCGTTTCACCCAGACTAATCTTCTTCGCAAAAAGATGAACATAATTCAAATCATCCAACAAAATAGACCATTTGTCTTTTAGGAACAAACCTGCGGAAGTCAGTTTTACATTCCTCTTATTACGCTCAAAAAGTTGTAAGCCTAACTCCTGCTCCAATGCCTGAATCTGCCTGCTTAGCGCGGATTGGGTAATATTCACTATTCCTGCTGTGCGCCAGAAATGTAATTCTTCTGCCAATTTCAGAAAATTTCGTATTTGATCAAGATCCATTTAATGCCTTTAAATCATTAGTAAATTAAAAATAAGCATTTTTCTGAATTAATCGACCTGCTACTTTTACATCCGCTAATGTGAAAAATCCTATGTACTCAATCAGCAGACGTGAAGTAATTATGGAAATTGGTATGGCTTTCGCGGCCACTTTCATTATTTTCTCAAAAAATAGTGAACCTTTGAATTCATCAACAAAAATCAAATCCTCGAAAATGAATTCCATAAAACCATTTTCAGTCGACATTCCGCAGCAACAGCTGGATGATCTTCAATTTAGATTGAAAAATACGCGCTGGCCGGATGAAATTTCTGGATCGGGCTGGAATTATGGTGCCGATCTTTCTTACATGAAATCGCTGACAGATTACTGGCAGAACACATTTGACTGGCGGAAAACTGAGAATGAAATAAACGCCTATCCCAATTTCATAGCTAAAATAAACGGTTATGAGATTCATTTTCTTCATATTAAAGGAAAGGGAAAACGCTCAATTCCGCTTATCATTACGCATGGATGGCCGGGATCTTTTCTTGAAATGATGCAATTGATACCTCTGCTCACCGAAGATTCCGAATTGTCTTTTGATCTCGTTATCCCATCTATTCCGGGTTTTGGATTTTCTGGCAAACCTACTGAACCTGGTTGCAACAGTGCCGTTGTGGCGGATCTCTGGCATGAGCTTATGTTGGAATTGGGCTACGACAAATATGGTGCTCAGGGTGGAGATATTGGCGCGGGTATCAGCACCTGGCTTTCACTTAAATATCCGTCTAACGTAACAGGTCTGCATCTTAATTTTATTTCCGGTTCCTATAAGCCTTATCTCAAAGAAAACGAAAAGCTTTCCGACGAGGTTTTAGCTTTCCAAAAAATCGGAGCTGATTGGTCCGCCAAGGAAGGTGGCTATTCACATATGCATGCTACAAAACCGCTAACGGCCGCTTATGGTTTGAATGATTCTCCAACTGGATTATGCGCCTGGATTATCGAAAAATTCAATAGTTGGAGTGATAATAATGGAAATATTGAAAACACATTTTCAAAAGATGAACTGCTTGCCAATGTCACGTTGTACTGGCTCACGGAAACAATTCATTCTTCCATGCGGATCTATAATGAAAACAGTAAAAAACCAGTGGCTTTTACTGAGCATGAATTTGTGAAAATTCCGGTTGCTTTTGCCAAATTTCCAAAAGAACTTCCTACGCCTCCGCGTTCGTATATTGAAAAAGGTTTCAATATTCAACATTGGACCGAAATGCCAGCGGGCGGACATTTTGCAGCTGCGGAACAACCACAACTGCTGGCAAAAGATATACAGGATTTTTTTCACCACGAAGGGCACTAAGTTTTACACAAAGGATACAAAGTTTTAACTCAGTTCTCTTTGTGTAAAACTTTGTGTGCTTTGTGGTTATTTTTTACCGCGGCGTGGGAAGCTATTTGTCAAATCAATAAGCTGATACCGCTTACTCCTGTAATGTGTCAATGAATCCTGATTTTGTGTTAAATACCCGGCAAGGGGTCATGATACCTTTGTAGTGTACTAAAAAAGAAAAATATCATGTCAAAAATAATTCTTATTACAGGAGCATCCCGCGGTTTTGGTAAACTATGGGCAAAAGCATTGTTAGAAAGAGGAGATAAAGTTGCTGCAACAGCCAGAAATTTGGAAAACCTGAATGATCTGGTTGCAGAATATGGAGATTCAGTTCTCCCAATTCAGCTTGATGTTAATAACAGAGAAGACTGTTTTGCAGCAGTAAATAAAACAAACGAACATTTTGGACGCATCGATGTGCTGATCAATAATGCAGGTTTTGGATTATTTGGAGCTATCGAAGAAACAACAGAGCAGCAGGCCCGCGCCCAAATGGAAACCAACTTTTTTGGACTTCTTTGGGTTACACAAGCTGTTGTTCCTATTATGAGAGAACAAAAAAGCGGACATATTATTCAGGTTTCAAGTTTCCTTGGATTGGTAACGCTTCCGGTTTTAGGACTTTACAATGCTTCAAAATATGCAGTGAACGGTTTGAGTGAAACGCTTGCTACCGAGGTAAAAAGTTTCGGAATTAACGTTAGTCTGATTGAACCGAACGGTTTTTCAACAGACTGGTCGGGTGCTTCTGCTTTCCAGACTGAGGCAAACGAAGTTTATGCACCAATAAGAAAAGCATTCGCCGAAGGTGCAACTCCGGATAGCTGGGGAAATCCGGAATCGACAACGGATGCAGTATTACAACTGATTGATGCCGAAAATCCTCCTTTGCACTTTTTGTTGGGAAAAGTTGCCTATCCGGGAGTAAAACAAGTATACAGCGAGCGTCTGGCTGAGTTTGAAGCATGGAAAGAAGTTTCAGCAGCAGCGCACGGTCATTGATAAAACCAGAAATTTTAGAAACCGAAATACAATCTGCATCGTTTACATTGCAGATTGTATTTTCATTGATCCAACAAAATGAAACATTATAAAAACCTTAGCGATCTGCACCGCGATAACGGATTTCCTCCAAACGAAAATCCGTTTTTCAGCATGTATCAATGTAACGGCCTCTGTTCGATCGGTGACCGGGAGTTTACCAGCGATTTTTATATGATCGGTTTCAAGAAATTAAAATCCGGCGTCGTTATGTATGGTCGCACCAAATATGATCATGATTGCGGTTCAATGATGTTTGTCAAACCGCGGCAGGTTATTGAAATGAAAAATCTTCATTTAGATGAAGATGGATTTCTGATGTATATTCATGAAGACTTTTTGAATGGCCACATTCTACATAATGAAATAAAAAAATATCATTATTTCGATTATGAAATCAATGAGGCGCTTCACTTATCACCAAAAGAAGAAGTTACAATCTGGGATTTATATCGTAAAATTGAAAATGAATATAACAACAATCAGGATGAGTTCAGCCGGGAAATTATCCTGGCCAATGTTGGTACCATGCTGAAATATGCACAGCGCTTTTACAAAAGACAGTTTATTAACCGAACTGAAATTTCAGGAAAAACGGTCAGTAAATTTGTTGAAGAAATGGACCAGTATCTTGCGAATGGATCTTTTAAATACAAAAGGACTTCCTTCCGTTCAGTATATGGCCGAACGACTGAATATTTCTTCGGGATATTTAACCGATGTTTTAAAACAGGAAAGTGGAAAAACGGCGTTGGAACATATTCACATTTATCTGATATCCGAAGCAAAAAACCGCCTGAAATATGAGGAGCAATCTGTATCCGAAATCGCTTATGCGCTGGGTTTTGATAATTTGTCCTACTTTTCGAGACTTTTCAAAAAAGAAGTCGGGATGACTCCCATTTTGTTTAAAAAGCAATCACTTAATTAATTCATTGATTACCGTACTGAAATCCGGTAAGCCGCGGGACTGCTTCCGGTTTGATTTGCAAAATATTTATTCAAATGACTTACGTCCGTAAAGCCAAACTCATCGGATATTTCATTCAGCCGTTTGTCGCTGAATTTCAAGCGGTGCTGGATCAGTTTTGTTTTATAGTTACTGATATATTCCTGCATTGTTTCGCCAGTATGTTTTTTGAAATAACGCCCCAGATAAGAAGTCGATATTCCAAAATGTCGCGCTGATAATTTCTGCTTTTAATTTTTCAGGATAATAAATATTATTCTGAATATATTGCAGCACATCAATCGCCTTTTCCTCAGTTGAAATATTTACCTTTTCCGGAAGGAATTTGGCGATGTTTCTTGCAATAATAATGATCAGTGTATTGACGAGCTGATGGACCAGTTCCTGGTTATAAATATCTCTGGTTTCGTGCTCGCGGATAATTGCTTCGATGATCGGTCCTACCAGAATTTTATCGTCCTTGTTTCTGAAAATACATCCGGGCTGATGATTGGCATTCTGCAAAATGAATTCCAGTCGCTTTACATTCTCCGCAACAATTCCGTTGTTTTGAATATAAATGTCATTGAATTGAAGAAAAAACAGCTGACTTGTTGTCTTGATATCAAAGGAATGACAATCATCCGGAGTTAGTAAAAACAAATGTCCGGGATGATATGCAAAGCTGCTTTTATTGATACACTGCAAACCCGTGCCGGAACGAACATAAACAAGTTCGAAAAAACTATGGGTATGTTCCGGCTTTGGACAAACGTCCATCGTTGCATACTGAATGGAATAAGGCGCGTGTAATATTTCTTTTTGCATGCCAGCAAATATACCAACTTAACGAAAATATATACTACTATTAAACCATCAGGACAGTATAATTTTGCTTTATAATCAAAAACAAGCAAATGAAAACTATCGTATTGGTTGAACCCGGATCAACAGCAAATTTAAAAATCAAAGAAGTATCAGTACCAGAAATCAAGAGTTGATGAAGTATTGATCCAGGTAAAATCTATCAGTATAAATCCGGTTGATGCGAAAACCCGACAAGGCGGAGGCGTTTATAAATATGGTAATGTCAGCAAACAAACAGAACTGGTTTTAGGCTGGGATATATCAGGCGTCGTCACCGAATCCGAATCCAGATCTGTTTCATGTTGGTGACGAAGTTTTTGGCATGGTGAATTTTCCAGGCGTTGGAAATGCCTATGCAGAATATGTAGCCGCACCTGCCGAACATCTTGCTTTAAAACCTGCCGACAATATCGCACGACGAAGCTGCTGCGGCAACCCTTGCAGCCGTTAACGGCTTTACAGGTATTTACCGATGCCGGGATAAAAAAAGGCGACCGTGTTTTGATTCACGCGGCTTCCGGCGGTGTAGGGCATTACGCCGTTCAGCTCGCGAAACATCTTGGCGCTTATGTTATCGGCACTTCTTCTGCTGCAAACCGTGATTTTGTTCTTTCGTTGGGAGCAGATGAACATATTGATTATCAAACACAATCTGTTGGCAGATTCGACGAAAGATATTGATTTTGTACTCGATCTGCGTCGGTCCGGATAATATTATCCAGTCTCTGCCGGTGATCAAAAATGGTGGAAAAATTACCAGTATCGTTACTCAGTTTAACGACGAATTGACGGCACAATTAAAATCTGTAAATGTTGATGGTAAAGTTTTTGCTGGTTCAATCCAGCGGAAACGATATGAAATTTTTGGCAAAACTTCTGGCTGAAGGAAAACTTAAATCGCATGTTTCAAAAACCTTTTCTTTTGACCAGATGGCAGAGGCGCATGAACAGATTGAAAGCGCAAGAACGGTGGGAAAAATTGTTGTTAACGTTTGATATGTTTCATGCTTTTTAAACTACATCAAACATCGAAGGATTGCAAATTAGCAGTTCTTCGATGGTTGATTTTTGGAGGTATTTTCAAAATATTTTGCGTTTTCTCTTTGTCTTTTGACAAAATACTATTTGAAATAATTTCTACCTTTTGGAAAAACCTTATGTGTATCTGCCCAGTTTTGCCATTTTTGATCCAGATCTTTTACAATATCCGGATGTTGCTCTGCGATATTATTTCTTTCCGTACGATCATTTTCCAGATTGTAAAGTTCCCATTTTCCGGCAGGCAGACGTTTTACACCTTTCCAGTTTACATGTCGTACTGCACAATTTTCTTCGTGTTCCCAATACATATAATCATGGGTTTTATTATCGCCATTGATAAAATCGGGTAACATGCTTAATCCTTCAGTTGGTATTATGGAATTTCCATTGAATGATTTTGGATAAGTTGCGCCGGCGACGTCAATCAAGGTCGGTAACAAGTCTATAATATGATGTGGCGTTGTACTCCATTTTCCAGATTTCTCTTTGATTCCCTTTGGCCAGTAAGCAATAAACGGAGCTGCAATTCCTCCTTCATAAGTAGAATTTTTCCATTTTTTAAAAGGGGCATTTGACGTATTTGCCCAACCCGTTCCATAAGAAACCAGCCAGAATTTGCCCGGATCATTTATTTCCTCCTGCGCTTTTCCTCCCAGTTCTTTGTAAGGTTCGCCGCAGGCACCATTATCAGAGAGAAAAACGATAAGGGTATTGTCCAGCTTATTTTCCTTTTTCAGCGTTTCGATCAACCTGCCGATATTTTGATCCATACGATAAACCTGTGCCGCATAAACACTCATCCGGTACGCTACATCTTTTTGCTCCGCAGCACTGAGTTCATTCCACGGCCTCATTTCCCTTTGAGCCAAACCCCACTCAGTCTTATTAATTCCCATGGCCGTTTGTTTTCTTAGCCTTTCATGTTTAACAGAATCCCAACCGATCAGATATTTATCCTTAAACAATTCAATATCTTTTTCCTGCGCCTGCAAAGGCCAGTGTGGTGCAGTATATGCCAGATATAAAAAGAATGGATTTTTGTCTTTTTGTTCGCTTATAAAGTTGATTGCGTTATCTGTAAAGGCATTTGTGGTATAATAATCATCAGGAAAATCATAAGCCGGATCACTATTTCCGGTTGTGATACCACGTGGTGGAAACGGTTTCAGATAACTTGATCCGCCGGAAAGAATTCCATAAAACTTTTCAAATCCTCGTTGTAATGGCCACTTTTCTTTTCCATGCATACCCACGTGCCACTTTCCCGACATGTAAGTATGGTACCCAGCGGTTTTCAAAACCTCCGAAATCGTCACAGAATTTTTGCTGAGATATCCCCGATATCCATCCGTTCCTTCATCATTGGCTTTCGGGTCTTCCGGATCTTCTGACATGCGGCCGATACCAGCCTGGTGCGGAAAAAGTCCGGTTAGCAGACTGGCCCGTGTTGGACAACATCTGGCATTATTATAGAACTGTGAAAATCTAAGTCCTTTATTAGCCAGCATATCAATATTTGGCGTAGGAATTTCGCCTCCGTAGCTGCCAATATCAGAAAATCCCATATCATCGGCCAGGATAACGATAATGTTCGGCCGGCCTGATTCTGGATTATTTACTTTTTTTGGGATTTTGGAGGTTTGCTGGGCATTTGTAGTGTAATCTGCTGAGACAAACAATACCCAAAGCAAAAAGACAATTCTACTAATTCTGTTCATATTTTTATTTTGAATAAAATTGCTGTGCACGTAGTGCATCTGGTAATAATTTGCCGTTTTCCCATTTAACCGGAACAATAGCCGGCTGGCAAGTTGGCGAGTATTTTGCACCTCTCAATCCGCGTGGATTAAAAAAGGTTGATGACCAAAATTCTCCTTTTTTGTCTTTGAAAAGATTATTATGCCCGCCTTCCAGAATTGTCGGATAACGGGGACCATATGGGCCATAAATATTGGTAGATTCGGCAACCACAACATCGTAGCTGTATACCAGTTTCGGATTTTCATTGTCTTTCAAATAAGTATACGTTCCATCCTATTTTGGTACAGACCAAACCGTTTGCAATAGCTGATACTTTCCATTATGTTTTGTCAAAAATACACCTTCAATATACGGTTCCGGATTATATGGCGTCTCATCAAATTGCCGAAACGGCTCAGCCAGATCACTCAAATCGGGTTTCATTTTTGCTATGAAATGATTGTGACCCACCACGAATACTTCACCATTATCATCTTCAAACAAACTGGCGTCAATTTGTTTGAAATATTGGTTTTGTAGTATTTCCTGGAATATTTCGATATGGCCCTTCCGGTTTTCCGGATGTACTTTCAAGAATAAAAGAACCTTGTCCGCCATTTATACAGGCAATGATCAGCCATTTTTTCTGACTTTTGATATAATGAATTTCAGGTGCCCAAACCGCCCGATAAAGAGAATCCAAGGCATCATTATTTACTGATTTCGCACCGGGCGAAACCGGTTTTCCTTTTTTCTGCCAGTCGGCAGCATGTTCATCAAAACTCCATATCCGACCCATTTTGTGCCAGGATTTCAAGTCTTTGGATTTCCATAAATAAATTCCATCGTTGTAATCCCAGCAATGTGGGGTGCCATTTGGAAAAACTCTATCCGGACTGGCAGTTGTACCTGTGAGATAATAATTCCCATCCGGGCCATACATCACAAATGTATCACGCATCCAGACATCCAGAATCGGCCGGACTTCATCCGGAACTGTTAGTAGTTTGTCTCCAACTGGTGCTACCGGATCACTGAATTTTTGATCAGTAATTGATTGCTGATCCTGACCAAAAATCATTAATGGAAGCATAAGTAAAATCAAAAATTTCAGTGACCACTGTATGTTTTTCATCATCATAAATTTTATTGGAAAAACATTTTCAAGGATTTTTTGAATAAACAATATCCATTTCAGCGCCTGCATCTTTTTGTTGTTTCATCCAGGCCATCAATTCTTTTTTTAGCTCTTTAATTTTATCCTGACAAGCAGGATCATCTGCCAGATTATTGAACTCCGAAGGATCTTTTAAAGTATCATAAAATTCGACCGGCGGACGGTTTACAAAACGTTCAGTCAGTTTTTGGGCTTCCTGATTTTTTTCTGCCTTCACAAGCCATGAAGACCAAACCGTTTTCTTGTTTTTCCCTTCACCGTTCATAAGTGCTTTATTAAAGTATGGTTTCTCTGAGGATAAATTCAGGATCAGTTTATATCTGTCATCACGAATACTTCGGATTGGATATGCATCACCTGCCGGAATATTATTATGAATGCCGTAAGCATATTTACGGGCTGTTTCGCTTTTGCCCAAAATTACGGAAAGGAAAGTTTTTCCATCCAAACCGCGTATTGGGGTTCCACCGGCGATGTCAATCAGCGTCGGCGTGATATCTTCATATTGGACAATGGCGTCCGTTACGGAAGATGTTTTTACGCGATCCGGCCATTTTACGAGCATAGAACTCTTCTGACCAGCATCCCAAAGATTCCATTTTCCGCCGGGAAACTGCGCTCCTTGTTCACCCAGAAAGATGACAATTGTATTTTTATCCTGTCCGGTTTCTTTCAGAAGATTCGTAATATCACCAACCTGATTATCCAGCCGTCTTATCTCCGCAAGGTACTTGACATATTGTCTGCGGGTCATCGGCGTGTCCACCCATTCCTTGGGAAGCTGCAATTTTGCAGGATCAAATTCCGTCGTATCACCAACGGTCCATGGTGCATGCGGATTGATGCTCATCACAAAAAGACAATACGGTTTTGTGTCAAGTGTAATATATTTTTTCACATCTTCCAGTTGATAATCATCCGTTGGCGAGACACATTCCGGTTCAAAACCATTGATAATTTCAAATGGAAAAACCGATTTAGGTTTCGTCACATGATCCTTACCCGTCAGACCAACGCGATATCCCAGGTCTGCAAGATAATGTCCAACACTTTTCAGCGTATCATTAACGGATTTGTGATTTTGAAAAGCGCCATGTCGTGCCGGATACAATCCTGTAAAAAGTGACGCCCGCGTGGGTACGCACATCGCTTCGGAAGTGTAGATATTAGTAAATTTAAGCCCCTCTTTTGCCAGTGCATCAATGTTGGTCGTTTTCAGATTTTGCCCTCCGTAGCAACTGATTTGTCTGCTATCCAGATCATCAGCCATAATAATTACAATATTTGGTCTGACATCCTTTCCCACTTTTTGCGCAACTATTTTATTCTGCCCAAACACTGATGAAGCAATGATCAGCAGACAAAATAAAGTTTTGTAACAAAGTGATAAAATCATCCTTTTTTTATTTCTTTCCACGAATCTGATAATTAAATATTACAAACGATCATTCCTCAAAAGCTTTACCAACACTATAATTTGCTTTATCCAAATCCGCTTTCCGCGCACCAGGATATACTTCATAAAAAGCTTCCAGCATAACCTTCGGAGAATTTCTGTTTTGAAAAACTTTCAAAAGCGGATCATCGGTTTTTGTCATCCAGGCTTCGAGATCTTTTCTTGAAGATTGCACTCTGGATTTAAATGCAGGAACATTTGCCAGATTATGCAACCCGTCAGGATCTTTTTTCAAATCATAAAGTTCCTCTCCCGAACGATATCGAAAGGTTTTTACACGCTCGGCGGCAGCCGGATTATTTGCGGCGGCCTCTTCCAGCGCCTTCATGGTTAAGCCCTCATTATTATTACGATAAACTCTTTCACCATCAGCCCAGGCATTGAAAATATAACTAAAATCTGACGTTACCACGCTCCGCATCGGAGTCGGGCCGCCGGCTTGTTTTGTATCAATCTGTGTAAATATTTTATCACGGCCAGTCTGGGTTTTGCCTTCCAGTAATGGCAAAAAAGATCTTCCGTTTGTTTTTCCTGTGAATGGTATTTTTAAAATATCAAGAACGGTGGCAAAATAATCGACGGTTGAAATCAAGTCTTTATTATTAACTGTTCCGGCTTTGGTCACCTTGGGCCAACGCACCAAAAATGGTGTCCGGTTACTTGCATAATAAGTATTTGCTTTGGCAAAAGGAATGGCGATACCATTGTCTGACAAAAATATCACCAGCGTATTTTCAGCCTCCCCGGATTCTTCAAGTGCCTGCATTACCTTACCAAAAGTATCATCCAATCTGCGGGTAGAATTGTAATAGTAACTTAATTCCTGGCGCACTTTGGGAAGATCAGTAACAAAACCTGGAACCGTAATTTCATTAGGTGAATAAATTCGTGAAGGTGCTTCTGCCCCATTTTTCAAAGGCTCTTTTGGGTTGTGATAAGGGCGATGCGGATCATCTGAATTCACCATGAAATAAAAAGGTTTTCCTTTTTGACTGGCTTGGGCAAAAAATGCTTTCGTTTTTTCATAGTAAGCTTTGGGGCTTCTGCCATCTCCCAAATCAGACTGATCAAACATAAAATCCCATTTAAAATCAGCTTTTGGCGTGGAATGCCCCACTTTACTAAGAATACCAAGTTCATAATTTTGTGCTCTGAGCAGTTCAACCAGAATAGGAATCTGGCTGCCCGGTTTCATTTTCACAAAACCCGTTACACCACTATTGTGTCCGTAAAGTCCCGTTGCCAGAATTCCCCGGCTCGGAGCGCAAATGGCTGCATTCACAAATGCGTGTTCAAAACGCAGCGACTGACTAGCGAACTTATCTATATTAGGAGAAATATCCTGAACCTTCGAACCATAACAACCCAGTGAATTCCGATCCAGATCATCCGCTGTGAATAGCAGGATATTGAGCGGTTTTGCTTCTTTTGGGACTGTCTTTGTGTTCTGAAATGCCAAAAGCAATCCTGAAAAAATAAATATTATTGATAAAAAAGAAATATTGATCAATGAGCGCTTCATAATTCAACAATTTAGATAACAACTTTTTAAGTACCCAAACAGGTAAAACTCTATGGATCAATCCACAGAGTTTTACCTGTTCCTATTTGTTCAGATTTATTCGCCCGATTCTTTCACAGTCGGCGCATCCTTGGTATTGACAATGGGCAGCGATTTAGCCAATTCGCTTTTCACTGCTGCATATTTTGGTTCTTTTGCAAGATTTTTCCATTCAAGCGGATCTACGTCGTGGTCGTATAATTCTTCCGAACCATCATTATAGCGGATGTATCGGTACTTTTCAGAACGCACCGCGTGATTTCCAAATCCGTGTGTAGTTACTGATGGATGTTTCCATGTAGCCGACGGATTTTTTAAAAGTGCAGCGATACTATTACCTTCCAGTTCTTTTTTTACCGGCAATTTACATAGGTCAACCAGCGTCGGATAAATATCCATCAGGTTTACAGTTCTGTCTGAAACCCCGTTTAAGGCTGAAATTCCGGGGGCGTAAACGATAAACGGGACACGCGAAGCTTCTTCCCAAAGTGCAAATTTTCGCCAATGTTCTTTCTCACCCAGATGCCAGCCATGATCGCCAAAGAAAACAATGATCGTATTTTTGGCGTACTGGCTTTTATCAAGTGCGTCTAAAAGCCGGCCGATTTGTCCATCAGCAAAAGTAATGCTGGCCAGATAACCCTGAACCGCCTTTTCCCACTGATCGTGTTCTTTTATAAACTTATGATCTCCGTTTGGTTTGGCAATTTTCACCCCCGCAGCCGGCACATCAGCCAAATCATTTTCTGTCACTTTCGGTCGTTTTATTTCGGATAATGGATACTGATCATAATATTTTTGAGGAACGTACCAGGGCAAATGAGGACGGGTAAGTCCAATCGCCAGGAAGAAAGGTTTTTCATGTTTTTTATCAAAAAAATCAATTCCCTGATTGACCACTTTGAAATCTCCCATGTCTTCATCTTTCACATCTACGGGACTCCAGTCGAAATTCGCAAAACCGTTAACAGGTTTTTTCGGCGGTTCGGGAGAATGCGGCACGTCAAAATATACCGGCCAGGAAGCCTGGTCATTAAAGGAATTATGGAAAATTTTACCGGCACCTTTTACTTCATATCCATTGGCCGTGAAATACTGCGGTAAAGTAACCGCATCTTTAAGCACCGGGCGCCAGGGTTGATTGTTGTGATAAACACCTGAGGTTGACGGCCGCACACCCGTAAGCAAACTTGCACGCGATGGGTTACAAGCAGGAGCTGAGCAATAAGCCCTTTTGAAAACAACGCCTTTTTTCGCGAGTTTGTCAATGTTAGGCGTTTTAATACCTTCATAACCGCCAAACGGCCCGATCCAGTCGTTCATATCATCCACGGCGATGAAGAGAACGTTATATTTTTCATTTTTTTGAGCAGAGCTAAAATTGATTTCTGAGAAAAACAGAATCAAGGTCAGCGCAAACAACTTTACCGGAATACCTGATATTTTCATAGGTATATTTTTTAAATTCTTGTAGGTTGAAACAATTCCTTAAAACACTCCTTAAATCACAATTAATCTCCTTTGTCGGCAAAACCTGCAACCGGTTCCAGACCAGGCAGAATAACTTTTTCAACGTTATAATCTCCGAATTTCCAGGCTGGTAATTTTGCCAGTTGGGTCTGAAAAAGTGCCCTGGCCCTTTCACCTTCTGCACCTGCTTTCCCTTTTTCTATCGGAGATTTTTCTTCACTGTCTTTTACCAGATCATAAAAACGTCCGTCCGAATAAAGTTTGTAATGCCGATCCCGGAAAAACCGCGCAGATTCTTTATTGGCACCTTCTGAATGATTCGGAGAATAATGTGTGAAAATCCATTTCCTCGGCGTTCCTTTTTCGCCTCTGATCTGTGGCAAAATACTGGTGCCATCCGTATCCCAGGTTTTAGGAACCGGTTTACCGATAATGTCCGCAATCGTTGGAAGGAAATCGGTGAAATCAACAAGATCGTCCGTTTCGTGGGTTTTATATTTTCCTGTTCCCCAGTTTGCGATCAGCGGCACGTGATGCCCGCGATCGAGCGTCAGGCCTTTTCCGCCATTTACTTTGCTGCCATTTTTCAACGGCGTTACAATAGCTCTTCCTGTTCCGTTATCTCCGGTGAAAACGATAATCGTATTCTCATACAGGTTTAACTCTTTCAGTTTCTGGATAATTTTACCGACATTTTTGTCTGAATAAGTTACCATATCCCGGAAGTTTAAAGTGTCTTTTTTATGACGACCTTCAACATCCGTTTTCCAACTTTTACTGTCAGGTGTTGGAAGAAAAGGATCATGTACCAACGCCATTGGATAATAAGCAAGAAACTTTTTGTCTTTGTTTTTTTCAATAAAATCAAGGAGATAATCGGTGAAAATATCTGGTCCGTAATCATCGTCCGTCGTTTTCAAAATTTCCCCATCACGATCTATCAAAGGTTTGGCATATCTTTCTCCGTCGCGCCTTGGCTTACTCAATTGCCACAAACAATATTGATCAAATCCAAAATGTTTTGGTAGCTTCTGATTTGCTCCCAATTGCCACTTTCCAGCGATAGCCGTTGCATAACCCGCTTCTTTTGCCAAGTGTGCAAAAGTCTTTTGGTCCTGGTTCAGATGGCCGAACTGCGAATAGTTTTTGTAATTGTACTTTCCCGTCATAATCTGAACACGTGAGGGCGTACAAAGCGGTTGAGCGAATCCATAATTAAATTTCAATCCTTCTTTGGCCAGCCTATCAATATTAGGAGTTTTGTACGTACTACCATAGGCACCAATACATTCTTTTCCCATATCATCAGCCAGAATCAGGATAATGTTGGGTGATCTTTTCTGGGCGAAAGTGTTGGTCGCAACAAATAACGTTAGTATCAGCGATATGAATTTTATGATTCGTTTCATCGGTTTACATTAAAGGTTATCATACTGGATTGTCACTTTTCTCAGTTTCCCGGTAAAGGCAAAAGGCGCTTTATACTGATCCGATACTTCATATTTCTGATCGCGACCTACATCTGTTCCATCAATATTGCGGCCTCCCTGAATGCCAGCCTGAGCAGGTAAAAATGCTCTTTCACCAATTTTTTCATCATTTAAAAAGATAGTTTCCTTCCCTACCGGTTGTCCAGCCTGAGGCTTTCCGGAATACTCATAAACCAGTTTGAAATTGACCTTACCTTTGGGAATTACATTGGTTGAAACACTATTAAAAACATCCCGTGCAGTTTTGTGCGTGTAATGGAATTTCCCCTCTTTGATAAATAAACTGATACCCGTTTTTTCTCCGCCGACTGCAAACAATACGCCCTCTTCTTTTCCGGAAATAATTTCAGCTTCGGCATTGATAGTGAAAGATCGCCCATCATATAAAGGACTGCTAACTCCAACCAGATTGTCAACTCCGGGAAATAAGGTGATATTTTTCATCTTTCCGTAAACAGTTCTTCCGGCCGGCATATCGTGTGCGGTGAAATCCTTCAAGGGATATACATTGTATTTTTTTGCCTGCTGATCAAAAACAGCTTGCAGCTCTTTTAACTTTTCCGGATTTTTAGAAGCCAGATTAACCCGCTCGTTGAAGTCTTCATTGAGGTTATACAATTCCCAAACATCTTTACTAAAATCAACTTTTCCGCCCGTTGGATCCGCTCCGCCGCCGATATTAATCCCTTCCGGAATATCATGCAAAGCACCTGCTTTCCAGCCATCTTTGTAAATCGACCGGCTTCCGGCTATTTCATAATACTGCACCGTGTGCTTCGAAGGTGCTTTTGAATTATCTACCGCGTAGGCAAGACTTGTTCCTTCAAAAGGCTCCTGTTTATAACCATTGATGATTTGCGGTGACTGCGCTTTGGCAAGCTCTATGGTTGTTGGCAAAATGTCGTTGACATGACCATATTGATTACGAATTCCGCCTTTGTCTTTTATACCTTTTGGATAAAATAAAATCATCGGATTTCTCGTCCCGCCTTCTGTATTGGCATCCGCTTTCCAGTAACGAAAAGGCGTGTTAGCCGCCGCTGCCCAGCCGATTGGATAATCCGTACTCGACTCGTCGGTACCGATAATATCTGCTGCTTTTATAATCGCATCAATCCGCTGTTCTCCTTGCAATCTGTTGATCTGAGGATTGACTGTTCCATGCTGTGTGCCACCTTTGCTCGCGCCATTATCTCCCAGCATAACTGCAATTACTGTATTATCCAGCTGATCAATTTGTTCAAGATAATTAATGATCCGACCGATTTCGTAATCGGTATAGGAATAAAATGCTGCGTAAACTTCCATGAAATGGGCATAGGCTTTTTTCTCCTTTTCACTTAAAGTTGCCCATTCTTTTACACCCGGATTTCTCTCCGGAAGTATTGCATTTTTTGGAATAATACCCAGATTTTTCTGGTTTTCAATAACGACTTCACGGTATTTATCCCAACCCAGATCAAACTTTCCTTTGTACTTGTCAATCCATTCTTTTGCCACCTGATGTGGAGAATGCGTTGCGCCGGTAGCGAAATAAAGGAAGAAAGGTTTCTCTGCATCAACTGACTTTTGGTTTGCGATATAGCTGATCGCTTTGTCGGCCAAAAGCTCATTTAGATGACGCGTGTTTGGTTCAATATCCAGTTTCGTATTATCTTCCCAAAGCTCCGGATGCCACTGATCCGTTGCTCCTGGTAGAAATCCATAATAATGATCAAAACCTCTTCCCGTTGGCCAGCGGTTGAACGGACCGGCCTGAGAATTTTCAGTAACCGGTGTCAAGTGCCATTTCCCGAGTGCAAAAGTGCTGTAACCATTTTCACGGAGTACTTCGGCAGCCGTTGCTTTTTCAAATGGAATATAGGTATCATAACCCGGAAAATCGATAGCGGCTGGTGTAAGCAGTCCGACATGCGCTGAGTGATGATTTCTTCCCGTTAAAAGCGCGGCACGGGTTGGTGAACAAATAGCCGTTGTATGGAAATTTGTGAACCGTAAACCCTGATTAGCCAGTTTTTCAATATTAGGTGTTTCCACAAGACCGCCAAAGGCCGTAGTTGCACCAAAACCTGCGTCATCGATCAAAATCCAGATGACATTCGGTGCATCTTTTGATGCTTTTCTATTATATGTTATTTTGAAAGGTATTGATTCCTTTAACGTTGGAGCAATTTTACCATTCCAGGGCTGCTGCGGACTATGCTGAGCCATGACGGAAGTTATTGACATCAAACTGGCGATAACAGGTATGAGAATTTTCAATTTTTGCTGCATGGATTTACTATTTAATCTTTTTAACAAAACATGAATAATGATTTTGACGACGATTATTCCCATCCCGGATTCTGCACAAGTTTTGGATTTAAGTCCATTTCACGCTGCGGAATCGGGTGCAGATAATGTTTTTCTGACGCGTTTGTTTTTCCTGCCTTATGACATGCATCGATCATGCGTTTTGTACGGATAAGGTCAAACCATCGCTGAAATTCAAACATCAGCTCCAACCGGCGTTCGGTATAAATCGCTTCACGGAAGTCGGCTTTCGACAAACCTGCCAAAGCATCAAGTCCCGCTCTTTTTCTGACTCTGTTAACAGCCGCGAAAGCTTCCGTTGAAGGTCCGGTTGCTTCATTAACAGCTTCCGCATAAATCAGCAGAATTTCCGCAAAACGGATCACAGGAATATTCTTCGCAGATTCTGTTGGATTTACGATTTGATCCATATCAAAATATTTAAAGAAACGAGGTTGAAAAGTAACAGCCTTTCCGGTTGTCGGACTCACCAAAGAAGTGAAAAATGTAACATTGCGGCGTTTGTCGGCAGCTGAATAAAGTGCATAAGTATCCGGATGCGGCTCATCCGTTCCTGCCGAAGCAACGCCCGGAATTCCCACCGGCGTAGCCGAAGAAGCAAGCCGGTTTCCCTGACCGTTCACATTGGATTTGCACTGCGCAGAAAAGATATGCTCTTTCCCATTTTTGGTAGCCACGTTAAAAACATCAGCGAAATTTTCAAACAAATCATAACCATAAGGACCGTTAATCACTTCCAGACTTTTGGCCGCGGCCTTATCCCATTCCTGACGGGTAAGATATACTTTTGCCAAAATTGATTTAGCCGCTCCGCCCGTAGCACGACCAGCGTCAGCACCTGTGAAGGCGGCTGGAAGAGCTTCGGCAGCAGTCAAATCAGTTATGATTTGTTGGTAAACTTGTTCTTTTGGAGTTCTTGCTACCTGAATTGCATCCTTGGTTAGTGACCCTGTTTCGTTCAGAATTAATGGCACATCCCCCCAAAGCCTTACCAGATTAAAATAAAGAAGTCCACGTAAAAACCTTGCTTCATTTACCAGTCTCGCACGAAGCGTTTCATCCATTGAAATAAGCGGAATACGGTCAATAGCGATATTGGCGCGGTTTATGGCGACATAACTTTCTCTCCATAATTCGTCAACACGGTCATTTGTTGTAGAATGTGTTAAAACCGAAATCGTTCTTACATCCGCGTTCGTCACCCGAAGTCCCGCAATTGCGTCATCGGACATGATCTCGATTGCGAGGTGAAAAAGACGGTTATACATTGTGATTCCGCCATTATTTAGCGTGGCGTTATAAACACTCGTAACGGCAGAAAGCGCGTCACTTTCTGTATTATAGAACTGCTCTGTTGTGATTAAAGATTCAGGTTTTTCATTCAGATCCGTGCAGGAAATGAATGAAGTAAAAGTCAGAATTATATAGAATATTTTCTTCATTGCTTAAACGTGCTAGTTGCCTTTTGGCAGAATTAAAATGATATACTCAAACCTCCCAGAAAACTTTTGCTGCTTGGATAAACGCTATAATCAATTCCCTGATTCAGCGTGCTTTGCTCGTTGCGGCTCACTTCCGGATCAAAACCTGTATACTTTGTCCAGGTATAAAGATTCTGCGCCGACAGATAAATTTTGATGTTGCTGGCGTGAATTTTTGACGTTAATCTTTTCGGTAGATTATACCCGATTGTCAGGTTTTTCAATCGTAAAAAAGAAGCATTTTCAACGTAGCGACTCGTGTTAACTGCGGCAGGATCTTCAAAAGCGCGCTGCACCTCATTACCTGGATTCGTTGTAGTCCACCGATCATAAGCAGCAGTTGATGCATTTTGCTGTCCGGTCAACAATTCGAGCTGTTGTTTATTCTGATTAAATAATTTGTTACCGTATGTTCCCTGGAAGAAAAAACTCAGATCGAAATTCAGGTATGACAAGGTGTTGGTAATACCGCCCTGAAATTTGGGTTGGGCGTTTCCAATAATCGTCCGGTCATCAGCCTGCGTGATTTTTCCGTCTCCGTTGATATCCACATATCGGCGGTCCCCGGGTTTGGTTGTTGCCGGATTGATCGTTGGCAGACTTGCGATATCATCTCCGGTTTGAAATAAACCATTTGTTTTATATCCATAAAAAGACCCCAGCGGCTTTCCTACCTGAGCAATGTTGGCACCGGAAATAATATAATTGGCACCATCTCCAAGTGTCAGTACTTTATTTCTGTTGATTGAAAAAACGAAATTGGTATTCCATGAAAAAGGTCCGGAAAAGTTCGTTGTGTTTATACCCAGTTCAATTCCTTTATTTTCAACCGAACCATAATTCTGCAAAGCTGTTGACTGTCCTGTTGTGTAAGGAATCGGTACATTAAGAAGCAGATTTGTAGTCTTTTTGTAATAAGCGTCAAAGACGAAATTAATTCTGTTTTTCAACAGCGACAGGTCAATTCCTCCGTCATATTGTCTGGTCGTTTCCCATCCAAGATCCGGATTGGCAATACGGTTTGGAGCAAATCCGACGTAAGTTTGTCCGCCAAAAAAGTACGTTGCCGAATTTAATGTTGCCAAAGAAAGATACTGGCCGATTTCCTGATTTCCGGTAACACCCGCGCTTAGACGAAGTTTTAAATTACTGATCGCCCTAATATTAGACAAAAATGACTCACGCGAAATATTCCAGGCAAAAGCGGCGGAAGGGAAATAACCCCATTTATTATCCTTACCAAATCTGGAAGATCCATCGGCACGACCGCTGACGGTAAAAATATATTTTTGGTCGATGGAATAATTAATCCTGCCAAGATAGGAATTAAGCGCCCAGGCCGTGGAGCCGGAAGAAGGCTGCGAATAAACCGAACCACTGGCAAGATCATTATAGGCCAGCTGATCGGTAACAAATGCTTCCGAGCCTGCAATTGCACTTTCTGATTTGAAAGCCTGCTGTGTATACCCAACAACCACATTCAGCACGTGTTTGTTGCTAAAAGTTTTTGAATAACTAAGCGTATTTTCGTTCAGCCATGTTGAAGCAAATTTACTTCCCACGGACGCTTTTCCCGTAGGATTTGAATTGGCTCCCTGATAGATATCGGAAGGGACATACCGGTTTTGTTTGTTGTTGATAATGTCCGTTCCAAAGGAAACTTTCCCTACCAGACCTTCAAGAAATGTGTATTCTCCATAAGCATTGGCAAGAAAACGGTAGGTTGTGGTTTTATTTACTTCCTTTTCAAGCGTTGCAATCGGGTTTCCAAGTGGGGTTTCAAATTCACTTTGGTAAGTATATTTTCCATTTGCATCCCGGATATTTACCGTTGGCGGCATGGCCAGTAATCCATTTACAATACCTGCGTTTGCGACCTGCGCGCTGATTTTGCTCGCTGTCAAATTGACGCCGATCTTGAATTTGGAAGAAACATCACGGTCCAGATTCACACGGCCAGAATATCTTTCAAAATCAGTATTTCTTAAAATACCTTCCTGTTTGAAATAGTTACCAGAGATCGCGTACCGCGTCCGGTCATCACCTCCTGTAAACGAAAGCTGGTGATTCTGGATGGGCGCCGAACGAAAAGCAGCACCCTGCCAGTCAGTACCTTCACCGAGTTTACTGATCTGGTCTTCTGTGTAATATGGTGCTTTTCCGGAGTTAACCCGCGAGTCATTTTTTAACAATGCCCAGTCTTTTGCACTCGTCAAAACATCCACTCTTTTTAGTACCGATTGAGTTCCATAATAGGCATCATAAGTAAAAGTATTTTGACCGGCTTTCCCTTTTTTCGTTGTAATAAGTACAACTCCGTTTGCACCACGTGAACCGTAAATGGCTGTGGCAGAAGCATCTTTCAGTACTTCAATTGATTCTATATCGCTGGGATTCAGACTCGCAAGTGCATTAATACTTGGTCCGGCTGTAACACCCGCACTGGCATCTGCATTGCTATTGTAAACCGGAAATCCATCAATAACATACAAAGGCTCATTTCCTCCCGTGATCGAATTTCCTCCTCGTATCCGAATACTCACTGCTGCTCCCGGCTGGCCTGAAACCTGGGTAACCTGAACACCGGCCGCGGCACCTTGTAACGCACGGTCAAAAGAACTGATCGGTTGTTTTAAAGCCAACTGTGGAACCGAGGAAACAGATCCTGTAAGATCTCCTTTTTTCTGGGTACCATATCCGATTACAACCACTTCATCCAATACATTAGCCGTTTTCAAAGTGATTTCCACAGCTTCGGACGGTAGCTCATAAATATCTACTTCGTGCTGTTCATAACCTGTAATCGTGACCTGAAATGTAAAGGGAAAATCCTTGGGTGCAGCGATACTGAATTTCCCGTCAACGTCCGTACTGGCATATTTGGAAGTACCTTTTAAAATCACCGTTGCTCCCGGAATTGTTTGTCCTGCTGCGTCTTTAACTACACCTTTCACAAATTCCTGTGCGCATGCAGAGGTAAATGTCAGTGCTAAAAACATAAAAATGTACAGGTATTTTTTCATCATAGTTAATTGTTTGGATTAGGAATTATTGGTAATAAATTGTTTGAAACGAGTAGATAAAAATCTAACTTTGATATATATACGCACATTGAAATGTTGATATATAATTAGATTTTTACCGTTGGATCACCTACAATTTTTCCACATCTAAAAGCTCATCTGGATAACCGATCTGATAAAATCAAATTCAGAAATTAATAAGCATAGGAAAAATTGTGATAAGAAAATCTCTATCGACTCCCCCTTTTTTGATATTTCAACTTAACAGGCAAGGCGATAAAAGACAGTTTCGGAAGGGTTGACAAAAGTCAACAACTACAAAAACGATTGGGAGACGGACAGAAACATCGTAAAAAAGGCACACACCAAGGCGAAGAATAAGGATTTATTCCGTTCATATTGTCTAAAATTTAACAAAATTCCTTTATGCTGGTGGTAACACAAAAGAAGTTATTCTATTATATTGATAGACAAAGTAAGCTTATTGAAAAATGTTTACCAAATTTTAAGAGTTAAAATTGGATAACTTTTAAAATTTTAATTTTGAAAACATGTTCTGTAATCAAAATTACCTGGTATTTACATAGAAGATTCGAGGTAAAATTCCGGAAAATCTGATAATCAAACTGAGACATAAATTATTTCCTGAGCTGATAAATTTTGAAATCGGTCATCTCATGCCGCGAACTTGTAGACCGAAAACCAAAATATCCGGTTATTAGCGGATATTTATCTTTGTAGGAAAAGTATCTGTTTCCGTCTACCCAAAATTCTGTCACTCCATTTCTTTCAATAATCCTGATTTGATAGGTTTTATTAGCAGTTAGTAAATGATCCTTATCGGTAAATTCAGAAATAAGAACCCTTTGTCCATCGCCCGGATATTTTCTGAACCGGGTTGTTGTATTAGAATTTCCTCCCATGCCGACATAATATAAAGAGAGCGAATCGTATTCTTCCAATTTTCCTTTTCTGGTAAATAAATTGGTGCGGCGCGGGTCACTGGCCATCCAGAATTGATTCAGATCGGATAATCTGTCATTTTTTCCGGTGCCGACAAGCACGGTCCAGTTGTAGGTTATTTCAATATTTGCTTTTAACTTTTTGTTCAGCCAAACCGTAATCCCACCCTTTGTATCGATTATTAATTTACCATCTTTTGTGATAACGGAAGAATTCTGCAAGTCAGCAACTTCCGGTTTCCAGATTGTTGTATCGAGCGATTTATCAAAGTTATCTTGAAAAATCATAACCTTTTTTTCGTTGTTAGAGGTTTGCGCAAATGCGAATTCAGATAAGAAAAGAAGCTTGCTGATCAGCAGGGAAAATAATAAATATGACTTCAAAAGTTAATAGTTTAAGTATTGTTTTAAAAAGAGTAATCCCGTCGTTACAAATTAAATCAGGTAGAAATAATTTGTAAAACGGGACACTTATTTTCTTTAAAGATTGAAATTCCTTTCAGATTTCAAACCAATGTTTTATCAATGATGACCGTAATTTTTCTCCCCCGCAGTAACCGCTAATGCAAGAACATTTTGTTTTGGAGGAAGCGGACAAGTTGCATAAGGCGTGAAGGCGCACGGAGGATTGATCGATTTGTTGAAATCCAGATAGGTGTAACCTTCCGCATCCAGTTTTGTCGTATAAAGAAAGCGGCCGGAACCGTAAGTTTCTTTCTTATTTGTTTGATCCCCAAAAAGAATAAAATAGCCTTCACCCGATTTTAAAGCATCCAAACGGTATTCTTTACCTTTAATATTGAAAACCAGAACACCCGGGGAATCCTGTTGATCCAGTCTTCCTGTTATATCTATGATAGGGATTTTTCTACCTTCTGTTGATTCAAATTTTGCTTTTACACGCCAATCTTCGGAAACAGGAAAAGTATTAATGCCTGTAAATTCTTTCAAAAACGGACTTTCCAAATCTCTTAATCTAACTGCAAATTTATCACCGCGTTTGATAATAAACCATCTCAGCGATTTGTGTTTCAAAACAACCGGTTTTTCAGATGGAAAAATACTAAGTTTCGTAACAAGCTGATCATCATAATAAATTTCTGCTTCCGGTTTTGCTTCCACAGTGATCTGTCCGTTTTCAACCACAAACGCACCAAGTGTTGCAGGAGAACGATCCGCAGGGAAAACAATTTTATTCTTCCCATCTCCGCCAAATGAATTCCTGCCTTCTTCCAGCCAGAATAAACCAGCCAGATTAAGCCAGCCATTTTCCGTTTTTAAGGCTTCAACCCGTTCTGCATGCCAGGTTTTAATTTCGTTTTCGTAGGCATTGTCCTTCACAAAACTTGCGGAAATAAGCCCGAGAAAAAGTAAACCTGCAAGCCTGGTTTTGATATTAAAGTTATTAGTCATAATAGCAGTATGGTAAATTTTACAAAGCTCAGATCAAATAATAAATTCAGAAGTCGCTCATCACTAGTGCCATAAATATAGTATATAAAATTAATAGATTTAATATACCAATAAGAAAATCGCAAACCTTACCACAACGAAAAAGAGAGAAATTTGCACCGATAATGAGAAAAATCTGCCTGCCAGATGATCCGACAAGCAGATTAATTTCATTATTGAAGTAATAGTTTATTGGAAGTGATTTCTGTATTAGGAAGCGGGGAAATATAATTGGTCTGTGACGGCTCAACCGCAGGCGCAATTAACGCGCTGCTGGATTTTGCCGGAATCGTAAACAAATTCCTGAGCAAATCATTTGACCTGAATCCTTCACCCAAAAGTTCAATTCTTCTTTCTTTCAAAATCGTGCTAATCAATGCTGCTTGTGTGCTGATAGCTGCTGCTGGAAATACATAACTGGCGTCAGATCTTCCTCTAACAGCTTGTAATAAAGCAGTTGCAGTTTGCAGATCTCCGGTTCTTGCCGCTGCTTCTGAATAATTCAGTAATACTTCTGAGTAACGGATGATCGGTAAATAATCCAAAAATGGCGAAGGCTTGTTGTATTTGGTCAAAAACTGCACACCGGAAGCAGTTCTGGCAAAAGTTCTTCGCGCGTCTGTTGATTTCCATTCCGTATCTCCCCAAATTCCGGAAGGATTCAGGTTATATTCTGAGTTGGCATTGAAGACATAAGGAAAAGAAGATTGTCCGGTTACATTGTCAAGCTCCGTCATAGGTACCGATAAGATCGATTCTGTACTTGTATAATTTGTCGTAAAAATCTCAACAATGTTTTGAAGTTTATGCGCGACACCAGATCCAGCAGTGTAAGGAGCCGTTGTAGAAACGATCTTTTTTGCTTCCTCAATAACTTTGGCGTAATTACCGCTGTTCAGATAAACTCTTGTTTTCAAAGCGATCGCCGTATTTCTATGCGCTCTTGTGGTGTTCAGAAGCGAGGTAGAATAATTCAACGGCAAATCTGCTTCTGCCTCATCGAGATCTTTGATGATCTGTGTATAAATTTCAGCGACCGTGCTTCTTTTCAGATCATTATTTGCTGTTGTAGTTTCCGCAAGGAGACGTAACGGCAAACCTTTTGATGCACCTTTATCTTCATTATACGGACGCGCATACAAAGTCACAAGATCAAAATAACTCAATGCTCTTAAAAATTTCGCTTCCGCAACATATTGTTTACCAACTACATCCGTAACTTTTCCCGGATGGTCAGCAATTCCCTGGATCAGGATATTCGAATTGTTGATCGTGGTATAGGCAGCCGACCAGAAGCCGGCAACAAAATTGGATCCGGCATTTAGCGTCTGGCTCCATGCTTCAAAAGCGGTAAAAGTATTGCTGGTCCGGTTGATGAATTCTTCTCCCCTCGCCTCCGTGTAGGTGTAATAATTTCCGCCATAAAAGTTGGCATTTTTAGCGGCTTTGTAAATTCCGTTCACCAAAGCAAGGATTCTGTCCGGCGTGTCGAAAGCGTTCGCTCCGGTTATGGATATTTCTGGCGACGGGTTTAAAAGTTCTTCTTTATCGCAGGCGGTAGTACCCAAAAATAAAGCTAAACTCAAATAAACTCCGATGCGGCGTGTTGATATATTTGTTCTTTTCATGATCATCTTTTCTTTAAATCGCTTTTATTAAAATCCTACATTAAGCCCAACCGTAAATGTTCTGGCCTGGCCGATCGAGTTTTTTTCAACTCCTGGTGTAGTATTTGAATTTCCGTTTACCGAAGATTCAGGATCTGTTCCCTTGTATTTTGTCCATAAAAACCCATTAGAAACCTGCGCATAAACCCGTACAGAACTGATACCGGTTTTGGTCAGGATCGATGAAGGCAAACGGTATCCAAACGATGCATTTTGCAGACGAAGGAAATCGGCTTTTTCAGCATTCGTGGAAACCGGGAAGGAAGAACCGCTCGAAAGCTGATCGTTATAAACCAGTTTTGGAACGTCCGTGACATCACCCGGTTTTTGCCAGCGTGTCAAAACTTCGGTAGAGTTATTGTAAGCACGCTGATCCAAAAGCGTTGCACGTGTTCCGTTCATGACAAGATTTCCGCCGGAATATGACAGGTTGATTCCAAGATCAAAGTTTTTGTATTTGAAATTATTGATAAATCCCCCGTACCATTTTGGCAACGCATTTCCGATCAAATAATAATCTGCACCCGTAATGGCCGCCGCCTGCTTACCATCCAGATACGACCATTGATAATCTCCCGCGCCAACCACCTGGCTGTATTGTACTTTTTCACCTTTGGCATTAATAAAAATCCGCCGTCCATTTTCAGGATTTACACCGGCTGTTTTCGCTCCGTACAAACTGCCGACAGAATTTCCTACGCGGGTAACATTGGTGGTTTCATACGATACGTGCGTTGTACCGACGATGTCCGTATTTCCTTCTGCCAATGCCGTTACTTTGTTATTCAGTTTGGTATAATTTAAAGAAGCATTCCATGAAAAATCGCCTTTGCGTATCAGATTTGCATTAATACCTAGTTCAATTCCGCGGTTGTACATCGAACCTACGTTTCCAAGAATCGCATTTCCCGGTATACCTTTTGAAACTGCCTGAGGCGCGCTCAAAATCAAACCGTTTACATTATTATTGAAATAAGTAAGTTCAACCTGAACACGATCATTCAAAAAACCTAAGTCTGCACCGACGTTGGTTTGATCACTCGTTTCCCAGCCAAGCGCTGCATTTCCTGCCTGAGAAATGGCTGATGTTGGTACGCTTCCATATAATGAACCGCTGTATAATTCAAGAGAACTGTAAGAATTGCTTAAATTCCCATTTCCAACGCGTCCCCAGCTTGCACGAAGTTTGATATTATTCAACACCGAGGCCACTCTAGTATTTTTGTAAAATTCTTCTTCCGAAAGCGCCCATCCTCCGGATACACCACCAAAGTTTCCGTATTTCTTGCCAGTACCGAGTGCTGAGTTTCCATCACGACGGAAGTTTAATGTCAGGAAATATTTTTTGCTCAAATCATACGTGATCCGCGAAAAGTACGACAGATAAGCACGTTCATTTAAATCGTTGTCCGACGCTGTGATCGAGCCCCAGTTTCCCTGATAATTTTGATAAAATGGATCCGAAGTTTGTGTCCGCGTCGCTCCCCACGAAGAATTATTGAATTTCTGAACGTCATAACCTGCGAGAACGGTTACGCCATGTTTGCCGCCAAAAGTTTCTGAATAATTCAGCGTGTTAGTCCAGTTCCAGCTATCACGTACAGCCGAAACATTTGCTACCGATCCTTTGCTCGAATATCCGTCGCCTTGTATGGCACTGTTAAAACTTACATTGTCCGTCCGCAAACGGTCAACCGCATAAGAAGTGTTAAAATCAAGATGTTTTAACAACTTTACAGTTGCTCCAAAACTTGCAATAACACGGTCATTTTCCGAAGTGAAACGGTTCAGAGCCAGCAAAGCAGCCGGATTTCCAAAATTACTTACCACTTTATTATTTCCCATGCCAATCGTATTCGGGCTTGCTGTGCTGATGTTGTAAGTTCCATCTTCATTGTATGCAGGCACATTCGGAGGCAATGAAATCGCCAGACGTGCGGCACCTACCAGGAAAAAATTGGATCCCGGCAGCGATCCGGCGTACGGCGATTTGTTGTAACTGGTGTTATAAGAAACGCTTCCTTTCAATTTCAACCAGCTGTTAACGGTTTGGTCAATGTTGAAGCGGACTGCTTTTCTTTTAAATTCATTTTCTTCCAAAAATCCGTTTTGTTTGGTATAGTTTGCCGAGAAATAATATTTCGTCGTTTCCGTACCGCCTGAAACATTTACGTTATGATTTTGGGAAACACCTTTCCGGTAAACCTGATCATACCAACGAGTATCAATCGGCGAGCCATCAGAACGGGTATTTGGGAAAAATAATGCCGAAGCTACGTTGTCATTATTTGCATTTCCTCCTAAAACTTTGGCGTTCAAAACGGCCTCGTTTTTAATTGCAATGTATTGTTCTGCGTTCAAAAGTTTTGGCAATCTGACTACATCGGAAACACCGGCCCAGGTTTCATACGAAATCCGTGGCTTACCCGCTTTTCCTCTTTTAGTTGTAATTAATAAAACTCCGGCTGCTGCACGCGATCCATAGATGGAAGTGGATGCCGCATCTTTCAGTACGTCAATCGACTCAATATCAGCAGGATTAATATCACCCAACGGATTATTTGGTACAGCAGTACTCGACGAAACGTTACCGGTATTGATAGGAATTCCATCGACAACCACAAGTGGATAAGAACTTAATGAAATGGAATTTACACCACGAATCCTGATCACAGGAGGATTATTCAAAACACCATTTGGCTGGGCAATACTAACTCCCGCGGCGCGACCGGAAAGTGCCTGATCAAAACTTTGAACCGGCTGTTCCTTAATGGCTTCACCCGCAATACGAACGGCAGATCCGGTAAATTCTGCTTTTGTCTGCGTGCCATAACCAACCACCATTACCTCACTTAATTGTTTCGCGTCGGTAAGCAATTCAATATTAAAACCTGCCTTATCATTCGCCGAACGTTCAATAGGACTATATCCGATAAAGGAGAAAACCAGTGTTGCGTTGTCGCTAACCGTTATCGAATACTTTCCGTTCTGATCAGTAATCGTACCGTTTGAAGTACCTTTTTCCAATATCGAAACGCCGGGCAAAAAATCGCCGGATTCTTTATCTTTAATGGTTCCTGTAATAACTTTTTCAGCTGAAACAGATAGAGTTGTATGGTCGAAAGTTGAATTATTCCCTTTTCTGTTTTCTGCAAAAATCGGATTTGCAGCTAGTAAGACGGCAAGCGGAACGAGCGCATGGACAGACCTTATCTTCCAGGACTTCCGCAATAAAGCGTAGTAATTTTTTCGCATTCTAATGGGTAAAAATGATGGGTAAGTTTTTAGATCAAAACAATAAAAGATGACATGCACCTTCTGGTTTGGACAGATGCAGACATAGAAATTCTACTCCGAAGTTTTTCAAACTGGAATAAAACAGCCTTAGTAGAATCAGCAACGATTTGATGTTGAATTAATCAAACAAATCGCAAAGCAAGAATCTATTGACAACAACAAGAATTTGAAGAGAGAAATGATGTGGCGCAGTTCGCACAAAAAGGATTTGTCGAGAGTAAATGTTTTGGTTTCATAACAGCTATGATTGAAAAATTGACTCCTTACCCACAGGTGGCTTACAAGTAAAGATTATTAGTATACTTAAATGATAGACAAAGTAAATTAAAATAATTTAAAAATACAACTATCATAGCTTTTTAATATTTGTTATTTTGAAATAATAATTAATCTAAACACAAAAATAAGAGTAACCAATTATTTACAAGTAAGTTATAGAGACTAAATTTTAACTTTTAACAATGAATGTTAATTTTAAGTTAGTGTCGATTCTTTCAATATTCATATTAATTTGAGAAATGTTTTAACTAAAGTCATCTATTTTTGATTCCTTTTAGAGTATAAATTAAACCAGATTTATCTGCCGTTAAGTTTTCCTTGCTTTCAGGTATTTTCGAATCTAAAAAACCGGTTCGTTCTTCATGATTTTTATCAAGACGTATCTCATAGCGCCAGCCACTTCCCACTATTATTTCTTTGCTCTTGAAATAACGTGAGGAAACTTCAATGGTATCGCCTTCTGAAACATTTAAATCGAAAAAACCATCATTACCGGTTACCAAACCTTGGTTTGAACCTTTAACCCAAACCACAATACCGGACAGCAGATCACGATTTCCCGCCGAAGTGATAATGCCTACAACTTCCTTTTTCTGAGCAGAAACCTGAAAAGAAAGAATCAAAAAGAGAGTCGCAATTAGATATTTATTTGTCATGATGAAGAGTAATTATTATGAATAAATTAGGACCAAGCGTCTGATTTTCAATCAATTTTTCTTAAATCTATCATCTGTTAAAGCTTCTAAAAACGCAACAATATCATTCATTTCTCCGTCCGATAAGTTCAAAGAACTTCCTAGCGACAAATCACGGTTCATACTGTTTTTTACAAACTTGTCAGGCGTATTGTAGTATTCAACCACCTGACGCAGGGTTTTGAACATAGCGTTGTGCATGTATGGTGCGGTGACAGCGACATTGCGCAAACCGGGAATTTTGAAAACTCCCAGATGCGAACTGTCAGATGTAATTTTGAATCTTCCGGGATCTGCAAATTCTTTTCCATTGAACAAACCGATGCTTTTAAAACGGTCGGCAGTAAAATCTTCTCCGGAGTGACAAGTCGCACAATTTCCCTTACCGATAAACAGTATACGTCCACGAATCGCAGCTTCGGTCATGGCTTTTTCATCGCCATCCAGAAAACGATCATATGGCGTATCTGTCGTTTCCAATGTTCTTTCAAAAGCAGCGATTGCGCTTAAAATATTTTTAGTATTGACTTCTGTTTTAAATGTTTTTTGAAAAGCTAAACTGTAAAAAGGATTATTCTTCAATCTTTCGACAGCCTTTTCGACAGGTAAATCCATTTCATCATGAGCAGATAGCGGACCTAAAATTTGTTCTTCCAAAGAAGCTGCCCTACCGTCCCAAAAAAATCCGGTTCTTCCCGAAAGATTTGTCAGCGACGGACTATTACGCGGAAGTCTGGTTCCTTTATCACCTAGACTAAATGCGGCAGTATCCGCAAAAGCAAAAGCCGGAATGTGGCATGAAGCGCAGCTAATGGCCATTCCTTTTGATAAAATTGGATCGAAGAACAACTTTTCTCCAAGCTGTTCTTTTGTCAAAACTTCATTTCCTTCTGTTTTAGGCTGAAAAGCAACAATAAATATAAATGCTACCAAACTCAGCAATACCATCATGTATTTTTGTATCCTGAACATTGCTTTTTAGTAGATTAATTAACCTGAAAAAATTCTTCAAAAGGCACGCAGATGCCATCTTTGCTACTGCACAAAAGTCCCTTGATCGTTCCTTTAACGATATAGTCTTTTTTTACCAGTTTGATTTTCTGTCTGAATTCTGCTTTTTCTGTAAAATAGGTGTAAGCCACATCCCAGGTGGGATCGACTGTTTTTTTTGGTTTAACAGGAGTGATTTCGCCCACAAGTTTGTAAGCTTCGTTTCTTTCGAAAGCGAATTTTGTAGGAAGCGGGCCTATATCGCCCTTAAAATCTGAGGAATAAAGTTTCCAGTTTTCGTCAATATCCGCAGAAAATATTACTTCAACTTCCTGACCGGATGTTGCGGCAGCATTTGAAACAGTCACTTTCCATTTTGAAATATCCTTATCTTTTTGGCTAAAACCCAATGTTGAAAAGAATACAAAAATGATAATCAATATCGGGTACTTCATGTTACTAAATTTTATATTTCACACCACAATCCACTAATAAATAGCGAGTTCTAAAAATTTTTCGGCGAAAATTTTGATAAAGATTTAAACAACTGCAAAGAACATTTTAGTCTTTGCAGTTGTTTCAGAATACTATGTACTTAGTTGGGGAATGTTATTTAGAGCCTTTCACTTCTGAATTTGTGTTCAAAGAAGTAAAGGTAGCAGGAACTGGTTCTGCAAGAAGTTCATCAAGATCTTTGTTCCATTTTGCCACGTAGTCCTTGAAATACTGACCTGTAACTTCTCCCGTATATCCTGTGTGAATCTGGCGAACATCACCTTTACGGTCGATCAAAATTGTTGTTGGGAAAGCCATCATGCGGTTAAGCGCAGGAAGTTTTTCGGATGCTACTTTCTTGTCAGCAATACCTCCAAAAAGAATATCGTATTCGATACCGTATTTCTTTTTCAGCGTACCCAATGTGTATTTTGCATATTCCAGATCATCTTTTTGTTCAAAACCAATAGCGATCGCTTCTACACCACGTGTCTTATTTGCTTTATACCAGGGAGAAAGAAAAGCAGTCTGATCGGTACAGTTCGGGCACCAGGTACCAACGATTTCAACGATCACAACTTTACCTTTATATTTATCATCACTTAATGAAACCTGCTTACCATTAAGATCCGGCAGGGTAAAATCAAGTTTGGTATAACCTTCTTTCAAATGCGTTAATTTGTACGGATCCGGCAATGCGGCCTGGTCGTTTTTGCTGCCTTCAAATTTAGTATTGTCATAAATTCCTGAGCTGATCACGCCTGTGATCGAGCCGTCTTCATTTATTTTTCCCTTGTAAACTCTTGGGTTAGGACCGGAAAAATGTGAAAGCACAAATTCATCACCTTCCACAACGCCTTCCAGCTCGCGGCTATCGCCAACTGTCGACATTACTACGCCGGTCAGTTTGTTTCCTTCTTGTTTCAATAACGCAACATTATCTGGCATTTTGGCTTTACTGAAAACCTGCAAATCCCATTTTCCGGATAAGTTATGTTTCGTAGGCTGCTCTTTTCCTTTTTCAACAAAACGATAATCCTTACCGTATTCAGCCGAAAATGGAAGCGAACTTCCGCGAAAACCAGGAACCAGACTTCTATATTCTCCCGTGATTTTGCCATCCGATTCGACGTTGGCAACAAGAGCGGCATCATAGGTATTCATTTTTACAAAAATAGAATCGCCCGAAAGTTTTGTCACTTTGAAATCGTCACGACGTGATCCATTCAAAAGTGTCAGAATCGGATGATCCTTATCTTTCGCGTTGTATTCGAAATTGAAAGGAATGTGCGTTTCGCTAATCACAAATTCTCCACGCCAAATTCCCTGTTTTGGTGCTTTTGCTACCGGGTTTTCAGCGGCATTTGCAAAACTGCTCAAAATGGTGACACCTGCAAAAGCCACCGCCTTCATCTGATTGTTGATTTTCATACAAATAGATTTTTTTAATAGAATAAAAAGTTAACTATATAGCCTTGCCGGATCTTTTCCGGAAGAACTCGCATGTAACCGGAAACATTTGCAGGATTTTTTCCGGTATAAAAGTTAACCAATCAAAGGTGGTTTTTAATCAGTCGTTGTCTTAACGTGCTGCAAATATAAAGCAGGAAAAACATGATAACAATCATTTGTCTATTAATTTTATAGACTTTATAGGATTAATTCGTTTTCGTACCACCAAATTGCTTGCAGGGAAGTTTTATCAGGTATACTTTTGCCCAAACTCTAAACAATAATTATGTCTTTACAAGATTCTACGCATGCCTCTTCCGGCTGGAAGACGTATGAAAAAGTTGCGCTCCGAACGGCCCTGATCTACGCCATTATCAGTACAATCCCCTTTACGCCTGAGTTTTACACGCAGGATTTCGATGCCGGTTTCAATGTCAATTCCTACACATTCCGCTGGTTTGATGCCATTTCCCAAAACAAGCCCTGGTTCTTTGCAAGTCAGGAAGGCAAAAATTATACGGGCTGGTTTATCACTGTTTTAGTTTGTGCACTTGCCGGATTTCTCTGGAATATTCTTGACAAAAAACGCAAAGATTATGAGCGGTTGTACTACTGGTTTTATGTGGCCGCGCGTTATGGAATTGCGTTAAGAATGTCCTGGTTTGCCTGGGCAAAAGTATTTCCGGTGCAAATGCCCTTCCCTACCATCAGTCAATTGAATACTAATCTGGGCGACTTTACTCCCGGCAAACTTTACTGGCTAACGACCGGCGTTTCTCCGTTTTTTGAAGTTTTTGCTGGGGTGTTCGAATTATTGGCAACGATTTTAATCTTATATAGAAGAACTACGATTGCCGGCGCTTTAATGATGATTGCGATTCTGGTTCCGATCTGGTTTGTAAATATTGGTTATGACGCCGGTGTTGAACTTACGAGCATGCATATTTTAAGTTTGTCGCTTTTGTTACTGGTACGTGACAGCAAGAAATTCTATGAAATTCTTTTTGAGCACAAAGCCACGGCATTAACTTACATTCCTAAAATTGAGTTTTCTGCGGATTGGAAAAATAAGGCAAGGCTTGTTTTTAAATATGGTTTTATATTGATCTTCATCATTTACCGCGGCTTTGGTTATGGTAACCTTTACGCCAGCGGAAAATCTTTTAAACTTCCGCTTGATATTGGGCTTCCAAAAGTCAGTGGTATTTACAATGTCTCCGAATTCAAAGTAAATAACAAAATACTTCCCTACGCAGCTGGTGATACGGTACGCTGGCAAAATGTAATTTTTGAAAAATTCAACAGCATCAGTGTTAAAATTGATAAACCGTTTCAGGTTAATACAAAAAATTCTATCCGGACAACAGAATTTTATGGCAGTATCGGACGGTATTATTATGGGTATAAAGCAGATACAATAAATCACGTTTTCATACTTTCCAACCGGGCAGATACGGCCAGCAAGCTCGTATTACATTACGAACATCCGGATGACAAGCATTTTATCTTATCAGGGTTAAATGAACGTCAGGACTCAATTTTTGTGGTTTTGACAAAAATTGATAAAAAATATCCGTTGGAACAAAAGAGAAAATAGACATTTCGGGGGAGACTGATTTGGTGGCATCCTCCCCGATTTCTTTCAAAATAGTTTCAAAAAACTTTCACAATCCGGAAATCTTACGCTTACCTTTACAACGTCTTACAATGACACCCTCCCAGACAAACATGAAAAAAAATCAAAATTCAGATCTTTTTTTCATCTGCGATAAAAGTCCGATATCCACCTGTCCGACTTTAACAAAACTAAACTCAAAGAGCAATTTGCAACTTGAATAAGACCTAAGATCTAATCAATTTCAAACAGAATCAAATGTTAAGATTGGCATGAAATTCATTAGTAATCATTATTAGTATATAAAAACCATAGACTTAGTATTATTAACATCACCTCATAAAAAATATCGTATGAAAACCATTTTATTATCCCCAACTTCTTTAACTGCTTCCAGTTTCCTGGCTTTTACCAATTCACCGAATAAGAAGGTAAGAGATATTTCCTATTCTGTAAACTTGTAAACCTCCTTTCAATTCGGCGGTGTGCCGGCAAAGGGCAAACGCCTGATGTTTGGATGAATGGTATTGCTACTCCCGGGACTGCAGGCTCTCCGGCGTACCTTACCGTGCAGTTTAAGCAAGTCTGCACATCGCCGAATCGATATAAAATCTCCTACGTATAATCTACACCGATACATTTCATGAAAAAATTTATCCTTCTTTTTTATCTGCTTGCAGCAATTCCTTCCTTTGCCCAGCAGCGAATTCTTTCCGGATCCGTCCATACATCCGAAGATAACAGCGCGTTGCCGGGCGTTAATGTTTCCATAAAAGGCAGCCGGCAAGGAACAATCACGGACGAAAACGGACATTTCAGTCTTAGTCTTGTCAAAGGGGAAACGCTTGTCTTTTCTTTCATCGGTTTCACAGCACAGGAAATTCAAATTAGCGCTTCGAATGAATATAATGTTACGTTAGCACCAAATACGCATACACTTGGAGAAGTCCAGGTGGTTGGATCCAGAAATGCGAATCGTACCAAATTAGATTCTCCTGTTCCGGTTGATGTTATTGACATAAGAGCTTTACAAGAAACTGCTCCACAGGTTAGTATCACACAGTTATTGCAATATGTTTCACCATCTTTCCACTCCGTAAATGGTAGTAACGCAGGAGATGCAGGTTCTGCTTTGAATTTGTCCCAGCTTCGTGGTTTGGGAGTTGACCAGGTTTTGGTTTTGGTCAATGGAAAACGCCGTCATAAAAGTTCTAATATCAACTGGGGCGGATTGGGAAATGGAGCAACGGGTTATGACCTTAATTCTATTCCAACGGCTTCCATTCAACGCGTTGAAATTCTGCGTGATGGTGCGGCCGCTCAATATGGTTCAGATGCGATTGCGGGTGTGATCAATATTGTTTTAAACAAAAATGTTGATCAGCTAACGTTAAGTTCTACGGCCAGCACAAGGCGTCGGGGTGATGGAACTACTACCAGAACAAATGCAAATTATGGGTTTTCATTAGGCAAAACCGGTGGCTATCTGAATACTACGGCAGAATTTGCGACGCAAGCAGTTGCACTTTTACCGGGAAATGATCAGGCGGGACTTTACCTTGGACCAGTCTATGGCGGTGGTGCAAATACCAGAGGTTATGACGCAATTTATACACAGGAAATTGACGAAAAAATTCTAGCCGATCGTGGAATAGATCGTCATTATTTTGATCGTCGCGGCGGCGGATCCAATAAGGCAAAAGATGCGCTTTTGTTTTTCAATGCAGCAATTCCATTAGCACAAAATGCAGAAGTATATGCGTTTGGAGGTATCAGTCATAGGAATTCTGAATTTACTGCAGTATATCGTTTGCCGGGTTGGACTGAGCGGAATAATGCTTTTTTGTATCCGGATGGTTTTTTGCCAGCGATGGAAAACGTTATTACTGATAAATCTCTTGCCGTTGGGATCAAAGGAAAAATCCGCGATTGGGCTGTTGACATTTCGAATGTTTACGGGAAAAACAATTTTGGAAACGTTATTACCAATTCTTTGAACGCAAGTTTGGGGTTAAAAACACCTACAACGTTCGATGCCGGAAGTTATAATGCGAGCCAGAATACAGGCAGTATTGACATCAGCCGTTATTTTGATAAAGCACTGAAAGGAATCAACGTTGCTTTTGGAGCGCAATACCGTGTTGAAACCTACCAGATTGTAGCGGGTGAAGAGGCGTCATATTCCAAAGCGGATCTGCGAACTGTATATGGCCTTGATACAACTGCAAGCGGAATTATTTACACAACAAAAGAAGGTAGTATTGGGCTGAACGGACTTTCTCCGGGATCCCAAATTCACGCCGGTTTCCGACCGGAAAATGCTGTAAATGTAAGCCGTTCCGTGCTGGCAGGTTATGCAGATGTGGAAGTAAATTTCACTCAGAACTGGCTCGTTTCCGGCGCATTAAGACTGGAAAGTTTCTCAGGTTTGGGTAATGTGACGACTTACAAAGTAGCTTCAAAATACAGCATTACCGACTGGCTGGGCATCCGGGGATCACATAATACAGGTTTCCGCGCACCGGATCTGGCTCAGTATTATTACACCGAAACATCTACCAGTTTTCAGCAGGGACGGGCGATTGATCAGGTAACGGCATCCAACCAGAGCGCTGCAACACGTGCACTTGGTATTCCAACTTTAACACCGGAAAAATCAAAAGGTTATACATTAGGAATCACAACACAGCCTTTCAGAAATTTCGAATTTACAGCTGATGCTTATCTTGTTGACGTTAATAATCGTGTTGGTAATACTGGAAATTTCTCAGCTACCGATGTAAATTTACCTCAGGAAGTGAGAAGTTTATTCGTACAAACCGGAACGACGCAAGCGAAATTTTTCTATAATTCATTCAGCACCCGCACAAAAGGTCTGGAACTGACAGGAAGTTATAAAACGCCATTCCGCGGAGGTGCACTTACTTTACTTTTTGGCGCCAATTTTGTTAAAACGGAAGTTACCAAAGTGAATACCCCAAAGGGTCTGGAAGCCTATCAATATATCATTTTTAATGACGGAGAAAAAGCGAGAGTAACGTCCAATATTCCAGGTAAAAAGATAAATCTGCAAGGCACCTACAAGATTGGTAAACTTACCTATATGGCACGTGCAATTTATTTCGGATCGGTTATTAATGCTTCTGCTTTAAATGCAACTTTTCCAAAACCGGATTATTTCTACCAGACACTGAAACCAATCTGGGTGGTTGACGCTTCTGTGGCGTATTCTTTCTCAAAAATATTGCAGGGTTCAATTGGTGTTAACAATGCTTTCAACCAGCTGGGTGATTATTCCGATCCAAAACTTAGTGCTTTGAGTAAACCTTCCATTATTGGGATTCAGAACGGAAGCGCAGGTATTCAGCCCTTTATCAGAATTACGGCAAGACTTTAATGACAAATTATTCACAACGATATTATGAATTTATATAAAACATTTCGGCCGGTATCACTTTTTAAACAGGCATTAATTGTCACTGTTTTGTTAACCGGATTCGTCTCCTGCAAGGATGCAGGTTATCTCGACGTCGATGCAGCAGATCGTCCTCCATTAAGCGCATTCATTAGTTTTGTTAATGCGAGACCGATTACAACGCCTCTTAATTTCTGGACATTTACAGATAAAATCACACCAACTGCCGTTGCAATTAATGAGGCTTCGGCATACTACCCGACCGTTTTTGGTAATGTCCAGATCAATTTTACCGAAGGCACAAACACAAGTTACAAAGCTTCGTACCAGTTTGGAAACAGCGCAACTTTTTCCGCGACCGGAAGGCCAAATGGTCCTATCGCCACTTTTTATCACACCGTTGTAGCAGCCAGAACGAGCAATAATAAAGCAGATTCTCTGATCCTTTTTTATGATGATTTAAAAGCGCCTGATGCGCAGAAAGCTAAGCTTCGTTTTGTAAATCTTTCACCGGAAAATGGAACGATAAACGTCTTCAATGGCAAAACAGCCTTATTTAGTAATGTGGCTTATGGAAGGGCAGCAAACTCTTCGCTTGCAGGCGAAACGCTTAGTGCATGGTCGTTAGGACCGTTTCAAAATGTGAGTCCGGGTACTTACGATTTAAATTTCACCAACGCTAACAACGGCAACACTACCGGCAGTTCCACCTCTGTAACATTGGAAGCTGGTAAAATTTATACCGTTTTTACCCACGGACTTTTAAGCGGTTCTCCTGCTTTTGGAGTGAAAGTGCTTGAACATCCGGTTAAGTAAAAATCCCCCGTGCTACTAAATCGCCTTTGGGTAACTTTATAGCACGGGGTAATTTTGTCAAGAGGTTGTCATTTATTGTCAAAGGTGGTCAGGAAATGGTCATTTAGTTGTTTGATGTCTGGTGAGATTTATAGTTGATTTTCATGATGAGTTTTTTGCCGTTGGTTTTGTTATTTTCCAGCATTTCGTGTGCGGTTTTTACTGTTTGTATGTTTAACGTTCCTATCACATTAATTTCTGGGGGTGTGATGATGTTGTTTGTGATAAGAGAAATAACTTCGGTGAGCTTTTCTCCATAGTAATTTGTATTTCCTGCAAGCATGAATGCATAGTTTGAAATATTTATTACGACAGCTCCTTTATTGAAAAGATCTTCTCTTGCATTTTCTGTGCCAAGCGCAGTAACATCGGCGTAATTTCCGTTGGTTATCAAAAATTTGGCACAAATTTCCGACATTTCCGCTCCTACCAAATCGATGCAGTGGTTATAGAAATTTTGATGATTTGCATCCAGAATCAATTTTTGCAAGTCTTCATTTTTGTAGTTTATAATCTGATTTTCTTTTAAACCTGTTTTCAACAACTGATTGATACTTTGTTGATTTCCAGCCGTAACGACAATTCATAACTGAATTTTATGTTGATTTGTAAAACTACAAGTGTAATATTTTATTTGTTGAGCAGTCAATAAAGGCAATCCGTAACTTTCGAAAAAACAATACTATATGGCATTGACGGCGAAAGATTAACACATTATATCAAGGAAATCCTTTTTCATTTTTTTACATAATCAGGATTAATTTCTGGCATATTCGCATTAACTTCCTTCCGCCAGTTTTTCAAAAGCTGAGCCAATTCTTTCGTTTTGGCTGGAAGTTTGGCAGACAAATCCTTGCTCTCAGAAATGTCATTTTCAAGATTAAATAATTCCAATATACCTGTTTCATAAGATTCTACCAGCTTATAATTCCCCAGTCTGACGGCGCCTGAAGGCCTTCCTTCCTGATTACTGAAATGCGGATAATGCCAGAAAATAGGTCCATGGTCGACGAATTGTTCCGGACTTTTCAATACAGGAAAAAAGCTCTTTCCATCAACTGGTTTATTTGTTTGCTTAATCCCTAAAAGTTCGCAGAAAGTGGAAACATAATCTGTTCCGATTACCGTATTACTTGTCAGTGTATTTTCTTTGACATTTCCCTTCCATGAAAAAATCAGCGGTACTTTAATGCCGCCTTCATACACATGCCCTTTCCATTTTCTCAGCGGGGCCAGATTTGTTGGTACCGGACCAAGTTCGGCGAGGCCCAAACCGCCATTGTCGGAAGTGAAAATAATAATTGTATTTTCCAGTAAATTATTCTTTGCAAGTTCAGCCACTACCCTTCCTACGCCATCATCCAGGCTTTCCAGCATGGCAGCATAATTCGGGTTAAATTTGTCTTTGTATTTGGCATAATTCGAAAAATAATAATTGAGTTTATCAGCTCTCGGAATCAACATCACGTGCGGCGCCGAATAAGTCAGATATAGGAAAAAGGGCTTTGATTTGCTTTCTTTAACATATTCTACTGCATAATCGGTGAGTTTATCCGTCAGATATTCCTTTCCATGATCTTCAAAAACTGTTTTCCCTTTCGCTGTGATGGAATAATTATAATAATCCAAACCATTTTTCGCAATGACTCTATCATACTCAAAACCCTGATTTGCTGGCGAAGACGAATCGGCTGAGCCCAGATGCCATTTCCCTACTATGCCTGTTTTGTAGCCATTATCTTTTAAAATTTCTGCCAGTGTGATTTCCGATGAAGCCAGATATCTTGTCCATTTGGCAGGCAAAACTTTGGAAGCCGGATCCTTTCTTTCACCGGCAATAAAATTGGTCAGATGAAGACGCGCAGGATATTTGCCCGTCATAATCGCGGCTCGTGAAGGCGAACAAACGGGACAGGCAGCATAGGCCTGGGTAAATTTCAATCCTTTTTTTGCCAGCGAATCAATATTGGGCGTGCGGTGGTACGGGTTTCCATAACAGGAAAGATCAGTGTAACCCAGATCGTCAGCCATAATAAAAACGATATTCGGCTTTGCATTTTGGCCAAAACCGGATTGTGAAATCCACAGTAGCAGATTTATAAAAAGTAGATATTTTAATTTCATTGGTTGTGACAAAAGGCGTAAAACTTTATTGAAATAATAAATTATTAATTGTTTCGATCAGATTTTGTTCCATTTATTTAAAGATGCATATTTGTAAAATCTACTAGTCCTATATACTATAAATAGATAAAGCTTTTTATACTTATATGAATTTAAATTACATGGCGCTTGCCGTACCGGTTTTTCTGTTTTTTATAGGATTGGAATATGCGTTTTCCAAAATACTTCACAGGCCTGTATTCAATTTCAACAGTTCAATTGCGAACATGAATGTGGGTGTTGCTGAACGGCTCATCGATCTTTTTACTGCCGGATCTTTTTACTTTTTTTACGATTATCTTCATCAGCATTTTGCCATTTTTGATATCAAGCCCACAATATTAATGTGGATCGTACTGATACTTTCTACCGATCTTATCTGGTACTGGTACCATCGCTGCGGACATAAAATCAATTTTTTCTGGGGTTTTCACGTCGTGCATCATACGAGTGAAGAATTTAATTATACTGCTGGAAGTCGTATTACCGTTTTCCAAGCCGTGATCAGGACGCTTTTCTGGGCAATTTTACCGGTAATAGGTTTTCCGGCGCCGATGATTACGACTATGCTCATTGCCCACGGACTTTATCCGTTTTTCACCCACACACAGTTGATTGGGAAACTGGGAATTCTGGAATATATTCTCGTCACGCCTTCTCATCACCGCGTACATCACGCAAGTAATGAGGAATATCTCGACAAGAATTTTGGTGATATGTTTATTATCTGGGATAAACTTTTTGGCACTTTTGCTCTTGAAGAAAATGCGCCGACTTATGGATTAACCAAACCACTTGACAGTTACAGTTTCCTGTGGCAGCATTTTCATTACCACGTAGAATTGTGGCATTCAGCAAAAACGAAGAAAGGTTTGTTTCAAAAATTGAAATTATATTTTGGAAGTCCAGCCGATTTTGATCCGGAAATGCGGGCTTTGGTGGAAAGAAAATTTCTCTCTAAACACAAGGTCCGGGTTCGTTCCCAGAAATTCAGATTATACGTATTATTGCAATTCAGCGCGATGGTTTCGATCCTGTTTTTCTTAATACTTTTTGACCATCAAACAGATCTGTTTTTACAAATTATGACGGTCTGTTTTATAATTTGCACGCTGATCAACTGCGGAGCCATTCTCGAACAACGCCGCTGGGTTTTTTATCTTGAATTTGCCAGAGGATTATTCTTAATTGTCACGACATTTTATTATTTCCCGCACCCAACAACGTTTCTTTTTATGACAATTCTTACAGTCGGATCTCTCGCCTATTTTTCAACATTACAAAAACAATATCTCAATTCAATTTATGGCAGATAACCGATAAGTTCACTGTAAAAAGGAATTTTACAATCCGTTTTTTACACGATTCTGGATATCTTCGCTAGCCGAATTGTCTTTTCTTTCTAAAAATTCACCTGGTTCTCGGCTTAAATGCAGGTTTATTACGTTGGGGAGAATCTACGTCAACAGACACCAGAATATCCTTTTGATCAGAAGAATACTCTCCGGATTTTTGTTTTTTCCTTCTTCCCCACCAGATGTAAATCCCCGTTACAGGTAAAGTGGCAGCGATCAGGCTCGCGATAAATGCAAGTATTTTGGTAGGAAGTCCGCCGATAGATCCTTCGTGAATCGGTAAATATAATTCTTCCATTTCGTGCGCAAGACCTTCTTCTTCATGGTTTTCCAGGCCAATTAATTTTGTTGAATACCGGTCGTAAATCGAAGTCTTGTTTTTTGGTTTCAGATAAGCAACAACACGGATCACGGAAGTTTCAATATTTTTGGAGGGATAACTCCAATACATGGAATAAGTATTTGCTTCGGGATGTTTTTGTTCTTCCTGTTTTAAAACAAAATCAAGTGTAGAATTGAAATCAGGAATTTTGGATGGATCTTTTGGCAAAACGGATTCCATTTTGACTTCTTTTTCACCGCCGGAAAATACCCAGTGCATGGATTCTCCCAACCATTCCAGTCCCATAATGGCGCCTGTCAGACCAACAATGAAGAGAATAAGGAACATGTAGAAACCACTGATATTATGCAGATCATAGTTTTTTCTGCGCCATTTTGTCGATTTTTTCCATCTGAACCAATAACGCTGTTTGGCAGCTGCCTTGTTTTTTGGCCACCATAAGATCAGTCCGGAAACCAACAAAACAAGAAATACGAGCGTCCCATAACGCACCAGAAAACTCCCTATTTTGACCGGCAGCCAAAGATACATATGCCCATCGAGGATGAACCTGAAAAAATCAAATTTCAACAGATTTTCACTTTGGACTTTTCCGTCTTTGACCAGGAAAGTACCAGATAAGGTTTCCCGTTTTTCAACCAATACTTCACCGGTGTAAGGATCCACGGTATACCAGGTTCTGTCTTTCTCTGTTTCACCAGACAATAAAATGGAACCCTTTTCCCGCAGATACCGCATCATAAACGGCTGGATTTTTACATTATTCCCATGCTGTTGTTTTTCTACGCGACGTACAATTTCCGAAGGCATGAGCAGCGGCCGGCCGTTTGCAGGAATTGTAAATTCTTCTACCGCCTGTTTCGGACGCGGAAAAACTTTCAGGATTTCTTCATGAAATACATGAATACAACCCGTAAGTGAAACGATGAAAACGATGATACCTGAGATAAGTCCCAGCCACAAATGCAGCCAGCCCGTTATTTTCTTTACCATGGTGAAGGATTTAAAAGATTTGCCCCGGCCGAACCGGGGCAAATTGCAGATATTGTAATTCGATTATAACTTGTCGATACGAAGCAAATAGCTGTATCCTGATGGTACGCGCATTCCTTTTGTAACAGCTCCGGTAGGGATATCATAGATATAAACGTACCCGTCTGTATTTCCTTCATGATTGGTAATGATATGTGCTTTGCCATCTTCAATCGAAACACTTTGCACAGAACCTGCCTTGCAAGCCGGAATGGCAAGCATGGTTACTGTTTGTGTCGCTAAATCAAGTACACCGTGTGTATAAGCATAGGTAGAATTGGCAGCCAAAGCAGGATCGTAGAAACGTACAATGGCTTTATTATTACCCAGATTCCAAAGACCATTCATGAATTTAGGAACGTCTGCACCAGCTTTAAAAGTCTTGTCTGTATCCGTAGCACCGCTTTTAATTCGGAAAACCATAGACTGATCTGCCGTTCCATAGTATGAAGATTCTGGCCCTACGTTGAAATAAATGTCATTATTTGCATCAATAAATGCAGTAGTCTGGAAAAGATTTGTCATACCGGAACCATTTCCAGTACGCGTATCAACAATTACACTTTCAATAGCCATTGTTGAAGAATTCAAAACGGCTACATTAACCTGTTTTTGTCTCACTGTATAATCAGCCACCAATGCGTTGGTAAAACCAAGGAAAATCTTACCGTCGCTACGTGCCTGAGCAAAACCGACAATGTATTTGTCAAAACCAGTTGGAATCGCAGGTAACGCAACCGATCCTGTTGTAATTACCATCGTTCCGGTTTCAACAATTGCATAAAACATTTTATCACCCGTTCCGCTTGTACCGAAAAGATACAATTTGTCGCCAATCCAGGTATGTGCGTAGGTAACACCAAACTGCGTAAACGGTACTTCTTTATCAGTAATCAGTTTATCATTTTCAACGTGGTATTTACCAAATTTTCCCGTTCCTACGGTTTCATAATAAAAGCCGTCTTTTAGGATAAGTCCATAATTAAGCGTTCCGTCTACTTCAATTCCTTTTCCTACATAATTAAGCGAGCCGGTGTCCAAGGAAGGCACTTGCACAATGAAGGTTGAGGAATTTGGATAATCACCAATACGTGCCCAAAAATTATACGTTTTCTTGGCCGTTTCTACCGGATCCGGATCTGAACTGTCTTTGTCATCGCTGCAAGACGCTAAAAATAAAGCACTTAAAAAGAAGACAGAACCGAGTAATGCCTTGATTGATTTGCTGGTATTAAACATGATTTGTTAAATAAAAATAAGTGGTCTGAAATACTGAATTGAAATATAATGTGTACGTAGAATGATTTATCTGAGGAACATTCGCAGCTTGACGTAAAAGGATCTCCCAGGTTTCTGTAATCTGAAATTATCGAAGGCCAGTGCGTCAGTCAGGTTTTTGGATTCCACAGAAATATTGTATTTCCCGTTTTGAAGGGAGTATGTCAATGCGGCGTTGTGAATAAGCTGACTAGGAATTTTTGCTTTTCCATCCGGATTACCCAAAGCTTCCCAGGTCCGGTAAAACCAGTGGACATATTGGGTATACCAGTTGAATTGCAGAGCGCGTGTTCTTACCAATCAGATCATTTTTACCAATATTGAAATCCGCATTTCCAAAGATCCAGGGCTGATTTGGGATCTTGTTGAGATAAGTAATATCTCTTTTTCCTTCAAAAAAACTGGTGTTGTTGATCGCATTCTGGTAGCTGGCGTTGACGGTAAAATCAAGCAGGTTGCTGTAAGAATATTTCACTTCACCTTCCCAGCCGGTAACTTTTACAGCAGATGTGTTTTTATATTGAGTTTGCGCTGTGAGCAATACTACGGCGTAGATAAAATCTTTTACATCACGGTAAAACCATCCGGCTTCCGCGAAAATTCTGTGTTTGCTGTCAAACCGATGTCCGTAATAACCTCCGAGATTAATATTCCGGCTGTTTTCAGGTTTAAGATCATAATTGGCAACTTGGTTAATCCCGTCCCCAAGCATTTCGGCAGCAGTTTGAAGTCGGTATGCTTTTTCAAATGAAGCTTTAAAACCAAGATTTTCAGCTACTTTAAAACGGGAGGCAATACCATAACCCAAATTATTATTACTGCCGTTACCATCTGAATTGGTTCCTGATACATAGCCAACCTGCTGTTCAATCCGGAACTTTGTCCCATAATATTTCATGAAAGCGGTGTTGGATAATTTCCCACCGATCAGATTTTGCTGGTAAGCCAAACCCACTATTCGCTTGCTCATCAAGTCGTTAGTCGGAGTTGTATTGGCATAAGCATCATACAACTGGTTTGTAGTTCTGTCCAGTGTATAATTCAGGTTGAATGAATGAACAGAAGAAATTTCGTATGATGCATTACCCCTAACAAACAATTTAGGACGTTTAATGTTATTCAAAGTCCTGGCTCCATTAAGTTCTGAAAGTGAAGTTTTAACAAAACTTCCATCCCAGCTGTATCGAACATAACTGGTATCAACTACTTCATAATTGTCTACGACGTAAGATCCAAAAGCATTTACGTTCAGTCCTTTTATCAAAAGATTATCTTTACGATACCTGACGGTGCTACTATACGCATGGCCGTGTGTAAACAGTTTTCCATAAACTGCATCCTGATACGCTCCTGTTTGAATATCTTTTTTGCTTCCACTAAAAGAACCGCCGACGAATAATACATCAGCCCATTTTTTATTGACAACACCGGCTTCAAGCTGCACCATGCCCGACTTGAAAGTATCATGAAAACGGCGGACATCCGTTGGAACGTAAGCATACTGCTCAGCATTCCAGAGGGAAATACCCTTCATTAAATAATTGTTGTCCGAAAAATTATAAAAAGCGCTGGCCTTGAAAATGATTCCCGTTTTTGCATGGCTCCATTGTCCCGTTGCGGCGGCCCGGTGCGTATTGAAAGATCCATAACTATAACTTGCATCCAGGAAATTTCGGACTTTCTGATTTGTGATAATATTCACAGCACCGCCCAATGCATCCGAACCCAGATTAACCGGAACTACACCTTTATAAACTTCAACTCTTTCAGCAAGATTAACAGGAATATTATTCAGTGTCATGGAGCTTCCCATTGTTTCAATAGGTACGCCGTCAATAAAAAACCGTATTGCCTGTCCGGATAAACCGTTGACAGAAAAGTTAAAATCAGATCCCAAACCACCTTGTTCACGAACTCTTACGCCCGTACTCCGGCTTAAAACCTGATTAAGGTCCGCAGTTGTGTTTGCAAATTTTTTTGTTTCAATCGCATTGACCGTAAAACCTTGCTCCCGCACTTGCTGGTTTTCAGTTTTGCCCAAGACCTGCACTTCATCGAGTTCTTTGTTCTCTTCCTTAACGGTGAAATTTTTGACAACCTGCTGACCGGAAGTGAATGAAATCATTTCAGTGATTTTGAAATATCCAACGGCAGTAATTTCAACGACATGATTTCCCGGACGGATATCTTTTAGTTCAAAACCGCCGCTTGCATCGGTGGTTGTACCAATGGCTGTGGATTTTAAAACAATGGTAATACCCGGAACTGGTTCTCCGGCAGAGGAAGTAATTCGGCCTGAAAGCGAGGCTAATGAATTTTTCCCGTTCTTTTGTGCAAGAAGCGGGAAAGAGAAAACAAGGAATACGAAGGCACACAGCAATCCTGTATGCAGAATTTTGTTAATTTGCATTGCTTTTAAAATGTCGAATTTTAAATGAACCCGTGTTCTATCCGTTGGAGCGGACGCCTAAGGCAAACCGGGAAAAGCCGTACAGTTGGAGCTGTACGGCTTTATTGATTATATACTGAATTCGCTTATCACATCCGAAGAAATTGCATCCGGGAATTCAATAAGACTTTCTTTTTTCATGACAATTACTTCATCTGTTTTATAAAAATTATGTACGGCTATATAAGTCTCACCGGACTGAAATGTGATCTGTTTTCTTGTATAGGCTGATTTCTTGCAGGCGGATTCAAAAACATATTCAATATCAGAACCGCTGTTGTTGGTGATTTGAACCGCTCCGCAAAAAGAAATATCGCCTTGTTTTCCAAGTGAACTCGTGCTTACAACGGCATTGCTATTATTGCCCAACGTAAAATTTAAACCACTAACCTCAAATGTTTTTTGTGAATTGCTGTTCAACTGGTATACCACCTGTTCGTTTGAACGATTGTTTTTCCCAAATATCAACCAGCCAAAACCCAATGCAAATAAAAGAGCAGCTGCGATTCCGTAGTAAAAAATCCTGTTAAAAACAGAACCGGAAATCCTTATCGTTTTATCGGCAGGTTCAATATTTTTCCAAATCCTGTCCTCGATTTCCATCATTTTGCTTTCCGCCGCGAAACTAACATCAGCCTCGTTTTCCAGCATCCAGCGCTCAATTGCAGCACACTCTTCATCGGTGCATGCGCCGCGGTGAAATTTTTGCAAAAGTTCTTTATTGACAGAAATCATGATTTGGATTAAGTGCTTTGTATATATCAATCCGTATAACTCGGATTTTACCCTGGTGAGATTTGAAAAAAAAATAAAAAATTTATAAAAATCAGATTTCGTAACCGCTAAGATTACTGCGAAGAAAAGAAAGTGCGCGGGTAATATGGTATTCGACCGTTTTGATTGAAATACTCAGATCCGAGGCGATTTCCCTGTTATTAAGACCTTTAACTCTGCTTTGGGTATATACTTCCTTGCATTGTACGGGAAGTTTTTCAACCAGATTATTGATCCGGTCTTCCAATGCATTCGCGTAAATGGAATGTTCCGTAGAATAGTCGCATTCAGTAAAATTCGATAAGGCAGTCTGGCTGATTTTTTGCTGACGGGTGGTAGTTCTGAAATAATCCATGATCTCCATTTTCGCAGCGCGTACCAGATAATTTTCAATCGGCCCGGTGACTTCAAAAGTCTCCCGGCGCTCCCATAACGACCTGAAAATTTCCTGAACGATTTCCTCAGACAAAATTTCATCATGCGTGTGGTGCAAACAAATACCAAATATCTTCCGCCAGTAGGTACGGTAAGTCTCTTCAAAAAATTTCTTATCAATTTTTTGAGAAATAACTGTATGAGGTTTAGAAGAATCTTTCAAAGGCATATTGTTTGGACAAATATAGCTTATTTAGACTGATTACAATATAAAACCCATAATTTTAACGTTTTTCTCGAAGTTAATTTCTACCATTATTTCAATTCATCAAGCATCAGAATCTGTCCTGCCATCTTCAATCCTTCGCTTGTTTTTCCGCTTTTCAAATCATAATTCCAAACCGTAGACTTTCCATCGGTTCCGTAAATCCCGATATATGCTTTTCCATCTTTCACGAGCACATTTTTATGAAAATCAAGACGATCATTTGGTAAGGCCATTTTAGTGCGTGATTTTGTTTTTAAATCAAGCAGGTAATAGCTGATGATATTGGATTGGTAATAATCTGAAAACTGGTTTACCTTACTCTTATCGGCGATTTTTGTCAAAGCCTTTCCATTCCCCAGATCATACAAACCATATGCTTCCTGAGAAATATTATCTGACAAAGGGAAGAAATAATCAGGATCAAGTTTGTCATCTCCCTTTTTTATTCTGTAAACGGCCGATTTAAATTTTGGATGACGGCGTAACCTGCTTCCCGGCTGCGCGATAAAATAAAGATCTCCATCCAGTTCCAGAGAAACCTGCCAGAAAAGAATATATCCACCCGGAAAAGTAGAACGGGTATCCTTTGTAATATTGGCCGTTTTCATGGACGGATAATCAATAGTAGCAAGGTAAATTGTGTCACCCGGGAGTGTTTCTTTATTCTCATATTGATACAACATGTAGGCAACATAAAGTTTGTTTCCGACAAGTCTGCCCATTATTCCACCATAATTAAAATCTTTCTCCGGCAAAGGAATATCCAGATTTCCGGAAGAAATGATCTTCATATTTTTAACATCTAACCGTAGCATAAACAAACTGTTTACCCGACATACTACTTCCTAAAAACAAGGTGGAATCATTCGCCCAGCTAAACCAGCTTGCCACCGGACGCCAGGAAACTACACTCTTGAAGGGGATACGTTTTGCCGTCGTCAGATTGTTTTTTACAATTTTATATTTCACAAAATCACCCGTCTGCTCATTGATACCGAAGTAAAATCCATCCTTGTTTGTAAATATTCCGGTGTCTGAGATTTTGATTTTTTCTGCATTATTTACACTTCCACTGGTTAATGAAGATGTAGTTCCAAAAACATCCGAGTCCTTATTATCGAAGGTAAAAATTCCAAATTGTGAAGCATTATCATCCTTTTCGGAGGTACAGGATAATAAAACCGGATAGCAGTAAAATCAACAGACAAGAATACCTGAAAGCGTGCATGCTTAATTGCAGTATGGGGATTTGATCGTGCAAAGTAACATTAAAATGTTTGGACAGCTGATAAAATAATTCTGATTTGACTGCCAATCAAAATCATTTCATAACAAAATCTGTTTAAAAATGAGAAGGCATAAAATTTGCACAGTAACATTATCACATTAAAACAAACTATATGAGTACTGAAAAAGCCATTTTGGCAGGTGGTTGCTTTTGGGGAGTGGAAGAACTTTTCAGACACCAACCGGGCGTAATTTCAACAGTAGTTGGATATACTGGCGGCGATGTTCCCAATGCAACTTACCGGAATCACGGAACGCATGCGGAAGGAATAGAAATCGTATTTGATCCTGAGAAATTAAGTTACAGAAAACTTCTTGAATATTTTTTCCAGATCCATAACCCGACAACCAGAAATCGTCAGGGAAATGATATTGGAATGTCGTACCGTTCTGCCATTTTTTATGCCGATGAAACGCAGCATCAAATTGCCAATGATCTGATTGCAGAAATGGATGCTTCCGGCGTTTGGCCAGGGAAAATTGTTACAGAAGTTGTTCCTGTAGGCGATTTTTGGAATGCAGAAGTGGAGCATCAGGATTATTTACAGAAAAATCCTGGCGGATATACCTGCCATTTTGAAAGACCTGACTGGAAATTAAATTAATCAGCAGAAGATATTTCATCAAATAATTTAGACAGCCATTCATGCGAAAGCGGGATGGCTGTTTATTTTTCAAATCAAAATGTATTACCTGCCAGCACACGCAGGTTCGTTGGATTGAATCCAAATTTCTTCTTGAACACAAACGAAAAATGTGAAAGATCTTCAAACCCAAGATCAAGATAAATTTCAGAAGGTTTTTTACCTTTTTTACCGATGAGAAAATAAGCTTCTTCAAGTCTTTTCTGGATCAGCCAATGACTTGGCGTATCAGAAAATATTTCCTTGAAATCCTTTTTAAAAACGGAAAGACTACGGCCGGTGAGATAAGCAAACCGTTCCAGGCTCACATTAAACTTATAATTCCGATTCATAAAAGCTTCAAGATCACCTTTTGCCGGGGAATCAAAATTAAAAAGAAGACTGCCTAATCCGGGATTGGTTTTTAATAAAATCAATAGTAATTCTTCCCTTTTTACCTGAGAAAATGTCTTGTCAATTTTCCCGGTTTCATCATAATAGATTTGCAGCGACCCTATAAAATTTGGAATCAGTCTGTCTTTTTTCAAAACCACAAACGCATCTTTTAAATCGGAAGATTGCATTGGAATGGTGTGTTTCATTTTGAATTCCTGTAAAAACGCTTCGTCAAAAACCATCACCACTTTCTCAAATTGGCCTTCTTCTTTCTGCTTATTGTATCTGGCCAAATGGTTTTTTCTTGCCAGACAATAATCTCCCGGTTTCATGGTATAGCTTTTCTGTCCATCATAACCAGTCATAGTGCCTTTAATCAGGAATAAGAAAAAATGCTCCGAAATAAATTGTTCCGGAGATATCTGCGGACCGATGTAGCAGGAAGTTATTTTTGTCACTTTCATAATTTTAGCTGTTAGCTATTAGCGTTTGGCTGTTAGTTATGGATCATCAGAATTATTTTGCCTTAATTAATTGAGATTTGCCAGATGCTTTATATCAGCGATTTCCAACACTTGTTTTGAATAACCATTTTGAACCGCATTGATCATCGCATAAGCGATTTCTTTAAAATCGAGAGCTCGTTTTGGCGATAAAAACGCAATAATTCTCACAATAAATCCATACAACGGCTTGGCATTTTTTTGCCCTGCCGACGGCAACATAGCTCCCGGACGATAGTTAAATTCTTTTTTGAAAGGCAATTTCATCAAAGCATTTTCAGTCTTACCCTTTACACGAGCCCACATTATTTTTCCATTTTCCGAACTATCAGCATGACTTCCGGAAACAAAATTGAAAACCAGATCCGGATTTATTGCTAACAATGCCTTTGCAAAATGCAGCGTTGTGTCATACGTAATATGCATATATTTCGCTTCACTCATACCCGCAGAACTGATTCCTGCGCAAAAAAAGCAGGCATCATAACCAGACAAGTCTTTTGCAAAACCGTCAAGATTTAAAAAATCAGGTACGATCAATTCCTTTAATTTGGGATGATGCAGGTCAAAATGTTTTCTGTTTACTATTAATATTTCCTGAACAGCAGGATGATTCAGAGCTTCAAGAAGTACGCCTTCGCCAACAAACCCGGTTGCTCCGGTCAGGATTATTTTCAGATTCTTGTCTTTCATTTCTTTTCAGTTTGAGAATACAAAAATCGTCAGAATAACGAAAGGTTACTTTGTTGTAAGGTTTTATTTTACTTTGTTGAAAAGGTCTTTTTAAAAAATTACACCGTTCTATTCCTCTGATTTAATAATGCCAAACCGGATCAGACTTTTTGCACTGGCAAGGACAGCGTTTTCATTATTTCCTGGTGACCACCCCAATAACCTCCTTGCTTTTTCGTTGCTCGCGTTTTTATTTTTTCCTAACTGATGGGCAATATTTTTAGCAATCGGGTTGAATAAAGCAGCCAGTTTTACGATCCAGTCCGGAAGTCTTCTTGTCGATACATTTTTCGCTGCATCACCCAAAGATCTTTTCAAAAGAATTGCAATTTCCGGCAAAGTCATAACGCCACCGGACACGGCTAAGAATCTTTCTCCACCAGCATTTGGATCTGTCATGGCACGAATATGGAGATCTGCCACATCACGCACATCCACAATTCCCATCGGAATATCAGGCACCCAACGCATCGATCCATCCAGAAGTTTTTTCAAAAGCTCAAAACCACTTGATATTTCCGGGCCCAGGGATGGACCAAAAATACCTGCCGGATTAATGACCGTCAGTTCCATTTCTCCTCCTTCTTTTTCCATAAAATTCCAGGCAGCACGTTCCGCATAAACTTTGGATTTCAGGTAGGCTCCCAATCCTTTTTCATTCGGATCTGTCCAGGATTCTTCTGTAATTAGTGTGTTTGGATCTTTTACGCTATACCCAACTGCACCAAAATTCGAAGTAATAACCACCCTTTTCACACCTGCATTTTTCGAAGCACGCAAAACCCGAAGTGTTCCTTCCACAGCCGGGACAATCATTTCATTTTCATCTTTCGGAATTTTGAGGTATATCGGCGAAGCAACGTGTAAGACATACTCACAGTCTTCAACGGCTAAATCCCAGTTGTAATCTTTTGTCAGATCGGTTTCAATAAATTCAAGATTTTCAAACGTTTCAAACCCTCCTACTTTCATCATTGCCAAAACATCGTTTTTCTTGTTCATCGAACGCAGTGTTGTCCTGACATTATAGCCTTTTTGCAAAAGTTGCAAAACGCATTGTGCGCCAACAAAACCTGTCCCACCCGTGACAAGTACCTTTTTATCAATAGTTTGCTCTTTCATCTTTCTTTAATTTGTTTAATACAAATTTCGTGATGAAAATGAATGAGCTCTTTGTTATAAGGTTTTAAATTACTTTGTTGTGAAGGTTGAACTTAAACACTTCTATTAAAAAAAAATTTACCCGCCAGAAAGTCATTGTCTATTTTCCTGACGAGTAAACTATTAAATTACCTCAACTATGCAGAAAACCGTGCTGCAAATTCCTTTGCAAATTCTTCAAGTTTTATTTGTCCGGTAACCGCCGCTTTGCTATCAAAAAAATCAGCCGAGATTATTCCGCTCCGCAGTCCAATGCCCATTTCGGTATATAATCCTGCAATTTCTTCTGGCAAGCCCGCTTGCAGCATGCCTCCGATCGATTGCTCATCTGTAAATTCTACCCATGGCAGCTCAGGTTCACCGATTGCGGCTCCAAATGTTTTTACAATTTCTGCCGGAGTTTTTACATCCCCAACGATATATCTTACATTTTTCCCATTAGTCGTTTTTTGCAATTCTTCGGCAATAGCTACGGCAATATCTGCCGGATGTACCAAAGGAATACTGGCTGTCGCGGGGAAATTGCCTCCCATTATATGCATACCTTTTATCATAGGTATGTCGTTGTAAAAATTAATATAAAAATAACCGGCACGCAGGAAAGTTATGGACACACCTTCGAGTTGATTATACAATTGTTCGATGTTGTACAGTCCGGCAATCGGGCCTGTCCCTTCCGGGACGTCCGCACCAATACTGCTTAACAATACCACACGGGTTACAGCAGATTTCCCGATCGCTTCAGCAAAAGCTTTTCCTGCTTTGGTAGTATTGACAATAATATCACTGCCACCCATGTTCGGTGGAGTCATGGTATAAATAGCCTCGGCGCCGGTGAATGCGTCAGTCAAAAAATCAGAATCTGCTACCGAACCTATCGCTGTTTTTGCACCAAGTTTCTGTATGTCAGCCTGTCTGTCGACGTTGCTGCTTATTACGGTCACTTCATGTCCGGCGCTAACAAGGTTTTTAATTAATGGTTTTCCAATGTTTCCGAGAGAACCTGTGATTGTAAATTTCATGTTGATTTGTTTTTTAATTTCTCTGACAAAGGTATCTTTGTACATACTTTTCGACAAGTACTTACCCCAAAGTGTGTATCCTATGACCGCAATTAAAGCAGCTTCAACAATTCAGGAAAACAAGAAATTCGCGCTGGAATCTTGTCCTGTTACCTATTTTATGGAAAAAATTGGTGGTTATTGGAAACCCATTATAATTTACCATTTGTCCTTTGGCAGCAAACGGTACAGCGAACTGAAACGAGCCATACCAGCCATAAGTGAAAAAATGTTGATTCAGCATTTAAAGCAATTGGAGAATGATAATATTGTTGTTCGGGAATCCAAACCAGTGGTACCGCCTTTTGTAACCTATTCGCTCAGTGCATCCGGACACAATCTGAAACCGGTTATTGATGCAATGGCGGGCTGGGCTTTTGAGGAACTTAAAGATAATTTCGAGGCAAAAATGTAATAATTGTTCAAGTCAATAATCACAGGATTTGGGAAAATACAGGTACAGAAGTATTTCTTTGATGATTATTTTAAACCAAAATGAGTAACGTAAAAGTCAAATTCGTTACTGGTATTGTTTTTGTATTATAATTGAAAAGCATAGAGTATAAAATGCATTAAAAAATTCAAACTATGAAAACTACGAAAAACATAATCGGATTGGGCGTTATAACAGGAGTTGTTGTTTTCGCATTTCTTAGATCATTCAGCGGAAAAGTAGATCGTAAATTGGTTGGCAGCAGAAAAGCGGAAGTTCAGTTAACCTAAGCGATTAAGTTCTAATATTAGCGTAACACAAGCAGTCCCCAGACAAAGTCATTAGTCTGGGGATTGTTTCTTTATAAATAAAATTCTGAAAATTTTCAGAATTAAAAATCTGCTCTATTTTCCGTCAACCCCAGCTTCGACTATTCAAATCTTCTATCAAGCAGAATATAAGTATATCATTAAAATCAGATTATAATTCACTTTTTTATTTTAATCGAATAAATTTTCGGTTAACTTTACTTTATGAGACCACTAGATCCTGCCAAACAAGAAAAAATTATTCAGTCGGTGTTTGAAATTACAGGCAAATACGGGCTTGCTGGTATTAATATCGCAGATATTAGCAAAGCTGCGGGTGTGGGTGCGGGTACTTTATATACTTATTTTAAAAACAAAGAAGAGATCGTCCAGTCCGCGTATTCAAGTGTTGAAGATAAGATGACTCAGAAAATGTATGAGCAATTCGATATTAATATGCCTGTAAAGCAATCGTTGAAATTGATTTACATTAACATGCTGAATTACAGACTAAATCATTATAACGAAACAGTATTTATTGATCAATATATTCAATCAAACTACATTCAGCTGAATTTCTCAAAGCAAATGTCAGAATATGAGTTGCAAAACAAACCGCTTTATGATCTGCTGAATAAAGGACAAAAAGAAGGTATTATAAAAATGCAGGCCCCTATTGTTCTTATCAGTTTTTTTGATGGTGCGGTACGCTCATGCTCTACGGGAATCGTTCAAAAACTATTTCCCTTAAATCAGCAGATCATCGACGATTGCTTCGATTTGCTTTGGAGAGGCATTACTCAATAAAATTTTAATTTTTAACCGAATAAATTTTCAATTAAAAAAACATGAATAATCTAAAAAATAAAACCATCATTATTACCGGCGCAGCCATGGGACTTGGCCTTGCAACAGCAATTGAATGTGCATCACAAGAGGCAAATCTTGCGCTGATTGATTTCAACGAGGCATCATTGGAAAAGGCAAAAACGTCTATTCTGGAACAATTTCCGCAAGTAAAGTTGATTACGATTATAGCTGATGTTTCGAATGAAGCAGCAGTAAAAGCGTATGTAGAAGAAACGATAAAAACATTTGGTCGCATCGATGGATTCTATAATAATGCCGGTATCGAAGGTCGCCAGGCACCCATGACGGAATATGATATCGAGATATTCAAAAAAGTTATTGATATCAATTTGCTTGGCGTTTATTATGGAATGCGTTATGTGATTCCTGTGATGCAGGATCAAAAATATGGACGCATAGTAAACGTAGCTTCGGTTGGTGGAATCCGTGGCGTGATGAACCAGACGCCCTATGTGGCGAGCAAACATGCTGTTTCAGGAATGACAAAAAATGCTGCTTTGGAATATGCAAAATTCGGTATCAGCACCAATGCAATTGCGCCGGGCGCCATTCTTACGCCTATGGTAGCAGAAGCATTTGTTCAGATAAATGCAGCAGATCCCAAAGCAGCAGAAGCAGAATATGCTCAGTCAAATCCAAGTAAACGCCTGGGACAGCCCGAAGAAGTCGCCAAAGTTGTCGCCTTTCTTTTAAGTGAAGATTGTTCGTATGTTAACGGTCAGATCATTGCCATTGACGGTGGACAATCAAATAGTTATGGAAATATTTAAGCAAAACTGCCCACAAGGTTTTGTTAAAAATAGAATGTAAAATTGAAAAGAATCAGAAAATAAAGTTGTCATTATTACTGATGATTCCGCAGTATTGGGAAAGTCACTATTAGACTTTTCCTTGATGGCGGAATGAATACCTGACAGAATTTTCTAATAGAAAATCCCCGAAAAAATATCTGTTTCGGGGATTTTTGTTTACCCTACGGAAATACTTAGTCAGCGTTCTCTTTATCTTTCTTAAATATCGTCTGCTCTTTCTTGATTCCCAGTTTTCTGATCCTGGAATTTAATGTCCCCACTTTCATATTCAGTATTTCAGCTGCGCCACCGGAGCCAAATATTTTATCATTACAACCGTTCAATACCTCAATAATATAATCGCGTTCATTCTCTTCGATCGTTTTTTGATACGTTTTTTTGAGGAAGGATTTTGACTCTTCACTTGTCAACCTGGGCAAGTGCATTTCACGAATGACATTATTTGTACACATCAAAATACTTCGTTCAATCAAATGTTCCGGCTCCCGAACATTTCCAGGCCAGTTATATGCCATCAATTCTTTGCTGATTGATAAAAGAATTTCTCTTTCCTTATTCTTTTTTTCAAGTGCTTCCAATGCCAGAATATTAAGAAATCTGCCCAACAATTCGCGGAATACGGGGATATGGATTAAAATTGTCCTGAACATCAGAATAAAAAACCAGAACGCCAATAATTTCCATGATCTTTCATTTTTGAATTCGGGCCCAAAAGAAGGGCTCTAAATGTTTTTTTATCTTCGTTGTTGACTGTAATTGTGCAGTGATAAAAATAAAACGCCCTTTAAAACTTCTCCATAATTAGTTGCCTCAGGTCGTCTTTCGCCCTGATCTGTGATATTTCTGAACTCAATGATAATACCAGATCTTTCCTGGCAATGACGTTTCTGAGGAATGTGATTAAATAGAAAAATGAACCATGATGTGTTTTTCAATACCAAAGAATATCAGCCGGAAAGGCTTGCCCTAAACATAATTGTACTATATTCGACTACTTCCCCTAAAGAAATAAAGTATTAATCAAGCCCAAACAACCATTTTATGCGCATCCAGTCTTTATTCTTGTTTTCCCTTTTCTGCATTTCATTTTTTCCCGCTACATCCCAGAATCTGAAACTGGACAAAGACACAAAAACCGCTTTAAGCAAAGTGGATACAGCACGAATAAAAAGAGATATAAAATATCTGGCAGATGATAAATTGAAGGGAAGGCTGCCGGGTAAGGAAGGGTATCAAATGGCTGTTGATTATGTAGTTAGCCAGTTTAAACAAACCGGACTGTTACCATCAGGTGATCATGGGACGTACTTACAAAAACTGGTTCTCCGCCGGGCGGTTATCAATACCCTATTATCCTCAGTAACACTCAAAGATAAAAATGGCAACGAGGATACGCTTGGCCTGGGAAAGGACATTTCATTATTTCCCAATGCGATCCAGAAAAAAGTAGTGGTGGAAGCGCCGTTGGTATTTGCTGGCTATGGTATAGATGTTCCTGGTAAATATTCGGATTATGAAGGATTAGATGTAAAAGGAAAAATTGTTGTTGTGCTCGCTGGCGCACCGAAAGGTTTGAAATTACCTTCCAGTATTGAAGCACATTTTGGTAGTCCCACCGCAAAAATCCGTCTGGCAGCTGCCAAAGGTGCGGCAGGCATTATGATAAGTACAGACTCTCCTGCCTCTGCAATTGCATTGGGAAGAGGAATAAATGTAGCAATGGATACCGCCAAAACTGTTGCAACTGGCTCTAATGCCGTTGGTAAGCTTCAACTTGGTGCGCGTGTTACATACACCGGACTGCTAAGAATTTTTATGAATTCAGGCAAGAACTTAAAGCAGGTTTTTACAGCTTTGGAACAAGGAAAACCATCGTCTTTTGAATTGCCTTTATCCATTCGGGTACAATACTCGAGTGAGTATAAGGATATTGAAAGCTATAATGTTATCGGAAAAATTGAGGGAACCGATAAAACCCTGAAAAGCGAATACGTAATCCACACGGCACATTTGGACCATTTGGGCATTGCGAGGCCCGTAAACGGTGATTCTATTTATAACGGCGCACATGATAATGCATCAGGTGTGGCTTCTCTGCTTGAAATTGCCAGGATTTATAAAACCAAAGGTGTGAAACCCCGACGCTCGGTTTTGATTGTCATGACCACTGCGGAGGAAATGGGCTTGTTGGGATCAGCTTATTTCGCAGCATTTCCTACGGTGCCAAAATCACAAATTGTTGCCGATGTAAATACAGATATGCCTACACTTATTGCCCCGCTTTTGTCTGTGGCCCCTTTGGGCGCAGAGCACTCCACGATTGAGCAAAGTGTTGATTTTGCCTGTGCACAACTAGGAATCGAAAAACAAAAAGATCCGATGCCAGAAGAAGCGCGGTTTGTCCGCAGTGACCAGTATAGTTTTGTTTTGGAAGGGATTCCGGCTTTGCATATTAAATATGGTACAAAAACGCTTGATCCTTCTTTTGATCTTGTCAAATTCACCAAGCAATGGAGAGACGCCAACTATCATAAACCGTCCGACGAAATCACAAACGGTTTCGATTTTGAAGCGGCAAAAAAATATGTGCAGCTTAATTTTCTCATCAGTTATTCCATAGCACAAACAACAGAAAAACCGAAATGGAATGCTGGTGATCTTTTTGGTAATCCTGTTCAATAAACTGTGTTTATGTTTTGTCGATCTTCACAATTATTTAATTATGTATGAGTTAAGTATTTTCAAAAGATGTTTTCGCCCTGATTCATAAAATTGGGTATAAAACTGACTAATCTTAAAATTTTTTTTGCAGATCGTAATTCACAGGAATCGGTGTTGATGAAATCCGTTCTCGACTGGATAATCGTATAACCTGTGGGACTTAATGACTATGAGGAATTAAAAAACTAGCTATCAGCTACAATAAGAAACCCGAAAAATTTAATATCAGCCGTAAGCAGGTTGCCAAATTTTTGGTTGACTCCTTGGAAAACAGTGATTTTGTTCACAAAAAACCTGTGGTTTCGGACCAAAACTGACGACTTTTTTTCACCAACTATTTAACAAGCTTAATAAACCGGCTTAGCGTTGTCATTTCGCCGCTTTCAAACTGTTCCTTTCCGATTTTATAGTTCCATTTTAGTTCGTCATTTACCCACACGCTGGCAACGAAAGTTGAACTGGAATTGACATGATCTATCTCGGTTTTTATCGTGTCAATATGCGTTTCATTCCATTGGATCAGCGTTGTAGTTATCGTGCCTTTGTCTACCAGATTTGGGAAAATTCTAAAGAGCTTTTGCGCCTTGTAAGTCCCGGGACTTTTTCTTCCCCGGCGGTGCCCGTGAACGCAAGACCGGCAATCCTTGCGACCGGGCTCGCATGCTCGGGCGTGACCTCATAGCGCATGCGCCCTGCCGAGATCGTCGGCACCCAGCCGCGGATCAGCCGCGTGCGACCCATCGACGTCACGCGCACGGAGTGGCGACACTCAAGGGTCGTAGTTGGCACCGTCGATCTCGATGATCTTGGCTTTAACGGTGCCGTTGGCGCGTCGCGTGAAGCGGTATCGGATCGTCGTAGGGCGGTAGCCGGCCCTGGTGCTCTTCGATTCGACGATCGCGCGGCTGAACAGGGTGATCGAGGATCGCAGGAGCAGTGACCTGCCCGGCATCGTGCCTGTGGCTCGTCGCCCGCGGCATCGTGTGATGCATCTCACTGTCACGCGTGTGCCTGGGATGGCATTTGGTGATGCTGTGCGCATCGAGGACAGGAGCGCGATCGGTCGGCCTCGGGTCGCAACGCGGACGCGGGGCTCCTGCGTGAGCACCGGGAGGCTCGGGATGAGCGACCCCGGGTCACGCACACGGACCAGGTCCCCGTCGGTAAGGCGAACCCACAGGCGGCCACCGATCTCGATCAGCGTCGCGCTCGCTTCGACCCCTGTGTCATCCCAAGCCAACGCTGTCCCGCTGGGGAGTCTGAACTCGGCGACGCGTCCGGGCCATCGAGGCGCCCGATGCGGTTGAATCCGTTTGCTGCGTACCACACACTCCCGTCGGACAAGGGGGCGAGCGTCCCGAGGTACGGTCGCCGTGTGGTGGTCGCGATTTGCTCGCTCAGACCGCGGGGGAAGCCGATGATGGGCGACTCGTCCAATCGGCAAGCTGACCCGCTCGACGATCGATGCGTATACCCCGAGGGGCCGAGGCGCGTCGGCCCTGCGCAGCCAGACGAGCGACGAGTTGGCCTCGCGGAACTTCGACGGACCGGGACCGCTGAACGACCGAGAGGCCACGGTGGAGCCGTCACTGCCGATGAGACTGAGCTCCCAGCCCCCTGACGGACGGGCGACGGCCGCCCACACGCCGCCGATGGACGATGGCGTGGGGAAGCGGGCTTCCCTGCATGGCACGCACGCGAACGTCGAGGTCGTTCCGTCGGCAGCCAAGACGACGACCCGATCAGAGCAGTCGATCCACAGACGGTCGTGAACGTCGACCGTCATCGCCGCGCTGATGTCGGCGGTCCCGCACGCGCGCACGGCTCCCGTAAGGGCGGAGCCGTCACGCATGATGAGCTTGTAGGCGTCGAACGCCTTGCCGCCTCCCAGGTAGGTCCGAAGCTGGACCCAGAGCGACCCGCTACTCGTCATGTAGCTGAGGCTGCTGAAGATCTTCGGTGTGATGCCTCCTCGCCGTCGGCGGGACTCGGGCGCCACTCGAAGGAATGTGGGCTTGGTGGCGCGTAGAATCGCAGAGCGCGACCGTTCATCTCGAAGACCGCGATGGTCCCGAACTTCGCGTAGCGTGCGACCCCACCGCTGTACTCGCTCGGCAGATCGAGCCGAGCATCCCACCAGGATTCGCTCGCAGCCGACGGAGCAGGTGGGGCGCAGGCGAGGACAGCTAGGACCGCGAGGGCCCGCTTCGTGTGCCCGAGAGATCGCCGACGCTGCACGGGAACGATCGTAGCCGAGCCCGCGGCTGGCGACTGGGCGTCCGCGACCGCCCGTGACCGGGTCGCGCAAGCGTCCCTGAAGCTCATGCTCGAGCCGATCTTCGAGGCGGACTTCAAGGCCGTGCAGCTACGGCTTTCGGCCCAGACGGCGCGCCCGGCCGCGATCGCCGAGATCCACTACTTCGGACGACCTAAACGGAACTACGAGTAGGGTGTTCGAGGCGGACATCGCGGCGTGCTTTGACGAGATCGACCGCGGCGATCGGCCGGGGGGAAACGGTCTCATCCCTGCCGGCGATGACGCCACCCGCCAGCCTCGACACGCTCCCGCTCGTCCAATTGGGCTCATCCGACCGATCTAGGTCCAGACATGCTCAAGCGCCTATTCGCGATCCTCGTCGCTGCCACCGCGCTCCTCAGCTTCTGGCACACTTCCGCCGGAGTGGCGTGAGCACACCGTCGATACCGTGTCCGAGACGTCGCTTCACGTCGTGCGTGTCGGCCTCAAGCTTCTCTTCGAGACCTTGTCGGCGGCGGTGTCGTAGTCGGCGAGCCGTGCTCGACCGGCGAAGAGGGCACGACACAGCGCCTCAACGGCGGAAGAGTGGAGTCATGCGCGGAGTCCTTCCCGCCGACCCCGACAAGATGTCGTCCGTGCAGGCGCCTGAGAGCATCGACGAGAGGTACGAGCTTCGCAACGCCACACCCCTGGGCCGCGGAGCGTTCGGCGGTGTTTGGCTTTACCTCGACCGACGTCTTAACCGGCTTGTGGCGATCAAGCTGATCCTTCGAGCGGACGTTGTTCTCCCACCACTCGAGGAGGCGCAGCGCGCGGCCAACCTCAGCCATCCGAACATCGTCTGGGTTTCGACGTTTTCGACGTGGCCTTCGAGACCGATCAGACGGTTGCTCCGCGCGCGTTCGTCATGGAGCCCCTGACAGGGCCCTCGCTCCACAAGGTTCTATCCGAAGCGGACGACCGAGCGGGCTCGGGCGCACGCGATGTCGTGGGTCGGCCAAACTGGCTCCGCGCTAGCCCATGCACACGGTCGGCGAGACGCCGACGGCCAACCAGCGGGATCATCCACAGGACCTTCACCTCGGCAACATCGTGCTGCACCACCCCGACGGAGCGTCCGTGCCGATCGTCAAGGTGACCGACTGGGGCACAAGCGTGCTCGTCGGCGCAATCGCACGCGGAAGGGGCAACATCCACACGATGGCGCCGGAGGCGGTCGACCGCGCGGAGCCTGCCAGCGACCTCTGGTCAGTAGGCCTGCTCCTATCCCAGCTCGCCACTGGCAGACGACTCGCGCGTTCCGATCTCCCCGCCGGTCGCGAACTGGCTCTTGCCACTCGCGCCCTGGCGCTTCAGCTCGCCGAGACGATCTCGTCCACTGCGACGCGCGACCTAGTCGTTCGGCTGCTCGATCCTGACCCGGCCCATCGAGCAACGCCGGCCGACATCCGGCAAGCCCACCAGGACTACCTCGAGGAGCTACGACTCAGCGGCGTGCAGGGGGTGGCAATTGCCGAATACCAGCGAGCGGAACGCGAAGCCGAAGAGCGCGCGACGCAAAGAAGCCGAAGAGCGCGCGGACGCAAAGAAGCCGAAGAACGCGCCCGACGCGAAGCCGAATAGGGCGCGCACGCAAAGAAGCCGAGAGCGCGCGGGCCGCGAAGCCGAAGCCCGCGCGGACGCAAAGAGGCCGGAGAACGCGCGCGCAAAAGAGGCCGAAGAACGCGCGGCACGCAAAGAAGCCGAAGAGCGCGCCCAACGCGAAGCCGCGGAACGCGTCCAACGGGATGGGCCCGCTCCGCGCCATCGCCGCCGCGCCCCCTGGCCGGCGTTGCTCGTGGGCGCCCTCGTGATCGGCGCCGGCGCCGCTGGCGCACTGATCCCGCAGCACGCCGATGATCCATCGCTGCCGCGCGGACCGTCCACCGCGGAGCTGAAGCATTTGTCGGTGCGCCTGAGCCCCGATTGGCCTCAGCCCGAACGCGTCGATCTGGGCGAGGCCGCGCCGGTTGCAGTCGTAGCGAGCTTGCCGTCGGGAAGCCGGGTGACGGTCGCGACGATCGCCAAGTACACGGATCTCCGCGATCCGCTCCCCGCCTCGCTGCGTCCGGCGGGCGTCACGCCGCAGCCTTGGAGGGACAACGGACTGCCCTTGCTCAAGTACGAGGGCAAGCGCGACGACGGCGAGTTGGTCTACGCCTACGTCGCGCTCTTTGCCGACGGGCCGGAGGTGATCGCCTGCTCGGCGCCCAGCGCGGCCGCTCTCAAGTTCTGCGTCCGCGATCTGGCCACGGTGAGGTCCAGTCGGCCCCCGCTGAGCGTCGTCCTCGACAAGCGGCTTCAAGCAACCGTCATCCGCGAACTGCGGCGCGTCGCGAACGCTCGCCGGGATGCGCGGCCGATCCTCCGGCGTCGATACTTGGGCGACCGCATCGGAGGCTTGACTAAGCTCGTGACGGCGTACGCGGCTGCCCAGAGGAACATCGAGGCGCTCTCGCTGCACCCGGCCGATCGCGCTGCCGCGCGTCAGCTCCGTGCCGCGGTGCTCCTTCAGGAGCGGGTGTGGCGGAGGCTCCGGACCGCCGCGCGCGAGTCGTCGCGGACGCGGTACAACGCGCGCCGTGATGCGGCGAAAGACGCGGACGAGAAGATGCGTGCCGCCGTCAGGCGGTTCCGGGAACTCGGGTATGTCAAGCTGTCATGAGGTGGAGGCACGACATGAGCGGACGCAGGATCATTGCTGGCATTGCGGGGGTGCTCGCCGCGACGGGCGCATTCGTCGGTGCGCGCTTGCTCACCGAGCCTGGGCCGAGACGGGCTGTAACGCCGGCGACCTACCAGACCCCGCAGCTCGACGGGCGGGCGATGACTCCCCTGAACGCGGCCACTGCACCGACGCAGCCGCGCGTGGTGCTCAGCCAGGCGCGCCCAGCGCCGTTCAAGCCACCGCCGCCACCACCACCGCCCCCCGCCGCCGGAGGCGGCTCGACGCCGCAGACGGGCTCGGCCCCGCCCGCCGTCGTCCCGCCGCCGGTCGTCCCGCCGCCGCCGCCTCCGCCGCCCCCGCCCCCCGTGGGGCCCGAGTTCGGGAACGAGCGACCTGTCACGATCGAGTAGCCGCCTCTTGGTCGTGCTGCTGGCGCTTGTTGGACTGGTCTCCTTCACGACACCAGGTCACGCCACGCCGCCGTCGTGGGCCGACCACGAGACCCCCGCCCCTCAACGGGGAGATCAGGCACGGATACGGCTTGGTCCTCTCGGGTGGCGGCAAGGTGGGGGTCCGGTTCCTCGAGCACCTGCTCAAGACACGCAAACTCGTCCCCCTGCGACTGCCCATCGACCTCACACGCCCGGAGCGGCGATACCTCAGGGGTCGTAGTTGGCACCGTCGATCTTGATGATCTTGGCTTTGACGGTGCCGTTGGCGCGTCGCGTGAAGCGGTATCGGATCGTCGTTGAGCGGTAGCCAGCCCTGGTGCTTTTCGATTCGACGATCGCGCGGCTGAACAGGGTGATCGAGGATCGCAGGAGCAGTGAGGTGCCCGGCATCGTGCCTGTGGCTAGTCGCCCGCGGCATCGTGTGATGCATCTCAGTGTCACGCGTGTGCCTGGGATGGCGTTTGGTGATGCTGTGCGCATCGAGGACAGGAGCGCGATCGGTCGGCCTCGGGTCGCGACGCGGACGCGGGGCTCCTGCGTGAGCACCGGGAGGCTCGGGATGAGCGACCCAGGGTCACGCACACGGACCAGGTCTCCGCTGGCGCGAACCCACAGGCGGCCGCCGATCTCGATCAGCGCCGCGCCCGCTTGGACCCCTGTCCCATTCCCGTTCAACGCTAACCCGCTGGGGAGCCTGAACTCGGCGACGCGTCCGGGGCGATCGAGGCGCCCGATGCGGTCGAATCCCGGTGCTCCGTACCAAGTACTCCCGTCGGTCAAGGGGGCGAGCCCGTCGAGGGCCGGTCGCCGTGTGGTGGTCGCAACCTGCTCGCTTAGCCCGCGGGTGAAGCGGATGATCGGCGATCTCGTCCAGTCGGGCAAGCTGACCCTCTCGACGATCGATGTGAATACCCCGATGGGCCGAGGCGCGTCGGCCCTGCGCAGCCAGACGAGGTACGAGTTGGCCTCACGGAACTCCGAGGGACCGGGACCGCTGAACGACCGAGAGGCCACGGTGGAACCGTCACTGCCGATGAGGCTCAGGACCCAGGGCCTTGGCGGACGATCGACGACCGCCCACACGCCGCCCATGGACGATGGCGTGGGGAAGCGGTCTTCCCTGCATGGCACACACGCGAACGTCGAGGTCGTTCCATCGGCAGCCAAGACGACGACGCGATCCCGGCAGTTGATCCAGAGACGGTCGTGAACGTCGACCGTCATCGCCTCGCTGATGAAGGCGGTCCCGCACGCGCGCACGGCTCCCGTGAGAGCGGAGCCGTTACGCGTGATGAGCTTGTAGGCATCGAAGGCCTGCCCGCCTCCCAGGAAGGTCCGAAGCTGGACCCAGAGCGACCCGCTACTCGTCATGTAGCTGAAGCTGCCGTTGATCTTCGGTGTGGTGCCGCCCTCGCCATCGGCGGGCGTCGGGCGCCATTCGGAGAAACTGGGGTCTGGTGGCGCGTAGAACCGCAGAGCGCGATCGTTGCTCTCGAAGACCGCGATGGTCGCGGACTTCGCGTGGCGTGCGACCCCACCACCGGTGTACTCGATCGGCAAATCGAGCCGAGCATCCCACCAGGATTCGCTCGCAGCGGACGGAGCAGGTGGGGCGCAGGCGAGGACAGCAAGGACAGCGAGGGCGGGCTTCTTGTAGCCGAGAGATCGCCGCCAATGCACGGCAACGATCGTAGCCGACCCCGTGGCTGGCGGCTGGGCGTGTTCATAACCATTGAAAAATGCCGGGTTATGAACATCGAAATGTGTAGGCCGCACGTTGCGGGATCGGCCTCCTTGGCCTGCAGGTAGCTGCTTCAGGCTCGCGGTAGTCAAGCGAGCCGAGGAGCGGGTGTTGATCAGCGAGGAGGACTTCATGGACGTCAAGGCCCTGCACAGGCAGGGGTATTCGTACGCGCAGATCGGCCGGATGGTCGGCCGTGATTGGCGGACGGTCAAGCGCTATCTGACCGAGGGAGCGGCGCCGGTCTATCGGCGCAAGCGCGCACCATCGATGCTCGATCCGTTCAAGCCGGTGATCGATCAGTGGCTCGCCGCGTGTCCGCAACTGCTCGCGACGCGGGTGCATCAGGATCTCGTCCGCGACTACGGCTTCGCAGGCTGCTATCAGACGGTTCGTCGCTACGTGGAGCGTGCGCGGCCTGTCGACGAGTCCGCGGTGGTGGGTGCGGAGGAGCGCTTTGAGACTGCGCCCGGTCATCAGGCGCAGGTCGATTGGTCGCACGAGGCGCCGATCGTCACGGCGTCGGGGCTGGAGCTGCCGCTGTATGGCTTTCACATGACGTTGGGGCACTCCAGGGACAGCTTCGTCGGGCTGGTCGGGTCGATGGATCTCGTGACGTTCTGGGCGTGTCACCGCGCGGCGTTCGCGCATTTCGGCGGCGTTCCGCGCGAGCTGTTGTATGACCGCACGAAGACCGTCGTGCGCTCGCATGTCGGGCGCCACCGCGATGACGAGTCGATCTTTCACCCGGAGGCGCTGGCGTCGGCGCATCTACGGGATGCGGCTGCGCCTGTGCCGCGCGCGCAGAGCCAAGACGAAGGGCAAGGTGGAGTCCGACCTCTTCTATGTCCGTGAGCGCGCGCTGCGCGCGCACGCTTTCACCAGTTATGAGCAGGCCAACGAGCGTTGGGCGGCATGGAACGAGGACATTGCTCGCCAGCGCGTGCACGGCACGCATGGCGAGGTCGTCGCCGTCCGCGCGGCGCGCGACCGCGGCGCGCTGCTGGCCCTGCCGGCGAGTGCCTACTTGGTCGTGCAGCGCACGACACGGCGCGTCGCGCGTAACGGCATGTTCTCCTTCGAGGGCCGCCGCTACCAGGTCCCCGCAGCCCGCGGGGGCGAGACGATCGAGCTCGTGCTCGGCGCGACGGAGATCGAGGTCCGCGACCGCGACACAGGTCGGCTGGTCTGCCGGCACGAGCGCGGCCGACCGCTACGCGTCCTGCCCGATCCCGTCGCCGACAGCGTCTCGCTCGCAAGCGTGCTCGGCGCGCTCCCGGTCGCCGACGTTCACACCCGGCCGCTGTCGACCTACGAGGAGCTGATCGGCCGTGGCTGAGCTCCTGGATGCCCGTATCCAGCGCAACGCGACCGAACTGAAGCTGCACGGCCTCGCTGCCGACATCGACGAGCTCGTCAAACGCGCCGAGAGCGCCCAGCTAGGCTACCGCGAGCTGATCGACCTCGTCCTCGAATCAGAAGTCGGGGTGCTCGAGGGCCGCCGCTACGAATCCCGGCTGCATCTCGCCGGCCTGCCGCACCACAAGACCCTCGAGGACTTCGACGCCGCCTTCCAACCGGGCCTCGATCCCAAGCGCCTCGCCGAGCTGAAGTCATTGCGCTTCGTCGCACACAAGGTCGGCTGCTTGATCCTCGGACCGCCCGGGACCGGCAAGAGCCATATCGCCGTGGCGCTCGGAATGGAAGCGCTCGCCCGCGGCTACCTCGTGCGCTACAGCACCCTCGACGACCTCATCCGCTCGCTGCGCGAAGCCGACGCGCTGGGCAAGCTCAACGCGCGCCTGGCGTTCTATCAGCGCCCGCACGTCCTGATCTGCGACGAGGTCAGCTACACCCCGCTGGACCGCCGCGACGCCAACCGCTTCTTTCAGCTCGTCAACCGCCGCTACACCCGCAGCTCGATGATCGTCACCAGCAACAAAAGCGTCAGCGAATGGGCCGACCTGTTCGGCGACGAAGCGCTCGCCGCCGCAATCCTCGACCGCCTCCTGCACGACGCCGAAGTCCTCACGATCAACGGCCCGTCCTACCGCCTACGCGGACGACTCGACGCGCTCCGCAACACCCCGACCGACGCGATCGAACCCTGAAATGCCCCATCCCATCGCCTTCGGACATCGCCGCGAGGCCCTCAGAACGCCTCACAGCGCCTCGATCCCGCCGCCGACGCGCCCGATCGGCCGTCCAACCACCCTCAACGCCCCCCAAGCCCCTCGCGGACCGCCCGACAACACCACTCCCCGAGGCCGATCGCGACCGACATTTTCAATGTTCGTCGACCGACAACTTTCGATGTTCATTGACAGTAGCGGCCGGCCGAGCCGTGACGTCGTCACTGTGCCCTGCATGAGGAGGGTCGGGGCGCGGATCTGCCCGACGAGCGCGCCCGGCCCGCGCAGCCGTGCGGGACACACGTTGTGCCGACCGAACACACGCCGCACGGCCTGGTCGGGCATGCGCCCGCTCATCGGGGTCGAAGCCCGAGAAGGCCACGGAGACCGCCGAGCAGGCCGCTACCCAAAGGCGCGCGCGCCGGTGGCGGCACGGGCGCAGCCGCGGCGGCCGCGGGGCCGGCGGCCGGCTGCGTGGCGTCGACGATCGGCAGCGAGCTTGAGACCGCGGTCAGCGCGACCGTGCCAGCGGAGCGCTGCGGCCCGTACACGGGCGTTCCCGTCACGATCTGCAGGCGCAGGTCCGAGGTCGGGCGCCCGCGCAGCGCGATGACCTCGAGCTTGCGGGTGACCGTGCGCGTCGCGCCGTCGAGGAGCACCGGGATCGGCGTCACCTGGTTGTTGACGACGCGCCCCGCGGCGACGTCGACGACCTGGGCGTAGACGAAGGTCGCGGACGGCAGCGCGAACCCTCGGTACGTCAGCGTCAGCGCCGGCTCGCCGACGATGTCGCTTTCGACGGCAGGCGACGCGTACGGGGCCTCGACCATGCCCGGGTTCGGGGCCGTGATCCCGATGGTCCCCGCCGTCACCGTGACCGTGGGCAGCACGGTGAGCGAGCCCGACCCGTACGCGAACAGCTCGCCCGCGGCGGCGAGCGGGTAGTCGGGCCCCGAGCGCCACACGCCACCGTCGTCGACCCACTGGACGCGCGGTCCCGTATCGACCGTCGTGTCGCGCTTGAGCCAGCGCCGCAGCCAGTTCAGCGCCGCGTCGCGCATGACGCTCATATCGCCGGTGGGCGTGAGGCAGGTCCCGTGACCGCCGCAGTACAGGAGCATCTTCACGGGGACGCCGCTCGCGCGCAGCAGCTCGAAGTTGGTGATCGCCTCGCCGGGCGGCAGAAGGGTGTCGACGGTCCCTTGCAACAGCAGCGTGGGCGCTCGGATGTTCGACACGAGCGCGCCCGGACCGAGGTCGGCCAGCCACTGGGTGCTCGCCGGCGACAGCCTGCCGAGCAGGGTGCCTTCCGCGCACATGCTCACGAATCGCGGGTCGATGCTGGTGATCTGGATCCCCGCGGGACCGCTCACCCCATCGGTCACCCCGTCGAGCAGCCCGAACCCCACGCCGAGGGCGCAGAGCGACAGAAGCCAGCCGGCCTTGTACCCGCCGTCCCTCGCGAAGCCGTTGACGAGCGAGTTCCACGCGGCGTCCGGGACGATTGCGTCGACCCGCTGGTCGATCGCCGCCGTGACGAGCTGGATCGCGCCGCCGTAGCTCGCGCCGGACATGCCGACGCGCGGGTCGCCCGGCAGGTCGAGGAGCGCCTCCGGCTGCGCGGCCACGAAGTCGATCAGGGCCCGCATGTCGCGCCCCTCGTACGCGGCCGAGTCGAACATCGCCGTGCCGCCCGAGCCGCCGAACCCGCGCGAGTCCCATGTCAGGACGTTGTAGCCGTCGTTGCGCAGGTCGCCAAGTCCAAGCCTGATCCCTCCGCCCTGGTCCGGCGTGGTCTGGCCGCGATACGCGAAGCCCGAGCCGACGAGGACGGTGGGCGCCTGCGCCCCGGCGGGCAGCGCGGCGGCGGGATAGAAGTGCGTGACGATCGGCGTACCGTCAAACGACGTGACGACCGCATCGCGGGCCTCGGCGACCGCCGCGCCGCACAGCAGCACGATCGACGCTGCGCCGGCGACGACGCGCCGCGTGACCCCCACCATCTACGCACAGTACACCCGTGGGCGGTGCACGATCTACTGAACCTACATGCGCAAGTGAGAAGTCCGTTAACGTCCAGCACGCTCCCGCTCGCGAGCTCGGCTTGCGGTGAGGCGAGGAAGAGCACCGCGGCGGCGATCTCCTGCGGCGTCGCGATCCGCCCGAGCGGGCTCTCGGCGCGTCGCCTGTCACCAGCTTCACCGGCAAGCGCGTCGGCTGCCATGTCGGTGTCGGTGAATCCGGGCGCCACGGCGGTGACGGAGATGCCCGCCGGGCCGAGCGCGAGCGCGAGCGACTGGCCGAACGCGACCAGCCCCGCCTTGCTGGCCCCATACGCGGGCTGGCGCGGCTCCCCGCGAAACGCTCCGCGCGACGCGACGTTCACGATCCGGCCGCCGCGACCCATGTGCTGGACGGCGCACCAGGTCACGTTTGCGGCACCGACGAGGTTCACACTCAGCGTGTTGCTCCACGCGCGCTGCCACTGCGCATAGGACGTCTCGGTAATCGGGTGCTCCTCGATGACCCCGGCGTTGTTGACGAGCACGTCGACGCCGCCGAGCGCCGCGACGACCTCGGCCACCATCGCGTGCACCGCGTCGGGATCGGCGAGGTCGGCTCCGACGACGGTGTGCCCGTCGCCCGCAAGGGCGGCGGCGACGCGCAGCGCGCGCTCGCGACGAGCGCCGTAGTGGACCGCGACGCGGTCGCCGGTCTCGGCAAACGCGTGCGCCACGGCGGCGCCGATCCCGCGCGATGCGCCCGTCACCAGCACAGCGCGGCGTCGATTGGTCATGCGCGACGAA
>CAVRMW010000011.1:0-37402 GCA_963722505.1 uncultured Cytophagales bacterium
TACGGATGAAGTATCTACTGTATCCGTGATGATTGATCTGTTTATTTCCAATAATTTGAAATAGCTTTTCTTTTTTATTCAATATTAACGCCGTCATGAAGAAACTCCTGAGTGTCATAATCATTTTCATAACATCGCTAAATACCGTATTTGCCCAGAATCAAGGCAGTCAATATGCAAAAGCGGAGAAAGAGATTAATGCTGTGTACCAAAAAATCCTTGGCCAATACAGCTCCGATAAAGAGTTTATTAAGAATTTAAAGGCGGCGCAAAGGCTCTGGATTCAATTTCGGGATGCAGAAATAAAAGCCAGGTACCCTAATCAGACCCCTGGTTACTATGGAAGTGTTTATGCCTCCTGTGTTTCCGATTTAAAGACACAACTCACCAATGAAAGAATTAAAACATTGAAGTTATGGCTTTCAGGTATCCAGGAAGGCGATGTTTGCTCCGGATCCATCAGGATAAAAAAATGAACATTAATCTGTCTTTTGATTTATTCCAACCACGTTTATGAATATTGAGAAGTTATTGACCTGGATCACGCCTCTTATGCTGGGAGCATTGCTGGGACTGTACGAAATTTTGCACGGACTGTTTTATGTGCTCTATGGAACTGCGGAACAAAAGAGGGATTATCCGCTCGAAATTGTTCTCGGGCTACTTATTTTGGCGGGATGTCTGGCAGGCCACTGGCTGATTCGGCGGATCTCACATTCGAACACGCGCACCATCTGGATCACTGAATCCTTGCTGGTTGGGCTGATCATATACGGTTTTTATCGTTCGTAAGAATCAGAAACCAAATCAGCGTATTTATCTATTCACGGCGTTAACAGCAACTGCGACTACCTTATCATTTTGAAGCATGCGAAGTAAGAATTTATTCCCGGAAAAGTTCAGCCAGAATAATCAGCTGCCGATAAGGATTGTCACTCCCGAATTCGGACATTTATCCCGGGAAACAGCAGCGGAATGCGGATTCACGAGCCGGTTGCAATATTATTTTTTCCTTTTTGTTCTGGATGGCCACAGCCAGCATACTGTGGATCTGGATACAATTGAAATTGAAAAACATGAATTGCTTTTTGCGTTGCCCCATCAAATTCAAGCGTATCCAGCGAGCCGCACATGGCTCCGATTATTTCAAGCTGGGCTTTGATGAAGAATGCTTTTCACGATTACCCCGGCAATTTCCTTTCCTGCTCAACCCGCTTAACCAGCAAAAGATCAGCTTTTTACCTGCGGCAGCTATCAGACTTAAGGCCATTTTTGAAATTCTGCTTGGCCTATTGAGTACTGCCGATACCGATCCTGATTTAATCCTTGCCCATTTGAACAGCCTTTTGACAGAGATTAATACAGCTTATTTTGCAGCTCACAGAAAACCTGCACATGACAGAATTGAAAAGTTTATCGGATTTAAGGTGTTTGTTGAAAACAACCTGACCGATCATCCGACCATCACAAACATTGCAGAAGAACTTGCGGTAAGTACAGACAGTTTATATCAGATTGTTAAACATTTTTCAGGACTTTCTCCAAAAGAATTTATAACCAACCGGTTGATACTGGAAGCCCGAAGGCGCTTGCATGTACAATGAACGGACTTCGGTAAAAGAGCTGGCGTTCGATCTGGGATTTAATGATCCGGATTATTTTTCCCGCTTGTTCAAAAAGGTTACAGGTAAAACCGTTGCCGGTTTTTTTCAGGATTTGTCCTGAGTTGAGCGGCTTTCGTCCAGCTCTGCCGCCAGACACTCTTCTGAGCTTTGTTCATCAAAATAAATCAAAATATGAACACAGAATCAAAGACTATCTTAGTAACGGGTGTGACAGGGCTAGTTGGCGCCCGTCTTGTACCACGTCTTGTAGACGCAGGCTTTGACTGCCGCGTATTAGTGCGCGGCGCAAAAGATGCTCCGGCCGGCGCCACAGCCATAGAAGCGGATCTGCTGGACGAAGCATCACTGGCAGCGGCGGTTAAAGATGTTTCAGCAATCGTGCATCTTGCAGCGGTTTTCCGCACGCAGGACGTTGATTTGATCTGGAAAAGCAATCTTGAAGGCACCCGTAACCTGATTAATGCGGCAAAAGCGCATGCACCCGAGTACCCGCTTCATTTTGGCAAGCACTACGCATGTCTACAATAAGAGCAACCCGCATCCGGGCCGGGAGGAGGATCGAGTGGATCCGCAACACGCGTATCCGGCCAGTAAGGTCGCTGCGGAAAAGGAGCTGCGTGAAAGCGGTCTTAACTGGTCGATCCTGCGGTTTCCCTTTGTGTATGGAGATGGGGACAAACATCTGGAAACACTGCCAGAACACCTGATTGCAGCCAAATGGCATCCCGCTATGCGAATGAGCACCATTCACCATCGTGACATAGCCACCGCAGTAAACATGACACTGGCAGGGACCATGGATGGCCGCATCGTGAATATTTCGGACGAAGCGCCGACTTCGCTTTATGAGTTGTCCAGGCTTGTCGGCGTCACGATGGAATCATCATCCGAGCCACTCACAGATCCCTGGTATCTGCATTCCGACAGCTCACTTGCACGCAGCCTGGGCTTTCAGCCAGTAGTCAGGACGGTCTATCAGGCGATGCAGGAAAAGCTGCTTTAAGATTCTGATCTGATGCTTTCTCACTGCAATCGTTAAACAGGACAGTTTATCACGCGTAAAACGGTCAGCCATGAGCTTCTGAACAGCAATTGTTTAGAGCAAACTGTTCAAAACGAAGATCCGGCAAACGCCATTGGAATTAAGGGCGGGCTACCATTGATTAGTGCACCTTTACTTCAATTGGCTTTCACCGGAAATAGCTTCTCATCTACTTCGGTACCCTGCCCTGCTACACGATATCAGCTGCTGGCCGTTTTGTAAAAAACCTCTAACCTCCTCACCTTCATATTCATCTCGCGGCCGTCTACTTCAAGCTGGACATTGATCAGAAAATTGACTACTGTCATCTTGCCGTCGTAGATTCGTATAAATTCATTGCTGGGCACTGGTCTGACCGATTTCAAAAACAACTGTCTCAAAATAAGAATCCATAGTAGGATTCTATCGGGACATTGGTCAAAATTGGCTGGCGTTTTGTAATTTGCACTTTTAGCCATAACCATCAAATAAATGTCTCCTTCCTTTACTCAGTCAGTCTTCGGTCCCCACAACAGCCTAAAAGCAAAATCGTTTTCATTGATTATCTGAAAGTGCTGCTGACTGCATTGGTAATTGTCCATCATGCCCTGGTAACTTACGGCGCACCTGGCGGCTGGTATTATTTTGAGAAAACCGAACTGACTGGCGCAGTCATTCCGATGACAATGGCCGTTAGTATTAACCAGTCCTTTTTTATGGGCTTTTTCTTTTTTCTTTCTGCACTTTTTATTCCGGGGTCGCTAAAACGTAAAGGGAGTGCTGTTTTTATCAAAGACCGGTTTTTCAGACTAGGAATTCCTTTGATTTATTATTCCTTAGTCCAGGCAACAGTCATGAATTTTCTCGTTTACCGCTATGCAGAGAAGCATGATATTACCTTTATACAGTTTCTTTCAGGTTACGACGGCTGGATTAATGTAGGTGTGCTATGGTTTGTGCTCGCCCTGCTCTTGTTCACGCTGTGTTACGTAGTTTGGACCAAAACCACTAAGCTGGATCATAATAATTGGCCATTGCCATCCGTTACACAAGTTTTGCTTTTCGCTGCAGTACTTGGACTCATTACTTTTTTGACCAGGACTGTTTTTGCGGTAGGTTGGGTTTTAGAACCGCTGGGTTTTCAGTTAGGACATTTTCCGCAATACATCGCCATGTTTATCTTTGGATTAATTGCTGCAGAGAACCAATGGATCCAGCAGATTGATCAGCAACATTACCGGAAGCTCAACATTTTCATTCTTTGCATGATCTTCATCGGCTTTCCGGTTATTTTTTCTCTCAAAATTGTATTTGGACAACCGCTGGAATGGTTTGTTGGTGGATGGCATGTGGCCGCACTGCTGTATGCATTCTGGGAACAAATGATTGGCATTTCCATTATGGCTGCACTGCTTGCCTGTTGGAAAAAACAAGATTAAATACGCACTCCAATTTTATGAATAAAATGTCACGCTGTGCCTTTGCTGTGTACATTCTGCATCCGTTGGTACTGGTGGTGCTATCGCTTCTGCTCAAAGACTTGGGCAGTAGATCCGGCTGTTAAATTCTTAATCGTGGCACCGCTTGGCGTAATAGCCAGCTTCTTACTCGGCTTTGTTGTTGTGAAAATCCCGGGCGTTAGTCAGGTCGTTTAGAAAGCTTTGTACGATTTGTGAAGGAATTGTATTTTTACTACTTAATCTCATGGGACAACATGAAATGAGCCATTTGCAGGGTTTTCACCAACTTTCCAAATTTAGAATCCATAAGGCTAAATCCACCAATTGTTAATTAAAACTCTAACCGATGACAGAAAAAGAAATTTTGATCAGCCAGACTGCAAATGCTTATGATTGGACAAATAAGCTTATCGAAACGATTCCGCTCCGAAAAATGGGAAATCATTCCGGAGACGGTTGAATCCAGTATCAGCTGGCAGGTCGGGCATCTGATCATCAGTCATTACTTCCATTCCATTATGGTAATCAGGGGACATCAGATGGATATTCTGCAAAAACTTCCAATCAAGGATTATAGTGACTTATTTACAGTGTCAGCACCGATACTCTCCGTAGGAAAAACGGACTCATTGAAATTATTGCAGGATCTGAAAATTATGCAACAAAAGTCGATTGACGTTCTCGCAGCGCTATCTGATTCTGAACTCCACAGCCCATTGGAACCCACGCCGACACCCCATCCTATCGCAACAACAAAATTTGAAGCAATTGACTGGAATATAAAACACACCATGTATCACTGCGGACAAATTGGTATGCTTAGACGAATTGTTGACCAGCGTTATGATTTTGGTCTAAAGCTATCAAAATAAACAAAATACATCCAGCTCAACCTAGCCGGCCCTAGGTGAGCAATTCTTTTATTGCTGCCGACAAAAAAAATTATCATAGAGAAGGTTGATAGAAGTCATGATTTCTTTTCATAGCACTAATTAAGTTTACACCATCATCAGCGGCATTATCAGACAGCAATTAGTAATTACCCATAGTTTTTTTATTGATATACAAGCCATTAATAAAATGAAAGAACAAAATCCATACGAGGTTTTTCAAAAAGAATCGCCGGAAGTCTTTGACAGGTTTCAACGGGTTGGTCGAGTCACTCATGAATACCAAAGCGCTTGATCCAAAAACCAAACAATTAATTTATCTGGGTATTAAGGCAGCTCAGGGAGATCAGACAGCCGTCATGTTTCACGTTCCGATGGCAAAAAAACTGGGAGCCAGCAGGGATGAAATAAAAGAAACGATTTTGCTTACATTGACTGTTTGTGGATTAAAAGGTGTAAATACTTGTCTGATGCAGGCATTGGATATCTACGATCATTGCTAAAAACGCTTTAAGCATACTTTCGCGCAAAAGCAGGCAAGCATCCATTTTCATCGTATTGAAAGATTTTCAAAAAAGATGTTCTCCTGGCTGGAATAGCACCAATTCTTGATTTCAATCAAGGTGATAAATCAGCGCTATCTTCTACTTTTGCCGCCTGATCAATTTAAACAAGATACACGTATGGAACATACATCCAAATCCATCCGGCCATTCCTGGGTGCCGAAAATTTCGAATTATCCAGACACTTTTATCAGGATTGGGGATTTCAGGAAATTGTGCTTTCGCCTGATCTTTCCGTGTTTAAGCTTGACCAGTTAGCTTTTTATCTCCAGCGTGCTTATGTAAAAGACTGGATTGACAATACCATGATCTTTTTAGAAGTAGAAAATGTGGAGCTTTATCACCGGGAATTATCAGCCAAAGAACTGGTCAGTAAATATGAAGGAGTTAGACTATCTGCGGTCCGGATTGAAGATTGGGGAAAAGAATGTTTTTTACATGATCCGTCCGGAATTCTGTGGCACATTGGTGAATTTCACACCAAGTAAATTGAAACATCTTTCAGGTTTCAGACAAATCGCATATACTTACAAAGATTTAGTAAGCCTATGCTGCCAAATGTTAAAAACTGACCTTGATAAAACCGGCAGATTTTCACAGTCTGATTTCGAACGACTAGCAAAATATCTGGTGCCAGGAACAATTGAGAAAAAATGAAATACTGCTTGACCAGGGTCAGGTCTGTCAGACCGTTTATTTTATTTCGTCGGGTTCTGCTTACCAGTTCCGGTATGAAGATATCGAAGAAAAAATAACGGATCTTCACCTTCCGAATGAGTGGTGTCTGAATTATTCAAGTTTTATTTCCCAGACACCTTCTCAAAATATTATCAAAGCGAACTCGGAAACAACTGTGCTCGGGCTCAGTTTGACGGCTATACATGAACTGATCGCTCAATCAACTGTATTTCTCCAGCTGGGAAAAATTCTGGAAGGAGTAACGACAAGAACCCATTATCTGGACAACTCCATGTCGCCTTTGGAAAGATATAATGATCTGATTAAAAACCGCCCGCTGGTTCTTCAGATGTTCCCGTTAAAACGCATTGCTTCGTATCTGAATATGACTCCCGAAACACTCAGCAGGGTCAGAAGCTGTTTTTAACAACTGGAATTTCTTGATTTGCATCAAGCTGCGTCAGGCCACAGACCATAAGGTATCAAGAATCCATGTCTCAGATCCTATTCTAATAGTTGAATTTTAACAATTTATGTCAAAGGAATTGTCGTACACTTCTTAGCTTCGGGAGAGCGACCTGTTTTTTCTTTTTGCACCACCAAATGTAAAAACCGGTGACAGGTAATGTTGAGCAGGCTAAGGCTGCAAAGAATGAGAGAATTTTACCAAACAGACCCATGTATGCGCCCGTATGCAGATCAAAATTGAGCTGATAGGCCTTATCACCATTATTCAGGTTTTGAAAGGAAGTATTGGAAAGCATTTTTCCTGAATACCGGTCGTATACGATCAGCAGGCGGTCGAAGCGGTTCCAGTCTTTCTTGTAGACCAATGTATTGATTGTCGACGTAGCTTTGGCAGGTAATAATACCAGGTACGCGTAGGCATCCGGGTAACGCGCGGCAGTTGCTGTGAATGCCTTATCCAAGCCTGAAACAGCTTGCGGCTGCAATGTATCTGAAACCAAAAGGGCGGGCTTTTCTATATTTTCTGCCTCCATTCGCAACAAAACGTACAGAATCCTGCATCCAGTCAAATGCCCATACAAGGCCTGTCAGAGAGGTCAGTAACAGGACAAAAAATGCATAGAGCCCAAGTATCTGGTGCAGGTCATAATTCAGCCTTTTCCATTTTGCGCTCCATTTAATAGTGAAATTATTCTTAATGCTTTTGGCTGTCCATTTCTTGGGAAACCAAAGAAAAAAACCGGAGAGCAACACAAGCACAAAGCTGAGCACTGAATATCCGACAACGTAATGCCCTACTTTTTCTCCAAAAAGCATTCGCATGTGCAATGCAAGCACAAGCTGAAAAAACTCATTTTTTGAATCTTCCACATAGATTACCTTCCCCGAGTATGGATTGATGTATACCCGGTAATAGTATTCAAAATAGTCCCAGTGGGTCAATCCATCGGGATTATTCTTTTGCGACCTGAATGCCACGGAACGGTCCGGGGAATTGGCTATCTCTACCCTGGTGATGATTTTGTCCTTCCCAAGTGTATGTCGGGCAATGCTCAGCAGTTTGGTCAAAGGAAGTTTTTCCTTATTTTCAGGCTTAACAAAAAGGCGCTCACGGTAAACGATGGGTTTAAGCTCGTCGACAAAGACATAAAGGCAACCGCTGACGGCGATCAAAAACACAAAAAGCCCGGACACAAGTCCGAGCCAAAGGTGTAAAAAGCTGATTACTTTTTTAAATTTCATAGCTGCTAAAAGCGATACCCTACCGTTATGTTAAATCTGCGCCCGTTTCCTCTGCGGTAATCGATAGCTGTTCCGTAAAATTGTGCAATAGACGGGTAATAAACCGTGTTAAGCAAGTTTTCAATACCCAGATCAGCTTTCAGGTTTTCCGTGATTTTGTATCCCAAAGACAAATTAAATGTATTATAAGAATCGATTGGCCCCTCCCCGATTGGATAAACGCCTTTTTCATTGGGTGCAAACCTGTCCCTCTTTCCTACATACAACCAGTTCAGGTCTGCGTTAAACCTGGCCTTGTTGTACCTGGCGTAAGCCGCAATTTTGGCCGGTGTAATGCGGTTGGAATTCAGGTATTTATCAGTTGGGCCATTAAAATTTCCGTCACCGTCCTTATCGCCTTTACCTTCCACAAAAGCATAATTACCTCCTAAAACAAAGCTATTGGTTACCTGATAGTCAACCTGGAACTCGTAACCCCAAACCCGCTCCGGCAGTCTTTCGGCCACGTACTGACCATCCACCAGAAGTAAATTGGAACCCAGTTTCGATGTACTGTAATAATACGCAGCCGACACGCTCAAAGGCCCTAATGCACTGCTGAAACCCACTTCATAATTGTTTACAATAATCGGTTCTGTCTGCAGACCGGCCACTGTATTTTCGCTGGCAGCCCTTAATATTCTCCCCAGATCGAAAATAGAAAATGATTGTGAATAACTGACAAACGGGTTAAACCGCTTGAATTTTGAATACCGCAGCCCGGCATTAAATACAAACGCATTGTAATCCAGCTTTCCACCCGTCACGTCAATGCTTCCTGCACCGTCGGGACCGGTAGCCAAAGTGGCATAATCGGCAATATCCATTTTGATATTTTCAGCGCGCAAGCCCGTTTTCAGGTTCAGGTAATTAAACCACTGCGTGGTAAGCTGTGCATAGGGCGCCAGGTTGTTCATATTGATGCGCGGCACCCAGACACGCCCGTCGACCAGGTTTTGCTCTGTTTTATCATTTAATATATCCACGCCATAGGTCACATCTCCCGATAGCTTGGGCGATATCGTAAAAGGTGTATTCAGGTTGAGTCTGAAACCTTTTTTGGTTGAAATAATCGCCGATTGCCCGCTGCCAAAGAAAGACTCCGAATTGGAATAAACTGTCCAGAAATCCTGCAGATACACATTGGCAGTCAAAGACGTCCGGCCAAAAATATTCTTGTTGGTGTACTGGATATTGGCATTGTGATTGTAGCGGGTCCCCTCGTCAATTCCTTTGCGGATTCCCCACACCCCGATTGCAGGAGACTGCCTGTAAATACCGGCTTTGGCAACGTAAGCCGAATGCTGGTTGGAGCTGTAATAGTTATACATGGCCTCGATGCGCTGAGAACCACTGAAATTATAACCCACCTTCGCAAACGCATTGTATATTTTGGTTTCGCCCAGTCCGTAGTCAGGAGATATCACCAATCCTTTCGGATCCCGGTAAACGCCTGTTTTTTCGTACATCCCGCTTACCACATAATCGAACTTGGCTATACGTCCGTACAGCTGCTGCGAAGCACGGAAGCCCAGCGTGCTGTCTCCCCGGGTATTGCCTGTAAGACTTAACTTGGCTGTATCCACCGATTTTTTGGTCTGTTTTTGGTGTTTTCGTAATGTAATTAATCAGTCCGCCATCGGCACCGTTTCCATAAATTGCAGTGGCACCTTTAATCACCTCCACCCGCTCGACCACCGATGGATCAATCGTACGGATATCCCGCCCTCCAGCCCTTAGCGGAGTTGATTGGGGTATTCCATCAATAAGTACCAGCAGGTTACGACCGCGCAATGTTTGTCCCGAATTACCGGTTTGATTGGTAGATGCTCCCAAACCGGGAACCGAAAATGCAAGAATGTTGGCGATATTAGGACTTATGGTCGAAAGCGCAGCGATTTCCTTTGCATTTACGACTGTCACCGATGACGGCGTTTCAGCCAGCGACTCTACCCTGCGTCCTGCGGAAACAATGACTTCGTCAAGCTGGGAAGAACTTTCTTTTAGTTCAAAATCCAGGCTTTGTTCCGTGTCTGCGTCGAGTGTAATGTTTTTATCCTGAATCGTATATCCGATGAAAGAAGCTCTGATTGAAATGTTTCCCTTGGGCAAATTACCAAGCCGGTAACTTCCGTCACCATTTGCAGTAGTACCTATGTTAGTCCCTTTCACAATGATGGAAGCAAACGGAACAGGCTGCTTATTGTTGTCCGATTACGATACCTGTGACAACTCCCGAAACAGATTGGGCGTGAGCGAGGTTGAAGGAACAAATGGAAGCGACAAAGAATAGTATTGATTGTAATCTTGTTTTCATTAAGCGAATGTTATTTTCGCGCAAACATAAGACTATTTATACTAATTAAAAATAAAGGCGTTATTTTTTCTCTGGATGAATGAGCTGAAACATGAATTTTGAAAAAACAACGATTGCTTGGTAAGATTCAAAATATCGTCTTATGGCATTTTAAGTATAGATTTGATGTAAGTATAAAGTATACGGGTTAAATTAAAATAAGGGACAGTGGTGGCTTACCTTTTCTTTAATTTAACCCGATAAGGAAACTTATTCCTTTTAAGTCCAGATTTTAAAAGTGGCTGCTTACTTCTTTAATACTTATGGTTTATTCAGTCCATTTTCACGTATTTCCGCCAGTTATGTTGTTCTTTAAATCCCAAAACTTCACGGATTTTGCGATTTGAAAACAATGCTTCATGTTCCTCCAGTTCACGGGTAATTGGCACACCAGGAAAAAACTGTTCAGCCAATTCTTTGCTGGGGATAATGGCACCGTTGTGATCATTTCCGGCATTGAAAATCTGATAACCAAGGTCATCTTTTTTCAAACATAAATCTACAATCTGTCCCAGGTCACGCGCATCAATATAACAGAACGCATTCCTGCGACGCACTTCAGGGTTTTTGAAATAATGCGGAAACAGTTCAGCGTATTCGTGAGGCTCAATCACATTTCCGATACGAAGCGCATAAATATCAAAGCCTGACCGTCGCTGGAAAGCTGCGTGCCGTTTTCTCATTCACAACCTTTGATAATCCATAGCTATCCATGGGATCAACATCATAGTCCTCCTCCAAAGGCAGCACATGAGGGTTGGTTTTGCCGTCTGAAAAACAGATACCGTAGGTGGTCTCTGACGAAGCAATAATAATCTTTTTAATTCCAAGCTTAACAGCTGCTTCAATCACATTGTATGTGCCTATGGTGTTGACCCGAAAAGTTTCATTATCAGGTTTGATCAGGATCCTGGGCACAGCAGCAAAATGTACTACAGCATCAAATTGTTGGTACGCCATTACCCGGTTCCAACTCATCTAACCCGGCATACGAACTCATGGCATTAAACATTTGTCCGGAATCGGTAATATCAGCTATCAGATTATCTACCCCCGGGTAATCCAAAGGCACCAGATCAACATTCATCACCCTATGTCCCTGGTCAAGAAGGTAAGGTATCACGTGCTTTCCTGCTTTTCCCGATCCTCCCGTAAAAAATATTCGCTTTTTAGTCATGTATTCTCCTGTTTAATAATGATTTTAATTTTTACCAGCAATGAAAGTATACGTGTTTCGAACTCCTATTATCCGGACTGTTCAGGCTGATAAGTGCGCCGCTGTCGGCTTTCATCAGTATGTAGAAATAGAGTTCAAATCAGAATTATATAGAAAGAGTTAAGCAAATAGAACCTACTTTGGTTGGTTTAATTACATATTTCAATTCATATAATTTTAATGCGGACCGGTCCCTTGAAATCTTTAACATCAATAGGCATTCCCTTTTGAGTTATTACTATGCTACCTTTGTTATGCAAATCAATTGCTACATCGAGTACATCTTTCATATGCTCACGCCAATCTTTAGGAAATAGCAAGCGTGCAATTTCAGAGGGGCAGGTACTTTTCTCAGCGCCACGATGAATGGCAGTAGAAAGGATGCTTGTTATTATTTTCTCGTAATGCTGCATGCGTATGCTATAACAGGTTGTCGGAAATACTACATCAAAGATCCAGATTTGCTGCTAAACTAAATGCTGGAATCTTACTACTTTTCTACTTTTCTCCCATCTAGTTCAAGATTATCTCCGAGCAAATGTATTTTACTAATCATATTGCCTGTTATACAACAAAATGTATTACACTGAAATAGCCTTACACTAACCTTGTAAGCTAATGAAAGTGAATCAATTAATCGTTATCAGGAAAAATTACAAAAACAGTAAGTTTCGATCTCAGGTGGTTGAACTTTGCCGCTCTGGCATATTTTCTGATCAATAGCTTTTGAGCCAATTAAAAATTTCTCGAACTTTATTACGGCTTGCCATCGCTAACAGTCTGCTGGGCCGTACATGCACTAACGAATAGCTCGTTAACCTTAAGACAAAGCATGTATTTAAGGGAATAAAATCTGAGGATCTTAGCTTCAAAACAGAAACCTTCCGATGTGAAAAAGGAAAACGAATTTCAAAAATGAAGAATTAGAAATCATGATCAACAAGGCTGAAACTTTTCTGAATCTTAAAATGAAATAACGGTGTAATACTAATTGGTCATAAAGAGACAAGGGCAAAGCTCTTACTACGCAGGTAAAAGCAAATTAAACGTATTTTTAGTTGAAATTGTAGATTCTTCTTGTTGAAAAATATAATTAATACTCCCTTTGATTTTTCTACACGAAACAGCAATAAAACCGCACCTGAAATAACAAATACAGAATTACTCAGGGGTGCCATAACACCATTTGGTATTACCATAAATACAGCAAAAATTAATGTAACATCAGCTGCTCCAAAAGCACTTAATCTGGTTTCGAAGCTAAAAATCAACCCAATATCCAATACGATTTCACTGATAGTTGCACAAATGGCAACACCTTAATGAAGGAAACAACTGCGAAACAGAAAAAAGTCTACGGAAAAAGCACCACTGCCTTTGATTACGACCATTAAAAGCAATAGAATGAAATACTCAACGCCTTCCCCTCTTTTCTTCCCCAGCCAATTCATCGTCCAGCCGGCTGACGCATGTGTAACGAGTGCACCCATAAAAATGATGAAATTTCCCACAGCAGCTAACCTGCCAAAGCAGCCTATTATTAAGGCAACGCTGCCAAAGGATTGCCCTATGATGATAAGCCAACCCATAAACACCGGAATATTTTTTTGCTTAATCCGCATTAAAGATTCCTTAATCCCGACACCACCTCCAAAATCTTCAAACCATCCCAGTAGCTTTTGCATTCCGTATGGAAAGATAATTACACCGGCCACAATTCTGAGAAAAAGCAGCATGTAATCATTCGTCGTATGAATTAAATCATTCATCATTTTTTTAGTGTTATAATTTTGTCAATCTTATTAGTGCTTTCAAGAGCTGTTATCATTTTTAGACAACCCGATTTATGCCTGATTCAACTTATAAAATATTCTGCTTTTTTAATTCCCAACTTTCGAATTTTGGAATGTAGTGTCGTAGCAGGAATATCAAGATATTCGGCCGATCCTCCTTTTCCTGATAGTTTTCCACTGCATCTTTTGATGACATCAATAATGTAGGACCGTTCCACTTCCTCCAACGTCCTGCTGGCAAGTTCCACCACTTCATTTTTCTCCGACCGATCCTTTGGCAGGTGAACTTCCCTAAGAACTGCTTCACGGGATAGCAAAACGCTTCTTTCAATTAAATGCTCTAACTCTCTGACGTTTCCCGGCCATAAATAACTTTTAAGTTCCTGGATCACTCTGGGCGATATCGAGTTCACTTTTCTGCCTGCATTTTTACTATAACGACCTACAAAAAAGTTAGCCAAAGGCGCGATATCTTCCACACGATCACGCAACGGAGGCAGATTTATTGGGAAAACATTCAACCGGTAAAACAGATCAGACCGGAATCTTCCTGCTTTTACTTCTTCTGCCAGATCGCGGTTGGTGGCTGCAATAATTCTTACATCAACACTGATCGTGTTTTTCCCTCCTACTCTTTCCAATTCTTTTTCCTGAATTACACGCAGTAATTTTACCTGCGCTTCCAAAGGCATTTCTCCGATTTCATCCAGAAATATTGTACTGTTATTGGCCAATTCAAACTTACCAATCCTCCGGTCTGTCGCGCCTGTGAAAGCGCCTTTTTCATGTCCGAACAATTCACTTTCAATCAAATTGGCGGGCAAAGCAGCACAATTAACTTTGATCATTAACTTGTTTTTTCTTGGCGAGGCGTTGTGAATAGCGCGGGCAATTAGTTCTTTTCCGGTTCCGGTTTCACCCAATAATAAAACCGACGATTTTGATTCCGCAACCAGCGATATCAAATGATACACCTTCTGCATTTCTTCCCCGCTTCCTACAATCTCGGAAAAGTTATAGATCGTATGGATCTGCTCTTTCAAATGATCGTTTTCTACTTCCAGCATTTGCTTATAAGTCAGTACTTTTTCATTCGCCCTGATATTAGAAATAGCAATTGAAATCTGCGCACAAATTCCTTTCAAAAGTGTCAGATTCACTTCATCGGTTAGTAACCATAATGTGCCAATATTCTGATCACCTACCCGAAGCGCAGCCCCATAAGCATTTTTCAGACCTGCTTTTTTCCAGAAATAAAGATATTTGGCGCTGTTACCTTTTTTGTCTTCCTCAGCAATATTAAAAATAACGGGATGTTTACTGTTGAGCACTTTTGCGGTCAGGTATTCATCAATTCCAATATTTTTTGACGCAAGTTCCTTGAAAATCGGTTCTTCGCCGTAGAACATATTTTTGTCATACATATAAGGACTCAGCGTCAAACCATCATCTTCAATAATTCGGATCATAGATAACCGGATTTTCAAAACACTTTGCAAGACGCTGGAAATGGCTTCTTCCAAATCATCCTTGGTTCTGACACCGGCGATATCCTGGCTAAAATCCAATAGAAAGGATTTTTCTTTTTCCTTTTTAAGAATTTCTTCATTAGCCGAGATATTAGACGCAGCAGTCGAAAGCTGACTTGAAATGCGGCCAATAATATCCAGGGCTTTCACGTCAAATGTACCTTCCCTGTTTGCGAACAGGATTAGACTGTGCTTGCCATCTCCTTCATCCGGCAGTATTTTGAGCATCATTTCCCGCGCTCCGGCAATATAATTCAGTCGGAACCATAATGGTGTTTCACTAATAGAATAAGATTTCATTTTTAACACAACGGGCTTGTCCGACAAGGAAGCAAGGTCATAAATTCCATCGTTGACTGGATATGCATTAGAAATTACGTCGTTATATTTCGAAAATTCTCTGGGTTTGGATTCTTCATCCGTTAAAAAAGCATTATAGGTTTTACCGCTTCCATCCAATACCGTCATCACGCTATGTGTAAACGGAATCAGTTTTTTAAGGCCAATGTTGATCACTGTCAAAAGATCTTTTCTGTCGCGTACCATGACCATTTCGTTGCTTAAAGAAAGCAGAACTTCATTAACCCTCTCCTTGTAAGCAATCTCCTCATTTTTAATAATATTGGAAACCGCACTGGAAATCAGTGGCGAAATTCCGTTGATGATATTAATAAACTCACTGCCAAAACTATTTTTTCTATCCGAATACATATGAAGAAAACCGATGGTCTGCATTTTGCTTTTCAATGGTGTCATCAGCATTTCTCTGATTCCGGCATCATGATTCACTCGCAAAAATTCAGGACTTCCGGGTTTGTCCATGACCTGCTCCAAAAGGAAAAATTCCGGTCCCTGTGAATTTTTGACCTGATTTATAAAAGGCTCATCCAATGAAAAATGTGTCTGAATAAGATCGGAATATGCACTATGGCCACTGATCGGCGAAGCAGAGTGATCCAAAAGAAAAGGTGTGTAAGTTTGCTTACCTTCATCAATAAGGGTAACAATGGCATGAGTAAAGTAAAAAAGTCCTTTGATCCGGGAAGAAAACAATGATATCAAATCATGCTTTTCCCTTACTTTGGTAATGTCATTACTTAAATCCAGAAGAATTTTCCGCTCTCTTTCATACGATTCAATTTGATTATTTAAGGTGCCTAACGAATGATTTTTTAAAACATCAGTGAAATTTGCTTTGTCGTCAATCTCCGGTCGTTTTGAGCTTTTCATTGCAGAAAAAATTTTATTGTTTGGGGTTTCCTTGATCTCGGTCGTAGGTATTTTCAATCATCATCTTCTTAAAAATACATCACAGGTAAACTTTGTCAGGCAACCAATGCCGGTAATTACTATGCCGACCTTGGCTGGTATTTAATTTGTGTATACAGGTCAGGAGCAAAGTTGTGCCATGATAAAAATCCGGAGCAAAACGGCGCTGATCGGCTTTTCAATGGTTTTGAAGCCTGAGTGTGTAAGAAAAAAGTAGTTGTATTAATCCAAATTAAGCTGCATATCCAAAAAACCGGATATTACACGAATGAACCGGGTTAAACCTTTTGGATATCTCCAAAAATTTGGATTAACATCAAACTTCCGTAGAAATTATTGATGACAACAGCCAGGGAAAATATTAATCGTTGAAGCATAAAAAACAGTTAAATTGATTTACGGTAAAAAGAATAAACAAAGCGTTATTCTGAACCGAGAAGATTAAATATGCTGTATCTTGTCCAAAATACTAATTCCAGGCCTTTGTCATACAGTTTAATGCGCCAGCAGGCAATTTCATTGAATAAAAAAGTACATTAGCCTGTCATTAACAAGCCATCAAATTGCATTATAAGGTACAATTTTTGCCGATTTGATGATATTCCAAATTTCAGAACCCCTGATGCCTTAAACTATGCAGCCATCCGCCAACTCATTGACAAGCCAGACGTCTGACTATAAGATTTTAATTGTTGAAGATGAATATGTCATTGCCAATAATATCGAAATCATACTTCACGATGCTGGCTATTCTGTTGTTGGAATCGCCAACTCGGTGGCAAAGGCTTTAGTGCTGATTGAACAGGAACGTCCGGACATGGTTCTTCTGGATATTTATCTTAAAGGAAATGAAACGGGTATAGAACTGGCTATACAGCTTGAAAAAATCCCGATTCCTTTTATTTATATTTCTGCCAATGACAACCAGAGTGTACTGGAAGCTGTAAAAGTCACCCAGCCCAGCGGTTACATTGTCAAACCTTTTCGGGAAAAAGACGTACTGACAGCCTTAGAAATTGGACGCTACCGACATTCGCACGGCGTCGAGATGCGATTACGGGAGGAAAAAGCCCTTCAAATAGCGTTAACCGACGCTTTATCGGAAAAGGGTGATTGGGAAAACAGACTCTTAACCATGGCCCGGTTATTTCTTAAATATATTCCCTATGATTTTCTGACGATCCGGCATCAATGCAGGGAAATAATCCATACGTTTAATTATTACCGTGTTGGATTTGAAGAATATGAAGTTCTAAGTCCGCAGGCAGTTCAGCAGATGTCGAAATCCAAAGTCGAGTTTCAGTTGCCACCATTAAACGAAAATCTGCCTGAAAGTCCAGTTCGTTATGCACAAGAAGCATTGGAAAGTTGGGGCGAGCAAGATCCTTATGTGAAACTTCTTTCAAAAACATTCCGGCTAAATTCTTCCCTAATCATGCCGCTAACCCTTGGAAGCGGCGAACGCTTTGTCATCTATTTTTTTAACAGAAGTCCCGAACCTTATTCTGCACAAAATCAGGCTTTACTTGAACGACTGGAACAGCCCCTGCTTTTGACACTTGAACGAGTAGCCGCATACGAAGAGGTCGAAAGGCTCAGCGAAAAGCTAAAACAGGAAAATATCTATTTGCAACAGGAGGTCAAAACATTTGTAAATTTCGAGGAAATCATTGGTTCCAGCGAAAGCCTTTTAAACTTGTTCAAGCTTGTCACCCAGGTAGCTCCTACTGATACGACCGTGCTGGTAATGGGCGAAAGCGGCACCGGAAAAGAATTAATTGCCAGAGCCATTCATAACCAGTCGTTCAGAAAAGAGAAGATACTGGTCAAAATCAATTGTGCAACCCTGCCGGCTAATCTGATTGAATCCGAATTGTTTGGACATGAAAAAGGGGCGTTTACAGGCGCCTTTGAAAAGCGAATTGGCAAGTTTGAACTGGCGCATGGCGGAACAATATTTCTGGATGAGATAGGAGAAGTTCCGTTGGAATTGCAGGCAAAATTACTTCGCGTTCTGCAAGAGAAGGAAATTGAGCGAATTGGTGGAAAAGCGCCAATTAAAACAGATGTGCGTATCATAGCGGCAACCAATCGTAATCTGGAAACAGAAGTTTTAGAAGGACGTTTCAGGATGGATCTTTTCTTCAGACTGGCTACATTTCCGCTAACGCTGCCTCCACTGCGCGAACGCAAGGAAGACATCGCTTTGCTGGCGGATTTTTTCGCCCGAAAACTGGCAAAGAAACAAAGAAAATCATTTCTCGGATTCAGCGACACCGTGCTGTCTGAGCTCGGTAACTACGCGTGGCCGGGCAATATCCGCGAGCTTGAAAATGTAATTGAGCAAGCTGTCATTCTTAACGATGGCCAATCACCTCTAAGCTTAGGCAGGCCTTTGCAAAAACGTTCGTTTGCACTGAATGCTCCTTTAAGCGAACCGGTAAGCAGTAAGGTCAGTAAGCCGGTAAGCTTTGGCATTCCAAGGGATCTGTCAGAAATGAAACAAATGCAGCAAACAACCGAGAGAGAATATATTTTGGCTATTTTAAACCAGACCAACGGACGCATCCGGGGACCTGGCGGAGCAGCCGAACTTTTAAATTTAAGACCCACTACGCTGGAATACCGTATTGAGAAAATGGGGATTCGCAAGATACTTACGGTGCAACCGCCGGATGCATAAATGCACTAATATCCGTGTAGTATTATTTGTCCATATAACGATTTATCATGCCTCATCTCAAACTGATACACTTGCTATTTTATATATCATGGCTAAGCTTTTTGGTATGCACTGCACAGGCACAAAAGATCTCTGTAGGTGAGGCTGCCAGGCTGAAAAGGTCACTGGCACATGAAAAAACAGATACCAATCGGGTCAAAAAATTACTTAAACTTAGTGATTACTATATCAACCGAAACCTGGATTTAGGAAACGATCTGGATACTGCCGTTATACTGGCTAAACAGGCTCAGGAGTTAAGTGATCTGCTTGTAAACCCGAAGTGCAAGGACAACGCCATTTTTCTTTTGGGTAAAGCCTACACAAAACAACGTAAGATCATGTTGGTCCTCCCTTTATTTAAAAACCTGAGTGATACCAGCCGCATAAAACTGCTTTTGGAACTTGGAAAAAATAAGCTGCGGCCTACTTATACAGAAAAAGCAAACCGGGATAGTTCCATCATACTTTTTCGTCAGGCCGAAATAATCAGTGCAGCAATTCCAAACATAAAATGGATGGAAGAAAGTGAGTGCCTGATAGGAGTAACCTATCTTCTCAACAATGATTGGCAAAGGGGTAAAAGTTATTTTATGAAAGTTGTCGATGCCCGTGAAAAAAGAGGTGACAAAGCCGGCGCTATCAAAGCCCTTCTAAGGCTAGCAACAACTACATATTGTGACGATTGCAAAGAAAATATGATCGCTCTGGAAAGGGCTTTGGCCTTATCCCGTCATATTGGTGACAGATCTCAGGAAATGCTGATTTTGATGGAAATTGGCTATGAACATTTTCAGCTCAGTGGCGGTGGCACAGAAGAGGCAGAACTTAAAGCGCTTCAGGTCTTGGCCATTCAAAGGGCAATTGGTTTCAGGCCGCTGGTGCAGGCTTATCACGCACTGGCAGAAGAAAGTGTTTACAAAATGCCTGGTGAATATGGCTACTTATCAAACGCTAATTATTTTATGTCTGATCTAAGTCAGGCAAAAGGCGATTTAAACCAAAAACTATTTTACATTTTAAAAGTCGTAAAAAGTGTCGAAAGCAGCGGGGAACGGGATGAGCTGGATTATGCATATTTCAGGCTTGGAAATGCTTACTATGAGTTGGGACAATTTGATAAAAGTATGGCCTATCACCAGAAGTCGTTGCTAATCAGCCAGCAACAGGGCAAACTGTTTATTCAGCTCGGAATAGCGAGCCGGATGGTCACGACCTGGCTTAAACAGGGGAAGGCAATGGAAGCGTTATGGTTTCTGGAAGATATTACAAGTAAAAATATCCCTTATACGTATGAAGACAATTTGCTAATGGCCCAGTGCTATGGGGCATGCTATAGCGCTTTGAAACAATATGATCTGGCCGAAAAATATTATCTGGAAAGCGTTACCTGGAGTAAACAAATCACACTACGTTTTCAGTATACGGCCTGGCGTAAAATAAGTCAGTTTTATATATCAAGCGGACAATATGATAAGGCTGGTCCGTATTTAAAACGACTGCTTGCTGCCCCACAGAAACGAATTATTCCCAGTCATCAGATTGAAGTTCACTTAATGAGCTTCAAAGTAGATTCATCGCAGGCAAGGTATGTTTCCGCCATAAAACATTACCAAAAGTACAAAGCACTCAACGATTCAATTTTTAATGAAAAACGAAGTAAACAGATTAGTCAGCTTAGTATTCAATATGAAACTGAAAAAAAAGATCAGGACCTTAAACTCAGACAACGGGATATTCAATTACTGACTAAACAAAGTCAATTGCAGCAAAATCAATTGCAGCAGGCGATGATCATACGAAATACTATCATCGGCGGAGCCATTTTGTTGGCGCTGTTACTCGGTCTGGGATTTAACCGCTATCAGATCAAACAGCAAAGCAACCAACTTCTGAGAGAAAAGCAGATCGAAATTAATCGCAAAAATTATTCATTGGAACTTGTTGTCCAGGAAAAAGATCATCTGCTTATTGATAAAGAACAACTGTTAGACGACAAAGATCATCTTTTAGAGGAACGTGAGTGGATGTTAAAGGAAATGCATCACCGCGTAAAAAATAATTTACAGATTATTAGCAGTCTGCTTCATTTACAAGGCAGTTTCCTTAAAGACAAAGAGGCATTAGTAGCAATCCAGGAAAGTCAGAACCGTGTACATGCGATGGCTCTGATACATCAGAAGCTTTACCTGACCGACCGTCTTTCGAGTATTCCTATGGTCAATTACATTGATGAAATTGTTGATTATCTAATCAACTCATTTAACAGGAATGATACAATTCAAAAAAACATCACGGTATCGCCAATTGACCTGGACGTCACTTTCGCTGTTCCCCTGGGGTTAATTTTAAACGAAGCCGTTACTAATTCACTGAAATATGCCTTTCCCAATAACCGGATCGGCACTTTGAATATTGAGTTAATTGAAGAAAAAAATAAAACCTTCCGATTTGTCGTAGGAGACGACGGTATCGGTTTTCCGGTTAATTTGAATTCAAACCAAAGTCGTACACTTGGGATGAGTTTAATTAAAGGTTTGAGTGAGCAGATTGACGCCGCACTGATCATAAGTCATGACCATGGCGTACAGATCTGTCTGACTTTCGCTGATGAAAAAACAGCGCGCATCGCTGCGGAAAGCTGATGCTCATTTTTGTCTAACCAAGCTGCTCTTCCTGCCAATCTACCCTGAGATCACCAAATTAATCCGTAAAATACACATTGAACATGCCCTGATTATTGACTAGATTTAAATATTGATATACAGTTATTTACGGAGATAACCACTCAAATTTAAGTCCCATACAGCGCATGGAAAATTAAATTGATGAGATTAAATCAATAAAAATTGTACATATCAGCAATTCCACAATTTTAAAACAAAAGTCAAAATGTCAGAACAAATTACTCTGGTTCCGGGGAACACACTGATTACAAGCACTGCCGAAGAAGGCAGGCATCTTGCCATTAAATTGTCACGTTTAATCATTAAGGTAACGCAGCCGGATGCTGAGATGAGAGAGAAACTCAGGCCCGTATATGCAAGTGATGCAGCGATGCTGATCGCCATTGGCCAGACTGTTGCTGTCGAGTTCGCTACTATTGCGGCCGCAAATAATTATTGGAAAACAGCCCAATAAGCATCTTGATGTAAGACAGGAATTCCCTGATCTGTAAGAAAAATTAAAATTCCCGATCATACCAAAAATTTTGGTGTAATTGGGAATTTCATTTACTTAACGATCTTAAAAGAATGTAAAGAATTACCAGGTTGGTTTCAATACTCCTTTCTTCACAACAGCTTAATAATCAAAACTTAGGCTGCATTTTCAACCCAACACCAATCCGGTTCCAGGCATTGATAACTGTCGCAGCCATGACAAGTTCAGCTGTTAAAGTTTCTCCAAACAGACGAATGCTATCGTTGTAAACTTCATCGCTCAACCCATCTTCATGAATTAGCGTAATTTCTTCCGTTAGTTTTAAAATGGTCTGCTCTTCTTCCGTAAAATGATCCGTCGCCTCCCGCCAAACTGGTATCAGCGTTATTTTTCTTGGATTGATTTCCAGCGACAATGCATCTTTTGTATGTTTATCCAGACAAAAAGCACATCCGTTGATATGAGATGCTCTGATCTTGATCAATTCCTGGTGCCATTTATCGATGCTGGATTCCCTGATTACTTTGTCCATTGCGTTTAAAGCATTAAACCCATCCGGAAATGCTTTGAAAATCAAAAGTCTTGCGCTCATTATTTTTCAGTTTAAAATTTGTAATCAATGCTTTATTTCTTATTCAATTTGGCTCTAAAAACCATTTGATACGGGCTGGATCAAACCGGCAAAACTACATTTCTGTCTTCTCCCTGCATTTTTATAAAACCCATTTTCCCTTCTTCAAAATCAGAAATTGCTTTTCCAAGTTCTCCGGGAGAGCTCATCGCCATGGCGCCGGATGAGAATATTTCTTCATTCAAAGGAACGCCGCTTATCAAAATTATTTGGCTGTCAGCTTCCGCCTTGAAAGTCAGGTTTTCATCTTTATCTGATAATCCTGCGGAAACGACAGTTCCGCTAACCAGATTTATCGAACCTGTTGTATTTTCAAAATTGACGTTACCGCTGATCGTATATATGGTTCCTGTCCAAGCTTTTGGCAAATTGTGTGTAAAAGTTTTTCCCGCGGAAATGTAGATATGAAGAAACGTAAGTTTGTCCGGTGTCTGGATTGGGTTAAAAATACTGCCGGTACTACCCGTTACTACTCTTACTTTTAAGCCGTCTTCCAAAATTTCAGGGATATTGGAACGATCAATAAATAAACTTTTCGGCGGATGCTGCTTGTTATGCGCTGGAATGTTGACGAACAATTGAAGGCCATGTACGCGGCCTCCATTTGGAACCGGAAATTCCGTATGCACAACGCCGCTGCCTGCCCAGGTCCACATCAGAGTTCCCGGGGTAATCACACGGTCGGTACCGATCGAATCCAGGTTATGATATGGAACCGAATCATCAAATAAATAACTGATTGCCGACATTCCTGCATGCGGATGCGCACCAAAAACATCATTGGTAAGCTGGAAATGATCAAAACCGATTAAAGGATCCATCAATCCATTAAAAAAAGCTCCACGAACTTTCCTGGCAGAAAACTCATTACTACCTGTATTTTTAGTTTGAAGTACAGAGGATATTTGTAAATTCTTCACGATGTAAATAATTGAAAGATGAGATATTTCAGTACTAATCTGACAGCCGAAAGCTCTATTAAAGAATGATATTATTTTGTGGTTTCAGGGGTTCCGGCAAATCTGTTTCACCAAGAAATTCACGCAATTCGATTTCCATATTACGGCACATTTGGGATATTGGCACATCATTTGCGCCACCCTCAAACGGATTTTCGGTGCTCTCGCCGACCTGTTCAAGAGAAGTGTACATCCAGGAAATCATGATGCTGAAAGGAACAACCAGCCAAACCATGTTACCTTTCATGAACCCGTCAACAATTTCATCGAGCTTTTCAAATTCTTTCAGCATTCCAAACGGAAGCAGAAAGCAAAACAGCCGTACAAAAAGTGTATTGATTATCGCATATTGGCGAGGATAAGGAGAATCCTTTATCTGCTCGGCTTTCCCCTGCTGAACATAAAATTCCTTGATTCCTCTTTCCATTTCCATAAATTGAAGCAGCACGATTTGTTCCTTCTTGTAAAGTTCTTTCAAACTCCGGCTTTGCAGTCCCATGATATGCGTTGCCTTATTTCCGCTTTTAAGAATATATTCCAGATCTTCGGTCGACAAGAATTTTGCAAGTTCTTTTTTTAATGGAGTTTCCTTTTCTGGAATGGTATAAAACTGGCGATATTCAGCGTTATGTTTTTTAGTCGTACTTTCCCAAATCCGATGTTCTCTCATTTGGTAACGGAGCGCAGTAAGCCAGGCCAGATGACGGTAAATGAGAACATTTGTTGTTTCCTGACTATCAAAATAATCTCTGCTAACAAGGCCCCAGGCCCTGCTCAAATTTAAAATCGTTGTCCATATCTGCTGCGCTTCCGCAGTCCTGTTATAGGTTTGCGTGTTTTTGAAACCTACGATAAACGCAGTAGCAGTTCCTAATAATGCGACAACGGTCCAGGGAACATTGAGCCATTTCAAACCTATGGTATGGTAGAGAAAAACAGGAACGATTCCAAGGATAATCAGCGTATAAATGCTTCGTCTGGTCCAGAATAAAAATTCAGTGAATTTATAAGATTTGCCTGCGTGCATGGTAATCGGTATTTTCTTTGATTTTGAAAGAATGTCACTTAGTCAAAAATGACTTACATATACGTTTTCGTCAAATCCGAAAAACAGGAAGTCTTCATTTTCAATCACTTCTATTTCTTTTCAGGAATCAGAAACGGTTTTTCTTTATCCCCGATAAAATAAACGAGAAGTCTTGCCGGTTTGTCCGGGCTCAGATTCTTCGCTTCGGTATGCAATCCGTTTGGATCTTCCCAGAATGTATCGCCCTGTTTAAGCCTGGTAACTTTCCCATCAAATGTCGTTTCAATATCACCTTCCAAAACATAAACGATTGTTGGAATCGGGTGTCTGTGAGCGCCTGAAATTTCTCCGGGAGCGAATGTTACAATAACCAGTTTTACTTCCTGATTTTTGATTTCCGGTGTATTAAGAATTTTCTTAAAAATAACTTCCGGAGCAATTTGTGTAATGTCATTGGTTTTCATAGTATGCTGAGCTTTTGCCGTAACGGTCAAGAAAACGCAACATACAAGGATATTGAAGACTAGATTTTTCATGATATTTGTTTTAATATTTGATATAAGGATAAACCTGCCTCCTGTATTAAGTGGCAGAAAAAACAGATTTTGTTATTAATGAGGAGGATAACGGTAATCGTTATACTGTCGCTTTCTTCTGACTTGCAAACCAGGTTTCAAAATCAATAGCACCTATGATTGGATTTTCTCCCGGAACCAGCATTTCATCCGTTAATTCTGCACCGAAATAACGGGCGTGAATATCAGAAACTACTTTTCTTGGATCATTCATTTCAATCAGATAACGTTGAACAAGATCAGAAAGACGAATTTTTTCAGGACCTGCAATTTCAACCGTTCCGTTTATTGGAGCACCAATAGTAGCGTCGGTAACGGCTGTTGCCACATCTTCCGAAGAAATTGGTTGAACAAATGCTGGTGATAGATGAACTGTATCACCTTGTGTTCCTGATTGTGCGATACCGCCTAGAAACTCAAAGAATTGTGTCGAATGAACAATCGTGTAAGGAATTGGAGACGCTTTGATGAGTTTCTCCTGAGCGATTTTGCCGCGAAAATATCCGCTTTCTGCCAGACGATCGGTACCAACAACTGAAAGTGCAACGTGATGTTTCACACCTGCAACAGCTTCTGCTGCCAGAAGATTACGACCCGAAGTTTCGAAGAATTCCAAAACTGCTTTGTCTTCAAAAGAAGGTGAATTGGCCACGTCAACAACCACGTCGGTTCCAACTAATACTTCTGCCAAACCTTCGCCGGTAATTGTATTTACACCAGAATTAGGCGAAGCCGCGATCACTTCATGTCCAAGCGCACTAAGTTTGTTTACAACTTTTGAACCGATAAGGCCGCTTCCGCCAATGACTACAATTTTCATAATGATTTTGTTTTTTAAGCTGATAAAAACCAGCGTGACTAAGGGTTGTAAAATATAGATGTTTGTAAATCACACCAGCCAGGTTAATCGATTCTGTATCACCAGTGAAAACCAGGCCGGGTGTGTCTATATTATTGCAATCTGTATGCCATTATGTTATCTAGCTCATTAACAAAAACTTATAAAATTTTAACCATTTTTATTTTAACTGTATTCAGTCAAACAACTTTTTCTTTGACTGAATACAGTTAAATTTATCGTAATAAAACCAACTTCTTCTAACCAATTATTACTTCATCTGACTGAGCATTAATTTGTCAAATTGTTTATCTGTCAATACATTTTTTAGAAACAATACAACTCCCGACAAATATCCGGCATGGTATCTCGTTTGTGGATTTTTAGTACTGATTGCTTTTAATATCAGCTTCGCAATAACCTCGGGATCCTCGTTTTTAGGTTTCAGCTTCTGAGACATTTCTATAATTTTTCCGGCAAGCGGAGTATAAGACTTGCCCGCAGAAATCTTTTGCAAACTTTCCATCGCAATATCTCCCCACTCTGATTTTATTGCGCCAGGTTCGATGATTATCACATCAATTCCAAACTGTCTGGTTTCCATTCTCAGACTATCACTCAGCGCTTCAACAGCATATTTACTGGCGTGATACCAGCCTCCAAGCGGACTTGATAATTTCCCTCCCGTTGAAGTAATATTTACAATTTTGCCAGATTTTTGCTTCCGCATATAAGGCAAAACCAGCTGAGTCAGCCTGGCAAGGCCAAACACATTGACCTCCATCTCATACCTGGCCTCATCCATCGGTACATCTTCAATAGATCCAAACAAACCAAAACCAGCATTATTGATCAAAATATCCAGTCGGCCTTCTTTACTAATGATTTCGTTAATCCCTTTTTGAATGGCAGCATCGTCGGTAATATCCATTTGCAGAATTTTGATACCCGCTTCTTTCAGATCCTGCATCATTTCTGTTCTTCTCGCAGCTCCGTATACCTTGTAACCACTCGCGCTCAGCAACTCGGCCGTAGCTTTTCCCATACCGGAAGACGCTCCGGTGATCAACACAACTTTACCTTCCATTTCCACCGATTTTATAGTATTGAATACCTACAAAATTACATTGGACACATTTGTGTTAATGTGCTGAGAAGCCCAAAGATTATGTGTTTATGAGCTCAAAAGGGACGTTGGTGTGTAGCCAAAAAATTTCCTGAACGAGTAACGTAAAATGGGAAAAATTCTCAAATCCAACTTCAATATAAACCTGTGAAGGTTTCATTTTTTTTTCCGAAATAAGAAAATGAGCTTGCTTTAAACGCGTATCCGTCAGCCATTTTTGGGGAGAAACACCGAAAGTTTTATGAAAATCGCGTTTAAAAGTTGCCAGACTTCTGCCGGTCAAGATATGCGAACCTTGGAATTGAAATGTTGAACATGAAATTTTTCTGCATAAAGTCGCTGAGATCAATTTTATGCGGCTCAGAAAAATCGGACAGCAGCAGATCCACATTTTTATTCAGTGTTCTGATCACCGTGAGCGCTTCTTTGACTTTAATTAAAGACAGATCCTCAGAAATCAACGCATCTTCCAAATTTGAGTATAGCAAAACAGACTCAAAAAGATTATTTAACAAAGCATGCGGATCAATGTATAAAACTTTGAAATCACTGGATTTCTGAACTGCCGAAATGCCTTGGTAAAATTGTTGTAAAAAAGGTTTAGTGAACAAAATAGTAACAGCCTCAAATCCAATACCTCCGTCAGATTCTTTCGTGAATTTTGCTAGTTGATTTTTGGAAAACAAGGCTGTTTGTCCTGATAAAAGCACATAGGTTTTATCGGCAGTACTGATTGTAATTTTTCCTGCGTAAACATGCATCAGCAAATGTTCGGGAACAAGCTGCTCCGTGACGAATTTGTTATTTTCGTTGCAGGCAAAAAAGATTCCTGTTTGTGCTACGTTTTCGGACGACTTCATGATTTTGCTTTATACTTTCCTCAGTAAAACACTTTATTAGAAACTTCCACCAGCAGTTAAAACAGGAACAGACCATTACTGTTTTAAAACACAGAATTAAGTTTAAAAATGTATCCAAAAAGAGACAGATCTAAACTTAACAAGGCAGTGACAAGAATGAATTTTCACAAACTATGAAACATACTTTTTCATCCAGCGTCCTTTAATTTCAGCCGTGGCATCGTTGTATTCCACTTCCAATCCTTCACCAATTGGATCAATCGGCGTTCTTAACGGTCGCGTTCCTTTCGCCATATTTACTAATGCCAACGCAGCATCGGCCACAATTTGAATGTCAGGCTGATGTTTCATAAGTGTAGCACCAAATTTTTCACTGAAACCTGTGATCATTTTCAAAGTGTCTTCTCCGTACGATTCCAGGATATCAGCGCGGTCTGCATGTGTACCTTCCTTGGCATATAATTCTGTTAAAAATGCGCCCGGTTCGATCAGTACCGTTTCGATTCCCTGGCCAATCAACTCTTCATAACCGCCTTCTGTAATACTTTCGATCGCGAATTTTGATGTATTATACGGTACCTGAAACGGAATGGAAACACGTCCGGAGCTGCTTGAAATATTGATGATCAAGCCATTTTTTACAGCGCGCATAGCAGGTAAAACTTCTTTATACAACCGTAAGATTCCATAAACATTCACGTCCATGATCTTTTGAATTTGGGCGATACTGTATGCCTCTAAAAGTCCATTTCCCTGAATTGCAGCATTATTGATCAGCACGTCAATTTTGCCGTATTTTTCCAAAATGTACGCAATGCCCTTGATTTACAGAAGCATCATCAGAGACATTCAGTTCCACCACTTCTACACCAGGCAATTTTCCAAGTTCTTCCGCAACCTCTTTATTTTTGGTAGCTGCATTTCGCATCGTAGCAATTACGGTATGTCCCGCGTTTGAAAATGTTCTTACCATCAGTGTACCAAAACCACTGCTTGTTCCTGTAATTACAATTATTTGTTTCATGATTTTGAATTTTATTTTTTACTTAAAAAGGGAGTGAAATTTGATTAATTTGAAAAAATAATGGTGTTCAAATGACCGTTTTTATCAGTTGGGTTTTATCTTAAAAAATCTGCCATGACCTTTGCGAGACTTCTTGATTTCCAACTTTTCATTACCCGTCCGACGGCGAAAAAGCCGTCGGACGAGCCTCCGGTCGGATGGCTTTTTCCGCCATTCGACCGGTAATAAAACTGGCTAAAAACTACTTTACATGACAAACTCCATCAACACAGCCGTCTCCGCTTTCTTTCATGAAGCTGCATGCAAGTGGCATATTCTCACGCCAAACCTTTTCCAACACTTCCAAAAAAGTACCGACAGGCTGAGCACCGGAAATTGAATATTTGGAATCAAAAAGAAAAAACGGAACACTGCGGATTCCTAACAACTGTGCATTTTTCTCATCTTTTCGAACTTGTGCTGCAAACAAATTACTTTCAAGAATTAGCCTGGCATCCAGCCCAATTTCCAAAGCCAGTTCTTGCAGAACCAATACATCACTTATGTTTTCCCCTTCCGCAAAATAAGCTTTGAACAGCCTGTTTTTCATATCATTTTCCTTGCCTTCGGTCGCTGCAAATTGAATCAAACGGTGCGCGATTAAAGGTATTGGTGGTAACAACTTTATCAAAATCAATAACCAGCCCGACCGCTTTCCCTGCATCAGTTGCCCTGTCCAGCGTTTCCTGAGCTGTTTTTACGGATTGTTTGTATTTTCGCATCACCGCAGTATGCTGACTTTCGCCGCTGTTTTCAGCAATATCGGGTTCCAGTTCAAAACTGTGAAGCACAACTTCAACCTGATCTCTGAACTCAAATTGTTGAAGCGCCGTATCTAAATGTTTTTTGCCAATGTAACAATACGGACAGGCTATGTCGGACCAAATTTCAATTTTCATGTGGTATCGATTAATTATGAAATAATTATTACGATGACTTATTTTTCAAAAACCAGCGTCTCTGCGTGTGCTCCTAATTCCTGCAAAGCTTCCAGGATTGACGCAATAAACGGATCAGGTCCGCAGACGTAGAAATGCTGGCTAAAATCGTTGATATGTTCCTGAAGAAATGCTTTATTTATTCTTCCATAATGGCATCCGGGAACAACTTCGCCGGAAATAACTTTATGAAAATTATCACCTAACATCACTTCAAACTCCTCTTTCAAAATAATATCCGCTGGCGTTTTATTGGAAAAGAAAAGCTTGTTGTTACCGATCTTATCGTGCGCATATAAACTGCGCAAAATGGCGATGAACGGTGTCACACCAGCGCCGCCAGCCAGAAACACCCCTTCTCCTTTGTATTCAATAGCGCCCCAGGCATCACTTATCTCAAAATAATCTCCGGGTTTTACAGATAAAAGCTGGTTTGTCACACCATTCCGGTCAGCGTATGATTTGATCGTAAATTGAAGAAAATCGCTTTCCTGCAAAGAAGTGAAAGTAAACGGACGTTTCTCGTTTTCCCAGTTCTCTTTCAATATCGAAAGATCCGTCGCCTGACCCGGAACGTAAGTAAAACCTGCTGGTTTTTCAATCGTAAATGCATGTACATTGTGTGTGACCGGCTTTACGTCAAGTACTTTCACTTTATAATCTGCCATCTTTTTCGAGGTTTAAGAGCTTTGAAAATCACTATTATTTGAGCGGTATTCCAATTCGGAAAGTTGGTTTTACACCCTCAAACCTATTTTTGGCGGCGGTTTCAAAAAATACTTTTGCTTCCAGAAAAACGCCGGAAGATGTTTGGTAGCTTAGCCCCGGCCCCACTGCAAATATCTGCTCACGAGTGTCAGCAATGCCCATATTTTCCTGGTAATAATGAGAATTCCCGTTAAAGGAATCTTGTCCTAATTGTTTCAGATAATAACCCGCTACTTCCGCCCGAAGCGTTTTTACAAGTGTATATTCGGCAGTATAATTCACATTATAGAAAGCACCAGGCCGGTCATTAGCTCCGCTTTTCTTGAAGTTATAATTCATGATATTCCGGCTGCTCACGCTGAATTTTTTGTTTAAAAACAAGGTAAAAGCATAGTAAGCAGAGAGCGTATACAACTGGGCAGAAGGATTAATGTTGAATTCCTTTTTGCCCGAGCCACTGGGTATAGTAAGATCAATTTCAGCTCTGCTCCAAAATCCTTTGTTGAAAAGTTTTTTATCCGACCATTGGATTCCGCCACCGACCGTAATATCACCAAGAACGCCAGGATTTACACCGGGTAATTTTTCCGCCGTTCCACTCGCAGATAATTTTACAAGCGGCAGCATGACCGTAAATTCCAGATTTCCATGTAAAACCGGGATTCTGGAAAGGTATATAAACTGGTGCAGTGACAGAAGATAATTAACCTTTAAATCGCCCGGTGCCTTTTTTCCGTTGGTATTGTAAAATCCATTAGCCTTATAAACCTGCGTGTAATTCTGGTAGTAAAATCCGGGCGGTGGCGCGGCTCCGTCCAGCATATTTGTCAGACCTAAATTCGTAGCCGGAAGCACCGGATCCTGTGCGAAAGCACTTATAAAATTCCCCAGAAAAAGTACCATGAACAGAAAAATCCGATACTGTTTCCTGCTGTTTACTTTTCTCATAAGATCACTTCGGAACTGCTAATATTTAATGAACTTATTGATTTGAGAATCCACAAATTCCCTGGTTTCATCGGATGAAAAATTACCTTCCTGATCGAGTTCCGTGTGAATTGAAGGAAGATAGATTTTCATTGGCATAATATGTAAATGAAAGTGATTGGCGATACCCGTAAAATGTTCCAGTCCTCTCATATTTCCATGACGACCGGCTCCAATTCCTACCAAAGCGGCTTTTTTGTCTAAAAAAGATTCTGGAAACTTGCAGGCATCGATGAAACTTTTCAGTACGCCAGGTATTCCACCATTGTATTCAGGAATGACAAAAATGAATTTTTCAGCAGCCAAAACCCTATCCTGAATGCGTTGAAAAGCGTCGCTCCGTTGTCCATACATATCCGAAACCAGAAGGTTTGCTGGCAATTCCATCAAGGATAAAAGATCCATCGATACACCTTTACGTGCAAGTTCTTTTTGGTAATAAGTTGCTACTTTTAACGAGTTGCTATCCGGGCGGTTTGTCCCTGAAATGATTAAGTCCATGTTGATGATAAAATTTGATAGAAAAGGTCCACGCTTTGGAGACCGTGTAAATTTTGATTATGATTTATTGAAGAATATAATCCAATAAAACAGCGTGTGATTGTGTAAAAATCAGGTAATAATGTCCTGCAAAACAAAAAATCATTACCTGATTTCCTTTGATTATTGAACCGGCGGGATCGCCATACGAACTTCAACAACGGCGCCATACTGAATTATCGGGCAGCCTTTTGCGATTTCTACTGCTTCATCATAATCGTTTGCTTTGATCAAAAACAAGCCACCAATTGATTCTTTTACTTCTGCATAAGGGCCGTTTGTAACAGTGCTGTCACTTTTGACAACACGTCCGTCCACATCCCAACGTTTTGGCGTACCAATCAATTTGTCCTGTGCCGCAATGCTGGCAATCCAGTCCTGATATGGTTTAATGGCCGATTTCATTTGTTCTGGTGAAGGATTTGCGTCGGCGTGCGTAATGTCACGGTGGATTGCTAATAAGAATTCGCTCATTTTGATTGTTGTTTAACTGTTAAAATTGATTGTAAGTATTTATGATAAACTTGGTATTCAGGTAGTAACAAATCAAAGAAGTTCTGATTCGTTGGGATCAAGTGGTTGCTCAGTCATGCGGAGTGATTCGTCCATAAATTCACTTCCTTCCATCGTATTTTGTTCGTGAAATGGCTGTGCACCATCTGCTAAATGTCCGGATTCATGACCAGCTTCTTCGGTCGGATCCCAATTGCTGAATAATAGGAAATCGCTCATATGATTGAAGTTTTAGTTGAATGAAATTGTTTCGCTGAAAATTTTGAAAATACGGTACCGATAAGGCCAGTATTCGGCCTTTGAATTTGAAAAACAGAACGACTTGTCTATTTGTGTTTTGACAAAATTATTTAGGACAAGAAATTTATAACTTCCGGTGCAGAAAGCTACAAATGAAGAATGTCTTTAATCTGCTCTTCTGAATAATATGGAGAAAGCTCAGATTCATCGATCATTTCGTCAACCTGATCAAAATTGGGTGTGACCGCATTTTCCACGTTTTCGGTCATATTTATCATGCCGGCAACGACAAGACCGTTAAGCACATTCATGACTTTATCCGCGTCTTTTTCTGTTAAAATAGTAAGTTGAAAAGTTTTCATTTTGAAATGATTTAGGTTTAAGAAGTATTTTATAACAGACTTTTATTTCAATTAAATTCGATAACGTAAATTCATATACGTATCTAAAATCAGGTCGTGAATTTATGCTCTTCTACTGGTTCAGAAATTACAGCTTCCCGGTTTTCTCTGTTTTCAGACCGGAATATCATTCTTAAAGACTGATCACAAGTCAGATAAGCAATGGTCCAGCTGTGAAGCGTTTTCAGAATATTGTCATAGTTAACCAGCGAAATAAGGTGGATAAACAACCATCCCAAAAGTCCAAGAAAACCGCCTAAATGAAATTTATGTTTGAAAAGATCCGCGTAAGCAAACCTTCTGCCGATGATGGCCATATCGCCACGGTCAAAATATTTAAAGGGTTTCAATGGTTTTCCCTTGGCCATGGCCAGTAAGTTCTTGGCCAGTCTTTTTCCCTGCTGGATTGCAGGCTGGGCAAGCTGCGGATGTCCGGCAGGATAAGCATCATCCGTAAATTGTATGCTGATATCGCCAATTGCGTAAACATTATGATATCCCTGAACGAGATTATATGCATCCGTAATCATCCGTTTCCCTCTTCCAAGACTGGTTTCCTCAATGCCTTCAAAAGTATGCGCAATGACCCCAGCTGCCCACAATAACGTTTTCGCTTCAATGATTTCACCAGTGGATAAATGAACTTTATCATTTTCGAAAAGCGTAACCTGCGTTTTTAATTTGATATGCACATCCATGCTGGTAAGTGCTTCGTAAGCTGCTTCGTGCGTTTTATCACTCATCGGAGCCAGAAGATATGGTGATCCGTCGATTACATAAATCTGGGCTTCATCCATTTTCAATTCAGGATAATCCATGCCCAGAATGTATCGTTTCATCTCCGCAAGCATACCTGCAACTTCCACGCCCGTAGGTCCGCCGCCAGCAATGACGATGGTAAGCAATTTTTGTTTTTCCACCGGATCCGTTTCAACCGAAGCTTTTTCCAGCGTTTTAATCAGTTCATTTCTTATAAACAAAGCGTCATCAATTCCTTTTAAGGAAAATGCATTTCGCTGAATACTTTCATTACCAAAAAAGTTGGTTTTTGAGCCCGCTGCAAAAATCAGAAAATCATATTCCAGTTCGCTGCCATCACTTAGATGTAAAACATTATTTTCGGTCTCAACATCCAAAACTGTCGCCATCCTGAACGCAATATCTCTTCCTTTGAAAAGTTTACGAAATGGATAACTGATACTGGAAGGTTCCAGAAAACTGGTTGCAACCTGGTAAAGCAAAGGCGTAAAATAGTTGTAATTATTTTTATCCACCAAAGTGACGTGATAGAAATCGTTGTTGTATAATTGTCTTGCCAGATTCAGACCAGCAAAGCCTCCACCAATAATTACGATACGTTTTTTGATTGCGTTAACGGTTTCCATTTTCGGATATTTCTATTGTTTACAATTTTTTATGGCAGTGTTCTCGTCTTTGGAAAAACTTCAAACTAATAAGGACAAGATATTTTCAGGTACGGAAGACAAGTTCTCTATATATAGATTAAGAATCGTGCCATTCATTTAACTAATTTAATATCAAATACTTAAAGTTATTCGCGCCCTTTAATTTTAACTATATTCAGTCAGTTGGCTAATAAATGCTCTTTATTTAGCCAGTTAAAATCTTTTTTTTAGATTCCGTTTGACTCAACTTCTGCAACCCACTTTTTCAGATAAGCAAGCAGCGCCTCTTTATCTGGTGTCGTTCCGGATTCGGCATAAGCGCCTGATACCGTCATACCCAGCGCGATACAATGAGAAATTTCCAGTTGTCTTTGTAAACCCAATCCATATCCGGCACAAAAACTATCTCTCAAATCGTTCGTTACCTGAACATTTTCCGATACATGTCTGGCGATTTCAAAATGATGTTGTTTTGAAAAAAGCATCGCATGATCGTCTGAATAAATTACCAGATGCTCCACATTCATGGTGTTGAAAATGGAGAGATATTTGTTTTTCAACGCCAAAGGGTCAACATTTGAAAAGCCCGTTTCAGGATCTTTTCCATTCAGTAATGCCCACAATTTGATCGCTTCACCTTCATCCAAAACAAACGTAACTCTGCCATAAAGTGAAAACTCACTGATGATATCCAGAATTTCATCCACTTCAAAAATCAGGCGTTTGGTAGGATCGCCGAGATAAAAAATGAAATCAAAATCTCTTTTATTGATGGGCTTTATGACATCAGAAAGCAGTCCGTACCAAAGATCAGAAGCGCGGTAAACATTCGACCAGTTAGCAAAAGGGATAATCTGACAATTTCTGAACAGTACTTTCAAATCTTCAATAATGGCGTCGGTTTTGAAATCATGCCATTTATATTGGCTCAGACTATTTCTTTCCGAGTTGCCAAAAATTCCTTCTGAAAGTTTTAATCTGCCCTGAAAAGTATTTAAAGTCAGACTGCGTATGCCAAATCTTTCAAAAAATTCAGGTGGAATGGATTGACCAACACCTTGTGATTCAATCTCAACACGGTGATTCAGATTCTGAATTTCGTTATTTCCGATCTCGTTATGAAAAATATTTTCCGCATCACCGAAACTCTGCATCAAACCGATAAGGTCAGATAACACTTCCACTGCATTTCCGGGTTCTTTGTTTATCGTGTACATTGTTTCGTGAATTAACGTAAATATTTACTTCTGATTTGTTACCTAATTTCCAAGACGGATCTCCACATTTCCGCCCACTTCCAGGATCGGACAGCCTTTGGCAATTTTTAATGCTTCTTCGTAATTAGCCGCATTAATGACGATCAGACCTGCAATGCATTCTTTTACTTCAAAATAAGGTCCTGATTCAACTATATTGTTAGGATTAAGAATTATTCCCTGAGCATCGAGGCGTTGAAAAGGTCTTGCTAATAAATTCTGAGCGGCCAGATTTTCCAGCCAGTCGTCCCAGCGCTTTTGGTGTGTTTGCATCTGCCCGGCGGAGAGCTGTGCGTTTTTTGTTTTGTAATCTCTGCGGAAAACCAACAGGAATTCGTTCATCTTTTCGACCTTATCTGTAATTGACTTTATTGAATATTTTCAATTCACCATCCGGATTTCAACAGTTCCACCCAGTTCCAAAACCGGGCACTCATTCGCAATTTCTTTCGCTTCGATATAGTCGGCCGCCTTCACAACAATTAATCCGTCGATCGACTTTCCTATTTCCGAATAAGGTCCTTCCGTTACCACATTGTCAGGCTTCAAAACTTTTCCCTGCGGATCCCAAAACTGAACCGGAATCGACAGTTTGTCCTGAGCGGCGAGACTACGAAACCAGTCATGCCAGTCTTTAAGATCCCTCTGAATTTCTTCCTCAGACGCAGACACATCAGTAACCCGGTGATCCTTGTGAAATACTAATACGAACTCGTTCATGGCGTCCTCCATTTAAATGTAACTGCTTGCTGATCTGATTGTTCGAAAATCATCATTGGGTTTGAATTTCGTAACCGGCCAGATATCTTAATATTAGCAATCATTATGCCAATTATATAACAATCAGATTTTAAGCACCTTATCTAAATACACATTAAAAATTTTACACTTTATTCAGTTAAACACCTGTGTTTTTAGCGATATTCAGTTAAGTACTTTTCATCAAACGGATGTCAATTCAGTTTATAACTTTACTTTCCTGGACAAATAAATCCTGGTTCCACTTTGCTAATTCTGAGCCGATTTTATACGTGCTTTCCAGAAATTCCAGAAGTTTCCATTCCGGATCCGCAGCTTCCTGTACAGCGGCATAAGGTAAAATAAACTCTCCCAAAGTCTGGTTGTAGTAAGCTTCCGCCGGAGAAACATTAGCGGTTTTATAACCTTCCGGTTCGGGATACAGATAACAGTAAAATGCTGCCTCGGGAAGTGATTCGCTGCCTGTCCAAAAACCGGCATCACTAATTTCGCTGCTGTATGCATCCTGTAAAACCCAATCCGGCAAACCCGGTACTTTTCC
>CAVRMW010000012.1:0-6143 GCA_963722505.1 uncultured Cytophagales bacterium
ATGTTTTGAGTGAATTATCTGAAATTTCTACGGTTGTTGACATTTTAAAATTTGATCAGTGGCAGTATGGAATTTCCGGCCCGTCCAATCTTGTGACCGAGCAGTTTGTTGCGTCAACAATGCAAACGGATTTCCTGACAATGAAAATATTCTGGGGATTAATCATCGTTGGACTTTCCTTTATTCTCGCTTCATTAACTACCATGCCACGTTTCTGGTATCTGACCGGAATGGTGGCTTTCATTGTTTTAGTCGCCTCCGCCCGGCTGGAAACACTTGGCGTATTCGGACAGGGAAGCCGTACATTATTTATTCTCACCGTCGCTTTATATGGAGGACTGAGCTATTATTTCCATGCTTTTCGTCCGGATCTCGGTATTGTATTTAGGATTTTAGGACTTTCAGGAATTTCTATTTTTCTTGTTCTCCTCATAACATTTCTTTCGCCCACAGCTTTTCCGGCACTTATTTCGGCATCTTATTCCATGCCGATCTGGTTATTAATTTCCATCTTATTTTTGCTGATTTCTGCTACGGAAATTATTGCCGGTTTGGTTTGGCTTAGTACAAGCGGACAGATGAAAGCCGGAAAATCAGGTTTTATTAATTTTCTGGTAATAACAATCCTTTATCTGCTTTCGCTGGTGTTGCTTTATTTGAAAAACACAAGGCAGATTGACTGGGATCTTACCTTGCTAAGTCCTGTTTATTTAGCAATCGCCGCAGGAATTCTTGGCATCTGGGGTTTCAAAAAACGGGTGGATTCTACAAATGGTCTGCTTTCATTTCGTTCAACAGGTTTCTGGTTATATACTGGAATGTTCATTGTAACAGGTGCATTTGCAGGTTACGCGGCTGGTACAGCGAATGATCCGTTATTGGAGGTGCTGGAAGATGTTGTTGTGAATGGACAATTAGCGATGGGAATCGTCTTTCTTTTTTACATCGTTATAAACTTTTACGCTGTCTTCAAGCAGAATCTGGCTGTTCATAAAGTATTGTACAAACCAATGCGTTTTGGTTTAACCCAAACAAGATTATTCGGTTTTGCAGGTGTTGTATTGTTATTTTCAATCCAAAGATTACTACCGGTACACCAGGGAATTGCCGGATATTTTAATGGTTTAGGGGATTTGTATTCCAACACAGGAGAATATCCACTGGCTGAGCAATATTACAAAATGGCTTTGCAGCAGGAATTCCAAAATCATAAATCTAATTATGCACTGGCCTCACTTGCGCTTACACAAGGAGATAAAGTAGCCGGAGCTTACTATTTCCGCCAGGCTTTATTGAAAAACCCTTCGCCGCAAGCTTATGCAGGTTTGACAGGCGTTTTAATGCAGGAAAGTTTATTTTTTGATGCGATTTTTAGTTTGCAGGAAGGATTACGCGCTTTTCCGGAGAGTGGAGAGTTACTGAATAATCTGGGTATGCTTTATGCAAAAACAAACGTTGCAGATTCCGCGCATTATTATTTTGATAAAGCTGAAAAAACAAGCAAAAAACCGGAAGTTCCTGCTACAAATTTATTGGCGATCTGGGCAAAAAGTACCGATTCCGAATTATTGGACTCATTAGCAAATAACAGCAAAACGCATAATTATCTTTCCTGGCAGGCTAACTGGCTTGCCGTCCGGAATTTGCGTCAGGATTTTTCCAAACAGGATTTTAATAAGAATGTGATTATGCCGGATTCGTCGCTAAGTGTTTCAGGGTTGGCTTATCTGGTGAATTATTCAAAAAATCAGGCAAGACAAGATAGTATGCCGGCGGTTTTTTTACCAAAACTTGCAAACAAAAATCAGCTTCTTGCTGAGGATTTATCGCTGGCAGCACTTTATCCTGAATTTTATAGCGGAGATAAATTGAAAGCCATTGAGACACTTTCAACCTGGGTTGAACAAGGCGGTGAAAAGGCGAAAATCTATCATAAAATCTTAGGTCATTGGCTGTTGCAGGTTGGATTGTATGATCTGGCGATTAAACATCTTACCAATGTGGATGGTGTTGAAGGAACGCTGGGACAGGCGGTTGGCTATGCATTGTCAGGTCAGCAGGCGATTGGGGGAATTTTGCTGGAAAAATTGCAGGAAAAAGAGAAAAATCCGGCATTGCAAAACCTTCAAACAACTCTGGCTAATATAAAACCTCCGAAAACGAAAGCAGATTCCCTTTTTGCAATTGCTCAAAAATCGCCATCTGACAAGAATTTTGATGCTGCAATTCATGCCAATCCTTTTGATGCAAAGATTGCATCTGCAAGTTCAAATTTTTACCGTCTGAAAAAGCAGGTTTCCAAAGCCTATGGTATCGTTTTAAATGCATTGAAATTTAATGATCGTGCACCTGCGCTTTGGGAAGAATATTCTATTTTAAGTTTGCAGCAAGGTCTTATCGGACAAGCGGATGAAGGTGAAGCGATGGTGAAGGAAATCTCCTCTCCTGCCGGTTATCAGGCTTTTTCGGCTCGCTATCAGCCTATGCGCGCTCTTATCGAAAAACAAAGAGCAGAGTTTAAGTGATTTTTTATTTTAGCATTTGAATCGTGTACTCTGGCTGGTTTTAATTCAGAAACTAAATAGCGATATGACCTTACAGTGGAAATCTTCAATGGGCGGAAAAGAAACCCGGATTTTTCGTGGCAAAGTCATTGCCGGTTTATTGAAAACAGAATTTTGGAAAAATGATGGTTATGGTGAATTGAACGGACACATGCTCAGGTTTGAAACGGACGGCTTTTTCGACAAAACCACCAGAATCCTGGATATTGAGGGGAAAAGGGAGCTTGGGAAAATCCGGTACAGATCCTGGAAAAATACCGCTGTTATCACCTATGAATATAAATCCTATGAATTGAAATTTAATTCATGGATGATGAAAAACTGGGAAGTGAGCGATGGAACGGATACCATAAAATTTTCCAAGACGAGTCTCTGGAAAAATGAAGGCGATGTTGAGTTTGAAAATATGTCGCCGGCTGTTGTTCTGGCCGGGCTTTTTGTTTACAATTATTACTGGAAAATAGCGGTCGCAGCTGCAACCTGATCAATAGAAAAACTTTCCTATAAAAACCATAATTTCAGCATGAAAATCATTGAAACGACCGATATTTCAAAACGTTATGTGATGGGCAGTGAGGTAATCCAGGCTCTGAAATCGGTCACGATTTCCGTAAGCAAAGGAGAATATGTCGCTTTCATGGGACCGTCCGGTTCCGGAAAATCTACTTTGATGAATATTATTGGTTGTCTGGATACACCCAGTACCGGAAAATATATTTTGAACAATAAGGACGTTAGCGATATGACAGAAAGTGAACTGGCCGAAATTCGTAATAAGGAAATTGGCTTTGTTTTCCAGACTTTCAATCTTTTGCCACGGATGTCCTCCTTAGATAATGTCGCTCTTCCGCTGATATATGCCGGTTTAAACAAATCCGACAGAACTGAAAAAGCGATGCTTTCTTTGAAAAATGTGGGTTTGGAAAACCGTGCAGGACATAGACCAAACGAGCTTTCCGGTGGACAGCGCCAACGTGTAGCCATTGCGCGTGCTTTGGTAAATGATCCAAGTATTTTACTTGCGGATGAACCAACGGGAAATTTGGATTCCAAAACTTCTTATGAGATCATGGATTTATTTGATCAATTATATAGTAAAGGAAATACGATCGTAATGGTTACCCACGAAGAGGACATTGCCCATTACGCACACAGAATCATACGCTTACGTGATGGTTTGGTAGAGTCTGATTCTATCAATCCAAATCCGACGAAGGTTGGGCATCTGGTCTGATTGCATATAGATGCTAAGTACAAATCAATTAACTTTGTGAAAAAAAGGAACATACGACGGAAAATGGAACCCGTTGTGATGTTAAATCCTTATAACAAAGCTTGAAGCAATAATATTGCTTTGATTGATGCTCCGGTTCATTAATAATATGACCGGATTTACGGTACTTAGTTAAATTATGAAAATCAATTTCGCAGACTTAATTTTATTTGAAAACGAGGATTTTCTTCTCGTTAATAAACCACCTCATTTAGCCACGCTGGATGAACGTACCGCCGACCGCGGAGGAAGTGTTTTACGCCTTGCCAAAGAATATAATTCCGAATTACAGGCGGCACACCGTTTGGATAAAGAGACTTCGGGTGTTTTGGCATTTGCCAAAAATCCGGCTGCATACCGTCATTTAGCCATGCAGTTTGAACATCGTGAAGTAACAAAAAGATATCACGCTGTAACAAACGGTATCCATAATCTCGACAGCATTTCGGTTTACCTGCCAATTTTAGCTCTAAAAAATGGCACTGCTGTAAAAATTGACCGCGCAGAGGGAAAGGTAGCAGAAACTATTTTTAATACACTAAAAGTGTATCGCGGTTACACACTTGTAGAATGTATCCCCATAACGGGTAGAATGCACCAGATTCGCATTCACCTTTCCTGTTTGAAAGCTCCGATCGTTTGTGATCCTCAATATGGCGGCGAACCGATTTTTCTTTCCAGTTTGAAACGTAAATTCAATTTGAAAAAAGAAACAGAAGAACAACCACTTATCCAGCGGGTTGCACTTCATGCGTTTGCTCTTTCTTTTGCGTTGATGAATGGGGAGGTGGTAAGAATTGAAGCGCCTTATCCAAAAGATTTTGAAGTTTTGGTAAAACAATTGAATAAATTTGGTGTGTAAAACTTTTGTTTCCAGTTATTTATAAGCCCGGGATTTTATGAAATCAAATTTATCCTTTTCAAAATTATTGATTGTAACGTTTTGTTTTTTGATGATGTTTACAAGCTTTTCAAAAGCTCAGAATGTTAGAAAAAATGATGTGATTATAACCAAAACCAATGAAAGGATAGAGGCAATTATTCAGGAAGTTGATGCCGGTACGGTTAAATACAAGAAAGCAAGTGATCCCGAAGGACCCATTTTTAACATAGAAAAAAAGGAGATTTCCTCTATTTTGTACGGCAACGGCGAGGTCGAAAAACTTGATAACGCTACGGATGAATATTTTGCTCCGGGAAAAGTCCCACCGCCTGTTATCTACAACAAGGAGCCGGAGAAAAATTATAATACTAGATCCGGAAGTGATTTGCAAAAGTTGAAAACCGACTTTGCATTATATGCCAAGAAATCTTCCAAATACAGAAATATGGGTTTGGTTGGAGTTTCAGTTGGTGTTCTTTTTACTACGGCAGGTATTCTGTTAGCCTCTGGTTCAAGTTCTTATTACAATTCAAACGGAGTGCTTGTATATGATACCGATGCAGCGGTTGGTTCTTTATTAATTTTAGCCGGTATAGGAGCCGGAATTCCATTGACAATTATAGGCTTTGTGAATCAGAAAAGATATAAGAAAAAGGCGATTAATGTAAGAGAGGAATTGAGAAGAAGAAATGAGCCGATTTCATTCCGGATTAAACCGGGGTTTAATCCGGCAACACAATCGGGATATCTTTCTTTGAAAATGAGCTTCTAAGGATTTGATTTAAATAAATTAAAAGGCAATCTGAAATTATTCAGATTGCCTTTTTTGGTGCATTTTGCGAAAAATTGAATACTCATATTAAACCACCTCAGTTGTAATTTATGAAGCTCTCCTCTTTTCTATCAAAGGGATTTATTTTGTTTTTGACACTATTATTTCTCTCCATCAACTTTTCCAAAGCTCAAAATCAGCCCCTGAGTGCTACAATAACAACGATCGGAAATATAAAAATTGAAGCCTTCATTAATAAAATTGATTCATTATCAGTAAAATATAAAAAAATGAGTGATCCTGATGGTCCCTTATTCTCCATAGATAAGAATGAAATTACTTCAATCAGTTACAGTAATGGTCATGTTGATTTTTTTAAAAATACTGATGAAAAAGCTGTCAGCATTTTGTCTGGTCCCGGAAGGTTTAATATTAAAAAACTGAATTCTGATTTGAATTTATACACCCGAAAAGCTGCACGTTACAAAAATCTGGGTTATTCAGGAATATTTATAGGTGTATTACTAACAACAGTCGGCGCTGTTGTTCTTTCTCATCCGGACGCCTCATATACTGGCCCGAGTGGTAATACCGTAACGGTTGGCTCAAATGGTGCTATCGGATCTCTTCTTGTCACAGCAGGCTTGGGCG
>CAVRMW010000013.1:0-251597 GCA_963722505.1 uncultured Cytophagales bacterium
TTCAGGAAGTTATCCAGCGTCTGCTGTGTAACTTTGTTAGCCGCCACATCTCCGTCTGATTGTAGGTTTGCAATTAAAAGAGGACGCTTATCAGCCTGGTGATCCCAGGCTATAAAAAAGTGCGCTTTGTCTTTTTTCAGTGCGCCACCCAAGGACATACCAAACTGGTTTGTAGAGAAATCCTGTTTTCTTTTGTTTCCTCTCAAATCATATGGACTTGAAAGCCAGTCCGCACGCATAAAGTTGAATAAACTCCCCGAAAGTTTGTTTGTTCCCGATTTGGTCACTGTGCTGATGGTTCCACCGCCTGCACGGCCGAGCGTAACATCGTATTCATTGGTTATTACCTTGAACTCGCGTATTGCCTCCATTGAAATGGCGTAAGCACCTCCGGTTTCACCACCGGCAATGGTGCTCCGTGAGCTCATCCCATCAATGGTGTAGTTGGTCGAAGATCCCAGCTGCCCACCAAGGCTATTACCGTTGCTCAGTGGCGAAAGCTCAATTAGGGTGGTGAAGTTCCGTCCGTTTACCGGCAATTTGGTAATGTCCTTCGCCGTAATTTGCGTTGATGCGCCCAATGTTACGATAGTATTTTTCAGTGAGTTTGCCTTGATGTCAACAGCCTGCAATTCTGTCGCGCTGTTTTCCATTGCAAAATTCAGTCTGAGCTGATCGCCCTGGTTCAAAGAGTACCCCGTTTTCTTTTGTTCACCAAAACCAATAAATGAAACTGTAACCGAGTAAGGTGAGCCCAAAGGAAGCTGTTTGATAATGTAGTCACCATTGACATCGGTAACAGTACCGGCTTGAAAACCGGTAGATTCATTTCTGACCAAAACGGTCGCGCCCGGGATCGGGCCTGCATTTACTTCTGATACTTTTCCAATAATTGTTGCCTCGTTTCCCTGGGCATAAATGCCACTCGAGTAAAGCAACATTGCGATGGACGCAATAAGCCCTGTAATTAATTGTTTCATTTTGGGTGAGTTAGATGAGTAATAATGGTAGTTTTTAAAGTTTCATAAGCGTTTTTCAAGCACGGGCAGTTGCGCAGCTGCTGTGGGTTGAAGACAGGAGGGTTATTGGCTGCAAAAGTAGGCAGGCAGTGTTAAGGCTGCGTTAAGGGTAGATTAATCAACAATTAACTTTTTGGTTTTTTTGTATGAAACCGTTGTTGCAATTTGCCAGAATCATGGAAAAGCCATTAAAATTTCCAAAATCCTAATTATGGAAGCCTACAATGCGAGTAAATGTCTCAACCCGGCTCAGTTAGTTACCATCTACGCGTCAAACATTATTTTCAACACCTCAGTAATATAACAAAACATGGAAGCCTGCAATTAGGGTATGTTTGCATAAAGATATATATGTCGCTGTGAAGCAACGGTAATTGGCCGTCTATCGGAGTAGATCCTGTACTTTACGACTGGATCGAGATGACTTTTGCGCTGTCAGTTCTTGGGCTTGTACCACACTATATCGAAAAGCGATCATTGACTCATACAGCATATTGGCACAAAGATTTTGTGTCAAACCTGAAAAGTTCGGATTTGCTGGATTCAGTCAAAAACATTGTCGGCTATTGAGGAAAACGTCCAGCAACTAATGATCTTCAATGATCTGGCAATCTATCATGCGCGATGCTGGGCAAATTCTTGTTATCTTTCCTTTCTAATCGCAGAGAATGAATACCTTCAAGAGAAATAACGTGAGCGTTTTGGGCCACGGGAGAAAGCCGATGATTTTTGCCCATGGCTTTGGATGTGGGCAGCACATGTGGCGATATATCTGGCCGGCTTTTGAAAATGACTATCAAATCATTTTGTTTGACTATGTCGGAAGCGGAAATTCGGATTCGAGTGCGTATAATAGTGAGAGGTATGCTGATTTAAATGGTTATGCACAGGATGTACTGGATATTTGTGATGAGCTGCATATAAGGGACGCTATCTTCGTTGGACATTCGGTTAGTAGTATGATTGGAGTGCTTGCCTCCATCAAGCGCCCGGAACTTTTTGAGCGACTGATTATGATTAGTCCATCGGCTCGCTACATCAACGACCAAGACTATATTGGCGGTTTTGAAAGAGCAGATATTGAAGAGTTACTTTCCACAATGGAGCAAAATTACATTGGGTGGGCAAATTTTCTTGGGCCGGTCATCATGCAAAACGACGACCGTCCTGAGCTCGGAAAAGAACTAATAGAAAGCTTTTGTTCCACTGATCCGGTCATCGCCAGACAATTTGCGGAAGTTACATTTTTATCGGACAATCGAAAGGATCTTGCCCAGGTCAGGCATCCCTCCTTGATTTTACAATGCACAATGGATCTGATCGCCCCCACGCAAGTCGGAAAATATCTCGAAGACCATGTATCTGGCAGCGTGCAAACAGTCATCAATGCATCAGGGCACTGTCCGCATTTAAGTTCTCCTGACGAGACGATCAAAGCTATTAAAGAATATCTAGCCACTGAATCACAATAATTTGCAGCACGCAGAACATATACTTGAAAATTTACCATGTGGGTGCATCACTTTTGATAGCAAAGGGAAAATCGCCTATGCTAATCCGGCAATCTGTCAAATTTTAGGAAGTTCTCCGGATAAGCTGCTAAAATTAAATTTGGAAGATGTATTGACTATATCCAGCCGTATTTTTTATCAAACGCATTTTTTTCCTTTGTTAAAACTGCAAGGGCATGTCAGCGAGATTTTTATTAACCTTAAATCAGAAACAGGCATCCCGATCCCAGTTTTAGTTAATGTCAATTTATGTGAGCGCAGTGCTCACCATTATTACATTGGAACCTTTACCACGATAATTGAACGTCATAAATATGAACAGAACTTAATCCAGATTCAAAAAGAGCAGCAGAAAGTTCTTCCAGCAAACGATGCGTTACCGGATTTAGAGGCTAAATTAGAAGCCAATCAGCAGCAGCTTGATAGCAAGCTATCCCTTCTTGTGCAGCACAACGAAGAATACCTTCAGGTGGGTAAGGTTCTGACACATGATATGCAGGAACTAATCCGCAAGGCGACCTTTTTCTTTGGAGCTTTACTGGATGAAGGAAGGATTAAACAGGAGCAGGCAGACCTGAAAAAAATTGATATTATAAAAAAATCTATTTCCCGGTTAAAAAACCTGACCAGTGCCCTATTTGATTTTGTGGATCTTAATGCCAAGCGGGAGGCGCGTGTGTTTCTTTCAGTATCTGATCTTATCGGTCAAGCAGAATCAGAGGTGAAACAATCCTTGCAGGTGGAAGACTTTACCGTTCGGATAGATAAAATTCCCGGTTTCTATGGAAAAGCAAACCAGTTTAAACGCGTGTTTATAGAACTTTTGAAAAATGCAATTCAAAACAGGGCTTCAAACAGACCATTGATTGTTGAAATAAGCGCAGTTGAGATTCAAAACAATTCCTATCAGATTGATAAGGAAAAATATAAATATGTGGGCCATGTACAAATAGAGATCAGTGATAATGGAATTGGATTTGAAAGCCAATACGAGTCTCACGTGCTGGACCTTTCAAATAAACTTAACAAGAACTCACAGGGCTTTGGTTTTGGGCTCACCTTGTGCAAACAGATTGTTTCACAGCATCATGGGATAATTAGGGTATCTTCTAAACCCTCAGTGGGAACAAAATTCACGATTTCAATACCTCTCAATCCCAAAATTTAAATTATTCCAGCCCAAATGTTGCCATTCAAAATATTTATTAGTCCAATCCCTTATATAAATTCAATAATGAGATGAATTTTGTCATTGAATTGAATTTCATTTGAAGACTAAATCAATACCCCTCATATAAGTCAAAAGTCATTGTTGATCGAAGCTTTTTGAGACCTTGAAACTTCTGTCCCAGTATGGTTACAGGTTCGGTATTTTTTGCACTGATCACATATTTTATTTTCTTGTTATCAACCATTTGTCTGAATTTAACAAAATCAAAGGTGTGATTACGATCAGCAAGAAAGACAATATCAGAGAATGGTGCTAATGCATTCCGGTAAAGAAAATGGTTTAAGTAATATCCGTTAAAATCTTCTGAATTGCACAAATACACCCATTGATTATCTTTAAGCCCTTTTTCCTTGATCAGGAAATTGGCGAGATCCATTTCTTCAATGTACTTACCTTCGAAATTACTTAGCGGTACTTTGGTATAACTCATGTAAACATATAGCAGGCAATGTATTGAAACAAAGCACAGGTATATGCATATTACTAACATGTTAAAGGCATTTTCGACACTAAAACTGGTATTATTTTCAGCAAAATAAGTAACTAGAAGTATTACCGCTACAATAAGATAGTCTTGATAATAACCAACGCCAGCTCCAATTTTGAGTGCAGTCAGCGTGGCGAATAAGAAAAAAAATATACTGGAAATGGCTAAAAAGAGAAGAAAGGGCGACTGTTTATTCCTAAATAAAAAGATTACGATGACGACATTAATGGCGAGCAGAGGAGTAAATTGTAATAGTAATCTTCGCAAAGTCCAGTCATAAAACCATCCCCAACTTGCAGAATTGGCAACTCCTCCTATAATATTCATAAAGAAGATCGGAAGACTGGAAATCGGAAGAATTAACAAGTATATAATAAAGAATAATATTCCCAATCCAATTAACCTTAGGAGAAGTTTCCATTGAAATTGTACAATACAGAATACACCGAGTACGATGGAGTGTATTGCGCCACTTTGTTTTACAAAAAATGCGGTAACAGCTATAAATATTGCTAATATCCACCAAATGCTTTTATTGCTTTTACTTTCTATTGCCTCATAAACAGCATAAACAAAAAGTGAAGTTAACAAAACAAGCAAACTATCAGGTCGTGAACTTGTTAAAAACCAAAAGCTTAATATTTGAAAAACAAAGCAGGAGGCCAGGATGGAAGTTAAATTATTTATCTTTTTATTTTTACGCAGAATCAGCCAAATAACTAAAATAGTGAGAAGGGTAAATCCAATTGACACCAACCTGCTCATTATAAAAACCTTATGCACTTCGACGGGAAGAAAACCAACTATTTCCAAAAGCATAGAGTTTAGGACAAAATATATAGGAGCATATTGAGTCATTAAAAATGGAGGCTCTTCGGAATTAGTATATATGGGGAGGCCGCCCAGAAGTCTTTGAATTGGTAATATTGTGCTGGTTTCACTACCCGAGATATCAGGCAAGAAACTAAATGATACGTATATTTTTAAGAGTAATAATAATATACAAATTAAAACACTAAATAGGGTGGTAATGAAAATGAATTTTCGTTCTAAAAACACAATTTTATTATTTAGTTAATTAAAAGACTGATCCTTACAATATTCCTAAAAAATGTCAGGGTTATGAAACCGCTAAAGTAAATGTTTCAACATTTAATAATCGAAGAATGGATGAGAGATGATCTTCGTAACAGGTTATTCCAAGGTATCACAAAAGTAAAACAACCCGTAATACTACAAAGTATTAAGCACAAGAATTATTTATTAAATCCTAATGACCAACATGGTGATGCGGTAAAATTATAAAGCAGTTTAAGACTTTTATGATGATGTGGCACAACTATCGAAAAAATAGAAATCTTTAAGTTTCAATGTGGGTGGTCCTGAAATCTGGAATTGCAGGAGTCGTAACCTTAAAAAGCCAGGCAGCTGTCTTAGGTTTGATTAAGATTCTCAAATTCGCTTATCCATATCAATAACACAAATCTCATTAATAGACGGGAGTCCCGAAGCCTTGGTAACCTTTATCCGTAGGACGGCGGTTTTATAATTGGCCGGGAAACGAATTACCTTACAATCTCCCATTGGCTCGTAGCCGAGGTAGATCGTTTGCCAGATACCATTTTGCAGAATGTCGATACTATATTCCTTGATTCTTGGAATCCTGATTTGTGAAAAACCATCTGGCAATTGCTTTACGTCCTGGTGTTCGAAAATGGAAAGTTTGTTGAAAGACTGTGTCGGATCAAGTTTTATTTCCAACGTGGCCAACGTATCGGAGGAACTCCATCTGCTTTCCAGATTCCCATCATTTACAGAACTGGCTTCATACTTATAACCTTTTTCTGTTAATATACTTGATGCGCTCACCGGGCGTGAAAGACTGATAAAATCTCCATTTTTAGGAAGCGGTTTGCTTAGATTCAGGCCAAGTCTTTTTCCTAAACTGATGGCTGTATTAGCTTCATACTCACGGATTCTTCCGGTTTCGTCTGGCGGAATGTTCATCACCAGACAGTTATCATTGTAGGTGGACCAGTAGAATAATTCTTCCAGTTCGTCCAGGTCCCGCGTAGGAAGTTGTTTAGATTTTTGAAACCAGTTCCAGTTTCTGCTGATACAGATGGTATGTTCAAATGGAAGATAATACGACTTTCCTTTGTGCAGATATTGTTTTTTGTCAAACCGGGTAATAATCTGAGGATCCCAAAGACGAAAATCCGAAGGGAAATACTGGAAGAAATATTTGTTGTCCGCCGTCATATTGGCTGGTCTGGTATAGTTGCGCAAACCTTCTTCATTGACGATCGTATGATTGACGCTGACGGCACAATTCGGGCTATATTTTTTTACTAATTCATAAAGCTGATCAACACCCCATTCTTCCGGTTTTTTGTCCCAGCCACCATCCAGCCAAAGTTCGCAAACGGGACCATAATTGGTAAACAATTCCGTAAGTTGTTTAAGCATATAATTAACATATATCTGCGGATCTTTGTCCTTATACGAAGGCTCGTGCCGATCCCACAGCGAATAATAAATGGCAAACTTGATTCCGTATTTTTTGCAGGCATCCGAAACTGCCCTTACCACATCCATTTTTACTGGCGATCCTGCCACGTCATAAGTAGTAGCCTGGCTGTCCCATAAGCAAAAACCATCATGATGTTTGGTCGTTAACAAAACGTAACGAAAACCGGCTTCCTTTGCAACCCGTACCCATTGGTCAGGATCAAGCTCAGTTGGATTATATTTTTCAATAGGTATCGTTCCGTCCGACCATTCTGTATCGGCAAAAGTATTGATCCCGAAATGAATAAACATGCCGTATCCTCTTTTGATCATAGCCTGTTGCGCTGCGTTTGGCTTAGGAGAAGGAAGTTGCTGCGCATCAGTATAGTTGCAAAGTAACGCGAGCAATGCGATAGAAAATATTCGAAAATACATGATATACTATTAAGCTGTAAAACTGAATGTCAAATTTCAATCTGACAACTGTTTTACAAAGCTAGACAAGCCTTTGCCAGGAAAGACTTACAGGGTTAACAAGTTTTGATACTATGTTTGCCCGCAACAAGATATTAGGTTGGATAGGAGGGATTTGAAAAACGATGGCTTTTGTTTGAGCAAGTTATGTAAAGAATCTTTTTTGAATGAATAAAAGTCATAAACTGATTTGTAATAGCTCTATAATATACCTGGCCGGTAGAAGTTTTCTCTTTTGAAGTATTCTGACTTAATGCTATCGATTGATATGTTATAACGAATGTTTGTCAAATCCTGGCTTTTTATAAAAGTGAGCACAACGTATCTACATTCAACACTTTGCCGAATGAAGTATGGTAAACGGTAAAGAGCGAGGAGCTGAATTTCAGTATACAAAATAAAATTTTGCAGTCTTTGCATTTTTAGTCTTTTAACGTTACATGAGGTAACATTATGCAAAATTAACTTTTTCACAACAAGGGGTTGTGAAAATTCCCACCAGCAAAAATCGCTTTCAATTTTAAAAGTGCCTTGGGAGATCACCGGTGCTTATTCTTCAAAAAATTAAATAAATTCTATTCCAAATTACATCTAAACACTTACAATTTCCGTATGTCTGATTAGGATAATTGATTGAAATTTTCGCCATGGATTGATTGAAAATCCACTTTGCCGATGTGTTGCTAGTATCATGTGAGATATGAAGCCCTATGCCTTTATAATTTGATTCATCTGTTAATTCTAAATCAATTTTTCATATCTAAAAATTCTACTTTATGCATGTTTTTTCGTTGCAACGGCAGCTCAGGATTGGATTCCTTGGCTGCGCGGCACTACTGCTGTCGTTCAGCAGTTTCGCATCAAGTCACAGGGAGGCCCCGTTAATTTCTAACGATCCGCTGGCAGACAATACCGATGTTTACGCATTTAAAAGTCCTGACGATCCCAACAGTATTACGATCATCGCCAACTACATTCCCTTCGAATCCCCCGAAGGAGGGCCGAATTACTACAACTTTGGCACAAATGTTCGTTATGAAATTCACATCAAAAACAAAACTTCAACAGCTGGCGACGACATTACTTACCGGTTTACTTTTTCAAGCACCAACGAAGATCCAACTACTTTTTTCAATATCCGTTTAGGAAAGCAAAATCTGAAAACGACCTACATGTGTGAAAAAAGTACGGATGGAGGGCAATCTTTCACTACGATCGTCATGGGGGGAATTGTGCCGCCTGCCAACATTGGTCCACGCTCGATTGAAGGAAAAACAGTAGGGCTTGAAACAGATTACAATACGCTGGTTGAGGGCGCCATTGCAACAGCTAACAGCGGAGAGAAAATATTCTGTGGCCCGGTTGACGATCCTTTTTTTGTGGATCTTGCTGGTGCTTTTGATGTAGGAAATTTCCGTCCCGAGGGAAATACCACCAATGCACCAAAAGATGCACTAAACCGGTTCAACGTTCATACCATAGCCATTAAAGTTCCTGTTAACCTACTACAAAAAGATGGCAAAAGCATCTCACAGGCTGCTAATATCCTTGATCCTGATTTTGTGATCGGTGTATGGGCTTCCGCCAGTCGTAAAATGATCAAAACTTTGTATGGCGGCGGTGACGTTGGTTATGACGGGAAATTCGTACAGGTTTCACGCCTTGGAATGCCGTTGACAAATGAAGCGATTATTCCAATCGGAATGAAAGATAAATGGAATGCAGAAACTCCTTATGCAGGAAACGATCTGCAATTTGCCAAATATTTCACCAACCCGGAACTGGCATTATATATGGACGATTCGCAGTTTGGTAAAGCTGTTCCTTCCCTGAATGCACTTCGAATCCAGACAAAATCACTCGGATCCTATGATTTCCGCAATGGAAAACCGGGCTTGTTTGGTTTAAAAGGAAACCCGGCTCTGGATGGAACCGCATTGGCCGAAGCTGCTTTTGGAGGTATTTTGCTTCCTGATAATGCAAGTCCGCGCGCTGTGGATCTTTTGCCAATATTCTATACAGGTGTTCCCAATCTTTCGCCATACCAACTGGCCACGGGAAAAAACAATAATCCACTAGCCAAGGGAAAACCTTTCATTCATAATTTCCTGCCAACTTTGGGAGATATGTTGCGTTTAAATATGGCAGTGCCTGCAACACCACGTAACGATCCTAGATTTAGCTCATTAGGTTTGATAAAAGCTGCGGTCCTTGGCATCACTGATCCTGAATTCAACGGCTCAACTGCTTTGCAATTTATCCCAAACATGGATGGTTTTCCAAATGGCCGTCGTTTGGAAGATGATGTTACAACCATAGAATTACAAGCAGTTTCAGGAGTTGTGCTAGCTGCGGTGGGTCTATTTTATGACGATGCTACCAAAGAAGCTCCTGTATCTCCTGCTCTTTTGAGTGTTCTTGGTTTTAATTCCGGACCTACTAAAAATGATACGGATTTAAAAAGCAAATTCCCATATGTGCAAAATCCTTGGAGAGGGTTTGACTATCCTGAAAAAGCCAGATTCTGATCCATCAACAATCTAAAAAAGATTCAAATGAAAAATATTTTATATCTGATCGGGTTTATGGCGGCTTTGTGGCTGCAGCCCAACCAATCGGAAGCTTCCTCACACCGTGAAGCCCCCTTAATATCGAATGATCCGCTCGCTGACAATACAGATGTGTATGCCTTCAAAAGTCCGGTGGACAAGGAAAACATCGTACTAGTAGCCAACTACATTCCTTTTGAACATCCTGCGGGCGGGCCCAACTGGTATTCATTCGGAGAAAACATACGCTATGAAGTGCACGTTGACAACAATGCTTCAACACCTGGTGCGGACATCGTATACCGTTTTACGTTTTCGAAAAAGAATGACGACCCGACAACGTTCTTTTTGATCCGTCTTGGAAAAGAAAACCTGAAAACTACATACATGTGTGAACGCAGCATGGATGGAGGAAAATCTTTTGAAACCATTATTTCAGAAGGTACAGTTCCTCCACCGCATATCGGCCCACGCTCGATTGACAACAAAACAGTTGGGCTTGGTGCGGGTTATGATGCTTTGGTTAAAAAATCAATCATGACTGCAAGCACGGGTGAAAAAATATTCTGCGGTCCTGTGGATGATCCTTTCTTTGTGGATCTTGGAGGAATTTTTGACCTTGGAAATATCCGTGCAGGAAGTGGCCGGGATGCGGTTGCCAAATTCAACTGTCATTCTATTGTGATCGAAGTTCCGGTTGCAACGCTTCAAAAAAGTCATAAGGCTGTTGCGATGGCCTCCAACATTCTTGATCCTGAATATGTAATCGGTGTTTACGCTTCATCAAGTCGTAAGAAAATTACAACACTTTACAACGGCGGTGATGTTGGATATGACGGAGATTGGGTACAGGTTTCACGCCTTGGAATGCCTCTTACTAACGAAGCTGTTATTCCCGTGGGCATGAAAGATCGATGGAATGCAACTACACCTGATAACGATTTGCAATTTGCCAAATATTTCACAAATCCTGAATTGGCTCTTTACATGGATGATTCTGCGTTTGGCACTGCGGTTCCGGGCCTTGCTCCACTACGCATCCAGACAAAATCTTTGGGCTCATTTGATTTCCGTAATGGAAAAGCAGGTTTATATGGTTTGAAAGGAACTGCTGCTTTGGACGGTACTGCTTTGTCAGAAGCGGCTTTTGGAAAAGTTTTACTTCCTGACGCAACCAGCCCGCGTGCGGTTGATATTCTTCCGATTTTTTATACAGGGGTTCCTAATTTACCTCCATATCAATTGGCAACAGGAAAAAACGGAAATCCATTAGCTGCCGGCAAACCATTTATCAACAACTTTCTGCCAACTTTGGGCGACTGGCTCCGTTTGAATATGGCGGTACCGGCAACGCCACGTGACGATCCTAAATTCAGTTCTTTGGGACTTGTTCAGGCGGCTGCGTTAGGATTAACGGATGCAACTTATAACAAAACCACTGATCTTCAATTTATTCCAAATATGGATGGTTTTCCAAATGGTCGTCGCTTGGAAGATGATGTTACTACCATTGAATTACAAGCTGTTGGTGGCGTTGTTTTGGCTGCTATCGGTCTTTGGTATGATGATTACATGCCCAACGTTACTGCAAGTCCGGTAACACCAAATCTGGTAAGCGTTTTAAGTTTTAATGCCGGTGTTACAAAAAATGATACTACGCTGAAAACAACTTTTCCTTACTTGCAAAATCCATGGCCAGGTTTCCGAGGCAATAGCTACGAAGGCCAGGATTCTGAAATGCCTGAGCCGCTGGCAATAACCATATCAAACCTGAACTGTCTGACAGGTGGATTTACGTTTGGACGTACAGGTGGAGACAAAACCAAAATGGTTGAGTATACTGCCGCTGGCGTTGTCAATGGCGCATGGGGAACTTCGGTTGACAGAATGATAGAATCGGAACTTTTCAAGGACGCCAACAGCAGAAGCAAACTTTATGCAAAAGCACGTTATGTGAACGAGCCTGCTTCCGAAGTTTCACTTGAATTTGAATTCCGTGCACCTTGTAAAGCTGCACGCATGGGAGTTCCTGAAAATGGTGAGAAGATTATTCCTTTGTCTGCTGTGATCATGGGTAATCCAACCACAAACGAAGAGGTTGTTATAGAAGTGACAGGTGCTCTTGGAAAAAGAGTACAACTTGATCTTGCTAATAACTCAGGCGCAGTAATTGGTCAGCAGGTGATTGGAAAAGCCAACACAAGCGATCGCCGTTCTGTAAAACTGGGTAACCAACCTGGCATTTATTACCTGCGTGTATCAACACCAGATGATAAATACACGATTAAAATTTTACGTAAATAAAATGTACCTCTGGTAAGTTACTGGCCGGGGATTTGAAGATATTGACTTGTCTAATGATCCCCGGTCTTTAAAAATTAACAACGATCCTTCAACAATTCATAACCTTACCAAATATCATGAAAGCTCTCTTTACACTACTTGTATCAGCAATTCTATTGGTTCAGTTTGGCTGCACGGAAAAAAAGAAAACCCAAAGCACTGAAAGTAATCAGGTGAGTATGGATATACCGCCACTCTATGAACGTCATGGTGAACTGTCCAATGCTGTCGAATGGCCAAAAACGAAAGAAAAAGTCGATGAGTTAAAGAAAAAAATCAAGGAAAACCCGAGTGATATCAAATCACGTTTACAGATCGTAGTCATCTATCTGGCAGAAGCCCGAATTACCGGTGAACATCCATATTATTATCCAGCCGTTCTTAAAGTACTGGACGGTGTACTTTCCATGGATCCGAAAAATTTTGAAGCACTTACCTTCAAATCATCCGTAAAAATGTCACAGCATCAGTTTTCCGATGCGAGGGATCTTGCAGAAAAAGCCCGTCAGATAAATCCAAGCAACGCCTATGTCTATGGTGTTTTGGTCGATGCGAATGTAGAACTTGGAAATTATAAAGAAGCAGTATTAATGTCTGACAAAATGCAGGAATTGAAACCTTCACTGGAATCCTATTCCCGCGCTTCCTACTTGCGTGAAATTTATGGCAACTATCCGGGATCAATTGCCGCTATGCGACTGGCGGTGCAAGCTGGCTTGCCAGGATCAGAGCCACAATGCTGGAGTAAAAACACACTTGGACATTTGTATGAAACAACAGGCCAATTGAAAGAAGCTGAAATCCAGTACCAGCAAATTCTGGCTATGCGGCCTAGTTATGCTTTTGCACTACGCGGACAAGCACAAATTTATAAAGCCAGAAAAGAGTATGACAAAGCCTTAACAGAACTTGAAAAAGCAGCCAAAATAATGCCCGAATTCTCCTTCCATGAAGAAATGGCCGACATTTACGCTTTGCAGGGAAATGCGGAAAAAGCAAAACAAAAATATGCTGACGTTGTAAAAATGCTGGATGAAGATGCACGCTCAGGGCACGCTGTGGATCTTGAACTTTGCAAACTGTATACCAAAACTGCCCAGCTTGATTCTGCCCTTGTTTATGGGTTAAAAGAATATGCGAGACGCCCTGAAAACATCGATGTAAATCACGCTTTGGCTCAGGTTTATTTCCTTGAAAAAAATACCACCAAAGCAAAGCAGCATATTGACATCGCCATGCGTACCGGGAGTAAGGATCCTGAAATCCTGCAAATCGCCAGCAATATCGAACTGGCCATGGGAAACAAAGATCTGGGCAATAAACTGATTGCACAAGCAAAAAAAGTCAATCCCAAATTTGTTTATTAACGATGCATTAAAGAATATTTGCCACTCACCTGGAACAGCGTTGACTCAAAACTTATGAAAAAATATCTACTTTCCTCACTTCTTTTATTGGTCAGTCTAAGTGTTTTTGCACATCTGGGAAATATTTCAGGAACCGTATATGACAAGGCTACCAACCTGCCTTTGAAGGGAGTGAATGTTCTGCTGACGGGTCAGGGAAAAGCAACAGCGACAAATGATTTGGGTCAGTACAGGTTTGACGATCTGGTTGGTTCCAAATATAAAGTTGAAATTTCGCATGTAGGGTTTACTTCGCAAATTATAGAGCTTACTGTTGCCGATAACCAAACTGCGTTTGTCAAAACTTCACTGTCAAACAGTAATATTGAGCTGAGCGAAGTTGTTATTTCCTCTGAACGCGCGCATGATCAGCAGCTGATCAGCAGCATGGATATCAAGCTCAGACCGATCACAAATTCTCAGGAAATTCTCAGAATGGTGCCCGGACTTTTTATCGGACAACATGCAGGTGGTGGAAAAGCAGAACAGATTTTTCTTCGTGGTTTTGATCTGGATCATGGCACAGATATTCGATTGACTGTTGATGGAATGCCCGTTAATATGGTTTCGCACGCACACGGACAAGGTTATGCGGATCTTCATTTTGTAATACCTGAACTTGTGAAAGGGGTTGATTTTAAAAAAGGACCTTATAACGCTGAAAAAGGAAATTTCACAACGGCTGGCTGGGTTGATTTCCGCACAAAAGATGCATTGGATCATTCCTTTGTCAAGCTCGAAGCCGGGCAGTATGATTCTTATCGCGCGGTTGCCGGAATTGATTTATTAGGCCAGAAAGGAAAAGACAAAAACCAGTCCGCCTACATCGCGTCGGAGTATTCGTTTACTAATTCCTATTTTGATAATCCACAGCATTTCAACCGTTTGAATGTCGTTGGTAAATATCACGGACATATCGCAAAAAACACCAATCTTACTTTAACTGGGTCAACCTTTTACAGCAAATGGAATCACTCGGGACAAATTCCCGATCGTGCCTATGAATCCGGTCTTATAGGTTTTTATGGATCAATTGATCCGTCGGAAGGTGGGGAAACCAGTCGTACCAATTTTAATGCCCAGTTCGTTACGGTAACTTCCAATAATTTCGTCATAAAAAATCAGGTTTTTTACAGCAATTATAATTTCGAGCTATATTCCAATTTTACATTTTTCTTAAAGGATTCTGTTAATGGTGATCAGATTCGTCAAAAAGAAAAAAGGAATTTATATGGCTACAACGGCAGTATTTCCAGAGAAACATATCTTGGAAAAATGCGCTGGACAACGACATTAGGAGCACAATTCCGTCACGATTTGACGAATAAAACTGAATTATCTCATACGAAAGACAGATCCATTACACTTGAAAGATATCAGCTGGGCGATGTAAATGAATTAAATGCCGGTCTTTATGCCGATGAACTGGTTCAGGTTACGGATCAATTTACGATTAATGCAGGCGTAAGAATTGATTATTTTCACAATCAATATAAAGACTTACTAGCTCAGCCTGTCAATACAAAACATGCCAGCGATGCTATTGTTTCACCAAAACTAAATTTTTACTACACCTTTAATCCACGATTGCAATTATATCTTAATTCAGGAAAAGGATTTCATTCGAATGATACACGTGTTGTCGTTCCACAAGGCGGAAAGCAGATTTTACCTGGCGCTTATGGTTCTGATCTGGGTATGATTTTCAAGCCATTTCCGAAAATGCTGATTAATGCGGCCGCCTGGTATTTATGGCTTGAACAGGAATTTGTTTATGTTGGTGATGCGGGTGTTATCGAGCCAAGCGGGAAGTCAAAAAGACAAGGACTGGATTTATCGGTTCGATATCAGCTAACAAATATTCTTTATGCCGACGTTGATATCAGTTCTGCCAAACCACGTGCAATCGGTGAAGCGTCAGGAATGAATTATTTGCCGCTTGCACCGCTTTTTTCTTCCACCGGAGGTTTATCACTACAAATGAAAAATGGAATTAATGGTTCTCTAAGATATCGTTACATGGCCAACCGGCCAGCGAATGAAGATAATTCCATTGTAGCGAAGGGATATTTTGTCGGTGATCTGCAATTGAATTATACCAAAAATAGATACAATCTCGGGCTATCGGTCCAAAATATTTTAAACACAAAATGGAAGGAAACCCAGTTTGCAACCGAAAGCAGACTGAAAAATGAAGCAGCTCCTGTTGAAGAAATCCATTTTACCCCGGGAACTCCCTTTTTCGCAAGACTTAGCTGGACAGTAAACTTTTAGATCCAAAATGCTATCCACACAAAAGTCATAGGGCTTGCCAGCCGAAATGAGTTTTCAAGATCTATGGATTATCAGCAGCCGCTCTAAGTGTTGCAAAGCATCAACCATGGCGAATTAAATTCAAATCCAATCCTGGTAATTAAGGGATGTTACTCTTTTGAGTTCTTTTGGCAAACCTGCTGATGAACAGTACTATTGGAATTGTTCACCACTCCGTGTTTTGTGTCCTGACAGACCTTATTCGAAGATGCCAACTATTAACTAGTTTAGCTCATAATTTATTGAAAATAAATAGCTTAATGTTTAATAAAAAATATTCATCTATTCGGAATTTTTACGGTCTGTTAGGACGCAAACGGTGGTAAAGCAATCAATTAAAAATGAATTTTAAATTTGAAATCGAAAATTCAAAAAGTGTAAAAAACCGCTCCCAAAAAACAAACAAAAGCCCCAGACAAAAGTCCAGGGCTCCTGAAAATCAAAATAAGAAAATCGACCCTCACCCCGGAACAAAATAAACCTGCCCAGTTTGCCCGCCCATTACACTCTTGTAATAAGCCTGCGCAACGCGGTCCATTTTCACTGGAATATCGCCTGGGAAATAAGGGAAGTATGCTGGTGATTCTTCAACAACCCCAGGAGCAATAGCATTAATACGGACGCCATTTTCAAGTTCTAGCGCTGCTCCTTTGATGAAACCATTCAATGCGCCGTTGATTGAACTTACCGCAGCACCATAAACGATCGGATCTTCCGCGAGGCTTCCGGATGTCAGGGTGAAAGAACCTTTTGGATTAATATATTTTTGGCCAATCAATACCAGATTAACCTGTCCCATCAGTTTGCTGTCTACGCCTTTTCTGAAATCGGAATCTGTCATTTGCGGAAGTGGGCCGAAATGTGCGTCGCCTGCTGCCGAGATTAGCGCATCAAATGGCCCAACTTGTTTAAACAAGGATTCAATTGATTCCAGGCTAGAAATATCAACCTGAAAGTCGCCGCTTTTTGAGCCGACTTTTACAATTTCATGCGCAGATTCCAGCGCTTTCACTACGTGTTTTCCGATTGTGCCTGTGGCACCTACAATGATGATTTTCATTTTGTTAAGGTTATTTTTTGTCTAAACTAATCCGATATTATACTTATGGCAAATTGTACTTTTATCACTTAATTACAAGAAAGAGAATAATTTATCTACTGTGTTATGGATATTAAACTTCATAAAGCGAAGTCTAATATAACATTGAACGTTTTGTTCAGAGAATTAAAAGAACTTGAAGCTGACGAAATTGTCTCTCAAAAGGCTTAACAAAAGGTTAAGGACGTTGAAAAAGTGTAATACAATTTCATTATCAAAACAAAAAATGGCCGTCCCTGAATATTCCCGGAACGGCCATTTTATTCATTATTCTATTAACTTTTACAAATCAAATCTTCCCAAGATTCGTCACTTTGGTCCATGCGGCAACAAAGTCTTTTACAAATTTGTCCTGAGCATCAAAGCTTCCGTATACTTCTGCAATTGCTCTCAGTTCTGCATTGGAACCGAAAACAAGATCGGCGCGGGTAGCTGTCCATTTTGGTTGACCGGTGGTACGGTCAGTTCCTAAATACACATCTTTATCGTTCCGAAATCGCTTTCCAGGCAGTACGCATATCAAGCAGGTTTACGAAGAAATCATTGGTAAGCTGTCCCGGACGAGAGGTGAAAACACCATTTTTGGAACCATCAAAATTGATATCCAAAACACGCAAACCACCAACCAAAACTGTTAGTTCAGGTCCGGTAAGTGTTAGCAATTGCGCTTTATCAATCAGCAATTCTTCTGTCGAAACTGTGAATTTTGCTTTTTGATAATTACGGAAACCATCAGCAACCGGTTCAAGGTATCCAACTGATTCAACATCAGTTTGTTCCTGAGAAGCATCCATACGTCCCGGTGTAAAAGGAACCGTGATCGTGTTTCCCGCTGCTTTTTCAACACCGGCATTACCAGCCAGTACGATCAAATCCGCCAGAGAAACTTTTTTACCACCTGACTGCGTGCTGTTAAATTCCTGCTGAATACTTTCCAGCGTACCCAATACTTTTTTCAGCTGAGCCGGATTATTTACTTTCCAGTCTTTTTGAGGAGCCAGACGAATACGTGCACCATTTGCACCACCACGTTTGTCGGAACCACGGAATGTACTTGCCGAAGCCCAGGCTGTGGAAACCAGTTCTGAAACGCTCAGACCGGATGCCAATATATTTGATTTTAAAGCTGAAATATCACTTTCATCAATCAGGGCATGATCAACCGCCGGAATTGGATCTTGCCAGATCAATTCTTCCTGACGGCACGTCCGGACCCAGGTAACGTTCACGCGGACCCATATCACGGTGTGTCAGTTTGAACCATGCACGGGCAAAAGCGTCAGCAAATTCGTCCGGATTTTCCAAGAAACCGTCTTGATATTTTTTCATACGCCGGATCAAGTCTTAAAGCAAGATCAGTCGTAAGCATGGTTGGCGCATGTTTTTTGCTGCTGTCATAAGCATCAGGAATAATCGCATCTGCATTTTTAGCAACCCATTGGTGCGCACCGGCCGGACTTTTGGTCAATTCCCATTCAAAGGCAAACAGGTTTTCGAAGAAGTTATTACTCCATTGCGTTGGCGTTTTTGTCCAGATCACTTCAAGTCCGCTGGTAATCGTGTCAGCACCATTTCCGGAACCATAACTGTTGCTCCATCCAAATCCTTGTGATTCCACATCAGCAGCTTCCGGCTCTTTGCCAACATGGTCAGAAGGAGCGGCGCCGTGGGTTTTACCAAAACTGTGTCCGCCTGCGATCAGCGCAACCGTTTCTTCATCGTTCATTGCCATCCGGCCAAATGTTTCACGAATATCTCTTGCCGAAGCAATCGGATCAGGATTTCCGTCAGGACCTTCCGGATTCACATAAATAAGTCCCATGTGTGCTGCACCAAGTGGTTTTTCAAGGTCACGTGTGTGAATTTGACGCCCCGGATCTTCATCCGATGATACCACACCATGTCCTTCAACACCTGCCGAACCTTGTCCATAACGATGATCGTTACCCAGCCAGGTTGTTTCTGAACCCCAGTATACATCTTCATCCGGCTCCCAAACATCAGCACGACCGCCGGCAAAACCGAATGTTTTAAAGCCCATCGATTCCAGTGCGATATTACCGGTAAGGATCAATAAATCGGCCCATGATATTTTCTGACCATATTTTTGTTTGATCGGCCAAAGCAGTCTGCGTGCTTTGTCAAGACTCACGTTATCTGGCCAGCTGTTCAATGGAGCAAAACGTTGCTGTCCTGCACCTGCGCCGCCACGGCCGTCACCCACACGGTAAGTACCGGCACTATGCCAGGCCATACGGATAAATAAAGGACCATAATGTCCAAAATCTGCCGGCCACCAGTCCTGAGAATCGGTCATGAGCGCATGAAGATCTTGTTTTACGGCTTCCAGGTCAAGGCTTTTAAAAGCTTCGGCATAGTTGAAATCTTCCTCCATCGGATTAGATAAGGAAGAGTGCTGACGCAGGATACTTAGCTTCAACTGATTTGGCCACCAGTCACGGTTCCTGGTTCCGGCGCCGCCAACCTTTTGAAGATCGTCCTTCTTGTCTAGCGTGCCATTATGAAATGGGCATTTGCTGATGTCGTTTGATTCGTTTTCCATTTTGATTAGTTCATGTGTTAAATCAATACTTTGCGCACATAGTATTTGTGCAGAACAATAAAGTTATAATATCAAAAGAAATAATCACAATCGATTAATTCTATAATTCAATAGTTAAAATCTATGAGTTGATTCTAAACTGTGAAATAAGGAAGGCATCATAAAATCAGAGAAAGCCGTATTCTATTGTTTTATTTGAGGGTAACTTAAAAATAATATGGTTTTGTTTTTTCAAATAACTCACTGTCAACGTATTTTCCAGAACGTCTCAACATAAAAAATGCCGCTTCATTGTGAAGCAGCATTTTTGGTATGTGAGAAGTATTTGTAATCGTACAGGTCACGGCTTCATTTTTCGACTAAAACCGTAATAAAATCATCCGCAAAATATTACTTTCTGATAGCGGCTTTTTTTGTTTTAAACCATGGTACAAACCAGATAATAATCAAAACAGGAATTCCAAGCAAAATCCAGGATAACAAATCATACAGACCGTCTCCAACAAGTGCCGTTAATAGTCCGATCAATGAAAAAATTCCAATAATAACGGGAATTCCCCAAACCTTCCAAAAAGTACTTTTCATAATGTGAGATGGTTAAATATTTTCAGTTTGAGCCTGGATAGTCAAAATTTCAGTTTCATTTTTTGCCATTCTTGCAATCTTCGTTTTGGTAGCTTTATTACGTGCAAACCATAAATACAAGCCGCTTCCAAGCACAACAATAGTTGCGATATCAAACAAAGCCCAAATAATTTTTAACGGTAACCCGCCATAATCACCAAAATGCAAAGGTTCAGATATGAAAAGTGCATTGACAAACCATGGCATGTCGCGCAAATCTGTCAGTTTGCCCGTTTTAGCGTCGATTAGTGCGGGTTTTATTATTCTTTTTGTTAAAGGCGTATTTCCTTTTACAAAAACTGCATAGTGGTGTTTACTGGTAAAAGCAGTTCCCGGATAGGTAATAATGGATGGCTCCATTCGTGGTGCGGCTTCTTTCGCCAGTGCCACAGCTGCATCCAGTGAGCTAAGTTTTCCGGTAAGCGGTTTTGCATTTTTGTAAGGTGCTGTCATTTCTGAAAGTTGTCCCATTTGCCACAATCCGAGCACGATTTCTGAGGCAGTATTGATCACACCGGTAAAACCCACAACGGTTCCCCAGACAATTGTAACAACGCCTAGTAAATTATGTAAATCGAGCCATTTAAGCCTCCGAGAACGTTCAGTCCGGATCATTCCAAAATCAAATCTTTTCATGATCGGGCCGTATAGCATTAGTCCGGAGACGATTGCGGCAATAAAAGCAAGGCCCATTAAACCTAAAAACAATTTTCCACCAATGCCCATAAACATGTCGGTGTGCAATTGCAGCATTACATACATGAAACCTTCCTGGATGTTTGGCGTGTCCAGTACTTCTGCCGTATGATCGTCAACGATTACAGTTGTGAAATTATCAGGCGGTGCATCTATCGAATCCGAAAGACTGAAAGTTGTGGTATTCGGTTCATGTTCGTCCCAATAAACAAAACGGATAACCTTTTTCGGATACTTGTTTTGAGCGGATTCTGCCAATTTATCCAGACCAGCCAATGGTGTTGCGGCTGGAACCTGTTTGGCAAGATGCGGTTTCCCTTCCAGTTCCTCAATTTCTTCATGAAATATCAAAGGAAGGCCTGTCAGGCAAAGCATCAGCAGAAAAGCTGTGCAGATCAGGCTCGTCCATTTATGGATTTGAAACCAGGTTTGAATTTTTTTAACAGAGCTCATGGTGTAAAAAGGTTATCCGTTTGAATTTTGAAATTATTCCGTCAGCTTGGCAAATCCCTGAATATTTCCGCTCTGCCCAAGATTGAAAACCTGGGTAGCCGAAGTGCCGTTCAATACATAATAACCGTCAATTTTTTCAGCCTCGTTTTTAACCCATAAATAAATTTTTCCATCAATTTCTATGATTGCCTGTTCATTCCCGTATGCATAATCATGCAGAGGAACGCCGGTAATTTTGGTTGATACTTTGGTCGCAATATCATAAACGTAATATTCGAAAATGGTGCTTGTCAGGTTGGAATAATCACCCAGGAGAGGAGTTGAGGCCATTTCATAGTATAATTTTCCATCTTTCACCAAAGCTGTAACCAGAGAATTTCCTTTCTGCATGTCTTTGGTCGAGAAGATAAATGTTTTGTCAAAGTCAGTTTCTCCCTTTTTAATTCTGATTATCGATGGGTTAGCAAACTGGCTGTTGCCAAGTCCTGAGCTGTACAAATAAATGGCGCCGTCATCACCGATCGACCACATTTTATTCCCGGATGATCCCCAGCCGATACTTCTCAAACCGTCATAAGTGATTGTTTTTTCATATTTATCCGTAGCGATATCAACCACGGCGAAGTAAACCGTATTGTATAAATCGTCGCCATAACCGGCACTTTCAGTTGTACCATAAGTTACGCCAACAAAAAGTTTTCCTTCTTTGGCTGCAATAGTATGTTTTCCAACAACCTGGTAAGCTACACCCGTTTTTGAAACTGCCGAAATATCAACATCTCCTGTGCGAAGCATCGTTGTCGGGTTAAATTTTTGCAGTTTTAGCGTTCCTCGGGTTTCGTCAAGATAATAACCGGTGGTTTCATTCACAACCAGATATTGTGTTGAACCGGCAATGAAACCTTCATCCTTGAAAGAGCCATCAGTATTGACTGAATACTTTTGCAAACCGGCATCACCAGCAGGATTAGCCCTGTTGAAAAACCACTTGCCAAACGTCCGAAAACCAAATGCGTCGGAGAGTTGAAGGGTTTTAGAATTGGTATTGGAAATAGTACCTTTTGGAAGACTGTCCAAAGCAGTGAAGTAACCTGCACCCTGCAATTTTTCGGTGGATGTCATCAGAACAAAACGCTCTTTTGTTCCGGAAACAGGCGTAGGAGTGTTTTCTTTATCTTCTGATGAGCAGCCAATAAAAGCTGACATAACAAGTGCACAGAAAAGATATTTAAATGTTGTTTTCATGATATAGATTAAAAAAAGTGGAAACTATTTAAGGGTGTAATTTAATTTGAGGTGAAAACTGCGACCGGCATTTTGAATGCGGAAATTGTCATAAACGCTGGCATTCAGGAAGTTTTTGGCCTGGAAACCAAGAGAAAACCGATCGCCTCCCGGGTAGTACGTAAAGCCGGTTGAGTGTAAAGCCTGGTTTGGGATAATGTTGGGCGCTTCAAACCTGGCTTTTCCCCAAAGACCTAAAAATCCATCAGGTTCCAGAGATTTCGGGATATAACTCAGGTAGTATTCCCGGACGAAAGTAAAATAATAGTAAAGCTGTAATTTTCCTTTTGCACCGATCTTGTTAATCGTCGTATTCAAGCCAAGATTTGCGAAGAAAAATGGTGTGTTTCTGAGGCGGGAACCTTCCGTTAAAGCATTTCCGGTATCGAAAAGACGGAAATCCTGATAAGTGAAATTGCCGTTTGCCCGCAGCCAGCGCGTGATGGAAACATTAAGATCCGTTTCCAGTCCCAGCCCTTTTACTTTGGCCACATTTTGATTTTGAGTGAATAAAAAATCAACCGGAACAGACAGGATGAGGTCTTTGGTAATTCTGTAAAAGGAATTTACTTCCAGGCTAAAAACATTGCTCTTCTCAGTCCTGAAACCAAGATTCATGTTTGTACTTTTTTCAGGTTTTAAAAGAAAATTGGAACGACGGAAATTCCCGTCTCCGAACATCTCATCCTGTTCCGGCAAGCGTGTAGCGGCTTCTGCCGAAACCCTGAAAAATGTATTGGGAGTAAGTGCGAATTTTAACGCCTCGGCAATGCCAAAGTTATTTTGGGAAGTTGAACGATGTGCGCCCAACGCAGATCCGTAGACATCTACATTGATCGTTGAGGTATTGTAATGGTAGAATTTAGCTATAAGATTATTGGTCAGCTTTTCATCTAAAATTGTGGATTGGACGCCCAGCGCACCGATAAGTTTGTAATATTTTGCCGGAAGAGAAAGAATATCCTGACCAGTTTGCGGAAGTGTTAACCCTCGTGGATCAGATCCGGTTCGCCCGATATTGGTGGACACGACATTAAATTCCGCTTTATGCCGAGTGGAAAGCTGGTAAGCAAAATGTGTCCTGGAAGTAAAATAAGAGAACTTTATGTCGGACAAAGATCCGTTTGTGGTGATTTCACCGCGTCGCGAAGGACTCGGAATGAATTTGCCGTACCAGTCATATGTACCACGAGCCGTGTCAATTTGCTGCACATGAATAGTACTGGTCGTCAAAAACTGGTCAACACTTAAATTTCCGAAACTTTTCCTGTAACGCAGGGTTGGGATAAAAGAATATTGCTTGCTAACCGCCGCTCCAAAGGGCTGAGCCATTGTCGCTCCATACTGATTTTGGCGGTTGATATAGAAATAAGTTAGCCCTACGCGCAACTCATCAGCCCATTTTAAATTGGTAAGGCCACCATATATTTCAGCATAATAATTGGTGAATTTGTTGTGAAATAGTTTCACCGTTGCCTCACTTCTTGCCGCCGTTTCCTGATCTGTAATGGTCGCGTTAACTTTGTAGTTATTGTCGGAGCGATTAAGAAATGCGTCGCCGCCAATATAAAAATGTCTGGCCGTATCACTAAATAAAGTGTTTACGGAAACACGGTGTGTATTAAACGAAGCTGCTTCATAGGAGGCTTCCGCATATCGGTAAAGTGATTTTTTGGTGATCATATTCACAGCTCCACCCAACGCATCAGCGCCCAGCGCCGCAGGCAAAACACCCTTGTAGACTTCCACCCGTTCCAGCATGTTGACGGGAACAAGCGAAATGTTATACCCGGCTCCAAGATAATCCAGCGGAATTCCGTCTTTGAAATTTTTGATCGCCCGGTCCTGAAATCCGTTCATCATCAGTCCTGCATTGGAGCCCAATCCGCCGCTTTGCCGTATGCGAATTCCGGCAGACCGGTTCATAAGCTCTACCAAAGTTGAAGGCTGTTGCTGCACCGCTTTGGTATTGATGATTTCAGCCTTGATAGGCTGCAATTTTGCTTCTTGTGTTTCGCTTTTCCCAACAATCTGTATTTCTGAAAGTTGGGTCTGGTCTTCCTGCAATACAAATGTGAACGGTGCTTCTTTAAAATCCCGGTTGGAAAAAGTTTTCATCAGTTTTTTAAAACCGATATGCTGAATTTGAATTGTGAGGTTTTCGGTTGGGCTTATAGAAAGTTGAAACTTTCCGGTTGCATCCGTAACAGCATATTTGTTCGTACCGGCAACAGTTACAACTGCTCCGACAAGCACGTCCTGTTTGCTGCTGCTGACAGTACCGTTGAGAATATAAGCATCCTGACTACGGACGGGATGACTGCGAAATAGCAGCATAGAAAGAAAAAAAAATGGCAGGAGGTAAAGGCGTATCAATTTTAGTGTTAAATTTACTTAATTAGACTGTTTAAAAATAATGCAAAAGTAAGGTGTAATTAAGGGTAGGAGGTAACGCCAGATACAGTTTTAATGACGTCAAAAGCAGTAATTAGAAATGAAAATTGTATTTAAAGCAGATGATTTTGCAGAACTGAGTTATACTCGTGAGTATGCTGAGGGATTTGGCGTGAGCGCGGCACATCAGATACGTGAAGAGGTTTTTGAGACTAATTACAGAGGTATACGTTCACAAACCCGTCGTATATCTTGTCCGGGTTTGATATTTTCCATTTCAACGGGTTCTTTTAGAAAATGACGTAGTGCACATTCTGGAAAGTGATTTTCCTTATCTGCAAATGCATTTTGAGTTGACTACAACGGGATGTTTATATTTCCCTACTGCCAAATTCGAGAATAATACAGAAATTTATGGCGGCTCGCATTCGCTTTTGTTTTATCCAAGGCTGAACGGGAAATTGAGTTATTTGAAAAAGCCTGAATCATTTAGTGTCGAAATAGAACTCACAGTTGAGTTTCTGCGTAGAATTTTCAACGAGGATCTTGAAGTGCTTGGTGATTTTGGCAAAAATATCGAGAAAAATTTCCCGGCAATTATGGGTAATAAAAGTTTCCCGATTACGCCGGCCATGAAGCAGATTTTGATGCAGGTGAGAGATTGTAAATATGCTCCGCCACTAAAAAAGGTATTTGTTGAAGCAAAAGTGATTGAACTTTTAACCTTGCAGATCAATCAGATCAATACCATCGATACAGGTAAAAAAGTTTTAAAAAAGGTTGATATTGATAAGCTTAATGACATCAGGGACCTTTTGCTGAAAAATATCTATGGATCTTATTCAGTCGAGGAACTCAGTAGAATTGCAGGTATTAACCGGACAAAGTTACAGGAAGGATTTAAGGAATTGTTTGGAACCACAATTTTTGGTTACATCACTGAAGTAAGACTTGAAGAAGCACGTCAAAAAATTCAGGATGGCGGTCAGCATGTGATTATTGCTGACGTTGCCTCAATGTCGGGATATAAAAATCCGCAACATTTCACGAGCGCTTTCAGGAAAAAGTTCGGGTTTTTACCGCGGGATGTTAAAGGTCAATAGTAACTTAATCGGCTTTCTTCTCAATAGGATATAGCAGTCTCAACGCATTGAAAATTGCCTGGTGGGTTATCGTTGCGTGATTTTCCTGTGGTAAATAGTCAAAGTTTACCGTCACATTTTTACTTTTGGTTTTAAGCAGTTTCTCCGTTAATAAGTTTGCATCCACCTCCATAACACGCGGAATGTCACCGGGAGTTAATCCTTCTTTTCCAACCCCAATGTACACGCCTGTTTTTTGAGTAAAATTGTCCTGTAAAATAGGGGAAGATATATTTAGTAACGAACCATTATCCCACCACAGGCTTGGACTAATGATGATGTATTTCGAAAATAAGGTTGGCTTTTTAAGTAAAATTTCAGTTGCAAAAAGTCCGGCCAGCGATTGCCCGATCAGCATTCTGGAAGAATTTGTTTTATACTTTTTTTCAATAAAAGGCAGCAACTCTTTTTCCAAAAAGCTGGCGAATTTATCAGAGTGTCCGGCGGTTAGATATCTCTTTTTATCCGATTCAATAGTTGTAGGGTAGGTAAAATCTCTTTTTCGGTCAATATTGGCAATTCCGACGATTATGGATTTTGGCACACGGTTGATCCAGGCAAAGTTATTGAACTGAAAAAGCCCGCTCACATGTATAAAATCTTCATCCGCCGAGCCGTCCAGAAGATAAACCACAGGATATTTCGTAGTATCTGTTTTGCTGTATCCCTCAGGAAGATAAATATTTAAAATTCTTTTTTCAGATAATATTGTTGATTGAATTTCATCAATAACACCTAGTACAAAAGGTTTACTTTCATCTTTTGGTATTTGCTTATTTGACTGAGCAAAAGTGAGTGTTGTTGAGATTGTGATTAATAAAATTGTAGTTAAAAGCTTCATTGATTTGTTTTATGCAATTTGATTACCTTTTTTCTGAAAGTAAGGAAATTATGTGATTATCGTTTTAACATGAATTAAAATCAAGTTATTAATTACATGCAGCTATCATGATCCCACAAAAAAACAGCCCCATTCTTCCGAACATGGCTGTTTATCAAAATTTTAAAATCTAATAAGAACTCTACTTAATTCCTTTACCGGTAGCAGCCCAATAAATGCCGCCATACAAATGGTCAAGGAAAGACTGATCCGAATAAACAAGACCGATGTGGCCAAGTCCGGTATAGAATGCACGGCCGCCGTCATATTTGTGGTACCATGACATCGGGTGAAAATCGCCCATTCCTTTTCCTTCATTATCACCCCATTTTGTTTTTGGATCGTAGGTTTTTTCGTCAAGTCCAATCAGGAATTTCAGATCGTTGGATTTGTATGGTTTCTGATATTCGTACCATTCGTCGGTCCAGAGCATTCTTTTTGGAAAACGTTCAAGTCCTGGAAAATTACTATCCACAACATCCAGATAGGCCGTCTGCTGCGAAGGGTGAATTTTGAACATCATACCCACCATTTTGGTATACCATGGCCATTCATATTCCGTATCCGCAGCAGCATGGATGCCCACCCAGCCTTTTCCGGATTGAATGAATTTCTCAAAAGCAGCCTGTTGTTCTTCATTCAGGATATCGCCGGTGGTATTAAGGAAAATAACCGCAGCGTAATCTTTTAATTGTTTTTCGTTAAATACAGAAGCATTTTCCTGCCAGTCCACAGTGAAATTATGTCTCGCTGCAATTTTCCTTACGCCATCAACACCTTCGTGAATCGACTCGTGATGGAATCCTGCTGTTTTTGTAAATAGCAATACTTTGAACTGCTGAGCCTGGGCGGAAACTGCACTTGCGATAACAAGCAGAAGTACCAGTGATTTTTTTAGCATTGTGAATTAAAATTAGTATGATTTGATATGTCCCGGAATCTGAATTTTGAACCTGCCCGTTTACACGTAACATAAAGACAGAGGTTAGGTTGAATATACTTTTGTCTTCAACTGTTAATCTTAAAAAGCATCTTTCTTATTATTTTTAAACGGACAAAATTTTCCTGGGGCAACAAATTAATACTAATTCCGGATACTAAAAATCTGCCCGTGCTTTGCTTTACAGGAAGATTTGACTTTTTTGTTAATTCAAATTCAGTGTTTGAGGGCCAAATTCTTCAAAATGAATTGCTTCCGCCAGAATTCCTTTTGATATAAGTTCTTTGTAATGTTTAGTAATAAAGGGACCCGGGCCACAGATATAATATTCTGTATTAGGTTTTAAAAGTTCGTCTCCCAAAACATTAAGGTCGACCCAGCCTTCGTATAAATTTTCCGAAGCCAATTCCTGACCGATCTGATCATAGAAAATATGTTTTTTTATTGCCTGTTTTTCTCCCGACCAGTATTCAATTGTTTCCTTAAAAGCATGTACATTTTTGTCCCGGCAACCATGAATCCAGGTCGCAGGTTTTTTGCTTCCGCTTTTAATCAGATCTTCGAGCATACTGATTAGCGGAGTCTGGCCAACGCCGCCGCTGATGAAAACTACCGGATGATCGTTGTCTTTATTAAATGTAAAACTTCCCGCGGGAGCAGTCACTTCCAGAATGTCGCCGATATTGACAAAATCATGCAAACGATTACTGATTATTCCGTCCGGATTCAGTTTCACCGCTGTTTCTTTTTTTACAGAAATTCGATAATATAAACCATTTGGCGCACTGGAAATACTGTATTGTCTTGGTTGTAGCAAATTCAGTTCAGGAATAAAAAGGCGGATACTCAGATATTGTCCCGGTGTAAAATCTGCTACCGGGCCCTGATCCGATGGATATAAATGAAACGAAGTAATTTCTGATGATTCGATTATTTTTTCTTTAATAACAAAAGGTTTCCAGCCACTCCAACCGCCTTTTGTCTGTACTTTTTCACTATACAATTTGTTTTCATGCCTGGACATAACTTGCGCCAGCTGATTGTAAGCCACTTCCCAGGCATCCAGAATTTCCGGAGTGGCGGCTTCTCCCAAAACTTCGCTGATGGAAGCGATGAGATGCTTTCCAACAATAATATAATGCTCCGGGCGGATATCCAGACTCACATGCTTTTGTCCGATTCCGTTGATTGCCGGCATCAAAACAGCAGGATTTTCAATGTTTTCTGCATAGGCCAGAATCGCCATGGCAAGAGCAGTTTGCTGTCTGCTATTTTGCTGATTGCTCATGTTAAAAACATTTTTGAGCTCAGGATTGTGAACGAACATGCGTTTGTAAAAATGGTCGGTTAGTAAAACGCCATTTTCTTTTAAAACAGGAACTGTTGCTTTAATGATGTTTTTTTGTGCTGCGGTAATCATATTAGTTGATTTTAAATTTACTTATGAATTTTATAATTAAATATATTAATACCTTTTTATCTTTTATTTGAGTATGTGGATTCTCTTCATTTCTACTTTCTTCAACAAAGGTAATGCTAAAATCAAATAATAAAAGATGTTTTAGTCTTTTATTATTTCAAACAATTGTTTTTTTCAAAATAGTTGGAGTGACTATATACAATAAAAGAGTTTTATATCTTTTATTTGGCTTATGTTAAGTATCTTTGTAAGATAATTAATGAAGAAATGGTTTTTTCCAAAACGTGTGAGTACGCAATCAGGGCGGTAATTTTTGTTGCCCAGAAATCTGAAAATGGGGATAAGATTGGCATCAGAGAAATTGCCGCAGGGATCGATTCGCCGGTGCATTTTATTGCCAAAATTTTACAGGATCTTAGCAAACGCGGGCTGGTGCAATCAAACAAAGGTCCTAACGGTGGGTTCTATATTGATCAGGATTCGAAGAAAAAAACACTTGCAGATATCGTGAGAGCAGTCGATGGAGATAATATTTTTACAGGCTGCGGATTGGGTCTTAAAAATTGCTCGGAAACCAAACCTTGTCCGTTGCATAATGAGTTTAAAATCATCCGAAATAAAATCCAGTCCACGCTGGATTCTGCTACGATTGGAGATTTTAATGAAAGCCTCAATCTTGGTTTGAGTTTTATAAAGGAAAGATAGATTGAACTTCTGAAATAAAATTAAATGTCACCAACCCTTCGGCTCGGCAAAGTGAAATCCGTACTAATTTCTCTTGTTGAAGATGACGAAAGAATGACTGGATCGGCTAGAAGTTTTTTAACTTCCTGCTGAATATCCTGCCAGCAAGATACTTTTTTGATATATCGCCCCAGATTTTGTTTACAATTAATACCTTGTTTTAGAAGCCAGTCATTAGTTTCATAGGAAAACACGAGAATCGGCAATTCCGGTTTGTTCTTAATCACATATTGAATAAATGAAATTACATCATCCTCTTGTTTATTCACAGAAACAATGAATAGATCATAACCGTCTTTTTGTTCAGTTGACATGAAGAGCGACTTTTGCAATACTTTACTGATACTTGAAGCCGTCTCAATCGTGATGTGTTTATTCTCTTTTTCTAACCGGTTCGATATTCCAATCTTAAAAATGGAATCACTTTCTAAAATCAAAAGATTGTACATAACAAGCTTATGTTTGAGGAATTTTTAAAGGGTTTTCGCTTGTAACAAATATAAGGTTACAAAAGTTATTTATGACTATACGACCTAAAATTAATTCTAGGCTTGATATGACAAAATTCGATGTTGTCAGGACTTTGTTTTTGACGTTTTGTTGAGATTGGATCATATGATTTAATTCAGTTTGATATCTGGATTATCTATATTGCGTATGCAAGGAACACTCCAAATATTAACCTGGTTTTTATGAAAATTTATTCTACGCTCCTTTTATTCTGTCTTGTTTTTTGTAATTATTTTAACGTAACCGCGCAACCCATTACATCAAAACAAATTGATGAACTGGTTGAAAAAACTTTAACGGCATTTGACGTTCCGGGTATTGCGGTAGCTGTTGTGAAGGATGGAAAAGTAATTCATTCAAAAGGATACGGCGTCCGCTCTTTGAGAACTAAGGAAAAAGTTGACGAAAATACGTTGTTCGGAATTGCTTCAAACAGCAAGGCTTTTACCGCCGCTTCTCTGGGGATTTTGATGGATGAAGGGAAACTTAAATGGGACGATAAAGTGATCGATTACATTCCGGAATTCAGGATGTATAATGCGTATGTAACGGAGGAATTCACGATCCGGGATCTGCTCACACACAGAAGCGGGCTTGGGCTGGGTGCAGGTGACCTGATGTTCTGGCCTGATTCTTCGAATTTTACCATAAAAGATATTATTTACAATTTGCGTTATCTCAAACCTGTGTCCGGTTTCAGGACCAAATATGATTATGATAATCTGTTGTATATGGTTGCGGGTGAGGTAATTGAGCGCGTGAGCGGCAAAGGTTATGAGGAATTTGTGGAGGAACGGATTATGAAACCGTTGCAGATGAATAACAGTGCCGGAACCTGGACGCGGGTGAAAGATAAATCCAATGCGATCGACGCTCATGCGCCGGTTAATGGGAAAGTGCAGGTTATTCCGAGAGACATGTTCACGTTTGGAAATTCTGCCGGTGGAATTAATTCCAGCGTGGCTGATATGAGCAAGTGGATTATCATGCAAATGAACGAAGGGAAATATGGAGAAGGAGCCGGAAAACAGCTTTTTAGCAAGAAAGTACATCAGGAAATGTGGTCTCCGCAAACGATTATTCCTTCTAACACGACTCCTCCCTACAATACACATTTCAGTGCTTATGGCCTGGGATGGTTTTTAAGTGATATCAAAGGTTATAAGCAGGTTGGCCATACCGGAGGACTGGGCGGAATGGTAACGCAGGTCACTTTGTTGCCGGAGCTTCAACTGGGAATAATTGTTTTTACCAACCAGCAATCCGGAGCAGCATTTTCTGCGATCAGTAATACTATTAAAGACAGCTATTTGGGTATTCCGGCAACAGATCGTGTCAAAATATTATCTGAAAGATCAAAAGCTAATTTTATGGAAGCTGATTCTATCACTAATGGTATCTGGAAAGCAATTGCTGCCGAGCAGAAGAACAATTCGGTTAAGGTAAATTACAAATCATTCGCCGGGACTTATCATGACAACTGGCTGGGTGACGTGGTACTTATTGAAAAGAACGGAAAATTCAGATTTGATTCTAAGCGTTCTCCCAAACTGAGCGGTGAAGTTTTATTTTATAGAAACAATACGTTCATTGTAAAATGGGACAGACGTAATTTTGATGCAGATGCCTATTTGTATTTTCAAACTGATAAGGATGGAAAACCGTCTTCTATAAAAATGGAGGCGATATCCCCACTCACCGATTTTAGCTTTGATTTTCAGGATCTTGATTTGAAACGGGTCAATAAATAGCCGGAATCTTATCAAAATTATCTTAACCCAAACTTCCCCTAAGCAGGTAATAGCTTCCCCAATCGCAATAGGAAGTAGGTTCGTCAAATATGAAAGGATTATTTGAAAAATTATTAAATCGACGGTGAACAACCACTTGACGGGTAACAATTGCAATTTTATGCATTCAGCGGCAAAGAAGACTTGTCTGGAATATTTTTTTTGTAACGATGACAACTAAGAATTGTTAACAGTACAAAAACGTATTTTATCAACAAGCATATGAAAAATTTAATCACAGGTGCCGGACTTTTTCTATTGATTTTATCTGGTGCGGCTTATGGCCAAAGCACAACAATTTCGACTAATCCGAAAATGGAAGGTACAAAGGATAGTACCGGGAAAAGCAGCAGACAGGGCGCAAAGAAGACAACGGACGGAGCGAATAATGCGAATAAAAATGCACCGGCAGGAGCGTCAACAACAGCAAAGCCTAATGCCACATCTTCTCCATCAGCGGCTGCACTTCCGGCAGGGGCAAAAAAAACAACAGCGGGGAAAGCTGATGCAAGCGCAGCTTCCGGGAAAAATGCACAAGCCGGAAATCAAAAATCTGACTCAAAAAGTACTGCGAAAACTGCTGCTCCCGCAGTTGCCACTGCACCCACAAAGGAACCAAAGTTAACAGGAACAGGTGGTGCACATCCGATTGTGAAAAATAATCAATCTCAAAATCCTTCGGATCTTGAAGTGAAAAAAGGAAGTGGGTCCGCGGAACGAAATACTAAAAACAATACGGGGAAAACCGGTAATTATAAAAACGAGCAGATCAAAAAAGATCAGCCAAAACAGTAATCGTAGGGGCGACCCTCGTGGTCGCCCTTTTCAATTCGTGATCACCCTTTCTTAATAATGAGATGTCCTGCTTAATAATGGGATGTCCTGAATTATAAAGCGTTATCAGGCTTTATAATCATCTTCATTAGTATTATCCGGATCTTCATCAAAATCATCATTTGGATTACGGGCACCACCTTTTGGGCCTCTGCCACCTTTCACCGTAATTCTATACTGCAAATCTTCTTCGGCTCCGGGTTTGCAATAATCAATTCCATAATCATCGACTTTGTCGGTATTGAAATCGTCGTTGCTGTTTCTACCTCCATCGGTAGGATCCGTTTTTTCAAATTTGATCTTTATTGTCTTGTCCGGCAGAATTTTCCTGATTTTCCATACTGTTTTTGGTTTAAGTTGATTACGGCAGATGTAATTCTGCCTTTAAAATTTTACTGTTATTTCTTTTTCTTCTTCTTTTTACCCCAATTCTTTTTCATTTTGCCGTAAGATTTTTTACTTACCGTTTTTTTCTTTTTAGGTTTTGAAATTCCTTTTTTCTTACGTGCATTGATATTGTTAACAAGCGAGTTTTTTACACCAAGCTTATTCTTTTTAGTATTCCTTTTCTTTTTTGAAGTTCGTGCCATATTGATGAAGTTTAGTTTTTGCTCAAACAATTTTCATGCCGGGCAAACAAGGCGAAAGTTAGTTAGTAAACAAGTTTTGATTCTTGTATCAAAGATATTGTTCGAGCCACCCGTCCGACGGCTTTTTTTCGCCGTCGGACGGGTAATAAAAACATCGAACAATCGATAAAAACGAGCGACGGAAAACATCGAACAAGAATCAAACAAAACGAACAATCAAGATTAATACTCCAAACCTGTGAAAATAGAACGACTTGACCATTTAGTTTTAACCGTGGCAGATCCAACAAAAACCTGTACGTTTTATACCAATATTTTAGGAATGAAAACCGAGCAATTCGGAGATGGAAGACTGGCCTTGAAATACGGAAATCAGAAAATTAATCTACACCAAAAGGGAAAAGAAATTGAACCCAAAGCACAATTTCCGATGCCAGGTTCGGCAGATCTTTGTTTTATAGCGGGAACTAAATTGGACACAGTTATTGAAGAATTGAAAGCCAATAATGTTGAAATAATAGAAGGGCCGGTCCAGCGTACGGGCGCATTAGGGAAAATGCTTTCCATTTATATTCGTGATCCGGACAAGAATCTTGTTGAAATCAGTAATTATTTATAACCATTTCAAAAACCATTCAGTAGCGAGTTTCTCATGTTGAGGAAGGAAACGGTGTGGTTCATTGGGACTAATATTGATTTTTAATTTTTCAGCGGCGTTTTTCATTTGATAAGCATCCTGTGCAGATTTGAAAGCAATTTCAGCTCCGGGTAGCGGACAATTTTGATCTTCTGCATTACTTAGCAACAGCAGCGGACGCGGAGCAAAAAGCCGGATCATAGAGGGACAATCAAATTCATCGAGAATTCCGGGAAGTATTTTGTTCCAAAGGACTTTCACATTTTCAGCAGTCACAGCAGTATCTCCTAATTCTTTCGCCGCTTTTTCATGCGCAGCCCGTATCGTTCCGGCGCGCCCCTGCCAGCGGTTATTTTCAAGAGACCACTTAAAACTTTGAGCGGCAATGATCGGTACGGCTACTTTAATTCGCTTATCAACAGAAGCTGCCATCCAGGTCTCGATTCCGCCCATGGAAATTCCGGTCATTCCAATCCTTGTAGGCTCGACATCAGTTCTTGTGATCAGATAATCAGTCAGTTTCCAGAGATCATAAACCGTATCATAGAAAAATGGATGCGTTTGTTTTTTCGGATCTTTATTTTCCCAGGCTGCGATAATAGCATCTGTATAGGCCTGATTATTTTTATTATTTATTCCGGCTCTTTCTCCATGGAAACGGGCATCAATGGCGATTGCCATAAAACCCAATTTCGAAAAATGGTATAGCAGATCCTTAATGTCCTGATTGTCTTTGCTTCCTCCAGTACCGTGTAAGACAATAATTACGGGCAACTTTTTAGATTTTGAAGCAACAGGTTTGTTAATCAAAAAAGGTACTTTTTCGCTTTTCTCAGAATAAAAATATCCTTTTTCAATCAGTACAGAATCAGTTTTGGAAGTGACGGAGTAGGGGCGTTGTGTGGTCGCTGGCCTTGCTAACAAATTCTTAAAATCCTTTTCAACCTTAGACTCCTCAGTATATGCGGACGATTGTCCTTTTACAATTTTGAGCTGTATTATCAGAAATAGAAACGTTAGAAGAAGAATCTGTTTTGCCTGAAATTCGGATTTTATGAACATGATTTGTAATCAGTTTTATAAGACTTGCACGTAGGCAAAGGAGCTATGATAATCAAATTTGGAATAAAAGACAAGTAGAAACATTTCTACCCAACTTGAATTTCGACTCTACAAACAGTTTCTTGAAGGCCTGTTACTTTTGGTATTCAGGAAGAATCGCCAAAGGCTTTAAATCTTCTAGGGGGCTGTACACACACTTCTTTAATTTGTCATTAAGTAAGCCAACCTCTAAATATTTCACACATGCACTATCACTTGGTTAACAAGGTATTATTTTCTGCTTTATTCTCAGTTTTTGATCAAGCAGATTTGTTTTAATTTACCGAGAAATTGTTTACTAAGGGATTAATAGAAAAATTTGGAATAGTAAATATTTCTAATGAGTCTCATTTCAAAATAGGATTTTCAAAAAAAATGCCCTCCCGAAATCAGGAGGACATAAACTGAAAAGAAGGATAAACAGGTCTTTTTAAAACCATCCCGTACGCCGCTAATTATAAAGTGTATGGCGGAATCGTATCTTATACCGTGTATTGAAAATCTTTATTGTCAAGAAATAGCGTTACCGGCTACATATTTTTATTGAGAGGGCTATTAGATATGTGCATAGAGCATTAAAGCTTCGGAAACAGGAACTTTATATTTACTTCAAAACTACGTTAGAAAAAAATATAGAGCCGTAGTGGTACTTCGATTTTTTTGTAGTAAAACTTTTGTAACCGTTATGACATTGAAAAGGTAGAAAAAATTGATATGTAATCAAAAATATTGTTACTCCTTTTGGGAATGTCATTAATCATGAATAGAGAAAAGTGGCTAATAACAAAATGGGAAGGCTTTTGTGCCACTTTTTTTTTCTTGTAAATAATTTAACGTAGTAAAAAACAAAAGCAGTTTTATCAGTATTAGTCTTATTTTATTCCTGTTATTCTTGTAGTAGGCTACTGCAAAACTTGGTAAAAGAGGTATTTTACGAGCGGAATTAATAATCTTTTTGGTAGAGTAATTGCAGACATACGGAAGAGGTACAGATTTTTGAAATTAATAAAGGGAGCTTTTGAATTATATTTGGTTATGAGAATTTAAGGAGCCTATCTGCAATTACAATAAGAAGATGTTGTGGTTAATAAGTGAATGATGCGAGGTGGAAAAACGTTTTTTTACATGGATAGAATTTGGAATTGCACGAATTTTCATTAAAAAAGTCTTTACTTTTAGTCCGGAAAATGAATGGATTTTTACCGGATTGCGGATATACAGATTTTAAGTACGACCATGAGAGATTTTGTAAATGAAAAGAAACTGGCGGCAAAAGAAGCAGTAAAACTTCTTACCGATAATCAGATCGTAGGCTTGGGATCCGGTTCATCGGCTACTTTAGCCATTATTGAAATTGGAGAAAGAGTCAAAAATGGTTTGAAAATACAAGGAGTGCCTACTTCGGATAAATCAAAAGAACTTGCCATATCATTGAATATTCCATTATTGGAAATCGGCGATGTGGATTCTATCGATATTACGATTGACGGAGCAGATGAATTCACGACTGATCTTAATCTTATAAAAGGCGGAGGAAGTTTTCTTTTAAAGGAAAAGGTAGTTGCTTCCTTGACAAAACAGGAAATCATCATTGCAGATTCTTCCAAAAAGGTGGAATTGCTTGGGAAATTTACGGTTCCGATCGAAGTAATTCCATATGCGTCCGGGTATGTAAACAGGCAACTGGAAAAACTGAATGGTGCTGGTATAATCCGCCTAACGGATGGTAAACCGCTGATTACTGAGGAGGGGAATTATATTATTGATACCGATTTTGGGCTTATCGCTGATCCTGCAACACTTTCAGATAAACTTCATGCAATTACTGGTGTCGTGGAACATGGTTTATTTATAAATCTTGCCAGTATGGTCATTATGGGAAATGGAGATTCGACCGTTACTTTTTCCTGAAATCAATAGAATTAATTTATAAAACCGGAACAGCTCACAAGGAAATTGTCTGCTGTTCCGGTTTCTTATTTTTGGTAAAATCAAACCATTTCAGCTGCCAAACCTGCCGCCATAATAATCCGTGGAACCCAGTCTTCAGCTCCAATGGAACGAATATGTAATCCAGAAATTCCTTCCATGGCTTTTATTCCCTGAATTAGTTCGAGTGTGATCGCCAGACTTTCTGCTTCACTATCCAGACTTTCGATTCTGTCAAGCAAATGCTGAGGAATGCTTAATCCAGGAATTGATTTTAAAATGTGCAATCTTTCTGCGCCGCTGAATGGGAAAATTGCTCCTATAAACCTGGCTTTTTTATGCAAACCTCTTCTGACAACTTCCTTCATCCAAAGCTCCATCGGCCCCAATTCAAAAACTGCCTGAACCTGAATGTATTTAGCACCAGCCTCGATTTTCTTTTCCAGTCTTTCGAAACTTTCTTCCATTTTATCGGGTGTACAAGGAAAGTCAATTGTGCCGACACAGAAAACAGGAGCGGGGGAAATAATATCGCCGTTAAACATTTTTCCATGCTGCGTAAGATCCGAAATCCTTTCAATCGCTTCCACGCTTCCAAGATCGGTAGCGTCTTTGGCTGTTGGATCGGTGCCGATAGCGCAGGGATAACCGCCCAGAATGATGATGTTTTCAAGTCCCAGATTTGCAAATGCCAGCAGATCTCCCTGCAAGGCGATTTTGTTTTTATGGCGAAGTGTAAATTGTAAGATCGGCTCCATTCCTGCATTTTTACAATTCATTCCGGCAATAATATTGCTCATTCTGGCACGGGAAAGCAAGTGATCGTTGATCTGGACTACATCAACATATTCATTAATAATTCTGGCATGTTCCATAAAACTCGTCAGATCAAAATGGCGCGGTGGTGTAAGTTCTGCGGACGTGATGAATTTGTCGGAAGCTAATAATTCAGAAAACTTTGGTTTGGAATTAATGAAAATGTTCATGATCGTAACAGGAGATAATAGTGAAAACTGAATATTGAATGAAGAATTTTCAAATCTAAAATTCTTACTGTAACAGGTTATAAGCCGGTTTTGGACTGGCCGAATTTCATTATTTTTTGGCACAGGGGAGATGATACGGTTTGTTGAAAAACCGGTGATTAAAATACCCCTGTAAATTTTGAAATCTTTATAAATCCGCTTGATTACCGTACCTGCTTAGGAAAAACAATCCCAACGCGTATATCTAAACGTTTTAGATTGATCAAATTCCTGACCGCTGGAAAACGGTGTTTAATCCACAACTGGTTGCGTAATTAATATCAAATGGCAAGGGTGTTCAGTATAAGAAATTAGTATAGCTAAATTTTGTTTAATTTGTGTTTTGCCAAACCTTATTTTGTTAACGATACAAATCTAGTTCAAAATGTATGGTCAAGTCAATCACCTTAAAAGGGTATATTTATTAATTTGGAATAATTGTTTCTCTTTATGATTGAAAATGAATCCGAATAAATGAAGAACTGCAAATTTTTGGGCATTTTTTGACTAAATCAATGCCTGATTTATCAACCTTTACATTTTCTTGATCCTATATTATTATTAGAAATTATATAGAAAAAAATATTTACCTAATTGATAAATTATAGATTTTCATTAAATTGTAAAAAAAACGAGTTACGGCGAATCTTTTAAAGTTATGGGAAAAGGTAAAGATCTATTCGGTAAGTACAATGACCTGGCCAAGGAAAATGGAGTAGGTAGTGAAGATTGTAAGTATGCCAGTGTGCTTTTTCAGGCGCTCTTAATGGTTGGAGAACGAAAAGTTTTTGAACTGCTCGAAGAAGCAGATGTATCAGGCAAAAAACTCGCATTGGAATATTCTAATGATCACGGTGGCGAAGAAGCGATTCCAAGCAATATTGTTTTGGTCTGATTTGTAAGATAATGGGTATGTATGTGTAGCGTATATAGCTAAGAGTTCCAGTTTTAATTTTTGAAAACAACAACTATTTCCACAACAAAAATTAGCAGGAATACAACTGGTTGAAATTTTAATTATCTTGGATTATATAACAATTTCCGGAAGTCCTGAAAAGGCTTTCGGAAATTTTGTTCGATATTAACCGAAGATAAAGTGATAAGATTTAGCGGGAAATTTATCTTGTTATGCAGTATTATATTGGTAACAAGTTCGTTCAAAACAACAGATCCGCCTGCTTCCTGGATTCGTATTAACCAGCTGGGATATTTGCCTGTCGGAAGTAAAGTCGCAGTTTGGGCTACTAAAACGGAAATATTGCCGTCTACATTTCAACTTGTAAATTCTGAAACTTCAAAAGTTATTTTTTTGGGTAAAGTCGGAATAGCATATGGAAAGTACGGGCCGTTCAAACAGCTTCTACGTCTCAATTTTAGCAGTATAAAAACGCCTGGAAAATATTATTTGAAATGCGGCGAGGCAATTTCTCCTGTTTTTGAAATCGGGGATAATGTATATGCCGGCGCTGCGGATTTTGGACTTCGATATATGCGCCAGCAAAGAAGCGGCTTTAATCCTTTCCTGAAAGATTCCTGCCATACTACCGATGGATACACCATGTACGGCCCGATGCCGGACACAACAAGAATTGACGTTTCGGGTGGATGGCATGATGCTACGGATTATCTTCAATATGCAACTACTTCTGCCAATGCCACTTATCACTTACTGGCAGCCTACCGGGATTTTCCTGAAGCGTTTTCAGACCAACATCTGGCGAACGGATTGGCAGGTGAAAACGGAACTTCTGATGTACTCGATGAGGCTCGTTGGGGATTGGAATGGCTCCTGAAAATGCATCCTCAAAAGGATTGGCTTTTTAATCAGTTGGCTGACGACAGGGATCATGTAGGTTTCAGATTGCCGACAAAAGATTCCGCCAATTACGGTGTTGGACCTGGAAAAGGACGGCCTGTTTATTTTGCTACGGGGGAGCCACAGGGATTGGGAAAATATAAAAATAAATCAACCGGCGTGGCTTCCATCGCCGGCAAATTTGCCAGTGCTTTTGCACTTGGTTCGTCCATTTATCAAAAAAAGGATTCGTCTTTGGCGGAAACTTTGCTTAATAAATCTTTGTCCGCTTATCAACTGGGTCTGGATAAGCCGGGAGTGGCACAAACTGCACCGAACCGGAGCCCATATTTTTATGAGGAAGATAACTGGACGGATGACATGGAATTGGGTTCGGCCGCGCTATACCAGCTGACGGGTGAACAAAAATATCTTGATCAATCTTTGACTTACAGTGCCGAAGAAAAAATTACCCCTTGGATGGGAGCGGATACTGCACGGCATTATCAGTGGTATCCCTTTCATAATTTCGGTCATTATGAACTGGCTAAAAAAACGACTGGGAAAAGTAAAGCGGAATTAATCGGATACTATAAAGAAGGAATTGAAAAGGTTTGGAAAAAAGCTTCTGAAAATGGATTTTTTAGAGGAGTGCCATTTATCTGGTGCTCTAATAATCTGACTACTTCTTTTGCTATACAGTGTTATTTATATCGGGAAATAAGCGGCGATAGGAAATACCAAGAACTTGAACAGGCTTGCTTTGACTGGCTTTTTGGTTGTAATCCGTGGGGGAAAAGCATGGTTTATGGGCTGCCTGCAAACGGCGATACTCCGAAATTTCCACATTCTTCTCTTACTTTGTTATATCAATATCCGTTGGACGGAGGTTTGGTGGACGGTCCGGTTTATGGAAGTATTTTTAGGAATCTGAAAGGATTAAAGTTAGATAGGGAAGATCAATATGCCGATTTTCAATCGGATTATGTCGTTTATCATGATGATTTTGGTGATTATAGCACCAATGAACCCACGATGGACGGCACAGCTTCGTTAATTTATTTACTCGCTGCAAAACAACACGAATCGAAATCCTTAAACACGGGAAAATTGTCTGAGAAATCACATGGAGCAATTATTCGGGGAGATCAAACAAAAAAGAAAATAGCTCTGGTTTTTACCGGCGATGAATATGCTGACGGCGGTGAGTTTATCTTGGAAAGTTTACAGAAACAGAATATCAAAGGATCATTTTTCCTGACCGGTAATTTTTATCGCACCAAAGAATTTCAACCTGTAATCACAAAACTTCAAAAAAACGGGAATTACCTGGGATCACATTCGGACAAACATTTGCTTTACTGCGACTGGGGAAAACGTGACAGTCTTTTGGTAACGAAAAAGGAATTTGAAACAGATTTGTCAAATTCATTTTCTGAATTGAGAAGGCTCAATATTGGCAAATCAAAAGCAGGATATTTTTTGCCACCATACGAATGGTACAACGATTCTATCGCAAAATGGACCGGTGACTTTGGTTTGAAACTTATAAACTTTTCACCCGGAACAAGAAGTAATGCAGATTACACCTTTCCGGAAATGGGGAAGCGGTATGTCGATAGTGAAACAATTTACAAATCCATTTTTGATTTTGAAAAACAATCAGAAACGGGTCTGAACGGATTTTTGCTGATCATTCATATTGGAACAGATCCGAGGCGAAAAGATAAATTTTATCATTATTTACCGAAGTTGATCGCGGAATTAAAAAAGCGCGGATATCAGTTTGTGAAAATAGATGAAATGTTGTTATAAGATTTTGACAATCAGATTTCTATAAGTCATGATTAAGGAAACTGGCTGCCAAAAAATTTAAAATGAAATGACCTATAAAGATTTTATTACCACATCATCAATATAAAAAATCGTTGGATCAACCTGTTCATCAGCTCCGGCTAATGGCGGATCGTTTGTTTCATTGGGCGTCAGGCGGTTTGGCAAATTCCGGTAAGCGCCAGTTCGCAGCGAAAGTCTCTCAATAGATTTGACAGCTTCGGCAAGCTGCGCTTTTTCAAGTACTTTTTTGCCATCAATATATAAGGAATACTTTCCTTTCAAATTTGCCTCCGTCCGAATTTCCAGAGCATACCATTTTGCTTTCTGATATGGCTGAATTACTTTTTCCACACTTCCGTCCGTTGCGGCAATATTTCCTTTTTCGTCAAAACAAATACGTACCGGACGGTTTCCAAACTGGTCGGTCAGGTCAATTTCCAGTCTTCCTGTATTGGCCGGATCAGCGTAAACTTTCAGCGAAGTGCTCACATTTTTTCCTTCTTCGAAAACACGGATAGCTCTGGCGTAGTCATACGGATCTTTATCCAGAAGCTGAATAGCATTTCCGGTTTTTTCAGGACTTTTTATGATAGATGGAGTTGCCCAGGCAGGTGCATAAATATTCCAGTCGGGAATAATTCCTCCGATAGAAAGCTGGTCAAAATTATCGTTAACCGCTCCTTTTACTGCATATTTGATCGGAACCGGCACGCGCCCGATCCAGATATCTTCTTTGTTCATACTATAACTCAGCCACATATCCGTACCCGGCGGATTGCCATTTCCTTCTTCAATTCCACGCATATAACAAGGCCCGAAATCTTTCCATCTTCCACTAAAACGGCGTGGAGGCAATTCTCCCTGCACCAAAAGCATATTGTCATAAAGGATTCCATCCTCGCCCGTTACCACAACCAGCGGAAATCTGTATTGCGTTTGTTCGATCGGATTGTAGCTGATGGCATAACGCCCATCTTCCGTTTTTTGTCCCCATTGTTTCCCTCCTGACATCAAAAATGTCGGTACTTTTACGGGTTCAGAGAATGTTTTCCCTTCATCAGAAGAAATTGCAGTCATAGATTTTTTCCAAAGCGCTACAACTTTTCCATCTTTTCGGTGATAATAGGAAAGTGCGCTTGCACCTTTTTTGTTATTGTAAAATCCATCAGCGCCTCCATCTTCTTCGTACCATTGAAATGTCATCAGCTGATCTTTCAACAGCGCATCGCAAGAAGCTACAAAATCAGCGTCCGAAGATTTCTTGTAAAACGGATAACTTGTATTCGTTTCGTTCCAGTCTGCATCTTTTGTGTAACGGATAAAATAAATCGGGCCAAAAGTGCCGTCTTTGTAAACTTCCCGGACAACCCGACCAATTCCACCTTTTCTAAACGGATTTTCTGTATGTCCGTAAAAGCCTAAAACCAGTAAACGACCGTTTGGCGCAATATAAAATCCCATCCGCTGATGCATCATATATCCTTTATAACCGTCAGGGATTTTCACACCAGGAGGAGCTTGGTAAGGTGGAAAGACAACTTGCGGTTTATTCCAGTTTCTTCCATCTTTTGAAGTCAATACCAGGGTTTGTCCAGGCGCAACGTGCTCATCGACAGGGTTGCTGAGATAATGCTGGAAAAATGTATTGTTCCAGTAACAAATATTGGACGCGTGATTGTAAGTCCAGCCTTGACCGTCTGCATATTCGGGGTGTGTCCGGTTTGCACGCATAGTCTGGCGGTTTTCAGTTCCGATGGCATACCGGAGCCGTCCCTCGTGAAGGCTTGGGTCCACCGTTTGTCCTCCTATATATCGGACAGGTTCCTGCTCACTTCCGGTTTGGCCGTATCCTGAAAACTGGGTAGAAACGAACAATAGCAGGGTTGGAATTAAATATTTCAAGTTAGTAAGATTTAGGACTTGGCAATGTATATGGTAAGTACAGCACTACGATTTATATGGACTATCAATGCTTACGTTTTCCAGCTTTTTGTGTTTTAAATTGGAGGAATCCCCAATATTCCGGAACGTGCATATTAATAACACCTTGCGGGGACCAAACCCAGTTATATTCTGGCAATGTCTTTCCGGTTTCAGTATTTTTCTTGCGTGAATACTTTCCGTTCTCGTCAATCTGATGTTGCCAGTTGACGCGGGAGAAATTAATCCGCCAGATTTTTTCAGGATCAGGTTTCACAAATGCAACATTATCAGTGCTTAAAGATTCAAATGGAATTGCGATTTCCAGCGTCCAGCGTTTATCTTTATCCGTTGGGTTGTTAATCGTGCCATCAATGGATACGGCGGATCTCAGATTTTTAATGTCCCAGGTCAACAGAGGCTGACCACCGTTTTTATAAGGTTTTGGAAGAAAAAGGTCAAAAGAATTATTCAGGGCATTTATTTCAAGTTCATAATAATTGTCGGTATCGTTGTCCGGATCAATGAAAACCTCAAAATCATTTTCCAGATAAACGATTTGATCTTTTTTATTCTGATAAGCCCAGATGTGTTCTTCATCCAGCACCGCCGCGATGTAAAGATTTTTGTCATCCCAAAGCATTTTTACCTGTGTTTTTTGCAATGGCAATGGTTTCTTTAGTCCTTCAATATCTACAAAGCTTGAAGTCCATTCGGCATTTTTCCAGGACTTCTCATCCATTTTGCCATCAATAATAATCTCTTGATCAGTTTGAAAACAAACATAAGTTTTGGGAGGATTTGCCGCTTGGGAAAACGAATATTGAGGAAAAAGCAAGCTTCCGGTTATAACCAGAAGGGAGGCAATTTGGGATTTGACAGAATTAAAAAATTGAGATCTGTTCTTTTTGGTGAGTAAATTAAAGTTTTTCAAGATCGTAAAAAGGATTGATTTAAGGCTGGCAATATACTGCCATCAAAACAAAGTCCTGAACTGGATTTCACTTTTTTACCCTCATCATATTATATGTTATATTAAAAGGTTTAAGAATTATAATTTAAAAGGAAACCTTCATTGAGATGTTTTGGAGCAGACATTTGTGATAATGTATTCGTAAAATTAGTTGCTAGAATTAATTTTACATTAAGTTGGACAAAAGTACCGAATTTAAGTTTATTTTTACCCAGATTTAGGTATTTGAAGTATTTCAAGTAACTTTATGTATACAAATTACCCTCACGTTATAAATAATGAATAAGTCAAATATCTTCGTGCATATTGAGCTTTCGAAGCTCGTGGCCGGTCTGACAACAAATGCTAGTCATTTGAAGCAATCGTTAAAATCGCAGGCTGGTTATTTCAATATTATTCCACCAAAATATTTTTCCGAAGCCTTAGGAGCGGAATGGGAAAATATTACGGAGCAGATCAGGGAAAAAGGTCCGAAATTTGATCAGGAAGGAAAAGTCATCGCCAACGCAGTGACGAATACCATTGATCAGATGTCGCCTCAGGAATGTGCCGCACTGGCAACGCGAATTGTAAAATTGAATGAAAAAGTAAAACTGGAATTTGAATAATTTTTTGAGTATTCAAATTATATTTTGTGGATAGTAGTGTCCTAAATATCCCTGACGCCTGCCGGGGATATTTATTTGTATTTTTTTATTTTGGTGAGTTTGGAACGTTCCTTTTGAAAACCGTAAATGGTTTTATTCTGTGCGTTTATCAAATAGTAACCTCATTTTTGAAAAAAAACATATGAAGAAACCTCTTTTGTTTGGACAACGTATAATGTCCTATGTTACCTGTTGTTTCCTTCTAATTAGAAATTGCAACCTAGTCGAAAAATTGGCCAATTGACAGGTTCCCATTTAGACAATTCTGTCAATTGGCTTTTAAAACAAATCATGATTTTAAGAAAATTCAGGATGAGTTAATTGTGTAAGCTTCAAATCGCTAATTTGTCTTCTTATACAAACTACCCGGCAGCTTAATCTTTGCCGAACTATCCACACTAACCTGAAATGAACCAAAAATATCTTTATCTGAACTCAGCTCGCTGCTGTCCTTTACCATAATTTCAGACTTCCCGATTTTATTTTTTCCATTGATCAAAAGATAACCCCCCGATCTCAGGTTTGCCGATAAGTTACTCATTGTGTTGCTTGTTAGTAGCGTAGAATTTCCCTTTTGTTTCAAAGTGAAGTTCTCGGATTTCCAGCCTTTAACAATGCTAACGGCGTCGGTAACATCAATTCCCGCAATTTGGGGTGCCATCACATAAATCGCAGGTTTGGAATCAAAATCGTAATAAGGATCAGAATCTTCATCAAGAGGTCTCTTGTGGGTTAATTCCAGCGTATCGCCTATGATTTTCCAATCCACCCTTTTTCTTTCAGTATTATAAATGATTTCAAAATCCGGACCCGGCTGTATTTGTGTTACACCAACTTTCCTGCCATTGATTTTCAAATATTTGAAAGGTTTTAGTATCTCTTTTTTATATCCGTAATAGATATCGTTTTGATCTATTTTTTCGTATTCGGCTTTTAGCACGAGATTAGAGCCTGCAACAAAAAGAAGCGCCAGGGACAACAAACATATAAGTAAAATATTGCTTTTTTTCATGATCGTACAGCTTAATTGGTGATAGGATAGGTGGCTGCAATAAATTTGGAATAGCGCTCGGAAACTTCATCCATACCGATATTTAGCATGTAAAGCGTCCGGAAAAAGTCTGGCAGTTCTGTTTCAAGAAATCGTTCTTTCCGATAGGCAAGAATTCTTTCATGTGCCTGCTCTTCTGCCGAATATCCAATTCCTCTTTTATTAAATATGATTTCCTTGTTTTGTAAAAAATCATAGGCCCGCAAAACGGTATTCGGATTTACTTCCATCATGCCCGCCAGATCTCTCACGGACGCAATTCGCTGACCAGCAGGCCATTTTCCGAGTAATATCTGTTCGCAGATATAGTCGGCAATCTGAAGGTAAATGGATTGTTTATCTTTAAATTCCATGAATTAAGTTATTAAATTTCTTTTTCTTTCAGGCGCAGATAAGCAATAAACCAAAGGCTGATTAACAGCAGTGCCGGAAAAATGTAGACTATAATTTGAAAGCTTTCGGGATAATTGACCTGGTAAAATTTGAAGTTTTTGCCAAAATTCCAAAGTTTCCAACCAGTGAAGGGAAAGGTTGTTATTTTGTCAAAATTACCTGTCATCATACTTCCCAGGTTAAGTTGTAAAGCGCCCAGAATAATATAAATGGCAATGGTGCTGGATGCTGATTTAATATAAGTTGCTTTCGGAAAATAGACGGATCCGAGAAAAATCAAACCTTGCATCAGGGCATATGAGTAACAGATGTAGTGGATCAGGTCATCAGGGAAAGCGTGATATTTATAACTGTTGACGGGTAATTTACGTATTTGCATAATTTAACGTTAAAACGTGCAGTTCCACATAAAAGAATAAGAAGGGGACTATAAAAAGTAAATTGAGAAGCAATGAGCTTAGAAATTTTTCTAGCGTTGAAGCCGGGATCATTAGTGCTGCCATTCCAGTAGGCTGAGAGGCGTAAGAGCTAAAAACGCTGCTTGTGTAAAGACTGCTTCCCAAAAGTAATATCATAAAAAGTGCAATGTGATGAAGTGCTTCCCAAAAGCCGCTGAAGACTGTTAGACGTTGTTACCGGAAGCATAAAAAACAATAGGACAACAACAAGTAACGCAGCCATGCCAAGGTTGTTTTTTCCTTTTTCGGCCAAATCCAGTTTAAGCATTAAGCCAAAACGATGTAAGTCAAAAGTCTGATTCATAGTAATATATTTGAAAGTAGGTGAACCGGAAGAACGGACGGAAATGTGTATCTAATCAGGAAAAGCAGAAAAGTCAGAAGAAAAATGAATACTATTTTCATAATTTTTAGTTAAAAATAGATTGAATACGGGCTGGATTTTCCATGACAGCGTTGAACAATTGTTCTAGGTCAACGCGGCTTTCTGTTTGTTCTGAATTTTCAAAAACAGCGTTGTAACCTCTTAGCGAAGGCTCTGAATAAATAACTCTTTGATCATAATCCACATTGGAAAGTGTTCCAAAACACAGGCGTTCTGCTACTACATCCAGACTATGCTGTATCAAAATTTTACTATCTTCAAGAATGATGATAGAATCAATAAGATTATCCAGATCCCTTACCTGATGCGTCGAAATAAGAATAATCCGTTCGGGATCAAGTACACTGGACACTACTTTCCTGAACTGACTTTTTGAGGGAATGTCCAGTCCGTTCGTTGGTTCATCCATAATCAGCACTTTGGTATTGGTGGCAAGCGCAAAAGCAATCAGCACTTTTTTCTTTTGCCCGTACGACATTCCGGTCAGTTTATTTTTCTCCGGTATGTCAAATTCGTCTATATAACCCTTAAACTGATTTTTGTCAAAATTTGGATAAAACGGTGAAAGGGTATCCAGATATTTATCAATTGTAACTGAGGGTAGATAAATTTCTTCCGGAAGAAAAAAGATATCCTGCAAAAATGCCGGTTCACGTTTTCTCGGTTCGCGGCCTGAAACTTCAATGGTTCCTCCTAGTGGAAAAAGCAGCCCGGCCATATTTCGCAGCAAACTTGATTTGCCCGCACCATTTTTTCCGAGTAATCCGTAAATATGTCCTGGGTGGAGTTTTAAGGATAAATCGGTAAATAATAATTTCTGCTTACTGTATCCAAATGAAACGTGGTCGAGATAAATCATGGTTTAGTCATTTAGTGTTATAGATAAGTAATACACTAGCGAAGGTATGATTTGGGATTTTTAAAAGCAAGATGCGACGCGTTATTTTTTGTTAAAAAAAATAATCGTTAAACAAATTTTATTTCGATTCAGAATAAAATTGATTTGGATGAGTTATTACGTAGAGTAGTTTTGTGAAGAAAAGAAGCGACAGGACGAATCCAGGTGCTTTTTATATTAAAAAATGTGATTGTAGCTTTCCCGGTTACCCTTTCGAAATGAATTATTTATCAGCGTTATTTTTGAATTTTTATAAAAGAAGTTGTGCCGTTATTATTGTTTTTTGTTTGTCCTTAACAATACATGAGTCTGCCAAAGCTCAGGCTCCATACGATTTTGGCAAATTGGTTGATTTGTCTAACGGACTGAATGCCGCCAGATTAAAGGTTGAAAAAGACACAAGCTGGCATAAAATGGAGGTTGGGGCCAACTTTAATCAGGGAAGTTTTAGTCCGCAATGGACAGGTGGAGGTGTAAGTTCTGTTGGAATTGGAGTTCTGTTTAATGCGCTTTTTGAAAAGAAAAAGGGCAAAAACTCCTGGCGAAATGACCTTCAAACCCAGTACGGTTTTGCGAAAAATGAAGGGCAGGGGAGCCGGAAAAATATGGACCGGATCTTTTTTGACACAAAATACAACAGAGATGTAAGTTCGAAATGTGCGCTTTTTGCCAATATAAATTTCCAGTCTCAGTTCGCCGGCGGATTTGATTATTCCTTGAATGAGGATTCAGTTATGGTCAAGCGAAAAGTTTCCAGGTTTGCAGCGCCGGCATATTTTACCCAGTCTATTGGGATGGAATATAAGCCAGCTGAATATTTTTTCCTCGATTTCGCACCGGGAGCATTCCGTCAGACCTTTGTCTGGGATAAAAATTTATACATCAATACGCCGGACCAGAACAATTATGGTGTAGCCATCGGAAAACGGGTTCATTACGAGCTCGCACTGATGCAAATTGTGGCCAATTTCAATAAGGATCTCACTACAAAAATGAATTTAAAGTTTCGCTATCAACTGTATTCCAGCCTTCTTGATCCGTCAAAAATAGACAGTCGCCTGGATGCTTCAATGACAGCAAAACTTAATAAATATATGAATGTTAATTTTAGCGCTATTCTGGTCTACAATGAAGATCAAAGCGCCAACATTCAGTTGGCGCAAGGATTAAATATCGGCTTTTTGTATTCGTTTTGAAATAAATACTCAGGGAATTTGTTAGTGTCTAGAATTTGTAATATTTCAGATATTGATAATAAAACCCAATTCCTTTTTTATAATCCTCAGCATTAATCCGCTCGTTGACACCATGAAAACCTTCCGGATCAGTGAATGGAATAAACCTGAAAATCTGCTGAGTTAGCTCACTGAATGACTTGCTGTCCGTAGCTCCCAAAACCAGGTAAGGCGTTACGATCAAGTTTGCTATTCCAGCCATTTATGGTATTTTGCATGTGCGTAAAACTTGCATGATTTACGTCTGCAACCTGTTTTGGATTAGTACCAACGGGTCTTGCAGTGATTTCGACCTTGTCATTTCCGATTACTTTTTTCACATAAGCTACCACATCTTCACGGGTGGTACCGGGTTGCGTCCGAAAATTAACGGTTGCATTGGCCTGGCCCGGAACCACATTATCCTTAATTCCGGCCTTGAAAATGGTGGTGGCTGTCGTTGTCCTGATCATCGCATTTCCGGCGGCGGTACCTTTATAAGCATTGAAAATTAGTGATTTGAAAATAGATCGGTTTGCCATGGCCATTTTGTTGACAAAGGCCATTTCCGGTCCAACATAATCGAGAAAGGAATTGAGAACATAACCCATTTCTTCGGGGAACGGATTTTCTTTCAATTTTACGACTGCTTTTGCCATTTCATCAATAGCCGTTTCTTTTTCCGGCATCGAAGAATGACCGCCTGGAATATTGATCTGTAAGTCAAGTGTCACATATCCTTTTTCAGCAATACCAATGATGGCGACAGGTTTATCCAATCCTGGAATTTTACTTTTTGTAATAATTCCACCTTCATCAACTACAACACCCGGCTTTATATTTCTTGATTTCAAAAGATCCGCAATGGCTTTTGCACCTTTTCCACCAACTTCTTCATCATGTCCCATGGCAATATAAATATCATTTTCCGGCACAAATCCTTCACGCATCAGCGCCTCAACACCTTCCAAAAGTGCCATTAAACTTCCTTTGTCATCGATGGTACCTCTTCCATAAACAAAGCCGTTTTTCAGCGCTCCGGCAAAAGGTGCGGCATCCCATTTTTGTATTGTAACTTCTTCAATTGGTACCACATCCTGATGCGCCATCATAACCAACGGACTTCCGGTTGATGATTTTCCTTTCCAATGTAACAACAGACTGTATTTCATTACCTTTTCAACCGTTACAGTTTTAAATGTCACAGGAAAAGATTTTGCCAGAAATGCATGAAAACCCAAAAATGCTGCACTATCGAGTTTACTCGAATCTTCGAAGGAAATGGTCTGATAAGTAATAGCTTGCTGCAATCTGGACACGGAAGAATCGGAAGCAGCAAAAGCAGGTTTTTCTGGGGCAGAAAGCTGTTTGCTTTTGAATGTAAATGTGTTGAAAAGAATAAAGGCGACGAATAATAAAACAGCAACACCAAGGAATAGGAGTACTTTCTTCATGTGGACGAACAGAAAAGTAATTGATTTAACCTTAATTTGATATTTTTATTTCAAATCACCTAATGGTTTTTGATTGAAAAGATATGTTCAGTTGGAAATAATTTCAGATCTGATTTATAATTACTGATTATCAGATTGTTATAATAATATATTGTTGCTTTCGAAAAAATCAAAATTCGATTTCCCGGAATTTCCAACTACCGGTATTAGTTGTTGGAAATGAGAGTTTTAGAATCGAAAATCTTATTTTAATAAAAAAAAGAAATGTAATTTTTAAAACTTGGCACACTATACGCAGGAGCAAACCTGCGGATGCTTTATCAAAGTAAAAAGCATAATCCGGATGACTTTCTGATATGCTCGCAGGGAACAAATGCTAATCTCATTTTCCATGCTACTTTTACTACTACTGCTTTTTCTGTCATCCTGAACATAATATATGATATGTTTCGCTTTTATAATTTCACTCAATTCCGTTTCGCAAATCAGTTGATTCTGGGTATCGAACTGATTTGTGCCGGTCGCCAAAATGACATTGGAAAATCCCTTTGTAACAATAACAATGCGGATAAGTTACGCAGCATGAAATCCTTCCCGGAAAGGAATATTCGGTTTCGCCTTTTGTTTCGCTAATCATTTAACAAACCCGTCCGAAGGCTTTGTTACTTTCGGACGGGTAACTAAAAAGAATTATTTACCAACAGGCAAATGACTGATAATATCCTGCGTAGTTCCAATTTCCCCGATTCTTGGAAAAATGTTAGTCATACTGTGATTGTAAGCTTCCAGAATTTTGTCGGATGTAGCATCACTTGCAAAACTGATATTGTATCCCAATTCACTGGCTGCCCGGGCTGTTCCTTCAACTCCAACACTCGTAGAAACTCCTCCAAGCACAATTCCCGTAACTTTTAATTTTTGAAGCTGTTCATGCAGCGATGTATTGAAGAAGGCGTTCCAGGTTTTTTTCTCAATCAGAATATCACTTGGTTTTACCACGATTTCAGGAACAATGTCTGTAAATCCGGTGATCGGCATTGCAACTTTTGCTATGGTTTGCATTACTGCATTTTGTGGTGCAGACGGTTTTTCCACCCTCGCTTGCGCCCAATCTGCACCCACAGGATTAACATGCACAATCACGACAGGCAATCCGGCGAGCCTGAACGCATTTACCAGAATGGCAGCTTTCGCCAGCACGTCTTTGATTGGATGAACAGTATCCTTGGCAATCCCTTTTTGAAGGTCTATCAAAACCAGGGCGGTATTTTTATCAATTTCTGTGATCATAACTTTTGGTTTAAATGGCTTGGCCGATGAATGTAAACCGTAATGATTTTATCCGCCTCCTGTTTTGTTAGTAAAGCAACAAGATTCGGGAAAGTGGCCATTACGTTCTTTCTTCGTTTTTCTACCATTTTTGTGCCATTTGTCCGGAATTAACAATAATATAAAGTTGATTTTCTTTAACAAATAAGTCTGTTTATTTTTAATTGAACCGTTACATTAAGTGATAAGTAATTGAGGTATAGTAAAAACCACCGATCGACGGTCCGCCCAGAAAAGAGTTGTAATAATGATTGGTAAGATTGCTGGCACCGATTTTCAAATTAAGTTTTGATTTGACAAAATCGTAGTTCACATGCGCATCCAATGTCCCATATGCGGCAACATTTCCATTAACCAGAAAAGATTGCCAGTAGTATTTATTCTGCCATTTGTAAGTCGCATTAAAACCAAAATTTCCGATCACATGATTTCCGCCAAACGATACATTCGCGATCCATTTCGGAGTATTAAAACCATCTTCCAAAGCATCATCATGTGATTTTCGGTGTAGTTTGGCATAGGAAGCGTTGGCTGAAAAAGTATATTTGTGAAGAAATCTGTAAGACAAACCAAGACTTCCGCCAAAATTATAAACCGTACTTTCGGAATTGGTCCACATCCGGTAACGGTTTTGTTTCGCCTTGTCATTCAGGTAATAAGGGATAGAATCCTGTTTAGTAGTATTCGGAACATTAGCCTCAACCTGAGCGATAAAATGATCGTATTTATTGTAATAAAAATCAAGATCCACACCCAGCTTGCCGTTAAAGAAAAGTGATTTATATCCGGTTTCGAAAGAGTTGATATGCTCAGGCTGAAGATAGGTATATTGATTTTTGATCAGCAGACCTTTTTCTTTTTCAATAGCCGCGTTTGTTGGAATTCCCTGGTTGAAATCATTTTTGACAGCTGCCTGAAAAGCATCAATGGAAGTCCGCAAATATGCGTTTTCAAAAACCCCGTTTGACATTACCCGCAAACCTCCGATACGTTTCACGCCGCCACTGTTAACATTGGAAAATGCTTCGAAAATACTCGGGAAACGGTAACCGCTTTGGTAAGAAAACCGGAAGTTTTGTTCCGCAACAGGAGAGTAAACCATCGTAAAACGAGGATTAAGTTTCAGGTTAAAATGATCATTTTTATCTGCCCGAAGTGTCGCCGAAAGTTTAACTTTATCACTGAACAGCATTTTGCTGGCCTGAATAAATCCACCTGTTTTGCTGTAAGTGAAGTTTTCAAATTCATGATCTTTAACATAGTTGACAAAATAATTTCCATCGGGATGGATCAAATAAGTTCTATGATCAAACCCTGCCAATAAGTCAATTCCGGTTTTTTCTTTAAAGACTGATGGAAATAAATTTGAAAGATCAACTTGTCCTTCAATGTGGAACAAATCGTCTTTCACCCGTAAGGCAGAACCTTTGTCCCAATTATTAATATCAGACAATTCTTTCAATTTATTTTGGAATGCGGGCGTTCCCGGTTGGTATCGTCCGGCATCCGCCGCCTGCCTGGCTTGCTGCAAAGCCTGAATTACAGAAGCCCCCGCACCGGTTGCTGTGTTAAAACTTTTGGTAAAATCGCTGTACCAGAGGTCATCACTTTTGAAATTACGGTCCTGGTTTTCTGCGGCGGAGCGCAGGTTGTAGGAATGACCTGTGTTTTCTCTTGTCCAGTAAGCCCGGACCTGAAAATTCGGATTTCTGAATTCTAATGCGTGTTGCTGCAAAATATAATCTTTAAGTCTGAAACGGTTGGCGCGCTGGTAAATATTATCCAGGTCAGCAAAACGATATGTATAAGTTAACCGGCTGTCCTCATTGATTTTATAAACAAGTCCAAGGTCTGCTTTAATGTTTTGAAGATTATAACTTGTTACATCCTTTTCCGCATAGCCGGTTCGGGCTACGGAATACTGTTTCCCGGCTAAGGTGATTGTTTTTCTGTCAGAGGATTCATTTCCGTAACCATTTACAGGATCAAACCCCGGATTTTCCGGTCCACCGGGAATTCCCAGTTTATTATTGGCGGATGCATTCAGGTCCGTTTGGTTGCTTGCGATCCAGTCGTAACCTTTGGTGAAAGTCGCATTGACTTTGAAGGCAAGTCTGGGTGTCAGAACATGCGCAACCCTGAGGCTGGTTTCAGAAAATAATTTGGCAGAACTTTGAGAATCGTTAATATGATTAACACCGGTTTTCTGCTGAAAACTGATCCCCTGACTTGTAAAAGGATCTTTTGTAATAAAATTGGCAAGCCCGTTCAGTGCATTTAATCCATACAAAGCGGAAGCCGTTCCTGGAATAATTTCTACACTTTCAATATCAAGATCACTTGGCCCCATCGCATTCCCGATCGGCGCCCCTAAATGCGGTGCCATATTATCAACGCCGTCAACCAATTGTGTAAAACGTACATTTGTAGTATTGGCAAAACCGCGGGTATTTATAATCCTGAAACCCAGACTGGGTGTGATCAGCTGAACACCTTTTACATTTTCAAGGGCATCAAAAAATGAAGGTGCAGAGGAAAGCCGGAAAGCAGAACTTCCAATTTTTTCTATACTGACCGGCGATCGTAAAATACTTTCACTGATTCGTGAAGCTGTAACCACAACTTCATCCAGGACTTTTTCTCTGGCAATAGTTGTATCAGTTTTGGCAATCGGGGATGACTTTTTTGAAATTGACGGCTGTGTTTGTGCGTATATACGTGATGTTGAAATCAGGAAGAAACTGCATAGTATAAATTTTTGCATCTTGATTCGTTATGTTTTTAAATACCTATCGAAGATGGTAATTTTTTTTGATAATAATCGGAAATGTAATTTATTGCTGCTACGAAAGTTTAGTTTGGGATAATTTTATCGCACGATAAATTATAGTAAGAAATTGATAAATTTGTAAAATTAATTCTATTGCCGATTTGGTATTTTATTAGAAAAGTGAAATATTGCTAGCTGACATCAAATAGGGAAAATTTAGTCCAGAAGCTACGTTAGAGCTGTATTTGCTTTCAGGGATACTTGTAGAATAATCTGGATGGAATAAAACTTTTAAAATTGAGAATAATTATATTTTCAATTTACATTATCACGACTCAACGTTATAAATAGTGCCTATTTGATCATTAAATGAAACAACTTCTTCTCCTTGCAATTATTGGGCTTTGTCTTAGTAGCGAAGCTGGTTTTTCCCAATCTACGATACTTCGGTTCCGACGTTTAACATCAAATCAGGGACTTTCTCAAAGCCATGTCAGTGCAATTATCAAAGACAAAAAAGGCTTTATGTGGCTGGGCAGTGAAGACGGTCTGAACAAATTTGACGGCTTCAAGTTTACGCATTACAAACATGACCCGAACAATAAAAACAGTATAGTCGACAGTTACATCCAGGATTTGCTGGAAGATAAAGCGGGAAATTTGTGGGTTGCAACTTCTGGCGGGCTCGATAGATATGACCGGGAAAAAAATATTTTTGTTCACTACAAAAACGGAGATGCCAATTACGATATCAATGATATTTTTCAGGATAGTAAAGGCAGAATATGGCTTGGGACGAGTCAGGGGCTGTTTTTGTTCAATGCCACAACAGGAGTATTTAAAACCTGGCATCTGGGTGATCAAAAGTTAAAAAGTGGTGGAAGTGCATTTGTAACACAGGTCATTGAAGATAATGACGGAAGTCTCTGGCTGGGAACGGAGCATGGCCTCTTCCGGTTCAATCCAGAAACCGGAATTTCCAAAGGTTATTTCAAAGACTCCGAACCCAAAAATGGTCTGGTTTCTGACTGGATCATGGCACTTTGCCGGGATTCAAAAGGTGATATCTGGGTGGGTACGCACGCCGGCGGTTTGTCATTATATAACGAAAGCCACGATAATTTCAGGACATTTCTGCATGACAAAACAAAAAACAGTATCGCTCATAATGATATCCTTTCGCTTATGGAGGCGAACGATGGAAGAATGTGGATTGGTACTGAAAATGGCGGAATAAGTGTCTATGATATTTTCAGGAATAAATTTGTCACCTACGAAAATGATCCGGCAGATTATACATCCCTCAGCAACAATTCCGTCTATTGCATTTATCGTGACAATGCCGAAAATATCTGGATAGGAACTTATGCTGGCGGAGTCAATTTCTTATCAAGATATGAAGATAAATTTTTCAGTTACAGACAGATCGTAACGAATAAAAACAGTCTGAGCAATAACAATGTACTATCAATTTTTGTAGATAGTACCGGTAATAAAATTTGGCTGGGTACGGATGGCGGCGGTCTCGACCTCCTTGATCGAAGTACCAATTCGTTTACACATTTTACCCATAACAATAGTAAGAATTCGATCAGTACGGATTACGTCATATCCGTAATTCAGGTTTCAAAAGATGTTCTGGGATTAGGCTATCATAACGGTGGATTCGATTTGTATAATACCAAAACGGGAACTTTTACGCATCACATGCCCATTCCGGGAAATTCCAATAGTCTGGCAATCGCCGATGTTAACAATTTACTGCGGGATGGAAACGGAAATGTCTGGATCGGCACCTGGAAAGGCGGTCTTGATTTTTATGATGTTGTCAATAAAAAATTTACGCATTACCGAAATGATCCGTCTGATAAAACGTACTTTGAGTGGAGATATTGTTACAACGGTTTTTCAGGATAGAAAAGGTGGAATCTGGGTTGGGACGCAGACCGGTTTAAATTATCTGGATGCAGACAGGAAACATTTTAAAAGATTTCAGAACAGGCCGAATGACAAATTAAGCTTATCAAACAATAAAGTCCAGACAATTTTTGAAGCTGCAAACGGAGATCTCTGGATCGGGACAAGAGGTGGAGGTTTAAATTATTTCGATAGACATAAACAAACTTTCAAAGCCTATACGGAAAAGGACGGACTGGCAAGTAATGTAGTATTTGCTATACTGAAAGACCGGAAAAATAATCTGTGGCTGAGCACAAATAAAGGTATTTCCTGTTTCAGCCTAAAAACTGAAAAATTCAGAAATTATGATATTTCAGATGGTCTTCAGGGAAATGAATTCAGATATAACTCTCGTTTTCAAACATCTGATGGACAAATGTTTTTCGGTGGTGTTAATGGTTTCAGTAGTTTTTATCCTGAACAGCTAAAAGATAATAAGTTTGTTCCGCCGGTTTACATTACAGATTTACTGATTTTTAACAAGGAAGTTATTCCCGGAGACAGCAGCGAAATCCTTCCAAAACATATTAGTGAGACCAAAGTAATCACACTTTCTCATAAGCAATCAGTTTTTACGCTCGAATTTGCTGCGCTCAATTATACCTTGGCGAGGAAAAATCAGTATGCATATAAACTCGAAGGTTTTGATACGGACTGGAATAATGTGGGTACCAAAAGAACGGCAACTTATACTAATCTTGATCCGGGAACTTATATTTTCAGAGTGCGGGCATCAAATAATGACGGCGTCTGGAACAATACCGGAACATCCTTAAAAATTATTATAGAACCACCATTTTGGCTTACCTGGTGGTTTAAGGCTGCCAGTATTTTACTTTTTATCGGGTTGGCTATTGCGTTTTACCGGTACAGGACCTACCGGATTTTAAAACGCCAAAAAGAACTGGAACGCCAGATTAAAGAGCGTACTATCCAGCTTGAACATTCGATTGAAGAAGAGAAAAAAGCGGTTCAAAAGGCAGAAATGGCCAGTCGGGCCAAAAGTTCTTTCCTGGCAACGATGAGCCATGAGATCAGAACGCCTATGAACGGAGTGATTGGTCTGGCTTCTTTACTAGCAGAAACTTCCTTAAATGAAGAACAGGAAAATTTTACGAGATCCATACAAGCCTGCGGAGAAAATCTTTTGACGGTGATCAATGATATTCTTGATTTTTCAAAAATTGAATCAGGAAATATGGAGCTGGAAGAAGGAGATTTCAGCCTCCGGACTTGCATTGAAGAGGTAATGGATTTGTTTTCTGCAAAAGCGGCGGAGTTACACCTGGATCTTATATACCAGATTGATCCTGACGTACCTTCACAAATAATTGGTGATAGTTTAAGACTTAGACAAATACTGATTAATCTGGTTAATAACGCAATAAAATTTACACCGGAAGGCGAAATTTTTCTAAGGGTTAAGCTGCTAAATGTTTTTGACGACGAATCTCTGCAATTGGGTTTCGATGTGAAAGATACCGGAATCGGTATTCCGGAAGATAAGATGGACCGGCTTTTTAAATCCTTTTCGCAAGTTGACTCTTCCACCACGCGCCGTTACGGCGGAACAGGTCTGGGCCTTGTAATCTGCGAAAAACTGGTGGCACTGATGGGCGGCTCCATCTCAGTAAAAAGTGCAGTGGGGGAGGGAAGTACTTTTCATTTTTCAATCAAAACAAAAAGAAGCACCCAGTCTCTGCAAACCTATGTTACCCATAACATGGAAGGACTGGAAAATAGTAAAATCCTGATTGTGGATGACAATGAAACCAATTGGGGGATTTTAAAAGGTCAGCTGGAAGATTGGAAATTGATCCCGTATGTAGCAAGTTCCGGTAAGCAGGCGTTGGATATTCTGGCGCAAAACATAAATTTCAGTCTGGTCATTACAGATATGGAAATGCCGCTTATGGATGGCATTCAGCTTGCTTCGCTTATCCGGGAAAGGTATCCGCTTCTGCCGGTAATGCTTTTAAGCTCGAAAGGGAATGAAATACAGAAGCATAATCCAGGTCTTTTTTGTTCAATTTTGACAAAACCTGTAAAGCAGCATGTGCTGTCAAGGCATATTTTTACGGAATTGAGCAGGTATAAAAAAAGCGTTATCAATCATGTTTTCGAACCGGATGTTCCTGCGAAAAAATTAAGATCCGATTTTTCAATAAAATATCCATTGAATATTCTTGTTGCCGAAGATAACAAGATCAACCAGATTGTAATTATCAATATTCTCAATAAACTGGGCTACACGGCTGATTTGGCAACGGATGGATTTGAAGCTTTGAAAATGGCAACCCAGAAAAAATTCGATGTCATTCTTATGGATGTTCAGATGCCTTTAATGGACGGTCTGGAAGCGACGCAGCTGATTAAAAAACGATATCCTGCTCAACCTTTTATCATTGCGATGACAGCAAACGCTTTGCAGGAAGACAGGGAAATGTGTCTTCGGTCGGGCATGGATGATTACATCAGCAAACCGGTAAATCTGGATGAGTTGATGCAGATGCTGGAAAAATGGGCGGCTCATTTGCAAACTACTCTTGCTGTATAAATATTGCTTAAATCTTAACGGTCATTTCTGTGTAAATCGGTGACATTCTGTTGCGGTCTATTTCCCATTTTGAGATCAAAAACTCACTATGAGTGGAAATTGGATGTGGTATGATTCTTTATCAATATATGCAAGGACGAGATTTACCAGAAGTAATCATTCTATAACAAAATTATTATGAAAAAGATATTGATGTTTATGGCTATTGTTGCCGCTTCAACAATGGCATACGCACAGGATTCTACCAAAACGAAAGTTGGAAGAGCTGCGGATAAAACGAAGATGGAAGTTAAAAAAGATGCGAAAGCAGTTGGCAAAGGTGTTAAAAAAGGCGCTGATGCCGTAGGCGAAACAGCTGAAAAAGGCTATGATGCAACGAAAAAAGGTGTAAAAAAAGGAGCTAATGCAGTAGGTGAAACAGCTGAAAAGGGCTATGACGCAACTAAAAAAGGCGTAAAAAAAGCTGAGAAGAAAATTAAAGACGATAAATAGTCGTGAAAATTATTTGATTAAAGCCTGCCTAATCAGCAGGCTTTTTTTGTTAATATTACTATTTTGAAATCATATTTTGATATATATTTCTGGCAAATTCATAAGCACTTTCTGCATCCTTTCTCTCCTGTACACGAATGTTTGGTTCTTTCATTTTCCAACATTGATTCAAAGCGGCAAGGCACCATTCGGCACTTTTCTTTTCTAGAACAGGCTTGTTATCAATAGTAATGAAAACAGGATTTGAATGGGAGCTGGGGTAAATGCGCATTGCGACCCAACTTGACTTTGTGACTTCCCGGGAAAACTTGACATCGTTAATAGTCCCATTTGCTGGAATTTCAGCGGTATCCACCACTTCTCCATTTACAATTAATTCTACCTTTACTTTTCTTGTTTCTCCAATTCTTGCCCGTTCAATATCCCAGTATGGCATCATAGTCACTGGTGTAGCTGCCATTTTCTTACTTACAGAATCCTGTTCCAAAGGAAGATAAGCTGCAACTTTGGCTGTTATTTTTACAGTTTGTTTTCCAGTAAATGATAGCTCGCTATCACCGGTTCCTGCTTCTTTTCCATCAACGGAAAAATCCATGATATGAGATTTACCATCCGAAACATAACTCCTTCCTTTTTTTAGCGCTTCTGCATATTCATCATAATTAAGCGGGGCATCTGTTTTGAAATAACTTCTTGCCTGACCAACCCTTGCGTCCGTAATACATGGGAAGTCCGTTTCTCCGCTAAGTTTTGTTTTGAATCCGCAATTCAGCGTGTGGTAATACATGTTCAGTTCCCATGGTGCCGGCGTATCGCCAAGACTGTAAAAATCCACCAGATTTTGTGTGACTGTGACAATGTATTCATTGGCTCCGATTCCATCCATTTTCGGAATTGCATAATTTGGCAATTTTGTCGTTGCTTCCAACGGTTCCAGTCCCCAGCCTGAATGCGCATAACCCACAACACCACCCTGTTTTTTTGCCCAGGAAAGTACAGGTGCGGTCCAGCTGGGCCATTGCTCAATAAGTTTTGTACCCGGATAATCGTCTTCTTTGATTCTCAAAAGAACAATATGTCCGGCGTGTGAAGATGGAAATCCTGAAACTTCCACATCATTCCGCATGATGTTTTTCTTGTTTGAATAGGATTCATCTTTACCCGTGAAAAATGTTTTCTGGTGATACCAGCTTGGTCCCCAAGCCAGGTTTGCAGCCATATTCAGGTCTTCGCCCAATACCTGTCGCCACATATCCTTTGGATCCACACCTTCTGTGGGACTATCATAGTGACTGCACCCGGCAGCATGAATATGATGATCAGCGCTATACCAACCCATTTTCGACATTTTGATCCATCTTTTCAATTGAAAAGAAAGATCAAATTCTTTTACATTTTCGGGAATAATTACCTGCCTGGTTTCTTTCAAATATTCAGGTCCGCGGGTGTAAGTAATCGCATATTTTCCAGGCGGAAGCTGTACATTTTCTCCATCATTTCTATATATCTGTGGCTGAAAGAAAAAATCAGGATATTGATCTGTTGAAGCAACACGCCGTGACGGGAGCGGATATATTCCGTTGAATTTTCCACTCGCATGTTCCTGTGAATCGGTGATCAAGAATGACGCCATAACCGGCGATCCGTCATCATCTTTGACATGAAATTTAACATTGACCGAAGGTTTAATCGTAAATAAAATCGGTGTAACATTTCGATAAGCAATATCCTGTGATCCGTGCCCAACATTGTAACCAATTGCAATTTCACGCTGACCTGCATCTTTTGAATATATCTGAACAACTGCATATTCCAGTTTCAAACCGCTCAGATTTGATTGCAAGGGCCGGTTTGTATACATCTGAATTTCTATAAAACGATTCGCAATCTGGCCTGGCGTTAAAATTTTTTCTTTTTTTACGTTTGGTTCAAAAGATGGTGAATGGTAAGGTTTAGCTGCGTTCGGGCTTTCAGCTTCAAGTTTGGCAGTAATCCCGGCGTCATTATTTATCTTGACCAAAAAGCTAGTCCAGCCTCCTTGAATCAAAGCTGCTTTGGCTGATCCCCGATCTACCTTGACACGTCCCTCGGGATTGATACTGATACTATTCAAACAATAAGGATCAAGAATTTCCTGTATAGCTTTAACTGTTTCCGGACCCAATGGCATGTTATTTAAATCTTTCAGACGCCTGATGTCCTGACTGGATAAAGCATTTCCTGAAAAACTTAAAGCTTCGCCAAGCCGCAGCGCTTGGGCAAGCAACGGCTGAGCTTCAACAGTTTGATTGAGATTATGTGAAGTTTGATGTTGTTCGTGCTGGGCTGGCAGCACAAATGGTTTGAGGAAATACAGGAATAGTAAAAGGTGTTTTTTCTTCATGTCGGGTTCAAAAACTATAATGCACTGCAATACAGCACCGCTTTTTTCAAATCGTCTTCATTGCTATAATCAATGTTCTGATCATCAAGATATTTTTCAACAGCATTTCTATTTTTTGAAAATAGCTTCAAAAAGCTGGTTTTACTTGCCTTACTAAACCTGTGATTAATATCCATAAAAAGATAAGCAGTCGCCGGTTTCAATAGTATAGTATTGCTCGCCGGAAGAATTGTTGTCCTGCCATTGATATCCGTAAAAGTCGATGCATTGTAAATGGACCCAATTTCGCTGGTATTTTGATAAGCACCTTTTTTCTCAATTCCATCTCGCTGGTACTGAACTTTCTTAGTCAACAGCATAGTACCGCAGTCTTCAATTACTTCCACAAAACCGTTTTCCGGAAATGGATAAAACCGTTTATTGCCAATATCAGCATAGTTAATCTGATTGTTGTCGGCAATTGCAAGCGTGTCACCATGGGCATTTATAAACATAACTTCGCCTAAAAGATAACAGTAATTCAGCTTGCTCACGGCATATTTTCCATTGTTATAGTTCAGACGTCCATACTGAAAATCAGGATATTCATATCTGTCTTTTGCAGGAATAAACTTAGTGGCATCCTGTCCGTTTTTTACTCTAAGTACTTTTGATGGCTGACTATAAGTAAGTGAAATGGGAATAAAAATGAAAACAGCAAGCCAGCCCGTTCTGATCAGTTTGTTTGACAGATTCATACTATTTTTTGTTAGGTAAGGTTAAAGAAAACTACAAAAGTCAAGTAGTTTAATTAAATCAGATTGCTTCGAAAAATCTATATTTTCTACTTTGATATATTCGATGATTTGTTTGTCATTATCTCGAAATAATTTAAGCAGACTTGCTTTGGAGGGAACATAAAAACGCTGATTTCTATCAATAAAAAAATTCTCGGATTTTCTTTTGAAGACGACTTTATCAGTTGGCTTCATCCATTGAGATCCGTTCTGATTGCTAAATGTTTTGTAATTGGATATCGCCGAAGTAGCAGAATAGTGATTAAAGGCAGACTCTCTTTCATTATCCAGAACGGCAAGCGTCTGTTTTTCAGCAAGCTTAATCTTGCCGTAATTTTTTATTTCCCGAACATGCCCCTGTTTGGGTAAGTAATAAAAGATATCTGAGCCGACCGCTATACTATCCATATAGTCTTTATCATTCAGTAAAAGCGTATCTTTTTTTGGATCAATAAACTCTATCTCTCCATAGAAAAAATTATAGTTAAGGCGGGAATTAGCAACGCGGCCGTTTCTGAAATAAACCTTTCCGGGCATAAATTCTTCAAACTGATATTGTTCCTGATAGGGGATGTTTTTGGATACATTGATACCGTTCTTTGTCCGGTATACTTTTGGCGCATTTTGCGCAAAAGTAAATGAAGCATAAAGCAGGAAAATTAATATTAGTAACCAGCTTTTCATTACCAATTTCTGAGAATGGAATTTTTCATTTAATTAACGAAAAATCGGCGATAATTGCAATTATTTAAGATGTAAATAATAATTGTTTGTATTTAAGCAATATTTGCTTAAAGCGTTACAAATTAGCTGACATTTTTAAATGAGAATCAGAAATCATGAAATATGGAAAATTTATATTTTCTGGCAATCACGATGCCGGAGGAGATCAGTAAAAAAATAATTGAAATCCAGGAAGATATATCAACTCGTTTTGGTGGCCGGGCATCGCTCAAAGTCATGCCTCACATCACGTTAAAAGCGCCTTTCAAATTCCCGGCTGCTGCGCATGCAATTGTTTTAGATTGGTTTGAAAATCTTAATTTAAACGTATCCGGATTTGATCTGGAATTAAAAGATTTCGGTGCGTTTCATAACAAAAACCAACCCGTAATTTTTATAAATCTAGAACCGAATGTTACACTTATGAAATTACAGAAAGAGATTTTAGCGGAATTTCGAAACGCATTTCCTGAAATTTCAATTATGAACCTCGAAATCAATTTTCATCCGCACGTGACGGTTGCTTACAGAGACTTGACAGTAGAATCATTCAGAGAAGCGTGGCCGGAATTTCAGGTTAAGAAATTCTCGGAAACTCTGGAAGTTTATAATTTTCATTTGTTGAAACATGATGGGAAAAGGTGGAATATTATCCGCTCTTTTTTATTGAAATGAGGTTCAAAGAATCTCAAATCCTGTACCCATGAATTATGGGATTTATATTAAAACATTCTTGTAGATTTTTCGGGACAAATTGAGGTAACTATTTATTAATCAGTGTTATCTTAAATGATATGACTTTGGGAATGTGTTTTGTATAACTGTTTTATAATTGAATATAAAATTATTTATACAAACTAAAAGTCATCAACATGAAAACTATAAAACTGGCAATCGTAGCCATACTTACTCTGACGTCAGCGCTAAGTTATGCTCAAAATCCATCTTCACAACCTATCCCATTGCAGGATTCGTCGCGAATGGATCAAGGCAAAAAACTGAACACAACACCAACGCCAATGCCCAAAACCGGTAGTCCTTCGGATGATACGCTGATCAGAGATCAGAGAACCTCCAACATGAAAATGGACTCTACCAAAATGAATGGCAAAAAGATGGATGGAATGAAAAAAGGCAGAAGAAAAGGTGGATCCGGAGAATTGGATACTACGGGAACAAAAAGAAGAAATAACTAGAATTTTTTTACATTATTTGTTAAAAAATAAGCTCCGGCAGGATTATGCCGGAGCTTATTTTATGATTAGTTTCTTTCACCAAGATATGCTTTCTTTTTCAAAATCCGCATTGCCAAAGAACCTAATTTGATTTTTTGGTTTAAGAGTGAAAACAAATTTTTCCCAACTTTCAGTGCATTGATATTTTCACCGTTATAGCTCTGCTGCACTTTTTCTCCGGTTCTCATATTCACCAGTTCATCCCTCAGATACAGCTGTTTAGTGACCATATTGGAAAGCATAGGTGTATAATAGTAACAGTCTTTGAAAAAGTAATGTGTAACCTGAGACCAGCGGGTTGAACCTTGTTTCGTTACTGGCGAGCCACCATGAATAATGTTAGACGACCAGATTAAAAGATCTCCTTTTTTTGCCAGGAATTTCTTCTTTTCAAATTGTTGCGCCTCTACAATTTTTTCTATGAAATCTTCATATTGAATATAGTCCTTATACGACGGCGTTTGAGCATCGGTACGTATGTATGAGAAGTCATATTCCAAAAGTTTTTGGGAACCCGGATAATAAAAAACAGGTCCGTTTTCTTCTGTGATATCTTCAAGTGCAACCCAAACGCCGCACATAAATTTGGAAGGCAGCGAGCTGAAATGTATCGTATCTGAATGTGCCCTCTGCTGTGAACCGAATTTGAAATTTAGAGTCTGGAAAGGAATTGGTTCACGTCCGTAAAATATTTCAAGAATTTCCAGCAGAGCAGGATAACAGGCCAGTTCCTTTGACGCTTCCGACACCTGCCACAAATCCTGTATTCTTCTTTCATCGCGCTGGGTTTTGATCGGGAAATCAGGATTAAATCCTTTCTTTTCAGCATCATCTTTCGTCTTATCGATCAGATCCAGAGGTAATAATCCGGGAATTACTACAAAACCATTTTTCTGGTATTCCAGAACATATTTCAATTGCTGTTCTGTTAGTTTTTTAGTCTTTAAAATTTCTTCGAAAAACGGTGATTCGATCCAGGGTAAATTTGCGGTAGGCATATATGAAGTTTTACTAAAATGATCAGAAATTATATGACTTGGTAAGGTATGAATTCTACTAAAATTATGACTCCCGCTTGACCTTAATAGTTGGAATGGGTTGTAACAAAATGACAAAAGAATACATAGGTCAAAGTGAAAATAATTGTTCCAAAGCATTGCCAGCGTATAATATACAACGCTGCATATTATAAAGCATTAACCTTATGATTTATTGTTTCACACATAAAAGTTTTAAAGTATTCCTTTAAAGTGTTTGATAGTCAATCATTTAATTATTGGTATAATTATTATACAGGCTTCCGCGAAAATCACAATGTCTAATTCATACTTCATCAAAATTTAACTTTATGAAACACAAATCCAGCAATTTGATTAGCCTTAGTAGAAACCTGACCTATTTTATTTTGGCAAGCGTATTTTTCAATATGGCAGCATGCACGGATCACAATACGGAACCGATTATCACCATAAAACCAAAAACAGCCAAGCCAGCATGGGCTCCTGAAATTAAGGATGAAATGTGGGCAGTAATAGAAAAATTACTAAGCTACGGGGATAAACCCATTCCCACAGAAACACCGGAAGAAGCACGAAAAAATCACACTGTGAAAGATGCGGTGATGGATCTGTTGAAAGAAAATAATGTGACGTTGCCGGCGCCGATGGTTGACACAGTAGGGAAAGAAATTCCGGTTTCGGGAGGCACCATTCATGCAAGGGTTTATACGCCTAAAACTGGTACCAAGCCTTTCCCGGTTATAGTATATTTCCACGGCGGTGGCTGGGTTATTGCAACCATTGATGTATATGATGCTTCTGCTCAGGCGCTTGCTGAAAAAACGGGTGCTATTGTAGTTTCAGTAGAATACAGAAAAGGGCCGGAATTCAGATTCCCGACGGCTCATAATGATGCCTATGCTTCTTATTTATGGACGCTCGATAATGCTGCTTCATTTAATGGTGATCCTAAAAAAATTGCAGTGGCAGGTGAAAGTGCAGGGGGAAATCTCGCTGCAAATGTAAGCATGATGGCCAGGGATAATGGGAAACAAATGCCGGTGCATCAACTCCTGGTATATCCGGTAGCAGGCTCAGATATGACTACGCCGTCATACATTAAATTCGCTGATGCCAAACCGCTGGACAAACCTTCGATCGTCTGGTTTCTGGATCATTTCCTTAACGATGTTGCTACGGAATCCAAGGATCCGAGAATTGATCTTGTACATGCAAATTTGGCCAACCTTCCTTCTACGACGATTATTTCAGCTGAAATTGATCCGTTGGAATCAGAAGGCGGGACTTTACAAACCAAACTTTCAGATGCTGGTGTGGCGGTTACCCGCAAGCTATATACAGGAACCACGCATGAATTTTTTGGAACTGCGATACTGGTTCCCGATGCAAAAGACGCTCAGGATTATGCGGCTTCTGAACTAAAAAAAGCTTTCAACAAATAAGATATAAAGATATTTCATCGCAAGCTAGGTGAAAAACCGCTCTCAGAAATGAGGCGGTTTTTCTGTTTTTATATTTCGTCCGAGTATTAATAAAGTTTGGGTCTCTTTTGAAATAACCGGGAAAGAAATTTTGAAGATACTATTACGGCAAAAGAAGGTTATATGAAGAATATTTCTATTGATTTTACAAAGTCTAAAATTGCGTTTTTGGTTATTTTAACAATATTTTCTGTTGAAACAAAGGCGCAAAAATCAAAAAAGACAAATGATATTTATGGACGCGATAACCTGATTGCCTGGTGTATTGTGCCATTTGATTCAAAAAATCGCGGGCCAATTGAGCGGGCAGAAATGCTTAATAAATTGGGAATTAATAAACTTGCGTACGATTGGCGCGAAAAGCATATACCCACTTTTGATGCTGAAATTGAAGCTCTAAAAACGCATCATATTACCTTACAGGCATTCTGGCTTCACTCCGGTCCTGATCCGGAAAAAGATAAAAATCTTGCTACGATTCTGGAAGTTTTAAAAAGAAATAAAGTAAAAACCCAGCTGTGGCTGATGGTTACCGGCATTAAAGATCTGAATGGTATGACGCAACAAGAAAAGGTAAAAGCACATAGCAAACCTATCGCTTATATTGCTGAAAAAGCGGCTGAAATTGGTTGTACTGTTGGATTATACAACCATGGCGGCTGGTATGGAGAACCGGAAAATCAAATAGAAATTATTAATTATTTGAAAAAACCAAATATCGGAATCGTATATAATTTTCATCATGCGGAAGAGCAAATTGATCGTTTTCCAAAATTTTTTCCTGAAATGCTTCCTTACTTGTTAGCTGTTAACTTGTCGGGTTTGAAAAAAGGAAATCCTGTAAAAGTGGTTCCGATAGGGCAGGGTGATGCTGAAACGGAAATGATAAGGATTGTAAAAAACAGTAAATATCATGGCCCGATTGGTATTATCAACGAGGAAACCGCGCCGGACGCAGAAGTTGGATTAACAATGAATATGGATGGTTTAAAAAAGATACTTAAAGAAATTGGCGATTCAACTGCGTTGAACACCTACAACTAAAAGCGCACGCCATGATCCAGCAGATCCTGCACGGCTGCTTTTTCATGTTGTATTAACGGATTTAATATTTCAAAAGCTACATTTTCAGACGAAGCAATTGAAAATAAAAAATCTGTAAAAGGTGCGTAAACAGCTTCAAATATCATTTTGACACGTTCAAAATGATAATCGGAGGTTACAATAATTATTTCCTCCGGCTTAAATTCTGCTATGATCCATTTGGAGAGAGTGGCGTCTTCCACGGAATGTCGGGATTCTATCAGTGCCAAAATATCCTCTTCTCTGACATTTTCAGAGACTAAGTTTTGCTTTAAATAATAAGAATGGGGCTTATCTGTTGTATTGAAATGTGGACCAAAACCTCCCGTTAAAACAATCTTAAAAGTTTCTGTTTCATACAATTCCCGGCAAATGGCTAACCTGCTTTTTGCCATTTCACTAAGCGTTCCGTCAGGTTCGTTGGGGGATCCCAGAACTAGGATGATTTTCATTTAATTGGGTGAATTTCCTGCTGTTTGTTAACCAACAAGATATTGAAAAAACAATTTTTAAACCAATCTATCAACTTCATCTGGACTATTTTGTGCTTTACGCCAATCGTTTTCTTTTGGATTTTTGCTGGTCCGGGTATATGGTTTTATATATTTCTCATTATAAGTTTTGCCGCAGGTTTTTTGCCTTCGAGCTTTTTTCGGTTAAGTAATAGTCCACAATATTATGAAAAACTGGGCGTAAGATGGATCAGGAAATTTGTCCAAAATGGTGATTTTGTTAATCGTTTATTGAAAAATGAAAATACTACTGGCCAAACGATAAAGAATAAAAGCCATGCGAAAAAGTATCTGAAAACTGTGTCCATGTATGAAAAATATCACATTATTTGCTTCATATTCTTTTGTCTTTCCGGAATTTTTGCACTGTACAAACAGGATTTTTTCTATTTCATTCTGATTATGACCAGCAATATTCTTTACAACATTTGTCCTGTTATTTTACAACAATACAACCGGACGAGAATTCTTAGATTAAGAAATTAGCAAATTTTACTTGTAACTTATTCAGGCTTTTTCAACCAGTATGCAAACTTCAGTTACCCATTTTTCAGGATCAGGTTCTGTGGCCGGATCAGAAACATAAAATTCAACTCGGCATCCCACAAGCTGATCGTCGTCCATAACACCGCGATCTTTATAACCGTTTTCTTTTATCCATTTATCGAGCGACATATGTGCCTGACGTAAATTTTTATAATCTCCGGTATGAGTCAAAGCGGCATAATCACCTTCCGGGAATATTCTGGATATGATTTTGTCGCTGCCGGCAACTTTAATTTTTGTTGGTATTCCTACATCTACAATCAGATTATTATGTTCATCCATTGACAGATATCGAAAAAATGGCGCACCATTACCATCGACTTTTTCTTTTCCCATCCATATGAAAACCTCGGAAATTAATGGCGGCAATACCGTTGAAATTTCAGCCATACTCACTTTCTGTCTGATCGCAACGTAAGGTTCAGCTTCAAAGAATTCTATTTTTGGTATGGTAGTCATCGTCGTACAATTTAAAAAGTTAAAACTGATTTTAAGACTTTCTCAAAAGCTAAATTACATGCTTTGTTCAAATTTTAGGTAGGCTAAAAATGACAATTTCAAGGGTTATCTGCGACAGGTTTCAAATATTTTGACAATTACTTTCCCAACATTTCTTTACGAATCTTTACGAAATCCTCTTCGCCAATTTCAAAGAATCCCGTCCGAAATGGAAATCCCCAGGATTTTTTGTTTTTGATAAAATCCAGATTGTCAATAAGTGACAAAATTGAAGCGTCATGCGATTTTAAAAACTTCACATTTCGTCGGTAAGGAATAAAATCTTCTGATATTTTGATCTGATAAATTTCTTCATCGCTTGTCTGACCAATAGCCGTAAAAGCCTGACATTTCTGATCTCCTTCCATAGTTTCTTTCGGAGAATAAAAAATAACCCAGTCGCCCGGTTTCATGCGTTTCAATGGAGCAAGTTTTCCATGACCGGCCTGCATAAATCCGCCTTCAGCGCCGCGTTTGATATGATCTTTTGAAGCGACTGCGATCCAGTATTTTGGTTTATTTTCCATTTTGAATTTTTCAGTTTACAATTTAACCCGTTTGCTTCGCTTTTAAAATATTAAAAAGACAAACTCTTTATTTTCGTACAGACCGGGCGAATTTGTATTTTTACAAAGTAAAATCAACAGGAAATTATGTTCGAAAATCTGGTCCGGCACATACAAAAATTTGTTGCTTTGAATGAAGAGGAACAGATTATTTTGAGGTCTTATCTTAAATTTGAAAGTATAAAAAAGAAGCAATATTTGTTGCAGGAGGGACAAATTTGTCACGCCAACTGGTTCATCGCCAAAGGTTGTCTCCGAAGTTATACACTCAAAGAAAACGGAAACAAGCAGATGGTCCAGTTTGCTATTGAAGACTGGTGGCTCACGGATTATTTCAGTTTTGAACAGAAAAAACAGTCAAAACTTTTTATCCAGACCGTTGAGGATTGTGAACTGATCAGTATCGACGACCGGACTTCGGAGGAATTATTTGCCAAAATCCCACAACTGGAACGCTATTTCCGCCTTATTCTGCAAAAGTCATATGCCGCTTCTCTGATGCGTTTGCAGTATATGTTCAATCTTTCGCCGGAAGAACGCTTTCATCATTTTAACAAAAATTTCCCTGCATTTATCCAGCGCGTGCCTCAATATATGCTGGCATCTTACCTTGGTTTTACCCCAGAATTTTTAAGCAAGATCAGAGCAAAAATTGCGGATTCCTGATTTTTCTTAATCGCGATTAAGTTTTTTGAGATGATGAAGCTGGAAATTTGTGACATCATAAATCTAAAAAAAGTAATCATGGAAAAGAGAATCACAATCCCAAATACAGAACCTGCTGCATACAAAGCCATGTTGGGTCTTGAAAAATATATTGAAAGTACCAGCCTTACTCCAATTCATAAAAACCTTATCAAAATTCGGGCTTCCCAGATAAACGGATGTGCTTATTGTATTGACATGCATACCAAAGAAGCACGTGCAATCGGGGAAACGGAACAGCGCATTTATGCATTAAATGCCTGGCGCGAAACTCCGTTTTTTACCGAAGAGGAGCGTGCTGTTCTGGCCATCGCAGAGGAAGTTACTTTGATTCAAAACCACGTTTCGGATAAGACTTATAACTACTGCAATTACACTTTTGGGAGATCAGTATGTGGCTCAGGTAATTATGGCTGCGATTATAATTAATGCCTGGAACAGGATCGGCATTGCGACGAATTTGATGCCTGCTTTGGGTTAGGGAGTTTTTTTACTCTCAAATTTTTAGGAAAAAGAGACTTTTTATTATCCGTCCGACGGCAGAAAAAGCCGTCGGACGGAGCGTGCCCGTCGGATGGCTTTTTTCGCCATCCGACGGGTATTAAAACCTTAGAACTATTTAATATTTTTTTTTCAAAATTGAGCGATTCTCAATGTACAATCCCAACTCTCAAAGCTTTCAATCCTGAAATTCCCTGTAAGTCTTCCACGTCCATTTTCTCAATCGTTTTTTCAAGAATATGTTCGGCCTGAAGAATTTTCAGATAGTCGATGTATTCTTTTTCTTCGGTTTCATTCAGATAAACAATTGTGATAAAGCCGGTTTTGGTAATACGTTCGGCAGTGCCCTGAATGTAGGCTTTGTCAATCCGCTTTTTCACAATCTCATAGCGGGCATTATAACTTCCGTCAATGTCAAACCGTTTTTCATCCATTCGAAAACGAATGTCAATCGTCGCATGATAGACCAAGACCAAAGTAGTAACTTCCAGATCATAAGGAAGCTGTGGTTTTAAATGATAATGTGCGGCTTCCATTTTACATAAAGTACGAAGCTGCCAAAGTCGCAGTTGGTATAATTTCAGTAAATCAAATTCCAGCTTTGGTGCGATTGACGAACCTATGTATAAATTATGCTCAATACCATCCGTCTTAAATCTTTCATAATAATGAGGAAAAATGGCTTGTGCTTTGATCTGACTATCGTCCAGCACACCTGCAATTTTCTCATTGATCATCTGAATCGTGGTTTCATATTTTTTACGATACTTATGAAATTCACCAGAGTTTTTGTCGGTTTGAACAAAATAATCCTGAATATCTTTAATCAGATCCGGATCCTTGATCTTTCTCAGATGTTCGTGAATCGTATTATCAAGATATTGGCTGATGTAATGTTCGGTCCCGGCTTTCAACGGCTGATAAATGTCAGTCAAATATTGACTTATCTGACGTTTCTTCGTTTTCAAGAGAATTCTGCGTTTCCTTATTAACTTCTTCCAAAATAGGCAGAAGCCATTTAAGCTGTTTTTTCAGATCTTTTTGAACACTTTCATTTCGGGCTTCGGAAGATCCCTTGATATCAATTTGCCCATATAGCGGATGCACGGTTGGGAAAACAATTTCTTTCAAGTTATATTCTTGCCCAATTTGATGGGCTAGAATCAGATTGTAAGCCTCTGAATAAAATTTCCAGTAAACACTTTTATGAATCGTAGTATATTGATTTTGTATCACGGCCTGAATCTGGTTTTCAAATTCAGCTACAATTCTTTCTATCGTATCAATCAAAAAAGGCATAACAATGTCCAGCAAATTGGCATTGATGCTGTTCAACACTTTTGGCCTTGGAGAAACAACTTCCAAAATGCCATACATGTATTTATTTTTGATCAACGGGGCTAAAATAAAACTGCCTATATTTTTTCCGGTGAAATTTTTAGCCAGATAACTTTCAGGATTATTAGCCAGATATTCAGCGGTATCATTATTAGAAAAACTTGTATTCAGCTCAATAAGCGTATAATAGGATTTTTCGCAAAGCAATTCCCTGGCCACCTGGCTTTCTTCATTTGGCAAGATATAACTAGGTAGCTGCTGCCCGAATCTATCGAGACTGAACGTATCATCTTCTCTATCGAAAGAGGTAAAGCCTACCTTGATATCGGGCACACGGTAAATGGAGCGGAAGATAGATTCGATACTATTTCTAAATCCAAAAGTATGATAACTAAGCAGCTTTTCTTTGAGGATCGATACAACATTTTCTACCGTCGCATCGAACAAAGTAATGATAGAAAAACCTTTTAGCAGAAATGTTCCCGGAGGAATTTTCTGCTTCCACAAATCCAGATCATCATAATTATTGACCAGATTGTCAACTTCTTCCTGAGTTAATGCTGGCGACTTGTCCGTGGCCAGAATTTCCATGAAATCTGCGTTGTACAAAATTCGGTAATATTTTGTAATGCCGCTGGCCGTGGGAATTTCATAAAAAAGCGGTCGGCTGAAATCCAGCGTGGTACCATAAAATTGATTTAATATCAAACAACAGCTGAAAACATAAAATTGCTGTTGGTTGAAATCCCTGATATTCAGATTGAGATTCAGAACCAGCTCCTTTAATTATGTTTTTAAACCGTTCAGAATGATTGAAAAAGATTGAGGAATATGGAAAAGTAACGGCTTTTATTTCATTATTGGTAAGTTCTTCCGGGAAGTAATCTGCCAGCAACCGCTTGATTAAATCTGTGTTCTTTTCAATCTGGGAAATATCCGTTATCCCGTTTTTTAGCTCTGGATAAGGTCGTGCATCATGAAGTAATATCGTAGCTCTGGCCGCATTTTCATTCTCAGGATCAGCAGCAACTTTTTCCAGATTTTCAAAAATATGGTAAAAAGAAAGTTGGACCTCAAAAGGACTAATAAATGACGAGAGCAAATCCATAATTGTGTTTTAACTTATAACCATAAAAGTAATGATTTAAGAGATAGGTACGCAGTCTGGTTACATTGTTTATCGGATTATCAAAGGTAATTTTTATCAAATAACCGGGATTGGTTGTGTAATAAACTCTCATAAAACTTCAATACTGTGCTGTAAGAAAATGTAAAAACGTGCGGGAATAGTTTTTTACTAACTGAGCGTCAAATGTCTTGGCCCTTCAATAAAAAAATTCACTGTCAATAACTCTATCTCAATTTTACCTATGAAAAATGAAACAGCGATATTGGAACAGAAGCCAGAAATAGCGCCGTGGATGCCGGGCGTTACCGATGTAAATCTGCGGATAAATGGCAATTCTCATCAACTGAAATTACAGCCCTGGGTAAGTCTTCTTGATGCTTTGAGGGAATATGCAGATTTGACAGGAACAAAAAAAGGCTGCGATCACGGACAATGCGGCGCATGTACGGTTTTGTGTGACGGCGACCGGATTTTAAGTTGTCTTACACTTGCAGTAATGAAAGAAGGTTCCGAAATAACGACGATTGAAGGGATAGCAAAAGAAGGAGAATTACATCCTTTGCAAAAAGCCTTTATCGAACACGATGCTTTTCAGTGCGGCTATTGTACACCCGGACAAATTTGCAGTGCCATTGGTATGATGAATGAAAATAAAGCCAATTCAAGAGCCGAGGTGAAAGAACTGATGAGTGGAAATCTCTGTCGCTGCGGCGCAAATACAAATATTATCGATGCAATAATGGAAGTCAGGGAAGGAGGAAATCATGAATAATTTCAGCTACTCCACGGGCAAATAATATTAGCGAAGCCATTCAAAAAATAAGTGCCGATACTGAAACGAAATTTGTTGCTGGCGGTACTAATCTCATTGATTTGTGGAAGTATAATTTGGTGCATTTCAATGCGCTGGTTGATGTAAATCCGATTGAAGGATATCATAATATTGAAGAAAAACCGGATGGTGGAGTTCGTTTAGGTGCTTTTGCCAAAAATGCACAAACTGCTTATCATCCACTCATAGAAGAAAGATATCCTTTATTGTCAAGGGCAATTCTGGCCGGAGCTTCCGCTCAGATCCGAAATATGGCAACTAATGGCGGTAATCTTTTACAAAGAACACGCTGTTATTATTTTTACGATTCGACGGTGCCATGTAATAAACGTGAACCCGGAAGCGGTTGTTCTGCAATTCACGGATATAACCGGATTATGGCCATTTTTGGAACAAGTGAAAATTGCATCGCCGTTTTTCCGTCCGATATGTGTATTGCTTTGGCAGCGCTGGATGCGGTTGTAAATGTAAGCGGCCCGGGAGGCGAGCGCAGTTTGCCTTTTGCCGATTTTCACCGTTTGCCGGGCGATACACCACATTTGGATAACAATTTGAATGCAGGTGAAATCATCACCAGCATCGATCTTCCTGAAAAAGGTTTTTCCAAAAACTATTCATATCTGAAACTTCGTGACAGAAATTCCTATGCTTTTGCGCTGGTTTCTGTGGCTACTGCTTTTGAACTGGAAGGTGATATTATTAAAGAAGCACGAATTGCCTTGGGTGGTGTGGCGCATAAACCATGGCGCGTTAAACAGGCTGAGGAATTTCTTCGCGACAATACCGCTTCCCGGGAAAATTTCGAAACTGCTGCGGAAATAATCGTAAAAGATGCCGTAACGTATGAATACAACAGCTTTAAAGTTGAGCTGGCCAAAAGAGCGATTGTGCGAAACTGTATAATGGCGCTTAATCCTGAAACACAGTTGCCCGGAGCCCAGCCATCAGCCTGATTAAACACGAAATTTATGTCAAACAGACCATCGATAGGACAGCCAATCAGTCGGTTGGAAGGCCAAATGAAAGTAACAGGTTCGGCTAAATATTCCGGCGAATATAATGTGCCGGGATTGCTTTACGGTTACGTTGTAAATAGTACTATTGTAAGAGGCGAAATTATTAGTATCAACACAGCAGAGGTCAAAACGTCTGCCCGGTGTTATAGAAATATTTACGCACGAAAACCGGCCGTCGCTGGCTTGGTTTAATATGCAGTATGCCGATATGGATGCACCGCCAGGTTCACCTTTTCGGCCTTTGCATGATAAAGAAATAAAATACTACGGTCAGCCCATTGCACTGGTAGTCGCAGAAACTTTTGAATTGGCCAGATATGCGGCTTCACTTATTACGGTTGTATATGATGAGGAGACTTTTTCAACGGATATTCATACTAATCTTGATAAGGCCCGAGCTCCAAAAGCTGGCTTGGCATCGGCATTAAAGCCACCACCGCCAAAACCAAAAGGCGATTTTGAAAAGGCATATGCCAATTCCGCAGCGCAGGCTTCGGGAGAATTTTTCCATGGGACAGAGCATCATAATCCGTTGGAATTATTTACAACAACAACGGTTTACGAAGGCGATGGAAAGCTGACTATTTATGATAAAACACAGGGAACTGTTAACTGCCAGTTGTATGTAGGGAATGTTTTTGGGCTTCATTTTAAAGATGTAAGGGTTATTTCCCCTTATGTAGGTGGCGCATTTGGTTCAGGTTTGCGACCTCAATATCAATTGTTCATGTCGGTTATGGCATCTTTGGAATTGAAAAGAAATGTGCGGGTGACACTGGATCGAAGCCAGATGTTTACGTTCGGATATCGTCCGCCAACGATTCAAACAACACGTTTTGGAGCTAATGCAGACGGTAACGTTACCGCATTAAACCACGAAGCACTGGCACAAACTTCTCAATTTGAAGATTATACGGAAGTAGTGGTAAACTGGGCAAATATGCTTTATCCGGCTCAGAATACGCTTTTTAAATATAAAATGGTTCCGCTGGATGTTTTCAGTCCTTTGGATATGCGTGCTCCAGGCGGAAGCACGGGCGTTCATGCTATTGAAAGTACGATGGATGAGCTGGCATATAAACTAAAAATTGATCCGCTAAAATTACGTCTCATCAATTATGCCGATGGAGGATGTAAGTATGGACCGTCCTTATTCAAGCAAGGAATTGCGTCAATGTTATTTACAAGGTGCAGAAAAATTTGGCTGGGAAAACCGAAATCCTGAACCTCGAAGTATGCGAAAAGGAAATAAACTTGTCGGTTACGGAATGGCAACAGGAATCTGGGAAGCAATGACCGTTCCGGCCCGTGCGGAAGCAATAATTACAAAAGAAGGTAAGTTGTTGGTTAATAGCGCAGTGACAGATATTGGAACAGGTACGTTAACCGTAATGACCCAAATTGCTGCTGATGAACTTGGGTCTACAAATGGATGATGTCAACGTTTTCCTATGGTGATAGTAAAATGCCTTTTGCACCGATTCAGGGTGGTTCTTTTACGGTTTCAACAGTTGGGTCAGCGATAAAAGCGGCGGGAAAGGCCTTAAAGAAAAAGTTGTTTAAAAAGGCAGCTGGCATGGACGATTCTCCTTTTAAAAATGTAGAAATTGAAGAGGTGATTTTTGAAAATGGAAATATCATTTTGAAACAAAATCCATCTGTTTCTGTTTCTTTTCATGGATATTATCGCTAGCTAATAAAGGAAAGGAAATCAGGACCATTAATTTCTCGGTTCCTAATGTTCTTAAACTCAAAAAATATTCCCGTGCGGCGCATAGTGCTGCTTTTGTAGAAGTTGAGGTGGATGAGGAATTGGGAATTGTTAATGTGACCAGAGCCGTTACAGCCGTTGCAGCCGGAAATATTATCAATCCAAAAACAGCCAGAAGTCAGATTTTAGGTGGTATGATCTGGGGAATAAGTAAGGCACTTCGGGAAGAAACGATCAGTGATCATAATTTCGGGAAAGTATATGAACACCAACCTGGGAGAATATCATATTCCGGTTCACGCTGATATTCATGAGCTGGATGTGATTTTTGTTGAGGAAAAAGATGAAATTGTAAATGAACTTGGTAGCAAAGGAATAGGGGAAATTGGTCTTGTGAGCCATGCCTCCGGCGATTGCCAATGCTATTTTTCATGCAACAGGAAAAAGAATCAACCAGTTTCCGATTCATTTTGATTCATTGCTTTAAGTTATGCTCGAAATTCAGAATTGTAATGTAAAAAACTAACAGCCGGCTTAAAGTCGGCTGTTTTTTGTTTATGCTAAATTTTCTCCCGTTAAAAACGAAATGAGAGTTTGGAGAATTATTATAAATGGAAGAAACAATATAAAGACAGACGGGAACGTAACCGTAAATTGAAACTCCATTTGGTTAAGAAAGCATTATGTGTTAAACTCGTCCCGCCATTTATAATAAAGGCAAAATAATGACCTGTATAAAATTTATACACGAAATATTATACTTTATTTTCGTTTTAGATTGCAGGATTCAATTTACAGCCCGAATTTTTTAAGCTCAAAACACCTATAAATTAATTTAGTAATTCGCCAAAATTCCTAAAACACTTATTTATTTCAAATGAATCGCAGAGACGCAATTAAAGATTTATCCATGATTCCGCTGGCCGGAAGTATAATGCTTCCCAAAGACTTCTGCTCCTGAAAAAGCAGTTAGTCAGGCTCAGGTTGCAGCCAGCAAAGAAATCTATCAGGCAATCGGTGTTGAACCGATTATCAATTGTCGCGGAACCTTCACCATCATCGGTGGTTCCATCGAAAGACCCGAAGTAAGAACCGCAATGGACGCCGCAGCCCAGGTTTTTGTACAGTATGACGAACTGGCTTTCGGAGCCGGAAAACGTCTTGCTGAACTGACCGGTGCAGAGTGGGGAATGGTATCGGCCGGTTGTGCGGCGGGTATGAAACATGTTACAGTTGCCTGTGTTACAGGAGGTAATCCTGAAAAACTGATCCGTGTTCCAAATCTTGCAGGATTTGATAAAACGGAAGTTATTATTCCAAGATATTCCCGTAATGTGTATGATCATGCGTTGAGAAATGTTGGTGTGACGATCATTACCGTGGATTCCATTGAAGAATTGACAGCCGCAATCAGTTCCCGTACAGCGCTGATTTATCTGATGGCGGGTGATGAATCCATGAAAGGCCCGATGTCTTTGGAAGCTATTTCAAAAATTGCCAAGCCAAAAAATATTCCGGTAATGGTGGATGCGGCAGCTGAGGATTTGACAATTCCGAACGTCCATTTGAAAATGGGTGCAACTGTTGTGATTTACAGTGGTGGAAAAGCACTTTGCGGACCTCAGTGCGCAGGACTTGTTTTAGGTCAAAAAGATTTGCTGATGTCTGCGTGGCAGGCGAGCGCTCCTCACCACGGTCCGGGACGTGATAATAAGGTTGGCCGTGAAGAAACGATGGGTATGATTGCCGCTGTGGAAGCGTGGACAAAACGTGATCATGCAGGCGAATGGAAAAGATGGCTTTCATGGCTTGACAATATTTCGAAAACGGTTACTGCCATTGACGGCGTTAAAACGACGGTTATTGAGCCAAAAGACGAGCTTTCTAACCGTACGCCTCAACTAAGAATTACCTGGGATCCAGCGAAATTTAATATTACAGGTGAAGAAATTGCTGAACTTTTTGGCAGAACAAAACCACGTATTGCACTGGGTGGCGGAAGCAGAGAAGGTTCAACTTTTATTTCAATCACAACCGGACAAATGCAGCCGGGTGACGATAAAGTAGTAGCGGATCGTTTTGTTTCTGTTTTATCAGAAAAGCGTGCGCCGCAAAAAACAGATATGAAACCTGCGACGGTAGCGCTTGAAAGGTCATTGGGATCTGGATGTAAAGTTTTTCTCTTCGGTTAGCAAACAATCGCTGATCATTGAGCAGGATGGAAACTGGCTTGAAGGTTCTCATAAAGGGGAATTTTCGGTAAGGGAATTACAGGGAACGGTTGAAGGAAATGAAGTAAAAATGAGAAGTTCGGACCGTCAGATTGCGGATAATATTACTTTTTCATTTTCAGGTACAGCAAAGGATGATACCATGACCGGCTCCATTTATATGGGCGAATACATGACGGCTACGTTTACGGCCAAGACGTCATAAATTCAAAGCAAAACGTGAAAAGATCTTTATTCCATCGGGACCACCTTTGGCAACCTAGGATTTTAAATATAGTCTTATTGCAAAAAGAGATACTTCGGTATCTCTTTTTTTTGTTCAGTTCTACTTTAAAAATTATGGAAATAAATAATTGATTATCAGACTTTTTGTATTCGGGCATGCGATTTGCATACTACCAATTTTCCATGGTATAGAAATTTACTAGCGTGGTTTTAACCGGGCACAATTTCTTAAATGCTAAACAAAGTCAACATCATGGAAGAGTTAAAAGTGGTCAACATTTTTCGTTTCAAGTCACACGAAGAAGTAAATAATTCTGCTATTAAAATGCGGGATAATGAGATAAAAGAATCCATCAAACAAATGGAAAAACTGGCTTCTACTTACAATTTTTATCAAAAGCCAGTTACACTTCACTTCTTTGGAGATACCAAATCCGACGTTCGTTTCAGGGTTGAATGCAATGATTCCGAGACAAGAATTCGCATTGAGAATGCGCTGAAACTTTATCAGAAAAACCAGTAATGTGCTTATTATAAATTTGTAACGCAATTACTGGTGTGTAATAAAATCATCAAAATATCAATTCGCACTAATAAAACAAGCAAATTAATCAGCTTGTTTTATTAGTGCATTTGTCAAACTTTTCCATTGAATTCTGGAAAAACTGATAATGCCTCCAATTCCTACAATTGCATTTCTTAAGCTGATCCGAAAGTCTGATCGCTGTCCTTATTTGTTTTGGTATTCCGGTCATAAACGGCCGCAGTAACTTTTGATCCTTCCCGGGTTACCGTGAAAGTACTGGTTGCTTCCTGGGAATAGAAATGAGCGATGTCGCTATTTGTATGATAGAGGATTAGGCGCAGGCCTGACCCTTATGCCTATACTTTCAATATCCGGGGAATTGTAGACTTTCAATTTTCTCCACTTTTACCCAGTCAAATCCTTCGCCTGCTTTTGTGCCCGGACCGGGAATATCTATTTTAAAATACATCCCTTCCTGTACCGGTGAAGATGTCAGGTTTCCTGATTGCATCGGTTAATTGAAAATCAGCCAGAAAGTTTTCCCGTCAATTGCTGCCAGTTGTTTACATCGAGCAAACGACTTTTGGCAATTTCAAAAAGTGATTTTGCCTGCTTCGTTATTTTTCAGTGTCAATGCTGCTGTCAACATTGATTTTGCTTCCTTCTTCCTGTACAGGTATCGTTCCTGAATAATTTTTTTCTTCCATTGGTCAAGATGATTTTGTGAAGTGTAAAATTTAAAGATTAAGGTTCAAGCACTTTATCATATTCGGCTGCGGATGATTCTTTACCAAATTCACTTGCATAAATTTTAAGCAACAATAAAAAATAACTGATTAACAGCGGTCCGAAAATAAATCCCAGAAAACCAAAAAGTTTGAGTCCGACGATTAATCCTAAAATTGTAATAACTGGATGTACATCGCCAACTTTTTTCAGGAATGAAATACGTGCCAGATAATCGATATTTCCAGTCACAACTGCACTATAAATTGCCAGCCCGATTGCCTTTCCGTTTTCACCAGATGAAAAAAGAAAAATCACAGAAGGTATCCAGATTGCGGCAGTACCAATGACCGGAAAAAACGCGAAAATCCCCGTCAGGAATCCGAGCAATACAAAATCCTTGATCCCGAAAATCCAGTAACCGGCCAAAGCGACCAATCCCTGTACAATAGAAATAATTGGAATACCTAATGCATTAGCTTTCACCATCATCTTCGTTTCTTTTGCCAGAATGTCAATGTTTTCATTTCTCAATGGAAGAAATTTTGAAACGGCTCTTTCCAGCTGAGGTCCGTTGGTGAACATAAAAAAGGCCAGAAAAAGAATCATCAGCAGATTTCCAATGAGTGTAGCCGAACTATTCAATAACATTGGAATAAATCCGCCAACCCGTTTTGGAAGTTCTTTGATAAAATCACTTTTTGAAATATCCTGTCCTGTCCAGTCTTTTATCTGGTTTGAAACTGCGTTAAGTGCAGAATAAATTTGATCCGGATTTTTTAAAATCTGTTCAACTTTGGTGTACAACAACTGAACAGAAAAATATATGGGCAGAACAATACAGGCTACAAAAACAAACATGAAAAGTAATGCTGTGGCGCTCTTATTCCATTTTCGGTTAAATGTTAATTTGAAATACCATTTCCGGCTGAGAATGTACAATGTAAGAGCTCCCAGGAAACCGGGAAAAAATGTATAGAGCTGTGAAAAAAGCAATACTCCGAGTGCCACAATAAGCAGAAGGAAGAATATCTGCCTTATTTTATTATTAAATCCAGACATAGCAAGGTTTACAGATTTGATTGATTATTTCGTACTACCTGCACATTTAAAAGTGACTGGTTTACTCCTTAAAGCTCTAAAATATTGATCTAAAACCATGCCTGCTACACGAATTGGTTACATAAATGACCAGATTGTTCAGTAATTGTACAAGGTTTGAGGAATTTCGAGTTAAAATGGCTGGTATAATATTTATATATTATATAGCAGAATCAATTAATGAATATCATGAAACAATCACAAAGTTCCAATGGTATGCATCAAAGCCAAAGCAAGACGCATACGGAAAATAAGGATAACCTTGATAGCAGGCACAAAGAAGAGGAAACAGTGAAGGGTAACAACCTGACAAACAATCAAAAGCAACATGCCAGCTTGGGTAAGAAGAATGATTAATTAATTTGATATGAGGCGGCTGGATTTCTAAACGGAAATCCAGCCGCATTTTTTATACCTTGTACTAAAAATTAGAAATGACTAAATCAGATATACCAGAAAACGGAGCATCGGTACGATTTCTCAGGACGGACGAAGAGGAATGGAGGGACGGGGAATTCGATGGAGAAAATCATTTGTTTATTGAAGTCTATGCTTTAGAGCCTTCCACGCACAACATGGAAGATATCCGGGAATGGGAATATCTTCAAGATATGGGGTAGAAAAAATTTTATGCGAAAAAAGCATTGTCTGAATTTAAGACAATGCTTTTTTCATACTTGACAGATGTATTTTATTCGTGCCCAACCGGTTTTTGCTGCTCATATACCTGATGTGCAACCGTACTATCCGGCGAAATAGCACCCATTGCAACTTGTAATTTGTTTTTAAATCCGGAAATTACTTTGTCTTTACCAGCCATTAATGCTTCATAACCATCCTTGGCAACATCGGCAGGGTCAGCCAATTTACTTTCATCCTGGACTGCTTTGCTATCTTGCATATCCGCTTTATTGAAGAAATCAGTATCAGTCGGACCGGGCATTAAAGCTGTTGTTGTAATACCAGTGTCTTTAAGTTCTTCACGGATTGCTTCGCTAAAAGAAAGAACAAAAGCCTTGGTTCCGTGGTAAATTGCCTGCCAAGGTCCAGGAATTTTACTTGCTATTGAGGCAAGGTTTAAAATTTTTCCTGAATTACGAGCTGTCATATCCTTTAAGAAACACTTAGTAAGGATAACGAGTGACGAAATATTCAGATTTATAATTTCGAGTTCTTTTTCAATATCGGTGTCCTTAAAAAGCCCATAAACTCCTTGTCCCGCATCATTCACCAGTACATCTATTTCGATCCCTTTTTGTTTCACTTCATCATACAACGAAAAAGCTTCATCGCGATTGAAAAGATCTTTGGCGATAACGATCACGTCTCCGCCATTTTGCCGTAACTCGGTAGCAGTAGATTCCAGTTCGCTCTGATTGCGCGATACCAATATCAAATTATATTTATCTGCTGCAAAAAGTTTTGCAAGCTCGCGTCCGATACCGCTTGTAGCTCCGGTAATCAATACATATTTTCCTGAATTGTCCATAAAATTAAATGCTTGTTGATGAAATTTTTTTCAGGGCATCGCAAAAAATATATGCCTTGCTTTTTCTGTGGAATTAGTGACCGGAATGTTAATTATGTTCTACGATTTGGTCAAATCGAAAAAATAAGTAAAAAAATAAAATGGTTTAAATAAACCTGTAATTGGTTATTTTATTTGATGGTGAGGTAGTTATGAAAGTAAGGCATAGTTATTGATTTGCCTTCTGAAACAATTCATCAATAACTATGGCTACTACAAAAGTAAAATCGGAAACAAAAGCACCGGCCGTAAAAGCTACAAAATCACGGTCAACTGCTGCTCGTCCGGCTAAAAAAGCCGCATCAGCAAAATCACAAAGCACAACAGATCACGATGAAATCAGGGCCTGGGTTGAAAAACGGAAAGGAACCCCTTCAACGGTGAAAGGCACGGAAAATAAAAATGATAACACCGGAATTTTGAGAATAGATTTCCCAGGTTATTCTGGCAAGGATACCCTGGAAGCAATTAGCTGGGAAGATTTCTTTAAGAAATTTGACGAAAGTAACGTTGAGTTTTTATACCAGAATGAAACTGCCGGAGGAAAGGAAAGCAAGTTTAACAAATTTGTTTCCAGGAAATAGTATTACCGTTTTAACTACTATATCAAATAAAAAATGGCTAAAAGACGAAAGTCTTTTAGCCATTTTTTATTTCATTAATTAAGAAATTCTGAATTAAATCAAATTTAATTCAGTGATGCAGAGTATTCCTCCTGGGTCGGCTGCATCTTTGGAATAGGCTGGGTTTTATAATTTGAAACCGAAGAAAGCGGGTTAATGCTCATCGGTTCTTTTTTATCATTTGTAGCAATTACAATCGAAGAAGGACTAACAGCATATTTTGATGAATGGGCCAGCTGACTATTAGAAACTGAGTTCATAGCGATGACGAAATGCTGTCCCATTTCCTGAACTTTCGCTATTGCCGCTTTATTTGGCATTTTGTAATTGTGCTGGGAAATTCCCGGATCAGTTATTTTTTGAGCTTTCAAGTTTGAAGCCGCTGTCAGGAACAGCAACGAGAATGTAAGCGATGTTAAGATACCTGGCTTAGACATGATTAAGTTGGTTTAAGAATTTCGGTTTTAATAATTATACAAAATTACTTCTCACAACGATAGCAATGTCTATGGTTTTCAAATAAAAAATTATAAAATTCAAATATAATTTTTCTTCAAAATGCCATTTTATAATTCCTTCCTGATTCCTTTTTGATATTTAAAGACCTGTTATTTTATTAGGATAATTGATCAATTAACTCCATTTACTTTTCTTAAACAGCTGTTTATAATTTAATTAACTTTTATTTGTATTTTTAAATATTTTTAAAAAATACAAATAAAGACTTTAACATATGTCTGATGACTGAAAATTTTCTCAAATGTAAATATTCTTAATTTTTATATAATTCAAATATATTTTCATTTAGATTAGGATTTTATTTTATGTTAATATCGTACACTATTATATCATTTCAATTATAGATGGACACAAAAAAACAGGGTAGAATTTACCCTGTTTTTTACAAACGCTGACACTTACAGGGAATCCTGTAACATTTGTGCATGCTGCAAATGAGTTTTAAAAGTTGGTAACCAGGTTGACGAAAATGATTTGACATCTGCATCACTACCACTATCCGATTCTTTCTGGAACATATCCACAGTTTCCTGATGCGAACTCACCATCATTTTGATATATGCCCTGTTGAAAGCGCTGCCGCTCAATGCGTTCAGACTATCCAGCTTTTGCTGTTTAGCAGTTGTAAGTGTAGTCGCCAGCGTAACAGATTTTTTGTCTGCCAAAGTTTTTAATTCATTATTGGCTTTGGTGTGATCCGTAATCATCATTTGTGCAAATGAACGAATACCTGCTGAATCCAGTCCCGCCATCGTACCTGTTCCCATTGAATCCGTAGTCATTGAATCAGTGCCCATGGAATCCACCATCATAGAATCCATTTTAATTGCTAATTGGCCGGCCATTACTTCAAACATGCCTCCATCTGCGGCATTCATTACGAAAGTTCTATCGGAGTCCGTAAGCTGGTCAGTCACGGAATCATTGTCATCGTCGTCATCTTTACATGATACCGCCAAAAACATTGTTGCCACAAAGAGTAACATTAAATTAAACTTTTTCATGATCTTTTAGTTTTGATGAATTAATTAGTCCACTTTTTTCGCGGTTAAATAAAAAAGTGTGCCAAAAGCGCTGGTTAACAGTTGGTTGTGTCCGTTAATTAATTGTAGTATACAACTTGTGGTTTTAGGGGTAATTTCGTGGAATGGAGTTTTAATATTTTGAAATAAATCCAATTTTATGCAAGCAAGGACATTGGTCATAGGAGATATACACGGAGCTTATAAAGCTTTAATACAGGTATTGGAGAAAGCAAAAGTTCGGGATAATGACAGGCTTATCTTCGTCGGTGATTATGTTGATGGCTGGCCCGAATCAGCTTTGGTTATTGAGCATTTGATACACTTATCTGAAAAATATTCCTGCATTTTTATAAAAGGAAACCATGATATCTGGTGTGGTGACTGGCTGGCGGGGAATGTTCCCGACAAAGCGTGGCTGGAAAACCGGGGAATGTCAACAATTTTGAGCTATCAGGATTTTGACAAAAATACGAAACTCAGGCACCGTGATTTTTTTTCAAATCTGACTAATTATTATGTAGATGAAAAAAACCGTCTGTTTGTTCATGCCGGTTTTACTTCCCAAAAAGGTCTTCTTGAAGAACCTTCTGAATATAATTTTAATAATGATCGTACACTTTTGGAAACCGCACTGGCAATGGATAAAAGTTTAACTCCGGATTCCGTTTTTTATCCTAAACGACTGGCACTTTTTACAGAGATATTTATAGGACATACACCAACAACGAAGTTTGAAATGGATGTGCCTATGAATGGTGGAAACCTTTGGGATGTTGATACAGGGGCTGCCAGAGAAGGTAAAATATCAGTAATGGATGTTGAGACAAAGGAATTCTGGCAAAGTCATAAGGTAAAAGATATTTATCCAGTCTGACAAAATACAGAATTGTTGTAACAAGAAAAGTGCTTCGTATTAACAAAGCACCTTCTTGTTATTCATAAAAACTTTTACTGGATAGGACATTTTAAAACCATAACTGATCGCGCCTGAACCTGAATCGCATTTCCGGCATCCAACTCTTCATTGTCTTCTCCAATAAAACCGTCACTGGTATCAATGATTTTTTTCCATGCTTTTCCACATTGCTCAGATGGAAGCGTATATTCCAGCGCTTCGTGGTGTGCATTGAAAATAATGTAAAAGCTATCATCCTTGATTCTGTTTCCATCATAATCCACACAACGAATTCCATTACCGTTAAAATAAACACCTAGTGATTTGGCAAAATCGTGATTCCAGCTTTCCTCTGGCATTTCTGTTCCTTCGGGCAGATACCACATAACATCATCCATACCGGACCCTTTAATTGGTAATCCCTGAAACCAGCGGCGTCTGCGGAAAGTCGGGATGGTCCTTACAGATATGAATTACTTTTTTTGTAAATTCTCTTAGCTCATGATCGGCATTTTCCCAGTCAAGCCAGGAAATTTCGATTATCCTGACAATAAGCGTTATTATTTCCCTATTGAGTTCTGCCAAATTCATCACCTGCAACAAGCATAGGCACGCCCTGGGACAAAAATAATGTGGTCAGAAAATTCCGTTTTTGTTGATTTCTAAGCGCTATAATTTCAGGATTTTCTGTCGGGCCTTCTTCTCCGCAGTTCCAGGAATTATTATCATTTTCACCATCCGAATTATTATCACCATTACCTTCATTATGCTTTTCATTGTACGAAACCAGGTCATGCAGGGTGAAGCCGTCGTGTGCAGTGATGAAATTTATACTGGCCGTTGGGCGGCGATAGCCACCTTTATATAAATCGGGACTTCCGGTAAAACGCAAGGCAAATTCTCCAAGTTTACTTTCTGCGCCGCGCCAGTAGTCACGGAAACAATCTCTGTATTTATCATTCCATTCTGCCCAGCCCGGCGGGAATTTCCCAACGAGATAACCTTCCTCACCAATATCCCATGGCTCAGCAATCAGTTTTACCTGAGAAATAACAGGATCCTGGTGAATGATGGAAAAGAAAGAGCTTAAAATATCTGTTTCGTGCAAGGTCCGCGCAAGTGTAGACGCCAGGTCAAACCGGAAACCGTCTACATGCATTTCGGTAACCCAGTAGCGAAGACTGTCCATAATTAAACCTAAAACAAAAGGCAGAGGCACATTCAGGGTATTTCCAGTACCGGTATAATCTTTGTAAAAACGCTGATCTTCCGGTGTCAGCCGGTAATATGAACAGTTATCAATACCCTTAAACGAAAATGTAGGCCCTAGGTGATTTCCTTCTGCCGTATGATTGTAAACTACGTCGAGTATCACTTCAATACCCGCTTTGTGAAGTTCCTTGACCATATTTTTAAATTCATTGACTTGTTCTCCCAACACTCCCGAGCTGCAATAGCGGGAATCCGGTGCGAAAATAACCCAGGGTATTATATCCCCAATAATTAGATAAGTCCGCGTTCAAGCAAATGACGGTCAGAAACAAAATGGTGAACCGGCATTAATTCCAGCGTCGTAATTCCGAGATCTTTTAAATAATTGATCGTAACAGGATGTGCCAGAGCTGCGTAAGTTCCTCTTATTTCTTCCGGAATTTCAGGATGCAATTTTGTAAAACCTTTTACATGCGCTTCGTAAATGATGGTATCATGATAAGGGATTTTCGGTTGCTTATCACCTTCCCAGTCAAATTGGCTGTCAATTACAATCGATTTAGGAATAAACGGAGCACTATTTGTTTCACTGAAACTTAGATCCTGCTCCTCACTTCCTATTTCATAACCAAACAGTGCATCATTCCATTTAATGTCACCGGCAATGGCTTTTGCATAAGGATCCGACAAGAGTTTGGCAGGATTAAACCGGTGCCCGTTATGCGGTTCATATGGACCATAAACACGATAGCCATACAATTGACCAGGTTTCAAGACCAGGTACGTGAACGTGCCAGACGTTATGTGTTACTTCCTCAATGTTTATTTTAATATTTTCAAATTCATCATCAGCCGAGTCAAACAGACAAAGTTCTACATGTGTTGCATTTTCAGAGAAAATCGAGAAGTTTATTCCTTCACCATCGTACGTCGCACCCAATGGAAACGGACTTCCCGGGACAAACTTTAATCTCTGATTCTTCAGGCGATTTTAAAAGTTCATTTTCCAGATGTTGATCCATGATAATTTAAATTAATACCGAGTAGATTTCAGATAGAAACTGAGCTGCGCGAGTAAATATCTGTGCCAGATCTATTTTAAGCAAGTTTGAATCCTGAAAGTGGAAGGGTCAGAATATTGGATCCTTTGGCCGATAAATGAAAATTGTTATATAATCAGTAGCTGTTTGAATATGGCAGACTGGCACAGTATTTATCTCTTGTCAACTTAGCTGGTAAATCACTCAAATTCCGGTTTGGAGAATATGAATGTAGTAAATACGAGAACAAGAACGCTGGGTATAAATTTTAATGAGAAGGGATTAGCCAACGTAGTATTATGGGCTCCCGAGGCAGATCGTGTGGAAATTCTTCTACTTTCCCACAATATTAAAATACCGTTGATCTGTGAGGAATATGGCTACTGGACTCTTGGAAACCGACTTATTGTTGCCGGATGAAAAGTATCAGTTTATCGTTGAACGGAGAAAAAAATCTTCCTGATCCGGCCTCGTTGTCGCAGCCGGATGGTGTTCACGGACCTTCAAAAACCTTTGATCTTAGTAGCTTTTTCATGGACTGATACGAATTGGAAAAATATACCTTTAAAGGAATATATTACTTACGAACTACACACAGGTACGTTTACGCCTGATGGTACATTTGCTTCGATGGAAGAAAAACTGGATTATCTGGTAGACCTTGGTATAACAGCGATTGAACTAATGCCTGTTTCTCAATTTTCTGGTGGACGAAACTGGGGATATGATGGCGTATTTCCTTATTGTGTACAGAATTCTTATGGCGGCGCCGAGGCTTTACAGCATCTGGTAAATGCTTGTCATCAGAAAGGATTGGCTGTAATTCTGGATGTTGTCTACAATCATATCGGTCCGGAAGGAAATCATCTGGAAGAATTTGCGCCTTATTTTACTGATAAATACCATACGCCTTGGGGTAATGCGATTAATTTCGATGATGCCTGGTGTGATGGTGTGAGACTATTTTTTATTGAAAATGCCTTAATGTGGTTCCGCGATTTTCATATTGATGCGCTTAGAATGGATGCGGTTCATGCGATAAAAGATTTTAGTCCTGTTCATATTTTACAGGAAATCAAGGAGCAGCTGGATTTTCTTGAACATCAGACAGGTGGCTGTCATTACCTCATTGTTGAGCTGGATCTTAAATGATACACAGTTTTATTAATCGGGTTGATAAAGGTGGTTATGGCATGAATGCCCAGTGGATTGATGAGTTTCACCATTCTTTACGTGTTAGCTCTGGACAGGAAAAGTCAGGATATTATTCTGATTTTAATGGTTTAAAATCTCTGGCAAAAGCATATCAGGATGCTTACGTATATGATGGTACGTATTCGGATCACCGGAAGAAAAAGTTTGGAATTAAAGCAAAGAAAATGGGGGAGAGCAATTTGTTGTTTTTTCTCAAAATCACGATCATGTAGGTAACCGGATGCTTGGTGAGCGGACAAGCGAGCTTGTAAGTTTTGATATGCAAAAACTCATGGCAGGAGCTGTTTTGGCCAGTCCATATTTTCCCATGTTGTTTATGGGAGAGGAATATAGTGAGCCAGGCAGGTTTCAATATTTTGTAAGTCACACCGATCCGGAACTGGCGGAAGCTGTCCGAAAAGGGAGAAAAAAAGAATTTCAGGCATTTCATATGGAAGGGGAAGCGCCGGATCCAATGAGTGTGGAAGCCTTTGAAGAATCAAAGCTGCATTGGGATCTTATCGAAAAAGCTCCGCATAAAACCATGTTGGCCTATTACAAAAGGCTGATTGAAATTCGAAAAAAACAATCTGCATTAAGCGTTTTGAACCGGAAAGATGTGTACGTTGAGTGTCTTGAAGATAAACAGATTATAGTTTTACAACGTCAGCATAAAATCCAGGATGTTATCGCGCTAATGAATTTTTCAAACAAACCAGAGGAGGTTCACGTAGCTGTTTATTCACCTGTCTGGCACAAATTAATTGCGTCTTCGGATGTCTTGTGGAATGGATCAGAAGATCTGCCTGACACAATTTCCGGAGAAATAAACCTGGTTTTACCACCACAATCCTTCACTCTTTACACCAATCAGCATGAATAATCCGATCGCCACATATCGTTTGCAATTCCAGAAAGAATTCAATCTGAAAGATTTTGAAGAGATAATCCCTTACCTTCAAAAACTGGGCGTGGGTACAATTTACGCATCGCCCGATTTTTAAATCAACACCGGGAAGCACGCATGGATATGACGGAGTAAATCCTAACGAAATTGATCCGGAAATAGGCAGTGATAGAGCATTTGAAATTACTTAGCACAACAATTAAAAGAAACCAATATAAGCTGGTTGCAGGATATTGTTCCTAATCATATGGCCTTTCACCCGGAAAATCCGTGGCTGATGGATGTGCTTGGAAAAAGGAAAACAATCCGTTTATGCGACATTTTTTGATATCGCCTGGAACAGCCGTCTTTTTCATGGAAAACTGATGGTTCCTTTTCTGGAATCCGATCTGGAAGAAGTTTTGGAAGATGGAAAAGTAACAATTGAATTCGTTGGCGGCCGTTTTGTACTACAATATTCCGAGAATATATATCCGCTAAATCCAGCGTCCTATCTGACGATTTTAGGTAGTGAAGAAGAATCGCTGAATCAATCTTTGCAGCAGATTTTGTCACAGATAAAAGAAATAACGGATGAAGAAGATGCCCGGATTTTTTCTCAAAGGTGGAACGAATTGATATTACAGCTTACTTCCTTGTCAGAAAATGAGCAGATTAAGAGTTTGATTGAAAAATCTTTGAAAGATATTAATGGCGATAAGGAAAAGCTGAAAGGCATTGTTGACAAACAGACATATGCTTTGTGTAATTGGCAAAAAACGGATGAACAAATCAATTTCAGACGTTTTTTTACGGTCAACGGATTGATTTGTCTGAATATTCAGGATGAAAATGTTTTTGATGAATATCATAAATTAATAAAAACACTGCTTTCCGATGGCGTTTTTCAGGGAATAAGAATTGATCATATTGATGGACTTTATAATCCTGCCGGATATCTTGATCAGATTCGGCAACTTGCAGGAGATGATACTTATATTGTTGTTGAAAAAATTCTGGAAAACGGTGAAGATATGCCGAAATCCTGGCCAATTGAAGGGACAACCGGTTATGAGTTTTTGTCATTTGTCAATAATCTTTTCACCAGCAAATCAAGCGAAAAAGCCTTTACAGATTTTTACGAAGATCTGACCAATAGTACAGTGCATCCGTTAAATCAGCTTCGCCAGAAGAAATCACATATTTTGTATGATTCTATGGCTGGGGAACTTGAAAATCTTTATCAGCTTTTTGTAGAGTTAAATCTGGCTGATCCGGAAAGAATAAATGAAGTTGGTAAAAACAATATAAAAAACGCAATTGGTGAGTTTCTGATTCACTGCCCGGTTTATCGTTATTATGGTAATGTTTTACCGCTAAGTGAAAAGGAATCTTCGGCTGTCCACAATATTTTGGAAGAAGTGAAATCGGTTCATCCACAGTTTCAGTCAGCTGTTTCTTTACTGGAAGAATTACTTTTGGAAAAACCAAAAGATGCCGATGAAGATTACAAAATCCGTGCGCTGGAATTTTATCAGCGCTGCATGCAATTCACCGGTCCGCTGATGGCGAAAGGCGGAGAAGATACTTTGATGTATACTTATGATCGTTTCATTGGCCATAACGATGTTGGAGATTCTCCTGAAAATTTCGGATTATCGGTAGAGGATTTTCACCAAAAAATGAAGCAGCGGAAAAACGACTGGCCGCTATCATTAAATACAACTTCCACGCATGATACAAAAAGGGGAGAAGATGTGCGTGCGCGCCTGAATGTTTTGACAGATCTTCCGGGACCATGGTTTGAGCATGTGAAGGAATGGCAGGATTTAAATGCACCGTTACGGGAAAAGTTTTCTGCGCCGGATACCAATGATGAATATCTGATTTATCAAACTTTGCTCGGCGCATTTCCTATGCCTGGTGAAGATGAGGATGATTTTTCTGAGCGTCTGGGAGAATATCTTCAAAAAGCATTACGTGAAGCTAAAACCCATACAACTTACGCTGAACCTAATGAAGCTTATGAAGAAGGTACCAAAAATTTCGCTCTGGAATTGCTGAAAAAAGATGGGCCTTTTTGGGAGAAATTTGCTTTGTTCCAAAGTAAAACAGCTGAGGCTGGAATCGTAAATTCCCTGGCTCAGGTATTGTTGAAATTTACTTGTCCCGGAATTCCTGACGTCTATCAGGGATGCGAATTGTGGGATTTTAGTCTGGTGGATCCTGACAACAGACGAGCGGTTGACTTTAACAAAAGACAACAGTTTTTGGCAGACTTTGAAAATTATGATGATCAGCCGCGATTGTTGGAAAAATTATGGGAAAATCGTCATAACGCCCAGATAAAACTTTGGCTGACGCATCAGTTATATCAGTTAAGAAAAGATAATCCGGCACTTTTTTCAGAAGGTAATTATGTAAATCTGGATGTGGAAGGTGCGTATAAAAATCATGTGCTGGCCTTTGCGCGGATTTACAAACAAACGGTTTTGATCGTAATTGTTCCATTGCATACTGCAATTATTTGTGAAGAGCAGAAAAAGGAATTATTTGAGCTTGATTGGAAGGATACCATCGTGATGCTTCCGGGCGGTGTAAATGCCGAATGGAATAATTTGTTTACGACAATAAAATCAGAATATCAGGATAGTATACCTGTTTCGGATTTGTTTAAAAGTTTTCCGGTTGCTGTTTTAAAAGGGGAAAAAATCAGAAATGAACGCAGCGCTGGTGTTTTGATGCACATCAGCTCACTTGCTTCACCTTTTGGCATTGGTGATTTGGGCAAGGAAGCTTTTGCTTTTGCTGATTTTTTAAATCGAAGCAGCCAAAGGTACTGGCAGTTGTTGCCTTTAAATCCTACCGAAGCTGCACAGGGCAATTCGCCATATAGTGCGCTTTCAAGCCGGGCGGGAAATCCAACTTTGATCAGTCCGGAAATTTTAAAAGCAGAAGGTCTTTTGGAAGATATTGATCTTTCAACATATGAGCTTCCTCAGGATGGCAAGACCGATTATGAAAAAGCGGAAAAGCTAAAACTGGAAATTCTGGAAAAAGCTTATTCCGGCTTTGAAACGTCATAAAGAAACTTTTCCAACAGAAGAGTTTGACAAATTTTGTGAAGAAAATGCGGAATGGCTTCATGATTTTGCACTATATATGGTGCTTCGAAAACAGCACGATGGGAAACCATGGATAGAATGGGAGGAGCCTTATAAACTTACGAGATACCGAAAAGCTGCAAAATTTGGAGAAATCAGAAGCTGATCATATCCGGTTTGTAAAATGGGTTCAGTATGTTTTTGACAAACAATGGAAAGCATTGCGTCAGTATTGTAATGAACGTGATATCAGTCTGCTCGGCGATTTGCCTTTTTATGTTAGCTATAATTCCTCGGATGTATGGGCACATCGTGATCTTTTTCTGTTGGATGAAGATGGAAAAATTACCGGAATCGCGGGCGTTCCACCGGATTCTTTTTCAAACGACGGGCAGCTTTGGGGTATGCCGGTTTTCAACTGGGAAGCGTTAAAAAAACAGAAATATCAGTGGTGGATTGAGCGTTTGAAGAAAAATACCGAGCTTTTTGATCTGGTTCGTCTGGATCATTTCCGGGCTTTTGCAGATTATTGGGAAGTGCCGGGCGGCGAAGAAACTGCTGTAAACGGAACTTGGAAACTTGGCCCGGATGCTGAGTTTTTCAAAACAATTGAAGCCGCGCTGGGAAGCCTTGCCTTTCGTCGCAGAGGATCTTGGAAAAAGTAGTCCGGCTGTTTTCCGGTTAAGGGACGAATTTGAACTTCCGGGAATGAAAGTACTTGCAATTTGCTTTTGATGAAAGTATGCCGGGTTCGGATTTTATCCCACATAATTATTCAAAAAATTTCATCGTTTATACGGGTACGCATGACAATAACACTACGCTTGGCTGGTTCCGTGAAGATACTGATGAGGGAATGCGATCGCGGTTGGAAGATTATGTTGGTCATCCCCTGAATGAAAATAATATTTGTGAAGCGATGGCCAGACTTGCTTTTGGATCTGTTGCTAAAACTGCAATTCTTCCGGTTCAGGATGTATTAAATCTGGATGAAAAATCTAAAATGAATAGTCCGGGATCAGGTGAAAATAATTGGGTATGGCGACTTTTTCCCAACCAATTAACCAGACAAGCTGAAAAGAAATTAAAGCACTGGACAGTTTTGTATAACCGCAATTAAGGTTGAAACCCCACCTTGGGAAAATGGTGGCAGGAATAATTTTTTTGTAAGGGCCGGTGTTGAAAAAAGCAATTCAGCACCGGCTTTTTTAATGGCTTTTACTAAATATTTCTCACATTTTTTGACATCAAGTTTATGGAAAAGGTTGACTTAAATCTATTAGCCATAGTGAATCGTATCATTTCCGACTTTTCTGATCCTTCCCAACATTATCTGGTGGTGGCGAACTATTCATTTTATTTTGATGAGCTGACTAATTTTGCCCCGGTTTATTTCAACAACGAGTCTATCGAGGAAATTCAGTTAACGGAGGATGGTTTGAAATGCAAATTTTCATTTCAAAATGCGGATGTTGATGATCGCTTCACGATAAAAATTCCTTATAACCAGATTGGTCGCATATCGAAATGTAATGATCCTGATTTTGTTGATGAGCATGTCCTGTTTTTGAATGAAAATGTAATGCATAAATATTATCATACTTCCGGAAGTATGGGTTTTTACAATAATTAAATATTCATCATTCTGTTCCAACACGATTCATTTTATCCATTTATAGTCAATGGTACGGTTTTTGAGGTTGGCGTTCCAAAGGTCAAGTGTTTACCTGTCCTTTACTAACCTCTACACTATCAAGAAATGGAAGTTAAAAGTTCGCACCGCAGAAAGAAAAAAGCAGCCTGGTTTTTTGGGGGATTCATTATTTTAATTATCGCTGTAAGGCTGATTCTTCCTTATGTGGTTCTTCATCTCATCAACAAAAACCTGGCAACGATGAAAGGATACTACGGCCATGTTCAGGATATTGATCTGGCAATTATCCGTGGAGCTTATAAAATTGACAGCATTTATCTCAATAAAAAAGATACTGTAACTTTAAAACAAACTCCTTTTTTTGGAGCTGAGGTAATAGATCTTTCCGTAGAATGGAAATCTCTTTTTAAAGGCTCGATCGTTGGTGAAGTTGTTTTGAACAAACCGATGGTTCGTTTTACCAAGGATAAAGTGGAGCCAAAAGATGTTGCCCGTGATTCGTCTGCCTTGAAAAAATTGCTGGATTCTTTTATGCCTTTACAAATTAACAGATGTGAGGTAAATGATGGAAGGATTGTTTATATCGATCCGGGTTCCAAACCTGCGGTGGATCTTCAAATGACCCAAGTCCATATTTTGGCTGAAAATTTGCGAAATAGTTATGATTCAACAGTTGTGTTACCGGCGTCAGTTAATGCGGATGCAACGATTTATGATGGAAAGATGACGTTTCATGCCAAAGCCAATCCACTCGCCAATGACCCGACCTTTGATATGAGTGCGGAATTGAAGAATACGAATCTGGTCAAATTAAATGACTTTTTTCAGGCTTATGCCAAGATCGATGTGAATAAAGGATCGTTCGGATTGTATACCGAAGTGGCAGCAAAGGATAGCAAGTTTGCGGGTTATGTAAAACCCTTTTTGAAAGATCTGGATGTTTTGGGAAAGGAAGATCGTCATGATAATATTCTCAGGAAGTTGTGGGAAGGCTTGGTAGGAACTGCGGGCGTAATATTGAAAAATCAGAGAAAAGATCAGATCGCAACAAAAATACCTTTTCAGGGAGATCTGGATAGCCCGCGGACAAATGTGTGGTATGCATTGGCTAATATTCTACAAAACGCTTTTATCCATGCTCTTCAACCATCAATTGACAACGACATCAGTATTGGTTCTGTGAAGTTGAAGACAGATGAGAAGAAGACTTTTTTACAAAAAATATTCTCGAAAGACGATAAGGATAACGGCGATCAGGACAAGAAGGATAAAGAAAAGGAGAAGAAAAAAGAAGAAAAAAAGAAAGAAAAAGAGAAAAAAGAAGATAAAAAGAAATAAAACCGGAATATTATGAGCAATCAAAAATTTGAAGAAGGTGCATGGGTTAAGGAAAAAACCGGCACAAAAGGAATGACTGTTGTACGTTACAGTACTGAACAAAATTCTGAATCAGCAAAAGTGATTTGTAAATATGCTGACGAGGAAGGTCATGATGTTGAAGGAGAATTTTCAGAAGCTGATCTGGTTTCGCTTTAAAGTGTACAAAAATATTTTAAAGTGGAGCTTTGTCCTACAATAGTGGTAGTCTGGCGTTTTAATTACTGATAGCATTCTCTAATAGTATCTGGAATGCTTTTAGTGCTTACTTAAATGTAAATTTGATTTCCTTTGTTTCGGAGTTTTTTGCAAACAGGTAAATTTCGTGTAGTTATCAGATTTATTTTTTGTAATCAAAACTAACATGACTGATAAGAAAGAATTATACATCGTTGACGATTCCGCAGACCACAGGTTTGTTCTGGAAAAAATTTTCACCAACTTTTTACCGCAGTATCCCGTCAGGTTTTTTGAAGGTGCCCAGGAATTATATCATTTTCTTATACTTCAGTCCGCTCCTGATTATAAGGGAAAAGTGCCGGGACTTATTATTCTCGATTTAAAAATGCCTTTAATAAATGGGTTTGAATTACTCAAATTGTTACGACAGACACCGGATAATGAAAAAACACAGTGGAAGAGTTTGCCTGTGGTTATGATGAGCAGCGAAGAGGGACCTGTTGAAATTAATCAGTGTTATCAGGCCGGAGCGAATTCCTATTTGAGGAAACCAATGATTTTTGAAGAGCTTCGCGATTTGCTTACAGCGACGTGTCAATATTGGCTGGATTTTAATCGCTCTCCGTCATCAAATTAATAGTTTGAGGTAAGTCGTTGTTAATTTGAGTGTTGTGTAATTTCAGGTATGATTTTTTGAGGTATAGTTTTGTATTTAATTCACATAACTTAAAATCACAAAAATGAAAACGATCCTTAAAACAATTTCAGTAGCTGGCTTGTGTATGCTATTGAGCATGACTGCATGTAACAGTAAGAAAAGCGAGACAACGAGCAGCGACACTGCTAGCATGGGTACTTCTGCTGACGGTAATATGGGCGCAGCACCTGCGGATTCAACTATGATGATGGATTCCACAAAAATGGATTCTACTAAACTGTAATTTGTACAAAACCGGAAACTGTACAATGACTGAATTTCAATAGGGAAATCAGAATTTCCGATAACTTATATTTACTGCATGATTAATTCTGGTGTCTCTTACAATTTGCCGGGTACAGTTTCCGGTGTTTTTTTTACAAAAAAAGATGCGGATATGGCTTATCATTCGCTATTAAGACTGGGTCATACACATGATGATATTTCGGTTTTGATGTCGGATGAAACGTTGAATAAATATGAAAGGCCACATCCGGAAGATGCTCAGGAATTCGTAACCTTGGAGGAAGATGTTAGTTTGGAACTCGTCTGAAGGAAAACCGAAGGGTATCATCGTCAATGCGATAATTTCGATAACTTCCATGATTTCAATTCCCGGTTTGGGCATAGCAATCTCCAACACGCTATTAAAGAAAATTTATAATCTGACAACAGAGGAGGATTCTTCCAAGAAAACCGTCGAAGGTATTTTAAGTTCAAGTGTTCCGGAAGAACATACTGATTCTTATGGTGATAGTATGAAAGAAGGCGGAATAATCATTAGTGTGGATCCCAGAAATTCACAGGAGAAAAAAGCCATTGTGAAAAGTTTCCGAGACAATAACGGACAGGATATTTTGGGAGACGACGGTTATACTGAATTTTGAAATAAAACCAGAGGCGGCTAAACCTCCGGTTTTTAATTTATAGAACTGCGCTATGGTCATCGGAGTAAATCCGCTGGCCATTATTTTTTTCAAATGCTTCCGTAATTTCTACTTTGTCCAAAGCATTTTTAGGATTGACGCTGATCATAACGCCACCCTCCTGGATCGAAGTTTCATAATATTCTTTATGCTCGTCCGGGTAGCCGGCTCCAATAATTGCACCGATTGTTCCACCCGCAATACTACCGGCCGCAGCACCGGTCAGTCCTGCCAATAATGGCCCCATAAGTACCAAGCCAAAACCAGGCAAAGCTAAATTAGAACCAATTGCGGCAATTGCACTTACAATCGCACCAGCAGTTCCACCCAGCAATGCACCGCGTCCCGCATCTTCCAGCGTATGAGATGTTTCCACACTTTCTTCTTCAATTTTAAGAAAATGCCCTTTGTGGGTAACATCGGACATAACAACGGAAATATTTTCACGCGTATAACCTTTGTTTAATAAGGCTTCGTAGGCGCCATCGGCGTCTTCGATGGTAAGAAAAATACCTGTTACTCTGCTATTTATTACTGTATTCGAGTCCATATTTTCTGTTTTTAATATCTCATTATACGACGTATAGCACAACTTCTATGCCATCGATAAACATCTGGTTATTAAAAATGTGATACCAAGTAGTAAGGATCAAATCGCGCAGATAATTTTTAAAGTTGGAATGATTTTTGAGCAATCTTTATACGCAAAACTGGAATAAAACCACACTTTCGTAACTTTCCATGAAAAAACGAGATATAATAGTTATTGGTGCTTCGGCAGGAGGAGTTAATGCTTTAAAAGAAATTGTAGCCCTGTTACCAAGAAATTTTAATGCGTCTATTTTCATTGTCCAACATGTTTCTGCTGATTCTGTTAGTTTGTTGCCCAAAATTTTATCTTTCACGGGCCCTTTGAAGGCAGTCCATCCGAATGATGGCGACTTGATACAATATGGAATGATATACATAGCTCCGCCCGATCGTCATATGATTATCGAGAATGACAGAATTTTGATAAAAAAAGGTCCAAAAGAAAATCGTTTCCGACCTTCAATTGATGCACTTTTTCGTTCTGCTGCGTATAATTATAGATCGCGTGTAGTCGGCGTTGTACTTACCGGAATGCTGGATGACGGTACTTCGGGGATGTGGTCGGTGAAGCGACTTGGTGGAACGGGTATTATCCAACAGCCCTTGGAGGCAGAATATCCGTCTATGCCAACAAGTGTTCTGGAATATGTAAAAGTGGATTATGTAGTTCCGCTGGGAGAAATTGCTCCACTTCTTGGTGATTTGATACAGTTGCCAATAACTGACGAGTCTGACCCGATGCAAATTTCAGAACTTGAAAAAATGAAAACTGAAATTGATATTGCTGCTCAGCAAAATGCATTTTCCAAAGGTATTATATCAATGGGAGAGTTCACACCATTCACTTGTCCGGAATGTAACGGAGCACTTATTAAATTAGTCGAGGGAAATTTGATAAGATATAGATGCCATACAGGCCATTCCTTTCTTCCAAGTTCTTTGCTGACAGAAGTTACGCAATCTGTGGAAGTCAAACTGTGGCAAGCACTAAAAAATCTTGAAGAGATGGTAATGCTGATGGAAGAAAGTGCAAAAGAGCAGGCAAAACTTAACAACTTCGAAGCATCGGATGAATTTCTTGAAAAAGCAGAAATTGGTAGAAAAAGAGCCGACAGTTTGCAGAACTTTATATTTGACTAATTATTTCTTTACATATTTCAACTAAAAAGGCCGAAAGAATCATTTCTTTCGGCCTTTTTATTGAATCTTAATTGCGTTGATCATCAATCTGAATAATATTAAAACCCGTAGTATCGGAGGAAGATTTGTCTTCCGACTTATCCATTTCAGGTGGACAAATAAAATCACAGGAAAAAAGGCCTGAAAATAAGATCAGTATTAGAAAGTTAGTTTTCATGTCTTTGAATTTAAGCTGTGAAAATTAATAGCGTTCTCCGTTTTTATTTCTTTTTCAATGTATCAAGATCATGTTTCCTGCTGGTCGAGTCACTGTTCAAATTAGATTGATTGCTTGGATAACCTGATTCTGATTTCTGATTGTCGTCATTTGTTCCAATAGCGGATTTGCTTTCTGCGCCGCTGCTATCGTTTTTCGTGGTTTGTGTTTCACTTCCGGATGTGCCGCCCTGCGATTTTTCTGTTCCATTATTACATGCAGATAAAAACAACATGGCTGAAAATGCCAAGGCGGTAACTGATTTTAAATTCTTCATATCAACTATTAGTTAGTTTAAATTTTCCCTTTATGATCCCAATGATCTTTCACTATTTTGCCGCTGGAATCCTTAATTAATATTCTTGAAAACCTGTTTCCTTTAATTGTTCCGTCTTCATTCGCTTTTCCTATAAAAAGAAGGATGGCATCTCCGTCATCGTTGGTTTTTATGACGAGATCGTACCTTCCGAATTTTAATGGAATCGTGGATGAAAGAGCATATTTCTTATTCAATTCTTTCAATAATTTATCGCCTGCTTTCATGGTGACGAGCTTGGTTTATTAAAAAAACATACCAGTAAAAATGACTATGCCAGATTCAAAGCATTATGAAGTTGCTAGCTCTCCCATGAGCATTTTTGCCGTCCGATCAATGGTTTGCAGTATAATTTCCTCTGCCGAGCCCTCGAAAGTATCATGAACAGCTATGGATTTCTCCTTTAAAAAAGCATGAACAAACATTGTTCCCACCGGTTTTTCCGGAGTTTCGCTACCTCCTTCGGTAGTAAGTCCTGTAACAGCTATGTGAATGTCGGCCTTCATGAATTTTTTCAGGCGTGCTGCTAGTTCTCGTGTTACCTGTTCAGATTCCGGTGTGTATTTTTGAATTAAGTCAGCCGGTACGCCCAGAATATCCTCCTTCATGCAGGCATCATAACAAACCAGTCCTCCGATTAATGTTTTCCCTGCGTTTGGAACCAGTGAAAATTCTGAGGCCATTCTGCCACCTGTTGCACTTTCTACAAATGCCACAGTCAGGTTGTGTTCAGCCAAAATTCTACTGCAATTTATAACAAGTTGTGAAGGCATTTTTTTCTGATTTAGTGGAAAAAATAACCTATGCAATCAAAAACTTTGCCATTCGTGCCTACTTTCATAAAAGTCAGATTCGGGATTTTTATTTTATGCAACCACTATCGTTGTAGAAATATATCCACGAGTAACCAGCAGGAACAATTGGATGTGGAAGTGTCCGGGAAAATGAATTTTGATGTTATAAGTTGGTAACTTATATTTTTATAAAATGGATTTTTTCTATCTCAAAATATAAATAATCTCACAACAAAATTTTAATCTAAATTAAATGGGAACTGAATGATTATGGTACGAAATTTTAATAAGCGGTTGAAAAACAGCAATTACCATACAGGAAACGGTAATCATTGATGTTGGAGATCTGAAAATTAAGGACGTTAGTATTTGACGCAGATAGCTTTGATTAATCATCAAACTTTAAAAGTTTGATGACAAGTTTACTGCGTATATACATAATAGTCCTTGTATTTCTGATTGATGAAATAGTGAAGTTGAAAAGTGAAAATCAGGATTTTAATTTATTTTACCGGCACAAATGAAAAAAGAGGACATACATCTTTGGGATGTAAACAGGATACTTTTTGGAGAAGCTCCTCATATATTCCTGATTGAGGTTTTTATCAGAACAGTTTTAATTTACGCCTTGTTATTGCTTGCCGTAAGGCTGATGGGCAAGCGGATGAGCGGGCAATTGACCATTTCCGAAATGTCGGTAATGCTGACTTTGGGAGCTATTGTTTCACCCGCTATGCAGTCGCCCGGTGTAGGACTTTTACAAGGTGCGCTCATTTTGTTTCTGGCATTTTCTTTCCAGCGGGGCCTTAACTTTTTTGAATTTAGTAGCAAAAAACTGGAAAAGCTAAATCATGGGGAAATTGTTATGGTTGTAAAGGATGGGACAATGATGCTTCATGAAATGACTAATGCAAAGCTTTCCAGGCAGCAATTGTTTGCAGTTTTACGCAGCGAAGGAATTCATAATCTGGGCGAACTGGATCGTGTTTATCTTGAATCTTTTGGTATGTTCAGTATTTATAAATCCAGGGAACCCAAGGCTGGACTTGACATTTTTCCACCAGATGATGAAGAAATAAAAACATTTTCTGGAATGGACAATGATCACCAACTGGTTTGTACCAGCTGTGGTCATGTTGATAATGAAGGTATTAAAGAAAATCTTTGCCCTGTTTGTAATTCAAATGAATGGCTTGATGCAAGAGTATCAGCTGCAACAAATTAATATATGAAACCCGAAGATATACAATTTGGAGACTGGCACCGCATGTTTCTGGGCGACGTTCCCGGTAGTTTTTTTATTGAAGTAATTTTTCGCACCATTGTGATCTATGCGATTCTGATGATTTCCATGCGGCTGATGGGAAAACGAATGGCAGCATCGCTGGGAAGAATTGAAATGATCTCGATGATATCGTTGGCGGCGGCGATCGGGATTCCGCTTCAATCTCCTGACCGTGGGTTAGTGCCGGCTGTGATTATCGCTATCATTGTCGTTTTTACACAACAATTTATTGCGAAGAAATCTACACAAAGCGAGAGATTTGAGGAAATTACACAAGACAATATTGGAGTTCTGGTTGAAGACGGCAGGTTGAATCTTGATATCATGAAGAAGACCAGAATCACCCGGGAACGTGTTTTTGGACAGCTTCGCTATAAGGAAGTTAATCAGCTTGGCGAAGTAAAACGGCTTTATCTGGAAGCTAACGGTACTTTTACCTATATAGAGAATATTAAACCAAAACCAGGATTATCAATTTTACCCTCCTGGGATACAGAGTTTAAAAAGAGAGTCAGTAAGGACTCAACTGAAATGGTTTGCAATCACTGTGGAAATGACTAAGAAAAAATATCTGGGGGAGGATGAATGCGATTTGTGCGGATTTACTGATTGGGTGAGGGCAGTAGAGTTATTAGGAAAGTGATAAATAAAAAAATCCCCGAACATGAATTTCAAGCCGGGGATTTTTTATTAAGCTACTGCTTGTCTGATAACAGGCATTTTTATCTGATTTTTCGCTACCTCTTTTTTGAGGTACAAATAAATATCATTAAGCTTGTCAAGATGTTCAATTAAAATCAATTTAGCATCGTATGTTATATCTCTTTCCGCCAGTAAGGACTTGTACATTTTAATGGTTTTATCTTCCTGCTCCAACAACATTTTGGTCACTAAAACCTGATCATCCGATGAAATGACCAAATTTGGTAAATTGTAATTCGCGATTCCCTTGCTTATATCGCCTTCGCTTAAAGTGCATTTGATCTGGTCATAGATCCAGCTAACTTCTTTTTTGAATAACAAAGAAACCATATAACCCTGACTGCAAAGCTTTCTTATTGGTCCAAGATTGTCAAGAGTCATCGTTTGTTTATATAAATTTTCACGTTGCTGATGTGTATTCCAGAGTTTGGCAATGGTGGAGGATAAAGATAAATTTTCCATGATTTCACAAAATTCGTTGATGCTGTTATTGTAAACAGAATTCTACAAATCTCATGCCACATACTGGTCGTTTTTGCATCAATTTTAATCGAAGTTTGACTATTCAAGTTTGATAAGTACTCCTTCATCTCCACTCAACGTAATAATTCCCTCTACAAAATTCCCCTGACGTTCAGTTTCTGTGCTGATAATCACCTCACCTTTATAAACAGATTGTTTCGGTTTGAAGTAACATGGACGGTGACTAAAATTTAAAAGTATTAAAAAAGTAATTCCATCTTTTTGGCGTGTGTAAGCAATCATTTGATTATCAGAATATACCGGATTGTAGTCGCCGACCTGCAACGCTGGTTCCTGTTTTCTGATTTCTAATAACCTGTGATAAAAGCTCAGCATGGTGTAAGGATTATCTTTTTGAGATTCAACATTATGTCTTCTGAAATTGTCGGGTAACCGCAGCCAGGGTTTGTGTCCGGAAAAACCTGCGTAAATTTCATCGGTCCATTGCATAGGTGTACGCGACGGATCTCGGCTCACATTTAAATCAGGCATATTCAGCCCCTGTGGATCAATTACCTCATCCATGGGAATCGGGACATCCCGCATTCCAATCTCATCCCCGTAATAAACTGTTGGTGTTCCTCTCAAAGTCAGGAGCAGCATAGCGGCAACTCTTGCCTGAGAACGACCAACCCGGCTTGAAATTCTTGGCTGGTCATGGTTCCCCAAAACCCAGTTTGGCCAGCCTTCCGAAGGCAAAGCACCTTCATATTCATCTATCGCGCCGGAAATCTGGGATGAATTCCATGGTAATGTCAGCAGCTGAAAGTTAAATGGCAGATGTGCACCTTTGTTATCGTGGCCATAATAAGTTACCAATTTATGAATCGGCAAATATATTTCACCGATCAAAACGCGTTCGCTGTATTCATCTGTAACGGCTCTCATCATTCTTACGATACCGTGCACTTCCGGCTGGTCCGTGGAGTAAACAGGATTGTAATGATTGTATATTAAATCGTTGGCATTATAAACCGAATCCGGTGCAACCGGATTATTCCGCAATTGCAAATCCTTAATCATATGCCACATCACATCAACCCGGAAACCGTCTATACCTTTATCAAGCCAAAATCGCATAACATCCATCATAGCATCCTGAACTTCCGGATTGCGCCAGTTCAGATCAGGTTGCTCCTTCAAAAATGCATGATAATAATACTGCTGTGTGTTGTTGTCCCATTCCCAGGCATGACCTCCAAAAACGCTCAGCCAGTTATTAGGAAGTCCGTTATTTTCTTTTGCATCCTGCCAGATATACCAGTCGCGTTTAGGATTATCCCGGGATGATTTTGATTCAAGAAACCATGGATGCTGATCAGAAGTATGATTTGGCACCAGGTCCAAAATCAATTTCATCCCCCGGCCGTGCACTTCATTCAGTAGTTTATCAAAATCTTCCATCGTTCCAAACAACGGATGAATTCCACGATAATCAGATATGTCATAACCGAAATCGGCCATTGGCGAAGAAAAGATAGGCGACAACCAGAGACAGTCAATTCCGAGCCATTGCAGATAATCCAGTCTTTCAATAATTCCTTTTAAATCGCCGACTCCATCATTGTCGGTGTCCTGAAAAGAGCGGGGATAAATCTGGTAAATAACACCTTGTTCCCACCACAAATATTGTTTTGCCGTCTGATTAGCTGTTTTTGGATCATTCATGTCTCATCTCGTTGGTTTATTTTCGGTCACGAAAAAATTAGGCCAGAATAATTGGTTGAGAATGCCCAGATACATTTCATTGCTCTTGGCTAAAAGCCGAATACTAATCGCTAACACCTGCATGGCATAATTTTTAAAGCGCCTTCAAATAGGGATTTTTCAAATTTTCCCGGCAATACAATAAAAAATCCTGCGATTTCAATATGAGAAAAATTGGTGCAAACTATACAGGAAGCCAGTGTGTTTTTACCGTTTGGGCTCCCAAAAAGGAGACTATGCAACTTCAGCTGGTTTCTTCCGAAACTGAACTGCTGGAAATGCAGAAAGATGAGGATGGGTATTTCCAAATAAAACTTGATAACATTTTGCCTGGTGCCCGGTATTTTTTAATACCGGAAGGAACAGAAAAGGGTATTCCTGATCCGGCATCACAATTTCAGCCTGATGGTGTTCACGGTCCCTCCGAAGTGGTTGACCATAATGCGTATCAATGGAAAAATAACTGGAATGGTTTGCGCCTAAAAGATCTTATATTTTATGAACTACACGTCGGTACTTTCACCAAAGAAGGTACTTTCGAAGCAATAATTCCGCTTTTAGATGATTTGGCAGAAACGGGAATCAATGCCATTGAACTTATGCCGGTATCCCAATTTCCAGGAAATCGCAACTGGGGATATGACGGCGTTTTTCCTTATGCAGTGCAAAATAGTTACGGTGGACCTGAAAAATTAAAACAACTGGTAGACGCCGCACATGAAAGAGGCATCGCTGTTTTTCTGGATGTGGTTTTTAATCATCTTGGGCCGGAAGGAAATTATGCCGATGCATTCGGACCTTATTTCACGAATACCTATTGTACTCCCTGGGGTAATGCAATCAATTTTGACGGTGCTTTTTCTGACGGTGTGAGAGAATATTTTGCTCAGGTTATTTACCATTTTTATGAACATTATCATCTGGACGGTCTGCGTGTGGATGCCGTGCATATGATGTTTGATAATGGGGCGGTAAATTTCTGGGAAATGGTATCTGGCCAGCTTGATCAGCTAAGAGAAAAACTTGGCCGGAGTTTCTATCTCATTGCAGAAAGTGATTTGAATAGTCCAAAAACTGTAAAAGCACCAGAAAATGGCGGTTTGGGTTTCAACGTGCAATGGCTGGATGATTTTCACCACTCGCTTTACGTTCTGCTGGACAAAGAAGGTCAGGACCGCTATGAAGATTTTGGAAAAATGGAACAACTGGCCAAAGCATATACTGACGGTTTTGTCCATAGTGGTGAATATGTGAAATTCCGAAACCGCAAACATGGTGCTTCTTCGGCGGGATTATCAGGAGAAACTTTTTTAATATTTAACCAAAATCATGACCAGATCGGAAATCGGGTAGGAGGTGAGCGGCTTAGTATGCTGGTCAATTTTGAAAGACAAAAACTTGCATCCGCGGCACTTCTTCTGGCACCTTATCTGCCCATGTTTTTTATGGGTGAAGAATATGGAGCTGATACGCCGTTTTTCTATTTTGTGAGCCATTCCGAAGAAGATCTGATCAAAATGGTAGTAGAAGGGCGCCGCAAAGAATTTGAAAATTATAAGTGGGAAACTGATCCGCCAAATCCTCAGGAAGAGGAAACCTTTAACAATTCAAAACTGGATTGGTCAAAAAGGAAAACCGGGAAACATCTGGTTATGCTTAACTGGAATAAGGAGCTGATCAAACTTCGAAAAACACATCCAGCGCTCAAAAACTTTAATAAAAATGATATTCGTGTCACTTTATTCGGACCGATGGGTTTTGCCTTACACCGAAAAAGCAGTGATCAGAAGCAAGAACTTTTGTGCATTTTTAATCTATCCGAAAAAGAAAGTACGTTCAATATTCCCGAAAGAGACGGGAACTGGAATAAACTTATCGATTCAACCGAAAAAACGTGGCTTGAAACCGAGGATGAAGAACCTTATTCCTTTCCGCAATTTTTAAATAGCGCAGACTTGCTGGTTGTGAAAGGATTGGCCGTCGTGGTTTACGATCTGACAACAACGTAAAAATATTTTCCAAACTGAAAAATCTCAACGAGCCACCCGTCCGACGGCTTTTTTCGCCGTCGGACGGGTAATAAAAACTCCAAACTGGCAGCATAAACCAACATCAGAAATTCACTTCATCAACTTACTATAAAATGAAAAACTTCAACTTCTCTGTCATTTTTCTGCTGCTATTCCCGTTTTTATCACACGCCCAGACAAAAGTGGCACCGGTGAAAGTGAAAGAAAATTTCTGGTACAAAAACAGTGTGATTTACAATCTGGAAGTTGGTGCGTTCAAAGATAGTGATGGCGATGGAAGAGGTGATTTTAATGGACTTATTCAAAAACTGGATTACCTCAAAGCCCTGGGAATTGACGCTATTTGGCTAGCACCGTTTCAGCCTTCACCGGGTGAGGATGATGGATATGATGTTGCTGATTTTTATGGTGTTGATGAAAAATTGGGGACAAGCGGGGATTTCAACGAATTCCTGTTTCAGGCTCAGAAAAAAGGAATTCGGGTGATCATGGATCTGGTATTAAATCATACTTCCGACCAGCACCCATGGTTTCAAAAATCCCGGCAAAGCAAGGATTCCAAGTTTCGCGACTGGTATGTCTGGTCAAAAGAACGGCCGAAAGATTGGGATAAAGGAATGGTATTTCCCGGTGTGCAGAAAGAAGTGTGGAGTTTGGATGAAAAAACCGGGGAATATTTTTATCATCGGTTTTATAAATTCCAGCCGGACTTAAACTATTCCAATCCGGAAGTAATGCAGGAAAGTCAGCGAATTATTGGCTACTGGCTTAATCAGGGAATCTCCGGTTTCAGGCTGGACGCGGTTCCTTTTATTATAGAAGTACCAAAAACCGGAAGTGAAAAACCAAAACTGGATTTTGATTTTTTAACCGATATGCGACAGTTTGCTCAGTCCAGAAAATCTGATGCAGCTATACTTGGAGAAGCCAATGTGGTACCGGAAGAGAACCAGAATTATTTTGGTAAAAACGGAGAAGGTATCCAGATGATGTTTAACTTTTTTGCCAATCAGCACCTTTTCTATGCCTTGGCAACGGGTGATCTGAAACCTTTCACCCAGGCTATTGAACAAACTAAAAAGATACCGGAAGCATCACAATGGGCTCATTTTTTGAGAAACCATGATGAAATAGATTTGGGCCGCTTAACCGACAAACAGCGCAAAGAGGTTTATGCCAAATTTGGACCGGATACAACGATGCAGCTTTACCAACGCGGAATTCGCCGCCGGCTTGCACCGATGCTTGGCAACAACAGAAAACATATCGAACTCGCTTACAGTTTACTTTTTTCTTTACCCGGAGCACCGGTAATTCGTTATGGTGAGGAACTGGGAATGGGTGATGATCTGAGTTTGAAAGAACGACTTTCTGTCCGCACGCCAATGCAGTGGACAGATGAAAAAAATGCTGGTTTTACGACGGCTGATACGGCTTTTCGCCCTGTGATAAATAAGGGGGATTATGGATATCAAAATGTCAACGCTGCCAAACAATTCCGTGATCCCAATTCACTTTTGAGCTGGACTTCCCGTGTTATAAAACTTAGAAAATCATGTCCGGAAATTGGTTTGGGAGATTATACTTTAATCGATTCCGGATCTCCTGATATTCTGGCAATCCGCTATGACTACAATGGAAAATCCCTGATCATTTTACACAACTTTAACCAGCAATCCAGACAAGCTTCCATAAAATCGGATAAGATGAAAGTGCTTTATGATCTTATGGCAGAAAATCTCGACAAAAAAGCAGAAAGCGGAAAATTTTCTGTTTCCCTGGATGGATATGGTTATAAATGGTACAGGGTTGACAATATCATTCCTTAAAAATATAAGTACATGATGTTTTTCAATGTCTGCGGAATTGTTTTCGCAGACGTGTATGCTATTCCACAACATATTTATCCCATAATATAAATCAAACAACCTGCACAATTGGTATAATTTTGAAGCAAGCCGGCGATAATGTTTAGTGTATTTCAATAAGTAAAAAACCATATGAAATATTCATACAAAAGACGTCAGTTTCTTTACCACGTAAGTAAGGTTGCCATAGCCGTTCCTGGTTTTAGCCTTATGTCGCTGGATGCGGCAGCTGGCAATTATTTTTCTTCACTATCAGAAGAAAAGGATAGTAGCCAAGCAGGCTCGGACAAAAAACTTGGTATTGCATTGGTTGGACTAGGAAATTACAGCGAAAATCAGCTTGCACCGGCATTGCTGGAAACCAAACGCTGTAAGTTGACAGCCATCGTGACCGGAACACCGGAAAAGGCTGAGAAATGGAAAAAGAAATATTCGATTCCGGATAAAAATATTTATAACTACAAAAATTTCGATTCAATTAAAGATAATCCCGACGTTGACATTGTTTACGTCGTTTTGCCAAATGCCTTACACGCAGAATATGTTGTCAGGGCTGCGAAGGCTGGTAAGCACGTTATCTGTGAAAAACCGATGGCAGTTTCTGTCAAAGAATGTGAGCAGATGATCAAGGCTTGTAAGGATGCCAACAAACTTTTGTCAATTGGTTATCGTCTTCATTTCGAGCCGCATAACATGACGATGGCAGAATTTGGGACAAAAAAAGTATATGGAAATGTCAAAAAAATAACAGCATTGGACAGTCAGGAAATGGAAGCCGGTGTTTGGCGACTTGATAAAAAACTAGCTGGTGGCGGCCCGCTCATGGATCTGGGTATCTATTGCGTACAAGGCTGTCTGTATACAACCGGGGAGATTCCAACTGCTGTTACTGCAAAATTCGGGAAGAAGGATGATCCTGAAAAGTTTAAAACCGTTGAGCAATCTATCTCATTTACTTTACATTTCCCGTCTGGTGCCATAGCAGAATGTAACGCAAGTTATGCTGATAAACAGAATCTTGTTACGTGCCGATGCACAAAAAGGATGGTTTGAATTGTCTCCGGCTTTTGGCTATGATGGATTAAAAGGAAAAACAATTCGAGGTCCTCTTGACATCGTAAATCTAAACCAGCAGGCATTTCAAATGGATGATTTTGCCAATTGTGTTTTAAAAAACAAAAAAAGCAGAGTTCCCGGAGAGATGGGTTTAAGAGATGTAAAAATTTTGACAGCAATTTATGAAGCTGCTGAATCGGGAAAAAAAGTAACGTTTAAAGGATTAAGTTAAACTGACAATTCGTCGTCGGTTAAGTATAAACTAAATAATTACACAGGTTTTCTGACTGAGATAGAGATATCGCCAGTAAGAAGCCTGTTTTTTATTGTCAGCGCTTTCAGGACATTTGGATATGAAGGAGATAATTGTCACAACAAATTAAAAATGATTACCCTTTAATAAGTTATTTTTATATACACAAGATTCGTTTTTATGCAGTTATAGAGATTTTATTGTTTTAAATCGAAGAAATGAATTGAGCTGATCTTCTCTTTTCATAGGTTTTCGCCTCGTATATTTTTAATATTGTAAGGGTTCCCTTGTTTTAAAATAAGAGCCAGTCGGCAGGATCGTTAATAAGTAATGCTGATTATACATCGCGAGGTCTATTGTAAAACACATGTCAGAAAAATTACCTATCCAGAAAAAAAATTTAAAGGAGGAAAAACCGATACCGATAGTTGCAATTGGAGCATCTGCTGGTGGTTTGGATGCCATTACACAGATTCTTGAAAGCCTGTCTCCGACAACAGGGAATGGCTTATGTTTATATACAGCATTTATCGCCGACTTATGAAAGTCATTTGAAAGATATTCTTTCGAGACTGACCACCATGAACGTTCAGGAGGCAAGTCATGAGATGAAAATAGAAGCGAACCATGTCTATATCATTCCTCCCGATATGGATATGGAAATTTTTGAGGGTGCATTGACTTTGGTTCAGCGAAAACCACGTCCTTTTGTACATCTTCCCATTGATAAATTTTTCATTTCTCTGGCTGAGCGCCAAAAAGATGGAGCAATCGGGATCATTTTGTCAGGTATGGCCAATGATGGAACGCTGGGCTTGAAAGCGATAAAAGTAGCCGGTGGTATCACGATTGCTCAGGATGAAAGTGCCAAACATCAAGGTATGCCCAAATCTGCCATCACGGAAGGCGTTGTGGATCTTGTACTTTCGCCGCTGGAAATCGCCAGGGAACTGGAGCGTCTAAGCGGACAAACGGCGGTTTTCAAGTTAACAGCCGTCCAGGAAGAAGACCTTGAAGAGGAGGGAAATGATGAAGATTTAAAGAAGATACTGTTATTAGTAAAACGGGCAGTTGGCGTCGATTTTGACCATTATAAAATGTCTACGATCCGAAGAAGGATTGTGAGAAGAATGCTTCTTTACAAACTGGAAACGCTGAATGACTATTCGGTTTATTTAAAACAACATCCTTCGGAAGCCAGTACGCTTTACAATGATCTGCTTATTAATGTGACTAATTTCTTCCGGGATACCGAGACAATGGACTATCTCAAAAAGAAATTATTCCCGCAGATCATTAAAAATAAATCTGCCGGTGATACCATACGCATCTGGATTCCAGCCTGTTCAACTGGTCAGGAGGCTTATTCACTTGCCATGATGCTGCTTGAATTGTTAGGAGAAACAACTTCTATATCAATACAAATATTTGCCAGTGACCTGAGCGATCCTGCTATTACCAGGGCCAGACATGGGTTATATTCAAAAAGTGAAGTTATCGACGTTTCAGCAACACGTCTTTCCCGGTTTTTTCTCAAAAAAGATGATCAGTATCTGGTAAAAAAATCGATCAGGGATCTTTGTGTTTTTGCTCCGCATAATGTTCTCAGAGATCCGCCGTTTTCACGTCTTGATCTGATCAGCTGCCGCAATCTTCTGATTTATCTGGATACCGTTTATCAGCAAAAAGTGATGGGAACATTCCACTATGCGTTGAATCCGGAAGGGTTTTTGCTTTTAGGAAATTCAGAGGCGGTAGGAAGTGCGGTCTCTCTTTTTTCCCAGATTGATAAAAAACAAAAAATATTTATCCGTAAAAGCAGGGACGCCAGCAAGGCAACTTTTGATATGAATTTGCGCTGGCGCGTTGCTGCCCGTCTTGGTCATACCGGTAGCATTAATATGCAGTCAAAAACAAATGAACTTCCTGCACCTGTCCGGGATCTGGATAAGGAAGTAGATGCTTTGTTACTGAAAAAATATGTTCCGGCCAGCATTGTCGTTGACCAGGATCTTGAAATCCTTCAATTCCGTGGTTCCACCGGACTTTTTCTTGAACATTCGCCGGGAAAAGCGAGCTTTAACTTACTTAAAATGGCTCGTCCTTCTTTGGTTTTTGAACTTAGGAATACGATTCATAAAAGCAGGAAATCGGGAGAAATTGCCCGAAAAACCGGTCTTGAAATGACTGTAAATGATCGGATTCATTATGTTGAAATTGAAGTTGTTCCAATAAGAAACACCGCAGATCAGTCTCTATTCCTGGTTTTATTCGAAGAAGTAATGCCCGGTATTCTGGTTAAAGATAATATTGCCAATTTCAGAGATGATCGTATCAAACAGCTGGAAATGGAATTGTCGTCGTTGCGGAAAGATATGCATTCGATAATCGAAGAGCAGGAAAAAAGCAATGAAGAACTGCAATCGGCTAACGAAGAAATTGTAAGCAGCAATGAAGAGTTGCAGAGTATCAACGAAGAACTTGAAACCAGTAAAGAAGAAATTGAGTCAACGAATGAAGAATTACTGACGATAAATCAGGAGCTTATAACACGCAATGACCAGCTTACTGAGGCATATGGATATGCAGAAGCGATATTCAGTACCATAGGAGAAGCGACGCTTGTGCTTGATAAAGATCTGAGAGTGAAGAGTGCCAACAAAGCATTTTATAAGATTTTTCATGTTCAGGAAGAGCATATTGAAGGTCGGATGTTCTACGAGCTTGACAAACGTCAGTGGGACATTGCGCAGCTGCGTCAGTTGCTGGAAGAAGTTATAACAAATAATGCACACATAAAATCATACGAGGTTTGCCTTCATTTTCAGGGAATTGGAGAAAAAACGATGTTGCTGCACGCCAGGAAGGTTGTTCAGCATGAACGGAAGGAAGCCATTCTGCTTGTTATTGAAGATATAACGGAACACCGCCGCGTGCAGCGTATGCTGGAAGAACGCCAGGCATGGTTTCACGATATGATTGATCATGCGCCAGCTATGGTTTGGGTGACCGGGCAGGATAGTAATATTAACTTTTTGAACAAAGCTTTACTGGAATTTACGGGTCATAATGCAGATAGTCCGGATTACGATTTTACAGGTTATATTCATGAAAGCGATCGTGAAAACTACAAAGCAACCAGCACCAGGAATTTTCTGGAAAAGCAGATATTTAGTATTGAGTACCGTTTGAAGAGAAATGATGGGGAATATCGATGGGTGCTGGAAACAGCAAAACCAATGTTTTCGCCGGATGGAAAATTCACAGGATATATTGGAAATGGTACAGAAATTCATCTTCAAAAAACACTTTCAGATCAACTGAATCTTCACGTTCAGCAGCGGACGCAGGAATTGAGAGAAACCAATATTGAACTGGAAACGTCCAATAAGGAACTGACAGTTACTGCCGACAGGCTGCTGAGTATTTTAAATGGAGTGCCGGCAGCAATCACTTTAATGGAGGTGATTAAAGACGAAAAAACAGGTGAAGCTGTGGATTTTACTATATCTGTTTATAATCAGCAGGTATTGGAACTGACTGGTTTCAGCAATGATAATATTCATGAAAACTCATTGATTGGAAGGAAACCTAAATTAAAAACTCCGGAGCTTCTGGATTTATATATTCAGGTTTTAAAAACTGGTGAACCGGTTTACAAGGAAATTTCAGATTTGTTTCCTGTCGACAATAGTTGTCATGCCTTTTTTATTACCCGCCAAATTGATAAAAATGGTGTTGTTGTAACGATTCTTGATATTTCTGAACGTAAGAATTCGGATAAGAAGTTGATGAAAAGTCTGGAAAGTTTGCAGGCTGTACTGGATTGTTCACCCGGTACTATCAGTTATCTTAAACCTGTTTATGATAAGAAAAATGAAGTTGAAGATTTTATACTTGTAGTAAGTAATCAGAAGTTTGCCAGCGAATTTCATAAGCCACTCAATGAGCTGGTAGACAGCCGCGCCACGCAATTGTATCCTGCGGACTACCTGGCCAAAATGAAACGAGTACTTTCTACCGGAGAGCATTCCTACGAAGAAATCTATCTTCCGGAGGAGAAAAAGTGGTCTGGAATTTCGATTATCCAGCACAACCAGGGCGTCGTAATTGCCGGGTTGAATATTACTTCTTTGAAAGATGCAGAACAGCAGCAGATTAAATGGATACAACAGCTGGACGAGTCTAACGAAATGATCCAGTCTTTGGAGAAAATGCGCCAGTATATCAGTCACCGGGGTGAATTTTTGAGGGCTACTTCACATGATTTGCGGGGGAGTTTTGGTATTATCATGGGTGCGACGGCGCTTTTGAATCTGATGGATACCGAAGAACAGCGTGCCAGATCACTGGAAATGATTCAGCGAAATCTTCGTCAGGTTACGTATATGATGAATCAGCTTCTGGATTATTCCCGTCTGGAAGCGGGTCAGGAGCGACTTGAAATTTCTACTTTTGATGTTTCAGATATGTTGAATGAACTATCTGAAAGCATGATCCCATTAATAAAAGATAAAAATTTATGGCTAAAAATTGAAGGTGCCAATCAGCTGATTATTGACGGCGACTTGGTTAAAATCAGAAGAATTGTTCAGAATCTGATGTTAAATGCTATAAAATATACAAAAAATGGTGGGGTAAGCGTAAAGTGGGGTAAATCGGAAAATATAGAAAAATTGAGTATTTTTGCTGAATATCAATGGTTTATAGATATTGAAGATACTGGTTCCGGTATGTCCTACCTCACTCTTATCTAAACTGACAGAGGCCTCGGAAGAGGTTAAACAGGTTATGGGACAAAGTTCGGCTTCCGCAACCGGTGAAGGAATCGGGTTATTTATTGTAAAACGTTTATGTGAATTGTTAGGTGCTAAACTTTCAATTGAAACCAATAAAGGCGAGGGAACACTGTTCCGGATCCTTTTGCCGGCTACCTACAAAATATAGCAAATTTTATTTAATCACTTTCGGCTATGATGAATAATGATGAAGATGAGCGGGAATTATTTATTGTAGATGATAATGTTGATCATCGCTATTTGATTGGACAAATATTCAAGAAATACTTGCCTGATTGTCCCGTTCGCTTTTTTGAGGGCGGAGAACATTTGTTCCAGTATCTTACCGAACAATCAGATGATGATTCGGTGGCTCAACTTCCCGCAGTAATTATTCTTGATTTGCATATGCCTTATTTGAACGGCATTCAGATTTTAAAATTGATAAAAAATCAGACTGACGAAAAATACGAACAGTGGAGTAGCATTCCCGTTATCATCATGACGAGTTATGGTAATGATAAACAAATTATGGACTGTTATTCAGCAGGTGCAAGCGCCTTCGTGAAAAAGCCGGAAGATTTTATGGAATTAAAGGATATTCTGGTAGGTATTTGCGATTTTTGGTTAGGAGTAAACCGCACTCCGAAATTTAAAAAAGTAGGTACAACATTAAATAAATGATAGAATTTTGCCGCGTAACAGGCAAATAAGTAAATGGAATGGTTTTTGTCATGGAAGGCTTTATTTAATTGATTTTCAATTTTATCAAGCCTTTTGTTATGGAAAATACAGGATCAGAAAGAATCAATAATCTCGGCAAAAACTGCTTTGCTGGTAACACTCGGAGCAGGATTATTTGCATTGGCAAAATCGATTTACAAGGAAATAAATAAATTTGATCTCAACGACAAGGTTATTCTCATCACCGGAGGTTCGCGGGGCTTAGGACTAGCAATTGCCAGGGAGTTAGCATCAAAAGGTGCCAAGCTTGCCATTTGCGCACGCACAGCGGGATCAGCTTGAAAATGCCAGACTGGAACTCGAAGAACTTAGGCGCGGAGGTGATCACAATCCGGATGGATGTAAGCAACCAAACCGAAGTGCACCGTATGATAAAGGCTGTTTACCAGCATTATGGACAGCTGGATGTTTTGATAAATAATGCCGGAATTATTACGGTTGGTCCTGAAAATGTGATGGAAGTTCAGGATTATAAAAAAGTTATGGACACAAACTTCTGGTCTGCATTATATACAATTAAGGCTACATTACCCATTTTTTTACAACAAGGAGAAGGCCGGATTGTGAATATTGCATCCATTGGCGGAAAAGTTGCTGTGCCGCATCTTTTGCCATATAGTGTAAGTAAATTTGCGCTTGTAGGCCTTTCGGAAGGTCTGAATGCTGAGCTGAAAAAGGACAATATTCACGTGACAACGGTTATTCCTAATCTGATGCAAACGGGCAGTCCACGAAATGTTACTGTAAAAGGTGATCATGAATCCGAATATGCGTGGTTTAAACTTGCGGATTCATCATCCTTACTATCTCAAAAAGCGGATAGTGCAGCAAAGGAAATTGTAAAAGCACTTGAACAGGGAGAGAACGAACTCATATTGACACAATTGGGAAAAGTAGCCGTTGGTCTTCAGGGACTTTTGCCGGGCAGTATCAATACATTAATGCAGCTTACCAATCATTTTCTCCCAAAAGGAAACAGTCATCAGGAGAAAAAAGGGATTCGAAAGTGAATCCGAACTATCCGAAGGCTCAGCAGCGGCTAATACCGATAAAGCTGCTGTGGAATTAAATGAGGTATAATAATATTGGGCTTTTCAAAAATGGATAAAGCATAAATCTCTTTTTTGAAAAGCCATTTTATACCGTTATAAATCATAAACACTCACAAAACTTTGATACGGGCCATCGGCCTTGTAATAATAAAATCCAATCAGAAATCTGCTGTTATCTGGAACCTGGTCTATTTTAACGTTTCTTTTAACAGCATTCCAATCAGTTTTCTCAATCATTTCTATAAGTATTGAATCTGTTTTTTTGTCGAATCCTCTGATCACATTTACAGATTTAAGAGTAATATCAGCGGCAAAGGTCAGCTCGTAAAGTGCAAAATTTTTATTTAGGTCTAATCCTTTAAATTTAGATAGCTGGTTAGAAAAACTCCAGGATTTAGGATGGTAAATTATCTCAGCCGGATAATCAATTTTTCTCATTTTTAGAATATTAAGCATTTCAATTTCTCTTGTTTCAGAGCGTAACATCCTTTTATTCTGATTCAGATAAACATATCCCGAACAGGATCCAAAAGCAAATTTTCCATTGTCAAAATTTCTTGCATAAATAATTAGCTCTGTATTTTCAGGAATAAAAATGGAGCAGGAGCTACCTCTTTTTCCATCGCTTCGGCCTTCAATATATATTGATTTGATACTCGGTCCTTTATAAAGATCGTAAATTAAAATATCAGCTTTGTAAAGCTCATCTTCACTTTCGTTTTTGTAAACCGTTATTATTTTTGCTCTGGCGACAAAGTCGGATCCGGTGTACTTCTCCGTAAATTTTGGCGGAATACACACACAGGCAAAAGAATTAGCTGATAAGAAAAAGATGAATGCAGATAAAATAAATTTCATAACAATATTATTTGATGTAATACGAATCAGTGTCAATATATAATTTAATTATATATAATGAGCCAAATATGAGAAATTAAATTCCTGACTTTCAACTTTCAAAACATTGGCATGATAATTGCAATTAAGTAATTTGTAATTCTCTTTAAGTAAAAAACAAGAATATGAAAATGCAATGGATTGTTAACACGCTGGGTATGATGCTTATATCCCTATCGTTGTCCGCACAGGTGGTTTCAAAAGATTCCATAAATACTTTACAGCAACAAAAGGAATCACTTGGAAATAAGTAAAAAGCTGAACGACAGAAAAATTGAGTTGGCGAAACTTGAAAATCAGTTAGCAGATAAAACAGCTGAGGTTTCTAAAACAGCTGAACAAGCTCAGAAATCTGCTGACGAAAATGGAAAACAGGCTGCAAATCTTGCTAATGATGCTCAGGATAGAAAACTCGCAAAAAGAGCTCGTCAAAGTGCTAATCGGCGGAAAAGGATGCGAAACGTGCCAGAAAAGCATCAGATAATCTTGGAAAGTCTGAAAAAGGACATTGAATCTTTAAGAAGCAAAATTGCTGATGATGAAGCGAAATTATCTCCAGGCAATTAATAAGTCAAATTCAGAAATCAACGATTTTAAATATTAAAAACGGTCCGGAGAAATCCGGACTTTTTTTGTGACATTATAGTCAACAAAAAATTCTTTTTATTTGTGCAGCAGAAAATATTTGACGTGTACACGGCAGGGTATAAACTTTACTACCTGTACTTACTATATAGAGAAACCTGAAGACCTTAGTTTTACATAAAACATATCAATCCAAATTATCAGCCTGCAAATATGAAAATCGTAAATTTTACTTTTCTGTTTTTGTTGCTTTACTACTGTTGACTTTTGCGCAATCAGGAAAAGTTTTTGACAATTTATCAGCTGCCAAGCAAACTTTTGAAATCGGAACGGAAATATGCAATTTATCTTCCCCCGGATTATGCAACTTCCGAAAGAAGTTATCCTGTTCTTTACCTGCTTCACGGCGCTGGTGATAATCATACGGGTTGGGTGCAATTCGGTGAAGTTTTGAATATTACCGACAAAGCAATCCGAGACGGTTTGGCAACGCCGATGATCATCGTAATGCCGGATGCTGATACCGGAAGAAGAGGATATTTTAATGATGTAAAAGGTGACTGGGCTTATGAAGATTTTTTCTTTCAGGAACTGATGCCTGCGGTTGAAAAGAAATTCAGAATTAAAACCGAAAAGCGTTTCCGTGCCGTGGCAGGTTTGTCGATGGGTGGCGGCGGAAGTTTTATGTATGCCTTGCATCATCCCGAACTTTTTTCATCGGCCTGTCCGCTAAGTGCTTACACCGGTCCGCTTACATTGGAAGATGCTAAGAAAAATATGTTAAAAACAAATCCGAATATTACAGGATTCTACCATACAAAATTATTATAACCGTCATAATGCGCTTGTCTTTGATTGACAAGATTCCGGATGCACAAAAAAAAGCTGTTCGCTGGTATATTGATTGCGGCGATGATGACTTTTTGTTTGAAGGAAATAGTCTGGCACATATTGCTTTAAGAAAAAAGGAAATTCCTCATGAATTCCGTATCCGTGACGGTGCGCACAACTGGACATACTGGCGCGATGCGCTTGCCAAGCGTTCTGGAATTTGTTTCTCAGGGTTTTCATCAATATTAAACAGACAACTGTTCTGAATTATTTATTCCATGAGTCATGAAATTCTGCCGGGGATCAAACAATTTGATCTGACAGGTAAAAGTGCAATTATTACCGGTGGTTCCCGCGGACTTGGTTATGCCATGGCCGCAGGACTTGCTTCGGCAGGAGCCAGATCTGATGCTTGTAAACAGGAATGCAGAAGAAGGGAAAAGCTGCGGCTCAACAACTGGAAGCAGATTTTGGAACAAAAGTAATTTCATATACCGCCGATATCACGATTGAGTCAGAAGCGGAAGCAATGGCGGAAGCAGCATTTAATGCTTTTGGAAAAATTGATATTCTGATCAACAGTGCCGGGATAAATATTCGCGGTGCTATTGACGAATTGTCCTACGAAGATTTTACGAAAGTAATGAATGTCAATGTGAACGGAACCTGGCTTAGTTCGCGTGCTGTGACACCTTTCATGAAGAAAAACGGAAGCGGCACGGATTATCAATCTGGCCAGTACATTAGGACTAATCGGCCTTGCAAACAGAACGCCATATACGGCCAGCAAAGGTGCGGTTGTCAATATGACAAGAGCACTTGCAATTGAACTTGCACCTTTAATATCATGGTTAATGCCATTTGTCCGGGCCCGTTTTTGACGGACATGAATATTCCGATTAAGGACAGCGAAGATGCCATGAAAATTGTTTTAGGAGCTACTGCATTCGGCCGCTGGGCAGAATTACGTGAAATTCAGGGAGCAGCTATTTTCCTGGCCAGTGATGCCGCCAGTTATATGGTAGGTTCAATTTTAACAGTGGACGGCGGCTGGACTGCAAAATAGTAGTTTGAATTAGAAGATTAAATCATCTCTGTCAAAATCACAAACATTTTTTATGAAATCAACATTTTTTTATCCTTCACTTCAGTGATAAAAAAAGTTGATTTATACTTCCGAAGCGATATCAAAATTTGATTCATCATCCCGCCTTTCCATTGATAATTTTTCTGCAATAATTTTTTCATCCATTGCCACAAACAAATCAGATGTGACGTATTCTTTTCAGTGCGGCTTAAAGCACCATTATTTGATTTCTTCAGAAACAGGTACAATTATTTATTCTATTTTTAATTCTAAGAATTGATTGGCAATGATACTTAATATCATTTGAAGTCCGTTTTTAAACTTTCTTTATTTGGTTAATATTTATTTGTCCAAATTTTAATGTATTTACCCAAATTTGAGATTTCTGACTTTTGTGTGAATAGTATATTAAATAATATTGTCAAAGGAAAAGTTAATGTATTTATTGTAGGTACACCTGTTTGATTGTTGCATCTTTAATAGTCGTTATGGAAAATTTAGAAAGAGATAATGTCTTTCAGGGAAGAGATTTCCGAAGCTTCCGACTTTAAGTTTGGAAGTAAAGTGGTGAAAGTTTTCGATGATATGGTGAACCGTTCGGTGCCGCATTATGGAGAAATTCAAAGAATGGTTGCCGAACTTGCTGCTGATCATGCTCAAAAAGGAACTTTGGTTTATGACCTCGGCTGCTCCACCGGTACTACAATGATCGGATTAAATGCACTGGTTCCGGAGGATATTTCTTTTGTCGGTATTGATGAATCGGATGAAATGCTTGTAAAATGTGATGCAAAACTTCGTGAATCTGAATTTTCCCGTTCTTACGAATTACGTGCCGCTGATCTTCATGGTGACCTCAATATTAATAACGCCTCAGTCGTAATTCTTTGTCTTACACTTCAATTTCTTCGTCCAATTCATCGGAAAAGATGTCTGCAAAATATTTATAATGGTTTAAATCCGGGCGGAACTTTGATTTTGGTAGAAAAAATTCTAGCAGAAGACAGTTTGTTCAATCGTGATTTTATTAAATATTATTACGATTACAAACGTCGCAACAATTACAGCGATCTTGAAATTTCACAAAAAAGAGAAGCTCTCGAAAATGTTCTGATTCCTTACAAACTTTCGGAAAATACCTTTCTGCTTGAAGAGGTAGGATTTGCTCATTGCGAAACTTTTTTTAAATGGTACAATTTTGCCGGAATTATAGCTCATAAAAAATGATCACAATAGGAAATTTCTTTTTCAGGTTCAGGAACATTTTGTTTATTTTTCTTTATCTGCTGCTGTTTCTACCATCGCCTGATATTTTTACAAAGGCACGTTTTGGTAATAATTATCACATTTGGCCCATTGTCATTGGATTGCTGGTTACAATTTTAGGGGAAGCAATTCGTGGTGCAACAATAGGACTTGCTTATATTATTCGCGGTGGAAAGGATAAAAAAGTGCATGCGGAGAATCTAGTTACCGAAGGTATTTTCAAACATTGTCGTAATCCGCTTTATGTCGGAAATATTTTGATGTTGCTGGGCGTAGGAATTCTTTCCAATTCATGGATTTATCTGGGTATTGTATTCCCGATATTTCTTTTCATTTATCAATCCATCGTTATGGCGGAAGAGAATTTTCTTCAAAATAAATTCGGGTTCGATTTTACAAATTATTGTCGGCGTGTAAATCGTTGGGTTATTAATTTGAAAGGAATTGAATCGACGTTTTCTGAAATGAAATTCAATTACAAACGCTGGATTTTGAAGGAATACAATACACTATTTATTTGGCTCGTCGGAATTGCAGCAATCATATTATTTGAATACGAACATTTAGTCCCGGATCCGGATGTTCGGGTGGGTATTTTTCTTTCCATTCTTTTGGCATTAGGAATTGTTTACGGTTATGTCCGGTATTTGAAAAAATCCGGAAAAATGACGGATCAGTAATTGAAAAAAGCGTCTTATCATTTTGAAATTGGTTATGTCAATGTCTAACAGCAGAGCCTTTCCTGTTTCTGGCAAAATCTGATAAAGATCAATCGTCGGGCTCCATCTGAGCTTCCTGGATTATTTAGGAAGCTCAGATGGAGCTTTTGAAATCTTTAATATCATTTAAATAATCTTTTAAAGTAATTATCTGGTCATTATATAAAATCCCAACTACTCAAAAAAATCATTTATCCCGAAAACCCGTTATTTTTGCCAGAATTACCTAACAAAAAGCAAAACATACATGAAGCTTTTGCTCATAGAAGATGAACCCAGCGTAATATCACTTATTCAAAGAAGTTTATCTGCGGCCGGCCATGAGATTACGATCGCGATGGATGGAAAATCAGGTTTAGAAATGGCTCTTCAACATCAGTTCGATCTGATAATTCTGGATCTGATGTTGCCGGTAATGAACGGAATGGAGGTTTGCAGAAATCTTAGAAATACCAATTCTTCAACGCCGGTTTTGATGTTGACAGCCCTGGGCACTACTGAAAATATAGTTTCCGGACTGGATGCAGGTGCGGATGATTACATGACAAAACCCTTCAAACTGGCAGAACTTGAAGCCCGTATCCGTACGCTAACAAGACGCACAAAAGAGCCCGAAAAAGAAATAAGTACTGATTTATTACGAATGGGAGATCTGGTTTTGGATAAAATAACCAAAACAGTTACCCGCAATAATCAACCGATTGTCGTCACTGCAACTGAATTTCGCCTGCTGGAATTTCTTCTCTCCAACCAGAACAGAGTCCTGAACCGGATGGAAATCCTGGAAAATGTGTGGGATATAAATTTTAATTTGGGTACCAATGTCGTTGATGTTTATATCAATTATCTGCGCAAAAAAATTGATAAAAATAGTGCTGTGAAATTGATTCATACCGTTTTCGGAATGGGATATGTGATGCGCCAGACTTATGAAGATCCAAAATAGAATCGTACTTATTTTCACAATAATGACGGCAGGGATCATTCTGTCGCTTAGTATTTTCTTATATATTTTTACCTCAGATAGCATAGCGGCAAGTTTTTATCACCGGCTGGAAGTGCGTGCAAAAATAGTCGGACATGCCGCATTACAAAAGAATAAATCCCAGACTTCGATTTATTATGATATTAAAGAAAAACATCTTAGGCGATCTTCCTTATGAACAGCATCAGATTATTTGGAAAAATGATCTGAAAAAAGTGGATAGTTTAAAGAAAAAACTTCCGATGCCGCAGACGTTTTATGATGAAATAATTAGAAAACAGCCGGCCCGGTTTTTCAAAAATGATACTTCCTATGTTGGAATGAATATTATCCAGTCCGGAGAAAATATTATCGTACTTTCCTCTGCTGTTGATCTTTATGGATTGGAAGAAATGGAGAATCTGAAAAATCTGCTTACCACCGGTTTTTTGATTTCACTATTGTTCGTCTTCACATTTGGTAAACTTTTTTCCATTCAGATTTTTAGCCCAATCAGTCGTATCATCCGGAATGTAAAGGGAATCAGTGCGCATAATCTTAACCAGCGTTTGGCCGTAGATTCCAATAAGGATGAGATTTCGGATCTTGCCACCACATTTAATGATATGCTGGACAGACTTGGAAATAACTTTTGATATCCAGAATAATTTCGTCAGCAATGCTTCTCATGAATTCAAAACGCCACTAACCATTATCAGTGGAGAATCTCAGCTTAATCTTTCTGATCCCGGTATTTCTGAATCGTTTAGAGAATCGTTTCGAACGATTTTCCGGGAATCCGAAAAAATGGAGCATCTGACGAATAGTATGTTAAGTCTTGCGCAGACAGGATTTGACGGAAAAAAAGAAAAGTGGGAAGCGATCCGTATCGATGAACTGATGTTTGCTGTAAAGGAAACTTCAGACAAAATTATGCCGGGAAATGGTGTTGAAATTAATTTTGATGAGCTTCCTGAAAATGAACAAAAGCTGATCATTAATGGAAACGAAACATTACTGAAAGCAGCGTTTTCCAATATCGTATTGAACAGCTGCAAATATTCAGACAACAAACCGGTTTTGATCAAGATCAGTGCCGATGAAAAATACGTAATTGTTGAGATTACGGATCAGGGAATTGGCATTCCGGACAGGGAAATGAGCCAGATTTTTGTGCCATTTTTCAGGGCTTCCAATACCGGGAAATACAAGGGTTATGGTATCGGACTTCCTTTGGCAAATAATATAATCAAGCTTCACCAGGGAAATATCGTAGTTGATAGTGAGGTAGGCGTGGGAACACGTTTCATCATTTATTTGCCCACAGAAATGTAAATTTCTTATCCCGTTTTAATATTCTCATAGGATTTTAATAATTCCCTCATCGGATTATAATCTCGTTTTTATCTGGTGCTAATGCGCCGATAATAACATTGTATTATCAAAATATTGATCAAATACATTGTGCTACAAAACGATAGGATTATGAAAACGATAGTAATAGTCAGTGATTTCAGCTTGGAATCTTTTCAGGTTGCCGAAAAGATTGTGAGTAATTCCTCAGAACCGGTTCATATTCTTTTTACGCATCTTTTTCACATAGCAGATGATATTCAGGATTTGCTTTTTTCAAGTTATCGAAAAAAGGAATACGAATTTGTTTCAGAGTCGTTTCAATCAGGATTGTGAGATTCTGAAATCTGATTTTCCGGATATTCTTAAAAGTGTTAAGATAGAATTTTTTTACGGAAGCAGACTTGCTCTGTTTCAAGAATTTTCTTGATTACAACCAAGCGGATTATCATTGCTTTTTCTGAAAGTTACGGTATTCCGAAATTAGGAAAAAGCAGCATCGACGCCGTTGCCCGTTATCCGTAAATCCGGAATTCCTCTTCTCAATACAGACAAAATTATGTCTCCCGATTTCGATTCGAAAATATCAGCTAATGAATCTCTGGCATCTTTATATAAATTATTAAATCAATAAATTATGCTGCTCAAAAAGAACATTCCTATCGGCTACATATTCGGAAAGATAAAATATGAAATTTTGTTTGTAACGATCTATGGTCTTACCATTGAAGTTATTTATCAAAATTTTCATATTACCAATATCAGTATTCCTGTGAGTGTACCTACGCTTTTGGGTACAATTATTTCGCTCTTGCTGGCGTTTCGTTCCAATCAGGCCTACGACAGATGGTGGGAAGCGAGAATTATTTGGGGTGCTATCGTCAATGACTCACGAACACTGGCACGACAGGTTCTTTTTTTGATCGATGATCCGTATCAGCCTGAAAATATTGAAGCTTTCAAACATCGTTTTATCAACAGACAAATTGCCTGGTGTTATGCACTTGGACACGGTTTGCGCAAAGATGATCCTATGCCGTCAATACAAAATTTGATATCAAAAGAAGAGTCAGATGATCTGGGCGGTTTTGATAACAAACACGTAGGATTGATGCAGTTGCATGCCAGGGATTTGAATAATGCATTGAAACAGGGATGGGTAAATCCTTATCAGCAAATTCAGATTGACAGTACAATTACGCGTTTATGTGATGCTATGGGTAAGTGTGAAAGAATTAAAAATACGGTTTTTCCTGCTACGTACAGCTTATACATACATATAGCGCTGCATTTTTTCATCATTCTTCTTCCGTTTGGACTGGTTGATTTATTTGGATTTTTGATGGTGCCGGTGCTGATCGTATCTAACTGCCTGTTTTTTCCTGATTGAAAAAATGGCCATTCATTTACAGGATCCATTTGAAAATAAACCAACGGATACACCGGTGCTGTCTATATCGAGAAATATCGAGCGTGACCTGAAACAAATGATGCATGACGAGCATGTTCCGCTAGCTTATGCGCCTGAAAAATTTTATATTTTGTAGTGATGTAAAGTGGTTTTGGAATTAAAAAGTGAGCTTTTAGCTCACTTTTTTTATGTGTTTTATAAAATCATAAATTTTTTCGTTACAGTTCTGTTACCTATAACTGCTTTCAGAAAATATACACCTTTGGAAATCCCTTTTGGCAAAAAGTGGCTCAAATTTTTTGTCAGCATAACCGTTTTGCTAAGCATAACTTTTCCGGAAATGTCAATGACAGAAATGAGCGCAGATGCTTGTGCTTGTCCCGTCAATCGGATCTGAATATCTTCCTGAACTGATGGATTTGGGACAATTTCAATATCAAAAGGAGTATTCGGTTCTGTTCCGAGAATAATCTCTTTTAGCTTTATCGAAACAATTCTGGAATATTCAAACTTCCCGGCGAGATCGATCATTTTTAGTCGGTAAAAAAAGGAATCTTCGTTAGGAATTGTTTTAGCAGCTGGATCAGCAAATTCATAAGATTTAATTTGGGTGGAGTTTTCACTGCCTTTCACATGTGCTATATCCGTAAAATCTGTCGCATTTAACGACCTTTCAACCTGAAAATATCCAAATTGATTTTCGAATTCAGTAGACCATTTTAGTTGCACAACATTAGCCGGATCCGCAGATGCTGAGAAAGATAACAGTTTTACAGGCGGAGGTGTTATTTTGATTTTGAAAATATCATTGATGCAATTTTCAGGGTCTTTTACATTGTATTCAGTGTCAACGGTTGGAGAAACTGTGATTGATCGGCTTGTTTCTCCATTACTCCAAACGTATTTTCCAATAAATGAAGCGTCCAGTTTTACGCTTTTTCCGGCGTCCAGATTAATCGTTTTTACCAGATTTACATCCTTTTCCATCGTAAACTGGTCACGTATCAATCCATCAATTCCGATCCATTTGGCATCCAGACGATTTCCCTCTACTTCCAGTATCATCGATCCACCATGATCGGCGTTGGAATAATACATGGCTTTGTGAGGAAAACCAGCGGCCGGAAGTCCAAGTTGTCCCGCCGAACCTGAAACAACATAAACCGTCCCCTTATTCTCGCTAGATTTTTTAATATAAGGACACGAATTATCCGAAAGATCATACTTCCCGGACGACTGGCTGACATTGTGAACTGCATTGTCGAACTTGCCGGAATAATCATAAAACCCATTAATTAATCTCGTTCTTTCGTATACATGGCTATGGCCGCAAAGTATGAGATCTACGCCGTTTCGTTCCAGAATCCGGATGAAATTCTCACGAATTTTAATCATATCAAGTTCCGTTTCAGAATTTCTGGAACCTTGGGAAAAAGGGGGATGATGCCAGTACGCAACTACCCATCCTTTGTTTTTATTAGCTGCTAAATCTGCTTTTATCCATTGCACTTGCTTGCCCAGCGTGTCATACAGCCGCGTTTCCTGATCTTCGCGACCGTAAGAATCAAGCGAAAGAAAATGTACATTTCCGTAATCATAGGAATAGTAAGCTTTTGTACCAGACGGAAAACCACCAGCTTCTCCGTTTGTTGGAGGAGAGAAAATGTCATAGTACGGCACCTTATGATCTTTTTGCCTGTCCGGATTATCGTTGTTATAATCATGATTTCCGGGTGTTGGAAAAACCGGGAATTTTCTTAGAAACGTTTCCTTATAATGATTAAAAAAATTAGACTGGTATTCCGGATCCGTACCAAGCGAATACGCATTATCGCCCAACAAAATCAATGCGTTCATATAGTTATTTCCCAGATACCCAGAAAGCTGATCGCGAACGTTTCCCTGGAAAGCAGAATTGGTACCGCAGTCACCCAGAACGCCGAAACGATATTTGTTGACAGTGCCTGGGACAGGCGCTGTTATGAAAAAGGTACTTTCATCACCCAGGTAAACCGTAGAAGTTGATCCAATGGAATAGAAATATTTACTCGCAGGATTCAATCCCATCACCTTTATTTCATGATCAGTGACAAGTTTTTCATCTTCAATTTTCTGGGTTAAGGTCGTGGATGAGCCGCCAAACTGTACCCTGGAATTTGTGGCAACATCCGTTCTCCAACGGATCACAACGCTCGTTGAAGCCATAGCCTGCAAATATGGACCACGGATAACCTGCGCATATACAGGAAAGGCAAATGTCAGCAGAAGTATAAATAGTATATTTTTTCTCATAAATTATTAGATGTCAGGGAATGTAGGTTTTGTATTGTGGTAATTAAAATTCACTTATATCATCTGTGAGTGCGTTTAAAAAGGCAATTATATCATTTTTCTCCTTTTCTGTCAGGTTTAATTTTGCTGATGATAATGTTTGAGACGGAACTGATAATCCCATGCCAGCCCCGCCGCCCTGATTATAAAATTCCATCAAAGTCTCCAAAGATTGAAAAGCTCCATTATGCATATAGGGAGCCGTTTTTGCCGAATTTCTTATCGTCGGTGTTTTGAAAGCGCCTTTGTAAAATTTTATTGGGTGGAAATGAAAACGGCCTTCATCAGCATCGTTTTCAGCTTTTTCCAGATTATCCGTCTTTGTTGTGCCAAGTATTTCAAATTCTGTTAGTGTATAAAGCGGCGGAATGAGTCCGTTAAAAAGGGGCGCGAAATGGCAGGTTGCACATTGCGCTTTACCCATAAAAAGATTAAATCCTGATATCTGATTTTCAGTCAAAGCATTCCTATTTCCCTGCATGTATTTATCAAAAGGAGAATTATAAGGATTCAAAGTTTCTAAATAGGAAGCTATCGCACGATAAACATCCTTATCAGTTATTCTATCACTCTGTTTCTTTGAAAATACTTTTTGAAAGGATTTTCGATAATTATTGTCAGCATTCAGTTTTGATAAGATTTCTGTAAGATTTCCATTCATTTCCAAAGAGTCCTGAATCACACTTTCAATTTGACTTTCCAGCGTTTTTACTCTTCCATCCCAAAACTGACTATGCTGATATTTTGAATAAAGCAGTGAAGGAGCATTTCTTTTCACAAATTTTTTTTGATCAAATCCAATACTTTTTGGTAAACCATCCATGAAATAATTCTCGGGGTTATGGCATGAGGCACAGCTTTTTTGGCCGTTCCCCGAAAGTAATGTTTCTGAGAACAATTTTTTACCAAGAGCAATTTCGGCATTGGAAACAGTTTGTTTACCATTTGAAAATACTATGTCATTTAAAGCATTTTTGCTAAAAATATTTTTGGTATCGTAATTTAAAACACCTTTTTTATCTGGTTCCAATCGTTCGGATTTAAGCCATTTTTGAAAATGATTTTGCAATGGAAACATGCAGGTTGTCAGAAATTCGAGGCGGTCAAATGTTTCGAAACCGGGATTTTGTCTGAGGTAAATAATAGATTTATTTAGAAAGAATTTTAAATTCGACGTATCTGATTTTCCTGTTTTCAAGATAAGGATTTAAAACGTCTTGGGAAGCTTCCAAAGCTGTTAGAGATTCTTCTATTCCGGATTTCAGTAGCGGTGCATCAAAACCAGTAATTCCAAGTGATATAATACGTATAAATTCGATCCTGACAGCTTCCAGAATATGCTTGTCAGTTCCGCCAAATCTGTATAATAAAGAACTCAGATCATTAGCGGATAAACTGAGAAGTTTGGTTTGTTCCCGAAAAACAGACTTATGCGATTCGGGAAAACTGTCAAAAAGCATAGTCTCAATATATTGAAGTCCGGCCAGCTCCTGATATTCCAAAAAAGGTTCTTCAATCTCATTTTTCGGTGCACGGTTGTAAATACGGGAGGAAGTATAGAAAAAATATTCAAGAAAATATTCTATGCGTTTGTAGGCAAGTCGACTACTGACAAGGGCCTTTTTTGCATTAGTTATAGTTTGAGGTTGTGCAGAATTTATTGCTTGTAAAGCTGAATCCAATGTTGAAATACTGGCAGCGAATATTTTTGAATCGGTTCGGAATTGCTTTAAAACAATGGGAATGAATGTCTCATTTTTCTCCTGAAAGGCGGCGTTCATGAAGATACAGGCCAGGGAGCCAAAGACTAAAAATATTTTAAATGCCCTTGCCATAGTTTAGCCTTCCGAAAATAATGGATTACCAGTACAAAGTAAACAGGAAATTCAGAACAACGGGTAATTAATTATCGATTGGTAATGAAATAGTTGGAGCTGAATTATATGCATTTAATTATTTGAAACTCAATTGTCGCAATTCCCCCGTTTGATTGTCCTTTACTACCTCTTTTGATTATTTATAAACGATTAAATTTGAATAATTGCTCCCTATAGGTCTGGTTATTGCATTTAGTTTGTATTAATATTTTAGCTCAACTACCGATTTAAAAATATTATTCATCAATAAACATAAAAACCATGTTCAAAGACACAAAAGCGTTCAGCGGCTTTTCAGTAAATAATCTGGAAAAAGCAAAGGAGTTTTATGGAATCATTTTGAAACTGGAAATAACGGAAATGAGCGAAATGCGAATTTTACAACTGCATATTTCTGGTGGAAATGATATTGTGGTATACGAAAAAGAAAATCACGAACCGGCAACATTTACGATTCTTAACTTCCCGGTACAAGATGTGGCAAAAGCTGTGGAAGAATTAAAAGCGTTGGGAATTGTGTTTGAAAGTTATGATATGCCTGATTTTAAAACAGATCCGGATAATGTTTTTCGTGGAGGAGGTCCGGAAATCGCCTGGTTCAAAGATCCGGCCGGGAATATCTTATCTGTGATCGCGGAAAAAATGTAAGGAGCCGGCAAATGATCTTATAAGATTAATCTCTTTACTTTTTATAAAAATTAGAATTCTGTTGTAACAACTGGATGTTTTAATTTGTAAGGTTGAAGTGAAATTATCTAAGTAGTTTTTTACAGGAGAATCTCTTTTCATTGTAAAAAACTACTTAAAAGGCCGCTTCACAATGCTAAAAAATCTTCTAATCACAGTTATTTTATTACAAAGCTCGTTTTTAAAAGCTCAGCTTATTTCGGATTCCTTGCTGATCGACAATCACTACCGCGTTTTTTTGTATAACAAACCAAAGTCGACACAAACCGGTGCAAGCCTTGTTTTTGCCATGCATGGCTCCGGTGGAAAACCCCAGGATATGGCGGAAAAGGCAGCTAATCTGGAAACAAAAGCGGTTGCTGACAATTTTATATTAGTATTTCCCGCCGGTTATAAACATTACTGGAACGAATGCCGGAAAGCTTCTACCGCAGACGCGAACGTTGAAAATATCAATGAAGTTGCCTTTTTCACAGGAATGATCAAGTACTTCAAAGAGAAGTACCGGATCAATGAAAAACATGTTTTTGCAACCGGTTTTTCTGGTGGCGGACATATGTCTTATTCGTTGGGACTGACAATGACGAGCAAAATAAAAGCGATTTCAGCGATTGTCGCCAATCTTCCCACACCTGAAAATATGGATTGTGTTGAATCCAAAATACCTCTTGCCGTTATGATCACGAACGGTACCGCCGATCAGACGAATCCATACAATGGCGGAGAAGTAAAAATTCCCGGCGTTTCTTTAGGTATGGTAAGAGCAACGGAGCAATCATTTCAATACTGGGCAAATCTTGACGGATACAAGGGAAATCCTGTAAAATCAATTGTTCCTGATGCGGATACCAGTAATGACATAACAATTGAAAAATACACTTACAAAAAGAAGGGGCAACCGGAAGTTACTTTGTTAAAAGTAATTAACGGAAAACATCAGTGGCTAACAGATATGGATGTTTTAGAAGAATCCTGGAAGTTTTTTAAGAGACAAATCGATTAATAGTTCGATAGAATTATTACGATTAGATTATTAAAAAAGCGTATCAAACAGATTCTGTTTTGATACGCTTTTTATATGTTAATCTTACTCAAATTTCTTTCCTTCCGTCGTTCCCGGCCAGGAATCGGTGCGGAAAGGATTTGCTGGAAAACCTTCTGAATTGTATAAATTGGCTTCAACCGGAGCATCCGACCAGGCATAGCGAACGGAAACCGGTTTCACTCCCTTTGGGTGGTAAACGATGACTGTGTTTCCCAAGATTTCGGCTTTGGCATAATAGAAAACCTTGTCTTCTCCGGCAATTTCAAATCCTCTCAAATAGCCATATTTATCCTTTACCATCAGTCCGCTTCCGGCAAATTTAAAACTCAAAGTAGCTTTCCCTTCGCTGAATGTTACGGTATCGTACATTGGCGAACTGTATTCAATGTTTTGTCCGTAATTTAGTTTTAAAGCATTGGTAGCCAGTCGGTGGCCAACGTCCTGCTTATTGGTTGGGTGAATATCTTTTGCGTTTCCAACATCAATGGTAACGGCCATACCAGTTTTTGGTAATTTTAAAGTCATGGTTTGCGCCTCACGAAGTTCTGCCCAATTACTTCCTTTGTTACTGCTTTGATCGCTACCAAAACTGGAAAGTTCTACAAAATAAAACGACTCGTCGCCCGGTTTTCCATTAACCGACCATTTCTTACGCCAGTCATTAATCAACAAAGGAAAACTTTCACGATACTGATAAGCTCTCCCTGCGTTGGATTCTCCCTGATACCACAAAGTTCCGCGGGTTGCAAAAGGGATCAGCGGCGCGATCATTCCATTATATATTGTTGTTCCGACATTGTTGCTGGAATGCATGTAATTATGTGCATCCGCGAAAGAAGCCATTAAAAACCAGTCTTTTGCGATACTGATTTTTTGTTTTTCTGTGCCAACATAAAGATCATCCGCAGAACCTTGCAGACCAAGTCCATACCATGGTGATGCGATCAGATTCCCAAATTTTATCACCAGACTATTGTCTCCGGCTTTCCATGTATTTTCCGGAATTTCAATTTTTCTCACACCTTTTATAATTCCGCTGCTTACCTGTTTGCCGTTGATGTAGATAGAATTTTGACTATCGTTTTCAGCTAGCGCCAGAATTGTTTTTTGAGAAACAAGGTCTGCCGGAATAGTAATAATTCTAGCCATAAATCCATTACCCCGAAAAGCCCAGATACCTTTCCAGTCCCACTGACCGATCGGATTATCTGTTTTATGCCATTTGGAAAAATCGAAACCAGCTTGTGTATATTTCGCTTCGTCGGCAGCAGAAGGATTGATTTTCGGATCTTTGAATAATTGCGTTCTTAGTTTTGCATCGATTTGTTTATCAGCTTCTTCCCAGGTTGTCGGCATATGTTGTGCATAATCTTTCAGCACATCGCTTTCCAGCATTCCTTCCTTGCTGATCCAGCCTTCTACTTGCGAACCACCCCAGGAAGAATGTAAAAGTCCAATCGGAATATTAAGTTTTTGATATAATTCCCTGGCAAAGAAAAAGCCAACTGCTGTAAAATTTCCAACGGTTTCAGCCGAAGCAATTTCCCATGAGCCGTTTTTTAAGTCTTTTTGGGGAACCATGGTAACTTCATGGTCTACAAAAAAATGACGGATTTTGGGGAAGTCGGCATTCTTTTTTTCTTCGGCATAATTGTCAGCCTGCTGCACTCTAAATTCCATATTTGATTGTCCTGAGCACAACCATACTTCGCCAATCAAAATATCCTGTACGGTAGCTTTTCCCGATTTAGCGGATGCGGTCATTTGAAACGGGCCACCTGCTTCCAAAGGAGCAAACTTTACCATCCATTTTCCGGAAGTATCCGCTTTTGCGGTAACTGTCTGTCCGGCAAGAGTTACTGTTACGCTTTCTTTCGGTTTGGCCCAACCCCAGACGGGAATTGGTTTTTGACGTTGAAGTACGACGTGGTCAGAAAATAGACGTGCTAATTTTATTTGTGCAAAACTGCTGGTTCCGGAAAAAAGAAAGAGGAAAAAGAGGATTTTTTTCATTGGTTTATAAAAAATCTGATTGTTTATTAGAAAGCAAATCTTAGGCGCAACTTACCTAAGTTTCAAGTGCCTGAAATTAAAAACCAGTTTAAATTTATAAGCCAATACTGAAATCTATCTCTGTTCACGAACCAGTTTTTCGTATTCGATTTCAGTTGATCTTTGTTGATTCGTATTTCCATAAGCTGCAAAGTAATGGGAAACCAAGCCTATTCCCCATCCAAACATTGGCCAAATCGGCCATGGGAAAATTATGTGATGGCTCATTGGCTGAATAATGGTAATCGCATAAAGTGCCCAAAGTCCTGCATTTACAATCAGATAATTTTGAAGATGTCTTTTGAAACTGGCTCTTTTTCTGGCTTTTCTCCAAAGGAATTCGTTACGTGAAGTTTCCATTTTACTATGAGGTTTGTCGTTTATACTGATTGACTTGATTCTGTTTTCATTGATTGATATAAAAGTAATGAGCGTTGATATTTCGGTTCCTGCGATTCTGATGAAGTTCATAATTTCCAGGATAGAATGTCAGAACGGGAGAATGAGACGTTTTTCAAATTTTCAATTTTGTTGACTACAAAAAATTGCTTCTTAAAATGTCTCAGATGTGAGAAAAAAGTCATACTATTGTAATTATTATTTTGATATGAAAAATACACGCCAAAAAATTACAGACGCCGCCATCGAGATTTTCAACGAAGATTTGTCGGCTCCACTGGAAGCAGTTGCGGAAAAAGCGGAAGTAACCAGAAGAACTTTGCACCGTTATTTTACGGACAGACAGGATTTGCTTTTGGCTTGCCAGATTGCGATGCAGGAAAGCTGCAAAAAAGCAATTGGCTCAGTTTATGATCGTTTTTCAGATCCTTTGGAGCGATTTGAGAATATGTTTTATGCAGCTATTGATTGCGGAGTGAAATTTTCTTTTCTACACAGAATGCATAATAACGATCATCATACACATAACGCGAAAGACGAAAATTGTACCCAGTATGATATCACATTCAATAAGTTTAAAAGCACATTGGAAGAATTGCAAAGAAAAAATCTGATCACAAAGGATTTATCGGTTGAATGGATTGAAATGCTTAGTGCCGGAATTGTTTCAGCTGCCGTTAACTCGGAAAAATCGGGAAATGTTGCGAAAGTTAATATCAAGAAATTCGCCTGGCATTCTTTGAGTAAAGGTATTTTGGTTTAAAAAAATTTGATTTTATATGTCTCAAAAATGAGACATGATGTAATTAATATTGACAAAATAAAAACTACAAATATGGAAAATAAAGATTTTGATGTGATCATTATTGGTGGAAGTTTTGCGGGATTATCAGCGGCCATGGCTTTGGGGCGTGCTATCAGAAATGTGCTGATTATTGATGCTGGCAAACCATGTAACAGACAAACGCCACATTCTCATAATTTCCTTACACAAGATGGAGCGACGCCGGCTGAAATTTCTGCACTTGCAAAAAGCCAGGTTCTTGCATATCCAACTATCCAGTTTGAAAACGATACTGTTATTAACGTGACGGGAATCAATAACGATTTCACTGTTAAAACTGCCACTGGAAAAATTTATACCACTCGGAAAATTCTCTTTTCAACCGGTGTTAAAGATATATTACCTGAAATTCCTGGTTTCGCTGAGAGTTGGGGGATTTCAGTAATTCATTGTCCATATTGCCATGGTTATGAATACAAAGGACAAAATACCGGTATTTTAGCAAATGATATTATGGCTATTGATTTTGTAAAACTGATCGGTAACTGGACTCAAAAGCTGACACTATTTACAAATGGAAAAGCAAATTTTGACAAAAAAGCATTTGATAAAATTACAATTCCGGGGTTTCAGATCGTAGAAAAAGAAGTTTCTGAACTGGTTCATGAAAATGGTTATTTGAAAGAAATTGTCTTTATGGATGGATCTGTTCATCAAATTGATGCTTTGTACGCACGCGTTCCCTTTGTTCACCATACCGATATTCCGGTAAAGCTGGGGTGTGAATTAACTGAAATGGGTCATATTAAAGTTGATGAATTTGGCAAAACAGGCATTTCAGGAATTTATGCGGCAGGAGATAATATATCCCGAATGAGATCAGTATCGTCGGCGGTCGCAGCAGGCACTGCGGCTGGTGCGTTTTTAAATCATGAGATGATTGCTGAATAATGCCTTTTTTCATCGTACCGTTTGTATACTTGTAATTGGAAAAGCGTAGAGCTGATTTAGTATATTGAATAATTTGGGTCCGATGAAAAAGAACTTTAAAAGAATTGTGAAGTGGGTTATGTTTTCGGTTCTGGGATTGATCGCTGCCGGGATAATCATTGAACAAAGTTTCCAGATTCATTTCAATTTCAAAAAGCCTGGTGAAAGTGAGTTTTGTGAAATCAACGGACTTAAAGTTCATTATAAGAAAAAAGGAAACGGCGGTCCGACCGTGATTTTTCAGTCGGGACTTGGAGGTGATTACAAAATCTGGGAAGAAATTCAGGATTCTCTTTCGAAACATACCACTACCATTTCCTATGACCGAGCCGGCTTGCTTTGGAGTGAGCCTGCAAATGAAACCAAAACGTTAGAAAATATTACAGCCGAGTTAGAACAGCTTCTTGAAAAAACAAACTGTCCTAAACCTTATATTCTGGTAGGGCATTCGCTGGCTGGAATTACATTGCGTCCTTTTATTAAAAACAATCTGGAAGATATTTCTGCTGTTGTATTTGCCGATGTTTCACATCCGTTACAAATAAAAAATTCTTCGGAAGAGTTAAAAAAATATCTTGTAGTGCCACCGAAATGGTTGATTACTACGTTGATGGAAACCGGTATTGCGAGATTTTATTTCACGCTTCAACCTTTTATGACTGATCTTTCCAAGGACCACTGGATGAACAGACACGTAAGGAATTACTTTTACACTTCTTATGAAGCTTTCCTTCAGGAAGCTAATGATGATGACCCGATGTTTGAACAGGCCGAAACAATCAATCATTTTGGCGATATTCCACTTACTATTATCTCAGGAGCATATCCAAAAGGAGCGGATTTTCTTGGTAAAGATTATCTGGCAAAAGAGTATCTGACATTGCATCGCAGTCAGCAAAAGGATCTTTTACAATTATCTACAAAAAGCAAACAGGTGATTGCGCAAAACAGTGGTCACTATGTTCCATTACAGGATGCCGAAATTGTGATTGCGTCGGTTAAGGAATATTTGCCGGCACAAGTCTCAGAAATAAAGTCGGGTATCTGACAATGTTGTCAAATCAATACAGGCATTGGTAATAATATTGCTGTTTATGTTCAAATTTTGATTTGAATGATGCGGGAATAATATAATACTCCATTTTAGCAAGATCTTGTAACTTTCAAATAAGATTTTCAGCAAACCTCTGATCTGATGATTTCTAATCTCGGTTAATCCCTGTACTCATAGAAATTCATCGTTTGAGTACAGCACGCGCTTACTTAAAAAAATCCACTTTACGAATATATCAAACAGTCTGAGCAGGTTAGTACAGGATAGTACGACCGATTATTTTAGGAATTTTTGGATATTAATTTCCTCTTTTTAAAGAGTATGATCAAAAAAATATGTCTTGTTAAAAGAAGTTATAAGGGTAATTAATTATTCAAAAGTCTAAAAACGTACAAAATGCTGTTCAAAATGAGATCGAAATTTAAATTTAACGTACGGGGAACGCTCGTGGTTACCCTGGTTACCCTTGCTTCCCAATTCCTTGCCATCCAGAACCAGGCAGTCGCCCAAAAAAAGGAAAAAGGATTTGTCCAGATTTTTGACGGCAAAAGTTTAAAAGGCTGGGAGGGCGATACCAAATACTGGCGCGTTGAAAATGGAAATCTTGTTGGTGAAATCACACCTGAAACACTTTTGAAAACAAACTCTTTTATTATCTGGAAAGGTGGAGAACCGGGAGATTTTGAATTAAAAGGATCATTTAAAATTACTGAAAAAGGTAATTCAGGAATAAACTACCGCAGCGATATAGTTGCGGATGTGCCTAATGCATTAAGAGGTTATCAGGCTGATATTGACGGAGCAAACCGTTATACAGGCCAGAATTACGAAGAAAGAAAACGTACTACATTGGCTTACAGAGGTGAAATCGTTACTGTAAATGAGCCAACTGATAAATCTGAGGAAGCTTTCAAGGCAAATCTGAAAAATAATGCGTGGCTTGGAAGAACGGTAACAGGTTCATTGGGAACGTCGGATGAATTAAAAACAAAAATCAAAAGTGAAGAATGGAATGAATTTCATCTGGTTGTGAAAGGAAATCGTTTGCAGCATTACATCAATGGTGTTTTAATGAGCGATGTTACGGATAAAGACACAGTAAACGGGAAATCAAAAGGCCTTTTAGGTGTACAGGTTCATGTTGGACCGCCGATGAAAGTTGAATACAAGGATATCCGTATTAAACAGTAACGGTTTTGATTTAAAACGGCGTGGCAGCATCATTTGCTAAACGCTAATTGCCAATAGCTTTTGACTATGAATAAAATAGGATTTAATGTGCTTGCCTGGACGGCAGCTGTGTCAGATGATTTATTCCCAATAATTGACAGATTAAAAAATATCGGTTATGATGGTGTGGAATTTTATCTTGGCTCACAGGATACTGCCGCATACAAAAGAATGGGCGATTATACCCGCGATCTTGGTCTGGAAACAACCACGGTAATGACCATGGGCAAGGACGATAATCCTATCAGTGATTCTGTTGAAATTCGTCAAAAAGCATTGGATAAAATTAAGTGGGGAGTTGACCGGGCACATGAATTAAATGCAAAAATCATTTGTGGTCCGTTTCATTCTGCGCATACCGTTTTTGTTAACCGTCCACCACTGGATCAGGAATATGCATTGGCAGGAGAAGTACTGAATGCCGCTGCCGAGTATGCCGCTCAGGCGAATATTGTTTTTGCACTTGAAGCGCTTGAACCGTTTCGAATGCTATCTGTGCAATACGATGGAACAACTTTTAAAACTGGTAAAAGCGGCTGATCATCCAAATGTCAGAGCGATGTTTGATACGCATCATTCCAATATTGAAGAGAAAAGTTATGCTTCTGCCTTGGATACTATTGCACCTGTTTTAGCCCATGTCCACATCAGTGAAAACGACCGGGGAACACCGGGAGAAGGACAGGTTTTATGGGATAATGCATTTTCCTCACTGGCCAAAATAAAATACCAGGGCTGGCTCACAATTGAAGCTTTTTCAAGAAACGATCCTGATTTTGCAAATGCCATCGGAGTATGGAGAGAATTTTCAGATCCATGGGATATTGCCGAAAAAGGATACAGTTTCATCCGGGAAATGAGCCTCAAACACAACCTATAAACCAGAAACAAAGTCCAACGGACTTATTATTTTAGCCCGGGGCAACGCCCTGGGATTTCGTGAATTATCCAGAATCCAACAGCTAAAAATAAATGTCACAAAAACTTCCATTTCGTTTCGGTTCCGAAGTTTATACCTGGTTTATGAGCAACAACGGCCAAACGCATCAGGGCCGTCTTGGGACATATGATTGAAGTAATTGCAAAAGCAGGTTTTACAGGAATTCAGCCAATTTTTACCTGGATGGGCGATTTGATCGACCCATCACTTTTGGAAGCAAAACTAAAAGAGCAGGGAATCGAACTGGCTGCACTTGCCCTGGCTCTCGACTGGAATGAAGCCGAAGAAACGGAACGCGAAAGAGAAGTGGCTGATCATGCGATCAGCGTTTTACAGAAGATTCCCAGGCGCTGTTTTAAATACAGTTCAAATACCAACCGGACGTCACAATCTGGCCGAACGTCAGAAAAATCTGGTCAACATTGTAAACCGGGTTTCTGCAAGAGCAGCGGAAAAAGGTGTTCCATGCAGTTATCATCCAAATTCACCGCATTCATCCATTATCCGTACCGCAGAAGATTACAAAATTGTTCTGGAATCTTTGGATTCATCGGTAACAGGCTGGACACCGGATGTTGGCCATATCATCAACGGAGGTATGGATCCCTTGGAAAAAATGAAAGAATATCAGTCATTGATCAACCATGTTCATTTCAAAGACTGGGATGGAAATCCTGAATTTGCATTGATGGGAAAAGGGAAAGTCGATCTTTTGAGCGTAACACAATGGCTAAAAGATATCAATTACAAAGGCTGGATTATTTGTGAAGACGAAGGTTCAGAAGCACTCGAAGATCCTGATTTTGTGACATTACATGACGGAAAATGGATTCAGGAAGATTTGATTCCTCAACTTAATTAGCGATTGAGCATTTTAGCGATAAGCAGTTTAGCTGTTGCTGAAAATATATCTGACATCTACTCACAACAGTTCGAATTGACAATGCTCAACTGCCAACCGCTAAAAGCTTATATATGCCTTTAATAAAAACCAACGGAATACAGCTTCATTACGAAGAGCGCGGTTCGGGATATGCTCCGGATGATACGCCTTTGTTGCTGATCATGGGAATTACAGCACCCGGTTCAGTCTGGAATGTTCATTTGGCAGATTGGCAACATCATTTCAGATGTATTATTGGGGATAATCGTGGTGTCGGACTTTCTGATAAACCGGCAGGTCCATATTCATCGGAGCAAATGGCAGATGATTATGCCGGTTTGCTGGATGCGATTCAGATTGAAAAAGTACGAGTCGTAGGTTGTTCGATGGGAAGTACGATTGCGCAGCAGCTGGCAATTCGTCATCCGGACAAAGTGCAGTCGCTGGTTTTAATGTGTCCCTGGGCGCGTTGTGATAATTATGCGAAATCTTTGTTTCAGCATATCATGAATTGCAAGGCACGTTTCCGGCCGGAGGAATTCAGTTTGTATATCCAGTTACTTATTTTTTCAAAATCAACCTGGGACAATACTGAAAAACATGAAGAACTTGGAATCGGGCAGAAAACAGGATGGTGCCAATCCTTTTCCACAACCACTTCACGGATTGGAAGGACAGGCAGCTGCTTGTATCAATCATAATGCACTTGGCTGATTTAGGCAAAATTGATAAGCCAACATTGGTGATAGGAGGGCGGCAGGATATTTTTACGCCGGTTTGGATGGCAGAGGAAGTCGCAAATGGAATTCCGGAAGCAGAACTTTTTCTATATGAAAATCTTGGTCATGCGTTTCATTTTGAAAATACAGCGGATTTTAATCCAAGGGTCAGAAACTGGCTTTTAGATAATTAAGTTTATTTAAATATCAAAAAACCAGGTTAAATAAGCGCGTAATTAAGTCTTTTTTGATTAGGATAATATTTTTAATTAATAAAAGTAAATGAAGGATACCGTTGAAGTAAATCAGGACTGGAAAGATAAAATATCCAATCATGCACAGATAGGCGGGATTGAAACTTCTGTAATTGACAACGGTGCCGGGCGTGGAACAAGAATTGCCTGGATTAATACCGGAACGGGTTTGCGTTTTAAAGTGGTGATTGACCGTGCGATGGATATTGCTGATGCTTTTTACAACCAACATAGTCTTGCCTGGTTAAGTCATGGAGGTATTACTTCTCCGCAGCCATTTTCGGATCAAGGTATCAATTGGTTGAAAACTTTTGGTGGCGGTTTGATTGACAACCTGCGGATTAACACATGTTGGCGGTCCGGAATCTGACGAATTTGGTGAAAGAGGTTTACACGGACAAATCAGCAATACACCGGCAGAAATTATTTCAATTATACAACCGGATCCAAGAAGTGGGAAATCTGGAAATGAGTATTACCGGACATTATCCGAGAAACAAAACCTTTTGGTCCAAGCCTGGAATTGAAAAGAACTATTTCAGCTACACTTGGGAAATCGGTAATTCGTATTCATGATGAGGTAATCAACAAGGCAAATACGCCTTCGCCGCATATGCTTCTTTATCATTTCAATTTTGGCTGGCCTCTTGCAGATGAAGGAACGGATATTCTTTGGAAAGGTAAATGGTATCCGCAACAGCGGAGAAAATGCCAAAATTTTCAGAGAAGGAAATGATTTTAAAAAATGTCAGGCACCACTGGATGATCATTTGGGAGGTGGAGAAGAAGTTGTTTTGGTTGATATTGAAGCGGATGATCAGGGACAAAGTATTTGCGGATTATCAAATTCCAAAATTGGACTTGCAGCTTGTACTGAAATTTAAAAAAGAACAATTGCCATGGTTCGCCAACTGGCAGCATTGGGGAAAAGGTGAATATGTAACAGGCCTGGAACCAGCTACAAATCCACTGATCGGACAGGCAAAAGCAAGAGAAAACGGATCACTTATATTTATTGAACCGGGAGAAAGCAAGTATTACGACCTGGAACTGGAAGTATTAAATAATGACGGTAACGATCATAGAAATTTTTAACAGATTATAACTAAACCAAATTTTCAAATTCAAACAATGGGACTTTCAAGTATAGCTGAAAAGGCATTAGAACAGGGAAAAGGAATTTTACGTTTGGCTCCGACATGGGTGCCAAGATCATTTTGTGTGCCTGGCCGAAGAATAAAATTACATCCGGATGATTATTATGTTCTGGGTGGAGAGCGTGGCGGTATTGATGAACGCTGGTTTTCATCTACAACACCGGCGGAGAACGGTCCGCTTACCGGCGAAAATGAAGGTTTGAGCCAGATCGTTTTTGAAGATGAATCAGGTGTTCAAAAAGTGACATTGAAGGATGCGGTAGATGAGCTGAAAGGCGAAATTATAGGTGATCGTCTTTGGGATGAATACAAAAGCTGGCCGATGTATTCCAAGTTTTTTGATAACATGGGTCCATTGCCTCACCATATTCACCACAGAGATGAGCACGCTGCTATGGTTGGTCAGAATGGAAAGCCGGAAGCATATTATTTCCCTCCGCAACTCAATAATCATGGCGGCGATTTTCCATATACATTCATTGGTATAGCTCCCGGCACCTCAAAAGAAGCAGATCAAGGAGTGTCTGATGAACTTTACCAAAGGTGATAATAAGATTACCAACTACTCGCAGGCATTTCGTCTGGAACCTGGAACAGGATGGGATGTTCCTCCTGGAATGTTGCATGCTCCTGGTAGTTTGTGTACCTATGAACCTCAAAAAGCATCGGATATTTTTGCCATGTATCAATCGCTTGTTAATGAAGCGATTATTCCTGAAGAATTACTTTGGAAAGGTACACCGAAAGACAGAATTGGTGATTATGACCTGTTAATGGAAGTGATCGACTGGGATTTGAATGTGAATCCTAACTTGATGGAAAAGCATTTCATGCGTCCTAAACCGGTAAAAGATGTCGAAGAGATGGCAGCAGAAGGATATAGTGAAAACTGGATTTGTTATAAAAACGAGGCTTACAGTGCCAAGGAACTTACCGTTTTTCCAGGACAAACTGTTACTATTAAAGATGCAGCTGCTTACGGAATGATTGTGATGCAGGGACATGGTAAATTCGGTGTTTGGGATATTGAAACACCTGCATTGATTCGTTACGGTCAGCTTACAAATGATGAGTTTTTTGTAACTGAAAAAGCTGCAAAGGAAGGTGTTGTAATCAGCAATCCTTCGGCAAATGATCCAATTGTGATTTTGAAACATTTTGGTCCGTTAAATCCTGATTTGATTATTGAATAAGCTATCGGCTTTCGGCGAGTCAGCAATCGACTTTTATATAGGTGCAATTGCTGACATCTGATGCCAGCTGTAAAGCTATTCACTTATAATTCTTAAACCATGCCAGAAAATAATTATCCCAAGCTACACAATGCCACATGGCCTGGTATTGTAGGAAAAGGATCTGATTCGGAACCAGTTATTTCTTTTGATACAATGCTTGAAAAAACTGCCGCTGCTGAGGTGAACGGTGTGAAATTCGATGGTATCGATATCGGTCTTTTTGATCCTCATATTGATTTGGATATGAGTGATGACGGAATCAAAAAACTGGTTGACAAAGTAGGCGGACTTAACCTTGAAATTGGCAGTCTGGTTGCTCCAATCTGGAGTGGTTCTGCAATGGGTAGCAAAGAGGCCCGTGATGAATTTGTAACGCAGGTAAAAAAAGCCTGCATTTTTGGTCAGAAACTGAGAAAACTGGGAATTCGTCCGAATGGTATTGTTCGTATCGATTCGTCAAGCAAACCGGAAGACTGGGCACTCGATCCTGTAAATAATACAAAACTAATTGCTGAAACTTTCAGAACAGCTTGTGATGTTGCTGCTGAATATGGCGAAAAACTTGCTGCAGAAGGTGAAATCTGCTGGGGCGGTATGCAAAGCTGGAAAACAATGATTGATACGATGGAAGCGGTTGATCGTCCGAATATGGGTTTTCAGGCTGATATGTCGCATACATTTCTTTATCTTTTAGGTTATAACCGTCCCGAAGATCGTATTCTTGCCGGTTGATTTTGAGTGGAGCGATCGTGCAGCCCTGGAAGAAGGTTTGAAAAAAATGACTGCTGCCTTACGTCCATGGACATTGGATTTTCACGTCGCACAAAATGACGGAACGGTTCATGGAACAGGTTCTCATGATAAAACAGGACGTCACTGTCTGGCTACGGATCCAAATGGAAAACTGGATATTACACATGATGCAGGTTACTGGCTTCGTGATGAAAACGGCGAACTGACAAAGGCTTTCCGTCATATCTGCTGGGATGGCTGTATGTTCCCGAATGAAGTAATGACCAATCAGAAAACCTGGAATGATATCCTTGCTGCTATGATTAAAGTTCGTCAGGCGCATGGCTGGTATGAGGCTTAATGATCAACATTGAAACAATAACGCATTTTACATTATGTCAAATAAGAAAGAACTCAGAATTGGATTGATCGGTACCGGTTTTATGGGCCGTACGCATTCCAATGGATATAACAGAATTGATAATTTTTTTCCTGAACTGGAATATACTCCGGTTTTGAAAGCAGTTTGTTCACGTAACGCAGAAAAAGTGAAAGCTTTTGCAGAACAATGGGGTTATGAATCATTTGAAACCGACTGGAAAAAAGTAATTGCAACGAGACGATATTGATGCGATAGATATTTGTACACCCAATGATACGCATGCAGAAATCGCGATTGCGGCGGCGGCGGCTGGCAAAATGATTTTGTGCGAAAAACCTTTGGCAAGAACTTTGGCAGAGGCGCAAACAATGGTGGATGCTATTGAAAAAGCAGGTGTGAAAAATACGGTTTGGTATAACTATCGCCGAGTTCCTGCTGTGACTTTGGCCAAACAAATTGTGGATTCAGGTAAGCTGGGACGTATTTTTCATTACCGTGCCAATTTCCTGCAGGACTGGACAATTAATCCGGATGTTCCACAAGGTGGAACGGCGACCTGGCGTATGGATGCAGAGGCTGCTGGTTCAGGTGTAACAGGCGATTTGCTGGCGCATTGTATTGATACTGCGATGTGGATTAATGGCGGAATTAAAGATGTTTCTGCAGTTACTGAGACTTTTATCAAAGAACGTGTGCATCAGGAAAGTGGCCAGGTTCAGAAAGTTGGAATTGATGATGCCTGTATTTTTCATTGTCATTTTGATAATGGTTCACTAGGTCTTTTTGAATCAACACGTTATGCACGTGGACATAAGGCGCTTTATACTTTTGAAATAAATGGTGAGCATGCTTCTATCCGCTGGGATTTGCATGATTTGAACCGTCTGGAATATTTTGATCATTCGGATGATTCTATCGTTCGCGGATGGAGATCTATTCTGGTGACTGATGGCGATCAGCCATATATGAAAAGATGGTGGATTCCTGGAACAAGCATTGGTTATGAGCATTCATTTATTCACCAGGCAGCTGATTTCTTTGAAAGTTTGCAAACTGGAAAAGATTGTACTCCAACATTTAAAGATGCCTTGGAAACTCAGAAGGTTTGTGAGGCGGTTCTGGATTCGGCGGCTTCTAAGAGCTGGAAGGATACCGGGGTTGAATGGGAGGGGTGATGGATTATGAAATTGAGGCCATCGCCATAGAGTCATAGGGCGTTGCCCTATGCTAAAATAATAACCCTTTCAGGGTTTTCGCGATTTGCGTCGCCCTGAAAGGGCATAATATCTTAGGATGGGGCAACGCCCTGTCTTTTGATCGGTCATGCCGACAATGCATTAACATATTAATGCATTTATACCAACACACACCATAAACATATACACACATGCCACAATCATTAGCAAAAGTATGCACACACATCGTGTTCAGCACAAAATATCGTCAGCCATTAATTGATGAGAAAATTGAAAATGAGCTTCACAGGTATCTAGGAGGTCTTTGTAACAAATTTGAATGTATACCGATCAAGGTCGGAGGTTATGTAGACCATATTCATATTTTATGTGTCATGTCAAGAAAGATATCCATCATGAAGCTTCTGGAAGAAATAAAAAAGAATTCTTCCAGATGGATTAAGACCAAGGGAAAGGAATATGAAGGTTTTTATTGGCAGGATGGTTATGGAATATTTTCCGTCAATCCTTCCGAATTAGAGATTGTAGTAAAATATATTTCTAATCAGAAACTGCATCATGAAAACAAGAATTTCCAGGATGAATATCGGGGGTTTTTGAGGAAATATAATGTTGAATATGACGAACGATATGTTTGGGAATGATGTGGCATAAATGGGAATGATGTGAAATAAATTTGATCATTAATAAATCATCAAACCCCGATCGATAGATAGGGCGATGCCCCATCCTAAGGTATAACGCCCTTTCAGGGCTAAATCATTTCATAGCCCTGAAAGGGCGTTATATTTTAGCACGGGGCATCGCCCTGTGAATATGCGATCATATGAATATGCGATCATATGAAAATGAAATCATATGAAAATGAAATCATATGAATACGGGATCATATGAATATGAAATCATATAAGATATCCGACCAAGAATTCGAAATTAACGATTATAAAATAACCCATGGCCAACACCATCCTCCAAGTCAATAACCTTACCAAATCCTATTCCGGGATTAAGGCGTTGGATGATGTTCAGTTAACATTACAAAAAGGAGAAGTTCACGCCTTAATGGGAGAAAACGGCGCGGGCAAATCCACCTTCATGAAAATCCTTATCGGACTATTATCGCCTGACACAGGTGAAATACTTTTTGAAGGAGAACCAATTAAAAACAAAACCGTAAGTGAAATTTCCAAAATGGGAATTTCAATGATTCACCAGGAAATCCTGATTATTCCTGAACTCACCGTTGCCCAAAACATCTTTCTTGGCCGGGAAAAAGACATTTCAGGAAATAAAAGCGGATGGCTGAACGATAAAAACCTCACTTTAAAAGCTTCCGAACTTTTAAGTGAGCTGGGAATGGACCTTTACCCGGATATAAAAATGAAATTTCTGAGCGTCGCTCAGATGCAGATGGTAGAAATTGCAAAAGCTATTTCTAACGATGCAAAAGTTATCATCATGGATGAACCTACATCGGCCATTTCAGACAAAGAAGTATCGACACTTTTTAAAATAATAAGAGATTTAAAAAGTAAGGGCGTTGCCATCATTTACATATCTCACAAAATGGATGAGATATTTGAAATCTGTGATACGATTACGGTATTGCGTGATGGAAAATATATTGCAACTAAAAGTGCGTCCGAACTTGACATTAATAGTTTGATTGGTATGATGGTCGGCAGGGAAATAACCAGCATGTTCCCGGAACCGGTTTTGGAGAAAGGCGAAATCATCATTTCAGTAAAAAATCTGACAAAAAAAGGTAAGTTTTCTAACATCAATTTTGATGTACGGGCAGGTGAAATTTTAGGGATATCCGGACTCATGGGTGCGGGGCGAACAGAAATCGCACAGGCAATTTACGGGTTGGCATCAGCGGATAGCGGAGAAATATATATCAATGGAGAAGAGGTGAAAATAAAATCTCCGAAAGAGGCGGTTGATAAAGGCATAGGTTATGTAAGCGAAGACAGGAAAGGACTGGGTTTTATTCCGGAGTTATCGGTCAAACAAAATCTTACACTCGCAAATTTATCGGAACATTGCCAGGGACTTTTTATCAATAATACGAAAGAAAATAAAGCGGCAGATCAGATGATCACCGGTTTGAAAATTAAAGCTTTCGGAAGAGACCAGAAAGTAACGCATTTGAGCGGAGGAAATCAGCAAAAGGTAGTTATTGGGAAAGTACTCGCAGCTTCTCCAAAAGTAATAATTCTGGATGAACCGACACGTGGCGTGGATGTCGGGGCCAAATTTGAAATATATAAACTGATCAGTACTCTGGCATCGCAGGGAATTGCAATCATTATGATATCATCAGAATTGCCGGAAATTCTGGGTATGAGCGACCGGATTCTGGTTTTATCAAAAGGATTGCAAACAGCGGTTTTATCAGGAAAAGAGGCAACGCAGGAAATTATAATGAGCTATGCCGTGCATTGATTTCAAACCTTTCAATTAGAAAACGACGGATTTAAATCATATAAATTGGAAAATAAATTTACTTCAAGGTTCCGTGATATTGGTCAGTATGGAATTTTTCTGGCATTTGTCCTTATTTGCCTGATACTAACTTTGAGTACGCCCAAGTTTTTCACCGTATCGAATTTGTTAAATATCGGAACACAGGTTTCGATCAATGCCTTACTTGCATTTGGAGTAACTTTTGTGATCATTACTGGAGGGATCGATCTGTCGCTCGGATCTATGGTTGCGGTTACCGGTGTTTTGGCCGCCACTTTTGCACATCCGGATACTTATCCTGTGGTTGTTCCGGTTTTTATCGGACTTGCCGGAGGATTGGCGATCGGTGCTTTTAACGGTTTTGTTATTACAAAAAGCAAAGTTCCTCCTTTTATTGTAACGCTTGGCACGATGACAATCGGAAGAGGTTTGGCCTTGATTCTGAGTAAGGGAAGACCCATTTCCAATCTGTCTGATTCTTTCAATTTCATAGGTGGCGGCAATTTATTTGGCATACCGTTGCCGATTATTATTCTGATTCTGGCCTTTTTTATATGTTCTGTTATTTTAAACAAAACAATTCTTGGACGTTATATGTACGCGGTGGGAGGTAACGAACCGGCGGCAAGAGCTTCTGGAATTCGTGTAAATCGTGTTAAAATGTGGGTTTACACCATCTGCGGATTACTTTCTGCGGTGGGAGGGATTTTGCTAACATCAAGAATTACCACCGGACAGCCGAATGCAGGAGCGGGATTTGAACTTGACGCTATCGCAGCCGCCATTATTGGAGGCACGAGCACTTCCGGCGGAACAGGCACCATGACCGGCACATTGATCGGCGCATTGCTGATTGGTGTTATCAGCAACAGTCTTGATCTTTTGAATGTAACGTCTTATTATCAGCAAGTTGTCATGGGTGCGATCATTATTGGCGCGGTGGTTTTGGATAGTATGGGAAAGGATAAAAACTAAATTCACAAAGTCGAAATCTGTTTGACGCTATTAATTGAATAAATAAATATGAAACTGAATTCCATATACGCATTTGCACTTACTCGCCTCCATTTTGTTTGGCTGCAACCAATCAAAAACTTCTGAATCTGAGAAAAAAGACGGAGAGAAAAAGCTTGTCATCGGAAGCACGATGTTAAGTATGCAAAATGAATTTGTGGTAAATGTGAGTGATGAAATGCAGGCCAAAGCGAAAGAACTGGGTGTTGAACTTATTACTGTTGATGCCGAACGTTCAGCGTTGAAGCAGGTTGAACAGGTCCAGAGTTTTATCGCACAGGGTGTGGACGCCATTGTGATGAATCCTTGTGAAGTAGAGGCAAGCTCACCGGCTGTTAAACTGGCTCTTGATGCCAAAATTCCCATCATCAATGTAAATTCAGAAACCACTGCAAAACCAACCTCATTTGTCGGTTCGGATGATACGGAATCTGCGAGAATCGCAATGAATTATATTGTTAAAAAACTCGGTGCAAAAGGGAATATTATCATGATGCACGGTTACATGGGACAAGCAGCTCAAATTAAAAGAGATAAAGGAGCAAAAGAAATTCTGAAAGCAAATCCGGGTTTAAAACTTTTGGCTGAGCAATCAGGAGAATGGGACCGTGCCAAAGCAATGTCTTTAACTGAAAACTGGATTCAATCTTATGGTACAAAAATCAACGCCATTTTTGCTCAAAATGACGAAATGGGTATGGGTGTAGTGAAAGCTTGGAAGCGGCAGGATTAAAAAATAAAATAATCGTGGTAAGTATTGACGCAATTCCGGATGCATTACAAGCGGTCAAAAAAGGAACACTTGACGCGACAGTTTACCAAAACGCAAAGCAACAAGGCAGCACTGCCATTGAAAACGCAGTAAAAGCGGCCAAAGGCGAAAAGTTTGAAAAGGAAGTTTTGATTCCATTTCAGCTTGTTACCAAGGAAAATTTAAGCGAGTTTTTGAAATAAATCAAATTCGATTTTGGAATTAATTCCATTTGGAAAATATTAGAAATCAATCCTGAACCATGAATAGTAAAACCGGAGAAATAAAAATTGTATTATCGGGAATCCTTTTTGGGATTTGCTTTTTTACATCTGCCCATGCCCAGCAAAATGATAAGAGAGCGACACCTGTCCGGTTTGAAAAAAAGCAGATCGCCTCTGAAAGTGTTGAATCTGTTGCTGTTTTTGATGTAAATAATGATGGAAAATTAGATCTTGTTTCAGGGGAATTCTGGTATAAAGGCCCCGAGTTTTTTGACCGGTTTTATATTGGCGAAGTCAAGCGGGTAGGAGAATACTGGGATGATTTTTTAACCATTCCAATGGATGTCAACGGCGATGGAAATATGGATTTTATAACTGGCGGATGGTTTAATAAAAGTCTCATCTGGCGCGAAAATCCTGGAAATAACGGTCCATGGAAAGATCACCTGATTGATGAGACGGGTAATGTTGAAACGGCAAGAGCCTGGGATGTAGACAATGACGGATTTCCTGAAATTGTCCCTAATAATCCTAATTTGCCTTTCAAATTTTACAAACTGGAAAGAGACAAAGCTGGAAAAGGAACCGGAGCTTTTACCAAAATACAAGTTGCTGATAAACAGGATCATGGTATAGGTTTTGGTGATGTAAACGGAGACGGAAGAGGAGATTTTATTATCAGTACAGGTTGGCTGGAAGCGCCAAAAGATGTATTAAAAGACAAATGGATTGCTCACAATGATTTTAAATTCGGTACTGCCAGCGTTCCAATTTTAGTGGTTGATGTAAATGGTGATAAGAAAAATGATATCATTGTCGGCCAGGCGCATAGCTACGGACTTGACTGGTACGAGCAGACGACAAAATCAGGAAAAATTGATTGGATCAAACATGTGATTGATCCCTATAATTCTCAATTTCACTCCATGGAATGGATTGATCTGGACAATGATGGGAAGTTTGAATTGTTGACGGGAAAACGATACCGTGCACATAACGGGAATGATCCGGGAGAAAAAGATCTGGTTGGCATTTATTATTATCAGTGGAATGGAGAAACCTTTGTTAAACAGGTAATTTCGCATGGTCCATATGGCGTTGGAAAAGGAATTGGTGTTTATTTTTCAACGGCCGATTTGCGTGGAAGTGGTCGTAAAGATATTATAGTAGCCGGAAAAGACGGTCTGTTTGTCTTTTTTAATCAAGGAAATAATTAAGTTTTGATGTTCATTTAATCTGTCAGTGGCAACCTTGGCGGCAAAGTCAATTGTTGTAATATATTTTTAACATAATTACCTAAACCCCGAATGCATGAGAAAGGTATCGGTCACATTTGGCCATATTTTACTATTGTTACTTACAATTTTTTACAAACCCTCAGAAGTCCAGGCACAGTCAAAAGCTTTTGAATTAAAAGACGGCGACCGTGTGGTTTTTCTTGGAAATTCGCTTTTTGAAAATGACTTTCAATACGGTTATCTTGAACTGGCGCTTACAACCCGGTTTCCGGATAAAAATGTTACTTTCCGTAATCTGGGATGGTCGGGTGATAATGTCTGGGGAGATGGCCGCAGTACATTTACCAATCCGCCGACTCCTTATCAACATCTGATGCAAAACATTGCTAAAACGAAACCTACGGTTGTTTTCCTGGGTTATGGAGGTGTGGAAGCACAGGAAGGTGAGGCTGGTTTGGCACATTTTAAAGACGGTTTAAATAATCTGCTGAATAAAATTGATTCACTGGGTGCGAAAACTATTTTGCTGTCAACCATTCCGGTTGTGTCCAGCGACACTTCAATTAATCTTTCCAAACGCAACGCGGATCTTGAACTTTATTCTTCGGCCATTGCAAAAATAGCGGCGGATCGCGGAAAGCAGTTTATTGACATTTATAAACCAATTCTGGATGCCAGCAAAAAGACAACCATTATTGAAAATGGGGTTCATTTGAATGAAACCGGATACTATTATCTGGCTAATGTTCTGGAAAACGGTTTGGGTTTGAAAAACGAAAAACAGACAACTACTATTTCCATTTCCAAAACAGGTGCAGAAGCGTCCGCCAATGCTAAAATACTTCAATCTGGAAAAGACCTGTCAAACCTTCAATTTGCAATTTCTGAAAAATACCTTCCTATACCGGCATCTCCTGAAACCGAAAAGCTGGTAGATGTTGCTCCGATTCTTAAAGTAACAGGATTGAAAAAAGGATTTTATACACTTTCTGCGAATGATGATCAGATCGTAACCGCTTCGGCGCAAGGATTGGGAAAAAGGCGTAGAAATCAAACAAGGACCATCTTATTTTCAATCGGCAGAAATCAGGGATATGATATTGAAAAAGAATGAACTGCACTTTTTTCAATACAGACCGATTAACGAAACATATATTATCGGTTTCCGCGCTTATGAACAAGGAAAACATGTGAAAGATCTGGAAGACCAGGATATTCTGATCAAATTTCTCGAAGGACAAATTGGTTTGGAAAGAGCGCCGAAAGAAATAGTTTATAAGCTGTCAGCTCTTAGCAATTAGCGTTTGGCTTCAAAAAATTAAAAGCAAAGTTATTTAACCAAAAAGAATTTCAACTGCAACAGAGCTAAAAGCTAACCGCTAATAGCCAACAGCTAATAAAATATGAAAGCAATAAAACTACTTATCGGGATTATGCTTCTGCCGCTGGTCCTGCTTATGACCTCATCGGTAAATCAAAAAAATGTTTATGAAGATCCGGATCCCGAAAAAGGAACTGGCTTCTTTCAAAGTGGCGGATGGTTTTGAAGTGACACTTTGGGCTGCCGAACCACTTGTTGCAAAACCTATTCAAATGAACTGGGACGCAGATGGTCGCTTGTGGGTTGTGAGCAGTACAGCTTATCCGCATTTAAAAACAGGTGAAGTTGCCAATGACAAAATTTTCGTTATTGAAGATACGGATGGTGACGGAAAAGCTGACAAAACGACCATTTTCGCAGAAGGGCTAACCACACCAACCGGAATTTTGCCAGGTGATGGCGGCGTTTACGTAGCAAATTCTACCGAAATTCTACATTTTTCTGATACCGATGGTGATGGAAAAGCAGATAAAAAACGCAGAATTCTGAACGGTTTTGGAACAGGAGATGCGCATCACCTGATTCATACATTTCGCTGGGGACCGGAAGGGAAACTGTATTTCAACCAGTCGATCTACATTTTCAGTCACGTGGAAACACCTTTTGGTACAAAACGACTTGAAGCAGGTGGCGTTTGGCAGCTGAATCCAAAAACACTGGAAATTGATGTGTATGCCCGTGGTGGTATTAATTTCTGGGGATTACAGTTTGATCGTTGGGGACAATCATTCCTGACAGATGGTGCTGGTGGTGAGGGTATTAACTATGCATTTCCGGGAGCTGCATTTGCTGCTGCGCAAGGTGCTGAAAGAATTATTCGCGGATTAAATCCGGGGCAGCCAAAACATAGCGGACTTGATGTAATTTCAGGAAGACATTTGCCGGATGCCTGGCAGGGAAGAATGATCGCCAACGATTTCCGGGCAAACCGGATCAACAGTTTCAAACTGGAAGAGCAGGGTAGCGGATATGCTTCAAAACAAATGGAAGACCTGATGTGGACGGATGATATTGCATTCCGTCCTGTTGATATTAATGTTGGTCCGGATGGCGCAATTTATGTTGCCGACTGGTACAACCCGATTATTCAGCATGGAGAAGTGGACTTTTTTCGATCCGCGTCGTGATCAGGAACATGGACGTATCTGGAAAATCACGGCTAAAAATCGTCCTCTTGGTAAAAGTGCCAAAATTAAACAAAGCACCTGTTGCCGAACTTTTGGAAGCGCTGAAAGTACCGGAAGAACTTACCCGTACCAATGCAAAACAAGTTTTAAAAGAACGTGGAGCCAAAGAAGTAATTCCTGCTTTACGCACCTGGGTTAGTGGTTTGGACAAAAAGGATAAGGATTACGAACATAATTTACTCGAAGCATTATGGGTATTCCAGGCATTGGATACTGTTAATGAACCTCTTTTGCTAAGTTTGATCAATGCTGAAAGTCACAATGCGCGTGCCGCCGGATTACGTGCGCTGACGTTCTGGTATACTAAAATTAACAATGTGCCCGGAATTCTTGCCAAGGCAGTAACAGACAAACATGCGCAGGTTCGTCTGGAAGCGGTTATTGCACTTCGCAAAACGAAAACACCGGAAGCTGCTCATGCTGCACTTTCGGTACTTGATTTGCAGATGGACGAATTTATTGATTATGCACTTTGGCAGACAGTACGTGAACTGGAACCAGTCTGGATGGCAAAACTAAAAACTGATCCAAATTATTTTGGAGATGCAAAAAAGTCCGTCTATGCGTTGAAATCTTTGAGTTCGCAGGAAGCTGTCGCGCAGTTGATCAGTTTATATGGAAAAGGACAGGTACCACAGGAATATCAAAAAGATGTCCTGGATGCCATTGCAAAATCCGGCCAAACTGCGGATCTGAATATGCTGCTTGATTTAACGGTTCAGAATAAGGATAAAAATGTAATTCCGCAGCTGGCAACTTTGGAAGATGCGGCCCGTCAGCGAAAAGCAAAACCAGACAAAAATCCTGAGCGTGTTGCCGATTTTATTGGGAATGAAGATGAAACTGTTAGTTTGAGCGCGATCCGTCTTGCCGGTTTATGGAAACTGGAAACACTAAATGATCGTCTTACAAGCCTGATTAAAACCGGAACACCGGCAACGAAAAAAGCTGCGTTGGGCGCTTTGGCATCCATTGATAAGGAAAAGGCGGTAAAACTGATGACTGAAATAACCGGTCCAAAAAATACACCAGAAGTACGTATTATTTCTGCCGCTCAGCTTGCTGCGGTAAATCCAGTCGAAGGTGCAAAAATTGCCACCGAATTGATGCGCACTTTGCCTGCGGATACGGATGTGACGGACCTTTATATGGCGTTTATTCCAAGTAATCAGGGAGCGGCCGCACTAGCCGAGGCGATAGCGGCAAAAAAAATTCCGGTAGAAACGGCGAAATTAGGAAGACAGCTTGTACAAACCAGAGCAGGATGGAAACGTCAGCGAATTGATCAGATTACGGCGCTGAATAATGCTCTTGAAGCATCTGGCGGGACATTACCTGTTCAAAATATGAAGCAAGATCTGAATGATAAGGAAATCGCTAGTCTGGCAAAAGTGGTAACCGACCAGGCTGATCCTGTAAAAGGAGAGCTTATTTTCAGAAGATCCAGCACAAGTTGTACCACTTGTCACGCTATTGGTGGAGCCGGGGGCCGGATTGGTCCGGATTTGAGTAGTTTGGGTACAAGTTCACCCGTTGAAACCATTATTCGGTCCGTGCTTTACCCAAGTGTTTCTATCAAGGAAGGCTATGATTTGAAACGTGTTGTGAAAAAAGACGGCAGCGAACTACTGGGTTATCTTGCAAGTGATGGTGCATCGGAAATTGTCATTCGCGATGTAACGGGTAAGGAAGTTTCCATTGCTAAAAGTCAGGTTCAATTAATGGAAAAAGTGCCGGGCTCGCTGATGCCTCCGGGATTAACAGCCAGTCTCGACAGAAAAGAATTTATTGATCTGATCGGTTTTCTTTCCAAAATGGGAGAATCAGGTAAATTCAGAGTACCAACGACAAGATTTGTTCGCCGATGGAATACAGTGGAAGCAAGTAAAGAAACAGCGAAAAGAATTCTTGCAGAAGGAACAGGATATGTGGTAAAAGATAAATCGAAAATCACCTTCCAACCTGTATACAGCAAAGTTGCAGGAGATTTACCTTTGGAAGATTTACCCGTTATTGAAGGAGCTGCCGGTAAAAAATATAGTTTCATAAGGTTTGAAATTGAAGTATTGACAAAAGGAAATGTTGATCTGGCATTTAGTTCAACAGCTGGAATTACAGCCTGGTCGGATGGAAAACTGTTAAAACTTGCTGAAAGTGGGGCCATAGCAGATTTTTCACAAGGAATACATACCATTACGCTTGCTGTGGATAGAAGTTTGTTTAATGACAATTCTTTAAATGTTCAATTGCAGGATGCCCAGAATGGTGGTGCGCAGACACGTCTGGTAATGGGAAAATAAAGAATATTTTAAATTGATTTGAAGAAGGGGTTGGCTCATCAGAGCTGACCTCTTCTTTTTGTATAAAGCAGCTATTTCCCTTAAATAGTAAAATCATCAAAGCACTTTCTTTTATTGTTTTAGCCCGAAAAAGAAGCAGATCAGCCTCCAAAAGTTTACTATCATTTCAATATGATTCAATCTGGATTTTTCCGCAGCAGGATTTTGAGAAAAAATTTCATCCCGTTGCTTCTCATATTTGCGTTCGCAGGTTTGGTAGCCTATCAAACCAGAACCGAAGATGATCGAACATGGAGTATCTATAAGGCTGATAATGAAAGTACCAGTTATTCAAAACTTAGTCAGATCAATACAAAAAATGTAACACAGCTGGAACTAGCCTGGACTTTCATGTTAAAAGATATGAAAGAAGGCGCACGCTCCGGAAGCAGCGAATGTAATCCGATTATTGTTGACGGCGTGATGTACGCGACTTCTGCCAAACATTGGGTTTATGCTGTGAATGCGCAAACAGGCGAAAAAATCTGGTCTTTCGATCCTTTTGACGGAGCCGAGGGAGGCGGAGTAAGTCGCGGTGTAACTTATTATGAAGAAGGAAATGATAAAAGAATTCTGGTAACGGGCGGAGACAAACTTTTTGCTCTTGATACGAAAACCGGAAAACCGATTTCCAATTTTGGAAAAGATGGATTTGTTAATTTGAATGTAGGATTAAGAGATAATCCTGAAACTATTTCAGTAATTCCAACTTCTCCCGGAATTGTCTTCAAAAATTTGCTGATTATGGGCGCGGAAGTTTCGGAGTTATATGGCGCTCAGCCGGGATACATTCGTGCTTACAACTGCATAACCGGAAAACTGGAATGGACATTTCACACAATCCCACTTCCTGGCGAACCAGGTTATGAAACATGGCCAAAAGATGCCTACAAGTATGCCGGTGGCGTAAATGACTGGTCGGGCATGAGCCTGGATCTTAAACGCGGTATCGTTTTTCTGGCCCTGGGATCTCCGTCTTACGATTATTACGGCGCCGACAGAATCGGGAAAAATCTTTACGGAAACAGTGTTGTGGCACTGGATGCTGGAACAGGAAAATACATCTGGCATTATCAAACCATTCACCACGATCTGTGGGATTATGATCTGCCGGCACCACCCAATCTGGTTACTGTAAAAAGGGATGGAAAAGATTTGGATGCCGTTGCGCAAATTACAAAACATGGATTTGTATTTGTTTTTAACCGTGAAACCGGCGAACCTTTATTTCCAATTGAAGAACGAAAAGTACCGGTTTCGCATATTCCCGGAGAAAAATCCTGGCCAACGCAGCCTTTTCCATTGAAACCAAAACCGTTCGCAAGACAGCTTTTCAGAGAGCAGGATTTAACACGTTATTCGGAAGCGGGTCATGATTCTTTGGTTAAAAAATATCGATCTATGCGTTATGAAGGACTTTTTACACCACCGGATTTAAAAGGGACATTAATGCTTCCCGGATCGCGCGGGGGAGCAGAGTGGGGCGGAGCAGCTTACGATCCTGCAACAAGTGTGCTTTTTGTGAAATCAAACGATTCCCCGGAAATTGAGTCCATGCAAAAAATGGATGAGGAAAAGGAAGCGCAAAATCAGACCGTTTTTGAGCAGGGTAAATCTGTTTATATGACTTATTGCGCAACTTGTCATGGCAAAGATAAAAATGGAGATGAACCAAATTATCCATCATTAATTTCTCTGAAATCCAGAATGACGAGGGAGGCGGCTTTGGATAAAATTAAAAAAGGAGGCGGGAAAGATGCCGGCTTTTGCCAGTATTATCAAAGGGAAAGAAAAGGGGATTATCGCTTTTTTATATGAAAAGGAGCAAAATTCGCTGAAAGCCACAAAGCTGGAAACAATGCAGACCAAAGCCGGTGCTGACAAATATTTAAATTTAACAGCCTACGGACATTTCAGGGATATCAATGGAAATCCTGCTTTGACACCTCCCTGGGGAACATTGAGTGCAATCAATTTAACAACCGGTGAGATTATGAATGGCAGATCCCGTTAGGAAATAATGAAAAATTACAGGAAAAAGATGGCCCGGAAACGGGTCAGGAAGGTTCTGCCGGTCCGATTGTTACAGCTGGCGGTTTGATCTTTATCAGCGGTACAAACGATAAAAAACTTCGTGCTTTTGAAAAATCAACCGGAAAATTACTCTGGCAAACTGTACTTCCAGGCGTAGCAAATGCAACCGCCTGTACTTATATGGCTGGCGGAAAACAATACGTCGCTCTTTCTGTCGGCGGAAATAAAGAAAATCCGTCCGGTTTTATAATGGCTTTTAAGTTGCCGTGATTTGTTAGCTGACTCCACTTTATTTCATCACTTACATCGTTGGAGATTGCTGATAAATAGTCCATTGCTGGTCGGGCGTATTTCTTTTTTTAGCCAGAATGATCGAAGAATTTACTTGTCCGTCCATATCTGATGGCGTGATGTACAAATCTGTTCCCTTCAATTTGATCTGATAAATATCTTTTTTGACCAGAATAAATTCGTATTCCTGCTTGCTATTCCCGGCGATCAAAGGTTGTTCTTCCAAAGAAACATCGCTGGTTGCGGCAGTTTGAGGCTGGAAAGTTTTATGGGTTAAAAGATTCTCTAATTGATAAGTATTGACACCAGTATTTTTAAAATCCCATGTCATACATTTCCAGTTTTGCGGATTGTATGCAACGAGCGGTGTTCCATTTTTGGAAGCAGCATCTTTCACACGTAAAAGCATTCCGGTTTTTACATTTTTAATTGCATAGTTTCCTTTAATGTCCTGTGAAAAACTATTTGAAAAAATAGTTAACAATACAATCAGGATCAGATATTTCATAGTAGTGATATTTGTTAGGAATTGTGAGACAAGAAGTTAAAGTAATTAATTGGAATTTCAAGCTGACTTCTTCTTTTGGCTTTTCAGCTTTATAACTAAAATTGGTTCTGGCAAAATCCGGGCCAATTCATCCAACTGTAAAAGTATTTTTTCTTATCATACAACCATTCCCTCCCTAACTTGCCTCTTTATTACAAATACACCTAAACCCTTCCTATGACCACGGAGGCCGAATTGATTACGGGTTGCCTATTACACGACAGAACAGCACAACGGCTCTTGTACGACCGTTACAAAAATGCTATGTACACGCTTGCTTATCGGATCACCGGTGATTACGATGATGCAAACGATGTGTTGCAGGACTCGTTTATGGAAGTTTTTCGTCATCTGGATCAGTTTCGTGGAGAAGCAAAACTGGGAGCGTGGATCAAGCAGATCGTTGTCAGGAAATCAACCAAAAAGAAGCGGATCGTCATCTGGCAAAATGTTGAAGAGGAAACGGGAGAAAGTATTAACTGGGGAGAAATAGATATCAATGTGGCACATTTGCAAACGGCGATTCTGGCTTTACCCGATGGTTTCAGGACCATATTTGTACTGGCCGAAATTGAAGGTTACACACACCGGGAAATAGCGGTGATGCTGAATATTTCAGAAGGTACATCCAAATCGCAGCTATTTCATGCGAAGAGGAAATTACGAAGCATGTTAACCCAGAGATAATTAAAGAATATGGAACGTCATAGTAATAATTTAAAGGAGGCATTGGCAAAACTGCCCTCATTTCAGCCAGCGGATTTTGTCTGGAAAGAAATCGAAGGGAAACTCAATGATGAGCCTTTGCAAACTGCCTTAAAAAGTCTTCCCACACAGACACCGGATGATTTTGTCTGGGAAAATATTGAAAGTAAAATCAGTGGTACAAAAAATAAAAATATAACCTGGTGGTATGCAGCCGCAATGCTATTGACAATCGGATTTGCCGGGTTATTGTACAATGCCAATAAGGCTGATTCCAGGATTTCGTATACACAGGAAGTAATCGATACCCGTTTACAAACCAAAACAGAACCAGTTACTGATCAGGAATATGCAAAACTGGTTTCCTATTGTGAAGCAGAAACGGTTGTTTGTAATGATAAAAATTTCAAGCGGTTAAAACAGGAATACGAAACACTTCGGTCGGCGACACAGCAGTTGCAAAAGGCGATGGGTAGCTATAATACAGAGCCTGAATTGACCCGTCAGTTTAGTATCGTGGAACAGGAAAAGGCAGAGGTTTTGAATGAAATGGCTAAGATGATCTAGGACAAAATTATGAAATCGACAGACAAAAATATTTTTCGAAAAATACCGCTTTTCACAATCCTCCTTTATTGGGTTGTTTCAAATGGTTTTCAATTGGCCCAGGCGCAAAATGTGTTGCAGGTTGCTACCAAAGCGATTGAAAAAACCGTGGCAGCCCCTGCTATACGCACACTTCACATTAATGCAGAAAAGGCTGATATAGAGCTTATTGCCTGGGATAAACCTGAAATTGCAATCGTTATGGAGCTCTCCGCGAGGCACCCGGACAGGGCAACTGCAACGACTGATCTGGCTAAGGTACAGTACATTGCAGACCGAAGCGGTAAGGATTATTTTCTTCGGAATTACATTTTGCTTAAAGAAGGAGAAAGCAAACCGCTGTCAAATCTGAAAGCTCGTTACACCATTCATTTGCCCGCATCATGCGCCATTGATTTGAAAAATACCTTTGGTACGATTCAGATGAAAGGTTTGACAAACAACCTGAAATTGAACGCTGATTTCTGTACAACTAATCTGTTGAATATCAAAGGAACAGGATTGCTTGAAACCACTTTTGGAGAGCTGAAAGGAATCGAAATTTCGGGTGATTTCTCTTTCACAAGTGATCATACAAACCTCCGTCTGGAAAATATTGGCGGAGCCATTAAGATGAATACCTTGTATGGAAATGTAGAAATTCAGCCGTCGTCCGGCTTGACTAGTCTGGCGATACAATCCAAAAAAGCCATTGTGACCATGTTTTCGAAAAACTGGCAGCACTTTGATTACGACATCAACAGCGCTTATACGACCATGAAACTTCCAAACGGATTTAAATGGAAACGAAACACAAGCGATTTCAAGGACGCTTTCTTTTCTAAAAACCAGATTGCCAATGTGCAGATCAACGCAGAATTCGGTAATCTGACAATAAAATAATACCGCCTGCCTCTAACTATTAGCCATGAAAAAATTTATACTTTCTTTGAGCATACTGTTTCTGTTTCAATCGGTATATGCTCAGGATGATGTGAAAGTAACGCTTACAGAAGAAATTGATACACTCGTCAAACAACGTTTTATCGACCGTTACGAAAACGTTTTTATGACAAAAGTGCAAACGCGGCATATGTTTAAGATTGGTTTGTCGCAGTACTTTCAGCCAATTCCATTATCTCTTATTGACGATCAAGTTTTAGCTAATGCCTCATTGACTTTTGGTTATGAATATAAATTTTTGCCTGCGTTTTCTATTGCACTTTCCAGCCATATACCATTTTACGTTACCGAGCTTGCTTCAAAATACAGATTGAAAAATATGGTTGGAGATGCACAGTTAAGATGGTATTTCAATATGCGAAAAAGAATTAAGGATGGGAAAAGTGCAAATAATTTTAGCGGCAATTATTTGGCGCTAAACTATACAACAGTGGGAACGGCTTATATGGGAAAAAATAGTCCGACAGCCGGGTTGAAATTAGGTTTCCAACGGCGATTTTTTAATTCCGGTTTTATGGATTTCAATTTAGCCTTTCAACAAACCGATCTTTCTTTTCGATATGGTGTCTCTTCGCAATGGTCAATTACCTCCCAGGCTAGTTTTGGTTTTGCTTTTGGTGATTGGAAAAAAGCCGGAAAAAGACCGTGGTGTGATGTTTTGCTTTGTGATGCTCACCTTACCAGCCAATTTAAAATTAAGCTCCCTGAAATAACCGTAGGGAATAATCTGAACCGCGCAAAGTTCGGCATAGCATATGAACGAAAACTGGGATACTCGCCTTTTTCGGTTAATTTTCAATATGATGTCAATCTCAATAGTGGACTAAGTTACTCGAAAGATAAACCTTATTTTTATTATCTATTCAATCGTTTTGGAAGCGATCAAACGAAAGAGATATCACAATATTTTACAATTCAACCACGCTATTATTATCTTCAAAAAAGACAACAACGTAACGGTACCGGGGGGAATGGAATGTCCGGATTTTACATTGGTATTAACACCGAATACTATCGTTATTCCGGACGGCATAATGTTCAAAATATATTAAGAACAGAAAATATCCTACAAAATACACTTTATGCTGGTTTATTGGCCGGTTTTCAACAAAGGCTTTTCCGTCATGGATTTCTTGATTTCAATACCTCTTATAATTTCAAAAGAGAATTTATCTCCTCCCATGATTCATTCGGTTTTCGGGGAAATCTTGGTTTAGGATTCGCTTTTTAATTTATTATTTGACGTTTCTTCCGGTATGAAAAACAGTTTCCTTATTCTTTTATTACTATTACTGCCCAAACTTTCCTTCTGCCAGGATACAACCAGAATTCTTTATAGCCAGGAAATAGATACGCTCGTCAAACAACGTTTCATCGATCGTTACGAAAACGTTTTTATGACAAAAGTGCAAACGCGACATATGTTTAAAATTGGTTTGTCGCAGTACTATCAAACCCGTGCATTTTCTTTAAAAGAGGGGACTTTACTTAATAATACGTTATTACAGTTGGGCTACGAATTCAAATTTTTACCAACATTTTCATTTGCGCTTTCGGGTTATATGCCTTTTTATGGATGGGATGTGCCTTTCCGGGATGCTTGGGGAAACAGAGTTCTTGATGCCCAGGTTCGTTGGTATTTTGATATGCGAAATAGAATTAAATCAGGTAAGAGTGCCAATAATTTTAGCGGAAATTATATAGCGATTAATTATACAATTCCAGGAACAGTAGATATTTCTCCTACTATTGGCCTTAAACTTGGCTTCCAACGCCGTTTCCTGAATGCGGGTTTTATGGATTTTGCGATTGCGTTACAGCAAGAGACACCCATGTTTAGTGATGGAATTTTGAACGAATGGTCATTCTCCTCACAAGCCAGTTTTGGACTTGCATTTGGGGATTGGAAAAGGGGAGACAGGTTCCCTCTTTGTGATTTATTGCTTTGTAACGAGGATATTCGGGAGCAATGGAAAATTCGGCTTCCCGAGCTAACGCTGGGCAGATATCTTAAGCGTTTAAAACTTGGTTTTGGATATGAACGCAAAATAAAAGCATCCGCATTGTCAATCAATTATCAGGTTGATATCGCTTTAAACCATGGGTATAATTATATGTTGGCGCACTCGCGGAACCAGATTGATTTTAATACAAAATATGTGGGATCTAAATCGAAAGAAGCAATGATCACATTCTCTATTCAACCGAGATATTATTTTTTACAGGAAAGACAAAAGCTTCGGTCTGGTGGTGGAAATGGAATGTCTGGTGTATACGCAGGAATTAATACGGAATATGGCTTTTATGCGGGGCGTAATCAACTAATCGGAAAACGTACCGCAAAAACAATTCTTGAAAATAACATAAGAACCGGCCCGTTACTCGGCTTCCAACAGCGCCTTTTTAGTCACGGTTACATAGATCTTAATACTTCCTACAATTTCCAAAAAGATCTGAATAATACCGACGTACATTCTTTTGGATTCAGAGGAAACCTTGGAGTTGGATTTGCTTTTTAGTTAAACCAGGCCAATTTATTTAGTAAAATACTACTAGAAAATCAAAGATTAATGCAAAATATTTTCAAATGTCTATTAGCCATTGCACTAATTCTCTTACTTATGATAAGCTTAAATTTATCCCATTTCCTGCCAAACAAAAGCCTGAGCCGTACTGAATCGCAATATCAAATTGGAGTAATCAAAATTCAGCAATATTTATCTCATCTGAACAGTGAATGCAGACGTGGCCAGTTTGATATTGCACAAAATACCTTTTTGGATATGCAACAACATTGGCAGAGGCAGGATGTTTTATTCAAATCGCTGCAAAATCCGGCGTTGATAACTACACATTATCATCCGTCAGATAGTCTGGCAACTTTGGAAAAATACCTGAATCAGCTTTATGATTCTTCGGGGCAAAAATTTAATCCCGATCTTATAATTATGGAAATAAGAAGAATTACGGACAGAGTCGACAATATGCAGCGTGTTGGGAAATGATTTAAACTCGAATTATGAAAACCTTTTATTCTTTTTATTTACCTCGTATTAAACACCTTAATAGGTGTCAGCTGGTTTTCCGGTTGCTAATTATTTTATTTGGTTTTATTTCAGAATTGACACCTGCCGAAGCCCAGGATACTACCAAAATTACTTATAGTTTGGAGATGGATACTTTGGTGAAGCAACGCTTTATCGATCGATATGAAAATGTTTTTATGACAAAAGTGCCTACACGGCATATGTTTAAGATTGGAATTTCACAGTATTACCAGGCAAATCCGTTTCCTTTAAGAGACAATAATTTGCTTAATATGACCTCTCTGCAAGTGGGGTATGAATTTAAATTTTTACCAGCTTTTTCGGTGGCACTCTCAGGGCATGCACCTTTCTATGGTACTGATTTACCGTTAAAAACCTCTTGGGAATATACCGTTTTTGACGGACAGCTTAGATGGTATTTTGATATGAAAAAGAGGATTAGGTCAGGCAAAGGCGCTAATAATTTTAGTGGTAATTATATTGCGTTGAGCTACACTACTGCTAAAACCGAGAGTTACAGTAATACAATTGGGTTAAAATGGGGTTTTCAACGACGTTTCCTAAATTCCGGCTACATCGATTTTGCCTTTGCATTACAACAGGATGCCCCGTTTTTCCATTATGGGATTCTGGAAAACTGGTCTTTTTCTTCACAAACAAGTTTTGGTTTTGCTTTTGGCGACTGGAAAAAGTCCGGAAAAGCGCCTCTTTGCGATCTTTTGCTTTGTGATGAACAGTTGAAGGACCAATGGAAAATCCGGTTGCCTGAACTGACATTCGGATATTATTTAAATCGAATTAAGTTAGGAGTTGCCTATGAACGGAAAATAAAAACATCACCGTTTTCTTTGAATTATCAACTGGATATCGGGCTTAACCGGGGATTTGATTATATCCGAAGAAAAAATAAACATCCAAATGATTTTTACAGCAAATATCAGGTCGCCAGTTCGGCTGAGATTTCACAAACTTTATCAATACAGCCCAGGTATTATTTCCTTCAAAACCGACAAAAAATAAGAGCGGCGGGCGGTAACGGATTGTCAGGTGTTTATGCCGGAATCAATGGAGAATACAATTTTTACTCCGGGCGTCATAATCCATATCAGGAGGGAAAAAACACAACTACGACTCAAAATAATGTCCGAACAGGCCTGCTTCTTGGTTTCCAGCAAAGACTTTTCGCCCATGGTTATATCGACTTTAACACTTCATACAACTATCAAATAGATCTTAATACCTCCACTAATTCTTTTGGATTACAAGGAAATCTGGGGTTGGGATTTGCCTTTTAAACACTAAAAGGCAAATCCTGGGAGGCTATTTTTTACTCAATTTTGAAACATACAAAACGCCATTTTCCCCTTTACAAAAAGAAAAGCTGTTTCCGCCTCCACAAAAAGCAGCAGAAGCAGATACATATAGACGATCTTTTTTATCAAAATACAGACTTTTAATCTGATGATTTTGTGGCAAAATTATCTTCTGCCCTGTTGAGGTTACAATTCCTGCTGGTTCTGCATTTCCGCCAACACTAATATTATCGATTTTATATTCCGTGCCTGCTGAGGTGACTGCTTTGTTCAATAAAACCATTGGGTCTTTTTCAGTGAACGTTACGTTTTCATAAGGAAACCAGCTTATTCCTTTATTCAAACTGTAAAAAGAAGGGCGGGTTGCATATACAGACTGCTCTTGCGATTTGTTGGAAATGTAAGATTTGGTATTAAAAACAAGTAACGTGTCGTTAACTTCTGTGAAACTGAAAATTCCGATTGGTTTATTGTAATTCCCGGTCTGCCAGGTTTTTCCTTTGTCGTCAGTCTTATAGATTTTGAAACCGGTCGTGATAACAAGCGAATGATCAATGTCTCCAAAAACACCTTCGATTGGTCTTGCATCAGGTGCGGTTAATATATACCAGTCCGGATTTTCGATTTGAGTTTCAATTTCAGCGGGATTTTGGATTTCAATATTATTATTATCTTTTTGGCAGGATGACAAGATAAAAAGCGACAGGCAGGCTAATAAAATGGATTTCATGGCAGTTGATTTTTGGTGAGTTTTATAAATACAATTTATTCATTGTCACTACATTTGTGGTTAAAATGAATGTTATCAAATGGTTAAGAATTGTTATTTAATAAACTAGATATCTAAGATTTTAAAATATATTGATCGTATTATTGCGATAGATATATTTTTCGTTACCTTTGAGACATGGGAGTAACTAAGACAGAGGTTTTTTCAGAACAACAAAATAGAATTGCCGAATTAGCAAAAGCGCTGGCACATCCTGCCAGGATTGCTATTATTCAGCATTTGTTGAAAGAAAAATCATGTGTTTGTGGAGATCTGGTAGAAATTTTACCACTTGCGCAGGCGACGGTTTCACAGCATTTGAAAGAGTTGAAACAGATCGGTTTGTTAAAAGGTGAGATCGATCCACCGCGGGTTTGTTATTGTATCAATGAGGAAGTTTGGGTAGAAGCTAAAACTTTTTTTGGAGAATTATTTGCAGCAGAAGTTTCTAATAAATGTTGTTAGAAGTTTTATTTTAAACATTTAATCGTAATATCGCAATGAATAGTTTGAATCCTTTAAATTGGCAATCTTTCAAAAAAAGATTGCTGGAAAATCCTGATAAAATTCTACAATTTGAATATTCGGACGGACAAATGGTGAATGCTTCTTACCATATCACAGAAATCAAACAAGCACCAATTGTTTCCGTTGATTGCGGGGGAGTGATGAATAGTTGGACGGAAGTAATTGTACAGCTTTGGGAGCCGAAAGTATCTGAAACGGAACGGGCGATGAAAGTGGAAAAGGCACTTTCGATTATCAATCTGGTTGAAAAATTACTTCCTTTAAATCCGGAAGGAATTGTTAAAATTGAATTTGGCAACTCAAAATTTGAGACCAGGCAAATGTATCCAGGCGATTTTATTTTGGATGAAGATTCAATGACGGTAATGCTGGTTCCGGATTTCACACAATGTAAAGCATTAGCCAGAAATCAGACTTGTGGAACGAATTCGATGGAAGAAATTTCCTGTGCACCAGGATCAGGTTGCTGTTAAAAATAAAAAATCAGGAGATATGTTTTCTGTTAGAAAGTTAGAGCCCGGCGACTGGGAGTTTGTCCGGGAAATCTATTTGGAAGGAATTGCGACAGGCAATGCAACCTTTGAAACAAAAGCTCCCGCATGGGTGAGCTGGGACGAATCGCATGTGTCGGAACTAAGATTTGTAGCGGTTAATGAACATGATGAAATTGCGGGTTGGGCGGCGTTAACACCTGTTTCCGGACGATGTGTTTATGCAGGTGTTGCAGAAGTCAGTGTATACATTGGAGCAGAATTTCGAGGACAAAAAATCGGTAATCTTCTACTTAGTCATTTAATCATTAAAAGCGAAGAAAGCGGTTACTGGACTTTACAGGCCGGGATCTTTGAAGAAAATATTGCAAGCATGTATTTGCATCAAAAATATGGTTTTCGTGTAATCGGATTTCGGGAAAAGCTGGGGAAAATGAACGGTATCTGGCGTAACGTAAATCTGCTGGAACGAAGAAGTAAAACAGTTGGAATAAAATAAAAATAAATGAAAAAGATACTTGTACTGTGCACAGGCAACAGTTGCCGCAGCCAGATTGCCGAGGGATATTTAAGAAAATTTGCCGGAGAACTGGCTACCGTATATAGCGCAGGGGTAGAAACTCATGGTGTAAATCCCCGTGCGATTGCAATCATGAAAGAAGATAGAATTGATATTTCAGAGCATACTTCGAACCATATTGACGAATACAAAGACGTCGATTTTGACTTTGTAATTACAGTTTGCGACAATGCAAAGGAGCGTTGTCCATACTTCCCGACAAATGCTAAAAAGTTTCATTACAATTTTCCTGATCCGGCAAAAGCTAGCGGAACTGAAGAGGAGATCACCAATGAATTTCGAAGTGTTCGCGAAATGATCAAAAAATATTCTGAACATTTTGTAAAAGAAAATCTTTAAACTTTCTTCATTTTGATAAATAAAAACACACAGCCCTCCGAGCGGAAAAAACTCGGATTTTTGGATCGTTATCTTTCTTTATGGATTTTCTTGTCCATGCTTTTGGGCGTAGCTTTAAGCAATTTTCTTCCTCATTTTTCCGAATTTGTTAATTCATTTACGACCGGAACAACCAATATTCCATTAGCAATTGGCTTGATACTGATGATGTATCCGCCATTGGCCAAAGTCAAGTACGAAAAAATTGGAGAGGTATTTAAAAATACGAGGATAATGGCTGTTTCACTAATACTGAACTGGGTTATCGGGCCAGTGTTAATGTTCGCGCTTGCCATTATATTTTTACATGATTACCCTGAATATATGACTGGATTAATCCTGATCGGACTGGCCCGTTGTATTGCAATGGTGCTGGTCTGGAATGAACTGGCAGGTGGCAGCAACGAATATGCAGCAGGTTTAGTTGCATTGAATAGCCTTTTCCAGATATTTCTATATAGTTTTTACACTTACTTTTTTATCACATTTTTGCCGGATTTTGTTGGTTTAAAAGGAATGTCAATTGATATTACCATCAAAGAAATTTCAATAAGTGTGGCTACATATCTTGGAATTCCCTTTGCCGCCGGCATAGTAAGTCGTTTGGCGCTTACGCGTTTGAAAGGTAAAGTTTGGTATGAAACAAAATTTATACCGCTAATATCCCCGATAACTCTTGTTGCCTTATTGATTACGATTGTGCTGATGTTTAGTTTGAAAGGTAAATTATTAATGATGCTTCCTGGCGATGTGTTGCTAATTGCTTTGCCATTAATGATCTATTTTCTCCTGATGTTTTTTGCAAGTTTCTTTCTTTCAAGGTTTATGGGAGCCAATTATGCACAAAATGCATCCATTACTTTTACAGCTGCGGGAAATAATTTTGAATTGGCAATCGCTGTTGCAATAGGCGTTTTCGGAATTAATTCCGGGCAGGCTTTTGTGGGTGTAATTGGTCCTTTGGTTGAAGTTCCTGCACTTATATCACTGGTCAATATTTCCTTATGGCTATATAGAAAATTTTACCAAAGTGAGGTTCAATAAAATAAAAGTTATCAATCTAACAATAATTTTATTGAATTCTATTTGAAAATTGCACAGTAACGGTACATTATGCTATATTTAGGATTGCTAGTAAAAAGACTTGCATGCTCAACATGGTAGACCCTAAGTATCTTAATAAAGTATTCAACGCATTGCCAACGCCAGGAGTGGTATTACTTCCGGATTCGCCCAAATTTACGGTCGTTGACGTAAATGAGGCCTATCTTGATATTACCAATATCGCCCGGGAGGATTTTGTTGGAAAGGGCTTTTTTGAGTCTCTGGAAGGGAATTCTTATTTTAAAGGGAACCTTTGGAAAGATCTTTTGGAGAAATCTATCAGAGAAAAGCTGCCTGTTCAAACACCGGTTTTTGATTATGAAGTACCCGTAAAAGGAACTTCTGACTTTGTAATCAGACAACTGGTAACTTCAATTACTCCGATTTTAGACGAAAATAATGAAATAGAATTCATTGTCCGCTCAGTAACGGATGTCACTGAAATGCTGGCTGTTAAAGAAAATGAGAAAGCAATCAGCGATAATCTGGCAAGGAATGAAAAGTTTCTTGAAGATACACAGCGTGTGGCAAGAATCGGAAGCTGGGAGGCCAATTTGATAAATCAGACGATTATCTGGTCCGACGTTGTAAGGGAAATACATGAGGTGGAAAAGGATTATATTCCTTATATGGATTCACCGGTGAATTTTTATAAGGAAGGTGAAAACAGGGATAAGTTTCAGATTGCTGTGAATGAAGCAATTGAAAACGGATCCGGATTTGACCTTGAATTGCAAATTGTTACGGCAAAAGGAAATGAGCGCTGGATCAGATTAACCGGGAAGGCTGATTTAAAAGATGGTATTTGCACCAGAATTTATGGTTCAATTCAGGATATCAATGACAGGAAAATTAGTGAAGAAGAGCTTCTGGTTTCAAAAAATCGCTTCGAATCCCTGATCCAGACGGTCGACGGGATCGTCTGGGAGGCAGATGCGAAAACTTTCGAATTTTCATTTATCTCCGATCAGGTAGTTAGTATCCTTGGCTATAAGCCGGAGGAATGGCTCGCAGAACCTGATTTCTGGTCCAATCATATTCATCCGCACGACCGCGTACAGGCCATTGCGTATTGCCGGCGTTGGGTGCAGGATGGTCGCAATCATACATTTGATTACAGAATGACCCGTGCAGACGGAAATATTGTCTGGATAAAAGACGTGGTTTCGGTGATCCGTGAAGATGGTAAGCCGACACTTTTGCGGGGTATTATGATGGATATTTCGGAAGGCCGGCGTTTTGCTGAGCTTGAATATCTTGGAAAAGAAAATACTTGAACTGAATTCTCATAAGGAAATAGCTATCAAGGACATTCTGACGGAATATCTAAGAGGAATAGAAGCGATTTTCCCACACATGAAATGTTCGATTCTTCAGGCAAAAAACGGACAACTTTACAATTGGTCATCCCCGTCTTTGCCGTCAGATTATGTTGAAGCAATTCAGGGTCTGCTTATTGCGAAAAAATACCGGTTCTTGCGGTTCGGCAGCTTTTCTTGAAAGAACCGGTTATTGTAAGTGATATAAAAAATGATCTTCGATGGGCTGATTATAAAGATCTGGCTTTGAAATTTGGCCTTCGTGCCTGCTGGTCACATCCGATTCTTAAATTCTGATGGTGAGGTAATTGCAACATTGGGAATTTATTATCACGAGGTAAAAGAACCAGTAGATGAGGAATTAAAAGTAATTGAAAAGTCCAATGCGATATTTAAAGGTAATTCTGGAAAACCGGCAAAGCTCTGGAGATGCTGGAAGAAACCTTTTCCTGATGAATCAGGGGCAGGAACTTGGCGCATTTTGGAAACTGGCAATGGGATATTGTCAATAATGTGGTCAGTTGGTCGGATACACTTTATAATATTTATGGTGTAAACACGGTCCAGATTTAAGGCCACGTTTGAAGGATATCAGGAATTATTGCATCCGGATGATAAAATCCGCGTTTACCAGATTGATTCAGGGCGTATTACAAACTAAAAAAGACATTGTTTTTGAAGAAAGAATAATTCGGCCATCCGGTGAGATACGGAATCTCAAATCATGGGGAAGGATAAAAACGGATGAAAAGGGTAATCCGCTTAAAAATGATAGGGGCTTGTCTGGATATTACAGAAAGCCGGAAAGTGCAGGAAGAATTGCTGGCGAGTGAATCCCGGTTGAGAAGTCTGGTAGATGCGCAGACAAATTATGTAGTAAGGCTGGATTTGGACGGGTCATTATACTTATTACAACAAAAAATACAAGCAGGATTTTGGTTGGTTTTTTAAAGATGAAAATCTGATTGGGGAAAGTTGTCTTGATATTACAATTCCGGAGCATCATGTCAGGGTTTTGGAGGTTTCAGAATTATGTAAACAAAAAACCAGGTAAGGTCTATCAGATTGAGATCGATAAAATTAAGAATGGAGGGAGGAATTATTTCGACATTATGGGATTTTGTTTGTCTGATTGATTCCAACGGAAAACCTTCCGAAATACAATGCACGGGTCTGGATGTGACTGACCGTAAAAAAATGGAAGATGCGCTGAAAAACAGTAATGAACGGTATGAGCTTGTAAATCAGGCAACAAATGATGCGATTTACGACTGGGATTTAGCAACCGACCACATCGCCTGGGGAGATGGTTACCGTCGTTTGTTTGGTTATGAAGTGAACGGTGAAAGATATCCGGTGGAAAAATGGTCATCAAAAGTTCATCCGGATGATTTGGCAGCAGTAACTTATAATCTGAACAAAGCTCTTCGGATGATAAAACCAGCAAAACTGGTGGGCAGAATATCGCTACCGGAAAGCTTGATGGTACTTATGCGTTTGTGCAGGAGCGAGGTTTCATAATCCGAAATTCAGAGGACGAGCCCGTCAGGATGATCGGCGTGCTGAGAGATATTACAGAAAGAAAACAAACCCAGATAAAACTTCTTCGAAAGTCGAAATTTTTGGCGGCCATTGCAGAGGTAAATAATAGTCTTTTACAATTTAATGACTGGTCTGAGGCGCTGGACAAATCGTTTGGCATTGTGGGCCTGGCAGTCATTGTGGACAGAGTTTATTATTTTGAAAATTATACGGATAGAAGTTCCGGACAAAAATTTGTAAGTCAGAAATTTGAATGGAATGCAGGAACTTTTGATTCTCAGATTGATAATCCCAGGTTGCATAATGTACCGCATGAAACTTTGACGGAATTAATAAATCCGTTAAATGAAAATAAGCCATTCACTGCGATTATTAGCCAGCTTCCGGATTCAGATTTTAAGGCGGATCTGGTGCAGCAGGACATCAAATCTATACTTGATAATTCCTATTTTTGTGAAGAATAAATTCTATGGCTACCTGGGATTTGATGATTGTCGACATGGAAAGAGAATGGGAAGAAGATGAAATTTCATTCTTAAAAACGATCGTTGTCAATCTTTCAAAAGTAATTGAAGGTCAGGAGGCAGATGCAGCGCTTTCTAGCCGCTTTTGAGGAAAAAAACAAAACACTTGAAAGTATTCAGGATGGTTTCTTTGCGGTTAATGAAGACTGGACGGTAACTTACTGGAATAAGGAAGCGGAAGATGCTGGTTAATATTAAACGCGAAGAAATAGTAAATCACAATCTTTTGGGATATTTATAATAAGGGAGTGGCGTCCGAAATTTTACTATCAATTACAAAAAGGCCTTCGTGAAAAAATACCAGTTACGTTTTGAGGAATATTTTGTGCCTTTGATCGGTGGTTTGAAGTCAGTGCTTTTCCTACCAAAGCAGGTTTAACAGTGTATTTTAAAAATATTACAGAACGAAAATTCGCTGAGGAAAAACTTAAAGAGCTACATCAAGGAACTGGAAAGTAATCTTAAAATTCTGGCGATTTCCAATGCGGAACTTGAACAATTCGCTTACGTTGCTTCACATGATTTGCAGGAACCTCTGCGGATGGTAACAAGTTTTTTGACACTTCTTGAAAAAAAGTACAGTGATTCGCTGGACGAAAAGGCAAAAAAGTACATTTTTTTCGCAGTTGATGGCGCCAAAAGAATGCGTCAGATTATTCTGGATCTGCTTGATTTTTCGAGAGTTGGGAAATCAGAAGAGAGACTGGAAGAAGTTGATTTAAATGAGTTGATTGAAGAAATAATTCTTCTGTACAGGAAAAATATTGAAGAAAAACATGCCAGCGATCAGATTTTCTGACATGCCTGTGCTTACTACGTTTAAAACTCCGTTAAGGCAGATTTTTCAAAATTTAATTAGCAATGGATTGAAATATCAGCCGGAAGACAGAATACCTCGATATAGATATTTCGGCAACGGAGACCGGGTCTCACTGGGAATTTACCGTCAGAGATAATGGAATCGGTATTGACGAGCAGTATTTCGACAAGATTTTTATTATCTTTCAAAGGCTGCATAATAAAGATCGAATATTCGGGCACTGGGATGGGGCTTGCAATTACGAAAAAAATTGTGGAAAATCTGGGTGGGAAAATCTGGTTGAAATCAGTGGAAGGAAAAGGAAAGCACTTTTTATTTTAGCTATTGCAAAACAGCAACCAACAACGTTATGAAAAGTATACATATACTATTAGTTGAAGATAATGAAGGTGATATTTTACTCACCACAGAAGCTTTACAGGAAGGGAGGGTTTTAAACAGGATTAGCGTTGTCAGGGATGGAGAAGAAGCAATTGACTTTTTGAACCAAAAAGGGAAACACTTACTAGCCGAACAGCCGGATCTGGTATTGCTGGATGTAAATCTTCCTAAAAAGAACGGACATGAAGTACTCCAGTACATTAAGAAAACGAATGATATCAAGCATATTCCTGTAATAATGCTAACAACATCTTGTTCTGAAAGAGATATCAGTCTATCTTATAAAAATCATGCAAATTGTTACATTACAAAACCGGTTGAGCTGGATAGTTTTTTAAATGTGGTAAAACAGATCGAAAATTTCTGGATCAGTATTGTTGCCTTGCCATCCATAAACAGAAATTGATGGAAAAGGATAAAAACGCATACAAAATCCTCGTCATTGAAGACAACCCCGGAGATTTTGCGCTTATAGAAGATTTTCTGGAAGAGCAGATGGTTTCCCCTGAAATTGTTCAGGCAAAAAATTTTAAAGAAGGAAGGTCTTTACTGGTAGAAGAAAAACTGGCTGTAAATGTAATTTTACTGGATCTTTCCCTGCCCGATAAAAGCGGTGAAAATCTGATCATGGAGATCATTGCGTTAAGTTCTGGAATTCCAATTATTGTTTTGACTGGTTATCCCGACATTTCTTTTAGTGTGAAATCGCTTTCTCTGGGAGTTTCTGATTATTTACTTAAAGACGAATTATCTGCTTCCAATTTATACAAAAGCATTCTTTACAGTATTGAAAGAAAGAAAAAATCGGCTGAACTTGAAGAATCAGAGAAAAGATACAGTGATCTTTTTCAGCTGAGTCCGCAGCCTATGTGGGTTTACGATTTGGAAACTTTACAGTTTTTGAACGTTAACGATGCTGCGATCCGGCACTACGGTTATAATCTTGATGAATTTCTACATATGACTATCCGTGACATACGACCGGCTGAGGAGATGCATAAGCTGGATGAGGCAATCCATCTTACCAGAAAATCATCTTTACATTACAATGGAATATCAGTTCATAGAAAGAAAAACGGCGAAATAATCCAGGCTGAAATTCAAAGTAACGGTATTTTAATTGACGGAAGAAAAGCCAGAGTGGTTTTAATAAATGACATCACAGAAAGATTGCGTTACATTGAAGCCATCGAACGTCAAAATCAAAAATTACAGGAAATAGCTTATCTTCAATCTCATGTGGTGAGGGCACCAGTTGCGCGTCTGATGGGTATCGTTGACCTGATCAAAAACTATCAGCATTCGGAAATAGAAAAAAATGAATTGCTGGATACCATTCTTATCTCTGCCAATGAACTGGACGGGATTATCAGGGATATCGCTAATAAAACGAGGCATATTTAAAAATCCTCTATTCAGGTTTGCGGACTTGAACAGAGGATTTTTTTATCATGACTAATAGTATTTATTTAACTCCGATCCCAAAATGCGGGTGGCTCAATACCCAACGCCCTCAAATAAACATATCCTTGCGCGCGGTGATGGATTTCATTGTCGATGATATATAAAGTTGTAAAATAAACAGTTCCTTCATATTGTCCGAAAGCTGCATCCAGTTCACTAAAACGTGAAATCGGCACCTGCGGCCAAAGTGTATTAATTTCATCAGTGATTTTATCCCAAAGTGCCAGCACTTCCTGCTTCGTCGCTGGTGGCTGCGATGCAAAAGTCAGCGGAGGATCACCATAGGTCCATTCACCTGACAAAATTCCATTGATTCCAGGACCTGAAAGTACCATGATTTCCATGACTAACTCCGCAAAAGTGCGCATGCCTCCAATAGAAAAGGTATAAAATTCCTCGTCCGGAAATGCATCAATCGCGCGTCTTGTAATCCGGCGATGTCCTTGCCAGTGATCCAGTAATGCATCTTTTGTGATGAATACTTCTGATGGAAGTATTTCTTTTACTTCACTTGTGTTATTTTCCATTTTGCTAAAAGGTTATGTTGATATTATTTCCACTACAAAGAAAACGTGTGCTAGTGACAGCCCTATGTCAGTATGTTTTTCAACTGGAAAATTATTTTTTAGCAAACGGAGAAATCAATTTTAAGCTTGAAAAGCAAGAATCAGGTTTTAAGCAAATCGGATCATTGTTAATTTGAAATGAAAAATTAAACTGGATGAATATGTTGTATCATAACAACCTGGGAAACGATAAAATTGAGATTCGTAAAAATCTGGGACGATTAATCCGTAGCGGAGAAATAACCCTGGGTGGTTACAAAAAGGCTGGAATTTACGGAACACTGCATTGCAGGTCAGGGAAAAAAATGAAAATGGAAAATCGTGTTTTCTTTAAAGATGAAAAGCAAGCCCTTTCAGAAGGTTACCGTCCCTGTGCTCATTGTTTGCCGGAAAAATATAAGAGTTGGAAATTAGGTGGGCAGCTAAAAAGTAAAGTCTAGGCAAATAAGCTTAAACCAGTTTTTTGGCCAGACTTCTCCATAGATAAAAAACAACATAACTTTCCCAGCCGATGAATTTCTGAAAAAAATTGTGGACTTGAACGGTATCTTTTTTGTCGGAAATAATATTATGCAAAAACAAAGCTTGAATTAAACCAGCGTCTCCGTAAGGAATACTTGACTGTTCTTTTAAACTTTTCATTAACGCATAATTTGCCGTCCAAACGCCAATTCCCTTAACAGAAATCAACATTTTTTGCCGGGCTTCCAGATTAGGAAGGGATAGAAGGATTTCTTTGCTAAGTTTTCCTCCTGCAAAAAGTTTGGCGATACCAATAATATATTCTGCTTTTTTGCTGGAAAACTGCATTGCTTTTAAGTCGGCAGGATCTGCTTCTGCCAGTATTTCACAGGACGGAAAAGTATAAAATTTTTGATTCTCAAATTCCGTCCAATTTCCATATTTTTCCACCAGTCTACGTTTAAGTTTATACGCAAAGGTGAGATTTATCTGCTGCCCGGTGACACTCCAGCATAATGCTTCAAAAAGATCGGGAATACTGATAATCCTTAATCCCATAAATTCCTCAGCCATGTAGGAAATTTCGGTATGTTGATTGAGAAGTTTATAGAACGGAGTTAAGTCCCGGTCAAGATCGAGCCAGTCGGATACATATTCTTTGATGGCTAAGCATGTATTAATATCACTTTCGCCGGATAAAATTTCTATTTCGAGAAAATTAGCTTTTTGAGCTATTGAGAGCAAAAAAGATTTTTCTTGAATTACTACTGATTTCAGTATTTTGTTACCAACAATTGAATGCATACAGTCATCATAATTGCGATTAAGAAACCACAGGCATTCGCTAAAACTGAAAGTTGAATTTATATTTATCAATATATTGTCACTACGCATTACAATTCCGCATTTCTCGTTTAAGTAAAGAAAGTAAAAATAGCAGAAGCTTATTTCACAGACAATCCGGATCTTGCTGCATGTGAAAGTATTAAACAGAATTTCTTAAATTATGCAGTAGTTGCTTTCTTGTTAAGGTAGATTTCTCCAATAAAAACCGGTTGAACAAATTTTGCAGCACCTCATTACAAACATATCTTTTACCATCCAAGACGATTTCAACACATCGAATAAATTCAGACGGATCATTATGTTTTAACAAATAGCCTTCAATTCCAAATTCCAGATAAGGCAAGGTTTTAAAGTTGTAAATTACTTCATCATAAATAATGATTGGCGTCTCAGGAAAAAATTGTTTCACTTCATGATACAATTTTAAATCTTCCTTTTCAGAATTATCATTGATACCTAAAATAACTAGATCAGGTATTAATTTGTCATCAAATTGGGGAAAATTATTTACAGATGAGATTTCTGAAATTTGGATATCCTTGAAGTGATTTTTCAATAAATTATTGATTCCAAACCTGAGGATAGGGTAATTGTCTAAAATAATGATAGATAACATGAGTAAGAGGGTTAGGATAATGTGCGAAATAAAAAACCGTGCCAGTTGAAAATTGTTTGGTACGATTTTTGCAAATAATTTGCTATTAAACCCTTTTCCCTTGGATTTTATATTCGCTTTGTATTCTTTCGGATCATCCAAACTTTATTTCTTCCAATAATTTCTATTTCTTCTGATCAGATTTGCAGGTTTTTTAGAAACATCCGGCGACACATTTCCTAATTGCTAACAACTTATTCTGTTATTTTAAAGGCTTCACTACGATTGTATTCCAATTAGTTTTCTTGAATGTTAGTTGCGCAGAGGTAATACCAGTATTTGAGTTGGACACATTCTATATCAGTTAAGTTTGATAATTAAATGCTAAATAAATTTGGAGATTTTTTTGACGGCTCCTTAATGATTATAAAGCCAGCTAGCTCAGTTTGTAAGTACATTTTCTTTGATGCAGGCGCAATCAATGAAGAGAAGAAAATGTGCAGGGATTGCAGTGAAGAAGTAATAGTGTGTGAAGTAGTGCTGAATAATTACCTGACCTTATTTTTTTCCAGCCGGCCTCCTGGAACAAATTCTCCTTCAATCCAGCGGACGAAGTTTTTGGCATGTGTAAGATAAATGTTGGCTGCCAATGGTTTTAATTCTGACGACTGAATCTCGCTGATGTACATGTCGAGCAGCCGGCTGATTTCGGATAATGATTCTGAATCGGTTTGCATGTTGCTGGGTTAAATATGTGTGAAAATAGTTATTGAATTCTTTGTACTATACATCCATACTTACGGAATTTAAATAACAGGCCAATTTTATTGGAATTAAATTTAAAGCCCTAACCGTTAAATAAATACAAGTATCATTTCATTGTTTTTACATAAAGAAGTCAGGTAATAATCCTGAAACAGTTTATTGGCAATTTCTTTTTGTTAAGGCTCGTCGAAATTCAGAATGATTCCGTTCCTTCAGGAATATTAAAAATTCCTTGCTAGATAAGCTGGCTTGTATACAGTTATCTACGCATCTGTATTTAAATTAATTGAGATGGTTTAGTATTTTATTTTGAATATTAAAATTATTTGGAATAAAATGTTGTTGTACAAACAGCATAGGTTAATTTTAGACCATTATTCGATTTTAGTCGAAAAATAATTAATAGAAGATGTTAAATAAAGATGAAATAATTAAGGCAAAAATTCTGGAAGGGGCTAACAAACTATTTCAGAGATATGGTTTGAGCAAAACGACCATGGAAGATATTGCCAAGGACGCGGGGAAAGGAAAAAGCACGCTTTATTATTATTTTAAAAGTAAAGAAGAAATTTTTCAAGCCATCATCAGCAGAGAAAAGGATGACTTTTTTCTGATACTCCAAGGTGAGATTGCCAAATCTCCAACTGCCTGGGAAAAATTCAAGACCTTTTATCTGAAACGTTTTGAAATGATGAAAAAGATGGCGAATCTCTATACGGTACTGGTATCGGAAACCCGGGAAGCAATGTTTGCAACAGGCGGTGACTGTCACTGGCGTAAAAAATATGACGAAAAGGAGATTGTAATTCTTAAAAGTATTTTGGAATATGGAATGGTTAGTGGGGAATTCAGGATATTGAGTGATAGCGAACTAAACAGACTGGCATTTGTTTTGACGAGTGCTCAAAGAAGTATTGAATTTGATCTTATCATGTATGACAAACTTGATGAGATGCACGATTATTTGCAACTGCTTATGCAATTGGTCATGAACGGACTGAAAAAATAACATTGGGTTCACACATCGACTTTAATACGTTAATCGTCTTTAATTTTAAATCATTGTATTTTTAATTGATATTAATAGTAATAACTGTCAGAAAATTAAGGTTTTGTATTTCGTTTTGATCCTGGCATCATTTTTACGTATAACAGGACATTCTGCTATTTCTATAATCTCGATCTTTATGAAATGATAACAAAAAATTAAATAAAGATTAAAATAGACATATATTGAAAAAGAAGGGGTGGAGAACTAGCAGAAAAATATTTTCTTTGCCAGACTTCTAATCGTCTGTGGAAATAATTATTCTATTTAACACAAAAATGGTACTGTTTTTAAGGAAAGAAAGTTTTAAAAATACAATTTTTATATCTTTGTAAAAATATAATAAAATCGGTTTTTAAATTTTTGAAAAACAGGAGTTATACATCAAAAACATTGAAATATCACTTGTCTGATCATCGTTACAATGAATATTAGCGCATTTGGTACCAAATCTGGTTTTTGGTAAAAGTTTTCATAAGAAAAGGTTTTAATTCCTGCTTCAACTTAAAAAAACTGTTTTTGTTATAAATTTTTTAAATAAATTAATTCAAGTAAAAACCTTTATTGAAGTTAACATGTTAGGTAATGCAGGCGAAACAATGCTTTAACATTGCCGTAATATGCTTAAATTACTTTTTTAATGACGAAAAAAATGCATAACCCACTGGAACTAACTGGAAATCAGGAAGTAGGTGCATGTTTCTGACACTAAATATTTATGGGGAATAAACTACATGCCCGGGTTTCTGAATTCAGAGATTCGAAGGTAATTAAGGAAAGGGGTCTTTACCCTTATTTTAGGCCAATTGAATCAGGTCAGGATACTGAGGTGATCATTCATGGCAAAAAAGTGCTGATGTTTGGTTCGAATTCGTATCTTGGGTTTGACAAATCATCCTAAGGTAGTGGAAGCGGCTCGTGAGGCGACTACCAAATATGGAACAGGATGCGCAGGCTCTCGTTTCCTGAATGGTACGCTGGATATCCATGAAGAGTTAGAGAAAAAACTTGCAGTTTACACCGGCAAAGAAGCTTCTGTGCTTTTCAGTACTGGTTTTCAGGCTAATTTGGGTGCACTTTCAAGTATTACGGGACGGAACGATTATCTGATTCTGGATGATGCAAATCATGCATCTATTATTGACGGCAGCCGTTTGTCCTTTTCAAAAGTTGTCAAATACAGCCATAATAATATGGATGATTTGAGAAACAAACTTAAAAATCTTGCCGGAAGATGCTATCAAACTGATCGCAACGGACGGGATTTTTAGTATGGAAGGTGATATTGTGAAACTTCCTGAAATGGCTGCTATCGCTGAGGAATTTGGTGCCAATATTATGGTGGATGATGCTCATAGTCTGGGTGTTATTGGTGTTAATGGTTGCTGGAACTGCGTCTCATTTTGGTCTTACCGACAAGGCGGATCTTATCATGGGTACTTTCAGTAAGTCTTTTGCTTCACTTGGCGGATTTATTGCGGCAGATGAAGAAACGATTGAATATCTGAAACACCGTGCACGTGCTTTGATGTTTAGTGCAAGTATGACACCTTCGTCTGTTGCTACTGTTTTGGCAGCTCTTGAAATTGTTCAAAATGAACCTGAGCATATTGAAAAACTTTGGGCTAATACACATTATGCCAAAAGGTTGTTGCTTGAAAGTGGTTTTGATTTAGGGAAAACTGAAAGTCCAATCCTTCCGGTTTATATCCGCGACAACGAAAAAACTTTCCAGATTACCAAGATTTTGCAGGAAGACGGCGTGTTTGTAAATCCGGTGGTATCGCCAGCGGTACACACCACGGAATCACTGATTCGTTTTTCTTTAATGGCGACACACACTTTCGCGCAGATTGAAGAAGCAGTTGACAAAATGACCAAAGCTTACAAACAAATATATTCCGACCCTATTATTTCTGAAAGTGTATGACCCAAGTTTTACCCGTTACCTCTAATAAGGATTTAGACCGTTTTGTTGATTTTCCTCATGACTTGTATAAGGATGATGTAAACTACGTTCCGGAAATATTTATTGGGCAAAAAGATTTGCTTTCTCCTGGTAAACATCCTTTTTATGAACATTCATCGTCACAGTGTTTTTTAGCATTTGATGGAAATGGTAAAATAACGGGTCGAATTGCAGCTATACATAATATGAACCACAACGAGTTTGTGGGGGCAAAAGATGGTTTTTTTGGTTTTTTTGATTGTATAAATGATCAGGAAACTGCCAGATTTACTTGTTTGAAAAAGCAACGGAATGGCTTAAAGAAAAGGGACTTAATAAGATTCAGGGCCCGGCAAGTCCAACAACTAATGATGTTTGCGGACTTTTGGTTGATGGTTTCGATATGCCTCCGGTTGCGATGATGCCATATAATGCACCTTATTATCTGACGCTTCTTGAAAATATCGGTTTTACGAAAAAGACAGATTTGCTGGCTTACAAAGTGATGCACGCAACTGTAAATGATAAATCGATAAGAATGCTGGATTTGCTTCAAAAACGATTATTGGAAAGAAACGGTATTGTTATCAGGAAGGTAAATATCAAGGATTTCAAAAACGAAGTTGTCAAAATCAGGGAAATATATAATATCGCCTGGGCTGAAAATCTTGGTTTTGTTCCGATGACGGAGCACGAATTTGAATATCTGGCAAAGGATTTAAAAATGATCCTGAATCCGGATTATTGTTTGCTTGCTGAAAAGGACGAGAAAATTGTCGGTTTCGTTCTTGCTATTCCGGATATCAATCAGATTCTGATCAAAATAAAAAAGGAAGATTGTTACCGACAGGTATTTTTAAACTTCTTTTCCAGAAAAAGAATATTGATATGCTGCGTATTTTAACGCTCGGTGTAATTGATGGTTATCGTAAATTGGGTATTGAAGCTTGTTTGTACGGTGGAATTATCAAAAATTCAAAAGGTACCAAAATAAAAGGAGGAGAGTGCTCGTGGATGCTGGAAGAAAACTCATATGATGAACCGGGCTCTGGATCAGATGAACGGAGAACTATACAAGCGTTACCGATTGCTTGAAAAAGAAATATGAGTGAAAGGATTTTGATAACAGGAGCGAGTGGATTTATAGGATATCATCTTATAAAAGCTGCACAGAAAGGCCGGATTGGAGGTTGATGCCGCAGTACGTTCATCGAGCAAGTTATCACATTTGAATACTTTGATGCCTGATTTTGTAAGCGCTGGATTTTGGTTCAAAAGAATCATTGATCAGCAGTCTGGAAGAGGGGCAGTATTCGTATATCATTCATGCGGCCGGTGCAACCAAAGCAAAAAGTTTAGAGGAATATAATTTAGTTAATGCCGATTATACCCGAAATCTGGCTCAGGCAGCAGAAAAGGCGGATATTCCATTAAAAAAGTTTGTGTTTGTCAGCAGTCTGGCCGCTATTGGTCCCTGCTGACTATCATGAAGTCAGACTTTTTAAGGAAAATAGAAAACCAAATCCGGTAACGGCATACGGTAAAAGTAAATTGTTGGCAGAGCAGTATCTGTCTGACAGTGTCTTACCCTTGGCCATTTTGAGGCCGACAGCGGTATATGGTCCGGGTGAAAAGGATTTGTATATCGTTTTCAAAATGTTGCAGGACGGGTTGGATATGTACATTGGAAAAAATCCTCAACGTTTCAGTTTTGTCTATGTTGCAGGATCTGGTGAATGCGATTATGCTTTCGTTGCATGCTGAAAATAAGACAGAACGAACTTATAATATATCAGACGGCAATGTTTATGGCCGTTATGAGCTTGCTGATACTTTTAAAGATCTACTGGGAAAGAAAACAGTCCGTTTTCACATTCCGGAAGGTATTGTTAAAGTGGTGGCGAACGTGCTTGGAACTGGCATACATGAATTCTGAAAAAACGCCGGTTCTAAATAAGGAAAAGCTGAATGAACTAACAGCTCCCAATTGGGCTTGTAGTATTGAAGCAGCAAGAAAAGATCTGCACTACAATCCGGTTTATAATTTGAAAACAGGTCTGGCAGAATCTATGCATTGGTATACAAAAGGAAAGTGGCTTTAAATCACCTCTAAAATTGAAGATTATGATGTATGCAGGATCAACATATCAGTCCGCCGGGAATGTGAAGCGGAAATTGTGCTTTCTGACTTGGAGCATAGTGATATACAAGATAATGAAAAGGTCAGGGATAAAGTGGTTGGTTCTGCTTTACAAAGATTTGGAGATCAGAACCTTGTAGAATTGAAATAACCTGAGAATAATGAGTCAGTTGCATAAAATTATTGCAACATCCCTGGGGATAGGATATGTCGGGAAAGGTGGCGGAACAGTCGCAGCTGTATTTACTTGTATTTGCTGGTATTTTTGGCAGATTCATTTTACACCATCAATCTGGTTCGGATTTGGAATAACACTCTTTATTACAATTATTGGGACAATTTCTTCGGATGCAGTTGAGCCTTTTTGGGGAAAAGATGATAAAAAAGTAGTGATCGATGAGGTCGCAGGAATGTGTATCAGCTTATTGTTTTTGCCTTCAACAGGTGCTTATATCATAACAGGACTTATACTGTTCAGGTTTTTCGATATTGTTAAACCTTTCTACATCAGAAAAGCAGAAAAATTACCCGGTGGGTACGGTGTTATGCTTGATGATGTGCTTGCCGGTATTTGTGCAAACATCCTTCTACAAATAGCGTTCAGATTTAATCTCTTGTAAAAATGTTGACGTTTATCAAGGCGCAGGCTTCTTCATTAATTGCTACATTTCTCGACTTTTCGACTGCAATCGTTCTGGTGAACTTTTTTGCACCTGGAACCGTTTACTTCAAGTATAGCAGGAACATTTTTGGGTGGGGTAGCGAATTTTACGATAAACCGGTATTGGGTTTTTGACGCGGCAGAGGATAAAATTGGTGGACAAGCATTAAAATATTTCATTGTCTGGGTCGGAAATCTGATTTTAAATGCAGGAGGAATGTATTTGCTTTTGGAAAAAACAAATCTGAATTATGTTATTATCCAAAGCGATCGTAGCCGTTATTGTTGGTTTTGGATACAATTATATGTTTCAGAAGAAAACTGGTTTTCAGGTGATCATCACAGAATCTAAATGAGTTTTTCCTGGCACTAATTAACTCAGCAGCCCAGGAAAGCTAAAAAAAATTAAAGATGTTAGTAAAATTTAAAATAGCAGGTATACTATTCTTTCTGATTCTGTTTGGCTCAGACTTTGTCCGTGCGCAAACTACAATCATCAGAGGAGTACTTACGGACTCTGCTTCAAAGGAAACTTTACCTTATGCCAATGTGCTGATACCGGGTACTACGATTGGTACACTGGCAGATGATGAAGGGCGTTATTCCATCAAACTGGAAGGTACTTACACTAAAATCCAGTTCGGGTATATTGGTTATAACACGGCCGTTAAAAGCATAACTCCTGGCATCGATCAGGTTATCAATGTGAAACTGAGTGTAAATGCTTCGATGCTGACAGAAGTTGTAGTCAAAGGTAAAGCACGTTATCGCAACCGAAATAATCCTGCCGTTGAGCTGATCCAGAAAGTGATTGACCATAAAAAGGAAAATCAGATGGATGCCAATGATTTTGTTCAGTATGAACAGTATGAGAAAATTTCGCTGGCACTGAGTAATTTATCCGATAAATTTCGTGAAAAACGGATTTTCAGGAATTACCAGTTTCTTTTCACAGAACAGGATTCAAGTACGATCGGTGGCAAAAATATGCTTCCGGCTTATTTGAGAGAAAGACTTTCACAGATTTATTTCCGCAAAGATCCGTATAAAAAGAAGCAGCGCGTATTGGCAGATCAGCGTGCAGAATATGATTCCCGTTTTATTGATAATGATGGTTTAAGTACTTATTTCAACAGGCTTTATGAAGATATAAATATCTACAATAATAATATTTCTGTTGTAACAAACCTTTTGCTTAGCCCGATTGCCAATACTGCGCCGACTTTCTACAAATTCTTCATCACAGATACTGTAAAAACGCAGCAGCCGTGGCTTATTGAACTGAGTTTTATTCCAAGAAATAAAACGGATCTTCTTTTTCAGGGGAAATTGTATATCACGCTGGATGGACATTATGGTGTTCAGCATGCTTATCTGACGGTTAATAAGGATATCAACCTGAACTTCATGCGTGACCTGGAAGCCAAGCTGGAATTCGATAAAAGCACGGATGGCAGATATCATCTGAGCAAAAGCACGCTGGGAATGGAATTTGCTTTTGGCGATAAAGGAGGCGGGATTTATGGTCAGCGAACGGTGACGTTTAAAGATTATGAAATCAACAAGCGCGCAGGATGACAGTATTTACAAAGGCCCTGCGGAGGAAATTGTATATAAGGAAGGCGAAAAGAAAAACCCTGATTTCTGGGCCAATTCGCGGCATATTCCTTTGGAAAACCGTGAAGTTGAGATTTATAAAAATGTTGATACGTTGCAGACAATCAAGTCTTTCCGACGTACAATGGATATTGGAACTCTTTTGCTGGCCGGTTACAAAGCACTTGGCCCGGTGGAAATTGGTCCTGTCAATACATTTTACAGTTTCAACCCGGTTGAAGGTTTCAGGTTACGTTTTGGAGGAAGAACAACACCCATATTCAGCAAACGCGTTTATTTTGAAACTTATGCTGCTTATGGTTTTAAGGATCAGAAATGGAAATATTTTGCCAGCGGAACTTATTCGTTGAACAATAAATCCATTTACCATTTTCCGCTGCATTATTTCAGGTTCAGTTATCAGCATGATACCAAAATTCCGGGTCAGGAATTGCAGTTTGTGCAGGAAGACAATTTTCTTTTGTCTTTCAAAAGAGGAAATAATGACAAATGGCTTTACAACGATATTTATAAATTCGAATACGTTCGGGAATTTCCAAGCCGTTTGTCTTACAAATTTGGATTTACACAATGGAAACAGGCACCGGCGGGGGCTCTGGTTTACCAGCGTTATGATGCAGGAAGTGATGGTTTGGTTAATATTAAATCATTATCAAATTCGGAAGTAAGTCTCGAATTGAGATATGCTCCGCACGAGCAATATTATCAGGGGAAATTATACCGTACGCCGATTCCTAATAAATATCCGATTTTTACAGTGCGGTATAGCAAAGGGATTAAAGGTGTTTTGCAGGGAGAAACAAATTATCAGAATATCACTGGTAATGTGGCCAAGAGATTTTTCCTTTCCCAGTTCGGATATGCCGATGTGACTGCGGAAGGCGGATATATTGTTGGGAAAAATATTCCATTTCCTTTGCTGACCATTCACCGAGCCAACCAGAGTTATGCATATCAGTTAAGTTCTTATAACCTGATGAACTTCCTGGAATTTGTGAGTGATCACTATGCAAGTATGAGCGTGGAATATTATTTGAATGGATTTATTTTTAATAAAATACCTTTATTGAAAAGATTAAAACTTAGAGAAGTTGTTGCGTTCAGAGGATTATATGGTGGTTTGAGAAATGAAAATAATCCGGCTTATAATCCGAATCTGTATAAGTTTTTGACAAATCCTGACGGAAGCTCAGCCACTTATTCACTGAATAAGGAACCTTACATGGAAGGAAGTGTCGGTATTGCGAACATTTTTAAGTTATTACGAGTTGATTTGGTTAAACGGTTCAACTATCTTGACAATCCTAATGTTGCAGAATGGGGAGTCAGGGCAAGAGTTAAGTTGGATTTCTAGTTTAAAAGAGTTTAAAATGAATAAAGACGAGTTTCGTGTTGCTTTACAGCAAGGTATTTATAAAGTAATCAATCCGTTTGTTAGGTTTCTGATCAAGGCCGGATTAACACCAAATATGGTGACTACCATCGGTTTGATCTTAAATATTGGTGTGGCCGTAATTTTTATCATCGGTGTTGAAGAAGGTAATCGCGGGGATTTGACTTATGTAGGCTGGGCAGGTTTTCTGGTACTTTTTGCCGGAATATTTGATATGCTCGACGGACAGGTAGCCAGGCTTGGCAATATGAGCTCAACTTTTGGAGCTTTTTACGATTCTGTTTTGGACAGATACAGTGAAATGGTGATGTTTTTGGGGATATGTTATTATCTCGTTGGCCATCATTATTTTTTCAGTTCACTTTTTGCATTTATTGCGTTGATCGGTTCGGTGATGGTAAGTTATACACGCGCCAGAGCGGAAGGACTTCGTGTTGAATGTAAGGAAGGATTAATGCAAAGACCGGAACGTGTGGTTCTGGTAGGTATTTCGGCTATTTCTTGTGGCGTTGCGTCAAATTACATTGGTGGTGATTATAAATTGTTTATTCCGGGCATCCCTTTTCATGTTTTTGAAACGATGTCAATTTTTACAATTCCAATTACTATCATGGCCGTTCTGACCAATATTACCGCGGTGAACCGATTATTAAGTGTAAAAAAAATATTGGATAAAAAAGATTCCGATGAGATTTCTATTAATCGCTAGTCTGATTGCAGTTCTTGCAACCGGCAGCAATGCTTTCGCAGACAAAAAAATACAAGGAAAATCCTGCAGTAGCAGCAGTTGATACTTTTCCTGTACCAAAATTACCCAACCTACTTTTTTATATTCAGAGAGACCCGAATACCAATACGATCTGTTACGAATTGAATGTAAATGATCAGGGGCAGCTGGACGAAGAAAATCCAGTTCACCCGTTTTGGATCAGATATCCCGAAGGTGGTGGACGGAAGGAGCTTAATTATTTACAAAAGAAATTCGCTTACGGAATTATTGTAAAAAAAGCGGGTAAGGATTATTTTCAGTTAAAATCAGTTGCATATTCGAAAACACCACTATATCTTAAAAAAGGTACCAATAACAAGTACCAGGTATTCATGGCAATCAACCAGAAACAATGTGTTTTAACAAAGATATTTCGTCAGAATCGATGGCGGAACATTCTGGGTGCCGAATGTCAGGTACATTGAAGTTACGGGAACAGATCCCGCAACTGGTAAAACAGTAGTAGAAAGAATTAGTAAATTTTCCTGATGTTTCGTCATGGCCAAGAACTATGTATCCAACTCCAAAGAATCGGTTCGGATGTTCAAAAGCGATATCCTCGAATCGGTTTCAAAAGTGCACTTCTCTGTGCCTCTTTTTATTTTCATTCCTGTAATTCTGTATTTTGGCTGGAAGGCAATCTGGCAGCAGGAGCTTTCTCCGGTTGAATTTTCCGGATATTTTCTGCTAGGACTTTTTGTATGGTCGCTTACAGAATACGTAATGCACAGGTTTGTTTTTCATCTTGAACCAAAAGAAGGAAACAAAATACTGGAACGAATCCATTTTATTTTCCATGGTGTTCACCACGATTATCCAAGTGACGCGCACCGGCTGGTCATGCCTCCTTCGGTAAGCATTCCGTTGGCAACTGGATTTTATTATTTGTTTTCGTCTTATTTTGAGAACCGGACCTTTGGCAGCATTCTTTTCTGCTTTTATGACCGGATATTTATTTTATGACATGACACATTATGCGTTGCATCATGCTAACTTTAAAAATAAATTCTGGAAAAAGTTGAAGAAACATCACATGTTACATCATTATGACGACGCGATCAAAAGGATACGGAGTCAGTTCACCGTTGTGGGACAAAGTTTTCAGCTCCGATTTTTTAAAAAATAAAAATGATTGATAATTTAGAAAGTGCGGTAAGCATTCCAAAAACCAGATTTTTACGGATTAAAACCGATCATCACCATGTTGCTGATATCGGTGGCTTATCTGGTATTGTCTGCTTATCTCGTGGGTTTCAGGAGCGATCAGGTTGTACTGCTGGTAATTACAAATAGTTTTTACTTTTTCTCGGAGGCCACGCGTAAGTTCATAACTGCATTTTCCATTTTTATCGTGTACTGGATTTTGTTTGATTATATGAAGGCGTTTCCGAATTATAATTACAACACAGTTCATATCAAAAGTCTTTACGATCTTGAAAAATCGGTTTTCGGAATTAATACCGGAACATCCGTTATAACGCCGAATGAGTACTGGATTTTGCATCAGCACTCTTTTCTGGATGTTATGTCCGGCTTGTTTTATCTGACCTGGATTCCGCTTGCCTTTGTCTTTGGCAGGATATCTTTTTTACAAAAACAGAACGCAGTTTTTCAATTTCGCCTTCACTTTTTTACTGGTCAATATGATCGGTTTTGTGATTTACTATCTTTATCCTGCTGCGCCGCCATGGTATAGCCAGCAGTATGGGTTTGAATTTATTGCAAACACAAGAGGAAACACAGCGGGACTTTCCAGGTTTGATGCATTTTTCAATGTCGGAATCTTTAAATCGATTTATGAGAAAAGTTCAAATGTATTTGCCGCTATGCCGTCACTTCATTCGTCTTATCCGCTTATCGCTTTATATTACGCGGTACGAAGTAAAATTAATGCTGGTTTGGCAACAGTAATTGGAATTACTATGCCGGGAATCTGGTTTGCTGCTGTTTATACCAGTCATCATTATGTGCTGGATGTTCTGGCAGGAATTGCCTGCGCTATCACTGGTATCATTATCGTGAATCTGATTTCGGCCAGAAGATTAAGTAAAGAACACTGAATATATGTTTAGATGAAGGTTGGAAATATCTTGACACATAAGATGTTTCCAACTTTTTTATTTGCAGGCAGGTAAGTTTTTTATCTAACATAGGATCTGTTTCCAACCATGGCGATATTTCTGTTGTCATGATTAAGATAAGAAAATCGGGTATTATTCCGTTTCAATATATAATTTGCTTTTTTGTAAAATACCTGAAAAATTAATGATATCAATAATAATCTGCTCAGCCAACGCCGAAGAATTAAGAGAAGTTTCAAAGAATATTGACGAAACCATTGGCGTCGCTTATGAAATTATTGGTATTGATAATAGTGATGGAAAGCGTGGGATTTGTGCGGTTTATAACGAAGGAAAGAAAAAAGCAAAGTTTGATATTCTGTGTTTTATGCACGAGGATATTGAAATAAAAACGGAGAATTGGGGTGAAACTCTTCTGAATATTTTTTCGGAAAACAAGGAAATTGGCGTAGTAGGCGTGGCAGGCGGAGGTTATAAAGCGCTTGCACCTTCGGGTTGGTATTGTGTGGAATATAACTCGCCCGACCGTTCGTTTCAAAATGTTATTCAGGGTTTTAAACTTAAAAACAAAGAGGAAATTCACGCTTACCATAATCCTTATCTTCAAAAACTGAGTGAGGTTGTTTGTGTTGACGGAATGTGGTTATGCGCCAGAAAAGATATTTTAGATGACAAACCTTTTGATGAAGATCTGCTAAAAGGATTTCACGGTTACGATGTCGACTTTTGCCTGAATATTTTTGGCAAACACAAAATTGTTGTAACCTATGATATTTTGATGAAACATTCGTCGGAAGGAAATTTTGACAGAGAATGGTTTGAAACAATTTTAAAACTGCATAGAAAGTGGAATGCTTTTCTTCCGCTGACAACGACAAAAATAGTATCTGAAAAAGATCTTTATCTTACGGAGAAACGCGCTATTAAAAATATCGTGGAGCAAATGCGGGAATGGGGATATTCTTTCAGTGAAATCCAGCGCGTTCTTATTTCAGGTGCTAAATCTAAAAGAATGCCTTTAAGACTTTTTTTTAAAGGTTATGTACATTTAGTTGAACAGCATTTCGGAATTGGTGATGACTAACTAGCCAAAAATCCTGGCCCACAAAATCTTCGATTTCATGCCCCAGACATGTCTGAAAACATAAGCAGACTGACTTGCTTTTTTGTATTTTGGAATGTAATAGAGCGACTGATATTCTTCATTCAGCAATCTGGAATATTGGAATGAAAAGAAGGTTCCTAACCTTTCCTCAAAAAGCGTCACAAGTCTGCTCACAAAATCCTGATACTTATTGAATTTATAACTTTCGCAATGTTTCAGCCATTTCAGCTCCTTCTGCATTTTTAAAATATCCCGGTTCTCGTGATATTTTTTATTGATCTTTTTTCTCTTGTTCATAATGTCCGTCGAGCTGCTGCTATGTTGACGGTATTGAACGAGAGAATCATGAATTACTTCAATTTTTCCGACGTTAGCGGCCACGTACGCCAGCCATTGGTCATGAAAGAAATCTTTATGAAAGGGAAGTGCCCAAGGCAAAAGGTCTTTCCGGATCATACAACTATGGCCGGAAATACAGTTGAAAAAAAGAAAAGTTTTTGGATTGTCACCGCTATAAAGATTGATAATATCCGACATCTTTTTGCCAGTTGGTTTACCTTTTTCATCAATCAGCGTGGAATCGTGATACACGAGCTGACTGTCGCCAATGGCTTCAACCTGCAATCTTATTTTGTCAAGATCCCAAATATCATCCTGGTCGGACAACGCGATCAATTCACCGTTACATAGAGAAATAGCCTTTTCGAAATTCTTCACATAACCCAGATTTTCTTCATTTTCATAGAAAGTGAAAAATGGATATTTATCAGCATATTCTTTTAAAATCTCTAATGAAGAATCTTTACTGCGGTCGTCAACGGCTATAATTTCAAGATTTGGGTAAGTCTGGTTAACTAAGGTTTCCAGTTGTTCCCTCATGAATTTTTCTCCGTTATAAATGCAAAGCGCAATAGAGACAAGAGGTGTATTTTTTTGATCGTTCATTCCGGATTGGCTATCTGATGGCTGCCTTTTAGGTTTAGGAAGGGATTAAATTGATACTTTTAAATAATACGTTTAGTGCCCGGTCCCCATATTTTTCTTAAAGTAAAAAAGAACTTACTGGTCTTATTTTTTTTCAACAGAAACAATAACAGCTCTTCATTTTTCCAGATTTTCCAGCCGTAGGAAAGACTTATAAAAGAAGAATTTCTCTTCAAACAAAGCTGATAAAGTTTCATTATCAAATCGAAATTAGCTCCTTTGCTATGTTCCGCGCAGACTTTGAGCCAAAGACTTTCCTGTGTCAATTTTTCAATTTTAACTTCTTTGCTGGTCCTTTGAAGTTTGCTTCGAACCGCAAGAATATCGGTTGTATTTTTCTCATGCTGACGATACTGAACCAGACATTTTTCAACAAAATCTATTTTGCCTTTTTCCGCAGCGATGTAGGCGAGCCATTGATCATAATGAAAACCCTCGGGAAATGGGAAAATATTTTCCAGCAGCGATTTTTTGATCAGCACGCTATGGCCTGAAACACAGTTCATGTACAAAAATGGGAGCGGGCTGTTTCCTCTGTAAAAATTGAATTTATCCGACATTTTAAAATGGATCGGATTCCCGAGCGAATCTATAAATTCCGAATCATGATAAATTAATTCACTGTCGCCAATGGCTTCAAACTGTATTTTTATTTTGTCAATATCCCAGATGTCATCCTGATCACACATGGCAATATATTCGCCATTACACAGTTTGATAGCCTTTTCAAAATTCTTGTTATAGCCAAGATTTTTGTCGTTTCTGTAAAGTTTTATTTTACTATTGCTCAGCACATACTGGTTCAAAATGAATGCCGTATTATCCGTTGAACAATCATCAAGAACTATAATTTCAAGATTGGAATAGGATTGCGACAGTAAAGAATTCATCTGTTCCTTAATGAATTCTTCACCGTTAAAAGTGCACAGCGCAATAGAAATTAATGGTAACTCTGCCATTTATACTTCTGTAAACTGCTGCATGTCAATCAGTTTTTTGTACAAACCGTGACTTGCCATCAGCTGCATATGATTTCCGGTTTCGATAATTTGACCATCTTCAAGCACCACAATCAAATCGGCGTTTTGAATTGTACTTAACCTGTGGGCGATAACCAGTGAAGTTCTGTTTTTCATCAGATTATTCAGCGCTTCCTGAACAAGTTTTTCCGATTCGGTATCAAGCGCCGAGGTTGCTTCATCCAGAAGCATGATCGGTGGATTTTTCAAAACTGCTCTTGCGATGCAGATACGTTGTTTTTGACCACCAGAAAGTTTCATACCACGGTCACCGATATTACTTTCATATCCTTCATCGGTTTGAAGAATAAAGTCATGGGCGTTTGCAATTTTGGCAGCATTTTCAACTTGTTCCTGTGTTGCATTTGGCATACCAAAAGCAATATTGTTGAAAATAGTATCATTGAAAAGCATTGATTCCTGATTCACAACGCCAATCAGCGACCATAGCGATTCCATGGTAATGTCTTTAACGTCAACATTATCAATGGTAACTTTTCCTTTTTCTGCTTCAATAAATCTTGGAATCAAATCCATCAAAGTAGATTTTCCCCCGCCGGAAGGCCCAACCAAAGCAATGGTTTTTCCTTTTGGAATAGTAAGATTTATGGATTTTAGAACCGTTCTTTCAGAATATGTGAATGACAGGTTTTCAAGACGAATTGAATCGTTGAACGAAGTAATTGCTGTTGCATTTGGAGAATCAACGATTGCCGGTTTTTCATCAATTAATGCAAGTACGCGTTCACCAGCGGCTATACCTGCGTGAATCGTGCTGAAAGAATCGGTCAAAGCTTTGGCAGGACGCATTACCTGTGAAAACAAGGCAATGTAAGCGATAAATTGCGATACGCTTAAATCTGATTTATTATCCAGAATCAGCGATCCGCCGTATAAAACAATGGAACTAACCATGGCAACGCCTAAAAATTCAGAAACTGGCCCACCCAATTGCTGGCGTCGTGCCATTTTTCTACCCAGATCAGAATAGCGTACGTTTTCAGAATCAAACTTAGTTTTTATCGCCTCCGTAGCGTTGAAAGACTTAATGATTTTAATTCCTGACAAAGCTTCGTCCAGATAACTGATCATTAATCCAAACATATGTTGCGCCTGACTTGCCTGTTCTTTAAGTCTTTTTACAATTTTAGAGATTACAAAAGCTGATATAGGAATTACCATAATGGCAAAAATTGTCAGCTTGAAGGAAATTGCAAATAGCATAAATACATACGCTAACAATTGCAAAGGCTCCTTGAAAACAACTTGTAAAGTTCCGGTAACTGAGAATTGTACAACGCCAACATCCGAAGCAATTTTGGCAATTATATCTCCCTTACGTTGATTACTAAAATAGCCAACATGAAGGTTCATTACATTATTAAAAACTGTTTTTCTCAAATTTAACAACGTGTGAATACGGAGGTTTTCCATAATCCTTCCTGAAAAATAACGGAAAACGTTGCCCAGCAATACAGAAAGAACAATAATCCCGCACACAATTTGCAAAGCGCCGTATGGGCCATAAGCAATATTGGCTTGTTGTGCGAAATAATTCAGGTAACCCGGAATATTCAAAAAGCTGTCAGGTCTTTCAACGATTTCAGCAGCACCGCCGCCCTTACTGGTGAATAGGACACCCATTAAAGGCGCCAGAAGAGCAAGGTTCAGTGTATTGAAAACGACACCTAAAAGCGTAAAGATGACATAAGGAATGGCGAATCTTTCAATTGGCCTGGCAAAAGATAATAGTCGGAAGTATGTTTTCATTTTTTCTATAAAGGCACAAAGATAAGTTTTTATGCCATAAGGGACGGAACCCTGTCAAGATTTATATTGAGACAAGATATTTAACAACGAAAAAGTTGCTGTTTTAATTTAAAAAGCGATGTAAAATTGTGTTTTTACGGGAAATGCTTTTTGTAAATAGACCCGTTTATTTACAAATGGTTGGAAAATGATTGATAAATTTTCGTTGTGGAATAGCTTTTTTAATATTCAGTCGAAAAAGAAGTTATGAAAAACGAGATATCAAGACGAGAAGCGGTGCTGCAAATTGGCTGTTTAGGCGCTTCCGCTTTATTGAATTTTGAAAATACATTGGCTGGTAATCAACATACTATGTTACAAAGAAATATTCCGGGTACCAAAGAAAAGTTACCGGTTGTCGGTTTGGGTTCCTGGATTCAGTTTGATGTTGGAGATTCACCTTCGGAAAAAGCTGGATTAAAAGAAGTTTTAACCAGTATGAATGACTTGGGCGGAAAAATGATTGATTCATCTCCGATGTATGGAAGAGCGGAGCAAGTAATCGGTGATCTTACCGCCGGATTGGCTTTTAGGGATAACTTTTTTTATGCAACAAAAGTATGGACAACCGGAAAGCAAGCGGGAATTGATCAAATGAATGAATCTTTTCTAAAAATGAGAAGAAAGACAATGGATCTCATGCAGGTGCATAATTTGCAGGATTGGCAAACGCATTTGAAAACATTGAAAGGATGGAAGGAAGAAGGTAAAATCAGGTATGCTGGAATAACGCATTATTCCGTGTCTGCGCATCAGCAGCTTGAACAGATTGTCCGGTCAAAAGTGGTTGATTTTGTCCAGTTCAATTATTCGATCAAGGTAAGAAATGCGGAGAAAAGCTTGCTTAAAGTTGCTCAGGACAATGGTGTTGCTGTTATCATAAACGAACCTTTTGATAGTGGCGCTCTTTTTAAGATGGTAAAAGGGAAGGAATTACCAGACTGGGCGTCCGACTACGATATTAAAAGCTGGGCACAATATTTTTTAAAATATATCCTCGCAAATCCGGCGGTTAACTGTGTGATTCCGGGAACATCGGACAAAAAACATCTGATCGATAATATGGGGGCTGGTTACGGTAAACTTCCGGATGAGGCAGGCCTGAAAATGATGTTAAAATATATTGAGACGATTTGATGGTATATTTTTGAGATGTTTGAATTTCAATTGACTTTGCGTTTACTTCGGTGGTAAACGTATACATAACATGTTTCTAAAATATTAAAAAAAAATTAAATGGGATTGTGGCTGCATCATTCACAGTCTTTTTTACGTAAGTTATAATTATCGGCACGACGTATAAAATCGGAGGCCCCTGACAAGATCTAAATCGTCAACATTACCATCTTGAAAAAAATGTCCAAATTAAATATTGATGCAATAAATTTATCTAAACTGGTTCTTATAATTTCTTTTCTGGCGTTTCCACTTTTTGTAAAAGCTCAGGACAGATGCGCTACAATGCCACTTCTGGAACAGCGATTTTCTGCAAATCCTGGCCTTAGGCAAAAATTCAGCGAAAGAGAAGAACAACTTCGCAAACTGGTTGCCGAGCGTATTGCAAGTAGAAAATCCATGAAAACTGGGGGATTGGTAACAGTGCCGGTTGTTTTTCACGTTGTTCTGAGAAACCAGGCGCAGGTAACCGATGCACAAATACAGGCGCAGCTTGATACCATCAATAAAGATTATGCAGGTTTAAATGCAGGAGCTGCCAAAATTCCATCTTATTTTAAAAGTTTGTTTGGGTCATCCGGAATTCAGTTTTGTCTTGCGCAACAGACTCCTAATGAGGAGCCAACGACGGGCATTGTCAGATATAGCACAACACAAACATCTTTCGACTACACAAGTAATTATGTAAAACATAAGGCAACCGGTGGTGCCGATGCCTGGGATCCGGATAGTTATTTAAACATCTGGATTTGTGTTTTGTCAAATAATACTTTGGGTTACGCAACTTTTCCAAATGACGGTATCCCTGATGAGCAGGGAGTTGTGGTTGCTTACAACAGTTTGCCGGGTGGAAATGCAACGGGTTTTAATGAAGGAAAAACACTTACGCATGAGATCGGTCATTATTTTAATTTAATACATATCTGGGGAGATGATAACGGAAGTTGTGCAGGAAGTGACGGCGTATCTGATACGCCAAATCAGGGAAACAGTTCAAGTACTTGCAGAACGGGCGTTGTTACCGACAATTGTACGCCTACTTCACCCGGTATTATGTATCAGAATTACATGGATTATACCGCTGATGCCTGTTTGTTGATGTTTACGGTTGAGCAGGTAGCCAGGATGGAAGCTGCTTTTCTCAATTACCGGTCCATTTTAAGTTCTTCCAAAGGTTGTCAGGCACTGAATCTAAAAGGAAAAGATGCTTCAATCAAGCAAATTACGCAGCCGGATCAACGGTTATGTACCAATACATTTACACCTCAGGTTATTCTTCGAAACCGTGGAAGTGAAACAATTACATCAGTTACAATTAATGCCAGTGTAGACAATGGTCCTGTGGTGGCTTATAAATGGACGGGCTCTCTGACAAGTTATTCTGAAACAACGGTAACACTGGCAAGTATTACAACTGTTGAAGGAAATCATGTGCTGACTATTACTTCTGTTAATCCAAACGGCGCTCAGGATGAGGATACTTCAAACGATATGCTGAGCTTCGATTTTATATATTATTTACCTTCTGCACCTCCTGTTGTAGAAAGTTTTGAAGGTGCATTTCCGCCAACGGCATGGGACATCGTTAATCCTGATGGGGGAGATACCTGGGAAAAAACAACGGTAGCAGCAAAAACCGGAAATGCTTCGGCCAGAATGAGAAACTTCGATTATCTGGCTATTGGTCAAAAAGATTATTTGCGTAGTCCGACCGTAAATATAGCCGGAGCTGATTCTGCCTTTGTTTCTTTTCAGGTAGCGGCTGCAACCTATACGGCATCAACAAGTGCAGGAAATGTGTGGGATACGCTTCAGGTAATGATCAGTACGGATTGCGGGTTGTCATATACAAGTTTGTATAAAAAGTGGGGTCCAAATCTTATCACCAGGACGGCTGCTACCAGAACTGCATTCACCCCAACTTCTGGTGAATGGCGCCAGGAAGAATTGAATATTACGGATTATATCAGTAAAGGAAATGTGATGATTGCGTTCCTGAATATCAATGGAAACGAGAATGACATTTATCTGGATGACATCAATATCCGAACGGTAACAGTCAATCCAAATTTGAAAGAAGCTGGATTCCTGGTTACGCCAAATCCAACGAGTGGAGAAATATCTGTTCAGTTTTATCCGCATCCGACAGGTTTACAGTCCATTACGATTTACTCAGTCACTGGGCAGGAAGTTGCAAAGTTGAATTTGACGAGCGGAGAAGTAAGTACTAATGTTTTTGATTTTAACCTCCAAAATTCCGCGGCCGGCTTATATATTGTTAAAGCTGTATTTGATACAAAAACATTAACGAAGAAAATAATGAAATATTAATAAGGGGCTATCGGCCGTCAGCTATCGGCCATCATTTGGTTGCTATCAATAATCTGATAGCCGACTGCCGACCGCCGAAAGCCAATAAATGATTTAACCTACGCTTAACTTGTTACGTAACGCTTTACTTAGATCTCGATCGGTAGAGCGTTTTTTTGTTAGGAAATCAGAACAATTCAAGCTGCTCAGGATCGCGCGGTTTTCTTGGTTTTATTTCGGGTTCTCCAAAATTTGAGAGTGAAATTCCTAACAATCGAACCGTCTTTTCTTCCATATCTACTTTTTCCAAAAGTTGTTTGGCGGTATTGAAAATGGTTTCAAAATCTCCGACAGGATGAGAGTAGGAGAAATTTCTGGTGATTTGTGTAAAATCGTGATACTTTATTTTCAGCGTTATAGTCCTTCCTTTCAATTGACTTTTTTGCAATCTTCTGAAAACGGTTTCAGCGATGATATCCAGCTCTTTATGCATTTCATCGATCGTACTCAAATCATAAGTGAAAGTATCTTCGGCACCCAAAGATTTAGTTTCCCGATGCGTCTGCACTTCCCGTTCATCAATTCCTCTGACAATCCTGATAATAAAAATGACCTGTTTTCCCGAAATGTTTTACCAGCTCGTTTTCAGTCAGTTTTTTCAAATCTGCACCTGTGAATAATTGCATGTTATTCATTTTCTGGGCTGTAACTTTTCCAACACCAAAAAACTTTTCAACAGGCAGATTATTTACAAATGTTTCAATTTTGGAAGGACCAATAAAAGTCAGGCCGTCAGGCTTATTGATGTCAGAAGCAATTTTGGCAACAAATTTATTGGTAGAAACACCGGCAGAAGCTGTCAGATTGAGTTCATCTTTTATCGCTTTTTTGATCTGTTTCGCAATTTCAAGTGCGGACCCTATTTGAAGTTTGTCCTGAGTTACATCCAGAAATGCTTCATCAAGCGACAGCGGTTCTATAATATCCGTGTAACGCTGGAATATTTCTCTGATACTTCTTGAAACGGCTTTATAGGCGTCGAACCTTGGCGGGACAAAAATAATTTGCGGACAAAGCTTAATGGCGTTTCGGGATGACATTGCTGAACGGACGCCAATTTTCTCGCTTCATAACTTGCCGTTGCCACCACACCACGACCGGTAGGAGAGCCTCCGACAGCTAACGGTTTTCCTCTGTATTCCGGAAAATCTCGCTGCTCAACGGACGCATAAAATGCATCCATATCAATGTGGATTATTTTACGGTGAGATGTAGGTGAATCAGACATTGATTAAGAAACATAGCAAATTTTATTAATGTTCCTTGGCGAAATTTTTCTCACCAGCTTCAATTTTAGCCGTCAGATGGTTGGCAGCAGGTGGAATTGGACAATGATATCCGTTACTATAAGCGCAGTATGGATTATATGCTTTGTTAAAATCCAGTTCAACCATATTATTCTTAATGTCGCCAGTACTTAAATCAATATAGCGTCCGCCTCCATAGGATTGTATTCCATTGGTTTTGTCCTTGAAAGGTAAAAATAGATGATCACGGTATTGAGGAAGCGTTTGCAAACTCAAACTCCGGTAAACTGTAAGCGTCTGTTTCCGGCCATTAAGTCTGAAATTTTAACAAGCCATATTTGACATAGGTTTTATTTGTATCACTATATGTCGGCATTTCAAACGGCCTGCTTTTCTGAATTCTTTTAAAAACCGCTTTTACCCGATAGGTAGAATCAGGTTCAAAAAACCGGAGATAAGCAAGATCTTCCTTTTTTAATGGCGAATTTTTAGATTTTAAAAAGTCTTCTTTATAATGTTTTCTGAAAAGTTCAGTTTCCTTTTCAAAAGTTTGTGCTTTTGAAGAAATACAAATGATTAGTAATAATGCCAGGTTAAAAATTTTTTTCATATTGAGTAAAAAAATAAATCCGGTAAAAATTACCGGATTTTGTGATTTTTTCAACTGTATTCATTTTGAAGTACAGTTACAAACCGGTTTCAAAATATTATTTGGCAGGATATTTCGCTATTTTGTTTCGTCAATGTTATAGAATTTTTTAACAGCTTCGTAATCGCTGTAATCAACTGTACCGCTTTTTCTTGAACTGAAAATCGGAAGGAATGATGACAACACGGAAAGTCTGGTTTTGCGTATACGAAGCTGGTAATTTGGAATAATCTACATTTCCATCCAGGAAGATCGAGAAATCTGTCGTTGTACGGTCGAAGTTATAGATCAACGCTCCTAAACCAGTGTCATAATGTGGTTTGCGGCATTAAGCGCCATGCGTCCAGCGCATTTCCAAGCACATCCTGGCCCCAGTAGAATATAAACTAACACAAGGTCAGATTCTAAAACCTTAACATTTGGTGAGGTAGCGGCAAAAGTATAACTGGTAACATATTTGTTTGCAGAAGTAAAATTTACCTTTGTAATATCAAATGTTGTTCCCAATACAGTTCCTCCATCCACACCCGGAGCACCATCGTCTCCTTTACATCCCTGAAAAAGAATTGCAATAACGAATAATAACGGAATCAGCTTTTTTGTCATGACTATTTTTGATTTTAAGAGTTGTTACTTGCACAAATTTGCGCTAAGTTTTTTAAAAGCCCTAATAAAGTAGGCCTGTTAACTTTTCATTGACAAAATAATGCCAAAGGTGTTAAAGACGCCACAGCATTAATAATTAAATAATTTGCATTGGTAATTGTAAGGTAGTATTTTTCACCCTGATAAGTTAACACAATAATTGTATCAAATAATAAATAAAAACATGATCAATCGTAGAGCTAATGCCGTTTGGAAAGGTACCGGAAAAGAAGGAACTGGTACATTGAGTACTCAGAGCACTGTCCTTGAAAATACACAATATTCTTTCAACACTCGTTTTGCTGACGGAGTAGGAACAAACCCTGAGGAATTGATCGCAGCTGCACATGCGGGATGTTTCGCTATGCAACTGAGCTTTCTTTTGAATGAAGCTGGTTTTACTGCGGATGAACTTAATGTTTCTGCAGTTATCACACTTGATCCTTCACAAGGTGCTATTACAAAAAGTGCTTTGGTTTTGAAAGGAAAAGTATCTGGCATTACAGCTGAACAATTTGATGAAATTGCTCACGCTGCAAAAGAAAAATGTCCTGTTTCCAAAGTATTGAATGCCGAGAAAACGCTGGAAGTAGAATTGCTTGCATAATTTTTGACCAACTCTTTTTGAGTTGTATAATGGAGGCCGAATGATTTCTAAAATCATTCGGCCTCCATTATTTTTGCCAGGTCCATCGGGACTTTTTCACCGGTTTGGATTTTTCTGAATAGGTGGCAAATAATATGGATAAAATAACTTTTATCATCCCCTGTCTTTCAAATTTCTTCCATTGGATCTCAAATATACAATTACTTCTATTGTAATGTAATTATAGTTTCATACTATTTCAAGATATATCTACATATTAATAAAGTGCAATAATAAGTAATTCTACATCGTGAAAAATTTAAGCTTTTTATAATCATTTATGCTTTATAAGCTTAGAGTGCTCCTTATATTTGTGTATGTAATATTCTAAATATGAGTATTTTGTGATTATGAAAAAAGAATTCTTGATTACGTAATCCAGATTTTAGAATTCTGCGTATATAAAATTATTTCTCCCTTAAAATTAAAATAGTACAATTATATAACTTAACCCGGACTCGATGAAAACGTTCTTTAAATTAACTCATGTCAAGCTTGCGAGCTTATTGATTCTCAGCATAACGATAGGTTCATTCAACCGGATTTATGCCCAATGTTCCTCTACGGTTGCTCTTACTGTACCCAGTTCTTATTTCGGCGCAGGGTATAATGGCACCGGAAATTTTAACGCAATTATCTTTGGAAATCTGATTGCTAATGGTGGTGATACTGAGGGAAGGTTAGCTGTTGCCGGTGATTTTAGTGCGCCCAGCAGTTACTCAGTCGGACACGGATCCATTGGTGCTCCGGCACCCAATACTTCTGACAATTTTATTGTCAACGGTAACTTTAATAATGCTAATAATTATTCTGTTGTAGGAAATTTTATTTATAACACGGTAACATCAGGATCACAGTATCCGACCCATGAAAGCGGAAAAGGAAGTAACATCGGACCAGTTACTAATCGGCTTAGCTTCGGTACGCTGAAAACAAATTATGTCAATTTATCAAATTCTCTTGCCGCAATTCCAACCACAGGGACGGTTGTTTACAATGATTATGGTAATTATGTTGATATTCAATTGAACGGTACAACGGCTACAACAAATGTTTTTAGTCTGACAATTCCAACAGGAAAAACATTTGGTTTGACTTTCAACAACATTCCTGCAAACGCTCAGGTATTGGTAAATGTGACCAATAAAATTGTTGATATTAACGGAGGCTCTATGCCGGAAAATTTAAGAACAAGAATGTTGTTTAATTTCCCGCTTGCTACAAATATTTCTTTGGCAAGTTACGCGCTTCAGGCTGCGGTATTGGCACCATCGGCAAATCTGATTGGTAGTGGCGGCAGTATTAATGGACAGGCTGTAATTGGTGGTGATGCTGAGCAAGATAACGGATTTGAATTTCATAATTTGTGTTCAACATTTATAGTGCCAACTACTACACCGCTACCCGTTACCTTAACTTCTTTTTCAGTTCAAAAAGAAGGAATTCAATCTGTTTTAAACTGGGCAACAACCTCTGAAACCAATAGTGATCGTTTTGAGGTACAGTATAGTGGTGATGCGAAAAACTGGAATTTGATTGGAACTGTTGTTTCAAAAGGAGAAAGTACGAGCTTGTCTAATTATCAGTTTGTTCATACAGATCCGGTAAATGGAGAAAATTATTACAGACTTAAGATGATTGACCGGGATGCTACGTTTGCATATAGCCGCGTGGTTGAGATCTCCCTTGATCTGCCTGCTTCGGTTTCGGTTTATCCAAATCCAGTGGTAAATCAGGCAACCATTGAAACAGCGGATTGGAGTAAGGTTAAAGAAGTTTTTTTGATCAATACCGCAGGAAAAAGAATTTCCATGTCGGCAGCTTCTGACAAAATTGATTTGTCAAATGTAAGTGCCGGAATATATATCATTCAGCTGAAACAAATTAACGGTTCTATAAGCACCACTAAAATTGTAAAGCAGTAAAGACAGTGCCTAACCTAAGTTGAACTTTGAATTTTAATCGAAACGGGGTGTGTGGAATCTTTGATTCTACATGCCCCGTTTGACTTTGAGGCGTTAGCTATTAGCTTTTGGCGATTAGTGTTGCCAATATTGAAACGTTAGTCCAAAAAGAGATCACTTGCTACTCTATCGGCGAACAATTTTCCAGCTTGTGTCAGCAGAAGCGTTCCGTTGTCAATAAACAACCAGCCTTTTTGCGCCATCATAGATATGTCAGCACGATTAAGGGATTCAAACTGATTGTCGGATAACTTATTAAGCGTCGAAAGATCACATCCCCATTTTGTCCTGAGTCCAGTCAATAAATATTCATTAACCTGATCAGCAGGGGAGAGGATTTCAATGGTTGAAGGAATTTTATCCTGCTCAATTGCTGTAAGATATTGGGCATTGTTCGAAACATTATATTCCCGGCTCACACCATTATACGAATGAGCGCTTGGTCCAACGCCAAGATAATGATGCTGTTTCCAATAAGAACTATTGTGCCTACTGTATTTTCCGTTTCTGGCAAAGTTTGAAATTTCGTACTGTTCATAGCCGTTTGAAGCAAGTCCGGCCATTAAAATTTCAAACTGTTGTGCAGCAAATTCTTCATCAATCGGCTTGATCTTTTTCTTTTTCAACCAGCTCCCAAATGCAGTTTGAGGCTCGATAGTCAAACAATAAGCCGAAATGTGTGCAACATCAAGTTCAAACGCTTTTTGAATGTCAGATTCAAGAATAGTATGATCAGGAGCCGGAATGGCGTAAATTAAATCAATAGAAATATTATTAATTCCGACATCCTGAGCCAGTTTTACACAATTTCCAGCTTCATAAGAATCGTGAATCCTGTTCAGATGTTTCAGGTGAGGCTCATGAAAAGACTGGATTCCAATGCTTAATCGGTTAATTCCTGCATTATATAACTGAATCAGTTTTTCCTTATTTAAATCATCAGGATTTGCTTCCAGAGTAATTTCTGCATTTTCGCTAACCACAAAATGAGCGCGAATTGTTTCCATTAAAAAAAATAACTCCGATTCATCAAGTAAGGAAGGTGTTCCGCCACCAAAATATATGGTTTCTAATTCTTTCGATGCTAAGTAATTTTTTCTTATAACAATCTCTTTCGCAATGGCTTCCACAATCGCACGTTTGTTTTTTGTATTCGTGCTAAAATGAAAATCACAGTAATGACAAGCTTGTCTGCAAAAGGGAATATGGATGTAGAGATGCAATTTTTAATGGTTAGTTGTTAATTGTTAAGGGTTAATGTTCGCACATTAACAATTTTTTAGCCCTAATAGTCTTGATGGATTTGAAAGGAACAGGAGAAAAAGACCTGGAGTTTCATTTTGTGATAATCAAGATTAATAATTTATCCAAATAACAAATGAAGAAACGGGCCGCCAAATCCCAAACCGCCATCATTAACCCTTAATAATTAATCGCACCGGCGACCCGGCATTAACAATTATTTTTTCCATTCCCATCCAACTTTCACCCCAGCCCATACATTGTTTTTTGGAGCAGCATTGTAATAACGGCCACCGAAGGCGTTTAGGTCATAACCAAGGCTGTAAATGGCGGCATTAACTTTTTCGGCTGAGGCGGAAAGTTCGCTGTAAAGATGATTTCCCCAGCTTTTTTTCCAGGCAGCGCGTGCCGTAAACTGGTTATAAGGCGTATTTTTGATTGTATTTGCATCGTTCAGATAAAGCGAGCTTCCGTGTTGGTATGTTGCGTAAAGTGAAATTCCGTATCTGAATTTTGCATCAAACCCTGTTGTTTGGATAAGTCTTGGAATTCCGGGAATTAGCTTTCCGCTAAGATTCACCTCGCCTGACTGATAGTTATCGTAGGTATATTTTGTATATGTTCCTGAATCCCATATTCTCAATGAAACCGGCGATTTTGGATTGACGATAAGGTCATATCCAAGATTCCATTCCAGTCCTATTTGTTTTGTTTTTCCGGCATTAACAAAATATTCAGAACCAGCCTCGTTTGTTCTTCTCACAATGGTTTGTTTCAGTCCAAAATGATATGCGTTAATTTCTGCGGTAATTCTATTGCCGATTTTACGGATTCCAATTTCAGTATTCATACCACGTTCCGCTTCCAGATCTCTGTGAAATCCACCAGCGGATGGACGAACTTCCTGTAAAGTAGGAGGGGAGAACCCGCTGCTATATGAAGCAGTAACCGCCCAGGTTTTGGCAATAATTTTATTGAGAGCGAATCTTGGAACAAAAATTCCGTCAAATGTCCTTTGCTCCTTACTATATGGAAGGACGAAAAAACGTTCGTATTTATATTTTGATGTGTTGTAACTCACACCTGCTGTAACGGTCAAATCGGAAAAAAGAACTGCTTCCAGTTGTGTAAATGCAGTTAAAGCACTTGTACGAACATCTTCGACGGTTTGTTGTTTTCCAGGAACGCCTGCAAGATTATCATAATTTCTTTGTGCCGATTTACTGTATTGCCATTCAAAACCCGTCGTCCAGTTGGTTTTTACACTTCCAATCTGGGAATTATTCTGCCAGATATTTCTTCCGCCTATTCCTTGTTCATCACGTTTTTCATAATTGGAAATAAACGGATTTGCAAAATCATTTGTAGTCAGATACAGGGCCGTGCTTTGCGTCCAGTTGTCATTCAGATTAATTGAATAATTACCTCCTAATAGAGCAAATTTGGTATAAATTGCCGCATGTTGCGCTTCACTTCCAGGAACGGTAGGAGAGGACTGGCGCGCCAGTTTTGGATCGATTTTATATTGAGCGAGCGTGATTCCACCGGGAGTTTGATACATCAGGTCCGAATACATTCCAAGCAGGGAAAGCGTTCCTTTTCCAACTTTACTATTGGATGTAAAGCGAATTGCATCACGTACCATTCCACTTTGTTTCCGGTAACCATCCTGTTCCTGGTGACCATATTGAACAGAAATATCACCAACCTGCAAAGTTGTGCTTCTGCTCTGAAATCCATATTTCCCGTATCCAACGCTTTGTTCAACCCGATTCATACCAGGATTATCCGTGCGACTTTGCATTAAAACAACACCACCAGTTCCTGCTCCATACAAACTGCTTCCAGGCCCTTTTATAACTTCCATACTTTGAACTGCTCCAAAATCCAGCGAATTAAGCGGTGTATTTCCACCTGCATCGGTGAAAGGTATTCCGTTCCAGTAAAATTTAACATTACGAATACCAAATGGAGAACGTATTAAACTCCCGCGGACGGAAAACCGGTAACTTCCAGGCGATCTTTCTTCCATTCTGACGCCAGGGATTGCGTTTACTGCATTTGTCCAGGTGGTAGAAGAAAATCTTTCTATCGACTTTGCTGTAAGTAATCCTACTGTTGCGGTAGTCGAAAGTCGATTGGTTCTAGATTCGAATGCGTTGACCGTAATTTCATCAAGTTGTTTAGCCGCAAGCGTATCAGTTTGAACCGCGTTCTGAGCGAAACTTTGTAAAATGGGCAGACAGGAAAAAATTGAAATTAATAAATATCGTGACATAGGTTTTGGTTAGGACTGTATGGTAAGCACTCCATTAACAGGGATAATACTAAATTGATTCGTAGTTAGGAAAGACATTTGTGACTAAAATTATACTTTTCGTCTAAAACGGGATATCCTGGAATGAAGTGGGTTTTAATCATTGAAATCCATTTTTCTGAGTACGTTTTTCCACAGCGGAGTTGATTTTGTAACTAATAAAGTACTGGTAGGATATTTTTAACCTCATTCTTGAATTACTAATCTAATTCACACATTAATTTAAACACAACAAAAATGAAAAAGATAACCTGGATCGTAGCTTCAATGTTAACAATCGGAATGTTAACTTTTAGCAGTTGTTCTGAAAAGACAAAAAACTCTGCTGACGAAACTGCCGAAGCAGCCAAAAATGACGCAAAAGAGAACCTTGATGAAGCGAAAAGTGACATGAAGGATGCTGGCGAAGATTTCAAATCTAAATTCAAGGATGAAAAAGAATCTTTGAAAACAGATATTGATGATTCAATCAGCAAAATTGATAATAAAATAGAAGAAGCGGACGCAAAAATGGACAAAGCGACTGCAAAAGAAAAAGATAAATGGAAAGAGCGTAAAAAAGAATTGCAAAAAGAAAAGGAAGATTTGAAAGAATCTCTAAACAAATTGCAGGCTGAAACAGATGAGAAATGGGATAATTTCAAATCTGACACAAGAGCAAAAATGGATAAAATTAAAGCAGATTTGAAAGATTAATCATATCTGAATTTTATCGAAAAAAATGGTCGACTTTAATAGAGTCGGCCATTTTTTATATTATCAATCAATTTTTTTATCGAAGTGGTAAATGAATTTCCGTCATCATGCATCTGGCAGAGCCGCCCCCATTTGTTTCGATAATTGACAGATCCGTGTGAATGATTCTGGCATAATCCAGAAGAATTTTATGTTGTGTTTCCGTCAATGCTTCGTAAGCCTGGGTCGACATCATCAAAAACTTATCACCTTTCAAATTTCTCACCATCAGCATATTTCCTGCAAAATGTCTCACTTGTTCGAGTGAGATTTCAATAATATACTTATTGGTTTCTTCCAGCATGTTTCTCACATTCTGGCGTTCGTCAGGATTTTTTATTGCTTCAAGACAAACAACGGCGAAAATATCACCGACGCACATCAGAACATTTGTGTGATAAATTGCTTTGTTCATTTTCATCCGAAGCCGAAAAAGTAACAATTTCATAACCCAGGGCGTCGGCAAAAGCATCCAGAACTTCCGGATGTGTTCTTGGTGAAAGGCAGGCATAGGCAATTTTATATCTGCGGTCCAGAACCATACTTCCGGTTCCTTCCAGGAATTTTCCTTCGTTTTCGAAATGTGTGAGATCTATCACTTCTTCTACCAGAAAATCTTTTTTCAATTCTTCAATAATATCCAGCCGGCGTTCTGCCCGGCGATTTTCTGCCATCATCGGATATAAAACCACTTTCCCGCTTTGATGAAAAGAAATCCAGTTGTTTGAAAAAACAGCATCTGGCCGGTAAGCATCATCCGTATCATCAAAAATATGCAGATCAAGACCCGTTAGTGATAATTGGGAAATCATCAGATCAAATTCTTCACGTGCTTTTGTCTGGGTTTCTTCGCTGCTGCTATGATCAAAATCCTTTTGCTGAAATTCATTACTTGCAGCAGTTTCAGTATTAAAACCAAACTGAACCGGCCGGATCATCATGATCCTGGCAGTTGATTGTGGTTGGGTATGAATGGAAGTGGCTATCGATCGCATAGGAGTAATTGATTTCAGTGGTTGGGAAGTATATGCAATTTACAATGTAAAACGTCGGTTTGCAATCCTTCTTAATCTCTTAATATGGCATACTCATACAGTGCGATCCGCCTCTGGCTCTTGACAATTCCGCTGATGGAAGTGTTATAAAAGTATTTGTTAAAGTATCCGGTGATAGCTCATCATTTTCGAATTTCTGAATTAAATCTTTCGCTTTAATGATCCGGAAACCCTTTTCACGGAAAGCATCCAGCGTTTTATCATTCCGATCATAGCCGATTACAACACCATCTTTTATTGCCAGTAAGTTGCAGGAATCTGTCCATTGTTCGCGTTCTCCGTATGGAAATTCATTATTTCCGGAATAAATAAACTGAACTTCTTCCTCACTTTTCAAATCTTGTTTACTGATTTCGGTGAGCAGATCTTCCAGATTTTCGATTTCAACCGGATTCTGTTCCTGTCCTTTGATAAATTGTAAAATTTGAAATTCAGGATTGTTGACTTTGGGAGCGAAGAAATGTAGAACATCTTTCTTTTTTGCTTCATCACCAAGTCGTCCGATACTGCTCAGCAAAACCCACACATTCTTTTTGACTTGGGTGAAAATGGTATCGATGTGCATGTAATCCCGTTTCTTAGGGATTTTTATGATCGAAATTTTTTCAACGACATTTTTTTCAAACAATATTTTCATCACTTGCTGGGCGGCATAAATGGAAGTGCGCTCGCTGCAACCGATAAGCAAATGATTGGGCGCAACCATCATCACATCGCCGCCTTCCAGAGTACAGCGGTGGTAATCACTCGCTTTTTCATCATCAGGAAGTAAAAAATGCCGCTCATTTTCCGGAATTTCAATGATGTTATCTTTAAAAGAAGCAAACATTGGATGATGAAAGAAAATAAATTGTGCTAAAATAGATTCTCTCGTCCGGGCAGATTTTGCAGGTTTGTTGAGCAAAATATGATCATTGATCACGATACCAATATCACGCATGAAAATCAGATTTGGCAAAGGGGCAAACAGCATCCGCTTATCCGACAAAGAACCGGAAATGAAGATTTTTGCTAATTCATTCGCATCAAAAGTATTCAGTTCATTTTGTGTTTGATAGGAACAACGTTCAATCCCGCAGATTGCGGCCGTTAACTTGATCCTGATATTTCGAGTCGAGCAAAATTTCGGCTAAAAGTTTCTGAATATCAACGACTTTGTCAGAATTAAAATATTTTTCAGAGCCCGGAATGTAAAAAGAGCGGGATTTATCGTCATTTATTTCTTTTAACTTTCCTTTGATTTTTTCTGGGTCGAGGAAATACAAAAGCAGTTTTACATAATAATCATATTCCTTCTTCCGCATCGTGTCCAGATGAACAATATCTTCAAAAAGCCAGTCCTGAGCCTTTGAAGGAACAACTTTGCCCAGACCACGATCAGGACTGTGAATTAATAGTCTTCTTAATGTACCAACTTCCGTTGAAACCTGTATTTCCGGTGAGGGCGATTTATCTGTATTTGTCATAATATCAAACTTAAACTCAGGCCGCAAAGTAATGCGGATAATTTAGAATTGGGATATTTGTTGATTGCTTTGCCTACTTTTATGATAAAGTATGTCCAAAATATCCGGAATTATGGAACATTGATGCCTTGAAAAAGGTTAATAAAGATGTATTACCATAATGTTTGTTTGGAACCGGGGTGGTTATTTTCATATACGACCAAAGCTTACTACTTTTGCGGTAAATTACCAAGAACTACATATACAAGTATAAAATAAGTTATGCTCTCAATTAATGGATTGCGCGCCTCAATAGACGGCAAAGAAATATTAAAAGGCATTAACCTGGAAATCAAACCAGGTGAAGTTCATGCCATCATGGGGCCAAACGGATCAGGGAAAAGTACTTTGGCATCCGTTTTGGCAGGAAGAGAAGAATATGAGGTGACTGGCGGAACTGTTACTTTTGACGGAAAAGATTTATTGGACCTTGCGGCAGAAGAAAGAGCGGCAGAAGGAATTTTCCTTGCTTTCCAGTATCCTGTTGAAATTCCGGGTGTTACTACTATAAATTTCCTGAAAACTGCGGTTAACGAAATTCGTAAATATAACGGAGAAGAACCTTTGGACGCGGCACGTTTCCTTAAAATGGTACGTGAAAAAGCGAAACTGGTTAGCATGAACGATTCACTTTTGAAACGTGCTTTGAACGAAGGTTTTTCAGGTGGAGAGAAAAAACGTAATGAAATATTCCAGATGGCGGTTCTTGAACCGAAACTGGCGATTTTGGATGAAACAGATTCAGGACTTGATATTGATGCCTTGCGTATTGTTGCAGAAGGTGTGAATTCACTTCGTTCTCCTGAGCGTTCTGCCATTGTTGTTACCCACTATCAGCGTCTTCTGGATTATATCGTTCCTGATTTTGTACACGTACTTTACAAAGGAAGAATCGTTAAATCCGGTGGAAAAGAGCTTGCTTTTGAATTGGAAGAAAAAGGATATGACTGGATTAAAGCCGAAGTTGAAGCTCAGGAAGTAAACTGATAATCTGTCAGTTTTAATTTTCAGGTTATTGTTGGATTGACCAGCGGGTTGATCAAATAACATCACTTTCAATACCAAAACGGAATGAGTACCGAAACAATAGATTTAAGAACGAAATTAATCACTGATTTTCACGCACGGGAATCCGTGATGAATGGTGAAGCAAAATCTGCTTTTCATCAGAAAAAACGTGCTGCCATTGTTCAGTTTGAGGAATTGGGATTCCCGACGCCTAAAAACGAAGAATGGAAATACAGCAATGTTCAGTGACCTGATCAGTGCTTCCTATAACTTTAATACAAGCGACACGCTTTCGGCTGAGGATCTTGATTGATCTGAAAATGCCGGAGCAGGCTGCTAATATATTGTATTTTGTAAACGGTCATTATAACGCCGCACTTTCTACGGTGGTTTCTTCTACGGATCAGATCATCATAGATTCTTTACAAAATGCATACAAAAACAATCCGGATCTTGTCAATTCTTATTTTGATGAATTGGTGAAAAATGATACGGATGCATTTACTTCTTTAAATACTGCTTTTGCCCACGACGGAGTTTTTATTTATGTGCCAAACAATCAGACTGTTGAGCATCCGGTAATTCTTCGTTTTGTTAGTGATGCACGTGTTGAAAATGTAGGAAGTCAGCCGCGTAATATTATCGCTGTTGGAAAAAATGCACATGTAAAAATTGCAGAAGCTTTCAGAACTATTGGTGAAGAACGTTCTTTTACGAATGTTGTAACCGAAATCAATGTAGGTGAAGAAGCAGGTGTAGAATATTACAAAGTGCAGAATGAAAGTGAAAATGCTTACCACATCGGAACTACGCAGGTTCGTATGCTGGACAAATCGCACTTTTATGCGGCAACGGTAACTTTGAATGGAAAGTTTACAAGAAACAATCTGAACATTGTTATTGATGGTGAACATTGCGAGGCGCATATGTACGGACTTTATTTCCCGGATGGATCGCAGCATGTTGATAACCATACGGTTGCTGATCACTGCAAGCCAAATTCTGAAAGTAACGAGTTATATAAAGGAATTTTGCGCGACAAGTCGAAAGGTGTTTTCAATGGTAAAATATTTGTTCGTCCTGACGCTCAGAAAACCAACGCATTCCAGTCTTGTAAAAACATTGTTTTGTCAACTGACGCAACGATGTATACAAAACCTCAGCTTGAAATCTTTGCTGATGACGTGAAATGTTCACACGGAACTACAACGGGACAAATCGACGAGGAGGCATTATTTTACATGCGTTCACGTGGAATTTCGAAGCCGGAAGCAATGTCACTTTTGATGTTTGCTTTCTGCGCCGACGTAGTTTCTCAGATCAAAATCGATTCGATTCGTGAATATCTTGAAAATGTAATCGCAGAGAAACTTTCGAGGAGCTAATTCTCGTTCTGTCTTTACAAATACTTATTATAATGCCCAACCTTCTCTTCAATTGGGTTGGGCATTTTTCTTAATACTTCATTAAAATGACTGATTTCCCAGATATAGCGTCCATCCGTAATGATTTTCCGATTCTTAATGAAGTCATTAACGGAAAACAACTTGTGTATTTTGACAATGCCGCTACAACGCAAAAACCTCGTATTGTACTGGATGCGCTGTCGGGATATTATGAGCATTATAATGCCAACATTCACCGCGGAATTCACCATTTAGCGGAAAAAGCAACAGCTGCTTTTGAAGAATCACGCCGAAGATTACAGACATTTATTAATGCTGAGTTGTCTGAGGAAGTTATTTTTACTTACGGAACAACCGACAGTATTAATCTGGTTGCGCAAACTTACGGACGTAAATTTCTGAAAGAAGGAGATGAAATTATCATTTCCACAATGGAGCACCATTCGAACATTGTTCCGTGGCAAATGCTTTGTGAAGAAAAAGGCTGCATTTTAAGAGTGATCCCGATTAATGATGAAGGAGAACTTTTGATGGATGAGTATGAAAAAATGCTTTCAGAAAAAACCAAATTTGTCTCTGTTGTGCATGTTTCAAATGCATTGGGAACAATTAATCCTGTCGCAGAAATTATTGAAAAAGCACATAAAGTAGGAGCGAAGGTATTATTGGACGGCGCACAGGCAAGTTCACATTTGACCATTGATGTACAGGCACTGGATGTTGATTTTTATGCTTTGTCGCTTCACAAAATATACGGACCGACCGGAATGGGTATTTTGTATGGAAAAAAGGAATTGCTTGAAGCGATGCCTCCTTACCGTGGCGGCGGTGAAATGATCAAGCAAGTAACGTTTGAAAAAACGACTTACAACGAATTGCCATATAAATTCGAAGCAGGAACGCCTAATATCGCGGATGTGGTAGCAGCCAAATATGCGATGGATTATGTGGATACCTTGGGAAAACCAAATATAGCAAAACATGAAAATGATTTGCTTCTGTACGCAACAGAAGCGGTGAAGGAAATTCCGGGATTGAGAATTATCGGTCAGGCGAAAGAAAAAGTCAGTGTGCTTTCTTTTGTTATTGACGGTCTTCATCATCAGGATATTGCTGTGATTCTGGACAACCAGGGAATTGCTGTTCGTACAGGTCACCATTGCACGCAACCTTTAATGTCACGTTTAGGAATTTTAGGAACCACCAGAGCCTCTTTTGCTGTTTACAACACAATTGAAGAAATTGATGGTTTGATCAAAGGACTTCATAAGGCGAAGAAGATGTTGGGTTGATCTTAATCTTGTTCTGATTATTTGTATATTCATAAGCTTAAACTATTTAATATTCAGAAAATGGAAACAATTCCTAAAAATATATTGATAGAGTCGCTTGAAGCAATGCCAGATAATTTGGAAGTAGAGCAAGTGATTGAACAAATCATTTTGCTATCTAAAATCGAACGTTCAAGAAAGCAGTTGGATAACGGAGAGTTTCATACCCACGAAGAAGTGAAAAATGCCTATAAAAAATGGCTCGAATAAATTGGTCTGAAGAAGCCAGGCAAGATTTAGATACAATTTTTTTAAGATTGAATTCGGAATCTTTGTCGTACTCTCAGAAGTGGATCAATGATGTTTTTAGTAAAATCGAACTTCTTGAAAAATTCCCGAATATGGGCAGATCGGTTCCGGAAATAAGATTAACTAGTATCAGAGAGATTATAGTTGGCAAACATCGTGTTATATATAATGTTGCAAAAGATAATATAATTGAGATCATGGCAATAAGACATTCATCAAGGCCATTATCAGAATTTTAAATTATGACAATTAACGAAGCACAAGACGAACTAATCGAGGATTTTGAATTGTTTGATGATTGGGACAGTAAGTACGAGTACATTATAGATCTCGGAAAACAGTTTCCAGCTTTGCAGGAACAATACAAAACCGAAGAAAATATAATCAGAGGATGCCAGTCCAGAGTGTGGCTAAATGCTTATATGGATGGTGATCTTTTGAAATTTGAGGCTGATAGTGATGCGATTATCTACGAAGGGATTGATTGGAATGCTTGTAAAAGTATTATCAGGACATACGCCGGAAGAAATTGCAAGTGCAGATCTTTATTTCATGGAAAGAGTAGGTCTTGCACCAGCATTTGGCACAAACAAGATCCAATGGACTGGCGTCAATGCTGAAACAAATGAGGGCTTACGGGATCGCTTATCAGGCTGCCAATTAAAAAAATATCAAAAGTGAAAACTAAGACGCTTCACTTGCTGTTATCATAACTAAAAAAGAAATGAGCGAATCAGAATTAAGGGAAGAAGTTGTTAAGGCGATCAAAACGGTTTACGATCCGGAAATTCCGGTTGATGTTTACGAGCTTGGTTTGATCTATGATCTGAAAATATTTCCGGTAAATAATGTATTCGTTTCGATGACACTTACTTCGCCATCCTGCCCATCTGCGGGAACTTTGCCAGGTGAAGTTGAGCAAAAAATCAGGGAAGTGGAAGGTGTGAATGATGTAAGTATCGAGCTTACTTTTGATCCTCCTTATACGACTGAAATGATGTCGGAAGAGGCGAAACTGGAACTTGGATTTATGTAGTTTAGCTGTTGGCTATTAGCTTTTAGCGATTAGCTTCCGGCTCGAAATAATTGCAGAGAATTTCATAATAACAATAAAGGCTAAATGCCTAACCGCTAATAGCTATAAGCTAATCAAATTTTAACTTTAAACTTTTAGAAAATATGTATCCACCACAGTTAGTAGCGCCTATGAAGGCGGAGTTGACTAATGTCGGTTTTCAGGATTTGACAAGTGCGGAAGAAGTAGACAACTTCATGCAAAATATGAAAGGCACTGCTTTGGTAGTGATCAATTCAGTTTGCGGTTGTGCTGCTGGTGCTGCCCGTCCGGGTGTTAGAGCTTCTTTGGAACGCAGTGAAATTAAGCCGGATCAATTGGCGACTGTTTTTGCTGGTTTTGATTCTGGAGGCTGTTGCAAAAATGCGTGAGTATACTTTGCCATATCCTCCGTCATCTCCTGCGGTTGCTCTTTTCAAAGATGGTGAGTTGATCCATTTTGTAGAACGTCATCACATTGAAGGCCGTTCTGCTGAAATGATTGCTCAGCATTTGCAAATGGCATACGAAGAATTTTGTGCAGAAGAAGCATAATTAATTCTTTCTGATATTTTAAACGGCTACTTTCAAAATTAATTCGAAAGTAGCCGTCTGTTTTTTGTAGATTTATTTTTCAAATCTGAGTTTTATGCAAGGACATCGTTTCACCAAATTTATACCCGCAGAGCAAACCGGAAATAGCAAGTTTGATCAGCTTTTTGATATTTTTCAGCAGTTGCTGCTGATGACATCAGGTGATGTAAGCGAGGCTATGTCGTGGCTGAGTGAGCTGGACAGGCAATATAATCTTACCAATGATTCTTACGGTATCGGTGATTTCTTTGATGATTTGAAGAAAAAAGGATACATCACGGAGGAAAAGCGGTGATGGAGAAAGCAAGCTGATCATGACGCCAAAAGCTGAAAAAAGCATTCGTAAAAGTGCTTTGGACGAGATTTTCGGTAAACTGAAAAGATCAAAATCCGGTGGAAATCATCATACGCCTTACATGGGAACGGGTGATGAACTAAGCAGTGATATCCGTCAATTCCAGTTTGGAGATACGTTGGATCAGATTGCGATGACGGAATCCATCAAAAATGCGCAGGTAAATCATGGAATCGGTGATTTTATGCTGATGGAAAATGATCTGGAAGTGGTGGAGCGTGAGCAAAAAACGACTACTGCTACGGTTGTGATGATCGATATCAGCCATTCCATGATTTTGTATGGCGAAGACCGAATTACGCCTGCAAAAAAAGTAGCGTTAGCTTTGGCCGAATTGATCCGTACAAAATATCCGAAAGATTCACTTGATATTATTGTTTTTGGAAATGATGCCTGGCAAATTCAATTAAAAGATTTACCTTATCTGGAAGTTGGTCCTTACCATACCAATACCGTTGCAGGTCTGGAACTGGCGATGGATATTCTTCGTCGCAAGAAAACCCGTAACAAGCAGATCTTTATGATCACAGACGGAAAACCAACTTGTTTGAAAGAGGGTATCAAGTATTACAAAAACAGCTTCGGTCTGGATCGTAAGATTATCAGTAAAACCTTGACCCTGGCAGCGCAATGCCGTCGTTTGGAAATTCCGGTTACTACTTTTATGATTGCAACCGATCCTTATCTGAAACAGTTTGTTCAGAATTTTACGAAAGTAAATAATGGACGGGCTTATTATAGTAATCTTCAAGGTTTAGGCGGATTTGTACTGGAAGATTTCCAGCGGAACCGCAGAAAAAATATGAAATAACCGGCTCTCACCGGTTATTTTTTTATTTCTTACCTACCGAAATCATATTAGCAAACAGGCGATAAGCCCCGGTTACACCTGCGGGAAGTTCCCGGAAAAAGGAAAGTCCTGTGTAGATATAATGTCCTTTGCCATATTGGGCATATAAGACACTTCCTTCTTTCAAACTTTCATCTGTATCATTGCTGGAAAAAATCGCTTCGTAATGTGTTTTATCCCAGTCACTGGCAAAATATAATCCACGTTCCTGGATCCAGCCGTCGAAATCTTTCTGCGTGATTTTGTTTGGGTAATTTAACAAAGCATGTTCTGGTTTCAAAAACCGCATTTCAGCATCTTCTTCCGCCACACGATCCTGACTTAATTGAATCGGATATGGCCCGATTTGTTTCACTTTCATTCGCTGTGGAATAGTGTATTGAACTACCATCGTTCCGCCGTTTTTGACATATTCCATCAATTTTTCCTGATAGTAAGTCAAACGGTTTTCTGTGTTATAAGCTCTTATACCAACAACGATAGCATCATAACCACTCAAATCTTTGGAAAGCGCCGCTTCATTAAGCATGGTTACAGTGCAACCCATTTGTCGCAATGCAGTTGGAACGTCATCGCCGGCACCGGCTATGTACCCAATATTTTTCACAGTCGTTTTTACATCCAGTTTGGCAAGTTTTGCTTCGGCAGGAGGAAATAACGTCTGACTAGGAATGTGACGGTAATCAATGGTTTTTATTGATTTGTCATAGTATTTTCCTTCAATAGTAGCGATAGCTTTAACAACAGCTTCTTCATTTTTTGCAGGCGGTGTAATATTGAAACTGTAAGTCTGCTCCTGATATTTTTCCGTCAGATCAAAATTTACGATGGCGGGATCTGATTTCCAGCCTTTTGGTAAATCAAGTTTTAAACTTCCTTTAACATTGCTTTTCTGTGCTTCTACCATAACATTTAACGTTTTCGACGTTGTGTTTGGGAAGATGAAAACAGGTTCATTAATATTAGCTGTCACAGCCGGCCGGATTTCAAACGGCCGGTAAATTTCTCCTGACGCAGGATCTGTGAATTTATAAATCCAGGGTCTAGAATAAGTGAATTTTTGTCCGTCAATCTCAAAAACAAAATCAGTTTTCGTTTCTGGCCTGTTTTCCGGATAACCGATATCCTGTTGATTATCAATCTGGAAAATGCCTTTGTCAATTGGTTTTACTAGCCAGTAAGGTTGGGTTGTTTTTAAATCTATCTGGTAAAACTGCCTTTTTATTGAAAGCAGTCATTTCATTTTCTCCAAGTGTTAGATTCAAAATACTGTCCGATTTAACACCAGTCCAGTTAAGAGAAATTAATTTAACAGGATATTTTGAGCGTTTAACTACGGTCACTTTAATATCAGCCGCATCTCCCGCAACAGAAGAAAATTCAGTAGGATTTGTTTCAAAAAATAATCCCAGACATTGAACCAGCAAATCGGAGATTTCCTGTTTTTTGGCTTTTACATAAATATTTGCGGAATCCAGTTTTGTTAGTTCCTGATTAATTTTTAATAGTGCGGGAACAGTCGCGGAAGGATTGCTTATGTCATAATTTTTGATTGCATCTGTCACCAGCGATTGTACTTTCTGACTTCCCATCAACCCGTTTCCAGGTAATGTCCACATCATCAAAAAGATTGCTTTTTGCAGGAATTCCTTCTTTATGGAGGAAATAATCAATTCTTTCACCACGTGCCGGCGCACTTCCAAATCCCTGACTTCTATGCTGGCTGCGACTTTCTGCTGCTATTTCTGTGTAAGATTTTCCTAAAACTGGATTATAGCCACCAATTTCCAGCGAAATAAACGGATTTTTTTCTCCTTCCGGCTGTTTGTTGGTAAATCCAGGTGTAAATGTGTTCCAAACCAGCCTTTTCGCTTGCCAGACTTTTACAAATTTCAATTGATCAGGATAAGAGTTTGGATCAGCGGCTAGTTTGAAAGCTTCTTCTGCAAGATAAGCGGAGGTTTGATGATGGCCATGTCCAGCTCTCGGATCCGGTGGAAAACGGGTAATGATAACGTCGGGTTGAAACTTTCGGATCAGCCAGACCACATCGCCTAAAACTTTATTCTGATCCCAGAAATTCAATGTTTCCTTTCTCGTTTTTGAAAAACCGAAATCATAAGCACGGGAAAAAAACTGCGGTTGCTCCGTCGATTTTTCGTGCACCTAACAATTCCTGAGTTCGGATCACACCAATATTAGCACCCTGTTCTGCACCGATCAGGTTTTGTCCGCCGTCACCTCTTGTCAGCGAAAGATAACCGGTTCGAACCAGCTGATCTTTTGACATGTAAGACAGCATCAACGTATTTTCATCATCCGGATGCGCAGCAATGTGCAGGACAGAACCGAGAACATTTAATTTTTTTATGCCCTGAAAAATTTCACTGGAAGATAGAGTAGGAACTTGCGCCTGGATTTGTAATGAAATAAAAAGGAAAGCAACAATCGTAAATTTTTTCATAAGGGAATTTTGGGCTTAGGCATAATTAAAACGAGATTTTGATATCGTCCGTTTTCGTACTACAATGTACGGGTAAGGACGTAATCTTCAAAGACTTCATATTGAATCGAAATCATTTCCAGGTTTTCTTTTCCAAAATTGACTACTATATCTCCTTCGGATTTTGCCTGAAATGGATTGACAGACATATTATTTCTTGGATCCAGATCTTTTACACCGGCATATTTGTAAACCGATTCCTTCGCCGACCAGAGAATATTAATCAATATGAAATCTGTCTTATCAACCCATAATTGCTCGCCGTCGTTCAGGAAAAAGTCGATTCCTCTGCCTATATCAGGTTTTATTTTCTGAATATCAATCCCGGCAGATTTTCCTTGGACCAGATATACCGCAGCATATTTGTCAGAGTGAGAAATGGAAATTTCATATTCAGTTGATTTCAGAAATGGTTTGCCATTTTCATCATGATTGATTTCATGCGTTCCTTCCAGCATTTGGTCCAGTAAAAGTCGAACGGCAAGTGATTCTGTTTTTCTTTTATTATTTACTTTTTTCTCCAATTTTTCCAAATCAAAATCGGATGATTTTAATGCTTTGAGCATCTCTTCAATCGATTCAGAGATTTCCCACAACCCCAACAGCGAATCTCCCTTCAATATCTTTTTATAGACCAAGCCCATTTAATTTGTAATTTTGCACGTTAATGAAAAGGGGTAAATCAGTAAGGGGAAATTTTCCATTTGAAATGCTGGTTGAAATTTTACCCCGAATTTCTTTCAAACTATATGTGGCCCAAAAATAACTCAGTACGCACCTTTCTTAAAATAATTTTTGTCATTCTTCTCGTCGCAGGAGTGATTTTCGGCCTTTTTATCTGGACCGTTAAATTACCTACACCAAAGATAGCAAGTAATAAAACGCCCGAAAGTTATAAACGTATTCAGCTTGGGCCTGATTCTTACAAAGTTGATAACTGCTGGCTGAAAAAGAATAAGTACGGAATTTGGGAAATGTATCTTGAAGGAAGTCCTTACGAGCGAGGCTTGATTTATGGCATTCTTGCAAAGGAATTGATGGAAAAACAGGAAGTCCATTTCGTTGACCAGATTAAGGAAATTATTCCTAATGCTTTTTTTCTTCAGGTATTAAAAGGTTTTGTCGCCTGGTTCAATAAAGATATTTACAAGTATATTCAGGACGAAAATTTGCAGGAAATCTATGGTGTTTCCCAGTCCTTTTCTGATAAATACAATTACATTGGCCCAAAATATTACCGGATTTTAAATTATCACGCAGCGCATGATATTGGTCACGCGCTGACGGATTTAAATATGGTAGGCTGTACTTCTTTTGCTGTAAAAAACTCACTTTCCGCAGATTCCACTTTGTTAATCGGCAGGAATTTTGATTTTTATATGGGAGATGCTTTTGCAGAAGATAAGCTTATCGTTTTTATGAATCCTGATAAAGGATATAAATTCGCCTCCTACGCATGGGCTGGCTTGACAGGTGTCGTTTCGGGAATTAATGAAAAGGGAATTACAGTTACCTTGAATGCTTCAAAATCTGATATTCCTTATGGAGCAAAAGAGCCAATTTCGTTATTGGCAAGGGAAATTTTACAATATGCCGCTACAATTGAAGAAGCGGATGCTATTGCTAAAAAACGTGATACTTTCGTTTCAGAATCACTTTTGATAGGATCGGCCCAGGATAATAAAGCAGCTATTATTGAAAAATCTCCTTCAAAAATGGATCTTTATTCTTCCGGTTCGGATTATCTGGTTTGCGCAAATCATTATCAGGGAACTGCTTTTATCAAAGATTCAGTCAATATTAATAATATTGCAGATACAGATTCCAAAGCGCGCTTCGACAGAATGAATCAGCTTATGGTGCGTTCTTATCCGGTTGATGTGCAGGAAGCTGCTGATATTTTACGAAATAAAGAAGGGCTAAATGACACTTTTATAGGTTACGGAAATTCAAAATCCTTAAATCAGCTGATTGCACATCACGGCATTATTTTCAAACCTTCGGAAAGGAAAGTCTGGATATCTACGCCACCTTATCAACTTGGTGCTTTTATTTGTTATGATTTGAAAGATGTTTTCAGTCATAAAGAAAGTTTTCATGCCATTGATTCTCTATCGATTCAGGCTGATCCGTTTCTAACCACGGACGCTTACAGACGGTTTGAAGCTTTTAAGGTAACAAAGCAAAAGATCCACAAATATGTGATGCTGGGTATTCCCTATAAAATGTCAGCAAAAGATGAATATGTGATGGTTAGCAATAATCCAGAAAGTTATGTCACTTATCTGGTGCTGGGGGAATATCATCAAAAGAAGAAAAATTTCGATAAGGCTATTGGCTATTATCAGGAATCTTTGCAGCATGAGGTTTCATCTAAAAACGAAATTCTTGCCATTCAGGCAAAAATTGAGGAATGTAAAAAAGAGAAATCCTGACGACAGATTTCAGTAGCTCAAATTTTTTCGAGAGTTTTGCCGATCAATCTACAAAGTCAGAAAGTAACCAGAACATTTCTGCCTAATAATTCATCCCGTTTATGACAATGGAAATCAACGCTTCGCAAAGCGAAAAGTTAACAGCGGTTCTTCAATACATCAATATCAATTCTGCTTATTACAAACGGGTTTTTACCGGAAAAGGAATTGATATTGAAACAATAAAAACAATTAAGGATTTGGCAAAAATTCCTTTCACGACAAAAGATGATCTTGCGCTTTATAACGATGATTTTCTTTGTGTTCCAAAAAGCAGGATTTCAGATTTTGTAACGACATCAGGAACGCTGAGCGATCCGGTTGCTTTTTATCTTACTGATAAGGATGTTGAGCGTTTGGCAAACAATGAAGCCGAAGCTTTTCAATGTGCTGATGGTTCAGAAAACGACATTTACCAGTTAATGACAACCATTGACCGCCGTTTTATGGCCGGTCTTGCTTACTGGATGGGGGCAAGAAAAATGGGTGCAGGTATGATCCGGGTTGGTCCGGGAGCACCATTTTTACAATGGGAATCTATTCAGCGTTTTTCTCCAACAGTACTTATCGCGATTCCGTCTTTTATTCCAAGGCTGATTGATTATGCTTTGGAAAATAATATTGATTTCAAATCGTCCTCCGTAAAATCGATTTTATGTATCGGCGAGCCGATTCGTAATCCTGATTTTACCTATAACGAACTTGGAAAACGAATCACTTCTCAGTGGGATGTGAAATTATATTCAACCTACGCTTCCACGGAAATGGGCGCGGCTTTTACAGAATGTCAGGAAGGAAAAGGCGGACATTTAAATCCGGATTTGCTGATTCTGGAAGTTGTTGACGAGGAAGGAAATATTGTTGGCGAAGGTGAATTAGGTGAAGTTGTTGTGACGACATTGGGCGTGGAGGGAATGCCTTTGCTACGATACAAAACCGGCGATCTTGTGCAATGTTTATTATGAACCTTGTGCTTGCGGACAGAAATCTCAACGAGACTAGGGCCGGTTGTCGGACGGAAACAGCAAATGATCAAATTCAAAGGCACAACAATTTTTCCGCCGGCACTTTTTGATGTTCTGGATATGGTACCGGAAATTGATTTATATCAGGTTGTGGTTTCAAAAAATGAGTTTGGAAATGATGAGATTTCGATTCTTTTGACCATGAATCTGGAAACGCCTTTATTTAAGGAAAAGCTGCATTCTTTGTTCAAATCACGGCTTCGTGTTACGCCATTGTTAAAATTTATCACCGCTCAAGAATTAAATCACAGGATATTCAAACAGGAAAAAAGGAAACCGGAAAAGTTGATATATATTTGATTTTTAACACATAAAATCACCCCTAAGCATGAAAAAGAATATATTTAGCCGCAGTTTTTATAATTTTGTTTTTCGCCTTTCAAACTGGTTTTGCTCAACGAGGAGTTGATCTAAAATCTGGCGATGTTAGATGTACTTTCAGGATCAAAAAACAGTTAATGTTCAGTACGATTATTCTGAATTTGGCGTCGGAAAATTTGCAACGGAAAAGGAATATCTTGATAAAAAATCTGCCGAATACAATGCCAAAGAAGCTGGCAAAGGCGATGACTGGAAAAAAAGCTTGGGTAGCTGACCGCAAAAACCGTTATGAGCCAAAATTTGAAGAACTTTTTAATAAAGGTATGGAAGGACAAAGGTCTGAAAGTTGAATCTGGATCCAGATGCAAAATACACTTTGATCGTTCATACGACGTATGTTGAACCGGGTTTTAATGTAGGTGTGATGCGTAAAAATGCCTATTTAAATTATAAGATTGATCTGGTTGAAACAGCTGGTAAAAAGTCGGTTGCTGAAATTATTTTAAGCAATGTTGCTGGCGGTCAGTTTGGTGGATTTGATTATGATTCGGGTACTCGCATTGCAGAATCATACGCAAAGGCGGGAAACTTTTGGCTGCGTTTCTGGATAAAAAACTTAAATAATTGCAATAATTCTTACTTTTTGAAGGCTTAAAATCATTTCAATGTCATGAAAAAATCATTATTATTTGTTATCGCATTATTTTTTGCCGGCCAGGCTTCTGCTCAAACCTTGACTGATTTATTTGCCGGAAATGCCAAATTAACATTTCTGGGTCTCGATTTCACTCAGGCAAAATATATTGGACGCCTTGGATTTTGTTGATCCGGCTGCTATTAAAAACCAGCATATGACTAGCTGGAATGACCTGATAGAATATGAGCCAAAAAAATTCTCTCTTCAGGATGCATTCAAACTTAAACCTGAAATGTATCAGACGAAAGTTGCTGATATGATAAAATTGAACGAATCGGTAGATGTGAAGGACAACATCACAGAAGATGAGTATAAGATTACAGAAGATCAGGTTAAAAAATCAGTTTCGAAATATTCGCTAAGCGTAAAAGACGGAATTGGAATTGTTTATGTGGTGGAAAGTTTGAACAAAAAAGCAGAAAAACTATTATGCCTGGGTTACTTTTATTGATTTAAAGTCTAAAAAAGTACTTTATACAGAGAGAGTTGAAGGTTCAGCAGGAGGCTTCGGTTTCCGAAATTACTGGGCAGGCGGCGTTTATAAAATCAATAAAGCTATTGATTCAAAATATTACAAGCTGTGGAGTAAAACGTTAAAATAAATTAGGTCCTGGCTTTTAGCCACAATTTGAAATTTATAATGCATTGATTATTAATATAATAAAATAATATTGCTATCGGAAGCTGTACATGGCTCTTTCAAAAGGGCAGTTGTACAGCTTCTTACTTAACTGATAATCCTGAACTTTGAAAAAAATATTTATCCTGTTGATGTTGTGTATGTCTTTTTTACAAGGATGTACGAAAATTTTTTATCGTTCAGCTGATAAAGCGTTTCAAAAAAATTAGCAAGACCAGCCTTATGATGCGATCATTGTTCCGGGTTTTCCTTATCAAGGAAAGGAATGGGATATGGTGCATAAAATGAGAATTCACTGGGCTTATTATCTGTATAAAAAAGGCTATGCCAAAAATGTTATTTTTTCGGGATCTGCGGTGGCAACTCCTTATATCGAAAGCAGAGTAATGGCTTATTATGCGGAGGCGTTAGGGCATTCCGCAGCGAAAATATTTTTACGGAGGAAAAGGCGGAACATAGCACAGAAAATGTTTATTATTCTTATCGTCTGGCAAAAAAGCTCGGTTTTAAGAAAATTGCACTGGCTACAGATCCGATTCAAAGCAGTTATATGGGAAAATTTATGCGGAAATTTGAAATACCTGTTGCACTTTTGCCGACGGTTATCGATACTTTGAAGATGCTGAATTTGTACGAACCGAAAATTGATCCTAAACTTGCAATGAAAGACGAGTTTGTAAAACTGTCTTCGAGGGAAAATTTCTTCCAGCGTTTTAAGGGCACAATGGGCAAATACATTATCTGGCATGAGGAAGATTTGAAAAAGAAAAAATACAGAAGAAGATTTAAAGACCGAATGATACCGGCAGCTGCGTTGAGTAAAGAACCTTAATTTGTACAATGAAAAAAGAAATATCGGCAATTGAAGCCAAGTATGAAGCACAAAAAATAGCCTTTGGTCCGATGTATTTTCAGGCGGTTATTGCATTGAGAGATTTGGGAATTCTTGAATTTATAAATAGCAATCGAAAAGGAGTCAGCATTGCAACCATTATTGAAAAACTGGATGTTTCGGAATATGGGGTTGAACTGCTGATTGAAGCGGCCGAAGATATTAGGTGTTGTGGAATGTTTTGATGAGGGAAAAGTCAAAATTACCAAGATCGGTTTTTTTCTTTTGAAAGATGAAATGACCAAAGTAAATGTCAATTTCATGAATGATGTGTGTTATCTCGGTGCAAAAGCCATGACGGATAGCATTAAAACAGGAAAACCGGAAGGACTTAAAGTGCTGGGTGACTGGCCGACAATTTACGAAGGTCTTTCCATTTTGCCGGAACCTGCTAAAAAATCCTGGTTTGATTTTGACCATTATTATTCGGACGGAGCGTTTCCGTCAGCGTTAAAAATTGTGTTTAGTAAAAAGACGGGTACAATTTTTGATGTAGGTGGAAATACCGGAAAATGGTCTTTTGCCTGCTGCGGTTACGATCCGGATGTGAAAATAAAGATTCTGGATTTGCCGGTTCAGCTAAAAGTGGCTAAACAAAATGCCACTGAAAAAGGATTGCTTGACCGAATTGAGTTTCACCCGATTGATTTGCTGGATACGGAACAGAAAATTCCCCAGGGTGCAGATGTGATCTGGATGAGCCAGTTTCTGGATTGTTTTTCAAAAGAAGAAATTGTTTGTATCTTGAAGAATGCTTACCAGGCTGCTTCTGAAGAACACAAGATTGTTTATTCTTGAACCATTTTTTGATAATCAGGATTATCCTGCGGCACATTTTAGCCTTGTGGCGACATCGTTGTATTTTACGATTATGGCTAATGGAAACAGTAAAATGTATCGGATTGAAGTTATGAAATCGTTGGTCAGAGAAGCTGGCTTCGAGGTCGTGGAAACTTATCCGCTGATCGGGGATAGTTATCATACGATACTGGAATGCAAAAAGAAGATTTAAACGGTCTAGATTTGATCTGGTTTGTTATATGATTAATAAAGAAAAATGTATCAATATGAAACCAGTCACGTTTTTTGGCTTTATCTTTATTGTTCTTTTTTCGGCTTTTATCAACAGGAGAGTTGATAAGAGTGAATTTTACAAAGCTTTTTCCAGTCCGAACTGAACGGAAGTTGATACGAGATGATATCTGCTTTTGGAAAAAGAAAAAGCATCTTCTTGCAACTTTGGCGTATCAAGGTGCGCTTTATATGAAAAAAGCCGATTTTGTAAAAGGTGTCAAGGACAAGATTAAAACATTTAAAAAAGGAGCGCAGATTCTGGAAGATGAAATTGCTAAAAAACCATCAAATGCTGAATTTCGGTTTTTAAGGCTGGCTGTTCAGGAACATGCACCTAGGATACTGAAGTATAATAAAAATATAAATGAGGACAAAAAAGCTGTTATCGATGGATTATAAAAATTTTGATGCGGAATTGAAAAAAATTAGTAAAAAGTTATGCAGCCAGTTCGGCAGTGACTAAAAATAGATGACTTACCATAGCTGCATCTGAGTACTGAAAATTTGAATAGGATAGTTTAATGAAAAAGGTGCTTGTTATTAATTATTCGCAATCTGGACAATTGAATGAAATCATTGACAATTTTCTGTTGCCGTTTGATTCTGCTGAAATAGAAAGAAAACAGATTGAAACTGTAAAACCGATTGCTTTTCCATGGACGAGCGAAGTGTTTTACGATACCATGCCAGAATGTGTTAATGAGGAAGCAGTAGCGTTGAAACCGATTAATTATGCATCAGAAAAATATGATTTGATTATTCTGGGTTATCAGCCTTGGTTTTTGTCGCCTTCGCTGCCGGTTACGTCACTTTTACAGGATCCGGCTTTTCAGCAAAAAATGAAGGATACGCCTATTGTTACAGTTATTGGCGGACGAAATATGTGGCTTAATTCGCAGGAAAGTATAAAAGCATACATCAAAAAAGCGGGTGGAATTTTGGTTGGAAATGTTCCGCTTATGGACCGCGAGCCAAATCTGATCAGTGTATTGACAATTTTTCACTGGATGCTTACCGGTAAAAAGGAAAGAAAATGGAATTTGCTACCTGTTCCGGGCGTAAGTCAGGAAGATATATCTGAGCGCAGATAAATTTGGAAGTATTGTTAATACCGCATTGCGAAACGAAGATTATACTGATTTGCAGAAAAAGATTTTGTCACTTGGGCTTGATTGAAATTCCGACAGATATTTGGTTTATTGAGATGAGAGGAAAGAAAATTTTCAGGATTTGGGCCGGATTGATAAAGAAAAAAGGAACGACACCTGAAAAACGGAAAGTTTTATGTAAATCTTTTTAGTTATTATCTGTTGATTGCACTTTTTGTAGCATCACCAATTATACTGTCTGTTTACTTCATTTTCTTTGCACCTTTTTTACAAAAATCAATTAAAAGATCGAAAGAATACTATTATGGTGTAAGCTAAATTTATTGTTAACTGAATCCAAAGCTGCATCAACTTATTAATAATCAATACTATTATTGCAATGTCAGAAGCATTTATTACCAGGGTTTCGAAATTTGTTCCTAATGAAGCAGTTGCCAATGAGGAAATGGAAGAGTATCTGGGATTTATTAATGGAAAGTCATCCAAATCAAAGGCAATTGTTTTAAGAAATAACAAAATAAAAAGCCGTTATTACGCATATACAAAAGAAGGTGTCCCAACGCATACAAATGCTGAAATGGCCTCTCAGGCAGTTAGGGAGCTGTTTACAGATAATCCGGAAGAATTAAAAGAAATAGATTTGTTAAGTGCAGGAACGTCGAGTCCGGATCAGATTATGCCATCACACGGCGTGATGATTCATGGCTGGCTACCAGAAACGGGCACAATTGAGGTGGTTTCGCCATCAGGAGTTTGCTGTGCAGGAATGCATGCATTGAAATATGCATATATGTCCGTGAAGCTTGAAGATAAAGAAAAAGCGGTTGCCGTTGCTTCTGAGCGTTTTTCTCCTTCTTTACGTGCGGATACATTCGAGGAAGAAGTTCAGGAATTGATCCGTTTGGAACAAAATCCTTATGTGTCATTCGATAAAGATTTTCTTCGCTGGATGCTTTCTGACGGTGCTGGTGCATTTTTGGTTGAAGGAAAACCTAATGAATCGGGAATTTCTTTAAAAATTGACTGGATCGATGGATGCTCTTTTGCAAACGAAGAAGAAGCCTGCATGTATATGGGTGCGGACAAAGAGCAGGACGGTACACTTAAAAGCTTTAAAGATTTTACAAACGAAGAGATTTTTAATAAATCAATTTTTAGTATCAAGCAGGATGTGAAGCTGTTAGGCGAAAAAATCGTAAAACTTGGTTTTCAAAATCTAAAACAGATATTAGACAAAAAAGGATTTGATATGAACGAAGTGGATTATTTCCTTCCACACATTTCAAGTTACTTTTTTGAAAGTAAAATTGAAGATGTCCTGATTGAAAATGGTATCCCTGTTCCAAAGGAAAAATGGTTTACCAACCTTGCGACGATGGGAAATGTGGGAGCGGCTTCAATTTATATGATGGTGGAAGAAATTTTTAACAGCGGTAAACTAAAAAAAGGAGAAAAAATTCTGCTTGCTGTTCCGGAAAGTTCAAGATTTTCTTACATGTTCTGTTTGCTGACTGTTTGTTAATACATTCAATTTTGTCATTCAGATTTTAATACTCATACCCGATGAAAAAGGAAGATCTGCCACAGGAACCCGGCGCACTTTCCAGATTTACGAGGGAAGTGTGTTATGTCAAAAATGAGGATGGTAAATATGAAACTGCGCTGAGTAAAGGCTGGGATATGAAAAAAGAAGCGCTTGACAGTGCCTGGGTTGAGGTGAATGATCGGATAGAAGAGGCGAGAAAAGCTGTGGCAAATGGAGAGAAAAGTCCGGTTTATTATTTTATGGAACTCAATCTAATGGACCTTGTCGGTACTTTCAGGTTATACCGGTTTTTTCAGTTTTTTTATCAAAAGACATTTAAAGCCTTCGGTATTTAAAGACATTGAGTGATAAAAAACTTGAAAAATATGCACAGGCTTTTGATATATACAGTCAGCGAATTGAAAAATTTTAAAGGTTAATGAAGTGAACATCGATAGCCAAAACAGAAGAATTTCATCACGTACATGCTGCCCATTGCGAAAATGGCGTAACGACGGCTTTATTACGTCATCATGGTCTGGATTTCATGACCGAACCGCTTGCTTTTGGCATGGGTTCTGGTCTTTTTTATATACAAATACCATTTTTGACGGTCAATAACGGGCCTGCGATTTCTTTCAGGACCATGCCGGGAGCGATTTTCAAACGAACGTGTAAAGTCGCTGGGCGTTGAAGTTACCCGGAAAAAATTCAGTGATCCGGTCAGCAGCACAGTCATTTTTGGATAAAAAAATAAAGGAAGGCGTTCCGGTGGGCTGCCAGGTTGGCGTTTTTCATCTGACTTATTTTCCAAAAGAATATCGTTTTCACTTCAATGCGCATAATCTGATTGTTTATGGACAGGAAGATAACCGCTATCTGATCAGTGATCCGATCATGGAAGAAGTGACTACATTATCTCCGGAAGAACTTGTCTCGCGTGCGTTTTGCGCAGGGACCACTTGCTCCAAAAGGACATATTTATTTTCCGGAAAAAGTTGGGGTGATAACAGACGATCTGATTCGAAAAGGAATTGTGAAAGGAATCAAACGCAATGTCCGCGACATGATCAATATTCCCGGAAATTTTGCCGGTGTGGATGGCATTCGTCATACATCCAATCATATCCGAAAATGGAGAGATAAACTTGGTCTGAAAAAAGCGGGCTTATATCTGGGTCAGATCGTACGGATGCAGGAGGAAATTGGTACGGGAGGCGGAGGTTTTCGCTTTCTGTATGGTGCTTTTCTGGAAGAGGCAGCTGCCTATTTGCAGGACGATCGTTTGATCGGACTTTCTGAGGAATTTACAAAATCTGGTGATATGTGGCGCGCCAGTGCTATTCAGATGGCAGGCGTTTATAAAGGAAGATTAACCGAACAACAAAGTTTTGACGAAATCGCCGACCGGCTTCTTGAAATCCGTTCTGTTGAAAAAGAAGCATTTCTAAAACTTTCTAAATTGAATCTGGGGAAATAATTTATTTCCTCATTCACTTGCTTCAAGATGTATAACGGCCCGTCAATTCAGATTGAAAATGTTACCAAACGGTATAAATCTGCGCAGGAAGACAGTCTGAGTCGGGTAAATCTGCAAATAAATGAATCGGATGTATATGGTTTGCTGGGGCCGAATGGCGCGGGTAAAACTACATTGATTTCTATTCTTTGCGGAATTATTCCGCCATCTCAGGGAAATATTTCTTATTACATCAACGGAACTGAAATTTCGAAGTCAGGAGCGTCAGAAGCAGATTGGTTTTGTGCCTCAGGAATATGCTTTTTATCAGGAACTTACGCCAAGACAAAATCTTGATTATTTCGGGGCTATGTACAATTTGTCAAAAGCTGAACTGTCGGTCACGGATCGATGAATTGCTGGAAGAATTAGGTTTGACGAAAGTAGCGAATAAGGAAGTTTCAACGTTTTCCGGAGGGATGAAAAGACGGGTAAATCTCGCTATTGGACTTATTCACCAACCTGCAATTTTGTTTCTTGACGAGCCAACGGTAGGCGTGGATGTGCAAAGCAAAAATGCTATTATAAAATATCTTGAAGAAATTAATCAGGCTGGCACAACGATTGTGTACACTTCTCATCATATGTCGGAAGCGGAAGAATTCTGTAATCGCATTGCTCTGATCGATCATGGAAAGGTGGTCGCAGAAGGCGGAATTGAGCGATTTATTAGCAGAAAATGATGCTTCAAGTTTGCAGATCTTATTTATAAAACTGACAGGAGAGGAGTACAGGGATTAGCCCTATGTTCAAGATTTTTTCATCCATTCGTAAGGAATTTCTTCTGCTTGTCAGCGACAAAGTGGGTCTGGCACTTATGTTTGTGATGCCGCTTTTACTGGTTTTTATTATTACCATCATTCAGGACAGCGCCTACAAAATCGTGAATGAAAACGAGATTCCAATGCTGGTTGTCAATCACGATGAAGGAAACCAGGGAGCGAAAATTGCTTGGACTTGCTGATCAGATCCAGACTTTTTAAAATTGATACTTTAAATAGTCTTCCCGAAAAGTCACTGAAAAAGGAATTATTGGCAAGAGGAAAAATGATTGCACTTTTTATTCCTGCCAAATTTTACGAACGGACTGGAAAGTAATGCGGGCGAAGTTAGCCATATGATGATGCGAGATCTGGGGCTGGAAACAGATTCTGCCGAGGTAAATACAGAGAAAATGCCGGCGTTGTCTTTTTATCATGATCCGGTTTTACAGGAAAATTACAGTGCCTCGGTCATGGGTGTTATTGAGTCGTATCATGGGCGTGATCGAGAAATTCGATGATGATTGACCGGATTTATGCGGATATGGATCTTGGCGCCAAATCGGAAAAGCTGAATAAAAAGATGATTGCCAACCGGGTCAAGATTAACCAGATTGTTGCCAGCAATAGCAATTCGATGGCTGTTCCAAATTCAACGCAGCATAATGTGCCTGCCTGGACAATCTTTGCCATGTTTTTTATGGTGGTTTCCCTGGGAAGTAACATTGTAAAAGAACGTGTTAACGGCAGTTTTTTGAGATTGAAAACAATGCCAACCAGTTTTATGCTGGTCATGTTCAGCAAAATGGCTGTTTATGTGATTGTTGCAGTTTTACAGGTTGCACTCACTTTTTCAGTTGGAGTCTGGATATTACCAAAGATCGGTTTGCCGGAACTAACAATTCCGTACAAACTTTCTGGCCTTTGCAGCTGTGGTTTTTATGAGCAGTATGGCGGCTGTTAGTTATGCTTTACTGATTGGGTCCTGGGCGAAGACGCAGGAACAGGCCAATGGATTTGGAGCAATTTCAATCATCATTTTTGGCGCTATCGGTGGAATTCTGGTCCCTACATTTGTGATGCCCGAATTCATGCAGTTTGCCAGTAATTTTTCACCTTTGCACTGGTGCCTGGAAGGATTTTATATTCTCTTTCTCAAAGGCGGCAGCTGGCATGAACTCAGGTGGGTGATTCTGTTTTTGGGAGTATTCATTTTGATTTGCCAACTTTGCACATATATTAAACTTAGAATAGAAAAAATTATCTGATACTAATGGAAATTGAAAGCTTAAAGCCCGTTATAAAAACACAAATCGTACAATATTTGAATTTGCTGGATATAAATCCGGAAGATATTAAGGACGATGAGCCTCTTTTTGGCGGAGATTTGGGATTGGATTCAATCGATTCGCTCGAACTGGTGGTGTTATTGGAAAGAGAGTATGGCATTAAAATTACAAATCCTGCCGAGGGAAGAAAGATTTTGATCGATGTAAATCATATGGCACAGTATATTGTCACTAATGCAAAACCAGCGTGAGGTAAAATCAAGGGTATTTGTTACGGGAATTGGTATGATTTCTGCACTTGGTAACAATGTGCCAGAAAATCATTCCAGTTTACAAGCAGGGAAAGGATGGAATTGCTAAGGCGGTTTATTTTAAATCACTTTATACCGCAACACTGCCTTTTGGTGAAGTTAAATTGAGTAATGATCAACTGAAAGAATTTCTGCATCTTGAAAATGAAATTGGCTATACCCGTACTTGTTTATTGGCTGTCAAAGCTTTTGATGAAGCCATTACGGATGCTGGAATTGATTCGGAACAATTATCGTCTTTTGACACTGCATTAATATCAGCTAGTACGGTTGGAGGCATGTGTCTGACAGATCAGCTTTATGACGATGCCAATCTGAAATCCGAAGGTTCAGAATATCTGGAAGCTTACGGATGCGCTGCACACACTTTGAGACTGATCGAAAAATATAGCATCAACGGATTTTACAGATACAATTAATACAGCTTGCTCATCTTCCGCCAACGCGATCATGCTGGGAGCCAGGTTAATAAAATCAGGTCGGGCTAAACGTGTTATTGTAGGTGGCGTTGATTCGTTGGCAAAATATACAGTCAATGGATTTAATGCACTGAAAATCCTTTCAGACCTTCCTTGTAAACCTTTTGATGAAAACCGGGATGGTTTAAATCTTGGAGAAGCAGCGGCTTATCTTGTTTTAGAATCGGAAGAAATTGTTGGCGATAAAAAAATATATGCGGAGGTAGCCGGATATGGCAATTCAAATGATGCACACCATCCTTCGGCTATGTCTGATGAAGCTGTTGGCGCAGTTATTTCCATGAAAGAAGCAATAAAATCAGCTGGTATTAATTATTCTCAAATTGACTATATCAATACTCATGGTACCGGAACACCCAATAATGACGCGGTAGAATTGACGGGGATTTCAAAAACTTTTGATAAAGTTCCGCCTTTTAATTCTACCAAATCTTACACGGGACATACACTGGGCGCATCTGGAGCGGTGGAAGCAATTTTCAGCATTTTGAGTATTCAGTATTCAGAGATTTATGCAAGTCTTCATATTGGAACAAATATGAAAGACTATGATTTGAAGCCTGTAACCGAGCTGCAAAGTGAGATATCGGTCAGGTATGTGCTTTCCAATTCTTTTGGTTTTGGGGGGAATTGTACTTCTTTGGTTTTAGGTAAGGTGGATAGATAATAATCTAAGATTAAGTTTTAACTTTATGTAGTCAATTATTTGATTCATCTTTTAAGGAAGTTGCTATGATACGTACTATCGTAATTCCCAATAAACAAATTATATCTTTTGATATACCGAAAGATTATGTTGGCAGACAAATTGAAGTCATCGCGTTTGCTAACGATGAAGGTATTATAAAAGAGAAGTTAACGAAAAAAAAAGTAACCTTTGATGCTTTATCAATAGATACAAGGGGTTATAAATTTAATCGTGAGGAGGCTAGTGAACGATAATGTTTTTTTAGACAGCAATATCTTGGTATACTCTTATTCTTCTTCGGAACCGAATAAACTAAAAATCGCGCGAGAAATTATTGAGGATAACAATTCATTTATTAGTACCCAAGTATTGCAGGAATTATGCAGCATTCTTACTCGCAAGTTTAAGTTTCCTTATACACAGGCAATATCAGCATTAGAGGAATGTCGCCAAAATAATAATCTTCATATTAATGATGAAAAGACAATTATATTGGCTTGTAGCATAGCAGAACGTTATGGTTTTTCTTTTTATGATAGTTTAATTATTGCCTCGGCGTTAGAGAGTGATTGCACAACATTATATACAGAGGATCTACATGATGGACAAATAATAGAAGGTGTTTTAATAATTAGAAATCCTTTTTCCGTTGGTTGAATTCTTTCAACCCTCCATCAAATCCTTCAAAATCTTCTGCGCAGCCACAGAAATAATTGTCCCTGGTCCGAAAATCCCTTTCACACCGGCGTCGTACAAAAACTGATAATCCTGTGACGGAATCACGCCACCTGCAACGACCATAATATCCGCGACGACCGATTTTTTTTAGTTCTTCAATCAGCTGGGGAATCAATGTTTTGTGACCAGCCGCCAGACTAGACGTGCCCACAACATGAACATCATTTTCGGCAGCGTTTTTTGCCACTTCTTCCGGTGTTTGAAATAAAGGTCCAATATCCACATCAAAACCGAGATCGGCAAAGCTGGTGGCAATTATTTTTGCTCCGCGATCATGACCATCCTGACCCATTTTTGCAACCAGTATTCGCGGTCTTCTGCCTTCCATTTCAGCAAACTGATTGGCCATTTCCTGGGCGAGCCGGAAATTTTCATCATCAGAAACTTCTGATTTATAAATTCCGGATACCGACCGGATCACTGCTTTATATCTGTCCGAATTCTTTTTCCATTGCATCAGATATTTCACCTAATGTAGCTCTTTTTCGGGCAGCGTCCACGGCCAGTGCCAGCAAATTACTTTCCATGTTTTTGCCGCCTGATTTTTTGCAAGCGGTCAGTTATAGCTGATAAGCGATTCTGAGACTTCCTCGTGATTTCTTTCTGATTTTATTTTGATAAGCCTGTTAATCTGGACTTCCCGAACGCTTTTGTTATCAATGTCACGGATTTCCAGATTTATCTTTTGAGTCTGTTCTAAATTTATTGACTCCAACGATAATATCTTTTCCTGAATCAATTCTGGCCTGTTTTCTGGCAGCGGCTTCTTCTATTCTCATTTTGGGCAAACCTGTTTCAATGGCTTTTGTCATACCGCCAGATTGCTTCAACTTCTTCAATCAACTGTCCACGCTTTTTCTGCCAGTTCGTTTGTTAGATATTCAACATAATAAGAACCGCCCCAGGGATCAACTGCTTTGCAAATGTCGGTTTCATGCTGTAAAAATAATTGGGTATTCCGGGCAATTCTGGCGGAGAAATCGGTTGGTAACGCAATCGCCTCATCCAGAGAATTCGTGTGTAGCGATTGTGTATGTCCCAAAACAGCGGCCATCGCTTCAATGCAAGTTCTGGCTACATTGTTGTAAGGATCTTGTTCGGTCAGACTATATCCGCTGGTTTGACAATGTGCGCGTAAAGCCAGTGATTTTTCTGATTTTGGATTAAATTGTTTTACAATTTTAGCCCACAATAATCTTCCGGCGCGCATTTTGGCGATTTCCATGAAATGGTTCATGCCGATTCCCCAGAAAAAAGATAATCTTGGTGCAAAATCATCAATTTCCATTCCTGCTTTTAAACCGGTTCTGATATATTCCAAGTCCATCGGCAAGCGTATAAGCCAGTTCAATATGTGCAGGTGCACCGGCTTCATGCATGTGATAACCGCTGATGCTGATGGAATTAAACTTTGGCATGAAACGCGATGTATAAGCAAAAATATCACCGACAATTCGCATGGATGGTGCCGGTGGATAGATGTAGGTATTCCGGACCATGAATTCTTTCAGAATATCATTCTGAATTGTCCCGGAAAGTTTCTCAGCGGATAACGCCTTGCTCCTCAGCAGCAACAATATAAAATGCCATAATGGGAATCACAGCACCATTCATCGTCATCGATACAGACATTTCGTCCAGCGGAATCTGATCAAAAAGAATTTTCATATCCTCGACAGAATCAATAGCAACACCTGCTTTTCCAACATCACCCGTTACACGCGGATGATCTGAATCATAACCACGATGCGTGGCCAGATCAAACGCAACGGAAAGACCTTTTTGTCCTCCGGCAAGATTACGTCTGTAAAAAGCATTAGAATCCTCAGCAGTAGAAAAACCGGCATACTGACGTATTGTCCAGGGGCGATCCAGATACATACTGGCATAGGGACCACGAAGATAGGGAGCTGATCCTGCTCCAAAATGAAGATGTTCTGATTCTGATAAATCTTCTTTTTTATAAGAAGACTTTAATTTTATTCCTTCCTGTGTTGAAATAGGTTTCACAACTTTTTCAAGTGTGGAAGCCGTTTGCTTCATTTTTTTGAAGCGTAATATTTTTAAAATCAGGCTTCATAGTTTCGGTTTATTATTAAAAGCAGAGTTGGAAGATTAATTTCCTCTAATTTCTCAAAATTGCGATAGATAAATTTCTATTTGAGCAAAAGCTGTAAAATCGGTCTTGGCATTTTCCAATGTATCAAAAGACTGCGATTCTACAATTTTTTCATCAGTTTTAAATTTATTTACACCAACCATAATTTTTCCATCATTGAAATCTACCATTTTTTTCTGCCAGGAATTTTCAATTTCAGATTGAATAAAACCATTTTGGAAACAAGAAATCAAACCACCTTTTTCTTCGGTTTGTAAAAACAATTTCCAGGCTGCATCAGCAATTTTCAGCGACATCATATTCCAGCTGATACGAACCGGCCGAACCGGATCAGCGACGGCGCTCAAATAACTTTCATTGTCAAGCAAGGACGAAATATTTCTGGCAACACGTTCACTGAATTCAGTTGCGATTTGTTCAAAGCATTATCAAATGGCTGAACGGTCAATCCATCACATCCGCCAATGACAGCACTCATGGCTTCGGATGTTATTTCGAATCAGATTATGTTTCGGAAGAATATCTCGAATCATAAAACGAAGAAGTTTGCGTATGAATGAATACATTGCAAAGTTCATCCGGTATTTGATAAGCACGACTAATTTTGCGATATAAAAATCTTAACGCCCTAAGTTTTGCAATTTCCGTCAGATATTCAGTACCAATAGAAACGGAGTAAAAAAAACGATTTAAAGCATGAAGCGGAGAAATTCCGGCATCTGTTAACTTGTCAAGATAATGAACCGTTGAAGAAAGCAAAAAAGCGAGCTCCTGAACCACATTGGCGCCAGCATTATGAAACACATGACTTTCGATCATCAACGGGCGGAAATTCACGCATCATTTTTGTCTTTTCAAGGACATTGCCAGATATTTTCACTGAGCCTCTTCAAAATCATTTCCGGTACGCATCCAGTTAGCCAGAGGGTCGTTATAAATCCCGCCTTTCAGGTAATATCCGGCTCCGCGCGAAATTTCTTCAAATAATTTTTCAGAATTTATTTCGGTACTGAAAAAAAATCGGTGTGTCACTAATTCTGATGCCATGCAATGTTTTGGAAAGCTCGGATTTTATAAGATCAGTTTCTTTCAGATCAAGAATTACCGCATCGGCCCCGGATTCCAAAGAAGATTTTATTTTGGCATTGGTTGCCCAGGCATTATCAAAAGAAATGAAAGGTATGTTGAGCCAGCCAGGTATTTTTTTTCTGAGCATTTTGCAGGTCAGCGATCTGCTCGTTGTCAACGGTTTCCGCTGTGTAATAGGGATCTACGAATAAATCAGAAGCAATTTCCCAGCTGCCGATCTTCGTTTTATTTTCTCCCAATTCTTTTTCAGCCTGCTTTTTCCAGGTTTCTTTCGGAGAAGAATTGAATTCTGAAAAATGCAATTTTGACATAATTTTGAATTTAACAGAACAAATTTTTAACTGATAGGGCAGGTTGGCAAAGCTACAAATTTGGTATTACATTTTTTCAATTCGTATGTTACCAGACAGGAAATTGGGCGTCAATAGCGTTGGATTATTCCAATGGATTTATTTTCGGGCTTGATATTCCTTCGGAATGGTTTTAAATTCAACACTGGTTTATCTGCAGAGACCATCTATTTTCTTATCTTTGCCGTCCTTTTGATTTATGATATCTGATTACGCAAGTTTGACATTGGAAAGAGTAACCGCACATAGAGAAGTAGACCAAATATGGGATAGTTGCCTTCGGGTGATTCAGCAGCATATTCCTGAGCAGAGTTTTAAAACGTGGTTCGAGCCAATCCGACCACTGAAAATCTATGGTAAAGTCCTTACGATTCAGGTACCTAGTCAGTTTTTTTACGAATGGCTGGAAGATAATTACGTTAATCTTTTAAGAAAAGCGTTGGACTATGCCATCGGCCGTGATGGTCTTTTGGAATATTCAATCATTGTTGACACCGGAAATGAGAAGCATCAGCCGCTGACCATGAATGTGTCGACTGTGAAGTCGCCCAAATATTCGAAACCTGATAATTTTGCTACGGACCCGAGAATGGGTTCAAATAATAACAATGTGAAAGATCAGGATTCGATGAATCTTGATACTTATCTGAATCCGAATTATTCTTTTGATAATTTTATTGAAGGAGATTGTAATCGTCTGGCGCGTTCTGCGGGCTTTGCCGTGGCTCAGCGCCCGGGTTTGACTTCCTTCAATCCGTTGATGATGTACGGTGGCGTAGGGCTTGGTAAAACGCACCTTGTGCAGGCGATCGGGAATTATATCATGAATCACTTTGACAATAAGCTGGTACTTTACGTTTCTTCCGAGAAATTTACAAATCAGTTTATCAACTCGATCAAAAACAATACGCTTCAAAATTTCACCGATTTCTACATGAAAGTGGATGTTCTGGCGATTGATGACGTTCAGTTTTTGTCAGGAAAAGAAAAAACGCAGGATACTTTCTTCCATATCTTTAATCACTTGCACCAGTTAGGCAAGCAAATTATCATGACCAGTGACCGTCCTCCAAGAGAGCTGGAAGGTTTGCAGGATCGTTTGCTTTCACGCTTTAAATGGGGTTTAACGGCAGATTTACAAACGCCGGATTTTGAAACACGTATTGCAATTATTCAAAAGAAAATTCAGGCAGAAGGAATCGATATCAATTATGATGTAATTGAATATATCGCGCATAGTGTGAATTCCAACGTTCGTGAGCTGGAAGGTGTAATTGTTTCTTTGATGGCGCAGGCTTCTTTGACCCGTCGTGAAATTGATGTTGAACTGGCGAAAAATACGCTGAAAAACATCGTAATGAACGAGGATAAGGAAGTTACAATTGATACGATTCAGGAAGTTGTAGCGGATTATTTCAAAGTAACCATTGCTGATCTGAAAAGTAAAAGCCGTAAAAAGGAAGTGGTTTATCCTCGTCAGCTTGCTATGTTTCTCGCGAAAGAATATACCGATCTACCGTTAAAATCAATTGGTTATCATTTTGGTGGACGTGATCACAGTACGGTTATTCACTCGATCCAAAGTGTTAATTTACTGATGGACGAAACGCCGGATGTGGAAGAAACTTTGCAAAAACTTCGCAGTTACTTCAAATAAAAAATAGTCAGTTCATGACTTTGCCAATCCTGCTCCCGCGCTCCGAAATTAATGATGAGCGATGGGATGAATTGATTGCAAGTTCTGAACAAAGTGTGATATACGCTTACAGCTGGTATCTGGATATTATTTGCGACGGTTGGAAAGCCATAGTTTGGCCTTCCGCTGATGATTATCAAATCGTGATGCCTTTGCCGGTTAAGCGTAAATGGAAAGTTGAAGTAATTCAGCAGCCCTTATTTTGTCAATATCTTGGCTTGTTTTCGATAAATAAAATTACAGGACAACAGTTTTACCTGTTTCTGCAAAAACTTTCCTCCTCCTTTATCTACATTTCTTCCTATCATTTTCATCCTGATAATACAGCGATACTTCATGATATCTTATTTCAGTTTTCAAAATTTGAAGTAAAACAAAATCATACATTTTGGCTTTCCCTCTCTGATTCATTTCCTGACATTCAGTCAAAATATTCTTCGGACAGAAAATTAAATTTAAAACGGGGAGCAAAATTTAATTGGAATATTAAATCCAGCGTAGATATTAAGCCACTTATCCAATTATTTCAGGAGAATCATGCATCGGGAATTTCAGGCGGAGTTTCGGGTAAAGCATATGAAATTTTATTGAAACTTTTCGAAACGCTTAAATTGTACGAGGCTGTCGAGGTTTATTATACTGAAAAAGAAGGCAAAATTAATGCGGGAGTTTTATTCGTGAAAATGGGTAAGAAGGTGATTTTTCTTTTCAATTCGGCGGATTTAATTGGTAGAAAAGAAAATGCAAGAACTATTTTGCTGGATCATTACTTCAAATTAAACGCAGGGAAATCTTTAATTTTTGATTTTGAAAGTCCTGAAATAAAAACGATTTCCAGTTTCTACAAAAGTTTTGGAGGAAAACAAGTTCCTTATTTTTCCATCAGAAAAAACGATCTGCCATTTCCTTTCAAACAAATTCAAAACTGGCGGTTAAGGAATTCAATTAATACCATTGAAGCTCGGCCTGAAGATTTTTAACGGATTTGATGTCCATTTCCAGAGATCCTATCGCCAGTTCAACTTCGGCTTTAAGCGGGATTTTATTGATGTCATCTGAAACCCATAATTTTACAGCACCTTCTCCTTTAAATAACTTGTTATCAGGAATTAGAGGATTTAATTTCAAAACTTTAATCTTGCCAAATTTCGTTTTTATGACATCTTTCCCCGCATATTTCATTCGGAGTTTGTAAACCTCGCCATCAAAAAAAGTAGGAATTTCAATAACTTCTCCCAAAGCTATTTTATCAAAATTTATGGTGCGCAGGAAAAAATAGCCGCTGATAATATCATTGATATTTTTAGGTGTATTGTATGTTTTAGTTTCTTCCTTAACCGTGGAAACAGCCTGGTCTTTGTCATGATTGAAAACAATCGTTTCCTCTTTTCGGTATTTATTTTCCTGAATGCTCTGATAAAACATGTGCGGAACAAGAGACAATGTATCCACATAGGACCTCCAATTATCCCTTACGCGCGTAATCAGATCGAAGGCACCAACAGTTCTGCCCGTTACGTTGATCTTGTAACAGGGATGATTATTGACGATTGATAAGTTTTTGGCTATCTCAACTCTGGCTTCGGCCGCGTTGATAAAACCATAATGAACCCGGTATTCTACTTTTTCACCAAAACTGAAACTTTTATTTACGATAATTCTATTCTGTTCAAATTGCCTGAAAGCCAGGACTGCAAAAAGCGATAAAACTGCAATAATCGTAATTTTCAATCTCTTCATAAATATCGTTGTAGTACTATAAGGAAGGATATTTTTCTTTCAAATAAGATAAATACTTTTTAAAATTCCCTCCGAATTTTGTTTCAAATTCATTACGAAATAAATTTTGCTTTGATTTATAAGTTTGATAACTGATAAAGTAAGCATTATTAGGCAGGTTTTTACCTTCCCACCGGCTTTTGGTTTTCAACGTTTTTTTGTCGGCAAACAGTGTATCGGCATCGTTAAGTATTTTTAAAATTACCTGATTCTTTAAAATATCTTTCGCTGCGGTGTCCAGTTTTACTTTATCAAAAGAACTATATAAACTGTCTAGTCTGGAAATTCCCCGCAACATGTGCTGCGAATATGCATCGTTATACTTTTTCGAAAATTCATATGTACGAAGTTCTTTCGAATTCAGACCATATTTTTGTTTTAAAAAACGAATAGCGCCTAGATCTCCGACAAAACTGGCCAGATTTTCATTCAGTTCAAGATCGTTCTTGACAAAAAGTGTACCATGTGTGAGCTCATGAAGGATTAAATTCGCCAGGCTTCCTTCGCGTCTTCTTAACATACTGGAAAGAATCGGATCTTTCAAATAACCCAAAGTAGACCATGCGGAAACTTCTCCGATGTCCGTATCAAAGCCTTCCTGTTTCAACACCGACTCTTCCCGCACAGCCCGCGTCGAATCGAAATATCCTTTATATGGAAATGTGCCAATGATTGGGAATGACCATTTATATGCATTAATGCGGTATCTGTCCGAAGCGTTAATAACCCAGATAAGCGGTTTCCCGTGCTGGTTATAAAAAGTTGTGTAGTTTTTTGAAGGACTCAAACCAAGGGAATCCACACCAAATTGCTTGATTTCTTCAATTAGCCGAATTCTTGATTTCAGGGAGTCAGGAAAGGTCGGGTCTTTAAGAACATCTTCCACATCCTGAACATTCATCAGAATTGTAACCTGCCCCTTTGCCTGCATCCAGCCATAACTGACCAGATCATGATAATAAACACCAAGTAAAATCAGTATAATAAAGAAGCCAAGAAATATTTTTTTTACCACGGAGATACAAATTTGTTTTATCGAAAAAGGCCAGTCAATATAACCGGCCTTTTTCGATAAAACAAAAATAGAGAAAACCTGTTGGTTTAATTGACGGGATTACAATTTCTTAATGTTTAAAACTTATGATTTGTCAGTCATGAAGTTTGTGAATTGATTCGTGAAAATTTGTGCATTCGTGGCAAAAGTTACTACAATGCACAAATTCACAAAGCGAGTATAATCGTAGAGGGTTACATGTAGTTCAAATCATTGTTGGGTTTGAGCCGGATTATATTCATTTTGTTGAGCAACAAAATGAACGGATATGTTGGATCGAACTCATGCCATTTAAAACCGAAATTGGCCCGGCCGCCATATTTGTGATGATTGTTGTGATAAGATTCGCCCATCATCAGAAAATCAAAAGGAAGAAGGTTTTTAGCTGTATCATCCACTTTGAAATTGACATAACCATAACGATGCGCGTACCAGTTAATGATCACGCCATGCACCGGCCCCATTAAAAAATGAATTGGTAGTAGTAAAAACATCCACCAGAAAGTGGCGAATTGAATGTAGAAAGCGATATAAAAAAGACCCCAGCCAATCCTTGAAATCCATGAATCTCCAAGTTTTTCCATGAATTTCCAATTTGGAACTCCTTTCTTAAATTTCGGTTCAATCGTGTCCGTTTTGTGAACGATATTGTTATAGTAATTTTTCGTCTTCCACATCATATCAACGATACTATCTGAGAAACTTGGTGAATGTGGATCGAGCTCCGTATCAGCATAAGCATGGTGTAGCCTGTGCATGACGCCATAGGCATAAGGACTTAAAAAAGAAGATCCCTGAAAAACCCATGTTGCAGTATAGAAAAATTTCTCCCAGGCCGGACTCATTGTAAACATTTTATGAGCTGCATAACGATGCAGGAAAAAAGTTTGCATCAATAGTGATAAATACCAATGCGCAATAAAAAATATTAATATGATCATTTAAGGAAATCTAAAAGGACAATTTGATTTAATGGCACAAAGTTATTTTGGCATGGATAAAAGAAAGATGATAAAAATCAGTTATCCGGCAGACTTTGATCTTGCAGGGAAAACTAAATTGAGAGAAAAGCGGACGTCGTAATAATTGCGTTTTATAGTATCAAAAAATGATACTCGGTGTGAAACAAATTCTTAATGATTATGAGTTTTAAGCCTTAGTAAATTGACCAGATTTATATACTAAATAACTGTTTGATATTATGTTATAAATATTTTGCATAATATTTTAATTGATACGGAAAATATCATATCTTTGTTACTGAGTTTATCGGTTAGTCGTAATCGGCTTAAATAAATTCAAGAATTTACTGCCTGGAAGGTGGAGATTTCTTTTTTTAATCTCGTTGAAAAGAGGTAAATTTACATTAGTCAAATGAGTGATTTCATGCGGTTTTAAAATAAGAAACCGCTTTTATGTACAAACTAAATCAACTTGTCCTGCTTTATGGCACAACCAACAACAACGGATAAAGACAACAAATTAAAAGCACTTCAGACCACGCTTGAAAAACTTGACAAAACATACGGTAAAGGAACCGTAATGCGTCTGAGCGATAGCAAAGTGTTGGATATTCCGGTTATTTCAACAGGTTCTCTTGGGCTTGATCTTGCCTTGGGAGTAGGCGGCGTTCCTCGTGGTCGTGTGGTTGAAATTTATGGACCGGAATCTTCTGGTAAAACGACATTGTCCATGCATTGCATTGCAGAAGCTCAGAAAAAAGGCGGACTTGCTGCATTTATTGATGCGGAACATGCTTTTGACCGTGCTTATGCTGAAAAACTGGGTATTGATACAAGCAATCTTTTGATATCTCAGCCTGACAATGGTGAGCAGGCACTGGAAATTGCTGAACATCTGATCAGCAGTGGAGCGGTTGATATTATTGTGATTGACTCTGTTGCGGCATTGGTTCCGCGTGCGGAGCTTGAAGGTGAAATGGGTGATAGTAAAATGGGTCTTCAGGCACGTTTGATGTCTCAGGCATTACGTAAGCTTACCGGTGTGATCAACAAAACAGGATGCTGCTGTATTTTCATCAACCAGCTTCGTGAGAAGATCGGTGTGATGTTCGGTAATCCTGAAACAACAACGGGTGGTAATGCATTGAAATATTATGCTTCTGTACGTTTGGATATTCGTCGTGTTGGTCAGATCAAAGAAAGTGCTGATCAGATCCTTGGTAACCGTACACGTGTGAAAGTTGTAAAAAATAAAGTAGCACCTCCGTTTAAAGTAGTTGAATTCGACATCATGTATGGCGAAGGAATTTCAAAAGTAGGAGAGATCATTGACCTTGCTGTGGAACTTGAAATCGTTAAAAAATCAGGTTCATGGTTTAGCTATGACGGAAACCGTCTTGGACAAGGCCGTGATGCAGTAAAAGCGCTTATTAAAGACAATCCTGAATTGATGGATGAACTGGAAGCAAAAGTACGTGCGAAAGTAAACAACGAGCCGGATGCTTTGATTGATACAGCGAACCTAATGTTATAGACGAAGGATCTCCTGAATAATTATTCAGAATATTCTGATTAGTATATAAAAGTAAAGCCCTCCGGAAATTTCCGGAGGGCTTTACTTTTATATTGAAAAGGTTAATTTAAAATGGCTTCCTTTATCGTCATCATCATCGTCAAAATCGATAATCTTCATCATCTGGTCCTGAGAACATACTGCTCACCAGATCCTGGAATTTAATTCCCTGATCAAGCGATTGTTTTCCAATCAGTGAAAATTCAGCCATTCCGTGCAATGCAAATTCCATCATGAAAAGTTTTTCATTGGCATCGCCATAAGCACTTAGCATATCCACGAAATCGTCCAGTCCGTCAATGGTTTTCAAGACGGGCCATATATTCACGATCGGTCATATCACCGATCATTTCCATTTCATTGCCTGAACCAAACCATTCAATTACTTTCGCAAATGGATTGATCTTGCTTTTCTTGCGATTTTTCAGGATCCGGGAAATAATTCAGGAACTGCGTACGAATTGCTTTTCCAATCAGGTTTTGTGCAACGATAACCGGTCCTTCAACTTCACCTTCATAAACCAGCTCAACCTTACCGCAAATCGCAGGAATTACACCATAAAGATCCGAAATACGAACATAGGTAGAATCTTCACCATTGATCAGCGCACGTCTTTCAGCAGTACTCAAAAGACTTTCGTAAGCAGAAATCGTCAAACGGGCAGAAACACCACTTTTGCTATCCACATATTCACTTTCACGCGCTTCAAAAGCAATTTGCTCAATCAGTGTTTTGACCAGCTCATTAACCTTAACAATCTCCTTTTGCTCTTTTTTAACAACAGCTTCCTGCTCGGTAATTTTCTTACCAATTTCAAGCGTTTTAGGATAATGCGTTACAATCTGGCTTTCAATACGGTCTTTCAGCGGCGTTACGATACTTCCACGGTTGGTATAATCTTCCGGATTGGCAGTAAATACAAACTGAATATCCAGCGGTAAGCGCAGTTTAAAACCACGGATCTGAATATCACCTTCCTGCAAAATATTGAACAAGGCAACCTGGATACGCGCCTGTAAATCGGGCAATTCGTTGATCACAAAAATGCCTCGGTGCGAACGTGGAATCAATCCGAAATGGATTACGCGTTCATCCGAATAAGGCAATTTCAAAGTCGCTGCTTTAATCGGATCCACATCACCAATCAAATCCGCAACGGAAACATCCGGCGTTGCCAGTTTTTCGGTGTAGCGCTCGTCACGGTGCAGCCAGGCAATCGGTGTATTATCACCTTTTTCTTCAACCACGTCTTTTGCAAATCGTGATAATGGCGCCAATGGATCATCATGCAGTTCTGAATCTTTCACGTATGGAATGTATTCATCCAGCAAATTTACCATCATCCGCGCAATACGCGTTTTGGCCTGTCCGCGCAAACCCAATAAATTGATGTTGTGCATCGATAAAATCGCACGCTCAACATCAGGAATTACGGTTTCTTCATATCCCCAGATTCCCGGGAAAACATTCTTCTTTATTTTTTATTTTTTCAATCAGGTTATCCCGAAGCTCCTGTTTGATGGAACGGGACTGATAACCTGCTTTTTTTAGTTCACCAAGCGTATGAATGCCTAATGTTCTGTGTACTGTAAGCTCTGAGTATTTCATGTATTATTAGGCTAGTTTACCGCGCATACGCCACTGAGCGCATTTCGCGGATTACGGTAATTTTAATTTGTCCGGGATACTGCATTTCTTTTTCAATTTTTTGCGAGATATCAAAAGAAAGCATACCCGCTTTTTCATCCGAAACATTGTCTGCATCAATGATCACACGAAGTTCGCGACCGGCCTGAATTGCATAACATTTTTCAACACCATCAAACGACATTGCCATATTTTCAAGATCACGCAGACGCTGAATGTAAGATTCCATCATTTCGCGACGTGCGCCCGGACGAGAACCTGAAATCGCATCACACACCTGAATGATCGGAGACAAAATACTTGTCATTTCGATCTCATCATGGTGAGCTCCGATTGCATTACATACTTCCGGATTTTCCTTGAATTTCTTGGCAAGTTCCATACCCAGGATTGCGTGCGGCAGATCAGATTCTTCCGGCCAAACTTTTCCAATATCGTGTAGCAGACCGGCACGTTTTGCCAGTTTAGTATTTAACCCCAATTCCGACGCCATGGTTGCACAAAGCTTTGCAACTTCACGCGAATGTTGCAAAAGATTTTGTCCGTAAGAAGAACGGAAACGCATACGGCCGATCATTTTT
>CAVRMW010000014.1:0-62500 GCA_963722505.1 uncultured Cytophagales bacterium
CACGCATGAACTGGTACTAAAAACTTCCGAAGCTGAGCCTTTGAAAATTCCGGTAGCAAGAATTGCAAAACGTGATAATGTTCCTTCCAGTATGCCTCCAATGGGTTCAATTATGTCCAAAAGAGAAGTTCGGGATGTAGTTGAGGTTTAATGTGGGTTGAAATAGATCTTTTAGATATTTAAGCACAGTGAGAGCAGTCAAGCTTGAAAAACTTGACTGCTCTTTTTTTTATATTATAGCTCGCCAGATTTCACTTAATCGAATATCGTCTTGTCAATGATGGTTGAATGTAACCCATTAAAAATGTATATTTGATTATAAATTCACACATGAAAAATATGCAGGAAATAGTTTTTATAGTAGAACAAGAAGAAGATGGAGGCTTTGTTTCAGTAGCCAAAGTCAATAATAATGAGCAAATTATAACTGAGGGCGATAATATCGAAGAACTAAAATCTATGATAAGAGAGGCTTTGGAATGTCACTTTGAAAATTCGGAAGATATGCCGAAAACGGTACGCCTTGATTTATCAAATAAATAGTTCCCATTCAAAATCATATCTCAATATATTAGAGAAGCCAGCTTTCAAAAGTTGGCTTCTCTTTTTTAAAGCCAACTACATTCACCCAAATTCTCAAAACCGGCACGATATTGATAATAAAAAATTAAAAAAGGTATATTTGAAAACACTATTCTAGCTAAGAAAAATACCTTTTAAAGTAAACCTCATCATCAACTAAATGGAATTAGAAAAGAAAGACGCGACGGTACTTGATAACGCAATCCGGTTCTGGCAGGAGACGAATAAGATCACGCCAGAACTTGCTGAGGATTTACGCAATAGCTACCAGCTTCGCAATTCCAATGCCGATACGATTACCTGGTATGCCTTTATATCAGCAGTTTCGTGTGGTTTGCTGGCATTTGGGGCGTTAGTAATTGATGAGAAGTGGATTGAATTGTTGCGTAACAAATGGGGCTTTTCCGAGACCATTGTCGGAATTGGATTTTCATTATTAGCCGTTGCTTTCATTATTTTAGCAAAAAGAAGAAGACTCAAATATCCAACTGCAAAAGCCAGTAACGAAACTTATACAATCACTATTATTCTAAGCGTTGCCATCGCCATCGCATATTGGACGCGCAGTTTTGCCTACTTCGATGGCAATTATGCAAGACCATTATTGATCGCCGCCATTGTTTATTTCATCAGCGCAGCTTACCTGAATTCTCAACTCTTATGGACGGTTATGCTTTTGACAATTGCTGGCTGGTGGGGAGCACAAACTTACTTTTGGACGGGTGGAAACTGGCGTTTTGCCGGAATGAATTATCCCTTAAACATGACCATTTTCGGGCTTGTGATCTGGTCACTTTCCTGGGTTGTTGCTAAAATAGATTTACTCAAATCCTTTACACCGGTCACCTATTCCATCGGTTTATTTCTTTTTCTTTTGGCTGCCTGGACACTTTCTATTTTTGGAAATTATGATGATCTGAGCCGTTGGACGGTTATTCGTCAGGGAACGCTTTGGTATTGGTCTGTTGGTTATACGATTGTTTTAGGCGCAATTACCGCTTATGCATTTCAGGTTAAAAATGATGTTTTACGAGATACTTGTCTTATCTTTTTCCTTTTGAATATCTACACCCGTTACTTTGAATATTTCTGGGACCGTACCAACAAAGGAATTTTCTTTGCTATACTTGCGGTCTCTTTCTGGTTTGTTGGTAAAAAAGCAGAGCAATGGAGAAACAAGGATAAAAAGTTGGCCTGACATTGAGATTACAAAATGAGAGAAAAGAGAATAATCCGGCAGAATGAAAAAGACCTGATCGAATTTCTGTTAAATCATTTAAACCTGAATCCGGAAGAATATCCCGTCGATGAATATGTTGACGAATACGAAGACGGGAAAATGGGAAGCATTAGTCTGGGTGGTGACGTTTCCGCTTATGCCGGTGATCTGATTCAGGTTGAATATGTGGATTCTGATGAAACTCCTGTTGTAATTACTTTAACCAAAGACGATAAAGGGCATTTGCTCGATCTTGATTTCTGGAAAGTTGACTTTACCAAACTTTTAGAATATCCTACGCCGGATAAAATTATTCTGAGAGGCAATGTGTAGCCTCTCAGAATAAGGTATTGAATTTGGTAACGATATGCGCCTTCGCTTCATTCTGAAATTGTTCGGGAGATAATCCGGTATGTTGTTTGAAAAAACGGCTGAAATACGGTCGATCCGTAAAACCCAGATCATACGAAATCTCCTTAATCGTGTTTTCACTGTGAATAATCTGGCGTTTTGCTTCCAGAATAATCCGGTCATGAATTAATTGCATGCCTGTTTTATCCAGTTTTTCTTTCAAAATCTGATTTAGGCGTTTCGAACTTATTCCCAGCTTTCCTGCGTAAAAATCGGTATTCCTCACCTGTTGATAATTCATTTCAAGCAATACCATAAATTCATAAACCCGCTTCTGGTTAATATCCTGCACGGTAAAATTATGCTCTTTGATACGAACCAGTTGAAGCAAAAACACTTTCAACAATGCTTTAATAATTACCAGACTATTATTTTCCCGCTGATATTCTTCTTCCAGTAACTGATATACTTTCCCCAATTGTTCGGCTGTCTCATCACCAATTTGCAGACAGGAAAATTCTCCCTGAATGTTAAATATCTTAAAAACATCCAGCAAAAATTCCTTGACATCATCATCCAGAATATCTCTTTTGAAGGATAATAAAATGCCTTTTTTGCCCGCTTTGTTTAGTTGATGTACCCGGTATGGAGGGATCAGATATATCCAGTCTCCCCTCAATAATTCATCGCCTTTTACGGTATGAAGTGCGTTTTCATTTTTTAGCCAAACAATTTCAAAGAATTCTTTTCTGCTTGGATCATTGAGATAACTCGGTGGACAATTATCCAGATTTCTTATGTAAATCAGCGTTTTATTTAATTCAACGCTTAGCTTGGTTTCTTCCATTTTTACACTTTTTAAAACACTTTCGAAAAATTGCAATCAATGCCATATTCCGAATTAGACACCAAAATTAGCAAATTCTGCAATCGATTAATTATTCGTTAGCAAATAGTCCAACATATCGCGCTGATAGTGTAACGTCTTCACTCTAACTCCCAAGTAACTTTGTGATCTTGATTTACGGGATTTTTTGATAAACAAGGTTTCAATAAATATTTAGTGAGATAATGAATTTAGCAGTAAATACTGATTTAGCGACTGATATACAGACTAATCTGTTAATGATTCTGGAAGAAAATCAGAAACTGGCAGGACAAATTGATTTTGGGCAAGTTGCTGAGATGGTTCCGTTTATTCAAAATGCTGAACGGATTTTTATCGTCGGTGCGGGAAGAACAGGATTGGCTTTGAAAGCGGCTGCCATGCGGTTAATGCATTTGGGCTTTACGGTTTTTGTCGTGGGCGAAACGACGACACCAGCGATAAGAAAAAATGATTTGCTTATTGCAGGTTCGGGCTCAGGAACAACCAGCAGTATTGTGAAAGCAGCAGAAAAAGCGGTTTCAGCAAATGCAAAGGTGATCTCGATTTCTACCAATTTGGATTCTCCATTGGCAAAATTATCCAGTCACGTAGCCATTCTTCCGGCAGCTCAAAAGGAAGATCACGGCGGCAGTATTTCAAAACAATATGCAGGAAGTTTATTTGAACAATCTGTATTACTTCTTACCGACGCTTTGATTCAGACCTTGTGGAAACTGGATGGAACGCCAGCGGAAGAACTTTGGAAACGCCATGCCAATCTGGAATAACATTACATTGAATACCAATAATTTATAATCAAATAAACAGTACAATCATGGTTAAATTACAAGTCGCAATAGACTTATTAACAACAGAAGACGCAATTGCATTGGCAACAAAAGTTGCTCCTTATATCGATATCATTGAATTGGGTACCCCTTTGATCAAAAGTGAAGGTTTGGCTGTGATTACAGCAATGAAAAAAGCGTTTCCGGACAAACTGGTTTTTGCTGATTTCAAAACAGCGGATGCGGGTGAACTGGAAGCCGATATGGCTTTTGGTGCAGGTGCAGACTTGATCACGATTCTTGGAGCAACAGGAGATGCAACGATTATCGGTGCGGTAAAATCTGCCAAGAAACACGGAAAAGGCGTTGTGGTTGATACAATCGGTGTTCTGGATCGCGTAAAACGTGCGCAGGAAGTTATTGCTTTGGGTGTTGAATTTGTTGAATTACACGCAGGTTTGGACGAACAGGCACAGCCAGGATATTCAATTCAGGTTTTGATTGACGAAGCTTCTCGTGCTGGTGTCCCGGTTTCTATTGCTGGTGGTGTTAAGCTGAGCAACATCGCTGCGGTAAAAGCTTCCGGTGTTAAAGTTGCCGTTGCAGGTGCTGCTATTTATAGTGCCGCTGATCCGGCTGCTGCTGCGAAAGAACTTCGCGAAGCATTGGACGCTTAGTATTTTTGTTTTGTTTGAAAAGCTGTTTCCATGCCGGAAGCAGCTTTTTTACGTTTAAGTGAATTTATGATTTTCGTCAGTTTCAGTTCAGTTAAGCTCGCTAAACTGATCATTGTTAGTCCTTTTCTTTACTTTTGCGGCCGATCGTAAAATATTCGCACAGTAAAAAATAATTCATGGAAGTTAAAGATGGTAATGGAACGCTGCTTGCAGAAGGCGATTCTGTAAAACTGATTAAGGATTTAAAAGTCAAAGGTTCTTCCACAACTTTGAAAAGAGGAACCGTTGTAAAAAATATTCGTCTGACTGACGACGCAGAAGAAATTGAAGGCAAAGTGGAAAGAACTGTGATGGTTTTGAAAACGATGTTTGTGCAGAAAATGTAGCTAAAAGGCTATCAGCAATCGGCAGTCGGCTATCAACTTTCGATTGCCGACTGCCCAGCTTGTTTGAAAATCTATTAAACTGTTTCTTTAAAGGAGTGCCTAACTCCTATTTATTTTGGAAAACCACTAGTATTTCAATTTAAATATTTCAAATAAATCTCCTGACTCTGGACATCTAACCAAGTGAAAGCCGATTGCTGACAGCCGACAGCCAAAGCCCTACTTCTTCCCCAAAGAAAAATTCATCGTCGTTCCAATCCGGAAAACGGTGTGTTTGTATTTAAAACCTTCAAAACTATTCGCTACTTCAACCCGGAACGGGAAGCGGATACCAACGTCCAGACGCGTAACCCAATTCTCCGTAATTATTTGAATCAGGCGTTGCCAGATAATGTGCGAAGAAATTTTCTTTGATTCCCAATACCCGGAACCAGGTAATCTGCGTCAGCAAAAACTTCCGTAATTCAGCCAGCGCATGCGCTTCCACAAAACGTTTGGAAGTACTATACCGATAATAATCAAGCATCCGGAAAGTACCGACCGGATCACCATACTGGAAGAAAAACTGATTTCCCGCAAAATGCTGGAAGTCAGGAAACGGTACAGAATCATTATTTATAAACGTACCCGCGGCGACTTTATAGCTTAGTTTGCTCCGAATACCAATGTCAAATCCGTGTGAAATGCCAACCTGTACAAAATCAAAATCGACGTCGCTGCCAAATGCATTTTTAATTCCTTTCCGGTATGTGACAGAAAGTTTCGGTGAATCATCGTCATAAAAAGTTGTCTTGCCTTTTCTGATCTTATATTTCTGCCATGGTTTATAATAAGCCGACAAGCCAACAGTCAGAGCCTGATGTGGCTGCATGTTAACATTGGATGTTTCAGACTGATTTACCAATTGCGAATTAAAAGGATCATTTGACGTAAAAGAACGTTTCTTCCAGTCGATCCAGCGATAAGGACTTGTATTTCTCAAGATTCGAAAGTGGCTGGCGATCTGCATATTCCACATTCGCTTTTAGCTCAAAATGTTCATTTCTCTGATTCGTTTTAAAATCAAGACGAACGAAATTCTTTTCATAGATTTTGATAAAATTCCTTTCCAGAAATAATGTCGTCAAACTATTCAAAATCGGATTCATAGGATTTTCCGGATTGAATTGTGATACCGTTTTCCCTCCGGAAAAATTAAGCAGATTCCGTTTCCAGGCGTAATCTACTCCACCCGTTGCAAACAATTTCTCTCGTGCAAAAGAATAACGCGTCAATCCGCTAAATGTCCAGGTTCCTCATCCCGGACTGTATTTCTTTTAACCCCATTGCTAGATATCTGAATTTCATCCGAATTCTTTTTTGGCTGTGCGCCCTTCCGATATCTCAGTTTAAAACCGCCTCCATTTAAAACCCAGCCTTCAACGGTGTTAACCTGTAAGCCATAAAGCGGACTTACATATTCCAGTCGCCACGGACTTTTCTTACCTAAACGGAACGTATGACCAGTAAAAATGTCTCCAATGGAACTGCCAAAACCTCCAGCCACCTTTTTTCTTTGTCGTATCTGCTTTGGAAACTTTCAGACTATCGCGTTGTGTTTGCGTTCCTTCTTTTATAATCACCAAACTATCCAGTCGCGTGTAACTTTTCACCTCTGCAATAGTCAGCGGTACGGAGCGAATTGAATCCCAGAAAGCTATACTTCTGCGATTCGCCATAGAATCAACCGAAGTTGAATCGTTTCGGGTAAAATTCATGTCAATATCTTCACCCTTTTCTTCTTTCTTTTTCAGATCCTGCTTTTCATATTCTTTCATCAGCTTTTTCAGATTTTTAGCTGAAAACTCTTTCTGTTTGCTGACTACTTCTTCCAGTTTCTGGGTTTTAATCTCACGATTAGAAAGCCCAACTTTCTTCGCTTCATCCTTTTCTTTTTTCCCGTCAACCACAGTAATATCAGCCTGAAAAGCAGGATTAACTTTCAGTTTTGAAAATGTCTGAGAAATGACCAGATCACCTTTTCCCTTAATACCATAAATCCCACCATTCACATGAAACTGTTGATTTGTAGGCATCCAAACACCTTGTACAGGACTGTAAACCTGTTTTATTTCAATATTAAAACCTGTATTAACCGTTTGCAGATTAAGACTGTATATACTCCAAAGATTTTCCGTAATGTAAATTGTGCCTCTGTAAACGCCTTCACCATAGGAACGCGGCGTCACTTTTATTTTATTAATTTCCACACCATTTTCACGGAAACTACCTTCGTACTCAAACTTGTAATAGGTAAAAGCACGCGGTGATAATGGCGAAACTGCTTTTACAACTTCGGGTTGATAAAAACTTGTGAGAAAATATTGATTGGCGCTGGCAAAATTATTATCCTGACTATTTCTTGCCGCGATAACACGCTGTTTGTAGGAATTTGGCTGACGAAACGTTACTTCTGAAACACTTTCATTCAAAATAGGTACTCCTTTTTTGAAATTTGATTCTTTTTCTATTTCCTTTAATTCCTTTTTATAAAGAAATTCAAGCGGCAGATCTGTGATAACGAAGGAGGATTTCGAATAGGCTTTCGCAGTGTAACTTTCAACCTGCAAAAAATGATATCGACTTTTCGCAATCGCTCTCCTCATGATGGTATAAGCAGGATCTTCTCCTTTATTTCCAATCCTGACTTCGCCCAGATTGTAAGCTTGTTCTTCCATTGTCAGGTCAAAATGTTTCCATTTTATTTTCAATGGTAAACGATTTTTGACCGGTTTTAAAACCCAGATATTGAAAAATAACTTCGTAGTAACCAGGTTTTAAATCAAGCTGATATTTTCCTTCTTCATTAGAAATAGTACTGATTTCCGTTCCTTTTACAACAATAGCTGCAAAAGGTAAAGGTTCTCCTTTCTGCGTTTTGATAATTCCTTTTACACCGGTTCCGGTTTGGGCATTGACCAGATGAAATATCGAAAAAAACAAAAAAACGATCAGAATAGAACGATTCAGCATACGACTAATTATTTATATTTTTCACGGCTTTTGAGAAGATGTTCTACTAAAAGAACAAGTTACGTGAATATAAAAATAATTATGAAATTACTTTCTCCAAAACCTCAACAAGGTCACTTTCCGTAAATGGTTTTCCAAGCAGATCATTCATCCCCATCCGCAGATAATGTGATCGGTCTTCGTCAGCTACATTTCCCGTATATCCAATGATTGGAATCCCTGATTTCAGAAGATTATGATCATTTCTCACCAGTTTTGTCAACTGCAACCCGTCCATTTTGGGCATTTGAACATCCGTTATAATCAAATCATAATCCGTTGTATTGAATAAATGATACGCCTCTTCTCCATCTGATGCGAGATCATAGCGAATCGCATTTTTATCCATAATTCTGCCCAGCAGCAATAGATTTATTTTGATATCGTCAACCATCAAAACCTTTTTATCTCTTAAAAGTTGCCCGATACCAGTCAGGCCACTTTCTTCCTCAGCCTTTATTTTTTCAACCGCCATAGCCAGTGGTATTTCAATTTTAAAAACAGACCCTTTTCCAAGCTCACTTTGTACGCTAATCGTACCTGAAAACAAATCCACAATTCTTTTGCAAATAGGTAATCCCAGACCTGTTCCCTGCTGTCTGTTGCGCTCATCTGCCGATTCAATTTGTGTAAAATCTTCAAAAATAAGTTTCAGGTTTTTATCTTCAATGCCTACACCCGAATCCGTTACAGAAATTTTCAATGTCCCCTGATGATCATTAACCTTGTCAAAACTGGCCCGAATACGAACTTCACCTTTCTGCGGAGTAAATTTAATTGCATTGGTAATAAGATTGATAACAACCTGTTTCAAGCGAAAATCATCTCCGCTGAGCATTAAGCCCGGGTCAATTTCAAATTGTTTGTGCAGCTGAATTTCTTTATTTGTGGCCAATACCGATAGCATTCCTGTCACATTTTCAAGCATTTCGAGCGGGGGAAACTTATGATCTACCAGCTTTATCTTACCACTTTCAAATTTTGAAAAATCCAGGATTTCATTCACCAGCATCAATAATACGTCAGACGAATTTTTGATCGCATTGATTTTCATCTGCAAATCTTCTTTTGGCTTGCTAAAATCGATCTGACGCGCAAATCCGATGATCGAGTTTAGCGGTGTGCGGATTTCATGCGATACGTGTGATAAAAATTCTCCTTTTTTCTTCGCCGACTCAACAGTCAGTATACTGTATTCAAGAATTGTCTTTTCACTTTTGTATAATCTCAAAATGTTCCAGAGAATCATCAGTGTAAGTATTAATACAATCGCTACATTTCCCCACCACAAATGATCGAGTTCGATCATATTGTCGGACGTCTGGACCAAAATCGAATTTCTCAGCGTTTCAACATCTTTCATTTCTTCCATTTTCAAAACTTTCAACGCCGATTGAAGATTAGAAAAAATTCGATTATTAATTACCAGCAGTTCCAGCTCCGCCTGATTAAGCTCCCTTCTCGCTTTTGCCAGAGAATTATCATTTACAGATACCTTTACCGCTTCCCGCTTTTTTGAACTAACAGACAGCGTATCAGCAAAAGTCGTCGTCGTTTTCAACGCAGCAGTTTTAACCTCGCTGCTATCCGCACTTTTATTGGAAACTGCCTCTACAATTCTTCGCCAGAACTTCTTGTTTTTTTTCCTTGGAACAATGGTAACAGAATCTGATTTCGCAACTTTCGTAGTTGTCTTTACAACATATGGTTTTGTTACCGGTATCGTAACCGTAACTTCCGGCTGTCTTTGCTCCTGCCGAAACATCATAAGACCGTCAACCATTTTCTTCAAATGAATAAACTCTTCATTTTTAGTTTGCTTGTTTTCAAGAAGTTGTGGGAGATATAAGTTATTAAAAAAAGATTGTTTTTTCTTCTCTTCCTGAAAATCATCCAGAATTGAGGAAACCGTTTTCATTTGTTGGGAATAACGATCAAGAAATCTTTCATCCGAAGTGACAGCATAAAGCCTGCTATTATTTTCGGCGACATATAATACAGAAATACACGTGTCGATTCTACGGTAGTTGTCATTACCATTTCTCAACACACGAATGTTATTTTGAATTATACCGGATTTCGAGTTTGTGATTAACGTTATAAATACAAAAGAGGCTAAAATGAGTATCAGGGTTATTGTCCAGGCAAAGGATTTTAAAGTTGCCGTTCTTATGTCACTTTTCATTGTCAAGCATGATCATTTATTAGAGTAAAGTTAAGGGTTAGTTTTACTTCTACAAGAAAAATCGTTTTAGCGTTTCTTGATATAAATTATTCTACAAGCCTGAAAAACAGGACTTCTACCGTAATTCATCATTCCACGAACCGACTTTGTTCTATTGCTGTTAGCAAAAAGCAGTCCAGCATTCAATTAATCGATCAAATGAATAATAGAACTTACTTTTACCTTATTCTTATTTTAGGCAGTTTAACCGCGTTAGGGCCCTTTTCAATTGATATGTATCTTCCTGGATTTCCGGCCATTGCGAAGGATTTACACACCACGGCTTCAAAAGTTTCGCTTTCATTATCAGGATTTTTTATTGGAATTTCCGCGGGACAATTACTTTATGGTCCGCTACTGGATCGGTTTGGAAGAAAAAAACCATTATTTATCGGGCTCACCGTCTACATTCTGGCCTCTATTGGGTGTGCAATGTCTACTACAATTGATATGCTCATTTTATCACGATTTGTACAAGCCATTGGAAGTTGCGCCGCAGCCGTTGCTTCTGTTGCGATGGTCCGTGATCTTTTCCCTGTAAAGGATAGCGCAAAAGTTTTCTCGTTACTTCTATTAGTTGTTGGCGCTTCTCCTATGATCGCTCCTACCGTTGGCGGATATGTAACGGCGGCTTTTGGCTGGCAGGCGGTATTTTTAATTTTAACTGGAATGGGTGTAGCCATTCTTGCGGCCTCGGTTTTATGGCTTCCTGATAGTTTTAAGCCCGATACAAGTTTATCATTAAAACCAAAACCTATCATTTTAAACTTTCTTGCCGTAATCCGAGAGCCACAATTTTACACTTACTCATTTACAGGTGCCATTGCTTTTGCAGGTTTGTTCGCTTATGTATCTGGCTCTCCATTGGTTTTTATGGAAGTTTTCCACACAAGTGAAAAAGTTTATGGCTGGATTTTCGCCTTTTTGTCCATTGGTTTTATTGGATCAAGTCAAATAAATACCTTGTTATTAAGAAAATTCAGAAGCGAGCAGGTAATTAATATTGCGCTCGTTTGTATGGTTATGATAAGTTTGGCAATGCTCTTTGCCTCTTACAACGGACTGCTAACTTTAACGCTTATCATTATACTTTTGTTTCTTTTCCTATGTTGTATCGGACTTACTTATCCTAACGCAGCTGCACTTTCCCTGGCTCCGTTTTCGCAAAATGCAGGAAGCGCATCGGCATTAATGGGTGCGATCCAGATGGGAATGGGCGCCGCAATTTCTGTTGTTGTGAGTTTGTTTGAAGAGCCATCAACCTTTCCGATGACCCTTGCTATGGCAGGATCATCGTCTTTGGCGCTTGTTGTTTTTCTTCTTGGAAGACGTACAATTGTGCGTCAGGTGGAAGTTGAAGTCGGAGCGGATAGCGGATTGATTCATTAGAATTTTTTCTAGCAGACTTGATTTAGGTTAACCAGGAGTTCTCAACATTTCTCAAAACTTGGGCCAACTTGATGTTTGGTATGTGAATTGATCTGTTAAAATAAATTTTATTTTTTGTTCAAAAATCCTTAATCACTTCAAACTACAAAACAATGTTTAAAGTCACCGCTTTATACCCGAACACCGCCGAAGACGATTTCAATCTGGCTTATTATATGGACGTTCATACTCCGTTGGTTAAAGAATTACTCGGACCGTATGGATTGTTAAAAGTAGATATTGAAGTTGGAATTACGGGTCCTGCGCCGGGTTCAGAACCTGCCTATGCGCTCATCTGTGGAATTCATTTCGGAGATTTGCATTCTTTACAAACAGGCATGGATGCCGAAGGGCCGGCACTTATTGCCGATATTCCCAACTTTACGAGCGTAACGCCAATCATGCAAATCAGCCGGGTAGAATAGAATTTATTCGTTCAATAAAAAGGATAGCCTGGTCGCAATTGCAGCCAGGCTATCCTTTTTGTATCAATCTGAAAAACTACACAAGAGAATTTTCATGCACAGGACAAACGCTCGCCGTCATGATACGTTTCCCTGTACCTTTGTGGAAAAAGTAATCCAGTCTTCCCAGATTAATTCCCGCAAATCCAACCTGATTTATAGTCGTAATTTTTCCATCCAGATTTTTTATATCCTCAGGAGCTTTCATGAAGGTATGCGTGTGCCCACCAATCACCAGATCAATATTTCTTGTTGATTTGGCCAAAATCTGATCCGACACTTTTTCTTCCTTGTATTTATATCCCAAATGTGAAAGACAAATAACAAGGTCGCAATGAAGATCATTTTTTAACAGACTCGCCGTGGCATTGGCTTTTGCAATAGGATCCTGGTAAATGATATCTCCGTAATTTTTCTTATCAACCAAACCCGCCAGTTCAATTCCTAAACCAAAAACACCGATTTTGATGCCTTGCTTTTTGAAGATTTTATATGGTTGCGTTCTGTCCTTTAAAGCTGTATTCTGAAAATCATAATTACTGACAAGAAACGGAAAATTGGCATGAGGTAATTGTTTTACAAAACCGTCGATACCATTATCAAAATCATGATTTCCCATCGTTGCTGCGTCATAACCCATATCGCTCATAAGCTTCATTTCAAGCTCACCGCCAAACAAATTGAAGTAAGGTGTTCCCTGAAAAACATCACCAGCATCCAGTAGAAGCACATTTTTTTGTTCCGAACGAATCTTATTGATCAAAGCACCACGTCTGGCTACACCGCCCATGCCCTGATTGCGCGATCCGTCCATAGGAAATGGCTCGATCCGGCTGTGGACATCATTGGTATGCAAAATGGTAAGCTGCACCGTTTCATCCTTTGCAAAAGCTGCAAAAGGAGAAGCGCTCAAAGCCAATAAAGCTGCCGCCGTACCGCCGCTTTTCAGAAAATCCCGGCGATTAATTGTTGACAACAATTCTTCCATCTAATTGAGTGTTTATGGTTTTCCCTGCACTTGTAAGGCCATTGATGTAGTCGATCAAGGCATCTCTTACCTTCTTATCAATATTTTTTCGTTCCGTAGCTTCACTTAAAAATTCAAGACCTTCTGCACCGTTTGCGAGGTAATCGTACGTTAGCAGATTATAGCTTTGGTTTATATCAAATGGTTTTCCTGCAATCATTACGTCACTTGCTTTTTTGTCCTTGATATTCATTCTAATACCAGCAACAGGCTGTCCGCCCGACTTCACAATAAAATCGATCACTTTTTGAACAGATGCCCCTGATAATTTCAAAACTACCAGCTCATTTTCAAACGGCATCAATTCAAAAACATTTGAAACCGTGATATTACCTTTTGGAAAGCTGGTCCTCAACCCTCCTTTTGTTGATAAAGTAAACTGGATTGTTGGATCTTTTTTTAATCCTTCTGTCAAAATCGCATCAGAGAAAAAATCGCCAATCAAAGTTTCCGGATCCGACGTTTTTGTTAGTTCCTGATCCGTCTGGCCGATTACACGGTTCATTTCCGCATCCATCTGTTTTTTGTAGGGCAAATAATATTTGACCAAAGACGAATCAATACCGGCAGACTGATCAATAGCGTATTCTTTGTATTGATTTCCTGAAACTGTAAAATGTCGGTTACAGGAAGATAGCAGCGCTGGTACCAGAACCAGCCCCAGCACAACAAGCCTGTATTTTTTTGATAAAAGCATAACGAGGAACGATCGGATTGAAATACAAAAATAGCAGCAATTATTCAGGTTCTGCGGGTGCAAATAAATTTGATAGAAAATTAATATGAAGTTAATGTGCTTGTAAAACAAAAAAGAAGTCCTCTTTAAGAGAAGACTTCTTCGTACTCATTATTTACAGGATATTACTTTGACTTACTTTTTATCAAAAGATATTCAATTTTATCTTTTTTCGCGAAAGCAGCGATCTGTGTGTATTTTTCATAATTATCCCAGCGCTTTACTTCATCATTTTCAAAACTTGGATTGATATCTCTTTTAAGATCAAGCAGCCCGAGTATAACATGATTTTTGAAAGCATACTCCGAAAGATTGTTAATTGTGATACGGTCAGCGATTTCATTGATATAAATAATTTCTATTTTACCATCTCTGTAAATCACCTTCGGACATTTATCGCAACCCGCATCCGCATCTCTCCAATAGCTGTCAAGTTTTCCTTTTCCCAAAACTGCCTCAACTTCTTTTTCACTTTTAAAAGCTACTTTGCTGATATCAACTTCGACAATTGGTGCCAGTGGTTCTTCTTCCTCACCCTTCAAAACAAAAAACTTGACAAAAATCGCGAGCGCTATAACTGCCAATCCAATAAATCTCCATTTTGCCCATTTTCTTTTGAAAGGAGTCGTTTCATTTTCCATGTATTCCCGGTTAAAGTGATTTGGTATTCCAATATGGAACATTAGCAATATCATGCCACCACCTCCGGAATTTATTTGTCAATCGACCAGATCACCATAATACATCTCAATAAGTTCCAGGACATTCTTGACGCCAAGTTTTTCAAAAACAATGGACTTATGGGTTCCAACAGTAGAAATTTTTATGTTCAAATGACTGGCAATAGCGGACACAGATTCTCCCTTAATCAGATAATCAACAATTTCTTTTTGTCTTTTTGAAAGCTTATCATTCAGCGAACTTGGCGTATCTGTTTTGTTTTTATGAGGCGAAATTTTTCTACGATGCACGTTACTTAAAAAAGTCTCCTGAGCCATCGCTTCCAGTAATTCCAGGCAAAGATATCTTTCATTATTTAGAACTTTTGCAATAGCGGCGTCAATTTCTTTTGCCGTTGCATTTTGGGTAAGAAAGCCATTTGCTCCGGCGATCAGATAGCTTATTGCATGCGGATAATGAAGACTTTTAGCAAAAATCAATATCCTGACTTTGGTAGATACATTCCTGATTTCACCAATCAAATCATCAACATGCACCAGACTTGTTCCGATTATGATCAGATTAATTCCGGGATTCTGCTTTATTGCAAGCAATGCCTCACTCGTAGATTGAGCTTCCAGAAGCGGCGTCTCACAAACAAAATTTTCATTTATTATCTGTACTAAGCCAACTCTAACAATAGCATGACTGTCTGCAACTAAAATTTCCCATTTCTTCATACTCATTTACTCTGCGGGTAAAATTCGCCCGGATACTCTAATAAAACTGGGTTAAAATAAAATTTCTGTCGTTCACAAGAACCAACAGCAATCAAAATATTTCATATTTACGTTAAAAATAACTACTTAGATTTAGGTAGTACAAGAAATAATGAAATATTGTTGCAAATAGACAAAATCAGCTTTGAAAGGCATTTACGTGATATAATTTAAATCCTGTTACTTATAAATTTCAAACAAATTTTCATTTAAAAGCAAAGGCTCAAAATTAGAACTCGGAACCAATTTCATCGTATGTTATGTTAATTGAACTCACACGACGAAAGGATATTTTTTACAGTAACAAGCTTTTTTCTTTTCTAACGTTTTGTGACATACCGTATTCCCCGGTCCTCTTAGCTGAATCTTATTTCAAAACTTTAAGTATTCAAGATGACAAAATCACAAGTCGTAGTTTTAGTAATGTTTGTTGCGCTTAGCGTTTCCTTTGGCTTTCAAAAAATTAATCCCCTTTTCGATTCTTCTTCTAACCAGATTCAAAAAGATTCTGTTTCTGTTAATTCCGATTCTTTATCAAAACCAGAATGGGAAACTTTATATGATTCTCTTGATCTAAAAAAACAAGGACTCTCCGAGACAGCATTTTTATATGCATGGTACGGGTTTCATAAAATGAGACTTGACAAACAGATTATGGCTATTGCAGATTTTAGTCAGTCGTCGTGCAAAAAAAGACTCTACGTTATTGATCTTATCAAGAAAAAACTAATTTTAAATACCTTCGTTGCCCACGGCCGGAATTCGGGTCAGGAATATGCCAAAGAGTTTTCTAATGATAATTCTTCTTTTCAATCCAGTCTTGGTTTTTACAGAACATTAGGAACCTATCAAGGCAAACACGGACTTTCTCTTCGCCTGGAAGGTCTGGAAAAAGGTATTAACGATCGCGCTTATGAACGTGCTATCGTCATGCATGGAGCAGATTATGTGAGTGAAGATTTTATCAAAAACACAGGACGTTTGGGAAGAAGCCAAGGATGTCCTGCCGTTTCAATTGCTGATAGCAAAAAGCTGATTCAGCTTTTATATGACGGAGCCGGGCTCTTTATTTATTCCCAAAATCCACGCTATTTCAAATCTTCCGCCTTATTATCCGGCATTAACCTGATCAAAGAAAAAGGTCAGACCCTTGGTGCATCCCTTTTGTATACATCTGCAAAATAAAGCAGATCCCCTTTTTCATTACAATCAGCACCCAGGTATAAAAGGAAAACAGGAATTCTTCTTTTCAGTTTATGCCATTTTGGTGGGATTGAAGTTGTATCCGGTTCCATCAAGGAATCATTATCCAGCAATTGTTCACCAGCCATAAAATTGGCAAGTTCTGTCGGATGTTGTACTCTCACACATCCGTGACTTCTCCATCTCTGGTCTGTGTTGAAAAGATATCTTGCATTTGTATCGTGCAAGTAAATTGCCAGCGGGTTTTTAATTTCAACTTTCAATAAACCAAGCGAATTATCTCCACCTGTTTCCTGACGGAAACGGTATGGAAATTCTTCTGGCGTCATCGATTCCCAGTCAATTTCTCCGGCATCTACAACCTGGCCTTTTTTATCAATTACCTCAATTTTATTTCTCGAAAGATATTCCTCGTCTTTCGCTGCTTTTGGGAAAATTTCCTTGATCGCTATGCTTTTCGGAACGTTCCAGTATGGATGTGTTACAATACTCGTCGCATAGGTATCAATCGTTGGTGTTTGTGTGTCAAACTTGCCGGCAACGGTCCGCATTGTAATTCCATCTTTTCCATCTGCATCCATTCCCGTTAAGTATGCTCCACGAATATTAACCATCACCAAACGCGGTGCGTCGCCAGCCTGTCTGTGAATCCAGCGATATGCATTGATAGATTCTGCAACCACGGCAGCGCTATCCTTTTTATTTTCGCCGATTAATCTTGTGTAATGGCGTTTCAGATTTTTATAAACCGGATATTCGGGTTCCAGTTTTTCCATCACTTTTTCCAGCGATTCACCTTTAACCAAAGCAATCGCAGCTTCTTTTAAAACAGCGGTATCTGCTTTCACCTTTTTATTGATATATCTCAGCGATGGTTGATGACCGTAACCGGTTTCTTCTAGCAAAGCAAACACAGGCGCATCTGATTCTTTAAAAGCAAATTTCTCTGTTTTCACACCAGCATTTCCTGCATATTCAAGAAGTGCATTGTAACTCTTTTCCTTGCTTAATTCCTTCACAAGCTCTTGTTTTGTCATTTTGTCAACATCCTTTTTACAGGATTGCAGCACGACAAAAACAAACAGAATGGAAAACGAAATGTATTTTGACCGGGCTAAACCAGATGATAATTGCATGAGTAGTAAAATAATAGTCCTGCTTGAATTAATAAAATTGTCGTGCTAAGTATCACAAACGAACGCTTATATACTTAAAGTACTAAACTAGAATTAGTTAAATTATATTATCAATTTCCTCATCTTCATTTCACCATCAATATGGGGAAATTAATGAACATGAATTTATCCTGTTTGATAACGCATTACACGGAACGAAATGTCTGGAAACAGGTTTATCTAATAACTCACTCACAACTTTTATTTTGTGAACTCTCAATGAATTGATTGGAATGAAATCTTCAAAATATTATATCGCAGCGCTTTCATCATTTACCGTCTGGGGATTTTTCAGTTTTGCACTTAAAGCTTTACATGAATATGCTTCGCTGGATATTTTATTCTACCGCGTTTTCTTTTGCGCAGTTCTCATGCTGATTATCAGTTTGGTTTTCAGACAAAAGGTTTTGAAAGAAAATTACGCGTTTTTCAAATCTTTAAATCAAAAAAAGAAAAGAGAAGTTGTACTAGTAACTTTACTTGGAGGTCTGTTGCTAACCGGAAACTGGTTCTTTTTTATTTATGCGATCAATCATATCAGTGTAAAAGCCGGATCGCTGGCTTATCTGGTTTGCCCAATCCTCACGACGGTGCTGGCTTATTTTATTTTACATGAAAAACTGAATCGCTGGCAATGGGCGGCCGTTGCGCTTAGTGCATTTAGCTGCTCGCTCCTGTCGATTGGTCATGTGACAGATCTTTTATACAGTCTCATCATCGCCGTTTCCTATGCGCTTTATCTGGTAAGCCAAAAGAAAAGTACAGGATTTGACAAATTCCTGCTTCTGACTTTTCAAATCCTGTTTTCTTCCTTACTCCTGCTTCCGTTTTATCCGGTTTATAGCGCGGATGTTCCCACAGAAATTTCGTTTTATTTGCTGATTGCCGTTATCGCCATCGTTTTTACCATTGCACCGTTGTTCATGAATTTATATGCTTTGCAAGGTGTCAATTCTTCAACAATGGGAATTTTACTTTATATCAATCCGCTGATTGGTTTTATTATCGCTGTATTTTATTTCAAAGAGGAAATTACCGCATTCCAGTTAGTGGCTTATGGATTAATTCTGGTGGCTATTGTGATGTTTAACAAGAATCATATTTTCAAAAGTAAGAAGGAGTTTGCTGCGCTGTAATTTTATAAATTGTTTGGTATAAAAAGAGTATAAGAAGTTAAAAATCACATCTTTAAATCAAACCATCATTTTTTGTATTGCCGAAAGAAAGCGATAGTGATCAGTGCCCGATTTGAAAGTTTGTGAATTGCAACTAAACAATCCTCTTATATGAAAACTTTGCTATTTGTACTATTGCTATCGGCTCCCGCCAGTGATATCATTTCCCAGACAATTACCTCCAATTTAGAAAGAGAGAAGAAAGAAGTCATTCGTGTTTCTCCCAAAGGACTTTATCAGTTTGATGAATTTAAGGATGGTAAAGTGTTTTTCAAAAATGGAAAACATACGAGGGTAAAACTGAACTACAACTATCTTCACGGTGAAGTCCAGTATATCGCCACCAACCGCGATACGCTGCTGATCACGAACAAAGAATTTATTGACCACATTGCCATTGGCGAAAATATCTTTTACAGTCAGCTTAAAAACGGAGAGATGGAAGTTGTCGGGAATTTCAATAATGTGCTTTTGGCAAAAAAGAAATATCTGGCGGTAAAAGGCAATTCAGTGAATATGTCGGATCGAAAATTAATCGCTACCAGCGAAAGTGCAATTCCTTCTTCTTTATTAATCAATAATCTAAACGGAGAATTTCAGTGGCAGAATAATGCCTCACATCCGGAATATAAATACAAAACCACGTATTTTCTGATTGACCAAAATCGCAATTTTCACGCAGCCAGAAGATCCGGATTTTCAAAAATCTATGCAAAGCAGCAGAATGCATTATCCGATTTTCTTCGGCAAAATGATATTGATTTTAATAATGAAGATCAATTAAAACAGCTCCTGCAATTTTGCAGCGAAATTTAGCGATTGCAATTTTGGTAAAACAAAAAAGGATGCCATTTCTGACATCCTTTTTTGTTGAAATATTTTCTGACACTAGATTTCTCTGATCCAGATATTACGGAAACTTGTTGTGTTGTTGTGATCCTGCAATTTGATCGGGCCCGGTCCATGAGGCGTGATCATCGGTTGTCCAACGTAAGGAGTTGTTCCCTGAATTGCAGTATGATTTTGAACCAAAACACCGTTCAAAAGTACCGTGATATATGGAGGAATTGTCATTTGTCCATCTTTGTTGAAATGCGGTGCAGTGTAAACCACATCGTAAGTCTGCCATTCGCCAGGTCCTACTACCGGATTAACTAACGGCATTGTTTGTTTGTAAATAGAACCAGCCTGTCCGTTTACATAGGTTGGGTTATTGTAGCTGTCAAGTACCTGAAGCTCATAAATCCCCTGCATGAAAATACCGCTGTTTCCACGTCCCTGGCTGTTTCCTTCAACTTTTGCAGGAGTACGCCATTCGATATGAAGCTGATAATCGCGAGAAAGTTTGTTTGGTAACGATATCACCTTTTTTAGGTGCGCAAGTTAACGCGCCGTCAGCAACTGTCCATGGTGCAGCACCGCCGCCTTCATTGCCAGAAACCCATTGATCAAGATTTTTACCATCAAAAAGAACGATTGCATCCGAAGGTGCTGAAAATCCATAACCGGTAGCAGCAGCTTTTCCAGGTGTTACAATACGCGGAACCGGAGTCCATAATTCGCTTGATTCAGGAGTTTGTTTCGAGGGCTGTAATTGGGCATACGACGCAGCTGTTGTCAATATACCAGCCACAATCATTGTAATTTTTTTCATAGATTATCAATCGATTTTTATTTGGGATTATAAGATTCAAAAAGAACTGATTTACTCATGATTTTTAACCTGCTCGCCATTTCCTTCCATTGACAGGCTGATAAAAACGTGAATTTCGATCTGAGATTTCAAATTTACGTGTCTTAAATTGGATAATTAACACAAATTTTAAAAATATAAATTGCTGTTGTATTTGCTAAATCGATTTATATCTACTTTTATCATAAAGTTAAACACTGACCTTCAAGTTTATGCCCTTATTTTTTATAAATGATTCCAGTAAAATGACCCTAAGAAAACTTTTTTCAACTGCCTTTTTCTTTGCGTCCCTGACTTCTTTCGGGCAAAAAGGAACAGAAAATTTCATCCCTTATGCACATCCGTTGGTAGGAACTGCAAAAATGGGACATACGTATCCTGGCGCAACGGTTCCTTTCGGGATGGTTCAATTAAGTCCTGATACCGATACTTTACCTTATGGTGTTAATGGAAAATACAATGCTGATGTTTACAGATTTTGCGCAGGTTATCAGTATGACAGCAAAACGATTGTAGGTTTCAGCCACACACATTTTAGCGGAACGGGACATTCGGATCTTGGAGATTTCCTGATTATGCCGACGACCGGAAAGCTGCAATTAAATCCGGGAACGGAAGACAAACCTGAAAGTGGTTATCGTTCGGCTTTTTCCCACAAAAACGAAATTGCGGAACCTGCTTATTATAAAGTAAAACTCGACGACCATAATATCACAGCAGAATTAACGGCGAGCAACCGCGTTGGAATGCATCAGTATACTTTCCCAAAATCTGATGAGGCGCATGTGATCCTGGATTTGATGGCCGGACTTTATCAATATGACAATAAAAATGTCTGGACTTTTGTGCGTGTTGAAAATGATACGCTGATCACTGGATTTCGCCAGACGAATGGCTGGGCAAGAACACGGATTGTTTATTTCGCGATGACTTTCAGCAAGCCGTTTAAAAATTACGGCACAAAAATCGATGACAAAAATGTCTACAAAGGTTTCTGGGGAAAATTTGATCAGGCGCACAATTTTCCGGAAGTGGCAGGAAAAAACCTGAAAATGTACTTCGATTTCCAGACTGCGGAAAACGAAAAGATCAAAATCAAATTTGCCATTTCACCGGTTAGCACCGAAGGTGCACTAGCCAATATGAAAGCTGAAATTCCACATTGGGATTTTGACAAAGTGAAACAGGAAGGACAAGCCCTTTGGAATAAAGAATTCAATAAAGTTGCGATCAAGGCGATTAATGAAGACGACAAGGTGAATTTCTACACCGCCATGTATCATTCTTTTCTAGGACCAACAACCTATATGGACGTTGACGGTTCTTACAAAGGAATTGATCAAAGCGTACACAAAACGGATGGTTTTACAAATTATACAAGTTTCTCACTTTGGGATACTTACAGAACATTGCATCCACTTTTCAACGTTTTACAGCCTGCAAGAAATGCGGATATGATTAAATCCATGCTGGCACATTATGATCAAAGTGTGCATAAAATGCTGCCGGTATGGTCGCATTACGGAAATGAAAACTGGTGTATGATCGGTTATCATTCCGTTCCGGTTATTGCGGATGCGGTGATTAAAGGCAATGCAAATTTTGATGTAAACAAAGCGTTGGACGCTTGTGTGACAACAGCCAGAAATAAATATTATGACGGACTGAATTACTATATGGAAAAAGGTTTTGTGCCGGATGACAAAAATTCTTCGTCCGTTTCTAAAACTTTGGAATATGCGTATGATGACTGGTGTATCGCGCAAATGGCAAAAAAACTGAATCGTACCGACATTTACGAAGAGTTTATCAAACGTGCTGGTAACTACAAAAATGTTTATGATGCGTCCATCGGTTTTATGCGCCCGAAATTGGATGATGGTACTTGGAGAAAAAACTTTGATCCGCTGGATACGCACGGACAAGGTTTTATTGAAGGAAATTCCTGGAATTACAGTTTGTACGTTCCTCAGGCACCAGCTGATATGATCGAGCTCATGGGTGGAAAAAAACGTTTCACCGCGCATCTGGATTCACTTTTCAGCATGAATTTGCCGGATAAATATTTTGAAAACACTGAAGATATTACCCGCGACGGAATCATTGGAAATTATGTTCATGGAAATGAGCCTTCGCATCACGTAGCTTATCTGTACAACTGGCTGGATCAACCGTGGAAAACGGAAGAAAAAACGCGGATGATTTTGAAAGCAATGTACAAATCGTCAGTCGATGGTTTGGGTGGAAATGACGATTTCGGACAAATGAGTGCCTGGTTTATTTTCAGCTCACTGGGTTTTTATCCGGTAGCACCAGGTTCAGATCAATACATTTTTACTAGTCCGACTGTACAAAATGCGAAGCTTAACCTTGAAAACGGCAAGACTTTTGAAATTGACGTGAAAGACCAAAGCGACAAAAATGTTTACATTCAGAAAATTGAACTCAACGGTAAAGTTCTGACGCGCAATTACATTACGCATGCGGAAATCATGGATGGAGGCAAGATCAATTTCGTGATGGGCGCCAAGCCAAACAAGAAAAGAGTAACAGCAGAATCAGTTAAGAAATGATTCCGTATATTGCTTTCTGAATTTTTAATATAAAAATATAGGAGTCAAAATTCATTGGAAACTATGTTTTCAGTGAATTTTTATTTTGATATAATTAACGTCCGCCCTAAATAACAATGAGTAAAAAACTTTCCATACGGGATATCGGAAAAGAACTGGGAATATCGATTACGACGGTTTCCTTCATTCTGAACGGTAAGGCCAAGGAAAAAAGAATCAGTGAAGCCCTTACAGAAAAAGTTTTGAAGTTTGTCGAAGAGGTAAATTTCAAACCCAACATGATGGCTCAGGGATTACGGACAGGCAAGTCGAAAATCATTTGTCTGATGGTGGAAGATATTTCCAATAACCTTCTTTTTGCACAGGTTGCCCGTTTGATCGAGGAAGAAGCGCATAGCCAGGGTTACCGGATTATTTATTGCAGCACAGATAACAAAACCGAAAAAGCCGTAGAACTGATACGGCTTTTCCGGGATCGTTCGATTGACGGATTTATTATCACGCCTCCTGAAGGCATTGAAAATGAGATACAATCACTGATTGATGAGGATATTCCGGTTGTTTTGATTGACAGAAATCTGCCCAAATTAAAATGCAATTACGTTGGTATTGAAAACCTGGACAGCAGCTGCAAGGCAATCAATCATTTAATTACAAACGGCTTTAAAAATATCGCCTTTGTATCCATTGAATCAGATCAGATGCAAATGGCCGACCGGCAGGGCGGTTATGAAAAAGCGGTAACGGAAGCTGGATTAACCACATATATCAAAAAACTTAATTTTTATAATAGCGAAGAACAAAACGTAAGCGAGATCGCCGCGTTCCTTAATACCAATAAAGAAATTGATGCAGTTTTCTTTTCCACCAATTATATTGGAGTCTGGGGTTTGCAGGCAATAAAAAGTCAGAAGCTAAATATTCCCGATGATATTGCCGTAGTTTCGTTTGACGACCATGATCTTTTCAAATTTTACAGTCCTTCTATTACCGTTGTGGCGCAGCCGGTTCCAGAGCTATCCACGCATATTATCAGACTTATGCTCAACGCGTTAAAAGAAAACGACACAAAAATCCACGAAATTATTCTCCCGGCTCAACTGATTATCAGGGATTCTTCAACCAAAACTGAATCATAAAACCTGGCGGCCAAACGGTAATTTTCATACTGGCTATTGAAAAATTCTTAATATCTAAGTAAGTTTGCTAAACCGATTTAGTGTTGAAAGGTAAAATCACCTTGCACAATTCCTCTGAAAGAATGACCAAAATCATCAAGATATAATTATTCCTTACGTTTAGCTTTTTCCGGCAGATCCAACGGCGGTTTATTCAACAAACCGCAAGTTGGATCTGTCAATATTCAGACTACTCGTATTTAAATTTAAGAGGAATCCAGATTGGTAATATCTCACCCTGAAATTTTCCTTATGTATTATGGAATAGTGTGTTAAAATGAATGAGATTGTTTTTTCAGCAGAAAAGAAATGTGATTTTCCCGATTCTTATCTCGTAATTTGTACCTCTTTTTATCTATAAACCTATTAAGCTTACTTCTTGTATGTTTAAACCTAACCGTTTCTTTTTACAACTTTTCGCCTGGGGTCTGGGAGTGATAGCTGTGCAATCTGCTTTTGCACAGCAACCTATTCCTCTGAATGACCTCAGCGCATTTACTAACAAAGCCGGCAATTGGAAAATTGTTGGCGATGCCTCTGTTGACATTTCCAAAGAAAATGTTTTGAACACCAAACCTGGAAAAGGCGTTTTAGCCTGTATTCACGAAAAAGGAAAATACGGCCAGGAATATGAACTTGATATCGAATTTCAAGCACGGAGATCTGGATATTGAGACTGGATTTCATGCTGACAAAAGGATCCAATTCCGGTATTTATCTTCAGGGAAATTATGAAGTTCAGCTTTTTGACAGCTGGGGCAAAAAAACAGCCAAATACAACGACAACGGCGGAATTTACGAACGCTGGAATGATTCAAAACCGGAAGGCGAAAAAGGTTACGAAGGATATGCTCCTCGTTTCAATGTAGCAAAAGCACCTGGTTTATGGCAAAATATTAAAATTTCTTACCAGGCTCCGCGTTTCGATGCGAGCGGAAAGAAAATTTCCAATGCTGTGTTCCTTTCAATTATCCTGAACGGCGTTACTATTCATGAAAATGTAGAAGTGAGCGGCCCGACACGTGGTTCACTTACAGCAGAAGATGTTGCGATGGGCCCGATCCGTATCCAGGGTGACCATGGTTCTTTGGCTATCAAAAACATTGTGATCAATAATTTTGACAAAAAGCCGGGAACGTTATCAGACCTTACCTACAAAACTTATTACGGAAATTTGTCTGAAACAGACGATTTGTCCAAACAAACAGCTGCGGAATCAGGCAAAGACAGAAGCGCTTACCTGGGAGATTCTGAAAGAAAACAACAACTACTCTTACGTTTATACCGGAAAATACAATGCGCCAACAGCGGGTGAATACAATTTCAGATTACAGGCTGCCGGAAATTCTTATCTGAAAATTGACGGCAAAGTATGTTATTCCATGCGCAATGGAAGAGATAATAACAGCTTCCGTCAGGGAAAAGTCAACCTGACAGCCGGCGATCATACCATTGAAATTTTCAACAACAAAAGAGAAGGTTGGATGAGACCGGTTCTTGGACTTTGGGTTAAGTGGTCCTGGTTTCAGGGAAGTTGCTTATCAATACCAAAAGCTCTGGCGCAACAGGCGGTGGTGTAATGATCCGATTTTGAGTTACTGCCGCAACGAATACAATAATGCGCAGTTTCATGGATTTCAAAAAAGACGCCGAATTCTAAAAACACACGTATCGTGCATGCAGTTTCAGTGGGAAGCCCTTCAAACCTGCATTATACTTATGACCTTGAAAAAGGAACTGTTTTGCAGGTTTGGCGCGGAGAATTCCTGGATGCAACGCCAATGTGGCACGATCGCGGCGATGGTTCTTCCCGTCCGCGCGGAAGTGTTACGCTTCTGGGAGATGATATGCTGCTTGGCAAAACTAATGGACAATCGAAATGGGTTGCGGATACAACCGGAAGCGGTTACCGTCCAAAAGGTTATGTCTGGATGATACAGATGTTCCTACTTTCAAGTATCAGGCATTTGGCTCACCTGTTACGGATTATCATTTCGGTTGTGAACAACCAGTATTTCGAACGTGATTGTAAAAGTGAACAATCCGGTAAAAGATCTTGTAGCAAGACTTGCAGACGGTACTTCGATTGAAAAAGTTTCAGACGGACTTTATGCGGTGAACAACAAATCGTACTTACATCCAGCTGGCTGACAAAACGGTAAAACCTGAGATCAGAAGCGCTAATGGACAGCAGGAACTGATCGTTCCGGTGACCAATGGTGAAGTGAAATATTCCATCCTATTCTGATATATCAAAGTCAATCAAAGCTATAAGCTATAATAACAATGAAAAAAATTGCTCAAATAGCATTTGCTCATTTTGGCAACTCTACCGATGCTAAAAGCGCAGGAGTCGCCGAAAGAAGAAGATTTTTACAAGATCATCACGCCGCCGATCCCGGAAGGAATTATTCTGGAAGTTGGTGGACTGACTACCATGCCGAACGGTTCTCTGGCAATTTCTACACGCCGCGGAGAGGTTTGGATCGTGGATAACCCAACAAGCCGCACGCCTTATTTCAGAAAATTTGCGACAGGTCTTCACGAAATTCTGGGTCTTGCTTACAAAGACGGTGCTTTGTACTGTGCACAACGCGGCGAGCTTACCAAACTGATCGACAAAAACGGTGACGGCAAAGCGGATGTTTACGAAACTGTTTACGCATGGCCATTATCAGGACATTACCATGAATATTCTTTCGGTCCAAAACTGGCACCGGACGGAAGCTTTTTCGTAAGTGGTAACGTAGCATTTGGTGACGAAGAATGGTGGAGAGGCGAAAGCCGTGTACCGGGCCGTGGATGGATTTTCCACATCACCAATGATGGAAAATTTGAGCCATACGCAACAGGAGTTCGTTCTCCTGCCGGTATCAGCATGCTGGACGGTGAACTTTTTTATACAGACAACCAGGGTGACTGGATGGGAACAGGTGGTATTTTTCAGGTTAAAAAAGGAGGTTTTATGGGACACCCGGCTGGTTTGAAATGGGCTGGATTACCAAATTCTCCTGTTAAACTTACTGAAAAACAATTCTTCGCAGAACGCGATAACCGCAAAGAAAGAGATTCAAAGGACCGTGCGATCAAACCTGAAAACACAGGAAATGAAGAGCCTCAGTTTCTGTATCAGTTGAAAGAAAAATATCGATATGGTGCAGCTTCCGGCTGTATGGCTTGCCTTATGGTGTTCACGGAGTTTCTACTTCTGAGTTGATCATGGACGAAACAAAAGGTGGTTTCGGACCATTTACAGGACAGGTTTTCGTGGGTGACCAGGGACAAAGCAACATCATGCGTCTGGTTCTGGAAAAAGTAAAAGGTGAATATCAGGGTGCTTCAATTGGTTTCCGCAGCGGATTCCAGTCGGGCGTTTTGCGTATGGCTTTTGATAAAGACGGTTCTATGTTCGTAGGTGAAACAAACCGCGGATGGGGTTCGGCTGGTGATGCTAACCAGGGATTGCAGCGTCTGGTTTGGAATGGCAAAATGCCATTTGAAATGTACACGGTAAAAGCGCAGCCAGACGGTTTTGAAATCGAATTCACGATGCCTGTTGACCGTAAATCAGCGGAAGATCTTGATTCTTACAAAGTGAGCAGCTATTTGTACAAACATTATCCTGTATACGGAAGTCCTCAGATAAACCTGGAAGATGTGAATGTCAAAGGTGTAAAAGTGTCGGAAGATGGCAAAAAAGTGAGAATTGTACTGGACGGAATGCGTCAGTATTATGTTCACAAAATCCAGCTGGAAGGTGTTCGTGCTGCCACAAATTGCTGGTCACTTGTTCACCCGGATGCTTATTATACATTGAACAACATTCCTGATGGTGAAAAACTGAAAGTCATCTGAATTGAAAACAACAAGATCAGGAAATGTGAAACCAACAGAAGCTGCACCAGTAAAAGAACACGTTTCTCCTGACGGAAAAGGAAAAGCCGCACCAGTGAAAACTGCATCTGCTGCAAAAGCACCGACATGGGAAGAAGTGAAACCTCTTCTAACTAAAAACACTTGTCTGGCTTGCCATGCAACTGACAAAAAAGTAGTTGGTCCTTCTTATGTTGATGTTGCGAAACGTAAGTATACAAATGAGCAGATCGTTGATTTGATCTACGATCCAAAACCAGAAAACTGGCCTGATTTTGCAACGCCAATGGCTCCAATGCCACAGGTTGCAAAAGGAGACGCAATGAAAATTGCTGCCTGGATTAATTCTTTGGCAAAATAATAAATCAAAAACATTGTAAAAGCAGGCCACTTCTCATTGAGGTGGCCTGCTTTTTTTGTTATAAAAATTGGAAACCTGATTCTATACTTGTTCAAAAATGCGTTCTTTCGAAAACTAAACGTTTTTTTTGCAAAATTGCGTTACTAACAGATACGATGATAAATTTATAATGTCTTCAAAACGAAACAGAGCGTTTTCAAAGTCTGTCAAAGGCAAAGTGTTGCTGGGGTTTTTCGTGGCGGCCATTGCACTCGGATCTTCATGGATTATCAGTAAAATCGCTTTTGAAAATATGCTGGAAAAACTGGAAGTTCTTTCCACGCCCAGCGAAAAATTGCGCATTGTAAATAAAGTTTTCAAGGATATTCTTCAACTGGATCAATTGCAAAATGCAAGACCACTTCCGGAAAAAGAAGATTCTGATAAAACAACAGTTTCTGAATCAGTCGGCGCAACTTATCAGCACCCTGGATACACTAAGTTTCTTCTGTCGTGATACGCCGTTGCAGGTCATTCGCATCGATTCGATGAAAACTATTCTCATTGCACGTGACAGTATTTACAGTGATTATGTACGGGTACGCTCCAAACTGGTAAACAACAAAGCGCTTTCAGACGAAGTACATACCATTTCCGGCCTTATCACGACCAAGAAAAAGAAAAAACCGGATAGTACTGTAATCACCACAGAAAGAAGAACAACTACGACAACCGTTTATACGGAACCTGCGGTTGCCGCCAGCACCCGAAGCAGAGAAAAAAGGATTTCTCAACCGAGTTTTTGGTAATAAAAAAGCCAAACCTGCACCTGCGATTGTTACGCCAAAAGTAGTCAGAAAAGAGGAAGTTACATCTCATATTGATACGCTAACCGTCGCACGGGAAGACAGTACAATTGAACAAGTAGGTGTTGCGGTGCAAGCTATTGAAAAATCACAGCGTGCCCGGACCGACCGTTTCGTTAACCGTGAGCACGAATTGACCACCGCTGGAAATGCGCTTGTGGGGCAATTACGAAATGTGATGCAGGAAGTGGAAGGAGAGATTGTCAGGCAGGCCAGTGCTGATGGCTTGCAAACCCAAAATATGGTTGGAGAAAGTATAAACCAGATCGAATACATTATGATCGGCTTTTTCTTTCTAACTGCTTTACTTGCCTATTTTATATTTACAGACATCACCAGAAGCAGCAAATATCGCTATGCAGCTGGAAGAAGCAAAAGAAGAGGCAGAATATCACAGCATGGCAAAACAGCGGTTTTTGTCCAATATGAGCCATGAGATCCGAACGCCGCTGCAATCGATTATTGGTTATGCGGAAGCTTTAAAAAAAGAAGAAAAACCTAAAAAGGAAGATCTGGAAACGCTTCATTCCGCATCGGAACATTTGTTATATCTGGTGAACGAAGTGCTGGATTACAGCCGGATTATTTCGGACCAGTTTACTTTTGAAGAACGGAATTTCGCAATTACTCCTTTGCTTAATGAAGTTGTGAAAATGTTGAGTCCGACTGCTACTGCAAAATCGCTGGTTTTATCTTTGGAAAATTCGCTTGGTGCCGATGTATATTTAAAAGGTGACCCTTTCCGGCTTCGCCAGATCTTATATAATCTATTGACAAACGCTATCAAATTTACGGAAAAAGGCCAGGTAACTTTGAGGGTTACGCACACGGAAATAAAAAACAACATTACTGTAAAATTTGAAGTTGTGGATACTGGAATCGGACTCTCAAAAGAGCAGGCAAACCGTGTTTTCAATCAATTTGAACAAGCAGATCCTTCCATCGCACGCCGATTTGGCGGGACTGGTTTGGGATTAAGTATTGTAAAAGCACTGGTGGACGCCATGGGTGGGACGATTGAAGTAAACAGTACATTGAATAAAGGAACAACGTTTACTATTAATACAGATTTCCCAAAAGGTGAAACACCTACCGGAATTACAGACAAATCGCTGGAAAAAACTTACAATATCACCGGCAAAGTCTGGCTTGTAGACGACGACGCCTTTATTTTAAAATGGTGCGCTTCGGTTTTGGAAAATCATCATATTGCACACGAATGCTTCTCTTCTGCGGAAGAAGTACTGGCAAGAGAATGGGATGAAGAGGTTACCGTGGTGCTAACGGATATGCGTATGCCGGGCTTAAACGGTGCGGAATTATGTAAGGAATTGAGAAAAGTAGCTTCAAAATCCGTAAAAATCTATGTACTGACTGCCCAGGCTTTGCCGGAAGAACAAAGCAAACTTTTGGAGATGGGCTTTGATGGAATTTTAATGAAGCCATTCCATTCCAACGACGTTCTGGATTTGTTACAGGCAAATTCGGATAATCAACCGATACAAATTCCTTTTATTCAACCTGTTGAAAATTTAGAAAAATTGGCAAATGCACCCGATTTCAGTGTTTTGGAAGAAATGACCTTTGGCGATGAATCCTTGCTGAAAGAAATCCTGGAACAATTTGTAAAAGATACCCGGAATGATCTGTCGGAGTTAAAGGATTCTATTTCGAATAATAATACAGGAAATATTACGGAAATTGCACATCGTTTATCAGGGCGGATCGGACAAATTGGAGCACCGGAAATTTCCACCCAATTCAGGAAAATTGAAGTTTCACTTAGAGAAGATCCTGAAAGCATTTCAGCCTCCGAACTGAATGAAACAGTTGCAGAGGCTGATATATTAATTGAACACATTGACGAAAAAATCCTCTCCTATTCAATCTGATATTTTTCAATTTTATAATAAAGTGTTTTTCTGTCGATATTGAGAAGCTTCGCTGCCTTACTTTTATTATAGCGCACATCCTGCAAAACCTTTTCAATCATTTCCTTTTCATGCGTTTCCTGTAACAATTTCAGGTCAGAGCCTCCTGGTAATTTCACCGGAGCAGCAGGCACAGCTTCCATGGATATGATCATTTCCTGTGGTAATGCTTTAAGATCTGCGATCTCATCTTTCGATAAAAGTACAAGTCTTTTTATCACATTATTGAGCTCACGCAGGTTACCTGGCCAGTCATATTTCTGGAAAATATCCATCACCTCTTTGGAAATCTCACGAACGTTTTTCCCTAGTTCATCATTAGCCTTATCAACAAAATGCTGAATAAAAACGGCCAGATCCTCTCCTCTTTCACGAAGTGCCGGCACCTGGATTTTAAACTCATTCAAACGGTGATAAAGATCTTCCCTGAAATCACCAGTTTGGGAGATCACCATCAAATCTTCATTTGTAGCCGCAATTAAACGCACATCTACCTTAACCGGATTTGTACTTCCAATAGGAACCACAATTCTTTCCTGTAACGCGCGAAGTAATTTTATCTGGACGTCATAACCAAGATTTCCGATTTCATCCAGAAATAATGTACCTCCATCAGCAGCTTCAAACTGACCGATTTTATCTTGTAAAGCGCCAGTAAAAGCACCTTTTTTATGCCCAAAAAGTTCGCTTGCCGCCAGATCTTTTGATAGTGAACCGCAGTCTATCGCGACAAACGGACCATCGCTACGTTTACTTAAACGGTGAATGGATTTCGCTACATGTTCCTTACCGGTTCCACTTTCGCCCTGAATAATCACAGACATATCCGTAGGTGCCACCAGCCGCACATACTCATAAAGTTGTTTGGAAATTTTGCTGTTTCCTTCTATAAAATCAAGGGATTGTTTCTCCGGTTTCTTGGTTGTTTTGACAGAAACCGTCTCTTTTCTATTTAACGCTTCTTTCAAAACCATTAACAATTCTTCCGGATTAACCGGTTTTGTAATGTAATCAAATGCGCCGCTCTGCATAGCTGTCACAGCCGTCCTGATATCATTAAAGCTTGTCATGATCAGTGCAGGCGTTCTGTTTCCTTCTTCTCTCAGCGCTTTCAACAAATCCAGAGAATTCCCATCAGGCAGGCGATAATCCAGCATCAATACTGCATATTCATTTGAAGTACCTGCATTCGAACGTATTGCTTCTTTCGCCCCCGATATTGTTGAGCAAACCTGCACTTCATGGCCATGCTTGCCAAGGAAATTACTTAGCAGTTTAGAGAATGTAGTATCGTCTTCAACAAGGAGCAAATGAGCCATAAGGCAAAAATGGATTAAATATTAAAAATTTCTTTATGTAACGTTTTGCGGAAATGCAAAATTGCAAAAATAAACGCCAAAAAGCCGGAGAATGTTCTGCTTTTTGGCGTTTTCTTTCTTAAAACGTTTATTCAACCTTTCTGCCGTCCTTATCCAGATTAATTTTTGACATTTCACTTCCCTTTTTTACGATAATCTCGAAATACTGAGTCTTATCCGGCTTAGTTATAAGAAAGGCTTCGGTAACTTCCCAGCTTGCATAAGCGCCGGCTGCAAGTGTAGATTTGACTGGCTCTGGTAAATCCTCAGGCTTGACTGACATCTTGTCTTGTACAAGCACTTCTACATTTTTTATAGTAAAAGAATTAGAAAAGGATGACGAAACCGGGAATACCGCAGATAGTATCATAGCGGCAATTATTAGTTTTTTCATGATCTCTATAATTTTATTTGATGAATATTTTTTTCGATCTGTACGGTTATGAGAGCTCATTATTCAATTACTAATAATAACTAACTCCCAAATTTTTATTTTAAGTCACTGTTATTCAAATACTTGAAATACATTTATTCATAGAAATTATAATAAAATTCACAATAAAGTAGTATTCAGCAGAGAAATTATAAAATAAATCTGAGATTTCACAAAATTAAATTGGATAACAATCTTTTATTCGTGAAGGTGTTAACATTAAAAACAAAAAAAAATTATATTTTTTTTTCACCTCATTTATATAATTACAAATATTTTAATATATTTACAGCGAAGTTTTTTAGGTTAATTTTGTAGAACAAATATTACCTTTACCTAAGAAAATAATTACTTTAATAGAAAGAGCTCTTTAATTAATCAGAAACATTAAATTTTAGAAAATATTACATAAACTTTTACTCAACGTTATCTCAAAAATCTGTACTTTTTGGTACGAACATTAAAGACAAAAGTCTGGCATTTTTTTATGCTGGACTTTTTTTGTCTTTTCTACATTCTTCAAACGCTATTTTTCAGTATAGAATACGACATTTCGAAACTCCTTAAATTTTCATTTCAATTTAACTCCTGCAATTCCTTTCTACTGGCCAACACTAGCCGAAACTCTTAATTTTCAGACATTTTCTCCAAGCACAAACGCTGCACTTTACCGCTAAATATTTTTTCGATAAAAAAATCTAATTATGTGTTACTTTATTGTAGAAATTTTACTATGTTTATGTTAGAATAAAGTACTTGAAGGAATGGCACTAGTTTGATATTTCTGATCAGTGTTTTAAATTGGAAAGTAATACAATGAAATATTACCCTATTTTAAAAAAAAGATGGCTTAGACAGATATTTATCAGATTTTAAGCTGTTGTAACAACCTTACCCACATAAGCTGCCGGTATTAGCTTACAACTTACTGGCTTACAATCTGGTCTGAAATAAAGAATAGCCAGAAATCCACAATGATTAGAAGGTACTAAAATTAAAAGATAAAGAAGACAGAGAAAGATTAACATACAATTCAAAATCAAGGTACACTGTCATATGTGAGTACCGGGTGATGCAAGGCTTATTAACCTTGTTAAAATGAATTAATTGTTAAGAACCTCTCGTTTTGACCCTAAATCGTAATACATATTTCTCACCATATATAGTACAAAATATGAAAAACACATCACTACTATCTTCTTTGCCCAACCGACAGCGGCAATATGATAAAGGTATTGGGCAGCCCCAATTAGCTTATTCATACTACCATTGCTGCTCGCCACCACGCTGATTTCCAGCTAATTTGTAGTTACAGGTCAAAAAAATATTCTTTCAGTTTAATCAATTAAACTGGGATGGAAAAATATTGCCCTGACTCCGCTATACCACCTTTGCTTTTACTAAATATTTCTCACAACGTAATAATTCGAGATGCACAATACATCATCAAAATTCTTACTATTCAAACGACAGTGGTAATCTGGTAAGAGTACTGGCTAATGCCAGCCAGCCCTGTTATCATATCCAACCACTACCTTGATCTGCAAGCAAAAGATTGGTTAGCAAACCTTTCGGTTTTAATGGAATTTAAAACTTGAAAGAGCTCTGCTTGACTTCTCTGCCTCAATATTTCTTTTACTAAATTTTCTCACTATAATTTTTGCTATGAAAACTTCTATTGTTAAAAATAATTTTCGAAATACCAGACCTTGGGTTACTGGTGTTTTTAGTCTTTTTATAGTTCTGGTTGTTCAGTCAGCCTATGCGCAAAAAACTTACTTAACAGGACAAAAAACCGGGGACCGGTTTAATTCCGGAGTTCTACCAGGCAATTCCGGAATTTCTGCTCCTTTTTCTGCCCATAATTTTTTGGGAGCTTTGGCTTTCTATTATGGCGACAATATTTTAAATAGCCCTACCAATACTACACCGGCTACTTTGACGGCTGCCACCAACGTCTTATCCGCCACTTTTGTAAAAGTTTCCGGCGCTGACGTTTACGCGCAATTTCGTAATACAGGTAACAACTCAATACCAGCTAATACAACTACATACTTTAAAATTAAGGAAAAGCCCACCTCCACAGGACTTGGCGTTTCTGGTAACATATTGGATTGACAGAATTCAATAACATTGTTGGCCAGGAATATCAGGAGCCAGCAATTACTCAACAACTTCAAATGTTGGCGCAGGTAGTAAAAATGAGGGAAGTGTCGCTGGTACTGCGACCACCAGGTTACTGATTGATAAAGCGGGAGAATATTATGCAGCCGTGACCCCAAATGCTGCATATAACTCTGTAAGGTTGAGCGTTTCGATTCCTGCTGAACTGCTGGATGTTGCAACTGTCGGAGCAACTTTCAATGTCAATATCTACAATGCTTTTACAGAAGAACTTGGAGGGGCTTGTAGCGTTAGGCCAAAATACTCTGACATTGGCTCTGCTACCGGAATTAGTTTAACAACAGGGGCTTTAAGATTGCTAGAGTTAAATGATCTTGTGTCTAACCCTAAAGGAGCAATTGATGATTCGCCAACGACATACTCTTCCTTTTCCTCCGAGAATCACCAATTCAGGTGTCGCCAATTCTATTCTTCAAACAATATATTTTGACCATAATGCTGCTGCCGGTGATGCAGCAAAGATACATTTTGCTTTAAGTGAAGCCATTATCGGCCTTGATTTGCTAAGTGGTGGGGTTACTTTTAAAGCCTATAAAGGTGCATCCACAACACCGGTTTTCACACAATCTTTACAAGATAACCTAAATCTGATAGGCTTAAATATTGGCACTCTGCTTACTGTTAACAGTGGTTATGCTGATGTCAATACAACCTTTAAACCAGGCGTAGAATTTGACAGAATTGAAATTTCTTTAAACACGGGACTTATTCAAACCGGAGTTATAGGAGATGCTCTAAGACTTTTTGATGTAGAATTATCCTCTCCTGCGCCAACGCTTACATCTACTATAACACTTGGTGCCAACAATAGTTTTACTGTTTATGCAGGACAGACTTTACCTGTTATAACAGCAACATCAGCTACAAACAATATTGTTTGGTACGAAGGTAACAGCACAACTCCTTTGACAACAGGGGCCTCACCTCTTAGTCTTCCTGTTACATCAATTGCCGTGCCTGGTACATATGTCTATTATGCCGCAGCCCAGCGTCCTGGCTGTACTAATATTTCAGCGAAAGTTCCTGTTAATGTTACGGTACTACCCGTAAATTTGGCAACTCTGCCACAAGGATCTCTATCCAGTCCTTATTCATTTAACACCGCTGTAGGTACTACAACCGCCGGCCGTACACTTAAATATGAACTTGTCGGAGGGGCGTTACCAAATGGTTTAACCTTAAATCAAACAACAGGTTTAGTTGAGGGAACTCCTTCAAGATCAGGAAACTTTACTTTTTCTGTAAAAATAACTGACATTACTACACCTGCAAGTCCGCTAGATGCGGGCACATACCAGTTTAACCTGACTATCATAACTGATCTCGCTATAGCAGGGGGTCCCATACCCACAAGCAACGAAAGGTGTTCCATATTCTCAGCAGTTGCCAGCTAATCTAGGTGCAAGCAAGGGAGTCGCTCCTTACACTTATGTTATAGTACCTCCATCGTCGGAGGAGCTAGAATAAATGCAACTCTGGCGCTGCCCTCAACATTTACACTTTCATCAACCGGCGTTCTAAGCGGTACTCCTGATGCAGTAGGATCAAGTACATTCACCGTGAGGGCAACAGATGCAGAGGGAAGTACCATACAGGCTAACTTTACAATACTGGTTGAAAACCCTCTCCCAGTAACCCTAACCTCTTTCATCGCCACAAAAGAAGGCCAAACGGCTCAATTGAAATGGTCAACGACGGAAGAGACCAACAGTGACCGTTTTGAAATCGAAAGAAGCCAAAATGGTAAAAACTGGGATTTGATCGGAACACAGAAATCTAATGGTGAAAGTACTTCTCTGAAAAACTACACCTTCTCAGATGTTAAACCGCTGAACGGAGAAAACCTGTACCGTCTGAAAATGATTGACAGAGATGCAACTTATGCTTACAGCAGAATTCAGTCTCTGACTTTTGCATCAGATCTTGTAGACTTCCTTCTACCCTAACCCGGTTGCTGAAAAACTGATCATTAAAACGGATGATTTTAGCCTGGTAAAAAATGTCAAAATATTTGACGCAAACGGAAGAACTGTGTACCAATCAGTCTGCTACGCCTACCAGTGAAATCAATGTTCAGAATCTCTCCGGGCTGTACATTGTTCAAATGGTAAGCAAAAGCGGAGCTGTGATTTCTCACAAAGTGGTCAAACAATAAACTACGGAAGAATAATTAATAAATACTAAAAAGCCTCTGGATTCATTCCAGAGGCTTTTTTCATTGTCATAGTAACTGATAATTACAAAATAGAAACATAATAAATAGTAAATAAATTATACCTTTTTTTACTATTGACTGATCTAAAGCAAATAACAGGCGTAGGTTTTTCAAATAATCTTTTCGACGGGCGAAAGGAAATCGTAACCTTTAATTGCTATGATCAAAAATAAAATTTCACCAAACGATTCTGAAAAGGACGGTCAGAAATCAGTTCTGAACAGACGACTATTCTTGCGCTCAGCAGGTGTTGCAACAGCAGTTGGCACACTCGCGGTTGGAGCTTGTAAAGATGACGATGATGATAATGTGACTCCTGTCGATGGAACCACTGTCGATCTAGGTTCAGGTGATGTAGGAATTCTTAATTACGCTTATGCTCTGGAACAACTGGAAGCTGCGTTTTACGAACAAGTTGTAAAAACACCATACACAGGAATTACTGCTGCGGAAACTACACTTTTAACAGACATCCGCGATCACGAAGTTATTCACAGAGATTTTTTCAAAGCCGCTCTTACAGCCGCAGCTCCTACACAGATTATCCCCGCACTTGAAGTAGATTTTTCAAAAATAGATTTTACAAGCCGCGCCGCAGTTCTTGGAGCAGCAAAACTTTTTGAAGATACAGGAGTTGCAGCTTACAACGGAGCTGGTAAGTTTATTAAATCAGCAGATTATTTGCTTATAGCCGGAAAAATTGTTTCGGTTGAAGCCCGTCATGCAGCTGCAATCAGTGATTTGCTAACACCAAAAACAGCTGATTTCGCAAGTGATACGCAGATTGATTCAAATGGTTTGGATAAAGCAACTGCCTCGGCAACTATTCTTGCTGCTGTTCAGCCTTACGTTAAAACCAAGATTAGCGGAGCTAACTTACCTAAATAATTTCCCAACAGACTTCAACTTTTGACCGATATGGACATTTTCAAAATATTAGATGAAATTCAAAAAATAGATGGTGATTCAGTGGGCCGTTTGGAACACGCTACACGCCGTCATTTTATGAGCAAAATTGGTAGCAAACTTGCAGCAGTAGCCGTTCCTACCGCTTTTGCTTCAATCGTTAACAAAGCTTACGCACAATCTGCCGGAGCTATTGATATTTTAAACTTTGCTTTGACACTTGAATATCTGGAAGATGGTTTTTACCAAGCTGCAAATGCTGCGTCTGGTTTGATCCCTTCTACCGACAAAGCAATTTTTACTCAAATTGGTAAACACGAAACACAACACGTTGCTTTTCTTAAAGGTGCGTTAGGTGCAAAAGCTGTTGCAAAACCAACTTTTGACTTTACAGGAAAGGGTGCTTTCGCAACCGTGTTCACGGATTATAACACATTCCTTACCGTTTCACACGCTTTGGAAGATACCGGTGTAAGAGCGTACAAAGGTCAGGCTGGCGGATTAATGGGCTGATCCGGATCTTGTTGCAATATGCTTTACAGGTACATTCTGTTGAAGCAAGACATGCATCTATCGTTCGTAAATTGCTTGGTGCTGCTACGGGTAATGCATCTATTAAATCATGGATCACAAACGCAGCAGGTGCACCAGCAGCGGTTTACGCAGGTGAAGATAACAAAACTCAGGGTGGTGTTAATCTGACAGGTCTTGCAGGAAAATCGGATGCGGCAATTACAGAAGCATTTGACGAACCGCTTACAAAAGATCAGGTTCTTGCGATTGCAGGTCTTTTCTTATAGAACAAATTGAATTAGTAAACCCCCTTCCTGTTGAACATATACATGCACGACTAGTGAGAGTGGAAGTTCAAAGTCAGTGATACACGCTATTTTTCTTGAAAATTGAAAGGTCATCCTTAGGTAGGATGACCTTTTTTTGAGTAATTTTTAAGGTTTACTAACTTTTCATGACGAGGTTTGTTATAAATTTACCTTGTAATTTTTATAGTTAGTTATCCGATTCTATGAAGTCATATTTTAACAGACGAGGTTTCCTAAAAAAAACCAGTCTTGCCGCCATAGCAACTACTCTTGGGTAGTGAAATTGTTTTTGCAGATAAATTACCAAGAAAATATCTGCCCGATTGCCTTAGGAGAAAAAGATGCTTTGAAAGGTAAAAATATTGATATGATCGTACAGGGCGACAAACCCTGGAATGTAGAATCTCCACTAAATTTACTGGACGACCGTGTCACTCCGGTTGACAAAATGTTTATCCGGAACAACGGACTGATCCCGGAAACCATTGATATCAAAAACTGGACTCTAACGATTGACGGAGAATCGGTCAATGCGCCAAAGACTTATACTTTCGAAGAATTAAAAAAGAAATTCAAACATTATACATATCAGCTGACACTTGAATGTGGTGGAAATGGTCGCTCTGGCTATTATCCTGCCGCATCAGGAAATCAATGGGGACAGGGCGCTGTACATTGCGCAGAATGGACAGGTGTGAAGTTGAAAGATATTTTAAAAGATGTTGGCATAAAAAGTGATGCGGTGTATATCGGCTATCACGGTAAAGATTTGCATTTGAGCCGGGATCCGAAAAAAGAAGCCATTTCAAGAGGTGTACCGATCGCCAAGGCGATGGAAGACGAAACTTTAATTGCCTGGCAGTTGAATGGAAAAGATATTCCGGAATTTCATGGTTATCCTTTGCGTCTGGTAATTGGCGGATGGCCGGCATCCGTTTCGGGAAAATGGTTAAGCCGGATTTCGGTTCGTAATAAAGTACATGACGGAGCAAAAATGGAAGGGCATAGTTATAAAATGCCAAAAAATCCGGTGCCGCCAGGAACTGAAATTCCTACGACAGATGAATTTTTCAGGATCATAGAATCCATGCCGGTTAAGTCTATGATTACTTTTCCAAAAACAGGAGCAGTTATTACTTCCGGAGAAATTTTGCCCGTACGCGGACATGCCTGGGCGGGTGATAAATCGGTTAAAAAAGTGGAAGTTTCCATTGATTTTGGAGCTACCTGGCAAAATTGCAAACTCGAAGCGCCTGTGAATCGCCTGGCCTGGCAGCATTGGAATGCTAATATTAAATTTCCTATAAAGGGTTATTATGAAGTTTGGGTAAAGGCTACCGATGATGCCGGCGTTGCTCAACCTATGGTCATTCCATCCTGGAATCCAGGTGGATATCTTAACAATGCGTGTGAAAGAATTGCTGTGAAAGTCAGTTAAGAATCAGATTATGAAAAATTCATTCAATCAAATAAAGATAACGTTTATCGTTTTTCTGGTGCTGGGAATAACGTTAAGTTCTTTTCGCCGAGAAAATCAAAATTCGGATACCGAAAGTTTGAAGAAAACATTCAAGCCTTTTTCCAATGCCGTACTTTCAGATACAACAAAAAAAGATCCTGAAACCGGATTGATCATTGATGAAAACTTGTACATGGTGAAGGCCCAATGTACGGGTTGCCATTCTACAAAACTGATTATGGCTAACCATTTTACAAGAGACGGCTGGAAACAAAAAATCCGCTGGATGCAGGCGAATCATAATTTGTGGGAATTGGGCGATACAGAAAAACAGGTACTGGACTATCTTGAAAAAAATTATGCACCGCTTCCAATGGTTTCCCGTCGTGCACCATTGAAAGATATTCAGTGGTACGATTTAAAATTAAAATAGTTACTCAGCAAAAATTTCACCTACCAGCATTTCAAATCCGGGTAAAACAGATGACGTCAAAATTTCTTCGTCGATCAATGGTTTTAAACCAATAAAAACACCTGCTTCGTTTAGCACATAAACAAAAATTGCTTTTTCAGTGGAGTCAACGAGCCAGTATTCTTTAACACCGTTTTCCTGGTAAACTTCGAATTTATCTTTCATTTCTTTTTTGGAATTTCCGGGAGAAAGAATTTCAATAATTAAATCCGGCGCACCGTTACAGCCTTGGTCATCCAGTTTTTCAAGATCACAAATTACAGAAATATCTGGCTGAACAACGGTATAAACCTGATCTGGTTTTGCGTTTCGTTTTAATGGAGTAAGACGAACGTCAAAAGGAGCAATATAAACTTTACAGCTATTATCTTTTAAATAGTTAAAGATAAAACAAATAAGATAAAGTCTCCGATCACAAAGTATTGCTTACCTTTATCACTTCAACTTATTCTATTATTTACGCGTGCGCTTCTTTAAAGTAACAACATCCCGAGTACTAATACATTACCTGATTGCCATCCTTTTGTTACCTGGCTTATTATCTTTTCAAAAGAAAGAATATCTGACAGAAAGAGAAAAACAGGATATTCCAAAATCCAGTAATTTACCAAATCCGTTAAAGGCTGAGGTCATAGGAATCCAGGACGGAGACACGATTGAACTGAAATTTATTTTTGATGGAAAAAAGGCAGGTTTGCGTCAGGGAAAACCGGTAAGAATTCGTTTTTTGCACATCAATTCTCCTGAAAGAGGAAAACCATTTTATAAAGTAGCAAAACAGTATACTTCGGAACGGTGTTTTCGTAAGATTGTAACAATAAAACATACCGGAGAATTTGATCGTTATGGTCGTCTTTTGGGTGAAGTTGTTTTACCAAACGGATCTGTTTTAAATAAAGAACTTGTCAAAAAAGGATTGGCCATTCACTTCAAAAAATATTCAAATAGCGTTGAGTATGCCAATCTGGAAATTGACGCACAAAAGAAAAAACTGGGTATCTGGAGTATTCAATAAAAAGATCAGGAAATGAGTTCAGCAGCACTTTTTCAAATTTTATATCAAAACGAAACACTTTTCCAATTACAGGAAGATATGATCGTTCCTGTGGAAAAAGAAGTAATTCCTGAGGCAATTCCTGCTAAAATTGAAACGCCGATTGTTGCTCCGGTGAGGGAAATAATACCTCAACCTGTTGCAAAAGTCAATATAGAACCAGCTAAGCCTGACGCTCCTACTGTACAATTCCCTGCGCTTAATCATAAAGTTTTAATACTGATTGATGAACCCAAACAAAAAGGAATGCTTGTTTCGGAAGCTTTGTTTCTGGACAATATTTTAAAAGCCGTTGGTCAATCTTCCGAAAATTCTGACATTCTTAATTTCAGTTTTCTGGCGGGACCTGATGCCAGAAATGTACTTGCTGAAAAAAGGGTTAATTACTTCATCACTTTCGGAGTTCCGCTAATTAAACTCCGGCTTGATTTGCTTCTTCCGCCATATACACCCAAACAAGTGGAAGGAATCTGGTTTCTCCTAACCGATCCGCTGACCGTTATTGAAGCAGATGTTGTTTTGAAAAAGAAACTTTGGACTGCACTGAAACAAATGTTCCCAAAAGCCTAGTTCTGAACACTTTAATCTTGCAAACAACCGGTCATCACAATAATATTGGCAATTTCTCAGTTTTGATGGATACTTGCGGGCTAAACCATGATTCACGATGGCCAAATTCACTGAGCGTATTTCAAGCTGGTTCCATTCTTCGAAGGATGACGAAGAAAATTTTTATGACGACCCACCCGAATCAACTACCGAAACTCCTTTGAGCTTCAAAGACACCATGCCTCAAAATCCATTAAATTCTTCTGTCAGTAATGTGACAGCAAATACCAGTAAACCTCAACCTGAACAATTTCCTGCAACACCGGTCAGAACGGAAGTCGTAATTCCCTATTGGCTGGAAGACGAAGATACTTTACGTGATGAAGGCGTTTTGTTCGGTTTGTCAGAATCAGATCCGACGGAGAAAACTGATATCATCCATAAATATTTTTCACATCTGGCTGCACCTCATTTAAGTAATATTGAGCAGCACAATGAGCGTATTCAGGAGCAAAATTTATTTATTGGACAAAAAACAAACAGGATTGAAGAACTCGAAAACAAGTTAAAAAATCTGGTTTTAACAAAATCTGGTGAACATCATTTACCAAGAACTTTAATCGGTTTATCACTTTCAGTGGCAATGTGTATCGGGAATTTTTTTCTGATCAAAGAATCTCTGAAACCAGCTTTTGCGGAAAGTTCATGGATTGCTCTTGGTGTATTTCTGGCAGGAATGTTCAGTCTTTTTGGACGAATTTCCATGTTTCATGATATGGAATCCAAAGTTTCCTGGCGTTCACTTTTAGAAGAAATCGGTTTACCGTTTGCAGCGGCGCTATTCGTTTTTGCTAATGTTTTGCCCTACCAGGGGATCTTCCAGGGCATCGCACTATTCGTTTTTGTCTTTTTCCTTTTCCTGTTTGCAGGAAAACTTTTGCTTAGTAACGTAACCATTTTGAGAAATGACTTGCACGCTTTGTTCAACCTGACGCGCGACCGTGAGGAAAGTGCAACTAACATCAAGAACTGGGAAAGCGAAATACAGATTTTACAACAGGAAATGGACGAACTGCGTGTAAAAAAATGGCAGGTTTTGCGTGAACAAGGTCAGTCTGAAACTGAACGGGACCGGATTTATGCCAAACGTGATATGTTGATCAAACTTTTCGAAAGTGAATATTCATTGGCACGCCGCATGAAAAATCAATTGACAAACAAGCAACTACAAGAAATCAGAAAAAGTGCGGAATGATTTTTTCTGCATACATCTCTAATTCTTACTAAATATTCAAAGTTATGGACGAGCAACAGCCTAATCAAAACAGCGACTATCAGCATGGTTACAGCAGTGGCCTTGAAGGATTGGACCGCCAGGTTTATGAAGCCTACTTGTCGAGCAACGTCAGCCACGACTGGGTTCTGGATCGCCTGAATCAAAAAAGATCAGAACTGGATTCTGTTAGAAATAAAAGGCAGGAAACTGTTCAGACGCATAAGTTATCTTTCGACAAACTTCAAGAGCAACTTATGGGCGTCAACCAGACTGCCAAAAAGATGAAAGACCTGGATTCTTCCATTTCTGAAATTGACAAACAATCCGAAAATCTGAGAGAAAAAAGAATAAGCTCTGCTCCGTTTTATTCTCTGGTTGCAGGTTTGATATTTCTTGCTGCCGGTATTTCTTTTATCGCCGGTGACCTTATTATTTCCCATGAAATTGTAGCTTATGCATTGAACATTCGTAACCCGAATGAAGCCTGGGCATTTGCGATTGGTCTTGCTATGTTATCCGTTTTGCTGAAACCGGCATATGACCGTTTGGTGGAAGAACCTTATCAAAAAGATGAATCGCCAAAAGCAAAATCAAATTATGCAAAGTTCAAACTGATTTTATCAATCTTTGCCATTGTTACTTTGATCGTTTTAGGCTGGTTCCGTTATGAAGCTTATCGCACCGACAAATTAAAAGAAGCGATTAATAAATCGGTTAAGGGTTTGCAGTTAAATGCTGTTGATCCGTTAACTGGTGCTCCGATAAATAGCCCGGAATTAACGAATAAAATTGAGCAGGCATTGAAAAGTTCTGACCAGTTGAATCTGGACCTGGTTAATAGTCCATGGGCGTTAATGTCATTTGTTTTGAGTGGTGTTTTGTTTGCTATTGCAGGCGCGGTATCGCTGGGAATGGCTTTGCCGGTTTTGCAGGGTTTCTGGATGCGATGGCTGCAAATTGATCCAAAGTTATGGAAATTGAGAAGACGTAAGAAAAAAATTGAAAATCAACTGGACGAAATGCAAGCTATAATTTCAGAACAACTTGCTCAAAAAAGTATTTTGGAAAATGATATTGCCGTTTTGCCGACCTGGGAAGAATTGAAACAGGAAGAAATTTCCATTCGTACGGAAATTGAAAATCTGGAAGAAGAACGCAAGCTTACCTTAACGGATAGTCGTATACAATCATTTGGAGATGGTTATGCACACGGACAGGTAACCCGTGATATTATGAGTGATGAAGAATTTGAGCATTGGAGATCAGGACATATGACTGTTTCAAATCTTGCCATGCGGGCTCGTTCCAACGCCTCCGACCGTGCGGTGATGCGTTCCAACAACTCCGGTATGCGTCCTCATCAGGCAATCCGTAAAATAATCACCGATCGGTTTGATGAAGACAATTCGTTGTGATTTTCGTAAATTGGGCTTTTGATTGACCTTTTTAACTTTAAGATGATTCTTCAAAGTCCCCGTTTAGATATAATTGTTTGTGATGATACCCTTTTCGACGCGATCCGTATGGGCAATAATGTTCTTGGCCGCGTAATGGGTGTAAATGTTCCAAAAAAGTGGACCGAATTCCGTGACACTTTTACACCTTCTTATCACCGATGGAAAGCCCACCCTCCGCTTCGCGAATGGTGGGTTTATCTTATTGTTTACAAACCAGGAAATATCCTGATCGGATCCTGCGGTTATAAAGGCGAACCTGATTCAAACGGTATGGTAGAAATCGGTTATGAAATTGCTGCAACACACCGTTCTATGGGACTAGGGTATGAAACTGCAAAAGCACTTGTTGATCATGCTTTCAAACAAAGCGGCGTTTTAAAAATTCTGGCGCATACTATGGCGGAGGAAAATGCATCCGTGCATATTTTGGAAAAACTAGGTTTCCAAAGAACAGACGACAATGTTAACGATCCGGAAGAAGGGTTGCTTTGGCGTTGGGAACTTTCCAAAAAATAACTATATAATTTTCAGCGTAGTACATCAGCCAGTAAATGATAGTTATAAGAATGCGACAAATTAAATTGGACTACTTCAATAATTATTTGTCTCAATTGATTAACTTAAATCCTCAAAGAATCTTCATTCATATTTGATTTGAACTTATGATTGCCGTGTCAAAAGAAACCTATCCCTGGCTGAAACATTATACCGAAGGCGTACCATACGAAATAAATCCCGATGCCTATTCTTCACTAATCGAATTGATGGATACCGGTTTCCGGCTTTATAAGGACAGGTCTGCTTTTGTTAATATGGGTAAAGAGCTGACTTTTGGCAAACTGGATGAACTTTCAAGGAATTTTGCTGCATACCTGGAAAACCTGGGATTGAGAAAAGGGGATAGAATTGCAATACAAATGCCCAATTTGCTGCAATATCCGGTGGCAATGTTTGGTGCTTTAAGAGCAGGTTTGGTGATTGTAAATACGAATCCACTTTACACACCTCGTGAAATGCAGCATCAGTTTAAAGATTCCGGTGTTAAGGCAATTGTGATTCTGGCCAACTTCGCGGCACATCTTGAAAAAATTGTTGCTAATACGGAAATCAAGCATGTAATCATTACTGAAATTGGTGATATGCTTGGTTTTCCCAAAAAGCTGATTGTGAATACGGTTGTGAAGTACGTTAAAAAGATGGTTCCTGCCTACCATATTTCAGGTGCGGTCTCTTTTAATGAAGCACTTTCACTGGGCTCGGGACTTACTTATACAAAACCGTCAGTTTCAAATATTGACGTAGCTTTTATTCAATATACAGGTGGAACAACCGGCGTTTCAAAAGGTGCGATGCTGACACATCGTAATTTAATTGCCAATGTGGAAGCAAATAATGCCTGGCTTACACCGGTTATGGGTGAAATGGAAATCCCGATTTTTGTGGCTGCACTTCCGCTTTATCACGTTTATGCACTGACCGTAAATGCGCTTACAGGAATCAAAATTGGTGCATTGAATATATTGATCACCAATCCGCGTGATATGAACGCTTTTATTAACGACCTGAAAAAATACAGAATTAATGTATTTACAGGCGTTAATACCATGTTCAATGGACTCATGAATAATCCGCATTTCGGTGAAATTGATTTTAGTCAGTTAAAAGCAACAACGGCTGGTGGAATGGCTTTGCAAAAAATTGTTGCAGAAAGATGGTTGGCTGCCACTGGTTGTCTGGCGTGCGAAGGATATGGATTATCAGAAACATCCCCTGTTTTGTCATCCAATTTATTGATCGGTGAAAACAGAATTGGCACAATTGGAATTCCCTGGCCAAGTACGGCATTAGCCATTATTCGCGAAAATGAGGAATGGGCTGATATAGGAGAAGTGGGAGAAATATGTGCCTTTGGCCCTCAGGTAATGCTGGGATATTTTAACCGACCAGACGAAACGGTTCAGGTAATTTTTGAGAAAGATGGCAAACGCTGGTTTAAAACGGGCGATCTTGGTTATGAAGATGCCGACGGATATTTCAAAATTGTAGACCGGAAAAAAGATATGATCCTGGTTTCCGGATTTAATGTTTATCCTAATGAAGTAGAAGATGTAGTTTCACAATGTCCGGGAGTTTTGGAAGTGGCTTGCGTAGGTATTCCGGATGAAAAATCAGGAGAACTTGTGAAATTGTTTATCGTAAAAAAGGATCCAGAGCTTACTGAAGAAAAGATAAGAGCATTTTGTAAAGAAAATCTTACAGCCTATAAATGCCCTAAGAAAATTGAATTCAGAACAGAATTACCAAAGACAAATGTTGGTAAAATTTTGCGGCGGGTTTTGAGAGATGAAGAAATTGGTAAGTTGAACAAATGAAGTATTGTGTCGAGATTGTTTCCTTGATAATCTTAATAGATTTTTATACATTGATAATTAGTCTTTTAGTAATTGTTTATTTGTTAGATTGAATTCCAATGATACAAACCGTTATAACACCAGACAAAACAATATTTGACATGACCGTGTCACTTCCCGAGGCTTATGTTGGAAAAGAAGTGCACGTACTTTTTTATCTTGATGATGAAGTAAAACAAACTACCAATTCCGTTCTGCCTAAGAAAAAGCCGTCTGACTTTTTCGGTACGCAAGTATCGAAGAAGGTAAAAAAATGCAGGAATATGTATTTCAAAATCGTAATGAATGGGAATCACAATGCGATTCAACACTTACACACTTAGCCAGTCAAAAGGTTCTTGAACAAGACTGGCTTAGTAAAGAAGAAGACCAGGCATGGCAACATTTATAAAAGGTAAAATTGTGTAATACCAGTCCATTATTCTGATTGAGGCATAAAGCTTACGTCCGATTCAGTAATAGCTAACCTGGCAGGAGATGATATAATTCGCTGCAGATTACTAGTGAATTAAAAGATGATTAGCAAATCACTGGAAAATTAAAAGCTCAGTGGCTCATTGCGAACTTCAAATGCTCGACCAACGACTTTTTACGCAGATAAAAAGTAATCTCAATAATTGGTAGAATCTCAAAATAGAATATCAATTAAACTGCTTTCAAGATTTAATTGCATTATTACGACTGTATTTCGCAAACATGTTCTATCTCATTAAGTGAGGATTTTGAAAATTAATTCGTTAAAAATCATCGTTGCATCTCTCCTCCACATTTAACAATCAATTCACACCAAAACCAGAATTTAGAGAACCGTTTCCGTATATTTAACAAAAGAATAACTCCACCGTTGAATATAAGTAACTATGAATCTACACAGAAAAACACTGGTATTATTGCATGGTCACGGGGTAGACGATTCCATTTGGGATAGTGTTGATGCCTCAATAAACGAATATTACACCGTTGTAAGACCAAATATTTCTCTCTTTACTTTTTGCAAAACCGTCGAAGAATACGCTGATGAACTGCACCGTTTTCTTACCAATGCAGTCATAGAAAAATGCACATTGATTGGTCATTCCATGGGTGGTTACATAGCACTGGCTTTTGCTGAAAAATATCCGGAAATGCTGGAAGGTTTTGGCCTTTTTCATTCAACAGCTTATCCTGATGACGAAGCAAAAAAACATCAGCGAAATCAAACCATCGAATTATTGCGGAATTATGGAACAGAAATGTTCGTAAAAAATACGGCTGGTAATTTATACGGAGATCGTTTTAAAGAACTTTATCCCGAAAAGATAAAACAACACATCGCCAAATTTGGAAAAATACCCGCAGAAGCACTGATTTCCGGAATCAATGCTATGCGTGACAGAAAAGACAGGACAGCTGTTTTGGCCGCAATGCCATTTCCTGTTTTATTTATTATTGGTATGCAGGACAAACTTATTCCCTTCGAAAGCTGCATCAGTTTGTCAGAATATCCGAAACAAAGTTATCCCTTTATCCTGGCAGAAGCTGGTCACATGGGCATGGTTGAACGCCCTGATGCATCTGCCCGTATGATAAGTTGGTATATGACAAAAATATAATTCTCAGAAAATCAGATTATATTTATCATAAATAAGTCAGTGTTCGTTATCTCTGACGTAACACTGACTTATTTCTTTCAACGATATGCAAAAGAACACTTCTACAATCTATTTCCATAAAAGCTGGTTACTTCTTATTTGGGCTTTATTATTTTTTACTGCTTGTAGCAACGATGATGATAATGACGTAACGCCAGAAGAAAACAAATATCTTGTATCAAGTACTTTTATCAAGGATCTTGCCAAAGATGATATTGCCAAAATCTATCCGCTTTTGGCAGGTTATGCAAAATATAATGTAAAAGTTTACAAAGTAACTTACAAAACAACCAACACCGACGGTACTGCTATAACAGCCTCGGGCGCTTTGTTGATGCCGGTTACAGATCAGTCTGTTTCGATGATCAGCGTTCAGCATGGTACAATTACTACGGATGATGATGCGCCTTCCAATTTTCAGAGCGGTTCGGAAGCGGCAACTTTTGGATCCGTATTTGGAGCTATGGGTTATATCATTTCTTATCCGGATTATATCGGTTACGGCGCTTCCAAAGATTTGCCGCATCCATACGAGCATCGCGCAAGTCTTGCTTCTTCTACATTGGATATGTTACGCGCAGCAAAAGAATTGCTGAAACAGCAGACTGACGTAAAATGGAATGAAAAACTATATGTTGCCGGATATTCAGAAGGTGGTTATGCGACGATGTGTTTGCAGAAGAAAATAGAAGAAGAAGCTTCTTCTGAATTTAATCTGAAAGCATCCAGCTGCGGTGCCGGCGCTTATGACAAAACGGCTTTTATGAAGTATGTGATTAACAGTTCTGTAAATACTGTTGCTTCTTACAATTCACTTTATTTGTGGGTAATGCTTACTTACGACAGAATTTACAAATTGAATAAGCCAAAAACATATTATTTTAAAGATCCTTACGCAGCACAAATTGAGAAACTTGGTATAGCGAATCCAATTAATGTAAGTTTCAATACAATTCTTAATGATTCTTTCAAAACGGCTGTAAATACGGAACTGATACTGGTTTTATTACAGCAATTGGCGACAATGATGTGTACGACTGGAAACCAAAAACACCTACCCGTTTATTCCACGGCGATGCTGATCCATTGGTATTTTATTTCAATTCCGTTAACGCCGAAGCGGCTATGAAAAAACGTGGGGCAGCTGATGTAGAGCTGATTACGATCCCAGGCGGAACGCATTCGTCATCCATCACCACATTTCTTGCAGGAACTTTGGCATTCTTTACAGATTCGAAATATCAATAAAGTATTATATTTGCAGTCAATTAAGTCTATAAGACAAATATGGTTGTTGATAATAAATATTTTTTCTTCGTTTTTAATTACCGGTCAGTGATGAACCGGATTAGTGATGTGCGATGTTGTTCATAAAAAAATGACAATGCAATTTAACATCACATTTTTTTAATTTTCCCATGTCTACACTTCTTGATTTAGTAGGAAATACCCCATTAGTTGAATTAAACCGCATTAATCCAAATCCAAACGTAAAACTTTACGGTAAAGCTCGAAGGAAATAATCCTGGCGGAAGCGTAAAAGATCGTGCAGCTTACAGTATGATCAAAGGTGCAATGGACCGGGGAGAAATAAAACCAGGAACCAAACTGATTGAAGCAACCAGCGGAAATACCGGTATAGCGCTTGCGATGATTGCCAGATTATTTGATCTTGAAATTGAACTGGTCATGCCGCAGAATTCTACCAGGGAACGGGTTTTGACGATGGAAGCTTTTGGTGCAAAAGTTACGCTTCTGGATACTATGGAAAGTTCCCGGGATTATGCAGAAGAAAAAGCCGGAACTGGTGAATATCTGATGCTCAATCAATTTGCAAATCCGGATAACTGGAAAGCACATTATAAAACGACCGGCCCGGAAATATTCCGGGATACAAATCAGCAAATAACACATTTTGTTTCTTCCATGGGCACAACCGGTACCATTATGGGTGTTTCCCGTTATTTGAAAGAACAAAATAAAAATATACAAATTGTAGGATGCCAGCCAACGGATGGATCCAGTATTCCCGGAATCAGAAAGTGGCCGGTAGAATATCTTCCAAAAATTTTCGAAAAAGAACGTGTTGATCAGGTTATTGAAGTGACGCAGGACGATGCTGTATTAATGACACGCCGACTGGCAAATGAAGAAGCTGTTTTTGCAGGAATGAGTAGCGGCGGTGCAGCATGGGCTGCTGTGGAACTTGCCAAAACGCTGGATTCAGGTATTATTGTCTTTATAATCTGCGACCGAGGCGACCGATATCTTTCTAGCGATTTGTTTGGATAATCGATAGCGGTTAGCGAATAGCTGTTGGCTTTTAGCTTTGGCTCATTAGAGCATTTTGCTCGTAAGGAGTTTTTTATCTATATAAGTCTTACTAAAAAACTTTGGCTATTAACAATTATCTGCGGGCCAAAAAGCCAACAGCTAAAAGCTAATAGCCAAAAGCTAAATCAGAACCAGCCTGCACCTAGATTTCGGAAAGGCCATGGAATAGCTGCCAGAATGATGATCAACGCCATTCCGTAGAAATACAGAACGGTACGGTGTTTGTCAGCTCCAACCAGTTTCTTCGAGCGAACACGTCCTACTGTGATCAGGACAATGGCGATCACCATCATGAAAACGTGTTCGATGGAATAAAAGCGAATTACTTTATTACTGATCTCTCCAAAATTCACAAGCGGGCTCATCGTATAAAGCACCAGTCCAATCAAAAGCTGGGTATGCGTGGCGATTAAAGCGAACAAATAAATTTTGCTGTCTCCTTGTTTATTATTTTGCCAGTTGGAATATGCAATGACCATTGCGGCAATTAACAAGCCAAGCACAACATAACGTAAGCCGGAATGGGCACGTATAAGAGCGTTCATATGTTATTAACTAGTTATGGTGAAATTGTAAGTTTGCAAAGGTAAGTTGTCAATTCAGCATATCACAACAAAAGGTGTAACCGAATTGGTAAGTTTCCGGATTAGGCTAGAAATTTTTAAAGCATAATATTTGTACAAATTTTCAAATTGAAATAAAATAAAAATGATCATATTTAACATCACAGTGAATATCAGCCATGCTGCTGAAAAAGACTGGCTTAAATTTATGAAGGAAGTTCACATTCCCGAAATTATGGCCAGCGGATTGCCGATTGAAACAAAATTGCTTCGTTTGCTTACTGAAATTGAAAATGAAGGAGCAACTTACACAACCCAGTTTATTTTCCGTACAATGGAAGATTTTCTGGCTTATCAGACCGATTTCCAGGCTGAATTGCAGGATAAGCACCACCAGAAATTTAATGGTCAGTATGTCTCTTTCCGGACACTTCTGGAAGAAGCCTGACATCAGTCTGAATTGCATTGTGCAAAAAAGTTTTTAAACAAAACCTTTACATTCGCTTGACATTACGGTAATATTTCCCTTTATTTAATATACCGTATAGTCTTCAAAATCTTCGAAGAATGAAAAACGGTTCGATTTAATTTTATAATAACATACGGACTGTTTTTTACTGACATAATATGATTTGAAGACACGGTTGGAAAGTAATGTTTTACCTTAAAACAAAGTGCTTATGAGACTGCAGATGCAAGCAATTCACTTCGACGCTGATCCTAAATTGTTGACATTTATTCAACAAAAAATGGATAAACTCGATACGTTTTACGATCGGATTACGAGTGGAGAAGTGTTTCTTAAATTGGATAAAAGTGATAATGCCAAATTACATACCAAACTTCTTGAAGTTAAACTTTATGTTCCGGGCGGGACAATGTTTGTGAGAGAACAAGGGACAACATTTGAGGAGGCTACTGATTTAGCGATTGATACATTAAAAATGCAGGTTAAAAAGTTTAAGGACAAGCGGAACAAGGCAAGGGCTCCAAAACCGGTTGATGGAGTTTTACAGACAGACGAAGTTGCTGTTATAACGGAGGAAATCGAAGATTAAAAATTATATATGTTTGTAGAAGAAAGCTACTCCAAAAGGGTAGCTTTCTTTATTTAGTAACAAATCAGAATTTGTAGTGAATCCATGAATTAACCGTTTTTTGCGAAAAATTTAATCTTAAATTTCATATTATGAATATAGAACCTGTTGTTGATGCCTCTTTTGAGCATCTTTTTCGTTTCACACAGGAGCAGGTAATTCAATTTGCGGAACTGACCGGCGATAATAATCCGATTCATCTGGATGCAGAATATGCGGCAACAACCAGTTTTAAAAGACCAATTATTCATGGAATGCTGGGCGCTACCGTTTTTACAAAAGTATTGGGAACTCAATTTCCGGGATTCGGATCAATTTATCTGAAACAAACCGTGGAATTTCTGAGACCTATGTTTGTAGAAACTGACTATAAAGCCGTGTTTACGATCAAAACAATTGATCCGGTTAAACACATTGCAGAAATATCAACGGAAATTGTTGATGTCAATACTAAAAAAGTGGTGACCCGAGGAATTGCCACAATGATCAACCAGGAAAAATTTTAACACAAAAGAGCCGGACTTTTTCAAGTCCGGCTCTTTTGACTATTTTATCTTGAAATCTTATTCTCCTTCTTCGTTCTTTTTGTTCTGTACTTCTGAACGAATTTCCTGAGCCAAAGTTTTTAGCTCCTGCATACCTTTACGTACACGAGTACCAGCTGCCTGGTTTGCTTTATTGTAAAACTTATCGAAATCGCCTTCAAGCGAAAGAATCAAATCTTTTACTTCATCAAATCTTGCCATGTTTTTGTTTGTTTTTAGTTAAAATGCCTCTAACACGCTAAAAACGCATGTTTTGCCCGAAATTTAGTAATTAAAAGCATTACCGCAACCCAAAAAACAAAAAAAAACAATACTATAATGCAATTTATCTTTTAAAATCACCTTAACTAATTGATATACAATAAATTACGCTTAATAACTTTTTTCGGTTACATAGCAAAAATAAAAGGACGTTTTAATAAAAAAACGTCCTTTTACTTCAATGAGACATGATTTTAACTATTCAGCAACCTCCTGAACATCTTCGATCTGATAAACTCTGTTCTTTCAATTTATCAGCCAAAGTAGTAAATGCATCAAGCGTATATTCTACATCTTCCAACGTATGTGCAGCAGTTGGAATGATACGAAGCATAATTTGTCCCTTTGGAACAACCGGGTAAACTACGATTGAACAAAACACACCCATATTTTCACGAAGATCACGAACCATACGTGTTACTTCCGGTACTCCGCCTTCGCTATGTAAGAAAATCGGCGTAACCGGTGATTCTGTTTCTCCAATATTAAATCCGCGGCTTCTCAGACCATTTTGCATTGCTTCCACATTTTCCCACAGTTTGGAACGAAGTTCCGGCATTGTCTTGATCATTTCAAGACGTTTGCGGCAACCTTCCACGTAAGGCATTGGAAATGCTTTTGCGTAGGTCTGGGAACGCATGTTATATTTCAGGTACATGATAATTTCCGGATCATCGGATGCAATAAAAGCACCGATAGCAGCCATAGACTTGGCAAACGTAGAAAAGTAAAGATCAACTTCTCCCTGTACGCCAAGCATTTCGCCTACACCGGCACCGGTTTCACCCATGGTACCAAATCCGTGCGCATCATCAACAAGCAGACGGAATTCATATTTTTTCTTTAATTCAACAATTGCTTTCAAATCTCCAACTTTGCCCGACATACCGAAAACGCCTTCGGTAATCACCAAAACACCACCACCTTTTTCATTAGCAGCTTTTGTAGCACGAACCAGGTTTTTTTCAAGACTAGCCATATCATTATGGTTAAACTTGTAATACTGGCCCATTTTGGCTTTGTGCAAACGAATTCCGTCAATCAGACAGGCATGTGATTCCGCATCATAAACGATTACATCGCGGTGATCACAGATACATTCAATCGCGGACATAACGCCCTGATATCCGTAGTTCAATAAAAAAGCATCTTTTTTACCTACAAATTCGGCAAGTTCTTTTTCAAATACTTCGTGTAATGTCGAGTTTCCTGACATCATACGCGCACCCATCGGATATGCCAATCCCCACTTTGCCGCCGCTTCGGCGTCAACCTTACGTACTTCCGGATGATTTGCCAGGCCCAGATAGTTATTCAGACTCCAGTTCAATACCTCACGCCCCATAAACCGCATCTTCGGTCCCAGATCACCTTCCAGCATGGGAAATGAAAAATAATGATGGCTATTCAGCATTTTAGCCGGCGTTCCGATCGGGCCTGAATTATTGTGCAGTTTCTCAAAAATGTCCACTCTCTTCTAATTTATGTGGGTAACAACCTTGTAATTTATGTTAGATAAATGCAAAAATAAAAAAAATTACAATACATTAAGTACAAACCTAATATTCAAGGAATTGTAAGTTACCCAAAATATAAAAATAGTACTTTTAAATTTTGAAATAATTTCACATATCTTGTGTCCTCATTGTGATCTGTTTACATGCCTGAAATCAAAAAAATACTGGTCGCCAACAGGGGAGAAATTGCCCTTAGAATCCTGCGTACAGCGCGGGAAATGAATATCAAAACTGTTGCTATATTTAGTGAAGCCGACCGGAAAGCACCTCATGTCCGCTATGCGGATGAGGCTGTTTGTGTTGGTCCGGCACCTTCTTCAGAATCCTATTTAAATATTGATAAAATTCTGGAAGTTTGCCACCAATTAAAAGTTGATGCCATTCATCCGGGTTACGGATTTTTATCTGAAAACGCAGTTTTTGCAAGAAGAGTCCGTGAAGCAGGTTTAATTTTTATAGGTCCATCGCCAGAGTCCATTGAAGTTATGGGGAGTAAACTTGCAGCAAAACAAGCGGCTGGCAGCTACAATATTCCGATGGTTCCAGGAACTGCATCCGCCATTGAAGACCGGGAAGAAGCAAAACGCATTTCAGCAGAAATCGGTTATCCGATTTTAATCAAAGGCAAGTGCAGGCGGAGGTGGAAAAGGTATGCGGGTGGTTGAAAATGATGCAGAATTTGACGAACAAATGGATCGCGCCGTAAGTGAAGCAATTTCTTCCTTTGGTGACGGCGCCGTATTTATTGAAAAATACATTACTTCACCCAAACATATTGAAATTCAGGTCTGGGCGACCAGCACGGAAATATTATTCATTTGTTTGAACGTGAATGTTCGATACAACGCCGCCATCAGAAAGTAATTGAAGAAGCGCCGTCAATTTCCATAACGCCCGCCATACGGGAAGAAATGGGCCGTTGTGCGGTTGATGTGGCCAGATCCTGCGGCTATTATGGAGCAGGGACCGTGGAATTTATTATGGATGAAAATAAAAACTTTTATTTTCTGGAAATGAATACCAGACTTCAGGTTGAGCATCCCGTTACCGAACTTATAAGTGGTGTAGATCTTGTGAAGCAGATGATTTATATCGCAGAAGGAAAAGCACTGACGATTCAACAGGAAGATTTACAAATAAAAGGGCATTCTATTGAAGTGAGAGTATATGCAGAAGATCCTGCGAACAATTTCCTTCCGGATGTAGGTACATTGACAACCTATGTACGCCCGCAAGGAAATGGCGTTCGCGTCGATGATGGTTTTGAACAGGGTATGGAAATTCCGATTTATTACGATCCGATGCTTGTCAAAGTTGATAACCTACGGACAAAATCGAGAAGAAGCGATTGAAAAAATGATCCGTGCTATTGACGAATATCATATTTCCGGGGTTCAAACAACTTTATCGTTTTGTCGTTTTGTTATGAACCATCCCGTTTTCCAATCGGGCAGTTTTGATACCAATTTTGTGAATCTGCATTTCAATCCGGACTTATTAAATGGTTCTCAAAATAATGATAGCAAAGAATTGGCAGCATTGTTAAGTGCTTATTTAATTCAAAATGCAAAACCAAAACAATCGGTTCCGGATAATTCTAAACCTGTGGCAAAATCCAGATGGAAAACACAGCGATTCGGTTGACTTATAAAAAGTAGACTTTTATTGGTATTCATACAAAAAAATCATTACTTTTGCGCTCTTAATTTTTGAGTATATAAAAAATTAAGAATTTTCGGCAATACTTTACCAAAAAATTTAAGTATCAACGGAAAAATTTATTCTTTATATGATAAATGATTATTGACCAGATAAATACAGCGTAATTGTTAACTCAGTAGTTGTCATATATTAAAAATAAAAATTTCGACCGCCCCTTTTTTGTCCCAAGACTTATCGACTTTCACCGATTTAACAAGCTATGAAGCTATCCGAATTTAAATTTGATCTCCCTCAAAGCCTGATTGCACTTCACCCTTCCGACCGTGGCGAATCTCGTCTTATGGTTGTAAACCGTGCCACAGGAGAAATAGAACACAAAATGTTTCCTGACCTCATTAATTATTTTGGTGACGGGGACGTTATGGCTATTAATGATACCAAAGTTTTTCCAGCCCGTTTATACGGTCAAAAGGAAAAAACAGGAGCTAAAATTGAAGTATTTTTATTGCGCGAATTAAACCGTGAAATGCGCCTTTGGGACGTTCTGGTTGATCCTGCACGTAAAATCCGGGTTGGCAATAAACTATATTTTGGCGACAGCGATCTTGTTGCCGAAGTAATTGATAATACTACTTCTCGTGGCCGCACAATCCGTTTTTTATATGACGGAGATAATGACGAGTTCATGAAATTGGTAGATCAACTAGGTGAAACTCCGCTTCCTCCGGAAATTATTTCCCGTCGTAAAGTAGAGAATTCTGACCGTGAGCGCTTTCAAACAATTTTTGCTGAGCATATCGGAGCGGTAGCCGCCCCAACTGCTGGTTTGCATTTTACAAAAGCAATGATGAAACGCCTTGAAATTAAAGGTGTAAATTTTGCTCCGGTAACGTTGCACGTTGGTTTGGGTACATTCCGTACTGTTGACGTTGAAGACTTAACGAAACATAAAACTGATTCTGAAAATTACCGTATCAGCCAACCTAGTGCAGACATTGTAAATGCTGCTTTGGATGGAAAAAAACGTGTTTGTGCTGTTGGAACAACGTCTCTTAAGGCGATTGAATCATCTGTTTCGGCAAGCGGACATTTAAAGGCAGTTGAAGGGTGGACAGATAAGTTTGTTTTTCCTCCTTACGATTTCAAAATTGCTAACGCAATGATATCCAACTTCCAGCTTCCTGAATCAATTCTGTTGATGTCAGCCTGCGCTTTTGGAGGTTTTGACTTGGTAATGAAAGCTTACGAACTTGCAATCAAGGAAAAATATAAATTCTTCACTTATGGAGATGCGATGCTGATCATCTGATTTTTGCATTATAAAAACTACTTTTGTCATTTATTAACATGTAAGCCAGGCTTGATGTTGATAAATGACATTTTTTTGAATAGATCAGAAGGCTTTTATGTTATGCAGGAATATGTAATCATTGTAGCAGGTGGCTCGGGAAGCCGGATGAAAAGTGATATACCAAAACAGTTTATTCCTGTCAATGGATTGCCCGTCCTGATGCATACACTTAAAGCATTTAGAAATTATTCTGAAACACTAAGGATTATTCTGGTCCTTCCGGAAGCTCAGTTTACTTATTGGAATCAACTTTGTAATGAGTTTTCATTTACTGAATCCTATTCACTTATAGCAGGCGGAGAAACAAGATTTCATTCTGTTAAAAATGGTTTGAATAGTATTGCGGATAATGACAATGCTTTTGTAGCGGTCCATGATGGCGTACGTCCAATAATCAGTAAAGAAATTATTTTGGAAAGCTTTCAAAAAGCTGCTCAGTTTGGTACTGCCGTGGTAAGTGTAGCATTAAAAGATTCAATACGGATTGTTGAGAATTCCGAAAAAAATACGGCCATGGACCGTTCCGCTTTCAGGTTAATTCAAACACCACAAACGTTTCGGATTGACTGGATGAGAAAAGCATTTAATAATCCTTACCAATCGCTATTTACAGATTGCGCCAGTGTTCTGGAATTTGAAGGTTACCCGATTCATTTAACCGAAGGATCTTACGAGAATATTAAGATTACTACTCCGGAGGATTTGCGGTGGGCTGAGATTTATCTTAGAAATTAAACTGAATCCAATTTACTTCTGCTCTATTTCAACCATAGAAATCTGCCGCGGATAGTTGACATAAGCTTCATTATCTTCGTTCATTCTATATTCCTGATTGAAATATTCTTTTGCTTTTTCAAAATACAAATTTGCATCAGGATTTCCCGTAGCCTTTAATACTTGTCCCAGATAATAATTAGCTTCTGGTAATTGAGAATAATATTTCAGACAGTCTTTAAAATTCCGCTCTGCTTCGATAAACTCCTTCATTTCAAGGTGAACTATACCTAAATAAAGTAAAGAGTTAAAATGGATATCGTTGCCTTTTCCCCTGCTCTTTTGTTGTTCAATATCTTTTAGAAACATTTTCTCAGCTTGCTCCAAAGCTCCGGTTTCCAAATAAGCTAAGCCGCAAAAAAATGAATAGGTATGATCCATTACACTAGCATTAGGTACAAGTTGCTCTGCTAGTTGAAAATCGGTTAAAGCTTTTTCATAATTTTTTGTAAAAATGCAGTGGAGAAAGCCGCGATATGCAATCCATCTCTTGGGGTTTAATTCCACCGCTTTGTCTTCTAATTCAAAAGCTTTGGCATAATCGCCGCTTTTCAGATAAGGAATTGCTTTCTCCTGATATGCTGCGGCAATGTTAGGACAAATGGCGATCAGGCTATCCCAACTTGCTTCCCAATTTGGATGATTATATCCAAATTTCCAGGCTTTTTTTGAGTATACTTCAAGTAAACTGTCCTGAACAACTTTTGAGCCACAATCTATTTCAGTTTGCGAATAACCCAAAACCGGAGCAAGAAATAAGCTAAGGAATAATATTAACGATTTCCCCATTTTTTATTTTGAAAGAGATAAAAGCGATGTAATTGATATTTTTAGGATTCTGTATTTCAAGCTTTTTCTTCCACTCATGCATCGTTTTTAGATAACTGTACAAGTCATTTACAAACTCCTTTTGAAAATGAAAGGATTTGTAATTTTCATCTGTTTGCTGTACCAAAACACGACTCATAGTACCTTTACAATCAATATAAAAATGAAAAGTGACATAGCCGCTACCGGAATATAGCTGATTTCTTTGCTTCACAAACGCTCTTGAATCAGCCAATAAAATCGTAGAAGAAACAGGATATTTGGCTTTGATCTGATAATAGAATATGGCATAGGGTGGCGCACAATCCGGACTAAAAATCCGTGTGGTATCCATAAATTCTCCCTTTTGGAGTAATATAATTCTGCCCAAAAAGACTTATTGATGACAGTATTAGAAAGAAAATAAGAACTATTCTCATAAAATTGAGAGTTTAACGGGTTAGCAAAATTCTTTTGATTTTAAAAAATCAGATTAGATCTCCGTCATAGTTCCTAATAAAACTCATAAGCCATTGTTTTGAGCTAGGATCATCTGGCCAATTATAATACAAGAAACACATTTTGTTCTTTGACGAAATCTTTAACACGAAGTCACTATTCAACATAAATAATGCATTCTTATTGATATAGAACCTTGGAAGAAAATGGATTGTACTGTATTATTAAAGGTGAGCGTCAATTCCACAGCAAATTTGAATATTATAACCAAACATAGGGCTAGTATAATTCAAAAAGAAACTTACATTTTATACAAAAAACCACTCTTGACCAGAGTGGTTTTTGTTCTGAAAGTGATTTAGTCAGTCTGATTCTTAGCACACATAAATTCTATCTTTTTGATGATAGGATTATGATAATAGTATTGTGGCAGCTAGACAGCGTGTCCCGCCTGTCCGGCCCGACCTACTTTGCCAGGTCTAACTGGGTCACGTTGACCGCGTCGCGCAGACTAGGGACGCCTAGCCCAAGAGAGCGTCTCCCGGTATCATCGGCGGTTGTGGCCGGGGTCATGATTGACATGGGCGCCCCCGGCTACGCGCCCCGGACTTAGGCAGCCCCACTTAACTTCTCTGTCTCGGATCGGAGTCGCGACCGACCGGGGCGCGCAGCCGGGGAAGAGGTGAAAACAAAAAAAGACCATCCTTATGAGATGGTCTTTTGATTTTTAATAGTATTGTGGCGGCTAGACTGCGCGTCCCGCACTAGGCGTCCCCCTACTTTACAGGTCGGACCGCGCAGGTTTGACCGCGTCGCGCAGACCCAAGTATCATCGGCGGTTCCGGGTCACTGGGCGCCCCGGCTAGGCGCCCCACTTAACTTCTCTGTTCGGGATGCCGACGCCCGGGAAGAGGTGAACAACGCAAAAAGCCATCCTTATGCAGAGTGGCTTTTTGTTTATAATAGTATTGTGGCGGCTACCTACTTTACCAGGTTTGACCCAAGTATCATCGGCGGTTCCGGGCTTAACTTCTCTGTTCGGGATGGGAAGAGGTGAACACCGGGCCAATAGCCACCAACAAGATTTTCTGTTGATCAATCAACAATATCTTTTTGAGTGTATAATCAATGTCATATTGGAAGCAAAAGAGAATGAGTTTTAAGAGTTTTCTTAGTCTTGTGAAAAAGAAAATGTGCAAGCTGTTGGGTAATTAGTACTGCTCAGCTGAATGTATTTCTACACGTACACCTGCAGCCTATCAACGTCGTAGTCTACAACGACCCTTGTGTGGAAGATTCATCTTCGGGCTAGTTTCGCACTTAGATGCTTTCAGCGCTTATCTATTCCCCACATAGCTACTCGGCCATGCCCCTGGCGGGACAACCGATTCACCAGCGGTGGGTCCACCCCGGTCCTCTCGTACTAAGGGCAGCCCCCGTCAATCTTCCTACGCCCACCACAGATAGGGACCGAACTGTCTCACGACGTTCTGAACCCAGCTCGCGTGCCACTTTAATGAGCGAACAGCTCAACCCTTGGGACCTTCTCCAGCCCCAGGATGTGACGAGCCGACATCGAGGTGCCAAACCTCCCCGTCGATGTGAGCTCTTGGGGGAGATCAGCCTGTTATCCCCGGCGTACCTTTTATCCTTTGAG
>CAVRMW010000014.1:67500-198954 GCA_963722505.1 uncultured Cytophagales bacterium
CAAAAACGAGACACTTGTTATAATGAATAACAACGACAAGCAGATTTTCATTATAACATTTAACCTTTCTTAACACTTACGTTGAAAATCTGTCGACCTTATTCTAATAATAATTTTAGATTTAAAAACCAGAGATTGATGTGGCCTGCTATAAGCTCAAACACTTTTATTATTCTTAGAGTAATTCCACAATTCTCTTCCTTTTAATACAAATAACCCGGGATCAAGCGTTTCAGGTTACCATCACCCTTGAACAATTCCTGAAATGTCATATCTTAATATAGATTCAGTTAAAGCGCGCACTTTTGATGCCATCGTGATCGGAACAGGAATAAGTGGCGGTTGGGCAGCGAAAGAACTTACCGAGAAAGGATTAAAAACACTTGTTTTGGAACGGGGAAAAGATGTAAAACATATAGTAGACTACCCCACAACCAATATGCAGCCTTGGGAATTTCCACATTTGGGACAACCCACATTGGCCCTTCGTGAACAAAATCCAATTGCCAGCAAGCATTACATTTTCCGGGAAGATTCAGTGCATTTTGTAATGAAAGATGCCGAGCATCCTTATATACAAGATAAACCGTTCGACTGGATGCGTGGATATCAGGTCGGTGGCCGTTCTTTATTGTGGGCAAGACAAACCCAGCGCTGGTCCGATTTTGATTTTGAAGGTCCTGCCAGAGATGGTTTTGCTGTGGATTGGCCGATTCGTTATGCCGATATTGCTCCATGGTATAGCTATGTTGAAAAGTTTGCCGGCATTTCAGGAAATAAAGATGGTTTACCACAATTGCCGGATGGCGAGTTTTTACCCCCACACGAACTCACCTGCGTTGAAAAACATTTCAGCGAACAAACTGCTAAAAATTATAATAACACCCGACCAATCATTATTGGAAGGGCAGCACATATCACTGATCCACAACCAATTCATATACAACAAGGCCGGGCGAAATGTCAGCATCGGAATATTTGCCAGCGCGGATGTCCGTTTGGAGGATATTTCAGCAGCAATTCGTCAACAATTCCCTGGGCAGAACGAACAGGCAATCTTACTTTGCAACCCTATTCTGTCGTTCATTCCATTATATATGATGAAAAGAAAAAGAAGGCAACCGGTGTTCGTGTTGTAGATACCAATACAAAAGAGATGACGGAATATTATGCGAAAATAATCTTCCTGAATGCCTCAGCCATTAATTCAAATTTGATTTTGCTGAATTCAACATCTGATCGTTTTCCAAATGGTTTGGGAAATGATAGCGGCGTGCTGGGGAAATTTATTGGTTTTCATAATTATCGTGGACGAATTACAGCTGATTACGATGGATTTCTGGATTCTACAACGGATGGAAAACGACCGAATGCCGCATACATTCCGCGTTTCCGTAATGTGGAAAAACAGGAAACTGATTTTTTACGGGGTTATGCTGCTTCTTTTTCTTCTAATAAAATGGGAAATCCAACCGATGGCATTGGAGAATCGCTGAAAGAAAGTTTACTTAAACAGGAATCTGGCGGATGGACAGCCGGAGCTCAGATGATGGGCGAAACGTTGATGAAGGAAACCAATTTTATTGCTTTGGATAAAACGCAAAAAGACAAATGGGGAATTCCGACATTACGGATGCATGTCGATTTTGATGATAATGATATGAAAATGGTGCAGGATTTTTATGTTCAGCTCTCTGAAATGCTTGATAAAGCTGGCTTTAAAAACATAAAAACATCAGATACCAAACGAAATCCGGGAAGTGAAAATCACGAAATGGGCGGCGCCAGAATGGGAAAAGATCCGAAAACATCTATTTTAAATAAATGGAATCAGATGCATCAGTGTTCTAATGTATTTGTAACGGACGGCGCTTCCATGGTTTCAACAGCAACACAAAATCCTTCATTGACTTATATGGCGCTTACGGCAAGAGCGGTAGATTATGCTGTTAAAGAAATGAAAAAAGGAAATATATAGGTTGCCTGCACTCTGGCAGGATTTTTTCTTATCCATCGACGATTAAAAAGATCGTCGATGGATAAGAAAGATAACATTCACATTGGAACTTCCGGATGGAGTTACAAACATTGGGCGGAACTTTACTACCCCGGTGGTCTGAAACCAACCGAATATCTTTCTTACTATTCCAGACAATTCCATACTGCGGAAATCAACACCAGTTTTTATCATTTACCAAAAGAAACAACTGTTAAAAACTGGATTCAACAGGTTCCAGACGATTTTCTCTTTTGTCCCAAAATGAGCAGATACCTGAGCCACATGAAAAAGCTTCATGACGCGCAGGAACCCGTTGACCGATTTTGCAGTGTTTTTGATGAGATCAAAAAACATTTAGGCCCAATCCTGGTTCAACTGCCCGCCAGTGTACATTTTCATCCCGAATTGACAGAAGAATTTTATAAGATTTTGAAAACGAAACCTGATTACAGATTCGCCATGGAAGTACGTCATGATTCCTGGTTTGCTGATGAAAGTATCGAGCTCATGAAAAAATTTGGAATTTGCCTTGTGTTGGCTCATTCTAATGATTTCCCCTATCTGGAAGTTGTTACTGCAAAAAATATTTACGTCCGGTTTCATGGTCCAACCAGCCTGTATTCTTCATCATATGATGATAATTTTCTTTTCGATTATGCTCAAAAATTTAAACACTGGAAATCAGAAGGACATACCATCTGGGCATATTTTAATAATGACGTAAACGGATATGCTTTCCTGAATGCGCAGAAAATTATTGAAATGGTTTAATTCCTGGTCTTTGCAGAATACTATTAGATTCTCTAACATTATCCCAACAAAACCAAAGCATCCCGGATCTGCTGGCTGCTTCCCATCAACAATAATCCTTCACCAGGCGTGGTAGTATAAGCCGGCTCCGGATTACGATGGTATTTTCCACTTAATAATTTAATACCAAGAACAGTACAACCCGTTTGCTGCCAAAGATTTAGCTGGCCTAAATGAATCGAATTATGTACTTCAATTTCTGTTATTTGAAATTTATCATTATGCTGTGAACTGATGAGCGAAATGAATTCCTGCACATCCGGAATAAGTACAAGACTTGCCATATGTGCACCACCAAGTTTGTCTGGCATAATGACATTTGTAGCTCCGGCGATTTTTAGTTTATTAACACTTTGATCATAAGAAGCACGACTAATGATGACGATCGATGGATTTAATTGTCTGGCTGTTAGCACAATAAATAAATTGGCAGCATCATCAGGCAATGAAATAATAATTGCCTTTGCTTTTAATATTCCCGCTTCAATTAAAACTTCGTCTCTTGTCGCATCAGCATAAATAATTACGTCGCCGGGATGTGGAGCTGCAACTTTAATAGATTCGATGACAGCAAAAGTGACATCATTTTGACGTAATATTTCGCAAGCCTGGCGCCCGTTTCTCCCGTAACCGCATACTACTACGTGATTTTCCATTTTTTGTAAATAACTCCGTTGCCTGAATTGTTGATATTCCTTGCTCCATTCTCCATCAGCCAATAATCTGGTTACCAAAGCAAGATAATAGGCTACCAGTCCAACGCTACTGACAATCAGAAGAATAGTAAAAATACGACCTCCGTCACTTAGTTTGTTTACTTCGCCATAACCAACCGTACTAATGGTGATTATCGTCATATACAGCGAATCAAGCCAGCGATAATCCTCAATAATCACGTAACCCAAAGTACCCACAAGTGTGAGAAACCCAAGATAAACGAGAGGACTGAAAAATTTTTTGAAGAGTAACCAACGATTCATTATTAAAACGTTTGGACAACGTTACAAAACGTTTATAGTCAATTGGAAATTCTAAAATAACGATTCCAATACAATTTCTAACACATTATTCATGATTGGAATAAAATCGCTCAGATTACCTTTCTACCATAACTTTCTGCGTTGCCCAGGATCCATCCGTTTTTTCGATTTTCATAATATATATTCCCTGTTTCAAATTTGTCACATTTACTAACGGCTTAGGGGTTTTTCCAGAATCATAAACCGTTGTCCCGATACTGTTTATAAGCCGGATATTATTTACACTGCCCCAGTTAGCCATTTTGATTGTAAGCTGATCTGTAACCGGATTCGGATATATTTCCAGATTTACTCTTTCAAATTCAATATTTTTAATAGAACTGAACGCAAAGGTTTCATCTTTATCTACCATTTTCAGACGATAATAATTATTTCCGTCTGATGGGTTTGTATGTATAAAATGATAGTTTAATTTGACATCACTTTCCTCGCCGGAAGCTACCGAACCAATAGAATTCCATTCTTTTCCATTCAAACTGTGTTCAATTTCAAACCTGTCACTGTTTGTTTCCGAAGTCGTCGACCAATCCAGATTTATTTGCGTATTTTCCTTAATGGCTGTAAAAGATAACAACGTAACAGGTAGCGGACTGATAACTGACACCGGAGTTGACATCAGATCATTGCCCGGAATTAGATTTCCCGAAGGCGGGTAACTAAGGTTGAATTCCGTTGATATCGTGGCATATAAGATCCCTGGATCACCTTTGATAGCCTTTACGGGTATTTTTACCGCTCCAAAACTTCCCTTTTGAATTCCGTCGGGTACGGTAAGCTTGATAATCGTTGAACCGGTATATGTTGACATCTGGCTCACAATTGTAACACCAAACGGTACTCTGGAAAAATCAAGAGGCCCGTTTACTTTTAAAATGTAAGGGATAGTAATTACAAAGTTTGCGTCATAGGGTGTCAGAGCTTTACCGGCTGAAAAAGCGGCTGAAAAATTGCCTATAACTACTTCCAGATATCCGGTTGCATTCATTTGAAAAATTGACTGAGAAAAACTCATTCCGGCGGAACCAGGATCTGCTTGTCCATAGCTGGTTTCAAAAGAGAAAATAGTTATAATAATAAGTAAAAATTTTGCAATAGATTTCATAGTTTAAATTTTTAGAGGAGGGAAATTCGTCGGTGATAACAGCAGCGGACGCACTGTCGCAAACTGAATCTGAAACGATAGTGTAATTTTTGTAAATACTAAAAAAATGCATTTCAAAATGATTTTTGTGTCTCAATTCGAATCATTTAACAGACTTAAGACATTGCGAAATATTCACAAATCCTTATCAGAATATGTAAAATCCATGCAGCCAAATGAAACAGAGCTAAAACAGAATATTTTCGATCGGTTTTAGTGGCTGATACAGTATTTTGAATCAAAAGTTATCTCTTGGTTCGTACTATTCAAAAATCTCATTCTGTTAGTTGCGGATTCTTGGAATCACATTTTCAGCCAATTTGTAACTTACTGTATACCAACTGGATTTCGGTATGTAATTTGTAAGATAAATGTTTCATTTTCCCGGGACCGGGAATGAGGGAAATAAAGGACAATTTGTATTCAGGTTTCATAACGATGAGGGATTTAATTACATTTTTATTAATTCCATACTCTCTAATCTCTTTAATTAAAGGATTTTAGGTAGAAGAAATCGGATGCAATTTTAATAAAAATGGAAATTCAAAGCTATCAGTTTTTATTTAACGGTAATTCCATTCTTCTATCGCACCTTATCCTGATATTAAACGCAGAGTTTTTTCAAATACCTTCACCCAAACTTTCACCCATATACGTATTTAATAAAGTGTGATTTGATTAAAATAGGTCAAAAAAAGCTTTTTAAAATTATAATACACATTCTAAATAAGATTGTTGGTAACAGGAATTTAGTATTAATAATTTTCCTTGGGAATTGATACCAGTTTCTATTCTTCCGATTCCGGAATAACATGGCTGTATGTAACATTATTTCTCTCCCAGCTTTACTTTGGAATAATATCGCTTCGCTTTATCATTGCTGCCACAAGACGCGGGACTGCACCAGATTTTCTTTTTGTTCTTAGTTGTATCAATAAATAACCATCCACAATGAGGGCATTCCTTCACCACATTATAGTCCTTTGAAGTTAACAATTCATTGGCTGAAATCAGTACAGGGATTAAGGGAATCCATAAAGGCTTGACATCATAATTCCAGGTCTTCTCAATTCTTCCGTTTATATTTTGATACGAAATACAGGAAAAAGCACGTGACATAAAGGTATTAAATGCCTTCATTTCTTCCTGAGTAATTGCGTCTGTATTACGCGACGCTATTGATGAAAACAACTTATAAAATATCAGTCTTAACGATTTTATTTCTGTTAAGACATCCGCAGCATAATACGGATTCTGATCCGAATGCTGTTTCAACTCACCAAGTTTTTCCTCATTAAACAAATCCAGTTTTCTGCACCAGCGGATTACGTCATCGTATGTTTCAAGATATTCATGCAAATTTTTTCCACGCCAGGCGTACACCGTATTGACGAAATTCAAACAAAGAATTCCTCCGTCAATTGTTAATGTATCAATATTTCTCTCTCTCGCCATAGGCAAAAATAATACTATATCTGAAGAGAATTCGAAATGTTCTCATATTTTTACTATCTAAACGTATTTAACTAGTAAAAATAATGAATACCTTTTCTTATAAAATTAAAGAAATTGTCGCCTATGCAGCTATCTGCATTATTTGGGGGACAACTTATTTTGCAATCATGACAGGTTTGAAGGAAGGTTTTCAGCCGTTTATCATGGGAAGCACACGTTTTGTTATTGCAGCATTCATTTTCCTATTTATTGGATTGTTGACGAAACGAATGAATTTCAATCTAAAATTTATTTTTCAGAACATGCTTCTTGGTATTGTGATGATGGGCGGTGGACAAGGACTCATCTTCTGGGCGCAACAATATATTTCGTCAGGATATGCTGCCATTCTGGAAGCTAGTTTGCCGTTGTGGTTTGTAGTTTTAGATGGTGCCAACAGAGGACAATATCTCAAAAACAACAAAATTATCGGAGGCTTAATTTTGGGATTTATTGGCATCGTTTTACTTTTCTTTAAGGAAATGGGCCATTTTTCTTCCTCCCAATCTGTTAATACCCTTTACGGTGCCTCGGCCGTGATTGCTTCCTGTATCTGTTGGGTTGCAGCTTCGTTATATTATGCACGTCATTTCAGGAATAGTGCTTTGATAAGTGGTCTTTCCTGGCAATTAATTGGAGGCACGTTTTGCTGCATTATCATTGCCGGATTAACTGGTGAATTTTCAGTAGCGCATATTTTTCCGGCCAGTCAGAAAGCCTGGTTATCTGTGATTTATCTTGCTATTGCCGGTTCAGTTTGCGCTTTCCTTTCATACCACTGGCTACTAAGACAATGGCCGTCAGCCGTTGTAGGTACCTATGCGTACATAAATCCTGTGATTGCGGTTTTGCTCGGCTATTTCGCAGCATCTGAAAAGATTGTAATGAATCAATTAATTGGTATGGGATTTATTTTGATTGCGGCTTTCATTGTAAACAAAAACAGATGAAGAATATGCTCCTCATTCCCTGTTCATACTTAAATGATAATATACATTTTCGCCCATCATTCTAGGAAAATAATCTGGCATTTCTTCACTTTTCATTCTAACAAATCCATTCTTTTCATAAAATCGGTGTGCTGCTTTTAGCATATCAACAGTTCCTAAATAAAGATCACTAATACCTTTTTCATCACAATCATCAATCAGTTTTACAAGTAGTTGTTGAGCAGTTTCTCTTCCTCGAAATTCCTTTTTTACAAACATTTTTCTAATCGCTCCGGCATTATGGCCTATCGCAATTAAGGCAATAGTGCCAATTAATTCATTATTAATTTTTGCTCCCCAAAATCCACCTCCCGTATTATGATAATATGTTTCAATATCTAACAAATCCGGTTGTCCTTCAAGCGTTACCGGCACATTGAATTCTATTTGCTGAATTGGTAAAATAAGATCCAGGATTTGTGGGCAAAAATCATTGAAAATTGGACTGATTATAATAGAAGTTTTCACGACTCAAATTATGTATTAATATATGTAGTTAGCTACACAATAAACAATTTTGTTATTTATTGGTTCATAAACTAGTTATAATATTAAATACTCGCTTAAAAGAATAAATCCAGCCTTTAAATAGGTCCTAAAACTTATTCTAAAGGCTGGATGATTTCAGTTAAATAAACCTATTGCTCTCTTCCACGAGAATTTCCACGAGGAGCAGCATTTCGTTGCGGGCTTGGATTTGCAGCCGGTTGTCTATTTTGCTGTGGCGCCCGGTTTTGATTCGGTGTAACCGCAGGACGAGCGTTTTCCCGGTTGTTTTGCGGGAAAGATTGGCGAACTGGTTGATCTGGTCTGCTAATTGGACGGGAAACATTCGGACGGGGATTTTGGTCAGCTCCCGTAGCAGGTCGACTTATATCAGGACGTGCATTTTGCCCATTTCCAATTGACGGCCTTGTCCGGTCAGGATTATTGCCCGTTGCCGGCTGAGTAATATTTGGCCGACCGTTTTGTCCATTTCCAATAGCAGGACGCGTTCTATCAGGCAATGTTGTGTTTTGATCCCTGCCTGTTGAAGGACGCGTCACATCCGGGCGACCTGAATTTTGCCCATTTCCTATCGACGGTCTCGTTCTGTCAGGAAAAGTTGTTTGTCCTGAACCTGTTGATGGTCTACCTGTGTTTGGGCGTCCATTTTGACCACTTCCAGTTATGGGTCTTGTTACATCAGGTCTACCAGAATTTCCTCCTGCCGATGGTCTTCCTGAACCTGGTCTTACCACCGATGGACGAAAAACATTATCCCGCGTTGCTACAACATATTTTCTGTCACGATACAAATTGTTGTTATTATTTCCATAATTCGGTCTTCCATTGCCATTTCCCGGACGGTTAATCGTCATGTTCGGTCTGGGACGATTTGGATAACCTCCATTCCCCGGCCGGTTTCCATAATATCCCCCATTCCAACCCCAGGGACGATAAGGTGGACGATAAGCAGGAGGCCCAAACCAGCCGCCGTAATTCGGACGCGAGCGACCATAATGATACCAACCCACATTAAATCCTAAACCAAAACTCATAGACCATCCAGCCCAGGGATTGTAATGCATACCAAAACCCCAGGTTACCGGGACGCGGCCGGTAATATCTTCCACGCCATGGACGGTAATGCCAGCCGGTACCCCAAACAACCGTTGGTCCATAAATATAATTGCCCATGTATCCTTGTGTATAACCAACGTACACATACTGAGGCGTCGTTTCGTAAATATATACATATCGGGCATTGTACGCGCTGCTGCTCGGAGGAATTCTGTCTACATCCGATGGTCGTTCATTGGCAACCTGCCAGGGTCCGTAGGGATTGTTACTGATAAACCAGATTCCGTTTTCCAGCGCATAAAACTGATTATTCGCGGCCTGCATGACCGTAATATTGGCATTTTCAGCCACAGACAAATTTGTATTCTGAATGGGTACAAAACGGGGATCTCCATCATAATTTACTTCCACTCTCGCAGTACTCCTATCCACTTTTGCAGTTTGCGGAATTTGTGCTTCCATCACGGCATCATCTGCCTCTTCTGTTCCTGCAACACTGGCGAGCACTCCATCTTTTTCAGAACCAGCCGGAATATTAGCAAAAGCAGCCGGTAAAGCATTCTGCGGTACATATTGCCACGGCCCGTTTAATGAAGTACTGTTATACCACCTTCCTGCAATTAGAATATAATTTTTCTGACTGTCAATATCTTTAAAAATCTCGTCAAGAGAATTATTGACATACAAAAGTGTAGAACCTTGCACTGCCTGATAAGTTGGTTTTCCTTCCGTCTGGATTATTTCAGCTGGCTCGGTTACTACAAGAATATCGGTTGGCGTCGTAAATTTATTCGTGTCTTCATTTTCGGAAGAGGCTTTTTTCTCTTCTTCCTTCATTTTGGCATCAACTGCACTGATTCTGGATGGAATATTTTTGACATAAACCCAGCCATCCTTAACGCGCGGAGAAGCATACCAGAAACTTCCGCCGTACAAATAATATTTATTATCATCCGGATTTTTGACAATCAGATAAGGCGTATTTACAACCCTCGTCATTTGCAGATCATCATCTTTTTCTTCCATTGGCTCACCATCAAGCACGATGAGCGTAGTAGGTTTGTCGCGATAAATGATCAATGGGGCATCATTTTTTAAATTTTCCGCCCCTTGCTCCTGGTTAATTGCAGCCTGAATGTTATCTCTGGAAAATTGTACACGCAAACCAGGAAACCCCTGTTCTACTGATTTTCTGAAATTATCCGTGTCAATATTATCGTCGTCGGCAAACTTTGATTGGCGCACTGTGATATTTTTCAGGGTTGCATTATTGCCGGAAGATAATTGTCCCTGAATCCACATGGCGCCAAAAACAGGCTCGTCTCCAGACTTCTTACGAATAGAAACCGCAGCCCGTGCATTCAGATTATCCCCGGAAATTTTTTCTGGTTGAAGCTGGTAAATCGTGATCGTCCCACCGCCGGAAAGAGGAAGTTCTTTTGGCCAGGTTTCCTGTGCATGAACCGTAATTCCAGTCAGGCTGAGCAGGAAGACAATTGTGTGAATTATATTTTTTGACATGGCTAACATACTTGATTTTTTAGTGATTGTCAACAAGACGATAAACGTATAATCTAACTAACGGAGCTTTGACACATCGATCTATCGAATGGTTTAAATCAAACTAAAACAAAATGTCTATTTCGTCGCATAAACTATGCCTTCCATTCTGCCCACGTTGAATTTTTCACGATAGGATTTCGGCGTCATACCCGCACTCTTTTTAAATAATTGGCGAAATGCTTTCAGATCATTATAACCTGAGTTCAGCATAACTTCCAGCACGCTTTGATCCGTAAATTCCAGAAGTTTTTTAGCAGCTTCAATTCTTGTCTTTTGTAAATATTCTATGGGCGTTACGCCCGTAGCAAGTTTAAATCTGCGTACTACATTTCGTCTGCTGGCAGGAATATCCTGAATCATGGCTTCAATAGTACTCGATTCCTGATACGCATTTTCAATTTTCTTTTGCGCCATAGTAACCAGATTATCACCATGATTTTGATTTGGTTGAAAAGTCCCGAAATAGGCCTGTTGCTCACGATCCATATCAATGGCAAACAATTTCGCAATGTGCAGCACCACTTCTCTGCCACAATATATTTTCAACAAATGGAGCATAAGATGAAAACTGCTTGTAGCACCTCCGCTCGTGTAAATCCCCTCCTCATCCGTCACAATAGCATCTCCATACAAACGTACTGCCGGGAAACTGGTAGCAAAAGCTGACGTAGCATTAACGTGCGTAGTTGCACTTTTCCCATTCAACAAACCAGTCGCAGCCAACAGAAATGCACCCGTACAAAAGCTTGCAATTTCGGCGCCATTCTGATATTGCTGTTGAAGCCATGGAATACACTGAATATTTTCACCTACTGCGATTTCTGTAATATCCGAGGCAAAAGCAGGAATTAATATTAAATTCTGTTTTCCCGAAGTTTCAATAGGTTGAAGTTCATAATTGCCGAAAGTCAGGCCGGAAGATTCTGACGATAGTGTAAATAATTTTATATCAAAAAAAGAAGATTCTCCCTGAGCCTGGTAAAATCTGTTGACAGATTCAAAAACATCCAAAATTGCCGCTACACTTAGTAAACGGTGTCTTTTTGTAATTAAGAGTGCTAGTTGTACCATTTCCTTTTTGTTAGTATAAGTCCAATGTATGTATTTTTTGTCTCAAATACCCCTTAAAAATGACTTTTTAAGCCTGTATTTTTCGATGGCAATATACTTAATTTTGTCCTGTACCATAATCAATAAATACCATGAAATTAATTCCGTATTTAAATTTCGAAGGTAAATGTGAAGAAGCAATAGATTTCTATCTATCTGTTTTTGATGGAAATATCGCATATAAAGATTATTACAAAAGCGCTCCCATGGATGTTCCAGAAAACCATAAAAACAAAATCCTGCATTGTCAACTGGATTTTGGAGATAACACATTGATGGCCTGCGACGCATTTCCTGGTGTTGAAATAAAGGAAGGAAACGGTGTTGACTTATCCATTGGTTTTGATGAAGAAGCAAAAGCCGAAGGAATATTCAACAAATTAGCAAAAGGCGGCAAAATTACCATGCCTTTTGAAAAACAGTTCTGGGGTGCCTGGCTTGGGCAACTTACAGATGCTTATGGTAAAAAATGGATGATCAGCACCAATATTCATGCGTAGTTTTTTGTTAATTGATGTTATATCAAACCATTTTGTGATATTTTAATACTTACAAAAGTCAGTCACCGTAAACCCGGATTAAAAATTTAAAAATGGATGCTGTTTTCAAAAAGTTAAATTTAAAAAATCAAAAGACAGTTGTTGTACTGAATACTCCGGATACATTCGGGGTAAATCTGGACAGCATCCGTGATGAAGCTGTCATTGTACATGCGCTTGAAGAAGTTTCTGAAATTGATTTTATTCTAATTTTCGTTACCAAACAAACTGAAATTAATGATCTTATTCCAAAAATCGCTCCGCTTTTACAAGGCGATGCAGTCATTTGGATGTGTTATCCAAAAGGAACTTCAAAAAAATACAAATGCGATTTTAACCGAGATACCGGTTGGCAAATCATGGGAAATTATGATTTGGAACCAGTCAGAATGGTAGCGATTGATGAAGACTGGAGTGCGTTAAGATTTAAAAAAGTGGATTTTATCAAAACCATGAAACGATCTTCTCTCCACGCATTGTCAGAAAAAGGTAAACTAAAATCAGGACAGGTTAATAACTTCAATCACGACACTGATGTCTCAAAGTAACTTTGAAATTTCGCTTGAATCCGGCGCTCATCAAATCTTGCAAACGCTGATTGGTAATTGGGAAGGAATGACCAAGACCTGGTTTGAGCCAAATGTACTGGCAGACGAATCACCCATAAAAGGAACAATTCGTCCTCAACTTGGCGGACGTTTTATTGTCCATGAATATCAAGGAAGCCTTAACAGCGAGCCTTTTAATGGACTATCCATTTACGGTTTTGATATCCAAAATAATACCTTCCAATCTTCCTGGATCGACAGCTTTCATATGGGAACTGGTATCATGTTATCAACCGGAATTTCTATTGCTAATGGTTTTTCTGTTTTGGGAAGTTATGGCGGCCCGGATATGCCACAACCTTGGGGCTGGCGAACGATTGTTAACTTAAGGAGTCCTGATAATTTGATTATTACTGCATACAATATTTCTCCCGAAGGACAGGAAGATATGGCGACGGAAACTATTTATTGGCGTGTAGGATAATATCAAAACTGCTTTAACTCGTTTTTGATAAAAATTTCCAGCTGTTCTTTACTTGGTAATTCGATAACATATTTACTCACAAATAAAGGAATATCGCTATCAGCAACTGCATATTCTACCAATGCTTTATTTTGATCCGTAACCAAAAGAATTCCAACAGGAGGGTTATCGCCGGGCATCATTATTTCCTTTTTAAAATAATTGATATAGGTTTTAAGCTGACCAATATGTTCGTGTTTCACTTCATTGGTTTTCAACTCAATTAATACATGGCATTTTAATATTCTGTGATAAAAGACCAGATCAATAAAGAAATATTCATCTCCAATCGTTATGCGTTTTTGTTTTGCTTCAAAGCAAAATCCATGTCCTAATTCTATCAAAAATTCCTCCAAATGATCAACCAATGCCTGTTCAAGATCATTTTCATAAACTACTTCTTTCGCTTTCAGACCTAAAAATTCAAAGGTAAATGGTGATTTGATAATATCTCCCACATGAATTTGTTCAGAATTTTCCTCTACTTCCAAACTCAGTTTTTCCGGATTCAGACTCATGCCGGATCTTTCAAAATAAAGTGTCCGAATTTGTCTCTTTAATTCACCGACGCTCCAATTACTTTTAATACATTGAATTTCATAGAAAGAACGTTTGACCTGTTCTTTGATCGGTAGTAATAATGTTAGATGGGAAAAGGAAAGTTTGCTAAGTAATTTTTCGGGAGATATATCAAAATCCGTATTAGGATTAATTGTTTTCAATTCTTTATTAGAGGCACTTAGCGCTTTTAAAGTCGTTGTCAAACCTAGATCCATCAATTGGGCAGACGCTGTCTGCCCAATTGATGGATAAGCAAAATAAAACTGACGAAACAGTTTTAAATTTCTATAAGATAAAGATTCCATGTTAAGAGAAGCCGCTAAATTTTGCAATAATTTTTCCCCATATTTTGCCCTATCCTCACCATTCTGCTCGAATTCCACAATATAAAATCCGATGAGCCAATTGCGGATAGTTAAATGTTTGTTGATTGCTTTAATAGCACTTTGTTGAAGCGTATTATGCGTATCCTGTATGTTGTTTACAAGAATGTCGAAGTCCATCATGATTATATTTGATAAGTGTGTGTGATAATTGCTGACAATATAGCTTTTCATTTTCAAACCATTATATCCTTCATGGCATGAATTTATAGCTTACTACTTTAAGTAATAAAATATAACCTATGCGATTATTATTAAAGCTTTTTCTCGTCATCACGATTGTATTTTTTGCAATATCGTGTAAACGTGTTCCCGTTTCGCACTGGTTTCCGGTGACGCCGCAGGAACATTATGAACAGGAATTGTATAAAGCCCAAGCAGAGAAAACAGCTTCCGGACAAACCTGGTTTAAAGCTGCAAAACAGGTTTTAAGTGATACATTATTTACCCTGGTACCCCATCAGGAAAGATTTTATCTGGGAGATTCTGTACCGGCTCAGTCCATTCGGCTAAAAATACCCGAAGGAAGAAAACTAGTTATCACTACGTTTCGCAATGAAGATGACTCACTTTCAAAATTATTTCTGGAACTGTACCGTATCAAAACAAATGGAAAGCCACAAAGAGTAGAATATTTGAAAACAAGTGATCAGATAGTAACATTAGCTGATAATGAAGGTGATACATTACTAATCCGAATTCAAACCGGCCTAAATGAAAAAATTCGTGTTTCCTTAACCCTTACGACACAACCAACACTAAGCTTCCCGTTAGCCAGTTATGGTATTCAAAATTTGATTAGCTTCTGGGGTGCGCAACGGGATGGTGGTGTGAGATCCCATGAAGGAATTGACATTAAAGCACCAAGAGGAACGCCGGTTGTAGCGGTAGAAAATGGATTCATAACTCAAACAGGTACAAATAATCTGGGGGGAAAGATTGTCTTTTTGTCAGCAAGTGGAAGTCCATATTCTATATATTATGCACATCTGGATAGTCAGCTCGTTTCTGTTGGCCAACGCGTTGTTCGGGGTGATACTTTGGGATTGGTAGGAAATACAGGAAATGCTATCACAACGGCGCCGCATCTGCATTTTGGAATTTATACACGTGGCTCAGGCGCAGTAGATCCGTTGCCTTTTATTAATGATAAAAAAGAAAAACTTCCTGCCTTACCTTTAAAATCTATTTGGTTGGGAGATTCTGTACGAGTTAAAAATAAAGTGAACGTATATACTTCCAGTGATCTTTCAAATTCCAATAAATTTCGAATTATACAAAAAAACGAAGTGATCAGAATATTAGGTGAATTACCCAAGGGTTATAGAATTGGATTATCAGATGGTACGAAGGGGTATATTCCAGCTATTGGTTTGGAATCCCTGGATAAACAGATTTCGAGAGGGAAACAGCTGTAATTTCATAAAAGGATTACCAGGTTAAACCTTATTGATTTAAACTTTTTGCAATAACTTCCAATCCATCTTTCAGAATTTTTTCATCCGAAACGCTTCCCAAAGCAACACGAATTCCATTAAATTTTGGATCTCCGTTTACATTGTAACCGCCACTCGTAACCACATCAACACCTTTCGCTGAAAGATTTTCTCCAAATTGATTTGGGTTAACAGATTCAGAAAGTGGAATCCAGAAATGAAAACTGGTCGGTTGTGTAATTATTTTATAACCGGACAAAACTTTGGCTGCGACTTTTTGTCTTTCGGCAGCAGTGTCTTGCTTTTCTTTTATAATCCTGGCAACTTCACCTGATAAGATCCAGCTGCTTATCAATCTTGTAAACAAAGTTATAGAACCGCTGGAAGTAATTCTGATCACGTTCATAACCTGACTTAACCATTTTTCGGGAACGATGATGTAAGAAGTTTTCATGCCGGGTGCCAGAATTTTGGCAAAACTGTAAATGAAAAATCCACGTTCGGGCGCTAACTGAGCAAAATTTGGAAGAATATTTGGTTCTAAAAATCCATACGCGTCATCATCAATTAGTGTCAAATCAAACAGTCGGGCCACTTCTACAATTTCCAGTCTACGCTCCAAAGGCATGATGAAACACAACGGATTGTGAATGGTCGGCATCAAATAAACAGCTTTAATTTTTTGACTGAGACATAATTCAGCCATCTCCTTCGGTTTCATTCCCTTCTCGTCAATCGGACAGGAAATTAACCTGACATTCATCATTGAAGCCAAACCGATAAATCCGTTGTATGTAACGGGATCAACCAGAACCGCACTACCGGAAAGTCCGGTCGCTAACAAAATAACCGTCAGCGCATGATGCCCTCCGCAAGCTAAAACCACAGATTTCGGCATTACGGGATAATCAGGTTTCGATAACCATTGTGCTGCAATTCTCCTGTCTTCCGGATACCCTCCCGAAACTTCCATTTTCAGATAGGCATCGTTTGGTTCAAGTGAAGCCAAAGCTTTTTGAAATAAAGTATGCTGCTCATCCAGGACAGGATAATTGAAGCGAAAATCGATCATAACAAATGGTTTAAAACAATCCCTGAAATTAACAGAATTCTTAGAAAAAGGCTTAAAAAGTAAATTGCAGTAAGATAATTTCGTACTATTAACGCAGAATTATTCCTCCCAGATTATGATTTCTCCGGAACAGCCTGATTATCAAAAACACGAATATTTTATGCGCCGATGCATTGAATTGGCATTAATCGCCAAAAGTAATGGCGAAAGTCCGGTTGGATCATTAATCGTTAAAGACGACCAGATCATTGGTGAAGGGATTGAAGCGGGAAAAGCACATTTGGATATAACTTTCCATGCAGAAATTGAAGCAATAAGACATGCGACGCAGTTTTTGAAAAGCCAGAATTTATCAGATTGCATTCTTTACACAACACACGAACCTTGTATTATGTGCTCTTATATGATTCGTCACACAAAAATTAAAATGATCGTTATGAGCTTGACAACAGGCGAACTGGGCGGTTTTAGTGCAGAAGATCCGTTGCTTTTAAAAGCCTTTTCAACATGGACGAATCCTCCACTTATACTTACAGGAATCTTAAAACGGGAATGTGAAGCGCTACATCATTAGTTTTTCAAAACCTCATCAGGCCAGGAAACAACTTTTCCGTCTTTTTTATACGTAGGCCACTGAACGTTCCATTTTTTTAATTGCGTTGTAAAGAGATTCGCCAGTTCGTTTAATTTTTGAGGATTTTCTGATGCCAAATCGTGCTGTTCGCCAATATCACTTTTGAGATTATACAATTCCAGTTTACTCTTCCTGTAATCATAAATCAATTTCCAATCCCCTTTTCTAAAAGCACTGGAATAATGAATATTGGGCCCTTCGGCAGCAATCCAGCGGTTTGGATGATGCCATACCAATTCTCTGCTTTCATCTTTTAAAACCGGATTTTTCAAAATTGGTAAAAAACTTTTTCCATCAATTTGCTGAATGGTTTTTGGATTGTTTATTCCGGCAATTTCCAGAATTGTCGGGAAGAAATCTTCAATAATCACATATTGATCTGCAACAGATTTGGGTTTTATAACACCAGGCCAGCGCACCAGCATTGGCTCGCGAATTCCCCCTTCGTACACAGAACCTTTTCCACCTTTCAATGGCAAATTATGCGTCCAGGCTTTTCCCCCCCGCTGAGGTGTCAGGCTTAATCCGCCGTTATCCGACATGAAAAGGATTACGGTATTTTCAGCAATTTTACGGTCGTCCAGAAAATTAAGAACATCACCCAGACTTTTATCCATTCCTTCAATCAGCGCTGCATATTTTGCTTCGGTACTATCCAGACCGGCTTTTAAATATTTTGGAACAAAACGTTTATCAGCATCCAGAGGCACGTGAACGGCATATTGAGCAAGATATAGAAAGAAAGGCTTTTTGTCAGTTACCGGTTTTTCCAAAGCTTTCAAAGCTTCCGTCGTGATTGCATCACTTAGGAAAACGTCTGTTCCATGATAAGCTTCCAAACCTGGAACTGCATTACGGTTTGGTATACCATTTTTTGCATTATCATAATTTTTCTCTCCCAGGTAACTGGCCGGATGGCCAATTTCATTTCCCGCAATATTAATCTGAAAACCCATATTTTTCGGATTAGAACCAGGTGTTCCCGCTGATCCGAAATGTGCTTTCCCGGAATGAATGGTATAATAACCAGCCTGGTTCAAAATTGCCGGTAATGGCGTTCCGTAAAAAGTGTGTGCAACACCGGCAATTGGACTAAATCCGTTAATATTCCAGTCTACCGGATTAAGCGTGGAATCAGCAAAATCTGTATTTTTATCCTTGTCCGGAGACGTCCAGTGTGTTACCCAATGATGCACCGCATTGACACCAGTCATCAAACTTACGCGCGAAGGTGTGCAAACCGGCATCGCATAAGCATTTGTAAACTTCATTCCTTCTCTCGCCAAACGCTCCATATTAGGCGTATGATACCGTTTGTTAAATTCAGTAACTTTTGTCCAGAACGGAACAGAAGTATCCTGCCAACCCATATCGTCTACGAGAAAAACAATAATATTCGGCTGTGCTTTTTTGTTTTGACCAAAAGAAAAAAATCCCGAAACCAGCAGAATTGCCAGTATCGGGAAAGTTTTTAGCAGGTTATTTTTCATGTTCAGGAATATTTCAATTTGAAAGGCAATTTGCTATTTCCCGGCCTGACTTACAAATGGAAAAATGCTGGATTCGACATGCGACCTGTTCATGATTTGTCCAAGTTCTTTGGCTTTTGCAGGAAATTTATCGGCAATATTAATACGCTCACCCGCATCTTTGGATAAATCATAAAGTTCAACCGGTGCATTTGGATGACCGGCCGCTTTCAGCCTGACCGCTTTCCAGTTTCCCTGGCGCACCGCCTGCCGGCCGCCTTGTTCATGAAATTCCCAATATAGATAATCATGTTTTTTCTGAACACCTTTTCCGGTAATGGACGGAACAAAGGAAATACCGTCTGTTTTTTTGGTAAGTTTTGCACCTGCCAGTTCAGCCAATGTTGGAAAGATATCCCAGAATGCACCGACATAGTCATTTTTTGTTCCGGGTTTGATCATGCCAGGCCAGCGTGCTGCAAAAGGTTCACGAATTCCACCTTCGTATAAATCACGTTTTACTCCTTTAAAACCCGCACTGCTGTGAAAAAATACAGGATCTGCGCCGCCTTCAACATGCGGACCGTTATCACTTGTGAAGATTACCAGCGTATTTTTATCAAGTCCTTTTTCTTTTAATTTATCTAAAATCTGGCCTACGTATAAATCCAGTCTCGTAACCATGGCAGCAAAAGCGGCGTGCGGATATTGCTGCGATGCATAACCTCCGTTGGTTGCATTCGGACCATAATCTGCTCCTTTATGTGGCTGTTCGTCAAACTTTCCTTTGTAGTATTGAAAGATGCTGTCCTCAGGAACGATTAACTCTGCATGCGGTAAAATATAGGGCAGAAATAAAAAGAATGGCTGTTTTCCATCTTTGGAATCCACGAATTCCAGTGCTTTTTTCTGGATCAGATCCGGTGCGTATTCCTTGTTGTAAAGCAGATTTTGATTGGCTTCTAAAACGACCTTTTTCTGGTTTTCCCAAAGGTGATCCGGATAATAACGATGGGCCAGACTTTGACAATTGTATCCAAAAAACTGATCAAAACCCTGCTTGTTAGGATCGCCGTATGAACCGACCGGACCTAATCCCCATTTACCAAAAGCGCCAGTTGCATAACCTGCCTTTTTCAAAATTTCAGCAACCGTCACGACAGAATCTGCAATAGGCTCCTGCCCTTCCGGATCTACGCCTTTGTTTCCTCTGATGTAGGTATGTCCGGTGTGTTTTCCGCTCATGAGCGACGAACGTGACGGCGCACAAACGGATGTTCCGGCATAAAACTGAGAAAACTGAACGCCTTCTTTTGCCAAACGGTCAATATTGGGTGTGCTGATTAGCTTTTGCCCGTTGAAACCGACGTCTCCATAACCCAGATCATCAGCCAGAATAAAGATAATATTGGGCCGTTTTGTGTTTTGGGCGACTGATAAATTGTGCTGAAAAAATCCGGTGAGGAGTAAGAAAAGGGAAAAGTATTTCTTTGTCATGAAATTTTAATTTAATCAACAGTGTTACATTGCAGACTTTACGGAAACAAAAATCCGTTAATGAAGAAGTGATGAAGTTAATTTGACAGGCTGCAAAAAAATTCACCACTCCTGATACCCCGCGACAGCCCAGCCGGGCAAGCATGAATTGACAACCACCGAAAATCCGGCATGTCCGGTTTGTGCTGTCTCTCGGGTATCAGGAGTGGATATATATTTTCAATCAAAAAAGTTTATTGTGATTTGTTGAGCAGAGAAATATTCATTTATTTAATATACTCTACTTATTTGATAGACAAAGTAAAGATTTTGTTTTGATACTAGCAAGCAGTTTCTATAAATTATTTTATAAATAAGGAACCCTTTTTTAACCGCAATTGACGCTATGGGTTTCGCAATGGACGCAATGGCTTCATCTCGCGTCCATTGCGTATTTTATTGCGTCCATTGCGGTTATAAAATTAGAATTTAGGATCAATAAATTCCCACTCCTTCACAGTCGCATTCAAATGTTCTTTCTTCACAATCGCATCCAGTTTTGAAATAGTTTCCGGATGTTTTGAAGCAATATCAGTTGTCTCCTTTTCATCAGAACGCATATCATACAATTCCCAGGCTGCATTTTTATTTTTTCGGATACCACTTTTCACAGCTTTGAAATCAGCAAATCTGATTGCTATTTCACCTGACTTTTCACCAAATTCGAAATACAGATATTCACGAGCCTTCGGTTTTCCTTTTCCGGTTAAAATGGGTAATATTGAAATCCCATCTGACGAAGGCGCAGTAATTCCGGCGATATCTGAAAAAGTGGCGAACATATCGTATTGAACAGAAACAAAATCCGTCGTAGTACCGGCAGGGATTTTCCCTGGCCATCTCGCAATAAAAGGCTCACGAATTCCACCCTCGTAAATATCCATTTTCAAACCACGCAAACCAGCCACACTGTTGAAAAAATTTGCATCCGTCCCGCCATTGAATGTGGTACCATTATCACTGGAAAACATAATGATCGTGTTTTCATCAAGTCCTAGTGCTTTTATCTGCTCCATGACTTTCCCAACCTGCTTATCCAGGTAAGTGATCATAGCAGCATACGTTGCACGCGGATATTTTGTGGATGCGTAATTCTTTTCGCCGTAGTAAGGTTTCTCCTCAAACTGCCCAATGTATTCCTTCACTGCCTCATCCGGAACTTGCAAAGAGGCATGCGGAATGGTCATTGGCAGATATAAGAAAAAGGATTCTCTCTGGTGGTCGGTGATAAATTTCTGGGCTTTATCAGCAATTTTATCAATTGCATATTCCTTTCCTTTGAAATAATTAAAAGCACTATCGGGCGCATCGGCAGACAATTTTCTGTGCACATCAATGACCGGATTATTCAGTTTATCCCATTGGCCATTTTCCCACAAATGCGTTGGATAATAGTTGTGAGCCTGTTTTTGATCAAGATATCCGTAGAAATAATCAAATCCCTGTTTGTTCGGGTCGCCGGTTGTGTTGTTCATACCTAAGCCCCATTTCCCGAAAGCACCTGTTACATAACCTGCGTTTTTCAAAACTTTGGCAATCGTTAATGTTCCTTCGGGAAGTGGCATTTGTCCGCCTTCTTTGTCATCTGCAAAACCGCCCATTTCATAATTTCCCCGGATAAAAGAATGTCCGCCATGCCGACCCGTTAGTAACATGCAACGTGCCGGAGCGCAAACGGGCGTGCTTGTGTAATGTTTTGTAAACCGGATTCCTTCTTTGGCAAGCTTGTCAAGATTTGGAGTTTTGATTTTTGTCTGACCATAAGAACCTAGTTCGCCATAACCTAAATCATCGGCATAGATATAAATGATGTTAGGCTTCCGGGTTGATTTTTGGGCGAAAGAATTTGTCGTGAAAATTGGTATAGTGATTACCAAAATAAACAATTTGCAAAGTTTCATAACTTGTTGGGTTTAGATTTCAGTTTTCTGACCTGAGTGAAAAACAAAAGAAGCCAAGCATTCAGCACTTGACTTCTCCTGTTTTATTTCAATATTCCGGCTTCATTTCTTAAAATATCAGCTGACATTATTTCTCAATTTTTCCTCCCGGTCTTCTGTTTTTTCCGGCTTTTTTCTGCAAATCGTCTCCTAAATCTTCTCTTGCAACATCTGCAATTTTTTCAAGTTCAGCTACAATTTCAGGATTTTGAGAATAGACATCGTAACGCTCACCAGGGTCACGACCAAGATTATAAAGTGCAACCGGCCAGTCATGATTTTCCGGTGCTGGTCCTGGCTGACCGTCTTTTCCTGGCAAAGAACCTTCGTACATACGGCCTGGATGTGGGAAAACAAGTTTCCAATTACCTTTACGCACCGCTTCCAGACTGTTTTGACGATAGTAATAAAGGAAATTTTCACGCGGTGTTTTGCTATCATCACCTTTCAGCAAATCAACAAATTCAATTCCGTCAATTTTTTCTTTTGGTGATTTTGAACCGGTCAACTTCACAAGTGTTGGCAAAATATCGATGTTTGATAAAAGCTTGTTTGAAACTCTTCCCGCAGGTACTACACCGGGCCAGCGGATAATCGCCGGAACACGTTGACCGCCTTCAAACGAAGTACCTTTTCCTTCACGGAAACCGCCCGACGAACCGGCATGATCTCCGTAATTCAACCAAGGACCGTTGTCGCTGGTGAAGATCACAATCGTATTATCATCCAATCCCTGCGCTTTCAATTCTTTCATGATCTCTCCCACCGACCAATCCAGTTCGGTTAACACGTCACCAAAAATCCCACGCTCACTTTTCCCTTTGAAATTGACACTCGCAGCCAGCGGAACGTGTGGCATTGGTTCGGGTACATAAAGGAAAAATGGTTTCTTTTTATTTTTCTTGATGAAAGAAACGGCGTGTTCTGTAACCGTTCCGGTAATCAGACTTGCATCGTTCAGGTCTTTAATTTCTTTCACCTGCTTATTTCCCTCAATCCAGAAAAGCGGCGGATATTGCGCCTGTTTTTGCCAAGGGTGAAGCGGCCACATATCATGCGAATATGGAACACCGTAATACTCGTCAAAACCTTGTTTTAAAGGAAGAAAGATGGAATCACTTCCTAAATGCCATTTACCGAAAATCCCGGTTGTATAGCCATTTGCTTTCAATAATTCGGCGATTGTTTCTTCATTTGGGTTAAGTCCAAGTCCTTGTTTCGGGCCAAAAGCGCCGGCAACACCTACGCGGTTTGGATAACAACCCGTTAACAAAGCTGCACGTGACGCGCTACAAACGGCTTGTGCTGCCATGAAGTTTGTAAACCGCGTTCCTTCGGAAGCCAGTTTGTCGATGTTTGGCGTTTTATAACCTAATGCACCCGTTACCGACAAATCACCATAACCCATATCATCAATAAAAAACAAAACGATATTAGGCGTTTTCGCAACCGGTTTCGGAGCCATAGCCGCCATAAAAACAGCCAGACCTAAAACGAAACAGGAAACGATTACGAATTTTAATTTTTTAATACTAAGCATATTTTACCAGCCTGGGTTTTGTGTCAATGATGGATTTAAATCTCTTTCTTTCTGCGGAACCGGCCACAAATAATGACGGCTTACATCAAAAGTTTTATTTACGGAAACAACCTGAACTGTTGCCAGCGCTCCGCTCGCATCTTTATAAGTAATACCATAGACAGGTCCCGGAATTACTTTTTCCGCTGTTTTCCAGCGGCGAATATCAAACAAATGCTGACCTTCAAAAGCCAGTTCAACCGTTCTTTCACGACGAACAATGTCCCGCAGTTCAGTTTGTGACAATGTGGTTACAGAAGGCTGCTTTACGTCAGTTCTACCATTTCTTACCGCATTAATTGCAGCTAAAACACTGGCATCGATTTGTCCCGTTTCAATTTTTGCTTCGGCATAAGTCAAAAGAATTTCAGCGTAACGAAGCAAAATAATATTGATTCCGCTATTTACCGGGTTCGCATAATCGTCTGCGATAATGTATTTTTTGATATTAAAACCCGTTGTTGAAGCAATGTAAGTACTTCCGACAGCATCCGCAGTTCCACTTGTTGGTGCTGGTTTGAATGCTATACCGCTTGGCAAAATATCACCATCCAGAAAAACAGAATATTTCAAACGTGTATCACGGTTGGCGTAGGGTGTTGCAGGATTGTAGCCGCTGCCCGCATCTGTAATTAACTTTCCGTCCAGCGTTTCGTACATATCAACCAATGCTTTGGTAGGAACATAAGCGCTGCCGCCGTTTTTCTGGCTGTATGGTGCCAAAATGGAGAAAACATTAATTGGATAGGTATCTTTTATAAATTGTCTGTCAAACAAAACTTCCTTATTATTTTCAGCGGCATAGGTGAACAACTTTTCATACGATTCATACAAACCATAAATCCCAAGTTTCATTACTTTATCCGCCGCATCAGCTGCTTTTTGATAACGACCAGCGTACAAATTTGCTCTTGCTGCCAAACCTAATGCAGCACCCTGCGTTACTCTTCCTTTGTCCGTTGCCGGATAAGTTGTTGGTAAAAGTGCAGCAGCATCGGTTAATTCCTTATCAATAAAATCCCAGATCGCAGACACGGGTGATTTCACCAAAGCTCTTCCTTCGTCAATTGTTATTGAGGAAGTTACCAATGGAACATCGCCGTAAAATGCTGCCAGTTTGATATATTGGTAAGCACGCAAAACTTTGGCTTCACCTTTTAGCTGATTGATTAAAGTTGTGTTTGTTGACGCTACTTTATCAACGTTTTCCAGGAAATAGCTCGTCGCGCGAATTCCTCGGTAAGCTCTTCTCCATTCGCCAAGGACTTTCGAGCTTGTTCCGTCGTATGTTCCAAGTTCGATATAAGCCTGTACATCAAAGTTCTGGTTGGTGTGCGCAATGTCGGTCAATGCGTCCCAGCTAATGATGTTTGTACTATCCAAATCGGTGTATAATCCGTTTACAGCAAGTTTTGCATCCGTTTCAGTTCTCCAAAAAACATCCACAGAAAGGCGGTCGTTCGGTACAGTTTCCAAAAGATCATTGTCGCAGGAAACCAGGGAAATGGTTGAAACCGCCAGCGACAGGATTATATATTTTAATTTATTCGTTTTCATGATTTTCAAGTCAATGGTAGTGAGTTACGATCAGAATTGCAGATTCAAACCAGCAGTATACAAGGCAGTTTGCGGGTAATAAACCGCACGTCCGGATGGAGCCTCAGGATCGAGATTCCACTCGTTCAGTTTCGAGATCGTAAACAGGTTGGTAGCTGAAACGTAGATACGTATTTTGTTCAAATGGATTTTCTGCGTGATCGGCGCTGGTATATTATAAGCCAATTGTACGTTTTTCAAACGCAGGTAAGAGCCATTCAAAACCAGACGATCCGAAGTTGCAACGTTTCTCAAATCATACTTAACCGGGCGAGGAAAACGCGCATCCGTATGCTCCGGCGTCCAGTAATTGTTGGTATAAATTTCATGCGTAAAACCTTCCTGATTTCCCATTTCAGCCAAAGCTCCCGCCAAACGAGAATCCACTTTTGCAGCGCCCTGGAAAATAATATTCAGGTCGAAATTTTTGTAAGAAAGATCCGCGTTGAAACCGAAAGTATATTTTGGGAAAGAATTTCCGATAGCGGTCATATCGTTCGCATCGATTTTTCCGTCGCCGTTCAAATCCACATATTTAACATCTCCCGGTTTTGTGTTTGCCGCATAAGTCGCTTTGTAATCGGTGATTTCCTGTTGCGTCTGAAATAAACCGTCTGTTTTGTAACCCCAAAGCGTGTTGATCGGCAACCCTTTTTTGATGATATAACGAGGGTCAATATCAGAACCGGTAATGTATGGGCCCGTTCCTTTAAGATCCGTAACCAAATTGGTATTGATACTTAAATTACCTCCTACGCTGTAACGGAAACCGGAAGCACTTGGTACACCACGATAATTGGCACTGAATTCCCAGCCTTTATTTTGAACCGAACCTGCATTTTGCGGAGGCGCTGTCAAACCGATTGTACCCGGAATGTCAAGGTTCAGCAAAATATCGTTTGTCTGTTTGTTATAATAATCAACCGTCAGATTTAATCTTTTGTGAAGAAAAGCAGCGTCCACACCCAAATCCAGCTGCGTTGTTGATTCCCAGCCAAGGTTTGTATTTGCCAAAGTATTCTGACGATAACCCTGAACCGGCGTTCCGCCAAAGCTGTAACCATTTGCTGTTAAAGCTGCATAATAGCTGTACAAATCAACCGACTGATTTCCGGTCTTACCATACGAACCTCTGAATTTCAAATCATTAACCGTATTTTCCAGTCCTTCCCAGAATTTCTCTTTTGAAATTCTCCAACCCGCAGAAAAAGAAGGGAAAAAGCTGTATTGTTTCGAACCGGTGAATTTGGAAGATCCGTCATAACGACCATTTACTTCAAGAAGATATTTTCCATCATAATCATAATTTACGCGTGCAAAAAACGATCTCAAACCATATTCTGCATCACGACCGGAATTGCTTTTGGTTCCATCATTTGCTCCTTGACCGATTGATCCGATATCATTATTGTAAAAACGCTCACGATATGCAGACAAAAAAGTCTGCGTATTTCCGATCTGTGAATAACCAACAAGCGCTTTCAAATTATGACTACCAAAGCTTTTTTCGTAAGTCAGCAAGTTGTTGATCGTGTATTCACGCAGCGTATTACGGATTTCGTACAAACTGTTGTTGGCAACGGTTTTGGTAATGTTGGTATTTTTATCCGTGTTTACGTAGGAATTTGTATAGTTTTTCTGCTGCGTATAAGTTCCTCTTCCCGCAAACTGTGTTGAGAAAACAAGTCCTTCGGCAAGCTCAAAATCAGCTTTCAAAAAACCTGATAAGTAATCCGTTTTTTGTCTGGATTGTCCGCCAATTTCAAGAAACATCAATGGATTATTTCCCTGCGTACTCAAACCGTAGGTTCCGTCCGCATATTTTGGAACAGCCCAAAGTGATCCGTGAAAAAAGTTATTCAACGGAGAAGTAACATCTCCTGTGGACGGATCGGTGTTGGTTGTTGGATTTTCAGTACTCGTTGTGCGGTAGTTGATATTAGCACTTACACGAATTTTCTTTGAAACATCATAATCCGTATTCAACCTGAATTCTCCGATTTTATTCCCAAAATTCATAATCACACCTTCCTGATTCTGGTAACGCACACTTAATCTTGTACGTATTACATCGTTACCACCAGCAACGGATAAGCTATGATTTTGCTGAGGTGCCGAACGAAGCAAAGTTTCAAACCAGGTATTTGGCAATGGATATTTTTCACGATCCGTTGCGTGAACATATGCCTGGATCGATTCTTCCGTAAAACGTGCCGGAATTGCTGAACCTGCATTAGTATAAGCCGCCACCTGTTCGCGCATATACGCTTCTAGGCCCATCATTTTAGGAACATTATTTGATTTCTGGATGGCGTAATAGCCGTTATAATCAACCTGAATTTTTGATCCTTTTGCTTTTTTTGTTGTGATCAAAACAACACCGTTGGTCGCACGTGAACCATAAATGGCCGTTGAGGCTGCATCTTTCAAAATTGAAACGGATTCAATATCATCCGGATTGATGTTGGCCAATTGCTGTTCAATCCCGTCGACGATAACAAGTGCGTCATTTTTACCAAGATCATAACCACCTGTACTACTTCCGTTTATATTAAAAGTGGTGATACCACGAACACGAATCGTAGCATTTGATTTTCCCGGAGCACCTCCCAAATCATTCACTGCGACACCAGGCATTAATCCCTGAAAAGATTGCTGCACATTTGAAACCGGTCTGCGGGCGACGTCCTCACCAGAGATGGTGGAAACTGCATTAGTCAGACTATTTCTTTTTTGCGTACCGTAACCTACAACGACAACCTCATCCAACTGCTTCGTATCGGCCGCAAGCTGGATATCAACAATACTTCTTCCCTTCACCGCAGATTCCTGAGATACGTACCCGATACCGGAAAAAACAAGAATGGCATCCGAAGGAACGCTCAATTCAAATTTCCCGTCGGCATCTGTTGAAGTACCAACCAGCGTATTTTTTACAATGATATTGACACCGGGCAAACCGTTTTTATCGGTTGTCGATGTTACTGTTCCTTTTACAGTAGCATTTTGAGCAAAAGCATTTAAACCGGTTAAAATAAAAACAGAAAGGAAAACCCACTCCCGCAGATTCGGGATTGATTTTGATAGATTTTTTGACATTTTTGGACTTGGTTAAAAATTGGGATGGCTTGTGTGAAACCTGGATATAATCACACATTCAGACCGGTTCAGGAACCGGAAGGCGAAATTTTTAAACGATAAAAACAGACGGTTAAATAATCAGCCGCAACAGAAATTTTGGCAAAGCAGAGAAGGCGAATAAAAACTTGAATGGCTTATTTCTAAGGATGTAAAACTTGAAGCTTTCATAATATTAAACAGTTTGGTGGTTGTGGGTTTTTGTACTGAATGCATAGATTCAACAGAAAGACTATTTAATCTATTAAATTGGTCGACAAAGTAAAGTACATATTACTTAATTAGCAACCGGAGACAACATCATTTGACTTTTATGAATGAAATTTAAATAATTATCATAAAAATAATTTGAATTATTCAAATTAAAGTTTTTCACTCATGAATAATACACACTAACTGTGGTAAGACCGATATCAATTTTGTTATTTACAAAAGGCTGATTACATTGGATATCGTACCGACCCGGTTTGGTGCCTATATAAGCAGGAGAAAAAATCTTATTACTCAATCAATAGATCAGCGATTACGTATTTCAATGGAAAAGGATCCGACTTACTTTGGTGTCAAAGAAATTGCCCGCAGAGCAAATGTATCGATTGCAACTGTCGACAGGGTAATTCATAATCGAACAGGTGTTTCGGAAAAGACTAAAAATAGAATTAACGAAATCATTAAGGAGCTCGATTATCAGCCGAATATTCTGGCGAGCCGGCTGGCTTCAAAAAATATTATTATCCTCGCTGTTTTGATTCCAAGAGTTTCTAAGGAAACGGATTTCTGGGACGCACCTCTTTATGGTGTTCAGCGTGCAGAAACTGAAATAAAACCTTATGGAATTCAGACAATTACTTTTTTCTTTGATTTAAATGATGAAAATTCTTTTGAAACACAGGCAAATCTGATTCTCGACAAAGGTGTAAATGGCGTTCTATTATCTCCTTCCTTCATTTCCCAATCCATAAAGTTTACCGAAGAATGCCGCAGACTAAAAATCCCTTTTGTTTTTATAGATTCCAACATTCCTGAACAGCATAGTCTGGCTTATATTGGTCCACATCTATTTAAAAGCGGATATCTCGGCGCAAAACTTCTGACATATAGAAAAGGAAAGGAAGGAGAAAATCCTGGTCGTTAATATTTCAAAAGAGATTGAAACCTACAATTATCTTCAGATTGAAGAAGGATTTCGCAGTTATCTGAAAGAAAATCAATTAAACTTTGAAATTATCCGCGCTGATATTAAAGAGACTGATTACCTTTCCGTAGCCAGAAATCTTACGCAGGTTTTTACAGAAAACGATGATATTGAAGCCATTTTCGTAACCAATTCCCGGGTGTTTTCCGTGGCTACTTTTCTTGAAAACAAACACAAAAAAGATATCGCTTTGGTTGGTTATGATTTTATAAAAGAAAATATCCAGCATCTCAATACTGGCACCATTGATTTTTTAATTTGTCACAAACCCGAAGAACAGGCGTATCGCGCCATGATGGTCTTGTATCAGACATTAGTAAGAGGGCAGCAGGTTGAGAAAACGCAGTATATGCCAATTGACATTATCACCCGGGAAAATCAGGAATTTTATCAAATATTTTCCGTTTGAAAAATATCCTGCATTTTTCAGTTTTACTACTCTTAAATAGATAATAACATATTTAAAACAGAATTTATAAATACATTTTTTCAAAAAAGGCAATGTATTCTAAATTTGTCATTATATTTACGGGTACGTACCCGATTTTGCTTTTACATTGGGACTATTCCTAACCTTTAATATTACATTGATGGATTCTTTTGATCGGAGACATTTCATTAAGACAGCCGTAATCACTGGCGTTGGTTTACAATTCGCGGACGTTCTACCATCCCTTGCACACCAGGTTAATGGCAAAAGAGTCGGAATTATCGGCCTTGATACTTCGCACAGCACCGCCTTTGCCAAAGCACTAAATGCAGCAAATCCGGATCCGGTTTATGATGGTTATAAGGTTGTCGCCGCCTATCCCTACGGAAGTAAGGATATCGAATCCAGCACGTCAAGAATCCCGGCTTACACCGAAGAAGTAAAAAAACTCGGTGTGGAAATTGTCGGTTCGATCAAGGATTTACTTTCAAAAGTTGACGTCGTTTTGCTTGAAACAAATGATGGACGACTGCATCTTCAACAAGCGCTGGAAGTTTTCAAATCCGGAAAAAGAATGTTTATCGATAAACCGGTTGCGGCTTCAATGATCAGATGTACTGGCAATTTATGAGGCTTCCAAAAAATATAACATTCCGATTTTTTCCGCTTCATCTCTTCGTTATATCAAAGGAATTGAAGCAATTGATAAAAAGAAGGTACTGGGCGCGGATACGTACAGTCCGGCAACTTTGGAAAAAACACATCCTGATTTTTTCTGGTATGGAATCCATGGTGTTGAAACATTATATACGGTTATGGGAACCGGCTGTAAAAGTGTAAGTCGTGTGAGTACGCCGGATACGGACATTGTAGTTGGCATTTGGGCGGACGGACGAACCGGAACTTTCCGCGGTACACGTACCGGAAAACATGATTACGGCGGAACGGTATTCACACAGGATGGCAATAAAATTTTAGGTCCTTATGCAGGTTACGAGCCGCTTTTGGTGGATATTATCAAATATTTCAAAACAGGTGAAGTACCTGTTACCCCGGAGGAAACCATAGAAATATTCGCTTTTATGGAAGCCGCTGATGAAAGTAAAAGACAGGGCGGAAAAAGTGTTACACTCGAAAGTGTGATGAAAGCCAGTAAATAAGGGGTTTAAGATATCTTACTAAGATTATACAAAAACTAAAAGTTTATCCCATGAAAACCAAGGATATATCATCAGATTCAGGATACCAAAAACGGAATCAGATAGTAATAATTCCCGCAGAGATTTTATTAAAAAGACACTGGCCGGTACAGCGCTTCTTTCTTTTGGGGGAATTCTTCCGGGTTTCAGTGCGAAAAGTTATGCGAAAATAATCGGTGCAAATGAAAAAGTCCGTGTAGGAATCATGGGCGTAAATAGCCGTGGTTTTGCTCTGGCGAGCAATTATGCTTTGCAGCCAAATTGTGAGGTAATTTCTATTTCTGATGTGGATTCCAGAGCGGCTGCAAAATGTATTGCAAAGGTTGAAGAATTATCCAGACTCCAAGCCAAAAAATCAGCCCGATTTCAGGAAAGCACTGGAAGATAAAGATATGGATGCATTGGTAGTTGCTGCGCCGGATCACTGGCATGCACCAGCGGCGATTCTGGCCTCCAAAGCCGGAAAACATGTTTATCTTGAAAAACCATGCAGCCATAATCCTCATGAAGGAGAGCTTTTAGTGGCGGCTGCGAAAAAATATAAAAATGTGATCCAGATGGGCAATCAGCGCCGTTCGTGGCCTAATGTCGCTGCTGGGTGTAAAGGAAGTAATCAACGGAACAATTGGTCGTGCCTATTTTGCAAAAGGCTGGTATACCAACAACCGTGCTTCTATCGGAATTGGAAAAGAAGTGGCAGTTCCAACCTGGCTGGACTATGAATTATGGCAGGGACCGGCGCCAAGAATGGCTTATAAAGATAATCTGGTTCATTACAACTGGCACTGGCTTTGGAACTGGGGAACAGGTGAAGCCTTGAACAACGGAACACATATGGTGGATTTGATGCGCTGGGGTTTAGGTGTAGAATATCCAACGCATGTTACCTCATCCGGAGGAAGATACCGATATAAAGACGACTGGCAAACTCCTGATACACAAGTTATAAGCTGGGATTTCGGCAATGATAAAGGTATGACCTGGGAAGGCAGAAGCTGCAATGGACGCACCAATGAAGGCGCCAGTGTAGGTGTTGTTTTTTATGGGGAAAAAGGATCAATCCAGATCGAACCGGGAAATTCTTACAAAGTTTATGACCTTGAAAACAAACTGGTAAAAGACGTCCAGAACGATTACAAGATCGATGCAAGAAATAAAATGGACCCGTCACAGGCATTAGACGCAATCCACATCCAGAATTTCTTTGATGGAATTAAAAAAGGGACAGTAGTAAATGCTGAAATCGTAGGCGGTTATCAAAGTACATTACTTTGTCAGCTTGGAAACATCGCTGTACGCTCAGGAGGCTCACTTGATATTGATCCAACAAACGGTCACATCAAAAATAACAAAGAGGCTGAGAAACTATGGAAACGGGAATATGCAAAGGGCTGGGAACCTACGGTTTAATTTTAGTTGAAAGTTGAAAGTGACCGTCGCGCGGTTGGATGTGATGGACTAGCCCAGTTATAAAATTTTTGACTCTTTTAATAAATACAATTGATACTAAACTTATAATTAGTTAAGAAATTAGATTAGGCCAAACTTTCAATTTTCAACTCTCCACTTTCAACTAAAGAATAATGAGTTCTCAATCCATTGCCATACCCGCCAGTCAGCTTAGTAAGCGGGATACTACTATTTCGATTTTGATCATCGGTTTGATGTTTTTCATTTTCGGATTTGTGTCCTGGGTTAATTCTATTCTGATTCCGTATTTCAAAATTGCCTGTGAACTGACCAGTTTCCAGGCTTATCTCGGTTGCTTTTGCTTTTTATATTGCCTATTTCGTGATGTCTGTTCCTTCTTCTTATCTTCTGAAAGCAGTTGGTTTTAAGAAAGGAATGATGATCGGTTTTTGGTCTATGGCGACTGGGTGCTTTCATTTTTGTACCGGCCGCTATGTCCCGAACTTATGAAATTTTCCTGCTTGGCTTGTTTACCATTGGTATTGGTCTGGCGATTTTACAAACTGCTGCCAATCCATACATTACCATTTTGGGTGCAAAAGAACGAGCGGCGCAACGGATCAGTATGATGGGAATTTGCAATAAAGCAGCCGGAATTTTATCTCCGATTGTTTTCGCAGCCGTCATTCTACGTCCGACTGATACTGCACTTTTTTCTCAGCTTAGCTCTATGACGGATGTTGAAAGAAGCGGCGCGCTGGATGAATTGATCCGTCGGGTTATTAATCCGTATATTGGTCTTGGCAGTTTTCTTTTCGTATTGGGATTTCTGGTTTACAAATCTCCACTGCCCGATATTGATACCGAGCATGAAAGTGAAGAAATTGCCACAGCAAATGCAGGAAAAACCAGTATTTTCCATTTTCCGCACTTGATTTTAGGTGCATTAGCAATTTTTCTCCATGTTGGTACACAGGTAATTGCGATTGATACTATCATAGGTTATGCCAATTCGATGGGAATAAATTTACTGGAAGCGAAGGTTTTTCCATCGTATACTTTATTCTGCACCATTTGCGGTTATCTGATCGGGATTTCTTTGATACCAAAATTTATCAGTCAGGTTAATGCTTTGCGAATTTGTACGCTTTTGGGAACAGCTTTTACTTTGCTGATCATTTTCACACACGGACAAATTAATTTCCTTGGTCATTCCACGGATATTTCCATCTGGTTTGTGGTGCTTTTGGGATTGGCCAATTCGCTGGTTTGGGCTGGAATTTGGCCGCTGGCTTTGGATGATCTTGGACGTTTCACAAAACTTGGCGCCTCAGTGATGATTATGGGATTATGCGGGAACGCAATTATGCCTCTTTTTTATGGCTATATCGCTGATTTATATGATGTGAGAATTGCCTATTGGGTCTTATTCCCTTGTTATCTATATCTGGTTTTTTATGCAATCAAAGGTCATAAAATCAGGAAGTGGGCGGTTTGATTGGATTTTTCTTATATCACCCTTTCAGGGTTTTGAAAAGCCCGCCTGGCAAATATTTCTATAATAATGCCATCCCTTCGGGATTTAGGTATCAGATATATAATAAAATCTTAAAATTCTTGATTGTTTTATAACTACTAAGTTCTGAAGACCAATCCCGAAGGGATAATATTATTATAGAAAAGGTGAAACATAGCCACTTTTCAACCCTGAAAGGGTGGCATATGTTGGTCGTCAATCGCGGATTTGATCAACTAAATTGAAATATAAAAACACAACTAATGACCTTTACCAAAATATTTAACGGAAAAATACTTACACCACACCGCATCATTCAGGGCGGATGTGTGATCATAGAAAATGGTATAATCCGCGAAGTCAGTGAAAAAAATATTGAAATTAATGACGCCTTAGAAATTGATGCACACGGAAAATACATAGCTCCCGGTTTTGTTGACCTCCATATTCATGGCGGCGGTGGAGCAGATTTCATGGACGGAACCGAAGAAGCTTTCCTGATCATCGCTGAAACGCATGCAAAATATGGTACCACTTCCATGGTTCCGACTACTCTTACCAGCGAAAAAGAAGATTTGTTAAAAACACTTGATCTTTACGAAATAGCCAATAAAAACAATAAAAAAGGCGCTCAATTTTTGGGTATGCATTTGGAAGGACCATACTTTGCTATGGCACAGCGCGGTGCTCAGGATCCAAGATACATTCGCGATCCTGATCCGCAAGAATATAAAGAAGTACTTGCACATTCATCTTCCATTACAAGATGGAGCGCAGCACCAGAGTTAAAAGGAGCCATTGATTTTGCAAAATACCTGAAATCAAAAGGTGTATTAGCAGCTCTGGCGCATACCGATGCGATCTACGAAGAAGTTCTGGAAGGATTCGAAAACGGATATACACTCGCAACGCACCTATATTCGGGCATGTCGGGCGTGACAAGAAGAAATGCTTTTCGCTATGCCGGCGTCATTGAAAGTGCATTTATTATTGATGCCATGGATGTTGAAATTATCGCTGATGGAATTCACCTTCCCGCTCCGTTATTGAAATTAATCATGAAAATAAAAGGCCCCGACCGAGTTGCCTTGATCACGGATGCTATGCGCGCCGCCGGAATGCCAGAAGGTGATAGTGTTTTGGGGCCATTAAAAACAGGTTTAAAAGTAATTGTTGAAGACGGCGTGGCCAAATTACCTGATCGTTCATCATTCGCTGGCAGCGTTGCTACTACCGACAGACTGGTAAGAAATATGATTAATATGGCGGATGTTTCTTTATTGGATGCTGTTAAAATGATCACTTTGACGCCTGCAAGAATTATGAATGTGCATAACAGAAAAGGCTCACTTGTTGCTGGGAAAGATGCAGACATTGTCATTTTTGATGAAAATATAAATGTCGAAAAAACGATAGTTGGCGGACGCGCGATATATGATTCATTAAACGCAGAGTTAGATGAGTTTTGACGCTAAGTTCCGCCGTTTAAAATTTATAAAATACGCTGCGTAACTCTGCGAAAAACTCCCTTTACTCCGCGTTTAACAAACATATAACATCACAAAAAATGAAAGCCGGTAATTTAGAAGTAAATATATTTGATACAAGACAGGAAATGGGTGCAAAAGCTGCTGAAACGGTGGCTACAAAAATTCGCGAATTATTGAAAACAAAAGAATTCGTTAATATAATTTTCGCATCAGCTCCTTCTCAAAATGAATTTCTGGCTGTTTTGTCAGAAGAAAAAGACATCGCCTGGGAAAGGATCAACGCATTTCATATGGATGAATACGTAGGACTTCCCAACGATGCGCCTCAGAATTTTGGTTATTTCCTGAAAGTCAGGCTTTTTGATAAAATTCCGCTTCATTCTGTTCATTACCTGAACGGGAATGCAGCGAACATAGAGGAAGAATGCGAACGATATTCCAAACTGCTTACCGAGTTTCCGACCGACATCGTTTGTCTGGGTATTGGTGAAAATTGTCATTTGGCTTTCAACGACCCGCATGTTGCTTTTTTTGATGATCCTTTAATTGTAAAAAAAGTGAGTCTGGATGAAGCTTGCCGTCAACAACAAGTTAATGATGCGTGTTTCACTGCTATGGATGAAGTTCCGAAAGATGCGCTTACGATTACTATTCCTGCCTTACTAAAAGCTAAATATGCCTATGCAATTGTTCCAGGTGTAAAAAAAGCCGAAGCAATTCAGCATACGATTGAAGATGAAATAAGTGAGGCATTTCCGTCGACCATTCTTCGTAATCATTCTCAGGCGATTTTATATATTGATAAAGATAGTGCGGGGAGATTGACAGAAACTTCGTCTTATTAATAAAAGAGGCTCATTTCCGGAAAACGGTTTGCCTTGAATCACTATTTAAACTTTCCACTGTCAATTAAGATTACATGAAGGGAAAACTTTTGACAATCGCTTTAACAGGTATTATCGCATTGAATCAGGGATGTACTAGCAAAAAAGAAGAAAAAACCGAAGACAAACAGGAAAAATCGCTTAGTCTGATTGTGGTTGAACCAGGTCATTTTCATGCTGCTTTGGTTCAAAAATCGATGTATGCAGATGTGAATCCACTCGTGCATGTTTATGCATCAGAAGGCCCGGACGTAAAAGCTTATTTAGGGAAAGTAGAAAAATATAATACCCGGCCAGAAGATCCGACGAAATGGGAAGAAAAGGTTTACACCGGTCCTGATTTTCTGGAAAAAATGTTGTCTGAAAAGAAAGGTAACGTGGTCGTTTTGGCAGGAAACAATCAGAAAAAAACTGATTTTATTAAGAAATCAGTTGATGCAGGTTTAAATGTTTTTGCCGACAAACCGATGGCAATTGACGCTGCCGGTTTTGATTTATTAAAAGAAGCATTCACCAGCGCAGAGAAAAACAAAGTTTTGCTTTACGACATCATGACGGAGCGTTATGAAATCACAAACACTCTACAACGCGAGCTGGCTGAGCTTCCTGATATTTTTGGCGAGTTACAAAAAGGAACACCATCCGATCCGGCGGTGGCAAAGGAAAGTGTTCATCATTTTTTCAAATATGTTTCAGGCGAACCGTTAGTACGTCCGACCTGGTTTTTTGATGTAAATCAGCAAGGTGAAGGAATGGTAGATGTTACTACTCATTTGGTCGATCTTGTTCAATGGAGCTGTTTTCCTAACATCGCTCTGGACTACCAAAAAGATATAAAGCTGCTTTCTACAAAACGATCTTCTACCCAATTGACACCTTCACAATTCAAACTGGTAACAAAAAGCGATACCTATCCTGAATTCCTGAAAAAGGATGTGAAAGACAGCACGCTGAACGTTTATTCAAATGGCGAGATCAATTATACCTTAAAAGGCGTTCATGCAAAAGTTTCGGTATTGTGGAAATTCCAGGCTCCGGAAGGAACGGGTGATACACATTATTCGATCATGAAAGGTTCGAAAGCAAATCTTGTTGTGCGTCAGGGAAAAGATCAAAAATACAAACCGGTTCTTTTTATCGAACAGGTTAGCAAGGATAAAGGTTATGAAGAAGCTTTGACAAAAAGTTTCAAAACTGTTCAGGATAAATTTCCGGGTATTGAATTGAAAAAGAATGCAAAGGGCTGGGAAATCAGTATTCCCACAAAATATGATACTGGCCATGAATCGCATTTTGCCCAGGTTGCAAACAAATACATGGAATATCTGAAAGCCGGAAAACTGCCGGAATGGGAAGTTCCTAATATGATTTCAAAATATTATACAACTACGCAGGCACTGAAACAGGCGAAGGGCGGGAAGTAGTATTTTTTTATCTAAAACAGAAAGCGATATGTGATTGAAATCCATATCGCTTTCTGTTTTTTCATTAGCTTAAACTATAATTCAAGAGTCGAACTGATTTATAACAAATCCACTCATGTTAATTACCAATTTAGACCAACTTGATTTCAATGCAACTTATAGCTACAATGACTGGAATACTGGCTTGTAGAACCTGACCATCGTATTGTGCTTGTTTACGAACTCAACGAAGAAGGGAGATTTATTGGTTTGAAACCATTTACAGAATCAGAAATTTTAACTTCCGATATTATTGAAGGTTTTGAAATTCTGGTAAAAGATATCTTTGATGTATAAAATAATATAGCTGTTTAAAGTAAAACGTCCGCATCAAAAGTTTCCTTTCAATGCGGACGTTTTACTTTATGGTTTAAGCAGACTGTGCTTTTATCTTCTAAACTTTACCCATCACAAACATATCTTCCATTGTCGGGCTTGGGCTACCTCCTGTTTTTTCAAGTGTAATTGCAAAAGCTACTGCACCAGGATTTGCTTGTTTCATTTTCAAAAGTTTCTTACTGAATTCCTGATCCAAAACTCCCATATCAACCGGTTTACCATCTACAATAGTCCAAAGCTGATACTGTTTTCCTTGCGGAGCTGCCGGAAGATTTTGTACATCAAGAAGTACTTCATTTGTTTTAGTATCCCAAATCGCCGCTACTGAACTTTCCGGAGATTTCGGTAAACCAGCCATTTTCACAACTTTAAAACTTGGATTTCTGTAAAGCGCAGCTAACGTCTGGTTATATTCTGCATCTTTTTTAATCTCAGCCGTCTCAGATTTAAGTGTCTCAGTACTTGCTGTCAACTCCTCATTCTGCTTTGTCAAATCTGATGTTTTCATCGCAGACCAACCAAAAAGCAAGGCAAATAATATCGATGCTGCTACTGCAAATTTCGCCCAGGCAGGATAAATTACAGTTCCGCCTGTGTTTGATTCATTTGTAAAAACATTTCTATCAGCTACCGGTTCGTCTGTTTGAATCTGTTCAGTAACCGGCAAAATTTTAATCGTATTTTCTCTATCAGCTTCTTCCAACGCCGACACATCCGTGTTGGCTGGTTCTGCTGATTCAGGTTTTATAACCTCATCGAAATTCATCTGAGCAAAAAGCGTTTCTTTCAAAGAAGCGGGTGGAGGCGTTTGGTATTTGAGTGCATACTGTTCCAAAGCACTCTCTGTACGCATCAATTCCTCTTTAATCTCAGGATAAATGTGAGACATACACTCCACTTCCTGCTTCTCCTGAGGAGAAACGGTGCCCAATACATATTCCTCTAATATACCGGACTCTATGTAGGCTTGGATATTCATACTGCAAAGTATTGTTTTAACTCTTGTAATGCTGTTCGGATCCTTGATTTCACTGTACCTAGTGGAATCTGCAATTCTTCGGAAATTTCTTCATGGGTATAGCCTTGAAAATAAGCCATATCAATGAGGATTTTCCGTTCAGGCCGAAGCATATTAACGATTGATTTAATCTCCGAACTCGTAGTACTCAACTCTCCACTCATGTCAGGTTCATTTTGAACTGAACGGTTTTCAATATCATCCATTACGGGCTTTCTGCCTTCCACTCGGGCGGCATCAATCGCACCATTACGGGCAATGTTCAAAATCCAGGTAAACAGTCTTCCCTTTTCCGGATTGTACGAGGCAATGTTTTTCCAGATCTTCAAAAATGATTCCTGCATTACATCTGCCGCTCGTTCTTCATCACGCAATGTTTTACATATTATATTAAACAGTGCCCCAGAATAGTGATCGTACAGGAATTCGAAAGCAGCCCGCTCATTCCTTTTGAGCGCAACCACCAGTTCTTCTTCCGAATATTTTACTTTGCTAGTCGCCAAGAGTCGCTTAACATTTAATTTTAAATTTCTTATTGGCAAGCTAATAAAATTTCCTAAGAACTGGTTACATGGTATGTATAATATTACATTTCCAAAACCATTATTTGAAATCGTACTTACGATAAGAGACGGGGCTCTTACCCTAAGGCTTGTTACGTTGTTCATCTTAGTGTGTTTTTCTTAATATACGTGCAAAGCAGATTCTTAGATCAATTGCTACATTTAAGAATAAACAAAAGTCGAAAATAAGAAGAGAAGAATTGACATAAGCTCCAATAGAGCCAGCAGAACGGGATTTATTGATAGGTCTTAACGTTCAGTTAACATTTCTTAACAGCATTAAGACAAGGACAAGTTACCTGTTTGGAAAATTACGTCTGACAAATTATCTCCTGAGTGCTTCCACACGCCAGTAAGTCAGATAGAGAAAAAATATCATCAGACTAACAAGGTAGATAACATTCCGGGAATCGATCAGCCCTTTTCCCAAAGAACGGTATTGTTCGTCAAGCGCAGTCCAGCTGAATACTTCTGCAACAATCCCGCTTTCCAATAATGCAGAAATTGATCCAAATCCGATGTACCATATAAAAGCTACGAAAACGCCAACAATAAACGCAATAATCTGATTTTCATTTAAGGAAGAAGCCCATATTCCCATAGAAACCAGAACGCCGCTGAAAAGAAAAAGCCCAATATAAGAGCCAAAAACGGCCGCAGAATCAATATTTCCAACCGGATTCCCAAGTTTGTAAATACTGAAATAATAAAGGAACGTCGGCAAGATGGTCAAAAGCACAAGAACCCAATTCGCAAAAAATTTGCCCAGAATTAATTCCCAGTTACGAATTGGTTTTGTAAGCAACAATTCCAAAGTTCCTGTACGACTTTCCTCCGCCAGTGAGCGCATCGTAATGGCAGGAATCAAAAAAAGCAATACATAAGGCGCCAGACTAAAAAATGATCCAAGATCCGCATATCCATAGTCCAATACATTGGAATCCGGAAAAACCCAAACAATAAGCCCGACAGCAATAAGAAACACAGCCATAACCATATAGGCCACCAGCGAATTAAAAAAACTTCCTATCTCCTTTTGAAAAATTGTAAACACTTTATAGCGAAAATTGTAAATAAGATTATAACCAGATCACGCTGAACAACGGACTTCTATAAATGATATTTTAAAGAACCGGAAATTATAAACTTTGCAAGATCACATGCCTAAATACATTTTATTCAAAAACCGGTTTTTCCCGGCGAACTATTGCAGCAATGATCAGTGAAAATATAAAACCCATAAATAGATAACCAAAAACTCCTGCCGCAAACATGATTCCAGGTGAACTGAATTTCTGTGACATTTCCATGTAGCGGTCAATCTGCGCATCATCCAAACCCTGCGCTTCCATATCTGCTCTGGCTTTGTCCAATGTCTGTGTCATAATTGTCGGATCGATGAATTTGATATAAACCATCGCGAACATCGATGCGAAAAAACCTAAAATCGCAGAGACCAAACTTCCTAAACCCAACCCTTCTCCATAAGTCATAAAACCCTTATTACTTTCACGGAATTCTTTCATAGCCAAAACAATGCCGACAATCATTATCACGTAAGAAAACATGGCCAGCCATTTATTTTGCGATTGACCAGAAACATTCAGGATTGTTGTGAAAACCATAATTGCTACGGATGTCAGAATTCCATATTTAAGAGCGGTACGGGCGGTAGAGGCTTGTTCTTCCATTGTGGGTCGTCAGAGGATTTTTGTGTGTTATTAATGTGACTAAGGTAAATTTAATGTTTATTATGAAATACTCCGTAATCTTGTTTTCTGAAAATAAGTGATATAATCAATATTGGAATAATTGCCATCACCGTTTTCTTGCTGATCTCATCTGTAATGATTTCGGATGGATCCATCGCCTGTATGCTGGCAAACATTTTCAGATATTCTGCATTTCCAATGTTTTTAACAAGATCTTCTTTTCCTTGCTGTAAAAGTGTACCCATTTCGGCAAGATAGTTTGTAAAAACAGACGGATCAATATAAGTAATAAAGAGATAAATAAGCCATCCGTTAATAAATGCCGCCACGGTATTAACTACATATCCCAATGTCAAAGCTTCCCATAAATGCAGATAACCATTGCCAACTTTTTTACGGTAATACCAGCAGACCCCGGCGATCATGATTACATGGATCCCCATATCCATCACTTTATTGTTTCCAAGCGGCACAATGCCTATTGAGTAAAGTCCAAGAAAAAATGCAAAAGCCAACAGTCCCGTGATCAAACCGAAAACCATTGACACTTTTAAAAGAGGTTTGTTAAAATACTCTAAGATTGATTTCATGATAAATAATGATAGAATGACAGGCCGCCAAACCAATAAGATGATTTGTCAACCTGTCATTCAATATGAATTTTAAAACCACTCCAGACGACTATTGTTAACAACGCCGCGCACGGCACCTTTCAATGTCTGTCCCAGGAATGGGGTATTTTTTGATTTTGAATATGTTTTGCTAAAAGTCCAGTCTGTTTCCGGTTCAAAAAACGTAAGATTGGCAACAGAACCTTCTGTAATATTTTTTTCTTCGAGCCTTAGTATATGTCTTGGCTGCGTAGTAAGTTTCTCTACAATGTCTTCGACGTTTAATCCGCTGTACATTTTGGCAAGAGAAAATACCGTTTCCAATCCTGTTATTCCAAAATCGGCGTGATCAAATTCCAGGTTTTTACTTTCTTCATCATGCGGATTATGATCCGAAACGATGGCATCGATTGTTCCGTCCTGTAATCCCTCACGAATTGCCTCATGATCCGACGGACCACGGAATGGCGGATTTACTTTTAAATTTGTATCAAAATCGATTAAATCCTTATCTTCAAAAGCAAGCTGATGTGCAGCCACATCACAGGAAACCGGCAGTCCTTTTTCTTTTGCCTTACGAATCAGATCAACCGCTTCTTTTGTAGAAACAAGGGAAATATGCAGCATTGGCTGGCCTGTTAATTCCAGGGTAGATTTATCCAAAGCATATTCCAGTAATTTCAAATCCCTGTTCAGCATCATTTCCTCCGCCAGAGAGGGCATTCCTTTCATACCATTCAAGGTACTGGTCATTCCCTCATGCATCTGACCAAAAACAGTTAGCTGCGTATCTTCCGGACGATTCATCAGCAAAGCATTAAGCGGTTGCAGGTAAAGAATCGTTTTAAGAAAAAGGTCGGCATTTTGTACCGGATGTTCTCCATCGGTAAAAGCAATTGCGCCAGCTGTATGCAGATCAATCATTTCTGTAAAATCGACACCTGCTGTTTTTTTGGTAACAGCCGCAGCAACATGCAGTTTGACCAAACTGCCAAATCCCGATTGACGAATATAATTTAACGTGTCCTTACTATCAACAACTGGTTGTGTATTGGGCAGTAAAACGATTTCTGTAAAACCACCGCGCGCGGCAGTTTCCCGGACGGATACAAGATCTTCCTTATGTTCAAAACCAGGATCACGGGAAGCAACACGCATATCGATCCATCCTGCGGAAACACATAATCCGTTTCCTTCTTTTACCTCTGCACCTTCCGCAGACAAGTCATCCCCTATCTGCGCTATTTTTCCATCCACGATCAGTATATCCCTAACCTGATCATGGAAAGATGATTTTTTATCAACGATTCGAACCGATCGAATTAATACTTTCATAAATTTTGTGACCGCACTAAGCGAATTTATTTCAATCGACATTGGCTTCGGCAATGCGATGATTCACCTGTATTAAAATTACTTTTCAATAAGCAAAAAAAAAGCTCCCTTCGGAGCTTTAATGCTTTCATCATTCTCCAACAAATTGTTTGTAATCTTCGGCAGAAAGCAAACCTTCCGTGTCTTCCGGGTTGGCAAGAGTTACCTTAACCATCCAGCCTCTTCCGTAAGGATCGGAGTTTACCAATTCAGGTTCGGCATCCAATTCGTCGTTCACCTCTGTAACCGTTCCGGCAACCGGAAGGAACAAATCTGAAACAGTTTTAACAGCCTCTACCGAGCCAAAGACCTCCCCTTTTTCGAGCGAATCCCCAACTGTATTAATGTCTACATACACGATATCACCCAATTCTTTCTGGGCATGATCTGTAATTCCGATAAAAGCCGTATCACCTTCAATACGGATCCATTCGTGATCTTCTGTGTACTTTAAGTTCTGAAGGGAAATTCCATGATATATTTAGAGTAAGTTTTGAATCGTATTCAAGCGCAAATTACACGATGTACAATGTATTTTCCAAATCGAAATTTTATTCTGCCAAATTGAACTTCAACTGAACACCGCCGGAAGTACTAGCCCGGTAAAAAGAGTTGGATACCAACGGGTCATTAAATGTCCTGTCAAAATAAAACTGACAGCTTAAACGATTGTTGACAACATAATTAATCGTCGGGTGCAGCTGGAAGTTTATGTTACCAGCAATCGGAATATTTTCTCCGTCAAATTTCCGCTGTATAGAACGCGTATCCCGGAAAGTTAATCCAAGCTGCATCGTCATATCGTTTTTCAGCTTCTTTTTCACGCCGTTGATTTTGAAAGGAAGCGGAACATTGTTTTTGGTAAAACCGATATTCACCGTCACATCCTGGTTAAATAATTCAGCAACCTGTGAGTTCGAAAGATTCAGCGCAACCGTTCTGTCGCGGTTGTAATCAATACTTCCGGTAATCCGGCTTTGTGTTCTGAAAGTAACCCCGATCAAAGGCGCAAATTTCTCCGAAAGCGTAATCGTACTCATTGAGAAAACCGGCACATATTGCCCAAGATAATTCGTCTTGGAAGATAACGGATAACCCGTCACTGCAAGGTTTACATATAATGCTGAATAATCAAGGTTTGAAGTAAAGTTACCAACACTGTAGGTTGATACATACTTATGTTTCATACTGAAACTGCTGAATATTTTCTTGAATCCTGGCAACCTCGATAATCCATCATAATTGATATCCCAGTTTGGCATCGGGAATTTCAGGAATGGATTTGTACGGACTGTTTTCGGATCTTTTCCGGTATATGCCGCAAAGAATGACGAGATCAAAACATCCTGAGAATTTTCATTATACTCTCCTCCGCTACCATTTTCACTATTCAAACGATCTCGAAGTATGGCTCGATAGCTTACAAATTTATCAAAAACAGGGGATGAATTATCATGTCTGATCTTTGCAAATGCAGTCCTGAACGACATGAACGACATACTGAATTGTCCATTCCGCAATGGATTTTCGTGTGAATAATTCCCGGTTGAATCCGGCCGGTAAAATTCCTGGTAAGCATCCTGTCGCGTGAGCCTGACTTCAATCTGCATCCTGAAATCCTTGAAAGGTTCCAGCGAAGTATTGGCTGCAAAGTTTTTGGCAATGGTTTGCTGGAAAGGCTGATTTTGTTCCTTGCTCGCAGTAATCCATCCTTTTTGTCGCCGCCTTTGATCTGGAAATTCCTATCCTGCTGACCTAAGACAAATCCCAGTCCCGGTGCATTAGCATTGTCAAGACCAAAATGTTTTGGAGCTCTTAAATATCCGGGAAGTGCGGTAGTTTCCAAAACAGAATAACTCACATTGATACCACGAACCGTCATCAAAACACGGGTAATATTTTTCAGAAGATCTGTTGAGCGCATGTCGATATCTTCAATATCACCCGGACTTCTTGCAAAATTCTTTTTCTGAGCGGAAGGTGTATTTGCAAATTTCAGGTAACGCAATTTGTTATAAAGCATATACAAAATCCACCTTTCCTGAAATACCTCTTTCCCGGCTGTTCCGGATAATATCTCCAAATGGAAGACTGTCTGCATCAACCAATCCCAAAGCATTTGCCTGGTAATTATAATCGATGGAATGAGAATAATCAGCCGTCATCCAGTCCAGCAGTGGAATTTTATCCAATGGCAAACGGTATGTCAATTCAATTTTTTGATCAAAATTCTTGATCCGGCCCAGTTTCATGAAATTATGCCATAGAGAATCTTTCTTTTGCGACGTGTTAATGTCTCCCATCGGTTCATCAATGATCGAATTCGCAGAAGCATTATACAACAAAGTCATATTCTTTGTCAGATTCCAGCCAAAGTCATAATAGCGGTTAAACCAGAAATATTTTTCAAACATCGGCACCTGCCCATCCGTAGTCAGATCGGAATTACGAAGTTGCGTTCTCGCAAAACGGCGATCAACATCAGCCCGCACAGAAACCATGTTTGGTAATAATGTCACATTAAAATCCCTTATAAATTCTGCATAACGATTTGTCGCTTTCATTTTTTTGAAAGGCTCAAACGGTTTTGGCTGACTGCTGAATATATAATTAATCCCTCCTTTATAGGCGCGTTGGTTATATTCCTGTGTCAGAATATTCCTTCGGGTATCGTCACTGAAAGCATAAGTAAAGGAAAAGTTTTCAAAATCATAAAAGTGGTTTTTGACACCGGGTTTGGTTTTTATTTTTCTTACGTTTGAGAAGTTTATCCCTCGCCGGACCTCATTTTCCTCAACGAGTCGCCGGTACCCGTTCGTTCCTCGTCGGACTGTAAATTAGCCAGCGTTGTTGATAATTCAACGTCAGGATCTAGCGGATCAAAATGCGGCTTAACATTTCGCCGGTCATAACTCACAAATAATGGAATACTGAAACCCCATTCCTGAGGCAACAATTTATCAACAGCAATATTGGAAGAAAAGCCATATTCAGTAGTAAGGTTTCTTGATCGCTCACCAATTCGCTGCTGCACACTTCCAAAACCAAAAGTTTCAATATGTCCAGATGCCGTTACTGTGGCAAAATCCGCAAGTTTCGCATTTAACTGCGCAATAGCAGCCCAGCCACCATGATCATCAAAACCTTCGACGTGCATTTCATCCGTCCAGATACAAAACGTTTTTGAACGTTCGTCAGCTGATTTTGGATTTCGCATACCAATCATCATCACACGGACAGCACTTAAATCCGGATTTCCAACAACCGTTATTTTGTATTTTCCATCCGTCGTCATCATGACATACGGAGCAGACTGATTTCTTCCTAAGGTTTTATTCCTGTTTGTTTTGGCAAGTACCAAATCAGAAAGGGCAATATTCAGTTCATTATTTTCAGGCCAGATCAGTGCACGATCTATAACATTTTCAGCGGTTGAAGTAAGGTTCGAAATATCGATTTCGTAATAGTTCTGCGTAAGATCCGTACCGATACGCATAAATGCACCTACCATACTGTTTTCATTCGCATCGTTTTGCATGTGTATATACATGCGAAGACGCTTCCGGAATAACAGATCAAGATTAACATTTTTGTAAACTGCTCTTGAATCACCATCGCGAAGATCCGTAACACACAAACTCATTGATTGCTCATTCAGCTGCAAACTTGGTCTTTGTGTAAAATCCTGATCACGTTCCCATCCCGGAGGCAATTGATAAACATATTTTTTCGCCGTACTCGTCACTGGATTCACGGCAACGCCATTTTCTTCAATACTAACAGTTCCAACGGTAAATTTGGCATCATAAGGTTCAGGAACTTCCTGCAATCCGGCTACATCCAGATTGTTAGTATATTTACGATACTGCTGCCCGATCATTTGCAGTTGGGCAAAACGCAATACAACCGGTTGTTGAAAATCGGTCAGATACATCCGCATAAAACGAATAGATTTAAAACCGTTGATGGTTCCAACTTGTCCTGTAAATTCTTTGATCGGAACGCGGAATAAATACCAGTTCTGCCCGTCAGTTGTTGTTTGATCCACAATGATAACCATTCCCAACTTTAAGTTGGCCTGGTTGCAAATCGATTTGATATTCGTAATAAGCTTCGTTATCGTTGATCGTATTATCAACATTCATATCTTCCCCATCAGGAATGCTTGTGGAAGCCGGTGTAATTTCTGACGCATTGCCTGCACTTTCCGGAGAGTTGTTCTCCATACCGATGTAATCCTTATAACGCTGAAGAACTTTTAAATTTGCTGCATCAAGATCCGCTCCCAGGAAATATTTAAAATCATCACCTGATGGATCCGCAAGTATTTTTGCTCTTGCATCCGCGGTAAGATTGGCTGGCAGACGATCCAGATATTCCTTGAAAAATGTTCTTTCCTCGTCATTACTTAATCCATCCAAACCAACATCCTGCTTTTGACGAGCACCGGATTCATTGCTGAATGCATTGATCAGATATTGTGATTTTGTTACGTGTCCCCAAACCGTCTGCTCAACATTGTCTCCAACAACCTTCGGGACAATCGGCAATCCGTTTTCAAAATTATAGCGTTCATCAGGAATTACATCTTCTGAAATATCTCCCAAATTGAACATCAGTTTACCACCCGTTGTATTAGGTAAATTTACAAATCCATCGTTTACTTTACCTTTGTCCTTATCTGGAATAAAAGGATCAAGCATCCAGAATTCGATACTTTCAATGTTGGCATTGTCAAAGTCATTATCAGAAGTAATCGCTCGGCTTAACCCACCAAAATTTGCTCGTGGAGTAATCAGACGACCATTTGCATCGAGATCCGATGTATAATTGTACATTCCGCGTTCCGCCGGATAGTAAGCGATATCCAGAACATTTTGCGGATAATTAATCAAACCCGCTACTGACCGGTTTGGGAAAATATCCTTTGGAAGATATAAGTCTTTCATAAAAATTCTGCCGATCAGCATCTGTGATATTTGTTGGCGGCTGAGCACTTCCACCTAAACCTGCTGCATCCTCCGAAAAGGTTATCCACAACGTAGGCAGATATTTTTGCTCTTTTATATCCGTAATTCAGTGATTTTCCATCAAAACCGGCATGAAATTGTGGCGGCACTGCCGATAATCTCCACTTTTGCGGCTGACGTGCCAAATCATAAATTGTTCTCGTAGATTCAAAATCGTCAATCAGTGAACGGTTATTTACTTCTTTTGAAACACCCGGAAATAATTTGGCAAATTCACCTTTAAACTGAATAGCTCGACATTTCCTTCGTTTGTAAAAAAGGAAGTGCATCCAGCCAGCGCGTCAGGAAAGGAACATTTTTATGTATGTTGACACTAAAACCAAGCATTGTATTATTTACCGGCTCATTTCCGATTGCCACACGTGTCAGAAACCCGGCAGGTTTTTCGTGATAACGAATGGCCGTCATTCCCAGACTGATGTCGCGGTTAACGACATAGTCAAGGTGTGTTCCCAGCAAAGTCCTGATTTGATTCTGGAACATATCCGGACGTTCGTATTCAATCACGATTTCCCGCCCTGAATTCATCACACTGCTATTCAGAATCCGGACACGGCCAATTTGCGCTTCAACAATATAATCAGAACCCGCCGCCAAGGGCACGCCGCCGGAAGTTACCGTTACGGATGTTTCCAAAACACCATAAGGCAACTGAAACTTCTGTTCCACCGCTGGATTGGTAAGTACCTTTTAAATAAAACTTATTATGTGTTGTTACTTGCTGCGCATCGATCATCGTCGTGCGATAAAGCTCGTTAAACACATATTTTGAACGATACGCCTCGTCTGAAATTCTTGCTGTAAGGTTAGATCCAAATGGTTCAAGCACCGGAAAAAAGATACGGCCTGTTTTTGTATCAATCGTAACACCATCTACAAAGTCAAAATTCCCATCAGGCTGCAAATCATTTACCGGGTTCAAACGGTCAAGACCCATGACACGGATCAACGGAATGTTGGCCAGATTACTTTCCTGTAAGTTGGGATTATCTATCCCGGTTAGGTCATCTTTATAAATAACGCGAAGTTGAAATCCCGTTTTATCAATGGAGCTTGTCCCAAGGGTATAGACGTTTTTCATCATCAAATCCCACATCGGCAATTTCGTATTGTTACGAATTGTGGACGATTTGATCAATTTCAGTGCGATTACCTCATCATCTTTACGATTTTGATAATCTTCGGTAAGCTCCCCTACTTTATAGGATCTTCCATTGAAAGTATATTCATAAGCCACACCCAAAACCTCATCATTTCTTAATGGAGTAGTTAAAGAAATGAAGCCTAGCTGCGGATGAAAAGTGTATTCCCGATCCTGAACAAGCTTTTTAGCACCTCTTAATAATTCGTAATCCACAGTTTTTTCAAAACCTAAACCGGTAATGGCAGTATTGGTATTATCAACCTGGCGGAAAGCGGTGTTGTTGGTAAGTGTTTGGAATAGTCCGTTGGTAGCATTATCGGCAGGTAAATTAGCCCGGATCGGCTGAAGACTTGTATTAGCTGGTTCTGTACGGCACAGGTTCTCCCAGATCGGTAAAACCAACAACATTTCGTAAAGATTCTGTGGTCGTCGTCCGGTTTGTCACATATACTTCCATCCGGGTAATGGTAATACCGGAAGTAATCTGTGGTGTATTTTTTAATGCAGCTTCGTATTTGCTACGGAAAAACTGGGAAAGGAAAAAGTTACGGTTTTCGTCATAAGTGTCAGCACGTATTTCAAAATCCCGGCTTTGCGCCCCTCCGCGCAAAACAATCCGTTCCTTACTCGAATTTTGCTGCGAGGCTACAAATGTGGCGCTCAAACGCCCAAACTGAAAGTCAGTTTTTAAACCAAAAAGATTTTGAACACCGGGAATAAGCTGGCTGTTAATAGCCCAGTTGATATTTCCCGCTTCTACTTTTCTCAAAAAACTTTCCTCCGGATTTTTATAATTCAGCTTTAACGCATTTTCAAAGTTAAAACTGGCTTTTGTATCAAAATTGGTCAAAAACCCAAGTCTGTCCCCCAGATTCGCATCAAAGTTAATTGCGATCTGTTCATTGAAAATAAAATTGGTATTTCTCCTCTGACGAATTGGAAGCGCCGGATTATCAATAAACTGGTTCATTACACCAAGATCCAGCGCAACAAAACCTGTTGGTTTAAAGTCAAGGAATTTATCACCAAGAATTTTAGAAAGTGCCGGCGGAACATCAAGTTTTGGCAAAAGTCCACGTGCGCCCATAGCACTCTGTCCGTCCTGCCTTGAAGAATATTCCCTGAGCAAACTTTTAAACGCACGATCCTGCAAGGCCTTATCATACGTTTCCAGCTCCATGGTTTCCGGAGCACGATAATCCAGATTTCCAGTCGGAGTGGTTATATTTTCGCTAACGGCTATCTTGCCGCTGCTATCCAGTAAGATCGATGTAGAAATATTGGCCGGATCTTTAAGATAAAAAGGAGATCTTGGCCGGGGTTGCGCAAATTTGTTGGAATAATAATCTTTCCAACGCATAATTAACTGATTTCCTGCGCGGTCCACATTCTTTTTTGTGGTATCCCCGATGGTATCAGAAAGTACAGCCCAGTCGGCAAATGCCTCAGAATATGATTCCTTTTGATCAACAGAAGCCGTTGCCAGCAGCATCGCTCCGGTTGAAATTGTTACAGCCTTAAAAAGAGATGAGTAAACAGTTGATGACAAGGCTAATAATCTTTATTTTGAGAGGGGTTTTGCAATCATCAATATCAACATATTCAACAAAACGGTAAAAAGCTTATCCATATTTTACGAAATATTTTGTTAAAATCCAGATTAACGAAGCGCCAGTTTTATCAACTGTTCTACCGTAATTTCATAGCCTTCCCGTTTGATAATCGTATCCACGCTTTTTTCCGCTGTCGCCTTTGGAATCCCCAAAGTAACCAACGCTGCCAGCGCTTCGCTTTTCAGTGCATTGTTTGAATTACCAGGTGTTTTCACGCCGGTACCAAGCATTGCATCTTTGCGCATTTTATCACCTAATTCCAATATTACCCGTTGTGCCGTTTTCAATCCAATTCCTTTCATAGACTGGATCAAACGTAAATCTTCATCAATGATACCCTGACGAATTTCAGAAGATGAAAGAGAAGAAAGCATAACCAGTGCTGTTGAAGGACCAACTCCTGAAATACTTATCAAATCCAGAAAGAGTTTTTTTTCGTCATTTTCCAAAAAACCGAAAAGAACATGTGCGTCTTCCCGGATATTCAGATAAGTGACCAGCTTACAACGCTTCCCGACATCCGGCATAGCAGCGTAAGTCTGCAAAGAAATACGAACCTCATAACCCAAACCCTGGATGTCAATAACGGCAAAAGCGGGATCTTTGTAAGTTACGGTTCCGTCAACGTAGGCAATCATAAGTTTTTATAGTATGTGCGTTTGTAAAGCTGTTTCTAGCTTGATACGATTAGTTTCATTCCTGGTTTGATCTCGTTTCCTCTGATCTTGTTTGCCTTTTTCAAATCTGTAACCGGCAAACCGTAACGAAGCGAGATATTCCATAAAGTATCGCCTTGCTGTACAGTGTGGTACCGCATTTTGATATGTCTTGATTTTCTGGTTTCTTCTTTTTCCGCTCTTTCTGCTTTTTCATTTCTTGCAGATGCAAGCACAGTAGTCGGAACGGTAACTTTTACATCTTTGTAAACAATCAGTTTCTGTCCGCCTCTGATCGCACTTTTACGAATGTGATTCCAGGTTTTCAGTTCTGCGATTTCTACATTATATTTTCTTGAAATAGATTCAAGTGTTTCTCCTCTTTTAACAATATGCGAAGATTTTTTCGACTGGATTTTTGTAACACTACCAGTTTGCTGGATTTCTTCACTTTCATCTTGTCCTTCTGCATCCGCTACAATGCCCTTTTCAATCGTATCAATTTTAGCAAGTTCTTTTTCCGGTTTTGCCGAAGCAACTACAACCGGTTTTACCTTAACTTTTACATCTTTATAAAAAACAAGATGCTGACCGCGTTTCAATGCATTTTTACGGATATGATTCCATCTCTTCAATTCAGCAACCGCTACATCATATCTTCTTGAAATCGATTGTAAAGTCTCGCCTCTCTTAACAGTATGCGAAGATTTCTTCGATTTAATTTTTGTTATACCTTCTTCTCCATATTCATTTCCTTCCCGGTCACTATCAACATATGCATAAGGAAATGCACCTTTTCCCAGTGAAGCCGCTCTTGCACTATCGATTCCGGCAAGCAATACGCCCGAAGGAAGCAGTCTGCGGGTACAGGAATCCATGATCACGTTTCTGTTGCTCATCAGATAAGTGTATTTAACACTCGGTACCTTCAAAACAAAATCACGTGTTTGATCTGGTAAAATTGTTTTGGTCAACTGAGGATTCAATTTATTCAATTCCTCAAAGTCAATACCGCTGGTTTCGCAAAAAGTCACTAAATTGATATAACCATTTACATGGATTGTATCATTAGGAATTTGGTATTCAGGATTTTGCGCGTAAACGCCATGATCATTTCCATAATTCATCATGTAATTCATCGCCACATATTGAGGCACATAAGATCTTGTTTCTTTCGGAAGCGCATTATAAATTCCCCAGAAAGTAGTTCCATGTGAACGACGCATGGCACGTTTCACATTTCCCGGACCTGTATTATAGGAAGCCAAAGCTAATTCCCAGTCTCCAAAAATATTATAAAGCTGTTTCAGGTAACGGCAGGCAGCTTCTGTTGCTTTTACAGGTTCAAAGCGTTCGTCAATGTAACTGTCCTGGTACAATCCGAACTCACGGCCGGTTGCAGGCATAAACTGCCACAATCCACCTGCTCTTACTCGTGAAAGTGCAGTTGGATTCAGTCCTGACTCAATCATTGACAAATATTTCAGCTCTGTCGGAAGACCGTATTTCGCAAGTGTTTTTTCAAATAGGGGGAAGTAAAGAGGCATTTTCTCCATCATGCTGATGGTGAACTTTGTCTTTTTGTAAATAAAGTATTCCACAAACTCGTGGGAAGACTTATGATATGTTAACGGAATTGACTTTTCCAGTTTCGCGAATCGCTCGCGTAACAATTCCTCAGGAATAGCCGGCGTTAAGCCAATTTCTTCCACTGTCGGAAGCATAGGAATGTCGGCATTTTCATCAGCTTCCGCTGCTATCCCCAGCGTATCCGGGCCAATAATTCCTAATTTCTCTTGTTGTATTGCCGCCATAACCGGCGAATTCCACAATCCCACACACACGGCTCCAAGCCACAATACTCTTTTTGAAATCCTCATTAATTATGCTTTTTGATGGGTTAGTCAATTCCTGTTATCAAATAGTCAATGTCTGATGATGAATACTTTATAGAAAAATGACATACTATTTATAATTTTTTAGAACGATTGTTATCAATTTTAAAAAACTATCTACTACTGGCACAATTATTTTACACTAACATTGGTGTGAAATAATATTAATTTGGTTTTTGCAATTATCGGTTTTTTAGAACAGACCGGAACAAAGTTAGTATTCCGCAGGTAAATTACGCCTCTAAAATGTTTTCTTTTAAAATTAAAGATAGATGATTTGCAAATGAAAGCATCTTTTGCTCTTCAAAAAACGGAGCCATGATCTGAATACCGATCGGCATACCATCCTTATCGACGCCATTTGGAATAGAAACAGCAGGATTTCCTACAACATTAGCCTGAACTGTAAATATATCAGCAAGATACATTTGTAAAGGGTCTTCTGTTTTCTCTCCTATTGTGAATGCAGTCGTTGGTGTAACAGGTGAAATAAGAAAATCAAACTGCTCAAAAAAGCGTTCGGTTTCTTCCCGCACTAATCTTCTAACGCGTTGCGCCTTGGTATAGTATGCGTCGTAATAATTTGCACTCAAAACAAAAGTACCTAATAATATTCTTCTTCTTACTTCTTCACCAAAACCTTCCGTTCTCGTGTTCTTGTAAAGAGATTCCAAATCGCCTTTAACAGTGGTTCTATGGCCATAACGAACACCATCAAATCGTGATAAGTTTGAACTTGCTTCGGCCGTCGTAAGAATATAATAAGTCGGCAATAAATAATCCAGCAAAGGCATTTCCACTGGCGTTACTTCATGCCCTAATGAGCGCAAACGATTTAAAACGTCCAACGTCTGCTCACGAATTTCAGGTGCAATAGATTCGTTTTCAATCGTATCACGAATATAACCGATTTTTGCTTTGCCATTCCAATCCAGATTTTTGGAATAAGCAGGTACTTCTTTTAAAGAAACGGTACTATCAAAATCATCACCTCCTGCCATAATTTCTAAAAGCAATGCCGCATCCTCAACACTTTTGGTGATGGGACCGATACAATCAAAAGAAGAAGCGTAAGCAATAAGTCCGTAACGGGAAACGCGGCCGTAAGAAGGTTTCACACCAATTACACCACAAAAAGCAGCAGGCTGACGAACCGATCCACCAGTATCGCTTCCCAAAGAAGCATGACAAAGTCCGGCCTGCACAGCAACCGCAGAACCTCCGGAAGAACCTCCAGGCACTTTCGAATTATCGGCAGCATTTAATACAGCACCAAATGATGAATTTTCATTGGATGATCCCATAGCAAACTCATCACAATTCTGACGGCCAATTACAATAGCGTCTTCATCAAGAAGACGTTGTACGGCTGTCCCAGTGTAAGGAGCTTTATAGGAATCTAAAATCCGGCTTCCGGCTTGTACGCCGTGGCCTTTATGTGAAAGGACATCTTTTAATCCAATAACAAGTCCTGCAAGTTTCCCCGCAGTTCCGTTCTGGATTTTAATATCAATTTCAGAGGCAAAGCGGAGCGCTTCTTCTGAATAAACTTCAACGAAGGCATTTAAATGGGCATTGGACTCAATCCGTTCCAAGTAATGATTTACCAACTGCACGCAGGTTAAACCTCCTCCACGCAAATCATTTTGTATTTCGGTCAGCGTCGGGTACTCTTTCAACGTAATTATTTTTGGCGGGTAACAAATAAAAAATCAGAGCCATTTAAGTTTTTACTAAACGGCTCTGTTATGTACACAATACAATGGGAAGAACTACTTTGTAGTAGTGTCTTCCATGCTTTTTTCAATATTCTCTTTTACGTCTTTGGTAGCATTTTTGAACTCATTAATGCCCTGGCCTAAACCACGCATCAATTCAGGAATTTTCTTAGCACCGAAGAAAAGCAAAACGAACAAAGCTACCAAAAAGATCTCTTGTCCACCCAATCCCATAAGTCCACCTAAAACAGTTACTGATTCCATATCTATTCTTTGATTATATGTTTACAAAAATACTTATTATTTTGAAAAGAACTAAAACTTCAGACACTTTATCCTATATTAATTGTTTTTTCATTCTTTTCCCATTCACTAAATTTCCTGATATCTCCGCCCAGGGTTTTGATCAGCCAAAGTACCAAGCGCAATGTCGTCTGTAATTCCTATAACAGGCAGAAAATCAGGAATCAGGTCGATCGGCGAAACAAAATAAATCAAAACTGCAACAATTGATACCAGACTTTTCCATGGCAAATTCTTGTAAGTTCCGTTGGAGTATGCTTTCACCATCCTTACCAGTAATTGTACGCTGCTTTGAAATTCCGAAAGGTTTCCTTTAAACCCGACATGCTTCAATTTATTGACAACTTCACCTGCCAGTTCAAAAAGACGAGCTGGCATTACCAGCATATCTTCCTGCCTTTCCGGTTGCCTTTTTAAAAAATACTGACCTTAATATTTTTGCTATCAACGATTCGTCATTCATTCCTTAAATAAAGAAAAAGTGGTTTGTGATGCCAATATAACTATCTAATTACGTAAAAAATTGCATTTCGGATCATTCCGAACTACTTTTCTGACAAAAATTAAATCAGCTTGTGGTTTTAACAAATTATGTAGCCTATTTTTAGGATATATTTCAAAACATTAATTTTTATACAATTAACTATATTTTTTTATGAAGATTACAGTCGTAGGCGCAGGTGCTGTGGGTGCAACCACAGCTGATAATATTATTCGTCGCGAATTGGCGGAAGAGTTAGTGTTGTTGGATATAAAAGAAGGTGTGAGTGAAGGAAAATCATTGGATATGTATCAAACTGCTGCATTGCTTGGTTTTAATACAAAGCCAATCGGTTCAACAAATGATTATGAAAAAACAAAAGGCTCAGATGTTGTTGTGATTACTTCCGGTATTCCGCGCAAACCTGGTATGACCCGCGAAGAGTTGATCGGTATTAATGCCGGCATTGTAAAATCTGTAACTGAAAATATTTTAAAATATTCCCCAAAAGCCATTATCATCGTGGTTTCCAATCCTATGGATACTATGACTTATCTTGCTTTAAAAGAATCAGGTATTCCTAAAAAACGCCTTATCGGTATGGGCGGTGCTTTGGATAGTGCACGTTTCAAAACGTATCTGGCTCTTGCCATGGACGTTTCGCCTAGCTGATATTCACGCTATGGTAATCGGTGGACATGGTGATACGACGATGATTCCATTGACGCGTCTGGCTACTTATAACGGTATTCCTGTGAGCCGTTTCCTTTCAGCTGAAAAACTGGAAAAAATTGCTGCGGATACGATGGTTGGAGGCGCAACACTTACCAAACTTATCGGAACTTCGGCCTGGTATGCACCAGGTGCAGCAGCTGCGATGATGGTTGAAAGTATTGTTCGTAACCAGAAAACGGATTGTTCCATGCGGTGTTTATCTGAATGGTGAATATGGCCAAAAAGATATTTGTATGGGCGTTCCGGTAGTTCTGGGCCGTAATGGCTGGGAAAAAATTATCAATCTTCGCCTTAGCGATGCAGAAAAAGCTGCATATGAAAAATCGGCAGAAGCAGTTAGTGCAATGAATGGAGCTCTGGCACTTTAAATTTTTCTTTTTTTCTATTGAAAGCCAGTCCTGAATATCAGGGCTGGCTTTTGTGCTTTAAACGACCTTACAATATAAACCCGGGCAAATATTTATAAACAAATTCCTTTCAAAATAACATTTTGTTACTAAATCCAACTTTCTCAGTCACAACTGCTTTTTATGCGATGTTAATTTTATTAAAATATTATATTGATTAAAATGTTTATTACGATTATTAATTTTATAATTTAGGTTTTAATAGTTATATTATTCTTATTCAGTTTTCAAAAAGTAACTATTTCATCAACTCACTAAACAATTTAACACATGAAAAGAATTCTAATGTTATTAACCATTACCTTGTTTGCGGCTGCCACCTATGCGCAGGGAATTAAAGGTAAAGTGACCGACGAAAAAAGTGGCTCGGGTATGCCGGGAGTCACTATTTTAATCCAGGGAACAAACAATGGAACTGCAACGGATGCTGATGGAAATTATAATTTATCAATTGGCACCGGATCTTATCAGGTGGTGGTAAGTTTTATTGGCTACACAACGCAAACCATTAAAGTTAATGTTGACGGACAAAAAGAACTGAATGTTATTCTCTCTGAGGGTTCTTCCGTATTAGATGAAATAGTCGTTACAGGTTCAAGAGGCGGCGGGCGTGTAAACACAGAAAGTCCGGTTCCGGTTGATGTCATTAACATCCAGCAAATGACGACACAGGCTCCGCAAAATAACCTGAATCAAATACTCAACGTAGTTGCACCATCTTTTACATCCAATACCACAACGGTTGCAGATGGAACGGATCATATTGACCCGGCTCAATTACGCGGTCTTGGTCCGGATCAGGTTTTGGTTTTATTAAATGGAAAAAGAAGACACACTTCCTCGCTCGTTAATGTGAATGGTACACCCGGGCGTGGATCTGTGGGTACTGATTTGAATGCAATTCCGGCTTATGCCATTGAACGTATTGAAGTACTTCGTGACGGAGCTTCTGCACAATATGGTTCGGATGCAATTGCAGGTGTTATCAATGTTAAAATGAAAGAAGCAACCGGAAAGCTGAACATGTCAGTTTACGGTGCAGGAAATATTTCCGAGGGTGCCAATGATCACAGAGGCGGTATGGATGGAGGAAATCTTCAGGTTGATGCCAACTATGGTGTCAGACTTGGTCAAAAAGGTTTTATCAATTTTACAGCTTCTGCATTGACCAGAAAACCTACTTCCCGCGCTGATTTTGCTACCGGAAGTATATTAAATGCATACAATGCAATTGAATACAGAACATTGCAAAGCGGTGGAAATGTTGGTGGTCTCGTAAATAATGTTGCGGCAATTAAACAAGGAGCTTTGGGCGTAAGTTATCTGGATCCTGCAACGCAAAGTTCCATCGCAGCGGCGAATTCCATTGGCGATTTACAAAAAGTATTAGGCGCAGATGTAACGGACAATGAATTAGCTTACCGCGGGTTGGAAAGAAAAGATTTCAATATGCGTGTTGGCCAGTCGCAGCTGAAAAGTATTCAGCTTTTTGCAAACATGGCGATTCCTATCAACGAAAATCATGAATTTTATGCTTTTGGCGGTTATGGAAAAAGAAAAGGTAATGCAGGAGGTTTTTACAGACGACCAAATCAATCCCGGACTTACACAGGTCTTTTCATCAACGGTTTTCTTCCGGAAATTCATTCCGATGTTATTGACGCCTCGGCTGCCGCAGGTATTCGTGGTAAACTTGGTCAATTCAATTATGATCTGAGTAATACTTTTGGTTCTAACACCTTTAATTATGGTGTAGAAAATACAGTGAATACGACATTGCTTCAAAATTCCCCTACGGTTTTCAAAGCCGGTGGTTTGAATTTCAAACAAAATACAATCAACCTTGACCTTAACCGGAAATTCGATGTATTGTCTGGTTTGAATCTTGCATTTGGTGCAGAAGGTCGTTTTGAAACTTATAGAATTAAAGCAGGCGATGAAAATTCCTGGGGACGTTATGATGTAAATGGTCAGCTAATTACCACCTCAACCCAAGTCCCGCCAACAGATTTTTTTGGAGCTGCACGCCCGGGTGGAGCACAGGTTTTTCCTGGATTCAGACCAGAAAATGCGGAGGCAACAAAAGATGCAAATCGCCAGAGCGTAGCAGGTTATGTTGATGCAGAATTGGATATCACAGAAAGATGGCTGCTTGAAGGAGCTGTTCGTTTTGAACATTATTCAGATTTCGGAAGCACCACCAATTTCAAACTGGCAACTCGTTACAAACTGACGGACAATATTAACATCCGCGCCGCAGCTTCAACTGGTTTCCGTGCGCCTTCTCTTGCTCAAATCTATTTCAATTCTACCTCAACCCAGTTTGTAGGTGGTGTTCCTTTTGAGGTTGGTACATTTAGTAACGCTTCTCAGGCAGCGCAGTTACTAGGAATTCCTCAGTTGAAACAAGAAAAATCTAAAAGTTTAAGTGCAGGTTTTACAGCAAAAATACCAAGTGCGAATTTGACAATTACTGCTGACGGATACTTCGTTCGTATCAATGACAGAGTAATTTTAACGGATCAATTTTCTCGTCCAAGTGGTACTGTAACAGGTTCGGCATTGGAATTGCAACGTTTATTTGATCAGGCAAATGCAACGGCTGCTACATTCTTTGCTAACGCAATTAACACTGAATCAAAAGGTATTGACCTTGTTATTTCTCACAAAACAAAGTTTGATAACGGTGCGACATTGAGAACAGATCTTGCCGGAACAATCTCTCAAACCAAGCAAGTTGGTGATATTAAAGCTTCCAAAATTCTGGCCGACAATGGGCAGATCAACAATTACTATTCCGAGGCTTCAAGAATTTATTTACAGCAGGCATTTCCAAGAACTAAATTTAACTGGAGTCATTCTTTAACAGTCAACAAACTGGATCTATTTATCAGAAATGCATTCTTTGGAAAAGTAACAGATCCAAATACGGTTGACGTAAATGGAGACGGATTTATCGGAGCAAAAATTGTAAATGGACTGGCTGTTGAAAACGAACATCCGATTTGGGGCGGACGATTAATCACTGATCTTTCTGTTGGTTATCAGCTTACCAGTTTTGCTAAAATCGTCGTAGGTGCCAACAACATTTTTGACATTTATCCGGACAGAAATTACAATCCAACTACTGCGAAAAGACCAACCGGTGTAGAGAATGGCAAAATCGTTTACAATGCAGCTGCAACAACGGTTGATCTTTCCAATCAAAATCAATTCGTGTATTCAAGAAATACTTCTCAGTTTGGTATGAACGGAAGATTGTTATTCGCTCGTTTAAATTTTACTTTCTAGGTTTAAAGAATTATTTACCAAAAAGGAGGCTGGAAAATTTTCCAGCTTCCTTTTTGATATTTGAAATACTGGAATTAATGTATCAAATAGAAACCTGATATTGAAGAATCCAGGATCCTTTTCTCCCATCCTTTTGCAAGTTCATTCGCAATGGTGCTGTTTTTGTATATCGGACGGTTTTCATAATTCAGCGTCAGCTTGCCATTATTGCCTTTCATCAACCAGTTAATCCCTGCATTATAAAGGATCATCGGATCCCTTAACCGGTCATAATCTGAATATTGCAAAGATGCATAAGGCATCAACGTCCCCTGACTTCCTAATAATCCATCTTTGAGTTTATAACCAAATTGTGAATAAATCACGTTACCGGTTCCAAACATCGGATATGCATTTCCCTGCGTTCCGCTCACACCTGTCAGCGGCAAAGTGGTTCCTGTTGCCGGGTTCATACTTCCGTTATAACGTAAATATCCTTTTCCGTAATCCATATGAAAATAACCCAGATAAGCAGAAATCGCAGTTCCTTTATCTTTATTTACAGGCAAATCCAGATATGACGCTACCGACCAAAGATTCATCGAACTATATAAGGTATCAACGTCCTCTTTTCGCCAGGTTGCATTTTTCTGTCCGATAAAACCTGCTTCAATATTCCAGATTTTACGTTTCCCAAGATAAGTCCCTGTCATATATCCGGGTGTTGTATTGTCTTCGGTATCGAAAATGTTGTAAATCAATAATCCGTCAAATTGCTTTTTATGCTTTTTCTGGGCAAAAACTGAATTGGCATTCAAAGCTGGCGGAACTGCTCCGTTGGTTTCAATCGGGAAAGGATCTGCGACACTGATACGGTAATTAATTTTACCGATTTGTCCACGGCTATATATGGCAAGTTTACGTGCAAACTGATCCGTTTGATCTACCGTTGCCTGCGCAAAAATGGGTACATCCAGTGTCATAATGGTTGAAATACTGGGTTGAGAAAAACGGGAAAGGCCGTTTACAATTGTCAAACCTCCACCAAAACGAATGAAGTTATTTCCTTTTCTCTGTACTTCATATTCCCCAAGTGCATCATGAAAAAAAGCGCCAACTTTGCGGTTGCTAGGCGTCCCGGAAGTATTATATCCGGGGAAACCATTTGTCTTGTTAAAGTTGTTCAACCCAAACTGCGTATAGAAAAATATACGATCTGTGATCTGGCCAAATAATTGCATACGAGTACGGCGCAGACCAATATCAAAAGTATGGGATTCCGGATCAGTGAGCACCGTCGATCCGGGATTATTATCATTAAACCTGAACCAGGCCTGATTGATGAAAGTAAACTTAACGTAATGAGAACCAGAAGGATTCAAATTGTATCTTATGTCACTTTTGTTATTATCATCCGTCAGTTTGACTTGTGACATAACCGTAGAAGAGGTTAGTAAAATTAAACAAAGTACTTTTTTTATTACCATATCCGTTGGTCTGTTTTAGAATTCATTAAGCGTTAGCAGCCCATAATAAACAGGTAAAACGATATTAAAAACAAATTAAAAATGATTTTTTTAATGATAAAAGAGTGTTTTTTCAACATTTTGTTTTTCAATCAGACAAATGAAAACAAATTGTTGCTACGGTACACTTTACTTATCTTCCTTATATTTCCCTTCCTGGTAAAGGCTCAGGAAACTCCTCAGCTTGTAAATTACCCTAATAGCGTATACAAAGCACACAACCAAAACTGGGAAATAGCGCAGAGCAAAGACAACATCATTTATGTTGCCAATTCCGACGGTTTGCTCGAATATGACGGAGCTGTCTGGAAATTATATCCTCTCCCAAACCGGCAGATAATCCGTACCGTTTTGTGTGATACTACGGCAAAAGGTGATTCACGGATTTATGTGGGAGGATTTTCGGAATTTGGTTACTGGCAAAAAACCGGGAAAGGCCGACTGATTTATCATTCGCTAAGTCAGGGTACAAACTTTAAAAGTCTGAAAACAGAAGAAATCTGGCACATTACTAAAACAACAGATGCTATTTATTTTCAGTCGTTTGCGCGAGTCTATAAATATGATGGCAGAAAAATAACCGAGCTGAAATCGAACGGGAATTTTATGTTTATCCGCAATGTCAGGAACCGTTTGTTTTTTCATATGCTCACCAAAGGTCTTTATGAATTAAGAAATAACAAGTTTTTGCCACTTCCAGGCACATCGCAGCTTTCCAACGCCGTCGTTTCTGATATACTTCCTTTTTCAAATAACCGGCTTCTGATCACCACTACAAAACATGGTTTATTCATTTATGATTTTGAAAAACTGACAGAATGGAAAATTCCTGTTGGCGAGGAATTAAAAAAGAATATTATCAATAAAGCACTTGTTTTGAGTCCCGACAGCAGTCTTGCTTTTGGGACGATCTTAAAAGGGCTTTATATTCTGGATAAAAACGGCAATCTGAAATACCATTTCAGGAAGGAAAATGGTTTGCAAAACAATACAGTTCTGGCACTTGGAGAAGACAGCCGGAAACATCTCTGGCTGGGCATGGATCAGGGAATTGATCTTATAAAATTGTCCTCCCCTATCATTTCTTACCAAACCAATGACAATCCGCTTGGCTCTACATATGCCGCAGCCATCTGGAAAGGTAAATTTTATGTCGGGTCAAATAATGGGGTTTTTGTAAAAAAATGGCTGTCACCCGAACCTTTTCGGGAAATTCCCGGCCTGGAAGGACAAACATGGAATCTGAAAGTAGTTGATGACCAGCTTTTGTGCGGACATAATGATGCAACTTTCCGGATTGAAGAAAACGGCATTAAAAGAATTTCATCTGTAACTGGTGGCTGGGTTTTTCTTCCTGTTGATACCGGAAAGGAAACACTTTTATTGCAAGGATCATATACCGGGTTGCATGTTTACCGGAAAGATGCAAGCGGAAACTGGACCTATGCTTTTGAAGTAAAAGGAATTCCACCTATTCCGATCAAACAAATCGTCAGGACAAAAGATGGCTCGTTCTGGCTGGCCCATGCCTATAAAGGATTATATCGGACGGTTTTGAATGACACTATGGATTCTGCAAAAGTCTGGCAAGAATATAAGTCGCCGGTTGATATACCAAGTGAATTTGCAATCGAAATTACGCCCTGGGAACAAAATGTACTTATTCACTCCGGAATCAGCTTTTTTAAGCCGAATGCGTCAACATAAGCTAATACCTTACATGAATTTAAATATATAGAGATGACGAAACTTTCAAAGTTCGGTCAGGATTGGATGGAGACTGGTTTAAGGTTTATTTGAGTAAAGATACTTATCATAAGATAAAAACGTCTCCCGGTCACTGGATTTGTCGCTTTTGAGGAATAATGAAACCATAATCCCTCTATCTTCTCAATATTATTTTTTCTGTCTGGACAATGGTTATGCGCTTTATGACAGAACAATAGCGGAAAAGCCGGTTACCGCAGCCGTGACTCCGGTTATTCGCCGGAAAGTAGTTAATTTGAGGAATCTGTCCGAAATGTTTGAAACAGAAAGCAATACGGTTTTACCAACAAATGTCCGATCAATCCGGATTATGTATGCTTTACCGGTTTTTGGACAAAATCTGCAATACAAATATCGCTTGAAAGGACTTTCTGAACAATGGTCGGAATGGACGGATCAGAATTATGTTGAATATACAAACCTCGAATCCAAAGAATATACATTTGAAGTGAAAAGCAACCTGAATGATCAAATTACCACTATCCTTTTCGCGTAAATCCTTATTGGTATGAAACCGTTTGGGCGAAACTATTATTCGTAATACTGGCAGCTGCCGGATTAATCGGAATAATTTTTACCAGGAGAAAAGATTGATTTCCCACCGAAAAAAACTATTGCGTGAACAGGAAGAAAAACTTCGTCAGCAAACACTTGTCTAATGAAAGGAAGAATCATGGAGATCAGGAATGAAAATCTTCAAAGTGAAATTAAAAATAAAAGCCAGCAGCTTAGTAATGTCGCGATCAACGTAGTCCGTAAGAATGAAATTCTGCAGGAAATCCGTGATGAACTGCAACAGGTAAAAGCAGGAAATCGGCCAGCAATTACCCAATATTCATTATCAAAAATTGCTTCATAGTATCGAAAGAAATGTAGCCGGAAAAGACGACTGGGTTTTGTTTGAAGAAAATTTCAACGAAGTGCACGATGAATTTTTCAAACGCCTGAAAAAAACCTGCCCGGACAATTTCACCTTCTGAATTGCGTCTTGCTGCATGTCTTGCGAATGAATCTTTCAAGCAAAGAAATGGCACCCGTCCTGGGAATTTCACTTCGGGGTATCGAAATAAAACGATACAGACTACGTAAAAAACTTGAATTAGGCAAATGATTTCAATCTCAATGAGTATATGATGGAGGTTTGAAGTCATATAGACAAAACCAATAATTTCTTCTTAAAACAACAAAATCCATTGCATTATTCTTATTGATGTAGTGGTGATGTAGTCCTATTTTTGACAATGGCTATTATTACTTCTTAGTTTTGAAGACAATTTAATCTTTGTAAAGTTCAAAATACCTAACTAGAAACCAATGAAAGCAAATGTACGATCACTGTACTTGTTGATCATTTTTGCGTGCATGACTACATTATCGTTCGCGCAGGAAATCAATATAACAGGTAAGGTCACTTCGGCAACAGACGGCACCGGACTTCCAGGCGCAAGTGTTCTGATCAAAGGAAGCACAACAGGAGTTCCAACAGATCTTGAAGGAAATTACACTATTAATGTTCCATCTTCTACATCAGTCCTGGTTGTATCAATGATCGGTATGACATCTCAGGAAGTTGTTGTGGGTTCAAATTCAGTTCTTAATATTATTCTTCAGGATGATGCACGTGCATTGAATGAGGTTGTTATTGTGGGTTATGGAACACAAAAGAAACTGGATATTACAGGTTCTGTGGTTTCAATAAAAGGAAGTGATATTTCTAAACAATCTTCGATTAACCCGGTGAGTGGCTTGCAGGGAAAAGTCGCCGGTGTTCAAATCAACAATTCAGGAAAACCAGGTGAAGCGCCACAAATTCGTATTCGTGGTGTAGGTACAGCTTATGGTAGCCCTAACCCGCTTTATGTTGTTGACGGAGTTTGGTTTGATGATATCAGTTTCCTTAACTCCAACGATATTGAAAGCATGAACATCCTGAAAGATGCTTCGAGCCAATCGATTTACGGTGTGCGTGCAGCAAACGGTGTTGTGTTGATCACTACCAAAAAAGGAAGATCAGGAAAGGCAGTTATTGATTACAATGGCTATGTGGGTGTTCAGAAAGTGACCAACCAGATTAAAATGGCTAATGCGAATGAGTATGCAACTGTAACTAATGAACTGAGCGCGATTAACGGAGGAAAACAACTTCTGGATCCATCTCAATATGGAGAAGGAACAGATTGGTACAAACAAATCCTTCGTGATGCATTTATTACAAATCACCAGATTTCTGTCAGCGGCGGTGGAGAAAAATCAACTTATGGTCTTTCACTTGGCTATTTGAAACAAGATGGTATTGTTGACAGAAATAATTTCAAACGTTATACTGCCCGTTTCCAAAACGATTTCCAGATATCGAAAAATCTGAAAGTTGGATATACTGCAACAGGTGCATTCAGCAAATCGAATGATGAAGCCGGTGGAATTTTCCGTCAATTATACGCAGCAGGCTCCGGTTGTTCCGGTTTATAACGCGGACGGTACTTATGGTGATCCTGCCAAATTATTTTTGGGAGACGCCGTTAGTTTCAATCCACAGGTAACGGTTGATGTTTTTAACCAGGTTACTAAAAAGACATTATCTAACAGCAAATGCTTATGCTGAATTGTCGTTTTTGAAAAACTTCACCTTCCGTACAAGTTTGGGTGGACGTTATGGACAGGATGAAACAAGAACTTATAATCCGGTTTATACAGCAACATTGGCTCAACGCAATACCAACAGTTTGTTGACTTTTGTACGTCCGCAAGCACGTTACTGGATATTTGAAAATACACTGACTTACACCAAAGAAATCGGAAAACACAGTTTTACCGCACTTCTTGGTCAATCTGCTCAGCACGACCAGTCTTATCAACTTAACTGCTACGGCACGTGATGTTCCATATAAAAGTGAAGGTGACTTATATCTTGCTTTGGGAGACGCTGATACAAGAAGCGTAACGGATATTGGCGATTTAGCTACGTATTCATCTTACTTCGGTCGTGTAAATTATTCCTTTTCCGACCGTTATTTGATCAATGCGTCGTTAAGAGCGGATGGTTCGTCTAAATTTTATCAGGGCGGAAATGGCTGGGGTTATTTCCCTTCTGTGGGTGCGGGCTGGGTTATCAGTAACGAGCCTTTCATGAAAGATCAAAAAGTATTTGATAACCTGAAACTTCGCGGAAGCTGGGGTAAGATCGGAAATGCTTCCGTTCCTTCAAATCTCTCAACTTTGACCGTTGCAACAGGCGGATCTCTTGCTGCCATCTATGGTGGCGCTGTAAACACAGGTGCCAGTATCAATTCTATTATTCCGCCAGTTACTTATTGGGAACGTGGTGTAGGAACAGATATCGGTTTGGAAGCATCGATGATGAAAAACCGTCTTTCGGTTGAACTGGACTATTATACCAAGAAAACAGAAAGAGCCATTTTTGATATTCCAGTTTTATCTTCTATCGGTACAGCTTCCGGAAGTATTCTTGGAAACCAGGCTGATTTCCAAAATAAAGGATTTGAAGCGGCGATCAGTTGGAGAGACGAAATTGGTAAAGATCTGTCATACAGTATCGGTGTCAATGGTAGTGTAAATAGCAACAAAGTTTTGTCTGTTTCAACCGGTGCTAACCCGATTTACGCAGGTGGTGTAGGTCTTACAGGTGGCGCTTTGGCTACAAGAACCCGCGTTGGTGATCCAATCGGTTCATTCTACGGATATATTGTAGACGGAATTTTCCAAAACCAGGCTGAAATTGATGGTTCTGCACAGAAAACTGCTAAACCAGGTGATTTCAAATATCGCGATATCAGTGGATCAAATGGAACGCCTGACGGCAACATTACTGGTTTGGACAGACAAGTAATCGGTAATCCAAATCCAAAATATACATACGGTATCAATACCACCTGGAATTATAAATGGCTTGATCTAACACTTGATTTTCAGGGTGTTGCTAAAATCGATATTTATAATGCAAATCTGGGCTGGCGTTATGGAAATGAAAATGTCACGAAAGATTTTTATGACAACCGCTGGCATGGAGAAGGAACTTCCAATACCTATCCTTCTGCAAACATTGGAGGTGGCGCAATTATCTTCCTAACTCTTTCTTCGTTCAAAGCGGAAGTTATTTCCGGGTTAGAAATGCGCAGCTAGGTTTTACTTTACCAACAAAGATCACGGACCGCCTGAAATTGAAAAAACTGAGAGTTTATGCCAATGCGCAGAATGCACTTAACTTTTTCAAATACAAAGGACTTTCGCCGGAAGTTAGAGCAACCGACAATAAACCAACAACGGCAGGGATTGACGCCAATGTTTACCCGCTGTCTGCAACGTATAATTTTGGTTTAAATATTACTTTCTAAGATCATTCGACTATGAACAATATAGATTTTAAAACAAATTTCAAACGGATCGGGCTCTACGCCGGACTAACTTCCATGTTACTTTTTCCGGTAGCATGTCAGGATAGTTTCCTGGATACAGATCCACAAGGCAAGCAGGCTGGTGACGTTTTCTGGGTAAATGAAAGCGATGCAACCAAAGCCGTTAATGCCATGTACGCAAACCTGCGTAGTTTCGATAACACAGCTTTTGGTGCTATATCCGTTGAAAGCTTAGGTTCTGATGAAACTGAAAAAGGAAGCTCTGCATCGGATGCAACTTTCTTAAACACCTATGACAATTTTTCAGTAGGTTCTACCGACGGTCAGTTAGGCGCGTTCTGGTCTGCTCAGTATAAAAATATTAACTATGCCAACCAGGTTTTAGATAATATTCCAGCCATCACGATGACTGCTGCCTTGAAAGAAAGATATCTTGCAGAAGCAAAATTCGTTCGTGCGTATTCTTATTTCCGTCTGGTTCGTGCCTTTGGTGACGTTCCATTACGCCTGAAAGTACCGGCAGGTACGGAGGAATATAACATTCCAAAAACAGCGAAAACAGAAGTTTACGCAGCAATTGAAAAAGATTTGACCGAAGCAGAAGCTGTGTTACCAACAAGCTACGGAACTGCCGATTTAGGGCGTGCTACAAAAGGAGCTGCTTTGTCCTTACACGCCAAAGTATCCATGTATGAGAAAAAATGGCAGCAAGTATACGACTTAACCACGCAGGTTATCGGTTCAGGTCAATACTCATTGGTTGCCAATTTTGAGCAGCTGTTCAGAATTGCCAATGAAAATTCTTCTGAATCCATTTTTGAAATACAAAATGCATTGGTACTTGAAAATGCGGACGCATCCAACTCTCAGTATTCCCAGGTTCAGGGTGTGAGAGGTGTTGTAGGTGGTGGATGGGGTTTTAACGTTCCTACGCAGGCACTTGCCGATGCATTTGAAACGGGCGACCCAAGAAGAGACGCGACGATTATTTTCCGTGGTGAAACAACACCCGAAGGTGACGTAATTCCTGAGGTTGGTGATAATCCGATGTATAACCAGAAATCCTATGTGCCATTCAGTATGTATGTTTCCGGATTTAATGAAGGTGCGCAGCAAAATGTTCGCGTGATCCGTTATGCTGACGTTTTGCTAATGAATGCAGAAGCAGCCAACGAACTGGGAAAAACTACCGAGGCTTTGGCTTCATTGGAAGTTGTTCGGGCGAGAGCAAGAGGAACAAATACCGCGATTTTACCAAAAGTTACCACAACCGAACAAGTTGCTTTGAGAACTGCGATCTGGCACGAACGCCAGGTTGAGCTGGCTTTGGAATTTGACCGTTATTTCGATGTGATCCGCCAGGGAAGAGGAACAGCCGTTTTCGGACCAAAAGGATGGATTGCAGGTAAAAATGAAGTATGGCCGATTCCTCAAACCGAAATTGATTTGAGTGGCGGTGTATTGACACAAAACGCAGGATATTAATCAATAAAAAATTAAAAAAACACCGGTCTGAAAGTGGTAACAAATCAGGATTCTGATTATTAAAACTTCGGGCCGGTGTTTTACTTTTCTTCAATCCAGGTTTCATTTCCTAAACCAACAATAGCCAAACGGTGAAAAATTGTTTTCAAATATTTCTGCTGTTTCTTACCGTTTTTACTTTTGGCTGCAAAAGCGATGACGTCAAAGCTCCGGAAATTATTCCACCGGTAACTTTTCAAATTGACTCGACTGACAAATTTCCTATTATTTCAGATGAAGCACTTTTGACTTTGGTACAAAAGCAAACCTTCAAATATTTCTGGGATTTTGGTCATCCGGTTAGCGGTTTGGCAAGAGAAAGAAATACTTCCGGTGATGTTGTTACCTCAGGTGGAAGCGGTTTTGGTATTATGACAATTCCGATTGCTATTGAAAGGGAATTTATAACCAGAAGTCAGGGATTGGAAAGAATGCAGAAAATCGTTGTATTCCTAAAAACTAATACACAAAAATATCACGGTGCTTTTCCGCACTGGATTAATGGTGCAACCGGAGCAACAGTTCCGTTCAGCGCAAAAGATGACGGCGCAGATCTGGTTGAAACTTCTTATCTGATTCAGGGACTTTTAACAGCACGCCAATATTTTGATGGAAACGATACAGCTGAAACTGCTTTAAGAAATGACATTAACACCATCTGGTATGCGGTAGAATGGGACTGGTTTAGAAAAAATAATGAAAACGTACTGTACTGGCATTGGAGTCCAAATTATAACTGGGATATGAATTTGCCAATTAAAGGCTGGAATGAATGTCTGATTACCTACGCACTAGCAGCTTCTTCACCAACGCATCCAATTCCTGTTAGTGTTTATGAAAATGGCTGGACGGGCAATGGTTCTTTCAAAAATGGTAATAGTTATTATGGAATAAATCTGCCACTTGGAGTCGCGTATGGAGGTCCGTTATTCTTTTCACAATATTCTTTTCTTGGTATAAATCCAACCAATCTCACCGATAAATACACAAATTACTTAACCCAAAATCAGAACCACACTTTAATCAATTACAACTACTGCAAGACTAATCCTTTAAAATATAACGGATACAGCGAACTGTGCTGGGGGTTGACTGCCAGCGATATTCCTGATGGATACAATGCCAATTCTCCCACGAGCGATAAAGGCGTGATCGCTCCTACCGCAGCTTTATCTGCATTTCCATATACGCCTACTGAATCGATGAAAGCCTTAAAGTTTTTCTATTACAAACTGGGCAACAAGCTTTGGGGAGACTATGGATTTTACGATGCATTTTCTTTACAAGATAGCTGGTATGCAAGTTCCTATCTCGCAATTGACCAGGGACCGATCATCATTATGATAGAAAATTATCGCAGTGGTTTGCCATGGAAATTATTTATGAGTTCGCCCGAAATAAAAGCCGGAATGAAAAATCTGGGTTTTCAGAGTCCGAATCTATAATTGAATAGAAAATAGTCAGACGAACAATTCACTACCTCAACATAAAGAATTTTATAGATATGAAATCAATACTCTTACCACTAAGCCTGATATGCTGCCTCCTTCTTTCGCAGAATAGTATCGCTCAAAAGAAAAAAACAACGGCTGCTCCGCTAACTTTCAACCCTGCAAATCGTCCAAAAAACTTATCCGATACTGCTCTGCTTGAACTGGTACAAAAACAAACTTTCAGATATTTCTGGGAATTTGGACATCCGGTAAGTGGTATGGCCAGAGAAAGAAGCAACGTCGCTTTCGATTATGGTGACGAAGTTGTTACCACAGGCGGAACCGGATTTGGAATTATGGCGATGATCGTAGCAGCTGAACGTGGCTGGGTTCCGAGAGATTCTGTTTCAAAAAGACTTTTGAAAATGGTTAAATTCCTTTCCAAAGCAGATCATTACCACGGCATTTTTCCGCATTGGCTGAATGGCGGAACTGGTAAAATTATTCCTTTTGGACGAAAAGACGACGGAGGAGATTTGGTAGAATCATCATTTTTATTCCAAGGTTTGCTTTGTGCCAAACAATATTTCAAAGGTGAAGATGATACTGAGAGAGATTTAAGAAACCGTATTTCCTGGATCTGGGAAGAGGCCGAATGGGATTGGTACACCAGAGGAAATCCGGATCAGCTTTTCTGGCATTGGAGTCCGAATAATGGCTGGGCAATGAATTTTGAATTGCGTGGTTATAATGAAACGCTGATCACATACATCATGGCAGCTTCTTCTCCGCGCTATCCAATTACCGCACAGGTTTACAATAAATGCTGGGCGCAAAGTGATCATTTCAAAAATGGAAAGGAATTCTATGGTGTAAAACTCCCATTAGGTTTTGACTTCGGCGGTCCGCTATTTTTTGCCCATTATTCATTTTTAGGATTGGATCCGCGTAAATTGAAAGATCAGTATGCTGATTATTGGGAGCAAAACGTAAATCACACAATGATCAATTACAAACATTGTGTTGCTAATCCGGGAAAATTTAAAGGTTATGGTGAAAACAGCTGGGGATTAACGGCCAGCGATACCTATGACGGCTACAATGCTTTTTCTCCAACCAACGATTTCGGGACTATAACACCTACCGCTGCATTATCTTCTTTCCCATATGCCCCACAACAATCCATGAAAGCGTTAAGACATTTTTATGATGATTTGGGTGATAAAATTTGGAGTGAATACGGATTTACAGATGCCTTCAACGAATCACAAAACTGGTATGCGAAGTCGCATTTAGCGATTGATCAGGGGCCGATTGTGGTCATGATTGAAAACTACCGGACTGGATTATTATGGAAATTATTCATGAGCAGCCCGGATGTTCAGAACGGATTAAAAAAACTGAATTTCGAAAGTCCAGCCTTAAAAACAATCAGCGCAAATTAACCAGTCATTTGCCAAAATTCACAAGAATTGGAAGCCGCTGACGACTTTTCGAAATAATAAAATAAATTGTACCTTGATGGCATTTAACAGCGTTCATGGAATTGAATTTCCATGAATGCTTCCATAGCCGATACAATTTATCATGAGCCCACTTCACAAAATTGTAATATTTTTTGCCGCCATTAATACAATGGCTCTCCCCGTTTCAGCGCAAATGTGGAAGGCTGTTGAACCGGAGAATCTTCCTGTCAAAAGACTGGAAAATGCCATGGCCCAGGCTAATGGAAAACTTTACCTGGTAGGTGGCCGTGATATTAAAACCGTGGATGAATATGACCCAAAGAAAAACACCTGGGTCAGCCTTAGCCAGACGCCTCTTGAAATGAGCCATTTTCAGGCGGTTTCTTATCATGGAGAAATCTATGTCGTTGGTGCATTTACAGGTGGATATCCTCATGAAACTCCGATTCCAAATATTTATATTTTCAACCCGGTCAAAAATGAATGGCGCAAGGGTCCTGAAATTCCTGAAAACAGACGACGTGGTGCCGCTGGTGCTTTTGTACTGAATGACAAGATCTATGTGATTTGTGGTATTCAGGATGGTCATTGGGATGGACAAGTTGCCTGGTTTGATGAATTTGATCCTGCAACCAATACCTGGAAACAACTGGCAGACGCACCAAGAAAAAGGGATCATATACAGGTTGCCGTTGTTGATAACAAACTTTATGTAGCCGGCGGCAGACTTTCCACCGCAAGAATTAATCAGGTACTCAATACCACAATTGCCGAAATGGATGTGTATGACTTCAAAACCGGCAAGTGGGAAACATTGGATCCATCCAATAATATTCCAACCAAACGTGCCGGAAATACCACGGTTGTTTTGGGACATAAGGTTTTGTTTATCGGAGGAGAAAGTGATGCACATGTAGAAGCTCATAACGAAGTCGAAGCATTTAATACGCATACCCGGAAATGGGAAAAATATCCGTCTCTGCTTCAAGGCAGACATGGCACCCAAGCCGTTACGATGCATAAAAAAGTTTACATCGCAGCCGGTTCAGGAAATCGTGGCGGCGGTCCGGACTTAAATACGCTGGAAGTTTTAGAAGATTAATACACATATAAAGTCACTTCCTATTTCATAAATCCTAAATTGTAATGTTAAAGAAACTTCTTTCTTTTTGTTTGGTAATAAGCCCGTTTTTTGCTTTTGCCCAAAAAAAACAAACCGTTTTTACCCACGCTGATACATTGCGCGGCTCCATAACACCTGAACGCGAATGGTGGGATTTGACCTACTATCATTTAAATGTAAAACCAAACGCCAAAGACAGTACGCTTACGGGAAGTACTGTTATCAATTATAAAGTTTTGAAACCAAATCAGGTTATACAAATTGATTTGCAGGAGCCTTTGAAGATTGAAAAAGTCGTTCAGGACGGCCAGAATTTAACTTATAAAAGAGATGGAAATGCATTTTTCATCACCTTGACAAAAAAGCAGGAAAAGGGGAAATCTGAATCGATTGAAGTTTTTTATTCAGGAAAACCGCGTTTGGCAAAACGTCCGCCATGGGACGGTGGCGTACAATGGGTGCCTGATGGAAAGGGAAACACAATTATTTCTACTTCCTGTCAGGGACTTGGCGCCAGCGTTTGGTGGCCTTGCAAGGATCATATGTATGACGAACCGGATAGTATGATGGTGAGTATTACAGTGCCAAAAAGTTTGACGGATGTTTCAAATGGAAAACTTCGCAGTGTTGTTGAAAATAATGATGACACGCACACGTTCAACTGGGCTGTTATTAATCCAATCAACAATTATGGTGTCAACATGAATGTTGCCAATTATGTGAGCTGGTCTGAGACTTTCAAGGGTGAAAAAGGCGATTTGCCATTAAGTTTTTACGTTTTGCCTCAAAATCTGGAAAAAGCAAAAGTTCAGTTTAAACAGGCAAATCAAATGCTTAAAGCCTTTGAGCACTGGTTTGGGCCTTATCCTTTTTATGAAGATGGTTACAAATTAGTTGAAGTTCCATATTTAGGAATGGAGCATCAAAGTTCAGTAACTTATGGTAATGGATATCAGATGGGTTACCTGGGACGGGATTTGTCAAAAACCGGCTGGGGTTTGAAATGGGATTTTATTATCATTCATGAAAGTGGTCACGAATGGTTTGCCAATAACATTACTTACAAAGACGCAGCGGATATGTGGGTTCACGAAGGATTCACGAATTACTCGGAAAATCTTTACACAGAATATTACTTTGGCAAAGAAGCCGGTGCTGATTATGTAATCGGAACACGTGCGCTAATCGCCAACGATATTCCGATTATCGGACCTTACGGTGTGAATGAATCCGGATCGAGAGATATGTATTACAAGGGCGGAAATATTCTGCATACGCTTCGTCAGGTTGTGAATGATGATGAAAAATGGAGACAGATCTTACGCGGATTGAACAAAACATTTTATCACCAAACAGTCAAAACTGCGCAGATTGAAGAATATATTTCCAAAAGTGCAGGAAGAAATCTAAGCAAAGTTTTTGACCAGTATTTGAGAGGTACCAAAGTTCCTGTTTTGGAATATACCTTCAAAGACAACAACGTGCAATATCGCTGGTCGAATGTAGTTAGCGGATTTGATATGCCGGTCAAAATAAAACTTGGCGATTCAAAAGAACAATTTGTATACCCTACCGGAGAGTGGAAAACTTTGAAAACAAAGGGAGAAAAAACCCTGGTAGTAGACCGCAATTTTTATGTTGAATCGAAAAGCGTTTAAGCTTTAATCCCAACATTCCATAATTAGCAAATCACCTTTTGAGGCGGAAATCCGAACCATTCCATCGGCTTCCGCCTCATTACTATTTCCGGTGCGGTGGCCTAGGGTTAATGTTTCATCGTTAAGATTATACTTCAATCCCGAAGTTTTAATTCCTTCAACCACACCAACCGGAATTAGAGAGATCGGGGTTTTGGCAACATACCATTTTTCAAAAACTCCTGACAAAGGGAAAATCTTTGAATAATCATCCAGCAAAACCAGACGGATTGTTTCCTTATACCGGACCAGATTTGTAATGTTTGTGATCGAATGATCCGCCCGACGACCCGTTGCCCAAATGATATTGGCAGCTGGAAAACCTTCATTTATCAAATAATCAATCGCTTTTTCAAGATCCGTTTTTTCCTGATCCGGCGTATGAACAATTTTCAAAGGATACTGACGCGCTCTTATTTCTTCAAAATCATGGTTATGATCAAAATCTCCCAACCATACATCTACTTTTATTCCAAGTTCAAGAACTCTGTAAATCGCGTGGTCAAGCACAAGAACCAGCGGACTCCATTCCAGTAATTGCCCAAGCAATTCTTCACTGCAAGCTTCGCCGTTGGCAATAATAAGTGCGGGCTCCTGTTTATCCCTGATAATATGGTGTGACGACATAAGCTTGATATTTCCGATAATCCTCGATTCAACGAAGTTAAGAAGTAATAAATAATTTAGGCCCTGAAAGAACAGAAGAAAACTTTCTTACTATTCCACCGACTTTGTCAAAAGTCCTTCCACTTTTTCGCAACGTGTAACAAATCGTTCCACAAGTGTGGTCCTGACCTCAACAACCATCCGGCATTCCATTTCAAAGTTTTGTTCCAGAACCGGCAATTCCATTTCTTTAATAATCCGCATCACATCGTTCATCTGGACATAGGAAAATTTGAGCTCATAGATCACAGTCAAATGTTTCACAACAATTTCAGCATTTGCCAGCGCATCTTCCGTTGCAGATCTGTATGCATTAATAAGTCCGGGAATTCCTAATAACGTTCCGCCAAAATAACGTACGACAACAACCAGAATATTGGTTATTTCTTTGGAATAAAGCGTATTCAAAATCGGACGTCCGGAGGAACCTGACGGCTCTCCATCATCGCTCAAACGATACTGCATTCTGTCCAGACCGAATCGGTAAGCATACACATGATGATTCGCTTTCGGATGCAGTTCTCTTAGTTTCAGCAGATGATTTTTCGCTTCATTTTCTGTTGTAACCGGAAAAATGAAAGAAATAAATTTGCTACCCTTATCCTTATAAAAACCTTCGGCAGGCTCTGCAATTGTCTTGTAAGTATCTTCAAATAACACGGCTCGCTTTCTTTTTATATCTGTAAAGCAGAATGGTATAAAGCAAAGCTGCCGCGGCAAAAGCTGCCATAATCATAAAAACCAATGGTAGATTTTCTATTTTATTTGCAAAAAGAGCGGCGGAAAGAAATGCTCCTAATCCTATTCCCGCTTCCAGAGAAATGTACATGGAAGCAATCGCGCGTCCTCGGTTATGGTCATTGCTCAAATCGACCGTCCAGGCCGAAAGTACCGGAGATAATATTCCCATCGAAATCCCGAAAAATGCGGCTCCTGTTACGAAAGAGAAATACAGAATCTGCATAACCGGTGATGATCATGGAAACAATCAAAATGGCACATCCGGCAATGGTAACGGGAATCCGTCCCTTTTCGGTCAGAAAGTTTTCCGGCTACAAAACGGATCAATATGGAGAACAAAGTGAATACCATAAAATAAATCCCCCGGTTGGTAAGTCCTAAATGTTCGCTAAAATCAGGACTTAAAGTAGCCACCGCACCAAAACCAAAATAGGCAAGGAAAGTTACAAACGCCGGACTGAAAACATCAGGTTCAAAAATATCCCGCCAGGTAATCTTAAATGCTTTTACAGAAAGTCGCTCCTTTTCAACCAGCGTTTCTTTCATGTTGAAAAGAATCACAATGGACATTAATGCAAAAAGTGATGAGGTATAAAAAAGCGCATTGATTGAAAAAGACTGGCTGATCATACTTCCAATGGCCGGCCCGAAAGCGGAGCCAACACCCATGCACATTCCGTGAATTCCCATAGCTTCTCCTCTGCGATGGGCCGGAATAATGTCTGCAATATATGCTGCGGTGCCTGTTGGTTTAAAACCTGTGGAAAAACCGTGGACCAATCGTAATAATAAAAAAGGCATTACTGTTGTGAAAACGGGATACAAAAATCCACATATAAAACACACCAACGAACCAAATGCCATAACCGGCACACGACCAACCCGATCCGTTAATCGGCCGCTAAAAGGTCTTGATATTCCGGCAGTTAGGGTAAATAAACCAATAATAAAACCTTTGTATTCCGCACCACCCATAGCAGACAAATAGCTTGGAAGCTCGGGGATAAGCATATTAAAACTGGAAGAGAAAAGAAAGGAACTCGTACCAAGCAACCAAAATTGCAGTGTAAATATTCCGGGAGAAGCCGTATTTTGCATCCCGTAAATTTACAACTATCTTGGGGAAATAGTTGAAAGTGGAGAGTGGAAAATTGAAAGTGAAAGGTTCAGAGTTGTAATCACTTTAATGTGAAATACGAAAACCTTTGCCTTTTGGAAAGCTTTATTTGCTTACAATTCTACCTGAGCCCACACTTTCAACTTTCAACGCTCAACTTTCAACTGAAAAAATGGTCAGAATATTTTATAAAGAGGGACGGTTAATAAAACGCGAAAATGATATTCGTGAGCTCGGAAAGGTGCAAAATCTTGTCTGGGTGGATCTGCAATCTCCCTCGGCCGAAGAAGAGGAATGGGTTGAAAATAAATGTGAAATCAGTTTTCAGACTCCTCAGGAAATTGTTGAAATTGAAAGTAGTTCGCGGTTTTTTGAACAAAATGAAACGATTAACGCCAACTCCAACTTTTTAAGTATCGACCGGGATGGTTATAAAACTTATCCTGTTTCATTTATTCTCCATAAGAATATTCTTTTTACTTACCGTCGCGGGGATTCCAAAACCTTTGCAGATACGGTAAAGAAAATGAAAGTGAGTCCGGATACATTTCAGACCGGAGTTGACTTTATGCTGATGCTGCTTGAAACCCGGATCGAAGCCGATGCGGATTCACTTGAAGCAATTTCACGGGATATTTCACAGATCAGTAAGGATCTTGCGCATGAGCAAAAGGCAAGACAGGAAGTCTTGATCCGGATCAGTGCATTGCAGGAAACGACGATGATGCTTCGGGAAACCAGTATTGACAAACAACGCGTACTTTCCGGAATTTTGCGCAGCCAGTATTTCCCGGAAGATCGGAAGGAACATTTACGTATTATATTAAAGGATATCAGCTCACTTCTTGAATATACCACTTTCAATTTTGAGCGGCTGGAATATCTGCAAAATACTTTCATGGGTTTGATTAACCTCGAACAAAGTCAGGTAATCAAGATTTTCACGGTTGTGACGATCATTTTTATGCCTCCTACCCTGATCGCCGGGATTTTTGGTATGAATTATACCCACATTCCATCCACCGAAGAACCCTGGGGTTTCTGGGTTTCGTTGCTTCTGATGGTACTTTCTTCACTGGTTGTGCTCTGGTTTTTCAGAAGAAAAAGATGGATTTAATTTTCTAATATTCCCTTACTAACTACTTTCATGCCCGATAATACTTCCGCCTCAATAGAACTGACATTTGCAGAAACACAAAAAGATATTGAAGAAATTCTGTCTCTTCAGCAACTTAATCTAAAAACGAACGTCTCAGAAGAAGTAAAAAAGGACCAGGGTTTTCTGACTGTCTGCCATAGTATGGAACAGCTTGAAATCATGCGAAGTCTGACACCGCAGATCATAGCAAAAGCGGATGGAAAAGTAGTAGCTTTCGCCCTTGCTATGCTGCCTTCCATGGGTAAACTGATTCCGGATCTTCAACCTATGTTTGATATTGTAGATGATATTGACTGGAAAGGTAAATTGATCAGAGATTACAAATACTACATGATGGGGCAAATATGTGTAGCGGAAGAATTTCGGGGACAAGGGATTTTTGAAAAATTATATCACACACATAAAAATTTTTACGAAAAAGAATTTGAGTTATGTATCACCGAAATTTCAACCTCAAACAAAAGATCACAACGTGCTCATGAAAAGGTAGGTTTTGAAACGATTCATCTACATAAAGATCATGTTGACGAATGGAATGTGGTAGCTTGGGAACTAAAACAGAATATGATACCTTAAACAGGTAACAAGTTATAATACAATTATTAAGAATGTTTTCTTGCCTTCCTGCAATTGTAATATTGCTGGTTATTAAATCTTACATAACCCGGACTGAAATTTAAGAAAAAAAATAAAAAAATATTTTTTCCAATTTAAAATTCAGTGAATCAATAATTTCAACCGCTCAACCAATTGAAAAAGTGCAATTAATGTTTAGAATATCAATGAAAAAATGTCCTGAACGTAATTTGTACACAATTCCTTCTTCCAACCCTTTTTATTCAATCAGTGTCATAATTGTAATGGCATAAAACTTGCAACAGATTACGTTAATATCAGGTATAGTATATTAAGGGAGACAAAAATTATTTACCTGACGCGAATCAAGGTTTATATGCGATGGGCAGTGGCAGTATTAAACAATACCCTGAATTAATATCGGAGTGCGTTTAAAAAGAGCAATGAATTCTATAAAATGGCGTTTCAATTCCAACTTGTGAGAATCATCTGCCATAGGCTGATTTAGTAAAACCGCTATACCGATCTAAAATAAGTATTTTAAGAGGTATTAGGTTATTCAATTCATTTAACTAAATAACCGACTGAATGAAAAGTATCTCAGTAATAATTCCTAATTATAATGGGAAACATTTATTTGAAAAGTATTTTGGACATAATTTCCATGTACTTATGTCCATCAAAACTCAGGTAGAAATCATCGTAATTGACGATGCTTCGACTGATGATTCTGTGGAATATTTGCAACAGAATTATGGAGACACTATCACACTTCTTAAAAAAGAAACCAATTCAGGATTCTCTGAGACATGTAATCTGGGAATTAAGCAGGCAAACAACGATTTGATTTTCCTGCTCAACACAGACGTCACACTGGAAGAAGGCTACATAGAAAAACTTTACAAATATTTTGAGAAAGGTGATACTTTCGGAGTAATGGGCCGTATCATCGGAATGGATGATGATTTGATCCGGGAAGCGGCAAGAGAGCCAAAGATCATGGGCCGTAAAATAAAATCATCTGATTTATTTCATCTTCAAAATATCAATGCTTTAACACCTACCTTTTACCTTTCAGGCGCCAACGCCTTGATGGATACAAAAAAATTGAAAACCATAAATGGTTTTAACGAAATGTTCAACCCCTATTATGGCGAAGACCAGGAGCTGTCAATTCGTGCATGGAGAATGGGTTGGAAATGTTATTACGAACACAATGCTGTTTGCCGTCACGAGGTAATGGCGAGTACCAAAAATCATAATCCTAAAAAAGCGATTAAAAGAATCCATTTCAGAAATCGTTATTACGTGCATTATTTACATTTGCAGGGCATTGATCTTACGCTTTGGCATATGCAGATTTTACTGTGCGACGTCTTATTAGGGATTTTGTCGTGCCAGTTTTACAAAGCAGAAGCGTACATGGATTTCCGAAGAAACCGCCAGGGTTTAATTATTAAGAAGAGTGCTTTCACGAGACAAATGAAGCGAAATCACTCCAATATTGGTATCATTGAAGTAATCCAGAATATTAAGATGATGCTGAAATATCAGCACGTCATCAAGTTATAATAGCGAAAACAGAAATTTGAAGGATTTCCTATATCAGGCCAAATCCCGATATATTTCTAAATACTGTTTTGCAGCTTTTTTCCAGGAAAAAGATAAAGCCCTCTCCCGAATTTTCTGGAAGGGCTTCATTTTTTCAAAATGAATTAAACTTGATTTGAGAACATTTTGCATCGATTCCGGGTCGAAACTTTCAAAATAATATGCAGAATCGCCACCTATCTCTGGTAGCGATGTACAAGTAGATAAAATTACCGGCTTACCAAAATACATCGCTTCCAGAACCGGCAAGCCAAATCCTTCGGCTATTGACGGAAATAAAAATGCTTCACAATTATTGAGAAACCATTTTTTATCATTTTCAGAAATAGGCCCTGTAAATAATAATCTGTCCTCAACTCCGTATTTAATCGCCTCATTTTTTATTTTCTGAACATATTCCGGACTCTCTTCTATTCCGGCAAGTATTAGGTAAAAGTTATTATTCTTCAATAAAGCTGGTAAAACGTGGAAATTCTTTTTTTCTGCAATAGTCCCAATTGTAAATAAAAAAGGTCTGTCAGGTATATTTTCCGGTTGAGTTACAGGCACACTATCGTCAATATTGCAGCCATTATAAATGACTGAAGTCGGTTTGTTGCCAAGAATCAGGTTTTTCTTTAAATCATTCAGCACATAATGAGAGATGGCTACAATATGGTCTGCACGGTTTATCTTATTTTGAAGACGGGCCAATTGCTTTTTCCTCGCTGCTTCTGTTTGCCTGGAATCATACAAAAAATTCAAATCATGTATTGTTAATACGATTCGAACATTTTTATTGAACGGATAATAATTTGTCCCCTGAAAAGTACAATGCCAGATAGCTTTTTCCATTAATTTAGGAAAAAGATGTTTATGCATAAAATGTTGAGGCTTATAGCTTATTCCATTTCCAAAAGCTCCAATTTCCGATTCTGGTAAATAAAACTCAACAGCCTCATGCTCTGCATTAATCTCATGTACAATTGCATTACCTAATTGCAAACAGAAATGATATAATCCAGTATGGGGATACTTCATTCTTTCGCAATCAATATAAATCTTGTTGAGCATAGTCTTTTGAATACCAGTAACTTTTTATGTGGAATGGCTAAAAATACAAATAACTATGAATGATATACGGTAACTATAAAAAGATTTTGAACACCTGATTGTAAATCACGGTCTATATTATTTTATGACATGAGTTTACTGGATTGATTATTTAACTGCAAAAATAAAAATCTGTCAACAGTTCAAGTCAAGATATATTTGATTTAATTCTCCTTGAAATAATGGTGCAAAGCGTGTAGATTTGTTTTAGCAGCAATTATTTTAATGTGATATCCGCTGTGCTGCCATTGATGATCTGATCTTTATAAATAATTGAATTAACTATGTCACAAGAAGTTACAAAACAGGAACCCCTGTTGATAGAAGATCCGTTGCGTTTTGTATTGTTTCCTATCAAACACATGGATATCTGGGAAATGTACAAACGTCACGAAGCGTCATTCTGGACTGCGGAAGAAATTGATTTGTCTCAGGACCAAAAAGACTGGGAAAATCTTAATGACGGAGAGCGCCATTTCATCTCACACATTCTTGCATTTTTTGCAGCCTCAGATGGTATTGTTAACGAGAATCTTGCAGTTAATTTTCTTAGTGAAGTGCAATACGCGGAGGCAAAATGTTTCTATGGTTTCCAGATTGCCATGGAAAATATCCATTCCGAAACATACTCTTTGCTGATTGATACTTACATCAAGGATCCGGCTGAAAAAGATCATTTGCTTACGTGCAATCGATACGGTTCCATGTGTTCAGAAAAAAGCAGAATGGGCTTTAAAATGGATTAATAGTCCCGTATTTGCAGAAAGAATCATTGCTTTTGCTGCCGTGGAAGGTATCTTCTTTTCAGGATCTTTCTGCTCTATTTTCTGGTTGAAAAAACGTGGTTTAATGCCAGGATTGTCGTTTTCTAACGAACTGATTTCCAGAGATGAAGGACTTCATTGTGAATTCGCCTGTCTGTTATATACGCAGCATATCGTGAATCAGTTGCCTCAGGAAAGAGTTATTGAAATTATGATGGATGCGGTAAAAATTGAGCAGGAATTTGTAACATCTGCTTTACCGGTTTCATTAATTGGGATGAATGCGGAATTGATGAATCAATACATCGAATATATCGCTGATTTCTGGCTTGAAAGATTAGGATGTCCGAAACAATTCGGATCTGCTAATCCTTTTGATTTCATGGAATTAATTTCCTTGCCTGGAAAAACTAATTTCTTTGAAAAACGCGTAGGTGATTACCAGAAAGCTGGTGTTATGAGCGGCTTGCAAGATAAAGATTCGGGACACAAAATTTCCTTTGATTCAGATTTCTAATTATACCAACCTTATAATTATACGGAATTACCCTTTCCTATAATTATAAGGTTTCCTTTTTCTGCATTTCTTATTTACTGCCATTACGGCTTTCTCCACTTCCCTATCTCCGACGCAACCTGTACCGGAGTGATCTGTTTCATACATTCACACTTTGAAACATCCTGCTCACACTTGTTACAAGCTGAGTGTCCAACCAAAAAAGATGCCTTCGGGCCAATTGGTGCCCAGCGTTTTGGAAAAAGTGGCCGCATTGGCGGATACAAACCCAAAGCATTGTTACCCAACGCTGCGGCAATATGTAAAGGTCCGGTACTCGCAGCAATCAAACCATTTGAATAATAAATAAAGGCAATAAATTCCCTTAGAGTCATCATCCCAGTCATATCTACCACATGCTCTGGAAGTTGAGCGAGCCAGCCGCGCATAGACGCTCCATCAGCTTTTGTTCCTGAAATAAAGATTTTGTACTTATCTTTTGGTAAAAGGTGAATCAGATCAGCAAAATTTTCCAGTCCCCATTCTCTCGCACTTTTATTGGATTTGGGATGTAAAATAATATTCAGCCTGTCCTTTTGTAAATAAGCAAGCAACCGTTTCGGCAACGGTGAAATATTAGTCATTCTGAAATGACGGAAAATATCGGTTAACGGTACTGGTTCTTCAATATCAAGTGCCTTCAATAATTTAATGTTCAACTGAGCCTCGTGCAAATCAGACCCTCTGCGACTCAATTTCACAAGCTTATTGCAAGTCATCCAATGAAACCAACGATTTGTCGTACCAATTCTGATAGGAATTTTTGCATCCTGCGCCAGTTTTGCTATTTTTTTGTTTGGTAAAACATGAACAATGGCGTCATATTTTTCCTTTTTCAAAAACGCGACCTGATCATTATATTCAAGCTTATTTATTATATCAATATTAACAAATTTATCAATTGCAACACAGGCATTTACAACATCTTCGGTATAGGATTTACCTAAAAAATGCACCTCAGAAATATCTTTATGCTCTTTTAAAATATCACAAACGGGAATTGTCAGAATCACATCTCCGATTGCATCCGTTCGGCTGACAAGAATTTTAAGCTTTTTTTTCAACATTTCTTCAATTATCGTTTGCCACTGACGATTAGGGCCTTTTATTTTTTATCTTAAATTATTGAGCCAATAACGTAATCAATATAGCAAAATTTACTGTTTTTGATGCAATTTCCTATATAAAATAGTTAAAATATCATAAAATCTGTGACTATCTTGTGTAATAGCTTTTCCGGTTATAAGTATTGATATTACAGGTCTTCGATTGTTTTCCAGACCAGCTCACTTTCATAACCTTTTCCCAAAGCAAAGCGGGCGAGTTTCTGTCTGAGTTTAAATTTGTCCGTTTCTGTTCGTATTAAAAGTTCTCTTTTTTTGGTTAACAATTCTTTCAAACCCGTTTGATAGGCTTGTTCCGGTATTTCTTTCATTCCTTGCTGAATGCTGTATTCAGTTAGTCCGCGACGATGAAGTTCTTGTTTGATCTTCATTTTGCCCCAGTTTTTCATTCTGAATTTCCCTCCTGCATAGGTTTTCGCAAAACGTTCTTCACTCAAATAATTCATTGTGATCAACTCGGCAATAATTTCATCAGCTTCTTCTCCCCATACCTCCCATTTTTGTAACCGTTTTCTTACCTCATCCTGAGTCCTTTCCTGATAGGCGCAATATGAGGCAGCTTTTTGAAGAATGAGACGATCCATGCTGAAATGATAGTGATAAAGTTTATTTCACAATGAGACGCAAGAATAAAGATAAAATATCAACTATGAATAACTATTTTTGATAAAACATCAATAAAATATCTGCGCCGCGCCGTAACCGATTAACTCTTATGATTCTTGAAAGACGTACCTTTTTAAAGTTTTTTCCTGCAATATCCGGACTACCTTTTCTGAATTTAACTGAAAATGAGACAAGTGCAGCTAAATTGGCTCTACGTTTTATTGTTGCATCTGACGGACATTATGGTCAGCCTGGTACAGATTTCAAAGCCTATCATAGTGATATGATCGGTTGGATTAATCAGGAAAAAGTACAAAAAGGTGTAGATTTTTTAGTTATTAACGGAGATCTGATTCACGACGATCCGACACTTTTATATGATGTAAAGTCTACTTTGGAAAACCTACGTGTACCCTATTATGTAACCCGTGGGAATCATGACAAAGTAGGTGTTGATGTTTGGCAAAGTACATGGGGATATTCTACCAATCACAGTTTTGCCAAAGGAGAATATGCTTTTATCCTCGGTGATACGTCTAATGAAAAAGGCGAATATGTTTGTCCTGATATTCAATGGCTAAGGTCTGAAATCAGTAAATATTCTGCTGCAAAAGGAATTTATATTTTCCTTCATATCACACCTGAAAAATGGACGTCAGGTGGTGTAGATTGTAAGGAAGTGACCACTCTATTTGAAAAAACACCAAATGTAAAAGCCATTTTTCATGGCCATGATCACGATCAGGATAGTCAGAAAAATTTAGGTGGAAAACCCTATTTCTTTGACGGACACTTCGGCGGAAACTGGGGAACAACCTACAAAGGCTATCGGGTTGTAGAAATTTTTCAGGATGAAACCTGGCAGACTTATCAATATAATCCTACTGCGGCTCCGATTCTTAATTCTTTTTCAGGAAAAAAATAACAACTTTCGTACCCAATTATGTAATTAATGGTTACAATGTTTTAAGAATTATATAACTTCCGTTCTGATTTAAAATTCAGACCACCTCTATAAAATTCTTAAAATTTGAAATTATTCTTTACCTGTACTTTATTTTTAGTACTGTTAAGTCTTCTTGCGCACGCACAAGAGCGTGTGGACATAACAACCTGCGATGGTACCGGAACCGGTATCGTATGTGTTGCACCGAGTGATTCTCTTTATAGTCTTTGTGTGAAAATCACACCTGGTCCTTGTGCAGACAAAAAATATAGTGTCGACTGGGGCGATGGAAAAATCGAAGCGGTGACACTGAACGCGACCGTTACGCTCAGCCACAATTACGATTTAAGAGATTTTATCAGAAATTGTTCCAACGGCGAATTTAAGGTTAGCATTTTTGTAGAAAATGCAACATGTCCAAACGACAACAAAGGTTTCCGGGTAACATTCAACAAAAAACCGGAAGCGAGGCCCTTTGTACAGGCTGCTTGCGAAGGCAACAATCTATCCATTAGTAACAATAGTTGTCCGGTTTCCTCTGATATTGCTTTTCTCTGGCAATTCAGTGACGGTCGTTCCAGTACCGAAACTTATCCGTCAATCCAATTTACAGATCCGAATCAGACTTATAAAGTTAAACTTACTGCAACGTCAAAAACCTGCGGTACCAGTACAAACGAAATTGACTTTAAATTAAGCAAAAAACCTGTTGCCAATTTCAGTGCGACCGGTTTTTCAGTTGCCAATAAAGATACGGCAATATGCATTTCCAACGGCGCCACTTTAACCATGGACGGCTCCATTTCAATAGACGAAACCAGTTATTACTGGGAAATTTCGGGAGGTCAATACGAATTTCTGGACAAAACCACCTATTATTCCGGCCTTATCAAAGTTCAGTTTAAAGAGAAAAAAGAATACACGATCCGGCTCAGGGCTTCGAATAATTGCGGAGAATCGGTCATCGTTAGAAAATACAAAGTGATTGATCCCGAAGCTCCAAAACTTGTTCCGCAGCCGGATGTTTGTGAAGCAATTCAATATAAAATAAGTAGTCCTGTCACTGGTGCAACTTATACTTTAAATGGCAAAACAATTGCCCCGGATCAGTCAATTTCCTTGCCCTTAGCTAACACGCCATATATTGTCACAGCAAGTATGACCAATGCCTGTGGCGCTCAAATGGTCAGCGATACATTTTCTGTTTCAGAAGCAAAACCTGTTAATATTCTCACATTTTTGAAAGATACTACCCTTTGTGTCAGCACAATACCGATAACGTTAAAAGCAGACCAAGTTGGCGGGGAATGGAGTACCAGCGGAGTTGAAACCGTGAATGGCGTAAAAGTTTTTGTACCAAAAACTGCTGGAAATTATACATTGACTTACACAAAAGGAACAGGAAAATGCCTGGTGTCTGATGTCGTTCAAATTAAAGTAGAAGGCGTCCAACTAACTGTTTCTGATCAAACAATTTGCAGCGGAACTGACTTTCTGAAACTTGCAAGGTGCTCCACTAGGCGGAAAATGGTCTACTTCTGATTGCAACAATTGTATCAAAAACGATACATTGATCACAAAGAATTTGTCAGTCGCTCAGATAAATCTCAATTATGAAGTGAGCAATCAAACCGGCTGTAAAGCTTCTGGAAATATTAAAGTTACAGTTGGAAATCCCAAAGCAGATTTTGCTTTAAGTGCAGGTTGCAGCGGAACCAGTTTTTCTCCAAAAAATAATTCTACATCAGCAAATTCATATGTTTGGTTTGTCAATGGAAAAAGTGCTTCAACGGACGCCAATCCACAATTGACATTGATTACGGGAGTAAATAAAATCATGCTCATTGCAAAAGCTGGAAATTGCTCTGATACAGTTGAAAAAGAAATTACAGTTACAGCACCTCCGGCAACAATCAGCTTTACACCTTCGGAAACGCTAGGATGTTCTCCTTTAAATGTTTCGTTTAATGTAACAGGAACTTCTAATCCGGCAGTTACCTATTCCTGGGATTTTGGTGATGGTAGCAATTATAACGGTTTTCAGCCTGCATCAAAAGTTTTCATCAACCAGTCAAAAAAAGATACCACTTTTTCGATTATAGTGACAGCTAATAATAGTTGTGGAAAACAGACGGAAACAAAAAAGATAGTCGTTCGGCCTTTGGCAAAAGCTGAAATCGGAGTTGATTCAACGGTTGTGCGATGCACTCCGGCACAATTGTTATTTTCAAATCGCTCATCCGGTATTGACAAAAATCTCTCGAAATGGACTTTTGGTGATGGTGTCACTCGCCAAACGGGAAGTGATACGGTTTATCATTCTTTTTCCGCCAAAGATAATGCTCAGACTTTCACAGTAAAACTGGAAGTAACCAGCGCATGCGGTCAGGATGCGGATGAAGTTAAAATCGAGGTTTACCCGACAACGGTAAAAGCTTTATATACTATTTCAAAATCAGAAGTTTGTCCTGGCGAAATCGTACAATTTACTGATGCTACGGTTCCAAAACCGAATCGCTGGGTCTGGAAATTTGGCGACGGGACTATATCAACTTTGCCAAATCCGTCTCACGCTTTTTCACTAGCGCAAAAGGATTATAAGGTTACTTTGATAGCCTACACCGCTTGTGGCTACGACTCCACTCAATTAACAATTAAAACGACAACTTCACCGGCAGGAGATTTTGTTGGAGCGCCGGTTGTTTGTCAGGGCGAAACGGTTCAGTTTACAAATAAATCAGATACCCAGCTTGACTTTATCTGGGATTTTGGAGACGGAACAGCGCCTGATACTTTAAATTATTCTCCTGCGCATGTATATGAGAAGGAAGGAAACTTTACTGTAAAACTTACCGGATATCGTGGTTCAAAATCATGTAAAGTCGATTTGAAAAAGATATCAGTTTCAGTTTTATCTCCTGTTGTCGCACTATTTAAAATGAACGGCGATTCGCTTATTTGCGCGCCGGGACCAGCCAGTTTAATAAGTCTTTCTGACAACGCAGACAGCTTCAAATGGTATTTCAGTGATGGAAAAACTTCCGATGCCAAAAATCCTGCTTTACCTTTTGACAAAGGATTATATGGAATAAAACTGGTAGTCGGAAAAGGTGGCGTTTGTCTGGATTCTATTGAAAAATCAGCGGCATTTGTAGTTGTTGATTGTCAGGTTGATATTCCGGAAGCTTTTACACCAAACGGCGACGGATTTGGCGATCGTTACACACTTTTTGGAAAAGGTATTCAGGAAATTATTTCTTTGAAAATACGTAACCGCTGGGGTGAAATGGTATTTGAAATGAAAAAAGTACCACCCGGAAGTCAGCGTCCGGATGAATCCTGGGACGGAACACTGAAAGGGAATCCTTTGCCTGCGGATTTGTATGTATATGAAGCCGAAATCCTGTACATCGACAACCGGATTTCTGACAAATTAAGAGGCAATCTTTATCTGATTCGTTAATGAAAAAATTTCTACTCATCCTTCTTATATCTGTTAGCTCATTGCAAATACGCGCGCAGGCACCGCAGTTTTCACAATTTTATTCCAACCCCCTTTATACAAATCCGGCTTATGCAGGGGATGCAGGCACGCCTAGATTTATCGCTAATTACAGAAATCAATGGGCTTCGATTGGAATTCCATTTCAAACCGCTGCATTTTCTTTTGACACTTATGCAGAAGATGCGGCTGTTGGTTTAGGATTCCAGGCCCTTCATGACCAGCGTGGACCAGCATTAAAAAGCGATCAGCTTTCTGCTCAAATTTCCAAAATGGTATTTCTTGATGGCCAAAAGGAGCTGAGATTAATTGGCGGATTACAGGGAACGTGGACATCTAATAGCTGGAATGGAAGTGATTTGACCTACGTTTCCCAGTTTTTAGGAAGTAATGATCCTATGTCAACCAATGGATTATCAAGTAACAAATTGACATTATCAGCTGGTGGTGTACTGGAATATGTACCAAAATATGAAGAAGATATTTCCGTCTGGTTCTCCGGTGCCTGGCATAATATCGGAATTAACGACAATGTCAGCATTGAACATCAACGTATTAATTTTCAGCTTGGCACTAAAATTCCTATTGAAATTCCTGCCTTTTTCGGAAATAATCTTGGTCGTGATATGAACCGGGAAAGTGCCTTAAATATTGCCGTTCAGGTTCGTAAACAGGGTGTGAGCCGACAAATGGATGCCGGATTTAACATTCTTTATTCTCCCTTACTTGTTGGATTATGGTATCGGGGAATGATTCTGGGTAATACCAGACGTGATGCTGCAATCGGAACTGTTGGTTGGGCAAGTGGGAATATGTTGTTCCAGGCAAGTTATGATTTGCCGGTTTCTTCTTTGGGATTGGATACCGGAGCTTTTGAAATATCAATCTGGTACGGAATTGACGCCCTTTTTCGTTTTACAGGAAAAGGATCTCAGGATCGAAGAGGACGGAAATGTCTTAGATATTAAGGAAAGGCGAAGTGATCGTCAACCACTCCGCCTTTTTAATTATATGACTTTAATCAAATGGTTTTTCTTTCCTTTTGACACAAGAATAAAGCGGTCTTGAAGTAATTGAAAATCAGCCAGAGGTTGTTCCGGTGATGATACTTTCACTTTGTTGATACTCACCGCATTTTGCTGTAAAGCACGGCGCGCTTCTCCTTTTGAAGGATATATTTCAGAATTTGTTACCGTCGAAATCAAGTCAAGCAAGGTTGGAGTAGAATCCCAGTCTGCGCGTGTAATTTCAGTCTGTGGCACCCCGTTAAAAATCGTATCAAACTCATCAATCGCAATACTTTGAAGCATTTCCAACGTTGCTTTTCCAAACAAAACGTCCGAAGCTTTTAGTACCAATTGATAATCGCGTTCTGAATGAATACGAGTTGTCAATTCCGCTGCCAACGCTTTTTGCATAATTCTCAAATGCGGCTCAGCAGCGTGACTTACTTCCAAAGCTTCGATTTCTTCTTTTGATTTTAGAGAAAAAACGCGCAGATATCTTGGAGAATCTTCGTCGCTTTGGTTTAGCCAAAACTGGTAAAATTCAAAAGGTGAAGTTTTTGTAGCGTCCAGCCAGATGTTTCCACCTTCACTTTTCCCGAATTTTGTACCGTCCGATTTTGTAACAAGAGGCGTCGTTAAGGCATATGCCTTGAAATAACCTTCCTCGTCCCCTTCCTTACGACGAATGATTTCAGTACCAGTCGTGATATTTCCCCACTGATCCGATCCGCCCATTTGAAGACGGACATTTTTATGTTTGTATAAATGATAAAAATCGTAACCCTGCAAAAGCTGGTATGAAAATTCAGTAAAAGATATTCCCGTTTCCAGGCGTTTTTTTACAGAATCTTTTGACATCATATAGTTGACCGACAAATACTTACCGGCTTCACGAAGAAATTGAAGAAATCCAATTTCTTTGAACCAGTCGTAATTATTAACCATTTCAGCAGAATTTTCACCGCAGTCAAAATCGAGGAATTGTTCCAGTTGTTTACGGATTCCTTCCTGGTTGATACGCAATGTATCTTCATCCAGAAATGAACGTTCTGATGCCTTGAACGAAGGATCTCCGATCATTCCGGTTGCTCCTCCTACCAGTGCAATGGGCTTATGACCCGCTTTTTGTAAATGAACAAGCAACATAATCGTCGCCAGATTACCGATATGCAGGGAAGCAGCCGTAGGGTCAAAACCGATATAACCGGCGGTCATTTCTTTATTTAGTTGCTCATCCGTTCCTGGCATCATGTCCTGCAACATGCCGCGCCAGCGCAATTCTTCAATGAAATCGGTTCTCATTTTTATACTATTTGGCAATTTTTAAAATCAAGGTGCAAAGATAGATTGATTTTGGTAAACGTCGCTGATTTAGGAAAGCTATCTGGTTTCCGGATTGAAATTTAGAAATCAATCCATCGTTATTCTTCATTAAAGTTTATATTTTAGAATTATAGAAAGAAATTATTTAAAAAATTCCACCGACCACATGCTATCCAAACTGAACATCACTCTTTTATTCATTTTATTTTTTTGCATCGTTTCCATTCCGGATTTCGCACAGAAGCCAGCAACATACTGCAATCCAATGGATATTGATTACAAATATAATTTTGAACAACTGAATGAGAAGATATCCTACCGCTCCGGCGCTGATCCGGTTATCATAAATCATAAGGCTGAATATTTTCTCTTCGTGACGATTTCCGGAGGTTACTGGCATTCGAAAGATCTGTTGAATTGGAAATATATAACCGCCAACCGCTGGCCGTTTGAAGATATGTGCGCGCCAGCCGCTGTTTCTGTGAACGATACCTTATTTCTGTTTCAATCCACTTTTGAGTCGCGTCCTATTCTGTATTCCGTAGCACCGGAAAAGGGAATCTGGGAATTTTATAATCGGTGGACGCCACGCCTGCCAAAAGATATTGGTCCCTGGGATCCGGCACTTTTTCACGATCCGGATACTGACCGCTGGTTTATGTATTGGGGATCTTCCAATGTTTATCCAATTTTTGGTGCAGAGCTGGATCATTCCAAAAAGCTGGCTTTCAAAGGTCAATACCAATCTATGTTTTGGCTTAATCAATATGAACATGGCTGGGAAAGATTTGGTCCAAATCATTCAGATCCGTTCAAACCTTTTACCGAAGGCGCGTGGATGACAAAATATAAGGGGAAATATTATCTGCAATATGGCGCGCCGGGAACTGAATACAATGTTTATGCTAACGGCACTTATGTAGCAGACGATCCGCTCGGACCATTTACCTATGCGCCGTATAATCCCGTTTCCTACAAGCCGGGAGGATTTGCAACAGGTGCAGGTCATGGAAATACTTTTCAGGATAATTATGGAAATTACTGGAACACCGGCACATCCTGGATCGGTTTAAACTGGGCGATGGAAAGACGGATTGTGATGCATCCGGCTGGCTTTGATAAGGACGGACAAATGTTCGCCAACACCCGTTTTGGTGATTTTCCACATAAGATGACTACAAAAAAGTGGAATGGAAAAGGCGATGAATTATTCACTGGCTGGATGCTTTTGTCCTATAAAAAACCTGTGACGGCTTCTTCCACTTTGGATACCATGTCTGCTAATAAAATAACAGACGAAAATCCAAGAACTTTCTGGGCTGCGAAACAAAATAAACCTGGTGAAACTTTGACTATTGACCTTCAAAAAGAACAGGAAGTAAAAGCAGTCCAGGTAAATTATACGGATTACAAATCTGACATCTTTGATAACAAACCGGAACAGGTCTATACCGAATTTAAAATACTGGTTTCTTCTGATGCCAAAAAATGGGAAGTTGTAAGCGATCTTACCAAAGAACCAAAACGTGACCGTCCATGCGCTTATATTGAATTAACAAAACCTATAAAAGCACGGTATATCCGATACGAACATATTCATGTCGCCTCACCAATTTTGGCCATTAGTGAATTCAGGATTTTTGGAAATGGTTTTGGAAAAGCTCCGGCTACACCGAAAAAATTTACAGCCGTTCGCCAGAAAGATCAGCGAAATGTAGATTTAAGCTGGGAAAAAGTACCAGGTGCGGTTGGATACAATGTACTTTGGGGAATTGCTCCTGACAAATTATATCAAACCTATCAATTTTGGAACGACGAGCCGAATACCTTTGAACTCCGGGCTTTGAATGTTGGCGTGCCTTATTATTTTGCTATTGAAACTTTTGATGAGAATGGGGTTTCGGTAGTGAGTGAGGTGGTTGGGATTAAGTAGTTTTCACACTTTAATCAAAGTTTGCTTATATCAATTTTCACCACGAACGTCCGGGACCTGAATTGTATATTTGATTTATGTTTAAATCTGACCAATTTGTAATCAGGCCAATAAATCAAATTCATCGACACTATTAATATGAGTAATATTAAATTATTTGAAGAAAAGAAAGTTCGTAGCCATTGGGATGCGGAGAAAGAGGTTTGGTATTTCTCTGTTATTGATGTTATTCAAATATTGACGGATAGCAGTATCCCAAAAAGGTATTGGAGTGACCTTAAAAAGAAATTATCAGTCGAAGGAAGTGAAGCGTACGAGAAAATCGTACGGTTGAAAATGCTTGCAGATGATGGCAAAAAAAGAGAAACAGATACCGCTGATACTGAAACGCTACTTCGTATTATTCAGTCAATCCCTTCCCCAAAAGCTGAACCATTCAAACAATGGCTTGCAAAAGTTGGCTTCGAGCGTATGCAGGAAATTGCCAATCCTGAACAAAGTATCGACCGCGCCAGAGAAAACTGGCAAAAACTGGGTCGAAGTGAAAAATGGATTCAGCAAAGAATGACGGGCCAGGAAACGCGGAATAAATTAACAGATTATTGGAAAGATAGCGGCGTTGAGAAAAAAGATGAATTTGCTTTATTGACCAATATTATTCACGAAGAATGGACAGGGTTAACTGTTAAAAAGCATAAAGATCTAAAAGGCCTAAAAACACAAAATCTTCGGGATCATATGAGTGAAGCTGAATTAATTTTTACCGCGCTAGCGGAACTTTCAACCAGACAAATTGCAGAAAGTGAAGAAGCGCAAGGCCTCGATGAAAATGCAAAAGCCAGCAAAAAAGGCGGTGCAGTAGCTAAAAATGCAAGAAAAGAACTTGAAGGACAAACAGGAAAAAGTGTTGTTACAGGCGAGAATTTTTTACCGCCGGCGGCTAATATAAAAGAAATTTCTTCGGGAAATGACTTGGATTAAATCTCAAACCCAGGCTTTTCCTCATCCAGAAATACAACCCCTTCATAGACTGCGGAAACCGGCATTATAAAATCCAGAAGATCAAAAGAAATAACTGCATCCGTCTTATTAAAAGATTGATACGTCCATACGCCCTCCTGATCAGTTCTTGTGAAAAGCTCAACATAACATTCATATTGAGCAACAAGCATGTAGTATTGAAGAGAAACGATATCCTGATATTTTTTCAACTTGAAACCCCGATCGTAATTTGCAGATGATTTGGACAAAACCTCAACCAAAATACTGGGATGTTTTACAATGTAAGTTCCATTAATATCTTCCGGAGCACAGGTAACAATTACATCAGGATAAGGATAATAAAAATTTTCAATTACTTCAACTTTTATGTTTTCAGCAAAAACATCACATCCTTTTGGCAAAAAAACTCTTTCCAAAAATCCTCGAAGACGACCGACAATTCTGTTGTGATTCATTGTCGTACCAGCCATAGCGAAAACTTCTCCATCATAATACTCATGACGGATTTCACTTTTTTCTTCCATTTCCAAATATTCAGAAATAGTGTACTTTTTTTCAGCTGTTTGTACTTGTCCCATCTATATCAAATAATTGCAAGACAAATTACATTAAAATCAATCCAATTGCAAAGTCAGGACTAAACCTCCGTCCCCCACAAAAGCGAACTATCTCCATAACTCAAAAATCGATATCCATTATTCATCGCCTCTTTGTAAATCCGCTTCCAATCCTCTCCCACCAAAGCGGCAACCAATAAAATCAATGTCGAACCCGGTTGATGATAATTGGTAATCAATCCTTTACACAAACGAAACTTATATCCCGGAAAAATAAATATTTCTGTTTCCCCTACAATTTCATTCAGATTCTGATCATCCATATACTCAGCAATCGCCGTTAATGATTCGATAGCAGACGGAAGTTCGTCAGGAGAAAATGGGTATGGATACAATTTTTCAATATTGAAAACTGTCGTTTCGCCCCGGAATAATTTCACGCCATACCAATAAAGACTTTCAAGAGAACGCAATGAAGTAGTGCCAACCGGAACGATGGATTGCGTATTTTTCAGCAATTCATCAATCAACTGACGGGAATATACAACTTGCTCGGAGTGCATTTTATGCTCGGTAACCGAGTTCGCTTTAATCGGTTGAAACGTTCCGGCTCCAACATGCAATGTCAAGAATGAACGGCGAATTCCTTTTTCAGCTAGATTTTCGAAAACATTTTCAGTAAAATGCAGCCCGGCTGTTGGCGCAGCAACAGCTCCGTTCTGACGAGCATATACGGTTTGATAAGTCTGCTTATCTCCTTCTTCAGTATCTCGTTTCAGATATGGTGGCAAAGGAATTTCACCTAATGCCTGCACAATATCCAGAAATTCAATATCCTGATCCCACCAGAGTTTTACATGATTTTTTTCGTAATCAGCGTATGCGACTTTAAGATTAACGGATAACCCGTTAACAGTTAAATTGGTAGATAGGGTATCTGTCAGTTTAAACCGTTTTTTATTCCCGATCATGCATTCCCACACACAGGAATCACGCACAAGCATTGCATCGTTGATGATCCTGGTTGGTAATTCAGGATGTAATAAAAGGATTTCAATCGTAGCGCCTGTTTCTTTTTGAAAATAAGCGCGTGCAGGAATTACCTTGGTATCATTGAATACCAAAAGTGTGTTTTCAGGCAGATTTTCAACCAAATCAGTAAATTTCTGGTGCTGAATATTTCCCTGATTGTATATTAAAAGCTTTGAACTGTCTCGCGGATCCAATGGATAACGGGCAATACGCTCATCCGGTAAATCATAATCAAATGATTCTATCCGAAGCGATTCTGCTTTTTCCAGCCAATTATTTTCCATCTGATCTTAGTAAGTATCTTCTTCTTCCGGCGTTGGTGTTTTCAAAAAACGAAGTGGAAAAAGGAAAATTACCAAAAGTAACGCCAAACCTAAATAGGAAACCCACACAAAGTCAAACACGCTCAGCTTGAACTGGTTACTGTTAATTGTTGCCAAAGCCAAAAGACTAAATCCGATAACCGTGTTAATTCCGGCAACAATGCAATACAACCAATTGACTAAATGTTCAATCAAAAGGTGCCGATATTGAGGCTGCGACCAGATTTTTCTATTGGGAATAGGAAAATGTGAAGCTTCAATTTTCGGGATTTGTTTTGCAAATGCAGTAATGACTACATTATTCAGGATGAAAAAACCCATAATAATGTAGAACAAGTGCTCCTTATTGACATAAATTTCCGCCAAACCCGAAGATGCAAAATCTACCGCAACCTGTTCAGGGAAAACGGAATACGTCCACATCAATGAGCCGATAACAAATAGCATTGAGAACCAACGCCATACTTTTATACTAAATGTTCCAATTTTCATGAAATAACAATCCTCCTTATCTTTTCTATTTTCGCCATAAATTCGGGTGCAAAATTAGGTTGGAGACTTCCCAAAACCTAATCACTCTGTGAGTATCTAAATTTATTAATCTTACTGCATCAATATTTCTTACCCAATTCGATGGATAAGCCGCAGAGCGGCGTAATATTTGTAGCATATTCTTGCCATTCCGACAAACTGAAAGGTGCAGCGCACCGTAATAACTTATAACCATCATCCTGAAAATGAAAATATATACCAAAACTGGTGACAAAGGAACAACCTCACTAATCGGCGGCACAAGACTAAGCAAAGCGCATATCCGCATTGAAGCTTACGGAACTGTTGATGAATTAAATAGTTATATCGGTTTACTTCGGGATCAACCTGTTAATGAAAATCGCCGTGATCTTTTGAAAGAAATCCAGGACAGGTTATTTACAATCGGTTCACATTTGGCCTCGGAGCCAGAGCAAACGAAGAAAATCCTGCCCGATTTGTCCGAAGAAGACATCAAACTTCTTGAAAATGAAATGGATAAAATTGACGCAGTCGTTCCGGCGTTAAGAGCTTTTGTACTTCCGGGTGGCCATCAGTCTGTATCTTTCGGCCATGTAGCCCGTACCGTTTGCCGCCGTGCCGAACGTGGTGTGATTCATTTACAAACTCAGGAAGAGGTGGAAGACAGCGTTGTAAAATATCTTAACCGTCTCTCGGATTACCTTTTTATGTTGTGCCGGGCGATGACTTTTGAGCTCGGAATTGAGGAAGTTACATGGAAACCGAGGGTTGCTCCAAAAAATTAATTGTTATACTAAATATCCTCCTTTTGTTAGCATAATTTCATTAAATTGCGAGACTAATACAAAACCTAGGAACTACTTAATTTTCAGCATAAATTTAGGGCTTATGACTGCCGACACATTGCAAATAGAGATTCAGCAAACGAATAATTCACGTTTGCATGAGGTTGATTTTAACAATCTTGTTTTTGGCCGGAACATCGCCGACCATATGTTCGTTGCCGAGTACCGTGATGGCCAGTGGCAAAATTCCCGGATTGTCCCTTACGGCGATCTTTCACTAAGTCCTGCAACCGCAGCTTTACACTACGGACAGGCGATTTTTGAAGGCATGAAAGCCTACAAAAGTGAAGAAGGAGATACACTTCTTTTCCGCGCGATTGATAACTGGAAACGTTTCAACAAATCAGCGGAACGTCTGTGTATGCCCACGATTCCTGAGGAAGTTTTCATGGGCGGATTGACGGAATTGCTTCGTCAGGATGCTGCGTGGGTTCCTTCACAAGAAGGCTGCTCGTTATACATTCGTCCTTATATGTTTGCGACTGACGCTTATGTCGGCGTGAAACCATCTGATACTTATACATTTATCATCTTTACTTGTCCGGTGGGAACGTATTATGCAAAACCTCCGCGAGTTAAAGTTGAAACACATTTTATCCGTGCTGCCGAAGGTGGAGTTGGAGGAACGAAATGTGCTGGTAACTATGCCGGTTCACTTTATCCTGCAAAACTTGCCCAGGAAGAAGGTTACGATCAGCTGATCTGGACAGATGCAAGAGAGCACGCTTACATTGAAGAATCCGGAACGATGAACGTGATGTTTGTTATGGATGGGAAACTGGTGACACCTTTTGTTTCTGACACGACACTTGACGGAATTACCCGTAAAAGTATCGTAGCAATCGCGCATCAATGGGGAATTCCGGTGGAAGAACGCAGAATTTCTGTAAAGGAAATCATTGAAGCTTTGAAAGAAAATCGTCTGGAATCAGCATTTGGAGCTGGAACGGCCGTAGTAGTTTCTCCTTTTGCAACCATTGCATACGAAGGTGTTGATTATGCACTTCCTGAACTAAAAGAAGATTCGTTCGTGAACAAAGTAAAAGATTATCTTACTGAAATTCGTACAGGAAAATCAGAAGATATTTTTGGCTGGACTTTGAAAGTCTAGTTTTCACATAAATAAAATCATAAATGGATGGCAGTAATGTCATCCATTTTTTTTGTTCTCCAAAAAATCAAATCAAGTACAACTATTGCTGTACGAATCTTCCAAAACTACTTTTATTACAAGGCTCCTTAAAATTTCAAAGTGTCAATCCTACACTTAAAACCCTAGCAATCTGAAACATCTACCATAGAAAAAAATTAATGGCACACCTAACAATACTTGAATTATTACAATTTTATTTATACATTATTGAGTAATAAATGACTTAATAGTATTATATCAAATATTATGATGGTGACTTTGCCTTTAACTACACAATATCACATTAAAATACAATTTAAATCATTAAAATAATACAATAACAATACATATTGTGATTTTAAGACAGTATTTCATTTACAATAAGTTTTATGAATTCAATAATTGGATAAAATAGTACTATATTGCAGATCAAAAAAGTCTAGTAATTTGTATTAAAAATTATAATCCAATTAACGAATCATAAGCATGTTTAAAAGATTACTTATGATCGTCTCTCTGTTTTTGGGAAGCTGCCTGATGGCAATGGCTCAGAACCAGAATATCACCGGGACGGTCTCAGATGAAAAAGGAGAAGGATTACCAGGCGTGGGCGTGGTAGTGAAAGGTACGACGATAGGTACGACGACGGATGTGGAAGGAAAATTCACTCTGGGAATTCCGGCAGATGCAAAAACACTGGTTTTAAGTTCAGTGGGAATGAAATCGCTGGAAGTTGAAATTGGCGGCAAAACAAGTTTTGCTATTAAAATGCTTTCAGATGAGCGTGCATTGGATGAAGTGGTTGTAGTAGGTTATGGTACCACCAAGAAAAGTGACATTACGGGTGCAGTAGCCTCTGTAAAAGCAGAAGCAATTACCAAAATCGCTACATCAAATCCCTTACAGGCAATTCAGGGACGTGTTCCTGGGGTAAATATCGTTAGTCAGTCCGGAGAACCTGGCGCAGCAGTGCGGGTACGTATACGTGGTGTTGGTACAATCAATAACAGTGATCCTTTGTACGTTGTCGATGGTTTTCAAACAAGTGATATCAGCTTTTTAGCACCAGGGGATATTGCGTCCATGGAGATTTTAAAAGACGCATCTGCGACTGCAATTTATGGCTCACGCGGATCGAATGGTGTAATTTTGATTACTACCAACAGAGGAAAAAGCGGAGAACCGAAAATCTCTTTTTCAACTTATGCCGGTGTTCAGAAAGCATGGAATAAAGTGGATGTACTGGATGCAAGTCAGTATGCAACATTGCGTCTGGAATCGTATACCAATGACGGAACGGTTCTTCCTACCAATGAAACACTTTACCAAACTTTAAATGGCTTTAAACAAGGAACCGATAAAGGAACAAACTGGCAGGACGAAGTAATGCAGACCGGTGTTGTTCAGAATTACAGTTTAAATGTAATGGGTGGAAATGACAAACACCGTTACAGTGTTACAGGTACTTATTTCGGTCAAGACGGAATAGTTAAAAACTCACCTCTTAAAAAATTCTTTTTACGGTTCAACAACGACTTTTATTTAACAAAATGGCTTGATGGCGGACTTTCTGCTGCTTATGCCAATACCGATAAAACGCAATATACCGGCAGCCAGTATGGCGGGATTCTAACAAGTGCTCTAACCGTTTCTCCCTTAGCGAAAGCGTGGGATCCGGCTACAAATTTTTATGGAACTCGTCCAGTACCGGAAGGTGGCGCATATAATCCATTGCGCATTGTTGACGAAGCAAAAAATAATAAGGCTTACGAGACACTGGTTAACTCCAATTTCTTCCTGGATGCAAAAATTATCCCCGGCCTGAATTTCCGTACACAATTTGGTGTAAACTGGAAAACGACGCATGCAAAAAGATATTTACCTCAATATTATCTGGCAAATGATGATCAACGCCAGCATAGCAGCTTGCGTGAAGGAAGAGGAGAACAATTGGGATGGGTTTGGACGAATTATCTGACTTACGCAAAGACAATTGGCAAACACAGTTTTACCGCCATGGCTGGTTTCGAGCTTCAACGTACAACATACAGCGATATGTTCCTGACGGTTCTGGATGTACCAAATGACAAATCTCAGTGGTATTTATCAGCAACAAAAGGAACGGATTATTTAGTAGAAGCAACACAGTCTGACGAATCTTTACAGTCTTATTTTGGTCGTTTGAACTACAATTTTGACGAACGCTTTCTTTTAACCGCAACACTTCGTCGCGACGGATCTTCACGTTTTTTACCGGACAATCGATGGGGAACTTTCCCATCTTTTGCAGCAGGTTATAATCTTGCCGAAGAATCTTTCATCAAAAGCATTCCGGCTATCACACAGTTGAAACTTCGTGCTGGCTGGGGACAAGTTGGCAACCAGAACAGTGCAGCCAATTATGGTTATGCAACAACAGTTACCGGAAATAATATGTACGTTTTCGGAGATAACGCAGTGCAGGGTTTTGCACCAACAACAGCAAGCAATCCGGATTTAAAATGGGAAACTACAACGAGTTCAAACTTTGGTCTGGACGCAGGTTTCTTCAACAACCGTCTGACTTTAACAGCTGATTATTTCATAAAAGATACCAAAAATATGATCGTTCGTGTGCCAATCCCCGTATTTGCAGGTGTTGGGCCTCCGTATGTCAATGCCGGAAGTATGAACAATAAAGGTATCGAATTAGCGATTGGCTATAAAAACCAGATCAAAAGCTTCACTTACGATGTTGGCTTTAACGTTACCAAAATTGTAAATAAAGTAACAAACCTTGGTGGCGGAGAACCGATTGCCGGTGGTGATATTACAGGTTTGGGACAAACAACACGTACAGAAGTTGGTCGTGAAATCGCAGTTTTCTACGGTCTTAAAACCGACGGGATTTTCAGAACTCAGGCAGATCTTGAAGCTTATTCAAAAAATGGTACCGCGATTCAACCTAATGCAAAACCGGGTGATGTTAAATTTGTTGATACTAATAACGACGGTGTAATTGACAACAATGACCGTACTTATCTTGGAAGCGCAACACCAAATCTTTCTTTTGGTTTCAATGCTAACTTTGGTTACAAAGGTTTCGATTTGAGTTTCTTCCTGCAAGGTGTAACGGGTGTACAACTGGTAAATGGCTTAGGTAACTGGATGAACAATGCAAACGGAATGTTCAATTCTGTATCAAGCCGCATGGATCGCTGGACGCCAGAAAATACGCAAACGGATCAGCCTCGTATGACGCAGCTGAACCCAAATAACAACGACCAGTTCAGCGATCGTTTTGTGAGCAATGGAAATTATGTTCGTTTCCGTAACCTGACGCTTGGTTATACTTTACCAAAAGGATTGCTTGACAAATTGCATATCAGCAGTGTCAGAGTTTATGTAGCTGCCGACAACTTGTTGACTTTCACTAAATACAAAGGAATGGATCCTGAAATTGGTGAATTCAACAACAACCCGCTGAATTTCGGTGTTGACCTTGGCGCTTATCCACAGCCACGCGTAGGCAGAATCGGACTTAATATCAATTTCTAAAAAACTATAAAAGCAATTAAGCTTTTGGTCAAAACCAACTGCTGATCGCTAAAAGCTAATTCCCATAAAACATGAAAAAATATAGTTTCCCCGCACTTTTGATAGCTGCTTTTATGCTGTTACAAGGTTGCAGTGATTTTTTGGACAAAGAACCGCTGGGACGTGAAACGGATACCAATTATTTCTCCGATTCTACGAATTCACTTCTTGCAATTAACGCCGTTTACGATGTTTCATCTTACGATGAAGGTTCGGATGGACTTGGCAATTATCTTCCGCACAACTACGAATGGATGTGGGGCGATGTAATGTCGGACGATTCTGAAAAAGGAAGTACACCAAGTGACTTTTTGGATATTCAAAATCTGAAAGAATGGAGAGCACTTGCTACGAATACGCCGGTTTCAGGTGTTTGGGGTAATCTTTGGATTGGTATTTACCGTGCCAACTGGGTTTTGAAAAATATTGAAGCGGCACCGATTAGTACGTCTTTGAAAAACAGAATTGCCGGCGAAGCACATTTCTTCCGCGCTTACTATTATTTCTATCTGGTAAGATTATTCGGTGGTATGCCTTTATTTTCAGAACCGGTAAAAACATCTGAATATTCTACAACCAAACGCTCATCTTTACCAGAAACCTATGCTTTTATTGAAGCAGATCTGAACCAGGCGATTACTTTATTACCAGAGAAAAAGTGGTTATGCAGCCGCAGATCTTGGTCGTGCTACAAAAGGTGCTGCCCGCGGCTACCTTGCCCGTGCGATCATGTATCAAATGGGAATGGATAATACGAACAACCACACCTGGCAGCAGGTTTATGAATTGACAGATGCAGTTTCCACGTCTGGCCAATATGGTCTGACTGCAAATTTCGCAGCAATTTTTGACGAAATCAGTGAAAACAATATCGAATCCATTTTCGAAATCCAGGCAAAAGAATCCGGACAAACCTGGGGACCGATCAAAACAGGTGTTACCAATAACGTAATCCAGAACAACCGTGCAACCTGGGGATGGGGTTTCAACAATCCAACCACAAATCTGGTTAGCGCTTTTGAAGCAAACGATCCAAGAAAAGCCATGACTGTTTACGGAAATGGAGACATTTTGTTTGGTGTAAAACAAACAATCGCCTACCCTGCTGAAAACTCTGACCGGATTATCTGAACCGTAAAGCTGCTATTGTACAGCCTGCTCAGGCATCCGCATCAGGCCAGAATATTCGCAGAATGCGTTATGCCGAAGTGTTGCTGATGAAAGCAGAAGCTGCTGCAAGAACCGGAAATGAAATTGTTGCCCGCGCTGCAATCAACGAAATCCGTGCAAGAGCTCGGAAATCTACTTTGCCTCTGGGATCAACTATTGGTGGCTCAACATATGACCCAACCAATATTCCAGCTACGGCTTTGCCAGATATCACAAGTGCTGTGACCGGACAAGCGCTGATCGACGCGATTTTGCACGAACGTCGTGTTGAATTAGGTATGGAATCACTTCGTTTATGGGATCAGATCCGTACCGGAACATATATCAACTCGCTTACAGGTGATATCAAGAACAAGAGCTCAGGCTCGTTCTATCGCTGGTTCTGTAAATCCAATTCCGGTTTTACCGATCCCATTGAATGAAGTACAAACCTGGGGATTGCAACAAAATCCTGGTTATTATCGTAAACTTTGCTCCTAAGAGCATCCTGTTTATATCAATGATATGTTTCAAAAAAGAATGACTCCGTAGGAGTCGCCTGTTTCTGATAAGAATTCAGGCGGCTTCTCCGGAGTCATTTTTGGATATATATTATTCAAGATATTTTCTATAAACAGGATGACCCTTACGGAGCAAAATCTATAAAGCTGGAATTGAATTTACACTTCAATTAATTTTGGAAATTATAAAAATTAAATTGTTTTACATTCAACTTTTACAAGTACAGAGAATATCCTGTGCCCGAACGAAATTCTACTCAATAATTAAGTATCATGTCATTAACCAAATTCCTTCATTTTCAATTATTATCTTCCTGTCCTCGTCCTTCTTTTCGGCGAGAATTTCAACCGCACAAATTGATAAAAATGCAACACCAGCCAACAAAAAATCTATATTCAGGATTAAAAAGAAGCGCTTCAAAAGGCGTCATTTTCGGCCAGCAGGATGCGCTTGCTTACGGTTTAAACGCAGATAAAAGTCGGTGGATCGGAGATGAAAGCCGTTCGGATGTAAAGACAATTTCAGGAGAACATCCGGCATTGGTTGGTTATGACCTTGGGACATCTTGAACTCGACAGTGTCAATAATCTTGACGGCGTTCCTTTTACAAGAATTAAAACCGATATCAGAAAAAATTATGAACGTGGTGGTGTTAATACCATCAGCTGGCACCCGAACAATCCCGCTTGATTTTTCAAAAACAGACCTGGGATAAAGAAGAATTTACCATCAGAAAAATTTTGACTGATGCAACAAATAAAAAGAATTTCGAAAAAACACTGGACAAACTGGCTGATTTTTTTCTCTCAGTCTGAAAGGACCAAAAGGCGAATTGATTCCAGTCATTTTCCGGCCATATCACGAGCACACCGGAAGCTGGTTCTGGTGGGGCGCAGACTATTGCACGCCGGAAGAATACAAACAATTCTGGCAATTCACGAGTCGATTATCTGCAAAAAACAAAAAAGGTACATAATCTGATTATTGCCTATTCAACCGATAATTTTAAAAATAAAGAACATTATCTGGAACGTTATCCAGGCGATAATCTGGTTGATATTTTAGGTTTTGACACCTACCACAGAAATCCTCCAAAAAGTGATTCTGCTTTCATTGCCAATGCAACAAGAATGATCGGAACAATCCGGGATCTAGGAAAAGCAAGCGGACAAACCTTTTGCCATTACCGAAACCGGACTTGAACAATTGACAGAACCGAACTGGTGGACAAAAATTGTTCAGCCAATCATTAAAAATTCGGGATTAAGTTATGTACTGGTTTGGCGAAATGGCCGTCCCGATCATTATTATGCGCCTTTTGAAGGAAATAATACGGCAGAAGATTTTAAGAAATTACAGCAGTCGGGAAATATTTTACTGGAGAAAAAAGTCGCCAGTGAAAATTTATATGGCACACCGACCAGAAAATAATCAGCGTTTATTTTAACCCTATACATAATGAAAATTCAACTCGTCGATTTCCTGGTTATCATTGCCTATCTGGTACTGGTAACGGTCATCGGACTCGTACTGAAAAAACAGGCGGAACGAAGTAAAAACGATTATTTGCTCGGCGGAAAATCCATGCCTTACTGGATGCTTGGCGTTTCCAATGCCTCCGGCATGTTTGATATTTCCGGAACTGTCTGGATGGTTGCGATCATGTTTGTTTACGGTGTAAAAAGTATCTGGCTTCCCTGGCTCTGGCCGGTTTTCAATCAGATTTTTATGATGGTTTATTTGTCCATCTGGCTTGCGCCGATCCAATGTTTCCACCGGTGCAGAATGGATGCTGACACGGTTTGGAAATAAAAGCCGATGCACAGCTTTCACATAAAATCATCATCGCATTTGCCTTGCTGAGCTGCCTCGGTTTTATGGCTTACGGATTTATCGGCCTGGGCAAATTTATTGAAATTTTCATTCCCTGGCCGCTCGTTCAGCCTATGTTCCTTTTACACTGGCACCGGAATATGTGGCGCATACTTACGGCGTTATTTTTACTTTGTTCACCGTTTTTTATTCACTTTTGGGCGGAATGAAAAGTATTGTTTGGGCGGATCTGATCCATTATGTGATCATGGTCTTTGTATCCGTCGCCATTGCGATTATTGCCATGAACGCATTGGCTGACGCACGGAAGTTTGCCTGTTCCGAACGGTTGGAAAAATCTGTTTTTTGGAAAAGATCTAAATCTTGACTGGACAGGTTATATCGCGAAGTAAATGACAAAATCAAAGCTGACGGCTTTTCTCCATTTGGTTATTTCTTTGCTTTAATGACCGCCAAAGGAATTCTTTCAAGCCTGGCCGGCCCTGCGCCCAGTTACGATATGCAGAAAATTCTTTCGACAAAATCACCTCGCGAAGCTGCATTGATGAGCATGATCGTGAATGTGGTTTTGCTGCCTACACGTTATTTTCTCATCATCGGGATTACCATTTTCGGTTTGCTTTTTTACAAAGACATCAATATTTCCTCACCAAACGGACCGGATTTTGAGCGCATTTTGCCGGCTGTCTTGAACGCTTATATTCCATCCGGCCTGCTTGGTTTGGTGCTGGTTGGGTTGATGGGCGCATTTATGGGAACATTTGCAGGAACATTCAATGCTGCGCAGGCTTATCTGGTCAATGATATTTATCTCAAATCCTTCAATCCGAACGCCAGCAACAAGCAGATCACCAGAATGAATTATCTGACCGGGCTCGTGGTCGTTGCCATCAGCATTTTCCTTGGTTTTTTCGCGAAAGATGTAAACAGCATTTTGCAATGGATCGTTTCTGCACTATATGGCGGTTACATTGCTTCCAATGTTTTGAAATGGCATTGGTGGCGGTTTAATAGCAATGGTTTTTTCTGGGGAATGTTCGCGGGAATTCTTTCCGCCATGATTTTGCCTTATATTTTCCCGGACACGTTGCCGCTTTATTATTTCCCGATTATTCTGGTTTTATCTGCTATTGGCGCGGTTGTTGGCTCACTGCTGACGCCAGCAACCGATACGGAAGTTTTGAAAAAATTTTACAAAAATGTGAAACCCATGGGGATTCTGGAAGCCGGTTCATGATGAGGTAATAAAGGAAGACCCAACTTTTAGTGCCGAATCAAAATTTCAAAATGGATATGTTCAATGTGGTAATCGGCATCATCGCGCAAACTTCCATCACCGCATTACCTGTATTTCTGTTTTAATGATGCCTATGCAGACAGGAATTACAGCGGCAGTACTTGCAGTTATGTGTTGTTATTCTTTGGAAAACCTGGTATCAAAAACTTCCCGCCGAAAATTAAGAAACAACTTCCCGTAAATCATAAACATAGAAATTATGTCATTTTCAAAACACGTCTAGCACAGATTCAAGAAGAACATGTGGCTCTGATTGCACGAAAAAACCAGCCCGTTTGGCCTGGAAACGGAATTTATGACCGTTACACAATTCCGGTTTTAACCGCCGCACATGCGCCGATTTTTTGGGAATATGATCTCAATCCGGAAACCAATCCGTTTCTGATGAAACGGTTTGGGATCAATGCCACATTTAATGCCGGTGCGATCAAACTGAACGGAAAATATCTGGTGGTGGCACGCGTGGAAGGTTCTGACAGAAAATCATTTTTTGCCGTGGCAGAAAGTCCAAATGGAATTGATCATTTCAAATTCTGGGATTATCCGGTTGCACATGCCGGAAACCGAAGAGCCGGACGGAAATGTCTACGATATGCGTCTTGACCGAACATGAAGACGGATGTATTTACGGACTTTTTTGTACCGAACGCAAAGATCCGAACGCAAAACCCGGAGATGAATCCTCGGCCATTGCGCAATGTGGAATCGCCCGAACGACAGATTTGAAAACATGGGAACGTCTGCCTGATCTGGTAACACCTTCGCCACAGCAGCGAAATGTGGTTTTGCATCCGGAATTTGTAAACGGAAAATATGCTTTTTACACCCGTCCGCAGGATGGTTTTATTGAAGCTGGTACAGGCGGCGGAATTGGTTTTGGTTATTCTGAAACAATTGAAAATGCCGTTATTGAAAAAGAATATATTGTTGACCAAAAACAGTATCACACGGTTTATGAAGTAAAAAACGGACAGGGACCGGCACCGATGAAAACCGAAAAAGGCTGGCTTCATCTGGCTCATGGCGTACGAAATACAGCTGCCGGTTTACGTTATGTGCTTTATATGTTCATGACTGATCTACATGATCTAACCAAAGTGACTTACAAACCAGCCGGTTATTTTATTGCGCCCGAAGGAGAAGAACGAATCGGTGATGTATCCAATGTACTTTTTCAAACGGCTGGATTTTGGATGACGACGGAACGGTTTTCATTTATTATGCATCTTCCGATACCCGTCTGCATGTAGCAACTTCTTCTCTTGAAAAACTTCTGGATTATGTAATAAATACACCGGCGGACGGATTCCGCTCTGCGCTTTCGGTTGAAGTATTAACGGGTTTAATCAATAAAAACCTGACTCACGCGGGTCATTCTATTGAAATATAATGTTAGAAAAACTGACACAATTTAAATCTGAAATCGGGATCGAACTGGACTCCATTTTAGATTTTTGGGTAAATAATTCTGTTGATACTCAACAAGGTGGTTTTGTTGGAAAAATCGATAGTGAAGGAGTCGTTCATCCTAATGCAGAAAAAGGCTGCGTTTTGAATGCACGAATCCTCTGGACTTTTTCTGCGGCTTTCAACAAATTTCAAAATCCCGTTTATCATAAACTTGCAGAACGCGCTTACGATTATATCCAAAATCACTTCCGTGACCAGGAAAATGGCGGAGTATTCTGGTCCGTTGACGCAACAGGAAAGCCGCTTAATACCAGAAAACAGATTTACGGATTGGCTTTTACGATTTACGGGTTAAGTGAATTTTACCAAAATAGTAAAAAACAGGAAGTCCTGGATTTCGCAATTGAGCTTTTTGAGTTAATTGAAAAGCACAGTTACGATTATAAAAACGGCGGTTATTGGGAAGCTTTCAGTGCTGACTGGCAGCTGATGGAGGATTTACGATTAAGCGAAAAAGATCGTAATGATCCAAAAACGATGAATACGCATTTACATATTATTGAAGCTTACGTAAATCTTTACCGTGTTTGGCCAGAAAAAAGATTAGCTGAACGAATTCAGTATTTGCTGGAAATATTCGAAAAACACATCATTGATCCGGACAGTTTTCATTTGCAATTATTTTTCAGTGGCGAATGGAAAAGTCAGTCCAGAGCCATTTCTTATGGACATGATATTGAGGCAACCTGGCTTTTACAGGAAGCTGCAGAGATTCTGGATGATGAGTTTTTATTAGATAAATGGAAAGAAATTGCGATCAAAATGTCGGATGCAGCCGCAAAGGGATTTATGCCTGATGGTAGTTTAATCCATGAATATGATCTTTCAACCCATCATCCTGACACGCATCGCGAATGGTGGGTTTCGGCAGAAGGTATGGTCGGTTATTTAAATGCATACCAGATCAGCGATGACGAAAGTTATCTGAAAAAAGTATTTGGTCTGTGGTCATTTGTTCAAAAACATTTGCTCGACAAAAAAAACGGCGAATGGTTTTGGGGAGTTTATGATGATTACTCAAAAATGGACGAAGATAAAATTGGTTTCTGGAAATGTCCTTATCATAATGCACGGGCTTGCATGGAGATTTTAAAAAGGATTTAAACGTTTAATTCCTTTTTATTACAAATCTTCAAAAGCTTCCATACTGTATTATTCTATGATAGATATTATTCTACATCTGCCTAGAAAATATTTAACGTATAGTTAAAAAGGTTCTAAATGCAACTATGACACCAGTATTGACACTACGGTTACATCTTCTCAATAAGCAAAATGTAAGCATGATATTAAATTGATAAAAATGATTTTTGCACACCGTTTTTTTCACAAAAATGGAAGAAATCTCATTATTTGTATCATTTCCAGTTACAGCACTTGTTGTACTTACTAATATTCAAAAATTATGTATTTAAATATTTGATAGTCAAATATTTAAATATAATAAAATTGTATTAAATCGACTTTAATTTTACTTTCTACAAACCGCCGCTTATCGTTAAGTCAAAAAATGTGTTATTTTCTGATAAAATAAGATTATGCTTACCTATTTTTAAAATAGTACATTTGAAACAATTATTTTGATTATACCCATAGAAAAATACAATTTTGCTACGATCTGTATGATTATTTTAATTTTTAGTAAAAAAGTCCAGTTAACCTATTTAAAACTTACAAAAGTGGTATGCGAAAAATTGTACTAATCCCAGTGTTATTCCTCCTCTCTTTACTAGTCACCGTGGGCTTTGCTCAGGAAATGACAGTAACAGGGAAAGTGAGCGAGGATGGAGGAAGTGAGATTGCAGGTGTCAACGTGGTCCTTAAAGGAAGCAACCGCGGCACGACAACAAATGACAAAGGAGAATTCAGTATTCAGGCTGAAAAGGGGAACGTTTTGACATTCAGTTACATCGGTTACAATTCAAAAGATGTTACAGTTAATGCATCTGTTTTGAATGTTTCCCTTGTGGTTGAAGCAACGGCTTTGAATGAGGTAGTGGTAACAGCCCTTGGTATCAAAAAAGAGAAAAAAGCACTTGGATATTCTGTTTCTGAGATAAAAGGAGAAGAACTTCAGCAGGCACGTTCAACCAACATTGCTAACTCATTGGTTGGTAAAGTTGCTGGTTTGAACATTACAAGTACTGCAACAGGTCCGGGCGGATCTACCCGTATTACTTTGCGTGGTAACGGTTCGATTGATGGTAACAACCAGCCTTTGATTATTATCGATGGTATCCCTATTGATAACAGCAACCTTGGTGCTGCTGGTATGTGGGGTGGTGGCGACCGTGGAGATGGTATTTCCAGTTTGAACCCTTCTGAAATTGAAACGATGAGCGTTTTGAAAGGTGCTACTGCGGCGGCACTTTACGGTTCTCGTGCTTCTAACGGTGCGATTCTGGTAACAACAAAAGGTGGAAAAATTGGAAAAGGTTTGGGTGTTGAAATCAACTCAAACATCACAATGGATAATCTTTTGATCACAAAATGGAAAGATTTCCAATATGAGTATGGTTTGGGTCGTAATGGTGTGAAACCAACTACGCAGCAGGAAGCAATGCTTTCTTCAAGCTTTGGAGCTAAACTTGACGGAACAAGTGTAATTCAGTATGATGGTGTTTCCAGACCATATTCGGCTGTAAAGGACAACCTTACTAAATTTTACAACACAGGTAGCACTTTTAACAACTCTGTGGCTTTGACAGGTGCTACGGAAAAAATGACTTATCGTTTGTCATTGGCTAATATGAATAATAAAGGTCTTATTCCTGATAATACGCTTGACAGACAAAATTATGCTTTGAACGTTAATGCTAACCTGAGCAAAAATTTCACGATTCTTGCCAACATTAAATACGTAAAAGAGAAAAACCATAACCGTCCGAAAGTATCCGACTCACCGGGTAATGCTAACTATACTTTGATCAACATGCCAACGTCTTTGAGCGTAGCTACGATGAAACAAAGTATGCTTGACGCGAATGGTTACGAGCAGGTTTGGGGTGATAATATTTATGTTGATAACGCGTATTACGCAGCAACGCAATTCAAACAGGATGATAACAAGGACAGATTTATGGCTTCTTTCGAGCCAAAATACAACTTTACAGACTGGCTTTATGTGAAAGCACGTGTAGGTTTTGATAAATATTTCTACAACTATACTGCGATTACGCCAACTGGTGTACCTTACACTCCACTTGGGGGATATGATAAAAACATCCAGAATTTCTCAGAAGTTAACTCTGAATTATTATTTGGTCTGAACAGAAAATTATCAAGCAACTTCAACCTGAATGCATTGGTAGCGGGTAACTTGATGAAACAGGTTCGCAGACAAGATTATATCAGCGGATCAAGTTTCAACATTCCGTTTTTCTATGATATCACAAACATCAGCCCAGCTTCAAGATCAGCTTCTTACAACTATATCGAAAAGAGAATTAATTCGGTATACGGTTCGGCTGAACTTTCTTACAAGAACTACGCATATTTGACCGTAACAGGTCGTAATGACTGGTTCTCTACTTTGAACCCACAAAATAACAGCTTGTTCTACCCTTCGGTAGCGGGTAGCTTTGTTTTGTCAGAAGCGATCAAATTGCCTTCAGTTGTGAATTTTGCAAAAGTGAGAGGTTCATGGGCGAAAGCAGGTGGTGACACAGATCCATATCGTCTATCACTTTATTACAGCTTGTCAGGTGCTCATTTAGGTTCTCCTTTGGCTCAGATCAACGGAGGTGTTGTACCAAATGCATTCCTGAAACCGCTTACTACAAAAACATATGAGTTCGGTCTTGAAACACGGATGTTCAATAACAAATTTGGTATTGACGTAACAGTTTACAACCGCCATACTTACAATGACATCGTTTCGGCATCAATTTCAGGAACTTCTGGTTTCACAGGAGCACTCTTGAACCTTGGCGAAATTTCGAATAAGGGTGTTGAATTATTGTTGAATTATGACCTGGTTAAAGGTTCTAAATTCACTTGGGACGTATCTTATAACTTAGGTTATAACAAAAGTCTGGTTGTTTACCTTGCTGATAATCTTCCAAATATCACAGTGGATAATCCTCGTTCACAAACTGCTTATGTATTTCAGGAAGTTGGCAAGCCATTCAGTTTGTTAAAGGCTAATTCATTTGTAAGAGATGCAAAGGGCAATGTTATTTTCAACGACCAGGGACTTCCTGAAACGGGTACCTTGCAATCATACGGAACTGGTATTTCTCCGTTGACAATGGGTATCACCAACTCGTTCAGATACAAAGGTGTTGGACTTTCAGTCTTGATCGACGGTCGTTTCGGTGGTCATATTTACTCTGGTACAAACGCACTGGCAACACGTTACGGACTTACAAAAGAAACTTTGGTTGGACGTGAAGGTGGTGTGATTGGAAAAGGTGTGAACAGCAAAGGTGAGCCAAATGCAGTAAGTGTACCTGCAACTCAGTACTACGAAAACCTTTACAACTTCGGTGAGCCATTCGTATACAGCTCTAACTTTATCAAACTTCGCCAGGTAATTATTGATTATTCAATCCCTGCAAGAGTATTTGGAAAATCACCTTTCAAAGGTATTTCTGTCTCACTTGTAGGAAGAAACCTTGCGATTTTGATGAAAAAAACGCCGAACATCGATCCTGAATCTACTTACGGAAACGGTAACGCACAAGGTTATGAATTCGCCGGTGTACCTACAACCCGCAGTATTGGTGTTAACCTTAATTTGAAATTCTAATTTATCATACCTCACGGTAAATAAATTATCAAAACATATTAATGAAATTTCTTATGATACGTAAAATAGCAGTTATGTTAGCCCTGACTTTTTCGATGGGGGCTTGTACAAAGGATTTTGAGGAAATAAACGTAAACCCAACCTCTCCATCTACTGTACCTTTAGATTATCTTTTAGGCCAGGCTCAATTGTTAATATCAGGATCGGCTGGCGATCCCGGTTATAAAGTGTGGAGAGCCAACTTTATTTATTCCGCAATGATCGTTCAGCAAATGGCATCAGTAGATGACTATTATGCAGGAGATAAGTATACTTACAATGCCGATAATAGCGGCGCATACTTTGCGGATTCTTATGTTAACGCGATAAAAAGTTTGGCTGATGTTATTTCTCAGGCCTCAGTTGATCCTGCCAATGTGAATATCCTTTCTATGGCAAGAATTCTTAAAGTTGAGCAAATGCATATCATCACTGATTTGTACGGCGATGTTCCTTATTCAGAAGCAGGAAAGGCATTTATTGAGAACATTTACAAGCCTAAATATGACATGCAGCAGGCAATTTATGCAGATATGCTAAAAGAGCTTGATGAAGCCGGTTCTGCTTTGGATGCATCTAAATATGTTCCTACCGCTGCTGACTTTGTTTACAAAGGTGATATTGCAAAATGGAAAAAATTCGCAAATTCATTGATGCTTCGTCTGGCAATGCGTATGCAAAAAGCCGATGCTGCTTCTGCACAGACCTGGGCAAAAAAAGCGGTTGACAAAGGAATTATGACTTCCAATGATGACACGTTTGCTTTTATTCATTCAACTGGTTCTACGGCAAGTCGTAACCCAAACTCTTATAACCTTGGTATTGGCCGTGGTTTGGTAAAAGGGGATAACCTTCAATGGTCCAAAACACTCATTGATATGATGAAAGCCAGAAAAGATCCACGTATCGGAATCATTTCTCAGCTTGCAAACGGCGACAGAGTTCCTGCTGATCAAAAAGGTCTTCCAAACGGACTTGATAAAAGCAGTGGGCCTAATGGACTTGGTTACTGCAACTGGCGATGCCAACATTAAAGATTACTCCCGTCCAACAGATTTGATGTATGACGATGATGATCCGAACGTATTGCTGACTTTTGCTGAAACACAATTCCTGAAAACAGAAGCGATTGAAAGAGGCTGGGTTACAGGAACAGCACAGGCTACATTTGAAGCCGGACAAAAAGCAGCAGTAACTCAGTTAGTTGTTTACGATGCGACAGCCGTTGTTTCTGATCCTGCTGCTTATGTTACAGCAAACCCATATCCGGCAGCCGGAAGTCTTGCTGATAAAATGACACAGATCCATGATGAAATGTTCATTCTTACTGCTTCTACTTTCAACCATTATGAAGGATGGGCCAACTGGCGCAGAACCGGAATTCCGGTATTGAAACCAACAAATTATCCTGGCAACCAGACTGGCGGTGTCATTCCTCGTCGTTTGATCTTGCCGATCACTGAAAAAGCAGTTAACGAAACTAACTACAATGATGCGGTATCACGTATTGGAGGAGATACTTTCCTTGGCCGCATGTGGTGGGATAAACAGTAAATATTTTTGACCTGACAAAAAGATGCTCCAAAAGTTTTGGAGCATCTTTTTGCTTTTTATCCTAATTTTGAACTTCTACCGGATCTTAACCAAACTTATCAAATATGCTTGATGTATTTCCAGCTTCGACCGACAAAGCTGTTGTTTTTGAAAACGTTCAGAAGTTCATTGACGAACAAGGTTTTTCAGTTGTAGCAAAAGACCATTCCCGTCCATGGGGAGGCTTTTTTGTGCTTGACGAAAGTCAGGCACCTCAATTTATCAAAACTTTTTTTCCACATCTTTCTTTGGAGGATTTCGCGGGTTATGACAAATTGAGTCCTAAAATATTGGTTGTTGCACCAGAAAAACGTTTATCATGGCAATACCATCACCGCCGTGCTGAAATATGGAAAGTTATTGGTGGCAACGCAGGTATCGTTATCAGTGATACAGACGAAGAAACTGAAATGAAACAATTGCCAATCGGAACAGTGATCAGCCTAAACCAAGGCGAGCGTCACCGCCTGATCGGTGTTGACGAATGGGGCGTAGTTGCAGAAATCTGGCAGCATACTGATCCTTCGAATCCTTCGGATGAAGACGATATCGTTCGTGTTCAGGATGATTTTGGAAGATAATCTTTTGATTATCTTCAATATGCCATGATTTTGCAAAAAGTCATGGCATATCTTTTCTTACTAACAATCTTCACCTCTTAACTCCGGCACCAGCTCCTATGAAATTTGGAAAAATTGAAGATCCACAACACGTCGAATTTAAGCTTCCAGCCGATAATCCAGGAAATTTAAATGTGCTGAAAGGTGTAAAAGGAAAACCGGCAATATACATCGGTTGTGCCAAATGGAACAAAGCAGATTTAAAGAATTTTTATCCGAAAGGTACAAAAGACGAATTAGCTTATTATGCGACCCAGTTTAATAGTATTGAACTGAATGCTACTTTTTACAACAATTTCCCACTCGAAACCATCGATAGCTGGCATACCAAAACACCGGAAGGATTTCGTTTTTTCCCGAAACTTCATCAGGGAATAAGTCACTGGAAAAGATTGAAAGATGCCGAGCAGCCAACGAGTGTTTATCTCGATCATATTTCCCATCTGGAAGAAAAGCTGGGTATGTTGTTTTTACAAATGCCCGACAATTTCGGTCCTAAAAACTGGGAGATATTGAAAGATTATCTGGAAGTTTGGCCGTCCGGATTTCCGCTTGCGTTGGAATTAAGACATACGGGCTGGTATGACGGTTCATGGGATAACAGCCCCTTGTACGCGCAGCTGGAAAAGAAAAATATCACACATATCATTACGGACACAGCCGGCAGACGGGATTTATTGCATATGCGGTTAACAACGCCGACGGCATTTATCCGTTACAACGGTGCTAATGTTGACTCAGATTATACACGTCTGGATGACTGGATGGATCGTCTGAAACTTTGGGTGGATCAGGGAATTGAAAATATTTATTTCTTCGTGCACCAAAATCACGAAGAAGCTTCACCCCTTTTGTCCGCTTATCTGATTGAAAAAGTAAATAAAGAATTGGGAACAGATATTAAAATTCCGCATACTCCTCAAATTCCACCAAAAAAAGGTGATTTAGGTCAAATCGGATTATTTTGAGTTTTCCTCTCTTGCCACGAATACACTAATTTTCAGGAAGTGTTTTGATAGATGTGTTCGTGGTTTTATAATTCAAAAGCAGTGCCTTGTTCCGGGTAAATTATTTCTAGTCCCAGCGCGTTATTGTTGCTCAGCTGACCTTTAATAATTACTTCATTTTGACCCGTTGGTTTGATATGGGTGATGATCAACTTTTAAGTCTTTCATATTTTCTTTCCCTGCCAGAGTTGCCAAAGTTTATCCATTTCCTTCATCAATCCAATTCGGCGTTAAATGACCAAACAATTTGTTATCCGGCTGTTCATTCGGATAGGAAACTTCCAGAAAAATTCCGGTTAATGTTTTTGCTTTAATTAAAGGAGCGACTGTTTCCCATACTTTTTGCAGCTTAGTTGATTTTTCAACTTCATCCGGACCGGTGTCTCCGAAATACAAAGCTTGTTTTCCATTATTTTGAATCAAAAAAGCAGCACCTTCATAAGGATTCCCATGACTTAGAGAAAAAGCTTTTACGGTCATTTCAGTATTTTCAAGCGGAGTTTCCTGACCTTCTGACAAAGGTTTGTAAGTATATTTTTTCAAAGGATTAATACCGTCACTTCCAAAATTCGGCCAACTCTGCCAATTGAAATAATTGTTTTTGATAACGTCCAGACATTTTGGAAGTGCATAAATTGCCTTCGCCGTATCCTCAGGCGCGTTCGTAATCATACCCGAAACGTGATCAAGATGCGCATGAGAAATAAGAAAACCTTTGATAAAACTTCTCGAAACCTGATCTGCCGTTGCGGCAAAGGCACCATTGGCAACTGCCACTTCAATTCCTTGCCGAACCGTTCCGCCATCCAGACAAACATATGCCTGCGAATTAACCGGAGCAATCATATACGCCGAAAGATTTCCTTCCGCGCCTCCGCCTTTTACGCCAAGCGGGACGACATTAAAAGCTGATTGCGCCTGACCGACTGAAACAAAAATCAGGTATAAAATGGAAGTTGAAATCAGGTCGTAAATCCGTTGTCTCATGATGATTTGGATTAATAGGTATTGTAAAAATAAAATCCTTCACCCTAAAAGTACGGATGAAGGATTTATATTATTGTTTATTTAAAATTCAATTCAACAATCTGATAATCAAAAGTCGAATTTGAATTATTAAAATGCTACGGTATATCGTACGGAAACAGCGCGGCCTGGTAAGTTATAACCACGTTTTTCGTAATAATTTTCGTCAGTTAAATTATTTACTTTCAAAGCCAGTGTATGTTTTTGGGCAATTTTGAAAGCAGCTGTAAAATCAATTACCATGTATTTTGGATAATCGATAACCGGATTAATTGGATCCGTATAATCGATATCCTGACGTGTTCCAATCGAACGGCCTGATAAACGCAGACGCAGCCATTTCAAATTATCATATTCCAAACCATAATTGAACGTATTTTTCGCCACATTCTGAATATCGCGGGTAACTTTTGATTCATCCGTACCTACAATATCTTCCGTCGCTTTGAACATGGAAGTAGCGTTTACAAAAGCTCTTAAGCGAATATCTGTAATTTGATAATGCACCAAAATCATAGGTCACTTCTGTTTCCAAACCATTAATTTCTGCATTAGCTGCATTAACAAAAGTGGCACGGGAAATAATCACATCTTTGTTTTCAAGCGGCTCATTTACCGTCCTGATCACCTTCGCAATCCGGTTCGTTACCTTCGTTGAGAAATAAGTAACATTTGCGGAAAGTCCGGTTTTGGGTTTGTTAAAACTCAATCCCAAATCCCAGCTCACACTGCTTTCATTTTTCAAATCAGGATTTCCGGCCGTCACTGCAATTCTTCCTTTGGAATCACGGATTTCATTATATCCGGCAACACTGTAAGCATCCGTTGTCACAAAAGCACGACCGATCGTTCCTTTTACACGAAAAGCCGGAATCAGTTCATAACTCACACCAAGACTTGGGCTCGTAAACGGATTCGTTTTTTTACCGGATTTGTAAGTTGGCAACAATGCCGTTTCCTTCACATCAAAAGTAATATTGTCATAACGAACACCCGGCTGAATAGTCAGACGTCCAAAATTCAACATTGCCTGAGCAAAAAATGCAGAAGAAATCAGTGCATAAGCTGGTTGCGTCGGTGCACGTTCCGTTGTGTCATTTGTCCAGCGACGACTTTCGGTCGAAGAATTCAAATAATCATAACCAACAATCAAAGAATGATTTCCGATTGTCCAGACATCTTTTACCTGAATACCTTTCCAGTTATTTCCCAAGTTCGGCAGAACGGAAAGGGACAACAGGTTTACCGGATACATTGAGTGTATAGTTTTTCGTATTTTCTTCCGAGGTAAAGACTTTCAGGCTCGGACTATGATTTCCAATTTTTCCCGTAAGCGAAACGTCAAAAGCTGCACGATCAACATCCTTAGTACTTGCCTCGGTTGATCCCGAAGAAATTTCTCCCGGCGATTCTACATTTTTCGCCTGAAATTTATCGCCACGAATATCAATTCTCCAATTGTCATTTAACTGGTAACCTAGTCTTAACGAACCTGTGAAATAATGAAGTTTCGTGTAAGGCCTTGTCGCCCCGTCGGTCTGTGTTTCATCAACATCCGTTTCCGGTTGAGCGGTATAGTTTTTCGTTACTTTGGTATAATCAAAAGCATCACGGAACAAATTCCATTTCCCGATCTTGTAATTTTTCGATCTTTCAAAATAAGAAAAGGACATATCATAATCCAGCTTTTTCGTCAGATTACCACCAGCATTTAAACCCGCCTGATACGACTGAAAACTTCCGTATTCAAGAAAACCATTACCTTTTGTATCTCCTTTTGACCTTTGGGTAATGATGTTAATAACACCACCCATCGCCTGAGAACCATACAAAGACGAAGCGGGACCCTTTAAAACTTCAATTCTTTCGACGCCATTCAGATTAATTTGAGACAAATTGGTTGCCCCCGCAGCACGGCCGTCAATCAGTAATAAAGTCCGCTGGTTCAACCCTGAAAACTGAGGACGAAAACCACGGATACCAATTCCAGACGACAAGTTTGGATATTGAATTACATCGACCGCAGCCGTTTTTCTTACAATATCTGTCAGGTCATTTGAAGGCGTCATTTCAATATCCTGACGCGTGATGATATCCAGTTTTTGAGGAATTTTCTCTTTCCTCGTTTCATAACGTGTTGCCGTTACGACAACAGGATTCAAAATATTTTCTCTTGTAGAATCAGATAAAACCACTTCCTGTGCCTGCGCAGAGAAAGTGGCGGTCATGGCTAATAGACCTGCAAACGTGAGTTGATGAATGGTAGATTTGTAAAAATTGAAATTCATTGGGTATGGATATATAAAAATGATTGCGTAATTTGAGCAAAATGAAAGGACGCGAATTGACATTGAAAATTAATCCTGAAAAGCTCCGTATAGTGTAATCAGTCCGATGATTATTGAGAAAGCACCAACTACATAATTGATAATTTTTAAAACGCGATCCCGTTTCGCAGCAAATTTATTGATCGAAAAAGCGAAGAAATATCCATAAGCGGACATAGAGAAAATGATACCGAAACTTTGAAGAATGATGATCCAGACAGCCGTGTAAGCGTCACTTGCGGCGAGGGTCAACGCTACTGCGCAGGCACCACCCGTTCCGGCTAATCCGTGCACCATACCAACCCAAAATGACCTGCTAAATTTTTGTTCAGTTATTAACTTTTGAGTTAAATCAGGCTTTCTGAAATTCCTGCGAAAAGCAACAATTCCAAGCCAGATCATTAACGGCCCGATCACGAGTTCAACCTTTTCAGAAATATTAAGAGAGATTGTCGATTTTAATATCAAAACCAGACAGGCGAAAAGAATTAACGTCAAAGAGTGCCCAAGCGCCCAATGTGACGACCGCCAGATTAACTTCAAACGATCTTTCGGCTTCTGGTTTTTCTCCGTTGCCAGAACAGAAACCGCTGCCATATGATCCGGCTCAAAAGAGTGCTGAACACCAAGAAGAAGAGAGTCGATAAGTAAATAATTGATCATTTCCTTTCACATAAGTTATTGATAAAAACCCGTTTATCATACCACGGGCAACTTATGGAAAATGCAATACGAAGCAACCTGACAACAAAAATAACGCTGCCAAACCAGTAACCTCACGCCTTTTTTCCCGAAAGCATTCCGAATATGATATTAATTGGCAGGTCTTCTGGCTCGTTCAGTCTCCCAACGCCTTCCCGGTTCAATGTTGAATTTTGAATGAGAGAATGATAGAATGGTGGAAAACGCCATGATCTGGCTCACTCCATCATTCACTCATTCACCAATTCTATCATTCAACATTATCCCCCAGTGGCAAAAATGTTGTGACTTTTTAGTGAACTTACAGCAGCGGGTACTACTCCGGATTTTCACCGGATTCCCTTTTAAGTGTTCGGCAAATTTTGCTTCACACACCACTTAACGGGTGCAAACTTACTATTTAATTTTATAGCGACAGGGAAAATTATCTGAAGTATTGAAAAGAAATTTCCAGACGCGGTCTTTTCACATAGTTTTAAAAATAATGGAATAGTAATAAATTAAAACCCTACATTTGCGCCTCAATAAGTTCTTTTCTTTATTTTTCCAACAGGAAAAGGTTTTACTATCAGTGAATTAATAGGGAATCGTGTGCAAATCACGAACTGTCGCGCAACTGTAAGTAACATCAAAAGTTTCTATCCATCATGTCCACTGGTCATTAATTCCCGGGAAGGACGGTAGAAATGTTACAAGTCAGGAGACCTGCCTTTTTCTGTGTTGACAATGCTTTCGCGGAATGAAGCTTCGTCAGGTTTGGTGTTTTTTATCCAGGTAATTTTGCCATGGATCGTCGTGCGCTTTTTGTACGATCTACACATTTCTCTTGTCCGTTTTTCTTCCTTCCCGTTTGCGTTGTAAAATGCTGCAAAGAGCTTTTAACTCATTTCTCTAACCAGGTTAAAAGTATGCAAACGCAAAAAAACTGTTTCCCGCGGACTGGAAACGGCAATCTCATTTTTCAAAAAAAACGGTACAGCTATGTGCTGAAAATCTCTTTATTATTTCAACTTTTCCTGATTAATAATGTCTTTGCGCATCATTTTGGAGCACTAAACGGTTCTATCCAAAGTGAAACCGGAGAGCCGATTATCGGTATTCATGTTCGTTTGGAAGGCACTTCTTTCGCCACGATCACGAACGAATCAGGTCATTTTGAAATCAGGAATATTCCGGCTGGAAGCTATACATTTCTGGCAAGCGGAATTGGTTATGAAGCAAAAAAAGAAAACATCGATATCAAGCAGAATGAGATAACACTTTTACAATACAAACTGAATAGCAAGACCAACGAACTATCGGAAGTGGTGATCAGTTCTGGTTCAAACCGTTCTTTTTCTTCGGTTAACAAAATTGACGTTCCGATACGTGATATGCCAATCACAACTTCCACAGTTTCTCTAAAAACAATTGAACAACGCGGTGCAGATGATTTAGGCGAAGCGATGAAAAACACAACCGGCGTTCGTGCAAACAATACCTACGGTGGTTTTCAACACTTTACGATCCGTGGTTTTTCCAATTTCGTTTTATTGGTTGATGGCGTTCGTGATGAAAGACATAATATTTCGACCAGCGCACCGAATACAAATCTTGCCAATGTCGAAAGCATCGAAGTTTTGAAAGGTCCTGCCTCTGTACTCTTCGGTCACTCGGCTTTGGGCGGAATTATCAACATCGCCAGAAAAAGGCCAACAGCGAATTTCAAAGCGGATTTTTCAGCGACTTATGGAAGTTTTAATACCAGACGGATGCGTGCCGGTGCCGGTGGTGCGATCAGTGATAAATTACGTTACCGGGTAGATTTCGGTATGTCGGACACAGACGGTTACCGTCATTCCGGTTCGAATACAAACAATGGATATCTGGCTTTGGAATATACGCCGACTGACAAAGATTTATTCTACCTGACCATCGGTGCAAATAAGGACATTTACGATACAGACGCGGGAATTCCGATGCTTGCAGGAAGTAAAACGATTCCAGGTTTGGACGTCAATACACGTTACAATGATCCGGCAGATTTCCTGAAACATACCCGCTATGATTATCAGCTAAAATACGTTCACAAGTTCAATGAACGGTTAAAAATCTCAAATCAGCTTTCATATTATGATGACAACATCAACTATTTTTCTACGGAAGAATTGTCGCCAAATGCTACGCTGGATTCAATAAACCGTTCCTATCCGTTTTATTTCAACCACTTGACAAAACCGCTTCAAAATCAATTAGAGCTTACGTATGAATTCAACACAGGAAATATTGAGCACAAACTTTTAGTTGGTTATTCGCTGAGTCTTCTGAACAGAAAAACGTACAATGGAGATGTATACGGTGCTGGTAAAAACGCGACTATCGCTATCAAAAACCCGATCCTGAATCAGGGATATATCAATTTCACGGACAAGAATTATAGAGCAACCATGGAAAATGTTCATGGTATCTACGTTCAGGACTGGATCAAAATCACAGAAAATCTGAAAGCATTGGCGGGTCTTCGTTACGACATTTTCGATGGAACGTATTATACCAATCTGGTTGATGCAGACAGAAATGTAACGGAACGCGGAGCAAAATCTACCATTTCAAAAGCGGCATTAACCTACCGCGCAGGATTGGTTTATCAGCCAATCGAACCACTTTCAATTTATGGATCTTATTCTACTTATTTCAAACCATCACGCCGCGTAGCACCAAACGGAGAAACTTTTGATCCGGAAACAGGTTATCAGGGAGAAATAGGAAGTCGGTTGGAATTGTCTTCACGATGGGCAGCCAATCTGGCATTTTACTACATGCGTAAAAACAATCAGCTGGAAGCTTTGCCGGGAGGAATTTACAAAAGAATCGGTTCGGCGGAATCAAAAGGTTTTGAAGCAGAAATCAGCGGAAGTCTGTTACCAGGCTTGGATTTGACGGCTGGTTATACCTATTCAAAAGCGAAATATTTGCCGTACAAAACCGGAGAAATTAATGCCGCCGCCGGGAAACGAGTAGCTTTCGCACCAACCAATATGCTTAACGTTTGGCTGAATTATGAATTACAAACGACTGTCTTGAAAGGTTTAAGCATAGGTGCCGGAGCAAATTACATGAGTGAAACCTTCACAACCAGCGCTAACAATTATGCATTGCACGGCTACACGACTACGGATCTTGCAATCGGATACCGCGTTGGACGTGTCGGGCTGAGATTCAATATCAACAATGTGCTGAACGAAAAATATTTTGCGAACGCGATTTTTGATAACCAATTCTCACCGGGGCCAACTAGAAACTTCTTATTAAGCCTGAAATACAGTATTTAAAAAAGGCGCAGAGCACCGAAATATTTACGGTCCGCCACGCGGTAAAAGCCGCACTACTCAGATTCAAATAGGTGCAGCGCACCGAAATAACCAACACAAAAATTTCGATTGGCGACTACCGGTCGCCAATCGAAATACCAATATCAAATTCCCAAACATGAAAACCATTACAAAATACATCCTGCTTTTTCACCGCTACCTTGGCTTTGCATTAAGTCTGCTTTTTGTAATCTGGTTTTTATCGGGTTTTGCCATGATGTATGTCAAATACCCGACGATGAAGCAAAATGAAAAACTGCAAAATCTTCCGGTTGTAGATCTTACCCAGACAAAGTTCACTTTACACGAAGCACTTCAAAAAGCAAATATCACCGATACACTTCGCGCTGCCAGATTAGGTATGTTACTGGAAAGACCTATTTATCGAATCATCACCATTCAAAATAAAAATCTCGCGATCTACGCAGATAACGGTGAATTATTAGCGCCAACCGATACGCTACTCGCACGAAAATTAGCCATCGCTTTTGTTAAAAACAGATGCCAGCCGGAAAGACTTGAAACGCTTACTGAGATAGATCAGTGGATGGCGGGTGCGCGATCGATAGCTTATCAACCTCCGGTTCATCGGTTTAAGATGAATGATCCAGAAAAAACCTACATCTATGTTTCGACGCAAACCGGAGAAGTAGTACAAATGGTCAACGCGAAACAGCGTTTTTTGGCATGGCTCGGTCCTATTCCACACTGGATTTACCCGACCGTTTTGCTGAGAAACAGGCCGCTTTGGAATGATATCATTGTCTGGACTTCTTCACTTGGAACACTGATGTGTATGGCCGGAATTGCTATGGGTTTTATTCGCTACAAAAGGAAAAACAAAGATTCGCTGGCTTTTAGTCCGTATAAAAAGCAGTGGTTTCGCTGGCATCATTATACCGGGTTTGTTTTTGGTATCTTCGCCTTCACCTGGGTTTTCAGCGGTTTATTATCGATGACGCCGTGGGATTGGGCGCCTTTTACACGACTGAATCCAGAAGAAAATAAACAGTGGGTCGGTGGAATTTTTGATCCAAAACTTTTTGAATTAAGTCCGGAAAGTGCCTCTGAAATCTTCAAAAACAATCTGGCATTGAAGGAAATCCATTTTATACAAATTCAGGGGAAGCCGTATTTTCTGGGTTATCAGGATGAAATGCATACTGAATTATTATCGGCGGAAAATTCTGAAAATAAACCGTTCGCAGCATTTCCTTCAAAACCGTTTGTCCAAAATATAAAGGATCTGAACCCGGGGGGAAGTTTGGAAGAAGCCCTAGTCCTGACAGATTATGACGATTATTATTACACCAAAAACAACGATAAACGCCTTCCCGTGTTACGTGTAAAAATTAATACGCCGGAAAAAACCTGGTATTACGTTGATTTAAAAACCGGCCAGGTTGTGTTAAAACATGAGAAGAAGAGCCGGTTGGAAAGATGGTTATATAATGGTTTACACAGTCTGGATTTTAGTTTTCTCCTTTACAAAAGACCGCTTTGGGATATTGTTGTGATCGTTTTAATGCTTGGCGGATTGGCGGCGAGCAGTACAGGATTGGTGTTAACCTGGAAATGGTTGAGAAGAAAAACGGAGAAAAAAATGAAAGCTGGTTGGAAAAAGAAAAATGTATTGATCCCGGGTTCCGGACTACAAAATAGTTAATGCTGTAAGAAACCCGATTCTTAATGTATTTTTGTTTAGACAACAATCAACGCCAATCGCCGACTCCTATGAAGCACAGAATTTTTTACCTGTTTTTATTTTTAATTCCACTTCTTTCCGATGCTCAAAATGCAGCGATGCCCGACACGGGCTGGGTTAGGAAAAACTATCTAAAAACGGAACAATCCATTGAAATGCGGGATGGCGTGAAGCTTTATACCGCCATTTACACACCACGTGATACGGACGAAAAGTTATCCGATTCTGATGCAACGGACGCCTTATTCCTGTCGTCCCTATGGTGTAAATAATTACCGCCCACGCATCGGACCAAATGGTGTTCTGATGCGGGAAAAATACATTTTTGTTTATCAGGATGCACGTGGACGTTATAAAAGCGAAGGTAATTTCCGTGAAATGACACCGGCCATTGACATCAAAAAAAGCAACAAGGATGTCGATGAATCCAGCGACACTTATGATACGATTGAATGGCTGTTGAAAAATACTAAAAACAATGGTAAAGTTGGCCAGTACGGAATTTCGTTTCCCGGGCTATTATTCGTCGGCTGCGTTACCTGATGCGCACCCGGCATTGAAAGCAGTTTCGCCGCAGGCACCTATGTCCGACGAGTTTATTGGCGATGATTGTTACCACAACGGAGCATTTTTCCTGATGGATAACTTCGGTTTTTATAGCGGCTTCGACGGTCCGAAAAGTGCAGACGGGGAAAATTATGAAACCATTTTTCAATGCCAGATTACAGCGATGCGTATCAATATTTCCTGGATTTTGGCCCATTGAAAAAAGCAAATACAAACGCTTATTTTTCAGATCCGAAAAGTGTCTGGCGACAAGTTACTTGCTCACGGTTTACGACGAGTTCTGGCAATCGAGAAATATCAAAAAGCATTTGAAAAATATTAAACCTGCTGTTTTAGTGGTTGGTGGCTGGTTTGATGCGGAGGATCTGTATGGTGCTTTGAAAACATATTCGGCGATTGAAAAGCAATCGCCGAAACAATAATACGAGATTGGTTATGGGTCCCTGGACGCACGGCGGCTGGGCTTCTGCCCAGCTGGAAATCATTTGCAGATTATCAGTTTGGCGCTGATTTAAACAAGTATTACCAGGACGAAATCGAGACCAAGTTTTTCAATTTTTATCTGAAAGATAAAGGTGCATTTGATCAGGCCGAAGTGACTGTTTTTGAAACGGGTTCTAATCAATGGAAAAATTACGACGTTTGGCCACCGAAAAACAGTCAGCCGGAAACATTCTATTTCCAATCAAAAGGAAAACTTTCAGCTAAGAAACCAAAGGCTGCAAAAGCAGTTACGGAATATGACAGCGATCCAGCCAAACCTGTTCCCTATACTAATGAAATCAGCGGCGACAGAAATAATAAATACATGGCCGAAGATCAGCGTTTCGCCTCACGCCGTCCGGATGTAATATTTTTTCAAACTGATTCTTTGACCTCGGATCTGACTTTAACCGGTGAAATAACAGCAAATCTTTTTGTTTCAATGACCGGAACGGATGCTGATTTTGTTGTGAAAGTGATTGATGTATGGCCGGATAGTATTGCCTGCGCAAGTGCAGCGCGGACAACCAAAACCATTGGATATGAGCGGTTACCAGCAAATGGTTCGTGCAGAAGTGTTCCGTGGAAAATTCCGTAACAGCTTCTCCAAACCGGAACCATTTGTGAAAGACAAGATTGAAAAAGTGTCTTTCAAACTGAATGAAATCGCACATACGTTCAAAAAAGGTCACCGCGTTATGGTACAGATACAAAGCAGCTGGTTCCCGCTGGTTGACCGTAATCCACAGAAATTCATGAATATATTTGAAGCGAATGAAGCAGGATTTCCAATCAGCCAAAATCACAATTCACCACGATCTAAAAAACAGCAGCAACGTAATATTGCCTGTACTAAAATAGGTAGGTTACACGGAGTACCACAGAGCGGACGCCGCGCGGTTAAGGGGAGGGACACAGAGTTTTTCTTTATCTCAAAAAACAAACCTCTGTGTCCCTCTTTTTACCTCTGTGCTTCTCTGTGTAACTAAAAACCATGACAAATTCTCATTTTTTGATTTCAGCTCCTTCCAGTAATTCCGGTAAGACCACGCTTACCCTCGGACTTTTACGGGCCTTGAAAAACAGAGGCTTGAATGTACAGCCATTCAAATGCGGGCCGGATTATATTGATACCAAACACCATACAACCGCGTCAGGAAATCCGGGAATAAATCTGGATACTTTCATGGCTTCGGAAGCGCACGTTCGTGATATTTATGAACAGTATTCCGGAAAGGCCGACGTTTCCGTCACTGAAGGCGTTATGGGACTTTTTGATGGGGCTGATAAAATGCAGGGAAGTAGCGCAGCGATTGCTGAGTTACTGGATATTCCGGTAATTCTTGTAATTAATGCCAAATCGATGGCTTATTCCGCCGCGCCTTTGCTATATGGTTTTAAAAATTTCTATAAAGGAATTCGTGTCGTTGGAGCGATTTTTAACTTTGTCAGTACCGCATCACATTACCGTTTTTTACAGGAAGCTTGCGAGGAAGTCGGTATTGAAGCAATTGGTTATTTGCAAAAAAATGAAGCATTGACAATTCCTTCGAGGCATTTAGGATTGCACATTTCTTCTGAAACGGATTATGAAAGTATCATTGAAAAGCTGGCAGAAGAAATTCCTAAAACGATTAATATAGATCGGTTACTTGAAATTTCTAAGAGAGCAATTCTTCCCAAAACAGAGCCAAAAATTGTATCTCAAAATCCTGTTTCAGCTAAAAAATATAAAATATCCATCGCTCGGGACGAAGCTTTTACTTTTACATATCATCAAAATATCGAAGTACTTTCTTCCTTAGGCGAGATCACATTTTTCAGTCCAATTCATGATAAGTCACTTCCCGAAACGGATTTCCTGTATTTGCCTGGCGGTTATCCTGAATTGTTTGCTGATGCATTAAGCACTAATAAATCGATGCTTGAAAGTATTCAATCTTATTGTTTCAATGGCGGATTAACGTTTGCGGAATGTGGTGGTTTGATGTATTTGGGGAATGAAATTATTTCTTCCGAAGCCTCCAATTTTCCAATGGCCAGTGTTTTGGATTGCGTGACTTCCATGGAAAATTCTAAATTAACATTAGGTTACCGGACGATACAATGGAATGATTTGAAATTAAAAGGACATGAATTTCATTATTCCAGATTATTGGAAAATGCTATGGAAACAGAATCTGTAATCTTTAAAAATGCCAAAGGAATTGAAGTGGAAACTCAGCTCTACCGGAAACTGAATACGTTTGCGTCTTATGTTCACTTGTATTGGGGAGAGCGGGTTGAGTTTATTGAATACTTATTGAAGAATTTCGCGTCTAACGGTTTTACGCAAAGCAGGTAAGCGGACGCCGCTTTTTTGCTTTGCATGAAAAAAAACACAACACACACTTTTAAATCTAAAAATGAATAAAGACGACACACTATGGAAAGGCATACTCGAAAATATCTGTGATGACTTCCTGAAATTCTTTTTCGAAGACGCAGAAAAGCTCTTTGACCTGGAAAGAGGATTTCAATTTTTAGATAAAGAACTTGAACAGCTCTTCCCAACCGACGAAATCGAAGCTCCCAAGTTTGTAGATAAGCTTGTGAAAGTTTATACCAAAACCGGAGAAGAAGACTGGATTTTAGTGCATATTGAGGTGCAGGGATATGATGATAAGGATTTTGCAAAACGGATGTTCACCTATTTTTATCGTATCCTCGATAAGTATGGAAAGCCGGTAACAGCCATCGCAATCTTCACAGATGCGAACAAGAAATTTCATCCTGATGTTTATGAATACAAATATCTCGGCTCCAAAATTATTTATGAATTCAACACATATAAAGTTATTGAGCAGGATGAAACCGTGTTAATTGAAAATGAAAATCCATTCGCGATTGTTGTATTAACGGTTTTATTAGCACTAAAAAAGAAAAAGCTGGATGATGAAAGTTTGTTTGATCTAAAATATTCACTGGCCAAAAACTTGCTCAGACGGAAGATTTCAAAAAAGAAAATAGATGATCTGTTGATCTTTCTGCAACGCTACATAACCTTTGCAGATCAAGGATATAATGCTAAATTTGATAAAGAAATCGGAGACGCTAACCGGAAAATCAAAAAAGTATGGGAATTAGAGAAATGGTACTCGATAAGGCTGAGAAGAAAGGTATTGAGAAAGCAACCGTCTCATTCATTTTGCGTTTATGGGAAACGGGTAATTACACTGTTTTCGAAATAGCTGATTTGGTTAAAGTTTCTGAGGTATTTGTGCAAAATACTATTGCTTCAAAA
>CAVRMW010000015.1:0-24416 GCA_963722505.1 uncultured Cytophagales bacterium
CAGTAATTGCCCGAAATAAATCCCAGTTGAAAAAAGAGACCTTCACCGTTAACGAGGAAGGTTCGATGATCGATGTGATTAAAGCGGGTTCAGATAATGAAGAAGGACGTTTAGTCGCAGGAGCAATTTTTGAAGAAAAGATGCAGAAAGCGCTTAAAAACGAGAATTTTGCTATTCTTTATCGTACCAATGCGCAGTCACGTTCTTTTGAAGAAGCACTCCGAAAGCTCGGAATTAAGTACCGGATTATCGGTGGTCAGTCTTTTTATCAAAGAAAAGAGATCAAAGACCTTTTGGGTTACCTGCGTTTTACGGTGAACCAGCGTGATGAAGAAGCTTTCAAAAGGATTATCAATCTTCCCAAACGCGGAATTGGTGATACGACTGTTGCAAGAATTACGGTAACTGCCGCAGAAAACAATGTTCCGATCTGGGAGGTTGTCAGCAATATTGGTAATTACGCGACGGGCCGAACGATCACGCAAATCGATCAATTCGGGACATTGATCAAAAGCTTTATGTTGATGCTTGATGCCGGAAAAGATGCTTTTGAAGTTTCCGCACATATCGCAAAAACGTCCGGGTTGCTTCGTGAATTGTATGAAGATAAAACCGTTGAAGGACTTTCCCGTTATGAAAACGTCCAGGAATTGCTGAATGCGATTAAGGAATTTGTTGATAATGAAGAGAATGAAGATAAAACATTAAGTGCTTTCCTTCAATCTGTTTCGCTTTTGACAAATGCTGATGAACCGGATGAAAACGAGGATAATGACCGTGTGACGATGATGACGATCCACTCGGCGAAAGGTCTGGAATTCAGAAACGTCTTTATTGTAGGTCTGGAAGAAGATCTTTTTCCAAGTCAGATGATGCTGGAAAGTCGCCAGGATCTGGAAGAAGAGCGCCGTTTGTTTTATGTGGCGATTACGAGGGCTGAACAAAAACTTTCATTCTCCTATGCAGAAAGCCGGTACCAGTGGGGAAGATTGAAAATGTGCGAACCAAGCCGGTTTTTGCTGGAAGTTGATGCAAAATACCTGAACATTTCCCAATCTTTCCAAAGAGAAATAGGCCGGGAAGGTTCTTCCTCATCACCTATGTCGTTTGTCAAAAATCTTAGTCCGAGAAGACCGACTGAGCCAAGACCAACCACAGCGGCATCGTCTCATACACCGTCATCCGATTTTGTACCAAGTGATACGCATGAGCTGGCGGAAGGTGACAAAGTGGAACATTCAAAATTTGGTTTTGGCACGGTTGTTAAGATGGATGTGAACGGAACGGACCGGAAAGCCACAGTAAAATTTGATAAAGTCGGTGACAAAACTTTATTGCTCAGTTTCGCCAAATTAAGAATAGTGAAATAAATCGTATTCCATAGTTATAGTACGGGAACCGAAGACTTTACCATAATATACCACACACCGCCACAAGACTTTATTAATTCGTTAATACTCTTGTGGCGATGTTCTAATTATTGATTTTTTAACCAATTAAATTATGTTCATCGAGAAAGACCTTCAACAGATTCAGGAACGCGGAAGCGATGCCACGACAGTGGAAGAACAAGTTCATTATTTCGTAAATGGATTTCCTTTTCTTCATCTTTCAAAAGCAGCCACGGTAGGCGACGGAATTATCCGTCTTACCGAAGAGCAAATTGAAAAAGTTGTGAAAGAATTCGATAAAAGTTCTGCTGACGGAGAAATTGCTTTATTGAAATTTGTGCCGGCATCAGGTGCTGCAACACGGATGTTCAAATCGCTTTTCAGTTTTTTACAGGAAAATAAAAAGGATAAATCTGTTGACGAGTTTTTTGCACGATTGACAGAATTTGCTTTTTACGAAGATTTAAAAGTTTGTCTGGCAGCGGACAGAATTGACATTACTGCGGCAGACGAAAACACAATTGTTGCTTATTTCCTGAACAACAAAGGATTAGGATACGGAGAATTGCCAAAAGGATTGTTGAAATTCCACAATTATGAAAGCAGCTCACGTACGCCTTTGGAAGAACATTTGGTAGAAGGCGCGCACTATGCAAACGCTGGAAGTAATGTTCAAATCCATTTTACAGTTTCTCCTGAACACCGTGATAAATTTGAAAAACTGGTTGTGGAAGTTCTTCCAACTTATCAAAGCGAATTTGGTGTGACTTATATGGTATCGTTCTCGGAGCAAAAAAGTTCTACGGATACGATTGCTGTGAATATGGACAATTCTCCATTCCGCGAAAAAGATGGCGGATTATTATTCCGGCCGGCTGGTCACGGTGCTTTGTTGGAAAATCTAAGTCAGCTTGATGCGGATATTATTTTTATCAAAAACATTGATAACGTTGTTCCTGACAGAATCAAAGGCGATACGGTTACGTATAAAAAAGCACTGGCAGGAATTGTCCTGGATTTCCAAAAAAGAATATTCAGTTATCTGGCGAAACTGGAAAATGGAGCTGACGCTTCTCTTTTTGCGGAACTGGATTCGTTTTTCAGAAATGAATTATGCGTAGTTCCTCCGGCGACTTATGAAAGTTGGTCAGATGATAAGAAAACGGAATATTTTATTGGTAAACTGGATCGTCCTTTGCGTGCTTGCGGAATGGTGAAAAATCAGGGAGAGCCTGGTGGCGGACCATTCTGGGCAGAAAATGCGGATGGATCTTCGTCTTTACAAATCGTAGAATCTGCGCAGGTTGATGTTGATAGTGAGCAGCAAAACGGCATTTTCAAGAATTCTACGCACTTTAATCCGGTAGATCTGGTATGTGCGATTAAAAATAAAAACGGGGAATTGTACGATCTTAAAAAATTCCGCGATCCGTTGACAGGATTTATTACCTACAAATCCAAAGATGGAAAAGAGCTTAAAGCGCAGGAATTACCTGGATTGTGGAATGGGGCGATGGCAAACTGGAATACACTTTTTGTTGAAGTTCCGTTGATTACGTTCAATCCGGTAAAAACGGTAAATGATTTGTTACGCGAACAACATCAGTAGTGTCAAAATAACATTTATAAAAACAAAAACGTCGAATCCATTACGGTTTCGACGTTTTTTATTGGAATAAATTCCGGAATATCATGATTGTCAGGGGTATTATTTCAAGGAATTGGTAAAACCTTGCTCTCTTTGAAAGTAGACAAAATCACCATTGTCTGGGTGCTTGCTACTTCTTCGATTTCATTGATTTTTTCCAACATCAGTTTTTGATATGTACTGATATCCTTCGAAATAACTCTTAACAAGAAATCTCCTGTACCTGTAATGTGGTGACATTCGATCACTTCTGGTATTGCATGTATTTTTTCAACAAATGATTCAGTAACAGCTTTTCTATGGCCAACCAGAGAAATTTGTACAAAAGTACTTACGCCTAGGCCAACTCTTTCAGGTTCAAGCTGCGCATGGTAGCTTTTGATGATTCCTGATTGTTCAAGTTTTTTAACGCGTTCCAATGTTGGAGCCGGTGAAAGCCCGATTTCTTTTGAAAGCTGAGCGTTCGTTATTTTGGCATTGGTTTGTAAGATCTCCAGTACTTTACGGTCTATCTGGTCTAATTTAATGATAGCAGACATTGCTTATAACATGGTTTATAGTTAGCCCCATTTTTTAGGACGCTGCAAAACTAATTAGTTTCCCGAAGATAATTGTAATTTTATACTGAAAATTTGTCAAAAAAAAGAATTTTAATAGGTAAAACGGCTTTTTAGTACTGAATTGTTGGGTGTTATTTTTAAACAGCCCTTTAATATTAATTTGACTAAACGGAATAAGCCTCTATTTTCTGTAAAAAATCCTGATATGTAATTTTTATTCCTTCCGTCAAATCCGTCTTATGTTTCCATCCCAAAGCGTGCAGCTTACTGACATCCATAAGTTTACGGGGCGTTCCATCAGGCTTATCCGTGTTCCAGTGAACTTCGCCATCGTATCCGACAGTTTCCTTAATAAGCTCAGCAAGTTCTTTAATGGTTACATCCGTACCAACGCCAATATTCAGGAAGCCAGGTTCACTGTAATTTTCCATCAGGAAATAACATGCATCAGCCAAATCATCGGCATGCAAAAATTCACGCAAAGGCGAGCCTGTTCCCCAAAGCTCAACTGCTGGTTTATTTTCTTCTTTTGCCTCATGAAATTTGCGGATCATGGCAGGAAGCACGTGCGATTTATTCAGATCATAATTATCATTCGGACCATATAGATTTGTCGGCATCACCGAAATAAAATCACAACCATACTGACTACGATATGCCTCGCACATCTTGATTCCGGCAATTTTGGCAATTGCATAAGGCTCATTGGTTGATTCCAAAGTACCGGTCAACAATGAATCCTCATGTAACGGCTGGGGAGCCAGTTTTGGATAAATACAGGAAGAACCCAGGAAAAGCAGTTTTTTTACATTAACACGGTAAGCGCTGTCAATTATGTTATTCTGGATTTGCAGGTTATCGAACAGAAATTCAGCACGATAAATATTATTGGCCATAATCCCTCCCACTTTCGCAGCAGCCAGAAAAACGTATTCAGGGCGCTCTGTTTCAAAGAAATCTTTTACGGAAGCCTGATCTCGCAAATCAAGTTCTGAGGATGTCCGGAATACAAAATTGTTGAAGCCGTCTGCAAGCAATCTGCGGTGAATTGCAGAACCAACCATACCACGATGTCCGGCAATATAAATTTTAGCGCTTTTTTCCAATGTGTTATGTAAATTTGTATGTTGAAAAATCAATATCTTTAATACCCAATTCGTTACAAAAGTAACAATCTTACCCTGAAGAAAAATTCAATACACATGCAAAGAGTTATTCTGGTCTGGTGTTTTGTCTCTGTTTTCCTTTTAAAAGGAGCATTGGCGCAGACTGATAAAAAAGAAGAAACGCCTCCATCCTGGCTTCCGAAGGCGGCTAATACTGATTCTGTAAATGCAAAAAAGGGCTCCAAAGATCTAAAATCATTTGTGTCCGGACTTGATCCGGCAGTAAGCACTTCTTTGCCGGGCGGAAACGGAAAATCTACGACGCTGTCTAATCTTTTCGGAGAAAAAATTCCGGATCTGGGATTGAAAGTAAAAGAATATAAAAGTCAGAAAGCAGACAGGAAATTAAAAAAGGAAAAAGCCAGACTTGCCAAAGTGATGTATAAAGGCATTCCGATGGAAGTGATGTCGATCCGATATGGTAGCGGCGACCGTACAAACCTGGAATTATTTCATGTTTTGAAGGAATACAAACCGCTGGATATTTATGCACGGGCAACGGAAACACGCTGGTATGATACAAAATCCAAGAAATTAAGTTCTGCTTTGATCAAGGATAAGGAAAAATCAAGGTTGCTTCATGGTTCTTACAAAAAATACAATGGTGAAAATCTTATTGAAGAAGGATTTTATTACATGGGCGTGAAAGATGGCCGCTGGGTAAAATACGATTCAAAATTTAATCTGGTTGATAAGGCAATCTGGAATAAAGGTTTTCCTGCCGAGTCCCGTATAACTTACTACGATTCAACGCATACCAAAATCAAGGAAGTAGTTCCTGTCATGTTTGGCGAAACCACGGGAGAATATGCATCGTTTTTTGACGAAGGACAATTGAAGGTCAGCGGGAAATATGATCATGGTAAAAAAGTGGGTCGCTGGGTGGAATATTACCAATATCGCCGTCAACGGAAAAAAGAAATCCAGCACCCAAAATCGAGCTGGGATGAAGAATTCGATCCTTTCGTTTTGAGAGAATGGGACGAAAAAGGAAAACTGCTTTACGATTATACAAAAGATCCGCGCGCTTCTGCGGAGGAAGAAACTGAAAATTAATAAGGATCATGAGGGGAAATTCCCCTCTTTCTGCTTTATTCGTGGCTTGTATTAACAGAAGTCACTTCATCTATGTTCAAAGCTTTCCTGGATTTTGCGAGGACTAAAACCTGGCTGGCAATTCTTTTTTGTCTGATTCCAATAGTAATTTATATTTTGGTTTTCAAAGCCATTGCTTTGAATGTCAATTATGTAGCTTTTGATGATATATTGATTTTGGGAATTATTCCCGGATTTGAAGATGCTTCCTGGCCAGATCGCTGGCACCGACTTACCGAGCTTTTTCCTGAACATCGCCTCGTTTTTTCCCGCTCAATAATCCTTTTGTTTCATTCCATTTTTGGAAGAATAAACATGGTTTGGCCGATGATTGTGGCCAATATTTGCTGGGCTGGTTGTGCTTATGTTTTTTATAATGTTTTCAAGAAGCTTCATTTATCGTTATGGTATTTTGTGCCGGTAATGTGGCTCTGGTTTAATATCCAGTCGTTTGAAAATATTTTTTGGGGCGTGAGTTCGCTTTGTAATTATGGCGTTTTGATCTTTGTATTAAGCTCCATTTATTTTGCAACACATCATCCACGAAAACATTATATAGCAATTATTTTCGCTGTTATCGCCACGTTTACGTATGGTAACGGACTTATGGTTTTTCCGGTCATTGGTTTGATTGCCTGGTTGATGGGACGGAAAAATGATTTTTTCATAACTGTTTTTGTAACGTTACTTATTGCCGTAATTTATTTCATCGACTTCACACCAATCACCCAAAATCTTAACTTCTCTGATCCAAAACAGGTGAAAGAAGGATTTCTCGGCTACTTCGGTTTCATCGGCTCTATCGCGACAATTTCCGCTTACGACGGAACTCCTACGGTTTTGATGACAGCTGTGGTTTTTGGATTTGTCCTGATATTTTCCGTTTTGTTTTTATTTCGGAAACAATATACCTCACTTTGGCATGCAGCCTGGCGCAAAACAGATTATGTAAATTCAGGTGCGTTATTTTCTTTGGGAATTCTGGCTTTTGTAGCCATTACAACCTTGGCGCTCGTCTACAAACGTATCCCGACTGACACTTTTGAAGGTATGTTTAAAGGCCGTTACCGGATGTATTCCACGCTTTGGTGTATCGCTTTATATTTTGGTGTTTTATCCCTTACTTCGCGTCCACTGCTTCGAGTTGCGGTGACGGCGTTAGTGCCTTTAACTATACTTTTAAACCTGGTAATTCTTGATAGCAATTTTGTATTAGCTATAAATAATCGCAGAATGGCCATTGTCCAGGAATTTAACGCGCGTTACAATGCAGATTGGCTTGGTATCAGAATGTTTTCAATGGACCAGGCACATTTTGAAAAAATCCGCGCTTATTATCATTCGGATGATCCTTTGGCAGAAGGATGGAACCCACGAAATCTTTCTGATTCTATTACATGTGCAAAAATTTATCAGCCGGATATTGTCAAAAAAGAAGATAATTATCTGATTGTAAACTTTGAAAATGAGGTTTTTAAAGCCGAAAAAGATTATTCAGACGGCGCTTATGTAATCCTGAAATCGGCAAGTCATACCTATGCCGCTCCGCAGACCCAGTCAGCTGTCCCGATTAAAACAACACTTCGGAGATTGATGTATTTCAACAAAGGTGCCTATGCATCTTTTCACACCGCAACAATTGAACCTGGGTTTTACAGGATTTATCTTTTGGTAAGAAAAAGCGGAATAAATACGATTTATTGTACCGGTAAAACGTGGAAAGAGGAATAATTTATTCCTAAAATTTACGGTGAATTTCTGTTAAAATCCTTTCAACTTCTTTCCTCACTTCTGATGACGGACGGGTGAAATTGTTGTTCATGAAACTGAAAGTCATCGTTTTACCTTTTTTGGTAACCAGATACCCGCTTAAATTATAGTTGTTACTAAAACTTCCGCTTTTGGCAAAAACAAAAGGCACTTCCCCTTTAAATGAATTCCGAAGATTTCCGGTACTTCCTCCATTTGGCAGAATTTTATACAAACGCTCCTGAGGTACTTTTGCATAAATTTTCTGTAACAAAGCGGTAATTGTTCTCGGCGTAAAAAGATTATAACGACTTAAACCGGATCCATCTTTCCAAACCAGACTATCCGGCAAATCACTCAGATAATTTTTTGTCATATGCTGAATCGCCTGCTCGCTGTTCAATGGCAAACCTTTCGCAGACGCATACATAAGCATCAGCTGATCCGCCAGCATATTGTCGCTTACGTACATCATACGTCTGTATAAAGAATCAGACGGGATGCTGTAAACCGTTTTTAGCTCAATACTAAGGGGAATGTGAATCAGCTTGATTTCTTTTTTCAAAGCCTCGCTCAAAAGCTGAACAGTGATCTGGTCTGTCATGCGAACAGGAATATCAACCGATTTTCCGGATGCAACTGCCTTTTCAGAATAATGGAAGGAATTTTGAAATTCTTCTCTTTTAATTCCTTTTATGGAGGTGTCAGCCACCATGGATTTGCTCCAAAATGTTGGTCTGACTTTAAAAATTTTATCAGTTATACCTGTGAAACGGACAATATTTCCATAAACCGGTAATGAGGTAAGTTCTGGTTGGTAATAATCATTGTAGTCGCTCCACGCCCAGCCTGGGCCGTATCTTTCGTCTTTAAAATTAACGGGAGAGAAAAATATTTGTTCTTTTCTGCTTTTCAAAAAATCAATAACGGCGCTTTTAGGAAGATCCGGATGAAGTAGAGAAGGATCGCCAGTTCCGCGGATAATCAATAATTCTCCCCATTCAAGATATTCAATTCCGGGTAATGAATCGCCCAGTGCGCATAATCCTGCATAGAAACTGAATAATTTTGTGTTGGATGCTGGATTGAAATATTTGTCGGACTGATAAGAAGCCAGTGCTTTTTCTCCTGTCAGATTTTTGATTGAAACGCCTGTATGCTGCTGACTTAAAACCGGAGAATTTTTTATTTCATGATTTAAATAATGAGAAACCGAGCAGCCAGATAATGAAATTAAAGTAATCAGAAAGAGGAGCGTGCGCATAGAAATCTGTTAAAAATAGACTGTAAAGTTAGTAGTTTCGGCTAAAAAACGAAGAAAGCCCGACCTTAGTTTTTAACCTGCTCGAATTTTTTCGAAACGATCACTCCATCGAATTTAGTAATTTGCGCGTTGTAAGCATTAGTCTTTCGTAAACGCATACCATGAGTAACCTTCAAGCTGTCCTGAAACAATACTGGGGCTACGACCAGTTTCGACCTGTCCAGGAAGAAGCGATTCGGTCGGTGCTGGAAGGAAATGATACCCTTTTGCTATTGCCAACCGGTGGTGGAAAATCAATATGTTTTCAGGTTCCTGTGATGACGATGGAAGGTGTTTGTATTGTGGTAACGCCGCTTATTGCCTTGATGAAAGATCAGGTTGAACAGTTAAAACGGCGGGATATTTCGGCGGCAGCCATTCATTCAGGCATGAACCGACATGAAATTGATATCACGCTGGATAATTGTATTCATGGACAAACGAAGTTTTTATACGTGTCGCCGGAGCGCCTTCGCACGGAAATTATGATCGAGCGGACGAAGCAAATGAAAGTTTGTTTGCTGGCTGTGGATGAGGCACATTGTATTTCTGCCTGGGGTTACGATTTCCGCCCGTCTTATCTTTTAATTTCCGAATTCCGATTACTAATTCCCAAAGTTCCGGTGATGGCTTTGACCGCCACGGCCACGGAACAGGTTCAGATTGACATTATTGACAAACTGGAAATGAAGCCCGTCAGGGTTTTCAGACAATCTTTTGCACGTGCAAATTTGTCATATTCCACTTTTTTGGAAGAAAATAAAGAAAGAAAACTATTACAGATTCTTAAAAATGTTCCTGGTACTGCAATCGTCTATGTAAGGACGAGAAAACGCACCAAGGAACTGGCTGAATGGCTCACAAAACAAGGTCTTCGTGCGGCAGGATATAATGCGGGTTTACCTTTTAAAGAAAGATCTGACCGACAAACGGCGTGGTTAAAAAACCAGGTTCGGGTTGTGGTTGCTACCAATGCTTTTGGTATGGGAATTGATAAACCGGATGTGCGCGCAGTGGTCCATTTTGACTTGCCGGATAATCTGGAAGCCTATTACCAGGAAGCTGGCCGAGCTGGTCGTGATGAGAAAAAAGCCTTTGCAGTGGCACTTTTCAATAAAATTGATCTGGAAGAACTCGCTGAAAATGTAGAGAAAAAATATCCGCCGATGGATGTTTTAAGAAGAGTTTATCAATCACTGGCAAATTATTATAAAATCCATGTCGGCGGAGGAGAATTTTCGGCCTATGATTTTGATATACAAAACTTTACAGGCGTATTCGGATTAGTGGTTAATGAAACGCATTTTGCTTTAAAACTGCTCGAAGAAGAAGGTTTTATTCAATTGAGTGAGAATTTTAATAATCCGGCACGACTGCATTTTGAAGTTGATAACCGGCAATTATACGATTTTCAGATACGTAATCCGGAGTATGATTCGTTTGTAAAATTGTTGCTCCGGATTTACGGCGGAGAACTTTTTACTGAATATAAAAAGATTTCAGAAAGCGAACTGGCTCAGATTTACTTTGTACCGGAGGTAGAAATTCTAAAAAAACTGGCGTTTTTGAAAGAACGCGGCATAGTGGATTATGAACCAAGAAGAGATAAACCGCAGCTTACTTTTTTGACACCAAGATATGATGCGGCATTATTACCGCTGAATGTTTTTGAGATTGAGAGAAGACGTGAACGCGACAGGCAAAAAGCAAGATCGGTCATTCAATATGCATCGAATACAAATCGTTGCCGAACCATTCTTTTACTGGAATATTTCAATGAAATGGATGGAAAAGATTGCGGTGTTTGTGATGTTTGTCTGAAAAATAAAAAGAATGAACCGCGCCCTGAAATTGACGAAGAATTGGGCAACCAGATTTTGCATTACTTAAAAAGTTTCGGAGGAGTTACGCCCCGTGCTTTAAGTCAAATATTTGAAAATGTGCCAGAAAAACCTTTCCTGCAAACGTTAAGATATTTAATTGATGAAGAAATTATAAACTACGACCAGGTTGGGAAACTGACTTTAAACAGCAAATATCATTCTTGAAAAAGCAAATTTATAACCTCACACTACTTTTAGGTTTCATAGCAAAATCTGTTTCCGCACAACAAATTCCGGGACTTGCTGCCAGTAATTATGGCGGACTTTACCGGGCAACGGAAAATCCATCCACGATTGGCGGTTCAAAATTTAAATGGCAGGTCAATATCGGAACAATTGGAAGCAGTATCAATCATCGGTATTTTGTTTTCCTTGGAAAAAATTCCTTATTCTACCCACTTTTGGCGGCTCATTCCAAAGACGAATTATATGGTCGTTCACGCACAATGGGCTCATTGACGGATAAAGATCCGATATATCTGACCAGTGAAATTCGCTGGCCGTCTGCTATGTTTTCGATTGGAAAATATCAGGGTGTAGCAATTCAGTTCCGGACAAGAGGTTTTGTAACGGGAAATAATGTTCCGAGTGATATCAGAAATCTTTATTTCAAACGGCTGGACACCGGAATGGACAATGTAGTCACGACGGATTGGGGAAAATTCAATCTTGTGCAGCAAAGCTTTTCCGAAATGAGTGTATCGTATGGTGTACAATTGCTGGATCTGGATGCCCATAAGTTTCGTGTTGGAGTCACAGCGAAAAGAATTTTCGGTGCCAGGATTGGTTATATAAAAGGTTCAGTTGATAATTTCCAGGTCAGAAAAGTTACCGGATCACAGGATGAAAGTGAACTGGTTTTGAATAATTTCTCCTACGAAACCGGATACAGCCAACAAAACCAGAAATTAAAGTTAGGTGATTTGTTTAATTCTGATAAATATGCAGCAGGTTGGGGTTATGACCTCGGCGTGACTTATGAATTAGGGAATTATTGGCAAAATAAAGATGAGGCATTTGATCAGAATCCGAAATATATTTTGCGACTGGCAGCTTCTTTAACCGATATTGGATCAATAAAGTATAAAACAACCGGAAGCCGGGTGATAGCCGGACAACAGGAGCAAACAATTATTGGTCAGAAAGAATTAGAAGTTATTGGAAACGAAGGGGCTGACGGATTAATGAATTTATATCCTGCAAGTTCTGACACAACTTTTAATAGTAAAGTGAAATTACCACAATCCGTACATTGGGAAGCTGATGTGCAGTTGGTAAAGGGTTTTTTTGTTACATTATCCCAAACAAAACGATTCAAATCGCTAACTGATAATGTATTGAACGTAGCGCAGCCAAATGTTTTCACAATCACGCCTCGTTTTGAAGATGAGGATTCTGACTTTGCTTTCCCGATCTCTTTTATTCAGGGAAATAAAAAAGTTGCAATTGGTGCCTTGGCGCATTTCGGGCCGATTTTTATCGGATTTAGTAATATTAACGGGTTGATTAACAAAAACGGAAGCGGCGCAAAAGGAAGTATGGCTTATGTTGGGGTGAGTGCGTGGAAGTTGAAGGGGTGGAAAAAGAAATCCTAGTAGTGACCCTTTAAAGAATGAATAAAGATTTTGTGACCAAAGACCGGAAAAATTGTGTTTTAATCCTTCTGGTTTTCCCCAATCCTTCGTACTGAGTAACCTGAATTGATTTGACGAGACTTGATATTTTTTTGAGTATAACTTTATTTCCAGTTTTTACCCAATATTTGAGATCATCATCAGCATCAGGGAGGAATATTATTTCCGTAGACTATCGAGTTCATCTATGGAAGAAACTCTGCCTTTTCCTGCTTTTTTATCTTCCTTGCTCTTTTCAATTTTAGCAACGAATTTTGGGTTATATGGCTTTTCTTCTGATTCAAAAGAAATTTCCAAAGCCTTTGCGACTGCTTTCAAAGCTTCTAGTTTTTAGGGCTATTGGATCGAAATATTAAGGTTTCCATGACTTTATTGATTTTATATTATAAAGTTAACCATTTCTTCTAAATCTTATTTGTTAGTAATATTCAGATAAGATCAGCCAGCTTAGCCTTTCCACCCAAACCACCCACCTATCCGCCGAAACATTCTCTTTTCAAATTCCCAGAAAAAAGAAAATCTGCCCCAGATCCAGCCCCAGGCTAGCAAAACGGCTTGGTAAAGAGGTAAAATAAAAACAATATTAACCGTCCAGAGAAGCCAGGACGGTGATGTTTCTTTTGATATGCCAACCAGATTGAAAAGTGCGCGCTTGATGTATAAAATGGAAAATCCGGTACAGGCAAAAACCAGTAAAATGATTAAGACGTCCCATCCATTTTTAACATTCCAGCGCTCTTTTAACTTTTCAATCATACTGGCTTATTCGTATAAAAATCCTAAATGATCTGCTTTGATTATTTCGGTATCCAAAGGAAGGAATTCTTCCCAGAACGGATCATTCGGAAGTCCTGCTTTGCAAATAATCGGCTCCTTTTTTACAGGATGCTCAAAGAAAAGTCGACGGGCATGTAAGTTAATACTCGCATCAGGATTTGCCTTTGGATAACCATATTTCAAATCACCACGAATTGGACAACCCATAGAAGCCAGCTGAACACGGATCTGATGAGGACGGCCGGTTACCGGTGTAACTTCAAGCAAATTGAATTTATTTACATCACCCAAAAGTCTGTAACTAAGTTCAGCACGTTGTGATCCTGGTACTTCGTAATCGTAAGCCGTAGTTACATTTCTCTTCTCATCTTTGATAAGCCAGTGAACCAGTTTCCCCTTTTTTTCCGGCGGACGGTTTTTTACAACAGCCCAATAAGTCTTTTGAACGTCGCGTTTACGGAAGATTTCATTCATTCTCTCCAGCGCTTTTGACGTTTTTGCAAATACAACCAAACCACTAACCGGGCGGTCCAAACGATGCACGGTTCCTAAAAACACAGCTCCCGGCTTGTCGTATTCTTCTTTGATATATTCCTTCAACATTTCCAGTAAAGGCTTGTCACGCGTGGAATCGCCCTGGACAAGTATACCTGGTTCTTTGTTAACAATCAGTAAGTGATTGTCTTCATATATAATTTGAAATGGGCGCTTTGCCATAATTTTCTATTTTAAAACTTTTGTTTTTCCATTGCAAAAACAAAAGCGAGGTGATCAATAAGACTCTTTTTCGTTTGGAAAAGATTTGCCTTTAACGTCTTTAATGTAATTTGTAATCGCTTCATTCATGATGTCATTTAAATTGGCATACTGACGAAGAAAACGCGGTTTAAACCCTTTGTTAATACCAAGCACATCATGCAAAACTAGAATCTGTCCATCAGCATGTGGCCCTGCACCTATTCCGACCGTTGGAATGGAGATACTTTCAGAAACCTGTTTTGTAAGTGATGAAGGAATTTTTTCCAGTACAACAGAAAAACAACCGATTTCATCCAGCATTTTGGCATCTTCCAAAAGCTTTTTAGCTTCAACTTCTTCTTTGGCACGTACGGTATAAGTACCAAATTTATAAATCGACTGCGGTGTAAGTCCTAAATGTCCCATCACAGGAACGCCGGCACTTAAAATTCGCACAACCGATTCTTTAATTTCAAGTCCGCCTTCCAGTTTCACCGCATGTGCGCCGGATTCTTTCATGATACGGATGGCAGAACGTAGCGCTTCTCCTGAATTTCCCTGGTAAGAACCAAAAGGAAGATCAACCACCACCAATGCACGTTTCACAGCGCGCACAACCGATGATGCGTGGTAGATCATCTGGTCAATCGTAATGGGTAATGTCGTTTCATGGCCTGCCATCACATTAGAAGCAGAATCTCCTACAAGAATCAACTCAACACCGGCGGCATCCACGATACCAGCCATTGAGTAATCGTAAGCTGTCAAACAGGAAATTTTTTCGCCCCGCGTTTTCATTTCCTGAATGATATGGGTAGTAACGCGTTTTATATCAGAACTATGTACAGACATCTTTTTAATTGTTAATGGTTAAGGGTTAATTATTAATGGTAGTTGGTTAAGCATTAACAATTCACCATTAACAATTAATCATTAAAAAATCTACCTTCTAATCAGCCAGTTTTCAGGATTCAGTCGGGATGTACTTTTCCATATCTGGAATTGAAGTTCAGAAGTTCCGTCACCGTCCGTTGCTACACGTCCGATCGTTTCTCTTGCTTTTACTTTTTGTCCGGCCTGAACAGTCACACCCGACATTTTTGCATATACTGTCATGTAATTTCCATGCTGAATAGCAACAACATTGCCCATTCCCGGCATTTGTGTTACATCAAGAACAACACCATCATAAACAGAACGAACAGTTTCTCCGGCATTTGTTTGTATATCAACCCCAAGGTTATCAACCATTACACCTTTCAAAACGGCGTGTGGACGCTGTCCGAAATGGCCGGAAATAAATCCTCTCGTTGGCCAGGATAAGCGAGATTGTGAAGCAGCAAATGACGATGCCAGTGTAACTTCTTCATCGCTCATTCCACTTGATGAAACCACAGGCTCATCTTTTGGTTCTTCAACAACTACTTTCGCCTCGCCTTTTTTCTCTCTTTCTGCATTCTCACGCGCTACGCGTTCGCGTTCAGCTTTTCTTTTTGCTTCACGTTCAGCCCGTTCTTCTCTTTCCCTTCTTTCACGCTCCTTTTTCTCTCTTTCTGCGATACGGCGGATATTAGCTTCCAGTAAGTTTGTCGCTTTCCGGTTTTCAGCTAACTGATTTCTCAGCTCAACTTCTTTTTGAGACAATTCTTTTACTACTTCATCCTGCTTGGTTTTCAGACCTTCCAGTTTTGTATTTTCTGAAACCTGGGTAACCAATACCGTTTGCTGCTGTTGTTTTTTGGAAGTAATACGCTGACGTTCGGCCATCAGTTCCTTTTCCAAAACTTCCATTTGCTTTACCTGACCTTGTCTGGCGTCGGTATATTGTTTTAAATATTTGTAACGTAAAACAAACTGGTTGAAAGTCCCTGATGAAAATAGGAAAACCAACTGATTGAGATACACGTTCCTTTTGGACGCCTCATAAATCATGTCGCCATATTCGGCTTTTAACTTGCCCAAATCATTAGCTAAGTACCTGACGCTTTTTTTCAAGCGTTTTAAGTTCTTTATCCAGGATTGCCATATCATCCGAAAGCAGATCAATCTTCTTTTTTAAGTTATTGATTTGCTGATTTAGGGCTCGTAACTGACCAAGGTTGACGTTTTTTTGAGAAGATGTCTGTTTCAGAATACTCTGAATTTCATTCATCTTACTTTGGTTTTCACTTTTTTCCCGTTCCAGTTGTTCACGGGTTTTTTGAGCAAATACGCTAAAAGACGTACAGCACAAAATCGTGAGTACCAGAAATAAACGACGATAATTCGGTTGATGAAAGGGCATATTTGTTTTTCTTGCTGCCAAAATACCTTAAAGGGCGCGTAAAGTTAAGCAGACTTCACGTTTTTGTGCCTATAAATGAATGGAGAATCTGATTTTTACCTTTTCCGGGTATAGCTGGAAGGTATACTAAAAGGGAATCCCGGGTTTTTGCTTGTTAATTCTACCTTGTTGTGTTTGATACGCATCATGGTTTGGTAGAACTGTTTGTCTTTTTGAGACTGAACATCCAGATTGATCAGACTGCCGAAAGGAAACAAAAAACCGCTTACGTCCTTGAAATCCTCATAGTTCAGCACAAACGTATTTTTTGTAGGAACTTCAACAGCTTTAAGTTTTTGAAGTTTCAGGTTTTTTTCGTCGATATAATTGTCTAAAACAATCCGGGCGTTTTCCTGATGTAATACAACAAAATCATTTTCCTTATAAAATTTCGCATCAGAAGCAGGTGCAAACGGAAGATTTCCAATAATAATTGATTGCAAAAGTTTAAAATTCAGATCGAAATTATATTGTTTACTAAGCTGTGCGTAAGTAAAAACAAAATATTCCTTATGAAATTTGTCAACAAAAACAATGGAATCCGGCGTGATCATACCACGGGCAACTTCAAATCCAACCCCTGTCACAGATAACCATATCAGGCTGTCTTTTTTTATTCTGATATTGACATTTGTATTATCAAAATCCTGTGTGCTGCTACGAAAGGAAAATTTGGATTTTGTCAATAGATAATCAAATCCAACCTCTTTGACAGTAACAGGCGCCACTGTATTGGCAGCTATAATTTCTGCTTTTGCTGAATCTTTTACGACAAACGAAGAGTCAATTGTTGGTCTTGATGTTCCTTTTGAAAGATGTTTTTTATGGCATGAAGTAAACCAAATGCAGCCCAAAGCCAGGAACCATACTGTAATCTTATTGTTCATGTAATGTTCCGGTTGCTATTTTTTTATCCAGTAGTTCAGTTGTTTCTCCCATTTTCTTGGCTTTTTTCCATTGAAGAACGGCATTGTCGCGTTCACCAAGTTTAAAAAGTACATCTCCATAATGTTCAACAATCGTGCCACTAATGTTGGATGTATCCTGAATCGCTTTTTCTAACGATTCCTTAGCCTTTTTGTAATCTTTCCGAATGTATAAAACCCAGGCGTAAGTGTCCAGGTAGGTTGCATTATCCTGATGTTGCTGAACCAAACGTTCTGACATTTTTAATGCCTGATCAAGTTTTTCTTTTCGTAAGAGAAAGAAAGTAACTGTAATTATTCAATACGTGATCATTGTCCGGATTTTCCTGTAAAGCCAGGTCGTAAGCTGCGTCTGATTTTACATTATCGCCAAGTCCGTTGTAAGCATCACCAAGCTGCGCATGGATATATGGAATCATATCCGGCTTGTCGGTAATCAGTTTTAAACTTTCTTCAAATGAGGAAATGGCTTGTTTGTAATTCTTTTTCATCAAAAGCGCCGTTCCGTTGGAATACCATAAAAGACCCTGATTTGGAAAAATTTCCAGCGCTTTTTCCGAATGAGCTAATAGGCTGTCAACCTGATTCAATTCCCCGTCAATTTGAATTATAGCACCCCAAACTTCATAAACAGAACCATCAAGTCTGGCTGCTTTTGAATATAGATCCCGCGCTTCTGCCTTTCTGCCACGCTGTGCAAGCAGGTCAGCATAAATAACATTTGTGCGGGCTTCGTTAGGATGTGTTTCTGCTAGTTGCTTGGCAAGAACAAGCGCTTCATCCATTTCGGCTTCTGTTTTCAGCATTTTAAGATAACCTGAAAGTACGCGGATTTTAGGATCTGCATCCAGATTCGGGATTGGCAAAAACAAGTTTTAACTCCTGATTACATTTTTGAACATCACCATTGCGACGATAAATATCTGCCAGAAGAACATGTGCCTGCGCTTCGTCAGGATTAATTTTTAAAGCATCCTGCAAAGGTGCTATGGCATCAGAAATTTTATCATTGGCAATCAGCATTTCTGCAATTTCAACACGGTAACTTGCTTCTCCGGGTTCGCTGTCGATCAGTTTTTTTGCTTCAGACAGCGCTTTGTCCAGTTTATTTTCTCTTAAATAAAGCTGTTCTTTCTGATGTGTTATTTCCTCCGTTACACCAATAGATTTTTCAAGAAGATCGTAAGTCTGAATTGCTTTGTCAAATTGTTCATTGAAAACATAAATGGCAGCGAGCTCAATTCCGTATTCCAGATTTTCCGGATTTTTGGCAACCAATGGCTCGTATATCTGAGCAGCCTCTGTATATTTTCTTTTCTTAGCATAAATTTCTGCTAACTGCTTAGCGTAAAACGCATTTGTTTTATCAAGTTCATATGCTTTTTTAGCAGGAATAATGGCTTCATCCTGTTTGTCGAGTTTTAAAAGAGCGGTAGCAAGTAAATAATATCCGGCTCCGTCCGTCGGACTTTTTTTAATTATCTGTTCAAAAACGGGAAGTGCACGGGCGGGCTGATCCGTCATCATGAACTTCATTCCCTCCGAGGTAAGTGTTTCCTCTTCAAGCCGAAATCCTGAAACAACTGTGGATTTTTCTTTTTCCTGCGATTTACTCTTACGTTGCGCATCTACACGCACGATCCCACAAGCCATCAAAAGGCTTGCCAGCAAGAATATCCTGAATAATTCTATCCTCATATTTTATCTTGTTGCCAATCAGAAATTAAGCTGTATTGGCTGTTTCAATATAAACAGCAAAGGTACCATTTTTTTTTCGGCTTGATCGGCAGAAATCCGGGGCTGATGTCCAATAGTAACGGATATTACAAAATATTCTTATAAGAAAATCACTTATCGTATAGAATAACTTCCTTCTCCCGAACCCGGTATTCCCCAGGCCGTTAAAGCCTCAGCCCGGATTGTTACATTTGTAGTAGCATCCGTATTGAAATAACTGAACTTTGCCTTACCATTTTTATCGGTTCTAAGTAAAGGAGCCCAGAAAATTGTCGAGCGAAAATTGGGTACATTATTATTGGGTAAATCCAAATCGTAGCGAGGTGAGTAAAATTCCCGGGGTGTGTTAAAACCTGCAATTTTAGAAACAGTTACACCGGGTACAACGTCTTTAGAATAATCATAATTTACATTGGCACGTTTTGTCAAAACTGAAATTACACCTCCCCCGCCACGACTTCCGAAAATTGCAGCAGAAGTACCTTTCAAAACGTCAATCGTTTCAACATCAAAAATATTTAGGGAAGTGATCAAACCTTTATCCGTAGGAACGCCGTCCAATAAAAAGGTGGGTTCGGTATTGCTGTTTCTGATGCGTACCGTAGCATTGGAGCCTGATCCTGAAACTACGACACCGGCCACGCGGCCCTGAAGCATATCCAGCACAGTCATGGCACCGCCTGTTGTCATGGCGGAAACTTTTATCGTTGCATCGGCGCGGCTATACAATTTTCTTGTGTCGCGCTGAGCCTCTTTTTGTCCGCGTATTGTTACTTCTTTAAGCAACTTTTCTCTGCTGTCCCTTATTTTCTTTTCAATCGCCAGATATTCTTCCGTCCTTTTTAAATAAGCCGCCATTTGTAATGCGTCCACGGTAACCGGATAAAAAGGTATTCGTGAAATTGTAAATTTTGGCGGATCAAAAGGCGTTACCAGAATATTGAGTCCATCTCTGTTTTTCGGGTTCATTCCTTGTAAACGAGCATTTAAGGAATCTTTAAAAACCAGGTTATCAAGTGAAAATAATCCTGTTGCTCCCGATTCCGTGGTAAGAAAAGTGTTAATACTATCGCTTGTAAGATAAACGGAAAGCATCACATTTTCTGCCGTTTTTTTGTTTGAACGCATTACTTGTCCCTGAATAGAAAAACCTTGTTCGACAAAACGGCCGGGTGCTGTATGTGTTTCCTGCAAAACATTTTTCCAATCAAATCTGCGCCAGCCTTGCGTCATCATCAGTATATCAACTTTTATTCTCCGGTCCTCATTTTTCGGATCAAAGTAATAAGCTGGTTGTTCAATATTTCCTTTCAGATCAGACGAAAGCATGAGGTATGAAACAATATTCTGATCAAAAGGCTGCTGAGCAATCTGACCGGCATCAGTAACAGCTACTGACAAATTGGTTTCTACCGGTGAGCCAGCGCTGTCAGTGATCATTATTTCAACCTCTGTTTTCTCTCTTAATTTGTATGTATTTTTTTGTGTACTAATTTTAACGTTCAGATGATCACCATGGTCAATAAAAACAACCCGCTCACAAACAGGCTGATTTAAATGGTCAAAAAGTGTCAGCTGGGTAATTCCATCCGGAAATGCTGATGTTGGAACATTAAGTTGTAATCCTTTTTTTGTTACTTTTCCTTTTGCCGCAAAGGCTACCAACCCTCTTGTATGGGCAACAATATTTACTTCTTTGTCTATGTTGTCAGCAAAGTTGGCATAAATCAGGACGCGCATTTTATCAGTCGTGGTCAGATTGTTAACCATCATGATATATCCCTCAGTTTTTACTTCCGGTAGATTAAATGTTTTGAAAGGCTCCGCGTTTTTTCTAATATAAGCTGTGTATTTTTGGTTAGCTGCCGGCTCAAAAGGAAATTTTCCCATGCCTAAATGCTCACTTTTCAGGGCCGCAATCGTATCGTTATTCTGGTTAAGAATAAAACCATTCACATCCGGACCCAAACCAGATTCATCGATAGCCTTAAATCCTATTCGGGTGTTGAGGCCAGCTACAAGTTGTCCACCCTCCGGAAAAAACTGAACATCGAGCGCTGAGGCGGGACTTGCAGGTTTTTCTACGTTATCATTGAAAAGATAAATGTCTTTATGAAAAAAGAAATCTTCCTGGAAATTACGCATCCAATTGGTGTAAGCGCGTATTGTGTAAGCGCCTTTTGGCAAGTCATCATTCAGAACAATATCGCCGTTTCCAAAACCTCCGTTAAGTTTTACTCTTCTTAACGCAATATTTTTTCCGCTCCGTTTATCAATAAGGTCAACATATAGCACCTGACTTGCGCTATCTGCGAAATGTACAGAACCTTCCGCCAAATAAGCTTTGAACCAAAGTGTATCTCCTGTGACGTAATAAGGTTTGTCCAAATGCAGATAGGCCTTTTCTTGGGGAAAAATGCGGCGATACTCCTGTAATCTGGTTAGTATTATTTTAGAAAAATCATCCTCCGCCCATTTGTATGAGGCGAGGGCGAAAACGGCGAAAATGAGGATTATGGTTTTTGGTAAGGTGAGTTTGAAGGGCATGGCTGTTGATGAATTTGCAGTTTGTGATATAAGGTTGGAATTATGGTTTTATCATGATTTTATTTTTGGTTTAGATCTCTTGTGTCGCTTTTTCAGGTTTTACCAAATTAGCTTGTAGTCATGTTTTGTTGATCGGATCATAGCTTAAATTTTTTGATCGTGGTTTCTTATGCCACCCTTTCAGGGTTTTATTATTAGCTTATTGTTGCCTTTTCTATAATAATGTCATCCCTTCGGGATTTTTGCTGCTCGGATTTTTAAGATTGGGATGGTTTGATTGTGAATTCTTATGCCACCCTTTCAGGGTTTTATTATTAGCTTATTGTTGCCTTTTCTATAATAATGTCATCCCTTCGGGATTTTTGCTGCTCGGATTTTTAAGATTGGGATGGTTTGATTGTGGATTCTTATGCCACCCTTTCAGGGTTTTATTATTAGCTTATTGTTGCCTTTTCTATAATAATGTCATCCCTTCGGGATTTTTGCTGCTCGGATTTTTAAGATTGGGATGGTTTGATTGTGAATTCTTATGCCACCCTTTCAGGGTTTTATTATTAGCTTATTGTTGCCTTTTCTATAATAATGTCATCCCTTCGGGATTATTGCTGCTCGGATTTTAAAGATTAGGGTTATTATTAGCTTATTGTTGCCTTTTCTTGATAATGCATCCCTTCGGGATTTTTGCTGCTCGGATTTTTAAGATTGGGATGGTTTGATTGTGAATTCTTATGCCACCCTTTCAGAGTTTTATTATTAGCTTATTGTTGCCTTTTCTATAATAATGTCATCCCTTCGGGATTTTTGCTGCTCGGATTTTTAAGATTGGGATGGTTTGATTGTGAATTCTTATGCCACCCTTTCAGGGTTTTATTATTAGCTTATTGTTGCCTTTTCTATAATAATGTCATCCCTTCGGGATTATTGCTGCTCGGATTTTAAAGATTAGGATGGTTTGATTGTGAATTCTTATGCCACCCTTTCAGGGTTTTATTATTAGCTTATTGTTGCCTTTTCTATAATAATGTCATCCCTTCGGGATTTTTGCTATCCCGATTATTTTGAATGTATTGTTTGATTTCTCTTTCAGGATTTAATATCTAAAATATAATATCGTTAGATACTTTCCTCACTCAGATCTAAAATCCCGAAGGGATGATATTTTTATAGAAAAGTAATGTGATGCTTTGTGCAAAACCCGGAACGGGTGGCATAACCAACTTAACTATTTCCCTGTCTGTCTACTAATGTGTTGAAACTTAATATTCATTCAATCCACTCAAACAAATATTTCTCGTCATATTTAACCTGAAATTTCGCCAGCATATCAATATATTCTTCTTTAAAGGTTTTCTTTTGATGATGTGCTTCCTGGTTACTAATATACTTAAAAACCGAATCTATCTGCGATTGTCCATAAGTAAATGCGCCGAAACCTTCCTGCCACGAAAACTTGCCTTTCACAAACTTTTTGGAATTGATAAAATTTGAAGAATTGTTCTTGATATCCCTGACCAAATCTGAAACCGACATTGACGGTCGTAACCCAACGAAAACATGTACATGATCGCCAACACCGTTAACGATAATTGGTTTTTGATCTTTACCTTTAATTATGCCTGCGATGTATTCAAAAATCTCAGTCCGAAATTCTTTTTTAATCAAATTTTCTCTGCCTTTCACGGCGAAAATAATCTGGACATACAATTGTGAAAAAGTACCAGCCATAATATTATTAAGTTAGTGTGTGTCAATAAAAATTTTAATCCCTTCGATTTAACCTTTGCACAGCAAGGAAAATCGGGTAACTTAATATTAGAAATAAAAGCGAATATTTACTGCTTGAAATATCCTGAACTACCGCTGAAACCAGAAATGCCAACGAAATAATCAACATTAAAATGGGCAAAACCGGATAAGCGGGCACTTTCCAGGGACGTGCCAAAAGCGGCTCTTTTTTTCTCAACATCAATAAAGAAGCAAATCCGGAAGTATAGCCCAGTACAAAAAAGAAAGTAGCGATATCAGATAGTTTTTCACACGCCTCTTTTCCTACCAGAATAAGAATAATAGCAACGCCCGCCGTTATTGGCATTGCAAGCGCAGGCGTTCCTCCTTTATTCACATAAGTTGCAGCATTGATAAATAAGCCATCACGGCTCATGGAATATAACACACGGGGATTAAACAGCATTTGTGCATTCACAATTCCGAGAATCGATATCATCAAAAAGATTGTAACGATCTTCGCAGATCCTTCTCCAAATATCAGTTTGATCGCATCAGCAGCTGCAAGTTTTGAATTAGCTAATTCATTCATTGGCAAAATGTACAAAATAGCCAGATTGCAAAGCAGATAAATGATGATGATCAGCAAAACGCCGCCAATCATCGACTTTGGAAGATTTTTAGTCGGATTTTCGTCTTCTTCGGTAAAATAGGCGGCGGTGTGCCAGCCATCATATGTATAGAAAATCGCTTGGAGAGAAAATATGATGGGTCCAATGATGCTTCCGTTCTGGATAATTTTGCTTGTTGTTAAACTCGCGTCGGCAGAGGAAATTTCTTTTCCATAGATATAACAAACAGCCACAAAAGTGAATAATCCAACTGCTTTCAGGAAACTCATTACATTTTGAAATGTACTGGCGAGGGCAAGTCCAATCCAGTGTATTCCTGTTAAAATAATTAATATGGAAGCAGCAACGTAAGGTTCGTAACCCAAAAGTGAGGGAATTAGGAGCGCAAGATATTCACTCATCGTATAAACACCGAAACCCAAAGCCGCGCAGGTACCCATCCAACTATTTATTCCAACGACAAATCCTGCGTAATCACCAAAAGCACGACGAGCATAGACATACCAGGCACCGGCTTTTGGTACAGAAGTTCCGAGCTCAATCGTACAAAGTGTTCCTAAAAAGGCATATAAACTTACCGCA
>CAVRMW010000016.1:0-8465 GCA_963722505.1 uncultured Cytophagales bacterium
TTTTTTGTTGTTGTTCCTTGGCGCCGACGTATTGCTGACCCGGTGCTCGTACGGCCTCCAGCTCGTGAAATGAGTCAAATAGTCGAGGATTGATTTGCCGTTGGTATGGAAGATGTGAGGTCCGTACTTGTGGATGAGCAGACCCTCGTCGTTGTGGAAATCGTATGCGTTGCCGCCGATATGTGATCGTCTGTCGATCAGCAGCACGCGTTCGCCTCGCTGCGAGGCAATGCGCTCCGCGAGCACGCTTCCGGCGAAGCCGCCGCCAACAACCAGCCAGTCAAACACCCTGCACCTCGAGAACTGTCGCCTTGCTTGCGGTTGGAAGGACTTTGCGCTGCTTCGCCTCGCGCATGAGTCCGGACATGTCCTTCCATGTCCGATCCCAGGACATTTGGGAAAGGTACTTGTCGACTTGTTGCTGCCACGAGGTCTTCGAGCGGCCGAGCAGGGACACCGCGCTCTGGACAAAGGATGCCGCATCGTTTGCGATCTCCACCAGTCCCATCTCGCCATAGGGCCGAACGACGTCGGCGATGGGAGTGGAAATCACCCGGACACCGGCCGCGAGAAATTCCGGGGTCTTGGTTGGGCTGATGAAACGCGTGGCCTCGTTGATCGCGAAGGGCATCAACCCAATGTCCCAACTCGCAAGAAACTTCGGCAAGTCGTCGTACGCCTGAGCTCCCAGCCAATGGATGTTAGGCCGCTGGGGAAGTGTGGCAGGATTGATTTTAGTCACCGGCCCCAGCATGATTAGTTGCCAATCGGGCCGCGCGTCCGCGATTTCCCGGACGAGGTCGAGATTCATCCGCTCATCGATAACCCCGAAGAAACCGAGTTCGGGCGCGGCAGATCGATCTGCTGTTTAGGTTCGCCCTTGATCTGCATCAGCCGTGGCCCCAGCGGGCACGGGAGCACCGGTAAATATCCGGATCGCTGTTCCGGATTTTAAGGAAAGTTTCAAAGTTCCACCGGCTTTTGATTCTGCAACGACAGGTAAAGACCACATTTTCATCATAATATCAGTATGCAAAACTGCATATCCGTCCATGGACGATTGCCGGAAAGACGGGAGCGATAAAGTCGCTAAAACGTCCTTTGCCAAAACATATCCAACGTTTCCTGAACAGTTTTTAATTCTGCCGCTAATGCACTTGCGTTAGCTGTAATTCTTCTTCTTCGCTTCTTCTACTGTGACCATTTTTACAATCGCTGTGTCTAACTATGCAAGATAGTATTTATTAACTGAACGAAATGCATCTTTTAGTATGAAAACTGCTGATAAATATCATTTTCCAGTCTGTTTTTGAGGCAAAAACCAACTTAATTTCCGTCGAAAAAAGTAGAAATAGAAAGTGTATTAAATTTTAAATTTAAGTTATCGAAATGTAACTCTTGGAAAATTACAATTTCAACTAAAAATATTCATTTTGTATACTTTTGGTGAATTCCAGATGATTATTCTTCAAATTTGACTCAAAACATCATAATTATTTTCGAACCGCTCGGAATCGTAAAATTAGATCTGAACTTAAATTAGTGCTAATTCAAAATCAGCCACAATCACCTATAAATCAACTTTTTACCTAAAAATGAAACATTATTAATTCAATAGCGTTATCTTTGTCCCGTGGTACACCACCGAAAATTATGTTGAACGAAATTAAACATGGATGATTAGATTAATATTTGTTGCCTTCTCAATTGCATCAATGGGGATGTTTTCCCTAAGCAACTTGAAGGTAGAAAAGAAGGAATTGAAGTCTGAACTAACAATCAACTCCAACCTTCTTGCCATCAATTTTTGTGGCGAAAAGGTGCCTCTTTCGGAAATGCGCATAGCCGAGCGGTACCAGAACATGATCAGAAATTACGACACCGATTCTTTCCGTAAACTGATGACAAGCGCAGAAAAAAGGATGCGAATTATAGAGCCCATCCTTAAAAAGTACGGAGTGCCATCCGACTTTAAATATATTCCCATCATAGAAAGTGCCATGAGCTAACGATGCTACCTCTCACAGAGGTGCAGGCGGATACTGGCAATTAATGCCCGCAACAGCCAAATCACTTGGCTTAACCGTAAATGGAACGGTTGACGATCGCAAACATCTGGTTAAATCCACTCATGCAGCAGGTAAGTATTTAAAAGGACTTCACCGCCAGCTTGGTTCCTGGACACTTGTAGCAGCTGCCTACAATGCAGGACCAACGCATATTCAACACCGAATGAACTCACAAAATAAAGACGACTATTTTAAGCTTCGGTTAAACGCAGAAACAACTAAGTACATTTATAAATTACTGGCAGTCAAAGAATGGTTTTCCAATCCTAAAAGAAGCAAGGAATGGGGCAGTGGTGATGTTTTAGATAAAATGGTGCAAATCAGAGAAGAGAAAAAACTTTCTGAATTAAAACCGGATTCAAAACAATTGGCAAGAGTAGCAACTGATTCTTAAATTCTTTGGTTATATAATCATAACAATGCAAAGAAAAACTGCAATATGCTTTTCTTTGCATTTGTTATGATATACAAATCTGTTGTATAAAAATCTTCATTTATTTTTTACCAAATACCAGTCAAACGAATATGACAAAGGCCGAAATGATCACCGATAAAGGTACCATGCTTATCGAATTTTACGATGCAGGATACACCTATTGCAGTGAAAAACTTTGTAGATCTTTCTAAAAAAGGATTTTATGATGGACTTACTTTCCACCGCGTTATTCCTGATTTTATGATTCAGGGCGGAGATCCTACAGGGAACAGGGCGCGGAGGTCCGGGATACACAATTAAATGTGAAGTGAAAGCGGAAAAACAATATCATGACCGTGGCGTTTTATCTATGGCACATGCAGGACGTGATACAGGTGGATCACAATTCTTTATCTGCCACAGCCGTAACAATACTGCTCATTTGGACGGAAACCACACTTGCTTCGGTAAAGTGGTTGAAGGCGTTGATACAGTAGATTTGATCCGTCAGGGCGATAAAATCCAGAAAATTACGATTATCGAAGAAGAAGCATAAGCTTTCATTTTCTTTTATAAAACAAAAGAGGCCTGGAAATTTCCAGGCCTCTTTTGTTTTGCTTAACCGTGCCTTTTTTACCAGAAATGGTTATATAAGAATTGCAATCAACGCAATAACTACAAGAAGCACCAATCACAAAACTGCGATGTGGTTTAAACATGGAAACGTCAATTTGCAATCCTTTTTTCTCGTCAGGCAATACCAGTCCCAGAACAAACATAACAGCAACGCATATCAGGAATACCAATCCCATTCTGTCCAGGAAAGGAACCTGTGTCCAGTCGGCGAATGGGAAATAATTGTTGTGCATTGCCAAAGCAATAAGGAAACCACCTACAATCGCAAATAATGCTCCTGCCGAGTTGGTTCTTTTCCAGAAGAAGCCCATAATAAAGGAAGCAAAAATACCCGGTGAAAGAAGTCCGGTCATTTCCTGAATAAACTGGAAACCACCTTTTTTATCAATTCCCATGTAAGGAGATACAACAATGGCAAGAATCATTGCAACAACTACAACCCAGCGTCCAACCCAAACCAGTTTCTTTTCGTCCGCGTTTTTACCAATGTAATTTCTAAAAATATCCAGCGTAAAAATCGTTGAAATACTATTTGCTTTTCCAGCCAAGTGAAGCCACAACAGCTGCTGTTAATGCTGCAAAAGAAAGACCTTTCAAACCAGTCGGCAAGTAAATTTAAGAGACACAGGATATGCTTTATCCGGATTAATTGCGCCGTCAGCGCCTAACATTTCCGCCTGAAAAAGGCCTTTGCTGTACAAGCGCATAAGCAGCGATACCAGGCAAAACAACGATAACAGGCATCAGTAATTTAAGACCAGCTGCAAACAAAATACCGTTACGGGCCGTTTTCAAATCCGCACCCAATGCACGTTGTGTAATGTATTGATTACAACCCCAATAGTTCAAATTTACAATCCACATACCACCTAACAAAACTGCAAGACCAGGAAGCTGCATATAAAAAGGACTGCTTTTAGGGAAAATCATATGAAAGTGATCGTCATGATTTTCACGCATCATTTTCATCCCGCTCATCACACCGTCAATACCGGTTTCTCCTGAAACCAAATTGATTGCCAGATAAGTTGTTGCCAAACCACCAATGATCAGGAAGAAAACCTGAATTACATCCGTAAAACCGATAACCTTCATCCCGCCGATTGTAATGATAATGGCAAAAACTGCCAGAGCGATCATACAGAAGGTAAAATCAAGACCCGAAATACCGGAAACTGCCAGCGCACCCAGATAAAGAATTGAGGTAAGGTTAACAAGAATGTACAAAGCCAGCCAGAAAACTGCCATAATCAAACTCACGGTTGGATTATAACGCTGACTCAAAAACTGGGGCATTGTGTAAATTTTGTTTTTCAGATAAATCGGCATAAAGAAAACGGCAACAATAATAAGCGTTGCTGCCGCCATCCATTCATAGGTTGAAATCCCCAAACCCATGGAAAATCCGTTACCCGACATTCCGATAAATTGTTCTGCGGAAATATTAGAAGCGATCAGCGATGCACCAATTGCCCACCAGGTAAGCGATCCTTCTGCCAGGAAAAAGTCTTGTGTAGATTCAGTAGTTGATTTTTTTCCGTTGGTAAATCCAGTACCCGTAACCTGATACCAGAATAAAGTAAAAGAAGAATACTATGTAATCCAGGGTTTGTAATTGTTGCATTTCAAATATACAAATATTAGATGAATGGATAAGCGATTTTCTGTTCAATCCGAAAGGTACACTATTTTCGAAAAATAGTGCAAGTAAAAAAAGCATGTTCCTTACTAATGTCAGCCTTTATTTTTTATTGATGTTTAAAAACAGATAAACAAGGAAAATAAGAGGCATGCTTTACTCATCTAATTTAACAGAATCGGGCAAGCGGAGTGGATTATCAGGGAGATTTAACTTATGTATTTTGCTTCGCATTTATTTTCCAGATTACTATAACTTTCCTCAAAAGATTTGCCACTTTTCATCTCAGAAACCAGTTTTACCAATCCAGTTTGCCCACAATAAGCCAGCCAGTAAGATACTTCCAGCCCGGAAGTCATATACGCTAGCATTACTTCTTTTGAACCTCCACCAAAAAATCCTTTTACGGAAGTAATATTTTTGAGTTCAAGAATATTTTGTCCGCCTCCGGTTTGATACAGCCATTCATCCATGTAATCAAAATATCGGCCTAAGCGAATCCGGATTATTCACAAAACGCCTGTCGAGCATTAATGCCGTCCCTTCGTTAAACCATTGCGGAATATCCATGGTCGTTTTCCACCAGCCCAAGCGGTCCAGCAATTCAACATGAGACATTTCGTGACTGATCACATCCACATTTAAACCTTGCGCATTTAAAATCACATAAGATTGTCCCCACGGCGTACCCAAACTACACCCTGCTCCTTCTGTACTCTGACAATATTTTTGATATTCCTGCGGTGTTCCGCAAATGATTAATTTAGGTTTCGCTTGTTTTCCAAGCCAAAATGAATCAATCCGCATTTCAGCTTTTCTAATCACACCAAGAATATTCTTACGTTGATTATGGTTCAAGGGAAGGACTGGAATAAATATAATCGTTGACCTTTTCAAAATTGGAAAGACCAATAATCTGACATTGAAGAACCTGAGGATAAAGGAAAAAATAACCCGGAATAACTAAAACCAACCCGATCAGAAGAAATTTACCAAGAGCAGCAAGACGGGATTTAAATAATGGGCTGGTTTTCAATGAGGCACGCTTTAATACAATTGATTTTAAACACGACGTTTCAAAAATAACGAAACGTCGTGCTTAAAATTGGAATTAATGTTTAAAATGACGAATTCCGGTCGTCACCATCGCCACACCATTTGCATTGCAGTAAGCAATAGAATCTTTGTCACGAATTGAACCGCCTGGCTGAACAACTGCCGTGATTCCTGCCTGCGTTGCAATTTCAACACAATCCGGGAATGGGAAAAATGCATCAGATGCCATTACTGCACCTTGCAGATCAAAACCAAAATGTTTTGCTTTTTCAATCGCCTGACGAAGTGCGTCAATACGGGAAGTTTGTCCGGTTCCGCTGGCGAAAAGCTGGTTTTCTTTGGCAAGAACGATCGTATTTGATTTTGTATGTTTACAAACTTTCAAAGCAAATTCCAGAGCATTCAATTCATTTGTCAGTTGGTGCTTTTTCAGTTACGGTTGTCATTTGTTCAGCTGTTTCAGTAGCAAGATCTTTATCCTGTACCAATACACCGTTCAATATTGTTTTGAACATAATTCCAGGAAGATCCACAGATTTACGTTTCAATAAATTTCTGTTTTTCTTTGATTTCAACAATTCCAGTGCACCTTCTTCAAAATCAGGTGCGATCAGGATTTCCATGAAAAGTTTATTCAATTCTTCTGCTGTTGCCAGATCTACTTTAACATTTGTAATCACAACACCACCAAAAGCAGAATCCGGATCGCAAGCCAAAGCATTCAGATAAGCTTCTTTTGCAGTAGCAGCCGTTGCAACTCCGCAGGCATTGGTATGTTTTATAATCGCAAATGTTGGATCAGCACCCGCGAATTCATCGATCAGACCGATACATGCATCAACATCTACCAGGTTGTTATATGACAATTCTTTACCGTGAAGCTTGTCAAACATTTTGTCAAGATCACCGTGGAACGCTGCACTTTGATGCGGATTTTCCCCGTAACGAAGTGTTTGTGACGGTAATTTTGTAAAGTTGAACAAGGCATCATCTGCGCTTGAATCTTTTGAAAGGAAATAATTATTGATCGCACCATCATAGTGTGACGAAACGCCAAAAGCCTCTCCTGCATACCAGCGACGATCTTCAAGATCCGTACTTGCAGATTTTTCAGTCAACAATGTAACAACACTTTCATATTGCTTGCGTGAAGAAACGATCAGCGTATCCTTATAATTTTTCGCCGTAGCACGAATCAGAGAAATTCCTCCAATGTCTATTTTTTCAATAATATCTTCCTCACCAGCACCCGAAGCAACGGTTTCTTCAAAAGGATATAAATCCACAACAACCATATCGATTGCAGGAATATTATATTGAGCCGCCTGAGCCACATCTCCCTCATCATCACGACGATACAAAATTCCGCCCATAATAGCCGGGTGCAAAGTTTTTACTCTTCCACCAAAAATCGATGGATAACCTGTAAGTTCTTCGGCTGCGGTAACCGGAATATTCAGATTTTCAATGAAAGTCTGCGTTCCGCCGGTGGAATAAAGTTTTACACCATTTTCATGTAAAACGCGAACAAGCGGTTCAAGACCGTCCTTATAATATACAGAGATAAGAGCGGATTGGATTTTTTTAGACATTGGTCAATATTTGACGGTAAACATTACGAGACTTGGGCAATTGAAAAAAGAAAACGCAAAGGTAATTGTTAATTATTAATTGTTAAGGGTTAATTGTTAATGCATGAGGTTAATTGCTAATGATGTGTATTAATGCAATAGTTCTCAATCGTAATGATTATGACGATTCTAATCACAATATAGTAAAATTAAACGATATTTTAACTAAATTAACCATCTCTCACACTCCTTTTACATTAACAATTTACCATTGACAATTAACCATTAAAAATATGAATCTTGACTTAACAGGAAAAACGGCCATCGTTTGCGGAAGTACGCAGGGAATTGGTTATGCATCAGCGGTTGAACTGGCATTATGGGCGCAAATGTGACACTTATGGCCAGAAATGAAGAATCACTCAGAGAGGCTGTTGAAACTTTGGATACTTCCTTAAATCAACTGCACCGTTATATAGTGGCCGATTTTTCAGATAATGAAAATGTAAAACATGCAATTGAGGAATATTTAAGACTTTGCCCGGATGTACACATTCTTATCAACAATACAGGCGGGCCAGCCGGCGGACCGATCATCGATGCAGAAACGGATCAGTTTATCAAAACTTTTCAAATGCACGTTGTGAATTATCAGATACTTGCACAAGCTGTTGTTCCAAGTATGAAAAAAGCAGGTTTTGGAAGAATTGTCAATATTATAAGTACTTCTGTAAAACAGCCGATTGTTGGACTTGGTGTTTCAAATACAATTCGTGGCGCAGTGTCAAGTTGGTCAAAAACGATGTCACTTGAACTTGGGCCTTTTGGCATTACTTCCAATAATGTATTGCCGGGTTTTACAAAAACGGCTCGCTTGAATGCTGTTGTGGACATGCGAAGCGAATCTCAGGGAAAATCGGTTCAGGAAATTTCCGATCAAATGGAATCTCACAATTCCGATCAGAAGATTTAGCGAAGCTGCGGAAGTTGCAGCGGCTGTTGCCTTTTTATGCAGTCCGGCGGCCGGAAGTATTAGCGGGGTTAATTTGCCGGTGGATGGCGGGAAGACGGAGAGTATG